>NZ_CP152023.1:885000-3765831 GCF_038627835.1 Bacillus sp. FSL M7-0307 | reverse complement strand
AAGGCTTCTCCCCCCTCCTTTTCTTTTTAAAATGACCAGTATCAAACTGTTATAGAACACGAAAAAGAGCAAATGGTCATCACCATTCGTGCACATACTTTGTTGAAAACAATTAATATAGTAGAAAAACGTCTTTTCGACAAATTACACAGGTTGTGGATAAACAATTCAACAAGCTGTGCAATAACTTTCCACAGGTTATCCACAAATTGTGGATAAGATAAATAGGCCAGATAAGTAATTAAGAGTTAAAACACAAATATAATATCAAAATAAACAAGATGGTGCAATGGGTGTCACAAACTTATCCACACACTTTACATCCTGTTGAAAAATAATTATCCACATAGGTTATTTGTGTGAAAAAAATGTCGATAATGGATGTGGATAGTCAAAATATGCCGGAAAAATATCCACAACCTTGTTTTGAAGGTTTTTTTGAAGGAAAAAAAGAATAAAATGCTGGAAACTAAAAAAGAAGGTTTCTTCACTTGATAACTTGTGTTATGCTTATAAGGTTGATAATAAGAGTTTTATCATTGATATTGACAATCGATGGGTTACACAAATATAATGAGTTAGACTGTCTTAAACAGCTATTCCTCAGGGAGGTGTCATAAATGAAAAGAACGTTTCAACCAAATAACCGTAAGCGTAGTAAAGTTCATGGCTTCCGCAGCCGTATGAGTTCTAAAAACGGACGTCTAGTTTTAAAGCGACGCCGCAGCAAAGGTAGAAAAAAATTATCAGCTTAGGCCACTGAATAATGTCAGTGGTCTTTTTTACATAAAATCGTAAATGAACTGTCAGTTTTTATCGGAGTGGAAGAAAACATGAAGAAGCGAAACAGGCTAAAAAAAAATGAAGAGTTTCAAACAGTATTCAAAAAAGGTCAATCAATGGCTAATCGCCAATTCGTCATTTATCAGCTGGACCAACCAAATCAAGAAGAACTGCGTTTAGGATTGTCTGTCAGTAAAAAGATAGGGAATGCAGTGATAAGAAACCGGATTAAACGACTGATCCGTCAGGTGTTCTTAGAGGAAGGTCATAAGCTAAAGCAAGAAAAAGACTACATTGTTATCGCACGAAAACCAGCAAGCGAATTGACCTTTGAAGAAACAAAGAAGTCTCTCCAGCATTTATTTAGAAAATCCGCTGTTTATCAACAACAACCGAAAAAGTCTTCGTAATAGAAACTTTCGTTGAATCAATTTTTAAAAGCGCTTCCTTCATCTAGTGAATTAAAATGAAACCACCACTTTGTAATGAAAAAATGTTACCATACTGATTAGGTGAGTCACTTTCGTAATCAATTCCAACTTAAATAAAGTTTGAAGTAATGGGAGGAATCTTGTTGAAAAGGCGATTATTACTAATATTTAGCTTGATTGGCGTGTTGGTTCTATTGGCAGGATGTACACAAATCAATGAACCAATCACATCAGATAGTAAGGGATTCTGGAATTCTTACATTGTATACCCGCTATCTCAATTAATCACTTACATGGCAAACTTAACTGGTGAAAACTATGGTGTAGCGATTATTATCGTAACTCTTTTAATTCGTTTGCTTATTTTACCATTAATGATTAAACAATTAAGAAGTACAAAAGCAATGCAAGCACTTCAGCCAGAACTAAAGAAGCTTCGTGAAAAATATAGTTCAAAAGATCAAAAAACACAGCAGCAGCTTCAACAGGAAACAATGGCTCTTTTCCAAAAGAATGGTGTAAATCCATTAGCAGGGTGTTTCCCAATCTTAATTCAAATGCCAATCTTAATTGGTTTTTATCATGCGATCATGAGAACAGCTGAAATCAAGAAACATACTTTTTTATGGTTTGACTTAGGCAGTCCAGATCCATTATTCCTGTTACCGATTATTGCAGGTGTAGCTACTTTTATTCAGCAGAAGCTAATGATGGCTGGAAATCCTTCGGACAACCCTCAAATGGCGATTATGCTTTGGGTGATGCCGATTATGATCATTGTATTTGCAATCAGTTTCCCAGCGGCACTTTCACTGTACTGGGTTGTAGGTAACATTTTCATGATCATTCAAACTTTGGTCATTAAAACACCTCAAGTAAAAGTTGATACAAAAGAAAAAGCTGGCGGGAACAAAAAATGAAGGAAATAACTGCTGTCGGTCGCACAGTCGAAGAAGCAGTAGATTCCGGACTGAAACAAATTCAACTACTACAAGAAGAAGTAGATATCACAATAGTAGATGAAGGAAACAAAGGGTTTTTAGGATTATTTGGTAAAAGACAAGCTGTTGTCAAGTTAGTAGAAAAGCGAGATGCGCTCAAATTAGCAACACAGTATTTAGATAAAATTGTTAAATCAATTGATCCTAAAGCAAACATTGTTTCGAAAAAAGAAACGAAAAAGATCTCTTTTCACATTAATGGAGACAAAACTTCATTAATGATTGGAAAAAGAGGACAAACACTGTACTCTTTAGAAACCTTGGTGCAGTTAGTGTTTAATCGTTATTCTGATCAGTATCATCATATTACAATTGATATTGGAGATTATAGGAAGAAACGACAAGAAGCACTTGAACAATACGCAATCAAAACGGCAAACCGTGTTTTAAAAACGAAGAGAAAGGTTCATTTAGAACCGATGCCTTCGAATGAACGAAAAGTCGTTCATGATACGATTGCAGCATTTTCTAAAGAACTTGCCACGGCATCTGAAGATACGGGCACCAAGCGTCATGTTGTGGTGCTTTATAAAAAATAGCAGAAAGGCTAAGATTCAGCAAAGCTGGATTTTAGTCTTTTTTTATTGAAAAATTACCTTTTAATAGTAGATTCCTCCTTTATTTCTAAAAGGTTATTGTGTTATTTAGATCGAAAACGTCATTTTCCCTTAGTTGCAAAGGGAGAAGGGCGTTTTAATTTATTGGATTTAGGTGTAAGATGTGAAGACAAGTTTAGAACGTCGTTATTCACATGTGGATAAGTTAAGTGTTAAAATAGACAGGGTGCAAAACTGTGGATAATTTAATGTGGGCTACTTTCGCTTCGCATGCATTTGTGGTATCTTTAAATTTTGGATTAAGCGTTTTTGATATAGAGATGGACAACGTCCATTTAATAGATATAAGACTGTCTATTGAATAGAGAAAGAGGTGAATGAGCGGTGGATACAATTGCAGCAATTTCTACACCAATGGGTGAAGGGGCAATTGCCATTATACGTTTAAGCGGGCCTGATGCAGTTCAGATTGCTGATCGCATGTATAAGGGGCCTAAGGAGAAAAAACTTGTATCAGTGGATTCTCATACAATTCATTATGGTCATATTGTAGATTCAAGTACCGAGCAAGTGATAGAAGAGGTCATGGTGTCTGTATTAAGAGCGCCAAAAACATTTACGAGAGAAGACGTTATTGAGATTAACTGCCATGGCGGAATTGTCACGGTCAATAAAGTCTTGCAGCTTGCTTTAAAAGAAGGAGCGAGATTAGCGGAGCCAGGTGAGTTTACAAAACGTGCTTTCCTAAATGGAAGAATCGACTTGTCACAAGCAGAAGCCGTAATGGACTTGATTCGTGCAAAGACTGACCGTGCGATGAATGTCGCAATTACTCAAATGGAGGGACGTCTCTCCGGTTTGATTAAACGTCTTCGTGGTGAGATATTGGAGACACTTGCCCATGTAGAAGTGAATATTGATTATCCAGAGTATGACGATGTTGAAGAAATGACACATCGAGTCTTAGTTGAGAAGGCGACATCTGTGAAAAAGGAAATTGAATCGCTTCTAACGACTTCACAGCAGGGGAAAATCCTACGTGAGGGCTTATCTACTGTTATTATTGGAAGGCCAAATGTTGGGAAGTCTTCCTTATTAAATAGTCTTGTTCAGGAAACAAAGGCGATTGTGACCGATATTCCTGGAACAACCAGAGATGTCATCGAGGAATATGTGAATGTAAGAGGAGTACCGCTCCGTTTAGTAGATACTGCGGGTATACGTGAGACTGAAGACATTGTTGAGCGTATTGGGGTCGAACGATCAAGACAGGTCTTAAAAGAAGCTGACCTGATTTTACTTGTGCTCAATTATAGTGAAGAGTTATCTGAGGAAGATATTAAGCTATTTGAGGCTGTCTCAGGTATGGATATTATTGTGATTGTCAATAAGACTGATCTTGAGCCTAAACTTGATGTAGAAAAAGTAAAAGAGTTAGCGAAAGATCGTCCAGTCGTGACAACATCTTTATTACAAGAAAAAGGGATTGATGAGCTTGAATTGGCCATTCAATCTTTATTCTTCACTGGCTCAATTGAAAGTGGAGATTTAACGTATGTGAGCAATACTAGGCATATTGCGCTCCTTCAAGAAGCAAAACAATCGATTGAGGATGCTCTAGAAGGAATTGAAATGGATGTACCGATCGACATCGTTCAAATAGATTTAACACGCTGCTGGGAGCAGCTAGGTGAAATTATTGGGGATGCTGTTCATGAAAGCTTAATCGATCAGTTATTCTCTCAATTCTGTTTAGGAAAGTAAAGGGAGGAACAAAAGAAATGGGTTATGAAGCTGGCCAATATGATGTAATCGTCGTCGGTGCCGGTCATGCTGGTGTTGAGGCTGCTCTTGCTTCTGCAAGACAGGGCGCCAAAACACTTGTATTGACCATCAATCTAGATATGGTTGCTTTTATGCCATGTAATCCGTCCGTAGGGGGTCCCGCTAAAGGGATTGTCGTCAGAGAAATTGATGCGCTAGGCGGAGAAATGGCACGAAATATAGATAAGACGCATATTCAAATGCGTATGCTGAATACTGGGAAAGGACCTGCTGTCCGTGCGTTAAGAGCGCAAGCAGATAAGTTTCAATATCAGCACGAAATGAAAAAAACAATGGAAAATGAACCAAACCTAACAATGCTGCAAGGGATGGTAGATCATTTAATTGTAGAAGATGATGAATGTAAAGGTGTCGTGACTCAAACAGGTGCAAATTATCGCGCGAAGTCTGTTGTTCTAACGACTGGTACTTTCTTAAAAGGCCGCATTATTTTAGGTGATCTTTCTTATTCAAGCGGTCCTAATAATCAGCAGCCTTCCATTAAATTATCGGATCATCTAGCAGAATTAGGATTCGATTTGGTTCGCTTTAAAACTGGGACACCACCTCGAGTAAACAGTCACTCGATTGATTATAGTAAGACAGAAATTCAACCAGGTGATGATGTACCACGTGCGTTTTCTTATGAAACTGTGGAATATATTACAGATCAATTACCATGCTGGTTAACATACACTAGTTTAGAGACTCATCAAATTATTGATGAGAATCTTCACCGTTCTCCTATGTATTCAGGTATGATTAAAGGAACAGGTCCTAGATACTGCCCGTCTATTGAGGATAAGGTGGTTCGTTTTAATGATAAACCGAGACATCAAATTTTCTTAGAGCCAGAAGGCCGTAATACGCAAGAAGTGTATGTTCAAGGTTTATCTACAAGTCTGCCAGAGGATGTACAGCAGCGAATGCTGTCAACCATTCCAGGGCTTGAAAATGTACAAATGATGCGAGCGGGTTATGCCATTGAGTATGATGCGATTGTGCCTACACAATTGTGGCCGACACTTGAGACGAAGAAAATTTCTGGATTATATACAGCTGGCCAAATTAATGGTACCTCTGGTTATGAGGAAGCAGCAGGTCAAGGAATTATGGCAGGTATCAATGCAGGAAGAAAAGCATTGGGTAAAGAAGAAGTCATTTTAAGCCGATCTGATGCATATATCGGTGTTCTCATTGATGATCTTGTCACGAAGGGTACAAATGAACCTTACCGTCTCTTAACTTCTCGTGCAGAGTACCGCTTACTTCTGCGTCATGACAATGCTGATTTAAGATTAACGGAACTTGGATATAACATTGGTTTAATTTCTGAAGAGAGATTCCAAGCATTCACACAGAAAAAAGAGGCCATTGAAGCAGAGAAAAAACGTTTATATTCTGTCATTATTAAACCTACAGTAGAGACACAGGAATATATTCGTTCACTTGGTGGAAGTGAATTGAAGGACGGTATTCGCGCTAGTGATCTGATGAAGCGCCCAGAGATGAACTATGAATCTGTTGTGAAACTAGCTCCTGCTGACACACCGCTTCCTGCTGATGTGTGTGAACAGGTAGAGATTCAAATTAAATATGAAGGTTATATCGAAAAGTCGCTCCAACAAGTTGAAAAGCTGAAAAAGATGGAAAACAAAAAGATTCCGGATCGAATCGATTATGATGCCATCAAAGGGATTGCAACTGAAGCGAAGCAAAAGCTAAAAGAAGTCCGACCGCTTTCTGTTGCACAGGCTTCTCGTATTTCAGGCGTTAACCCTGCTGATATTTCTATCCTTTTAGTGTATTTGGAGCAGGGACGTATTGCGAAGATAGCAGAGTAGAAAGGATGTCGGCATGAACATTGAACAATTTACAGTAGCACTAGAGGAGAAAGGGATCACTCTTTCTCCAGTGCAGCTTGAACAATTTGAAACTTACTTCCATATGCTTGTAGAATGGAACGAGAAGATGAATTTAACGTCCATTACAGAAAAGGAAGAAGTATATTTAAAGCATTTTTATGACTCGATATCAGCAGCATTTTTTATTGATTTTCACAATGTGACAACAATTTGTGATATTGGAGCTGGTGCTGGTTTTCCAAGCATTCCTCTTAAAATTTGTTTCCCTCATCTACATGTGACCATTGTTGATTCTCTCCAGAAACGCATTACGTTTCTCAATGAGTTAGCAAAAGGGTTAAACTTACAAGATACTACTTTTTATCATGATCGTGCGGAGACCTTTGGACAACGTAAAGATCAACGTGAAAGCTATGACCTTGTCACCGCTAGAGCAGTTGCGCGCTTATCTGTCTTAAGCGAACTATGCCTGCCGCTTGTGAAAAAGGAAGGTTTGTTTGTTGCATTAAAAGCATCTGCTGCAGATGAAGAGATGCAAGCAGGAAAAAAAGCCGTCACTGTCCTCGGAGGAGAGGTTGTTGAAAAGCATTCCTTTGTTCTTCCTTTAGAAGAAAGCGAACGGAACATCATTGTCATTGAAAAGAAAAAACAAACACCAAAAAAATATCCTAGAAAACCAGGAACACCTAATAAATCACCAATAGAGGGTTGATCATGTAAAAGGTCGGTTTTTCTTCAATATTTATGATTTTACAGAAGGAAAAAACATGAGAAAATAGAATTATAAAAAGGTAGTTTTTAAAGGTGGTGTAGGTTCATGAAGCATTCACTCTCACGCTTCTTCGGGCTTGGTGACAAAGAACATCCTGAGCGTGATACCGAAATAGAGGCAGAGATTGCTGAGCATGAAACATTAAAGGAAGAGATACAGGAGCTCCCGGTCGACACAATTATGCCTAACCGTTTTCAGCCACGCACCATTTTTTCAGAAGAAAAGATACAAGAGCTGGCCACAACCATTCATACCCATGGCATTATTCAACCGATTGTTGTTAGACCAACAGAAGAAGAAGGAAAATATGAACTGATCGCCGGCGAAAGACGTTGGAGAGCGGTACAAACTCTTCAATGGGAGAAAATCCCCGCTATTATAAAAGATTTTACTGATACGGAAACGGCATCTGTGGCATTGATTGAAAATTTGCAAAGAGAAGAGCTGTCTTCAATTGAAGAGGCTCATGCTTATGCACGTCTTTTAGAGCTTCATGATTTAACGCAAGAAGCGCTTGCTCAGCGTTTAGGTAAGGGACAATCGACTGTTGCAAACAAACTAAGACTTTTAAAGTTGCCTGAAGAGGTACAGCAAGCCATTTTGGAGAAAAAAATCTCTGAGAGGCATGCCCGTTCACTTGTACCTCTAAAGTTGCCAGAATTACAGATCACGCTGTTGCAGGAAATCATCGAAAAGCAGCTGAATGTGAAACAGACTGAAGAGCGTGTAGTGAAGATGCTTGAACAAAAAACAGATCGCAAACCGAAGCCGAAACGTAAGGCGTTTAGCCGAGATACGCGAATTGCGATGAATACCATTCGTCAGTCTCTCCATATGGTAGAAGACAGCGGACTTAAAATAAATACCGAGGAAGAAGAATTTGAGGAATATATCCAATTAACGATTCGAATTCCTAAATAGAAAGAAGCTGATGAGCATTACTCGTCAGCTTTTTTGTCTTTCTCTCCCTTCAATTCATGATATTTACTTATTATTAATTAATTGGTAAAATATGATTTTCATAGTAGAAGGGAGGTGACATATAACCGATGAAAATGAAAAAGACTATTTTTGCTATTATCTGTTATTTACTAATCTCTTTTTCTCTTTTTTCAAATGAAACGACTGTGTTTGCTGTGAGCACGTCAACGAATCATGATACTCATTCAGCGGAAGAAACGATTACGAAAGAAGAACTGAGTACTCTGAAGAAACAAGGTGTGGTTTCGACAGATGTAACGGTTCAACAATTAAATCAAGAGCAAGCGTCTCAGGATGATGCGATCGATGTGATCACAGCTGATGATGATTTGGAGAACTATGGTTTAAGGCAAAACAAACAGGATGAAATGGTAACAGATGAAAGGCCGAATACCATTCGCCATCTTTTTGGTAAACCGTATCCTGGAACCGATATTATGCCTCAAAAAGGGGATATATTGGTGACGAGCACTGGTGCTTTGAATGGTTTAATTGGTCATGCAGGCATCGTCATTAATGAGAAAAGCTATGCATCCATTCCTGGGTTCCGGCAGCATCCAAATATTGATTCCATTCAAAGCTGGTTTCGCTATAGTGCCAATACAAAGGTGATTCGGATTAATCATCAGGAAAAGGCAGATTTAGCAGGGGATTGGGCGCATGATTACGTGAAAGACCATCCGAAGGCTCGATATTCGATCACTATGTCTATTCAATCCTTGGACCCTACTTATTGTTCAAAGATTGTATGGCAGGCTTACGCGAAAACCGGGGACGCTGTTGGACATGCCACATTTACCATTAAAGCACCCTATGGTTTTTTGAAAAAGAAGAACTATAAAACAGTGACACCTAAAGTCATTGTAAGTGAAGGCCGAAAAATTGGCGGGCTAAACTTTTGATTGTATCTCCCTCACTTTTATAAAAGTGGGGGTTTTTTGTCTCGTTATTT
The DNA here is from genome assembly GCF_038627835.1 of Bacillus sp. FSL M7-0307. Lineage (NCBI taxonomy): Bacteria > Bacillati > Bacillota > Bacilli > Caryophanales > Bacillaceae > Bacillus > Bacillus sp. FSL M7-0307. The sequence continues at coordinate 3,756,665 of NZ_CP152023.1, read as the reverse complement.
TCTTCAAAAAGATATATTAATATACTTTTAAAACGTATTTTTATGCATCTATCCATGTACGGAAACACAGATTCATTCACGAATTTATAGTGGAGAAACAAAAAAAGCAAACGTTTCATACTTTTTTTGATAGAATAGGAAGTATGAATGAATGAGAAACTTGTTAAGTTGAAAGTGGGTGACATCGTGGGGAAAATCATAGCGATTACCAACCAGAAGGGCGGCGTTGGGAAGACGACAACTTCTGTTAATTTGGGTGCGTGTTTAGCATACATAGGAAAACGAGTGTTGTTAGTTGATATTGATCCGCAGGGAAATGCCACGAGTGGTATTGGGATTGAGAAGGCCGATGTAGAGAAGTGCGTGTACGATATTTTAGTAGACGATGCAGATGTACTTGATGTGATTAAGACGACAGAGGTCGAAAATCTTGATGTCATTCCTGCGACGATACAGCTTGCAGGGGCGGAAATTGAGCTTGTGCCTACGATCTCACGTGAAGTGAGGCTGAAAAGAGCACTTGAATCTGTGAAGCAAAATTATGATTATATGATTATTGACTGCCCGCCATCGCTTGGATTACTGACGATTAATGCGTTAACTGCATCCGATTCTGTTTTAATACCGGTTCAGTGTGAATATTATGCGCTTGAAGGATTGAGTCAATTGTTGAATACGGTTCGTCTTGTGCAGAAACATCTAAATACCGACCTTGCCATTGAAGGTGTCTTACTGACAATGCTTGATGCAAGAACAAATCTTGGAATCCAAGTCATCGAAGAAGTAAAAAAATACTTTAGAGATAAAGTCTATCAGACCGTGATTCCGAGAAATGTGAGACTAAGTGAAGCGCCTAGTCATGGGAAACCTATTATCTTGTATGATCCACGTTCAAGAGGTGCAGATGTCTATTTAGACTTAGCAAAGGAAGTGGATGCGAATGGCTAAAGGTCTTGGAAAGGGTATTAATGCACTATTTAACAATGTGGATTCCAATGAAGAAACTGTCGAAGAAATTAAGTTGAAGGATTTGCGCCCGAACCCTTATCAGCCAAGGAAAACGTTTGATGATGATGCATTGTCTGATCTCAAAGAATCGATTCAGCAGCATGGTGTTTTACAGCCGATTATTGTTCGTAAATCGATTAAAGGATATGACATTGTCGCAGGAGAACGCCGTTTCCGTGCAGCACAACAAGCTGGTTTGACAACGATTCCTGCGATCGTCAGGGAATTTTCAGAAACACTGATGAGGGAGATCGCTCTTTTAGAAAACTTACAGCGCGAGGATTTATCTCCATTAGAGGAAGCGGAAGCCTATGCCTCCTTACTAGATCACTTAAGTGTGACTCAGGAGGAATTAGCCAAGCGATTAGGCAAAAGCAGACCGCATATTGCGAACCACCTTCGTTTATTAACATTACCGGATGAAGTACAGAAGCTGATTGCAGATGGAACATTATCCATGGGACATGGACGCACGCTGCTTAGTTTGAAAAACAAAAAGAAGCTGGCGCCATTGGTAAAGAAGGTCGTGGACGAAGGATTAAATGTCCGTCAGGTTGAGAAACTTGTTCAGCAATTAAATGAAAATGTTCCACGTGAAACAAAGAAAAAAGAAGCACCAAAGGATCGCATGTTGAAAGAAAGAGAATCTTTCTTACAAAATTACTTTGGTACTTCAGTGACGATCAAGAAACAGAAGAAAAAAGGGAAAATTGAGATTGAATTTCTCTCAAATGAAGATTTAGAAAGAATCCTTGAATTGCTTTCTACGAGAGAATCATCGGAATGACCATCTTGATATGAGATGGTCTTTTTTATATTCTTCCCGTGATATTTTGAATAGGGGTGAAGAGAGAACGGCTTTTTTCTCTCGTCCAATCCATTTGATCAATGTGGGATAGACTTTCAGAAAGTGTATTGGCCATAGACATCACAAGATGAAGACGTGTGTTTTGAAGAACGAAGTATTCCATAAAACCGCTCACGTTGACGATTCCATTAATATGAATATTACCTACTTCTGGCAGCTCTTTTTGCACACCTGCACCGGGCTTTAACGGTCCTTCTCCAATTTGAAACGATCCTACACTTTTTACTCTCCCTAAACAGGCATCAACGGCTACGATAAATGGATGTTTATGAGCTTGTTCAATTTCAGCGAGCTTTTCCTTTAAATTGACCGCATGCACTGGGTCAGAGAGAGTACCGTATACATGCAGCTTTTTTAAATCCAGACCTGAAAGCTTTGTTCCTACAAGTGGACCTAGAGAGTCACCGGTTGAGCGGTCTGTTCCTATGCAGACGATGGCAACGGGTCTTTTTCCTGCTTTCTGAAGATGCGAGAATAAAATACTTTTAAGCTGCTGAATGGCATTTGTATCCGTATGGGACACGTATTCTTTCACCCTATTTCTTAAAAAAAGACCGTTCTTGCTATTCATAGGTCTCACTTCCTTGTCATAGTAGTTAGTAACAGTATACGGAAACAAGCTTAATTCTATACCTATGAGGTGATGATTGTGTGGAAGGCTGGTTCAAGGTGGACGCTTTTAATTTTAGGAAGCTTGATAGGAGCGGGATATGCCTCCGGTCAAGAAATTTGGCAGTTTTTTGGCCTTGATAGCGGACTAGCCATTCTACTGTTTACGCTCATGTTTATGCTGTCTACCTATGTGGTGTTAAAAATCAGTTATGAGGTGCGTGCCGATCATTTTGTGCCCGTGTTAGAGCGTCTTGTAGGTCCTTGGCTGGCCAAGGTGTATGATATTTTAATTGTTCTTTATCTATTCACGACAACAACAGTCATGATTGCCGGTGGCGGGGTGACACTTGAGATGTATCATGTGCCATTTTGGGTTGGAATCGGTGCATTTTGTTTATTCTCATTTATGATTTTTTTCTGGGATGTGAAAGGGCTCTTATCTGTGAATGCTTTCATTATACCAATTTTGGTGGCGGGGCTCATCTATGCGTTTGTTTTTTATTATATGAATCATGATCATATGTGGAGAATTGATTTTGGCCAGCAATACAATTGGCCTGCCAGTATCGTCTTTGCTTCTTTGAATATATTATCTGTTGTGGCGGTGCTGTCTTCAGTGGGGAAAGAAATGAAAGGGCTTGGAGAGGCCAAGGTTGCGAGTATATTAAGCGGTTTGATTTTTGGTGTCATTTCTTATGTGTATAACGAAATACTAGTTGATATTTCTGGGAGTCTTTCAGCAGAGGGGATTCCTTTGTTTACAGTATTAGAGGGGGCACCAACATCATTGTTTGTGTTTATGACCATTGTTCTTTGTTTAGCGATTTATACAACAACCGCTGCAGGATTATTTGGTTTATCCAGCCGCATGCTCTCTTTTGTACGACTGCCCCGCTGGTTCATTGTATTCATCATGCTTCTTTTGATGGCACCTTTAACCTCTCTTGGATTTGCTGATTTGATTGCTTTCTTGTATCCGATTTACAGCTTGCTCAATCTTTATTTGCTTGTCTGTTTAATGCTGTATCCGATTTTAAGTAAAAAGATATTTTTCCGGTCTAAAAATTATACTGATAAAATAAAATAAACACCTCTCTTTCAAAGAGAAGTGTTTATTTTATCAGAATGGAATCAATCGCATCCTTGATATCGTCATATACAGGCATGTGCTGGAGACGCTGCATGCGTTCCTCTATTTCTGAGATGGCTTGTCCCTTTAAATGCTGGGATACATGCTGTTTGACAATGGTTGTCTGGTTCATCATGTCTTCTGTTTTGGACAATTGGTACTCCAAGTGCATGCGTGTATTTGCCAATTCGTCGTGAAGCCGCATTTTCAGCAATCGCTTTAAATCTTTTCGTTGTCCTTCTCTGCGCATGGCCTGAATAGCGGCAATTTCTTCAGGTGATTGCGATTGTGTTTGTGGTGCAGATTGACTTTCGAATACAGACATGGAGCGGCGGGCACTCACATTTTGCAAGAAACGCTGGGCGTCACTAGGAGGTTTATTTTGATTGATCATATGGCGACTCCTTTCTTAACGAATACCCATTTGCATCGCAAGGCGTCTATCTGCCTTGGCATAGTCATCACCCATTGTGTACATATGTCTTGAAAGGGTGGAAAGTTCTTGTTCGTAGTCTCTCAAGGTGTACAAGGCATTCAGTTGTTTTTCATGAGAATAAAAGGATGATTGCGGCTGCTCCATCCGTACTTCCTCTAACAGTGCTTCTACATCGCTATGGGTTAATAAATCATAGTGACCGAAGCCGACAAGTCCTTTCAGTTCTTGTTTTACATGATGGACGGCATCTTTTACACTATCATCAATTCCATCTATTTTCTCAAATACAGTGTGTACTTCATGTTCAATAATACTTTGTAGATCATAAGATGAATTTTTTAGTAAATGGGATTTTATGATAATTTCAAGCCCGTTTTGTGCATATGCACGGCCTGAATGGATGTCTTGTAAAAGCATCGCTGTAAAACTTGTATTGTGATCAAGCTGTTCATCCAAAATACGAGCGGTTCCATTCGAATGGAATGAATACCCATTTACTTTAAACTCTCCTGAAACGAGAGCTAAAAATGCATTTGTATCAAATGATTCGTTCCACTCTATATTCATTGATGCAAAAGCTGATCTTAAAAAGGTGTCAATTTCTCTTGGTTTATATTTTATGGATTCTTGGACCGATCCCTGCTCCCGGGGCGGTACGGTGTACTTGACTTGTCCAACTCCATGATCATGGCGATTGAGTAAACCTACATAATGATTGGGTTGAATATATTCTGTGAGAACATGGGTATATTTTCCTTCTACTGCTTTTTGCTGATTGGAAGGTGCCAAGCTGCTCCATATATTTGGGCTATCGAATGTGATGGCTTTTTTGACAGCTGGTTGTTCTGTCGCAATATAAGCACAAACAGCACCGGCAAGGGCTTGTCCAGTGAGATAGATGGCTGCATTTGGGTGCTTCTGACAGATGTCCTCGATGTATTCCTTCCCTTTAAAAAAGACATGTTCTTGCTTTCCGGCTAAGGATTTTCTTTCAATGGGGTAGGCATAATCCGTTTTTAACAATGATTGGGTAGCCGTTTGAACATCTTGTGCCGATGTCACCGTCATTTGTTTTGGCAGAGGACAGTGAAACGCGACAATGAACTCATCTGACTGTTCCTGCTGCATCGTTAAACCATATAATTGATGATCTATTTTTAGAAAATCGTTGACAGTGAGCGTATGCTGACCTACTTCTATCGTATGGTTCTGCTGGTAATTCTCTGCGTTTCCAGCGTGATCGGATATGATTTTATAATCTTTGTCGGTTAATCTATCCTTTCGATTGACCATCGTACCTGCTCCCTCACATAACATTTATGCAGATATCATAAATCAAAAAATATGGAAAAACCACAGCGTTCTACCAATAAAAACCTTTTGACCTACAGTGTTTGTGACAATATTGAAAAAAAGCGGAGTTTAAGTAACTATTGGTCACAAATAAAATGATCTAAAAGAAGGGTTTTTTCTATAAAAAAGAACGGGATTGATACATGACAGCGGCTCTTTATTTTGTGCATTGCTCTCTATCGTCGTTTTTTTGTACAATAGATTTAATGAAGTGAGCAAGAGAGGTGAATGCTGATGGCAGACAAAGCATTTGGGTTACATGACGTCGTTGAAATGAAAAAACCCCATCCATGTGGCGCCAATCGGTGGAAAGTCATTCGTTTGGGCATGGATATTCGTATTAAATGCGAAGGGTGTGGGCACAGCGTGATGATCCCAAGAAGAGATTTTGAACGAAAAATGAAGAAAATTCTCGTCAAGCATGAGGAGCCAACTGCTTAAGTAGGCCTCATGCTTTTTTGATGAAATTTGTCTTTTGTTCAGAGAAACAGATGCAATTTCTCATTTTAAAGCTCCGATTTAGTCTTTTTGGTAATGTTTCTTCTATTGAAAATGCATGATGGTTAGCTTGTCTTTTCATGTAAACCTACTTATAATTGCTCTAGGTTCATATTACGCAGTATAACGAGCACGTTTCATATAGAGGAGATGAAAGAATGGCTTTAACAGCTGGTATTGTTGGCTTACCTAACGTCGGGAAGTCAACGCTATTTAATGCAATTACACAGGCTGGAGCGGAGTCTGCTAACTATCCGTTCTGTACCATTGATCCAAACGTCGGAATTGTAGAAGTTCCAGACGAGCGTTTGCAAAAACTGACAGAATTAGTGCAGCCAAAAAAGACAGTTCCGACTGCTTTCGAATTCACTGATATTGCTGGTATTGTGAAAGGTGCATCTAAAGGAGAAGGTTTAGGAAATAAATTCCTTTCTCACATTCGTCAAGTAGATGCGATCTGTCACGTGGTGAGAGCTTTTGCTGATGATAACATTACACATGTGTCAGGTAAGGTTGACCCAGTGTCAGATATTGAAACGATTAATTTAGAATTGATTTTGGCTGATCTAGAAACGGTTGAAAAGCGTTTAACTCGTGTGAGTAAGCTTGCGAAACAAAAAGATAAGGAAGCGGTAGCTGAATTTGATATTTTGGAAAAGCTGAAGGACGCATTTGAAGCTGGAAAATCTGCAAGATCGGTTGAATTTACAGATGAGCAGCAGAAGCTTGTGAAGCAGCTTCATTTACTCACGTCAAAACCTATTCTGTATGTAGCAAATGTGAGTGAGGACGAAGTAGCAGATCAGGACGGAAACGAATATGTACAGCAAATTCGTGAGTTTGCATCTGGCGAAAACGCTGAAGTCATCGTCGTTTGTGCGAAGATTGAGTCTGAAATTGCAGAGCTTGAAGGAGAAGAAAAGCAAATGTTCCTTGAAGAGCTTGGCATTAAAGAATCAGGTCTAGATCAGCTGATTAAAGCGTCTTATTCACTTCTAGGTTTAGCTACGTATTTCACAGCAGGTGAGCAAGAAGTGCGCGCTTGGACATTTAAAAAAGGAATGAAGGCACCAGAATGTGCTGGAATCATTCATACGGACTTCGAGCGTGGATTTATTCGTGCTGAAACGGTTGCTTATGAAGATTTACTAGCTGGCGGAAGTATGTCTGCTGCAAAAGAAGCAGGTAAAGTTCGTTTAGAAGGTAAAGAATATATAGTGAAAGATGGAGACGTCATTCATTTCCGTTTTAACGTATAGGTTCTTGTCATAGGCCAAGTAATTTGTTATAATATACAATTGTGAGTAATATAATTTATTGCTCCTTGCCCGTATAGGGCCGCTTAGACCAAAAGGAGGTGCAATCAGATGAGAAAGTACGAAGTTATGTACATCATCCGCCCAACAGTTGACGATGAGGCTAAAAAAGCAGTTATCGACCGTTTTAATAACGTGTTAACTTCTAACGGTGCGGAGATCACTGGAACAAAGGATTGGGGTAAACGTCGTCTTGCATACGAAATCAACGATTTCCGTGAAGGCTTCTACCAAATCGTAAACGTTCAATCTGACGCTGCAGCAGTTCAAGAATTTGACCGCTTAGCTAAGATCAGTGACGATATCATTCGCCACATTGTTGTTAAAGAAGAAGAATAAATCATTGAAATATATATTTAAAGGTGGTCTTTCAATATGCTAAACCGTGTTGTATTGGTCGGAAGACTAACAAAAGACCCTGAGCTTCGCTACACGCCTAATGGTGCGGCTGTAGCCACGTTTACTCTAGCTGTGAATCGTACGTTTACGAATCAATCTGGAGAGCGTGAAGCCGATTTCATTAACTGTGTTACTTGGAGAAGACAAGCCGAGAACGTGGCTAATTTCTTGAAAAAAGGAAGTCTTGCCGGTGTAGACGGTCGCTTGCAGACAAGAAACTATGAAAACCAGCAAGGACAGCGTGTCTTCGTGACAGAAGTTCAAGCTGAAAGTGTTCAATTTCTTGAGCCTAAAAGCGGCGGTGCTGGTTCAGGTGGATACAGCGGCGGTGGCAATAGCGGAGGCCAGTATTATGGCGGTAGCCAAAATGATCAGAATCCATTTGGAAATGAACCAAGTCAAAATCCATATGGCAATCAAAACAACCAAAATCGTAATCAGGGAAATAGCTTCAATGATGACCCATTTGCGAATGATGGTAAACCGATTGACATCTCCGATGATGATTTGCCATTCTAATTGATCTGAAAAAAATGACCAAAGGAAAGGTGTGAAAACAAATGGCAGGTGGACGCAGAGGCGGTCGTGCGAAACGTCGTAAAGTATGTTTCTTTACTTCTAACGGAATCACGCACATCGATTACAAAGATGTTGATCTTCTTAGAAAGTTTGTTTCTGAGCGTGGTAAAATTTTACCTCGTCGTGTAACAGGAACTAGCGCTAAGTATCAACGTAAATTGACATTAGCGATTAAAAAATCACGTCAAATGGCATTACTTCCATACGTTACTGGTGAGTAAGTCGTTGACTTAAAAGCGAAGGGCCTTGAGCTCTTCGCTTTTTTTATTTGTCTCACTTTTATGAGAAAGCCGTTTCTGGCAGTCTAACTAGGGGAAGTATGTAAAAAGAGAGTCAACGTGACAGTTTGTTCTATACAAATACTAGGTTAATCTGTCATATTGGTATTTTAAAATATACTTGCAGTCAGGGCGTGGGAAGATGATTGAATTTAAGAATGTATCGATGCAGTTTTCTGATGACCGCTATGCCGTTCAATCTGTTGATTTGGAGATTCAGAAAGGTGAATTTTTTGTATTGATTGGACCTAGTGGAAGCGGGAAAACGACGACTTTGAAAATGATCAATCGTCTCATCTCTTCTACAGAAGGTGAGATTTACATAAAGGGTCGAACCATCAGCGATTATGATATTTATGAGCTGCGCTGGGATATTGGTTATGTGCTTCAGCAAATAGCGCTGTTCCCTCATATGACCATAGAAGAGAATATTGCTATAGTGCCAGAGCTGAAACAATGGAAGCGGACTGAGACGAATCAGCGTGTTGATGAGTTGATGTTCATGGTGGGGCTTGAGCCTACTACCTATCGACATCGAAAGCCAGCAGAGCTTTCAGGAGGACAGCAGCAGCGAGTCGGCGTAGCACGGGCACTTGCTGCTGATCCTGAGATTGTCCTGATGGATGAACCTTTTAGTGCGTTAGATCCACTGACGAGAGAGAAATTACAAGATGATCTGCTTGAGTTACAGCGCCGTATTCAAAAGACCATCGTTTTTGTGACACATGATATGCAGGAAGCCATGAAGCTTGGAGATCGGATATGTGTGATGAATGAAGGAAAAGTGGTGCAGGTTGGACGCCCAGAGGAATTGATTCAGCATCCAGTGAATCCATTTGTGCGGGAGTTTGTTTCAGGAGCTGCCCGTCATGTAGACCATCAAGCATTTGAGCTGACAACTATTTCTCAGCCCATGCCTCAAGATGATCTGTTAGGCGATGAGGCGGTCTCCATCCATGCGACGCTGGAAGAGGTTCTATCTCGGCTGGCAGAGCATGAAGAACTTGTTGTTGAGAAGGATGGGGAACGGATCGGACTCATCACTCGTCAAGCGGTGATTCAGTATTTAGCCGGTACTTCTGCTGAGAGGGGCGAGACACATGAATGAATGGACCAGTGTGCTATGGGCTCGAAAAGATCAGCTCGGACACGCCTTACTTGAGCATATTCAAATTTCCTTCATTGCGTTATTTCTAGCGATTTTGATTGCCATTCCTTTAGGGATTTATTTAACGAGAGTCCCTAAGATAGCAGAGTGGATCATTGGGGTGACGGCTGTCTTGCAGACAATTCCGTCTTTGGCGCTGCTTGGACTGCTGATTCCTCTCGTTGGGATTGGTCAAGTGCCCGCAATTATCGCTCTTGTCGTCTATGCTCTTCTTCCTATTTTAAGAAACACATATACAGGCATTCGTGAGGTCGATCCGTCGCTCCGAGAAGCGGCGCTCGCTATGGGGATGAATCACCGCAAACGCTTATTAAAAGTAGAACTCCCTCTTGCTATGCCTGTGATCATGGCAGGTATCCGAACAGGGATGGTTCTTATTGTAGGGACAGCCACTCTTGCAGCTCTTATTGGGGCAGGCGGATTAGGGAGTCTGATTCTGCTTGGAATTGATCGGAATGATATGTCGTTGATCATCATTGGTGCTATTCCAGCTGCATTACTTGCGCTCTTATTTGATGTGGTTTTGCGGACACTTGAGAAAATCTCCTTTAAAAAAACCGTGATCTCTGTGACGGTCTTTGCTGTAATAGCAGGAGCAGTTGTCGCTGCCCCATTGCTGTTTCAACAAGAAAAAAAAGAGATCACCATTGGAGGGAAGCTGGGGTCAGAGCCTGAAATTTTGATCTCTATGTATAAGCTTTTAATTGAGCAGGATACAGATATCCAAGTCAATCTTAAGCCTGGTCTTGGTAAGACGTCCTTTGTTTTTCAGGCACTGCGGTCTGGTGATATTGACATCTATCCTGAATTTACAGGGACAGCGATTTCTGAATTTCTGAAAGAAACAGCGAAAAGCACGGATAAGGAAAAAGTGTATGAGCAAGCGCGCCAAGGTTTGGCGTCATCCTTTCAGCTTCAGCTTCTTCAGCCGATGGCTTATAACAATACATATGCTTTAGCCGTGCCTCAATCACTAGCGGATCAATATGATTTATCAAAGATTTCAGATCTGGGTCAAATCAAGAATCGTATACGTGCTGGCTTTACTTTAGAGTTTTCTGATCGTCAGGATGGATATTTAGGCATTCAAAAAGCTTATCAGTTTTCTTTCGACGATGTGGTCACGATGGAACCGAAACTTCGATATCGAGCCATTCAAAAAGGGAATATTCAGTTGGTCGATGCGTATTCGACAGACAGTGAATTGAGACAATACAAGTTGAAGGTGCTTGATGATGACAAGCATGTTTTCCCGCCCTATCAAGGAGCGCCCTTGCTAAGACAGGAGACATTAAAAGAGTATCCTGAGATTGAGGCCTCTCTCAACAAGCTCGCTGGTCAAATCACAGATGATGAGATGAGAGAAATGAATTACGAAGTCAATGTGAAGGGGAAAGATGCATTTCAAGTAGCCGAAGCCTATTTAAAAAAGAAAAAATTGCTTCAATAATCAAGGGAAAGCAGGTCTGCTATAACAAAGCGGCCTGCTTTTGAAAAGAAAAAAACAAAAATCATTGACATCTATTTCAAAAAAGAATATCCTTAATTCGAGATAAATATATTTTTTGGTCATATATCTCGAATTCGAGATAATATAAAAGCGTCAGTCAAGACATAATGAGTAGGGACATGTTACGTCATGAAGAGGAGGTCATTAGAAGTGAAGAAAACAGAAGGAATTCACCATATCACAGCAATTGTTGGTCATCCTCAGGAGAACGTTGATTTTTATGCAGGTGTTTTAGGTCTGCGTCTCGTGAAAAAGACCGTCAATTTTGATGATCCAGGCACATATCATTTATATTTTGGAAATGAAGGAGGTTCTCCAGGTACCATAATTACGTTTTTTCCTTGGCCAGGTGCACAAAAGGGACAAATTGGAGCAGGTCAAGTAGGTGTGACAACATATGTCGTACCGACCGGTGCTTTCTCTTTTTGGAAGGAACGCCTTGAGCAGTTTGACGTTTCTTATGAAATGATTGAACGCTTTGGTGAGGCCTTTCTCTCATTTGAAGATCCGCACGGTTTATTGATAGAACTTGTAGAACGTGAAGAAGGAAAACAGAATGACTGGACATTTAATGGAGTGACACCAGAAGTAGCGATTAAAGGGTTTGGCGGAGCTGTTTTATTAACTTCACAGCCTGAGCAAACGATGCAGTTGCTAGAGCAAACGATGGGACTTGAAAAAGTCGGCACGGAAGGAGATTATGTGAGATTCCGTTCGTTTGGAGAAATCGGCAATGTCATTGATGTGAACAAGACACCTGTTGCACGAGGACGTATGGGCGTGGGTGTTGTACATCATATTGCGTGGAGAGCAACAGATGATCAGGATCAATTAGATTGGCAAAGACATGTTGCGCAAAGCGGATATCAAGTGACGCCTGTGCAAGATCGAAATTATTTCAATGCCATTTATTTTAGAGAGCTTGGCGGCATATTATTTGAGATTGCGACCGATCCTCCAGGGTTTGCACACGATGAATCTGTGGAAACGATGGGTGAAGCGTTGAAACTGCCGCCGCAATATGAGGCGCAGCGTAGTCAAATTGAACAAATCGTGCTGCCGATTGAGGTAAGAGAAATCAAAGGGAAAGGAGATTCATGATGAAGCATCTTTTTCAAAAAGGAAAGAATGAACAAAAACCTGTCCTTCTCATGCTGCATGGAACTGGCGGGACAGAGCAAGACTTATTGCCGCTTGCAGAAGTGGTAGACCCTGAAGCATCTGTTCTTAGTGTGAGAGGAAATGTATCAGAAAACGGCATGCCGCGTTTTTTCAGGCGTTTGGCAGAGGGTGTTTTTGATGAGCAAGATTTAATTGAGCGTACAGAGGAATTATATACATTTATCGGGGAAGCAGCAGATAAGTATGGATTTGATCGTCACAATGTTGTAGCCATCGGCTATTCAAACGGGGCGAATATTGCTGGAAGTCTGTTATTCCATTACGGAGATGCGCTGAAAGGAGCGATCCTGCATCATCCAATGGTCCCAAGACGAGGGGTTTCATTACCTTCATTAGCGGGGAAACAAGTCTTTATAGCAGCTGGTGAAAATGATCCAATGTGCCGTCCTGAGGAATCTCAGGAACTGGAGCAACTGCTTCAGGAGGCGGGAGCATCCGTAACGCTTCATTGGGAAAATCGTGGACATCAGCTAACAAGAGAAGAAGTCGATGCTGCGGCATTGTGGTATCGTCGTCAATTTAAATAAGGTGGGGAATACAGGTGGGATTTTTACAAAAGCTTTTTGGGCAAACCAAACAAAAGGAGATGGAACAAGTGGAAAACGTAAAACTAGCGATTATTTATTATAGTTCAACAGGTACAAACTATCAGATGGCGAAATGGGCGGAGGCTGGAGCGAAAGAAGCTGGTGCTGAAGTCAAAATTTTAAAGGTTCCTGAATTGGCACCAGAAGCAGTTGTTGCATCAAATCCAGCATGGAAAGCACATTTAGATGAAACAAAAGATGTCCCTGAGGTTCAGTTAAGTGACTTAGAGTGGGCGGATGCCATTATTTTCAGCATGCCGACACGTTTCGGTAACTTACCGGCTCAAATGAAACAATTCTTAGACACAACAGGCGGTTTATGGTTCCAAGGGAAACTAGCAAACAAAGCAGTGAGTGCGATGACATCTGCACAAAACCCAAATGGCGGACAGGAGCAGACGGTTCTGAGCCTGTATACAACGATGTTCCACTGGGGAGCCATTATTGCCGCTCCTGGCTACACGGATGATTCCCTATACGGCGCAGGGGGTAACCCTTATGGTGTGAGTGTGACTGTTGACCAAAATGGAAAGATCCAAGAGGATGCAGAAGCAGCCGCAAAACATCAGGCGAAACGTACAGTGAATGTAGCAGAATGGATCAAAAAAGGTCAAAACGCTTAATAGATGTATACAAAAAGAATGCAGCCACTCCGCTGCATTCTTTTTTCATTAATAAGGATCTGAAGGGGTGCTGTTGTTGATCGCATCGTTGACAGCCTGTGCCGCGCCTGTTGATCCAATTGGTCCGCTTGGCTCCTCTTGTTTGAAGGCTTTTAAGCCATCGGCCACACGTTTTCCATAGTCAGGATCAGCTTTTGTAAAGTTTTCGATCATTTGGTCTTGGATGTCTTTTTGGCAGGTAGCTAAGGTGTTGACTAAGTTTTTAATCAGTTCCTCACGTTCCCAATCATTGAAGCGGCGATAGGTTTCTCCCGCTTGTCCGAAATTGTTCGGGCGGTCAATGGCTTCTCGTTTGACTTCACCCTCTACAAAAGGCGTATGATCCTTTCCATCTTGCTGCGCTTCTTTTAATCCCCCTAGAATGGACGGTTCATAATTCACATGGGGGTTTTGTCCTTTTCCTTGATCCACATGATATTCCATTTGCCCATCTCGCTGATTGGTGGCAACATGCTTTTTCGGTGCATTGATCGGCAGCTGTAAATAATTTGGCCCGACTCGATATCGCTGCGTATCAGAGTATGAGAAGGTACGTCCTTGCAGCAATTTATCATCTGAGAAATCTAATCCGTCTACAAGAACCCCCGTCCCAAAGGCAACCTGTTCCACTTCTGCAAAATAATTTTCTGGATTTTTGTTTAGCACCATTCGTCCGATCGGTTTCCATGGATAGTCATCCTTGTACCAGAGCTTTGTCGGATCGAGTGGATCAAAGTCTAGATGGGGGTGGGTGTCATCTTCCATGATTTGAGCGTATACTTCCCATTCAGGATGATCCCCTTGTTCAATGGCTTCATATAAATCCTGTGTGGCATGATTAAAGTTTTCCCCTTGAATGGCTTGGGCTTGTTCTTGTGTCAGGTTGCGAATCCCTTGCTTCGGTTCAAAGTGATATTTGACCAGTACTGCTTTTCCTTCATGATTCACCCATTTATAGGCATGGACGCCAGAGCCTTGCATGTGCCGGTATGTGGCGGGAATGCCCCATGGTGAGAAGAGAAATGTCACCATATGTGTTGCTTCAGGTGATTGTGAAACGAAATCAAAAATGCGCTCGCCATCCTGACGATTGGTGACAGGATCAGGCTTAAAGGCATGAACCAAATCAGGGAATTTCAAAGCATCTCGAATAAAGAAAATTTTGAGGTTGTTCCCAACGAGATCCCAGTTGCCGTCTTCTGTATAAAATTTGATCGCAAATCCCCGCGGATCGCGTAAAGTTTCTGGTGAATGTCCGCCGTGAATAACAGAAGAGAATCGAACGAAGACAGGGGTCTTTTTTCCTTTCTCCTGAAATAATTTGGCTCTTGTATAAGTGGAAATGGGTTCGTCACCGAATGTACCGTAGGCTTCAAAGTATCCGTGTGCGCCGGCACCTCGTGCGTGAACGACACGTTCAGGGATGCGTTCACGATCAAAATGACTGATTTTCTCTAGGAAATCGTAGTTTTCAAGTGTAGTCGGTCCTCGATTCCCAACGGTTCTTATGTTTTGATTATCTGTTACCGGGTGACCTTGTCGATTCGTCAAGGTTTCTTCTGACTCTGAAGATGATGTAGGCTGTTGATCTTCTTTCAAGGTAGAATCCCTCCTTCAATATCTCCCTAACAATATGGTCATGTTGCTCCCTATTTCATACAAGGATTGATATAATGAGTGAAAACTTTTATGAGGAGCGGACCTAATGATTCGATTACACTGCCTTCACGCACATCCATCTAATATTTCTTACATTGACGACGCTTTCTATGACACAGGATTTGATCTGCATCACATCGTCGATTCAACCTTTATGGAACGAGCCAAACAAGATCCCGCATTTGATCTTGAGCAGCAGCAAACCTATGCCATCAACAGACTCATGCAAGAAGGAGAGGCTGATCTTGTTTTATTAACGTGTACACAATACATTGCGGCTTTGGGGGAGCAGCAGCACCTGTTCAAACAACCAATTGTTCCGATAGATGAGCCGTTATTTGAGCAGATTTGTGAGCGAGAGGGTCCGCTTCAGCTGGTGTTTTCAAACCCAGATACAGTAGAAGGAACGATGAAGCGACTGTCTTCATATGTAAAAGAGCGGGGAAAGCAGTTGAAGGCAGAAGTGGTTGTGCTAGAGGATGTCTTTCATCTTTGCTTGAACGGTGATATACAAGCCTACCATGAGCGAATCATGGAACAGTTAAGGCAATCTGTGAAGCAGCAGCATGGAGATATTTGTGTGATGCAGCTCTCGATGGTTCACGCTGCAAAGCAGGTGGAGCAGGAAACAGGAGTGTCCATCATTCATCCGCTATCACCACTCAAACCATTTGTTTATCAAAAAATAACGGCTTTAAAAGAGTGAACCCGTCAGGTTCGCTCTTTTTGTATAGAAACGTAAATGGGATGACATGTTAAAAAAATAATGGAGCGCAAACTATTTTTAACAGGTGTGCGTCTATCCAATGTAAGAAATAACAGATGCGCATTTAAGATAAAGGAGCTCTTTGTAAAATGAAGAAACGAAAGATTGATGATCAATTTGCGGATTACGTAATGGAGCATAAACACAGTTTTTATCGATTGTCCTATAGCTATGTCAAAAACCCAGAAGATGCGATGGATGTCGTTCAAGAGGCGATTCATAAAGCACTCAAATCTGTTCACCGATTAGAGGATGCGACCAAGATGCATAGCTGGTTTTATAAAATCGTCGTAAACGCTGCCCTCGACTTTTTACGAAAGAAGAAGCGTGTGCAAGTGACAGACGATGACACGCTGGAATTTTTATCACAGGGTGAATCGGATGTCTATGAGGATCAAGATGTCAGACGGGCGATAGAAGATTTGCCGGAGATGTATCGGGTCATCATTATATTAAGATTCTTTGAGGATTTAAAGCTAGAGGACATTGCTCATATTCTTGGAGAAAATGAAAACACCATTAAAACAAGATTATATAAGGCGTTGCGGCTTTTAAAAGTAGAATTATCGCAGGAGGAAATATAAATGGATAAGCATTTGGAACAGTTAAAAGAGGAATATTTAGAAATCCCTATTCCCCCGGAATACGATGCTATGGTTGAACGGACATTAAAACGAAAAAACAAGAAACCTCATTTTCAGAAATGGACGATCGGACTTGTTGCTGCGGCTGCTTTATTTGTCACCACTGTAAATGTCAGTCCGCAGGCAGCAAGAGCGATTTCAGAAGTACCCGTCATTGGAGAGCTTGTGAAAGTCGTGACGTTCACAGAATTTAAAAAGAGCGATCAGGGAACAAATATTGATCTCAAAACACCACACGTTTCAGGGCTTGGGGACGGAAAATTACAAGACAGCCTGAATCAAAAATATTTAGCTGAAAACAAAAAGCTGTATCAAGATTTTGAAAAGGAAACAAAGGGTTATAAAAATGGTCATTTGAGTGTAGAGAGCGGATATGAAGTAAGAACAAATAATGATCAAATTCTTTCACTAGGTCGATACAAGGTGACGACTCAGGCTTCTGCGGCAGAGGAAATGACATATGATACGGTGGATAAGAAAAACCATGTACTCATTACATTACCAAGTCTGTTTAAAGATGACCGTTATATTGATGTGATTAGTGAAAATATTAAAGAACAAATGAAGAAACAGATGAAAGAGGATTCAAATAAGATTTACTGGATGACGAAGCAAGATACGGTTGACCCGTTTAAGAAGATTCAGCCAGATCAAAGCTTCTATATCAATTCAAAAGGCAAACTGGTGATTTCCTTCAACGAATATGATGTGGCGCCTGGTTACATGGGTGTAGTTGAATTCACGATTCCAACAAGTGTGCTAAAGGATGTTCTTGTCAGCGATATGTACATTCACTAAAAGAAGAAAAAAGACTGCTGAAGATGTCAGCAGTCTTTTTGAGTTTATGAAGAAAGTGCGTCTGTTAGTGCAGGCACGACTTGTTTCTTTCTTGATACAACACCTTTGAGTAAAGCAGTGTTGTTTTCAAGTGTGACATTAAATGCTTTTTCTACTTTTGCTGCTTCAGCACCAAGTGCAAGCGCAAGAGAGTCATTTTCTAGAATGTCTGTGATCACTAAAACAAATAGATCAAGACCTTTCGCTGCGATGACTTCATTGATTTTTGCTTCGATGTCAGCTTGTCTTGCTGTTACTTCAGCAATATCAACTGTATTAACTTGTGCAATTTCGACTTTGCTGTTACCTAGTGCAAATTCTTTTGCATCCAGTGTGATTAATTCTTGAACTGTTTTTTGGCTTAGGTCAGCTCCTGCTTTCAGCATATCTAAACCATATACTTCAGGGTCTACTCCTGCGATTTTTGCCAGCTCATGCGCAGCATCAACATCCTGCTGTGTGCATGTTGGGGATTTGAATAGCAAGGAATCAGAAATGATCGCAGACAAAAGCAAACCAGCGATTTCTTTTTCAATTGTGACTTGGTGCTCTTTGTACATTTTGTTTAAGATCGTTGCTGTGCAGCCAACTGGCTCAGCACGATAGTAAAGAGGTTCACTTGTTTCAAAGTTGGCAATACGGTGATGGTCAATGACCTCTGTCACTTGTACTTGATCAATATCGCTTACACTTTGTTGGAATTCGTTATGATCGACAAGAATGACTTGTTTTGTTTCGTTTGCAGCCGTTTCAATGAAACGAGGTGCTTCTTGTTTAAAGAAATCTAATGCGTATTGTGTTTCTCCATTGATTTCTCCAAGTCTGACAGCTTCTGCTTGAACGCCAATTTTGTTTTTCAGATCAGCGTAAGCGATAGCAGAGCAAATCGTGTCTGTGTCAGGGTTTTTGTGTCCGAATACGAGTGTTTTTCCCATGTGAATTCTCCTTCTTACTTTTATTGATGATGTTTCTATTCTAACAGCTTTTGACCTTGAATTCAGGGTTTATAGCTAAGAATAATCTAAAAAATTGTAACATGCTGTCTGAAAAGTTGCATGTACAAGACGATCTAAGTTGTTCCACGTGAAACGCTCTTGAGATAGCCTGCATTTTACTTGCGATTTGCGGCTATGGTAAAATAAAGGTTGGGGCAAGAGATGACGGAGCGTACATCGTACGTATACATAGAAGTACAAATTGAGCAAGATATAGAAAAATGATTGGATTGAGGTGAAGGTGTGAAACAAACAAAAGCGTTAGTAGAAGGCGCTATCATGATCAGTATTTTTGCGGTAATGACGCTGTTCTATTTGTATGTGCCACTTTTATCCATTATTTTCTTCATGGCTGCTCCGATTCCGATCATTCTCTATACAATCAGGCATGGCTTGAAAAAAGGAATTGCGGCTGGCGCTATTGGCATAGTGATCAGCTTTTTAATTGGGTCTATTAATGGGCTGTTAAGTGCGCCGATGCTGATCGCTGTTGGAATAGGTATGGGTGTTTTCTACAGCAGGAGGCAGCCAGGTCAGGCTATTATTACGGGTGCGCTGATCTATTTATTCAGTTTTCTCATTTACTTTGTTGTCAGTGTCCAGCTGTTTCAAGTAGATATACTGGGTGTCGCAAAGGAATCAATTGACCAAATCATGCCGATGGTAGAGAGTACCTTAAAACAATCTGGCGCTTCTGACCAGGACATAGCAAAACAACTCAAGCAGTTTAGAGAATTGCAGGATACGGCATTAAATTCTTTACCTGTAGCGCTTTTGATTTTTGTCACGCTGATGTCTTTCGTCAATCATTGGTTTGTTCGGCCGTTGATCAAACGGTTCGTTCCAGACATGCCAGCTCTTAAGAAATTTAAGGATATGCGACTGCCAAAAAGCATGGTATGGTATTATTTACTCACACTGCTTTTGATGCTGATTCAGCCGGAGAAAGGCAGCTTTTTATCGCTCGTGCAAACGAGTGCTTTTCAAATTTTATTTATACTGGTGCTTATTCAGGGCTTTTCTTTTATCTTCTATTATTGCCACGAAAAAAACATCTCAAAAGTGGTACCCATTTTTGCCGTCGTATTGACGATTCTCTTTCCGCCAATCGGTGTGATTGTGCGTATTATAGGGATTGCTGACATAGGCTTTGATTTAAGAGAAAAAGTAAAAACAAATAATTCACTCTGAATGTTGAGGAGTTGATATCAGTGCCAAGCTTCTATCGAAAACCTGTCATCAAGTATCCGATCTTCGCGTTAATTGTTCTTGCGGTGATCACAGTCCTCCTCAACCTTTATTTTAATTGGATCATAGGAGCGGTTGGTCTTTTAGTCCTTGCGGGTGTGCTCTACTTTTTAAAGTGGGCAGATACGCAGGTACAAAAAGAGATTGATTCATATATTTCAACATTATCCTATCGAGTCAAAAAGGTTGGAGAAGAAGCATTAATGGAGATGCCAATTGGTATTATGCTGTTTAATGACCAGTATTATATCGAATGGACCAATCCATTTCTCGCTTCGTGCTTCCATGAAAGCACACTTGTCGGCAGATCCTTGTATGATACATTTGAATCCATTGTGCCTCTTATTAAACAAGAGGTTGAGACAGAAAATGTGACGCTGAATGACCGGAAATTCAAAGTCATTATTAAACGGTCAGAGCGCCTTTTATATTTCTTTGATGTCACGGAACAAGTGCAGATTGAAAGACAGTATGAAAATGAACGAACGGTGTTATCTTATATCTTTTTAGACAATTATGATGATGTCACACAAGGTCTCGATGATCAGGTGCGCAGCGCGATAAATAGTGAAGTCACATCGCTGTTAAACAATTGGGCACAAGAATACGGCATTTTCCTAAAAAGAATTTCATCTGAACGATTTATGGCGGTATTAAACGAGAGCATCTTAGCAGAGCTTGAAGCGTCGAAGTTCTCTATTTTAGACGAAGTTCGTGAGAAAACAGGGGCACATAGCGCCACGCTTACCCTTAGTATTGGAATCGGTGCGTCTGTTCCTTCTTTAAAAGAACTTGGTGCACTTGCGCAGTCGAGTCTTGATCTTGCCCTTGGACGAGGCGGGGATCAGGTAGCGATTAAACAGCCGAATGGGAAAGTGAAATTCTACGGTGGGAAAACCAATCCAATGGAAAAACGGACACGAGTACGCGCACGGGTCATTTCACATGCTTTAAAAGAAATTGTATCTGAAAGCGGTAATGTCATGATCATGGGGCATAAGTTCCCCGACATGGATTCTATCGGTGCCTCGATCGGGATTTTAAAGGTTGCTCAGGCGAATGGAAAAGAAGGTTACATCGTCATTGATGCCAACCAGATTGGGGACAGCGTTCAACGCTTAATTAGTGAAATTAAGAATTATGAAGAACTTTGGTCCCGTTTTATCACGCCTGAGGAAGCGATGGAGCTTGCAAAGGATGACACATTGCTTGTGGTCGTAGATACACATAAACCGTCCCTTGTGATGGAAGAACGACTGCTAAATAAGATTGAAAACGTCGTTGTCATTGACCACCATAGACGTGGTGAGGAATTTATTCGTGATCCTTTACTTGTCTATATGGAGCCGTATGCTTCATCTACAGCAGAACTTGTGACAGAGCTGTTAGAGTATCAGCCGAAGAAATTGCGGATTAACATGATTGAAGCCACAGCACTTCTTGCTGGGATCATCGTGGATACGAAGAGTTTCTCCCTCAGAACGGGGTCAAGAACGTTCGATGCAGCATCCTACCTTCGTGCAAAAGGGGCAGATCCTGTCCTTGTGCAAAAGTTTTTGAAAGAGACAGTCGATCATTACATCAAACGGGCAAAGCTCATTCAGCATACAGAGCTGTATCAAAATCAGGTAGCGATTGCTTCCTTGCCGTCTGACAGATCTGAGTATTATGATCAAATTACGATTGCACAGACAGCTGATTCTCTCTTGTCGATGAGTGAGGTTGAAGCATCATTTGCTGTCGCAAGGCGAGATGACGATACGGTCTGTATTAGTGCAAGATCGTTAGGGGATATCAACGTTCAAATCATTATGGAAGCATTAGATGGCGGCGGTCATTTGACTAACGCTGCGACCCAGATTTATGGTATAACCATTGAAGAAGCGGTAGAGAAGTTAAAAGCTGCCATAGACGAATATTTCGAAGGAGGGGTTCAAAGATGAAAGTCATCTTTCTAAAAGACGTAAAAGGCAAAGGGAAAAAAGGCGAAGTCAAAAATGTAGCAGACGGATACGCTCACAACTTTCTCATCAAACAAGGGTTAGCTGTTGAAGCAACTCCAACGAACCTAAGTGCATTGGAAGGGCAGAAAAACAAAGAGAAAAAGAATGCCATCCAAGAGCTTGAGCAAGCGAAACAATTAAAAGAAACACTTGAGGCGCTGACAGTGGAACTCACTGCTAAATCAGGTGAAGGCGGTCGTCTATTTGGATCGATTACAAGCAAACAAATCGCTGATAAATTGCAAAAAGAACATCAAATCAAACTCGATAAGCGTAAAATCGAGTTGAATGATGCCATCCGTGCGTTAGGATACACAAATGTACCGGTGAAGCTTCACCCAGAAGTACAAGCAACATTAAAAGTGCACGTCACAGAACAAGCATAAATAGAAAAGAACCCGTCTCCTCGTGAGGCGGGTTCTTTGTTTATGATGGATCTGAAATATAGACGCTTCGTCCAGCACGCATACCGGATATAAACATGAAAAATAGGACGATGATAAAGATGATAATGGCTGGCGTCCATGTATGTGTCACATCAAAAAGGATACCGATCATGAATGGACCAACAGCGGCTAATAAATAACCGAGTGACTGCGCCATTCCAGAAAGGGCAGCTGCTTGTTCCATATTGGTTGTTCGTAATCCGATAAATGTGAGGGCAAGACTGATACTGGCCCCTTGTCCGACGCCGATGAATAGCACAGAGATGACAAGAATAGGCGTCGACCCTCCGAGAAGGAGACCAATCATGCCGAGTAAATACACAAGGACAAGGCCGACGACAAGCGGTCTTTGCGTTTTTAATTTTTCTGCAAAAACGGGCGTTAAGAAGGTGGATGGCAGACCAGTGAACTGCATAATAGAAAGCATCCATCCCGCTGTCGCCAGGTTCATGCCATGTGATGTCAAAATATCAGGAAACCATGCGATACTGCTGTAGAAAAGGAATGATTGCAAGCCCATAAAAAAGGTCACCTGCCATGCGACACGTGAACGCCATATTGGCTGCTCTTTGAGTGAAATGCTTTTGACAGCCGCTGTGTTCTGATGAAGAAGCTGCGGCGCCCACACCATCATCGCAAGAAGGGCAAGTCCGGCCCAGACAAGGAATGATGTATTCCAGCCGCCAGGCATTGCATGACTGAGCGGAACGCTAACACCAGATGCAAGTGCAGCAAAAACGGACATCGATGTCGTATACACGCTTGTCATTAATCCAGCATGTGCAGGGAATTTATGTTTCACAAGTCCAGGTAAAAGCACATTACAAATCGCAATCCCGACGCCGACTAGCGCCGTTCCCATCATTAAAAAGGTGATGCTACCAAATGAACGAATGACAATCCCAAAGAGCAGGACAGCAAGCCCAAGCCAAAGTGTTCGTTCATTCCCAAGACGTTTTCCGATTTTAGGTGCAATGGGAGATAGCAATGCGAATGAGAGCAGTGGTAATGTCGTGAGGAAACCAGCAAGTCCATTTGAAAGCTGTAAATCAGAACGAATGGCACCGATCACAGGACCAACAGACGTAATGGCTGGCCTCAGGTTAAAGGCAATGAGTAAAATCCCAGCAATCAGCAAAATGGTTTGCCCTGTACTGCGAGGATGAAATGTTGATTTTTCTAGTTGTTGTTCCATGAATGTAAACTCCTTTATTTCTTTAAGAACGATCTTTCTTCTGTTCAAGCTCCGCTAATTTAGCTAATAAGATGTGCTGCGGCATATGCATGATTTGCTCTAACGGTACATTGAGTGATGCAGCAAGCTTTTGTGCGGTATCGGCTGAGATTTGTAAAGGTCTCATGCGCAAATCCCTCCTCTTTCAATCTATACGTTCCAATATACCATATCGACTTTGTGACTTGCTGATAAAAAATTTGGGTTTTCTTTTATAAAACCACTTGATGGCCGATAAGAAATTTTTTTGAAATTGTTTCAGATGGTGACCCTCTCCTTGTTCAATGTGAAAGTGAAGCTTTCGTTCCTGCATCCCTTTCTGTAATAAAAGATCATGGAGTTGTTTGTTGAATAAAGGCATGTGCTGTTGGGCAGATGTTTTGCCTTTCCCTTCTTCACTGCCTACAGACAAATAGACAAGGTGGTTCACAGACTGAATGCTTTGTTGTTTAGCAAACGGTAGAAAATCTTGATACCAAAATGACCCAGAGATAGATGCGATGTTTTTAAAAAGGTCAGGGTACATGAATAAGGTATAAATAGCAAAGAGTCCACCTAATGAAGCACCTACGTGGCTATGTTCATGACCGGTCTGTTTAACTGGGTATTCTCTTTTGATATATGGAAGCAAGTCATTTGCTAAAAATGACACATATGTCTGTGCCTCACCTTTAAAGTCAGGGAATCCAGAATGCAGTGATGATGCTTTCCATGGTGTATATTCGTCAAGTCGATTGAAGGGGTGTATACCGACGATGATGATTGGCGAGATGGTTTTGGCTTCAATCATGCTTTCGATCTCTAGCAGGTGGGTTCTAAACAAAGAAGAGCCATCTTGTACAAAGACAGCTGGAACATCAATAGAGGTGTCCGATGGAAGGTAAATATCAAGCTGCCGCCCGTTCAATTCGTCATATAGAAACGTTCCGTTCATGTGTATTCTCTCCTTCAAGTTTTCAAGCTCCGCTGAAAAGAAGAACAAAGGACTAAAATGTTTAGCCCTTTGTCAAGATGCGCATCTTTTTAGTTGGTTTGATCTAGCCATTTGACAGCCTGATCAAGGAAGGTGGTTTTGCTTAGTGCTGTTCCTCCCTGAAGCATAGGATCAACGACATTTTCATTGATGTGTCCATTTTTCACAGCTTTTAGGCTGTTCCAAATTTTATTTCCCTCTAAGTCCTTCAATGCATTTGGATTCGATGAGTTTTCCTCTTGGGAGAATTGAACAAAGATATAATCAGGATTGAGTTCACCTAGGCGTTCCAATGAAATCATTGCTTGTGCTTTGGCTTTTTTGATATCACTTGGTGCTGTAAATCCTAAGTCCCCATATAAAGTAGAGTTGAAGTATACGTCTTCAGGGTACACGTACAGGTCGCCCTGTCTAATGCGTAAAATGACAGCTGTTTTGTTGTTGCTTTTGTCTTTCAGGGTTTCTTTCGCTTGTTTGAGATCTTTCTGATAATCAGAAATGATGCTTTTCGCTTCTTCACTTTTTCCAGTCAGTTCACCGAGTAATAAAAGGTTGCTTTCCCAGTCGGAAGAGACATGTGATACTGGGATCGTCGTTTGAACTTTATCTAGTTTTTTAATTGTTGCAGGCGGAAACTTGGTTGATCCGAGTATCACGTCTGGTTTTAGTTTTAAGATTTTTTCTAGGTTCGGTTCTGTTTTTTCCCCAATGCCTTCTGTTTTTGCTGTAATGTCTTTAAATAATTCAGGGAAAGTGCCGCCGACAGTAGAAGCACCAATAGGCTCGATACCAAGTAGTTTTGCATCTTCCATCGATTCTAGGCTTCCAGCAATGACGACTCTTTTCACTGGTGTTTTGAGTTTGTACGTTTGATCTAAATATTTGATGTTTGTTTCTGCTGCTTCAGCTGACTTGCTTTTGGTTGTGTTTGAAGCCGGTTTATTTTCTGCAGCACCACAGGCTGCTGCGGTGATCGTCATGATACAAAGGATAAGCAATGCGAACCATTTTTTCATTTGTTTTCTCCTTTAACTGATAATTGTTCTCAATTAAAGATTGTAGTAGTCATTCGTCCTTTTATCCATAGACAATGATCTGTCTAGTGATGGACTTTTTACGGAAAAAAAGATAAAAGGTCCTGAATGACTCGTTGATGACTGGCTGCTGTGTATTCACGCCAAGGGTCAGAAGCGAGTGGATAGACGGCTTGTTGCGTCACAGCCTTGAGATTTTGCCAAGCCTCCTGTTGCTTTAATTTTTGATAAAAAGCAATGGTTTTTGGTTCTTTATGCAACAAAAGGAAGATGGCATCTGGGTCTAACTGCTGTATAGAGTGAATGCTGATTTTTTTTTCGATGAGCTGGCCATCATTCTGAAAAGCTGGCAGAAGGCCAATGTCATGAAAAATTACTTCTGACATGGTGCGATTGACAGATAAGTAGAGCTGATCTTGAAAGATACGAAGAGGCAGGACGGTTCTTGGTGGATGATCAATAAGGCATGCCTTTTTCGCTTGAATGACGAGTTCTTCGTAATGAAGCAGCCATTCTTCTGCTTCCCTCGTTTCGTTTAAGAACAGAGCTGTTTGTCTGAATTGAGCGCGCCAATCCAATTGTGTGAATGGAACAAAGTGAACAGGACAGATGGTTTTCAACGCTTGTTTTTCTTCCTCTGTCACATGATCATTGGCAATGATCAGCTCAGGTTGTGCTTCCTTCAATTGCTGTAAATTGGCTTCAGCGTGTTCGTTGATACGATGTGCACTCAGATGAATCGGAATTTCTTCTGCATAATGCTCAAAATCATGTGCAGTCCATTTAGGGTGAAGAGGGGCAGCATATGGGATGATATGAATGGGTGTGAGCTGACCGAGTATGGAATGGCCATAGGCAGCCATTTTCCGTTGACGGCTTTTCATATAAGCAGAAGGAGTGATACCCGTTTTTTTCTTAAAGATGCGGCTAAAGTAATAGGGGTCTTGATAGCCGATGTCCTGTGCAATGTCTTTAAGCTTTGCATGACCTTTCGCCATGAACTGTTTGGCTCTAGCCAGTCTTTTCTTGGTGATATAATCAGTGACACTCACATCAAAATGCTTTTTAAATAGCTCGCTGTAATGATTGGCGCTGATACCAGCCATATGAGATAGACTTGTAAGGCTGAGAGGTTCTTCGGAATGTTGATCGATATATTGTTTTGTTTTAAAAAGGGCGTGTGTTGTGTCACAAATGTCTTCTTTATGCAGTGTGAAAAGCTGCATCATGAGCTGTTGAAAAAGGGTTTGGCTTCTAAAAAAGCTAATGGATTCAGGTTTTTGCCATTCTGCTGTCATGTCGGACAGTAAAGAATGAATGTGTTCAATCGAGCTAATATCGATAAATTGCCATACATTCAGTAAAGAGCGGGCATGTTCAGTTGATACTTCTTCTATGTTTTGACCTTGCGGCGTGTACATCTGAAAGCGAAACAGATAGAGCTCGTGTTTTTGATAAGGCTCTGTTTTCAACATAAATGTTTCCCCAGGCATCATCGTATAGAGTGTCAGATGTTTCAATCGCCATCTTTGATCGTTCAATGTAAGTAAACCGCTGCCGCTTATGCTAAAAAGGAGGCAGAAAGTATCTGACAACTGCTGCTCCGTATGTGGAAGATCTGCATTATTTATTTTTTCAGTATATGTTAATCGATAAATGCATTGTTCAGCATTTACCTTTGTACATAATTGATGATTGTTTCCCATAAAACCACCTGATCTCTTATTAATTGATAAATATTCTCAATTGAATTGTATCAGAAAGAGCTGGAAAATGGTGTGTTTATTCTGTCAAAAAAGCACCCTGATGGAGATCAGGGTGCGATGATTTATTCCGTTTTTCCATGTGCTAACGCAGGTTCTTTTGTTAAGCTTAATGGCCGTAAGTCCTGCCAGTGTGTCTGGATATAATCAATGCAGGCATTTCTAGTGTCTTCACCAAAGACCTTTTCCCATCCATCTGGTATTGGTGCAAATGATGGCCAAAGTGAATGTTGTCCTTGTTCATTGACAAGCACAAGAAATACACCGTCTTCACGATCAAAGGGATTTGTCATTTGTCATCTCTCCTTTATTCTTAGTGCTTTTGTTTGACCCGGTGCAGAGCGTTGTCTAAGATGACACCAATTTCTGCTAGGGGTTTAGGCTGGCACATGTCTTTGTGCCGGCAATGAATGTCGTGCTGTTCAATGGTTCCATTGATATAAGGTGCCCATGCTTCGGGATCAATTGGTGTAAACCAGTCTGGGATAATGGTAGATCTAAAGAATAATATGTCCCCTTGATAAGTTTTTGGCTGATATTCCCCGAGCAATCGCACTGAGTTGACATAGGTTTCTTTTAGATTTCTAATGGCATCCTCACTTAAGCTTGCTAGTGCACTGCCGTCTTTTTTCAAGATGTCGACAGCACTTTTCATCGTGAGCGGTTCACCTGTTAAGGTATCTGGATCATAACCGCCGAGTGCAAGAAGAGCGATGAGTGCTTCTTCTTCATCAGGTGCTTCTTTAATCGGTAAGAAATGGTTCGGATAGGCATCCAGCATCGCAACGAGAGCGATTTCTTCACCTTGCTGCTGGAGTTGAGTAGCCATTGCTTGTACAACGTTTCCGCCAAGTGACCAGCCAAGTAGATGATAAGGGCCTTTTGGCTGAATCGTTTGGATGTGCTTAATATAATCGGCAGCCATATCATCGAGTGTATGCGGATAGTCATCTTTTCTTGCGATTCCTCGTGCCTGTAATCCATA
The DNA here is from genome assembly GCF_038627835.1 of Bacillus sp. FSL M7-0307. Lineage (NCBI taxonomy): Bacteria > Bacillati > Bacillota > Bacilli > Caryophanales > Bacillaceae > Bacillus > Bacillus sp. FSL M7-0307. The sequence continues at coordinate 3,728,493 of NZ_CP152023.1, read as the reverse complement.
AATAGGGATGTCTTTCTCTAATGTATTCAAGAGGCCTGCATAGCACCAGCTAAGACCACCTGCTGGGTGAACACAGAAGAGAGGGTGTCTTTCTCCATTTGTTCGTAGCGGCAGTAAGATTTCTAGTGCGTTTTCATCGCTTCCTGTTTCTAGTTTCTCTGCCAAGCTGGCAACGTTCGGTGCTTCAAACAACGTTCCGATGCTCAGTTTCACACCAAGTGCATCACGAATGCGGCTGATTAAACGAACCGCAAGTAAGGAATGCCCGCCAATGTCAAAAAAGCGATCGTCAATGCTGATTTTTGGCAAATCAAGCACCTCTTCAAAGAGGTGGCATAGAACTTCCTCTTTCGGGTTTCTTGGTCCGCGGCCATCCGTTTGCTGTATATGCAATTGAGGTGCCGGTAGTGATTTTTGATCAAGCTTCCCGTTTGCTGTAAGTGGCATCGTATCAATCTGTACATAAGCCGCAGGCACCATGTAATCAGGAAGACTGGCCGCCGCAAAATGGCGAAGAGTCTCTGTATCGAAATGGTCTTCTTCAGTTGTTACGATGTATGCGACTAAGCGTTTGTCACCAGGCTGATCCTCTCGCAAAATGACGGCAACTTGTGCAACTGCGTCGTGGCGTGATAGAACGGCTTCGATTTCTCCAAGTTCAATCCTAAACCCGCGTATTTTAATTTGATGATCAGCTCTACCAATGTAATCAAGTGCCCCTTCTTCTGTCCAGCGAGCGAGGTCGCCTGTACGATACATCCTTGTGCCAGGTGCTCCATAAGGATCAGCAGGGAATCGATCTGATGTCAGGTCAGGCCTGCCTAGATAACCTCTAGCCAAACCAGCTCCAGCTACATACATTTCACCTGTTGTCCCAGGTGGAACAGGTTGTAGGTATTCATCTAGTACGTACACGTGTAAATCAGGAATTGGTTCGCCTATTAAACTGCTGGATTTCTTTGCGATCATGTCTCGATTGAGTACATTGTACGTAACGTGAACGGTGGTTTCTGTAATGCCATACATGTTAATTAATTTTGGCTTGCAGTCTGAGTGACGGCTGTACCAATCTTCTAATCTGCTAAGCTCTAATGCTTCACCGCCAAAGATGACATAGCGGAGTGATAATGCTTGACCAAGTGTTTGTTGTTCCTTGTCTATCTGCATGAGTTGATAGAAGGCGGAAGGTGTTTGATTAAGTACAGTCACACCTTCATCGACTAGAAGCTGCATCATCTCTTCTGGAGAACGAGAGATGGTATGAGGAACAATGACAAGTCGCCCGCCATATAAAAGGGGTCCCCATATTTCCCAAACTGAAAAGTCAAAGGCATATGAATGGAACATTGTCCAAACATCCTCTTCATCGAAATGGAACCAATGTTCAGTAGATGTCAGAAGACGGATGATATTTTGGTGTGGAATGACCACTCCTTTTGGTTTCCCTGTAGAGCCGGACGTATAAATAATATAGGCCGGATGAAGAGAAGATAGCGACTCAATTCTGTCTATATCAGCCGGGTTGTGATTTGGCGTAGTCAGCAATTGATCAATTGTTTCTTTTTCGTCTAACAAAATCAAATCGCAATCAGCAGGGAGATGTAATGCAGCTGCTTTTGTTGTGATGCTGCAAACTGGTTTGGCATCTTGTATCATGTATGCCAGTCTGTCTGCTGGATAATCAGGATCAAGCGGAACATAGGCTGCGCCTGCTTTATGAACGGCTAATAAACTGACGAGCATATCAATTGATCTAGGCAGAGCAAGTGCAACGAACTGTTCTGGTCCAACGTCTTTTTCTATTAATAAATGAGCCAGACGATTGGCTTTGTTGTTTAACTCTTGATAAGTAAGCTGCCTCTTGCCATCCGTTACAGCCACTCGATCAGGGAATTGCTGCACCGTTTTTTCCAATAAGGCTGGGAGATTAGGTGCTTGGTCTGACTGAGCGAATGTCTGTTTGTCAGGGAGAAATGTTTGTCGTTCTTGATCTGATAAAATGTTCACTTGACCAATCGGCAGATGTGGGCGCTCAGCTATCTCTGTTAAAAAGCGCTTCATTCTGTCAGCGATTGCTCGAACGGTACTTTGTTTAAATACATCTGTGCTGAATTCAAACAATCCTGTTAATCCTGCTGCTGATCCAGTTTCAGTTCTTTGTTCTGTCAATTCGATGGTCAGATCAAATTTAGCTGATCCCACTGGTTTCACGTAGAGATCCGAATCAAGTTGTGTCAGCTTCATTTCCGCCTTCGGTGTATTTTGGAAGGCAAGCATGACTTGGAATAATGGATTCCGTGATCTGGAGCGGGTTGGATTTAGGATTTCCACTAGCCGTTCAAATGGCAGATCCTGATGCTCATAGGCTGCTAAGTCAACGTTTCGCACTCGCTTCAATAGCTCACTGAAGGTTGGATTACCAGCTGTATTTGTACGTAATACTAGTGTGTTTACAAACAATCCGACAATATCGTCAAGTGCATCGTCATTCCGTCCAGCAATTGGACTGCCGATTGGGATATCTGTCCCTGCCCCAAGACGTGTCAGTAATGCTGCAAGTGATGCTTGAAGCACCATGAACAAACTCACTTGATGCTGTTTCGCAAGCTCAAGAAGGTTTTGATGTAAAGCCGGTTCGATCGTAAAGTCTATCGTCGCACCGTTGAAGCTTCCTTCCTGTGGACGTGGGAAGTCATAGGGAAGCTCAAGTTCTTCTGGCAGGTCATGTAAGGCACCTTTCCAATAGCTGAGCTGCTTGGCAAATAGACTATCCGTCTCTTCTTCACTACCCAACAGCTTCTGCTGCCAAATAGCATAGTCAGCATATTGAACAGGTTCCGCTGGCAAGGAGAGGGATTTCCCTTGTATACGGGCTTCATAAGCAGCCGCTAAGTCTCGTGTCAATGGTGCAAGCGACCAGCCGTCACCAGCGATATGATGCAGCAATAGAAGCAGGACAGACCGATTGGCATCAAGCATGAATAATTCAGCTCGCAGTGCAGGTTCTTCTTCAACCTGAAAGCTATAGCGAATGGCTTCATTTAATTGATTCTCAATTTGTTGATCACTCGAAGCTGTGACGTGGAGTTCAGGCTGAACACTTTTTGGGTGTAAAATAACCTGTCTTGGCATGCCATTCTTATTTGGAAAAATGGTTCTAAGGGTTTCATGTTTTTCAGTGATATCTGCCAAAGCACCAGTTAGAGCTTGTTGATCTAGTGTACCTGTCAGCTGAATGACAAGTGGAATATTGTAAGTTGGACTTGGCCCTTCAAGGCAATGAAGGAACCAGAGCCGTTTTTGGGCAAAGGATAACGGTATCTCATCTGGCTTGTTTTCTACCTGAAGCGGCGGCCGAATGTCCTTCGCTTTGTCCAAGTGCTGCGCAAGTTCAGCAACCCGAGGTGATTCAAAAATGGTGCTCATGCTTAGGTCTGCACCGAATGTATCTCGTATACGTCGAAGCAGACGAGCGGCAAGTAAAGAATGTCCACCTAAGTCAAAGAAACTATCATCTATGCCAATTTGAGATAGGTCAAGTGTTTCTGCAAATAAACTACATAACATGTCTTCTTGGGGTGTTCTAGGTGTACGCTCGGAACTAACTAAAGACATATTTGGCACCGGCAATGCTTTGCGATCGATTTTGCCGTTTGGTGTAAGTGGTAGTTCCGGCAAAAAGACAACAGCAGAAGGCACCATGTAGTCTGGAAGTAATGCAGCCACAAATTGCCTGAGCTCTGAAGGGTGAAGAGCTGAGTCGTCTGTCAGCACAACATACGCACAAAGCAACTGTTGCCCAGGTTGATCTTCACGAACGATCACAGATGTATGCTTTATAGCTTGATGCTGCATAATCACGGTTTCAATTTCACCCAGTTCAATACGGAAGCCGCGAATTTTAATTTGATGATCGGCGCGGCTAATATAATCAATCGAACCATCTTCACGCCATCTGGCTAAATCACCAGTGCGATACATTCTCGTGCCTTTTGTGCCGAACGGATCAGCGACAAATCGTTCTGCCGTTAAGTCGTATCGTCCAAGATATCCTCTTGATACTCCTTCACCTGCAATATAAAGTTCACCAATTGATCCTGCTGGGACTGGGTTTAGTCCTTCATCTAAAATGTAAATGCTCGTATTCCAAATGGGTTTACCAATTGCCGGCCCGTTATTCTCCCGGTGTGCTGTGACATTTTCCATCGTAGACCAGATCGTCGTTTCTGTAGGTCCGTACAAATTGGTAATGTCGCATTGAAGAGATTGCAGTGTGTGCAAAAGGGAGGCAGGAAGTGCTTCTCCTCCAACAAGAACACGCATACCTGTGATCGCGTCAGGGTATTCATCTGCCAATGCATGCCACAACGTTGGTGTTGCCTGCATGATTGTGACCTGATGAGAACGAATCATGTTTGAAAGCTTTGCTGGTTCTTGTATCGTTTCTTTTTTTGCCAATAAAATAGCTGCCCCATGTAAGAGTGGGAGGAACATTTCTAGCCCGGAAATATCAAAGGCTATGGTCGTTACCGCTAAAAGCTGGTCTCCTTGATCTAATAAAAATGCGTCTTGCATGGACAATATAAAGTTAATTACATTTCGCTTTGTTACAACAACACCCTTTGGTTTGCCTGTCGATCCTGACGTGTAGAGGATATAGGCGGGGTGATGTGGAGAGCCCTCGCTCCAGGTCGGATTGAGATGCGGACTGCCTGCTATCTCCTGATGAACAGTTGCATCATCCAGTTGAACGATGTGCGGATAGTCCAAACCATCTGCTGTCTCCTTGATTGTGAGCAAGCACGCCGGTTTAGCATCTTCTAGCATATAGGCGACACGATCGTTAGGATAATCAGGGTCTAGTGGTAGATATGCGGCTCCCGTTTTGACGACGGCTAATAGACTTACGACCATATCGATGGATCGAGGCAGAGCGATTGCGACGAATTGTTCTGGTCCAATGCCACGATTTTTCAAATAATGAGCTAATTGATTTGCCCGCTGATTCAACTCTTCATAGGTCAAAATGATTCCTTCAAACTGTAATGCTTTTGCTTGCGGCGTTTTGCTCACTTGTTTTTCAAATAGTTCCCGTAATGATTCTTTTGGTAATTCTCGTTTTGTATCATTCCAGTGCTTGAGAATGTTCTCTTTTTCTTCAGACAAAAGAAGGTTGAATTGACTGATTGTCTGATCTTGCTCTAGTCCGGTTATTTCCTCCAGCAATTGAAGAAAACGATGTTGATGAGCGTCAACGGCTGTCTCTTTGTAAACGGCAGGGTTTGCATCAAAGTCGATTTGAAATCCGTTTCCATCCGCACGGTCGTATATGTTGATCGATAAATCATCTACCGGTCCTGCTGAAAGATTGTGTGCTCGACCAATGCTCTGATCGAACTTGAGATCATAATCAAATGGCATGATATTGATCTGTGGACCGAATAATCGTTGATTTCTTCCGATGAGCTTAAAGTCTCTCCGCATGTCTTCATGACGATATCGTTGATGAGGACGAATGGCTTTCAGTTCATCAGATACTTGACGAACAAGTGCTGAGAGCGTCATATCTGGTTTGCATGTTAAACGAAGCGGTACCAGGTTCATGACCATTCCAGGTGTTTGCAAGGCGCACGATCCAAGGCGCATCATCACAGGTAATCCTAAAACAATATCATGTGCACCCGTCATACGATGCATATAGAGTGCGGATGCGGCAAGAATCATTTCATGCCACGTACTACCGAAGGCTTGGGCGTTTTTTTTCATTTTGCTTACCTTTTCGACATCGTATCTAGCCGTTTTCCGGATAAAATGATCCGACGTTCTTGGGGCAAGCTCAGCAAGGCTGACAATTTCCGGTTGATCAGCAAAACGATTTTTCCAAAATGCTCGATCATCTTCAAATCGATTGGACTGTTGATAAGCGATCTCTTCTTGGACTACATCATGTAAAGCTCCAAATGTTTGAGGAGGCACAGGTGTCCCTTGCGATAGGGCTGAATAGACCTCAGCAACACGACGTGCAATGAGCGAAAAGGCGAATCCATCAATGGCAATATGATGAATGCGCTGATACCAAATAAATCGGTCGTCAGCAAGTTGAAAAAGCACTTCACGGAATAATACATCTTTCTCTAAAGAGACTGGTGTGGAAAGATCGGCTTTCATCCATGCTTTAGCCGCATCAAACGGCTGTTTTTCATTTTGTAAATTGACATATTGAAATGGGATCTCTTTCTTAGATGTTTTCCATTGCTTTGGACCGTCAGTATCCTCAACGAATTGCATATACAAGGAATCTGCTTCTAAGACAGTCTTTCGAATGGCTGCTTCAAAGTGTATGGGATCAATAGAACCTTTAATCTCTATATACTCAGCTGTATTGAAAATAGGGTTAGATGGATCAAGCTGCTGTGCATACCAAATGCCTGATTGGGCACCGGTTAGTGGGAATGAATCGACGGACTGGATCGACAAGGGCCTAAACCTCCTTTACAAGTAATCGATATTTGGGATAGATGGCTGTTTTTCTGGGAAAAGAAGAGTCCGCCAACACATGAGCGTTGGATTTGCTGCAAGCTCAACGAAATTGATGGTCGCTCCTTGCTGTCTCCACTTTTCCGCTAGACTCATCATTCTGATAGAATCAAGTCCAAGGTAGACAAGATTCTCGTCAAGCGGTATTTCATTCGGCTCGATTTGGAGATATTCAGCTACTTGGTGAACGATAGCATCAAAGGATAGGTCATCAGCTGCTTCCTGTCCTGTTAAACGACGAATGATTTGATTGGTCGTAGTGGTGACCGCACAGCGTTCAGCTGCATAGGTCATTGCCATTTTGTGATGCTTAAGTGAAAAGTCAGCGACGGCATCGGCGACAAAAAAGGTTTCAATATCGAGCATGAATGCTTCTGCGGCTGTCAGCATACATCCAATATGTGCATATACGCCAGTAATGATCAGTTGATCACGTCCGCCTTCGTGAAGAAGATCTAAAAAGTTGGATTTTTTGAATGCGCTATAACGCCATTTTGTCAGCATTGTATCTGATTCAGATGGAGCAAGCTGATCAATGATTTTTGTCAATGCTTCATCATCACCAAGACCAGGTCCCCAAAAATCTGTTAATAAGGCACGATCCTTCGGGTCTTGATCACCAGGTTGAGCTGTATAGACGACTGGAATGCCGAGATCTTTGCATGTATCACGTAATTGTTCAATATGCTGCACTAACTCTGTAATCGGTGAAGTATCTTGTTGAAATGCATTTAAAAAATATTGCTGCATGTCATGTATCAGCAGGACAGCACGTTTCGGATCAGGGATCCAATTCACTTTATTTTCAGGTAAATCTTGTATGCTTGGCATTGGATACGCAGGAATAGTAGGGATTGCCATGGTTTTCACTCCTCTTTTTTATACGTTGGCAGTATGGATTGCAGCTAATTCTCTTAATGCTTTTTTACTGATTTTGCCTACACCTGTTTGTGGGAACGCATCAATCCATTCAATGCGGTCAGGAATTTTATAGGCAGCGAGCCCGCGTTCTCTTAGAAATAACTTTAAGACATGCGGTGCTGGTTTGTTGTTTCCTTTCGCAATAACAAAGGCACATGAGCGTTCGCCAAGAAATGGATCTGGCATGGACACCATGGCGGCATCATGAATGTCAGGATGCGCAAGTAAATGGTTTTCAACTTCTTCAGCAGCAACCTTTTCGCCACCACGATTGATTTGATCCTTGTCTCTGCCTTCTACAACAACATTTCCTTCTTTGGTTAATCGCACGATGTCACCTGTTCTGTAGAAGCCATCTGGTGTAAATGCTTTTTTGTTTTGTTCATCGGCTTTATAGTAGCCGCGAATCGTATAAGGTCCTCTTGTTAAAAGGTGTCCAGCCACTTCATTTGGGACGGGCTTGTCCTCATCGTCTACCACTAGTACCTCATCATATTCAGACATCGGGCGTCCTTGTGTATGAATAATGACATGTTCAGGGTCATCCAATCTGGTATAGTTGACCAGACCTTCTGCCATGCCAAAAACTTGCTGTAACTTACACCCAAGGGCAGGCATCACTCGTTTTGCTGCCTCAGCACTTAATTTAGCACCACCGACTTGTAAGACCTCAAGACTCGATAAGTCATCTGATCGATGAGGAGCGGCTTCGAGCCAAATCAATGCAATTGGTGGAACGACAGCGGTAATGGTCGCTCGTTCTTTTTCAATGAGTGGAAAGACGACATCAGGGCTTGATCCTGGTGCAAGAACGACTCTTCCGCCTGCGTATAACGTCCCAAGGACGCCAGGCGAGCTTAATGGATAGTTGTGCGCAACCGGAAGTGTAGCTAGATACACACTATGTTGTGTGAGCTCGCACACCTCATTGCTTTTCCAAAGACTATAAATATAGTCATCATGTGTACGAGGTATGAGCTTAGAAAGGCCTGTGCTTCCTCCAGATAACTGAAGAAACGCAATGTCGCTTGCCTCTACATGTATTTGTGGATCGAGCGCTGGGTCCTTGCGCAAATCATCCAAGTCTAGGAATTCCTCAGCTTCTCCTGCAACAATGACATGAGGTAATGAGGGAAGCTTTTCTTTCACTTGACGTGCGAGTGATCGATAATCAAAGCCGCCATCGACATCTGGTATGACATATGCGTCTGCTTCGGCAAACTCAATAAAATAAGTGATTTCACTGCTTCTATGAGATGGCAGTGAGAAGACGGGTAAAGCACCGATTCGAAATAAAGCGAAAACGACTTCAAAAAAAGCAGGAATGTTAGGAAGCTGCACGACAACTCGACTTCCCTTTTGGATTCCAAGCTGATGAAAACCGGCGGCAAGACTGCTGACGCGCTCATCAAGTTCTTGATAGCTCATGTGTGTATCGGCGTATGTAATCGCTGTTTTATTCCCTAACGATACGGCGCGTTCACGAAGCATCCCGCTAAAGGTTTCTCCACGCCAACAGCCGTTTTCACGGTAGCGTTTTGCAAATTCTTCTGGCCATGTAGGTGGTTGAACAAACATGTCTTTTGTCATCTCCTATGTATTTTTATAGCTGATGGATGCCCATCGCATGAAGCATCGTGTTGAATTTTGCAGATGTTTCGGCTAGCTCTTCTTCTGCCTTTGATCCTTTGACCACTCCTGCACCAGCAAAGAGGCGAAGGGAGTGACCTTCAGCTTCTGCACAGCGAATGGTGACAATCCAATCTCCATCACCATTTGCATCTGCCCAACCGACCATTCCTGTGAAAAATCCTCGATCGAAGGGTTCAATCGCTTGAATGGCTTCACGTGCATCTGCTGTAGGTGTTCCGCATACTGCGGGTGTTGGATGGAGGCTAAGCGCTAAATCAATGGAGGACACATTGGAATCTGTTAATTCACCTTTGACCACAGTAGATAAATGCCACATCGTTTCTGTCTGTATGACGGATGGTGATGCAGGTACATCTAACGTATGACAGTAAGGAGCAAGCGCTTTAGTGACAGCATCGACAACTACTGCATGCTCGTGTAAATCCTTTGCAGAAGTAAGAAGTTCATCGTGACGACGCTGGTCTTCTACGGGGTCTGAACTGCGTGGCCGAGAACCAGCGAGTGGATTGGAAATCACAGATGAACCAGTTTTTGAAAGAAGCAGCTCAGGGCTTGCCCCAAGAAGTGTGCGCTTTTGGGAAGATTTCGGATCAGCTACATTTGCAGCAAATGTATAGCCATTCGTATTATGACGAGCCAGTCGTTCGAGTATTGTTTTCGTATGAATGTCTTGATTTGATTTGAGATGGAGAGATCGAGAAATGACGATTTTGCTAAGCTCTCCTTTTTCAATTTTAGCTAACCCTTCGTTCACACCATTCATGTAGACTTCAGGAGAAGGGACAGGTGTCACCTCATAGGATTGTGATGTCACTTCTGAATCCTCATCACCTTGATGAAATTCGAGTGGATCGCTAAACTGTACATGGACTGGCACATTTAAACGAACGGGTTGCGCCGGATCAAACGGAACAGCACCAGCAACAATCGGTGCTTGCATACCAGCTTGTTTGGCAGTCTCAAAAACATGGGCTACCTTTATGGATAGTTCATCGAGTTGATTGGTTTTAATATGCTGGAATATTCCCTCTGCAAGTAATGCTCGTTTAGGAGAAGCAAGGAAAAATGCGCCTGGCTGATAGTCTTGGATCAACTGTACTTTTTCTTCTGTCGACAATAATGAATGTTTCATGAAAAGGCCTCCTTTTTAATAAAATGCTAAATTCCGAGTGTTGCACCACCATCAATTGTGAGATTCTGCATCGTAATATGGCTGGATTGCTCAGATGCAAAGAAGATGACTGCATCAGCAATCTGTTGAGGGTCAGCGATTTTTTGTAAAGGAATACCGGTTTTATACGTCTCTAATGAACCTTTAATCACCTGATCTGCTCCTTGCTCATCAGTCCATAAAGCCCATTGCATAGGTGTTGCGGTAGAGCCGGGAGAGACGACGTTGCATCTGATGCCATAGGTAGCCAGCTCTAATCCAAGCGTTTTTGTAAAAGAAGTAGCTGCTGCTTTTGAAGCGGCATAGGCAGCCATATTCATTCTAGGAATGGCACCTGCGTTAGAACTGACAGTCACAATGACCCCTTCTGATCTTTTCATCATGTATTTGGAGACAGCTTGGGATATGTAAAAGAGACCATGTGTATTGACTGCGAAGGTTTGGTGCCAGTCATCTGTACTAATCTGATCAATCGAACTGATCCGAAGAATGCCTGCTACATTGACCAGTAAATAAATAGGGCCAAGCTGCTTTTCAATTTGATCGACAATGTGCTGAACAGATGCTTGATCGGTAATGTCACTTGGATAGGCAAAGGCACGTATGCCTTTATCATTCAACTTCTGCACGGTGCTTTGCAGCTGATCTTCATTTGTGTCAACTGCTGCAATGATCGCACCTTCATCGGCTAGTCTTTTGGCGACTGCTTGTCCAATACCTTGTCCTGCGCCTGTAATAAGGGCAATTTTATGAGACAGACCACTCTGTTTCATGTGTTCACTACCTTTCTTTCAAGTCTGTAGTTGTTAAAGGATCTTGATGATAAAATGCAAAACGAAAAGCGTCATTCATCAGCACCGGTAAAACAGACGTATGTCCTTCTTCAGGAAATTCGTGATAGGTCGTATGCAAGCCATACGAGGATAAAGGCAGCATACGATTGGCTAGAGACTTTGCATGAGCATTCATTTGACATGGATGATGTTTTTCTAACTCACCTACACCTACAAGTAGCCTTACATCCATAGGCACTTGACGGATGCGGTTGGTAAATTGGTGTTCTTTTTCTAGAAATAATTCTTTGTTCCAGTGGATAGATGGACTGCCCGCAATATATGTCTGATAAGCGTCAGGGTGCTCAAATAGTGTGTGTAATACAAAAAGCCCGCCAAGAGAATGGCCAAATAGTGTTTGACGACTCTGATTAATTGGAAAGCGCTGTTCAATGTATGGCTTAACCGTCTTTTCTAAAAAAGAAAAGAAAGCAGAGGCGCCGCCATATGTATGGATGGAGAAGTCCTTTCTTTTACCCCCAATGGAAACGTCAGGGCCGGTAAGAGTGAGATCATAATGCCTAAGCGGATGATAGGGCGCTTCTGTCTGATAGCCAATTCCAACAATAATAGCAGGTACGACACCTGTTTTTTCAGGTCTTCTTGACTGTAAACGGATGGCTTCGACCATTGTGCCAAAAAGTGAATTCCCATCAAGCACATACATGACTGGAAAACCAGTTTCGGGAGGAGTGGTATTCGGTTTAAATATAAAAAGTCTGTATGGGTGTGTTGTGATATCTAGTTGCTCCGTCCCATGTATAAAAAAAGGACGGCTTTCTCCAAAAAGTGAATCGTCAGTACCCATTCCTTCAGTGCGTTTGGCCATATGTGAAAAATCCCCTTTCTCAAATTGACCTCATAAGATGATAAAAGCAGGCTTGCGGATATTGGATGAGTGTAGTAATAAAAATTTAAATGAAAATGATTCTCAATTATCGCGCAAGCAAATCAAATGATAATGTTTATCAATTAGGAAGTCAAATGTTCATAAAGTTGTATAATCGATAATTTGATCTAAATATTCAGAAAATAAAGGACTAACTAACTACCAAATGATTGGAAATAGAGAATGCCGGATTGTGTCATTAAAACAGAGTAGAAATGCCAAAAAACCTTGACAGTCTCAAAACATTTACCATTTTCTTCTGTTTGAATCATGATTAAATATAGGTTTTTCTTCTTGAAATAATTTTGAGTAAAATAAGTCTATAGACCTTCTTGTATTTTTAGAAAAAAAGAGGTGGATTTTGGGGAAAGTTAGTGTTCTTAATTCACAACTTATTCAATATCATGCTTAAATTCATAGACAATTTTCTATGGAAGGCAAGATCGCAGGGAATGTAGGTAGAATGAAACCCCCATTAGGAAAACTGAGGGTAAATCTGCTTGTAAATCAGCCCAAGCTGAAAAATACGTTTACAGTGGAAGAATATCATGCAGTGAAGCAATCATGACAAGCACTGTAGAGTGACGAAATAACATATATCATCAAAAATGAGGCAATAAAAAAAGTAAGGGATATGCCCTTACTTTTTGATCAATTGGTGTACATATCTGTTAACATCATTCACTTAAAATCCATCTGTGACATCATATTCGTAACGGATATCGGCTTTGACATTGCTCATAGTAGATCTCGCCGTAGCTTTTGCGTTGTACTTAAAGCTCCATTTTTGAGCGACTCTTAATTGATCATCCAGAGATATACGATAAGAACCACTTGTTGCAGAGGAGAAAAGTGATTGATACCAAATGTTACTATCACTAGCCATTAGTTTGTGTGTGACATTCCCTTGGTTGGGTGTTTGAGTGCTAGTTGTCGTAATCGATTTGACAATTGCACTTTTAGGAATAGAAGAATTGTTCGTTAAATCCATTGTAATGACAGAAGAATCAACCCCTAAAAAATTTAAAGAAGAATTCCCCAAGTTTGTAGCCGTCCCCGTAAAATTGAATGTCCCATTTCCAGATTTGATACGATCTTGAATGGAAACAGAAAAATACATGTCTCCGGTATATGTACCACGGGTTACTTTCACAAAATAAGTTTCTGAAGTTGAAGTCACGTCACCAGTATTTGCAAAAATAAAGGGTGTGACTGAATCAGGATTAATTACTTCTGTTTTCGCATCAGAATATTTTGAGTTATAAACCTCGATTTTCATCCCAGTATATTGCTTATTATACGAACTTCTGACATAAACTCTTTCACCTTTATTGATCGTAAATTGATAATACGCTTCATTTTCACCTTCAGGTAAGATTGTCGTGTCTGAACGACTATTTTTCCAATATCCCATTGAACTTGCAGTGTTAGGACTGTTATTCCCCGTAATTACTGCTTCCGCTGACTTAGGTGCAAAAAAACTAGTAACAAGCGCCAATAATAATGCTGGTAATAATAAACGTTTAAAGATAGTATTTGTCATATATTAACCCTCCTTGTAATAATTACTATATCGACATTAAACTAACAAATTTTAACTGAATTGCCGATATATTTAATAATCACTATTTTCTTAAAAAAGGAGAATCAAAATGAATATTAATACGTCATATACAGCCAGTTCTTCGAACAATCTGAACCAAATAGATTCTAAAGGTCAATCAGCTATTAAAAGTACAAATGAAGTGATGACCGAATCTGATAGACGGATGAAAATATTAGATGAAAAATACGAAAAAATAAATGAACAAAACAAACGATTCAAAGATCCTCATGGTCATATATTTGATAAGTATCGAAATCCATACTCTCCTTATTTCAGAAGTGACCTAACCAAACCAGAAAGAGATGCTGCTTACTCTATGGAAATTGGTTGGGCTAACCATGGGAGAGGAGGGTATTATAATTTTAATGATGCCGCCTTCCGTAATGAAAATCGGTACGACCCTACCCAAGAAAGTGTAGAAAAGAAACTATTGAATCGTCAAAAGGTGAACGAACAACTGCAAGCTTTGTTTTCTACCAATGGTTTGAACATTCCTAAAAATGCTAATTTAACTTTTACCATTGACCCCAATCATTTTAAATTAGTGGTGAGTGGATCAACAGACGAAACCCTGGTCAAACAAATAGAGGACATATTGAATACGAGCAACAATACAAGAGAACTATTTTTTCATATTATGAAAAGTAGAAATGATGATTCGACTCAATTCACGCCGGATTCACTTGCAAAGTTCCACCTTGTCAATCAAATCAAAACGGTGACAGGCTACAATTTAAAAGATTTAAGCATTGTAAACGGTCAATTTGTAACGGATACCGGAGCGAATATTTTTGATATCTACAAAGAAGAACTTCTGAAAAACCCATACACAGCAGAAAATGCCCGTATTGCTGCATCACATTATGGTGCACAGCTCTTTGACTTAGCCAAAAACGGATATGATTCTATTCCCGATTTGGTGTTATCTATTGGGTATGAAAACGGGTCTTTATATGACATTGGACAAAAGGTGAATTACGGAGTTAAGAAAACGATAGATTAAAAAACGCACCTGATATTTTCAATATTTGATCATGTGCGTGTTCATGCCATGTTGGAGTATCGATCACATGTGTGAACAACAGCTACAAATTCCATTAGCGATACAAAGGACTCTATAACAATTTATGTTACAGAGTCTTTTCTATTTGAAGTGTGTTGTTTCGCTGTTCAACAAAACATCGACATGGTAATTTTGACTATAGTTGATGTTTTTCACTTTTTTATTGATGAAAATGTTAAAATGATGAGTAGCGTATTTTTTTATGAAAGGACGGTGCTTGGCATGACGGAACTTCTCGATGACCGGCTGCCGCCGCAAAATATAGAAGCCGAGCAGGCCGTATTAGGTGCTGTTTTTTTAGAACCATCTGCGCTAACGCTCGCTTCTGAAGTATTAATTCCAGAGGATTTCTATAGAATGTCGCATCAAAAGATTTACAATGCGATGCTTGTACTTGGTGATAGAGGGGAACCGGTTGACCTTGTCACGGTGACATCAGAACTTGCCAATACAGACTTACTAGAAGAGGTAGGCGGGATTTCGTATTTAACCGATATTGCGAACTCTGTCCCAACTGCCGCAAACATTGAATATTATGCAAAAATCGTGGAAGAAAAATCCATTTTAAGACGTCTGATCCGTACAGCGACAACCATTGCACAAGATGGATATACGCGTGAGGATGAAGTAGAAGATCTATTGAGTGATGCTGAAAAAACCATTATGGAAGTGGCTCAGCGTAAAAACTCAGGAGCTTTCCAAAACATTAAAGACGTTCTTGTTCAGACATATGATAATATTGAACAGCTTCATAATCGAAAAGGTGATATCACTGGGATTCCAACGGGTTTCTCAGAGCTTGACCGGATGACAGCTGGCTTCCAGCGAAATGACTTGATTATTGTAGCCGCTCGTCCGTCCGTAGGGAAAACAGCCTTCGCGTTAAATATTGCCCAAAACGTCGCGACCAAGACGGATGAAAGTGTCGCCATCTTTAGTTTAGAGATGGGTGCTGAGCAGCTGGTCATGCGTATGCTTTGTGCCGAGGGAAATATCAATGCACAAAACCTAAGAACCGGTAATCTCACAGAAGAGGACTGGGGTAAGCTGACAATGGCGATGGGTTCGCTATCAAACAGTGGGATTTTCATTGATGATACACCTGGCATTAGAGTCAGTGAAATTCGCTCGAAATGCCGCCGTTTGAAGCAAGAAAATGGGCTTGGTATGATCCTGATTGACTACTTACAGCTCATCCAAGGGAGTGGACGATCAAGCGATAACCGTCAGCAAGAGGTATCTGAAATTTCTAGGGCTTTAAAGTCACTAGCAAGAGAACTTGAAGTGCCGGTCATTGCCTTATCACAGCTTTCTCGTGGGGTAGAGCAGCGTCAGGACAAACGTCCGATGATGTCTGATATTCGTGAATCAGGAAGTATTGAGCAGGATGCCGATATTGTGGCGTTCCTTTATCGTGATGATTACTATGACAAAGAATCAGAGAATAAGAACATTATTGAAATTATTATTGCAAAACAGCGTAACGGTCCAGTTGGAACGGTGTCACTGGCTTTCGTGAAAGAATATAACAAATTCGTCAACTTAGAAAGAAGATTTGATGATGCGGGTGTTCCGCCCGGTGCTTAAAGCCCAGCTCAAGAAGCTGGGCTTTTTTTTGATCCATCTACATCGAAAGAATGACTGAAAAACAGTCGAAATGAGGAGGAGTGGGAGAAAAAGAGAGCGTATACTAAAGGGAGAGAAAAGGAGTGATGACTGATGAAGTTTCAACAATTCGAAGCCGCTCAATTACGCATCGCACGTCCGACCGTCAACATGAAAGAGGTTGTTTCTTTTTATGAAGAAGGTTTAGGGCTTAAACGAATAGGCTCATTTGATCAGCATGAAGGGTATGATGGTGTCATGCTTGGGCTTCCTCACCAGCATGTTCATCTGGAAATCACCAAACATGAAGAAGACGAAAGCTTGCCTGTTCCCCACCCAGAGCAGCTGCTTGTATTCTATATTCCGGATGAAGAGGAATTTCAGCAGATGAAAAAGAGACTGATCGCATTTGGCGGACGGCATGTCACCTCTACGAACCCGTACTGGGATCGAGGAGGCGTGACGATTGAAGATCCAGATGGATATCGAGTGGTGCTCATGAATACAGAAGGAATTACACCTGATTAAGAAAGACTCCCATCTAGTGGGAGTCCCAGCGTGTAGACAAACCCTCGCATTCGGTGTCAGTCCTGCGTGCTGGTGCTCACGAATGAAAAATTCGCTCCGCGCCAGTACTCGTCCTTCCTCGGGCTGCAAAGGTTTTCTATCACGCTGAAAAGAAGACAAAGGGCTAAAATAAAGTTCATTTTAGCCCTTTGTCAACAATCTGAGACTCCCATCTTGTGAGAGTCTCAGATTGTTAGGAACGAGGCGTGACACGGAGCTTCAGTTCTTTTAGTCCATACATACCGCTGCTTGTCATTGGGACGTAGGAGAGAAGCTCTAGTGATTCATATCGTGACTGTATGGCTTTGATGGCAGTGCATGCTTCCAGGCGAGCAAGTGGTGCGCCTAGGCAGAAATGAATGCCGTGGCCAAAGCCAATATGAGGATTAGGGTGCCGGTGTATATCGTACTCATGTGCGTTTGGAAATTGACGCTCATCCCGGTTCGCAGAAGCAAGAAAGACAATCACACTGTCTCCCTTTTTCAAGACTTTTCCTCCAAGTTCGGTGTCTTCTGTGACATACCGGACGATGGTAGGCGCAGGGGCACGAAAACGGACTGCCTCCTCCACAGCACGAGGAATGAGGTCAGGTGATTGAGCGAGCGCTTCATACGACCCCGGATTTTCTAACAAACTAAAGATCATATTGGAGATCAGGTTGGTGGTCGTTTCGTTGCCTGCTAACAGGAGAAGATTGCAGAAAGGAATTAATTCGTCTGCGGACAGCTTGTCTCCATCTTCCTCCGCTTGAATTAAAAGAGAAATCAAATCATCACTAAGGTTCTGCCGCTTCTCTTCAATGATGTCAGCAAAAAACGCCATCATGTCCGCTTCGCTTTGATCCCGTGTTTTCTGCCATTCAACGACATCTTTTTCATGTTCACTTATAGGCATGCTGACGAGAATATCGGACCATTCTTTAAAGGATTGTTTATGTTCTGTTGGCACACCTAAAAGCTCTGCAATGACTATGACAGGAAGCGGATAGGAGATGTCTTGAACAAGATCAATCTCTTCCTTACCTTCTATTTGTGCAATGAGATCATCCATTAACTCTTGAATGCGTGGTTCCCACAATTTCATCACCCGGGGTGTAAAGGCTTTGCTCACAATGGAACGGATTCGTGTATGTTTTGGCGGGTCCATCATGACCATTGTTTTCATCAGTGAATGTTTCCGGTGGTCTTGAGGAGGTTGACTAGAAAAGGTATCTTTATCGATGGTGACTCGCTTTGCTTCTTCATAGGTGAAGACACTCCATGTTTGGCTGTGTTCATCAAAATGAACAGGGGATTCTTGACGCATTTTGGCGTACCAATCAAATGGGTGATACGGGTCCTGCTTATTTTTCCCTCTTAATAACGCTTTCTGAACGGCACTAGGTGTTGTTGTTTCCATGATCATCACTCCTTATGGGTTGTCAGATGATTCCTTTTTTTCACTGTGTTAGATTTAAAGGTAATTCATCAGTAGAAAGGATTCAACCAACAGAAAGGCGAAATCTGTTGAAGAAAATGGGAAGGGGAGAGCGGCTTGTGGCGGACTGCTACAGAGGGGATAAGCGCGCAACTGAATCAAAGCAACAATTAAGAAAAGCGTTATTTCAGTTATTAAAGGAGAAGGAATGGGGGAAGATTTCTGTACAAGATTTGACGAACAAGGCAGGAATCCATCGCACCACCTTTTATCAGCATTATGAGGATAAGTTTGACCTAGCTCAGCAGGTCATGGATGAGATGTTTGATGTCATGAAAACCGCTATTTTTGCTCCTGTACATGAAAGTGAGTGGAAGAGCGATCATGCAGCATATGTGTATATTTACCGCTTTTATCAGCATTTGCAGGAACATGAAGAGGAGTATCAGATTCTCTTGAAAAGGGGAAGAGAGCTTAATATTCATCAGACGGCCAGTGCTTTTTTTGAAGAAAGCTTTACTTTGGGGCTAGAAGAAGTCACAGGTTCAACACCTGATCCACAACACGTTCCTCTCGAGATGCAGAAGCAATTTGTCATTTCTGCTTATGTTGGAACAGCTGAGTGGTGGCTGAGAAAAGGCAGACCATACTCACCCGACTTTATGGCAAGTTCGATGATTCAATTGATTGAAAATCACTGAACAAACGGAAATGAGAAAAACAGTAATTTTGATCGAAATCTTCTTGTTTAAGCGTAGAATGAGCAATTAAAGCGCTTTTCCTCACATGTAAAACGAACAAAATTTGATTTCGAGATATTAATGTTCGGATTTCACGTTGACTTTTTCATTGTGCATTGATAAAATAAATGTGTTTGAAAGAGATAACGTTTTGAAAGGTTAACGGAGGTGCACGATATGTCTTCAGTAGTCGTAGTAGGTACGCAGTGGGGTGACGAAGGGAAAGGGAAAATTACCGATTTCCTTTCAGAAAATGCAGAGGTGATTGCCCGTTATCAAGGGGGAAACAATGCAGGTCACACAATCAAATTTGATGGAGTGACTTACAAGCTACACCTCATTCCGTCCGGTATTTTTTACAAAGAGAAAACTTGTGTCATCGGTAATGGAATGGTGGTTGATCCTAAAGCGTTGGTCACTGAGCTTGCGTATCTTCACGAACGGAATGTGAGTACAGATAACCTCAGAATCAGCAATAGAGCCCATGTCATTCTGCCTTATCACTTAAAATTGGACGAGGTAGAAGAAGAGCGGAAAGGGGCTAACAAGATTGGTACGACGAAAAAAGGAATCGGACCAGCTTATATGGACAAAGCTGCCCGCGTCGGAATCCGTATCGCAGATTTATTAGATCGTGAAGTATTTGAAGAGAAGCTTGCACGTAATCTAGAAGAGAAAAATCGTCTTTTAGAGAAAATGTACGACACAGAAGGCTTCAAAATTGAAGATATTTTAGATGAGTATTATGAATATGGTCAGCAAGTGAAAAAATATGTCGTGGACACATCTGTTGTATTGAACGATGCTCTAGATGAAGGCCGCCGTGTTCTTTTTGAAGGGGCACAAGGCGTTATGCTTGATATCGATCAAGGGACATATCCGTTCGTGACGTCATCTAACCCAGTGGCTGGAGGCGTGACGATTGGTTCTGGTGTAGGTCCTACGAAAATTCAACATGTGGTCGGCGTATCAAAAGCTTACACAACTCGTGTAGGTGATGGCCCATTCCCGACAGAACTCCATGATGAAATTGGCGATCAAATCCGTGAAGTTGGCCGTGAATACGGTACGACAACTGGCCGCCCGCGCCGTGTTGGTTGGTTTGACAGTGTTGTTGTCCGTCATGCACGCCGTGTGAGTGGAATTACAGATTTATCTCTTAACTCCATTGATGTACTGACAGGGATTGAGAAATTGAAAATCTGTGTTGCTTATAAATTGAACGGAGAAATCACTGAAGAATTCCCAGCAAGTCTAAATGAATTAGCGAAATGTGAACCTGTCTACGAAGAAATGCCAGGTTGGACAGAGGATATTACAGGCGTGAAGAATTTAAGTGAACTGCCTGCAAATGCCCGTCATTACTTAGAGCGCATTTCACAATTAACAGGTATTCCACTTTCTATTTTCTCAGTCGGACCAGACCGTTCCCAAACGAACGTTGTCCGCAGCGTGTACCGTCCATCATTATAGACTGATCAGACACCAGTAAAATCACACATTTTACTGGTGTTTTTTTGTTTAAATATTCCTTAATTTCTACGGAACGCTCTTCCTGTCATTACCAAAATGTGATAACTGTATAAAAGGGAAGGAGCGTTCTAGTGAAAGAAAGAATACGATTATTAGATATTTTACGAGGTTTTGCGATATTAGGCACATTGGGTACAAACGTCTGGTTTTTTGCGTACGCAGGGGATACCTTTGCGACAGATCAGATTGCGGATGAATATGAAAATGGCAGTTTTCTTGAAAGTTTTGTCTCTATGTTCGTTTATGGCAAAATGCTATCGCTGCTCACGATCATGTTTGGTGTAGGGCTAGAGCTGAAATACCAGCAGGCGAAAAGAAAAAATACGACTTGGCCGGGTACATATTTATGGATTCTTTTATTCTTATTGATTGAAGGCTTTGTCCATTTTGCGCTAGTGATGGAATATGATGTGCTCATGAGTTACGCCGTCACGGGTTTGCTTGTGGCGTTTATTGTCCGTGGAGGAAGTCGGCGCATCAAAAAAGGCATGATTGTCTCGGGTGTCATTCATTTGTTGGTGACGGCTTTTCTCGTTGTATTTTCTTTCTCTGAATTGGAAACTGAATCCTATGACGGGAGCAGTGAACCAGCGTACGAAGAACAACTGCCGGAGACATGGATATCTCAAGTTCAAGACCGATTACAGCACTTTTTGATGTACCGAGAAGAAGCGATCTTTATTATCCCAATGAATACCTTTTTGTTTTTATTAGGTGTGCGGATGATGAGAGCCGGTGTATTTTATGCAAATGAGCGTGGGCAAACTCTGCGGAAAACATTATTTAGAATGGGTTTGTGGATTGGACTGCCGCTGAATGCGCTCGTCTTCGTACCAAATGAAATAGTAGAATTTGTGGTGCGCTATGTGTTTTCACCATTCCTCTCTATATTCTATATTGCTGTTGTGGCGAAGCTTTTAGAACGGACGGAATCATGGTTCATGTGGACTTGGTTTGAATATGTAGGAAAAATGGCGCTTAGCTGCTATATCCTGCAAAATGTCATCTGCTCGCTTCTTTTTTATAGCTGGGGATTGGGTCTTGGCGGGCAAATCAACGCCCCCCTTATCGTCTTGTCATGGCTGTTCATTTCACTTCTGCAAATTGCCATTTCAGCCCTTTGCTTAAACGTCTGGCGGATTGGACCAATGGAGTATATCCGATCACAGGCACTTCGCCGTGTGACAATGAAGAAAGCATCTTAAAGGGGAATAGATTCAATGTTTTTCAAAAAAACGACGAAAAGAGAACAAGCCAATGCACAAAAAGCAGCAGGATCGGCGTTTGTCTTTTATCTTCTAGCATTAGGAGGACACGCGTTGTATGCGTTTTTCCAAGATGACAGACCACCCGTCACTTTTGTGATTTTAATGACAGGTCTCCTTGTGTTTTTCACCGCAGATTGGCTATACAATAAAAAACATTCATAAAAAAAGAAGCCCTCTGACGAGAGCTTCTCAGCGTGTAGACAAACCCTCGCATTCGTTGTCAGTCCTGCGTGCCGGTGCTCACGAATGTCAAATTCGCTCCGCGCCGGTACTCGTCTTTCCTAGACTTCAAAGGTTTTCAACTACGCTGAAAAGAAGACAAAGGGATAAAATAAAGTTCATTTTATCCCTTTGTCTTCAATTGAAGAAGCCCTCTGACGAGAGCTTCTTTTTTATTTTAGGCTTTTATATTGGCCTTTTAAATTTTTGCGAATGTATTGAATGATTTTGCGCAGTTCGTTGGCATGCGGTCTGCCAAATGGACTTGTTTGTCTTTGCTGATAGAGGACTTGGCCTTTTTCATTTAATAAGAAATAAGCAGGTTCTCCGTGCACCCCATGATCTTCGTATGGGGCATCTTCCCCGTGATAGAAGACTTCATAGGCTTTCAATGATGTGAGGTCTTGGTCAGACATGATGGGGAAAGATAGTCCCTCTTTGTCTGCAAATTCTTTCAAGTCTTCAGGGTTATCTGTTGAAATCGTCATTAAGTGAATATCCTTGTCTTGAAAATAGGATTGCTGTTTTTCCAGCTCTTTTAATTCCTCGACACATACTGGGCACCATGATCCTCTAAAGAAAACGATAAGGTGCCAGCTTTGATGCTCCTCTAAATGTTTGTAAAAATCAATGTGATCGCCCTGCACTGTTGGCAGTGAAAAATCGGGCATTTTATCTCCTAATTTAAATGAACTCATCCTATGCTTCCTCCTTTTTCAATCACCATGCTGTTTGTTTCTTGTATAACCATTTTCAAAGGAGGTAAAACTTTTTATATTGCAAGTAAGGAAAAAAGTTATGAATAAAATAATTATAGCTTTATTTCTCCTATTTTTAAGATTTTCATAGCAATTTTCCCTTTTGGAGTATCTCTTTCTACAAAATTAACCCTGTCACCAACTTTTGGATTTGTATAGTTGATGTTATGAACTTTAAAATAATAATCATGATATGAGTTTTTTATAAAGCCATAGTACTCTGTTAGTTTAACAATTATACCTTTACCTTCCTCTGTTTCTAGTGGTACTTTATCATTAAAATTAAGCCCTAAATTCTTAGATTTTTCAATAATATCATCAGGGAGTATACTTTCATTATAGATTATGCTTTGTCTAAGTTTTTTTAAGTAACCACTACTGTTATTTTGGATAATTCCTATATGTTTTCTGAAGGTTATAACAAATAAATCTAATGCCTTATTTAATGACAATATAAAAGATAAATCTGCTAAAGATCTGATTAAGGTTGCACATGTCATTTGATCAATATTGTTTAGTTTATCTATTTCTTTAATAGATTTTTCTAAGTATTCAAATTTTATATTCGAATCTCTTATCCCGTAGTTTTCTGCCATTCTCCTATATAAGTCAGATATCTTACTGACATACTGATTTGCAAATTTATCAGTGCGGTTTTTTGATGTATCGATACTTTTAAATATATTTAAAGCTTCTTCGAATTCACCTAAATACATGTATATTCTGCCTTTTTCTAAAGTAATCCTAGGCTCATCCGATATATATTTTTCTGCTTCTTCTATACATTCTCGTGCTTGAATATAGTCCTGCAATTTAATTGTATAAAAGACACTAAATAGATAGTATACTGATGCCTTTTCAGTGTCTTCATGAGCATTTTCAATAGCTATTCTATACGAATCAATCGCGTCCATTAAATTATTATTTTCAGCATTAATGAAGGCTTTAACTTTATAAATTTCAAAATAATCAGGTGCTACATTCTCCGCCTTTTTTATAAGTTCGCTAGACTCTTTCCAGTGCTTCTTGCTACTAGACTCTAATGCCATTATTAAATAATATGAGGCGATTTTTGTATTTTCATTTTTTAAATTATTAAATAGTGATCTTGGGCTAAATGGATCTGCTTCATTTTTCGTTTTAATCTCCTGCATCATTCTGTTTAAAATTGTTCTTTTCTGACTAATGTCTCTTATGAATGAACTATCTGGTGATCTATAAACCTTCAAATAGTCTTTTGCCATATTATTAATTTCATACTTTCCGCCAATAGAATTTCTTAACATGCTAGTTGATAGTAATTTATTTATACTGGATATCAACAATTGGCTGTGTTCAGGAACAATGTAATAGTCAATCTCACCGTAACTTAGAGATTTTCCCTCTACTAATAGAAGCCACAAAACTTTGATCTCGTTTTCAGTCAGTTTTTCAATAATATTAGACATTGAAAATTCAACTAAATCACTTTTGTTTGAAAGTAACGTATTGGTATCAGCTCCAAAAAATAAGCTCGTTATATACCATTTTATAGATAAAGGGCTTGAGTAAAGATGTTTTTCAATTAAATCATCAATTATTTGAATTTCTTGTTCATGTATATTTAACTGATAATATCTCGATAAAGATATAAAGTACATCCTTGCATCCTTTTTATTTAATTCCGCTAACACATATCTATTTTCCAACTCACCTAATCCACTTCTTGAAGTTATTAAGACTTTAGATTTTGACGGTATTTTCTTCAAGAAGTCTATAATTGCTTCTGTTGGAACAGTTTCTAAGTTATCAATCACTAATAAGGTCGAGAATTCTTCCATAAATGTTAAAATATCATTTTCAGAATTGCTAGTTTCTTCCACCATGTATTTTTGCAATACAGAATACATCTTATTTATTTCACCAATACTGGAGCGAATATTTACAAATTCCCCTTTAGATAGAGTCTTTGTTTTTAGAGAAACCCAAATAATTGCTTCAAAACCTCTAGAGTTGGAACTATCTAAAAGCTCGTACAAACATTTGACAACAATTGCTGTCTTACCAATTCCACCATTTCCAATAACTGTTATTATTTGATTCTTATCGGATTCTAATAGTTTAGTTAATTCTTTGATTTCTTTCTTTCTGCCAATATAACCAGTATCGTCAAATTCAGGGACTGGTAAATTATGGTAAATTGATGTTGTATCATCTACTTCAGGTGTAAAAGTTGTCTCAACTATTAACTTTTGTGGATTGTTTCTTAGTTGATCTCTAGTTTTAACTAGTTCATTCCATTTAATAAATGAAAGTTTTCTATCTAGAGTGTGTAA
This sequence comes from Bacillus sp. FSL M7-0307, assembly GCF_038627835.1. Taxonomy (NCBI): domain Bacteria; kingdom Bacillati; phylum Bacillota; class Bacilli; order Caryophanales; family Bacillaceae; genus Bacillus; species Bacillus sp. FSL M7-0307. The sequence goes on along the minus strand of NZ_CP152023.1, from coordinate 3,703,398 downwards.
TGTTTCTTCTAAGGTTCCTCTGTCGGAGAACTCAATCGGTCTAGTATGCATAACTTTATTTCGTATTGGAATTATTTTTGAAAAAACTTCATTAATCGCTTTTTTATGTTTACTACTGATATTAAAAGTAGCCGAACCAACTTGAATTATATCTATCAGGTCTCCCATATCAAGTTCGTTTAAAAAGGCTTCATTACAACTTAATCCATCACCTGTTAAGAGTGAATTATTTCTACTTATCGCTTTATCAGATAACTTATCACTCAATCTTATTGATTCATTATTGGTAACTAAATATTTTCGGAGATCATATTCAATTGAAGTGCAGATAGTAAACATTAAGACTCTATTGTTTAAATTGAAATTAGACATAAAATTCACCTTCATACATTTTTTTATAAGTCCCTATAGTTTAGATTTTATCAGATCCACTGTATATTTGTGCAAATAGAACAAAAAATTACCTAACATTAATCTAGTTTAAAATCTGATGAAATATTCATTTGAAAAATTGAGGTTAATAATAGGATTAAAAAAAATAAAAAAATGTCGAAAAACGTATTGCCATATGTAATTACTCTATGATATTATAAATCTCGTTGTTGCAAAGGTCTCTGAAACTTGTTAAGATGCGATTTTCCAGCTTTTAAAGCGATTGGTTTGACGCAATACAGCTTCTTCAGATTCACTTTTCACAAACCGAGAGCCATTAGCTCAGTTGGTAGAGCATCTGACTTTTAATCAGAGGGTCGAAGGTTCGAGTCCTTCATGGCTCACCATGTTTTGGCCCGTTGGTCAAGCGGTTAAGACACCGCCCTTTCACGGCGGTAACACGGGTTCGAATCCCGTACGGGTCATTGATTTACTTTAGCGTTAAGCTAATTTTTCCTCACTTGCTTGAAGGAGCACCACGATTGCTTTTTCGGGCAAGTTACTGAGGTCCGGTAGTTCAGTTGGTTAGAATGCCTGCCTGTCACGCAGGAGGTCGCGGGTTCGAGTCCCGTCCGGACCGCCATTTATACATATTCATCTTTTGATGATGGCTCGGTAGCTCAGTTGGTAGAGCAACGGACTGAAAATCCGTGTGTCGGCGGTTCGATTCCGTCCCGAGCCACTTCCAAACGCATCTGCAATCGCAGGTGCGTTTTTATTATGAAAAGAAGGCATAAAAAGGGAGAAGCCGGACCTAGGTAGGGCCCGGCTCCATAAGAAGAAGACGTTACATGTATATAGACGTTTAGTGACTGGAAAAGTTTCAATAAAAAAGGAAAAAGTCATCAAATTTTTTGGGCGGAGTTCTTCTATTCAACGTTTACTAGCAAAGAAAGCCGTTATTATTTTTATCTTTGCCTCGTAAAACGTTATAATAGACAGTGAGCCTTTTTTTCGTAAATGAAAAAGGCGTAATGTGACATGCAAAATGGAATGACATAGATGCTAAAAATGCAGGAGGAAATCACAATGGAAAAAAAGATTCTTGTCGTAGATGATGAAAAGCCGATTGCGGATATATTGGAATTTAACTTAAGAAAAGAGGGCTACGAGGTTCATTGTGCGTATGACGGAAATGAAGCCCTTGAAATGGTAGAAGAAATTAAGCCAGACATTATTTTGCTCGACATTATGCTGCCGAACAAAGATGGCGTTGAAGTATGCCGTGAAGTGAGAAAGAAATATGATATGCCGATTATCATGCTGACAGCAAAAGACTCTGAAATCGATAAAGTCATTGGTCTTGAGCTTGGCGCGGACGATTATGTCACAAAGCCATTCAGTACACGCGAGCTGCTTGCACGTGTAAAAGCAAATTTAAGAAGACAGACGGCTGCTCCGCAATCAGAGGAAGAATCTGAATCAAATGATATCGAGATTGGTTCACTTGTGATCTACCCAGATGCGTATGTCGTGTCTAAGCGTGACGAAACGATTGAGTTAACGCATCGTGAGTTCGAATTGCTTCATTACTTAGCGAAACATATTGGACAAGTCATGACACGTGAGCACTTACTGCAAACGGTTTGGGGCTACGATTACTTCGGAGATGTCCGTACAGTAGACGTGACAGTCCGCCGTCTTCGTGAAAAAATTGAAGACAACCCTAGCCACCCGAGCTGGATCGTAACAAGACGAGGCGTCGGCTACTATTTAAGAAACCCAGAGCAGGACTAAGATTCTTATGAGTAAAGTAGGTTTTTTTCGCTCGATTCACTTTAAATTGACCTTGATTTATGTGCTGCTGATCATTGTCGCCATGCAGATTATTGGCGTGTACTTTGTGAAGCAGCTAGAGCAGTCCTTAATTAATTCATATGATAATTCCTTGAATCAGCGAATCTACTCGTTATCGTATTACCTAGAACAAGATTCATCGAAAAGCAAGGCAGAATTAAAAGAGGATGCTCAAAAGATATTAAACGATTTTAACAACAAAGATGAGTCTAATGAAATTTCTGAAGTCAGCTATATTGACGAAAGCAGAGAGGTCATTGCCTCTGTGAATAACGGCAGTCAAGAGATTGCCGGGAAGAAAATCACAGATCAAATCATTAGCCGTATTTTCGCGGTTGGCAAAGACTACGAGAAAAAATTCTATGACCCAGAATCGAATAAACGAGTCCGCATATCAGCGACAGCCGTGAAAAATGAGAACCAAGAAACCGTTGGTGTCATTTATGTGGTCTCATCCATGGAAAGTGTTTTTAACCAAATGCGAACCATTAATACGATTTTGGCAACGGGAACGCTGCTTGCCCTTGTGATAACCGCTCTACTTGGTATATTCATATTCAGAACCATTACACACCCAATTTCGGATATGAGAAAGCAAGCGATAGAGCTCGCCAAAGGGAACTTTTCCAGAAAGGTCCGAAAGTATGGACATGATGAGATTGGTCAGCTAGCGACGACATTTAACCATCTGACGAGAGAGCTGGAGGAAGCGCAGCTGATGACAGAGGGCGAGAGGAAAAAGCTTTCTTCTGTGATCGCTTATATGACAGATGGCGTCATTGCCACGAATCAAAACGGGGCCATTATTCTATTAAACAGCCCGGCACTAGAGCTTTTGAATGTTTCACGTGAAACAGCTCTAGAGATGCCGATCACGTCCTTGCTCGGCTTAGAGGAAACTCATACATTTGAAGATTTAGTCGAAAATCAAGACTCCATGCTACTAGAAATTGAACGCGAAGATCAGTTGTCTGTTTTGCGTGTCAATTTCTCAGTCATCCAGAAAGAGCATGGGAAAATTGATGGCTTGATCGCGGTCATTTATGACGTGACAGAGCAAGAGAAAATTGATGCTGAACGCCGCGAATTCGTGGCGAACGTATCGCATGAACTGCGTACACCGCTAACGACGATGCGAAGCTATCTTGAGGCACTCGCTGAAGGTGCGATTGGTGATAAAGAGCTTGCGCCAAGGTTCCTCAGTGTCACGCAAAATGAAACAGAGCGCATGATTAGACTTGTGAATGACCTACTCCAGCTGTCTAAGTTCGACAGCAAGGATTATCAATTCAATCGTGAGTGGACGAATTTTATCAGGTTTATCTCGCTCGTCATTGATCGTTTTGAAATGACGAAGGAGCAGCATGTCGATTTCATCCGGAACCTGCCGCAGCGTGAAATATATGTGGAAATTGATCAAGATAAAATCACCCAGGTGCTCGATAATATCATTTCCAATGCCATGAAATACTCGCCAGAGGGTGGACACATTACGTTCACTGTCGATTTGGATGAGGAGAAAGGTCTTGTGTTATTCAGTGTCAAAGATGAAGGAATCGGTATTCCGAAGAAGGATATGGATAAAATCTTTGAACGTTTTTATCGAGTGGATAAGGCAAGAACAAGAAAGCTTGGCGGAACCGGCCTAGGCCTTGCGATTGCAAAAGAAATGGTTCAGGCTCATGGCGGAGATATTTGGGCTGACAGCATCGAAGGAAAAGGCACAACGGTAACCTTTACCCTTCCGTACAATGAAGAACAAGAGGATGATTGGGATGAAGCGTGAGACCTTTAAAACCATTATATTGACAATCCTAATTGCGATCAGTCTTGTGTTTACGTGGAATATTTGGATGTTCCAGCCCGTCATGCAGGATCAGGCGGATGCCGGCACACAGGTCGTGGAAACGAAGAAGATTTCAAGCGACGAGCCTCGGAGTCTCATTGATGTCGTGAAGCCGCGTGAGATGTTCATCCATTCCAATGGAGAGCATTTCAAAGTGGATCAAAAGGAACTCTTCCAAAACTTTTGGAATGATGTGAGCCTGTGGGATGTCAAAGAGATTGCCGATGTGTCGGACCAATATTCCGAGCAGAAATTTAAGAATTTCTTCTATGGACGCGAGGGGCAAGGTAAAACATTGGATCTTGTGTTCAATGATCCGATTCCGATTGATATTTTCCAAGCGCTGTTTAAATGGCCGAATAAATCCATTGAATACAACTCGTTTGACCGGATGATTGTGCCGTTCGCTCAGCCGGATAAGGCCAATAAGAAAGTCTATTTGATCTCATACAGCAAGGAATCGGTGCTTGAGCTGACGATTGAATCAGCCAACTATCGTAATCTGATGGATAGCATTGCCGCCGCTCAAAACGAGATGCCGCGCTATGATCTATATACTTTCTCTACAAATTCAAAACGAGATTTCCTTCTGCCGCAGAAGCAAAAGCAGCTTGAAGCGAAAATGTTCTTTATCGAAACGATTAAGACAAGCAAATTCAAGGACGCTTTGTTTACAGACCCAAGTCTAGTTGGGGAGGAGTCTAATTTAAACCGGACGGTGTATACAGATGGAACGAGTCGTCTTGAAGCAAATCAAAAAGACCACCGCATCCAATATCAGCATCGTAATATCAATTCTAGTACCGTATTCCAAACGGGAGATTTGATCAAGCGAAGCGTGAAATATTTCAATGATAACGGAAGTTTTACCGATAATTATCAATACTTCGGCATCAACAGCAACCAGCAGCTGTCCTTTAATATGTTTATGGATGGACTGCCGATCGTCAACAGCACAAAGCATCCATTTGGTATGACATCACTTGAAGTGCAATGGGCGAATGATGACATTTTGAGTTATAAGCGTCCAAACTACATTCTCGGCAACAAAGCGAGTCAGAGTGAACAGGTCAAACTGATGAATGGGACAGAGCTGAAAAACTTGATCATCAAGCAGACGAAGTATGATGATTTAGAGAAAATTGAACAGATTTTCCCTGCCTATCAAGCGACATCCACGGCATCAGATCAGGATCAAGCGATGTTTGTCTGGCTAGAGCCGGTATGGTGTATGAAATATAACGGAAAAACCGTCATTTTATCGAATGATTTGCTGACAGAGGGGAGCGAGAATCATGGAGTGGAATAAGACTAAAACGATCTTTATCCTAGCCTTTCTCGTTCTCGATATCTTTCTAGGTTTTCAATACTTTGAAAAGCGATCGACCGATCATTTTGCGATTATCGAAAAAACAGATACGCTGGAAGAAATGAAGGCAGACGGAATCAAATATGGCAATCTATCAGATGAAGCGAAGATTGGATACCGCATTACAGCTGAGAAAAAGCAATATACGAAAAAGGATGTCGACGGATTAGCTGATCAAAAGACGAAAAGCACATTCCCAAAAACCGAGAAAGATGATCCTGTCACCCTGCTTGAAATGACCTTCAATAAACCAGTTGCATTGCCGAAAAAAGATATGAAAACAGCAGCGACCAATCTTGTGAGCCAGCGTTTGCTGGATGGCAAGAATTATAAGCTCTGGAGCATCGATGAAGAAACAGGTGAAATCGTCTTTTTCCAAACGTATAAAGGAAAATACATCTTCCAAGAAGGTCTTGATGACACCGAAACCATCGGGAAGATCACATTGGATGTGAACGATCAAAACGAGGTCGTCTCGTATCGGCAGTCGATGGTGACATCGATTAATGAAGTGAGAAAAGAAACCCTTGTCCCGGCGCTTGAAACGGTGAAGGACCTATATACACAAAATATGCTGAGCCAAAACACGACAGTGAAAAAAGTGGAGCTTGGCTACTACACGCAATACCCAGGTGCAAGCACTCAAGTCATGGTTCCTGTATGGCGAGTAGAGATTGAAGGCGTGGCAGCTGGTTCAAAGAAAAAGACAGAAGAAGAATATTTGATCAATGCCATTGATGGCTCAACACTTGATCATATAGAGAAAGAAGACAAATCTTCATTGGAGTGAGAGAACATGAGCTTGCAGTTCAGTGTACTAGCGAGCGGAAGTACGGGGAACGCTTTTTATTTAGAAACAGACGAGCATGCTTTTTTAGTAGATGCGGGCTTAAGCGGCAAACAGATGGTAGAGCTGCTTGGTCAAATCGACCGAAAGCCAGAAGACTTGGACGGAATTTTTGTCACACACGAGCACTCAGATCATATTAAAGGACTCGGTGTGATGGCAAGAAAGTACAAGCTTCCTGTCTATGCAAATGCGAAAACATGGAAGGCGATGGAGTCACATATTGGGAAAGTGGATACGGAGCAGAAATTCCACTTTGATATGGAGACGGTTCAATCATTTGGCGGTCTCGATGTTGAATCATTTGGCGTATCACATGATGCGGCAGAGCCCATGTTTTATGTATTCCATTATGGCGGGCGTAAACTTGCCCTCATGACGGATACAGGCTATGTGAGTGATCGAATGAAAGGAATTATTAAATCAGCCAATACGTTCGTATTTGAGAGCAACCATGATGTCGGCATGCTGCAAATGGGGCGCTACCCATGGAGCATTAAACGCAGAATTTTGAGCGATGTCGGACACGTATCCAATGAAGATGCGGCTCTTGCTATGACAGACGTGATTGGAGATGCCACCTCACGCATTTATTTGGCTCACTTGAGTCAAGACAACAACATGAAGGACTTAGCCCGTATGGCGGTCCAGCAGACGCTTGAAATGAAGGGCTTTGTTGTAGGGGACGGCTTTGATTTATATGATACGGACCCTAAAAAAGCAACCCCGCTTTGCGCCGTATGATTTTTACAATCGTATGATTAAGATAAGAGCTTCTTACCAACACTATATACATCATCTATTCACTGAAAGGAAGGAAACATAGTGGATTATCGCGATGTAGAGTGGAAGCCGAGACGAAGCAGAAAAGGATATTTCCTATCTGGTCTGATCGGTGTATTGGTAGGAGCTTTTTTAATGGGATTCTTTTTCCCCTATGTGTCTGGACAGAGTGGCAGCCCCTTTGGCTGGCAGTCAGCTGGAGATCAGCAGGCATCAGATGGCCCTTTAAAGACCGTCAATGTGAACGTGAATGATGCGGTCACAAAAGTGGTATCGAGTATGTCGGATACAGTTGTCGGCGTCATTAACATTCAAAAGTCGAGCTTTTGGGAAGAAGGCGGTGAAGCAGGCAGCGGGTCAGGTGTGATTTATAAAAAAAGGGGTGACACCTTTTATATCGTGACCAACCATCATGTCATCAAAGGCGCAAATCAGCTTGAAGTGAGCCTTCAGGACGGGAAAAGGATCGGGGCAAATCTTGTCGGCAGTGATCAGCTGATGGATTTAGCGGTACTCACGGTCAAAAGTGATAAGATCAAGAAAACCGCCGCTTTCGGCAATTCAGACCATGTCAAACCAGGTGAGCCTGTCATCGCCATTGGAAATCCATTGGGCCTTGAATTTGCTGGCTCCGTCACACAAGGTGTGATTTCTGGAACAGAGCGTGCGATCCCTGTTGATTCTAATGGTGATGGACAGACGGATTGGAATGCGGAAGTTTTGCAAACGGATGCCGCCATTAATCCTGGGAACAGCGGCGGAGCCTTGATTAATATGGACGGCAAAGTGATCGGCATCAATTCAATGAAGATTGCTGAGTCAGAGGTGGAAGGGATTGGGCTGTCTATTCCTGCGAATCTGGTGATCCCTGTCATAGAGGATTTAGAGCGCTATGGAGAGGTGAAGCGTCCGTACCTTGGTGTTGGGATGAAATCACTAGCAGATATTGCGAGCTATCATTGGCAGGAAACGTTAAAACTACCATCAAAGGTCACAACCGGAGTCGTCGTGATGAGTGTCGAGCCTTTATCTCCAGCAGGAAAAGCAGGGTTAAAAGAGCTGGATGTCGTGACGTCGTTTGACGGCAAGGAAGTACAAAATATCGTTGATCTGCGTAAATATCTTTATCAAAAGAAAGTCGGCGACAAGGTAAAGGTGCAATTTTACCGAAGCGGAAAGAAAAAATCAGTCGAGGTCAAACTCTCCCAAACCGATCGGTTCGGAGGCTAGCCAGTTCCTATAGGGGACTGGCTTTTTTTACATGCCCGGCATATGATAAAGGAAAGGGGGAGATACGTTTGGTCACATTACAGCCGATGTCACAAACGGATTATGACGTCTTGATAGAGGCATCCATTAAGAGGTACGCAGAAGAAAAGATACTCGCAGGGACGTGGGGTCAGGAAGAAGCGCAAAAGAACGCAGAGGAACAATTTGACCGGCTACTTCCTGAAGGCCTTCAGACAGAGGATCATGAGCTGTGGACATTCATGCATGGAGACGAATCCATTGGGTGGGTATGGCTTTGCTATGACCGAGATCATCCTCAGCATGAAGGCTTTATTTATAATTTTATTTTGTTTGAAGCGTATCGGGGAAAAGGCTTGGCAAAACAGGCCATGTCGGCATTAGAAGAGCAGGCAAAGTCATTAGGTGTGAAAAAACTATCGCTACATGTTTTTGCCCATAATCAAATCGCCCGCTCACTTTATGAGAAAACGGGATTTGCTGAGACTGGAATTTACATGAGCAAGCCTTTATAAAAAAAGAGAAGTACCGTGCGGAGAGCGTACGGTACTTTTTTATGTGGACATCATGACATCTTGCGCCGTGACTCGGTATAGGTCGACTTTGCATTTCACAAACGCACGGATGATGGCTGGGACTTGAGCTTCTGAACGAATCAACAATGAGGTCTCGTCATCTCTGATCACAAGGTCTGATCCCACACTTTGTAAGTACTGCGTGAGAACAGGCTTCACCTCATCATCAATCCATGCATGCTTGAAGGTGGCACGAATGGTTGAGGACGTGATGGTTTTCTCTTGAGGATGAGTACTTGAGGACACGATTTTTCCTTCAGATATGAAAGCTGTTTTGGTACAAATAGGCTGGGTGAACCTTGGCTCGTCTGCTGTTAAAAAGACGGTTTTTCCTTCGAATTTTAACGATTCAATCACCCGCTGGATATGTAAGATAGAATCTGCATCAATATCCGCAAAAGGCTCATCAAGTAAAATAAAGTCAGGCTGATGAGCGATGGCCTGAGCCATTCCGAGCCGCTTCTTCATCCCAGGTGTAAAGGCACCGACTTTCTCTTGATGATAACGATGTAAGCCAACAAATTCGAGTAATTCTTCATAATAGCTCGTTTTTTGGCGAGTACCCGTAATTTTCGATAAATAGGCAATATGCTCAATAGCAGTCAGCCCTTCATATAAATCTGTATATTCAGGCAGAACACCGATATGATGACGTACTTTTTTTAACGACGTCATGTTCATCATGATAAACGTGCCAGAGGTGGGGCGGGAGATCCCTGTAATGATATTAAAAAAGGTTGTCTTACCAGCACCCTTCGGTCCAATGAGGCCGAAGATATCCCCTGGATGGATATCAAGGTCAATATGATCTATCGCGACTTTTGTCCGATATTTTTTTGTCAGCCCTTTTGTGTGAAGCACTTAGACATCCCTCCTCTGAAACAGTAGTGCAGTTCCAACGAGTAAGACAACTGTCAATGCGGCATTCATCAGTACATAGGTTAGCGGTTCACTCCAGCGCGCATAATAATAAGGCGTCACGTATTGAAACCAGTGAATCAACCGTTCTGAAGAAAGAACAGACATCATGCTCATGATTGGAAATAGAAAGGAAAACAACATGCCAACAAACATCGATTTCTGTGGTGTTGGAAAGAGCATGGACAAAAACAAAGCACAGGAGATGCCGACACTGATAAACGTTAATATTTTTAAGGCATCTGAGAACAGAAAACGATGTGAAATCACCATATTTAAAATATATGTGGTCATAATGCAACTGAGCCAAAACAGCATCAGCCCAAGATATTTCCCGATGACAATGTTTAAACGGGTCGTTTTGCTGACGAGAAAACGAATGGTTTTCAAATGAATTTCGCGGCTCAAAATATCATGAGATAATAAAAAAATAAGGAAGAAACCAAATAACGAAATCACTAGTTCATTCCCAATGGAATAAGGGTCCTTTGCCTGTTCCCACTTCCCTTGATAAGCAGCTATAAATGGAAGACTTGATACAAAAGTAGATAAAATGAAAATAATAACAATTGTTAAGATGGATTTTTTGCTTTTGAAGAGCTGCTTAAATTCATTCATACAGATGGTCCACACACACTGTACCTCCCTTCATCTTTATTATACCCCTAGAAAAGAAAGACACCATATCTCGCTCTTTAACATTTGCTTAAATTTTATAAAAAAGAAGACTCTTCCAGAACAGTTAACTCATTTTTAAAAATGTTCAGAAAAATATCTTGATTTATCAAAAAACATCATGTATGATAGCTTTAATTCAAGATAGTTAAACAGGCAATGACGAGAGAAAGTACAATCATCAATTTTTCCACAGAGAGCTTCGGCAGCTGAAAAGAAGCAAAAATAATGATTCGAAAAATGGTCTCTGAGCCTCGTGCTGAACATATCCATGATATTAGTAGGTGACGACGAGAGTTGGTACTCGTTATCAAAACCACAGTATATGAGCCAAATTGGAGCTTTGTACTTGTAGAGGCTGTTTAGCGCGAGCAAACAGTAAATAAAGGTGGTACCACGAGACAAATACCTCGTCCTTATGATTCATAGATAAGGATGGGGTATTTTTTATTGTCCACTTTTTTTCATACAAATGTTCAAATGTTCCACGTGAAACACCACAACCATTTTTTCAAATGAAAGGGAGATTAACATGAGTGAACATGCATTGGTTTTACAATCAGATTTCGGTATTGATGATGGAGCGGTCAGCGCAATGTACGGCGTAGCCAATACAGTGAGCAGTGGCATCCGCATTTTTGATTTAACTCACAACATTCCCCAATATGACATTTGGGAAGCGTCTTATCGCTTGCTTCAGACGGTTACATATTGGCCGGAAGAAACGGTATTTGTCTCCGTTGTTGATCCAGGCGTTGGATCAGAGCGAAAGAGCCTTGTCGTCAAAACAACAAGCTCACATTATATCATCACACCTGATAATGGGACACTTACGCATGTTGCGCAGGATATTGGCATCGTGGAAGCCCGTTATCTAGATGAAACCATCAACCGTCTGCCGAAGTCAGGCAAATCACATACATTTCATGGTAGAGACATTTACGCCTATACAGGCGCGAGAATTGCTTCAGGTGTGATTTCTTTTGAAGAGGTCGGGCCAAAGGCGAATATAGAGGACATTATTCACCTTCCAGTCGTACAAGCTTATGCGGAAGAAGAAGTGATCACAGGGACGATTGATATTTTAGATGTGCGGTTCGGAAACCTATGGACAAACATTCATCATACGTTATTTGAACAGCTTTCAATCAATTATGGGGATGCAATAGAAGTTACCATTGCCAACGGGCCAAAAAATGTGTATAAAAATATCATGACCTATGGACGATCTTTTGCCGATTTAAAGGTAGGCGAACCACTCGTATATGTCAATTCACTCGATCATTTAGGCGTGGCGATCAATCAAGGGTCATTTGCAAAGGCTTATAACATCGGTACAGGCACAGGCTGGCGCCTTTCGATTCGCAAAGCTCCGCGCATTATATACGAATAAGAGGAGGAAACATCATGGCAGGTAAACAACTTTCAACGAAAACTGTCGTTGCCATCGGGATTGGCGCAGCCGTCTTTGTCATTTTAGGACGCTTCGTCTCCATTCCAACTGGGATTCCGAATACACAAATTGAAACATCGTACGCGTTCCTTGCATTAATGGCCGTGCTATTTGGTCCTATTGCAGGCGCATTGATTGGATTTATTGGTCATCTGATTAAAGATGCCACCACATTTGGACCTTGGTGGAGCTGGATTATCGTTTCGGGTGTTGTTGGTTTATTGATCGGCTTCATTTCTAACCGTTTAAAAGTAGAAGAGGGCGACTTTGGCTGGAAAAAAATTGCGTTCTTCAACGCCGTCCAAGCCGGCGCACAAGCATTAGGCTGGTTTGTCATTGCGCCGGTACTCGACATTGTGATCTATGCAGAACCTGCAAATAAAGTGTTTGTTCAAGGCATCGTAGCAGGAATCTCAAACATCGTCACAGTCGGTGTACTAGGCACCATCATCATTGCGGCTTATGCGAAAACAAGAAGCAAAAGCGGCAGTCTATCGAAAGAAACATCATGAAGCAAGGTGGAACACATAAATGAAGAAACCGATGATTCAATTCGAACATTTCGGATTCAAGTATCGCAGTCAGGCAGAACCAACATTGAAAGATATCAACCTGACCATCTATGAAGGAGAAAAAGTCCTCATCGCAGGCCCGTCTGGATCGGGAAAAAGCACACTAGCCCATTGTATCAATGGGCTAGTTCCTGCGTCTTATAAAGGTTCTATGGAAGGAAGTCTCCACATCGGCGGAAAAAATGCAGAGAAAGAGAACATTTTCTCCCTCTCACAGCTCGTTGGGACGGTGCTGCAAGACCCTGATGGACAATTTATCGGGCTAACCGTAGGAGAAGACATCGCATTTACACTTGAAAATGATCAAGTCACACGCGAAGAAATGAAAACACGTGTCGAAAAAGCGGCAAAATTAACAGAGGTAGACAGCAAACTCGCATCGTCCGTACATGAGCTGTCAGGCGGTCAAAAACAACGTGTCGCCATCGCAGGCGTACTTGTCAACGATGTTGATATTTTGCTATTCGATGAGCCACTTGCAAGCCTTGATCCCGCAACAGGCAAAGAAGTGATCGATCTCATTGACCGTCTGCAAAAAGAAACGAAAAAAACGGTCGTGATGGTGGAACATCGATTGGAAGACGTCCTCTTCCGCCATGTCGACCGCATCATCGTTGTCAATGACGGCACGATTGCAGCGGATATGACACCAGATGAATTGCTCGCCTCGAATGTATTAGAAGCGGCGTATTTACGTGAGCCTTTATATGTGAGAGCGATGAAATATGCAGGTATTCCGATTGCAGCAGGAGATCAGATCGCTAATTTACAGCATCTCACCTTAAACGACGAGGCAAAAGAGAAAATCGAGCAATGGATGGAAGCATCTGAGCCATCAGTCGAGCAGAATGAAGCGCCGGATTTACTAGAAGTGCGCGAGCTGAGTTTTGATTATCCAACAAGACCTAACACACTGAACAACATCTCTTTTACCGTCAAAAAAGGAGAAATGATCAGCATCGCCGGTGCCAATGGCGCAGGCAAGACGACACTATCCAAGGTGCTCTGCGCATTTGAAAAGCCAACAAAAGGGACAATCCTTTTAAATGGCGATGACATCACCGCAGACACCATCAAACAGCGCTCCGAACGAATCGGTGTCGTCATGCAAAACCCAAATCAAATGATTTCTAAACAAATGATTTTTGATGAAGTCGCACTAGGTCTCGTTTTAAGGGGCGTAAAGGAAGACGACATCAAGGATCGTGTAGAGCGGGTTTTAAAAGTGTGCGGGCTGTATCCATTTCGAAATTGGCCGATCTCAGCACTCAGTTTTGGACAGAAAAAACGCGTCACCATTGCATCCATTCTTGTGTTAGAGCCAGAAATCATCATTTTAGATGAGCCAACGGCCGGTCAAGATTTTAGACATTACACAGAGATGATGACGTTTTTAGAGCAATTAAATCAGCAGGGAGTCACGATTTTGATGATCACCCATGATATGCATTTGATGCTCGAATACACAACAAGAACCATTGTCATTTCAGATGGAGAAAAAATCGCAGATGATACACCAGCCAAAGTGCTGACAGATCAGCTTCTAGTCCAAAAGGCGAGCTTAAAGGAAACGTCGCTCTATGAACTGGCGCTAAAAGCAGACTGGCCAAATCCAAATGAACTCGTGGATCGCTTCATTGAGGTTGACAGAAAGGAACGAATGACATGGCTGTAGACATGCTGTCCTATATCGATCGCCCGTCGCCGATTCACCGGCTGACAGGTGCCACCAAACTCATTTGCTTTATCCTCTGGTCATCCGCAGCGATGCTCACATATGATACAGGCGTATTAGTGTTTATGTTAGTAGCCAGTATCGTGTTCTTTCAACTGTCGAATGTGCGATTTCGTGATATCTCCTTCGTGGTGATCGTCCTGGCGATATTCCTTGTGATCAATAACATCGCCATTTACGTCTTTGCTCCTCAGCAAGGTGTCGCCATCTATGGAGCGAAGCATGAGTTGTTTCATATTGCAGGTTGGTACAATGTCACGCTTGAACAGCTTTTCTATCAATTGAACATCACACTGAAATACGTGACTGTGATGCCAGCGGCGCTTTTATTTATCGTGACAACAAATCCAAGTGAATTCGCCTCATCACTCAGCAGAATTGGGGTCAGCTACCGGATTTCGTATGCGGTAGCGATTGCTTTGCGCTATATTCCAGATATTCAGCGTGATTTTCGAACGATTGCCATTTCTCAGCAAGCAAGAGGCATTGATTTATCGAAGAATGAAAAACTGGGAAAACGAATTAAAAATGCGCTGTCGATTGTAATGCCGCTGATTTTCTCCAGCCTAGAGCGGATTGAAACGATCAGCAATGCGATGGAGCTGCGCGGGTTTGGGAAACATAAAAAGCGCACATGGTTTACGGCGAAAAACTTTCAAAAAGCAGATTATGCGGCGTTATTGTTTGTTGGTGTGGTACTGATCGTATCGCTAGTGATTACATTTGTTAGAGGAACGAGATTTTATAATCCGTTTTGATAGAAGGAAGCCTTCACAGGAGTGGAGGCTTTTTTATTTGGTTTGTGGATAAAAGGTGTGGAAAATGGTAAAAGACTATTAACATGTGAATAAATCGGTTATATTGAACAATGAGCGAAACACTTGTGAATAACCAAACAACATATTGGAGGAATTAGAAACTTATGAACAAATCACTTTATGCTTGTGCAGAACATATAGAAACCGTACTAGACATGTACATAGATGATCACGAAACACCGCCAGAATTCAGAAAAATCGAACATACACACAGCTTATCCACAACCTGTGAATTGTGCGATGAACCTGCAATATATATAGTGGGGAACGAATGATCGGACACAAAATACACAAATTTTATCCACAATTGTTGATAACTCATATGAATAACTTGTTCTTAAGGTGGGGATGACCTGTGAATATATCAATTATCACAGTAGGAAAATTAAAAGAGAAATATTTAAAGCAAGGCATAGCCGAATACACAAAACGATTACAAGCATACGCAAAAATCGAGATCATTGAGCTCGCAGACGAAAAAGCACCCGAGAATCTCAGCGAGCAAGACATGAAAATCATCAAAGACAAAGAAGGCGAACGCATCCTAAGCAAAATCAACCGAGACGCTCACGTCATCGCCCTCGCCATCGAAGGAAAAATGAAAAGTTCCGAAGAATTAGCCGATACAATAGATAAGCTGGCAACATACGGGAAAAGTAAGGTATGTTTTGTCATAGGTGGATCCCTTGGATTAAGCGACGCTGTCATGCAGCGGGCGAATGAGAAACTGTCGTTTTCGAAAATGACGTTCCCGCATCAGTTGATGAGGTTGGTGTTGGTGGAGCAGATTTATCGGGCGTTTCGGATTGTGCGGGGGGAGCCTTATCATAAGTAGGTGGGGTTTTTAAAAGAACCATCAAGAACGTTGATTTTCCAGCGTTTTAGGAGGTTCTTTTTATTTGAATTATTAATAAGTTTATGAATTAACTTATTAAATGGCTATGATGTTGAATTTGTTATTATTTGCTATAATTAAATTAATTTTGATTTTTATTTGTAGGTGTTTATAACAGTAGATATATTAATTGTGAATCCTATAAAATATATTAGTGTTTTAAAACTTAAAGAAATTATTAAGTATAGTAAGGCTAGAGTAACGTGAATCTTTAATGCAGTAAAGAGAGAGACTAAAGCAGTGAGTTTAAAGGAGATGAACGAGGTGAGCAGAAAGATAAGTACTCAGGTTGAAAGAAGGATATATGCTGAATCTATGGGGCGATGTATGAACCCAGAGTGTAAAGTAGATTTATTTAAAGATAGTGGCGACATAATGGAAAAGGCTCATATAAGTCCTTATTGTGATACTAAAGACAACTCGTATGAAAATTTAATTATTTTATGTCCAAATTGTCATACAAATTTTGATAAAAACAGTGCATTCAGTGCTGATGATGTTGAAAAATGGAAACAAATACGTAAGGTTGAATTTGAGCGTTTTTTTAGTAAAGAGTATGATACATTTGAGGAATTAAAAAGTGAAGTAGTTATATTATTATTACGTAATCAAGAAATTTTTGAAAACTATTATTCAGAGAACCAAAGGGAATTATGGGACATTTTTGAAGGCGAAATTATATCAAATAATAGAAAAATAAGAAAAATTTTGAAAAATAATACTAAGTTGATTCAAAATCATTCTCAGGAAAGTTACTCAAACTTAGCATTAGTACAAAGATTTATGCTTCATATTGATGAATTTGAAGCTACTCGAATAAGTAAAGAAAAAATAAGACATGTATTATTTCCGGCTGAGATTAACTCCTTGTTTGGAATAAAACCTGTACATGAAAACTTTATGCCATCTGTAGAGTCTATTGAGAGTTTAATATCAGTATTACTGAATAAGGGGGAATTTGAATCTATTGTTTTAGGCATTAATAATCCATATATACAGGTTAAAAAAGACAGTTTTTCTGAAAAGATTTATCTAAATGACACTCCAATGTTAAGACAATTATACTATGATAGTAATTGTTTTAGGGAAGTTAATGTACGATTCAAAAGTTTAAATTATGCTTTAAAAGTTATAAAATCAAGAGGTTTAAATTTTGATTTTTTAGAGGTAGACAATCTAAAAGAAATTACAGTAAATGGTGTAAATATAGTTTTTATTTATGAGTATTGCTTAAGTAAAGTTAAATTACAACAACTATGTCCAAAGGAAAAATGTGTGGTTTTAAACTTACATAATTGGAATGGTGAGTGTTGTATTTCAGTGGAAGCATACGAACTAGCAAAAGAAATGAAAGTAACATTACTAACAATGGATAAATTTTATAAATACATTAATGGAATTTAATACAAAAGATTTTGTCGTAGAGAAAATTCTATATCATATAGAATTGTTTAAATCATTTAAAAGTGTGTATTTATTTGGGTCAATTCTCAATGAGAATAGATCCCCAAATGATATAGATTTATTGCTAGTTTACAAAGATTTTTCTAATCAACTTTTAATTGATTTGGATAAGATAGTCACTTTTTTTGATCAATCATATGAACTCTCCTTTGATTTAACTGTACTAAGTGAACGTGAGGAAGAAGAGTTAGGTTTTATAATTAGATTAACCTCAAATTACTTAAGACTGAAATGAAAAATCCTTATATTTAAAAAATGATAATATCTCAAGTGAATTCACTTTTATTATTAAGTAATTAAACTTTTTAACCAAATAATTCTTTGTTCAGTGGAAGATAAAACTACATTTGTATAGATGGTTGAAATTTATTGCTCTTAGAAAACTGCTGTTGCACTATGTAAGGTAATTGGATCATAATTCACTTTTTAAATCAAAAGGTACGGGAATCTAATTATCTCCTATACCTTTATTTACGTTAGAAGATTCAATATATATTCAATCCATAACTATTTAAAGTTAAAGGAGACTTCCATGAGTTTTAAAGCTGACTTTAAACGTGAAATGCGTAACGTAATAAAAGACGTAGAAAAAGAAATAAATAAAACGTGGAAAATTGATTATAAAGGGCATTCTATAGAAATTATAAATCAAATAAAAGAAGAACAACTGATCATTGATGGTGTGACAGTTGATAAAAAGCAACGAAAAAGTGTATTGTCTCATATAATTCCATATTCAACATTATCGGGGATATTGGAACTTCAAGATGGTACAAAACACAAAGTGTCCGTTAAACTGGGTGGGTATGTACGATTTCGTTGTATGGTGAAAGTAGATCATGAAACGGTTTTAGATGATTCAATGAAGATAGACTTTCTACCTTGGGATCATAAAGAGAGAATCGTTCCCTTTATTCAACAACAAATTCAAACACATCATAAAATAGTAGACGACCGTTTACCAGATGAAGACTTTTTATTTGACGAAAATGAACCACGATTGGCTTCCGGTTTATCTGGTTATTATGTAGATGAACGACCTGCTCCTTTTTATGTGAAGAAACTATTGAAGCTTTTTGAAATACAACTGAATCATCCTACAAACGAAACTAGAAAAAAAACATATGAAAAAATCATTTCTAACAATATGGCGAGCCGCAGCAGTGAGCTAATTGACCGATTTCAGCAAACACAATGGGATGAATCCCGTGTACAGCAAGAAGCGTTATGGCTTCTTGAGCATGCGGCACATCGGGAGGTCGTCAAATTTGCAGTTATGATACTGGGATGTACGAACTGTGAAAAATACAAAGAGCTTTTATTCACAATAGGTATGCATGAAGAATTTACTTCTTATGTCGTGTTTGCATTGAAGAATGGCACAATTCAAGGAAACGAACATGTTTGGCGTCTTGCAAAGTCCGTCGATGGATGGGGGAAGATTTCGGCTGTTGAGCAATTGGAAGCATCGACGCCAGAAATAAAACGATGGCTCCTAACAAAGGGCTGCGAAAATACAATCATGAATGAATACTTAGCTTATACTTGTGCTCTTAATGGTGATCTGGAAACAGCTTTATCAGAAGATGAAATTTCCAAAGAATTATACGATGGAGCGAGTCTCATCATTCAAGCATTATTAGAAGATGAGGTTTCTATCTACGGAATCGATGAGTATCCAAATGCAAGCTTAGTTCTCTGCCGTTTTATTCACCATGCTCATAAGCACTGTCAATCAATTGAGGACTTTTATCCAATATTGAAAATAAATGAGTTTTTAAATGATGAACAAGAGATTTGGGAAGACCGATTGAATGCTTCATGGGAACAGGACGATTATAAGGCTATCCAGGAAGCTGTTCAACCGTTTATCAATAACAGTAGATGGCCAAAGCTTGCGATCGATTCGTTACAACAGGGTTTTAGCTCCCAAGCACTTGAAATCGCTCTCTTTTATCGTTTAGATGTGATTGAGCATCTATTTGCTTTGCTTGAGAAAGATCCGACAAATAGTGAAATATACTTTGCTGTGATGGACACAAGTCAACACCCGCATATTAGAGAGCTTTGCACATTTGCAGAAACACATTTATCGTTATCAAACCTCTCAGATGATGAAGTGGCTTGTCTACAATATATTGTGCAAGATTTATATGAACACGACGGTGTAGGATTGCCATTGATTCAAGCTGCACTTAGATCAAATGATGGAAATTTACAGTATCATGCTTTAAGTGTATTAAAAGAATGGTCTCCTTCGTATTCTCAGCAAGCGGCCACAAGAGAATTGATTGAACATATTGCCGTGAAGACAAAGGAGAAGGAAGATCGAAAGTTAGCCAAATACTTATTAAAGAAATAGGATTGGGTTATCTTCGCACTACGAGAATAAAATCTAAATATTAGAAAGCAGGCACACCATGCACACAATCAAAAAAATAGGCAAAACCTTCTCCTACATCACACCAGTATCACTCACCGACCGCCCCATCCTAGGCATGGTCGAAGGCAATAACAAAACATTAATGATCGATGCCGGAAACTCAGAAGATCATGCGAAATATTTCATCCAAAAAACCTTAGAACACGAGAACGCCAAGCCTGATCTCGTTGTCCTCACGCATTGGCATTGGGATCATATCTTTGGTCTACCGGCGTTGCCTCATGCGGTTTCAATTGCTTCTGCAAAAACCAGAAAGGAAATGGAGAAGCTTCTTCCGTTTTCTTGGTCAGATGAGGCGATTGATGAGCGGGTGAAGGAAGGAACGGAGATTGAGTTTTGCGCGAAGGCGATAAAAGAAGAATTTAAGAATCATCGAGAGATTCAGGTCGTTTTACCGGATGTGACGTTTGATCGTCGGATGGAGATTGATCTTGGCGGGGTGACTTGTGTTGTGCAGCATGTTGGAGGCGATCATGCCGCAGATTCAGTGATCGTGTATGTGAAAGAGGAAAAAATCCTGTTTCTTGCTGATTGCATTTATCCGAAAATGTATGCAGAAAAAGTACATTATACGGTAAAAGAAATCTTGCGTCTTTTAGATGAGTTAGATGCATTTGATGCTGAAACGTATATTCCTTCACACCAAAGACCATGGACAAAAGAGGAGTTTCGTCAGGAAAGAGACAAGCTTCGGATGATTGCGAAATACACGGATCTTTGTGGTGGAGATCAGGAGAGAATCAAGAGTGAATATCAAACACATGTGAACAGAGAGCTAAAAGAAGATGAGTTAGAGACGATCGCTTATTTTGTAAATGGTTATGAAGGATTAGCAGAGGGATAAACCTCTGCTTTTTTTATTTTCATGGCTCTTCCTTTTCCCAGAGTTTATTTCAAGTTTATATACGAGCGATATACTCGTACCGGTGAGAAAAGGAGGAGAACGATTAATGAAAGTATTCAGATCATTTATGGATAAAATGTCGACAAAAAAAGGGGCTTGGCTGACTGTTATCATTTGGCTTGTTCTCATGATCGGGTTGAGTGCTGGTCCTAAATTGGGCGATCATACAGTGAGCAATTTTCAATCTTTACCTAGTGATGCTCAGTCCATCGTGACACAAAAGAAGTTAGATCAGTATTTCCCAAATGATAAAGGAACTCCGGGATTATATGTGTTCCATCACCCTAATGGAAAGCTGGCTATTCAAGATGTAAAAACGATCATTCAAGGAATCAAAGAGGCAAAGATTGAGGGGATTGAAGATATTGTCGATGTGTCCGCATTGCCTCCTCAAGCGTTATCCGCTTTTTTATCAGAAGATGAAACGACGATGATTGTGCCAATGAACTTGAAAGCGGGATTAGGCAATGCTGATTATGCAAAGATTAATGATGAGACAACGGATGTCGGTACAAACATAGCGAAAGGGCTAGATGCTGATTTTTATATTACGGGCCCAGCAGGTATAGCGGGGGATACGGTTAAGCTGTTTGAATCTGCCGACTTGAAACTGCTATTAGCTACTGTTGCAATCATTTTGGTTTTATTGATTGTCATTTACCGTTCTCCGTTATTAGCGATCATTCCATTGTTCGCAACGGTCATTGTCTATCAAGTGGTGAATCAAGTTGTGGCTTTACTTGGCGTTGGTGGACTTGATATCAATAACTCGACCACTTCGATTATGAGTATTTTATTATTTGCTGCTGTGATTGATTATTCATTGTTTGTTTTCTCGCGTTATCGTGAGGAGTTACAACTCTATGAAAATCAATTTGAAGCGATGAAAGTGGCGATGCGTTCAACAGCCAAACCGGTCTTATTTGCAGGCGGTACAGTATTTGCGGCTATGATCATATTATTTGTGGCGGATTTCCGTGATTATCAAAACTTTGCGCCAATCTTTGGTGCTGCGATGGTGGTCATTATGATGGCTTCTGTCACACTGATTCCAGCCTTGTTTGCATTATTTGGCCGCAAAGCATTTTGGCCGAAAGTGCCGACATATGGTGAAGCAGAAGAAGCAAAACATGGCATATGGGGACCTCTTGCCAAATTCGTGGTTCGAAAACCAGGATTAATTGGTGGTGCGGTCTTACTGTTTTTACTTGTGACAGGTGCGAATATTTTCAATTTACATTATGAATTTAACTCGGTGAAAAATTTCCCGAAAGATTTACCTTCTCGTGTTGCATTTGAAATCGTCGAGGAAAAATTTAATAAAGGTGATCTAGCCCAGACAACAGTACTTGTGACTGGTCAAAAGCTAACTCAGGAACATTTACAAGAAATCTCCGCCCAATTCTCAGAAAATGAAGAGATAGGATCGGTTCGCCCTTCGGGGGTAACCAAAGATGGAGAGCACGGCAAAATGACGATATCATTAAAAGTGAATCCATACAGTATAGAGGCCATTGAATTTTTAGGAGATTTACGTACAGATCAAGCCACCTATCGATTATCAGATGGTCAAAAGGTTCAGTTATCTTTTGCAGGCACAACGGCTAAATTAGTGGATGAGCAACAAGTGAATCAATCCGATATTAAAAAGATCGTTTTACTGGAAACATTACTCATTCTTGTCTTGTTACTTGCTTTGACTCGTTCCATGAAAATGTCGATTTATATGATGGCGACGATTTTAATCTCATTTGTGTCTGCATTAGGCTTAGGTATTTTCTTAGTCGATGTGTTATTTGGATATGATGCGATTTCAACTCGTGCCCCTGTGTATGCCTTTATCTTTCTCGTGGCATTAGGGATTGATTATAACATCATCCTTGTGAGCCGTTTCTTAGAAGAACGTCAAACGTTACACGTCAAAGCTGCATTAGAAGTAGCGATACGAAACACAGGCAGGGTGATTTCTTCAGCGGGGATCATTCTTGCTGCAACGTTTGCCGCATTAATGACCATGCCGATTACCGATTTATTTATCTTTGGTTTTATTGTCGCTATTGGGATTATCATCGATACATTCTTCGTGCGAGGAATGTTGCTGCCGTCACTCATATTATTCTTTGAAAAAGACAAAGCTAAGGAAATAAAGGAGGAAGGATAATTGCATGTATTGGTTGTGGATGATGATGAAGCCATTTTGCAATT
Source organism: Bacillus sp. FSL M7-0307 (assembly GCF_038627835.1). NCBI lineage: Bacteria > Bacillati > Bacillota > Bacilli > Caryophanales > Bacillaceae > Bacillus > Bacillus sp. FSL M7-0307. The sequence goes on along the minus strand of NZ_CP152023.1, from coordinate 3,680,419 downwards.
AGTGTCCATCCATTTAGAGCAGGCGGGATACCAAGTGACAAAAGCAAGCAATGCTGAGGCAGCGCTTGCTTTTTTGCAACATCAGTCATTTGATCTTATGATTATTGATGTGATGATGCCTGGGATGGATGGCTTTCAGCTGGCGAACATTGTGACGAAACAATATGAACTGCCTGTCATTATGCTGACAGCGAAAGGGCAGATTGAAGATAAGCAACAAGGATTTGAACAGGGGATTGATGATTATATCGTCAAACCATTTGAAACGAAAGAACTGCTATTCCGTGTAAATGCGATTTTACGACGATATCGTAAATCCATAGAAGCTATAAAGACTGCGGGAAATGTTCAAATTGATACGAACCGTTGGGAATTAACGATTGCCAATCAGCAATATATCTGGCCCATGCGTGAATTAGAAATTCTGTATTATCTACTGCAGCGGGCAAACCGCAATGTAAGCCGCTGGGACTTAATTGATGACATTTGGGGGGATACGTTAGATCAACCCGAATTCACATTAAACACGCATATTAACCGCATACGAGAACGTTTAAAAAGAGCGGAAGCGACGATTGAGATTGTCACAATACGTGGTTTCGGCTATCAACTTGAGGTAAAAGAATGAAACTACAACAACGTTTTATGCTATATACGTGTTTGATTGTTTTGATTAGCATCTTCATTGGATTTATTTGTTCTAACTTGATTTACAATCATGTTGTCAAAGAGCAAATGAATGATCGATATTTAGTCATTGCCGAGCAGTTATCTAAACAAATCAAAGAACACGAAATTACCTTGCGGGCATCTTCTGACTTTTTGCAAACCATGAGCGATCTAGGGTACCAAATCGCTTTGGTTAAAGAAGATGGGGAGATGAAGATGTTTGGTGAACCATTTAAAACGAAAAAATGGAATGACCAAATGCACGCCTTATTTGAAGGCGAAAAAGCGTACAACGGGATCAGATCCTTTAGAAATTCATACTTAATCATGAGTCATTTCGCAAATGATATAAAAAATACGGTAGGGACGAAGATAGAAATTGAAGGGGAAGAATGGGGCTTATTTCTACGTCCGAATAATATCAGTTTCTTTACAGAGTTCCATTTGATTATTTTTGGATTTATCTTCGCCGTTTTTGTGAGCAGTATCATTGGCATTTTATTCATGTCTCGAAAGGTAACCCAATCTCTTTCAGAATTGACGAGTGCGACGCAAGAGATGGCAAACCATAATTTTCAGTATCCATTAATGATCAATCGAAAAGATGAAATTGGTCAGCTCGCTGATCGTTTTCGGATGATGCAGCAGAAATTAGAGAATACCGATCAAGCAAGGAAGAAATTTGTGAATAACGTCTCGCACGATTTTCAGTCACCACTATTAAATATACGAGGGTATTCTGAATTACTAAATGAGGAGATTTCATCAAGCGAAGGGAAAAAATACAACCACATTATTCAAACAGAAGCAAAGCGATTATCTAACTTAACGAAACAACTTCTCATTTTAACCTCTATTGATCAAGGGACATATCCAACGAATAAACAAATCGTCAGGGTGGATGAGCAGCTTCATCAAGTGGTCCATTCGATGCTATGGCGGATAGAAGAGAAAGGTCTAGAAATTAAGTTGGATCTACAGCCTGTTTCGGTATATGCGGATCGGACTTTGTTGATCAATGTTTGGGAGAATTTAATTGGCAATGCCATTAAATACAACAAAGAGTTTGGGGAAATCAGTATTCATTGTAATGAAAATGAATCGGAAGCGGTCGTGACAATTAGAGATACGGGGATTGGCATAGAACCGCACACATTAGAAAAAATATTTGAACGTTTTTACCGGGTAGATCAGGCACGAAATAAAGAGGGAATGGGTCTTGGATTATCCATTGTGCAAGAAGTCCTGTCGTATCACAATGCTTCTATTGAAGTAGAAAGAAATGAAAAAGAAGGAACGACCTTTACGACGGTTTTTCCAAAGGAATAGTATTTGAGAAAAGTCTCGTCTGTGTGTGTCAAATGAGACTTTTCTTTTCATGATGATCTGTAATCGCTGTTAAGTCTGCTTGTAAATGGATGGTCCACTCAAAAAAAGTGATTTTTTTCATTGTTTCTCCCCTCATCTTCGCTTATATTTCCATTATAACCTGAGTGTTTTCTGACACCATTTTTTATCAATTCTTCTATTAATCGAGAGGTTACTTACAGATGGACAAAATAACTGACCCATACGACACTTTCAAAACCAAAATATCGAAATATCCAATTGAACAAAATCATTGGCAAGCCTTCAAAGATGGAACAGCGATTAAACAATTAAAAGCGGGTACATGCATGATCAAGGCTGGCGATCCAGTGAAGCATGCTTATTTCTGTCTAACGGGGCTCTTCCGTCTCTTCTATTTGTTACCGGATGGAAGGGAATACAACGTGGCTTTTACGTTGGAAGATGATTTTGCTACTTCTTATGCAAGTATGATCAACGGGCAGCCTTCTCCTTATTCGATTGAAGCGATGGAGGATTCTATCGTGATTGAAATTCCGTATGATCTGCTTCAAATGTTGATGGACAGAAGTCATATGTGGGAGCGGTTTGTTCGGGTGAGTGTTGAAAGGCTGTATACGAGAAAGGAAGAGCGTGAGAGGGAACTGCTATATTTGCCAGCAATTGAGCGATATCAGGCGTTTTTATTGAAATATCCCGGGTTACATCAACGTATCGCTCAATATCATATTGCCTCATATATCGGTATTTCTCCGGTTTCGCTGAGCAGGCTGCTACATCCTGCTGAACATTAACCTATGTTAATGCACATTCTCTAGATCTGGCGTACAATCATCACATCATAGAAGAATCGAGGGGCATGATGATGAAATATATGATGGTTGTTTTATTAGAGTTCTATCCATCTTGGCTTGCTTTACCACGAGAGGAGCGGAGAACCCATGCGGCTTCGCTGCAAGAGTTGATGCAGAAATATGAGGAACATGTGACGGTGCGCTTTTTTGATGCTGAAGCTCTTCCAGGTAAGGATTACACAGATTTTGTGATGTGTGAAACGGATGACCTGAAGTTCTATCATTTTATGTGGGAAGAGATTAGAGATTCTATTCCTTACACAAGTGGTTATGTCAAAATTAAAGAGATCATCATGGGAATGGAAAATGCTTTTCAAACATATGAAAAAGAATCTCTGAAAATGGATCAGTAATCGAAAACCACCTGCTATCAGGTGGTTTTTTGCACATTCTATTTTTTGGTATAATCAGAGGTAATGTAAGAACGGATAAATTTTTTGAACTGAATCGGAGGTACATATGAAGCAGCTGTATATGAAGCAGAAGGTATTTAGTCTGAGCGGAAGGTTTACGGTAAAGGACCAACAGGAGAATGATGTATATGTAGTCGAAGGCAGCTTTATGAAGGTGCCAAAGACGTTTACCATTTTGAATACAGAACGAGAAGAAATCGCTGTGATTACAAAGAAAATGTTTAGCTTTTTACCAAAGTTTTTAGTAGAAGTCGGAGGGCAAGAGGTATTGACGATCAAAAAAGAGTTTACGTTCTTCAAAGCCAAATATTCAATTGATGCTGCTGGAATCGAAGTACAAGGGAACTGGTGGGATATGAATTTCCAAGTGCTGCAAAGCGGCGAAGTGATCGGTCAAGTGAAGAAGGAATGGTTTACTTGGGGGGATAGCTATAAGGTGGATATTTTGAAAGAAGAGATGGAGCCTGTGATGATTGCATTGGTTGTTGCGATTGATTGTGTGAAGGCGGATGAAGCGGCGTCGAGGTCTTCATCGACGACGATGAATAATTAATTGGAGGGTTTAAAAAGTTGGACAACCTCACCCGCATTTTAAGATTAAGAGATGCAGAGATATGGGAGTATGAATTTCTCGATAATAAAGACATCATCGTCTATTTCTCGATTAAAGATTTAAATAGAAAAGCAACGATTCATGATAATCCTCTGGCCACTCAAGAAGAACTGGATGAAAGAGATAATTACATATCAATGGATGTGCACAGCCATCTAGATCTCAAGAAAACGCTAGAAGAAGATATATTTGATGACTTTATCACCAATATCTCAGCTTTAGTAGAGCATATGCATGATTTTCACAATGCGCATGTTTTTATTCACATGCATGTTCATGACAAAATCGAATTGACAGATTTTCAGTTAGAAAAAGATGAAGAGATGCATGGCGATGAAAAAGAACAACTCTATACATTTAAACGTTTATGGATTCAGCAGGCATGTTTTCAATTGGTCGAACAACAATTAAATCGAAAAATCACAGACATGTCTAACAGTAGGTTTTGCCAAGATCTAAAGTGAGGTGAGCAAACGAATGACATTCCCATACAAAGTATTTCAAACAGTTGTTGAATGCGGCAGCTTTACAAAAGCTGGTGAGAAGCTTGGGCTGACGCAGTCTGGGGTGAGTCATAATATGGCGAAGCTTGAGTCAGAGCTTGGGATTGTGCTGCTTCATCGGAATCGAAACGGGCTGTCGCTGACAGATGCAGGTGAGCGGGTGATGCCGCATATTCGCCAAATCATTCATCATGCGTCATTGCTTGAGCAGGAGGCGGCGTTGATTCAAGGGATGGAAGTGGGGAGTATTAAGATCGGCACGTTTTCTAGTTTTTCTTCAAAAATGCTTCCGCAGCTGATACATCGATTTACGAAAAGTTATCCCAATATCCAATTGGAGTTATACGAAGGCGGCTATGAAGAGATTGAAGAGTGGATCGCGTCTGGCACAGTTGATCTTGGGTTTTTAACACAGCCATCTAGAGATTTGGAAACTGTTCCATTGTTTCAAGATGAATTGGTAGTGCTCATGCAAGAGAGTCATCGTTTCCATACAAAGAAGGTGATGGAAGTCGCTTCGTTCCAAGATGAACCATTTATTATGCCAAAAGCGGGCTGTGATCAACTCATTAAGAAAATATTAAAAGAAAGAGGCGTAAAACCCCATGTTTTATTTGAGATTGGGGACAACAATACGCTCATCTCTATGGTTCAGGAAGGCCTTGGGCTCACGATCATTCCGAAGTTGATTTTGCCGCCTCAGGTGCCTCATGCGAACGTAATTCCACTTGAGACCAGTGTTTATCGCGAAATCAATATGGCGTTTAAATCTTTTAACGCAGCCTCTCCCTCTACTAAAAGATGGATTGAAGTGGTCAAAGATCATTTTAAATAGATTCAGCTTGAACGAGAGTCTCTATTCAAGCTGATCAATTTATAGCGTGATTACCCCGCGAATGGTAATAACCGCTGCACCTGCAACTTTAATCACCGGCTTTGCTTCATTCGGAATGACCGTGATACGAAGCAATCCTGGTCTGCCGATGGCATCACCTTGAGCAATGCGCAGATGAGTGATTTCTTGCTGAGGAATGATCCCTTCCAAATACAGATATCCGGCTAATGCTCCGTTTGCTGCTCCCGTTACAGGATCTTCGGGTATACCAATGCCAGGTGCAAAATCCCTTGTATAAAGATCACAGTCTTTTGTGGATTGAAACGTATAAAGATGAGTCGTTGTGATACCCTGCGCTTTATTCATTTTCCCTAAAGCTGCTAAGTTTGGTGCCGCTTGATCAATGTCATCCTGATGTTTCAGCGGAACCAGGAGATGCCAGTTTCCGGTGTTTGCTAATTTTATAGGATAGGATGGATCAATCCTGTCACTGCTTATACCGAGCATGTCACTAAGCTCTTCTACATCGATGATAAAATCTCGCGTCTTTGGCGTGACCTGTGTCATCTCCACATCCACAACTTTGCCATTTTCCTCGTGCCATATAACGGGAACATGGCCGATCTTTGTTTCTAACACAACCCCTGATTTTTCTTTAGCCATCCCTAGCTCCGTCGCTAAAAGCCAAGTCAATCCAACCGTCGCATGCCCGCAGAAATTGACCTCTTCCGTTGGAGTGAAATATTTCACTCGATAATCGGCTTTCTCATCATGTGCCGGCAGTAAGAAAACGGACTCGGGTAAGTTCAACTCCTTGGCGATATTTTGCATCTCATCCTCCGTTAACCATTCCCCATCCAACACCACCCCAGCGGCATTACCTCCAAACTTCTCAGTTGTAAACGCATCGACATGATACACTCTAATATCTTTCATCTGACGAATTCTCCTAAACATGTTGTTATGTTCATCATAAGTTTGTATGATGCATTCGTAAAATGAATCTTTTTGATGTGATGAATTTGTATGATTAATGCAAAATGAAAAATCGTTCGATATCACCCTCTATATCTATGAATATGGATTTTATACAAGTCTTTAGACTCAACATTAAACCTTGTACCTATATTGGTTAAAATGTATAATATTTGTATATAAAAACATTAATAGGAAAAGAGAGGATATCTTTATGAAAATAGTCCTGAAAGTAGTAGCTTCTATTCTTTGTATGATGATGTTGAGTTTGAATATACAAGAAAATGTAAGTGCCGCAGAGGGTGGAACGAAAACAACGGTTGATCGTTATCAATATGGTGATAACTATTTGACGGGTAAAACAACGCCAAATGCGATTGTCGCATTTGCAGATTGGGGTGTTCCTGCTAATTGGAAATCTAAATATATGCACTACGCAACAGCAGATAGTAACGGAAACTTTAAGTTGTTCTCTTCAAATTTTAGTTCAGGCCAAACGATAGAGCTAGATACGTATGACCAAAATGGGACAAAGCTTTCTTCAAACAAAGTGTATGTTTTCAAGGAATCGTTTACCTCATTAGATCCGATATATGATACTTCTCAGGAGCTAACTGGGAAAACTGTGAAGAACACAAAAGTAGAGGTCATGAAAGATGGTGAAGTGATTGCCTCAGGAACATTTAATGATGCCATTCATTTAAAGCTTCCTGTCCTAAATGCAGGCACATTCCTAACAGTGAAAATGACGACTGGCAGCAATATCGACGTTTACAAAAAAATTGTTAATCCTAATAAAATCTCACTTATTCCTACGACAAAATGGTCTAAATCAGTGAAAGGCCAAACGGGAATTCCATATGCAAAGATCGTCTTTAAAAACGAGAAATCTGGTGTCATCAATCAATCGGTGACAGCAGATGGAGATGGAAATTTTGAATTTAGTGTAGACAAAGATACCCTAAAGCTCTTAGACCAAAATAAATTACAAGTCATGGAACCAGCATATGACAATGTTTTGAATGAAAGATTTTTTCGTATCAGATCGACGGCTCCAACAATCAACCCATTTACCCAGCTATCAACATCAATTAGTGGAACCGCAACTCCAGAAAGTATCATCCATATTCTAAATGGAGAGGACCAAATCATTGGAGAAGGTCAGACAGACGCTAAAGGGTTTTATGAAGTTCCTGTTTCAAAGCTAATCGGTGGCGACTTAATGACCGTAAAGTCGTTCATGGCTGATAACCCGACTGAAGCAAATCAATCTCAAGAAGATGTACAGAAAGTATTTGTGGAAGAAATCGATGACTCAAGTGATACCATTAATGGAATCAGTACTTTTGGGGATAAAGCTGTTGTAGAAGTGCAATCTGATTCATCGAATAATACAATTAAAGCGATGTCCAAGCTCAGCACAAGTTCCACGATAAAGAAATATGGACCATTTGCCATTACGCCAGGAAAAAACTTCAAATTAAAAACGGGAAAATTAAGACAGGGATCTAAAGTGACGATCACGTTGCTAAGTGGAAATAGACAGGTCTCCCTGCCTGCTGTAACCGTCAAAAAAATCGTCACATCTCCGCTTGCAGCATCCCAAGTGAAGGTGACGAACAATAAAGGTAACAACGATACGGTGACGATAAAAGGAATCAAAAAACAATCCGTCATCAAAATCTTTAAACAAGCTTCTGGTGGAACAGCGATTGCCCAGCAAACTGCATCGAGCTCGAACATGACGATTTCCATGAAACAATTGGGTCAAACAAGTGGAACGCTTTATATCAGCATGAAAGAACCTGGTCTAAAAGAGGGAAATCGAGTACCAATTCGCTATCAGGGTGAAAAATCAGACGCTCTAAAAGTCAACCAGATCAAAATCAATAATCTTAAAAATAAAAATGACGTCATTACAGTGAGTAAGCTTAAGAAAAAAGACGTCATCAAAGTTTATTCAACAAACGGCAAACTACTAGCCGCATCAAAACCGGCTAACAGTTCATCCATCAAATTGTACGTCAAACAAGTTGGGGCTAAGAGCGGAAAAGTATTTGTTACACGAAGCAGTGACAAGATGTTGGAAAGCGGAAAACAGGCTGTTTCTTTTAAAGGTGAGCCATCCTCTGCATTAAAAGGCAGCCAAATCAACATCGTCAACAACAAGAAGAAAAATGACGTGATCACCGTCAGTAAATTAGCGAAACAGGACCTTGTTAAAATCTATAACCAATCAGGAAAATTAATTGGTCAGTCAACGGTCTCTAAAGGTAAGGTTGTAAAGGTGACCATCAAACAACTAGGCGCTAAGGGCGGAAAGATCTACGTTACCGTTACAGGAAAAGGAATGTCAGAGAGTAGTAAGATAGTAAAGACGTTTAAGGCTGAAAAGTAGATTTTCCTAATAAATGATCACACTTAATTTCTATAACAATCGTCATTCATTTTAAGGGTGACGATTTTATGTTCAGATCGTATTTTCAAAATAACTCCAATCATAGGATGGTGCCAATCTTGAAAAAAATAAAATATGTTGTCCTAACGGCTATTATCTTTTGTTGCAGTATGTGGTCTTCAAGTGTTCAAGCTCAATCCGGTTATTTCAACACATATACAACGTATACTGGAATGTCAGGCTCTGGATTCTACACCTCTATGCAAGGAATGTGTGTCGACCGTAACAATAACATGATTTATGCTGCAAAAATAAATACTTCAACCCAGCTGACACAATTGTACTCTATTAAAATGAACAGCTCGTCAAGCAATAGAACAGTGAAGCTTCTTAAAAACTCTGACACGAATAGTACTAGCTATGATTTAGGACATGCCAATGACTTAGCTGTCAAAGCCCAAAAAGGAGATGAGCAAGTTAGTATTTATGTAGCCCCTATGACCGATGGTGTCAAGTATGTAAAAAAGATCGTGAAGCTACAAGTGAACACGAAAAAAAGTACATACAAAGTGGCTAAAGCCTATGTCCTTCAGTACCAGGGAACGAATTTATCAGTTAGCGGCATCACGTATTCTGTTGGAGCAGACAAATTTATTGTGAGGTCTGGCAATCGCTTTTTCATTGGAGATTTTAATGATCAAACAGGAAAATTTGAGTATGAGGCCACATTTACATTAAATTATACAAAAGCAGTGATAAATCAATCAGTGGTAGATGTTTCGAAGTACATTCTTCAAGGAATTTCTTTTTACCAAGGAACATTATATGTCCCTTTATCTAAGCCAGATCCCAACGGAGGGGCTTCTAATGCGAGTGTTATTCTCACGTATCCGTTAAATATCAACCAAATGATCAAAGAGCAAAAGGGAACAACAACAATAGATTTTTCAAAAGAGTTGTTTACTAGAAATGACCTATCTTTCCGAATAACGAGCAGTGCATTTACTCTTTTTGAGATAGAAGCTGTTGATTTCGATGACGGAACGTTATATTTTAATACGAATCGTGGGAAAAAAGGGACACAAGAAGATATGATCGCAACATTCAATGACTATAACTACTACAAATGATACCAGCATTAAAAAAAGCTCCTCAAAAATGAGGGGCTTTTTCCTTTCATCACCCATAATAATTATTCGCCTGAATAAAAAATTGGGATTGCATGTAGTTATATGTGATTTTCGAGAAGTCGAAAGGCTGGCCGTTTGTGAGATGAAAGACGGTTTCGACGCGAAGAGCAGGATCATTTTGCTTAAGTCCGAGGTGCTTCGCTTCAGTTTCGTTTAGTTTGCCAACTTGCAGGTACATGTCAGAAAAGCCCACTTTAAGACCAAGGCCTTCACTAATGAATTTAAATACAGAATCGGCTGCAATTTCTGTGTTGAGGTAAGGAACAATGGTTTTCCGGTAATAGGACTCTTCTAAACATAAAGTTTGTCCATTGATGTAACGAATGCGTTTAAGGTAGAAAACATCCTCATCTGGTTCAATGTTTAAATTCAGCGCAGCTTCTTCTGGCGGTTTGACGGTATCTAACGTGAGAACTTCTGATGTCAGTTGAAATTCCTCTAAATCTTTTTTAAATCCTTGGTTGGATAAAAGGCTGATATAGCCTTTGCGCCTGTGCCTTCTCACAAAGATGCCGCTGCCCCTCACCTGATAGACAATCCCTTTTCTTTCGAGTAAATCTAATGATTTGATAATTGTACTTTTGCTCACAGCAAATTGATTCATAAGAGTCTCAAGCACAGGAAGTTTGTCTCCTTGCTGTAGCTCATGTGTGACAATATATTTTTCAATATCGCTCGCAATTTGTTGATACTTTAACATAGCCATTCCTCTTTGTTTTCACGATTTATTGTCTTTGTATTATAGCACATCCCGATTTCTTTTTGATATGCAAACTGAAATTATATAGGTATTGATAAATTGTACCGGTATAATTATAATGTACATATACTAGTGGTGATAAAGGGGGGTTTATATGTCAAAAGTGAGGGATTATCAAAAGCTTGCAGAAGACATCTTAGAAGCAGTTGGCGGAGAGGAAAATGTGCTGAGTGCCGCAAGATGCGCCACGAGGCTGCGTTTGGTGCTGAAGCGTTCTAATCCAAAGGCAAAAGAAGCAATCAACGCCATGCCTGGCGTCATTACAGTGGTGGAAAACGGTGGTCAGTTTCAGGTTGTGATCGGTCAGCATGTAGGTGAGGTATATGAGCATTTTTCCAATCTTGTTCAGCTTCAAACGTCGGATGATGACCAGCCGAATGAACACAAAGGAACGATACTGAATCGGGTCATTGCGACCATGTCCGCTGTGTTTGCGCCATTTGTGTATATTTTAGCCGCAGCTGGTATTTTGCAAGGAGCACTTATCTTAATAAATTTGATATTTCCAAGCTTCTCGAAAACAGGAACTTATGAAGTGTTTAGCTTTATTTCTTGGGCACCGTTTACGTTCTTGCCCATCTTTATTGCGATAACTGCAGCCAAGCATTTTAAAACGAATATGTATATCGCGGTTGCTTGTACAGCAGCGCTTGTCAGTCCAGCTTGGACAGAGATTGCCGGACGTGTGGCATCAGGGGAAGGTGTGACCTTTTTAGGAATTGCGTTATCTGAAACAGTTTATACATCATCCGTCTTGCCGCCGCTTTTCTTAGTATGGATTCTTTCCTATGTAGAAAAATTCTTAAACAAACGAATTCATGAGGTCGTCAAACCGCTATTTGTTCCATTTCTATGTATGGTCGTCATGGTTCCGTTAACCATTCTATTAATCGGTCCTCTTTCGACAGCAGGTGCAAATGGAATTGCAAACGGATACAATATCTTAGCTGAAAATGTACCAGCTCTGGCAGGTGCCATTATCGGTGGTTTCTGGCAAGTACTCGTGATTTTCGGTGTTCACTGGGGCATCACGCCAATGGTGCTTGCGAACTTTGAACAATATGGACGTGATTCCTTTCAGGCATATCAAACCATCGCTGTTATCGCTCAAGTCGGTGCGGTGCTGGGAGTTATTTTAAAAGCAAGAAATCGGGAAACACGGAAAGTTGGGGTTTCAGCTGGAATCACAGGACTCTTCGGTATTACGGAACCTGCGATTTACGGTGTCACCTTACGTTTTAAAAAGCCGTTTATTTTCGGGTGTATTTCTGGAGCGGTCGGTGCCATTGTGGCCAGTTTCTTTACGCCCTATTACTTTGCATATGCAGGGCTGCCTGGCCCGCTGACCATTGTGAACGGAATCAATGCAGATTATCCAACGTCTATCATTGGTATTTTGATTGGTGTGGCCATTGCGCTGATTTTACCAGTTGTGCTTATTCAAATGTTCGGATATGGAGAAGATACGGTAGAACAGTCAGCTGGTGAAACACCTGTTAAAGATCAAGACGGAGAAACGACACAAGCTTCTATGAACAATGAAGAAATGATCACGGCTCCACTTACAGGAAAGGTGCTTTCGTTATCTGAAGTACCAGATGCCGTATTTAGCTCTGGTGCGATGGGGAAAGGCTTTGCCGTTCATCCGACCGATAACAAACTGTTTGCACCGTTTGATGGCAGTGTCGTCATGCTTGCACCAACAAAACATGCGATTGGTTTGCGTTCTGAATTTGGTGTAGAGTTACTTGTTCATGTAGGAATTGATACGGTTTCTCTAGATGGATCGGCATTTACACTCAATATCAAAGAAGGCGACAAGGTGAAAAAGGGTGACTTGTTGATGACATTTGATCAGGAAGCAATTGAAAGCAAAGGATTACAAACAATCACACCTGTTATCATTACCAATACCCAAGCATACGAAGATGTGATTGTAGAGAAACGTTCGACATGTCAGCCAACTGACGTCATGATGACAATTGTGAAATAGGAGGAATAGATAATGACTTTACCAAAAGATTTTTTATGGGGCGGGGCATTAGCCGCTCATCAATTCGAAGGTGGATGGAATGCAGCTGGCAAAGGGCCGAGTGTTGTAGATGTCATGACAGCAGGTGCTCATGGTGTTCCAAGACAGATCACGGAAACGATAGAAGAAGGAACTTTTTATCCAAACCATGAAGCCATTGATTTCTACCATCGTTACAAAGAAGATATCGCCATGTTTGCTGAAATGGGATTAAAATGCTTACGAACATCGATCGGCTGGAGCCGAATTTTCCCTAAAGGGGATGAAGACGAGCCGAATGAAGCAGGCTTACAGTTTTATGATGATGTGTTTGATGAACTGATTAAACATGGCATCGAGCCTGTCATTACGCTGTCTCACTTTGAAATGCCCCTCCATTTGGCAAGAGAATACGGCGGATTCCGAAGCAGAAAAGTCGCTGAATATTTCGTAAAATTTGCGGAAGTATGCTTCAATCGTTACAAGGACAAGGTCACGTACTGGATGACATTTAATGAAATCAATAACAAAATGGACGTCAACAACCCGTTGTTCCTTTGGACAAATTCAGGGGTATCTGTCAAAGAAGGCGAAAATGCCAAAGAAGTCATGTATCAAGCGGGACATCATGAATTGCTTGCAAGTGCATGGGCAGTCGCAAAAGGAAAAGAGATCAATCCGTCCTTTCAAATTGGAGCGATGGTGTCCCACGTGCCAATTTATCCATATTCCTCGAACCCAGAGGATGTCATGCTGGCAGAAGAATATATGAGACAGCGCTATTTCTTCCCAGATGTCCAGGTGCGTGGCTACTATCCAAGCTACGCGTTAAAAGAATTTGAACGCGAAGGCTATCACATTCCTTTTGAAGAAGGGGATGAAGAAAGTTTAAGAAAAGGAAAAGTAGATTACCTTGGCTTTAGCTACTACATGTCAACAACGGTCAAAAGCGATGTGGTATCTGATCACAACGGAGACATTGTCAATGGAGCACTGCCGCATGGTGTAGAAAATCCGTATATCAAATCAAGTGACTGGGGTTGGTCCATTGATCCGACAGGTTTAAGGTATACATTGAATCGTTTTTACGATCGCTATCAAATCCCGCTATTCATTGTGGAAAATGGCTTTGGTGCCATTGATCAAGTGGAAGAAGACGGCTCTATTCATGACCCAGAGCGAATTCAATATCTCGCTTCTCATATTCAAGCACTGAAAAAAGCGGTTGAATATGACGGTGTGGACCTCATCGGCTACACACCTTGGGGCATCATTGATATCGTGTCATTCACAACCGGTGAAATGAAAAAACGCTACGGCATGATCTATGTTGACCGCGATAACGAAGGCAACGGCTCGATGAAGCGTCTCAAAAAAGATTCGTTTACTTGGTATCAAAACGTCATTGCAACGAATGGCGAAGAAGTGTAACAAAGGAAAATGCAGACCCGGATGAGTGTGGTATACGCTTGTTCGGGTTTTTGTGTTTCTTTCGACAAAAATGGTGCGCATATCCTTTTGTTAACAAGAAATAAGTCTTATAATTTAGATAGAATATTTGATGATGAAAATAAGAGAAGATAGATGGAATGGGAGAGGTAGTAAATGACGAAATGGTGGATGGTTCGTGCGGGTGACCAAAACGAATTAATTACAATTTGGGAAGAGAAAGGCATTGCATCGATAGGGTGGCCTAAATTAGGTAATCCAAAACAATATCAAACAAAGCAAGAGATGAATGCTCGAGCTGATGTCATATTCGCTGAGAACAAACCTTTTACGAGAAGAAGCTGGGTCAGTCAGGTATGGAGGTTTAGTAGAGAAATCAAAAAGGGAGATCGAATCATTACGTACATAAAAGAAAGCCGTGAATATCGAGTAGGTACGGTGATTGCTCCGCATTTTTTTGATGAAGCAGTTGGAGATAAAATGTATCCAAATCATATTCAGGTAAATTGGGAACCAATAGCAGTTAAACGAGATTCTCTCAGTCAATCAGCTAAGAACAGCCTCGGTTCTATATCAACTGTTTTTCGTGTAGATGATTGGGGGAAAGAGATTGAACATTTACTCAAAAACCCTACATCTATATCAGCACCTGAAGATGAAACCGAAGAAGATGAAATTATCGAAGATTTAGTCAGCAAAGCTACTGTCATGATTGAAGATAAAGTAGATAAATTGGACCCGTGGCAAATGCAAGACTTAGTCGGAGGCTTACTGCAAGCAATGTCATACAATGTTCGCGTGAGTCCAAAAGGGCCAGATGGCGGTGTGGATGTATTAGCTTATAAAGATGCATTTGGATTTGAAAAGCCTATTATTAAAGTACAAGTAAAGCATCGGAAAAATTCAGCCAGTTCGCCAGAGGTGCAGCAATTATTAGGTGCTAATCCAATGAATGCTAACAGTTTATTTGTTTCTACTGGTGGGTTTACTTCTCATGCAAAAGCTGTTGCGAAGCATAATGAGGTTCATCTAGTGGACTTAGAAGAACTCGTAAATCTTATTGTACATTGGTATGAACATATGCCAGCTGAGACAAGATCCTTATTACCTCTGAAAAAAGTGTATGTACCTGAGTGATCTTTTTATTGTCTATGTTTCAATAACTCCTGAATACAAAGAAAAAAGAGGGTAATGACGGTAAAATAGTTCATTGGATTCTGAAAGATATTGATGTTCATTGATAATTGAAGAAGAATTCACAGACTGAATACCACCATAACAGCAGGAATAATTAATTTATACACAATGGTTCTCCCTTCTAGAGTAGTGCGGTTTTAGTTGGCATTGTCTCATATCATTGTAGAGGTTGAAAAGAGGTAAAGGTTTTAATAGGTTCTATCACATAATTCGGTATAATTGGTCTATAAAAACGATAAATGGTAGATAAAGAATAGGAGTTGTTGAAATGAATCAAACTCTGCAAATGGGTGCCAATACCGTACTAAACTTTCCAAAGGGGCAATTATTCATCAGTTATGAAGTGTCATCTGCAATTGATATTTCTTTAACGGCGTTTCTCTTAACAGATTCAGATCTAGTTCAAGGAGATAATGGCATTATTTTTTACAATCAGCCGGAGAGTGCTACGGGTGTCGCGACACTTTTACCAGCAGAGATATCAGATCAGTTGAAAAGACATCAATTGAATTTTGATATGAGCAAAGTGCCCGTCGGAATCACAAAGATGGCTATTACACTAACAGAGGATCGAGGAATCGGCTTTTCTCATGTGAAGAATCTGCAAGCAGAAATTCGAACAGGTGATGAGGTGCTATACTTAACACCAGTAAGCTTTACAAATGAAAAGGGTATTGTCGTAGTAGAGCTATACATAAGAAATAGTGAAACGAAAGCACGATCCATCTGGCGTGGCTTCGATTCTGGATTGGAAGGGCTATGCAAGCTTTATGGGGTGGAGGTTGAACCTGATGAACAGGATGTTTCTACACCTCCTCCAATGGTTTCTGAAAAACAAATTAATGAGCCTGCTCCAATGAACACAGCCGCTAAAGAGAAAGTCTCTGCACCTATTAGCTTAGAGAAGGTTCAAGGTAAAATTAGTCTAGACAAAGGTCATAAACCGATCATCATTGAAAAAACACCAGAGATTACGGCTACAGTATCTTGGGAGTCTGGAACCGATTATGATATCTACGCATTGGTCTATACGAAGTCAGGAAAACAAATAGATGTGGCCATGTTTGGCGCAAAAGGTGTTCCCGCTCTCAAAAGTTACGGTAACGGGGCTGTTGAGCATATGGGAGATGTCGGTAGAGATCGTGAATCAATGAAAACGGAAGTCATTAAACTAAGGTTAAATGATGATATCCTTGCGGTGGTACCCGTTGTTTACTCTGCTCAATCAAATGGAACAGGTTCTTTCTATAGATATAGAGTGTCTATGAGTATCGATAATCATCAAGGAACGTCTGTCACGATTCACGCGAAACATGCAAATGACAATGATCGAATTTATTCTTGTGTCCCAGGTATTCTTCAAAACACGAATGATGGTGTGATCATCCGTCCGTTAGAGCTTTACAGCAAACCGAATTCCGAGCGCAGACCTAAATTAAAAATGAAGTCTTCAAATGAAATTGATGTTTTGATGGATAAAGGACCAATCAATGACTATAAGTAACGTGAACATGTGGCTAGACAGAGTATAATGAACTGTCTGGCTTTTTCTATATCCTACAATTAATAAACTCGTTTATCCGAATTAGCGGGTAAATTGGATAGAGAGTTCATTCCATATTTTATGTCATTTAGCCTATTTTTCCGTTTTGAAGGTCACGGTAAAATAGACTTTATGATCAATAATGGAGGGAGTGGCTTCTTCTGGGCAAGATACTTGATGCAAAAGCACTAACCAGTGCCATGGATACAAGGGCAAAACACTATCAGGAACTCCGCGAACAAATGATAGATTTAAAAAAGGCATTACAAGGTGTTGCCAATCTCGGTGACGACTTTACTGGAAAAGGTGCCGATAACATTAAAAGCTTCTACAAAGAACTCGCCGGAAATGTGGACATGTTTATTAGCTTCATTGATAAACAAAAAGCCTTTCATGAAGGTGTATCTGGGACACTTGATGATACAAACTTTGGCGGCGACACCTTTGTAGAAGAACACTTTTTAGACAACGCTGTACATATGGGAATCAAGAATGCCAAAAGCATCGTGAAGGATCAAAAAAAGGCACTCAAAACGATTTTTCAAGATATTGATGATCTCATTTCTCTGGAGGTATTTGATAGTAAAACCTTTGACGAAAAGATTGCAGATGCGGAAGATGAACGGAAGAAAACGGTAAAAGATTTAATAGAACTTGATCAAAATCTAAAAGATGAATATGCTTTGTCAGAGACTGAGGAGAAGGCTACAATGGCATTGTACGCAGAAATGATCAATGCCACAAATGACGGAAAATCCATTTCGCCTATGAATTTTGACAAGAAAGCGTATCAAAATAGCGAAATCTACAAGGCAAAAAGCGATATTGAGAAGCAAACGTCTGAATATCTGAAAATCAAAAATGATCAAGAAGAAGCTCGCAAGATCGCAAAGGAACAAGAAGCACTCGCCAACCGTCCGTGGTATGAAAAAGCTCTTGATTACGGAGGAAATATCGTCAATGAACTGACAGGCGTGAACGATGCAAAACGTGCCGCAACAGGTGTCGATCCGATCACAGGTGAAGAACTCACCGCAGGACAGCGAGTCGCCGCAGGCGGCATGGCAGCAGCAGGCTACATCCCGATCGTCGGATGGGCAGGACGTATTTTCAAAGGCGGAAAGGCTGTCTATAAAACGACTCAAGCCACGTCCGCCGCAGTCAGAGCAGTCGACATTTACAAGACATCACAGAAGTCTTTCGATGCGTTGAAAACATCACAAAAAGGCTTATATGGACTCACCGCAACTAACGGCTTCAGCGAAGCGATTACGGGTCGAGATATGTTTGGAAATAAGATCTCGAAAGAACAGCAGGAAGCGAGTATGAATGCGGCGCTGGGGATGCTTTTGCCGTTTGGGGCAAAAGGGTTTCATGGGAAGATGGGTGTGAAGGATAGTGCTGGTAAAGGTGGATTTAAACATAAGTATTCTGACAACAGCAAAAATCATCTAATACGACCAGAAGGTGTTAGTAAAACAGGTGTAAGTGGTGGTCATAATGAAAAGGAATTTTTCAATTATTTAAATGAAAAAGAAATTCCCTATAAATTGGAGAGAAAGGAACGCCATCCTTCGGTCCATGGAATAAATGATGTGTACTATAAAATAGCAAAACAAGAGCGTGGTATGTATACAAAAGAATTTAAAGCCTCTACTCATAAGAAGACTGTTTATGATGATAATGTATTTACTGATGAACAAATTTACCAATATGGACAAGAGGCAATGGAAAATGGTACTGAGTATGTAACTAGAGGCGGTCAACATGTAATACAAGGTACATCAAATGGTTTAAAATTTGAAGGATGGAAAAATCCAAAAACAGGGGAAATTGAAAGTTTGTATCCAGTATTAGAATGGAAAAAATATAGTAATTAGGAGGATCTTGATGTTGAAAAATATGCAGCCGATTGTTCAAGACTTTTTTTCTTTTTTGAAGAATGATTTAGTTGAGGTGTTAGAGTGTTTGTCCCACAGAGAACCTTGGCAAGATCATATGATGGGATACGAACTTCCAGAGCATTCAGAGGACGTTGAATTTAATAATGGAGTAATGATATTTATGGACACAGCATCTTATCATGAAATTGTGATGGATAATCTAGATTTCTATAGTTGCTTGGAAGAAATTTGTATGGAGTATGTTGCTGAAACTCCAGAACAGAAGGCACAAGTTTATTTACTTTTGGACAAGGTAAAGACTACTTTAAATTTGTGAAAATTAAACCTAACTGAGTAAACCTTTAATACGAAGGTTGATTAACTTATATGAGGTATTCAAATGTATTTAAGGAGCAATATTTCGAAGTGTAGAGGAGAGATAAAAATCTTTAAAAACATTTATTTCAATTAATAAAATCAAAATGTGTAATGTTAATTGGATAAAGCTTGGAGGAGACAATAGAGTTTGTCTAATCACAAAAGGAATGTATTAAATTATGTATTTTTCATTAGAGCATTTAAAACATCACAAAATAAAAGTTGATTGGAAGACTATATATGTAGGAATTAGGTTAAATTTGTTCTCATACAAAGAAATAAGCAAGTATGCAGTAGAATATTTATCTAATCATACAGAATGTGAAAATTCTTTAATTCTAGAAATAGCTTGGGGAGCTGGCCACCCAGATGAGGATTATAGAAAACTCCAAATGATATTAGTAGAATTATACAATGATTTGGTAGAAGAAGAATCTAGCCAATGGGACATTGAAAAAAGGAAATGGAGATATGGTATAACGTCTCACTTAAAAGAAAAAAATAAGAAGTCACCTGAAGAGTTATTGGATGAATTGTGTGAAGTATACGCTGATTTTGGTTACCCTGAGGATATGGAACCATTTATTCATTATATGCCTCCTTCAGATGGTTATAATCCGTTACTATATTCAAAAGAAGAGAATATAAATAGATTAGTATCTTTTTTTGAAGAGTTTTTACAAAAAGAAAAAGCAGTTGTCCAATTCGAGCAATTTTAATTACTGATTAAAGGTGACTAATGAAAATAAAACTTGAATTCGAACAAGGTGTGACAAACTACTATAAGTGGTTAAATCAGAAAATAAATGAACTTAAACAGTTAAGTGTATATAGTATAAACGGATATCACTTTTTAAATGATGGTGGAATAGAGGCTTTTCAAAGTTATTGTCAAAATGAACTAATCGAAATTTTTAGCGGTCAATTAACTAATTACCATTTTTATATCTTTCTGAGTAAGAAAGTAACTGATGTACATTCGCGAATAGAGAGATTCCGAAAAGTATGGAAATCGATTGATTCGGAAATAAATACTTCAGGTTTTGAAAAGGGGCCAGAATTACTTTTAGATGAACAAGAAAATCAATTTTATGTCAGTATGGCCAAAGTACCTCAACCTGATTTAGATAAGGCATTGCGAATAATGGATCAGTATCAATCTAGTTTCATGATTGCCAGTAGAAGGGATTCTATGCTCTCAGAGGAATCTATAAAAGATTTGTTTTACTCAGGATTGGATCAGAATAGTCATGAAGTAGATTATCAAGCGCTTTTTTTGAAGTATGGTTTGAATAGTGAAATTATCTTTAGATGGGGATCTGTCCTAAATGAGGCCGAATTGGCAATGATTTTAAATCAAGATCATACCCAGAAAATACAGGAGCGAATACAAAGCCATTCATAGTATCTCTAAAAGAGAACAATCCCCACATTTGGGACTTGCCCTCCCGTTTTTGTGAGACTGGGAGCAAAACACCGTATGAAACAGCCAGTTGTCGAAACTCTTTCGGTGACTGGTTGTTTCATTTCCATTGAACTCGAATATTGGTATATGTATTTTATAAAATCGCAGCGTAGTGATTGTCAGGTGGTGAAGATGATAGAACCCTTCTGATTTTAAATTGGAGTGGAAGGTTTCGATGTGGGCAACTTGTTTATGAAAGCGATGATGCTCCCCATAATGTGTAATATTCTTAATTCCTAGCTTATAATGGAAGGTTAGCTGCAAGTCTGTTGTGAGTTGTTCACATCTATGAATGAAGATGCATATTAACAAATTAATTGATTATCTAATAAGGTATTTATCGTAAGGATAAATACAAAATGGAAAGGAGATGTTGAACTGGCTAATATGAATAAAAACCAAAAAACAAAAATCGAAACCTTAAAAAGAAAAAGCAGAAGAAAGCACTTAATAAACGAATTAAGCTATATGACACTTCCAGAACCCCCTTTTTTGGAGGTCGAAGAGAATCAATTTTTTTGTCAGAAGGTATTTACTTTCCTGCAATCGAGAGAACATAAAAGTCAAATACATGGAGACAACTATCTAGAGCATATTGAAAAGTCTACACAAATGTTAAATGAAATGGTCGGGAGGATAAAAGAGACTCCTGAACAAGGGAGATTGCTTTTTTTCCGAGATCATGAAATTGAAGCGCTTTTAGTGAATGTGGATGAAGTGTTTCATCATTTAAATCAACTTCTTGAGCAAACCAAATTTTTAAGTGGATACGGAGATTTCATTTTAATAGCAGAGGATTTTCATTTTGGATTATGCATAGAGCGTACAGAATATTTTTATGAGTTTAGTTTTTGGGGAATGTGAGTTTAGATCAAGCTTCATTTCAAAAAATGACAGGGATTTTTCTCTATAACCATTTCCCTCAAATTTAAGCAATTCACTATCATTACCTTTCACATTCATATAAAATAAGAGCTAGTGAAAATTTGAAGAGATGCTTGATAAATGAAGGGCATGTAAGCTGTGAGCCGCATGAAATGATGAGATGTTTCAAGTACGTGAAGGTTGCAAAGCTGTTTCTCCTCACGCATGAATCTTGTAAGCGTAACCATTATTTGTCACTTCATTGCAATGTGTTGAGGGGTGTGTCAGCATGAGGAATCCGTATTTGAGAACGGCTTCTAGTCTTTATATCAATTATTTTTTATTAGGTATGGTCAATATTATTTTGGCTTCTAATATGCCATTTTTGATCAAACAATTAGATACAAATAGTGCGGGGATTAGTTATATGATATCTGCACTCGGTATTGGCAGGGTGCTCACGTATGGTCTATCGGGTGTACTGTCAGATCGTTTTGGACGAAAGCCGGTCATTTTGGTTTCGGGGGTGCTGATGGCAGTGTTCCTCATTGGAATCCCATTGTCTCCGAATTATCAAATCGCGTTTGCGTTTGCGATTTTGGCAGGGGTGGCGAATTCGGCGATGGATGCAGGGACGTATCCGGCTTTAATGGAAGCCTTTCCTCAAAACTCGGGATCTGCAAATGTGATGGTGAAGGCGTTTATTTCGATTGGGGCGACCATTCTGCCGCTCGCTATTTTCTTTTTAGCAGAGCATGATCTGTTTTATGGATTTGCGTTTTATTTACCTGCTTTTATTTATTTAGTGAATGTGATAATGCTGTGGACATTGCCATTTCCGAATCATCGCAAGGTGGAGCAAGTTCAGGTGACGGAGCATGATGGACTTCCACGCTTCTCATCAGAGCCTACGTTTTGGAGAGAAGGGGTCGCACTGATTGTGATCAGTTTTACATCAAATGGTCTGTACGCCTTGCCGCAAATTTGGCTGCCTACGTACGGTGAGGAAATTTTGGGGATGGCTTCTGGCAGTGCTGTGAAGCTGCTTAGTTACTATAGCATGGGCGGTTTGCTGTCTGTCTTATTGCTCGCATTTCTTTTGCGCCGCATTGTCCGTCCGGTCACCGTGCTGCTTGTCTATCCGATCATTACATTAGCCTCTATCTGTGTGCTATTGGTTGTGAAGTCTCCAGTCATCGGTACCGTCAATGCATTTGTATTGGGCTTTTCAACAGCGGGAGTCTTTCAGCTGACATTAACCGTAATGGCTGAGTTCTTCTGGAAAAATAAAGGGACGATGACAGGAATTATCTCAACAGCAGGCGGAGTGTCCGCCATTGTGATTCCGGTCGTCACTGGTTTGATCGAAACCCACTCGACGATTTTGCAAATCTTTATATTTGATGCGGGTGTCGCTGTTGTTGCGATCATCGGCGCGATGTATATCCTCAATCGATATCGCCGGATTATGATACACGAATAAAAAAAGACGACTTCCAAAGCGGAGGTCGTCTTTTTTCTGTGTTTCGTTTAGAAACGGTCATTTTCAAATAGAATTTGTTTCACTTGTTCAACCGGCATATCCTCGCCAGTAAAGAGTTTGTACGCAAGGGCACCTTGCCATAGCATCATGCCAAGACCGTTAATCGTTTTGGCACCAGCTTCTTGTGCTTGAGCAAGAAGTTTTGTTTTTTGCGGGTTGTAGACGACATCTGTCACGATTAAGTCTTTGCGTAATACATCAAGTGTATCGTCAATAATGCTGAGCTCATCTAAAGGTTTCATACCAAGGCTTGTCCCGTTTGCTAAGATCGCACTTTCAGCTACTTCACGACGGAAAGCGTCTTTGTCTTCAAGTGGGAAAATGTTTGCTTTGACACCGAATGATTTCATTTCGTTGTTGATGTAATTTACATTTTCTTCTGCTTGAACAAAGTATTGGTCATTACGAGCAAAAATACTAATTTCACGAATACCTGATTGTGCAAGCTGAATGGCAATCGGAGTTGCAGCGCCGCCAGATCCAACGAGTGTGACCTTTTGTCCAGCTAATTCAACGCCATGTTCAATTAAGTTTCTTACGTAACCAAGACCATCTGTGTTGTAGCCAACCAGCTTGCCATCTTTGTTCACAACTGTGTTGCTTGCGCGAGTATATTTTGCAGAATCATCTAGTTCATCTAAGTAATCGAGCACTTTCATTTTGTTCGGCATGGATACGTTAAATCCAGCTGCACCCATCGCTTTCATCCCGTTTACTGCTGCTTCTAGTTCATCATTTCCTACCTCAAAAGCAAGGTAAGCATAGTTGATTCCTGTCAGTGTATAGCCAAGGTTGTGCATCCGTGGTGACAGGCTGTGCCCGATTGGTGTTGCAAGAAGACCGACTAATTTTGTTTTTCCATCAATATTACGTTCATGTATGTTTGTCATGATTGACATCTCCTTTAATTATCTAAACAATTTTTTCATGCGTCGTAAAACAAAGACTGCTAACAATACGCTGATGACCGCAATGATCATATCGAAGAATAAAGTCATTTTAATATCGTACGTGCTAACGAGTCCGCTTGTAATCAGCGGAACAAGGATAAACGCTGAGCTTGCCGCAATGTTGACATATGATGAAGCCGTTGCTTTGTTTGTAGGGAATAATTTCATCATAATACTCATCGCCAACTGGAAAATGCCGGCTGTAAATAATCCTAAGAAAAAGGTACTAACAATGACAATGCCGTATGTTTCGATTTGAAATAGTGAAAGCATGGCAAGGAATGCCCCGATTGGGTAAATAATAGCGACCATAATTGGTGAAATGAATTTATCTAATACGATTGAAAGCAATAGAACAGATACGAGTGCACCAATACTAAAATAAGAAAGAAGCTGTGTCGCTTGTCCTGAGCCAAGCCCAATCAATTTCAACCCGAGCTGTGGAAGCCAAGTTTGCCATACGACAAATAATGCAGTAGACGTGAATCCCATAAGTACAACAGCTAAACCTTCACCAAACATTTTCGGTTCTTCCTTCATTTGCTCTTGAACGGGAAGATCGTTTTGAGAAGCTGTTTGCTTATGATTTGGGAACGGCATAAAGATCAAGTAAATGCCTACAAGTAAATAAAGAAGTCCTAGACCAAAGAATGCCAAGCCCCAGAAGATGTCATGTGCAATAAGGAATGCCAAGATAAATGGAAGAACAGTCGCACCAATTGATACAGACGCCTTCACTAATACAGAAGCTGAACTTGCTTTTTTAGGAAATGACTCTGTCAAAGCAGGATATGTCCCTGAATCAAGCAATGAGTTTGCAATCCCTGCGGAAATGGCAAAAATGAAAGCCAATGTATAATTGGTCGTCGTTGGAATCCCAATTAAGAATAATAAGTAAAGAAAGTTACCTGTAATAATGACAGGTTTTCGCCCCCAGCTGTCTGCCAGCCGGCCAGAGAAAAAGAGAGCAATTAATTTACCGATACCGATTGCTGATACAAGCAAGCTGATTTTTGGAATATCTACATGGTAGCGTTCAGATAAGCTTTCCATGTTTGATGCCACAATAATATTGATCATGCCTAGCATGAAATAGTTTAAGTACATGCCAAGTGATGATTTAATGTATGGATTTTTCATGTTCCCACTCCTATATTTGAAACCCTGTTCGGGCCAAATTCTTGTTACCCTTTGTTATTTCCTTAAACGTAAATAATATTAAGTCCATCACAACACCCCTTGTGTGATTGATGAAAAAATAATGAATATTCATCTGTTCTTCAAATAAGTACATCGTTCTACTAAATAATTAAAAATAATAACAGTTATCATAAGTTGATGGACTTCCTCGATTTGATCAGAATCAAAAGATCCATCTTTAACTGTAGTTGATATCATAAATAACGATATGTTCACAAAAGGTATAACGATATACTAAAAGAAGCAACGAGATAAATATACTCCTGCGTTTAAAATGTGTCAAGTTTATGACTTTGCGATTTAAAAAAAGAAAAATGTAATAAAGAAATAGTTGACTTGCTCAATAAAAAAAGGAGAATCGCTTTGCAATTCTCCTTTTCATGATCATGTCGAGGTTTCTCGAATATGAAGTTGAGGCTTTAATATCAATCGCTGCAGTTCTTCATCCTGCTCGTTCATTTTATGATACAAAAGGTTGGCTGCTTTGACTCCAATGGATCGTGGAAAAGATGAGACTGTGGTGAGCGGCGGGTGATACATCTCCGCTTCAGGGATGTTATCGAACCCAACTACATCAATGTCTTCACCAGGCTTGATGTCACGCGCTGCCAATTCTTGAATCACCCCAAACGCCACTAAATCACTGAAGCAAAAAATAGCAGTAGGTGGTTCGGGAAGGTCAATCACTTGGGCAAGGGCTTCTTTCCCGCCTTCACGGGTAGGCACCATATCGATAATAAGAGATTCATCCATCGCCTTGTCCTCATCATCATGGGCTCTTTTGAACCCTTTCATCCGTTCAATCCAAGTCGAGGAGGATTTGACTCCGCCTAAGAAAGCGATGCGGCGATGCCCTTTTTGAAGAAGATGACGAACCGCCATCCAAGTGCCTTGTTCATAATCAACGCCGACATAATCACAATGGACATCTGCTAATTCACGATTTGCCAATACTTTTGGCGTGCGAATGTTGTTTAATTGTTTCACCGTTCGTGTCGAACTTTTCGATGCTGGATTTAAGATGATTCCACCCACTCGGTGCTCTACCATTGTGGAAATGAGCCGCTCCTGCTTATCCACACTATCAAAGGTTGTCCCAAGTAAAACGGTATAGCCAAGTGACTCAAGTGTGGTTTGCACACCGATTAAAAATTCAGAAATAAAGGTGTTTGAAATATCCGTGACGATCACACCCACAATATTTGAACTTTTCGACCGCATGTTGGCAGCGACGCGATCGTACACGTATCCCAAATCCTCCATAGATTGCAGCACTTTTTTCCGGGTGGCTTCAGAGATTCTAGGGTTGTTGCGAACAACGAGTGAGGCCGTTGAAGTCGATACACCTGCATGCCGGGCGACTTCTTGTAATGTCACACGCTGTTTGTTCATTTTTTTCATTTGTCTTCACCAACTTCATTGGATTGCCTAACTATGGTTCATCATCAAGATGGATGTCTCCACCAAACGAGCCGAACATTCTTTGTTTCATTATACCTTAATCAAGGGGTGTTGATGAAGTGATGTCATATCAGCTTCAGATAAGGAGGAAACAACATCTTAAAAGATTACCATTGACAGCTTTCTTTTAGAGGCGTAAAATATAAAATTATTCAGAAATAGCAACATTTAAAGTAAATATCGAAGGCTATGATTGCTGTGGGTCACACTATGGCAGGAGCAGCTTCTGGAGAGACCGCATGTATGTGCGGCGCCGAAGGGTTCACAATCTCAGGCAAAAGGACAGAAGAGTACGAAATATTGTATTTGTGATGCATGGATCATACTGTGTATTGCTTTTCTCTATTTTGCTATTCTTTTATGACCGTGAGATTGGAGCGCATCCAATCTCTTTTTTTATGGACTTTTTGAGAGTTCATTATTTCAGTATAGGATCGTGTCGTAGGAGGGTGTTGAAATTGGCACAACAAGAGTTAAAGCGAGATTTATCAAACCGTCATGTTCAATTAATTGCCATTGGCGGAACGATTGGAACTGGGCTATTTTTAGGGTCTGGAAAGGCCATTCAATTGGCAGGACCATCGATCATTTTTGCGTACTTGATTGTCGGAATGGCCATCTTTTTTGTCATGAGGGCACTTGGAGAATTGCTCTTATCTAAGGCGGGCTATCAGTCTTTAACGGATATAGCAGAGGATTATCTTGGACCATGGGCTTCCTTTGTGACAGGATGGACGTATTGGTTTTGCTGGATTATGACAGCGATGGCGGATGTTATTGCGGTCGGGGTGTATGTGCAGTACTGGTTTGATATTCCGCAGTGGATTCCTGCTATTATTTGTTTATTGATTTTGCTAGGATTTAATTTATTAACGGTGAAGCTTTTTGGAGAAATGGAATTTTGGTTTGCACTTATTAAAGTGATTACGATATTACTGTTGATTGGCGTTGGAATTGTCCTGTTAATCATTGGTTTCCAAACAGATGCAGGGCCCGTGACGGTAACGAATCTGTGGTCACACGGAGGATTATTTCCAAATGGTGTGACAGGCTTCTTATTGTCATTCCAGATGGTGATTTTTGCGTATGTGGGCGTGGAACTTGTCGGTGTGTCAGCAGCAGAAACAGCGAATCCGCAAAAAAATATCCCGTCTGCGATTAATAAAATTCCATTAAGAATTCTATTTTTCTATGTAGGTGCGATTTTTGTATTACTATGCATCAACCCATGGACAGAACTCAGTGCATCAGAAAGTCCTTTTGTGAAAACCTTTGGGCTCATTGGCATACCAGTAGCGGCGGGACTCATCAACTTTGTCGTCCTGACATCTGCGGCTTCTGCTTGTAATAGCGGTATGTTCTCAACGAGCCGAATTTTGTATAATCTCAGTCATCAAAAACAAGGACCGGCATCTTTTGGCCGTCTAAATAAGCATGCTGTTCCAAGTAATGCCCTGTTTGTGTCGACGATTGTGGTGTCAGTAGGGGCTCTTTTAAGCAAGCTGATTCCTGAACAAGCCTTTGGTATTGTGACAACGATCAGTGCCATTTGTTTCATTTGGGTATGGAGTATTATTTTAATATGCCATCTGAAATATAAGAAGACACGTCCTGAACTGCATAAGGCGTCTACCTTTAAAGCGCCATTTACACCTTTTGTGAATATAGCGGTTCTTGTGCTCTTTGCTGCCATTCTTGTCATCATGCTTTTCGCTGATGCAACACGGCCAGCACTGTTATTGACACCCGTATGGTTTGGGTTCCTATTTTTGATTTATGCACGAAAGAAACGCCGTTCAGCATAATGAACGAAAAAAGCACAGCCTTTTTAAATGGCTGTGCTTTTGCTTATTTAACGATTTCTAATCTTCAACATATAGTATGCATTAAGAATGATTAGAACAAGTCCAATGACGATGATGGAGAAGAGTTGAGAGTGATTGGCGCCAAGAGAATAGACAATCAAAATAAACATGGCACCGGTCAATAAAATATTCATCATTTGATAAGTGTGAAAAAGCCCATCGAGCATCACATGCTTTTCGCCTTCATCAGAAATGGCGAGCAGTTTTTTGCCATAATCTTTATCGGATGGACTAGGTAGATGACGATTAGGATAGACGAGTTTTAGGACAGAGATCGATGCATAAGAAAGAATGACGGTGATCAAAAATAAGGCAGCATTTGCGAGAATCAGCCAGAGTGGCTGCTCAGTTACGATGGAAATACCAATTGCAATAATCGATAAAATGGTACTCACCGTATTAGCTAACGTTACATCAGTAAAAGTTCGGTACTGTTTTACCTCTAGTTCATCCTCCTCATCACCAGATACTGAAAGAGAGACTCTTTTCTTCATGCGTGAAATGCCTGAAAAACAATAAATGATGAATAGAACTGTCAAGCCAGTGATGACAAGGGTCGTTTCAAATGCAGCTTGCAGAAGTGTCAGCTCAAATTCGGCTGCCAGCAAACAGTAAGCACCGAGAAAACCAAGGAGAGCACCTAAGAGCATTTTGTATACAGTTTTCATGTGAGTTCATCCTCCTCGAATAGAAAAATATGTTCAATGGGTTCTTGAAAAATACGTGAAAGCCTCATAGCAAGTAAGAGAGACGGCATTAATTCATCTCGTTCCATTAAGCTGATCGTCTGGCGGGAAACCTTTGCCAGTTTCGCAAGCTCCGTTTGGTTTAAACCATCACGTGCCCGCAGCTCTTTTAGCCGATTTTTCATTCTGTCACCTCAACTCTGATCAAAATGTTATCTTGATTGTAAAGTATTATATTCATTTTGACAAGTATATTTGTCAAAATGATAAAAATAATTGTCAGAAAGATCGCCTTTATTCAAAAGAGAATCAATGATACGCTAAAGAAAAGAGAAACAGAAAATAGGTGATGCCCATGTTCATTGATCAATTAAAAAGTGACTTACATCAATCACAGCCGCTATTTATCGGAGAAGAGACAGCGTTCAAAGCGGCAGTCCTTGTCCCTTTGGTGCAAGTAAACGGGGAATGGCATGTTTTATTTGAAGTGCGATCACTGACGATGAGAAAACAGCCTGGCGATATTAGCTTCCCAGGAGGCAAACTCGACGGCGGCGAAACCGCACAAGAAGCTGCACTGCGGGAAACATATGAAGAACTAGGGATTCCGCCCGAATCCGTCAAGGTTTTAGGACAGCTCAGCCCTTATATTGCCTCACCATCCTTTGTGGTATATCCATTTGTCGGGATCATTGATGAACAGCAGGTCAAACATTCCTTTAATCAAGAAGAAGTAGAGGAGACCTTTACTGTGCCTCTATCATGGCTCAGCCAATACGAACCGTACTTACACCATGTATCGGTGCAGCCAACACCAGGAGAGGACTTTCCTTATGAAAAAATCATGAATGGTGAAAAATACAGCTGGGGGAGTCGTTCGATTGAAGAGTGGTTTTATGATTACAATCGTTACACCATTTGGGGATTAACTGCCCGCATATTAAAACATTTTGTGATGGTTGCAAAAAGAAATTCCTAGAGAATCAGCTCTAGGAATTTGTTGTAGAAAGGCGTTCTTTTGCGGTTTCTTTTCCTTTCCCTTTTCCAATTAGGATGGGCGCTTTAGCTTGGCTCAATCCATATGAAGGCATGTTCACGTAGATAGATTCATATGAGCCGGCTTGAATTTGATACGTTTCATGATAAATTCCGACCGCGTCATTATTTCGTGCTCTTTGGTTAAATCCTTTCCAAGCAGTCAAATGCTTCTCCATCTTGGCGTAGGCAAGGAGGTCCTCTGTTGATTTCCAATATTGGATCATGGTGGTAGTGCGTAAACCGAAGTAATTTTCTGTCCCGAGAAAACCAAGTTCTTCTTGATGTGTATAAAGTTCTTTGATCATCCCCGGCATCGCCTTAAATACTGGCAGCCATTGATGGACAGCAAAGCGTTTATTGATTCTCATTCCGATAATGAACACAACAATCGGCTCAGAATTGTCTGTTGTATACCTGCCAGCACGTATATTTTTTTTCATTTGTTCACCCTTCTTTCTTCATCGATTCACAGGTCTCCACGCACCAATCAATTCCAGCCTGCGCCACTTTCTTTCCGTAATCTAACGTATACAGCCAATACTTCGCATCAGCTTCATCTGGATACAGCTCTTGAATGTTTTGTTCAATCGCAACATATGTCTCATAACGGATACGGAGCTGCCTCTCATAATCCTGTAAAAGCACCAATTTTTTCTCAAACGAAAGATATTGACCAAAAAATAACTTTAATAACACTTCATTTCGTTCTGATGGTACTTGATCGAGCGGCTGCGCCAGCCATTGCCTTAACGTGTCCAGCCCTTTTTCAGTCAGATGATACTCCCGCTTGTCTGAGCGCCCAGTTGTAGAAGTGGGTGAAACCTTCGCAAGCCCTTCCTCGACTATTAACTTTAAAGCTGGATAAATTTGTCCATAACTAATTTTCCAAAAGTGATGCAAGCTCCTATCAATTAATTGCTTCACTTCATACCCAGACTTACAATCTGTCGTTAAAATCCCCAAAATCGCATACGTCGTATCATTGTATTTTTTCATTGATCAACAAACCTATCTAAAAGATATATCATTTAGATATATAATAAACGATGTATAACTGCAGATACAAGAGGTATGAGAAAAAAATAAATGCTAGAAAGGAGGTGAAGAGATCACTGATTTGTTAATCAATGAGAGGAATCCTTCATATAGATTGA
Organism: Bacillus sp. FSL M7-0307; assembly: GCF_038627835.1. Taxonomy (NCBI): domain Bacteria; kingdom Bacillati; phylum Bacillota; class Bacilli; order Caryophanales; family Bacillaceae; genus Bacillus; species Bacillus sp. FSL M7-0307. Next base: position 3,649,175 of record NZ_CP152023.1, on the reverse strand, counting down.
ACGATCATAGTTTGGAGGGGACATATGAGTAAATCGAAAATCTGGATCATGACTATTCTGGCGGTACTACTGATTGGTGGAGGCGGCTGGATAGCCTATCAAGCAATCGCAAAAAAGAGTGTATTGAATCATCCCTACGCCTTTGCATATAAGACTCATGATCGTGTGAACTGGTTCAAGGTAACGGAGAGAAACGGAAAAGTAACAGGTCATCTGAATGAAACCATTTTAGAGGAAAACCCGAAAAGGCATTATGATCCCAATCTATTTATCAACAAATATCAATTAACTGGGAAATCAATTGAAAACGGTTACGAATTTTATGTGAAGCAAGGGAAAGAAACGGTCACATATGAAGTTCACCTTGCCGAAAAAGATCTTTCTGTGAAAAAACAAGGTGAAAAGCACAGCATCACATACAAAGCAGTTGATCGAAAAAACCTACGTGCTGTTCAACAGGACATTCATACTCGATATGAGAAACTGATGGATGACACGGAAAATAGATTTCATGATTATGTACGAAACTTCATTAAGAAAGTAACAGGCGCTTATGGTTATCTGTATACGGCAGAGGATGGTTCGTACCAACTATTTCTAAAAGTAAAACGAATGTATATGCAGTCTGAATGGGCAGGTTCTTTTCTAATGAGAAAGGTTCCAGGAGATGGTGGTGAACCTTATAAAGAAACGAAACATACAGCCGGTGGAGTCTCAGATGGGATGATGTTTGATTTGAGTACTTATCCTGCAATTGAAAAGGGTTTTATTTTAGGTGAAACTGACCGAGACGCCACATACATTAAATTTCCTTTTAAAATGGCAGGCGGGATCATAGAATTTAAAGCGGTCACGAAAGAGGAATATCAAGAACAAACGGAAGCATTTAAAAAGAAGGCGAAAGAATTGCAAAAGTAGATCGTGTTGGAACAGATGATTGTTGTGAATGGCATTTCAGGACGATCAGAATTTAGTTGAATAAATAGGGATCATGAAGATTTTTTAAATCATATATTAGTGGAGGTACCTATGAGTAAATTGAAAATGTGGGTCGTGTCTATCCTGGCAGTACTCGTCTTAGGTGGAGGCGGCTGGACAGCATATCAAGCAATCGCACAAAAGAATTCATTGAATCATGCCTATGCATTTGTTTATAAAACGAAGGATAAAATGAGCTGGTTTGAGATATCTGAGAATAAAGGCAAAGTAACGGGGCATTTGAATGAAAAGTATATAGAAGAAATATGGTGGGATCCCAAAATATATAAAAAACAATATGTAGTGTCCGGGAGTTCAAAGGAAAACGGTTATGAATTTCGAGTCAAACAAGGCAAAGAAACAATCATATACGAAGTTCAAATGTCTGGGAAAGACCTATCTGTAAAAAAACAAGGTGATAAGAAAAGCAGGATATATAAAGCAATCAATCGAAAAAAGCTAGATTCGTATCACAAAAAAATTCAAGATCGACATCAACATCTAGTTGATACATCAGAAACTAGATTTTATGACAATATGAGACACTTCAGGGATAAAGTGGCGAAGGTATATGGTTTTCTATATACGGCAGAGGACAAACAACTATTTTTACAAGTGGAAAGCATGCATATTGAGAATGGATGGCTCGGCTCTTTTCTAATAACAACTGTTTCTGAAGAAGGGTGTAAGCCCTATAAAGAAATGAAATTAGAGGTCGGGGGCGAAACTGATGGTGGAGACTATTTAGACATGAGCTATGATCCTATAATTGAACGAGGTGTCATTATAGGTTCGACTGATCGAGATGCAAAATCAATCAAACTGCCAATTAAAAAGACTAACGGTACTATAGAGATAAAAGCTTTCACGTATCAGGAATTTAAAAAACTCCCTAGACCATATATCATGACAGGCGATTCAGTAGAGTTAAAAGCGGTCACGAAAAAGGAATATGAAAAACAAGCGAAAGCATTTAAAAAGAAAGCAGAAGAAAAGAGAAAATAGGTGACCTTAAACCAGATGAGTGAATCAACTTATCTGGTTTTTTATGGAGAAACATTTTGTTGATTGATGATAGAAGGAACAAAAGAGTTGCTTTAAGTAAATAGAGAAAAGTATTTTAGGTATATAGACCTTAATTATTTTTAGAAAAATAAATGTTGACGCTTTCATATAATCAATATATACTAAAAACAAATCCAATATAAATAAATTAGACATGTGACTGGTCATGCAGGCAGGATCTAAAAACGATGAATTTCTTTAATTTGTCGTTTTAGGTCCTTTTTTTATTGCCGAAATATAGGTCCCATGTATGAGAAAAGGAGGAGAAAAAATGGATTACACACAAGTCGCCAAAGATGTTTTGCAGCATGTAGGTGGTAAAGAAAATATTGCGCACCTTGAGCACTGCTCAACAAGACTTCGCTTCACACTAATTGATCAGAAAAAAGCAGATGTACCAGCATTAGAAAAAACACCAGGTGTCATAGCAGTTAGAATGTCAGGACAATGCCAAGTGGTCATTGGGAATGACGTGATTGAAGTGTATCAACAGGTAACAAATTTAATGGGCGGCAGCTCGTCTGGGCAAGGCGTGCCATCCAATCAGCCAAAAGAAAAAAGAAAAGCAGGCACAGTTCTATTAGATTTCATTGTGGGTGTCTTCCAGCCGCTTGTTCCGGCTATCGCAGGCGGAGGGATTTTAAAATCATTTCTTCTCCTTTTCTCTTTATTAGGCTGGGTGGATGCAAAAGGCCAAACCTATCAAATACTGAACATGGTGGGTGACGCACCACTATACTTCCTGCCATTACTAGTCGCTGTCACAACGGCAAATAAACTAAAGGTAAACCCACTGGTCGCATTATCAGCAGTGGGTGCACTCCTTCTTCCGAACATGACAGCCATGCTTACTGAAGGTGCGCAATTAATGTCATTCGACGTGAAAAATATAGCTTATGCGTATCAAGTGTTTCCCGCAATCCTTTCTGTATTGCTTTACGCTCAAATGGAAAAATTCTTCACACGATTTTCACCAAAACCAATTCGGATTTTCTTTGTCCCAATGATGTCATTAGTCATTACTGTACCAGTTACGTTACTGCTATTAGGACCACTTGGTTTTACAGCAGGACAAGGGTTTTCATCCGTTATTCTTGCGATGTTTAATACAGTAGGCTGGGTAGCTGTCGCAATTTTAGCAGCGGTACTCCCGTTTATGGTTGCATCAGGCATGCACAAAGCAATGGTCCCTTATGCAGTGACAACGATGGGGAACCTCGGGAAAGAAGCACTTTATTTACCAGCATCCCTTGCGCATAATATTGCGGAAAGTGGAGCTTGTTTCGCAGTGGCACTACGCACGAAAGACAAGGTACTCAGATCAACAGCCATTTCGGCAGGAATTTCAGCATTTTTTGGCATCACAGAGCCTGCTTTGTATGGTGTGACACTTCAAAATAAACGCGTACTTGGAAGTGTCATGATTGGTTCGTTTGTTGGCGGGATCTTCATTGGATTAGTTGGTATACAAGCCTTTGTACTAGTTGGTCCTGGATTAGCAAGTATGTCGATGTTTATATCAGATGAGCTTCCACGAAATCTAATGTTTGCTGTCATTGGAGCTGTCATTTCCTTCGTTGTTGCTTTTATCGCTGCTTTTGTATTAGGTAAGGATAAAAAAGTAGAAGAAAAGACAAATGATCAAGAAGCATTTGCTGAACAAATTGGAGCAGGGGAAACTTTCAAAAGCCCTGTGATTGGTCAAATGATCTCTCTATCTGAAGTAAAAGATGATATTTTCTCTTCAAAGGTCATGGGAGACGGAATTGCCATTGTTCCTTCAGAAGGAGCGTTATATGCACCAGTAGATGGTGAGGTCACCTTGCTGTTCGAAACAAACCATGCACTTGGTATGAAAACGGACAAAGGGGTTGAAGTATTATTCCATATTGGCATTGATACTGTACAGTTGGAAGGACAGTATTTTTATCCAAAAGTGCAGGCAGGAGATCGTGTACAAGCAGGGGATTTACTCATTGAATTTGATGTAGAAAAAATCATGGAAGCAGGATACGATCCAGTTACGCTTGCTGTCATCACGAATACAGATCAATATGATATTAAGGTACAGCCATTACAAGAGGTCAATCGCCAAGATACATTGATGGTTATCACCCAATTAGGAGGCTAAACATATGACGACAATAAAAGGTTTTCCAAAAGGATTTTTATGGGGCGGCGCCATTGCCGCCAACCAAGCAGAAGGCGCTTGGAATGTAGATGGAAAGGGCCCATCTGTTGCTGATATTGCGATGTACAGGTCTAATTTGAGTGTAGAAGATTATGAAGGGCATCTAGCTGTTACTTCTGAAAATATAGATCGAGCGATGAAAGACCCAGATGATAAAAAGTATCCAAAACGCAGAGGTGTTGATTTCTATCATCACTATAAAGAGGATTTGGCTCTATTTGCTGAAATGGGTTTTAAAACTCTTCGCATCTCTATTGCATGGAGCCGTATCTTCCCAACTGGAGAAGAGAACGAACCAAATGAAAAAGGACTCCAATTTTACGATCGTTTATTTGCAGAAATGAAAAAACACAACATAGAACCGATTGTGACGTTGTCACACTATGAAATGCCGTTAGCACTGAGCGTGAAATATAATGGCTGGGTTGAAAGAAAAGTCGTTGATCTCTTTGTTAAGTTTGCCAATGTATGTTTTGAACGCTATAAACATGATGTGAAATATTGGCTGACCTTTAATGAAATAGATAGTATTCACCGCCACTCTTTTATTACAGCAGGAATTATTCCTGATCGCTGCCCAGAAGGGAAAGAGGAAGAGACGGTTTATCAAGCACTCCATCATCAATTCATTGCCTCTGCACTCGTAACAGCAGATTGTCATCGCATCATACCAGGCAGTCAAGTAGGGTGTATGCTGACAAAATTAACAACGTATCCGCACACTTGTCATCCGAATGATGTGGAGCGGGCATTGAAACAAAACTTAGAAAACTATTTCTATGCAGATGTTCAGGTATTTGGTGAATACCCGCCGCTTATCAAGCGCATGCTTGAGAGAAAAAACATTCATATCCAAATGGAATCAGATGATCTTTCTATTTTAAAAGAAAATACAGTAGATTTTATCTCGTTCAGCTACTATATGTCTTTAACTGAATCAGCTGATGAAGGATTAGAAAAAACGGATGGAAATACCATCCGTGGAGTTAAAAATCCTTACCTTCCATCTACTGATTGGGGATGGCAAATTGATCCGGTTGGTCTGAAAATTTCTTTAATAGAATTATATGATCGTTATCAAAAACCACTGATCATTGTAGAAAACGGCATGGGTGCAAAAGATGTTGTTGAAAGTGATGGATCAATTCACGATGATTATCGTATTAACTATTTCAAAGAGCATTTCCGCCAAATGAGAGAAGCGGTGGAAGAAGGCGTTGACCTCTTCGGATATACGAGCTGGGGCTCAATTGATATTATTAGTGCAGGTACATCACAGATGTCAAAACGATACGGGTTTATTCATGTAGATCAAGATGACGATGGAAACGGTACATTAAAACGTTCTCGTAAAGACTCATTTTATTGGTACAAAAAGGTCATTGAAACAAATGGTGAATCGCTTGATTGAAAAACCACAATCATGAAAACAGGTGATGACGATGTTTAAAATCAAAAAAGTTTTAAACTCGAGTGTGGTTCTGGCTGAAGATCAGAACCAACAGGAGATGGTTCTATTCGGCCGGGGGATTGGTTATGGACAAAAACCAGGTCAAATGATTGAAGAAAAGAAGGCAGATCAAGTGTTTATGTCTGTCGATAACATGAGAGCGAAGGAATTTCTCCAACTATTAGATTCAATGCCACAAGAGTTTATCGATTTAACTCAGCATATTGTTCAATATGCTGAAAAACGCTTAAACTCAAGTCTGAATTCTGGTGTCTATTTTACCTTGATGGACCATTTGAATTTTGCAGTAGAACGGCACAAGAAGAATATTAATATTACAAATCGAGTATACTGGGAAATCAAAAACTACTATACCGAAGAATTTGAAGTAGGTAATTATGCGCTTGAGTTAGTCAACAATACATTGGGCATACAATTACCAAAGGAAGAAGCGGCCAATATCGCCTTCCATTTAATTAATGCGTTAGGTGAAGAGTCCGATTCCAAAGATGGCATGAAGTATGCCAAGATGATCGGAAGTATTGTGAATCTCGTCCGCTATACGTTGAATATGAAAATGGATCAAGAGAATATTCATTACAGCCGATTTATTACACATGTGAAATTCTTTGTTGAAAGATTTTACGCAAATAAATTATTATCAGATCAAGAAAATGAGTTGTTTGAACAAATTGCACACTTGTATCCTCAAGCGATGGATGTGGCTTTCAAAATCAAAGATTATATTAAACAGGTGCACAGTATTGTTATTCCAAATGACGAACTTACGTATCTGGCGGTACATATTCACCGCCTCATTTCTTATCAAGAACTAAAATAAATGTGGACCACTTGCCTTGTAATGAGGCAAGTGGTTATTTGTATTGTATCGGTTTATGTTCCGATAGGTCGTTCTGTTGGGCTAAGATTTGTATCATTTAACGAATTGTAAGACACCGTTTGTCCGAAAACAACGATGGCTAAAGCGAAAATGAGTAAACTCACTTTTTTCATCATAATTCCTCCAGTTAAGTGTAGTGTGTTCCAATTGATAGGCATCCTTCAAAAAGAGATATGCTTGGTGAATTGAACCCAGCTCTTCAAAGTGTTTGGCAGCTAGTGCACTTAATTCACGGGCACCTTCAACATCCTTTAATTCTTTCAGAATACTGATGTCATCGAAACAGGTTTGAGCTTTTTTGGATATGTCTTCAGTGAAATATAGGTGATAGAGAAAATTCATTTTTGCTGTATAGATGGGGTTTCTGTCTATTTCTTGTTTTTGTTTGACTAATTCAAAATAATAGAGAGCTTGCGACTTTTCATCAATGGAGAGCAGCTCTTTTAGTAACATAAACATGGAGTGTTCGAAATAACAAGATGAAAGGTAGTTATCATCACTAAGAGCCTTTTCTAGGGCATCAATACATTTTTTTGATTCTCCAGCTTCGGCATATAGAATACTGATATTGTGATAAAGCTGTGATGCTAGAAAATGATCGTTTAATTGATTTGAGATGTGTAATGCTTTTGTGTAGTAATTCTCAGCTCTTTTGAAATCGCTAATATCCATGAAGTTGGTGGCTGCGATCACAAAAGCTGCTGCCAGTCTTCTTTCATAGCCATCATGACCTTTGAAAATATCGATGGCATTCTGAATATAATGAAGTGAAATCAGGCTTTGGCGAAGCATCATATATAGGTTTGCGACCTTCGTATGGAATTCTGCTACTTCTATTTCATCAGGAATGTTTTGTAGTTTTTTCTCAGCAATTTTAAACAGTCCGATGGCTGATGCATAATCTCTGTTATATGAAGCGTAAAGGGCTTTATATAGGTAAAAATAGTATTCAATTAAGTCGTTTGTTTTAGAAGGGTATTCTAGCACTGTCGGTTCATTCAGTTTTTTACCCCTTCGTTCATATAACATGAGCTTAAACTTGCCTTCTAGCAATGAATAGTAGGTCAAGACCTCCTGATTCTCTTCCATCTCTTGAAGTAATTCCTTTAATTCTGTGTAGATTGTCTTTGCATTGTGTACATCATGCTTACGAATGGCAATTCGCCAATCATTTAAACGGTTCCCCACCTGTTCAGCTGAAATGATCGTCATGGAAATTTCACCTCTTTAACATCCTTTCGCCTGTTTCAATAAAAAACGATATCACAATTTTTGGTAAAATATAATCGTTTCAGAGAGGTGATTGACAGGAGGTAATAAAAAGGACCTTATGTCATGAGATGTACGATATTGTAACGATGATTGATTGTTTATTCAAATGACTAAAATCTTTTTTTGGAAGTCTAAAAACGTGATAGATACTATTAGTTTTAAATTTATGGTCGAAAATACCATCCGAATATATGAAATAAATCTATTTTAGCTATGAGAGAAGAACAATGAAAGGTCGATCTAGAAGGGGAAATCAGTTATGATGTTGCTAGATGATTTTGGGAAAGAAACTGGTAGTTACTGAGAAAGGTGAAAATCCGAGACAAGTGTTGACCTTTCAGAAAGGATGTTGAAATGAAAAAAAGATTTCAAATGTTAAACTGGCAAATGACAATTGTGATTACGACGCTTTTACTTGTTTTAGTCACTCTTTATATCTCAAAGAGATACTTTTATAGCAAAGAAATTGAGTTGCTGACAGAATCTTGTCAACAAGAAGACGGCAAAATCATACTAGAAACAAATAGTTTGACTATGGATTACTCCTTTGAGTGTAAGAAAAAATAAAACAGGCAGCTTTCTGCCTGTTTTACACCAATTAAAACCCTAAGTTTTGTAACCACTTGTTTAACAAGGCCTCTCGTTTCTCAGCGGTGAAGCGATCGTATTTTCCTAAATTTAAATGAGCCGAAATTTCACCATCATTCATAAACAAAATTCTTTCAGAGCAAAGGGCCACTTTTGGATCATGGGTGACGAGAAGCAAAGTTGTTCCTTCAGAATTGATTTGTGAAAAAATATCCATGACTTCCTTTGTGGTGCTTGAATTAAGAGCACCTGTGGGCTCATCGGCAAAAAGAATGTTTGGTTCATTCATAAGAGCTCGACAGATAGAGGCTCTTTGGAGCTGTCCTCCTGATACTTCTGATAAATATCTATCAGCTAAATGATCAATATCAAGTTTCTCCATTAGATATTTTGCTCGTTCATTGACTTCTTTTCTCGGCATTTTCTTCGCTAAGTAAGCTGCAGCAATTATGTTATCAAATAGATTGAGGTTTTTTAGTAAGTGGCTGTGTTGAAAGACGAATCCCATCTCTGATAAGCGCAAAGCTGTTAACTGTTTGTCTGTCATTTCTGATAGCAGTTGACCTTTATATTTGATTTCCCCTCTGGAGGATGTCTCTATACCGCTAAGTTGATAAAGCAAAGAGGTTTTTCCACACCCTGAAGGTCCCATAATGGTGACAAATTCTCCACGTTTAATTGATAAGTGAATATTTCTAAGAATGGTCTGTTTTTGTCCTTTTAATGAATCAATTTGTAAAGACAATTGTTTCGCTTCAATTAATTGTTCCATGTGAAACATCTCCTTATGAAAGTGTATGACGGCTGATTTTACTAGAAAAAAAGGACTTCAATAACCACGAGATGACAGTTAAATTCACCATAAACATCAGGAGAGGATACACGATCCAAACCCATTTCGGGGCTAACCACTGAAGGCTGGATGCTCCTAATGATGCGCCGCCTGCACTCATCAACGCCGGACCAATAGTATGAACAGCGATTGCTCCAATGAAGGCACCAATAGAGAGAACGACGATAAAACTTGTTAAGTATTGATAGGTTAAATCTTTTTGAGAAAAACCAATCGTCCTTAACAAGTGAGTACGATTTAAATCTTTCGCCCTTAACATGTGCAGAAACATCATTAACATGAGGCTGGCTGTTCCAAAAGCTGCGATGGTTGAAAATAATGCAATCACTTTTACTAGAGATGCGGTGCTTCCTATTGTTTGATGCACATATTCTTTCATATCTGTCACTTTTGCAGGAGACATATTTGTTTCAAGTGCTGCTTTTTTTCCTGCCATATCTATTCCTTGTTTTAATTGTATTTGAACGGTTTTCCAAAGGGATGATTGAGGAAAAGGCTGAGATAATGCTTTAGCAGTTTTCCCTCCGTTGGTGACGTCTTGATAAATGCCGGTAACCATTTTTTGAACTTGCTGTCCATTTGTGGCGAGAGTGACTTTTTCGCCTATCTTTTTCTGAAGTGAGTCAGCACTCAACACCGATAAAGCAATCTCTTCCTCCTTCAACGGTTCCCTTCCTTGTAAATAGGTGAGAGGGAATGCTGATAGATCACCTGTTTCTAAATAGAGCGTTTCTAATGTATTCTCCATTGTTTTGGCTTGTAGAGAAGTTGTTTCATAGACGGCAGATGTTTGAATGTCTTGGTCTTCGCTAATCATAGACTCTATTTTATTTGTACTTTTCTCTAAATGATTTCCCTGCCGAATATCAATTCGAAGGTCACTTTTTCCAGAGCCAAGATATGTGATGAAATCTGGTGATTGTAATGTGTACCATAACTGAATCGGCATCAACATTAAAAATGTACAAAGCGCGATAATACAAGTAATTGTTGAATACATCTTTATTCGCGAGAACAGATCTTTCAAACCAAACCAAAAATTCACTGGGAGGAATCTGTTTTTCTGGAGGTGCATAGGAATTTGTTTTTTATGGCTTGGTGAGCTTATGCCACCTTGAATGGCTTGAGCGGCTGATATTTGTCCAAATCTCCTTAGGACAGCATAGCTGAATGAGATGACGATCATTGCCGTCAAAATTGACACCAAAAGCGGGATCACCTGATGAATAAAAGAGAGGCGATTCCCCATATATTGCTGAATATTGGCTGTAAACAAATCACCAAACATGAGCGTCATTAAATATCCTGCTATACACCCTATACAGGCAAGCACAGCATATTTCCCAACGTATAATTGTTTGATTTTTGATAAAGGGATTCCTAGTACTTTTAAGATTCCAATTTCACGTTCATCCTCTTCTATAGCGGCGGTCATAGCGAGACGAAGAGAGAGGAGAGAAATGCTAATGAGCAGAAAGCAGACAAGAAGGAGAATGGCGATCACCATACCATCTGTTAGGGCATTCAGCATGCGAAGCAGGGGTAATGTGACAGCAGGCCCCTGTTGTGGCAGCTCAGATGATTGATAGAGTGATTGAAAAACATCTGCTTGACCAGCATCATGCAATAAAAATTCAATTAAGTACTCCTTTTTTTGAAACACTTGATTCAGTGCCGCCCAGTCCGCATCATGCAGAAGAAATCTCTTTGAACTGACAAGACTTGGATTCATTTGGGCATCTCGTAAGAACGTTTTGATTTGAAAAGAGAATTGATGAGAGCCTTTTGTAATGAGTAACCTTTCGCCAATCTTTAAGTGGTATTTTTGTTGAAAATAAATAGGGACTGCTACTTCTCCTTTATTTACAGTGAGCTTTTCATTTCGTTCGTTTAAAAGGAAATCAAAATAGCGATTTTGCTTTACAAATAAATGATCCATCACACCCGCTTGAGCAGGCTCCTGCCCGAACTTGATGCTGACATGTTCGATCGGAATCATTGGAACAATTTGATGTGCCTTCACCATCGACTGTTTACTTGAAAATGTATCGACCGCTTTTTCATCTAAGCTCCCATCGTGCATTTGGACAAAGTCTGGTGCTTTGGCTGATTGGAGTAAATCAGAAATGGAACCATTCAACTGGACTGTCATTTGCGCAGCGCTTGTTGCTAAAAATGATGTCATCATGATGCAAAGGGTTAAGCCGATTGAAATGAGACGGTGGCGGGTTAGGTCTTTCTTGATAAACGTCAATCTCATGAGGCTGATTCTCCTTCATGTCGAAGCATATTTTTTGTAAGGAAGGCAAGTGCAAACATCAAGGCACTGACGATTAACACGGTCACATACATGCTGGCGGAAAAAGTGTTGAACAAGAACCCGTACATCATTTGACCGAGCGGTGCAGCACATTGAGAGACCATTGTCAGATTGGCCATGACTTTTCCTAATTGAGCATTGGGTGTTTTCTTTTGCACATGTGAGATGACAACGATCGAAATCATGGTGAGCAGCATGGCAATTGGGAGACACCCTGCTAAAAAGAGAAAATAGGCTGGAAATGTCCCAAATTGAAGAGCCACCTTGGATGTTGAAAAAGCAACAGGTAGCAAAATGACTGCGATGACGAGCAGCCAGCGATACAAAGTAGGAATGCGCCAATGTTTCGCTACAAGCCCAACTAGCAGGGCGCCTGCGATGACGGCAAACTCAATGATGCCCATTCCTATTCCATACATGATGTCACTGCTTTTCATTGTGACCCTTAAAATAATGGGACCTCCAACGATAAAAAATGGTGTGAGGATGAAATTTAGCAACGCTGCAAGCAGCATGGCTCTTTTTAAAAATGGCTGGCTTCCGATATAGGAAAATCCTTGTTTCATATCTTTCAAGAGTACTTTGGTCATCGGTTCTGCGAGTGGGCTAGGTGAGAAAGAGATATTTAACCGTAAAAGCATGCACGCTGATAGAAAAAATACAATGCTGCTAGCGCCTATGATGACCTGGCTCCCAATGAGTCCGTATAAAACGCCGCCAATGATAGGAGCGACAACACCTGAAAGGGCCTGCACGCCATTCACGATGCCATTCGCTTGTTCTAATTTTTCTTCTTTCACTAGCTGAGGAATACTGGACATCACAGCAGGAGCATAAAACGTACTCATGACACCAAGGAGAATCATGACGGCTCCAATCATATAAAGTGAATCATGACCTGAAAATAACCAGAAATAAAAAGCCAGAATCATAATGCCAGTAAGAACATCAAATAAAATCATCAAATTTCTTCTGTTAAACCGGTCAGCCATTGCTCCTGCTAATGGCGAAAGGAGGAGCGGGATATTGGATAAAGCGAAAAGCAGAGCATATAAATCAACACGATGTGTCATATCCAAGACGTGTAAAGATAGAACAAAACGAATCAAGGAAGACCCGAAAACGGAAATAATTTGCCCGAGAACGAGATAAATAAAATGGGTGGAGCCATTTTTGGCTGATAACGACATGAAAATCACTCTCCTTTTAGACCGACCGTCAGTCTATAATGTATGCAGGATTGGTATTGAAGTGACCAATCACTGATTATTGTCTTCCGGTTCTCCAGTTAAACGTTGGAGAAGGAAGGAGAAACTTCCCTTTTCTGCATGTAAAGAGGCTTCAAGGATTGCGATAAATGCTAGCGCCCGTTGTATGCTTTCCGCTGTGGTCCATTGGAAAAGTCCCTCATCAAAGATAACCTGTGCAGAAGCGAGAAGAAATTCGACCGTCTCTTGCGGATAATCCGTTTGAAATATCCCTTCTTCTACCCCTTGCTGAATGACTTCTGCTAAAACGGGTGATAGCTCTGTAATGGCTTTGATCAAGCTTTTTTGATGCATCTCTGCATTAGCAGGCTGATGAAATTGTTCGATCATGCCTTCTTTATGGCTGCCCTGTTTAGGAGATTGTGCCATGATGATGCGAAATAATTTATCAACCACTGAGATATCTGGATCAGCGGCAATACGCTTTGCCTCGATGATATCTGCTTTTATGATCCGGTCAATGATTGCATCCATCACTTCTTCTTTGGAAGTAAAGTAATAATAGAATGTGCCTTTTGCAATGCCAACGGCTTTGAGGATGTCAATAATTGTGGTTTGCTGATAGCCTTTGGTTGAAAAAAGCTTCTCTGCTGCATTCAAGATGTCATTTTTGCGTTCCTCAGGATGTTTAACGGTTCTCATAAAGTCATCCTTTCTTTTGACTAGACTGTCGGTCGGTCCCTTGATTTGATTAAACACTTTTTGGCGTATCTTTGTCAACGGCTGTTTTTTTAAGCTTTGCATTTATTGTGCAATGACACTATGATACATTGAATGAAAACCCCTTCAGGAGAGATGCTGAATGCAATTTTTAACCAGTGAATTGGCTCAAGAGATGGTTGAACGTACGATGCATATTTTACATCAAAACATCAATGTCATGAATGCAGATGGTGTCATTATTGGGTCTGGTGAACGAAAAAGGATTGGACAAAAACATGATGGAGCACGTTTAGTGCTGTCAAGCGGAGATAGTGTGGAGATTGATCAGGAGACGTCCCGCCGCTTAAAAGGCGTGAGACCTGGAATCAATCTGCCTATTTGCTTTCGGGAACAAGTAGTTGGTGTCATTGGGATTACGGGTGAGCCAGAGGACATTCGTCATCATGCCGAGCTGGTGAAAATGGCAGCTGAGCTCGTATTAGAGCAATCTTTTCTGCTTGAACGCTTCCAGTGGCGGCAGCGAATAGAGAGTGAAATTGTGAATCAGCTCATCTCCGAGTCTGACATGGGTGATCACCAGCTGAAACACCGTGCTGACTGGCTTGGAATGGTTTTAGACAAGCGGCGAATGGCTATTGTTTTTCAGCCGATTCCATCGTCTGAGGACACTGTACACAAAATGATGCATGCCATTCAATACGATAAGAATGCGGATGATTTACTAGGCATGACCTTCCGTCATGAATTGATCCTGTTAAGACAGCCGATATGTGACCATCAATTCAAGCATGTGATCGAACAGCTGCAACAAACAATGGCAGGTGCAGTTGATGGACAAGTGCTAGTGGGTGTAGGAACTGTCGCTGAGGACATGAGTCAATTACCGTTGTCCTTTCAGCATGCGAGAGAGGCCCTGCGGTTAGGAAAGGTGCTCCATCCAGAGGAAAGCATATATGTCTTTGAATCTTATCAGCTTGAAAGCTTGTTTATAAAAGCGAGAGCCGCCAAAGAGGGCAAACGGTGGAGTGATTTTTATCATCCGCTGATACAAGAAATGGAGCTCGTTCAAACGTTAAAGGTTTACATTGAAGAGGGCGGGGATTTACAAAGAATCGTTGATCGTCTATTTATTCACCGTAATACACTGCGATATCGTTTAGATAAAATCCAGGCATTGACCGGAAAAGACCCTCGTCATGTGAAACAGTTGATGGAGCTGTACATAGCACAATTGGACCATCAACTGTCTTAATTGTGCATTTGCACAACTGGATGAAGTAATAAATAAAAGAAGTTCATTTAGATTCACAACTCGATCCCAATGAGTAAACGCTTACAATTAATAAAAGACAATCAGGAGGGATGGAGAATGGGTGGAGATGTGACAGTAAGTACATTGGGCGCATTGACTGCGCTTGTGATCGCTATTGTTCTCATTTTAAAAAAAGTATCACCTGCTTATGGCATGCTGGCAGGTGCATTTATTGGCGGTTTGGTTGGCGGTGTAGATGTTGTGCAGACCGTGAACGTCATGATGGAAGGCGCAAAGGACATGATTCCGGCTGTCCTTCGAATCATGGCGGCAGGTGTACTGGCAGGGGTTTTAATTGAGTCGGGAGCAGCGCTATCTATTGCGGAGGCCATCGTCAAAAAGCTTGGAGAGGCGAGGGCACTTTTAGCACTCGCACTTGCAACAATGATTTTAACAACGGTGGGTGTTTTTGTAGATGTAGCAGTCATTACAGTAGCACCAATCGCACTTGCCATTGCCAAGCGTGCAAAACTTTCTAAAACGGGGATTTTACTTGCGATGATTGGAGGAGGGAAGGCGGGGAATATCATGTCACCGAATCCGAATGCCATTGCAGCCTCTGATGCCTTTGGTGTACCGCTTACTTCCCTGATGGCGGCAGGTGTCATACCGGCTATTTTCGGGATAGCCGTCACATATGTATTAGCCAAAAAGCTTGCGAATAAAGGGACACCTGTTCTGGAAGAGGGAGCTGACCAAGGCCAGGTTCAAGTGCCTGGTTTTCTACAAGCGCTTGTAGGACCGCTTGTGACCATTCTCTTGTTAGCCTTGAGACCATTGTTTCAAATAAATATTGATCCAATGATTGCCTTACCAATAGGAGGAATTGTTGGCGCTCTTTTCATGAAAAAAGGGAAGTTTCTCAATGATTATGCGATGTCAGGGCTGCATAAAATGTCAGGTGTAGCGATCATGTTACTAGGGACAGGTACATTAGCTGGAATTGTATCGAATTCTTCCATGAAAGAGGTATTTATTCAGGCGCTTGACGCTTCGGGATTACCTCCTTACTTGCTTGCACCAACGTCTGGAATTTTTATGTCGGCTGCCACAGCTTCGACAACTGCAGGGACGGCAGTTGCAAGTGGTGTATTTAGCGGAACTCTTATTGGTCTTGGTGTATCTGCCCTTTCAGGCGCAGCTATGATTCACGCTGGCGCAACTGTGCTCGACCATATGCCGCACGGAAGCTTTTTCCATGCAACGGCAGGAAGTGTTCAAATGGATATAAAAGAACGGTTGAAATTAATGCCCTTTGAATCGTTAATTGGTTTGACATTAACCGTTGTATCGACCATTATCTTTGGTATTTTCCAGCTGTTCGGCTGAGGATTTAATGAGAAACGAGGGGTTTTTGGATGAAGATTGTGATCGCACCAGATTCATTTAAAGAAAGTTTATCTGCTTATGAGACAGCATGTGCCATTGAACGAGGATTTCGTTCTATTTTGCCACACGCAGAATATATGAAAATCCCAATGGCAGATGGAGGAGAAGGCACAGTTCAATCGTTAGTGGATGCGACAGGCGGGAAGATTGTCCAGCAAGTGGTCACGGGCCCGCTTGGCAAACCTGTGGATGCCTTTTTTGGTATGTTGGGAGATGGTCAGACAGCTGTCATAGAGATGGCAGCAGCATCAGGATTACATCTTGTCCCGCCAGAAAAACGGAACCCCTTATTCACGACGTCTAGAGGGACAGGAGAATTAATGCTTGCAGCGCTGGATAAAGGAGCGAAGCATTTAATCATTGGGCTTGGCGGAAGCGCAACAAATGATGGCGGCGTTGGCATGATGCAAGGTTTAGGTGCTTCTTTTCTCGATAAAGCAGGCCAAGACCTCACGCCGGGCGGTGGATCACTGAATCAATTAGCTTCTATTGATCTATCTCGACTGGATCCAAGATTGCGATCAGTCCGTCTGGAAGTGGCGTGTGATGTGGATAATCCTTTAACGGGTGAAAGAGGAGCGTCTGCTGTGTTCGGTCCTCAAAAGGGAGCAGATACAGAAATGGTTCAACTGTTGGACAAGAATTTATCTCATTTTGCACAAGTGGCTAAGCAGCATTTTCATGTCTCCTTTGGTGAGGCGGCAGGTGCAGGAGCGGCAGGAGGAATGGGCGCGAGTTTATTAGGCTTTTTACAGGCTGATCTGCAAAAGGGAATCGATATTGTACTGAAAGCCGTACATTTTGCTGACGTACTAAAGGACGCTGACCTAGTCATTACAGGGGAAGGCCGGATTGATCAGCAGACCATTTACGGCAAAACGCCGATCGGTGTAGCCAAAGCTGCGAAACAATATCGACTCCCTGTGATTGGCATCGCTGGGTCCCTCTCAAAAGACAGTGCAGTCGTACATGATCATGGCATTGATGCACTTTTTAGTATTGTCCCTGGCGTCACGACTCTGGCTGAAGCCATGCATGATGCTAGTGTGCATGTAGAGAGAACAGCGCGGAATATTGCGGCCGTCATGACATTTGGAAGAGATAAGTAAATGATGAAAAATGTTTCCTTTTCTATCACATTTCTTTCTATAGAAATGTGGTAAAATGGTTCTAAATGAAAAAGAAAGTTGGAGGAAACACAAATGTCTAATCTACCGAATTGTCCATCGTGCAGTTCAACCTATACATACGAGGATGGCAGCATGCTTATTTGTCCAGAATGTGCGCATGAGTGGTCGCTAGAACAAGAACAAGCGGCAGAGGAACAGCTTGTTGTCAAAGATGCGAATGGAAATCTATTAAGTGATGGTGACACGGTCACTGTGATTAAAGATTTAAAAGTCAAAGGTTCTTCTTCGGTTTTAAAAATAGGGACGAAGGTCAAAGGGATTCGTTTAGTCGAAGGCGATCATAACATTGATTGTAAAATTCCTAGTTTTGGCGCAATGAAGTTAAAATCGGAGTTTGTGAAGAAAGTATAATGTATGAAAAGAGGCTGTCGACCATCAGCCTCTTTTTTATTTCGATATTTATAGGTGAAAGGTATAATCTTAAACATCATTTCATACATATGTACCTGTTGAAAATGATTCTTTTTTTAAAAAATCAAGCCTCTTTTCTTATAAAAATTCACGCTTTTCTTAACCCTACCTTAAAAAAGGCAGATGATTCTCTAAATTTTGCCTAATCCCCTTCACAACTTTTGGGCATTGCTGTACCATATGGAAGTGTTCTTCTATTTTTGACGGATCATGGTGTTTATCAGGAAATAGATGATAGATGATACTTAGACAAAGAAGGAGAGGTAACGTGACGAACGTTTTAGAACTGCAAAATGTATCTAGGCATATTCGCGGGAAAAAGATTGTTCAAGACTTGAGTTTCTCTGTCCAAGCGGGCGAAGTCTTTGGCTTCTTAGGGCCGAATGGCGCAGGAAAAACGACAACCATTCGCATGATGGTCGGTCTTTCTCCCATTACATCCGGTGACATTCTGATTAATGGTCATAGTATTCAAGCCTCATATCAGCATGCCATCCAAGATGTCGGTGCGATTATTGAAAACCCAGAAATGTATAATCATTTAACGGCAAGACAAAACCTTGTTCATTTTGCCAGAATGAATGGAAAAGTGGATGAAGGTCGAATTGATGAACTGCTAGAACTAGTTAGTTTGCAGCATGTGAAACATAAGCGTGTCCGTACGTTTTCATTAGGAATGAAGCAGCGTTTGGGGATTGCTCAGGCATTGATACATAAACCGAAACTGCTAATCTTAGATGAGCCGACCAATGGACTAGATCCAGAGGGAATTCGTATGATACGAGATTACTTGAGAAGGCTGGCAAAGGAAGAAGGGCTTGCTGTCATTGTTTCAAGTCATCTCATGTCAGAAATGGAATTGATGTGTGATCGTTTCGCCATTATCCAAAAAGGAAAGCTGATTGCGATTGAGGATCAGCGTGCGGAGACGAAGCAGGATGATTTGGTCAATTATCGAATGAAAGTAGCATCAAGCGAGCTAGTAGAAGCCCAAAAGCTCATTGAGGCATTCGAGGAAGGCATCACAGTTAGAGAAGAGGAGCAGTACTTATTCTTCTCCATCCTAGAAGAGAAAATGCCACAATTGATTCGTCATTTGAGCGAGGCTTCTATTCATTTGTACGAAATCAAAGTAGAAAAACAAACCTTAGAAGATAAGTTCTTAAGCTTAACAGGTAAAAAGGAGGCAGACGTATGATTCGCCTCATTCAAAACGAGTGGATGAAAATCAGTTATCGTGTGGGTACTTGGATTATGGTTGGGCTTCTTGTTTTAGGTATGATTGCGACGTTGATTTTTGCTGTTAAGACAAATGACGGAGATCAAGCATCCGGTGATTGGAAAACTGAGTTGCAAGAAATCAATAAAGCAAAGAAGCAAGAATTGAAAGAGGATAATATAAGATTTTATAAGAGATCCCTTGAAACCGATATAGCGATCAATGAGTATCGAATCAAACATGATTTACCTCCAGCCGATCAATTCGGTAAAAATGCATGGACTTATGTGAAAACAAATGCTAATTTGCTTCAGCTAGTCGGTGTATTTGTGATTATTATTGCAGCCACAATTGTCTCGGCTGAATATAAGCATGGTACAATTAAATTATTACTGATTCGTCCGCCATCCAGGTTGAAGGTTCTTTTGTCTAAATACTTTACCGTCCAACTATATTCACTTTTCCTAATCGCTGTCCTATTTATCTTATCCTTTATCTTAGGTGCGATATTCTTTGGACTAAACAATGATTATGTGTATTTGGCTTATCAAAATGGTGAAGTCATTGAACGGTCTCAGTTTGCAAATATGGTCTCTTATTATTTGGCGCATTGTGCTATGTTTGTTGTATTAGGGACACTTTCTTTTGCTATCTCAACGGTGTTTAGAAGCGAGGCCATTTCCATAGCGATTAGTGTATTAGCCTATGTTGTCGGAGCATCCATCACAAGCATTTTGATGTTCTTCTTTGATTGGGCGAAATACTTATTGTTTGCCAACGATCCTGTACAGTATTTCGCAGAAACACCTACTTATATCGAAGGCATGTCCCTAGGTTTCTCACTAACGGTCCTAGTCATTTATTGGGCCATCTTCTTGGCGGTTGCTTTAATCGTCTTCCAAAAGCGAGAAGTAAAAACAGGTTAATTTAACTTTTTAGGAGGTTTCTATCAATGATTAAGCGTAAAGGTGAAAAAATTATGGGGATTATCAGTATTGTCCTCAACGTAATTGGTGTTGGTTTTGGGGCATTGATGCTCTCTGTGGACCCAGCATTTTATGAAGAAATGAATGAAATTTTACAAGAGGAAGGCAGCGCCTTGCCAGTTGAAACACTTGAAGCTTCGGTTCATGCCTTTGGCGTTCAGTTTATGGTTGTTTCCGCAATTGCGGCTGTTTTAGCCCTTGTTGGTGTGATTGTCTTGAAAACAGACCGCCGTGCCGTGCTTTCTGGTATTCTTTTCTTGGTTTCAGCTGTGACTCTTTTAATTGGAACTGTTGGTCTTGCTTTCGTTCCGATGATCTTGTTGCTAATCGTTGGATTGATGTCACTGATTAGAAAACCGAAAACAGACATTCACACGAGTGAATATCCTTCATAATTCAATGAAAAAGACATGCGCTGGTTTGCGCATGTCTTTCTTTTTTATATGATGCCAATCAGTTTGGCGATGATGAGTAAAACGATACTGAACCCCCACATCCAAAAGAAGGAGTAGCGGATATGTTTCCCCATATCGACCCCTGCAAGACCGATGGCAAGCCATACAGCAGGTGCAAGGGGGCTGACAAAGGTGCCGATGATATTTCCAATCATCATGGCGTATGCTGCAGATGTCCCTGACACACCAACCTCTGATGTAATCGATTCGACAATCGGCAAGAGTGCATAATAATAGGCATCTGTACTTGTCAGCATATCAAGAGGAACCCCAAATATCCCCACAATGATATGTAAAAATGGCAGTAAGAAAGCTGGCAAAATGTGAATACTGTCCACTGCAATCGCCTTTAGCATGCCCGTTCCTTCAAGAATTCCTAAAAAAGAACCTGCGGAGAAAATTACAGCTGCCATCATTAGTGCACTTGGGGCATGTGCCTTTATTCGCTCCATTTGTAAATTCACATTTGGAAAGTTAATCAGAAGTGCTAGTGAAAGACCAATCATAAACATATAGCTAGCAGGAATCACGTTCAGCACAAGAAGGACAACAACAGCTAAAAATAGAATGAGGTTGACCCACATTAAGTGATAACGCTTTAAAGACGC
Organism: Bacillus sp. FSL M7-0307; assembly: GCF_038627835.1. Taxonomy (NCBI): domain Bacteria; kingdom Bacillati; phylum Bacillota; class Bacilli; order Caryophanales; family Bacillaceae; genus Bacillus; species Bacillus sp. FSL M7-0307. Next base: position 3,628,056 of record NZ_CP152023.1, on the reverse strand, counting down.
ATCGCCTGTTTCGCTGATCGATTGAATGGCACGATCCCAATCGGCGCCTTCTAATTGGACAGCGGCTACTTCATTTGCGGCGATTTTCACCCGAATTCGTTTTTCTTCTCTTTTTCCTAAAATGAATGCCATTCCTAATACGAGCACGACCCCGATCAGCTGAATGGGAATAAGCGGTACCCACAGTTCAGATGGGTCCATATTTAGAACACTTGCTGCCCGTCCTGTGGGTCCAGCCCATGGAATCATATTGGTTAATCCAGCACTCGTCCCGATTAACAAAAGCAATAAATAAGGACTCATATGTAATTTTTTATAAAGCGGAAGCAGTGCAGGTACAGTTAATAAAAAGGTGGTAGCTCCTGCTCCGTCTAAGTGTGCGATGACCCCAATCAAGGCAGTTCCCATCGCAACTGTGACAACATTTCCTTTTGTCAGCTTGATTAATGCTTTAATTACAGGTTCAAAGAACCCTGTATCTTGTAAAATGCCAAAAAATAAAATGGCGAAGATAAACATGGTCGCCACTGGCAATACTTTGATAATCCCTTGTTCAAAGAAAGTTTGAATGTCATTGATACCAAACCCCGCGATGAGCGCCCCTATTAAAGGCACCATGACCATGGCGACAATTGGACTCGCTTTCCCCCAAATCAGCAAAACAACAATCGTTAAAATAATCAACAATCCAACAAACGTTAACATAAGCCCCTCCCCCTACAATAAACCGTTTACATTTGTTTGTTTTTATACCAATGCAGTCCCACATCTGCATTGAAAAAAAGAGTATCAAAAATATGAGTATTAGGCAACCGCTTTCATACCTATACAATGGTAAAAAAGGATGGTGAATCCAATCATGGCGCGGTGTTCAACATGTCAAAAAATTTAGAAAAAATCCACTTAAAATGGTAAAATAAAAAACGTCTGTTTCGGACGTTTTTTATTAACAGTTGATAATTTACTTGATCCAGAAAAATGTCACTATAATTAATAGTAATAAATATAATGCAGAGCAACCTCTATAAATTCCTTTATTAAATTGTAGGGGAGGAGATATAAAAGTCACTAAAATGGTTGGACCAAACAAAGTGATTAAAAAAAATCTATAATCAAAAAAGAAAGTACAGATTGATAAGAGTATTGAAAAATAAAATACAAATATAAAAGAACTATTAATTGTGTTTTTAGAATCTCCCTTGTTTTCCTCTAAATGATCATCTAGTAATTTATCTATCTTTTTTTTATTAATAAACATAAGGACCTCCTATTGAATTTTTTTTAGTAAAAAGGGCGTTAATAATGCTTCTGTTAAAGCAGCAAGTAATGTCAACAGACATATCACCATAGTAAAAAATAAAATATCCGAAAAGAAATGTTTCTTTGGGGAATGTAGCCCTCTTATTTTTAAGTAGACAAAGTCTAACAATTTGAAACCAAGTGAACCTGATAATATCATGGCAGGAATTTCAAAGATACCATGAGGAATTAAAGCAGTTAATATATATAACAAATTGTTACCATGATCGGTAATACTTTGTAAAGAGGATAAGCCTACTAAAAATCCATTTAATAATAATAAGATAGATGTCAAAATACCAAATGTAAACATTGAGAAAATGAGAAATAAATTTGCAGCAAAGTTATGTTTGAAATATCCCAGAACTGTAACTTCATCAACAGTTTCTGGACTAAGACTAGGTAGAATATTGTTAAAAATAACCCCAAGAACTATACCTGCTATGTATAAAATACTTGCTATATAAAGTATACGTTTATTTCTGATTATTATTCCTGTCATTTTAGTAAAGTATCCATATCTTTTATAATTAAATCTTCAAAGTGCTGAATGTTTGTAAGGTGATCATATTCTTTAACAAGAGCACCGTTAATTAAAATACCAACTCTATCACATAGTTGTTGAGCGATATTAACAAGGTGTGTAGACATGATCACAGTATTACCTTGTTCAGCATAACGTTTAAGAAAGTTTTTCATCATCTTTGTAGTGGGAGGATCGAACGCACCTAATGGTTCGTCTAATATTAAAACTTCAGGTTCATGAATTATGGCTCCAGCAACAGATAATTTATGTTTCATACCAAATGAAAATGTAGAAATCATATCATTCTCATTTTGTTTTAAGTTAAATTGATCTAACAAAACTTCAATTCTATTATCCTTCATTTCAGTGGGTACGTCTTGTAAGTCAGCAATAAATTCCAGGTACTCTCTAGGGGTTAAATAATGATAGATAAAAGGAGAATCAGGAACATAACCTATATACTTAAGATAGGAAGATCTCTCAGAATATATAGTTTTCTCCTTGATAGTAATATTACCTTCGTATGGTTTCATAATCCCGAGAATACATTTTAAAAGTGTTGATTTTCCAGCACCATTCGGTCCTAGTAATCCATATACCTTACCTTGCTCTATTTTTAAATTTATAGATTTTAAAATTTGTTTATCTTTATATTTGAAAGATAGATTCTCAATTTTCATGTTTTCATCTCCCAATGTTTCGTTCCTATTCTTTTAATCCAAAAATAATAAAATAGAGAAATTCCAATGAAAAATAGACATGTTCCAGTCACAATAAGTAAAAAGAATATACTCCTATCAATAATTTCAAAAGTAACGAGAGCACCTGAGACCCCATACAATTGAAGGTAAAATGCTAGTAGTACCCCAAGAATAGTATGTTCAAAAAATGAGGCTTTAACAGACGAACCAATATCCTCTAAATTTTCCCAGTCTAAACGAGGATAGAGGAAAGTACCTATCACTTGGCCAGAACCTATAATAAGACTAATTGAATTAATCATGATATACAAAATAATTTGAGTCATAGTATCTAAGTTGAATAATAATAATATAACTAAAAATAATGAATTCATTATAATAAGAATTATAGATAAATGCAGTATTGATTTTCCTGCAATCAACTTGAAGATAGAAGCGCCTGAATTCTTATAAATATATAGATTTTCGCGCTCTGCATCTGCTGAAGTTATCCCAAGCAAGCCTTCTCCTAATAAAGAAGTGTTGTAAGTTACGGCAAATAAAATTGGATAAATAACAAAAAGTTCCGAGAAGTCAAACCACTTTTGATTTAAACTAATTCCTACCAATACACCTAATTCTATTGCAATCATATTTACAGATAGCACTAAGCGTCTCTTGATAGTAAAATTAGCTCTTAATAGAGCAGTAAGATCCTTTTTTAAAATTGCGATATTTTGCCGGGGAAAGAAATTTATTAAATAATTTAAAAAAGGTAATTTGATTGGTTTTATTCTCGGCAAAAGATTATTAGGTGTTGCTTCCTTTATAAGCAACACTTTCAAAACTATTAGATAGGAAATAGAGAGTAAAAGAAATCCTAGTGCAATTAAACCTAAAGAACATATGATAAATAAATAGATATCACTTTTTGTTGAAAGTAGGTACCAGTTAGTAGGAAGCCATGTGTTTGTTAATATCGTCTCTAATCTAAATACAGATATGAAATTTTCAATAGCTTCAAGAAGATCTTTTTCATAAAAGTAGTTAAGTCCGATCCAACCAAAAAAAGTAGTTGAAAGAGCAGATAAGAGTGCAATTCCTATAAAAGATAACAGACTAATTAACCTAGAATTCAAGATTTTGTATAAAAATTTAGAATAAGTGATATATGTGAGTAATGAGTAAATGCATGTAAGGCCAAAGATAAATATAAATAGTGGTACAAATGATAAAAAAAGGTATAATTTATTACTTGTATAAAAATTTATGAAAAAAAGTACAGGGAATACTATTATTGTTAATTTGAATAAAACATTTAGAAAAATTGTTGTGAAAAATCTCGATAATAGAACTTTTTTGGGATCTGTCTTTAAAGTATGTAAAAGAAGGAAATCTTCAGGGTATACATATCGATGTAAAATATCAGTTGATGATTTTAAAATATTCAAAACAAAAAAAAGAATAATAAAATTTGTACCTAATGATAAGATATGGACTGGTACATTAGGAAAAAGAGTAGTTGAAGCCTTATATAGAATAAAAAGGTAGACTAAAAAAAAGGGTGTAAAAACAAAAATAAGTCTATTTGATTTTAGTAAATTTTCGCTTGATGGGAAAAAGTAAATCAAACGGTTTAAAGTACGTCTATATGTAAGTTTAAAGTTTGCCATAAAAACTTTTTTGTTGAGCATTATATTCCTCCTAGACGAAAAGAAGGAGGAGTATAATTATACTCCTCAATTTCTTCACTTTGGTTTTTACCATTCTGCAGCGTATTTTTTGCCGTGTTTTGTAGCCAATTTTTTCGCAGTAGCTACCATAGCAGCAGTGACAAGGCCAGTTCCACCCAAAACAACAGCTAATAGACTAAGTATTGTTAGGACATCGCCAGTAGTCATGATAACACCTATAGCAGCATAAGCGGTCTTGCGACTAATTCCTAAGTTTGTTGCAAGGTCTAATGCAAATTGATTACCTGAATTGAAATCAATAGAAGCTAAACTTGCAATACCTTCTGAAGAACCCATAAGGAAAGTAGCGATGGCAAAAAGAGAAACTATACTTGTAACACTCGCAATTTTAAAAAGATTGCTATTTTTCATATTTGAATTCACCTCCTTTCAGTTTACAAAAATAAGCTAGTTGAAAAAAGAGAAATAATACCTAAAGACATTGTTATACAAACGATTATGACAGTTTTTATATAGGAAATTTTGTGTATTTCTTTAATTGCAATACACCCTAGAATGGTAGACCACCAAAAAAAGGGGTCGATGATAATATTCAATATAATATCAATTGGCTTTTGAGAATTTGGATAAATAACTGAAAATGCAAAATCACTACCTAAAAAGAAAGAAAAGATAATGAGAATTATAAATTTGATAGCAACCGGTATGATAGAATAAATAAAACTTGGGAAAAACTCTTTAGCAGTAGCAACACCACCAAATAATATCCCAATGATATGTATTATAAAGAAGCTTACAAGAACCATTGCTGTAAATTGAACAATCCCTAATGCTAGTGTAATCATCATAATGAGTATGCTCATATCAGCAGTATAATCAATCCCATTTGTTTTAAAAGAATGATTAATTAATGTAGAGATTGTGGGGAAAATAGCTAAATAAAACCCTAAAAACAGACTTAACACAGCCAGGAAAACAAACCAAGAATGACGATAATTTTTTTCACTAGAGTATTTGATTAAGAGAAAGTTCTTAGGAGAAAAGACGAAATGATGTATTAGAGTAATAAAGTTGTGTTTATTATCCATAAATGCTCCTTGATTCAAAAAGTGTTTTTTTGCTAATTCTCACAAATAATGTATCATGTTTTGCCATATTATTTCAAGTTGGAATTTTGTTTATAAGCTGAATTTAAGCTGAATTTAAGGTTGGTTCTTGCATAAAAAGAAAACAAGAATGTCTTTAAAGACATTCTTGTTTTCTTTTTAATATAAAATATTCATAGGCATCTAGTATTATTTTTCCTGTTAAATTTGAAGAGTGGAATGCATCTTCATAAGTGATTTGATCTTCTAACAAAATTACCTTTTTACTATCTGTAAAATTCATCATAAACACAAAGTCCTGCGATCCATCTGTTCGTTTCTGGACACTGACTCCCTCTGGAATCGAAGAGGATAGGATCGGTTTTATCCCTATTCCTGCGATGAGATCTTCATAAAAATCATCATAAAACGCCTGCTCATTTTCAGAAGCCATATAGTATGCTTTCCCTTTGCCAAATGGGCGGACAGTAAGGGCGGGCTGTCCTTCATAGCAGCCATTCTCAAAATGCCCTAACACAGAGGCTGATTCTGGGTGAATGGATTCGCAATATTGGCCGACATGATAAGTGCGTCCATTTCCTGTGGTCATTAAGACGTGTTCATCTGGCATCAATGTGTTGATTTCCTCTGCCCAAATACCAAGTACATGGCGGAGAGGGCCAGGGAAACCACCGAGGAAACAGAGGTCGTTTTCATCGACCATGCCGCTCCAGTACGTTGCTACAAAAATGCCACCCTCTTTGACAAATGCTTCGATCTTTTCTGCCACACCTGGTTTGATCATGTAAAGCATTGGTCCCACAAGCACTTTATAGGATGAGAAATCCTTTTCCATCCCGACAATATCAACAGGGATGCCCTTTTTCCAGAAGCTTCGATAATGAGTTTGACAAGCCTCTACATAGCGTTTGTTGGTATTATTTAAGCCTTGCGCATCATCAATCGCCCAATGGTTTTCCCAATCATATATGATGGCGACTTCTGGTTGAACGGACGTACCCGCAATCGGCTGAAGCTGCTCCAGCTGTTTTCCTAAATCAGCGACTTCTTGAAACACACGCGTGTGTTCATGTCCTGAATGATCCACAACGGCGCCATGGAATTTTTCAGAGGCGCCTCGGCCTTGCCTCCACTGGAAATAAAGGACGGAGTCGGACCCGTGGGCAATCGCCTGCATGGCAGAGAGGTGTGCCATTCCTTTATGCTTCACCTTATTCACTTCATGCCAGTTCACGAGGCTTGGTGTGCTTTCCATCACGAGAAACGGCTGACCGTCCTTTAATGAACGATATAAATCGTGAACGAAGGCCACGTTTGACGCTAATTCTGCAGTGGTTTCTCTGCCGCTATGCCATGCTGGATAGCTATCCCATGAGATCACGTCGACTTCTTTTGCAAATTGATGATAATCCAGTCCAAGGAATGGACGCATATGCGGATAGTCGCCCATAAAATTGGTGGTTACTGGCACATGAGGTGTTAATTCTCGTAGCGGTTCAATTTCATTTTGATAAAAATTGATCGTTTGCGCTGTGACAAAACGCTTCCAATCTAGGTTCATGCCGTGAATCATATGCTCCCCGTGAGGTGCTGGTGACTCGATTTGCGACCAATCGGTAAAGGTGTGGCTCCAAAATCCCGTCCACCATGCTTGATTCAAAGCTTCAAGGTCATGGTTGTATTTGTCTTTCAAATAGTCTCTAAATGCTTCTTGGCAAAGATCACAATGACATTCACCGCCGTATTCATTTGAAATGTGCCACATGATCAGCGCTGGATGATCCTTGTAGCGTTCAGCGAGCAAACGATTGAGTGTATTCGTTTTTTCTCGATAAACCGGTGAGGTGAAGCAATGATTATGGCGAAGTCCGTGTAAGTTGCGCTGGCGGTTTGCTTCAACGCGTAAGACTTCTGGATATGTTTGCGAGAGCCAAGCAGGTCTTGCTCCGCTTGGCGTGGCGAGAATGGCGTGAGCTCCCTGCGCTGCCAAGCGGTCCATGATATCATCCAGCCAGGCAAAATCATATTCCCCTTCTTTTGGCTCGAGCTTGCTCCAAGCGAAAATATTGATAGAGAATGTTTGACAGTGTGCAAGCTTCATTAATCGAAAATCTTCGTCAATGATCTCCGGCATATGGAGCCATTGATCAGGATTATAGTCGCCACCATGCAAAAAGCCTTTCACATTTGGGTGAACGAGTGGGTAACGCTTTCCCATTTTGTCACGTCCTATCTGTTTAATTACGGTGTCATTTGTTTAAATACATCAAGAGAAGGCAGGGCTTTTCCGTTGAAATCAAACATGGCTTGATTTTCCCAAGCATTCCCGACTGTCCCGGTTGTTTGAATATAAACGAGCCCGTATTGACTAGACCACGGAGCACCTTTTGCTGGAATCCAAAGCGGCTCCCAATAAAAGAACCCTTTCCCGCGATTGTTTTTTACTTGTGAAATTTTTTCTGATAGATCTCGTATAAAAGATGCCTGCCCTTGTGGTGATGCTGGATAACCGGCCGTATTGACTGAATCTTGGTTAAATGAGTTATCGAGGTTGTCACCATTTGCTGTTGTAAAGCCGTAGGCGGTTTCTACCACGATGACATCTTTGTTATAGCGGGCGCTAATATCATTCATATTGTTAGTAAGACCGCTAAATCCGCCGTCCCAATACGGGTAGTAAGATAAACCGATCGTATCGAACGAAACGCCTCGTTTGGTGATTTCATCAAACCACCAGCGAGATGCGCCATTGTCTCCTCCATGTGCAAGGTGAAGCATGACTTTGATGTTTGAATCGACAGAGCGGACAGCATTTGTCCCCGCTTTTAGCAAAGCAGCGAGTCGGTCAAATTCACCGCCGCCTTCACCCCAGCTTTTTCCGTTCGGCCAAAGCATACCTGAATTCAATTCATTCCCGACCTGCACCATATTTGGTAGGGCATTTTGTGCTTTCATCGCTTTAAGTACATCGCTTGTGTAAGTGCCAACTGCTTTCTCTAAATCGCTTTGCGAGAGATTGGTCCAAGCTTTCGGTTTGAACTGTTTACCGGGATCGGTCCAGAAATCACTGTAGTGAAAATCAAGCAGCACTTTCATGTTTTGTGCTTTTGCACGTTTCGAGAGAGCAATGGCGGTATTTAAATCGTTTGTCCCGCCGTTATAGGCACGGCCTTGGTTGTCGTATGGATGGTTCCAGAGTCTGATGCGCACATAGTTGACACCTTTCTCTTTTAATAGCTTGAGCGGATCAACCTGCTGCCAGTTTTGGTTGTAGTATTTGCCGCCGCTTCGCTCCACTTCTGCGAGCATGGAGATATCGGCTCCTTTGATGAAATCACCTTGCAATCCATTGATCGGTTTCACCGAAATCGTATCAGCCTTTGCTTCAGGCAGAATACCTAACCCCATCAGAAAGAAAACGACAACAGTGACAAGCAACCATTTCTTCATCAAATCTCCCCTTATCCTTTTGTCCCGCCTTGTGTGAGGCCGGATACAAATTGTTTTTGTAAAACAAGAAACAATAAAGCAACTGGAATCGCAATGAGTAAAGCCCCGGCTGCAAAGGTCGTGTAGCTGGCACCCATTTTGTCTGATACAAGATTGTATAGACCGATTGGGAGCGTATACATTTCGGGTGAGCGGACAATGACACTGGAGATGATGAAATCACCCAGCGGTCCTGTAAATGAGTTGATGGCAACAACGGCTAAAATCGGCTTGGCAAGCGGCATAATAATTTGGATGAAAATCCGGAAATGCCCTGCGCCATCCATTCTGGCTGATTCATCGAGATCCTTTGGAATCGCATCAAGATAGCCTTTCATTAAATACGTATTCATTGGAATTTGTCCGCCTGCATAAATCAAAATCAATGCAAGGTGGCTGTTAATGAGTCCAAGCATTTGTGCCAATACAAAAATGGCAATTAGCGCTGAAAATTGAGGAATCATTTGCAGTAGCAAAAAGAGCATCAGCCCATTTTTCCGTCCTTTGAATCGGAACCTAGAAAAGGCATAACCTGTAAAGCTGACAAGTATCAACGTTAAGAGCATAGTTGCAATACTGATTTTCATTGAGTTCCAATACCATTTTGCATAAAGTGCTCCTTGACCGAAGAAGAGTTCTGTAAAGTGGCTGAACGTTGGATTCTTCGGAAACATGCTTGTGCTCATCAGGCTGTTCCCGGGATTAAAGGAAGCGCCGATCGTCCAAAGGAGTGGATATAGAATACAAACGGAGGCAATGAAAAGGATGAAATAAGTGATACTCAGGCGAATGAGCTTATTTTGTTTTGATCCCATATCACATCATGTCCTCCTCTTTGAATGAATTCGTTCTCTTAAACTGCCAAAGTGCAATGGCAATGACGAAGATTGACAGTAAGATCGTAACAGCTGCAGCAAGTGCATATTGAGAAGACTGCATCGTCAGTTTGTAAATCCAAGACACTAAGATGTCTGTGCCCCCCGCTGTGGATCCAGCAACAGGCGGCCCCCCACCATTAAATAAGTAGATGATATTAAAGTTGTTAAAGTTAAACGTATATTGCGTGATTAATATTGGTGCAATTGAATAGAGGACAAGCGGTAATGTAATGGAACGGAATTTCTGAAAGAAATTTGCCCCATCAATGGTTGCAGCCTCGTATAAATCTTCAGGAATGGCCTGCAAAACGCCAGTTGTCATAATGAACACAAAAGGAAAACCAAGCCAAGTCTGCATCGCAATAAGAGCGATTTTGCTCCAAAATGGATCTGTCAGCCATGGTTTTGGATCAATTCCAATCGATGCAAAAAGGGTATTGTTGATCGCACCAAACGTGTCGTTAAACAATCCAGCAAACACCAAAATGGTCACAAATCCTGGAACAGCCCACGGCAGAATTAAAATCGTTCTGAAAAACCGTTTTCCTTTTAAATCTTTTTGATTGAGCAGAACCGCTAGAAAAATGCCGACAGCACATTGAAGGGTCGATGCAGCCAACGTCCATACGACCGTCCAGCCCAGTACATCAATGAATGTGTCTCTCCAAATATCGATTGAAAAGATATTTTGAAAGTTTTTAATGCCTACCCAATCAATGAGATTGGCAGGAGGCGAGTGGTATAAATCATAGTTTGTAAAGGCCAGCGCAAAGCTGAACATAATAGGAAAGACAACAGAGAATAGAAGTAAAAAGAAAGCAGGAGTGCTCATTAAGTAAGGAAAGCCTTGATCGATGAGCTGATGGTATTGAGCACGGATGGAATGAAGCGGAACCCCTTGATCACGTTTCTTTCCGTTCATAAATGCATCTCGTATCATGAGTACATAAAAACCGATGCCAAATCCAGCTGTTAAAAGTGCAATAATTCCTTTTGCTAAAAGGAAAACAGAGTTGTCACGAGGCAGCATCGTACCAAGTGTGAACAGCCCCCAGAAGCCAATATTGAATAAATCATAAAACACTACTAGAAAAGAAACGCCAAACAGGAAAAAGAGTGCCCCTTTGCCATACTGTTTGTTGTATATTTGCCCCATCCCGGGTATAAGAGAGAACATTAGCGCCCGTCTCCGGTGTGTCTTTGATTCCACTATGTGTGTGCGGTCTAGTTCAAGGTTACCCGTCACGTTTAACACCTACTTCATATGAAATTAGATCAAGTGCAGGCAGCATGATAGATGAACAGCTACCTGCGCTTGATGTTTATTTGGAGTGATTCGCTTTAATTTGCGAGTCGATTTGTTTGACCGCGTCATCAAATGCCTTTTTCACATCGGTACGGCCGGTCGCAATCAGTCCTAATGCACTGTCAATCGGCTTCCACACCTCTGCCATCTCTGGATTGTTCGGTGTCAGTGTGGCATATTTCGTTTGCTTTGAAATAGCATCCGCATTAGCGTTTTCAGTAATGACTGGGTCTTTCATCAGCTTTTTCACTGGTGGAATTTCCTCTGTTACTTCAAAGCGCTTTTTTGAATTTTTTTCGTTCGTGATAAACTCAACAAATTTCTCGGCAAGTTCTTTATTTTTAGAATAAGAGGAGACGTTGTAGCTCTTTACACCTAAGAACGAGCTCATATGTTTTCCGTTAGGGAGTGTTGGCAATTCCGTCACGCCATAGTCGATACCCGCTTCTTTATAAGGACCAAATGACCATGGACCAGAAATCACAGCCGCAGCCTTTTTCTCAGTGAATAAGGAGTTGAGGACATTGATTCCTTGCTCACCAATGATGCCTTTCGGGAAAAGTCCTTCGCTAAAGAATGTCTGAATGTATTTTCCGCCTTCGATGGCACCATCGTTATTAAGACCAATATCATTGACGTCATAAGACCCATCGTTTTTCTGTTTGAAAATATAGCCCCCTGATCCGCCTAATACACTTTGTGCGTAGTAAATTTCATCCCACTTCGCAACAAAACCGTATTTCCCGTCCTTTGTCAGCTTTTTCGAAAGGTCATACCAGCCATCGAGTGTCGTGGGTGCCTTTTTGACAAGGTCTTTGTTATAGAAAAGCACGGTGGTTTCAACGGATTTTGGCAGGCCATACAGCTTACCATCTACCGTTTGTGATTGAATCGATTCGTCTGTGAAGGAATTGATCACTTTTTGATCTGGTTTGATTTCTTGTAACAATCCCTCTGTGACAGCTGATCCAATTTGGTCGTGAGGCATGGTGATGACATCTGGACCAGTGCCGGCTGCGCCATCCAGACGGAGCGCTTCAATTTGGTCGGCATATGCTTTTTCGACCACTTTGACTTTCACGTCGTTTTGTTTTTCAAATTCTTTGACGGCGTCTTGAATCCCATCCGACTTTTTGACATCCTCCCACACTAGCAAGGTCTTTGTACCTGTAGATGCCGGCTGTGTACCGCTTGAATTGTCATCTCCTGGTCCGCATGCTGACAGCAGCAGCACAGCAGTACCAACGACTGCCGATAATGTCGCCCATTTTCCCTTTTTCATTCGTAATCCCCTCTCGTTCTTTTTTCACAGATGATAAGAAAACGCTTTCTTAATGTGAGAATATCAACTTGAGTAAAAAAAGTAAACACATTTTATTAAATTTATTAAGTAAAATTTTTTACCGAAATAAAGAGAAAAGAAGCCCGCCACATACGGCAGGGCTTCCAGCTGTTTATATCGTGCTTTTCCGAAAGACAGGATCTGAGGCAATCAGCACGGTTTTTGGTAATGTTCTGCCATCAACAAGTCTTTCTAAAAGTAAATCGACAGCTGTCTCGCAAAGTAAAGAGGTATGGATGTGATAAGTCGTGAGCGGTGGTGACACATATTGAGAGACGTGAATATCGTTGATACTAAAGACACTCACTCGATTTGGTAAAGAAAAACCGCGTTCATTTAATGCTTGTAAACAGCCTATCGCAAGAGGATCACTTGCGACACAAAAAGCGGTTGGCAGGTGATCACCGAGCTCGTCGATCGCCTTCATCATCAATGAATAGCCTTCATCTACAGAGAAGTGGTGACCGATATAGACCAATTGTTCATCCAGTTTGTTGTGTGCTGTCATGTACTGGCGGAAGGTCGTTTCACGAATATCTGGAATACGCCTATTTGTATTGAGATCAAGATCTGTCCCGCCAATAAATCCGATGGATGTGTGCTGTTTTTCGATAAAAGAATCAATAATCTTTTCTACAATTCGTTTCAGGTTTGGTTTCACAGAATCAAAGCGGTCTTCATCTGGTGATGTATCAATAAAGACGATGTGTTTTGTGATCGTATATAATTGATCAAGCTCAGTTTTTTTAAATCGACCGATGGCGATGATGCCTTCTGTAGAAGGATCAATCGATTGAAGACCATCAGACGGGTTGTAAGCGGTAACATTTAAGCTTCTGGTATTGGTGAGTTCCTCAATGCCTAGACGAATGGATTTAAAATAAATATCTTCAAGCTCTTCTTTTTCGGTCATCCAATAGAGAAAGGCAATTTTTTTTAGTGAATGTTTGAATGTCTTTTTTTGATAGGACAAAGCTTCTGCTGCCGCGTATACTCTCTCACGTGTTTGATCCGTAACCGATAGATTGGGATCTTGGTTCAGTACGCGAGACACGGTGGCGATGGATAATCCGGCTTTTTCCGCAATGTCCTTTATTTTAGCTGCCAAGTCAGCACCTCCTATAGAAAATATCTCCTTTCAGTATAGAGTCTTTAAAAAAATTAGTAAATATTTTTATTAAATTGATTGGTTTAGGCTGTTCTTTACGAGTTGGAAAGGAATTAGTAAGATATATGTATTGAAGATGTAGGATTAAGATTTCTGATAGGAGAGGGACAGATGTATTATGATGCACTGAAGACATTTGTGACAGTGGTAGAAGAGAAAAACTTTACAAAAGCAGCTCAGAAGCTACGGATTTCTCAACCGAGTGTCAGTCTTCACATTAAGAACTTGGAGCAGGAATTTCAGACTGTTCTGCTCAATCGTTCGCCAAAGCAATTAACGGTGACGCCAACTGGGGATATGCTGTACCATCGATCAAAACAAATCATTCGTTTATATGAACAGGCGAAGCAGGATATTTATGAGCATCATCATCTGGCACGAGGGAAGCTCACGATTGGAGCGAGTTTTACCATTGGGGAGTATGTGCTGCCGCAAATTTTGGCACAATTTCATCAGCTTTATCCGCATGTTGATATTGAGGTAGTTATTGATAATACAGAGGCGATTGCCAGACATGTTCGCTTATTCCATGTCGACATCGGACTGATCGAAGGACAAACCAATGACAAAGAACTCTCTGTGGAAACGTTTCTAGAGGATGAATTGTATATCGTTGCACCATTAGACCATCCGTTTGCAAAGAAAAAGGATGTCACCATTGATCAATTGCAAAATGAAACATGGATCACAAGAGAAGAAGGATCTGGGACAGGAGAATACTTACAGCACGTCCTGAAATCAAATGGACTGAAAGCGCGAACCTTTGTGACATTTAGCAGCAATCAAGCGATTAAAGAAGCTGTCATTCATGGAATGGGGCTGTCTGTTTTATCTAAATATGTGCTCCAGCGGGGCAGCATTGGCGGGGAATTGGCTGTCATTTCTGTGAGGGGAATGGACTTTAAACGGACATTTTCCTATGTCGAATCCCCGATGACAGGTGGGAATAAGAATAAAGAATTGCTTGTTGAGTTGTTGAGAAAAGAGAGAAAAGACGCTTCTCCGCAGTAGGAGAAACGTCTTTTTTTTATAATCCTTTGATGTTGATTTCATCGACTGGTAGGAAAATCTCACCTGTATCTGTGTACTTCATGGTGACTTGATCGCCTTCTTTTAAATAAATAATAAGAGGCTCTTTTTCAGATGACATCGTGTAGTTTTTCCCATCGTCTAGTAAGAAGGTGACGGTTGTATAATCACCGGTCTTTTCCTTATACACCCTTTTCACTTTACCTGTTGACTCTTTCTTTTCTTGCTTTGATGAACTATTGACGGTACCACCGCCTTTTTGAAGAGCTGTTTTATAGGCTCTTAGTGCTTCGTTTGGTGTAGAAGCATATGCGGCGATTTCAGGATTGGCTGCCGAAACAATAAAGTAGTTTTGCAGGAACCCATTTGAATCGAGAACAGGTGTAAGCCAGCTTGCTTCCCCATAGAAATTATAAAGAATCGGCATGCGGCCCTTCCATTTCTTCTCGATAAATCGTTTCTCAATAATTTGCAAAGCTCCTTGTGAATCCATGTAGGATTCTTCAAGATTACCCGTATAATACGTGGCTTTTCCTGTTCGGGCATTTGTTAGTGCATACCCGAGCATGGAATCAACGCCCTCTTTTGGACTCGTGAAATCTGTGAAGTAATACATATCCCCTTTTGAATCAAACACCGGACTTACATTGGCTTCAGTCCCCTCATCAGAAGGCAGCTTCACATCTGATTTTCCAAAGAGGCTGTTCCAGAAACCATGTACATAGTTGCCGAAGTAACTATTCTGCAGACTGACGGCCTCTGGTGACACAGCGCCATCAATAAAGGCTGGTACTTTGTCTAAGGCGTATTTCTTCGTTTCACCCGTTTTGGCATCCACAACAACCACACCTGAAGCTTTAAACCCGTTTCGTGCAGAGATGAAATCTCCAAATGTTTGGATGTAATAAGGCTTGCCATCATCATTGATCTCTAGCTGCGTGTCTCCATAGAAAATCAAGTCTGGATACTGAAGACGGATATGCCGCTCAATTTCTTTATTGAAATAGGAAGAAGGCGTATAGACCATCTCGGTTTTCACAAACTTTGGATTGGCAGATGAGTCGGTCGCACTTAATGTAAAGTAACCTGGTGTGCTACCAGAACGAATCCATTTAAAGAAATCGGAGAACTCGACGGGTGCGATATACACATACTCACCATTGACCTTCTGAATTTGCAAGCTGCCCAGCTCGTAGTAACTCGTGTTTGGCACCTGTCCGAACGATTTCTTCATCTTATTGCGAGCAAATTGCGGTGGTACGCTCGCAGGTGTTTCTGTCTCATCAAACGCTTTGATTTCGACTTTTTGATCCATCTTAGAAACGTCGAATTTCTCATTTGCATTAAATAGAAAAGCTGTTGCCATATAAACACCGAGCAGCAATAATATGAGAAATAAAACGCCCTTGATCTTCCGCTCCAATCCCACTGATAAAAAGGCACCTGCTGCTGTCACAACAAGTCCAATGAGCCACAGTGATGATGGGTTGCGGTCTAAATTGGTGATGTAGTAGAAGCCGAAAATCCCGATGATGAACAGCAGGGCAAGTCCTGCAATCCACATAAGCGGCACCTGTTGTTCGGTCCCTTTCTTTCTAACGATCAACCTGAGTGGTGTGAGCAAAAGAGTCAAGACAAGACCGATCACAACCGAAAATAACAAAATATATCCCACAAACAGATCTCCTTTCAAATCAATCACTCTTTTAGTATATACGAGTGAGGCGGGGAAAAGATTCACCGGATGGAAGGTTCATTTAAATGCCGATCGAGTCGATGGCGGATTGAACATCCTCTTTCAGCTCAAAAAATGTGAGTCTTTGTTCGATTTTTTCTATTAAGGCGTCAATCGCTTCACCTGACATATGGGTTTGGATGTTCCTTTGATGTTTGTACACGTTAATCAGAAGGTCATCAATCAGATCTACTATTTTTTTGGCTTCTTGACGATCCTCTGCAAATTCATTTTGAAGCTGATGCCGGATGGCTCTGATCAGCGCTGTTTTCTGTTCTTCTTTGATCTTTGCTTTCAAAGCAGCCAGCTCTGCTGGTGTCATGTCTTCCGTGTCAAAGTTTGTTTTTGAGAAGATGGAGCTTGATGTATGCGTATCTGTCATTCTTTGCAAAAAACGATCTGCATCTGTTGGTTGTTTCTTTGAAAATTCCATTTATCGTTCTCCTTAAGAAATACCCATGTTCTTGGCTAGGGCCGTATCTGCATCGTGGTATTGTTTTCCTAGCTGGCTCATATCATCTGATACCGAGTCCAGCCACCTTTTCATATTCATCGCATGATCAATCGCTGCATCATACTTTTTAACTGAATAGAACTCATTTTCAAGACCCTCTGTTTTTAAGTGGCGAATGACAGCATCCACATCTGAAGCCGTCAGCTGATCATACGAACCAAAACCGACAATTTGTTTGTATCTTGAACGGACGCGTTCCACCGATTGATCCACTTTGTCATCGAGTTTCTCAATTTTACGAATGATTTGCTGCATATGGTGCTCGGCATATGTCGAGAATTTACGACCTGTGTTCATGAGAACATGCGACTTGATTAAAATCGCTACCACACTTTGCGGATGAACATTTGATTGGCTCAATTGATGTAACATGGCGGTAGCGAGAGAAGGGTTTTTTCTCAACATATCATCAATGGTTTGAACGGAGCCATCTGACGAAAAGGAATACCGGTCTAAGCCATGGCTGCCGGCGAGGGCTTCAAGAAATAAATTCGCATCAAGTGAAGGATTCACACTCATTGCCCGATTGAGGAGATTTTTCATAAATTGGACGGCTTTTGAGGAGTCCTCAGTGTAATCGACGCCTTCAGGTAAAGCGGCATCATACATCACTTTCACACGACCGATTTCTGTCGTATGACGATTTAAGAGAGAAAGCCCGTCATTGAGATTGATATATTCTGTTAATCTACTACGGTAATCACCTTTTAATGCTTTGGCTTGCAGACCATCCGATAGATTTGGGTAAATATTCGGATTCTCAAAGGTGACCCCACCTTGAATAAAATCATTTTTGACAAGAACATAAGAAGCATTTGACCCGCCAAGTGAATGCCCTGTCACATACATCTTCGCATTCGGCATTTTCTTATGGATCTCTTTCGCATACCGGTCCGCTTGCACCATTTGATTCTCTGCACCGTGTTCAAAAGGGATATTTTTAATCAAATACTTCGTATCTGAAATCAACCAATCTTGTACAACCTCATTTGTATAGGTCGTTGTCCCTGTCGTCATCTTCGTCGTCACTTCCTTTGACGTCTCTGACTGGCTAAAAGGAGGCAGCTTTGTCAAAATGGTAGAAAGAAGATCATCTGACTCTTTTTTTCCATGTTTTTTAATGGTATCTTTATATTGGCCTGCGCCAATCGGTTCTGAGCCGCGGTAGGCGATGACGGCGTTTTTGATTTTGGTGAGGTCTTTTCCTTTACCGGATCTAATATAGTCATCCATTGAAACGAGAGTCAATGCGTTAAGTCCTTTTTCTGTTTCTTTATAGTCAATGACATACATTTTTCTACCATTGCTAATTTCTATTTCTTTATAGTTCTTATAGTTTTTAATAGCATAAGATTTTGTTGATATTTCTTTATAGTCTTCGTCAGTAAGCTTAAATCGAGTTGACTTTATGGTCAATATTAACACTCCTGTGATCTTTATACTTGGTAATTATATTATATAGTGGTATAAATATCTATTTTAGATCTATCGCTTATTATACAAAAAATATCTCTATTATATCAATAAAAGGTGGATATTATTTAAATGAAAAATACAATTAAAATTATATGTGTTCTAATTCTCGTCATAGTTATCTCAGTGATTTTACTTATTCTGGAATTTGACAAGAAAAAAGAATCAAACGGTGCGGGAGGAAAAAATATCGTGGAAGAAAGAGAAAAGAGTGATCAAGAATTAGCAGAAGAGTTTGCAGAGAAGATGAAACCCAAGATTGAAGAGCACTTACACAAAAGAGATATTCATAACTTTATCAAAACCATCACGTTTGAAAAAGATGTGACCATTAACCCAATGGGAGATATTACGATCGATGGTTATGTAAATGATGAACCGGAAAAGTACGGTTTCTCAGCTTCTTTACAATATAGAGCTAAAAAAATCGGTTCAATGAGTTATGACCCTGATTTATCAGACCGCTTTATAGATTGGGAAGAATATAAAGATGAGCCGGAAGTGAAAGAAAATTACCTTAAAAGTTTTACTAAGGAGGAACGTGATCAGTATCTGAGAGACATTGGAGAAAAAGAGTAAAACAGGTACTAGCCTACCTGTTTTTATTTTGTCAAATTCAATAGTCAGCTGATTAAAGTTCATCAAGGAGTTTTGCTTTTTATGAAAAATATCATGAAATTTTCTATCATAATTGTGGTCGCCGTCATCTCCGTAACTGTGTTTGTTGTAGAGTACATTCATCAGAGTTTTTCAGAGGAAGTAGTGCAAGAGAAAAGTGATCAAGAAAAGGCCGAAGAATTCGCAGAAAAAATGAAACCAAAAATTGAAGAATATTTACATGAAAAAGATATTCACAATTTTATTAAAACCATCACATTTAAAAAAAATGTATCTATAAGCCCTATGGGTTATGTCACAGTTGATGGATATATAAATAACGATGCAGAAAAATATCATTTTTCTGCATCATTAATATACAAATCTAATGAAATAGGTTCGATGAGTCATTCTCCGGATTTATCATATCGCTTTAAAAACTGGGATAAATATAAAGAAGAGCCTGAAATAAAGGGAAACTATCTTAAACGACTCTCTGAAAAAGAACGTGAACAGTACCTCAAGGATATTGGGGATAAATAACAAAAAGTTAATAAATTACCTTTTTTATTTTTCATTATTAAGAAGGTGGCAACGGTAGACATGAAAAACACAATAAAACTTGTATCTGTTTTGGTCGTTATCATCATTGTCTCAGTGACTTCGTTAATCACTCAGCACAATAAGCAAAATAAATCAAATGATGTGGTAAAAGAAAAGAGCGATCAAGAAAAAGCAGAAGAGCTCGCAGAAAAAATGAAGCCTAAAATAGAAGAATGTTTACGCAAAGAAGACATCCATCACTTTATTAAGACCATAACGTTTAAGAAGAGGGTAACTATTGATCCAATGGGCTACATCGTAATTAGAGGATATATAAATGGTGAGCCAGAAAAGTACGAGTTCTCCGCTTCATTAAAGTATAGAACAAAAGAAATCAGTTCAATGAGTTATTCATACGAGTTATCAATTCGTTTTAGGGACTGGGAAAAATATAAAGATGAACCGGAATTAAAAGAGAATTTTTTAAAAAATCTCTCCAAAAAAGAACGAGAACAATATCTCAAAGACATTGGAGAAAAAGAGAAATAACAAGTCGACAAAGCTGATTGATCCCCTAAATCAAATTCAAAAATAATATGCTATCATTCCCCTAACAACACTTACAAACAAGGGAGAGTTTTCAAACATGGCAAATACAAAGAAATTGATCTTGGATGTAGACACTGGAATTGATGATGCGATTGGTATTTTGCTTGCAGTGAAAAGTAAGCGATTTGATATGTTGGGGATCACAACGGTGTGCGGGAATGTGTCTGTTGAAGCGGCTACGTTGAATACGTGTAAAGTGCTTGAGCTGGTTGAGGCAGAGGAAATCCCTGTCATCAAAGGTGCAGCGACGCCTCTTTTGAGAGCCCCTCATTATGAACATCGGGTGCATGGGGAGGATGGAATTGGCGGCGCTTTAAAGGACGCCCGGCCTAAGAAGACCGCAGATGAAGGTTTTGCGCCTGATTTTATCATTGACCAAGTGCTGAAGTATTCGAAGCAGGTTACGCTCGTGTTGACAGGGCCGTTAACGAATTTAGCCCTTGCGGTAAAAAAATGCCCTGAGCTGATTCATCATGTGAAAGAAGTCATTTTTATGGGGGGTGTCGTGCAGGGACAGGGAAATGTCACACCGGTTGCGGAATTTAATACATATGCAGATCCAGAAGCGGCGAAATTGGTGCTGGAGGCTGGTTTCCCTTCATTGACTCAAGTAGGGCTGGATGTCACGAGACAGGTCTTGTTAACGGATGAGAGAATTAATGCCATTCAAAATGAAACGTTAGCCAGTTATATCAGAGAGAGCACAAGCATTTACCGCCAGCGCTATTTTGAGCGGAATGGGGTGTGGGCATGTGCCATGCATGATCCGCTTGCTGTAAGTCTTGCAATTGATAAACAACTTGTGAATACACAGGCTTTTCATGTAGAAGTGGAGACGAAGAGTGAGTTCTGCGATGGTCAAATGATATGTGATTTTCAGCATCAATGGGGAAAAGATCGCAATCTTCAAGTGTGTATGGATGTAGATGCTGAAGGGTTTTTTGATTTAATGATCAAAGTCTTGAATTCTTAAAAAAGAAGTCTGTGCAAACAGGCTTCTTTTTTATAAGATGGGAACATGAGGAAATGTATGCGCTCACATGAATGAGGAAGGAGTGAAGTCAATTGGCTTCTGTCAGTTTAAGTAGTATGGATAAGATAAGGGCAGCAAGCAGAGGATTGCCGCCAAAACTGAAAGCAATTGCTGAGCACATTACAAGTGAGCCCCGCGACATCATCCATTTGTCGATTGTCGAGCTTGCCAAAAAGACAGCGAGCTCAGAGGCAACGATTTTTCGTCTTTGTAAAAGGCTTGGATTTGAGGGGTATCAAGATTTGAAGATTGCTATTGCCCAGGAAATAGACCAAACGAAGCCTGATTATGTAGATGAAGAGATGAGTCTTGACGATGATACTGCCGTTTTTATGCAAAAGGTATTTCAGGCAAACATCACTGCATTAAAGGATAGTTTTCAATTGTTGAATCCAGAAGATGTAGAAAAAGCTGTACAATTAATCCATGAGGCAGAGCGCTTAGAGTTTTATGGAAGTGGTGGGTCTGGCCTCATCGCCACAGATGCTTTCCACAAATTTATGAGAACAGGCATCAACTGTATTGTTCATACAGATTCTCACTTTCAAGCGATGTCGGCAGGTCTGCTTGATCAAAAGAGCACAGTGCTTGGTATATCTCATTCTGGTCGAAATAAGGATTTACTGGATGCTATGAAAATAGCCAAGGAAAAAGGAGCGAAAACCATTGGCATTACAAGCTATCAGCGTTCTCCATTGAGTCAGCTTGCAGATGTCACGCTGTATACATCAACGCAAGAAACGGCTTTCCGAACGGAAGCGATGTCTGCTAGGCTTGCCCAGCTTACTGTGATTGATGTGCTATATTTTGCGCTTGCACATTTAAGGCAGCAGGAAACATTAACAAACTTAAAGCAAATGAGAGAAACCATTTCTCAAAAAAGAGTGTAATGGTTTCAAAAATAAATTTTTCTATTAGTGAAAAATGCTGTTGTGGTAACGATTCTAAGGTTTTAAATAAAAATTATTTTCTTTTTGATCGTTGAATGTCGAAAAAAATATTCCTATAATGGGATTTATCAGGTACACCGGCACCACGACACTTTATTTCAAATCAATGATTGGGCGTGATACAGATGAAGGGAAACCAGGCGGTAATTGGTTTGGATATTGGAACAACAAGTACAAAGGCGGTTCTATTTGGACCACAGGGGAAAGTCATATCAAAACATTCTGTTCCTTATGACCTCATTCACCCCCAGCCAGCATGGGTTGAGCAGAACCCTGAACATATTTTAGATGCTGTGATTGCGAGTGTAAGAGGCGCATTGACGAAAGCAGCATTTGATGCAAAAAACCTCATAGGTGTGGGAATTAGTACGGCGATGCATTCGTTAATCGTCATGGATGAGAATGGAAAAGCATTAACAAACAGTATCATTTGGGCTGATAACAGAAGTGCAGAACAAGCGAAACGAATCATAACGGACTTAGATGGCTTTCAAATTTATAAAAGAACCGGAACACCGATCCATCCAATGTCACCGCTTTCAAAAATACGATGGATCAAGGAAGTGACACCTGACGTCTTCAATCAGGCAGCAAAATTCATTTCCATCAAAGAGTATGTTCTTTATCATTTCTTCGGTCAGTATGTGGTCGATTATTCAATCGCATCAGCAACAGGACTGTTCCGATTGGAAACGCTTCAATGGGACGAGAAGGCACTACGTATTGCAGGAATTCAGGTGAATCAGCTGTCTGAACTTGTTCCAACGACGCATCAGCTGCGTGGGCTTCAGCCAGAAATTGCGCTGCGAATGGGCATTGAAGAAGATACACCATTTGTTGTGGGTGCAAATGACGGTGTCCTAGCGAATCTTGGTGTTGGTGCGATTGGCAAAGGTGAGGTAGCAGTCACGATTGGGACAAGTGGTGCAGTACGTACAGTCGTAGATCAGCCGATTACAGATGAGCAATCAAGAACATTTTGCTATGCATTGACGGACAAGCACTGGGTAGTCGGAGGACCGACCAATAACGGCGGGATTATGCTGAGATGGCTGAAGGATGAATTTGGGTCGTCAGAGGTGGAGGTAGCGAAGCGTCTAGGTGTAGACCCTTACGATCTGATGATTGATATTGCAGAGAAGGTTCCAGCTGGCTCAGAAGGACTGCTGTTTCTACCATTTTTAACAGGTGAGCGTGCACCTTATTGGAATCCAAACGCAAGAGGCACGTTCTTCGGGATTGGTCTTCAGCATAAGCGCGAGCACTTTATTAGAGCCGTGTTAGAAGGCGTCATTATGAGTGTTTTCTCGATCGGTGTGGCACTAAGAGATTTAACAGGTCCAGCGAAGGATGTCCGGGCTTCTGGTGGATTTGCGAGATCCCCGCTATGGAGGCAGATTTTGGCGGATACGATGGGCAGAGAAGTTCTCGTTCCAGAAAGCTACGAGGCTTCCGCACTTGGGGCGGCTGTCCTTGCACTTCATAGTTTAGGTCATATGGAAGAGATAGAAGAAGTACAGGAATGGATTCGTATTTCTGCTCGCCATGAACCAAATATGGAGAACAACGAAACATACATAGAGCTATTTTATTTATATGAGCGTCTCTATGACAAACTGAAGGATGAATTTGATGTCATTAGTGCGTTGCAATTAAAACAAAATCGTTAAACATCGGGGAAAAGGTGGGAGAACATGCTTTTATTCATTGTGATTGCGGCGATTGTCCTTTTACTCATTCTCATTACAGTCGCTAAGTTGAATCCGTTTGTGAGTTTGATTATTACCTCTATGCTAGTAGGTTTTGCTACAGGAATGGATTTACAGGAAATCATTCAATCGATTAAAACGGGATTAGGGAACACGTTATCGTTACTGGCGATTGTGCTAGCGCTTGGGACCATGCTTGGGAAAATGATGGCTGAGTCAGGGGGCGCTGAGCGGATCGCTCAAACACTCATCAGTCGTTTTGGGACGAAGAATGTGCATTGGGCGATGATGTTTGTAGCCTTTATCGTGGGGATACCTGTCTTTTTCCAGGTCGGATTTGTTCTTCTCATTCCCTTACTCTTTACCATTGCGATTGAAACGGGCATTTCGCTCGTGACGATTGGGATTTCATTAATCGCAGGCTTGTCTGTTGTGCATGGGCTAGTCCCGCCTCATCCAGCTGCAATGGCAGCAGTAGGCATCTATCATGCCAACGTGGGGAAAACGATTTTCTTTTCAATCATCGTCGGTTTGCCAACAGCTATTATTGCTGGACCGTTGTATGGTAAGTGGATTGGAAAACGAATACATAAACCAGTTCCAGAGATGCTCAGAAAGCAATTCACGGAACGACATGCTGATCGGAAGCTTCCTGGTTTTGCGAATACGATGTTTACCATTTTGGTGCCGGTCATTCTTATGCTGCTTGCCACGTTGGCGGATATTATTTTGCCAGAGGATAGTATGTGGTATCAGATGTTCAAGTACATTGGAGATCCCATAACAGCTTTATTGATTGCAACAGTGTATTCTTTCTTTAGCCTTGGCTTTATACAAGGGATGAGCCGTGACCGAGTGCTGTCATTTAGTAATGAATGTTTGGGACCGATCGCTTCCATTCTGCTTGTGATTGGTGCAGGCGGAGCGTTCAATAATGTACTGATCGATTCAGGTGTTGGGGATTATATTGCTGATTTAGCCAAACACTCCCCAATCTCACCGATTTTACTTAGCTGGCTAATTGCTGCGGTTATTCGTGTGGCAACAGGATCTGCTACAGTATCCATGATGACAGCGGCCGGAATTGTAGCCCCAATCGCTGCATCCATGCCGGATGTGAGCAGAGAGCTGCTTGTTTTAGCAACAGGAGCGGGTTCACTGATTTTGTCTCATGTCAATGATTCTGGTTTTTGGCTGATCAAAGAGTATTTTGGTATGACCATTAAAGAGACGTTCTTGACATGGACGGCTATGGAGACCATCATTTCCGTTAGCGCCATTGCATTTATTATGATCATTAATATGTTTATATAACGGCACAACAGCTCAATTCTTCGGGATTGGGCTGTTTTTGGCTTGTTGTTATGCCGCTTTTGACAATTTAGGATAAAATAATGATATTGAGCTATGGGAGGCGGACATGATCGAACCTTTAAAACATGTATATAATGAACCATTTATTCAACATTTAGCAGAAAAACTTGCGCAAGCGTCAACTGTATTTGATGCTGATCACTTTCAGCAGCTCGTGTTTCAAGAGGATTGGGAGCAGCTGGAGTTAAAAGGACGAATGAGAAGAGTGACTGAATCGATGCACGCTTGTCTGCCTGAGGATTATGAGAAGGCAATCGATGTACTGCGTCAGACAGCACCGCATTTTACAGGGCTCAGTGCGCTCGTATTTCCAGACTACGTCGAGACATATGGTGTTGACCATTGGGATATCTCGATCAAAACACTTGAATTCTTTACACCGTTTTCCACTGCTGAATTTGCCGTTCGACCTTTTCTCATACAAGATCAAGAGAAAATGCTGGCGCAGATGCTTGTGTGGTCACAGGATCAAAATGAACATATTCGCCGTCTCGCTAGTGAAGGATGCAGGCCTCGTTTGCCGTGGGGATTATCCGTCCCTGCGCTGAAAAAGGACCCTTCTGTCACGCTGCCCATTTTGGAAAACTTGAAGTCAGATTCGGCCAAGTATGTGCAAAAAAGTGTAGCGAATCATTTAAATGATATTTCTGCAATTCAGCCAGACCTCATGAAGCAAATGGTCAAAAGCTGGTATGGAACCAATGAACATACAAACTGGATTGTCAAACATGCATCCCGTACGTTATTGAAAAAAGGCGATCCAGATATCATGGCTTTATTTGGCTATGGAGATGATCCGTCTATCCAAGTAATGGATTTGAAGGTGATGCAAGACCCCGTTCGTATTGGAGAGAAGCTGACCTTTCATTTTATTCTTCAGGCAGATAAGCCATTAAAGCTGCGCGTAGAGTATGCTGTTGATTACGTGAAAGCTCGTGGTACACGCAATCAAAAGGTATTTAAAATCACAGAATTTGAAACAGGATCGACGCTGCATAGAGAATTTGTCCGGTCACAGTCGTTTCAAAATATGACAACGAGAAAGCACTATGAGGGCATTCATACATTAACCATCATCATCAACGGCATCCCAAAAGCGTCTGTTGATTTCGAAGTCGCAGCAGCTGCTCATGAAAAAACCCGCCACTGAGGCGGGTTTCAGCGTGTAGACAAACCCTCGCATTCGGTGTCAGTCCTGCGCGCTGGTGCTCACGAATGTCAAATTCGCTCCGCGCCAGTACTCGTCCTTCCTAGACTGCAAAGGTTTTCTATCACGCTGAAAAGAAGACAAAGGGCTAAAATCAAGTTCATTTTAGCCCTTTGTCAACAATTTGATACCCGCCACTGAGGCGGGTTTTTGCTTGCGTTTCTAAGCTTTCTTTTTCATTAAGAATGAAGCAATGATGGCGGCTGCTAAGAAACCGATACTGATAATCGAGCTAGGTAAGTTCTCTGGTCTGAATAGGAACAGAACAAAACTGACACTGAGTACAAGACCAGCAAATAAAGTGAAATACGGAAATAACCAAACTTTGAAATACGGCTCCTGCGGATATCTTGGACGCAGTTTCAAATGTGCCAGACAGATGCTGATCCAAATAAGAGAAACCGCAAAACCAGGGATAGCCAGCATATAGCTGAAAATTTGATCTGGGTACAAGTAAGCAAAGAATGTTCCGATTAAAAGAAACAGAACGGTCACCCATAAACTTAAAATAGGTACACCTCTTTTGTTGACCTGTGCCAGCTTTTTTGGACCGCCGTCTGATTTAGATAGAGAATGAATCATTCTCGTCGTGCCGTAAATACCAGAGTTGGCGGCAGATAGAACAGCTGTAATTAAGACGAAATTAATGAAGTGAGAGGCACCCTGCATGCCAGCTGCTGAAAAGACTTGGACAAAAGGACTGTTATTCGGATCGATTTGATTCCAAGGAATGAGTCCGCAAATAATCAAAATCGGCAGTGTGTAAAACAAGATGATGCGCCACATCATACTTTTGACAACACCAGGTAATACCTTTTCTGCATCCTTTGTTTCTGTAATGGTCAGCCCGATCAATTCAGAGCCTCCATACGAGAAGATCACCACTAATAATGAGGCAAAGACAGCACCCCATCCGTTCGGGACAAAGTTTTGGTAGTTGGTGAGAACAGGCGTGCTTTGTTCGCTCGGAATGATTCCAAATAATAATGCAGCACCGAGAATAATAAACACAATAATAACGAAAATCTTCATTCCAGCGAACCAAAACTCAATTTCACCAAAGTATTTTACATTATTTAAATTAATTCCGATGACTAAGAGCGAGCAAAGTAAACATAAAGACCATAAAGGTACGTTTGGCATCCAATATTGAAGCAAACTCCCCGCTGCAATGATTTCAATGACACATACAGTGAGCCACATAAAACAGTAAACCCATCCGACAACAAATGAAAAACGTTGACCAAGCGCAATCTGTATGAGGTCGCGAAGGTTATTCCCCGGATAGACGATGGCCATTTCAGCTAAAGCCGCCATGACAATGAGAAGAAGCAATCCAGCAAATACATAGGAAAAGATGACTCCAGGACCTGCTAAGCCGATTGTATCGGCACTTCCTTTAAAGATTCCTGTACCAATGACCCCGCCCATCGCAATCATGCGAATATGACGCGGCGATAAAAGCTTTTTTAATTCGTGTTGTTCCTGATTCGCGCTCATGACGTTCTCCTTTTTTAAAATGCTTATGTTCCATTTTCTTTTTTCGAGCGGTCAGTGTCAATATAAAAAAAGAGATTTTTCAGACAAAATAGGCGGTTGATTCTATCAAATGAGCCGTTTTCTTCCATAAATCCTTTCCATGACCCATCCCCAAAATCTGAAACTTCGTGAAAAAATGATCATTTGCCTTCATTCTGACATAAACAATTTTCAGTTTTTGTCGATATATCTTTTGTATTACTAAAGTCCTAATAAAGAATTATTTATAACTGTAAAATATTTCAAAAAAGTATGGAAGAATGAAAGGAGTTATTGAAGATGTTTATGAGAAAAGCAAGTGATTCATCGTCGGGGGCCCTTCTAAGTGAAAGCAGTCAATTAGTTGAACGAATTGAGAAGGGAGATTTTTCAGCCAGAATTGATACTGCTGCATTCTCTTCTAGTCAAACAATAGAAGCTGTGGCTCAAATAAATGAAGCGTTACAAAAGATGCAAGAAGCGCAAGAAGATATTCATATGCGTATGAATTTAGTGACAAAAGCGATTCAAGTGGGTCTATGGGATATGACGGTTGTAGCAGGAGATCCTGTGAATCCAAAAAACGAATTCACATGGACAGATGATTTTCGCAGAATGCTAGGTTTTCAAAATGAAAACGATTTTCCTAATGTCTTAGACAGCTGGGCATCTCGAATTCATCCAGATGAGCAGGAATACACTTTGAATGCATTCTCTACGCATTTATTGGATCATTCTGGCCGTACACCGTATGATATCGAATATCGTCTGAAGTTGAAAAATGGCGAGTATCGCTGGTTCAAAGCAACTGGAACGACGATTCGAGATCGAAATGGGGTACCTCTTCGTGTGGCAGGGGCTCTTTTTGATATTCATGATCAGAAATTGAAAGAAGAAGAGCTGCAAGCATTCGTGACAAGATATGACTTGATCAACCGTGCGCTTGTGGAAGCTCCTTGGGATATGGTTGTAGAGGCTGGTGATCCTGTCAATCCAAACAATGAATTTTGGTGGTCTCCGCAGTTTAGAAAAACGCTTGGTTTTACAGATGAAAAGGATTTCCCGAACGTGTTGAGCAGCTGGAGTGATCGTTTGCATCCTGAAGATAAAGAATCGGCTCTCCAGGCCTTTGCGGATCACTTAAATGACCATTCTGGCCGCACACCATTTGACATTGATTATAGATTGCAGAGTAAAAATGGCGAGTACCGCTGGTATCATGCGGGCGGTGAGACCATTCGTGATGAGAAGGGTGTCCCTTTACGTGTCGCAGGAACGATTCGTGATATTACGTTAGAAAAAAATAAAGAAAAAACAGCGAATGAAATGGCTTCTCAAGTAGAGCAGCTTTCAAGTTCTATTAGTGAAATGGTATCTGGCATCAGCTCTGTGACAAACCAAGCACAGGAGCTTGCTGTCGCTCAAGAGCAGTCAACGTCTGCTGCTAATCTGGCGAAAAACAGTGCAGATGAGACGAAGAACATTTCAGACTTGATCAAAGAAGTGGCAAACCAAACGAATCTGCTTGGTTTGAATGCCGCAATTGAAGCGGCAAGAGCAGGCGAGCAGGGCCGCGGTTTCTCAGTTGTTGCCGATGAAGTGCGTAAGCTAGCTCTTCATAGTGCCAATGCGACAGAAAATATCGAATCTAGTTTAACTGAAATGAAAACACAAATCGATCAAATTCTTGAAAATATCTCCAATATGACAGCTCTTACGCAAACACAGGCTGCTTTAACAGAGCAAGTGAACGCTTCAGTTGATGAAGTGAATCATATGTCTCAGCGTCTGGTGGCATATTCAAAGAGTATCTAATGTCACAAAAAACCGCCTTTTCATCAGAAGGCGGTTTTTTTATTTAAGCATGATCCGCTGGGAAAACAATACCCGCGTCTTTCCTAGCGGCTTCAAGAACCTTCATGACAGAAAGACTGTCATCAAGCCATTCATAACACTTTTCGACATTTCCTGTTTCAATGATATGCTGAAATGCTTCTGCTTCATAAAACAGGCGGTTTGAATTGGTTTGTGCATTGAGTGAAGTGACTTGGTCTCCTATATGCAGCAACACTTCCTCACAGCCATTCGCACCATTTTTCACATGCAGGAACCCTTTTTCCCCTTGAATCAAAGCGAAATTCATACTGCTTGTATCTTTGCTGCCAACACTTGTGGCGATGAAATCATTGTAAGTAAAAGTTAAAACACCAGATGTGTCGATGCCGTTTGGATGGCGGTTGGCCTGGTAACGAACGTCTTTCGGTGAACCAAATAGATTCATAATGAAATGAACATTGTAAATGTTAATATCCATGAGGGCACCGCCAGAAAACTCTGGGTTAAAGACATTCGGCGTTTCCCCGGCGAGCAGTTGATTATATTTACTTGAATATTGACTATAGTTGCATTGAACGAGTTTGATTCTGCCTAATTGATGAAGGTGTTTTTTGATTAAATGATAGTTGGGCATATGAACGGTTGTAATGGCTTCAAATAGGAAGAGCTGCTTTTCCTTTGCGAGAGCGATTAAGGCTTCTAGCTCTTTCACATTAGAGGTAAAAGGCTTTTCGCAAATCACATGTTTTCCGTGTTTCAAAGCAGCCGTGGCATGCTCGCTATGTAAACGATTGGGTGATGCGATATATACCGCTTCTATGTGGGGATCTTCTAACATAGCGGTTAAATCCGTATAAGTCGTTTGCACCCCAAATTGATCTGCGAGTTTCTTTGCCGTGGCTTCCTTTCTTGAATAGACAGCGTGGCAAGAAGCACCTTCAAGCTGTTCAATTGCCTGGAGGAAACCTTCCACAATCACACCTGTTCCAATGGTTGCTATTCTCATTCTATTCATAACCCCTTCCATACGATTGATGTCACGTCAAGCTGTCTCTAGTATACCTGATGTTTTCATACAACGTGTACTTAACAGCTAGTCGCAGAGGGGTGCCAGTAAAAAATACCGGCACATCTTTGGCAGCCCTTACAATTAACTAATGTTAGCTAATGTTTGTTTTGTTAACAATTGAATGGCCGCCTTCCTCTTTTTTAACTCTTGAATGGATTTTTGAATATCTTCTACTTTTTGTTCGAGTAGCTGTTCCGCTTCTGTTTTCGACTGTTTCTCGAATAGTGACGTGATAATTTCTCGAATTTCTTTGAGTGAGAAATCTAGCTTTCTTGCTTCAGTGATAAAGGATAGCATGAGTACATATTTTTTATCATATAAACGATAGCCGTTATGTGCTCTCTTAGGCTCGGGGAGCACACCCTCATTTTCATAAAAACGAATGGTTTCAATATGTACACCAGACATTTTCGACAATTTCCCTCTCGTAAATGTAATCATTCCCTGCACCTCCTTTCTTTGCTATCCATCATACAATTAGATTTGCTAGTTTCAAAATGTTCTCCGATGAACATTTGTTCCTTTTCATACTGTTAAAATGACAGGTCTGTCCTATTCACAGCGGATTTCATAGAATAGGTTATAATAGATGAGGATGAAGTGATTTTTTGTTACAGATATGAACAAGTAGACAGTGTGAGAAAAAAACGATAGGCTAAAATAGGTACATAGTATGATGAACAGCATGTGATCATGTAGATGGTCACTCAAAATAGTGACAGCACGTTTTGCTGAGAAAAGGGGAGCAGTGAATGTATAAATTAGTCGCAATTGATATGGATGGTACGTTATTAAATGATCAGCATATGGTGCCGGATGAGGTGTTTGAAGCCATTCAACAGGCGAAGGCAGAAGGCGTTAAAATTGTCTTATGTACAGGCCGGCCGATTGGCGGGGTGCATCGCTACTTAAAAGAGCTGCAGCTCGATCAAGAGGGGGATTATGTCATCGCCTATAATGGAGCGCTTGTACAAAACAGCCATACAAATGAAGTCGTATCAGAATTAACTTTATCCTATGATGATTTGACTTCTTTATATGAACTGAGCCGTCAGCTGGATACACCTATGCATTATTTCGATTCAGCTCATCTATATACACCAAATCGGGATATTAGTGAATACACGGTACTTGAATCGTACTTAACGAAATTGCCGCTTAAGTATTTACCTGTCGAAGAGGCAGACCCATCCATGAGACTTCCGAAGATGATGTATATTGATCA
Organism: Bacillus sp. FSL M7-0307; assembly: GCF_038627835.1. Taxonomy (NCBI): domain Bacteria; kingdom Bacillati; phylum Bacillota; class Bacilli; order Caryophanales; family Bacillaceae; genus Bacillus; species Bacillus sp. FSL M7-0307. The sequence goes on along the minus strand of NZ_CP152023.1, from coordinate 3,596,147 downwards.
GCCGGAACGTTTGGAAAAGACGATACAAGCCATTCCATCTGAAGTGAAGGATCAGTACATGATGGTAAAAAGCACAGATTTCTTCCTAGAAATTCTTCATCCTGATGTGAGCAAAGGGAATGCCGTGAAGCTTCTAGCGCATGAACTGGGGATTTCTCGTGAAGAAGTGATGGCGATTGGTGACAATGGGAACGACGTGTCGATGCTAGAATTTGCGGGCTGTGGCGTTGCGATGGGAAATGCCATTGAAGATGTCAAAGCAGTTGCGGATGTTGTGACAAAATCCAATAACGAAGCAGGAGTCGCACATGTTCTGCATGAGCGAGTCATCGGAAAATAAAGAAAGAGCGGTCTACCAATGAGGTAGCCGCTTTTTTATATGTGTGAGAAAAAGTAAACGAGCATACGTCTGCTGTTCAAATTTGTTTTTTCGAGCATCGCCTTTACATGGTCATGCACCGTATGAGGCGAGATAAATAACGTACTGGCAATTTCCTTTGTGGATTGTCCTTTGATTAAGCAGTCAAGGACGTTCATTTCTCTTTCTGTCAGCCGATATGTTTTCGCTATATAAGGAAGGATGTCACTTGTTTGAGCTCGTTTAATATGAATCATGACAGCCTCTTCCTGCCCGGCTGCCTGTGCTAATCGAAATGCTTGAAGAGAGAGAAAACGCCCTGTCGGCATTCTGGTGATGCTGACCGCTGTTTGGTCACCGCCGCCATATAAAAGCTTAGCACCTAATGCTCTAAACGGACGGGGCATGACGGCACCGTCATGAATTTGCTCAAAGGTTTGGAAGGTGTGAAGCCAATGAAGTCCGGTTTCATTTCCATAAAGAAGATGGTAATCGTGTGAAAGAATGAGGAAGCCTTGGTGTTCCGCCGTTTCATCTTCTTCCGTTTCTCTTCTTTTAAAAAGTTCATCTCTCAGCTTGGCAGCTAGTGCTGGTGTTTGGCGACTAACCGCTTGTATGTCTTGTTCATGAAAAGGTTCCTTCTCCTTTTTCCGATAAAGGCTGGCAATTCCCCAGCATTCACCTTGAATCACAAGGGCTGCCCGCAATTCATCTGCCCATCCGTTAGGTAACAAAATGTGCTGGTATCGACCACTATTGGTGTATTCTCCGCTTTGGACGAGACTGGCAGCGTGGACAGGACCTTTCGCTAGATCTTCATGCTGGTGCACATCTTTTTTTAAATATTCATTTTGAAACAGCTCGTTATGTATGGCTTCAATCGGTTCATCTGTAAAAGAACCCGTCGAGAGGAGAGTAGCTGGATCAATGGTTGTGATACAGGCAGCATCAAAATCACAGATAGCAGCAAGTTCATCTCGAATGTTTTTTCTCAGCTGCTGAAAATGAGCGGCTGGATTGTTCATTTGATCTCCTCCTCAATATCCCCACTTTTAGGGATCGTTTTTTCTCATCTATCTTCTTACAATGAAGATAACATACCGTTAGTGTAAAGGAAACGAAGCAAAGCGGAAACTGGAGGAGAAGACATATGAGTGTAAATCAACATTGGCATGATCCTGTTGCTGAATCCTATGCGGCGACAATTGCACATAAAGTACCGGGCTATCATCTTTTGCATGAGCTGACAGTGGATAGAGTAGAAATCGAATTAATGGGAGCGGCTTCTCGCATGTTAACAGTCGGAGCAGGTGGGGGCGAAGAGATCATCAACATGCTTCAAAGAAATAAAGACTGGCATATCATAGGGGTTGATCCATCTCCAACCATGCTTGATATGGCCAAGCGCAGAGTGGCACAGCTTCATATGCAAGATCGCGTCACATGGTATGAGATGGCCTTAGACAAAGTGCCGGTTGAAAAGTCGTACGATGCAGCAGTAAGTTTGCTTGTCATTCATTTTGTAAAAGATCAGCTGCCCTTTTTACAGGAGATCGCCCGCCGGCTTCAGCCAGGGGCACCGCTCGTGCTGGCGTTTATTCAAGGAGACCCAGAAACGCCTGCATTTCAGCAGGAGCTTCATATGCTTTCTCTCTTCATGAAGCGTCAAGGCTTGGAAAAGGAAGTGTTTACGTCCTTCCGAGAAAGGCTGGGTGTCACAACATATCCCGTGTCTGAAGAAAAGATGACAGCACAATTAACCGAAGCAGGATTTCAAGACATCAGACCTTATTTTCAAGCTGGCATGATCAAAGGGATTGTTTGTAAAAGAGGCAATAGAAAGGCGGTTGGAAAATGAGGTCAAAAGTGATAGTGATAGGCGGCTATGGACATGTGGGGCAGCAAATATGTCTTCAATTAAGTGACGTGTATCCAGGGCAAGTCTTTGCGGCTGGCCGAAGTTATGAGAAGGCTGAACAATTTTCACGCCAAACGAATGGGCGTGTACGTCCATTTCAGATAGACGTAAGACAACCAGTGGATACGGACTGGATGGATGAAACGAAACTCGTGATCATGTGTCTTGATCAAGATGACACGTCATTTGCTGAAACATGCTTACGATCAGGCATTGATTATCTAGATATCTCGGCAAAAGGAGCCTATATTGAGAAGCTAGCAAAGGTCCATCAGCAGCAATTGAACGCAACGGCTGTGCTGAGCGTAGGTCTTGCACCTGGTCTCACCAATTTGCTTGCAGCGAAGGCGGCATCTATTCTGACCTCTGTGGAGCAAATTGATATTAGTATCATGCTTGGGCTAGGTGACCAGCATGGAAAAGCAGCTATTGAATGGACGCTTGATCATGTGCATACGGATTATGAGCTGACGAAGAATCATCAGCGAAAGAAAGTCAAAAGTTTTACTGGAGGGAAACGCATTGATTTTGGCAAAACGCTTGGAAAGCGGCAAGCCTATCAGTTCCCTTTCTCTGACCAGCAAACATTGCCTTCGACGCTCCATGTGCCTTCTGTGACAACAAGGCTCTGTTTTGATTCTGGCGTAGCGACACGTGCATTTGCTCTCACAAGGAAACTCGGAATGACGTCCCTTCTCACGATGCCGAAAATCAAGGAACGAGCCATTTCACTGATTCAATCTGCTCAAATGGGTACAGATCAATATGCAGTGAAAGTGGAAGCGGTAGGAATGAAGGGTAACGAAATTCATCAGGCAGCGCTTGGAATAAAAGGTCGCGATGAGTCTCAAGCAACGGCTCAAGTCGCAAGTGCTGCGGCACTGCATGTATTGAGCAGGCAGTTTCAGGCAGGTGTCTTTCATATCGAAGAATTATTTTCATTAGCGTATGAGAATGGTGATTTTGCGTTGGTGGATCAAAAAACGAAGGAAAAACACACATTAGCATTGAGAGCCAGCCTTTTAACGGTATAAAAGAAAACGACAAAAGATACGCGTCAGCTCAAAAGAACAGGTCAGTCATGTGGGCGCTTTATTCATGATCCATTTAAAAACAAGGTGTCTATGATCCGAAAACAACAGCTTGCTCTCCATGTAAATGGCCGAGAGGTGAAAGAGATTCAAATCGAGGATTGTAGACTGAACTGACATAATGATTATATTTGGAAAATAAATCTCAAGTGGGTGTTTACAAGTGCTAGATACAGAACAAGATGTAGTGAAGAATTATATAGATTCACCCCAAAAATTGAAAAAATTATATAAACGAGTATTGTTCGTTGTCAGTCTATCGCAAATATTTGGAGGGGCTGGAATAGCCGCAGGAATTACGGTAGGTGCTCTTTTAGCGCAACAAATGCTTGGGACTGAAGCGTATGCAGGAGTTCCAATCGCTTTATTTACTTTGGGGTCAGCTGGGTCAGCTTTCATTGTAGGAAAGCTTTCGCAACGTTATGGACGACGCATCGGTTTATCGACAGGTTTTGTTGCTGGAGGGCTCGGAGCAATTGGCGTTGTGCTGGCAGCTATGATGAATAGTGTCATTTTATTATTTGCATCGCTCTTCATTTACGGCGCAGGAACATCCACAAACTTACAAGCGCGTTATGCTGGGACGGACTTAGCGAATTCTAAACAGCGTGCAACTGCAATTAGTACAACAATGGTCATGACAACATTTGGAGCAGTAGCAGGTCCGAATTTAGTTGAAGTGATGGGTAAATTTGCAGTATCAATTGGTGTTCCAGCACTTGCTGGTCCCTTTATTTTATCAGCAGCATCACTAATTGTAGCTGGTCTTGTCCTTTTTATTCTACTGCGTCCTGATCCGTTAGACATTGCCCGAAGAATAGCAGCTTACAAAGCAGAACATGGGCATGGAAATAAACGAGATGCTGCTGATAAAAAAATAGATAAAAAAGGGCTTACAGTAGGTGCCACGGTTATGATCTTAACTCAAATTGTCATGGTTGCACTCATGACCATGACACCGGTGCATATGCAGCATCATGGTCATGGATTAGCCGAAGTGGGCATTGTAATTGGTTTTCATATAGGGGCCATGTATCTTCCTTCACCTATCACGGGTGTACTTGTAGATAAACTAGGACGAACAGCTATGAGCATAGCGTCGGGCATCACATTGTTACTTGCTGGTTTATTAGCAGCATTCGCACCAAGTGATTCAATGATTCTATTAATCATTGCTTTGTCTTTACTTGGATTGGGATGGAACTTTGGTTTAATTAGTGGTACTGCTCAAATAGTGGATTCTACAGATCCATCAACCCGGGCAAAAACCCAAGGAACACTCGATGTTTTTGTTGCGTTAGCAGGTGCTTCTGGCGGTGCCCTTTCAGGAATGGTCGTAGCGAATACGAGTTATGCTACATTATCTTTAAGCGGAGAAATTTTATCGTTAATTCTCATCCCTGTCATCGTTTGGTCTTTTAAAAGTAAAACATAATGCAGCTCCGTGCTCATCCATCACAAAAAAAGACATGCCTCCAATCATTGGAAAGCATGTCTTTTTTTGAATCTTCTATCAAAATACGCAGAGCAACTGCACACATGTCTTCACAGGATGCTAGCTTTCTTATGATGCTGAGGACACATCTCCTTTTTTCTTGATACTGGCTTTAATGAGCTGAGTCAATGTGTCAGAGCCTTTTGTGGAAAGGTGAACACCATCTGGCTGAAAATAGGACGGCTGTCCGGTAGCGGCTGAATGCCAATCGACTAAGCTCACATTGTGATGTTGATTGGCCACACGCTCAATGACTGCATTCACATCATTTTCCCAAGATCTTGGAACGCGAGTGTTCACAAGAAAAATATGAGCCTTCGAGAAATGTTGAATGAATGAGGTCAAAGTCCCCTCTGTAAAATAACCATTTGTGCCAAGCTCAATAATAACAGCGGCATTAGATTGATTAAATGAAGCATACTGAGGAGCGATGTTGACGGCTTCGTTCATTTGTCTGCCAACCTTTGCATCGATGGTGATTTGTGCATATGCTTTTTCAAGATTCGGCGCTATGTCTAGCATGACGGAATCACCAATAGCAAGAATTTGGCGAAACTGCTTCTGATCCGCTGCTTTTTTCTCATGTTTGTCTTTCTTTTTCTTCACTTTTGATTCTGTCTGACCGCCTGCCTTTTGGGGCGCTGTCTTAATTTGTGTTACTTCTTGTGCATGCGGGGATGTATGAGACGAGCTAGACATACCAATGGTAAATAAAATCAAAAGGACTGCGGCAATCCCAAGAAACACTTTATTGGACATAGACCATTGCTTGATTCCTGTTTTCCAAATCGACCAAGAGGCAAAATAGTGTCTAAACCCGAGTTTACGAATCGGCTGTTCGATCAAACGATAGGAAGCCTCTGATATGAGTAGAATTGCGATGAGCTGCAATGTGACACGTCCCATAGAAGGCTGTCCAATCTCAATGACCGGTGTGGTCAGCACGATAATTGGATAATGCCATAGGTAGATGCCATAAGACCGCTTCCCGAGCCAAACGAGTGGTTGAAAAGACAGCCATTTCCCAATAAGACTGGCAGGATGGCAGACACACGCAATTAAGATCGCTGCATTCAGACAGAATAAAAGCATACCGCCTTGGTAGAGAAAGCCGTCAAATTCGTCGACTGCATAAACACATAAGAGGAAAATGACCATCGAACCGAATCCGGCTATATGTAGTATACGTCTGCCGACAGGAAGTAATTTTCTGCTGGAAAGTCTGTGCATGGGCCAGACAAATGCAAGACTGCACCCGATGAGGAGTGCAAACGCACGTGTGTCTGTTCCATAATAGATCCTGCTCGGGTCAGTATCCGGTGAATAGAGAATGGCCATCCATAACGCAGATACAAGTACCAGACCAAAGGTGATCATAGGAAGATGGGATCTATTTTTCACCCATTTCAGTCCAGCAATCAACAGTACCGGCCAAATGAGATAAAATTGCTCTTCAATCGCCAAAGACCATAAATTTTTTAGTGGAGATACAGCATTGAAGCTGTCAAAGTAAGAGAGCTGATGAAAAATGTACCACCAGTTACTCACATAAAAAAAGGACGATAAGGCATCGCCACGAATGGACATTAATGCATTTGAACCAGCAATGGCGCACCAGCTGACGATTAAAAAAATCATGACGTAGGCAGCTGGAAGCAGCCTTCTGATGCGGCCCATCCAAAAAGGCAGAAGCTCTTGATAACCCAAATCCTGCTTATGCAGCAAGATGGTTGTAATCAAGTAACCAGAAATCACAAAAAACAAATCAACGCCAAGAAACCCGCCGCTTGCGGGTTCAATATGTAAGTGATAAGCAATGACCGCCAATACGGCAACAGCTCTCAGCCCATCTAATCCTAATATGTAACGTAAACGGTTTTCCTTGCTGTTCATGAAAAAGAATCCCCCATCAATGTCAAACGCGTCTTTTTTGTTGTCACTCCAAAAGAACAACGATTCTTTTATTTTATATAAGATTAGACGAATCAGCATTACATTTTGTTGGCGAATTTCTGTCTTTTTTAAAATTTTTTTATATGAAGAAACTTTCTAAGGCTTGAGGGATTCTTATTTTTATACTCAAACCGAAAATCCCTGTCATAATAAAAGAAGAAGGAAAGGGGATGTGTTGAATGAGAACGATTGAAAATGATCTGTTATTGGTTCAAATCAATGAGAGAGGTGCCGAGGTGAGAGAGGTGCTTCATAAAGAAAGTGGACGTCAATATATGTGGTCTGGTGACCCTGCTTATTGGGGCAGAGTGTCGCCCGTCTTATTTCCGATTATCGGACGGTTGAAGGATGATCAATACAAGATAGACGATCAAACGTATCAACTCTCGCAGCATGGATTTTTGCGTGATGTTGATTTTGAACTATTTGAAGAAGCAAAAGATCAGGTGGTTTTTCAATATCAATCAAATGGCCGTCACACGTCACAATATCCGTATGAATTTACAGCGCGCATCAGTTATGCACTGTCGGAAAATGGACTAACGATTTCCTGGGAAATTGTTCATGAAGGAGATGGCACGATGTATTTCTCAATTGGCGGGCATCCGGCATTTCATGTCCCGCTTGTTGAAGGCGAGCAGACAGCTGATTATTCACTTACATTGGCACCTTCCACCGAACATGATCCAGTCCAATATGAACTTCATGATTCACTTGTGAGAGAGAAGGAGAAAGGTGTTGAGTTTGAGCCGATTCAACTTCGCCCAGAACTTTTTCAGAACGATGCAATGATCTTTAGTCATATTCATCAAGTATCATTGATTTCTCAAGCAGGTCACGGCATTGAGGTCGATCTCAGTGGTTTTCCGTTCGTTGGTATTTGGTCTCCATATGATCAAGAAAAGGGAACAATGGCTCCTTTTGTTTGTATTGAGCCTTGGTATGGGATCGCTGATATGGAAGGGACGAATGGGCAGTATAAGGAGAAATTCGGCATTCAAACTTTAGAGAAGCAAGAGACCTTTCACGCAGCCTACACCATTTTCTTTAAATGAACATTTGTGCATGGTGAAGTGAACAATTTGTTATGATAGAGGAAAAAAGGAGGCGTACAAATGGATCGGGAGAAACAGCAATTAAGTATTGAAGCAGCAAGGCTCTATTACTTATCTGATTACAGTCAGCAGGAAATCGCCAAGCAGCTTGACCTGTCGAGGCCAACGGTGTCTCGTCTGCTTCAGTATGCGAAGGAAAAAGGGTACGTCCAAATTACAGTGATGGACCCATTTGAGGATTTAAATGAGCTGTCCTCATTGCTGAAAGAAAAATATGATCTGCTCGAGGCTCATGTGGTATTTTCACCAAAGGACGATTATCCAACGATTACTGATTACTTGAGCCGGTTTGGTGCAGATTATCTTCAGAATACGGTGAAAGACGGCGATATCGTTGGAGTGAGCTGGGGCACCACGATGTATCAAATTGCTCAAAAGATGCAACCTAAACAGGTAAAAGGGGTAGAAGTTGTTCAGCTGAAAGGTGGAATCAGCCATTCACATGTGAATACATATTCTGCGGAAACGATCCAGCTGTTTGCATCAGCTTTTCAAACGGCACCACGCTATTTGCCGCTGCCTGTTGTGTTCGATAGTGCCACCGTTAAAGAGATGGTCGAACAGGACAGACATATCCAGCGCATTATTGAAATGGGCAAACAGGCAAATATCGCTGTGTTTACTGTTGGGACGGTAAGAGATGAGGCGCTTTTGTTTAGACTCGGTTATTTCCGTGAAGAAGAAAAGGCGCTACTCAAGACATCCAGTGTTGGAGATATCTGTTCGCGTTTTTATGATCAAGAAGGACGCATTTGCAGTGAAGCGATTAACAATCGCACAATCGGGGTGGAGCTTGATGATTTGAGAACAAAAGAGCGCTCCATTCTTGTTGCTGGTGGACATCGAAAGGTTGCTTCTATCCATGGGGCGCTGAGAGGAAAATATGCGAACGTATTGATGATCGATCAGCACACAGCAAGAGCTCTTTTAAATGTCACAAAATAGATGAACAAAATTTCATAACTATGTTTACAATTGTTCAACAGTCATTTATGATGAAAGTATCATAATTAAAAGGAAGTGTGAACCATGACAATAGCAAAGCTCATTGATCATACAGCACTAAAACCAGATACATCTAAAGCTGCGATCATGCAGTTACTAGAAGAAGCAAAGACATATCAATTTGCTTCCGTTTGTGTGAACCCAACTTGGGTATCTCTTGCGGCGAAAGAACTAGAAGGAACAGGCGTTGATGTATGTACAGTTATCGGTTTCCCGTTAGGTGCAAACACAACAGCAGTGAAAGCATTTGAAACAAAGGATGCCATTGAAAACGGTGCAACTGAAGTGGACATGGTCATCAATATTGCGGCATTGAAAGATGGCGAATATGATGCAGTTGAACAAGATATTCGTGCCGTTGTAGACGCAGCAAAAGGCAAAGCCTTAGTGAAAGTCATCATTGAAACTTGTCTACTCACAGATGAAGAGAAAGTACGAGCTTGTGAACTTTCTGTAAAAGCTGGCGCTGATTTCGTCAAAACATCGACTGGATTTAGTACAGGCGGTGCAACAGCTGAGGACATCGCATTAATGCGTAAAACAGTTGGACCTGACATCGGTGTCAAAGCATCAGGCGGCGTAAGAACAAAAGAAGACGTAGAAGCGATGACAGCTGCAGGCGCAACCCGCATCGGTGCCAGTGCAGGCGTTTCCATTATTAAAGGGGATCAATCAGCTCCTTCTAAAGACTATTAATTCATACGATCCTATGGTAGGATAACATTCATGACTGATTAGATGATGAAAAAGTCATATGCGGAAGGATCTCATTTCTGGGATTTTCTTCCGCAATTTGTTTGCGAAATAGGGTTTGTTCTATACAAGCACATTAATGTAAACGAATTCATTCAAGGAGGAAAAACATGAAATACGTCATTGGTATTATCGGTTTGCTGGTGATTCTCGCCATTGCATGGCTGGCAAGTAACGGGAAAAAGCGAGTGAAATTCCGTCCAGTCATTGTCATGATTGTACTGCAATTTATTTTAGGTTATATTCTGCTCAATACAGGTGTTGGGAACTTCCTAGTCGGTGGCTTTGCAAAAGGATTCCAAATGCTTCTAGGCTATGCTGGTGAAGGGATCAACTTCGTATTTGGCGGTTTAATGAATGATAATGCGTCAACTTTCTTTATCAATGTCTTGCTGCCGATCGTCTTCATTTCTGCCTTGATTGGTATCCTGCAACATTGGCGTATCCTTCCGCTGATCGTACGCGGAATTGGCTATTTGCTTAGTAAAGTCAATGGAATGGGGAAACTAGAATCTTACAACGCCGTAGCGTCAGCGATTTTAGGTCAATCCGAAGTGTTCATTTCCATTAAGAAACAGCTTGGATTATTACCTCAACAGCGTCTTTATACATTGTGTGCATCTGCGATGTCGACTGTATCAATGTCCATTGTCGGTGCGTATATGCAAATGATTAAACCTGAGTACGTTGTTACAGCACTTGTGCTGAACCTATTTGGTGGATTTATTATTGCGTCTATCATCAATCCATATGAAGTGTCGAAAGACGAAGACATGCTTGAAGTCGTAGAAGAAGAAAGACAATCTTTCTTCGAAATGCTCGGCGAATACATTATGGATGGTTTCAAAGTTGCCATTGTTGTGGCTGCGATGTTGATTGGATTCGTTGCATTAATTGCGATGATTAATGGCATTTTCACAGCTGTCATCGGTGTTTCTTTCCAAGATGTACTTGGATATGTGTTTGCACCATTTGCTTTCCTTGTTGGTGTACCATGGAGTGAAGCGGTACAAGCAGGAAGTATTATGGCGACCAAAATGGTATCTAACGAATTTGTAGCGATGCTTGCTCTATCTGGCGACGGTCTTCATTTCACTGCTCGTACAGAAGCGATCATTTCTGTATTCCTTGTGTCATTTGCGAACTTCTCGTCTATCGGTATCATTGCTGGAGCAGTGAAAGGCTTAAATGAAAAACAAGGAAACGTTGTCGCACGCTTTGGATTAAAGCTGTTATTCGGTGCAACACTCGTCAGCTTCTTAACAGCAGGCGTTGTCGGTTTGATTTACTAAACTAAAGAAGGAATGGTGAAAACAATGAGAATGGTAGATATCATTGCGAAAAAACGTGACGGAAAAGAATTATCTTCAGAGGAAATTTCTTTCTTTGTCAAAGGTTATACGGACGGAACAATTCCTGACTACCAAGCAAGTGCCTTGGCGATGGCGATTTTCTTCCAAGATATGACGGATCAAGAACGTGCAGATTTAACACTTGCTATGGCAAACTCAGGGGACACAATTGACCTGTCTGCTATCGACGGCATTAAAGTAGACAAGCATTCAACAGGCGGTGTAGGCGATACAACAACGCTTGTACTCGCTCCTCTTGTTGCAGCACTTGATGTACCTGTTGCAAAAATGTCTGGGCGTGGTCTTGGACATACGGGTGGAACAGTCGACAAGCTAGAGGCAGTCAAAGGCTTCCACGTTGAAATTACAAAAGACGAGTTCATCGAGCTGGTGAACCGTCATAAAGTAGCGGTCATTGGACAATCAGGCAACCTGACACCTGCTGATAAAAAACTGTATGCCCTTCGTGATGTGACAGGAACTGTTAACTCAATTCCGCTCATTGCAAGCTCTATTATGAGTAAGAAAATCGCTGCTGGCGCAGATGCAATCGTATTAGATGTGAAAACAGGTGCAGGTGCTTTCATGAAAACACCTGAAGACTCTGAGAAGCTTGCAAAAGCAATGGTTCGTATCGGAAATAATGTTGGCAGACAAACGATGGCTGTCATCTCAGACATGTCTCAGCCGCTAGGATTAGCGATTGGAAATTCCCTTGAAGTGAAAGAGGCGATTGACACGCTTAAAGGCGAAGGCCCTGAAGACTTAAACGAGCTTGTGCTCACATTAGGAAGTCAAATGGTCGTTCTTGCGAAAAAAGCAGAGACACTTGATGAAGCAAGAGAAAAGCTAATTGAAGTCATGAAAAACGGCAAAGCACTTGAGAAATTCAAGGAGTTTTTAGAAAACCAAGGTGGAGACGGCTCGATTGTAGATCAACCGGAAAAACTGCCGCAAGCACCATATCAAATCGAAGTGCCGGCAAAAGAATCAGGTGTGATCGCTGAAATCGTCGCAGACGAAATCGGTGTTGCAGCGATGATTCTTGGAGCAGGACGTGCAACAAAAGAAGACGATATCGACCTATCTGTTGGCATTATGCTAAACAAAAAAGTAGGCGATCGTGTAGAAAAAGGCGAATCTCTCGTGACGCTGCATGCAAACCGTGAAGATGTTGCGAATGTCATGGAGAAAATTTATGACAATATCCGCATTGATGACCATGCCGATGCTCCGACTTTGATTCATACAGTGATTACAGAATAAAGAGAAAAAGACAAAAGTGATGAATCGCTTTTGTCTTTTTTTATGTAAATTTTAGGTAGCGCTTCTTCTAGATATGATAAGTTAGATGAGTGGGAGGGGATAAACCATGAGAATGCTCAAACTCATTCTCTTTATTTTTGTTGTCTTGATGATCATTGGATTTATCAGCTACTATGTGGGACCAACAACAACACCAAGTTCTTAAGACGAGCAAAAGCTCGTCTTTTTTGATTGAAATAAAAAATTTCACTTTATGAAACAAACCTCTTGCAATCATGAAACAATGGGTGTATATTAGTTGACGAGTCAATGATTGATATATCAACTAATTGATCTGAATAGAAAAGAGGGGATGGCATTGACTGCATTTTGCTCTGAAGAAGCAGAGGTATTATATCGTTTGCAGTGTGTGAACCGTATGATGGGTGTGAAGTTCGAAGCATGCACGGGCATCAGCCAATCAAGACTGGAGTTGCTATCACTGTTATTCCAAGCCGACGAAATCAGCCAATCCGATTTACAGAAAAAAGTAAATATTGATAGTGCGGCTGTGACGCGTCACTTAAAACAGTTAGAAACAAAAGGAATGGTCACGCGCAGAAGAAAGCCGGAAGATAATCGCGTCACGCTTGTTCGTCTGACAGATGAAGGCAGAACAAGAATCGAAGCTTCTAAAAAAGAAAAAGAACGATTTATCTCAGAAATGCTTGAAAACGTAAGTGATGAAGAACGAAAGCTTCTCACTGATGTGCTCATCCGTATACAACAAAACATCGAAAAGATTCAAACAACCTAAAGGAGTGTTACACATGGCTACAACTTTAAAAACAAACGATTTTATGGATATTATGAAAGGGCGCCGCTCCATTCGTAACTATGATCCAGCAGTGAAAATTAGCAAAGAAGAAATGACAGAGATTTTAGAAGAGGCAACCACAGCACCATCATCAGTGAATGCACAGCCTTGGCGCTTCATGGTCATTGACAGCCCAGAAGGAAAAGAAAAGCTTGCACCACTCGCAAAATTCAACCAAACACAAGTAGCTACATCATCAGCTGTCATCGCTGTGTTTGCAGATATGAAAAACAATGAATACTTAGAAGAAATTTATTCAAAAGCAGTAGAAAATGGCTACATGCCGCAGGAAGTAAAAGAAAGACAAATTGCTGCATTAACTGCACATTTTGAAGCTCTTCCAGAGCAAGTGAATCGTGAAACGATCTTAATTGACGGTGGACTTGTGTCAATGCAGCTGATGCTTGCTGCTCGTGCGCATGGCTATGATACAAACCCAATTGGCGGATATGACAAAGAAGTCATCGCTGAAACATTCGGCTGGGATAAAGAGCGCTATGTACCAGTTATGCTTCTATCCATTGGGAAAGCAGCTGACGAAGGGTATGCTTCTTACCGTTTACCGATCGATCGCATCACAGAGTGGAAATAATTTTTAAAAAAAGGGAGACGATCATATGATTATTATTCATGCAGGGATGACCATTCATCCAGAGAAAGAAAACGTATTTCTAGAAGAAATCAACGGTTTAATGAAAGCTTCACAGGAAGAAGAAGGCAATGTGTCCTACAAGCTTTTCAAGGATACAGAGAAAGAAAACACCTTTTTAATGGTAGAAGTGTGGAAAGATGAAGCAGCGGTTCAAAGCCATAATGCAAGTGCACATTTCCAAGCTTTCGTCGCAAAGGCAAAAGAATTTTTAGCCGCTCCACTTGATGTTGTTGCATATCAAGGAGAGCAGCTTTCATAGAAAAACAACAAACACCCTAGGCATTTATAGCCTAGGGTTCTTTTATTTTCGACAATTCGTTCCACCTATTTCAATCTCGTATTGTGCATTTTCCACAAAGTTTCTGAAAATAAAATGTTTTTCGACTTAAGTATATTGGAATATGCTAGAATTAGATATTATTTATTACCAAATTAGGGAGGAACCAATATGAAAAAAGGGAAATGGACGAGCATCGCACTAACAGCTGTCCTCAGTTTAGGCACATTGACAGCTTTCAGCACCCCTCTATCTGCCCACACCTCAGAAAAGTCAACATCCTCAGATGGCGGTCATTATTCAGGTATTCCATTCGACGCAAGTGTTGTCAATGAAGACCGCCTCATCAAAGCCTTGAAAAAACAAGGAAAGATCAAAAAGAATGCCAATGAGGCAGAAACCCAAAAAGCATTAAAAAACTACCTAAAGAAAAAAGAAGAAGCAGCGATGAAACAAAGCGCAAGTACCTTAACAGAAGAACCTGAATTCCTAAAAGAATACAAACAAAATGTACATAATAAATTAGCCAAAAAGAAAAAGTTAAAGAAGCATAAAGGAAAAGAAGGCAATCAAGTAAAGCCGGTGAAAAAGGAAAAATATAAAGGCGACGTCCGTAATGATAAAGTTTTGGTATTATTAGTAGATTTTAAAGATTATAAGCATAATAGTATTAAAAAAGAAGAGACTGATATGTACTATGACAAGTACGATCAGCAGCATTACCAAGATATGCTTTTCGGAAAAAATGGCTACATCGGTCCAGATGGTAAAAGAAAAGTATCTATGAAACAATATTATGAAAAGCAGTCTGGTGGAAGCTACACGATTAGTGGAACAGTAGCTGGATGGTATACAGCCAAGCATGAAGCAGCATATTATGGCGGGAACGTACCAGACGAATCAGGCAGTGACGGCAGACCGCGCGAATTGGTGAAAGAAGCCCTCGAAGCAGCGGCAAAGGATCCAAACATTGACCTTGGTGAATATGATCAATGGGACCGCTATGATATGGATGGGGACGGTGTTTATAATGAGCCGGACGGTATCATTGACCACCTCATGGTTGTACACGCTGGCGTAGGTGAAGAAGCTGGCGGCGGACAGCTTGGCTCTGACGCGATTTGGTCGCATCGTTGGTCACTTGGTGATGTATTTGAGATTCCAAACACTGAATCAGAAGTGGGTCAAGGCGGAAAGTTAGGCGCTCTAGATTATACGATTGAGCCTGAAGATGGCGCAGCAGGCGTGTTCACACATGAATTTGGACATGATCTTGGTCTACCTGATGAATACGATACACAATACACAGGCAGAGGAGAGCCCGTTTCTTATTGGTCTATCATGTCAAGCGGAAGCTGGGCAGGTAAAGTACCTGGTACGGAACCAACAGGTTTTAGTCCATATGCAAAAGAAATGCTTCAAAACCTGCATGGCGGCAATTGGCTTTCTGGAAAAACCATTGATGGTAAGACATTAACAAAAAGCAAAACAGTTTTAATCGATGAAGCAGCAACAAAAGGAACCAACCATGATGCGGTTCGAGTCGATTTGCCAGATAAAGAGATTGTGGTCACTCAGCCTGCACAAGGGCAATATTCATACTTCAGCGGAACAGGTGACAATTTGAATGCTACCATGACGACATCAGGGATTGATTTGTCGAAGGGAAGCAAAGCCGAGCTTACGTTTAAAGCATGGTACGATATCGAAGAAGATTATGACTATGCGTATGTAGAAGTTCGTGAAACTGGGACAGACAAATGGACAACCATTGCTGGTAATATTACGAATGATCGAAATGAGGCAGGAGCGAATGAAGGCAATGGCATCGATGGAAAATCAGATGGATGGGTAGATGCATCCTTTGACCTTTCTGCTTATGCAGGGAAGAAGATCGATCTGCAATTCCGCTATACAACCGATGCAGGATATTCATTGCCAGGTTTATTTGTAGATGATCTAAAGATTACAGCAGATGGAACAAAAGTGTGGTCAGATGATGCCGAAGGAACGTCCACGTTCACTTTTAATGGATTCTCTCAATCTAATGGAAAACAATATGCCGCTCAGTATTATTTACTAGAATGGCGCTCTTATGCTGATGTCGATAAAGGCTTAAAGCATATCAAACGAGGAGCAAGTCTGATGAGCTATAATAACGGTTTGGTCGTGTGGTACGTCGATCAATCGTACAGTGATAACTGGGTTGGAAAACATCCAGGGAACGGCTTCCTTGGAGTCGTAGATGCAGATCAACAAGTGTTGAAATGGAGTGACGGCTCTATTGCAGCGACAGGTTTCCAAGTACATGATGCAGCATTCTCTTTGAATCCAAGCACGAAGCTGAATATTGATTATACAGCGACAACAGGCTTAACCTTAGAGGATCGCTATATCCGCCCAACGCGTACATTTAGTGATAAAAAGAACTATGTGAATCCAAATAACCCGGATGCAGGACGTGATGTGCCAACATACGGCCTATCCTTTAAAGTCGTCGGACAAAGTAAGGACCGTTCTGTTGGAAAGGTATTAATTTCTAAAAGCAACTAAACAAAAAGCCGGATTCTATCCATGAATCCGGCTTTTTGATACGTTAAGACATGGATTTTTAGCGTATGACTCGTCTTTGATCGAATGTTTGTTCTTTTTTATTTTGATATCCGAATGAAACCATTATATAATAGAGATTGGAAGGTTTTTCTTTCATTCAATGTTCTTTTTAGTTGTTAAAAAACCAAGAAAGGATGAGCGTTACCAATGAGTTGTGTCACTGCCAAGCAATTAAAGGTGATTCGAGGGACGATGCAGACTTTTTGCAGCCATTTAGAGTATGATGGCCACGGTAAGCTTCATATTAATACCATCATGGCTTTTATTAAAAAGGAATTTGGTGTAAGAAAAATGAAAGACATTCCACAAAGTCGTTTTCATGAGGCGTTAGAGCTAATCCAAGACTTTGATTTATACACGGACAAAATACAAATACGAGACCGTCTATCAGAAAGGAATTCACTAAATTGAATATTTTAGCAATGATTTTAGTAGGAATTGTCGCTTTAGAGCACATTGTCATCATGTTACTAGAAATGTTTTTTATGGAATCAAAAATGGCGAAAAGATCTTTCAATCTGCCTGAACACTTACAAAAGGATCCAAATGTGAAAGTGATGTTTGCTAATCAAGGGCTATACAATGGCTTTCTAGCTGCTGGACTCATTTGGGGGCTCATTCTTGGTTCGAATACCGTAGGATATATGATTCAGCTATTTTTCGTTCTTTGTGTGTTCATCGCAGCAGTATTTGGTGGTGTGACGTCTAATAAATCGATTATCATCAAACAAGGGTTACCAGCTTTTCTTGCATTAATTGCACTTATCCTGGCTATATAATCCTATCATCGTGATAGAAAACCTTTGCAGTTTAGGAAGGACGAGCATCGGAGCGGAGCGAATTTGACATTGGTGAGCACCGAAGCGCAGGACTGACACCGAATGCGAGGGTTTGTCTACACAGTAAAGCCGCCCCAGAGGGCGGCTTTTATCTTTTACGCATTCCCATCAAACGAATAATGGACGTAAGACAAAGGGCAACAGCGACAGCCAATATGATTTTTCCATACATAACGCCCGTAAGATTCATTAAAAAGACAGCCAATATGATACAGAGCGTGATGATAATCATCACAATCGAATAGGTTTTCATCTCTTTTTCCACTCCTTTTAAATTCCCTCTAGCGCAAGAGGTCTGTCAATTGTTTCTCATATTATATCATTTCATCACAATTTTACATGAAATTCCCTGTCAATAGAATGTGACAGAATGATTAGATTTGAAGTGAGGCTATAATTTTTAAAAAATCGGGTATAACATAAAGAGTTGTATCTAAGTTTGATTGCTTGATATTTAATTGTGCAAAATGTAAAATAGCCACATGATAAATAGAAAGGATGATCAAGTTGAGCAAGAACGTTTTATTAGTATCAACAAGCAGCTCAGAAATGAACGGACACCCAACAGGCTTATGGCTAGAAGAATTGGCCGAGCCATTTCATATTTTTAAAGAAAATGGACTAAACGTGCAAATCGTTTCAATAAAAGGTGGAACAGTACCGATCGATAAAAATTCAATTCCTGAAGGAGTTCCAGCACAATATCAAGATGTGTATGAATTACTTCAAGACACAAAGGCACTGACAGATGTAAACCCAGCTGAGTATGATGGCATTTTCTTTGCTGGAGGACATGGGCCAATGATCGACTTTGCGTCCAATCAACTGGTTGCCGATGCGATCTTAGCGATTTCAGACAAAAATGGAGCCGTTGGGGCAGTTTGCCATGGCGTTTCTGCCTTTGTTGATGTGAAGGATCGTGATGGAAAATCATTTATCGACGGCAAGAAAATAACAGGATTCACAAATGAGGAAGAGGATGCTGTTCAGCTGACATCTAAAGTTCCATTTTTATTGGAAACAAAACTTCGCGAGCAAGGGGCAGCATTTGAAAAAGGCGATGCATTTGCGCCATTCGCTGTTGTAGACGGACAAATCATTACTGGACAAAATCCAGGATCAAGTGCAGAAACAGCACGCTTATTTGTCAAAACCATTGCATAAATCATCAAATAAACCAGTCGTGACTCATACGGCTGGTTTTTTGTTATAAAAATTTCCTAAAAAAGTCCAAAACAAGTATTAGAAAAATGGTAAAATAATCACAGGGTAAAAAACCCAAATTAGGGAAAAGGGGATGTTCCTGTGAGAGCATTTTATGTCAAAATCACCGCCGCCTTACTGTCTATTTTATTGGTCACAACAGGTTTATTTTCACCAGCAATCAAAGCAGAAGATGCACCAAAATCAAGTGGAAAAGTATCGCCACTGACTGAAAAAGCCATTCAGCAAGTGCAAGAGTCGTTTGAAAAGCAGGATAAAGGGACTGCGGTTCAACAGAAGGAAGTAAAAAAATCATTTAAAGTAGATAAGAAAAAGGGAATAAGTATTAAACGAAAAGCGGCTGCAGATGGAAAGATGCGTACGTCTGCCGTTCGCTCTATTGATGGACTAGCCATTAATCAATCGGCAGTTTTAAACGAGGAAGATCCAGTTGATTTATGGTTCTTAAGTACATCGTCTCCTCAGGCGCTCATCAGCCGGATTACCTCTCCAAATGCTGATTATTTCGTTCAGTTATTTGTTATTGATTATGAAGAAGGACAAGCTTATCCAACGGATCTGATTCAACCGGCAGGCAGTCTGCTTGCGTTAAGCAATTTACCAGCGGGGGATTATGCGTTTGGTATTACTAGCGGTGGAAACTTTGGAGACTCATATACATTACAGGTGAACGCAAAAAACCCACCAAATTTCACAGGTGCTGAATCCCTGTCATCAACATTGCAATACTTTGTTGCTGCGTATGCCAATGGGGATGTTTTCGCAAATGGTACAAAAGTGTATAACAAACAATCTAAGACCGCCGATTATAAATGGGAGCGTGTATTTTATTTCTCATATGATGGAAAATATCAACAGAGAACGCATTCTGTTGACAGTGTAAAAGTGAAAAGTATTTCGGCACCAGTATCGTACTCTGCTCCATACGCGAGTTCCTCTGAGGCCATTCTTGTCTACTTAGATGTGGAGACATTATTTATGTATCATGAATCATCGTTTGCTAGTGGGCAGTACTACCATAGCAGCTTTGTTGATACTCTCGGAAAGACAACGCCAAGGCGTTTAGACATTGATGATCTGACCAATTATGGCGATCATATTTTGGCTGTTGATATAAAGACAGGAAAGCCAATTGATTTCTTCAGTGTCCTTAATTTCTACTATGCAGCAGGGATCGAGAAGCTGCCAACGATCAATACATTGAATTAAGATCGGCGGTTGACATCAAATCGCCACATGTGTAGAGTAAAGATAATTAAATGACAAAAGTCCACTAGGGGAGTCATGTATGACTGAGACAAGAGAAAATCTTGGACCCTTTGAACCTGATCTAGTTTGTACTAGCGGAGGGAAGTGGAGCAGGACCTTGTCTTATTCATGATTGAATCGATAAGAAGGCCGCTCCATTTGGGGTGGCTTTTTCATTTATTCAACTGAAAAAGAGGAGGCTTTTTTTATGACATTTTCAACGCAATTAAGGCAAGAAGCAGAACCATTATTTGAAGCGATTTATCAGCATCCGTTTGTGAGAGGACTTGCAGCAGGAGAACTCGAAAAGGAACAGATCATTCATTATGTCAAACAGGATGCAGAATATTTAAATGCCTTTATTAAAATTTATGCGGCAGCCATTAGCAGATGTACAGACAGAGAGGACATTACCTTTTTCCATCAACAAATGGCTTTTGTCCTTGATAGTGAGACACATCCTCATCAAAACCTTTGCCGGGTGGCAGGTGTAGCTTATGATGAACTGCAAGGTGCATCTTTGGCGCCAAGTGCTCATCACTATATTCATCACATGCTGCAAGTCGCCGAGGAAGGGACGCTAGGAGAAATCATTGCGGTTTTGCTCCCTTGCCCTTGGACCTATTGGGAAATAGGCAAACGAATGCTCAGAGATGTAGAGCCCGATCCTGCCCATCCATTCTATGAGTGGATCACGTTTTATGGCGGGTTAACGGACTCTGTTACAGTGGAGCTTTGCAAACGGCTTGATCAGTGGGCGGAAGGAGCAAGTGAGAAGGAAAAGGAGAAAATGAAACAGCACTTCATCTTAAGCTGTCAGCTTGAGTATAAATTCTGGGACATGGCCTTTACTGTCGAAGAGTGGCCTGTCCAAATGGAGGTGCATTCTTCATGACATGGAAGATGAAAGAAGTCGTTCTCGCTGTCATTTTATCAGTGGCATGCGGAGTTATCTATTTAGGGTGGTCGACGCTTTATTTACCGATTACAGCCCTTGTCGGTCCAGCAGGAGGCAACATCATGTTCGGAATTTGGGTCATTGCCAGTCCAATCGTTGCTTACATTATCCAAAAGCCAGGAGCTGCCCTCATCGCAGAAACAGCTGCCGCCGCCGTGGAATTACTGACAGGCAGCCACTTCGGTCTTTCTGCGCTTTTGATTGGTGTATGCCAAGGACTTGGAGCAGAAATCGCCTTCGCTCTATTTGGCTATAAGCGATATCGCATGTGGACACTCATGTTGTCTGGTGCCTTTGCAGCAGTAGGGGCAATGGCATATAGCCTCATTGCCAATGGATTCGGCTATTACACGCCTCAAGTGTTACTCATGACACTTGTCACTCAAGTCATCAGCGGGATGTTACTCGGTGGTTGCTTAGCAAAAGTGGTGGTGGATGCCTTATCTAAAACGGGTGTGCTGAATCAATATGCCATCATGAAAGAAAAACGAAGTAAGGGTGACCAGCATGGATTCATTTCTCGCGTGCAGTAATCTCACTGTCCGTTTTTATGAACAGCCGAATCCCGTTCTTCATCAAGTATCTCTTTCTATTCAAAAGGGGGAAAAGGTGCTGATATTAGGACCAAGTGGAAGCGGGAAATCTACGCTGATTTCTGTGCTTGCTGGCATTATTCCAGAGCATATGGAAGCTGAAGTACAGGGAGAAGTGATGCGGCAAAGGCATACTGGTGTCATGTTTCAAGACCCAGATTCGCAGTTTTGTATGCACCGAGTCAATGAAGAAATTGCGTTTAGCTTAGAGAATCGATCTGTCCCTCGTGAACAAATGGATAATATCATTCAGCATCTCATGAAAAAAGTACAGCTAGATGTCGACCCAAATACAGATATTCATACCTTATCAGGCGGAATGAAACAGCGGTTGGCGCTTGCTTGTTTACTAGCATTAGAGCCAGATGTCCTGTTCTTTGATGAACCGACTGCACAGCTTGATCCAGCAGGAAGAATGGAGATATTTCAATTACTTCAGCAGCTTTCAGCTGAACAGAATCAGACGATGATTTTTGTGGAGCATGTGTTAGACGGTGTCATCGAGTGGATGGATCGGGTGATCTTATTAGATCATCAAGGCCGTATCATAGCAGATGGAACGCCAAAAGACGTGATGAACACATTTGAGGGAGAAATGAAAGAAGCCGGCATTTGGCGTCCGAAAATATTTCCCGAGAAATGGTCCACTATCGTACAAGATTCGTTTCATCCACTGAGTCAAACACTCTTGCAAACCTTTGAGGCGAGAAAAGAACGTCATGAGAAATTGTCATCAACAGATCGAGAGGTCATTATTCGCACAGATCATCTACAATTAAGCTACGGGAAAAAAAGCATTATAGATGACCTGCACCTTAATATAAAAGCAGGAGATTGGGTTGCGATCATCGGTGAAAATGGCAGCGGAAAAAGTACGTTTCTTAAACATGTCATCCGTTTAGAACCAATAAAGAAAGGTCACATTTTTTTAAAAGGAAAACACCTGAAAAAGTGGTCTGACCGAACATTATATGAAAAAGCCGGCTTTGTATTTCAAAATCCAGAACTTCAATTTATTCAGGACACAGTGTTTGATGAAATCGCATTTGGTGGGAGACAGCGAAATTGGCCAGAGCCTGTGGTGCAAGAAAAAACGAATCAGCTATTGGCAGAGTTCGGCCTAGAGAAGCATAGAGACGTGCATCCTTTCACCTTAAGTTTAGGACAAAAAAGAAGATTAAGTGTTGCCACGATGCTTCTTTTTGATCAGGATGTACTCATTTTAGATGAGCCGACCTTCGGGCAGGATGAGAAAACGGCGAGGGAGTTAATCCGGCGTTTAAAAGAACGTCAACGACAAGGCACCACTATTATCATGGTCACACATGATATGGAACTCGTTGATGAGTGCGCTGATCAAGTGCTTGTTTTTCATCAAGGGGAGCATGTTTATGATGGTACGCCTTTTGATTTATTTTCTCATCAGGAACTTGTCACTTCCTGTGAGCTGAGAGTGCCGTTACATTATCGCTATATGGCTGAAAGAAAGGAAGTGATGACGATTGCAAAGTAATCACTCCTTTCTATCCACTATAAATCCAGTCATGAAATTACTCGCCCATCTCCTTGCGATGTGCTGTCTGATGGCGATTTCTGATCCTAAAACGACGTTCATCATCTGGCTGTTTGCACTAGGAATTGGACTTGTCCTAGGCGGCTGGAATTTGAAATACCTCATCACCAGACTTGTACCTTATCTGCTCTTTTTCATTCTCGTGTTTTGGATGATGGCGGCCTTTGGCAAGGGAGATCATACAGTTTGGAAGTGGGCATGGTTTCATATCACAGAGGAGAGTTTAAGAAATGGGCTGACCATTTCTTTTAGAATGCTTGGCTTTGTGACATTTGGTCTCCTTTTTACATCAACAACTGATTTGACGGCCTTTATGATGAGCTTAATCCATCAATGCCGAATGTCACCCAAATGGGCATATGGGATGCTGGCAGGCTTCCGGTTTATCCCGTTGTTTCAAAGTGAATTGAAGCAAATGAAGGCTGCACATAAAATTAGAGGTTACAAGCAAAAAAACAGCTGGAAAGCCTTTATACGTTATGCACTCCCCCTTTTCACGCAAGGCGTACGGAAATCTGAACGACTAGCCATTGCGATGGAAGCAAGAGGCTTCACAGGGACGAGGGAGAGAACATATTATCATGTCATCAGCACTTCATGGATCGACTGCATGTATCTTTTTTTCATCGTCATCAGTGTGTTGATATGCATGTTCTTTTTTTAAAAACAGCCACATTCTCTTGATAGAATGTGGCTGTTTTATATGTCTTAGGTCATTTGGTTGATATTAGTACACATTGCAGGCTGTAATAGATCATATAAAGAACCGATAAAGAGAGTGTACTGAGAAAAAGAGAGGATGAACGTGAGCGAATGTCACAGAGAATTGATAACATAATAGACGCTTTACCAATCGTTGGACTAGCTATGAGAGAGCAGCTAACCTTTTCTGTATTAGGGAAAGAGAAGGTTCTTTATTATCAGCAGCACGGGAACATTGACTTAGGGTTTAAAGCAGGGGACGTTGTAGCTCCCGGGTTCCAAAACTTTTCGATGTTGAAAAATGGGAGAGAGCCATCATTTATCCAGATTCCTAAAGAGGTGTACGGAATTCCTATGGACATCGTCGCCGTCCCGATTAAAGATGACAATGGTCAAGTAATCGCTGCCTTCTGTGTAGCATATGACCAAACGAATCAACAACGATTAGAACACATTATGACGGAAAGTAACGATGCTTCCGAAAAACTGGTCGCGATGGTACAGCAAGTGGCTGCACATTCAGAGGAACTACAAGCGACAAGTGAACAAATTCTACAAAATACAAAAACCACTGTCGAAAATTCCTCTAAAATCAATCAAGTGTCTAATCTCATCAAAGGTATCTCTGATCAAACGAACTTACTTGGACTCAATGCATCCATTGAGGCTGCAAGAGTCGGTGAAGCAGGTGCAGGCTTTGGGGTGGTTGCTACGGAAGTGAGAAAGCTGTCTACTCACGCGAAGCAAGCAACGACTGATATTGAAACAGCGCTAAAAGATGTGCAAGGCTCTATCAAAGGAATGGAAGAAGAAATAGCACAAATCGTGGCTTCATCTGAACATCAAGCAGAACTCGTTGGCACTTTCACAAAAATTATTGAGGGGCTGCACGAAACGAACGAAACGATGAAAACATTGGCAACAGACTTAGTGAATTATCAAGTGAAATAAATAAACGAATCACAAAACCTCCAGCCGTATCGGAGGTTTTTTAACGTGTTGGAGTGAGTTTTTTGTCATGATATTGACCGGTTTTTCACTGACAGGGAAGTTACACTTCTGTATGATAGAAAAAGAGAGACCTGTTTTGATCATTAGACCTATACATAAGGAGGAAGCCCATCTTGACACAATCAGCAAAGCTGCAAGAAGTACTTGCGCCTTACCGTCCATTGTTAGATCAAACTGAAAAACCACTGATTCAATTACAGATAAAACAAGGAAAAACAGGACCATATGACAGCAAAATATCAGGTGATCCTTATTTCCCAAAAAACGACGAATATCCCGTTGATGGAGAAGGCCATCCTATGAAGCTGCTGGCACAAATCAATTTCGGCCAGCTGCCAAAGTTGAAAGATTACCCAGAAACAGGACTTTTGCAAGTTTTTATTTCTGTACATGATGATCTTTATGGGATGAATATTGACCATAAAACAGAGCAAAAAGATTTTCGGATCAAATTTATTGAGGAACCTTTCTTAGCTGAAGAAGACTTATTGACTGATTTTTCATTCGTGAAAATTCCTGACGATTTTTATTTTCCAGTTACGAAGGAAGGCGCGATTACAGGTGAATTATCAAGCGAAACGATCAGTGTAGAAGATTTCCGCTTTGAAAAAGTCACAGGAAAGCGAAGCTGGGATCTATTCGAAGATGCTGTTGGTATTGATGGTGATGAAGCAGATACTTTACTAGATGAATTTTATGAGACAGCAAGTGGCTTTGGCCACAAAGTAGGCGGATACCCAGGTTTTACACAAGAAGACCCGCGTACCTATGTAGACCAAGAACATAGTGTGCTATTATTGCAAATTGACTCAGATGATGAAGTGGACATGTTATGGGGAGATTGCGGCATTGCCAACTTTTTTATCAAACCAGAAGATCTCAAACGAAAACATTTCGAAAATGTCGTCTATAACTGGGATTGCTCCTAATTTTGTAAAAAACACTCTTTTTGAAGAGTGTTTTTTGTCTATTTTTAGCCTTTTTGCCCCTAAATCGTCATTTCTGAGAGGTAATATGTCATTCTTTCTAGTTGACCGTATCAAAAAAAAATGTAAAATCATCTTAAAGTCCTCTTTTTTGAAAATAATAATAAAATGACATATCAATCAACAATGAAATGCTCGAAAAAGCGGAATGTACTGGGGGGGATCAATTGATCATTTCGAAAGTAATCAACAATAATGTGGTCAGTGCGTATGATGACGAGCAGCATGAGCTGGTCATTATGGGTAGAGGGATTGCGTTTCAAAAGAAAAGCGGAGACCCGATTGACGAAGAACGTATCGAAAAAGTATTTTCCATTCAAAATAAAGATATATCAGAAAAATTCAAAACCCTGCTTTATGATATTCCGATCGAGTATATGCAAGTGTGTGAGGCAATTATCGATCACGCGAGAACGACCCTTAACAAAAATTTAAATGACAGCATCTATGTCACATTAACGGATCATATTACCTTTGCTATTGAACGTCATCAAAAAGGAATGGACATAAAAAATGCCTTGCTTTGGGAAATCAAACGGCTGTACAAAGAGGAATTCATGTGTGGTGTAGAAGCGATTCGGATCATACAGGACAAGCTCAACATCCACCTGCCCGAGGATGAAGCAGGCTTTATTGCGATGCATATTGTCAATGCAGAACTGAATGAGGAAATGCCGAATGTCATTCAAATTACAAAACTGATTCAAGATATTTTGAACATCGTAAAGTATCATTTCCAAATTGATTTGGACGAAGAATCATTAAATTATTTCCGTTTTGTCACGCATTTGAAGTTTTTTGGACAGCGTCTGTTTAACGAAACACAAATGGAAAATCAAAATGAGTTTCTGTATGAAGTGGTAAAGGAAAAAAATACAGCCGCTTTTCAATGTGCGGAGAAAATTAATGACTATGTTCAAAAAGAATACAACCGAAGTCTCATAGAAGATGAGATGTTATACTTAACTTTGCACATCGATCGAGTCATAAAAAGAAAATAAATCAAAAAGAAAGCGTTGACATATCAAAATTAACATGCTAATTTATAACTATAAACTCAATAACCCACAATCTTTTAGGATTGTTACTGGTCAAGCAGGCAAAACCTAAATCATTGTCCCTATCTTTGATAAGGCATGATTTAGGTTTTTTTGTATCTAAAGGCTTATAAAATTGAATAACGATCAATCGCTATGAAGGATTGTTACTGGTTAAGCAGGCAAAACCTAAATATCGATTAATGTCTGAATCGCTATTTTTCGGGCATTAATGGATGTTTAGGTTTTTTCTATATCAAGATGAAATCAACGATTGGAGGGTAACACAATGAACCACAAACAAACAGCAAAAGAAGTTCTAGAGCTTGTCGGCGGTGAAAAGAATGTTAAGCATGTCACGCACTGTATGACAAGACTCCGCTTTAACCTATACGATGAAAGCAAAGCGGATAAAGAGAAGCTGCAATCAACAGACGGCGTCATGGGCGTGAATCAAAGCGGCGGTCAATACCATGTCATTATTGGCAACGACGTATCAAACGTCTATCAAGCAATGATTGCTGATTCTGGGTTATCAACAGATGTAAAGTCAGGCGATTCAGAAGAAGCATCAAAACAAAATGTGATTTCAAAGCTTTTCGATTTTATCTCTGGTGTCTTCACACCGATTCTTCCAGCCATCGCTGGAGCTGGTATGATCAAAGGAATCTTGGCATTAATGCTGACGTTCCAATGGATCTCAGATAAAAGCAGCACATATGCGATTTTAACAGCTATCGGAGACGGAGCCTTTTACTTCTTACCGATTCTGCTCGCTGTAAGCGTAGCCAAAAAAATTGGCACAAATCAGTATATCGCTGCTGCCATTGCAGCAGCCGCACTGCACCCGCAGCTCACTGCTTTATTAGGTGCAGGAAATACAGAATTTCTAGGCTTGCCAGTGGTTGCCGTTGTGTACTCTTCATCGGTGATTCCAATTCTACTCACTATCTGGCTCGGCTCATATGTGGAAAGATTCGCAGAAAAATACAGTCCGAAATCACTAAAAATCATTCTTGTTCCAACAGTTACACTTCTTGTCGTGGTACCAGTTATGCTCATCGCGGTTGGACCGCTTGGTGGGATTATCGGAAATGGCCTTTCAGGTGGAATTGATTTATTGTTCAAACATGCAGGTATTTTGGCCGGACTCTTAATCGGTGGCTTTATGTCACCATTGATCATTACGGGCATGCACTATGCACTACTTCCAATCATGATCAACAACATTACATTAAACGGTTTTGACTTCATTCTTCCAATGATGTTTGTAGCGAATATGGCACAAGCAGGCGCAGCATTCGGTGTCTTCTTAAGATCAAAAAACAAAACATTCAAATCATTGGCGATGTCTACAAGTATCACTGCATTAATGGGTATTACTGAACCTGCTATGTATGGTGTGAACATGCGATTGAAAAAACCGTTCCTTGCAGCCCTCATTGGTGCAGCAGCAGGCGGCGTGTTCATGTCCATCTTCAAAGTAAAGTCATATGTGATATCTGGATCAGCAGGTCTTCCAGGTCTCCCAACGTTCATTGGACCGACATTTGTTTACTCCATCATTGGATTAGTGATCGGCTTTGTTGTAGCAACCATCATGACACTTGTTCTAGGATTCAAAGATGTACCAGTGAAAGATGATACAAAAGCAGACAAACCAGAAGAAAAGAAAGACACAGTAGCGCTTCAAAATGAAGTGGTACAAAGCCCGCTTGAAGGTCAACTAAAGCCGCTCAATCAAGTAAATGATGCAACATTCTCTAATGAAATCATGGGTAAAGGAACAGCCATTGTCCCAACAGTTGGACGTGTAGTAGCACCTTTCAATGGCAGGGTTGAAACCATTTTCCAAACAAAACATGCCATTGGTTTAAAGAGTGATCAAGGCACAGAACTTCTCATCCATGTGGGGATTGATACAGTAAAACTTGGCGGTAAACATTTTACAAGTCATGTGCAGTCAGGTGATCTCGTTCAAGCAGGAGATCTGCTAGTTGAATTTGATATCAAGGGCATTCAGCAAGATGGCTATGATGTAACAACGCCAATTATCGTCACCAACACAAATGATTTTGCACAAGTTGATGCGAAAACAGATGGGGCGATTACAGTAAAAGAGACATTGCTTACAGTCAGTGTAGAAGAAAATGAGGAGGGCATTCAACATGACGAATTTAGAAAAAACATTTCCTAAAGGTTTCTTATGGGGCGGCGCAGTAGCCGCCAACCAAATTGAAGGCGCTTATAACAAAGATGGAAAAGGCTTATCGACAGCGGATGTATCACCACATGGTATTATGCACCCATTCGATGAATCAATGAAAGACCTTAACTTATATCATGATGCGATCGACTTCTATCATCGCTACAAAGAAGATATTGCCCTGTTTGCAGAAATGGGATTCAAGTGCTTTAGACTATCCATTTCTTGGCCACGTATTTTCCCAAATGGCGACGATGCGGAACCGAATGAAGCAGGCCTCGCTTTCTATGAAAAAGTATTTGATGAACTGCATAAGCATGGAATTGAGCCAGTTGTCACGATCTCTCACTATGAAATGCCGCTTGCACTTGTGAAAAACTATGGCGGATGGAGAAACCGTAAGCTTGTGGGTCTTTATGAAACATATGCTAAAACATTGTTCACTCGCTTTAAAGATAAAGTGAAATATTGGATGACTTTTAATGAAATCAACGTTGTGTTACATGCTCCTTTCACAGGGGGTGGCCTTGTATTTGAAGAAGGCGAAGACGAGAAGAGCATTCAATATCAAGCAGCGCATCATCAGTTTGTTGCAAGTGCTCTAGCTGTTAAAGCAGGACACGAAATCATTCCAGATGCGAAAATAGGTTGTATGATTGCAGCGATGACCACATATCCGTACAGCTCAAGACCTGAAGATATGTTTGCTGCGATTGATCAAGATCGTAAAACATTGTTCTTCTCAGATGTACAGTCAAGAGGCTATTACCCTGGATACATGAAACGTTATTTCCTGGAAAATAACATCAACATTGAATTCCAAGACGGTGACGAAGACATTCTAAGAAACCATACAGTCGACTATATTGGCTTCAGTTATTATATGAGTTTTGTGACAAGTACAGATCCAGAGGTTCTTGGACAAGTTACTGGTGGTAACCTATTTGAAGGCGTGAAAAACCCTTATCTAGAAGCAAGTGATTGGGGCTGGCAAATTGATCCAAAAGGACTTCGTACAACACTAAACCAACTATATGACCGCTACCAAAAACCATTGTTTATCGTGGAAAATGGATTGGGTGCTGTGGATCAAGTAGAAGAAGACGGCTCCATTCAAGACGATTACCGAATTGATTACCTCAGAAGTCATTTGCTTGAGGCAAGAGAAGCGATCGCAGACGGCGTTGATCTGATCGGCTATACAAGCTGGGGCCCAATTGATCTTGTCAGTGCATCAACAGCTGAAATGAAAAAACGCTACGGCTTCATTTATGTCGACCGCGACAATGAAGGCAACGGTACATTAGATCGAAAGAAAAAGAAAAGCTTTGATTGGTATAAACAAGTGATTGCGACAAATGGAAAGCATTTAGACGCATAAAAAAGAGAGACAAACCGCTGATGAAACGGTTTGTCTCTTTTTATTGTGAGTGGCCTATGATGTCCACACTTGATCCGCAATCTCAATCACATGACGCAGCTTTTCCCATTGTTGCTCTTCTGTTAACAAATTGCCTTCCTCTGTTGAGGCGAATCCGCATTGTGGGCTCAAACAGATTTGGTTGATGTCCACATATTGAGCTGCTTCCTCGATTCGTCTTTTGATCTGTTCAACGGGTTCAAGTTCCCCATACTTTGAAGTGACAAGACCTAGTACGATTTGAAGGTTTGGATTCTTCACATAACGCAGGGGTTCAAATCCGCCAGAACGGTCATCGTCGAATTCTAAGAAGAGACCATCCAAATCGAGACCCGCAAAAATCGTTTCTGCCGCTGCCTCATAACCACCTTCGGCTGCCCAAGTTGATTTAAAATTACCACGGCAAATGTGCATAGTGATCACCAAATCCTCTGGTCGATCGGCAACCGCTTCATTGATTGTTTTCGCAAACGATTCACGCAGTTCATCTTCCTCGCGGCCAAAAGCTTTGATTTGTTCATGTCCTTTTTCAGAAAAGAACACAGCCCAAGCTGTATCATCTAGCTGCAAATAGCGGCAGCCTGCATCATAAAAAGCACGGATGGCTTTTTTATAAGCTTGTGCCACGTCACGGTGAAAATCATCTAAGCTGTCGTACACACCTTCTTCAAGCTTTCCACGGAAAAAGAGCATATTCGGACTTGGAATCGTCATTTTAGCCGTATGATCACCCGCGATGCTGTGAAGGAAGCGATAATCCTCCAGCATTGGATGATCAGTAAAATCAATCTTACCTGTTACTTTGATGCCTCTCGCTTTTGTCGTCGTATTGTGGAATTGAATGCCTTGGTCTGCTTCAAATCCTTCGACCCCATCAAGCCCTTCTAGAAAGTCAAAATGCCACCATGCACGTCTGAATTCTCCATCTGTGACAACCTCTAATCCAATTTCTTTTTGCTTCTCTACAATACGAGTGATTTCTTCGTTTTCAATTTGTCTGAGCTGTTCTCCTGTCAGTGTACCGTCTGCCTTTTGCTTACGGGCTTCTTTGATTCGTTCAGAACGAAGTAAACTCCCTACTTGATCTGCGCGAAATGGCGGCTTTGTTGTTTTCTTACCAATGGTTTGTACTTGTGTCATGCTGAATCCCTTCTTTCTTCAGGTTATAAATCAAATAAAAAAGCTCTTCCTTGGATAAGGAAGAGCATCATATACTGTGAGATCTCTGCCTTATCTTCAAACAAGCATCAGCTTGCTTAAGGAATTAGCACCATTCTGTTCCTAGGAACAGCGGTTGCCGGGTTTCACAGGGCCAGTCCCTCCACCACTCTTAATAAGGTTACCTTTGATTCAATTTTCTTAATAAACACAATTATTCAATCTTTTCGAGAAAAAGTCAATGGTTTTTCCTATTTATTTTCCTACATAAACAAATCAGCGACGAGAACACCGGCTAATCCAACAAGTGATAGAACAGTCACCATCAATGTCCACGTTTTAAAAGTTTGAGCCATCGACAAATTAAAGTATTCTTTGTAAATCCAGAAACCTGCATCATTCACATGAGAGAATGTTATACTGCCGGCGCCTGTTGCAATCACCATTAGTTCGGGGCTAACTCCCGTCAAACCAATTAGCGGTGCAGAAATGCCAGCTGCTGTGAGACCCGCGACAGTTGCTGACCCTAAAGAGACACGAAGGACAGCTGCAATCAGCCAAGTGAGGAGCAGAGGAGACAGTGTGCTTCCTTGCATAATCCCTGCAATGTATTGATCAACACCGCTGTCAATGAGCACCTGTTTAAAGGCGCCGCCGCCTGCAATGATCAATAGAATCATCGCAATGGAGCCAATTGAATCCGTAATCGACTTCATGACGTCCTGCATGCTCTTTCCTCTGCCAAGACCAAATGTGTAGATGGCAAGCAGCACAGAGATTAATAGGGCAATCGCCGGCTCACCTAAAAACTCAGCCGCCGGTAGCAGTGGAGAGGACGGGAAGAAAATTTCTAAACATGCTCTGAATGTCATGAGCAATACAGGTAAAATAGCGGTGAAAATACTAATGCCGAAGCTTGGCATTTCCTCTTCTGTAAATTCCTTTGGATTAAACAAGTCCTTTGGAATGTGTGCATGCAGTTGATCTTTCTTAAATAGTTTCGTAAACAGAAGTCCGCCTACTAAAACAGCAGGAATGGCTAAAATAATTCCAACCAATAAGGTTTGTCCCATGTTGGCTTGAAATACATTGGCAATGGCTGTCGGCCCTGGGTGAGGAGGGAGAAAGCCATGTGTTGTAATGAGTGCAGCGACGAGCGGCATTCCCACATACAACACAGGGAGTCTTGCGGCTTGAGCAATGGTAAAGACTAATGGAATAAGAATAATGAATCCGGTTTCATAAAATAGAGCAATTCCGATAACAAATCCAGTCAGCATCGTTGCCCATTGAATTTTCCCGATACCAAAGCGGTCGATGAGTGTCATGGCAATACGCTGAGCACCGCCAGAATCAGCCATCAATTTACCAAGCATCGCTCCAAAGCCAAGAACCAACGCCAGATGGCCGAGTGTACTTCCAAGCCCTTTTTCGACTGAAGCAATCGCTTCAAGTGGTGACATGCCTTCTAAAACGGCAACGATTAAAGAGACAATAATCAACGAAATGAAAGCGTTTAACTTAAAGACAACCATGAGTAAAAGTAATAACAAAACGCCAAGTCCGATAAAAACTAACGACATGATCTTTCCTCCTTTGTGCTGCATAAGGGAGCGTGAACGCTCCCTCTGCTTTATCCTTCAAGTATGTCTACTGCTTCTTTTAACGTATCCTTTGAGCCAACATTTCCCGGGAAAATCACATAAGACATGAATGGGAATTTACTTTCTTCTCCTGTTTGCCAAACGGGAATACCTGGTCTGATTTGACCTGCGACAGTCGCACGTTTGACACTGAGTCCTCTTGTGCCAATATCACTTGAGGTGATTCCACCTTTGGCAATGAGGTACTTAGGGCGAATGGAGAGGCGCTGAACAATGCTTGTCACAGCATCACTAATCTGAACAGACAGCTTCAATTCTTCCTCTTGACGATCGTCCCCAAGATCAAGCCGTTCTCTCCTTGTATAAACAGCAACCGATTGCCCGGTTGTTAAAAGCCTTTCAGTTTGTTGAATCACGCGGTCCATTTCCTCTTGAAATGCTTCAGGTTCTAACACGAGGTGTGTATCAAATTCAATAAATGCGATGTCTTCATTTTGCTGCAGCGCTTGCAATTGTTCGGTTGTTTTTTTGACATGGGAACCGACCATGATGAGGCCACCGTGCCTGCTTTCTTCCTGTATTAAGTCTTGTCTAGTTAATAGTGCTTGATCCTCAACACCGCCAAGCACTTTTGTGAGAGCTGCCGCACTTCTAAATAGAAAGTGCTGACCTGCTTTGATAGCCTCTATGAGGGCAACGACAAAGACTTTGACATCGTCATAGTCCACTGCATTCACAACCACTTTTTGAAAATCCTTCACGGTCATCAGCTGATCCTTTATTTGTTCAATACGTAAAGCCCGGATATCTTCTAAAGAAATATAAGTAGTGTTTTCCTTAGTGAACGATCCGTTTGATTTCTCTTCGATCCATTCTCCGAGGTGAGAAGATTGAAATCCGAATGTACGATCCAATGCAAATTCTGTGTCACCAGCAGGAATTAATTTGTGACCTTCCTGTACGTAGTGAATATTGCCAATCGTAAAGCGGCCGCCTTCTTTAAAAAAGGGAAGAAGAATTTCGCCGTCAAATTGGCGGGAGCTTTGCTGTTCAATGGTCGTTCTGAGAATTTCAGTCTCCAGTGGGAAATGTCCACGCAGGGTGGAATCCCCCCGGCTGACAATGATGAAATCTTGATCAAGCCGTTCAGCCGTTTTCACAATCGTTGATGCGATCGTTTCATGAAGAACCGCCGTTTCTTTCTCTGTCATACTGCGAGAGTTGGTTAAGATAAAGAACATACGGCTGTCTTCAAGAAAACCAGCCTCAATGCTTTTCTCTGACCAATCGGTGAAAACAGAGACGCCGTGCACGGTTTGAATGCCTGTTGGGTCATCGTCTAATACAATCACTTTATGGTGAAAATGGTTTAGTGCTTGTTCGTATGCTGATTGAATGCGGTCTGAATCCGCTTTCGGAATGGCATTTAGTATCTCAATGCTTTGTTTCATAGAACCTCATCCTTTCTTCACTTCAACATGAGCCATTTTTTCGTAATATTGAACGATTCCGCCGTGATCAAGTCCAGACTTTCCGTCCGCTTTGAGGGCGTGGAAGATTTCCAGCAGCTGACTAGAAAGCGGGAGAGGGACGCCGATATCGTGGGCAGTTTCCATGACATTGGTTAAATCCTTTAAGTTGATGTCAATACGTCCGCCAGGCTCAAAGTTTCGTTCTAAAATGAGAGGAACCTTCGCATCGAGTACAGCACTTCCTGCCAGTCCACCTCGGATGGCTTCATACATTTTATCAATCGCAATGCCAGACTTAGCGGCAAGGACGAGTGCCTCGGACATGGCAGCGATATTTAAGTTGACGATGATTTGATTCGCAAGCTTAGCGGTTGTCCCGCTTCCATTTGATCCAACTAATACGACATCTGTGCCCATGGCATAGAGGACATCCTTTACTTGTTCAAAGATCTCTTCTTCTCCGCCCGCCATAATCGCAAGTGTCCCGTCTATCGCCTTTGGCTCTCCGCCACTGACAGGAGCATCGATAAATTCGACCTGATGCTGTTTTGCCAGTGCCGCTAATGCTCTAGAAGTAACAGGTGAAATAGAGCTCATATCTATAATGATCGTGCCAGGTTTTGCTGTAGCCAATATGCCTTGTTCACCTGCTACGACTGCTTCTACATGCTCACCTTTTGGAAGCATCGTGATGATGATATCGCTTACAGATGCTGCCTCAGCAGCTGATGCAGCGGCATTTGCACCCACTTCTTTTAATGCTAGAACAGCTTCTGTATGAATATCGAAAACAGTCACAGTATGACCGGCTTTTAATAGATTGAGTGCCATAGGTTTCCCCATAATGCCTAATCCAATGAATCCAATTTGCTTTGCCATTTTGTCCGCCTCCTATTTAGAAACCCCTTACAAAAAGCGCTTTCTTTTCTTTTTGTTAGTATATATACTATCTTTCTAATTTAATAGTAGGAAATAAACTATTGTTCATTTAATGTACATGACGAAATAGGAATGTGTCAACGGAAAATATGAGAAAAGTCACAAAAAAAAGACCGGAAACAGCTCCGGTCTATTGTCGATTATGTTTTATTTTTAGCTACAGCTAATCGAGAACGTTTGACGTTGTCGATCGCATTTGATCCTAATTCTAAAACAGCTGCGACATACAAAACATCAATAATCACAAGCTGATTAATACGAGAAATCATTGAGTCAGAACGATAGGTTGTTTCTCTCGATGAACTGAGCAGATGAAAGTCGGATTTCTTGGCGAGCTCTGATTTCGGATAGCTCGTGATCGAGGCGACCGTTGCACCTTTTTCCTTTGCAAATTGCACGGCATCAAGGATTTCTCTACTTTCCCCTGAATGTGAGATCGCGACGATAAAATCATGTTCTGTTGCATGTGTTGCAATCATATTCATCATATGAGGATCGCTGCATAGACTCACTTCAAAGCCAAGCTGGAGAAACTTATGATAGGCATCTCCGGCAATAAAACTGGAGGCACCTGCTCCAAAGAAGACGGTTTTATGTGCCTGTTTCATTTGCTCAATAAATTGTGTCACAGCTTGGTCTTCTAAAATATGTTTCATATCCTGAATAGAGTTGGTTGTTAACTCTATGACCTTATGTTTAATATCTGCGACACTATCAGATGCTTCGATCTCACCGTATATGGATTGAGGCGTATTGGTCGCAATATCCTGCGCGACATGGACACGAAACACTTGATAGGACTCATAGCCAATTTTTCGCAGAAAACGAAAGATCGTCGTTTCACTTGTGTTGCATTCAGCAGCGAGTGCACTAATCGAATGAAGCACAACTTTCTGAGGGTTTTGTAAAATGTAATTGGCAATCTTTTTCTGGGTAGGGGACAAACTATGAAATGTTGTCCGGATATGACTAAAAATATTCTCTTCTATGATAAACACCACACTTCATCTAACATTCTATCTTAAGCATACAGGAACTTATGAAAACGGTAAACAAACCTCACATGAAAAATAAAGAATAATATGGAAGAAAACACTTCTTTTGGTTCTTTTGTCATGGTATACTCAATTGGTAATAGACAAAAATGGGGGTTTTTACTATGACAATGAAAAAAGGCCTAACGATCAGCCTGCTCATTTTTTCGCTGATTGTTTCGTTGTTTGCGCCAGTTGGATCTGCGGATGCCAAACAAGTGAAAAAAGCAAAAGTAAGTACACACTATTATAAAAAGAAAAAAACGTTTAAATATGCACAGGTGAAAAACCTTAGTAAAGCGCATATGAAAACCATCAATCGTGATTTAAAAGAAGATATTGCATTCTCTTATTCTACGTACTTGTTCTTAAAGGACGAAGCGAAAAAGGAAGGCTACGGGAAGGTCACGTATGAGAGAACGTATGAAACGAAATTTAACAATGGTAAGAAACTGAGTATCTTAAACTATGATTACATGTATAACGGTGGAGCGCACGGGGATACGATGGTTACGAGCATGAACTATGTGTTAACAAAGAAAAAAACAAAGCAACTGTACTTTACAGATGTGGTAAAAACAAAGAAAAAGCGTACAAAAGTAAGAGATTATATCTATAACTACACAAAGAAGAATAAAAGTAAATTCTATGCGAATCTGAAAAAAAGCGATATTCAAATCGGCTACGACACGCAGTACTACTTCACGAAAAAGGGAATCGCTGTTGTCTTCCAGCCATATGAAATTTCACCGTACTATGTAGGAATTCCTATGATTCAAGTACCTGCGAAGGTGTATAAATAAACAAGAGAAACGGCCATGAATTTGGTCGTTTTTTTATACATAAAAAGAGCCCCTGGTGATGAGGCTCTTCTTTTTACATTTATACTTGTTTGGGTGCATCGTTTAGTGGGTGACGGCGTTTGCCGTTGTAGTGGCGGCGCATACGAAAGATTTCAAACTCCGAAAGCTCTGCGCTTTTTCGTTTTTGGGTGCGGTTATCTTTTTTGAAAGAGAATAGTAAGTAGCAGCAAAGTGAAGCGATAATCAATAAAATCATCATATGACATTCCTCCAATTCATCCTATTCTTTAAGTGTAGACAGGGTGAGTGATGTTTATAACTGAAAATAGTTAGCAAATAGCGTTTAGTTCTAAAGGTTTATTCTGGCTGCTTTTTTAGGTCTAAAATACTGGTTGTTTTTAACTATTATATTTCCAGTTATTTCACTCGTCAAGAAGAATTTTTCTGGGGTTGTCTCTATTAGTACGATTAAGTGTCATAAAAGTTTCAGAAAATTGTAAACTTTTATTAAAAAACCGTTCCCGAACAGGAACGGTTGTAAACATGTTTATGCTTTTTCTTCAAATAAACGTGCAATTTCCACGATCACTTCTGACGCTTTCAGCATGTTCTCTACAGAGATGAATTCATATTTACCATGGAAGTTTTCCCCGCCAGTAAAGATGTTTGGCGTTGGAAGTCCTTTATATGAAAGCTGTGAGCCATCTGTACCGCCGCGGATTGGTTCAATGACAGGTGTCACTGAGCGGTTTTCCATGGCTTCATGAGCGATGTCTACGATATGTTTGACTGGCTCAATTTTTTCTCTCATATTGTAATATTGATCCTGAATGCTAAGGGTGATGCTGTTTTCGCCGTAGACTGCTTTTAAGTCGTTTGCGATTTTTTCAAATAGTGCTTTGCGCTTGTTGAATTTCTCTTTATCAAAATCACGAATAATATATTGCAGCTCTGCTTCTTCTACTTCTCCTACAAATCTTGTGAGATGGAAAAAGCCTTCGTATCCTTCTGTGTATTCTGGAGATTCATCTGAAGGAAGTTTGTTGTGAAAGAGCATGCCGATCTTTGCAGCACTGACCATTTTGTCTTTTGCTGTCCCTGGATGGACGTTGTTTCCTTTAATTGATACTTTTGCACCTGCGGCGTTGAAGCTTTCATATTGAAGCTCTCCTAGCGGGCCGCCGTCAATCGTATAAGCATAAGAAGCGCCAAAGGCATCAACATCGAATTTGTGAGGTCCTCTGCCGATCTCTTCATCTGGTGTGAAGGCGACACGAATTTTTCCATGCTTGATTTCTGGATGCTCAATTAGGTAATGCATGGCGGTCATAATTTCTGCGATACCAGCTTTGTTATCTGCACCAAGCAGGGTCGTGCCATCAGTCGTGATGAGCGTATGTCCTTGGTATTTTTGTAAATTTGGAAACTGTGCTGGAGATAATACGATATGTAGATCTTCGTTTAACGTGATGTCCCCGCCTTGATAGTTCTCATGAATCTGCGGTTTCACGTTCTTGCCAGTGAAGTCAGTGGCTGTGTCGATATGAGCCAGGAAGCCAATGGTTGGCACTTCTTTGTCTGTGTTAGATGGGATCGTGCCCATGACATAACCGTTTTCATCCATTGTCACTTCTTGAATGCCGATGGATTTCATCTCTTCAACAAGCTGCCTTGCTAAGTTCAGCTGTCCTTCAGTGGATGGGCAGCTCTCTATGTCTGCATCAGACTGTGTATCCACTTTTACATAACTTGTGAATCGCTGGATCATTTCCTCTTTCATCAATACGTCACTCCTTTTGTAGAATATGTTCATTTTATCATGTCTTGAATGCGCTTCATAACAAGAAAGGCTTTCTCTGACAATTAGAGAGGAAAAAGACCTACTTTTATTTTGCGATGTGCTGAATGGTTCTTTAGGGTGATTTTTTTGGGTGTCTTTTTATTTATAATGAGGACATATAAAATCATCCATTTGTACGTTAATTTGGGAGAAAGGGGTGCGAAAGTTGGATTCTAGTCAAACACTTGCACTCGCTCAAAAGTTCCAGGAAGCCGCTGATGGCATTCGGCAGTCGAAGCAGCTGCTTGAGAATCGGCTGAAGGCAGTTGGATCAGGCTGGCAAGGGGAAGCAAGAGATAAATTTGATCAAAGCTTTGAGGAAACAGCGGTACGCTATGATCAATTTGAAAAGGACTTGCTTGAAACAAGTCAGGAACTGCGGGATGCTGCTGTCAAAATCGAGGAACGTAAAGCTGAAATCGCCAGAATGGAAGAGCTTGAGCGAAAAAGGCGAGAAGAACGGAGAGAAAGAAACCGAGAAGGGAGATGATGTGATGGCGCGTGACATTGTAGTAGATCCAGATCAGTTGACAGGGCTGGCGAATGATTTTGTAGGAGAGCTTTCGGCCATCGAAACAAAGCACCACGATTTACATAGTGAACTGGATGGCCTCATCCTAGGCTGTGATCCCCGTTATCGAAGCTGTTTTTCTGGAGTAGGAGATGCATGGGGTTCTGGACAAGCCTTAATGAGCAAATTGAGCAGTGACGACATTGCCATTCGTCATGCAACGGATAAAATGGTCGAAGCTGATGATATTTTAAGGAAAATGTACAGTCTGTATGATCAATATGGTACACTCACGAGCCTAGCTGGTATTGTGATGATGCAGGCAAAATACTATGGGCTTGGAATGACGACTTTTATTAAAGAAAATGGCCGATATGCTGCGCAGCATTCAAAGCTCCTTCTTGATGTGACCGGACGGGTAGAAGGTACGAGATTTGACCGGCTGGCAAGGATTTGGCTGAGTAAAAAAGAATTATTAAAACGATCCAATTGGTCGATGGCTGACCTGGTCCATAAGAAATTTACGAAATTTTATCCTAGCGATACAGTTGCGTTCACGAACAGTGTACGTGATTTCACAAAAGGAAGTATCAATTGGAAGGACACAGCTGGCATCAAGTCTGTTCTGAAAAATGGTGCAAGGTTTGCGAAAGGAAATGCCATCATTGCAACGGTCGTCACGGGTGCAACAGAAACGGTTGGCTGCGGTCTGAAAATTGCGGAGAACTATGCGGAATTTGGGGATCAGCCAGAAGTTCTCAAGCGTGAAAATGCAAAGGCTGTTGGAAATGCAGTGAATAATACGGTCTTTATTGCAGGCGGATCTGTTGCAGGTGCTGTTGTGGGCGGCGCTCTTGGAAGC
The DNA here is from genome assembly GCF_038627835.1 of Bacillus sp. FSL M7-0307. Lineage (NCBI taxonomy): Bacteria > Bacillati > Bacillota > Bacilli > Caryophanales > Bacillaceae > Bacillus > Bacillus sp. FSL M7-0307. Next base: position 3,555,423 of record NZ_CP152023.1, on the reverse strand, counting down.
TTTGCAGGACCGATTGGAACAGTGGTTGGCGGTGCGATAGGATCAGCAGTAGGTGGCTTTATTGGTGAAAAAGTCGCCAAGCTTACTTCTGGTTTTGCAGAACAGGTCGCAGTGAAATTAAAAGACCCAATTCATGCGGTTGTCGATAAAGGAAAAAAAGCATTTGAACTGGTAGGTCAAGGTGTTAAAGCAGTCAATGACACCATTGATCAAGCAAATCAGGTGATACATAAAGGAATAGAAAAAACAAAAGAAACCGCAGATTCGCTGTTGAAAGGTGCAGGTGATTTCTTGAAGGGCGCATTTTCTTTTGGATAAGGAGAGATCAAGTTGGATCAGCTAAGTCTAAGTATCGAGGAACTCATCTTTAGTTTTTACAGTGAAGGCTATTTTGAGCAAGGGATGTCTTTAAAGGAAGCCTATTATCCAGATGTAGAGGATGAACGTCTTGGATTTTTATTTGAAATTGCATGCCGCTCTTTGCTGGCAAAAGACGTGCTGGAATTTCGAAATAGACAATACCGTTATAAAGAAAAATACCGACATTTCATTCAAGCCATGAACGATGCATCACATACCGTGAAAGCTTCAAGGTTTGGTGCATTAGATGAAGAGGTCAGTACGTCCTTTCATACGACTCAGGCAGGTGTGTATTCACACCATACGCTTTATGATCAACAAGTGCATCAGATTCACAAACTAAAAGACGATCAGCAGACTGTGGAGCAAGTGACAACCTTTTTGAACATACACATGAGTGAACACCTCACACCAGTCATCAATTTGCAGGCGGAAGAATTTGAACTGCTGTTAGAACAAGCCAGTCAAGGGAATGAGGATTGCCCTTCTTTTCTAAATAAAGCAGAGAACCAAGAGCTTGTGCGGGCATTTGCTTCTGATGTAAGGGTTAGAAAAGGAAAAATGGATTCTTTGATGAAGGTCACTTATGATAAAAATAATACGCCGGATGTAGAGTCTATGATATTTGTTATTCCGGGGCAGAAGCATTCTTGGCTAGTGTCGGGCATGAAGGAAAATGAATTTCGGATAGAAACGGCTCATAGAGACGGATTACGTTCTATATTCTAATGGAGAAAAGGAGAATGACGCTTGAATCCAAGTGAAGTAATAGAAGTGAGGAGCAGACCCTTTCTAAGAGTATGGGCATTCTTAGCAACGGGCGGATTTGGCATCATCGGTATTTGGTTATTTTCAGAAGCTCTTACATTTGAATCGAATTATACGTTGTTTTTATTTTTAGGCGGATTATTAGGCATTGTCTATGGGTGGATCTCTTTTTTGATGATTCTTCCGGCTTTTACGAAGAAGGGAAATGTGATTTTTCGCATTCAGCGTGGAGAGAATGGTGCTGTTTTATACCGGCAACAAACAATCCCTTTTCAAGACATTCAATCTATAGATATGCGCAGGCATCGTTACAGTATCAGGGGATTTCTGTTCATGGATGTGCTCATTCGGAAAATGGATGGGAAATTGATCAAGATTCCGGCGTACAGTATTTTAGATGAAGAAGTATTTGAGCAAACGGTGAAACAAAACATTTATCCATATTTACATGAGACTGCCCAAGAAAATTGGAAACAGCAGCATGGTCATGGTGAAAAGTAGAATCAATAGATGTTTTCGCCATCATTCCATGAGGTGAGACGCCACTTTTTTTAAGAAATCGTGTATGATGTCAGTAAAGACTGAACAATCAAGAGGTGATGAGAGATGGACAAAGAAATGGTAATCGACCTCGTCACAGAACAAATGGCACGAATTCGAAAAGAAAAAAACTATACACAGGACCGCATGGCTGAGGTGCTTGGGCTATCCAAACGGCATTTGCAGCAGGTAGAAAAGAATCGTCTTCGCCTCAACTGGACGCAATCTGCGGCCGTATGTGCATTATTCAGGGATAGTGACATTTTAAAAGGGACACTTGGGGATGATCCGCTTGAGATTTTGGAAGTCGTCGCACACGATGAATTGCATTTATCTGTTGAACGTACGATTGGCGGAAAGGTTTGGTGGCGGACGTCTGTGAAAAAAGGTACGTTTCGTCTTCAGCAGAATGTACTAAGCCAGCATTACCGCATCTTAGATGATGAGAATTATCGCTATTATAGTTCCTTTAATAAAGAAGAAGCGAAGCGGCGGTTAGAGGAATTAAGTGAGCTGTCGTAAGCAGAAAAAGAGAGGTACCTCTATGACAGGGACCTCTCTTTTTTGTGTTGTTTATACTTTCAGAGTGTTTTTCGCCCGAATAAAGGCAACAAGCTGTTTAATTTCTTCATCTGTTAGTGGAACGCCGTCTACATGGATGGTTCCTTCTTTTGCTTCCGTCAGTTCAACTTTGATATCAGAGATTTTGCGTTGTATCTCTGGCTCGTCCGTTCTACCAAGTAAAAAATCAATGGACGTATCATACAAATCAGCCAGCAGTTTCACTGCTTCAAGCGAAGGTCGTCGGTACCCAGATTCGTAACCGGCATAGGTGCTTTTGGCGATACCTAGGCGATCTGCCGTATGCTGGAGAGACCATTTTTTCTTTTTTCTAAGGGTGGTTAAACGATCGAGTATCATACATGAACGCTCCTTTATATACAACAACAGTATATCATATTTTGACAAAGAGTGTACGCGTTATGCGTAATAATTTCTTGATTAATTCGCGTTATGTGACTATAATGGCAATGAAGGTACGCGTAAAGCGTATATTATAGAATAGCACAAGCTGGCTTATAATATGTGTGACAAACGAAGTAATTTTACTGAAAGAGGTGGACCTGTTGAAGAAATTATTGCTTTTAACCACTGGTGGGACGATTGCATCTGTAGAGAGTGAAAATGGTTTAGCTCCAGGTGTTAAAGCTGAGGACCTTTTAAGCTATTTAAACGAAATTAATGCAGACTACACAATGGACACAAAGTCCCTAATGAGTATAGATAGTACCAATATGCAGCCTGAATACTGGGTTGATATCGCAACAGCCATTTATGAAAATTATGACCAATATGACGGATTTGTCGTCACGCATGGAACAGACACAATGGCCTATACATCAGCAGCACTATCGTATATGCTGCAAAATCCTGATAAGCCAATTGTCATTACAGGGTCACAAATTCCGATTACGTTTAAGAAAACAGATGCGAAGAAAAACATTACAGATGCGATTCGTTTTGCATGTGACGGTGTTGGCGGCGTATACGTCGTATTTGATGGCAGAGTCATTCAAGGAACTCGCGCAATCAAACTAAGAACGAAAAGCTACGATGCATTTGAAAGTATTAACTACCCATATATTGCATCGATTGAAAATCATCAAATTGAATACAATAGCAAAGTAAAAAGATCATCAATGAAACCGCTTAAATTAGATGCATCCTTGAACACAGACGTTTGTTTATTAAAACTGCATCCAGGACTGAAGCCTGAGTTTTTAGATTCAATCAAAGGTTTGTACAAAGGGGTCGTCATTGAAAGCTACGGCAGCGGCGGAATTCCTTTCGAAGGAAGAAACCTTTTAGAAAAAATCAACGAATTGCTGGAAGAAGGCATTTCTGTTGTGATCACCACTCAGTGTCTCGAAGAAGGAGAAGACATGAGTGTGTATGAAGTAGGACGTAAAATCAATCAAGAACTGGTTGCTCGTTCAAGAAACATGAACACAGAAGCCATCGTGCCAAAGCTCATGTGGGCATTAGGTAAAACAACAGATCCACGAGAAGTGAAAAAGATTATGGAAACGCCAATCGCAGAAGATTTAGTGATTTAACTATTCTATAGAAAGCAGGTCATACGAGATGGTTCAAGCAACTTATCGTTACGAGAAGGATTTTCTAGGTGAAAAAGAAATTCCCGCAGACGTGTATTATGGTGTTCAAACGCTTCGTGCAAAAGAGAATTTTCCGATTACAGGATATCGCATGCATGAGGAACTCATTCGAGCATTTGCCATTGTCAAAAAAGCAGCAGCTCAAGCCAACATGGAAGTCGGACGTTTATATGAAGGAATTGGAAATGCGATCGTTCAAGCTTCAGATGAAGTCATTGAAGGCAAATTCCATGAATATTTCATCGTAGACCCGATTCAAGGCGGCGCAGGAACGTCTATGAATATGAATGCCAATGAGGTCATTGGAAACAGAGCCCTCGAGATCATGGGACATCAAAAGGGCGAATACATTCATTTAAGTCCAAACACACATGTGAACATGTCACAATCGACAAATGATTCGTTCCCAACGGCGATCCATATTGCAGTGCTCAAGCAGTTAGACATTTTACTTGAGACGATGCAGGCCATGCATGACGTATTTCGAAAGAAAGCAAAAGAATTCGATCATGTGATCAAAATGGGGCGTACTCATTTACAAGATGCTGTTCCGATCCGTTTAGGACAAGAGTTTGAAGCATACAGCCGTGTGCTCAGTCGTGATATTAAACGAATCAACCAATCAAAACAGCATTTATATGAAGTGAATATGGGTGCGACCGCTGTTGGAACAGGCCTCAATGCAGATCCTCGCTACATCGAAATCGTAGTGAAAAAGCTTGCTGATATTTCTGGACTGCCATTAGTAGGCGCAGAGCACCTCGTCGATGCGACGCAAAATACAGATGCATACACAGAAGTATCTGCTGCCTTAAAAGTATGCATGATGAACATGTCTAAAATTGCGAATGACCTTCGCTTAATGGCATCTGGCCCACGTGCAGGTCTTGCTGAGATTGCATTGCCAGCCCGTCAGCCGGGATCATCCATTATGCCTGGAAAAGTCAATCCAGTCATGGCAGAGCTCATTAACCAAATCGCATTCCAGGTCATTGGGAACGACCACACCATCTGTCTTGCTTCTGAAGCAGGCCAGCTTGAGTTAAATGTGATGGAGCCTGTTCTGGTCTTTAACTTGCTTCAATCTATTAGTATAATGAATAACGGATTCCGCTCATTCACAGATCACTGTTTAGCGGACATCGAAGCAAATGAAAAACGTTTGAAAGAATATGTCGAAAAAAGTGCAGGTGTCATTACAGCGGTAAACCCTCACTTAGGCTATGAAGCTGCGGCTAGAATCGCAAGGGAAGCCATTTTAACAGGACAATCGATCAGAGATCTTTGCCTGCAAAATGATGTGTTAACAGAAGAAGAACTTGATATTATTTTGAATCCTTACGAGATGACAAAGCCTGGCATTGCGGGTGCAGAGCTCCTAGAGCGATGATAATATCAAAAATTTTATTTTATTAATATGTTGAATTGCCTGTGAAAAAGAGAAAAACAGGCAATTCACTTTCTTTCGAATTGACACACTTTTTTCACAATATTTTGAAAACGCTTAACGCACGCACAAAGGGAGGAAACAAAATGAAAACACCACGTCTACCGTCTATTTTAGAAGTCGTGTCTGTACTTGGCTTATTTTTAGCAATTGTTTTATCATTCACTCTTTACTTCAAATTAGATATTCAGCTAGCATTGTTCATCTCATGGTTTATGGTTATTGCATTAGGAATTCGTTTAGGGCATTCGTACAAAGACCTTCAAAATGCGATTACAAAAGGGATATCAAATGGATTAGAGGCTGTTTTAATCTTAATTGCAGTAGGTGCACTTGTTGGTACATGGATTGCTGGCGGTGTTGTACCCACGTTAATTTATTACGGACTGGAATTTATTCATCCTAATATCTTCTTATTAGCTACATTGATTATCTGTTCTATTATGTCTGTTGCTACTGGTACGTCTTGGGGTACAGTTGGAACAGCAGGTATTGCGATGATTGCGATTGGTGAAGGATTGGGTATCCCATTACCGATCGTAGCTGGGGCTGTTTTATCTGGCGCTTATTTTGGTGATAAATTATCTCCTCTATCTGATAGTACTGTGCTCGCTTCCTCTCTTTCAAAAGTGGACGTGCTGGCGCATGTAAGAGCCATGATGGTTTTATCCATACCGGCCTTTGTTATTACGGCTATTATGTTTACAATTACTGGATTTATGTATGGTGGAAGAAATATTGATCAAGATAAAGTAGAGTTTTTGAAACAAGCATTGCAGGATACATTCACGATTAATATTTGGATGATCATTCCGGCAGTCATTGTTGTCCTATTACTTGTATTGAAAAAACCGTCAATGCCTGTTATCGCAATTGGTGCACTGCTTGGGGCAGTCTGGGCGATGGCATTCCAAGGAATGAACCCAGCTGATGCGCTTGGTACAGCTTATAACGGCTTCTCTATTAATTCAGATGTAGATTTCTTAAATACACTGTTGAACCGTGGCGGTATTGTCAATATGTTAGGATCTCTAGTGGTCATTATTCTTGGACTTGGTTTTGGTGGAGTTCTTGAATACTTAGGCGTGTTAAAAGTGATCGTCGCAACATTCGAGAAAAAATTGCACAATGCAGGAAATGTGACACTGTCTACACTTGTAGTAGCATTCTTTGCGAATATCTTTGGTTGTGCAATGTATGTCTCATTAATTCTTACACCAAAAATCATGGAAAAAAGCTATGACAAATTAAAATTAGACAGACGTGTGTTATCTAGAAACTCTGAGGTTGGTGGAACACTTACGTCTGGTATGGTTCCATGGTCAGATAACGGAATTTACATGGCAGGGATTCTAGGCGTCTCGACATTCTCTTATTTACCATTTATGTGGCTGAGCTTTGTTGCCATTGGTCTTGCCATCATCTACGGATATACAGGGAAATTCATTTGGTACGTGAAAAATCAACAAGACTCAGAAGAATCGGCATCATAAGCCACTGCAAAAGCCGCCCCTCCCCCGGGCGGCTTTTGTTTGTCCTAGGACCGTAAGACTATGTGTGTTTCCAGAAGGGTGGTTGTGTATTTTGACCCCCTATAAAAGAGGGCTTAAGGTGTGGTGTGAAGCAGATTGAAAGCATATTTATACCATAAAAAGGGCACAAATCCCTATTCAAACATGAGTCTTTGAACCTTATAATAACAATATTGGAAAAAGTGCGATTCACCATTACGCTCGTTTAGAGGGACTCTAAGCAGCGTTTTTATTTTTGACAGGAGGAGGAACCCATATGAGCTTATCGGATATGCTGTCTGCCCTTAACGGTGGCATTTCAAATAAAAAGGCAGAGATCGAAGAGAAAATTGCTCGACTCAAAAAGGCAAAAAGTAAGATTGAACGTGAACAAGATGCCGCAGAAACAGACCTAAAACAAATCAAGCAGCCAAAGCTTGGGGCCTCTTGGAAAGGTGAGCGGAGCCAAGATTTCAAATCAGAACGAAATGAAGCGCATGATGCGTTGCAAACGATCGTAAGCGATAAATATCCACGCTACGTGAGCCGAATCGAATTCAAAATCAGTACACTAGAAGCAGAGCAGGCTGCCTTATCCTTTGCCAGCTCTTTAGCTGGAGATGCCGCACGTTTGGCTGAAAAAGGAGAAGACGCAGTAGAAGACGCAAAACGCTTGATCTCAAAAGCATGGAGCAGCTTGTAAGCGAGCTTCATGCTGAACCAATCTGGAGGATATCATAATGGGACAAATTAAGTTAAACTACCAAACAGTGATGGATAAACTAGATGAAGTCTCCCAAGCAGTTGAAGCTTTAACAATGAAAAAAGCAGCAGATAAAGCTGGTGAAAACAGCCTTGAATTTGTAACCAAATGGACGGCACGTGAAGCAGAGGTGGGCGAAATGGTCTCAAGCTTTAAAGAAGCCTTAATCAAAAACGTTCAGGATACACGCTCAAATGTGAAGACGCTAAAAGAACAGGATGAAGCGATTGCGGCAAAATCATAAGCCCCAATCGTTTTATTGATAGCGTAGCTGAGTACGATGTAAAATATAGTCGTAAAGACTCATATATAATTCGGGATTTATGACCTTAGATTATTCCGTTTTTCTTCCAAACACCATGTTAAAAGGACACCTTTTCCCTATTTAAGCCTAAGGCTTTTCACCTTATACTATACTTAATGAAAGCGAACGATAGAAATGTCAGGACTGGAAAAAGCAGATGATCTGCCCGGTTTCAAAAACGCTGACGCCGTGCTTTCTTATGAGGTCTAATAGAGGTGGATGACATGAATTTATCCGAGATGCTGCACCATCTGCATATGGGGATTGAAAACAAACGTGCAGAATTTGACGAAATGATCTCTCGGTTAAAGACAGCCAAAAGTAATATTCGAACAGAACAAGATCTTGCGCAGTCTGACATAAAGGAAATCAAGAAGCCTGCTCTAGATTCGTCATGGAAAGGTGAGAGAGGAACGGACTTTCACCGTCATCGGAAAGAAGCCTATCACGTGCTGCACGACATTGTGAACAATGAGTATGAAACCTATATTACGGAGATAGACCAAAAAATTATGCACTTTGAGTTAAAAAAAATGGAACTCGCTGTCGCTAGTAATTTTGCAGGAAGAGCCCAAGATGTGATGGAAAAAGGCGAGGATTTTGCAAAGGATGTCAAACATTTAATTGAACGGGGCTGGAAAGCTCTTTAATAAAATAAACGAAACAGCCGGCTGAACAAGCGGCTGTTTTTTTTGGTTTAGTCACATCCGCCGCTACCACCTGAATCACCACCGCAGGAGGCATCAGAAGCGTGATGTGTATACGAATCAGTATAGTTACTGGTTGTTGAACTGTGATGTGCAGAATGCTTAGAAGATGAACGCTTATCTTTTGGTGTAAACATGTGGGCGGTAATGGCGCCTAAAGAAGCTAGTATGATGATGATAACAAACATGATGTATCCCTCCTCTTGTTTCATATTCATACGTTTGAGCCATAACAAAGTTCCCGGTCGGAAAGAAAAACTGGGCAAAGAGTTCTATTTTCGTTTATGATGATAGGCAAAAGTAATTGACCAAGGGAGGGGAGTCTATGTTATCTCTACGTCAGGAGGAGCTGTTGAGGCGGTTAATGCAGGCAGAGCAGGAGCTGACAGGTGAAGAAATTGCACGCCTGATAGGCGTCACATCACGAACAGTTCGAACAGATATGAAAGCGCTTAAATCAATATTAGAAGTACATGGGGCAACACTTCATATGAAACGTGGAGCAGGGTATACATTGACTGTCGAAGATTATGGAGCATTTCGTACTTTTTTGAAAAACTCAATGAGAGAAAGAAATGAAAAAAAGAATCAAGTTATTCCAAATCAGCCGGAGGATCGTATCTCTTATTTATTGAGAAGGCTTTTATTGTCCGAAGACTATATGAAATTAGATGAATTGGCCGAGGAATTATTTGTGAGTGAATCTACTGTGAAAAATGACCTGAAAGCAGTCAAGCATCTATTTTCTTTACATGGACTTTCTGTTGCACACCGACCTAAATATGGACTGAGGCTGAGTGGAGATGAAATGAAATTAAGGTATTGTCTAGCTGAGCATGTGTTTCAGCAAGAGCATCCGAACCCTGCCCTTTTACCTGAAGAAACGTATCAATTGATTCAAGATATGGTGCGTTCACGTACAAAGGCAAGCGGCCTTCATGTCTCAGAGATCGGTTTAAGCAACTTAGTGACACATATCGCCATTGCGTGCAAACGAATTGAAGAGAAAAAATTGGTGATGATGCCGGAAGGAGAACTCAAAGATATTCAAACACAGCCCGCTTTTCAAGTGGCGAGGCAAATGGCAGAAGATATGCGTCACGTACTCGGTATAGATTTTCCATTATCTGAAATGGCCTATATTGCGATTCATTTAATGGGGGCAAAAATGATGGCGTATGGAGAAACGGGACACACGCTATTTCACATGCTTGATGAAGAGCATTTCCGTTTAACTCATCAATTACTTGGTTATGTCGAAGAGCACATGTCACTTGATATTCAGACAGACAAGGAATTGATTGTGGGACTAAGTCTTCACCTGAGATCAGCGATTCATCGGTTCCGATATGATATGAACATCCGTAACCCCTATTTATCAGACATAAAAAGGCATTATCCGATTGCTTTTGAAGCAGGTGTCTATATGGGAAGATGGCTGAAGGAAAAAGAGAATGTAGAGATTCATGAAGATGAAATCGGATATTTGGCGCTGCATATTGGTGCTGCCATAGAGCGGACAAAAACTCAGACTGTGAGAAAAAAATGCTTGATTGTGTGCGCAACGGGTGTCGCGAGCAGTCAGCTTCTTCTCCATAAGCTGAAGGCCGCCTTTAGCGAAAGGCTAGAGATTGCTGGTACTGCAAGTGTCAGTGACCTTTTGTCGTATGACTTGAGAAGTATCGATTTGATCATTAGTACCATCCCGCTTCAGAACACACTACCTGTGCCAGTGATTGATGTACATACGATCCTCAGTGAAGACGATATGTCGAGGCTGAAACGATTTGTGCAGGGGTCACAAGAAATGGGTGTCTTGCGATATATCAGTCCGAAGATGACTTTTTTTCAGCAAGATCTACAAACAAGGGAAGAGGTTCTTCAATTTTTCGTGAATGTATTGCAAGAACAAAACCGAATCCCGGATGATTTTGAACAGCTATTACTGGAAAGAGAGGAAGTGTCACCTACGTCGTTCGGTCATTTGGTCGCAATCCCTCACCCAATCAAACCGGCAACAGATGATACGTTTTGTGCGATCTGTACGTTGAGAAAACCAGTGTTGTGGGGCGACGATCGGGTACAGGTCGTCTGTTTGTTAAGTATACAGAAGACGTATCAGAAAGAATTGCAGTCACTTTATCAATTTCTTGTGCGTTTGACAGAGCAGAAGGAAGTGGTGGAGCAAATCATCAAAGCTGCTTCATTTGAAGAACTGACGGTGGCGCTGCACGTGTTGGAACAGCCAGATGAAAAAAAAGGACACCCATTTCCGCATCTGTGAGGAAAAAGATTAGATGTTAATGAAAGCGCTTTTAAAATAACATCAAAAAGGAGGATGATCACGAGTTTTTGTAAAGGGGGAGACGGATCATGAGCTATAAAGAGAGAGCGGCTGACGTCATGGGACATGTCGCTTATCGTATTACAAATCAGAAATATATTATGGCGATTAAGCAAGCATTTGTCACATTAATGCCAATCATCATTACAGGGGCATTTGCTGTACTGGTCGCAAATATGATCATGAGCCCGGAAACGGGGCTTGCCCATTTTGAGATATTCAGGTTTTTAGCAGAGCTTCAGCCAATTATGAAGGCAATCAATTATGCCACGCTGAACTTTTTAACGATCGGGGCTGTGTTCCTTATCGGGATTGAGCTCGGGAAAATCAATGGACACAAATCATTGTTCCCAGGATTAATGGCATTGATTTCATTTATATCCGTTATTCCGACGACACTTCTTCTTGAAGTCGATGGATCAATGCGTGAGGTTGTCGATGTGCTGGCGAGGCAATTCTCCGATCCAAAAAGCTTATTTTTGGGTATGATCATTGCCATCGTCTCTGTAGAGATCTTTTGTAAGCTTACCGAGGTGAAGTGGCTGCAAATTAAGATGCCAGATTCTGTTCCATCAAATGTGGCGACGTCTTTTTCTTCACTTTTCCCATCAATTATTACGATTACAATCATTAGTTCATTCGGGTTTGCGTTTCATCGTGTGACAGGCATTTATTTGCATGAAGCGGTGTATAACGTCGTGCAGCGTCCGCTTGAAAGTGTTGTGCAGGGACTGCCTGGTATTTTAACGTTAATGTTTGTGGCTCAATTTTTCTGGGTGATCGGTATTCATGGCAACCAAATGATTAAACCGATTCGCGAGCCGCTGTTATTAGGATCAATTGCAGTGAATATGACAGCATTTCAAGAGGGCAAAGAGATTCCAAATATTATCACGATGCCATTTTGGGATGTGTATATGAGCATTGGTGGTTCGGGTGTGACGATTGGTCTGTTGATCGCCATTTTTATAGCAGGAAGAAGAGAAGAGATGCGGAGCATTGCCAAGCTTTCATCAGGACCTGGACTGTTTAACATCAATGAACCAGTTATTTTCGGATTACCTGTCATGTTGAACCCTGTGATGGCAATTCCGTTTATCGTTACACCACTCGTGACAGGTACGATTGGTTATATCGCAACCGCTACAGGTTTTGCGGGGAAAGCGGTGGTGATGGTGCCGTGGACGACACCTCCGATTGTGAATGCTTGGCTGTCTACCGCTGGCAGTATGGGGGCTGTCATCACACAGCTTATCTGTATTGTTGTCGCTGTTTTCATCTATTTACCTTTTGTTCTCTTATCCAACCGGAAGCCAGAAGCAGCACCTGATTCAGAATAGAAGGAGGGCTCATGAATGAACATGCAATTTAGATGGTATGGCAAAGAAGATCCTGTCTCCCTTTCATATATTCGGCAAATTCCCGGCATGAAAGGGATTGTCAGTGCAGTCTATGATGTGCCGGCTGGTGATCTGTGGCCGGAGGAAAGTATTGCTCATTTAAAAGCGGAAATCGAACGTCACGATCTTGCTTTTGAAGTCGTAGAAAGTCTCCCGGTCCATGAAGATATTAAGCTGGGAAAGCCTAGCCGGGATGCTTATATCGAGCATTATCAAGAAAATATCCGGAGATTAGCAAGGCATGGTGTGAAGGTCATTTGTTATAACTTCATGCCAGTCCTTGATTGGACACGAACACAGCTCGATTTCCCACTAGCTGATCAATCGACGACTCTTGTTTATTTTCAGCATCAGCTTGAACAGATGGATATAGAAAAAGATCGACTTTCCTTACCAGGGTGGGATACGTCTTATACGCAGGAAGAAATGAGAAAGTTGATGGCTGCATACAGGGCATTGGGGGAGGAAGGGTTGTTTGAGAACCTAGACTATTTCTTGGGAAATATCCTTCCAGTTGCAGCGGAAGAGAACATGAACATGGCACTGCATCCAGATGACCCTCCTTGGAACATATTTGGTCTGCCCCGCATTGTCAGCTGTGAAGAACAAATAGATCGTATCCTTCAGCTCGATGAACGCTCACAGCATGGACTGACCTTTTGTTCCGGTTCCCTAGGCTGTAATGCGAAAAATGATGTTCCTTCACTTGCGAGAAAGTATGCCAAAAAAGGGCGTATACACTTTGCTCATTTACGCAATGTCAATTTGTATGAAAACGGTGATTTTGAAGAGTCGGCACACCTGTCGTCAGCAGGTAGCCTCGATATGGGAGCGATTGTGAACGCATTGTTTAAGGAAGGATTTGCTGGCTATGTCCGGCCAGATCATGGACGAATGATCTTTGGTGAGACGGGCAGACCTGGCTATGGATTATACGACCGAGCACTTGGAGCTATGTATTTACAAGGGATGTGGGAAGGACTTCAAATTCACACGAAGAAAGGTCAGGTGGCAACATGAACAAAATCGACATACCCAATGACTTTATTCTAGGTGCTGCGGCTTCTGCTTGGCAGACGGAGGGTTGGAAAGGGAAGAAACCGCATCAGGATTCGTATATAGACCTTTGGTATAAGGAGGGGTATCACGTATGGCACGAAGGATACGGACCAGCAGGAGCAACGAATTTTTACGAGCGCTATCCTGAAGATGTAGCCCTTATGAAGGAAATTGGGTTATCTCATTACCGGACATCGATCAATTGGTCGAGGTTTCTCATCGATTACGAGAATGGAATTGTAGATGAGACCTATGCTCGTTATATTGATGATTTCATCAATGAATTACTTGAAGCAGGTGTAGAGCCAATGTTTTGCTTAGAGCATTATGAGCTTCCTGCCGTTTTGCTTGAAAAGTACGGCGGCTGGTCATCTAAACATGTTGTCGAGCTGTTTGTTCTCTATGCAGAAAAGGTGTTTGAACGCTATGGAGACCGGGTCAAACATTGGTTTACCTTTAATGAACCAATTGTTGTTCAGACTCGTGTGTATCTAGATGCTATTCGTTATCCTTTCGAGCAAAATACGAAGAAATGGATGCAGTGGAACTATCATAAAGCCTTGGCGACATCAAAAGTGGTGAAGCTGTTTCAGGAAATGGGCTTGAAGGAATCAGCCGGTGCAAAAATCGGGGTCATTCTCAATCCAGAAGTGACGTATGCGAGATCGACTGCCTCGCATGATCAAGAAGCTGCCCGCATGTATGACTTGTTTTTTAATCGCATGTTCTTAGATCCCTCCATTAAAGGCGAGTATCCAGAAGAACTGCTTGATGTATTGAAAAAGCATGACATTCTTTTCGATGCAACGGAAGAAGAGCTTCAGATCATTAAAGATCATACAGTCGATGTGGTCGGTCTTAATTTATACTATCCGCATCGCGTTAAGGCACCTAGCAAGGCTTGGAACGAAAATACACCGTTTCATCCATCTTATTATTACGATCTATTTGAGCTCCCAGGGAGAAAAATGAATCCATTCAGAGGTTGGGAAATCTATCCGAATATTGTCTATGATATGGGTATGAGAATAAAAGAGGAATACGGGAATATCGAGTGGTTTGTGGCTGAAAACGGTATGGGGGTCGAGCAGGAAGAACGGTTTAAAAACGAAGACGGCATCATTGATGATCAGTACCGAATTTCATTTATCAGTCAGCATTTGAAAAAAGCCCTTCAAGCGAAAAAAGAAGGTTCAAACTGCAAGGGATATATGCTGTGGGCTTTTACGGATAATGTCTCACCGATGAATGCATTCAAGAATCGCTACGGATTAGTAGAGATCCAGCTGGAGAATGAACGGAATCGTCAGATGAAAGCGTCAGGATACTGGTACAAGACATTAATCCAAACGAGGAAATTAAGGGATGAACCAGATTTTATTTATCAATAGGAGTGATGGGATATGAAGCGAATCATTCTCGCTTGTGCAGCAGGAATGTCAACGTCGATTGTGGTATCTAAAATGAAGGCAGCCGCAGAAGGAAAAGGGCTGGATTATGAAATTTATGCGATACCTGAAGGGGCCATTGCGGACGAATTAGAAGAGCATGGGGACGATGTAAAGGTCATTTTGCTAGGGCCGCAAGTTAGCTTTATGAGAAAGGCAGCAGAAAAAACAGCGGCACCTTATCATATACCTGTCGATGTGGTAAATGTAAGATTATATGGAACAGCGAATGGAGAAAAAATTCTAGAACATGCACTGAAACTAGCAAATGAATCTTGAGCAATCGGAGGAGAAGCAGATGACGGTATTAGAGGAAATGCAGGGAGCAGCCTTTCAAATCATTGCCCATGCAGGTGAGGCACGAAGCCATTATGTAGAAGCCATTCGTCTAGCAAGAGCGGATGACTTTGAAGCAGCGCAGCAGTTGATTGAAAAAGGGGAGGAAGCGTTTCGAAGCATCCATGACCTGCACTTGTCACTGATACAAAAAGAGGCGGCAGGGGAACAGCTTCCCTTTTCTTTACTGCTCATACATGCAGAAGACCAAATGCTCACAACAGAGACCATCCATCTGCTTGCCATTGAAATGATCGAAATGTGTAAAAAAATGTATACCCTGTCAAAATAGATATCAGTTATTAACCAATTTCTGTTATAATCATTCGGTAGATAAAGAGAAAGCAGGATTGGTGAATGAAAAAAACATGTATGTGGCTTGCAGTTGGTTTAGTCATGCTGCTCATTTCGGGCTGTATGGGTACGAAACAGCAAACAGAAGGAAACCAGCAAGCCATCAAAGAGGTAAAGGGTCAAGGACAAACGAAAGAAACAACAGAAACGCAGCAAATTGAAGCGGCAGAGATAGACAAACAAAACTGGATTCAGCAAAAGGAACCCGTTGCGCTTCCAATCTTGATGTATCACAGCATTTCTAGTGGTAATTCTTTACGTGTGCCAAAGAGCGAATTTGCAGCTCATATGAAATGGCTGAAAGACAACGGCTATGTCACGCTGTCGCCGAAAGAGGCATATCAAGTTCTCTCGACCAATTCGACACCAAGTGAAAAGTATGTTCTTATCACATTTGACGATGGATACACGGATAACTACACAAAGGCATTTCCGATTTTAAAGGAATATGGAATGAAAGCCACGATTTTTATGATCGAGCAGTCCATCGGCCGTCCGCATCATTTAACCGATGCCCAAATGGATGATATGGTGGCGCATGGTATTTCAATAGAGAGTCACACCATTCATCATTTAGAACTCAATCGTTTAACACAGAAGCAGCAGGAAGAAGAATTAAAAGGATCGAAGGTATTCTTTGACCAGCGGTTTTCTCAACAAACGATCATGGTCAGCTATCCGGTCGGTCGCTATAACGAAGACACGCTGAAGTTGGCGAAGGAAGCAGGATATGAAATGGCTGTAACCACTGAACCAGGACATGCGAAGAAAGAACAAGGTATGATGTCCTTACACCGCCTGCGCATTTCACCGGGACTTTCACCCGAAAGCTTTGGCAGACTGATAGAGGGAAATTGATCAATATTAGATCACAGATGTTTCACATGAAACATTTTACGACACGTTTCGTGGATTAAATACGATTTGTTTGAGATAAATGTATGCAGAAAGAATCAGTTTTTATATACTGATTCTTTTTTATTTAACTAAATAAGGTCTTACAGTTGCCAATAGAAAGTAGGAGGGCTTAGAAGAAAAGTACAGGTTATTATACTTGAAAGTTATTTTGAGTGTTGTTCAGTTTATTTGATTCATTGCATAACAAAAAGCTGTATAATTTATTTGAAATAATGAAAATTCTGCATTTGAAATGAATAAGTAAGATTAAAAAATAAGCTTAACTATGGTAACAAATTGTTACTTATGGTAACATATTGTTGCACAAGTTTTTTGTTCAACTCGGACTAAGTTGAACTAGTTTTCAAACTGAAGCACGAGAGCTTCAAGGTGAATTTCTTGAACGTTCACCATACAACTGAAAAGAAATTTAATTTGGGCACTCGGCTGACTACCGTGTGCTTTTTCTATGTATAAATTTAAAATGTGAGGAATAAACTGAAATAATATGAAAAAATAAAGCAGCCCTCCAAAAAACAGAAACGAGATAGAACCAGCATTACCTTGACTAGGGGTAATGAAGGTGCCGCTTTATTTTTCATTATCATCTTAAGGGTTCATTCAGAACGTTCTCTTATCTAAAATCCATATGATGAACTGGACTAGAGTTCGGATTGAATTTAAGATAAGGAACCAAAGCTTGTACTTACAGGTACAAGCTTTTTTCTTTTTGTTTTTGCGTCTCTCAACGCGTGAACGCACAAGTTTTGTTCTCAAACTGACCCCTCCTTTCTAGGCATAAAAACACCTTTAGTATGGAAGGGGGGAGGACTATCGTTTGCAACACGTTTCTATGTATATTTTACCATCTTTCCTATTTAATGACGAATAGCACCTTGTTGTTTCCTCTCTGTTTTTCTTTGCGTTTCATTCATAAAACTCCATATGTGTTTTCTCTAGTTTGTAATAATCCAATCGATCTTTCAAGGTTCCTGTATGAAATTCAAATTTATGTCCATCAGGGTCTGTGAAATAAATCGACTTCTGATCTCTTTCGTCTCTTGGCCGGCTTGGTAAGATGTTGACGTTCAAATCTTTTAGTTTGTTATGCATTGGATCTACATCCTCCTCATCAATAGAAAAAGCGATGTGTGTGTAAGAGTGATGGATGTCTTGACGAGGAATGTCTTTTTCTACATTGAGGGCAAGCCACAGGCCGTTCAAATCAAAGTAAGCTGTCGTTCTGCCCTTTGTTAACAATTTGGCATTAAAGACCTTTGTGTAAAAATCAATAGATGTCTCTAAATCAGAAACAGAAAATAATAAATGGTTTATTCCTTTGATGTTCAATTTAATCACCTCAAATTCAATGATGAGAAAAAAGCTTGCAGACTCAATCTACAAGCTTTGTTGTTTATTGATAAACAGGATAACCCGTTATCTTTATATCTTTTCCGAGTGGTTCAAGAGTGAGTTGATCGAGTTCAATTGCATCACTCATGAGGCGTATGCCTTCGCCTCCGAAAAAAGAAGGAGAGAGTCGTCCGCCAATGAGCTTGGGCGCCATGTAGATGACGAGTTTATCGACCAGCTGCTGTTCTAAAAATGAGGCATTGATTTGTCCGCCGCCTTCAATCATCAGGGAGGAGATATTTCTTTCTCCGAGCACTTGAAGTACTTCTTGTAAGGGCACCCGGATATCGCTATCCGTCATGATGACGCTGACGCCAGCTGCTTCTAAAGCGGCTCGTTTTTCTTCATCGGCTTGTTTTGTTGTAAAGATCCATGTTGGCGCCATTTGATCTGTGACCACCTTTGCCGTCAGCGGGATAGACAGCTTAGAGTCTAAGACAATTCGAATTGGATGATGACCGTTTGGAATGCGTGCTGTTAATGAAGGATCGTCGTGAATGACGGTTTGCGCACCGACCAAGATGGCATCGTTGATACTGCGAATGTGATGTGCATCATAACGGGACGTCTCTGATGTAATCCACTTGCTGTCAGACGTAGCAGATGCAATTTTTCCGTCTAACGTAATGCCTGCTTTGAGTGTCACGAAAGGCGTTTTTTTCGTAATAAAGTGGTTGAACACTTCATTCATGAGAATGGATTCCTGCTCCATGACGCCTGTGATGACTTGAATGCCTGCATCTTGTAAAATGGCAATCCCACGCCCGGCAACAAGCGGGTTCGGATCCAGTGCAGCAACGACGACTTTTTCTACGCCAGCTTTCACAAGTGCTTCAGCGCATGGGCCTGTGCGGCCATGGTGGGAACAAGGCTCTAGTGTCACATAGATCGTGGCACCTTTTGCCTTGTCTCCAGCCATTTTAAGTGCATGAATTTCTGCATGTGGTTCGCCGGCCTTCATATGCGCCCCGACCCCAACAATTTCATTTTCTCGCACAATCACAGCCCCGACAAGCGGATTGGGAGATGTCTGACCTTTCATTGCTTCGGCATTTTCAAGTGCTAGTTTCATATATCGCTCATGATGTGGCAATCGTACGCACCTCTTGATCCGCCTTCATATGGCCTGAGCGGTTAATTTTTGTCTGCAAGTATTTTTCATTGAACTCAGAGACATCACCCCAAAGTGGAATCCGTCCAGAAAGAGAAAGGCCTGCATGGCTGATAGCATCCGTCTTTTTCGGATTATTGGTAATAAGTCTGACTGGCTTTGTACGCAACGTTTGAAGAACAGCAATCGCTTCTTCATATTGACGTGTATCATCTTCAAAGCCTAGTGCTTCGTTTGCTTCTACTGTATCGTAGCCGTTTTCTTGCAAGATGTAGGCCATGGCTTTACTGAAAAGACCGATCCCGCGTCCTTCATGGTTGGCTAAATAAAACAGTGCGCCTGCTCCATTGTCCTCAATCATCCGCATAGACTGTTTCAATTGGAACCCGCAATCGCAGCGTTTGCTTCCGAAAATATCGCCGGTGTGGCAGATGGAATGCATGCGGATCAGCGCTTCATCAGCATGTTCGAAATCTCCGTAAACAAGGACACTTGATTGCTGGTGATCTGCAAGTTCACGGGAGGAAAGGCTTTCGATTAAAGCTTCATCTGATAATGGTTCTTTCCCATCGTCTTTTAACCATGAATACCAGTTAAACATGACCGTTCTACCGTCTAAATTCACTGGCAGTTTAATAGGTCCAGTGATATATATAAATCCGTCTTCTTGCTGTACTCGTTTGATTTTATCTTTTAAAATGGCTGTTTTAACCTCTGTGTGTTTGTCCATATTCTGCACCTTCTTTTTTGTCTGTTTCTTCAATCTGTAAACGAACGAGAACGCCAAATGGATCAATAAATTCGTTACTTTTTCCTGTCGTGTTCATGTGAACGCCTGCTTTTGTCAGACGTTCGACGACGGACGTTCTATCGCTTTCTTTTGGGAAAACCAGTGTATAGCTTCTAATTCCTGAAAAACGTGGATCAATGGCTCCTTTTCTCCCGCGTCCCCATGCATTAAAGGCAAGGTGATGATGATAGACGCCACCAGCAACGAATAAGCTGGCTGGGGGAGCCATTCGGATATGGAAACCGAGCGTGTTCACATAAAAGGAATCGGCTTCTTCTGGGTTGAGATGGAAATGCAAGTGTCCCATGACTGTACCAGCCGGGAGTCCATCCCAGGTGGAATCAGCGGCTTCTTGCAGGAGACCATCTCCATCAAGCGGAGCATTTCCGCCACCTTTCAGCTCTCCATGCTCACCTACCCATATGTCCTGAGGACGATCAGCATAAATCTCAACGCCGATGCCATCTGGATCACTTAAATAAATGGCTTCACTGAAAAAGTGATCGCTCGCTCCAATTAAAGGATAGCCTTTTTTGATCACATGCGCCAGCCATGTGCCCAGGTTTTTTCTGGTAGGTAATAAAACCGCAAAATGATAAAGTCCTGGCTCATGATCCGGCTTCTCTTTCAGCTGCACATCTTCTTTCAGCACAAGGATTGGTTCCTTTGCGTTGCTGCCAAGCGTGACAGTAGAATCCGTCTGTTCTAATAAAGTAAAACCTAAAATGTCTGTATAAAAAGGCAAAGAACGCTCAAAGCTGGACACATGTAATTCTGTTACACCTAATCTTACCTGCTCTATTGTATTCAAAGCTCGGTCATCTCCTTCATGTTATATGCATCTGCATGTTCAATGGTTTATTGAAAATTGATAAAAATGATCACCTTGTTACTTTTAGTAACTAAACTATATAATAGTTAGTGACTTATTTCAAGTAATTAATTATGTTATAATGAAAAAAAGTAGAGAAAAGCAGGAGGGAGTAAAGTATGGCTCAAGTAGATGGCTGCCCAATTACAGATGCCATGGAGATTTTAGGGAAGAAGTGGGTGATTCTGATCATCAATCAGCTTTTGACAGGGCCAAAACGTTTTTGTCAGCTTGAAAATGAAATGAACATCAGCGGACGGTTATTATCAGAAAGGCTGAAAGATTTAGAAGCTGAAGGCCTTGTTGAGAAAAAAGTTTATCCCGACATTCCCGTGCGGATTGAATATGAACTAACAGAACAAGGAAAGAAAATTGAACCAGTCATACGGGAAATGTATGCTTGGTCTTTAGAGCGAAAAAATAGTGAAAAGGGTGAACATGTCCCTTCTTAATCGATTTCGATCAGTGCTCCTGATCGATTTTTTTTTTGTGATTTTCCAGAAATCTAAGTCAATAGTATGAAAAATGATGTTGACAATAAATTCATTCATCATATAATATCAAGGAGAAGAGGGTTCTTTTCCCTGTAATGGAATGGGGAGGTTATGCCATGGTATCATGAATGGGACAGATTACCTAAACCGTGTATCACTACATCATGTAGCAGCAGACATCTTTGACTTGTCGAAAGCAAAGATTTATTTTTTAAACTCAATTGATAATGATTATCATAATCATTTATGAGTGTGATTCATACGCTGATAAAGGTTATTTTTTTTATTATCTATTGAGAATAATTATCAATATCAATTAGGAGGATATATATGAAATCACTTCGTTCAGCATCACACGTCTTATTATTCTTTAGCTTTGTCCTATTGTTTGCTCTAGCCCCGGTTAGCTCTGCCTCAGCAGCAGGCTTAGCAGATGGTCAATATTCAGCACAATATGTGGTATGGAAAGCAGACAGTGATTCAACGTCAACAGCAAATACGTATTTTGAAAAACCAGCTAAGCTTGTTGTGAAGGATGGAAAAATCAAAGCGCAAGTCACGTTAACGAACAGCTCTTGGATTACAAGCTTTAAAACATTGGATCAAGGTGTTTACAAAGATGCGAAGGTGATCAGTACAAACACAGCTGCCAATAAGAGAACGGTAGAGTTCAATGTCAACAGCCTGACAGATGTTGTACCAGCTAAAGTGAGTGTGACTGTACCGGTCATTGGATATACAGGCAATTACGACATTCGCGTCAAGTTTGATGCAGCAACTGTTCAATAAAAAGGGAGGAAATTCGTTTGATGAAAAAATGGATTAGGATGCCAGCCTTCATGGCTGCATTATTGCTGGCACTTATACTGCCTTTTTCAAATGCACAGGCTGCCTCATTAAATGATGGTACATACTCCGTCAATTACACTGTGATGAAGGCCGAAGGGACTGCCGTTTCGATGGCAAATGATTACTGGCTGAAGCCGGCAAAAGTGATCGTGAAAAATGGCAAGCTGACTGTGCAAATGACCATTAAAAACAGCAGCTGGGTAACGGAATTTAAAGTGCCGGGAAATGGTGGCTATGTCGATACGACGGTTCTATCAACGAATAAGAAAGCCAATACAAGGCTTGTCCAATTCCAAGCACAGAGTTTGTCTAAACCAATCAAGTCTAAAATCCATGTCACAGTCAAATCCGCTGATTATGATCACGACTATACCATCCAGCTGAAATTCGACGAAAGCAGCATCAAGTCACTTTCTTCTGACAGTTCAAAAGAAACAGCAGGTGCAGCAAAACATCAAGAAACATCAAAAGAAACAACCAAAACAACTGATTCATCCACCAAAACAAAACAAGAAGAAAATCCTCAAACTGGTGATACAAGCCAGATGGGATGGCTCCTTGTACTTGTCTTATGTTCAGGCGGGTTTTTAGCGAGAAAGTGGATCATCAAGCATTAACGGAAGGAAGTGTCATCTTTTGAAACGTCTTTTTCATCTACAGACAGCTATTCTGCTCGTTTTATTCAGTTTGTTGACTGCGTTTCAGCTGCCTCAAGGAACGGCTCAGGCGGCATCATTGGTTGATGGTGAATATACGGCCGGATTCACCATTTTAAAAAATGGCAGCACTGAAGCATCCATGATGGATACGTATACAGAAAAGCCAGCTAAGCTCGTCATCGAAAATGGTAAGACGACTGCCTATCTTACGCTGAAGCAAAGCAAAGAAATCACAGATTTCAAGGTCGAACAAAATGGCTCTCTCGTCACCACTGAAACGGTCAGTGAAGATGAGACAGCGAATACGCGTGTGATCAAATTTGATGTAGCCGATGTATCAGCCAAATTAAATGGCTGGGTCAAAATTTACTGGGACTTAGGCGGCTTTATTTATGATGAGGCGTATGACGTACAGCTCGCTTTCGACGAGAGCAGTCTCACACTTGTCACGCCTGCGAAGCCAGACGATAGTGAAACAACACCTGATGATCAAAACGGTACGACGCCAGGCGACAGCGAAACAACACCTGATGATCAAAACGGTACGACGCCAGGCGACAGCGAAACAAAGCCGGATGATCAAAGCGGCACGACGCCAGGCGACAGCGAAACAAAGCCGGATGATCAAAGTGGCACGACGCCAGGCGACAGCGAAACAAAGCCAGATGATCAAAACGGCACAACACCAGTTGATTCGACGCAGAACCAATTAAAAGATGGTGTGTATCGTATCAACTACAGTGTGCTGAAGGGCGATGAGGATGAGGCATCTCGGATGAGCCAATACTTCTCACATCCAGCATCGTTAACCGTTAAAAATGGAACGCAAACCGTTTCCTTTACGGTGAAGGATCATACGTCAGTTGATTCTTTGAAAATAGAGAAAAACGGTTCTTATCAAGAAGTGAAAAACGTGAGCACAGATCAAGCAAAGAACACAAGAGTGGTTTCATTTGAAGTGTCTGATCTGAAAAAAGCAGTTAACGGAAAAGTACACATTGTGGTAGCAGCCGCTCACTATGATCAAACGTACGATATTCGTTTTCAATTTGATTCAAAAAGCATCGTTCCACTGAAGGACGGTCAAATAGAGGAAGAAACACCGGCTACACCAGAAACACCAAAACCAAATAAACCAGTACCAGACACAACGAACGGCGGAACGAATCAAGAGACAGTTCAGCTAAAAGACGGAGTGTACAAGCTTCCTTTTTCAATGAAGAAAGCAGACAAAGATGAGCTTTCTCGCATGAACGATTACGTCGTGAGCCCTGCGACATTGGTGGTGAAAAATGGCCGCCATTTCGTTTCATACACTGTCAAGAACAGCTCAGCCATCACGTCGTTCCAAGTAGGAACCGGCGGTAAATTTGAAGAGACGCTAGTTGCAAAGGCTGATCAAAAAGCAGATACACGAGTGATTCAATATGAAGCAAAAAGTTTGAGTAGTGCTCAGGCAGCACGCGTGAAAATTGACATTCCAGCTGCCAATTATCATGAGCAGTACGATGTCAAACTTGTCTATGATACGAAAGGCATCGCAAGTGGTGAAGGAAGCGGAATTGCGACGGTGATCGGAGACGATGAGAGCATCGGCTTTGTGAAAAATCCGAATGATCACGATTCTCAACCAAACCAGCTTGCGAATCTCGCACCTGAGGAAACGGGCGCAGAGCAGATGACCTTTACACCATCAGATGACCAAACCAAGTCTGAGACAGGTCAGCTGAACCCGAAAACAGGAGATGCTTCACTTCTTTGGGTGTACATTCTTTTATTCGGCGGGTCACTATTCGTGCTCGTCAGAAAGTATCAATCTCGTACAAGATAAAGAATCTATGTTAAGTGAGGTGCGCCATTCATCTCGGCGCATCCACTTCCTTTTTTTCGAAAGGAGGCTTCTGTTTTTTGAAGCATCGAATGTTATGTACCCTGATCACGGCTCTATGTGTGTGCGTCTTCTTAGCAGGCTGCTCACAATCAGCTGAAAGCTCAGCGAAAGGCAAAAAAAGCGCAGCATCAAGTGCCCGCATTGTGGCAACGACTGTAGCTGCTGCTGAGATCATGGATGCGCTAGAGGTAGATCTTGTTGGGGTGCCAACAAGTCAAAAATCCTTGCCGGCTCGATACAAAGGACTCCCAGCAGTCGGTAACCCAATGAGCCCGGACATGGAAATCATCCAATCACTTCAACCGACAGATGTCCTGTCTGTCACGACCCTTCAATATGATTTAGAAACGCCTTTTCAACAAGCTTCTGTCCCTGCGACATACCTCAATCTTGAGAGCCTGGACAAGATGGAGAACGCCATCACAAAGCTTGGAGAAAAATATGATAGAAAGACACAAGCGAAACGCATTGTGGATGATTTTGAACAAAAAAAGAAAGACATACAAGAGAGAACGAAGGGAAAGACGAAGCCATCCGTTCTCATTTTGCTTGGTGTACCAGGCAGTTATTTAGTGGCAACAGAGAATTCCTATATCGGTGATCTTGTGCGTATTGCAGGAGGAAAGAACATCGTAAAAGGTGAGAAAATGGAGTATTTGGCATCCAATACGGAGTATTTACAAAAAGCCAATCCAGATATCATTCTCCGAGCCGCACATGGGATGCCGGATGAAGTCGTCAAAATGTTTGATCAAGAATTTAAAACAAATGATATTTGGAAACATTTTAATGCGGTCAAACAAGACCGGGTGTACGACCTCGAAGAAAGCTTATTCGGGACAACAGGCAACTTAAAGGCAGCAGAGGCATTAGATGAATTGACTCGTATGTTGTACCCGTCATAAGCGGCGAATCTTAATGATAAAAGGACGTTCAAGATGAAAAAAACAGGGATTTTATTTCTGATAGTCAGTCTCTTACTAGCCGGCGTATTTATTTATTCCGCCATTACGGGGAGCATTCATGTTACACCGATTGAATTATTGGAAGGGCTTATGACCGGTCAACATGCACAGGTAGAAATCATTAAAGATTTAAGAATCCCCCGCATGCTCATTGCGATGTTTACAGGGGCGGCTTTATCTGTCTCCGGTGTCCTCTTGCAGTCTGTGATGAGGAATCCATTAGCAGATGCCGGTGTTATTGGTATTTCATCAGGAGCTAGCTTCTTTTCTTTAATGGCAATTACAGCGCTTCCTCAATTTTATTTCTACTCTCCTTTATTTTCAGTTTTAGGCGGGGCAATTGCCTGCTTCCTTGTATACGTGTTGTCTTGGAAAGGCGGCTTAAGCCCGATTCGAATGATTTTGGTGGGGATCGCCATCAATGCCATGTTTACAGGGATGGCAGAAGCGTTTGTGACCATTTGCAGCTATTTCAATATCACCATTAATCAGTCGGGACAGTCGAATCTCACGATGAAAACGTGGGGAGATGTCCGTTTAATCGGTGTCTATGGCGTCATTGGGCTTGTGGTTGCGCTTTTCTTTAGCAGATGGTGTAACTTGCTTGCCCTTCAAGATAAGACGGCGAAAAACTTAGGATTGCGTGTGACCAGAATGCGCCTTTTGATTTCAATCACGGCGGTGTTATTAGCAGCGGTGACTGCTGCGGTAGCGGGCGTGATTGCCTTTGTCGGCTTGCTCATTCCCCATATCTCTAGAAGGCTCGTCGGCTCTGACCACCGGGTACTGATTCCATTTTCTGCGTTAAGCGGGGCCTTGCTCATTTTGACGGCTGATACGCTCGGCAGAACGCTAGTGGCACCAAATGAAATCCCTGCTTCTACAATCATGGCTGTCATTGGCGGACCGTTTCTGATCTTTTTATTAAGAAGGGGGGATCGTCTGCATGGACATTCGTGAGGTGTCGTTTTCCTATGATCGGCAGAGGGACATTGTTCAATCGGTCACCACGCACATCGAAAAGGGGAAAATTACGACCATTATCGGTCCTAATGGCTCGGGCAAATCCACGCTGCTTTCTTTGATGGCACATAACCATTGTCCAAACAAAGGACAGATTCATTTAGATGGACAAGAGCTGAATGCGTTCAAGCCAAGGGAACTCGCGAGAAAGCTGGCAGTCGTACATCAGCAAAATGAAGCGCCGCTCGATTTAACGATCGAACGAGTCGTGGCATTTGGGAGAACGCCCTACCAGACGATGCGCGGCAGTGACAAGGAAGAGGATGAGAAAGCAATTGAGTGGGCACTGTCCTGTACAAAGCTGACGGATAAGCGAAAGGTGCCTCTCGCCTCATTGTCAGGTGGAGAACGACAACGTGTATGGATTGCCATGGCTTTAGCGCAAAAAACACCGATCCTTTTCTTAGATGAACCGACGACTTATTTGGATATGTATTATCAATTTGACATTCTTGAGCTTATTCGAGAGCTCAATGTCGAGCATGGATTAACCATCGTGATGGTCCTGCACGATATGAATCAGGCGATTCGCTATAGTGATGTCATCATCGCCATGAAAGATGGACAAATTATTCGCGAAGGACGGCCAAATGATGTGTTAACAGAAGAGATGGTGCGGCACATTTATCATGTGTCCGTCACAATTAAGCAGGATGCAGAAACAGGGATGTATATCGTGCCTGTAGGCATATAAGTTGTGCAAAAAGCAGGTGAGACAGTGTGAAACGAGGGAAAAGGATCGGGCAGCGAATGCTGACGATCGTCTGTTTAGGTGTTTTTCTATATAGCGGTACTGCCATTGGCTTGGAGCTCTTTGGCTATTATCAAAATCGTCAGGTGCTTGCAAAGGCTCAGACACTTTACACACACGAGGATGGAATGAAACAGCGAAAACCTGGAGAAATCCGTCAGTCATTTGATGATTTGCGAAAGGTGAATCAAGACATTGTCGGTTGGATTGATATGAAGGACACGATGATTCAGTATCCAATTGTTCAGTCAAACGATAATGCATTCTATTTAACTCGTAATTATGTAAAGGATGACACACGGGCAGGCAGTATCTTTATGGATTATCGTAATGACGTCTTGCATGAAAGTCCCAATACAGTGGTGTACGGTCACCGGATGAGGGATGGGTCTATGTTTGCTGGTCTCACAAACTATTTAAAAAAAGATTTCTTCCAAGATCATCGCACATTTCAGTACGACACGCTGTACCAAAGCTATGAAGCAGAGATTTTTGCTGTGTATGAAACGACAGTCGACTTTGATTATATTCAGACTGATTTTCAGGATCTTGGTGAATATGCACACTACTTGCAAGCTGTTCGTAAGAAGTCCATCTATCAAACGAAAACAGACGTATCCACAGATGACTTGATTCTCACATTATCGACCTGTGATCATGTGCTGGCACCTAAAAACAAGCGTCTCGTGGTACAGGCGAAGCTAAAGAAAGTTTACTAGAAAAGGAGAGACAGACGGTTGAAATGTTTACATGTGATTTGGGCAGGACTCGTCGTCGTGCTTCTCCTCGGCGGATGCAGCCAGGCGGCGCCGGCCGAGAATGGGAGCGGGCAAGGTGCGCTCAACATTCAGGATTTTGCCGGCAGAACATTATCGTTTCATGAATCACCTGAACGGATCGTCTCGTTGTCAACTGGCGACATGAGCATCATTTATGCCTTAGGTGGTCAAGTTGTCGGCCGGCCAACTGCCGAATTGCCAGACAATCTACAAAAGGCAAAGTCTGTACAATCAATTGGCACAACCCATCAATTTGATGTCGAGCTGATCACGAGTTTAAAGCCCGATGTGGTGCTTGGAAATGAATCATTAAACAGCAAGGATATCTCTACTATAGAAGGAATTGGTTCACAGCTTTTTTTGACAAGTGCCAACTCAGTGAAGGACATCCAGCGTCAAGTTACTTTATTTGGTGATTTACTTGGAAAGCAACAAAAGGCCAAAGCGCTCAATGCTCAAATCGATCAGCGGATCAAGCAAGTGAAGCAGCCTGAGAAAAAAGTAAAGACGCTCGTTGTATATGGTGCGCCTGGCACATATATGGCGGCACTTCCACAATCTTTAAGCGGTGATCTGCTGCGGATCGCTGGTGGTGCGAATATTGCTGAAAATGAACCAGCACTCGAAAAGTTTCCGCAATATGCACAAATCAATGCAGAAAAGGTAATCGAGGCCGATCCAGATCTCATTTTGCTGATGACACACAGCAATCCTGAAGATGTCAAAGCAGGCTTTATGAGTGAAATGAAGCAAAATGCGGCGTGGCACGATGTATCAGCTGTCAAAAATGGACACGTTGAGATTCTACCAAGTGACCTATTTGGGACAAATCCAGGCGCAGAAGTCATCAGAGCGATCGATGAATTAGAGAAGAAATTGAAGCGATTGTCACCATGAAGATGAATGAAGAACTAGATTTTCAAAAAAGGCAGTCAAGACGAAAATGGCTGTTACCAGGATTGTTTCTCTCTTTATGTGTGGGCGTCTGTCTAGGACTTGCGGTAGGTTCTGTCCAATTATCGCTGACGGATTTAATGGCTGTCTTCACGGGATCAGGTCTGCCTGTTCATGAAAAAATTGTCATGGATTTACGGCTGCCGCGTGTGCTCATTGGTTTTTTCGTTGGGGCCTGTCTCGCAGCATCAGGGGCGATTTTACAAGGAGTTGTCCGAAATCCACTTGCTGATCCTGGGATCATTGGTGTGACCGCGGGCGGCGGGTTAGCTGCTGTACTCAGCATGATTGTTCTTCCACAATTCACGTATTTGCTTCCGGCAGCCGCTTTTCTGGGCGCCTTATTAGCAGCTCTTGTCGTGTATATGCTGTCATTTGATCAAGGGGTTTCACCGCTTAAATTGATCTTGGCAGGTGTTGCCGTCAATGCGTTGCTTGGTGCGGTGATGAATGGGTTTATGGTGCTTTATAGTGAGCGTGTGCAGGCTGTTTTGCCTTTTCTATCAGGCGGATTAAACGGACGGAGCTGGCATCATCTTAGCTTTGTGTCGCCATATGCGCTGGCTGGATTATGTCTTTGTTTTTTCGCCATTAAACCGTCCAATCTCCTTTTGCTTGGCGATGAATCGGCTCAGCTATTGGGCCTTCGAGTAGAGCGGACTCGATTTTTTCTCATTGCGCTGGCCGCTCTTTTAGCTGGAGCGGCTGTCAGTGTCAGTGGTTTAATCGGATTTGTCGGGCTTGTTGTGCCTCATTTTATCCGTCTTTTAATCGGAGATGACTACCGGTATTTGCTACCGATTTCAATGCTTGGAGGGGGCGTGCTTGTGGTCTTTGCCGATACAGCGGCACGGGTCTGGTTTACACCGGTTGAATTGCCTGTAGGGATCTTGCTTGCCTGCATCGGTGCACCTTTCTTCCTCTATTTATTAAAAAAGAAAGGGAGGGGTTAAGTTGGATGTCATTGCAATGGATGACGTGAGTCTCAGTCAAGGCGGCTTTCGGCTGTCTTCCATTTCAGCAGCTGTTCCTAAAGGGAGTGTGACCGGAATCATTGGCCCGAATGGGTCAGGTAAGTCGACTTTTATCAAAGCGGCCGCACGACTGACCTCAATCGAAAGCGGCATGATTTACATTCACGACATCCCGCAAAAAGAGATGACGGCACAGGAGATCGCCAAGGAGGTGGCAGTTCTCATGCAAACAAGAACCGCCATTCCATCGATGACAGTACGTGAGCTGGTCGCACTTGGACGCAGTCCGCATCGTTCCATCTGGAAAAAAAGCACCACGTCAGATCATGAAGCGATTGAGTGGGCGCTTGAGGTGACGAATAGCCGCATGAATGAAAACAGAATGCTCCATACATTATCAGGCGGAGAAAGACAAAAGGCATATATTGCAATGGCACTGGCTCAGAAGACAGAAACCATCATTCTCGATGAGCCAACCACTTATTTAGACATTGCACATCAGCTTGAATTACTGGAGCTGCTCAAACAGCTGAATCAAACACATGGCATCACCATTTTAATGGTTCTCCATGATTTGCAGCAGGCCGCAAAATATTGTGACCGTCTCATTGCTATGAAGCGAGGTCAGGTGCATCAAATTGGCTCACCAAAAGAAGTGTTAACAGAAGACTTTTTCAAGGAGGTTTTTGGGATTCAGGCAGAGGTTCACTTAGACGGACCGCATCCGCTCATTATCCCCATTGCCTCCATTCAACAACAAAAGGGAGATGAACCAAACATGATTATTGTAAACAACCAAGTAAGAGTAGAAAAAGGCAGTGCCGACCACCTTGTTAAACGGTTTAACAAGCAGGGACAAGTAGAATTTATGGAAGGCTTTTTAGGTATGGAAGTATGGGTCACTCAGCAGACAACTGATTACGATGAAGTGACCATTCACACCCGCTGGAATCGAAAAGAAGACTTTGTGAATTGGACAAAATCCCAGGCATTTGGTGATGCGCACGCTCATGGAAAGGCGAAACCTGAAGGCCTGTTAAAAAACAAAATTACGTACTATGAAGTGCAAGTGACAAGACCCGCTTTACAGAAAAAAGCCTAAATATTCAAAAGCGCTGCAGCGAAGAAGCAGCGCTATTTTTTTTGTGATTGTCTCTTTCCGTCACATATTTTTGACAAAGTATTCAAACAACTGACACAATCCCATCCAAATTTTAGGTAAAATTTACTTTATTTTTGAAGCGCATGGGTGTAAAGTACAGGTATAAATAACTAACCGAATGAAAATCAAGAGTAAAATTTCACCGAGTTAACCATATCAAATGGACTTTTACTTGTGAATCATTGAACAAATAGTGAATTTTTTGTGAAATGGTGAGCATAAATATCTCGAATCATTCGGCATGCGAAAGTAAGGGAGGATGTAAGGCTGTGAGTGAGCTGTTTTTAGCAAGATTTCAATTTGCCTCAACGACATTATTTCATTTTATTTTTGTTCCTATGTCTATAGGTTTGGTATTTATCGTTGCATTGATGCAAACCCTTTATGTCGTCAAGAAAAAAGAGATTTATAAAAAGATGGCGAAATTTTGGGGTCACCTTTTCTTAATTAACTTTGCAGTAGGTGTGGTGACAGGGATTCTGCAAGAATTCCAGTTTGGGATGAACTGGTCTGATTATTCAAGGTTTGTCGGTGATGTCTTTGGTGCACCGCTTGCCATTGAAGCGCTATTGGCCTTTTTCCTTGAATCTACATTTATTGGACTTTGGATATTCGGCTGGGATCGTCTGCCGAAAAAAATTCATTTGTTATGTATTTGGCTTGTTTCTCTTGGTACGATCTTTTCGGCGTTTTGGATTTTACTCGCCAACTCATTTATGCAGGAGCCAGTTGGATTTGTGATTAAAAATGGCCGTGCAGAAATGAATGACTTTGGGGCGCTCGTGACAAATCCGCAACTTTGGGTAGAGTTCCCGCACGTTCTGTTTGGTGCATTGGCAACCGGTGCTTTCTTTATCGCAGGAGTTAGTGCCTTTAAAATGATCAAAAAACAAGAAGTCGCCTTTTTCAAAAAATCTTTCCAGATTGCCATGGTGCTTGCTTTCATTTCTGGCTTAGGTGTGGCGTTTTCTGGACATGATCAAGCGAAACACTTAATGGAATCACAACCGATGAAGATGGCAGCAAGTGAAGCCCTTTGGAAGGATAGTGGAGATCCAGCGGCTTGGACACTATTTGCCAACATTGACACAGATAAAAAAGAAAACTCTGCGGAGATCAATATTCCGTTTGCTTTAAGTTACTTGGCCTATTCGAAGTTTAGTGGAGATGTGCCAGGCATGCTGACCCTTCAAAAAGAATATGAAGCCAAGTTTGGTCCTGGAGATTACATTCCTCCAGTCAAAACAACCTTCTGGAGCTTTAGAATCATGGTGGGTGCCGGCATGTTGATGATTTTTGCTAGTATGATTGGTTTGTATTTGAGCTTTAGAAAAAAACTAGAATCAAACAAATGGTATTTACGCTTCATGGTATGGATGATTGCGTTCCCGTTTATTGCAAACTCAGCTGGTTGGATCATGACGGAAATTGGGCGTCAGCCGTGGACAGTCTTTGGTATGATGACAACCGCACAATCCATTTCACCAAACGTATCTTACGGCATGTTGCTATTCTCAGTCATTAGCTTTACGACCATTTATCTGATTCTTGCCATCGTGCTTGCCTACTTATTCATTCGAGAAATTAAAAAAGGTGCACATTCTGAAGAGAATACAGATCAAAAGGATGAAACGGACCTGTCTACAGATCCATTTGATGGAGGCGCATATCATGGCATATCTTAACGAGATTTGGTTTATTCTTGTCGCAGTATTGTTTGTTGGATTTTTCTTCTTAGAAGGATTTGATTTTGGTGTTGGGATGTCCATGCAGCTGCTTGGAAAAGATGCACATGAGCGACGCATTTTAATCAATACGATTGGCCCTTTCTGGGATGCAAATGAGGTCTGGCTGATTACAGCTGGCGGCGCTATTTTTGCCGCTTTTCCTCACTGGTACGCTACGATGTTCAGCGGATACTATATTCCGTTTACGGTTCTCCTACTAGCGCTCATTGGGCGGGGGGTCGCCTTTGAATTTAGAGGGAAGGTCGAGAAGGCTTCATGGATCAAAACGTGGGACTGGGTGATCTTCTTTGGCAGCCTGCTTCCACCATTTTTACTCGGAGTGCTCTTCACAAGTATTTTACGAGGAATGCCCATTGATCAAAGCATGAATATGTACGCTGGATTTACAGATTTTGTGAATCTTTATTCAGTGATCGGCGGGGTAGCCGTGACGGTTCTTTGCCTTCTGCATGGATTGATTTTCGTCACACTCCGCACTGAGGGTGATTTAAGAAATCGTGCAAGAAAGCTCGGCCAGCGTGTTTTATTGATTGCACTGCCGGTTCTTGTTGTATTTGTTGGTGTGTCTATTCTTGAAACAGACATTTATACCGTGCGTCCGATCATTACGATCCCTTTAACTGTACTCATTGTGGTTTGTTATGTAGCGGCTCTATTCTTTATGAGAAAAGAGCGTGATGGATGGACATTTTTATTCACAGGTGCAGGTATTATGGTGACGGTGACCATGCTTTTCACAGCATTATTCCCGCGTGTCATGATTAGTTCGATCAACCATGCATTCGACCTCACCATTCAAAACGCTGCATCAGGTTCTTATTCACTGACGGTCATGACGATTGTTGCCATTTCTTTGCTGCCTTTTGTGCTTGGGTATCAAATCTGGAGCTACTATGTCTTCCGTAAACGTGTAAGCGGTAAGGAGCCAATGACCTACTAATGGATAAACGTTTGCTTCAACTAAAAGGAATGAGGGGGCTTCTTGCCCTCTTAGGTATTGTGTCAATCATCCAAGGAGCAAGTATTATTTTTCAAGCACAGTGGCTGGCACATGCCATAACAACGCTGTTTGACGGGAAGAGCCTCATGCAGGCAACGCCTTATGTCTTGCTGTTTCTTGCTGCCTTTCTGGTGCGGCACGGTCTCACCTTGATGCGGGAGAAGGTCATGTTCACCTATTCTTCCGGAATTGGAGCAGACGTCAGAAAGCAGCTGTTAGACCAACTTTTTCGTTTAGGGCCAGCTTTCACGAAGAAAAAAGGAACAGGAAAGCTTGTGACATTGGCGATGGAGGGCATTGCCCAATATCGTCAGTATTTACAGCTGTTTTTGCCGAAAATGGTGAACATGGCAGTTATTCCGGTGATGGTGTTTGTCTATGTTTGGACATTAGATGAAACATCTGCTGTCATTCTGATTGTCACGCTGCCGATTTTAATTGTTTTTATGATTTTGCTAGGACTTGTCGCTCAGCGTAAAGCGGCCAAACAATGGAGATCGTATGAGAAATTATCCAATCATTTTACTGATTCTCTCCGTGGCCTTGAAACGCTTCGCTACTTAGGGATTAGCAAAAAGCATTCTCGCAATATTGCAGAGGTCTCAAAGCGTTATCGAAAGGCGACGATGAGCACACTGAAAGTCGCCTTTCTTTCATCTTTTGCTCTCGATTTCTTTTCTATGCTGTCCATTGCGACTGTCGCTGTATTTCTCGGCTTGCGCTTAATTGAAGGAGATCTTTTGTTATTGCCGGCTTTGACCGCACTGATGCTCGCGCCAGAATATTTTTTGCCAGTACGTGAAGTAGGTAATGATTATCATGCGACGTTAAACGGAAAAGAAGCGAATGAGGCCATTCAAGTGATTTTAGAGGAAAAGGGCTTCCGAGATCAGGAGACACAATCCGTGCAGCTGAACGAGTGGAATGAGCAATCTGAGCTCACTCTGCAAGATGTCAGTGTGTTGCATGATGAACATGCTCCTTATTCGATTCAGGATGTGGACCTCACTGTGAAAGGAAAGAAAAAGATTGGGATCATCGGTGCCAGTGGTTCGGGGAAATCGACGTTAACGGATGTCCTCGGCGGTTTTGTTGAACCGTCTGCAGGTGAAATCATCCTAAACGGAAAGCCGCTTGCTCATTTACAGCTGGCGGCATGGCAAAAAGAAGTTGTTTATATGCCGCAGCATCCTTATTTATTTCACATGACACTGAGAGAAAACATTCGTTTTTATGAACCGAATGCAACAGATGAAGACGTTGAAAGAGCGGTGCAAGAGGCAGGTTTGTCTCAGCTCGTAGCTGATCTCCCCAATGGACTGGATGAGGTCATTGGCGAACAGGGCAGAGGGCTGAGCGGCGGACAAGCGCAGCGGATTGCACTCGCTCGCACAGTGCTCGGCCAGCGATCCATTATGCTGTTAGATGAACCAACGGCTCATCTGGATATTGAGACAGAGTATGAATTGAAGAAAACAATGCTTCCATTGTTTGAAGATAAACTTGTGTTTTTAGCCACACACAGACTTCATTGGATGACGGATATGGATGAAATCATTGTGATGGATCATGGGACGATTGCAGAGATGGGGACTCATGAATCATTAATGAAAAGAAAAGGTGTGTACTATCAATTGGTACAGGAACAAATGGGGGCGGTCACACATGGTCAGTAAAGGCTGGTTTATACCTTATATCAAGGAGAATCAAAAGCTGTTTGCCTTGGTGCTTTTTTTAGGGGCGATTGCGGTGTTTTCTGCTTCTATGCTCATGTATACGTCAGGGTTCCTCATTTCAAAAGCTGCCACAAGACCTGAGAATATCTTGATGGTCTATGTCCCAATCGTGGCAGTACGTACCTTTGGTATTTCACGCTCAGCTGCTCGTTATGCAGAAAGACTGGCGAGTCATCAGCTCATTTTGACGATGATTGAAAAAATGCGGGTACGTCTTTATGATATGGCTGAACGAAGTGCCAAACAGACTAAGTTGGGAACAGGTGAAATGCTTGGACTGTTGTCAGAAGATGTGGAGAGATTACAGGATGCGTATCTAAAAACAATCTTTCCATCTATCGGTGCGCTGCTTTTATATGCCGCTTCGATTGGAGCACTTGGGCTTTTTTCATGGCCATTTGCCGGGTTGATGCTGCTTTATATGGCGCTGCTCGTATTTGTATTCCCATACATCACAGTACTTGTGAACCGGGCGAGACAAATTCAAATGAAGAAAGGCAGAAATGAACTGTACAGCCATTTAACAGATGCCGTCATGGGCGTGAGTGACTGGTTGTTTAGCGGCAGACAGAACGATTTTGTTGAAGGCTATGAACGAAAAGAAGCAAAGCTATTAGCACTCGAAGCGGCAAAGCATCGGTTTATCCGTCTGCGCCAATTTTTAGCACAGCTAGTCATTGGAGGAGCAGTCGTCCTTTTCGTGTATTGGAGCGGCTCGGTCGTTCAGGCTGGTTCTATGCCGCACACGCTGATCGCAGCTTTTGTGCTTGTGCTGTTTCCATTAACAGAAGCCTTTCTTCCGCTGTCAGATGCAGCAGGCGACATTCCTGTTTATCAGCATGCCGTCAGCAGATTAAATCATTATGAAAAGCAATCGTATGAAGGATTAGTGGAGAGGGAGGCAGCAGACGAGACACCCGTCTCTTATGGCGCTGAAGCGGTCTGTTTTGATCAAGTCACCTTCGGATATGAAGTAGATCAACATGTATTAAAGCATTTTTCGTTTTCCCTGAAGCAAGGTGAATCGCTCGCTCTCTTAGGAAAGAGCGGTGCAGGCAAATCGACCATTTTAAAATTGTTAGAAGGGGCAGTCGTGCCAAATCAAGGGGTCGTCAGCATTCAGGGAAAACCGGTACAAAGCATTCAAGAGGAGATTTCCTCTTATGTTTCTGTGCTCAATCAACAGCCCTATTTATTCGATACGTCTGTTTTAAACAACATTCGTTTAGGCTCACCAGAAGCGACAGAAGAGCAAGTAAAAGAAGCCGCGCGGCAAGTGCAGCTGCACGATTACATTGAGTCTTTGCCAGAAGGTTATCACACAGGTGTACAAGAGACAGGGGTTCGTTTCTCTGGTGGAGAAAGGCAGCGTATGGCTCTAGCTCGGATTTTGCTGCAAAACACACCGATTGTTGTATTAGATGAGCCAACCGTCGGGCTTGATCCACGCACAGAGCGTGAATTGCTTGAAACGATCTTCCGCGTGTTAAAAGGAAAAACAGTCATTTGGATCACCCATCATCTCACTGGCTGTGAGGCATGCGATCGTATGATGTTTATTGAAGGTGGACGCATTGAGATGCAGGGGCAGCATCATGATTTGCTGAAAGAAAACCTGCGTTATCAAAACCTGTATGAAATGGATCGTCCATTTTCGGTCGTGTAAAAAATGGATGACAAGAACGTTCGGACAGAACATTTCTGCCCGAACGTTTTTTTGAGATTAAGGATTTACTTTTCCTACACCCGCATTAGATACAACTTCTGATTTCACATTGTTCACGTTAAGCAAAGAGTAGTTATAAGGAGGGTTGTACGTACCTGTTGAAGACGTTGGCAGGCTACCTGTGCTGTTAATATAAGAGTTGTTGATGACATGCCAAGTACCAACTTTACTGCTGTCCCAGCTGCCGATGGCATTTTTCGTGTTTTCAAATACGTTGTGTTCAATTCTCATTTTCGCGCCCATACGTGAATTAATCGCTGTTGTTAGGATGTTTTTGTAATAGTTGTTATACACATGGCCTTCCCCGAAGCGCATAGACGGTACACGAGAGTTCAAGTTTTCAAAACGGTTGTTGTGGAATGTGATTTTTCTGTTGTAGTTATCGTTATCGGAGCTGCCCATCAGCATTGTTTTCCAGCTGTCATGGACATAGTTCCATGAGAACGTAATGTAATCGGAGTCATTTTTCACATCGAATAACCCATCATAGTCATCTTTCCCAGAGTTCAAAGTGTTGTAGAGTTCATTATGGTCGACCCATACGTTTTTAGAGCCGCCTTCGATTCCGATGGCATCTTTATCACCGATTTTGCTGTGATGGATTTTGAGGTTGCGGATGATGACGTTATTGGCGCGCCATACTTTAATACCAATCCCGTTAAATTCGCCGTTTGTCCCTTTACCGACGATGGAGACATTGTTTGTATCTTTCACATCAATTTTATTGGCTGAAGTATTAGAAGGAGTAATCGTTCCGTCTACCACGATTTTCAATTTTTCATTTGTTCCTTTGCTTTTGAGGGCAGCTAATAGTTCATTTCCGGTTTTCACTGTCACCGTTTTACCGCCTTCACCGCCTGTTGTACCGCCATTTAATGTGGAGAATCCTTGCTGATTAAAATTGGCCATAATCGAAGGGCTTTCTGGATATTTCGTTGCTGCTTTTGCCTCTCCATTTGGCGCAAATAATGAAGTCACGAGACCAACCGCTAACACACCAGCTAACATTGGAACTTTTTTCTTCAACATGAACATCTCCATTCTATATTTTGTTTTAATGTAAACGTTTCCAAAATAAGCTGCGATTCAACCGCTCCTCCTTCCTTCGCCAGCATCGCCTCTTTCGGAATGTAGGAAGAGCATAGCACGCAAAAAGGTATCATCGGCTAAGAATTGGAACGAAGTATTCCACGATTTTCAAGGAAACTAAGGCAATGATTATTTCAATTTATCTAAATGAGACAAGGATCATTGACGATAGGTATTGGGGTAACCTAGTGATTATGAAAAGGACGTTCCCCATTTGAAGGAAAATCAAGATGATTACAAAAGCGTCATTTTGTTAGAGACAAAGAAATGTCATAATCATTACATAAGAAAAAATGGATATCAAATAGATCCATGCGCTGAACAGCAGGTAGAAAAGGCTCCAATTTAAAAAAAGAAGGTCTATTTTAAACGATGCGATCACCGGTGTCGTCTAATCAATAAGAGAAAGAAAGGAAGGAGGGACGTGTTTGGAGCAGACCGAGGAGACTTTATGGATCAAGCGGGCAAAACAGGGGGATGATGCTGCATTTACCGCCCTTTATCGGCATCATTATTCGTTTCTTTACCGTTATTTGATGAAATTGACCCTTCAACAAGAGCTGACAGAGGAGATCATGCAAGAAACGATGCTCAAAGCGTACATGAAACTTTCTTCTTTTAGAGGAGATTCATTATTTTCAACATGGCTTATGTCCATTGCATCTAGACAATTTTTAGATCATCAAAAGAAAAGAAAACGTGAACAAACGAGAGAAGGGAAGGCGAATCAAGAAGCCATCCGCCGGTTCAAATGGGATGTTCAGCAAAAAGGCCATACTTGGCATGACATGTGGGATGCTTTAAATGAGTTAAAGGCTCAGGAGAGAGCACCGATCCTTCTCCATTATTATTATGGCTTTACTTACCCTGAAATCGCTTCGATACTCGGGGTGAGAGAAGGTACGGTGAAATCGAGGGTTCATCATGGGATCAAGAAAATTCGAAAGGAGTGGGACTGATGAAAGAAGACCGTTTCGCCGATCGTTTAAAAGAGGAGCTGCAGGAGCTCGATGAACAAATCGAAGTAGAAAAGCCGAGTGAACAAGCTTTGATGTTGATGCTAAAGCAGGCAAAGGAAAAAGAGAAAAAACGTTTTAAACAAGAAGTGCTGGCGTACATCATCGTCAGTCTGACCATCATGACACTTTTTGCAGCTGCCATTACTCATTTGCCCATCATCTTCATTCTTCTCCAAGTGGTGAGCGTGCCGCTCTGTGTGGTTGTCGGCATCAAGGAATATCAACAGATTAAAGGAGGGTCCTCCTTATGAGTCAGACAGATATGATCATCTTATTGTGCGTATTGCCGTTACTGTTTGCACAAGGATTTCTCTTATTTATGGATGCTAAGAAAAGAGGGCGTTATAAATGGTTCTGGGGCATCATTGGGTTAATCAACTTCCCATCTTCTTCTATTTTATATTGGCTGTGTGTTGTCTTACCTGATCGGAAAAGAGGAGAAAAGCTCAGAAAAGATTGAAAGACGTTGTAAAACTTTTGACCTTTTTTTTGAATGATCATCATCTAGAAAAAGTGAAAGTTTCATGAATGTGTCAAAGAAAGCGGGATGTTGAACGTCCAGTTCGTCATTTCTAGCACGATAGTCATTCTTTGAGCGGGTCATCTTCATGATGAAAGGTGATCCTGCTTGATCTATCTCATTTCGGCATCGTTTTCATCTGTTATCAATATTGATCAGTTTTTACAAATGGTGTTAAATTAATCTCAATATGCGTGAGAAAATCTAACAACCAAAGAGTGAGATATTGACAAGGAGGCAGATGAGACATGTTGACCTTAGATCGAGCAGCACAAACAGCACAAAGCTACATCCACCGTGTGCTAGAGGATGTAGAAAAACGAAATCCAGGCGAGGCGGAATTCCAGCAAGCCGTGAAAGAAATTCTGGAATCCCTCGTCCCGGTTTTTGCAAAACACCCAGAGTATGAAGAACAGGGGATCTTAGAACGCTTAATTGAGCCTGAGCGGCTTGTGATGTTTCGTGTACCGTGGGTAGACGATGAAGGCAAAGTACAGGTGAACAGAGGATTCAGGGTTCAATTTAATAGTGCCATCGGTCCTTATAAGGGGGGCATTCGTTTCCACCCATCGGTCAATGCAAGCATCATCAAGTTTTTAGGATTTGAACAAATCTTTAAAAACGCACTGACAGGTTTGCCGATCGGCGGAGGAAAAGGTGGATCAGATTTTGACCCTAAAGGGAAATCTGATGGAGAAATCATGCGTTTTGTTCAAAGTTTTATGAGTGAACTCAGTCGTTATATTGGACCTGATCAAGATGTACCGGCAGGAGATATTGGGGTAGGCGCACGCGAAATCGGTTATATGTTTGGCCAGTACAAAAAAATGCGTGGTGCGTATGAAGCAGGTGTCCTGACAGGAAAGAGCCCTGGCTTCGGAGGCAGTTTAGCAAGAAAAGAAGCGACCGGCTATGGACTGGTGTACTTTATGGAAGAAATGTTAAAAGCCCACGGAATGCAATTTGAAGGACGATCTGTTGTTGTGTCTGGGTCAGGAAATGTATCGATTTATGCGATGGAAAAAGTATTGGAATTAGGCGGAAAGGTTGTGGCTTGTAGTGATTCAAGCGGAGCCATTTACGACCCTCAAGGCATTTCACTTGAGACAGTGAAGCAGCTGAAGGAAGTCGATAACCAGAGAATTAGTGCCTACATAGACATTCACCCGCATGCTGAATTGATTGAAGATTGCGAACAAATTTGGTCTCTCCCTTGTGATATTGCGCTGCCATGTGCGACCCAAAATGAAATTTCAGAGTCGCAAGCACAGCAACTAGTGGCAAACGGTGTCATCGCTGTAGGAGAAGGGGCCAATATGCCGTCCACGCTTGAGGCCGTCAAAGTATTTGAACAACATGATATTTTGTTTGCACCAGCAAAAGCAGCAAATGCTGGGGGAGTGGGTGTTTCGGCGTTAGAAATGGCGCAAAACAGTGCGAGAATGTCTTGGACTTTTGAAGAAGTAGATGGTCAGTTGAAACAAATGATGCAGTCGATTTATCGTCAGTGTACCGAGACAGCTGAAGAATACGGACACTCTGGAAACTTAATGGTAGGCGCAAATATTGCAGGATTTCGCAAAGTGGCAGATGCCATGATCGCACAAGGCGTCATTTAACTCCTGCTCTCCCGCACCTGTTTATTTCATAACAAGATCGGGAATCGTCTTGTAAGAATGACAATAAGGAGGCGCGGGAGAAAATGAAAAAGTGGCTGAAACAAATTGTCAAATGGGCACCAGTGATTTATCCAGTGGTGAGGAAAATATACAAAGAACGAAAAGCATCCAAAAGTCGTAACGTATCAGCCGGGTAATCCGGCTTTTTTTTATGAAATGAATGAAACAAAAAAATATGCTGTGGGAATGATCCATTTCACTTCTCTCTCCGTTAAGTACATAACAAACGGAAAGAGGAGGCAAAACAGATGAAAATGAAAAAAGCATTTTTAACGATCCCGCTTAGTGCAGCATTATTATTACCAACTGCTCAAATGGCAAGTGCACACGAAGGACATATGCATGGGGATGCAAAAAAGTCGTCATCATCACAAGAGGTGTCAAATAAAGCAACGGATCTTCGCGCAGCGCTTGATCAGCTCTTCTCAGAGCATGCTTATTTAGCAGTGATCACGATGCAAAAGGGAATTGATGGAAGTGAAGATTTTGATCAAGCAGCAGCAGCGTTAAATGAAAACACGAATGATCTATCAGATGCGATCGCCTCTGTGTATGGAAAAAAAGCAGGGAAACAATTCAAAGAGATTTGGTCAAGCCATATCGGTTACTTTGTTGATTATGTACAAGCAACAGCGAAAAAAGATGAAGCAGGTAAAAAGAAAGCGGTCAAAGAGCTTGATCAATACCGCATGAAACAAGCTGATATGCTTGATAAAGCAACGGATGGAAGATTGAAAGCAAGTGAACTTGAAGAAGGTTTAAAAATGCACGTCAATGAACTGCTAAAAGCTTTTGACAGTTACACAGAAAAGGATTTTGATACAACCTATGAAACGGTCAGAAAATCCATTCATCATATGTTTGAAGTAGGTAAAGGCGTATCATGGGCGATTACAGATCAATTTCCTGGGAAATTTGATCAAAAATCAGTGGATACTCCAGCCGCAGATCTTCGTGAGGATTTAAACTACTTGTTCTCAGAGCATTTGGCACTCGCGGTAGTGGCTATGCAAAAAGGGAATGATGGCAGCAAGGACTTTGACCAAGCGGCAGCAGCGTTAAATGAAAACACGAATGATCTATCAGATGCGATCGCTTCTGTTTATGGAAAAGATGCAGGAAAACAATTTAAAACGATCTGGTCAAGCCATATCGGTTACTTAGTTGATTATGTCAAAGCGGATGCATCAGGGGACGAGCAAGCAAAAGAGAAGGCTGTTAAAGATTTAGATGCTTACCGTATGAAACAAGCAAAATTTTTAGATCAAGCGACAGATGGCCGCTTGAAGGCGGCTGACTTAGAAGCCGGGTTGAAAACCCATATTGATGAGCTCATCAAAACGTACACGTCTTATCACAATGGCGAATATGATCAGCTGTACCCGACTGTCAGAGAAGCATACGGCCATATGTTCATGGTTGGTCAAGATGTCGCATCAGCTATTGTCGATCAGCATCCTGAATTATTCAAATCCAACATGCCAAATGAGATGCCGAAAACAGGTATGGGAGGCACAGCCGGTCCATTAGGTATGTCATATGAAGCATTTGCTGGGATGATGGCAAGTCTCATCTTAGCCGGAGGTGCAGTGGGCGCGTTCTTCCTCATTCGCCGTAAACAATTAAATTAAGCAGGCATCAAGACAAGAGGGAACGTGCACAATCGTGCCGTTCCTTTCTTCAAAAGGAGGTCGACTTGCGTGAAAAGATGGCTGTTTAGTATTCTTACGCTTCTCATCATCACGGGCTGCGCATCCCAATCAATAGATGAAAAGTCATCCTCTGAAACTGCATCATCTCCTGAGCCAATGACAGCAAAACAAGCCAAGAATCAATCTCATTCACACGACACATTAAAAGATGAGCCATCGGGTATTGTTCCCGCTGACATCTCCATTCCAGCGATTGATGTCCAAGCAAAAGTGGAGAAAACGACTTTATCAAAGGATGGCAGTATGGGTGTTCCGCAAAATACAGATCACACAGCTTGGTTTGAAGATGGTCCGAAGCCTGGTGATAAAGGGAATGCTGTCATAAATGGTCATGTTGATAATAAATGGGGTCCAGCTGTTTTTTATCGACTAAAGGAGCTAAAAAAGGGAGACAAAGTCATTGTGACATCCTCGTCAGGGGAAAAGCGAACCTTTGAGGTTCTCAAGGTGAAAAGCTATCCGCGCGAAGAGAAACCAAATGCTTTTTTCGGGTACGCCTTTACACGGAATCTCAATTTCATCACATGTACGGGAACTTTTGATCATGCAGCCGGTACACATGAAAAAAGATTGGTTGTCTTTACACAACTGATTTCCTCATAAGAAAAAGGCGGATACACGGAGGTGTAACGCCTTTTTTTCATGATTTCCACA
Source organism: Bacillus sp. FSL M7-0307 (assembly GCF_038627835.1). Lineage (NCBI taxonomy): Bacteria > Bacillati > Bacillota > Bacilli > Caryophanales > Bacillaceae > Bacillus > Bacillus sp. FSL M7-0307. The sequence goes on along the minus strand of NZ_CP152023.1, from coordinate 3,511,439 downwards.
ACAGCATCTTAGAAGAAGATTCATAGGTCATTAGATATGGTTGGTTGTATAAATAGGGGCGTTTGTCATATAAATGAGTTGGCAATTTTTATTTCTTTTCAGTAGAATATGAGTAATGAAGAGAACTGTAAGCGTATACAACCTGTCCAAACAAGGCAGATTCTCCACCCTAAATGAAGGAGGCCGATCTAATGCTGAGTAAAAGACTGGCGCACATTTTAAGTCAGCTGATGGCAGCTGAGACTCCTCTCACGAGCGCTGCGCTTTCTGTCAGTTTACAAGTGACAAGCCGCACCATCCGAACAGACATCAAGGAACTGAATGAGCGTCTAGCCCCTTATCAAGCAGCTGTATCAGCTGTTAGGGGCGCTGGCTATGAGCTGTTGATCAACGATGAGAATGCCTTTCGCCGTTTTATGAAGGAAGAAGTCGAACAGGAAGAACCACTTGCTGTTCTTCCAGAAGAACGAGTTCGATTTATTTTGAAAAAGCTGCTTCTAGCGGAATCATATGTGAAGCTGGAAGACTTACAGGAGCAGCTGTTTATTAGTAAATCGACGATGAGTAATGACATGAAATGGGTCAAACGTAAGCTCGAACCCTTTGATCTGAAGCTTGAAGCAAAGCCGAATAAAGGCTGCCGGATTAAAGGATCTGAGATGAAAATCCGTTATTGCATGTCAGAATATTTATTCAATGAACGGCGTTCCTATCAAACAATGCTGAACACGGCGGTTACGATTTTGCCAAAACATGAGCTGGAATTGATTCAGAGAACCATGATTGATTATATCAACGAGGAAAAAATGAATCTATCAGACATTTGCATGAATAATTTAATTGTTCATATTGCTATTGCCTGTAAACGGATTAGACACGGAAACTATGTATCTGTGCTGCCTGAAGAAATCAACGAAATCCCAAGGGCAAAAGAATACAAGGTAGCCAAAAAAATGGTTGAGCGTCTTGAAGGGCTGCTGGATGTCTCATTTCCACAAGAGGAAATCGTTTATATCGCCATTCATTTGCTAGGAACAGCCAAAATGGTACAGTCTTTTTCAACGGGCGGTCAAAAACAAATTGTGGATGATGACACGAGCCGTCTTGTTCAGCTGATGCTGAAAGCCATTGATCAAAAATTGCAGCTGGATTTAGCGGGAGATGCGGAATTGCTGATTGGCCTCAGTTTGCACTTAAAGCCAGCGATCAATCGGTGTAAGTATGGAATGAATTTAAGAAATCCAATGCTAGATGAGATCAAAGCGGGCTATCCAATTGCCTTTGAAGCAGGGATTGTGGCGAGCAGGGTCATTGAAGAAGAGACAGGTTTGTCCATTCATGAAAATGAGATCGGCTATATGGCACTTCATTTTGGTGCGGCCTTAGAGCGCAGGAAAATGGAGATACCACCGAAGCGATGCCTGATTGTCTGTGCGTCTGGTGCAGGGAGTGCAAGGCTACTTCAAGATCGTTTGCGGTCACAATTTGGGTCGAAGCTGACCATTTTAGGCACAGCAGAGCTTTATTCCCTTCCGCATGTCTCTTTACATGCATTGGATTTAATTATTACGACCATTCCCATTCATATGGATTTACCGATTCCTGTCATTCAAGTGAACACGATTTTAGGAGGCAGTGATTTTTTAAAAATAGAAGAAGCTTTGACAAGTGAAACAAGAGTGACATTAGCCACGCAATATATGAAAAAGGCATTGGTCTTTACAAAACGCGCCTTTCAAACAAAAGAAGAGGTCATACACTTTCTCACGCAAAAGGTCATTGACATGGGCTTAGCGCCAGCAGAACTTACACAATCTGTGATGGAAAGAGAAGAGTCTGCACCGACTTCATTTGGACATTATACAGCGATTCCGCATCCGATGACCCCGCTGACAGAAGAGACGTTTTGGGCGATCTGTACATTAGAAAAACCGATCATTTGGGGAGAGAAAAAAGTTCAATTTGTGTGCTTGCTTTGTGTCGAAAAAGAGAACGCCAAAGACTTAAAAGGCATGTACCGTCTGCTTGGAGAGCTTGTCCATCATGTGAAATTTATTCAGCACCTCATCACCTGTGACACCTTTGAAGACATGCTGGATGTCATGTATAAAAAAGCGCCTTCGTACAAGAACTAATGGTGTGATATTAACTTTTTCCGCTTCCTAAAGGAAAAAGTATGGGTGTTTATGAAAGCGGTTTCATAATATGATGAATGTGTAAAGAAAAGCTTCATACTTCAAAAAGGGGGCGTTTACAATGAACATTTTATTAGTTTGTGCAGCAGGTATGTCAACAAGCTTACTTGTCACAAAAATGGAGAAAAGTGCACAAGAACAAGGAAAAGACTATCGTATTTGGGCAGTATCTGGAGATGCTGCAAAAAATCATATTGATCAAGCCGATGTGCTTTTATTAGGACCTCAAGTTCGTTATTTATTACCGCAAATGAAAAAACTCGGAGAAGACAAAGGAATTCCAGTAGACGTGATTAATACCGTGCATTATGGCGTATGTAATGGTGCTGAGGTTTTAAAATCTGCTGAACAGTTAGTGAACGGATAAAGGGGGCGGAAGGGATGAATGGATTCAACCGATTTCTAGAAGAGAAGGTTATGCCGTTTGCAGGGAAGATTGCTGCTCAAAGACATTTACAAGCATTGCGTGACGGAATTGTTTTAACCATGCCTCTCATTATCGTCGGTTCACTGTTTCTCATTTTAGCCAACCTTCCGATTCCAGGATATAGCGATTTTATGGCAAGTGTCTTCGGAGCCGAATGGGCCACGAAACTATCCTATCCTGTGAATGCCACCTTTGACATTATGGCACTTGTTGCGACCTTTGGGATCGCGTACAGGTTAGCTGAAAAGTATGCAGTCGATGCACTGTCATCTGGTGCAATTGCTGTCGCAGCTTTCCTTCTAGCCACACCTTATCAAGTCCCGTTCACACCTGAAGGATCAACAGAAGCTATCCTAGTGAATGGCGGTATTCCCGTCACACTGATGGGCAGTAAAGGGCTATTCGTTGCCATGATTATTGCCATGCTTTCCACCGAAATTTACCGCTTTATTGTACAGCGGAATATCGTCATCAAAATGCCTGATGGTGTACCGCCAGCAGTTAGTAAATCGTTTATCGCACTTATTCCAGGTTTTGTGGTCATCACGCTGATCTGGGTCGCTAGGCTTCTGATTGAGATGACACCTTTTGAGAGTATTCATAATATCATCACGGTCTTAATCGGCACACCACTATCCATTCTTGGTGGAAGCTTAGGCGGAAGTATCGTTGCCATCGGTGTGCAAATGCTCCTCTGGGCATGTGGTATTCACGGAGCCACCATTGTCGGCGGAGTCATGGGTCCGATTTGGCTCGGTGCGATGGATGAAAACCGTCTTGCCTTCCAAGCAGGAGAAGTGCTGCCGAATATTTTCACAGCGCAGTTCTTTGAAATCTTTATCAATGTCGGCGGAAGCGGCGCGACGCTTGCTTTGGTACTGACCATGATCTTGCGTGCGAGAAGTAAACAAATGAAACAGCTTGGCCGTCTTGCGATTGGGCCAGCCATCTTTAACATCAACGAACCGATCATTTTTGGAATGCCGATTGTGATGAACCCAATGCTTCTCATTCCGTTTATCCTTACGCCAATTATGATGATCATCACCACATATATCGGAATGAGCACAGGACTTGTAGCAAAACCGGCAGGGATCGCTGTCCCGTGGACAATGCCGCCAATCATTTCAGGCTATCTCGCAACAGGCGGGAAAATCTCTGGCGCGGTCATGCAGCTGATTAACCTTGCCTTGTCATTTGCGCTATACTATCCATTCTTTAGAATGTGGGATAAGCAGAAATTGAAAGAAGAAAATGAGCTTGAAGCAAAAGCATCAACAGATGAAAATGTCGTCAGCATGTAATAGAGGGAACAAGGGGGATGCGGCCGATGGAATTGGAACAAATTGTGTTTCAACTCATCTTGCACGGTGGTAATGGCAGAAGCTCGGCCATGGAGGCCATTACATGTGCAAAGCAAGGCAATTTTGATGAGGCGAAGCAAAAATTGCAGGAAGCACAAGACGCGTTAAATGAGGCGCATCACGCACAGACAGAGCTGATCCAAGGAGAAATCAGAGGAGAGAAAACCGACGTCAGTCTCTTGATGATTCATGCACAGGATCATCTGATGAACGCAATGACCGTCAAGGAGCTTGCAGCTGAAATCATTGAGCTCCATGAAAAAATGAAGCAATTCGGAGGTGTCAATTCATGAAAGACGGAATCAAAATTGTCACAATAGGCGGTGGATCAAGCTATACGCCTGAGCTGGTCGAAGGGTTTATCAAACGATATCAAGAATTGCCTGTAAAGGAATTATGGCTTGTGGATATTGAAGCAGGTCAGGAAAAGTTGAACATCGTGGGTGCCCTTGCAAAACGTATGGTCGAAAAAGCAGGTTTGCCGATTGAAGTGCACCTCACCCTTGACCGCCGGGCAGCTCTGAAAGATGCGGACTTTGTCACGACACAATTTCGTGTAGGACTGCTCGAAGCCAGAGCTAAGGATGAGAGAATCCCGCTTAAATATGGCGTCATTGGACAGGAAACGAATGGTCCAGGCGGGTTATTTAAAGGTCTACGCACCATTCCAGTCATTCTAGACATCGTGAAGGATATGGAAGAGCTTTGCCCAGATGCCTGGCTGGTGAACTTTACAAATCCAGCAGGCATGGTCACAGAGGCGGTGTTACGCTACACGAATCTGAAAAAAGTGGTCGGTCTATGCAATGTGCCGATTGGAATCAAAATGGGCATTGCAAAAGCGCTGGATGTCGATGTCGAACGCATTGAAGTACAATTTGCAGGCCTCAATCACATGGTCTATGGCTTAGATGTGTATTTAGACGGGGTCAGCATTATGGATCAAGTGCTCGATGAATTAGGAAATCCAAATAGCCAGTGGTCCATGAGGAATATTGAAGCGAAAAACTGGGAGCCTTCTTTCGTCAAAGGCTTAGGGGTCATTCCATGTCCGTATCATCGTTATTACTATAAAACGAAAGATATGCTGGAGGAAGAACAAAAAGCGGCTCAAGAAAAAGGAACAAGAGCAGAGGTTGTGCAGCAAGTCGAGCATGAATTGTTTGAGTTATATAAAGACCCAGATTTATCGATTAAACCGCCGCAACTCGAAAAAAGAGGCGGGGCTTATTACAGCGATGCAGCATGTAATTTGATCAGTTCCATCTACAATGATAAACATGACATTCAACCGGTAAACACAGTGAACAGAGGAGCGATTGCCAGCATTCCGGCCGAATCAGCGGTTGAAGTGAACTGTATCATTACAAAGGACGGACCAAAACCAATCGCGACAGGTGATCTGCCTGTGGCTGTGAGAGGACTCGTTCAACAAATCAAGTCCTTCGAGCGTGTGGCAGCTGAAGCAGCTGTGACAGGAGATTACGAGACGGCTCTTGTCGCCATGACCATCAATCCACTCGTTCCATCTGATGAAATTGCAAAGCAAATCTTAGATGAAATGCTTGAAGCGCACCGTGAATATTTACCGCAGTTCTTCAAATCAGTGAATGCTTAAAATAAAATGGCCCCTTTATGGGGTCGTTTTTTATGATTTTTTCATATGGAAACCGGAGAAAGCAGTGTATGATAGAAAAAACAACATGTACTGCTTCAAAGAAAGGACGGTTAGAATATGGTGGCAATTGGTTTAATGCTTTACGGCTTTATCGTTCAACCTCTACTTAGTTACGGCACAGTGGTTTTGTTTTTGTATGGAATCATCGCTTCATTTATTGGTCTGATTCGGCATAGACAGGATGTGTGGATGTATGTTCTCCGCTTGCTCGTTTGTTTTACCATTCCAGTAACCAATCTGTTAATGTATTTCGCAACCATCGGTGGAGATGAAAGAGACTTTGATTTCCAGCCGATGCCGCCAGTTTATCATCTTGTTTTTATCCTAGAAATCATCATCGTCTTTTTACCAGAGATCTTTTTACTGATCGAGAGAAAGCGGAGTATCAAAGGGAAACAGTGGATATATGCAGGGGCCATTGTGGGGATATCGGTCTTGTTTTGGTGCACGATTTGATAAGAGGCTGACTGACATCTAAGTCTTTTTCGCCTTTTTGTTGCGTAACCTCTTTCGCCTCACCTTTACAAAAGTAATGGAAAGAACAAAGATAGAAATTCCGAGAAACTTAAATAGAAAACGGGTGAAGAACGATGAATCATCGAAACCTGTAGCGATGATGATTGATCCGATGCAAATCCCAAAAAACGCTAGTAAATAAGTAAAAAACATACCATCACTCCTTAAGTGTGGAATAGATCCATATTTTCCATTATGAGGTAGTGGAGGAGATAAAGAAACAAAAAAAGAACCCTTCATCAAATGAAAGGTTCTTTCGCTTGCTTATGCCTGCTTGACAACCGAATCGACTTCTACTGTCCAGCCGAAGATGTCTGGCTGAGTTCCTTTTTGGATTCCGGTAATCGCTTCGTACAATTTCTTCGATACTTCACCTGTTTGACCATTTTGAATGACGTATGGCTGATCGTGATAAATTAATTCACCGACAGGAGAAATGACGGCTGCCGTTCCTGTTCCGAAGATTTCTTCAAGTTCACCTGATTGATGTGCTTCAATTAACTCATCAATTGAAATTTTACGTTCTGTTACAGGGATTTCCCAATGCTTTAACAGCTCAAGCACAGAATTCCGTGTGATCCCTTCTAAAATGCTGCCGTTCAGTTCAGGCGTCACGATTTCTCCGTTGATTTTAAAGAAGATATTCATACTGCCGACTTCTTCAATGTACTTTTTCTCGATGCCATCAAGCCACAGGACTTGTGAAAATCCTTTCGTTTCAGCAACTTGCTGTGCTTTCAGACTTGATGCATAGTTTCCAGCTGTTTTGGCATTTCCTGTTCCGCCTTTAACAGCGCGGACAAATTCGTTTTCCACCGCAATTTTGACCGGATGGATGCCTTCTTTATAATAAGAACCTACTGGAGATAAAATGATGATCAGCTTGTAGGTGCTTGACGGTGCAACACCTAAATAGGGCTCAGTAGAAATAATGAATGGTCGAATATACAAAGAAGTGCCCTCTGCATCAGGTACCCAATCCTTATCAATGCGAATGAGTTCATTTAAGCCTTCTAAAACCGTTTCTGTATCAATTTGCGGGATACATAGGCGGTCATTTGATCTGTTTAAGCGTTCCATATTTTTTTCAGGACGGAATAAGAGAATCTTTTGATCCTCAGACACATACGCCTTCAAGCCTTCAAAAACAGATTGGCCATAATGATAAACCATAGAAGCTGGGTCCATTGGAATCGCCTGATAAGGAATAATTCTCGGATCATACCAGCCTTTATCAATTGAATAATCCATCACAAACATGTGGTCTGTGAAGATTTTTCCGAATTCAAGTTGATCAGATTGAGGTTTTGGTTTTTTTGTTGAACTAAGTTCAACGCGGATGGGTTGTTTTGGCATCGTAAATCTCCTTGCTGTTTGATTATTTGAAAATTCTAATAATATGAAATAATTATGATTCTATTCTATACCTTCACAAAATATTAGCAATAGGTTTTCTGGAATTCAGACAAGAAAAATCTGTTAAAGCGCTTTCCTCCTCTCTGTCGTGGTTTTACTGAAGTTTCCCCTTAGAAATAAAATCCAATTTCGTTATTAACTGATTAATCTGACAATTTAAAAGCGATTTATTTTCCTGTAAGATATTCTTTCAACCATACACCTTTTGACTAGTACATTGCAAGGGGCATTGCCATATTTTAATCCTCTTTTTTTAAACCGATAAAGGTAGAAGAGAGTGGAAGGGAGCAAACAACGAGATGAAACGAATGATATCAGGCGCCTTATTGATTTTATTGATGACCGCCATTAGTTTTGGCTGTCAAGCGATGACGGAGGAGGCTGGTGCGAAGCAAGGTACTGCCTATTACGTCGCAGCAAACGGGAACGACAAATATCCAGGGACGAAGCAAAAGCCTTTCCGTACGCTGAAAAAAGCGGCAAGTATCGCGAAAGCTGGGACAACAGTTTATATGAGAGGCGGTACATACAAAGAGAAATTGATTGTCCGCCATTCTGGAACAAAGAAAGCACCAGTTGTTTTTCAAGCGTATGGAAAAGAGAAGCCTGTCATTAGCGGAGCATCTCTTAAAGGAAATCAAGCAGACGGTGGTCTTGTGAAGATTGATCAAAAAAGCTATATCACCCTGAAAGGACTGACAGTCGGACATATTAAAACGAATAAAGAAGATGTGACACCCATCGGTATGTTCATCACAGGCAGCGGCAAAGGCGTCAAACTGCTTAACAACCGTGTGTACGACATTCAGACGACACATCAAAATGGGAATGCTCATGGGATTGCGGTCTATGGAACGAAAGCACCAGCAGCCATTGAAGACATCGAAATCAAAGGAAACACTGTGGAAAAGTTAAAGCTGGGTTTTAGTGAAGCCCTTGTGCTAAACGGAAACGTTAAAAAATTCCGCGTGACACATAATACAGTCCGGCATACGGACAATATCGGGATTGATTTAATTGGTTTTGAGAATGTCGCACCTTCTAAAAAGTATGATCAAGTGAGAAATGGTGTCGTATCTAGAAACAAAGTTTATGAGATTACGAGTGTTGGGAATCCAGCGTACGGCAAGGACATCTCCGCAGGAGGAATTTATGTGGATGGCGGGAAAGACATCGTGATCGATCATAACATCAGCCATCATAATGACCTTGGGATTGAGGTCACAAGTGAACATAAAGGGAAGATGGCCGAACGCATTCGCATTGAGCACAATCAAGTATATTTAAACCGTTATACAGGCATCTCAATTGGCGGATATGACAAGAAGCGCGGCGGAACCACAAACACAACCATCTCCCATAACATTTTGTACAAAAATGACACAGCCGGCTTAGAAGGCGGTCAATTGCTGATGCAATATCAATCGGTGAACAATCGAATCACGAATAATATCATGACAGCCAGTGCTTCGCATTATTTAGTCGTGAATCTCTACGAAGTGAACAAGAAGAATACATTCCAAAAGAATGTCTACGATGACCGCAAAGGTGCAAAAGCCTCTCAGTGGGTATGGCGCGGGAAATGGATGGAAGGCTACAAAACGTATCGCTCGAAAAGCGGTCAAGATAAAGGATCAGCACACCTCAATCCCCAATTTGTGAATGAGAAAAAATATGATTTCCGTCTTAAGGCATCATCACCTGCTAAGAAAATCATCGGCAGTTAAACAAGGCATTCGGTGCAAATGATCATTTTAGAAATTTTCAAAAAAGTCATTGACATTGATGAGACATCACATTAAAGTAAAGAAGACATTTCAACTAAAACAAATTTCATAACGGATCTCTTATCAAGAGAGGCAGAGGGACTGGCCCTATGACGCCCAGCAACCGTTTCTATCTAAGAAATTGGTGCTAATTCCTGCAAAGCTGTTACAGCTTTGACAGATAAGAGAGGAAGACTTCCCGATACATGTTTCATGCAACGGTGATCAAGCCTCTCTTTATCAAGAGAGGCTTTTTTGATCTCTTTTTTTAGAATCAAAAGACTGGGTTCACAGGCATATTTCCACTTTTTTACCTAGTTTTCCGATGTGAAAAATAAAACAACTTGAGGAGGAACAGCAATGAAACGTAAATATTGGACATCATCTCTTGTATTATTGACGGTCCTGACCGTGCTATTATCTGGCTGCGGTACGGGATCAAGCGCAGGCTCAAAAGCCAATGCAAACGAAAAGGTCTCTTTTGACAATGTCCCGAAGCGATTTGCAAAAGGACAGGGAGCAAAAATTAAAGTCATCCGTAAAATTGGCGGGGACGATCATACCGCTCAGTTTTTAGCAGGAACGAAGGCAGAAGGGGAAGCGCTAGGCTTTACAGTAGATGTCTACACGGCAAATGGTGATACGGCGAAGTTTCATGATGCCATTTCTCAAGCACTAGAAGAAAACTATGATGGCTTTATCATCTCTCATGGGGATGATGAGGCGACAGTCGCTGATGTGAAGAAGATCACGGCGAAAGGCATTCCAGTTGTGGCGTTTGATTCAAATCCGAAGCTGAAGGATATCAAAGGAGTCACAGTGACGTCTCAAGATGATGAACAATTAGCGAAAAAATCATTAGACGCGCTAGTGGCTGATTTTAAAGGGAAAGCAAATATTGCGTATCTTTGGGTAGACGGATTCCCTCCAATGGTGAGACGAAACAAGGTGTACCAAGAAACGCTTAAACAGCATACAGGAATCAAGGAACTTGACCGATTTGGCGTTGCGGCCTCTGATACATCAGTTCAAACACAAAATGCGGTTGCGGCTATGCTGAATAAATATCCAAAGGGTAAACTGGATGCGATTTTTGCCACGTGGGATGCATTTGCGATTGGTGCTGCAAGAGCTTTAAAAGAAGCGGGGAGAACCGAAGTGAAGATTTACGGTATTGATGTATCTAATGCCGATCTCCAAGAAATGACTGCGAAAGACAGTCCTTGGAAGTACACTGCCGCTGTCGATCCGAAGCTCATTGGTGCAATCGACGTAAGGATTCTTGCGAAGAAACTAGCTGGCGAGAAAACGCCATCTTCCTATGACCTTGAGGCCTCTCTCATTTCACAAAAGCAGCTTCAGGATGCAGGAAAGGCCATCAATATGGTCAATCTTGCAGATGAAGTAAAAGGATTCGGTTCTTCGACTGCTTTTGAAGAAGACTGGATGAAGACCTTGAAGAAGCATTATGCAAAATAAACAACGTGCACTCTCTTTTCATAGAGGGTGTTTCGTTTTTCAATTGACGATCAGGAGAGAAGGAGGACACCTATGACAACGCCGCTTGTTCATATGAAAAACATTTCGATTGAATTCCCAGGAGTCAAAGCGTTAGATCAAGCAAATTTCACATTAAAAAGAGGCACAGTCCATGCCCTGATTGGGGCTAACGGTGCTGGGAAGTCAACGTTAATGAAAGTTCTCTCTGGTGCTCATTCACATTTTGAAGGAAGCATCCACATCAATGGCGAGGCGGCGACCATTCATACACCGAAGGATGCGGCCTCATACGGTGTGCAGACCGTCCATCAAGAAGTGGATACAGCTCTAGTGCCATATTTAAGTGTTGGCGAAAATATGATGATCCATGAAATGGAGAAAAATCCATTCGTCCGCTGGAAAGAGATTCACCGCAAGGCAGCACAGCTGTTAAAAGAGATGGACATTGACATCTCGACGAAGCGTCTTGTGAGTGATTTGACACTGGCAGAAAAACAAATGGTGCTCATTGCCAAGGCTGTGTCGATCAAATGCAGCATTTTAATTTTGGATGAACCAACCGCTCCACTTAGTCATGCAGAAACAAGCAAGCTATTCTCAATGATTCATCAATTGAAAATGAACGGCACAGGCATCATTTTTATCTCGCATCGCATGCCAGAAATTTTCAACATCTGTGATGAACTGACTGTGATGAAGAATGGAACCGATGTGGCGGCACACCTCATTAAAGAAACCGATCCAAAGCAGGTCATTGAAGAAATGCTTGGCGCGCCATTAGAGGAACAATTCCCATCTCGTACAACGCTTGAGGATGCACCGATTGTGCTTGACGTGAAAGAGTTGCATGACCAGCATAAATTAAACAACATTCATCTTCATGTGAAAAAAGGAGAAATTCTCGGGATTGCAGGACTAGTCGGTGCTGGTAAAACAGAATTGTGCAAAGCCCTATTCGGCGCCTCAGAAAAAAAGTCAGGCACTGTGCAGCTGCATGGTCAAACCATTCATATCAAGTCGCCTCATCACGCTGTGAGAGCGGGTATTGCCCTTGTGCCTGAAGAACGGAGAAAAGAAGGGATTCTAACAGAAGAAACTGTTGGATGGAACGTAACAGCTGCAAGTCTACGTTCGTTTACACGGCCGTTCAGCTTCTTACATCGTTCTAAGGAACGGAAGGCAGCAGATGGAATCGTCAAGCGGCTTGGCGTCAAGACACCTTCTCTTGAAGCGAAGGTGAAGCATCTATCTGGTGGAAATCAGCAAAAGATTGCAATTGGAAAATGGCTGTTGGCTGAGGCGGATGTCTATCTCTTTGATGAACCAACCAAAGGTGTAGACGTTGGAGCAAAAAAGGACATTTTCTCTCTCATTGCAGAACTAGCTGAAAGAGGAAAAGCGGTTATTTATGCTTCAAGTGAGCTTTCAGAAATTGCAGGAATCGCCGACCGAGTATACGTCTTATATGATGGCAGCATTGCCCGGGAAATGACGGCACCAATGACTGAAGAAGAGCTTTTATATCATTCAACAGGAGGACAATCATGAGTGAACGACAAGTTTCAGCCCCAGTTCAACAAATCAAGAAACAGCGGCCATCCTTTCATCTGTTTGATTTCTTTTATCAATATGGCACCATCTTAACGATTGTCGTATTGATTGTTGTCTTTGCGGCAGCCAATCCGGCATTTTTACAGTCAGGAAATATCATCAATATTTTACGATCGATCTCGATTGTAACCATCATTGCGGTAGGGCTGACGATCTCACTAGCAGTGAACGGCTTTGATTTATCTGTAGGCTCAGTTGCTACGTTATCAAATGCAATTGTGATCTCCATGTTTGTATGGTTCTCGCAAAACCCACTCATTGCGATCCTTTCTGCGCTGGCGGCTTCTCTTATTGTCGGTTTGCTGAATGCTTGGATGATTGTCAAAATGAAGATTCCAGATATGCTCATGACACTAGCCATGATGTTTATCATTCAAGGGCTGGCACAAACCTATACGAAAGGTGCGACCATTTCTGAAAATATGGTGCTGCCTGATGGCACTTTTTCAACTGGCACCATCCCGGCCTTTTTCAGCAAGATTGGGCAGGTACCCTATATCATTTTGATTATGGCGGCCATTGTGCTTTTTGCACATGTTTTTATGACTTACACAAAGCATGGGCGATTGATGTATATCATTGGTGGAAATAAAGAAGCCGCTCGATTATCTGGTATTCATGTGAACAAATACAAAATCGCAGCATATCTGTTGTCTGCCTTATTTGCGGCGATCGGTGGTATCGTGCTGGCATCAAGGGTGATGACAGCAGAAATTAACGCAGGAACGCCATATTTAATGGATGGGGTAGCTGCTGCTTTTATCGGGTTTTCAGTCATGGGAGCAGGTAAACCAAACGCATTCGGTACGTTTATTGGTGCGGTGCTCATCGGTATTTTGCAAAATGGACTTGTGATGATGTCTGTCCCGTATTATGCAATGGATATCGTGAAAGGATCTGTACTTGCACTGGCACTCGCGCTGACTTATTACAAACAACGGGGCTAAGATGTACTTTTTTAAAACCATTTGCGTTCTCTCTCCGTCTAGTAAACGGAAAGCAGTGTAACAGCTGTTTGCCAAAAGGAGATGACAAAAAGAAATGAATATGTCAGCAACTCATGTAGAAGATTTGAAAAGTGTCATGGAAGACTGGAAAAATGAATTATTAGTATATAAATTTGCATTAGATGAAATGGATACAAAGTTTTCGATTATTAGTCAGGAATATAATTTAATCCATGGACACAACCCAATAGAGCATACAAAATCACGGATCAAATCCTTTGAAAGCATCGTGAATAAACTAGCGAGAAAAGGATGTGACATCACCACACAATGTGCCAAGGAGTACATACATGATATCGCTGGTGTCCGCATCATCTGCTCGTTTATTCAAGATATCTATAACATTATTGATGTTCTGAGGCAAAGAGAGGATTTAAAGATCCTTGAAGTGAAAGATTACATTCAGCATCCGAAACCAAATGGCTATCGAAGTCTTCATTTAATTGTTGAGATTCCTGTTTACCTAACGAATCGTGTGGAGCATGTGAAGGTTGAAATTCAGGTGCGGACCATTGCGATGGATTTCTGGGCGAGTCTCGAACATAAAATCTATTATAAACTGCAAAACGATGTTCCTCATCAGCTCACCGATGAACTAAAGGAAGCGGCAGATATCGCTCACTACTTAGATGAAAAAATGCAAAATATCAAACGAGAAATTGATTAACCAATAAAAAAGAGTAGCTGTTTTGAATGACAGCTACTCTTTTTAGTCTTATTAAGGGTTGGTGCCTCGATCTCTCTTTTGAATAATCGTACCGTCATCTTGCGATTGTGCAGACTGGCTCTCTTTTTGAGTAGAAGTGCCAATCAAAACACCTGTAATCAAGAACGTAAAAATCGCACTTGAGATCAGCCATTTTTTCATCATACATCACTCCATCTTCTTAACAAGTTTTGAATGACAACGCCTTGTTCTGAAAATAAATTGCTTCTTTCGGAAGACCATTTTCAGTTAAGTAGGCGGCTACATCCTGACAGATAGCCTCAAGATCAACAAGGAAATTCATAGATTCCAATTGATCACAATAAGAAATGATCTGCTCAATCATGTTGTTTGGTTGGAGCATCAATGTTTCTAAAATGGATAATTTAAGTGAAATGTTTCGTTGTTTTAAATTTTCTGCTTTTTGAAGTGAAAGCTGTACATAATAGTGGAACAAACCAGGCTTTTTCAGCTTAAACAGCGCTTTCGTGTAGGCATACAAGGCCAGTAAATAGCCGCCTGGGGAAGAAGTTTCGAATGACTCAATCAATAAAGCTTTTTCTAGGAGCGGCACAGCTTCACTGTATTCATTTCTTAGACTTTTAATAAAAGCTGCATTGCAATACGCGTGGCCAAGTAAATCCGGATCCTCCATCTGTTCTAGTGAGTAAATCACCTGTTGAAACAAAGTTTCTGCCTCATCATATTTCGATTGATCCGCATAATTCAGAGCAAGCATCATTTGACAGCTGATTGATTTTTTCACATAACATGGATCTGCGTCGTAAATAGACGAAGCCTTTTTTAAGTGGTGGATGGAGAGAAGTGTGGATCTTATATTATAGTATAGACATCCTGTTTTATAATGGAATTCTGCCTTTTCAATGTCATCATGAACGAGATCTAATTTATCCTCGGCCAATTTCAAATGGTGAAATGCTGTATCTTGATTCCCTCTGCGCATTTCATACATGCCTTTAAAGAAATAGAAATAGTAGCTGAGCATATCATCTGTACGAATCGCATTTTCATCCACAAAAAGACTGTGATCTAACGAAGCTGTATCTTCGACTAAATCTTTGAAACGGTATTCTAAAAGTTGATAGTAGAGTAAGACATCTTGATTCTCTTCCATTCGATCAAATGCTTGAAGAATCTCTTCTTTTAGCTGTATTGCTTCTTGTATGTCTCTTTTTTTCATCAAGACATACCAGTCATTTAGCATATTTGCTACATCAACGGATGACAAAACACCTGTTTCTGCCAATTGGTATCCTCCTTTCTTCACCTATTCATTTCTGCTGATTCTTATTTGTCTGAATCATCTTTCCATATTAAGTATCTTCTTATATTTTAAGCGGTCTATCTCAATTTGTAAAACATGTTTTTTGATGTAAATTCAACCAGTAGTGAAAAAATTAGGGAGTAGTGATCGAATTGTATACGCTTACATTTTTTTAGGTAAAAAGAGGATGTTGAAAAAATATATCAGGATATCAATAGAGGAAGAGAGACAGTGAAAGAGGGTTTTTTCATAGGTGAGAAAGAAGTGGTATTTATAAAGGAGTGTTCGCGGTTTTTTGTGAGATTATATCACATGAATATTGTGAAACATGCTTCTTTCAGAATAAAATGAGTTATTCGCAAAAAAGTAAAATTTAAAGAGACTATCGATCTAGAATTGTATGGATCTTTGGTATTGATAAAAAATATCACACAGTATAGCTTTAGCGTGGTATAGTAAGATTGTTATTGCGAATATTTAGACAAAACTGACAATTGGGGGTCGTGTTTTATGAAGAAATCGATGTTACTGATCATGGGACTAATTGTTGTGCTCGTCATGGCAGCCTGTGGTTCAAAATCAGACAGCGGTTCGGGAGAAGGCAAAGGGACATATAAAATCGGGATAGATGTAACATATCCGCCATTTGAATTTGAAAAGGGCGGTAAAACGGTGGGAATAGACGTTGATTTAATTAACGCCATTGCGAAAGACCAAGACTTCAAAGTGAAGCTTGAAGCAATGGATTTCTCAGGGATTATTCCAGCGATGCAAGCAGGTCAGCTTGATGTTGGAATGGGTGGTATGAGTATTACAGATGAACGTAAAAAGAAAGTGGATTTCTCAGATCCATACTTCGACGCTGGTCTGACAGTTGTTGTGAAAAAGGACAGCAGCATCAAATCGATTGATGATTTAAAGGGGAAAAAGCTAGCTGTTAAAAATGGGACAACAGGTGCAAAATTTGCATCAGATAACGCAGACAAATATGGGTATGAAGTAGTTCAATTCAATGACAGTCCATCTATGTTCCAAGAAGTATCTAATGGAAATGCAGATGCTTTAATTGAGGATTATCCTGTCATTACGTATGCGATCGCACAGCAAGACTTGAAATTGAAAACAGTTGGAGACCGCTTGAATGGCGACCAATACGGGATCTCAGTCATGAAGGGGAAAAATCAGGACTTATTGAAGAAAATCAATAAAGGGCTTGAAAACCTAAAGAAAAACGGTGAATATGACAAAATTATTGAGAAATATTTGAAGTCATAACACAAGCGAGGCGCGCTCAGAGCGCGCTTTCTTTATGTGTCAACCGTATGTGAATTAGGGAGGGAGAAACATGGATACGATTGTTAATGCATTTCCGTATTTAATGGATGGTTTGCAAACCACTTTATATATCTTTGTTGTTGCTATCATTTTAGGTTTTATTATCGGGTTGATTGTGGCGCTATTCCGCCTGTCACCATTTAAAATCTTGAACTTTATTTCACTCGTTTTTGTCAATGCCATTCGAGGTACGCCATTTATCGTACAGCTATTCTTCATTTATTTTGGGCTTAATACACTTGAATTCATTTCGCTTGATCGAGTGCCGGCAGGGATTATTACAGTAGCGATTAATGCAGGAGCTTATTTCTCAGAAATTATTCGTGCAGGGATTCAGTCCATTGATAAAGGACAAACAGAAGCCGCACGCTCTTTAGGATTCACAGGTGGACAAAACATGCGTTTTATCGTTCTTCCACAGGCATTCCGCCGTATGCTTCCAGCCATTACGAACCAAGCCATCATCAGTTTGAAGGACACCTCTCTCTTATCGATTATCGGTATTGCTGATATCATGCAGCGGGGACAAGTTCAAGCATCGGCTACATTTGATCCTTTGAATGTCTGGCTCATTGTCGGTGTCATTTATTTCGTGATCATTTATTTACTTTCTCTACTGGCTAGCTACGCAGAAAGGAGATTTGATGTGAAATGAGTATGATTACGGTGAAAAACTTGAAGAAATCCTTTGGTGATAACGAAGTCTTAAAGGATATTAATGCAGTCATCGAGGAAAAAGAGGTTGTATGTGTCATTGGTCCTTCAGGATCAGGGAAAAGCACATTTCTAAGATGTCTCAATAAATTAGAGGATATTACGGCTGGGGAAGTTGTTGTCCACGGACATACGATTACAGACCCAAAAGTGAATATCAATAAAGTACGACAAGAAGTTGGCATGGTGTTTCAGCACTTTAATTTATTTCCTCATAAAACCGTGTTAGAAAATATCACGATCGCACCGGTGAAAGTAAAAGGGATGGAGAAGAAAGCCGCAGTCGATAAAGCATTAGACTTGCTTGAAAAGGTCGGCTTGAAAGACAAGGCCAAAAGTTACCCTAACCAATTATCTGGTGGACAAAAACAGCGTGTTGCCATTGCAAGAGCCTTGGCGATGGACCCGAAAGTGCTCTTATTCGATGAGCCGACATCTGCTCTTGACCCTGAGGTCGTTGGGGATGTTTTAGCTGTTATGAAACAATTAGCAGTCGAAGGAATGACGATGATTGTCGTCACACATGAAATGGGCTTTGCAAGAGAAGTGGGAGATCGCGTGATCTTTATGGATGGCGGATATATCGTCGAAGAAGACAAACCAGAAGCACTCTTTGGAAACCCTCAGCATGAGCGTACCAAATCATTTCTTAGTAAGGTGCTATAAAAAAAGAGTAAGAGCAGGTATGCTCTTACTCTTTTTCTTTTGTGACGAGAATGAATATACCGATTCGCATGCATTTCCTAGGAAATATTATCGCTGGAAGAACTCAATCCACTCTTGGTCTGGCCCTCGGAAAAAGAAGTAGCAATAGCCATTGGGCAATGTTGTGATTTCTTCATCTATTAGCTCAATTTGCAGCTTTTGAATACGGTTAAATTCAGCGTGAATATTATCTGTTGTGAAGGCGAGATGGTGAACCTTTCCTTCAGATGGAAGGTCACTGCTATACCCTTGAATGAGTTCGATTTCCGTTTCCGCTTCGTCTTTAAAGCCAAGAAAGGCAAGTTCAATGACTCCGTTTGTATGAGTGATGCGATCCTTTAATTTCATGCCCACCACTTTTTCATAAAAATCAATGGACTGATCAATATTTGTCACCATAATCCCTGTATGATCTAAGCGTAATGTTGTCAAAAAAGAGCCTCCTCTATGTCGAGTTGATATTTTTCTCCTCATCTTATCATAATAGAAGTAACGTATACATTCATATGGTAGGATAGAGAGAGTCAATTTAGGATAAGGATGACACAAATGAAAAAAATCTCATTAAAACAAACATTTGCAGAACAAGTGAAAAAGGGATATCCGCTTATTTCAAAAGATGCTGTGTCGCGTGTGAACGGTGTACAGGAAGGCGAGCTCATTGAATGGGTAGATGAAAGAGGCTCTTTTTTAGGGAAAGGATATTATGGTGTGCAAAATAAAGGCATCGGTTGGGTGCTTTCCTTTGACGCTAACGAAAAAATAGATCAGCCCTTTTTTGTTTCTAAACTTGAACAGGCATCCAAAAGCAGAACGCATCTATTTCGTGATGCACAGACGACGGCTTTCCGTGTGTTCAATGGGGAAGGGGATGGAATTGGTGGAATCACGATTGATTATTATGATGGATTCTATCTCATCCAATGGTATAGCGAAGGTGTTTTTACATTAAAAGAAGATGTATTGGCTGCGATTGAGCAGGTGTACCCTGACTATAAAGGCATTTATGAAAAGAAACGATTTGATACGTCTGGACAATATATCGAAGATGACGATTTTGTAAAAGGGGAGAAAGGTGAATTTCCTCTTATCGTCAAAGAAAATGGGATGAACGTGGCGGTTTATCTAAATGATGGTGCGATGACAGGTATTTTCCTTGATCAGCGTCATGTGCGAAAAGCAATTCGAGATCGCTATGCAAAAGGAAAGACCGTCCTTAATACGTTCTCTTATACCGGCGCTTTCTCTGTAGCAGCAGCGCTTGGCGGGGCAAGCCGTACGACAAGTGTAGATGTTGCAAACCGCAGTTTGAAAAAAACATCCGAGCAGTTTGAAGTGAATGGCATTGATGTAGACGGGCAGGATATCAAAGTCATGGATGTCTTTAAATATTTCCCGTTTGCGGCGAAAAAAGGCTGGAGCTATGATGTTGTGATCTTGGACCCACCTTCCTTTGCACGAACGAAGAAACACACATTCAGTGCGGCGAAGGATTATAAGAAACTATTAAAAGAAGCCATCCAGATCACAGCTGAGAACGGCGTCATTGTGGCGTCAACCAATAGCAGTGCATTTGGGATGAAAAAGTTTAAAGGATTTATTGCACAGGCCTTTAAAGAATCGGGGAAAACGTATCGTATTCTTGAGGAATATACACTTCCTGAGGACTTCCGTACAACGAAAAATTATCCTGAGGGGAACTATTTAAAGGTTGTCTTCATCCAAGCATAAGAAAAAGCCATTTTCCGATAAGGGGAAATGGCTTTTTCTATAAGGCAAACGACATCAGGATAGGCGCTGCACATAATGTAATAATGGCCGAAATGATCATGGACACACTTGAGATCGTGCCTGAGACGGAGCTCAGTTCAAAGGCCTTCGATGTGCCTGCACCGTGTGCTCCTGTACCAAGCAGAACGCCCATTGCAATGTCATTATCAATGCGGAAATAACGGATAACCAATGGCCCAATGATTGAACCAAATAATGCTGTTAAAATGACGAATACAGCCGTAACGGACGGCATCCCGCCAATCATTTCAGACACACTCATTGCAACAGGTGTTGTGACGGATCTTGGGACGAGGCTCTCGATCAGACTCGTATCCAAATGAAACAATTTGGCGATAAACGCTGTTGATAAAATCGCAACGATAGAACCGCAAGCCACATTCAAAATAATTTCTACTGCATGCTTCTTCAGAATGTGAAAATACTTATATAAAGGAATGGCAAATGCCACAGTCGCAGGTTGAAGCATATTTGTCAGCCATTTTCCGCCTTGATTGTAAGCATCGTAAGGAATGTTCACGATTAACAGCAAGACCACAAGAACAACCGGTGTTACAAGTAAAGGGGAGACATAGACTTTCGGATGACGTTTATAAACCGCTTTTGATCCGAGATAGATCAGAATGGTTAAGATCAAAAATAGTCCACCAACTAACATAATTTTTTTCGCTCCTTTCTTTTCGCAATCATCTGCGTCATCATGCCAGTCGAGAGCATGACCACAAAGGTACTAAGTAAAACCACAAGGACAATACTTGTGCCAGATTGAGAAAGTAATGTTCCGTAATCAATCACACCTACTGCTGAAGGGATAAAGAAGAGCAGCAGTTCTCCGAGCAGCCATACGGCGCCAAGTTCAATCCATTTTAATTTAATGATGTTAAAATGAAGTAATAAGAAAATGACAAGAATGCCTAAGATCGTGCCCGGAATTCTTAAATGCAAAAAGGCCGCCAGCACATTCATCAATTTCGCAAAAGCAAATAAAGCCATAATCTGAAGGGTAGCAATCAGCGACGTTTTGAGCAATTGCACTTTCTGTTCACTCCTTTTTCTATATAAATTGTTCACTGTTTCACAAAAACAACACAACGTTCTAATCGGTGAGCTTACTTTAAAGTGTACAGCACGTTCTATTATAGGTAAAATACATATATCGAATAGTTAGTATTCCTTTTGTCTATAGAAAGGATGAACCATGTGGACATCAGACATTTAACATATTTCTTAGAAGTGGCACGGTTAAAGAGTTTTACGAAAGCATCGCAATCGCTCTATGTGTCGCAGCCGACCATTTCCAAGATGGTCAAAAACCTAGAGGATGAGCTAGGTGTGCAGTTGTTTTACCGTAATGGCAGACAGGTTGAAATGACAGATGCTGGACAAACCATGTATACACAGGCGAGTGAAATTACACAATCATTTCAGAATTTAACTAGTGAATTAAATGATTTAATGAATGTGAAAAAAGGACATATCCGAATAGGACTGCCGCCCATGATTGGATCAAGCTTTTTTCCAAATGTGATGGGGGAATTCCGCCAACAGTATCCAGATGTCACCTTTCAATTGGTGGAGCACGGCTCCATTAAAGTAGAGGAAGGGGTAGAGGATGGATCATTAGATATTGGTGTCATTGTTCTGCCTGCAAATGATAAAATTTTTCATACATACACCATCATTAAAGAGAATATGAAGCTTGTCACCCATCCATCACATCCGATGGCAGGACGTGATGAGGTTCATTTGGCTGATTTAAAGGAAGAGTCTTTTATTTTCTTTCGAGAAGATTTCGTTCTGCACAGCCGAATCTTAAATGAATGTATGAATGCGGGATTCAGGCCAAACGTTATTTATGAAACGTCACAATGGGATTTCATCAGTGAAATGGTTGCTGAGAACCTTGGAATCGGGCTTCTGCCTGAACGGATTTGCCGTGATCTAGATCCTGATAAAGTGAGGATCATTTCCTTAAATCCGTCTATTCCGTGGCATTTGGGTGTCATTTGGCGAAAGGACCGCTACTTGTCCTTTGCTGCAAGAGAATGGTTAAAGCATACAAAATCCTATGTGTGGGATGCAGAGTAAAAGGGAGGACGATACAGATGAAATTAAGCTGCGTGTCTCATCTTTTGGAACAGGTTCGAGCGGAAAATCCGCTTGTCCATAATATCACCAACCAGGTTGTGACGAACTTTACAGCGAATGGACTGCTTGCTTTAGGTGCTTCTCCAGTCATGGCAAACGCCAAAGAAGAAGTGGCAGAAATGGCGCAATTAGCGGATGCACTTGTGCTGAATATCGGCACACTAACAAAGGATACAGTGGAAGCAATGGTCATTGCTGGACAAGCGGCCAATGAAAAAGGTGTACCGGTTCTATTAGATCCTGTTGGTGTTGGTGCGACAACGTTTCGGACGAGTGCGGCGAAACAGCTGTTACAGCAAGTGGACATCACTGTTGTTAGAGGGAATGCTGCTGAAATAGCTCATTTAATTGGAGTGAATGGCTGGCAGTCAAAAGGGGTTGATGCAAAAGGGGCAAATGGAGATGTATCGTCTTTAGCAAAGCAGGCGACAAAAGCACTTCAAACCGTTGTGGCGATTACAGGGGAAGTGGATGTCGTGTCAGATGGAGAAGAGGTTCTGTCTATTCATAATGGACACGAATGGTTAACCAAGGTGACAGGGACCGGCTGTTTACTCACCTCTGTCATAGGGGCATTTTGTGCAACAGGGGAACGTCCAGTTCATGCGTCGGCATCAGCTCTGCTGTTTTATGGTGTCGCTGCAGAAAAGGCAGCTCAGCAGACAAATGAGAAAGGGCCAGGGACCTTTCAAATCGAATTGTTAAACGCGCTGTCCAATACAAATGGTCAAGATGTGATCACGTTAGGAAAAATAGGGGGAGTTTTGCATGACGAAGGTTGATCAGCAGCTAATCAAACAGCAATTATCGGTTTATTTTATTATGGGAACAGCGAATACAAGCCGGCATCCGCTTGATGTGGTGAAAGAGGCCATTCAAGGCGGGATCACGATGTTTCAGTTTCGTGAAAAGGGTGAAGGTGCTCTGCAAGGTGAAGAAAAGAAAAAAATCGCTCGGCAGATTCAAGCACTTTGCCAAGAAGCGAATATCCCCTTTATCGTAAATGATGATGTACAGCTTGCAATCGATCTTGATGCAGATGGTGTCCATGTTGGGCAGGAAGATACACTTGCACAAGATGTACGGCAAAGAATCGGGAATAAAATATTAGGCGTGTCCACGCACAATCTAGATGAAGTGAGGCAAGCGATGAAGGACGGGGCAGATTACGTTGGGATGGGTCCAGTCTATCCTACAGAAACAAAAAAGGATACACGCAGTGTCCAAGGTGTTTCTTTAATCAACGAAGTACGTCAACACGCTCTTCACATTCCTATTGTGGGCATCGGCGGTATCACATATGAAAATGCGGCACCAGTCATCCAAACGGGAGCCGATGGCATTAGCATCATTAGCGCCATTAGCCAAAGCGCTAATCCGAAAAAAGCTGCGGAAGAACTAACATCTCTCGTCGAGTCAGAGAAAGCAGCTCTTTCATCTGTAAAAGACATGGATTGACTCATCCATGTCTTTTCTTACTTGCGTGAAAAATAGACAGAAGAGATACAATTGTGTACAATCTAATTGTTCGATTTTCTTCGAAATGACAGGTAAATAAAGGAGAATGAATCATGGAAGTGCTCGATACGTATTTTCGCCGATATGATGAAGCGGGAAAAGGGCAAGAGCAAATGAACGAATTGCTGGCATTGTTTTCTGATGATGTCATGATTGTCTTAAATGGTGCTGAAAAGCCTGGCATCCAAGCGTTCACACAGTTTTTGAACACATTTTTCCACGTACATGAAGACATTAAGCACATGTGGGATGGCTGGGTGAAACGAGAAGATGGGAAGTATGAAACAAACTGGGCTGTTTGCGGAAAGTTAACAGACGGTCGTGTATATACAGCAGAAGGCATTGATATTGCGGAGCTGGATGATCAAGGAAAGATCGTTTATTTAGAAAACGTCCCGAAAAACCCAGAGTTATTCCAGCGATATTAAAAAGCCGGCAGAGCAGCCGGCTTCTTTTATTTGTCTAACGAATAAGCGTCAATCGCTTCTTTAGCAGATGTTTCTTGATCAAAAAGAAGATATCGGCTGTACACTTCGCTTAAATGCAGGGGACCTTCGTCTAAGTTTTCAACTAGCTCAAAGATATCTAGTACGGCTACTAGTTTTGTGGTTGTTTGTCCATGATCCCCATTTTCAAATGTCTCATCTGGAAAATGGTCTTTGACGATTTGTTTCACTTTTCGATTGTTTTTTGCTCTCACTAAAATGATTCGTTCCTCAAAGATTTTATCCGGTCTCACCTTTGGTGAGGAGCTAGATTCAAATAATAATTTTGCTGAGTACAATTTATGCATATGTTTCACTTCTTCCTTGTGGGGTGAATTTCCAGTATGTGTTTAAAATGATAACATAAGAATAACAAGAGAATTGAAGTCTATGGGGGTAATAGGGTTGAAAAGAATCATTGATAACAGAGGAGAAGTTCATGAAATTCTGTTGATCATCATCACATGCTGTTCGTTGATCACGTTGAGGAAATGTGGCAAGTTAGAAAGATATAAAGAGAGATTAAAAGGCCAATTTATCCCATATTGAGTACAGTTTTGAAATAGCAAGAACACTGAAAAAGCCGGCAGAGCAGCCGGCTTTTTCTCATCAATCTGTATCCATATGCATGCCTGTGTGTGCTTTTACTTGAATTTCTGTAAAGGTGTCTTCATCTGCTTTTTCAGAGGAGAAAATGGTGCCTAAGTAAGCCGCAAGGAATCCGAGCGGGATCGAGATAATCCCAGGGTTCGATAGTGGGATAAGCGGCTCTCCTGTGAAAATTGCTGCCCCTGATGGGTCCCAGACGCTTGGGCTGAGTGACACGATCAGGAGTGCGCTCAGAAGACCTGTTAAGCTTCCTGCGATAGCACCTGTTGAGTTAAATCGTTTCCAAAAGACAGTGAAGATAATCAACGGTAAATTCGCACTTGCTGCCACTGCGAAGGCAAGTGACACAAGAAAAGCAACGTTTAAAGATTGCGCAAATAATGCAAGAATGATGGAAAGGATGGCCACGCCGATGGAAGCAAAGCGTGCCGCCTTCACCTGTTCCCGTTCACTCGCTTTCCCTTTGCGGATAATCTGGCTATAAAAATCATGGGCAAAGGCAGACGCGGCGGATAAAACAAGACCGGTCACCACTGCTAAAATGGTCGCAAAGGCAATAGCGGAAACAAAGGCAAATAAAAAATCTCCCCCTAGGGCCTGTGCAAGCAGTGGTGCTGCCATGTTTCCTGCTGCATCGGCTGCCGTAATTGCATCTGTTCCGACAAAAGCAGCGGCACCGAAGCCGAGGAAAACCGTCATTAAATAAAAAATCCCGATAATCCACGTAGCGGATAGAACAGATTTACGCGCAGAAATGGCATCCTTTACTGTATAAAAACGGATCAAAATGTGCGGCAAACCTGCTGTTCCTAGCACAAGGGCAAGGTTCAGAGACAGGGTCTCTAAAGGCACATCATATTTATTTCCCGGGTGAAGAAAAGCTTCACCAAGCGGGGTCGCTGTTTTCATCTGCTCAAACATCTTCAGCAGGCTAAAATCAAACTTGGCAAACACAAGCAGCGAAATAATCAGCGTGCCCAGCATGAGAAGCACAGCTTTCGTGATCTGTACCCAGCTGGTTGCGATCATGCCGCCAAACACGACATAAATAGTCATCAAGACACCTACGATCAGCACCGCAATCCAGTAATCAATGCCAAGAAGCAGTTTGATTAATGCACCTGCCCCAACAAGCTGTGCAATCATATAAAAAGTTGAGACTGTGATTGTGTTAAATGCGGCTACCCCTCGAATGGCAGGACGCTTAAATCGTGCAGCAATCATATCAGCCATCGTATATTTTCCTAGATTTCGCAGTGGTTCAGCCACGACATAAAGGACGACAAGATACGCTACAAGAAAGCCAATACTATAGAAAAAGCCGTCAAATCCATTTAAGGCGATCATGCCGGCGATCCCTAAAAATGAAGCAGCAGACATATAGTCCCCGGCAATGGCAAGGCCGTTCTGAAACCCAGTCAGTCCGCCGCCTGCGGTGTAAAAATCACTCGCATTGCTTGTTTTTTTCGCAGCAAAATACGTGATGACCAATGTGAGACCTACGATCGCTATGAATAAAATAAAAGCGGTCATACTCATTCGTCATCACCTCTAGATTCAGTTTTTAAAGCGCTTACATATTTGTCGAACTGAGCTGCTTTTTTTGCATAAAGCCCACATAAAACCCATGTCATCACAAATTGCGTGAGGGCAAATAACCAAGCCCACGTGATCGCTCCAATTGCTGGCGTGTTCAAAAAGGTGAAGTAGGATGTAGCAACCGGAAGTGAAAAGTAAAAGAGAAAAAAGAAAATCGTCATCGGTACGATAAATCTGCGTTTTTCCTCAAGAAGTTTTCGAAAATCCTTTGAAGCGGCAACCTTCTTATAATGAACGTTTTTGTCT
Organism: Bacillus sp. FSL M7-0307; assembly: GCF_038627835.1. Lineage (NCBI taxonomy): Bacteria > Bacillati > Bacillota > Bacilli > Caryophanales > Bacillaceae > Bacillus > Bacillus sp. FSL M7-0307. Next base: position 3,484,818 of record NZ_CP152023.1, on the reverse strand, counting down.
GCCATTGTTTCCTCCTTTGTACGAATTAGGGACAAGGTACTCCAATGCATATGAGACGATCTGGTTGTTTATGACAGTATATCATAAAAAAGGCACCCGAAAAGGGTGCTTTCTATCGATAATTTGCAAGAAATGTTTGTCTTGCTTTTTCATATGCTTCTGCATCAAAATGATCTCCGCATTTGTGAATACACCAGGGCTCCACTTGCCTTGCAATCCCAACCTCATATCCCTGCTGTGCAAACTCAAAAGACTGTGACACATCATAAAAATGAAACCCGTCTAAGAGGTCCTCACGCCACTTGATATCATATTGTGTTGCCATAAAAAGACCGTCAATAGCAGAAGCTTTGATATAACCTTGGGGCTCTGTCTGTGGATGACCAGATTCAAACGTCAGTAGCTGATAGGTGTCGTGCCGATATTCAATGACTTTCCCTCTGCAATCATGGCTCTCCCACCAGATTCCATTGTCTGGCACACTTTCTGCACCTATTACCCCAAGCATGCCAAGTGACGGATTCTGCAAGAAAAGTGGGATCAGCTCGAGAAGCATATGCTGTTTGACGATGAGTGTATCTTGATGAAGATAAATTTTAAACTGTGCAGGATGAGTGAGAGCTTCATTGTATCCAGAGGCCATACTTGATGCATGTCTAATAGGCAAAACCTCTACATGATACCCGTGCGGAGCAGGAAGTGAAGCGAGCTGCCGGAAGCAAGCTTGAAACATCGACTCATCATTTACACATAAAACAAATAAGATGGTGGGGCTACTCATTGAGTTGAACCGCCTCAACCACGTATTGATAGGCTGTCGCTGCCTCGTTAAAATCAAAACGGATGCCATGTTTTACGAGTAATTCATGTAGATCATTCATGACGCCCGTATAGGAAGGGTGTTGTACACGAATGGTTTCAAGCTCACGAACATGGAACTCGGCTGACTGAAAGAGGGCATGAATTTCGTGAAGGGTAAAGAAGCGTAAATGTGTTTGATCCATTAATCCTGCATCTGTATAAGAAAATCTCCCAGCCAGTAATTCTAAAACCGTTGAAATATGACCAATATTCGGAATGGAAGACAAGATGACCCCTTCCTTTTTCAGAAAAGGTTTGACCTTTTTTAAAACGGCCCAAGGGTCTAATAAATGTTCAAGGACGTCTCCGAAAATGATGCAGTCAAATTGTTCATGCTGATAAGGCAGCGCCATCTGTTCAATATTGCCGCATAAAACATAATCCAGCGCTTTCTCAGCCTGCTTTGCCGCATCTTCAAAAGATTCAATTCCATATATGGTACGGTCTTGTTGTTTTAGGACTTTGCCAAGCTGGCCTGTGCCGCATCCGATATCCAAGATAGACGTCCATTCCTTACGAATACGATGGACAATCACAGGGTTCACACCGTGATAATATTGATCCTTCTTTTGATGATAATAAGATAGGGAATCTGAACTCACGCGCCACCCACCTTTCTTCTTTCTTGTGTCTCATGCTTAATATATGGGTGGGGAGCTTGGTTTTATAACGAAAATGGGCAATTTCCATGAATGACAGCTAAAAAGGGGTCATATAAAGAACAGGGAACGGACTGTCCTCCTAAAAATAGAAAGACAGAACCCCATTGAGTGGAAGGGATTGGTATGATGAGGTGTTCAATTATTGTAGCGTATCGTCATGAAAGGATGTTTAAAAGGTCAATTGACAGGTTAGAACTTTAGCCAAAGCAATCTGAAAGACAAAGGATAACGGCGTTGATTACGGTTTGTTTATCATCTTCTGATCACCGTTGGATGTTAAAAAAGCTTGTATTTCCTCGATGCCTAGTCCAATTTTTTTCGCTTCTTGAATCAAATAAACCCACTCTTCGTCAACTCTTCTTTTCACTTGCGTATCCATAATATCCTCCAGTTCAATAAGACATATTCATCTGCAACCAATGACTTGAACAAACCGTCTAGTAACTGTACGTGTATGTGAATGGAGTACAAAAATAGATTTTTGTCGAAAAATGATGACATTTAACCTATTTTGTAAAATCTATCACCTACCACGTTCCTAAAAAAATGACTAAAAAACCCATAAATATTGAATTCTTACTTCTCATAATAAACAATTGTAAAGTCAGTTAAAAGATTATAAATTAAAATAATGATAAAGACCTAAATCATTTGACTCATATAAACCAATAAGGTTGACATATGCCATCAGCGTGAACAAATTTCATCTTTGCAGGACGCACATATTGTGCGTTTGGGAAGTTCTTCTTAAGATGGTATTCTAAAAGAAACAGAATTCACCAAGAAGGAATGAAGAAAGACATGTATAGCCTTTTTCAAAAGTATCAAGAAGTTGTCATGTATCTGATCATGGGTGTGTGTACAACCATTGTCAACATAGTCAGCTTCTATTTATTCGTTGAGATGTTTTCTATGGATTACAAAACAGCAACGGTTGTTTCATGGGTGTTTGCTGTGCTCTTTGCTTATATCACCAATAAGAAGTATGTCTTCAAGCAAAAGGCTCGTGACACAAAAAGCCTGATGCGTGAGCTTTCTTCATTTTTTAGTGTCCGTCTCATGTCTCTAGGTGTAGATCTGGGGCTGATGATTTTATTTGTGAGCCAAATGGCGCTCAACGAAACCGTCGCAAAAATTCTTGTTAACTTTGTGATTGTCGTGGTCAATTATGTCGCCAGTAAATGGTTCGTCTTCAAGAAAACAAAAGAAGATGCGATTTAACACATGAAAAAGATAGGTGATGTGAAATGAGCAGCAGGCCAGACGAATTATATGATGCCATATATCAACAAACAGAAAAGCAGCATGAACAAGTGTTGAGGCTAGTCAAAGAAATGACCGCACATCCAGAAGCATTTTCTGAACAAGAAAAGGAAAAGATCAACCGAATGGACATTGCGCTTCAAACAGCGACGGACATTTTAGAAAATTTAATGACCCCTGATACGCAAATGACCATTGTTTTAAGACAAGGGAGAATTCGTGTTGACCTGACGAAAGCGTAAAAGAAGCAGCCAATTGAAAAGCGGCTGCTTTTTATTATGCATCGCTTGTTTCCCGGAGTTGCTTTGGAGACATGCCGATTTTCTTTCGAAAGACTTTATTCAAGTAATTCGCGTTTCGGTAGCCGCACTGTGTGGCGATTTCTTCAATCGAGTATTTCGTTGTTTTCAGTAACGTTTCCGCCTTTTCTAAACGAATATTGGTTAAATAATGAATCGGTGTGAAGCCAGTTGCCTTTTTGAATTCCCTCGTAAAATGACTTTTGGATAAACGTGCCGCAGCTGCCATATCGTCAGGCCCAATCTCCTCGTGAAAATGGTGGCTTGCAAATAAGGCCGCTTGGACGATGGGCTCAGGCCATTTCTCCATTTGTCCCTCAAGCTTTGGCAAATATGAATACAGTTCCATGACAAATTGATAAGCAAGGCTAGACCCCTCAAATGGATTGGTAATCCGTCTTTCACTGGCTTCATCATAAATCTTCTTTAGCAGGCGGATCGGTTTGGAATTCGGATGAAAACGCATGACCTGCTTTCCTTGATCGATAAATTGATCAAAGCAAAGGTCACAGGCTTCCCCATAAAGTGTTAAATAGAGAAATTCCCAATGTTCACTGTCTTCTGGAAAATAGTATTGATAAGCACTGGGGCTTTTCACCAGAAAGGCCTGTCCAGGCAATACTTTGAATCGTTTCTGTCCGATTTCAATCATGCCGTGTCCAGACAGTGTGAGCTGAAAGATGCACTTGCCCTGATCCTTCCGCTCTACGCCATTCCAGCTGTATAACGAAGATGATTGAACTTCCCAGCCAACAGACCAGATTTGGGCCGGCAATGTCACATCAGAATGGTGAAAACGAAATGCAAATGCTTCCTTCTTCAAATTGGAAACCCTCCTTCACAGCAAAAAACAACCTTTTTCTATTTTGAATCATGTTACACCTCATATCACATCGTACCATTCACAGCAAAAAAAGGGTATTTTTTAACGATTTTTTTACCATTGAACTTCAGCTGACGGGGCAACTAAAATAAGATTATCAGAAGAGAAAAGGGGAATGGATATGATCGACACATTACGAGCAGCATTTCACCAGAAATTTGGAAATCAGGAAGAACTCCGCTATTTTTTCGCCCCAGGCAGAGTCAATCTGATTGGTGAACACACAGATTATAATGGGGGCCATGTCTTTCCATGTGCACTCACTCTTGGTACATATGCTGCGGGAGCAAGACGATCAGATGGACGCGTCAGAATGTATTCCTTGAATTTTGAAGAAGAAGGTGTGAAAGAGTTCGACCTTTTTGAAATCGCTTTCTCAGAATCGGACGGCTGGGCGAATTATCCGAAGGGAGTATTCCAACAGTTTATCGAAGCAGGCATGGATGTGAAAGAAGGCTTTGATATTGTATATGCCGGCAATATCCCAAATGGCGCAGGCCTGTCATCCTCTGCCTCTATTGAGCTCGTCACGGCTGTCTTGATCAATGAATGGTCGTCATTCGGCGTAACGCAAATCGACCTAGCCCTTCTTGCGCAGCGTGCTGAAAATGAGTTTATTGGCGTGAACTGCGGCATTATGGATCAATTTTCAATTAGTCTTGGAAAAGAAGGTCACGCTATTTTGCTCAATTGTGACACGCTTTCCTTTGAATACAGCCCATTTCGGCAAGAGGGTCTGGCACTTGTCATTGCCAATACAAATAAAAAACGAACACTTGCAGATTCCAAATACAATGAACGCCGTTCAGAATGTCAATCGGCTTTAAACGATCTTAGAAAAGAACGAGATATTGCGCATTTATGTGAGCTCACGGTGGATGAATTCGCTAAGCATGAACATTTGATACAAGATGAAACGTGTAGAAAACGTGCAAGACATGCCATCACGGAAAACGAGAGGACCATGAAAGCAGTAAATTTTCTGAAAGATGATAAAATGGAAGAACTAGGTGCACTCATGAAGGCATCTCACCTTTCTTTAAAGAATGATTATGAAGTCACTGGGCTTGAGCTAGATGCACTGGCGGAAGCCGCATGGCAACATCCAGGGGCGATTGGTTCCCGTATGACAGGTGCTGGCTTTGGGGGTTGTACCGTCAGCATTGTGAAAGAAGAGCTACTGGACTCATTTATAGAAGAAACAGGTGCGATTTATCAAGAAAAAACAGGCATTCAAGCCTCTTTTTACACAGCTGGAATTGGAGGCGGCGCTAGAGAATTAACGAAGGAGGAATTTTGATGGCAATTTTAGTATGTGGGGGAGCAGGTTTTATTGGCAGTCATGCGGTAGCGGCTCTTTTGGCTAAAGGAGAACAAGTAGTAATTGTGGATAATTTGCAGACAGGTCATAAAGAGGCAGTCGTAAAGGGTGCCGTATTAGAAGAGGGAGATTTAAGGGATCATGCTTTTTTAAGACGGGTTTTTCAAACGCATGACATAGAAGCGGTCATGCACTTTGCGGCAGATTCTCTTGTTGGAGAAAGTGTAACAGACCCGCTGAAGTACTATGACAACAATGTCGGAGGGGCAACGGCTTTACTTCAGGTGATGAATGAATTTGATGTGAAACGCATTGTATTCTCTTCAACTGCTGCGACATATGGTGAACCAAAGCGTGTACCGATCGTTGAAACGGATGAGACGAACCCAACAAATCCTTATGGGGAAACGAAGCTCGCGATTGAGAAAATGCTGAAGTGGTCTGAGCAGGCATATGGTATTGAATATGTTGTGCTTCGCTATTTTAATGTAGCCGGTGCTCATACAGAAGGGATTGTCGGTGAAGATCATCAGCCAGAAACGCATTTAATTCCGATTATTCTACAAGTGGCTTTAGGAAAGCGTGATCAAATCATGATTTACGGTGATGATTATGAAACAGAGGATGGTACATGCATTAGAGACTACATTCATGTCATGGATTTAGTAGAGGCACACATTCTAGCGGTTGAGCGTCTGCGTGAAGGAAAAGGAAGCGCGACGTACAACTTAGGGAACGGCACAGGCTTCTCTGTGAAGCAGGTCGTAGAAGCTGCAAGAGAAGTGACGGGGCATGCCATTCCAGCACAGGTGGCAGAAAGACGTGCGGGTGATCCGGCTAAGCTGATTGCTTCATCAGAAAAAGCGCTGAAAGAACTAGGATGGAAGCCGCAATATGCAGATCTCCACACCATCATTCAAAGTGCATGGGATTGGTTTCAGAAACATCCAGATGGCTATCAAAGTGAGTAACGTGTAGCAGGCAAGGGAGGAGACAAAGGGAATGGCGATTGATATTTTTGAAAAGCTAGAACAGCTGATTCAATACGGGATCAATAAAGAGCTAATATCACCACTAGATATGGATTATACAAGGAACCGGCTGCTAGAGGTGCTTGGTCTCGATGATGCTGAGGCAAGAACAGTCTCAGGAGACAGCGACCTTGAAGACATCTTAATGCCGATGCTCGATTGGGCAGTTGAAACAGGTCTTATTCCTGACGGGACAGATACGTATCGTGATTTATTAGATGCCAAAATCATGGGCTGCTTGGTGGCGCCTCCGAGTGTCATCTATGCAAAGTTTGAAGAGAAACGCCAACATGACGGACCAAAGGCAGCGACAAGCTGGTTTTATGAAATGCAGCAGCATGCCCACTATATTCATACAGGCAGAATCGCCAAAAACGTGCAGTGGTTTACACCGACAGAAGATGGTGAGCTTGAGATCACGATTAATCTATCGAAACCGGAAAAGGACCCAAAAGCGATCGCTGAAGCCAAAAAGCTGAGTCAAAAGCAATATCCTCTTTGTCTCCTTTGTAAAGAAAATGTTGGGTTTGGGGGACGCATCAATCACCCAGCAAGACAGAATCACCGGATTATTCCGGTGACACTTACAAATGAGTCGTGGTTTATGCAATTCTCGCCGTATGTGTATTACAACGAACATTGTATTGTGTTCAAGGGCGAGCATGAACCAATGCAGATATCTAAAAAGACCTTCGAGCGTCTGCTTTCCTTCATATCGATATATCCGCACTATTTCATAGGATCAAATGCTGATCTTCCCATTGTTGGAGGGAGCATATTAAGTCATGACCATTTTCAAGGTGGTGCTCATGAATTTCCGATGGCGAAAGCAGAGATGGAAGAAGTGTTTTCTCTCGAAAAGTTTCCGAGGATGAAGGCAGGTATTGTGAAATGGCCGATGTCAGTGATCAGGCTTCAAAGCAGCGACCAGCAGACACTTGCGGAGGCAGCGGATTTTATATTAAATGAGTGGAAAATGTATTCAGATCCAGAAGCGGGGCTGTTCTCTCATACAGGAGAGACCCCGCACAATACCATTACACCAATCGCACGCCGTCATGGGGATGAGTACGAATTAGATCTCGTGCTACGAAATAATCGTACAGACAAGCAGCACCCAGGCGGAATCTTCCACCCGCACAAAGAAGTTCATCATATTAAAAAAGAGAATATCGGTTTAATTGAGGTCATGGGTCTCGCCGTCCTTCCTGGAAGATTAGCAGAGGAATTAAGCCAGCTAAAAGCAGCGCTGCTATCCAAAAAACCTCTTGAAGAAATCAAAGCCTGCCCGTCTATCATGAAGCACGAGCCATGGGCAGAGCGTCTGATCGAAGAGAATACCTTTACGAAGGACAACGTAGAAACCATTTTACAAAAAGAAATCGGCCTCATTTTTTCTCGTATACTCGCGCAGGCGGGTGTGTTTAAAAGAACAGAGCAAGGGAAAACAGCATTTAAACGTTTCATTCAAACACTCCATACAGGCAGGTGATGAGTTGATGATTGAACAGGTAAGAACTTTAATGGAAGAAAAACAACTCGACGGTGTTCTTATTCAAAAGCGTAATAACTTTTCTTGGCTTACAGGGGGAAGAAGAAACCACATTGTGTTAAACACGCCAGAGGGCGTTTGTCAGCTCCTTGTGTTGAAAGACGATATTGTCCTAGTTGTGAATCAAATGGAAGAAAAACGAATCATTGAAGAAGAAATGGCGTATTTTGACCATCCCTTTCAAGTCGTCACAATGGATTGGTTTGAGGATGAGACTCCTTACATTCAAACACTCATAAAAGACAAACGAATCGGTGCGGACATTCAAATGGAAGGAGTGGAATGGATCGAACCCGATTTGTCTCGTGTTCGATCGATCCTTTCAGCGCCACAGCTCAGCCAATACGAAACCCTTTGTCATGAAACAGCGGTTATTGTAGAAAGTGTCTGTCAAGAAATCGTTCCAGGACAGACGGAGCATGAAATTGCTTCGCTTGTTGCTCAAAGAGCGATTGGGCAGGGGATGACGATAGAAGTGCTGCTTGTGGCGACAGATGACCGTATTCATCAATATCGCCACCCGATCCCAACAGAAAAAGCACTTCAAAAGCATGCACTGGTTGTCCTTTGTGCTGAACGGCATGGACTCGTGGCAAATGTCACAAGATCCGTTTACTTTGGACAGCTACCAAAGGAGCTTGAAGAAAACAAGGAAAGGCTTGCGCGAATTGACACGGTCATGAATGCAGCCACTCGTCCAGGGAACACCATTGGAGATGTATTGAAGGCAGGCATTGCTCAATATGAAAAAGAAGGATTTCCTGATAGCTGGAAAAAGCTTCACCAAGGAGGGAAGACTGGATTTGTGTCTAGAGAGATCATTGCAGTTCCTTCATCCGTGGAAGAGATCCAGCTTCATCAAGTATTCACTTGGAATCCTTCCTTACCAGGATTGAAATCAGAGGATACGATGGTCGTAGAGAAAGAGGGGAATCGCTTTTTAACCTATACAGGCAAGTGGACGTATATAGACATAGAACATGAAGGAAGCATCTATAGGCGACCAGACATTTTGGTGAGAGATGAATAAATGAGAAACCGGCGATGAGCCGGTTTTTTGCTGGAAGTCTTTAGTGAGTTTCCACTCATTTATCACCATTACCAATCATTACAGCGCATAGGCGAGCGATCGATACTTTCTTTTCTTGTCGACTTGCGTTAAAATGAGTAAGGTTTTTGTTAAATATGGGGATACCTATTTCGGAATTGTTTACCTAGATAAAATTTCATAAAGTTAAATTGAAATTTGACCAAACTTTTTTATTGTGGTAAACCTAAATTTGACAAAGTTCTTGATTGTATGTCCTTTGCCTTCAACTCTCAACTTTTCAAAATCCTAGAAATTTATTGTGTGTGCAATAATATATATTTATGTCGAATTTATGACATTTTAATAGAAATCTGTTGAAAAATAAATGAACTTTTGAAAAAAGGGAAGCTAACTCCAACAGATTTTGATAGCATTACAAAGGGAAGAAAAGTTTTCGAAGGCAGATGGCTTTTCACAATTATTCAGCAATTTATACATTATTTAAGGAAGGATGGTGATCTTCTTGTTCAGAGCCATTAAACCTATGCTTTTATTAGCGATGCTCGTGAGTGTTTTTGTATTAGGAGGTTGCAGCAATATCGCTGTTTTAGATCCTAAAGGACCAGTCGCAGCACAACAAAAAGACTTAATCCTTTTATCTATTGGATTCATGCTCTTTATCGTTGGTGCGGTATTTGTACTGTTTACCATCATTTTGGTTAAATACCGTGAGCGTAAGGACGTTGGAAACGCCTCTTATAACCCAGAACTACACGGGAATACGCTTCTAGAAGTTGTCTGGACAGTGATCCCAATATTAATCGTTGCTGCCCTTTCAGTTCCAACTGTAAAAACCATTTACTCTTTGGAAGAGGCGCCTCAAGCAACAAGTCATAAAGATCCACTTGTCGTTTATGCTACAGCAGTTGATTGGAAATGGATCTTCAGCTATCCAGAGGAAAATATTGAAACAGTGAACTACTTAAACATTCCAAAAGATCAGCCGGTTTTATTTAAAATCACTTCTGCTGATACAATGGCATCACTATGGATTCCTCAGCTAGGCGGGGAGAAGTATGCGATGGCTGGAATGGAAATGGAACAATATCTTCAAGCTGATGAAGTAGGCACATATGAAGGAAGAAACGCCAACTTCACAGGCGAAGGCTTTGCTCAGCAAAAATTCAAAGTCAATGCGATGACGCAGTCTGACTATGATAAATGGGTAAATAAAACGAAAAAAGAAGCACCAAAGTTAACGAAGAAAACGTATGACTACTTGATGCTTCCTGATGCTGCAGATGTGCAGACATTCTCATCAACACATTTATCTTTTGCGAAGCACGGAGAGGATTCTGAATATGCACTCCAAGCACGCAAACGTTTAGGTTACCAATCAGTTTCTCCGCATTCCAAGACAGATCCTTTCGAGAATGTGAAGAACTATAAAAGAAAACTAGAAAACGAATAAACTGACTAAGGAAAGGAGGAGGCCGTTATGCATTTAAAATGGGATGAGTTTTTTGTAACTGGAGACCCATTAATTCTTGGTGCGCAAATTTCTATCGCTCTTACTTCCATTGCCATTGTGTTTGTTTTAACCTACTTCAAAAAGTGGAAATGGCTCTGGAAAGAATGGCTGACATCAGTTGATCATAAAAAGCTTGGAATCATGTATATCCTTGCTGCTGTGATTATGTTCTTCCGCGGTGGGGTAGACGGACTGATGATGCGCGCGCAGCTGGCGCTTCCTAATAATACGTTTTTAGATTCAAACCACTATAATGAAATTTTCACAACGCATGGTACGATCATGATTTTATTCATGGCGATGCCATTCTTAATTGGTTTAATCAACGTCGTGGTTCCTCTTCAAATTGGTGCACGTGACGTTGCATTCCCGTATTTGAACAACTTGAGCTTCTGGACATTTATGGTCGGAGCAATGCTGTTCAACATTTCCTTCGTTATTGGAGGATCACCAAGTGCAGGCTGGACGAGTTACATGCCGCTCGCCGGAAATGATTTCTCACCAGGACCTGGACAGAACTACTACTTGCTCGGGCTCCAAATTGCAGGTATTGGTACACTAATGACAGGTATTAACTTCATGGTGACCATCTTAAAAATGCGTACCAAAGGTATGACGCTTATGCGTATGCCGATGTTTACATGGACAACATTGATCACGTCTGTCATTATCGTTTTCGCATTCCCTGTTTTAACAGTTGCTTTAGCACTTATGACATTCGATCGTTTATTCGGTTCAGCATTCTTTACACTCGAAGCGGGCGGTATGCCAATGCTTTGGGCGAACCTTTTCTGGATTTGGGGACATCCTGAGGTATATATCGTTATCCTGCCAGCTTTCGGTATTTTCTCAGAAATCTTTGCGACGTTCTCAAGAAAGCAGTTGTTTGGTTACAAAGCGATGGTTGTATCGATTGTGGCAATCTCTGTTCTTAGTTTCCTTGTGTGGGTTCACCACTTCTTTACAATGGGGAACAGTGCAGCGGTTAACTCATTCTTCTCGATCACAACAATGGCGATTTCTGTACCAACAGGTGTGAAAATCTTTAACTGGCTCTTTACAATGTATCGAGGCCGTATCAGTTTTACATCCCCAATGCTTTGGGCACTTGGTTTCATCCCGAACTTCGTAATCGGTGGTGTGACTGGGGTTATGCTTGCGATGGCAGCTGCGGATTACCAGTACCATAACACGTACTTCTTAGTATCCCACTTCCACTATGTATTAATCGCAGGTACTGTATTTGCTTGTTTTGCAGGTCTTGTTTTCTGGTATCCGAAAATGTTTGGTTACAAGTTAAACGAACGAATCGGCAAATGGTTCTTCTGGGTATTCATGATCGGATTTAACATCTGTTTCTTCCCGCAGTACTTCTTAGGACTGCAAGGAATGCCAAGACGTATTTATACGTATGGACCAGAAGATGGCTGGACTGCACTAAACTTTATTTCAACAATTGGTGCGTTCATGATGGGTATCGGATTCATCATCCTTTGCTATAACATTTACTACAGCTGGAGACATGCGAAACGTGAAGTGTCTGGAGACAGCTGGGGAGAAGGACGTACGCTTGACTGGGCGACATCTTCTGCAATTCCGCCGCATTATAACTTTGCAGCACTTCCAGAAGTGACGTCACCAGATGCATTCCATCATTGGAAGCAAAACAATGTAGACGTTCATCCTGAAAAAGAATTCAAGAAAATTCACATGCCGCACAATTCAGGCAGACCGCTGATCATGTCTGCATTCTTCGGACTTGGTGCATTCGGTCTTGTATTTGAATGGTACTGGATTGGCGTTATCGGCTTAATTGGTGTATTCGCAACAATGATTTTACGTTCATTTGAATATGACGATGGCTACTATATTCCTGTTGAAGAAGTGATTGAAACAGAGAAAAAGAATAAGGAGGCGCAGAAGTAATGGGACATAATGATAGCAGCTATGCAAATGCACCGCTTGAATATCAGTCTGAAACAGGACGTTTAAACATCCTTGGTTTTTGGATATTCCTTGGCGCGGAAATCGTGTTATTCTCAACACTTTTTGCGACCTACTTTGTTCTTCATGGCAGAACAGCTGGCGGCGTTTTGCCAGCTGAGCTATTTGATATGAAGCTTGTATTGATCATGACATTCCTGCTATTGGTGAGTTCATTTACATGCGGGATTGCCGTTCATGAAATGCGCCGTGGAAGTACAAAAGGGGTTGTCATTTGGACGATTCTGACACTGCTTCTAGGTGCAGGCTTCGTTGGTTTTGAGATTTTCGAATTCTTCCATTATGTACATGAGGGTGCGAGCATCCATACAAGTGCATACTGGTCTGCATTCTTTGTTCTTTTAGGAACTCACGGATTACACGTATCCATTGGTATCTTCTGGATTACGGGCGTCTTGTTCCAAATTAAAAAACGTGGATTAACACCACAAACAGCAGCGAAGATCTTTATCTCAAGTCTATACTGGCATTTCCTTGATGTTGTATGGATTTTCATCTTCACAGCTGTGTACTTGATCGGATTAGGGGGGCTTTTGTGATATGGCTGGAAAAACACATTCCTCAGCAGAGCACGAACACTTCCCTTGGAAACACGTAGTCGGCTTCATTCTCTCCATTGTGCTAACCATCTTAGCATTCTGGATTGCTATCGGAGCTGAAATTGGCAGTTCCGCAAAACTATGGATTATCTTTGGTTTTGCCTTCATTCAAGCATTCTTGCAGCTGTTCATGTTCATGCACATGACAGAGAGTGAGAACGGGACTGTTCAAGTCGGAAATACTTTGTTTGGTCTGTTCTGTGCGATCATTTTCGTCATCGGGTCTGTTTGGATCTTCGCGGCTCACTACAGCCATGGAGAGAACAGCAAAGACGGTTATTCACCATCTGCGCCAAAGCAGTCTGAGCATTCAGAGAAATAATAAAAAACCACTCATCTTTCATAGATGAGTGGTTTTTATGCTGATTGTGATAACGCTTCCAATTGATGATGCAATATCTATCTGCTACTGAATCTTTTGCGAATGAATGGAAGTCCATAGATGAGGAAAGCTGCAATATGAGCCAGAATCACGTTAATGGCAAAGAATGCGATCATGAAGGTATGTCCTGCTGGAGATAAACTGCTTGTCATGTAAAGACCGAAGAAAATCCACATAATCATGATGGGTGGAATAGATGCTAATGCAATCTTTCTGTTTTCCAACCATAAAAACAGGGGTGTAGCTGTTGCAATACATAGGTACGCAAAGAACATATCCATCGTATCCAACTCCTTTGTAAGTTGATGTCCAAATTCAAATGAGAGGTCAGGATGCAATTGTGTCTGTTTTTAGGAGATATTGTGAACATTTTGTTACAAATATTATACCACAATTGACTTTGAAGTAAACTCAATAATTGGAAAATGGGCCTTATTCCGCAGAATTTGTTTTTTTTCTTATACCTCAGTTAAGCTTATGCTGGCAAGATGTTCACCTTTCATATCGCCACATAAGTCATTGAATTTTCCCCTTAAAATCTGTAAAATAATCTTTTTAAAGGACTTATGATCGGTTGTCATGATAGAGTGGAAAGGAATTTTTTCCTATTGTTAGGATGAAAAGTATTTCATTTTTTGAAAATAGAATGGAACCTTTCAGGTGTCACTTCCGTCATATTTAAGGTGAGTTGCTTTTGTGAAAATTTCAATCTAATATAAATAAGGGCTTTTATGTTTTGTAATAAGGGTGGTTAGTTCATGAACAAGCAGAATACATCTCCTTACTATCAGGGAGATTTGATTTTTATATTTTTAGCCTTCTTTGCCATCAGTGTCATCGCTATTTATGCTGCGGGACAGTTTGGGCAATATGGATCTAATGCATGGACCAGACAGATCATTTACTACATGGTCGGGGTCATCTGTATTGTGGCTATTAATTACTTCGATCTGGAACAATTAGAAAAGTTGAGCTTATATATTTTTATAGGCGGCATTATGCTCTTAATTCTTTTGAAAATTGCCCCTGCACAAATTGCAGGTCATGATTTTGCTCCAATTAAAAATGGTGCAAAAAGTTGGTTTGTGTTACCGGGAATTGGAACATTTCAGCCTTCAGAGTTCATGAAAATTGGTTTGATTATGATGCTCGCCTCTGTCATTGGGAAGGCAACCCCAAGAGGAAAACGAACATTAGAAGATGATATTTTCCTACTATTAAAAATTGCCGGCGTGGCTGCTGTACCAGTCGGACTCATCTTTTTGCAAGATGCAGGTACGGCTGCGGTATGTATGTTTATTGTCGTTGTCATGGTCTTTTTATCAGGGGTCAACTGGAAATTGATCTCTCTCATCGGTTCAGTGGTTGTGCTCTTAGTTGCCGCTGTGTTAGCCGTGATTATTCTATTCCCTGATTTCGCACAAAAGATCGGGATTCAGCAGTATCAGATCAACCGGATTACCGCTTGGCTGCCTGATAGTTCTTCGACAGCCAACCAAGCCCAGACACAGGATGCATCTGGATCTGATAAATATCAAGTCGAGCAGGCCATTATGGCAATTGGGGCAGGACAAATATTCGGGAACGGTGTTAAAAACTTAAAAGTTTATGTTCCAGAAGCACAGACAGATATGATTTTCTCTATCATAGGGGAAGCCTTTGGTTTTGTCGGCTGCGCATTTGTGGTGATCATGTTCTTCTTCCTGATTTACAGGCTTGTTGTGTTGATTGACCGTATCCATCCTTATAGCCGGTTTGCGTCATTTTTCTGTGTAGGATATACAGCATTGATTGTCATCCATACATTCCAGAACATTGGCATGAACATAGGCGTCATGCCTGTAACGGGGATACCACTCTTATTCATCAGCTTCGGGGGAAGCTCTGTTTTATCAGTTCTTATTGGATTTGGTATCGCCTATAATGCAAGTGTTCAGTTAACGAAATATCAAAGTTATTTATTTAAATAAAACGGGTAAAGGGCAGTCTAAGCGTAGGCTGCCTTTTTGGCGTGAGTTCTAACTTTTGAAAAGCAATGTTCATTTGACTTATGATAGTAGGAGTGAAGGAGGTCTTCGAATTGAATAAAACGATAGAAACCATCTTGAATCATCGGTCCATCCGTTCGTTTACAGATGAGCGTCTGACAGACGAAGAAGTGCTGACACTTATCAAAAGTGCGCAGGCTGCTTCGACATCAAGCTATGTACAGGCGTATAGTATCATTGGTGTAACAGATCAGGAGAAGAAGGCGAAGCTTGCTGAACTGGCTGGAAATCAGCCATACGTTGAGAAGAATGGGCATTTTTTTGTTTTCTGTGCAGACTTGAAACGCCACGACTATATCGCAAAAAAAGCAGGGAAAAACCATCAAGAAGCGCTTGAGAATACTGAAGCCTTTCTTATCAGTGTGATTGATGCGGCGCTCGCTGCGCAAAATGTCAGTGTCGCAGCAGAATCTATGGGACTTGGCATCTGCTATATCGGCGGACTGCGTAATCAGCTGAAGGAAGTATCAGAATTACTTGAAACGCCTTCCTATGTGCTGCCGCTATTCGGCCTGGCCATAGGACATCCTGCCAATCCATCATCTCAAAAGGAACGGCTGCCCGTTGAGCTGATCTACCATGAAAACACATATCAGCAAGACGAAGCTCATGTGGATCGTTATTTAAAAGAATACGATGATCGTATTTCATCATATTATGAAGAACGAACAAACGGTGAGAGAAAAGATACATGGTCTGAGCAAATGCTTCGAGGCTTTAGCCAGCCAAAACGTGCCTTCCTCGGAGATTTTGTGAAAGAGAAGGGCTTTAATCGAAAATAAATCAGAAATCCCCCTTTCGAGTGAGAGAGGGGGATTTCTGTAAGAGGTGCGACATCATGAAATTAAGTATACTGGATCAATCTCCTTTGATTGGAGATGCGACGCCTGCTGAGGCGCTGAAGCAAACAGTCGAGCTGGCGAAGCAGGCAGAGAAATGGGGTTATCATCGATTTTGGGTATCAGAGCATCACTTTTCAAACCGGCTCGCAGGATCGAGTCCAGAGGTGCTTCTCGGTCATTTATCAGCTGTGACGTCACATATCCGTATTGGCTCAGGCGGCGTCATGCTTCCTCACTACAGTGCCTATAAAGTAGCAGAGAACTTCAGAGTGCTCGAAGCCTTGGCTCCGGGCAGAATCGATCTTGGCATTGGACGTGCTCCTGGAGGTATGCCGATCTCCTCCATTGCCCTTCATCATGGAGAACGGAAGCGACTTGGTGATCAATACCCTGAGCAGGTAGAAGAATTAAGGGTGTATTTACATGATTTAGCCGATGAATTTTATCCGCTGCCTCACTTGACCGCTTCTCCGAAAGTAGAAACTGCCCCAGAGGTATGGATGTTAGGTTCCTCTGGAGGAAGTGCACGGCTTGCCGCAAAAGCAGGTGCAGGCTATACGTTTGCTCTTTTCATTAATGGAGAAGGCGGAGAAGACTCTGTGTCGCAGTATATCAGCCGATTTGAACCTTCGGAATTTGGTGATGAGCCGCGTGTCAGTCTTGCGGTCTTCGTTTTATGTGCAGAAACAGAGGAACAGGCAGAAAAATTGGCTGTCAGCTTAGATTTATCATTATTAGCTAGCGAACAAGGACAGAACCTTGGCGGCTTTCCTTCATTTGAACAGGCAAAGGCCTATTCCTACAGTCCATATGAACAAAAACGAGTAGCAGCCAATCGACAGAGAATGGTTGTTGGCACACCATCTTCTGTGAAGCAGCAGCTGACAGCACTCGCAAAGGCGTATCGTACAGATGAAGTGATCGCTGTGACCATCACACATCACATGCAAGACCGTCTCACATCGTATCGTTTATTAAAAGAAGCTTTTGACGCATAACATATGTAAATTTACCGTCTGCGCAGCCAATAAAAGGGATAGAGGAGCATCATGGTGAGAATAAAGGCAGCTGTCACCGCCAAGCTAAGCGGATAAATGCAGGTGGTATAGACAGTCAGTTCACATGCTTGATGAAAAGGACGAGGCTGTTTTGCATGTAAAAAGGTAAAAAAATAAACCAAGGTGATCGTGAGAAAAAAAGCCGTCATAAAAGAAACGATCCATAGCCATATCAACATGAATTTCTCTTTCCTCCATACATGATAGAAAAGCCTTGTTGAGCTGATGGGCTCATACAAGGCTTTTTATGTGATTCTTATTTATTCAGGATAAATATCGAATGGTTCTTTCGTTTGAACCGTATCTGATTTGCCTTTCAGGCTTGCATACGCAAGCATTGTATACTCACCTGCTTCTAACTTCTGTCCTTTATTGATCGTGCCATTCCATTTCACACGATGCTCTCCTTTATCAACATGTTGATAAACTCCTGCTTCACCTAAATACTCTCCATCTGTCGAGTAGACGAGGAATGCAAGATTTTCAGCACCGCCTGGGAGATAGCTGCTAATAACATAGCTTCTAGCACGGTTATCCGGCTCTACGGAAACCGAAGTGACGCGCGGGTAATCAGGCTCTTTTACAATCAATAAAGTAGGGATTTCAGTGACCTTTCTGCCATTTTCGCGAATGGTGATACTGCCTTGGTACGTTCCTTTTTTCGTTTTTCCATAATTCACTTGTACTGCGGAAGTAAAGGACCCTGTGGAATTCCCTTTTACTGTGATTTTTTTCGTGCCGTTTGTGCTAATGCCGTTGCCATCGAACTTGTAATCAATGGTATAGGTTTTCGGTGCTTTTGACAGGTTTTCTACCTTGAACTTCTTCGTTTTGATTTGAACGCCCTTTTCTTTTAAGAAAGTGCCGTACGAATAGCTTGCATCAGACACAATAGAAGACGCTTGAAGTGATTCGATGATTCGAACGCTGCCTGTGCCCTGCGTATTGTGAGGGAACGGGCTGCCATTTGGGTCATACAATGTTTCTGCTGTATTCATCATCAGCGCTTTAATTTGCTCTGTAGAATACGATGGTTTTGCTTGTTTAATAATCGCTGCTACTCCGGCTACATGAGGAGATGCCATGCTTGTTCCTTGCTTCGATCCATAGCCGTATGGCTGAGAAGGATCGTGTGTCGGAATGGTGCTGACAATACTCACGCCAGGTGCTGAAAGATCTGGTTTGATCATCCACGTATCGACAACAGGTCCGCGAGATGAGAAGTCAGCGACTTGTTCACTTAACTCTTTCACAAATTGAATCGAGAAAGTTGTTGTATTGTTACCAGCCTCAATGGCTTTAACAAGTGCTGTTCCTTCCGCTTTTGACAGCTTAATCGTCGGAAGGGCCAGACCTGGTACATCCACAGGGATTTCTCCATCGGTATTGTTGTACATGACAACGCCGATCGCACCAGCAGCTTTCGCATTGTCCACTTTATCAACAAAGGCAATGGCTCCACGTTCAATCACTGCCACCTTTCCTTTGACATCGATGTTTTCAAAAGCTTTTTCGTCACCGATGCCTGCTTGGACGAGTGTGACTTGTTTTTGGTCAAGTGCTTTTAAATCATTTTCTTGATAGTAGCCCATCACTTTTGCTGTTGAATAGTTCGGGAATTTCACGTTGTATAGACTGTACGGAAGCTGAGTGGCTCCGACAGAAATGGCATCTCTTGATGTCCCAGGAGATCCAACGGTCCAGCTGTTTGGCCCGCTGTTTCCATTTGATGTGACAGCGACAACCCCTTCTGACATAGCCCAATCAAGTGCGATGCTTGTTGCATAATCAGGGTTATTCACACTGTTTCCAAGAGAAAGGTTCATGACATCGGCTCCGTCAGTGACAGCCCGGTCGATGCCTGCAAGGACATTTTCAGTTGTTCCTGATCCGCCTGGTCCAAGGACACGGTAGGCGAGAAGGGTAGCATCTTTTGCGACACCTTTAATTTGTCCATTTGCCGCAATTGTTCCTGCGACGTGTGTACCATGATCTGTCGATTCGCCTCTAGGATCTCCTTTTGGTGTTTCTTGTGGAGAATAGTCATTATCAACAAAGTCATAGCCTTTGTATAATCCGAAGTTTCCTTTTAAATCAGGGTGGGTATAATCTACTCCAGTATCAATGACAGCGACTTTTACTCCTTTTCCAGAGTAGCCGGCATCCCAAGCTTTTGGGGCACCGATAAATGGGGCGCTTTTATCCATGAGTGGAGAGACATCCTCATTAGGAAGCTGGACGCTTTTCTTTTTCACTTCATCTGTTTGATATGTAACATCCGGATAAACGGCTTTTACTCCGTCAACTGCGAGCAGTTTCGGGATTTCGTTTGCAGGAAGTTTCATAGAGAAACCAGAGAAGACTTTTTCATATTCTTGATGAACACTCGCTTTATCTAGCTTTTTGAGTGCTGCATTCTTTACTTTCGTTCGAGATTTTTTGAGGGAGGCCTTTGTTTGTGCTTCGCCTTCTTGCTTGGCTTCAACTAAGGATTTTTCCTTTAATTCAACAATGACAGTGGTGTGTTTTCTAGACTTAACATTGATTTCGCCGAAGATTTCTGCTTTTTCCAGTTCCACCTGTTTGTTCGATGGAGCGGCAGCAGCCTGACCTGAAAAGAATGTGGATAAGGTAAAAATAGTGGAGAACAATAGAACAGAAGAACGAGAGATTACTTTTTTCAATTAATTTTCCCCTTTCTAGCTGTGTATTTAGGGAGATAGCCTTTCTTTTTGTGGATAAATAGGAAAGATTCACTGCCCGTTATTAAGTATTCCATACGATGAAACCAATTCCTTTACTAAAATGGTCTTATTTTACATAGTCATAAAGAACTATTTTGTTTATAAAGTCACACTTATGCACAATAATCTGTTGATAACTCGATTATTCAGATATATATATGGAAAATAAAAAAATCTCATACACAAAATCTAGTAAGAGGGTGTTGATATGTGGATAAACCCTGTTGATAAGATGTGCTTATCTTTGGGATAGTGTGTGTATAAAATTTTCATAGAAACATTGTGGAACATGATCATCTTCTGCACTTTTCAACAAAACTTCTGAAAACTAGTTCGTTTTTTCACCCAGATTGTGACAAACCTCTCTTTTTTCTCGGGATATGATAGGAACAGTTAATTTGCTAGAACTGCTAGATTCTAAGTAAATCGGAGGGATGTTCAGTGAAGAAATGGAAGAACTGGTTGAGTGTATGGTTTGGTTTTGTGATGAATGTGCTTGTGAATCCTGGTGAGCTGCTGAAGAAGCAAGGGGTGAAAGTGACAGCAGTGGATGGAGGATTCTTTCTTGCGGTGAATGAGAGAAAGCTAGAGAAACTGGCAGTTGAAAAGAAGAAGAAGCGCAGGATAGAAAAGCCGTTTCAAGAAAGTCTGATGATGCTTTATGAAAAGACAACGAGAGAGGCTCGTGCCGGTCCGTTCTTATCTTTACAGAAAAGTTGAAACAGGGTAAAATCCCACATAAGACACGTTATCTGTGGGAGAGGATGCCCCTTGAAGATATATAAAATATTGAATAACAATGCAGTGGTTGTAAAGGAGGGTGATCAGGAGAAAATTGTGATGGGGCCCGGAATTGCTTTTCAGAAGGGGAAAAATGACGTCGTTCCCGTTCAAAAAATAGAGAAGATTTTTGTTGTGCGTGAAGAAAATGAGAAATTCAAACAAATTCTTGCGACATTGCCAGAAGCGCATATTGAGGTGGCAGAGCATATTATTAGTTATGCAGAGGGTGAACTCATGATGCCGCTCAGTGATCATATCCACATTTCACTGACAGATCATTTATCCTTTGCCATTGAACGCGTTCAAAAAGGCATTGTCTTATATAATAAATTGCTTGGTGAGATCAAAGTCTTATATAAGCAGGAATATGATATTGGAAAGTATGCCATTCGTTATGTAAAGGAGCGGCTTGGGGTTGACCTGCCGGACGATGAGGCAGGGTATGTGGCACTTCATATTCATACGGCCAAAATGAATACGGAGTCCATGAAGAAGACGGTCAAATACACAACGATGATCAAAGAAATGATCGAGCATATCGAAAGCGTTTTTGAGCGCTCGATTGATGAGGATAGTATTTCATATCAGCGGCTTGTGACACATTTGAGGTATGCATTAGGCAGGTTGGAATCGAATGAAGCATTTCAAATCATGGACGATGACATGCTGACTTTTATCCAAACAAAGTATGACTCGGCTTACCGGTGTGCACTTGGACTGGCTGATTTGTTGAAAAAAGAATATGGACTTCATCTCCCTAAATCGGAGATCGGCTACATCACGCTGCATGTCCAGCGTCTGCAGGATGCCGAATTGGTGTAAAGGTTGTGCCTGTCCGCAGGCTTTTTTTTATGCACACTACTCTAATTAGTGTATATGGGTCATTTGATTCGAAAAAATAGGTTGACGCAGGTCACGCTCTTATACTATGATGAAAGCGTAATCAAAAACCAATATCGTGGGATTGTGACTGTCAGGCAGGCAAGACCTAAAATTTGCGTAACGAGGGGACGTGTATGTCCTTTCATCGTTGGTGAATTTTAGGTCTTTTTTGTTTTAAAAAAAGGGGGAGACAACATGGATTATCAAAAAACAGCCAAAGAATTAACAACATTATTAGGCGGCAAAGAAAATGTCATTAGCGCAACACATTGTGCCACACGACTCCGATTGGTGATGAAAGATGAGGCGTTGATTGACAAAGATGCCATTGAAGAACTTGAGGGTGTGAAGGGTGCCTTCTCAAGCTCGGGTCAATTCCAGATCATATTTGGAACAGGTTCTGTCAACAAAGTATATGAGCCTTTTGCTCGTGAGACGGGTCTTGAGGCAGACGACGAGAATCAAAAACCTGCCAGCCATGATGAAGCCGTGAAGCAAAAAATGAATCCACTTGCACGTTTTGCCAAGACGCTATCGAATATTTTTGTACCAATCATTCCAGCAATTGTAGCAAGCGGTTTATTAATGGGCCTATTAGGCATGATGAAAGCCTTCAAATGGGCTGATCCAAGCTCTGCCATCTTCCAAATGCTAGATATGTTCTCAAGTGCTGCCTTTATCATTTTACCGATTTTAATTGGGGTTAGTGCAGCCAAAGAGTTTGGTGGAAATCCATATTTAGGAGCCGTCATTGGGGGCATTATGATTCACCCGAGCTTGCTGAATCCATGGGGACTGACAGACGCAAAACCAGAATATATGCATCTATTCAACTTTGATATTGCGCTTCTTGGTTACCAAGGAACGGTCATTCCCGTGTTATTAACTGTGTATATCATGTGCGTGATTGAAAAGAATTTAAGAAAAGTTGTGCCGAACAGTATTGATTTACTTGTGACACCGTTTGTGACGGTGATTGTGACTGGATTTGTGACGTTTATTGCTGTAGGACCGCTAGGGAGAATGCTCGGTACAGGAATCTCAAATGCACTCACTTATGTTTATGATCATGCAGGATTCTTAGCTGGACTGATTTTCGGAGGTGCTTATTCTTTAATTGTACTGACAGGTGTTCATCATAGCTTCCATGCGATTGAGGCAGGACTTCTAAATGATATTGGACGGAATTATTTGCTGCCGATCTGGGCCATGTCCAACGTCGCTCAAGGCGGAGCAGGGCTGGCGGTCTTTTTCTTAGCAAAGCGTGCAAAAACGAAAGAAATTGCATTACCAGCAGCATTTTCTGCTTTCTTAGGTATTACAGAGCCGGTCATATTCGGTGTGAATCTTCGTTATCGTAAGCCATTTATTGCTGCAATGATCGGAGGTGCATTAGGCGGGGCGTTTGTCGTCTTCACGAAGGTAG
This sequence comes from Bacillus sp. FSL M7-0307, assembly GCF_038627835.1. NCBI lineage: Bacteria > Bacillati > Bacillota > Bacilli > Caryophanales > Bacillaceae > Bacillus > Bacillus sp. FSL M7-0307. The sequence continues at coordinate 3,461,617 of NZ_CP152023.1, read as the reverse complement.
CCGCCAACGCTTATGGTTTAACAGGGATTCCGATGATTGCCATTGCAGCTCCATTTGGTTTACAAAATGTGGTAAATTATGTTATTGGTATGTTAATAGCTGTTGCTGTTTCATTTATTCTTACCATCATCTTTAAAGTCAAAGAAGTCGAAAAATAATCAAGGAGTGGTCACAGTGATGACAACAACGGACGCAGCACTTCGTCAAAAGGTAACAGATCGTATTCGAAACTATGAGCATTTGGTGAAAAAGGATGTGTACCGTCAGAACTTCCATTTAATGCCGCCAGTCGGTCTTTTAAATGACCCGAATGGATTGATTCAGTGGAAGGGAGTCTACCATGTGTTTTATCAATGGCAGCCATTTAAAACAGGACATGGGGCAAAATTCTGGGGTCACTACACATCAACCGATCTAGTGAATTGGCAGCATGAAGAGGCTGCCCTCACGCCAAGTGATTGGTTTGATCAAAATGGCTGTTATTCTGGCAGTGCAGTCATTGACGATGGTCGTATGTATGTGATGTATACCGGAAATGTCCGTGATGAGCAAGGGAACCGTGAGACATATCAATGTTTAGCTGTTTCAGAGGATGGGGTTCATTTTGAGAAAAAAGGTGTCGTGGCGACTTTGCCAGCCGGATTTACTGCACATTTTCGTGACCCGAAGGTGTGGAAGCGGAATGGAAAGTGGTACATGGTCCTTGGAGCACAAAGTGAAGATCTCAAGGGACATCTTGTCTTATTCACATCTGATACATTAGACAATTGGACGTTTCAAGGCATTATTGCAGGCAGTGGAAAGAATGGATTAGATCATTTCGGATACATGTGGGAATGTCCAGATCTGTTTGAATTAGACGGTCAGGATGTATTGATCGTGTCACCACAGGGGTTGAAGCCTGATGGATTCAAATACAACAATACACATCAATCTGGTTATTTTGTTGGTACATTGGATGATCGTACCTACCAATATACACATGGAGCGTTTGAGGAGCTGGATCGTGGCTTTGACTTTTATGCACAGCAGACTTTCCAAGATGAATCGGGCAGACGCATTTTAATGGGATGGATGGGTGTACCAGATCAAGGGGAAGAGCATCATCCAACCATCTCTTATCAATGGATCCATTGCTTGACGATTCCGAGAGAGCTTCGTTTAGATGATGAAGGACGTCTTATTCAACAGCCGGTAAGTGAACTTCGATCTATGCGGACAAATGAGCAGGAGTATGTTTTTCACGTTAAACGATCTGTTCATTCCATTCCTGTTGAAGATTTGACGAGCGCAGAGGTATTCATTGATCAAATTGAAACACAAAAAGGGTTTGAATGCTGTATTCGTGCTGCTGCTCGTATCATTTATGATAAAGATGATGGCAAACTAACGTTAGAGAGAGATCGATTTGAAGATCGAACAAAGGAAGTTCGTGAAGTAGAAATTGAGGAACTACAGGATCTGCATATTTTTATTGATGCATCATCGATTGAGATTTTTGTCAACGGAGGCCGGGAAGTATTTACTGCACGTTACTTTCCTTCCCCGGGAAATAAATCAATCTCCATCAGTGGTAGAAATGAAACGAAGCTTAAATTGAAGACGTGGCAATTGCAAAAAGAAGCAGGTTTTTGATCTACTAAACAAGCAGAGAAAATGTCTACGCCTTGGCTAATTCTAAAGAAAAAAGAAGCCACTCCTAGACATTGATGTTTCAAGAGAGAATTAGAGGAAACAGGTTGTCATTAAGAGAGAGTCATCAAGATGTTGGATCGAGTAGGACAATAAGAAAATGTACGTGTGTGAAAAAGAGACTATTACGAATAGTCTCTTTTTTAATTTAAAAATTCACTCAAAATTAACATGTCAATTCATTACATATTAAAATATCCTTAAAATTCTATTTATGTTTACATAATCCATATTAACTAATAATATGGGGTAAATGTGGACCACGCTAAAAAGTAATTGGAGAGATGATTGAATGAAATACTTTAAGTTATTTTTATTTGCTTGCGCCATAGCACTTGTTTGTTCAGCATGTTCAAAAAAAGAGGAGGCTGCGGGGGACTCTCCTAAGGGAGAATTGAGCCATATGAAAGATAGTAAATTTGCTATCATATATTCACAGGCAATGGACAGAGGATGCGAGATGGTCAACTACAACGATAAAGGAAAGAAATTGTCGAGTATGACAATGAAAGACTGCGTAGGATTTACTTCTTCTACTCAAAGCAATAATAATATCTACTTTTCATCTAATAGGTCTAATTACCATGTGTCTTTAAATAAGAAGACTGGCAAGGTAGAGCCTTTGAATACAAAATCACTTTCAAAATCTACAGATGACGAGGGTGCATTCTTTATTAACTACTCTAATGGTTATGTTCTACACGACATTAACGTTGGCTTTACAGAGAATGGCTTAGTAGGAGAATTAGTATACTGGAATGAAGATGACAACGATAAAAATCAAGTTGAATTAGAAGGAGAATTAACAACAGCTATATTTGAAGACAAAAAAATCTATGCCATTCTCAGTAATGATGAAAGTGTAACAATGTCTTCAATAAATCCTAAAACCCATAAAGAAAAACGAAAAAAGTTAGACGTAGACTCAGTATTCTTCCCTGACAATAATGAGTCTTTGAAGTCATTAAACAACGAAGAGTTAATACTTGCCTTAAACGATGGCGTTGACAGTAAACAGGAGTCTATGTTGGTTGTACTCGACAAAAAAACTCTCGATAAGAAAAGAGAAATAGTAATGGATAAAGGATTCACTATCTACAAGACAAACGTAGACGATGATAAAGTAACGATAGTCTCCTATGAAGGAGAAATTAAGACATTCAACAGAGACCTCAAAGAGATATCTTCTGAAAAGATTCCACTTAATTTTAAATCAGATGACGAACGTTTAGAAGAGGCTAAGATTTTAGACGACAAGATTTATGCATTGGTAAGAATGTTTGAGAGAGATAAGAATGGAGTTATTGGCAGAATTATTGAATATAATATTGAAAGCAAGGAATCTAAAGAGATATCACTAAAATCTGATAAAGATTGGGAAATGACAAGCATGGAAGTTATAAGATAGCTGTATAGGAGAGTGGAGTATATTTACTTACAAGATCTTCAACCCATGGGTCTTGTGTTATTCACATTGCCGTTGTTGTATTTAGCTTGGGGAGTTATTGGCTATTTAATTTTTAAGAAGGTTTATGTGGTGCTAATGATCACATTTATCACATCAACCATTTTCATATGATTATACTTAGTCTTACAGTTGTCAATAGAAAGAGGATAAACTCAATCGGAACTGTCGTTCATTTTTGCAAAAAATAAATGTTGCTTGTGAAAAAATGTTCGGTTTATGGGAGACTTTTTTTCATTAAAGCACTTCATCATACTTACGCAAAAAATTGTATAAAAACATGGCTTTCTCTACAATCTGAGCAGATCAATGATCTGCTTTTTTCTAGTGAGATCAGCCTGTATCTTAAAGCCTATATCATGTATATACAAGGTTGGCCTGAAGCGGTTTGATGACGTTTTACATATATGATAACAGGTTCAATTATGGTATCATTTTAAAATATATACAGCTGAGGCTGACGTTTATCCAAATGCGGTAGGACAAAAAGGGGTTGTTTACTTGAATTCAAAACAGCAGCCGACGACTAGAAAACGCTTGGAGACAATGGCAGATCATGTTGAAGATAAACGTGAAGAATATAAAGAATTGCTGATTCAAGTCCAATCTATTCTCGGTGAACCTTCTCTAGAGCAGGAAGAATTAAAAGAGAAGCTGTCAGATACGTATAAACAAATGAAAGAATATGCCTTATTTGTTGAATCCATTGAAGCCTTTATTCGAAAAATGGCGAAAGAATCCGATCAGCAAAAGTAGGTAAAAAAGTATGGTGAAAGAGTGTACCTGGGTGCGGGTATGCTTTTTTTATTTTAGTCAGATTATTCAGAAATTTAAATGAAAGCGTTGACATTCCTTTTGTCATGGTACAAAATAAATAAAAATTCATCTGAGCATATACAGGAGGAACGATATGAACCATGCAACCAAGAAATGTCTGATCACCTTTATCATTGTGCTATTTTCTATGAGTTTTCTTCATCCTTCCGTTTCATCTGCCCGAACGCAACACACATCATTTTTTACACCTACTGCCTCCGTACCATCTGGTCAATATTATCGCTCGCAAGAGGTGGTACTCCATTCTCAGGTGCCAAAAGCTTCTCTTTATTACACAACAGATGGCAGCCAGCCGACAACTCAAAGTCAGCGATATAAAAAGCCTATTCAAATTGATACCGATACGACTTTAAAAGTAAGCGTTTACAAAAATAGGCATCGCTTAGCTACGTCTACATACAATTATCGTTTTGTCACACGAGAGGACATTGCCTCATCTTTTTTATCTTTTGAATATCAAGGAATGCCTTATCGGTTATACATTCCGAAAAATCATAAGAGGGGTAAAGCTTATCCTCTCGTCTTGTTCTTACATGGAGGAGGGGAGCGGGGGACTGATAATCAAAAGCAGTTACTTGCAAATGATGGTGCAGTTTTATGGGCTTCTCCTGAAGTTCAAAAGAAACATCCTGCATACGTACTAGCACCTCAGGCTCGAAATGCTGTGGATGGGGGTTTTGCTTTAACAAGAAACGCGCAAAATGAGATCGACCTGACAAATGTGTTTCAATTTTCACCAGATTTACACAAAGCGTATGAAGTGCTTCAGCATGTGTTAACTTCTTATAAGATTGATCAGAAAAGGATTTATGCGACTGGTTTATCTCAAGGCGGATTTGGCTCGTATCAGTTGAACATCACATATCCTCGTTTGTTTGCAGCGATGATTCCTATTGCGGGGGGTGCAAATCCAAGCAAGGCAAGAATTTTAGCGCACAAGCCAATATGGGCATTTCATGCAGAGGATGATTCCATTATTCCTATCAGTTATGCGAGAAATACAATTCAAGCGATTCAAAAAGCTGGTGGAAGACCGATTTATACCGAGTATGCAAGCAAGTATGGGTATGATCATGCATCATGGACGCCTGCTTATGAGACGCCAGGCTTAACAGATTGGTTATTTGCACAGAGACTCAGCTTACGATAAACAAAAAAACCGATTCACCCAAGCGGCGGATCGGTTTTTAGTGTTTTATTTGTCCAAACGATGTGCGGAATGTTTCGTTGGTCCGATGTATTCGTTTAGTTGGAAAGAGCCTTTAATGGCAGCTGTGATGAATTCTTTTGCTGCATAAATGGCTTCTTTCACGTCTGAGCCGTTTGCTAGTTCAGCTGTGACTGCGGCTGAGAATGTGCAGCCTGCACCGTGTGTGTATTCTGTGTCGATCTTATCTGTTTCAAGGCGTTCGAAGGTTTGTCCATCATAAAGCAAATCAATCGCTTTATCAGGGCTTAGCTTACCGCCGCCAGTGATGACCACATACTTTGCACCAAGTTCATGGATGCGTTTTGCGGCTTCTTCCATTTGTTCCATCGTTTTGATCTCGCCAATGCCGCTTAATTGACCTGCTTCGAAAAGGTTAGGTGTGATAACTGTTGCTAGTGGCGTGAGCTTTTCGCGCAATGCTTCAGCGTGCTCTGGGTAAAGGACTTCGTTCGCACCTTTACATACCATAACAGGATCAATGACGACATTTTTCAGCTCATATGTTTTGATCGTTTCAGCTGCGAGTTCAATGACGTCAACTGTTGGCAGCATACCTGTTTTTAACGCATCTACACCGATGCCTTCCACGATCGTTGAGAGCTGCGCGCGGATTGTTGATGTATCGATTGGAAACACTTGATGATCCCAGTTGTTATGAGGATCCATTGCAACGACAACGGTTAAAGCTGTCATCCCGTAGACGTTTTTTTCTTGAAACGTTTTTAAATCTGCTTGGATACCTGCACCGCCGCTTGAATCCGAACCTGCGATGGTGAGTGCTTTATTCATAGACATAGTTGCTGAACCTCCAATGTGATGTGTAACAGTTACTGTTCTATCCCTTATTATAATCAGCTTTTCCATTTATCACAATGAAACGGCATAAAAAAGCGTTCCACTCTTCATGGAACGCCTCATTCTTTATCTTTTACAAATCACCAATTTCCCTTTTTTCAGCTCCTCTAAAAGCGTTAAGGCTAATTCTTGATCGGCGCCGGTCGACATGATTTTGGCCATCAGTTCATCATCCCTGGTGCGAATGATATTGGCGATTTGATCTAAAATCCCTTGATCGACAGCTGTCATGCTCTTTGCTTCCGTGTACTCAGTAACGGTATCAGAGCGTTCGGGGTCATACGCAAAAACAAACACATCGTCCTTTGCTGATTGTATCTGTTCGATCGTCTGTTTGGCTTCTTTACTATTCTCAACTGTGAAAAATTCCATCATCATCACTCCTTTTCATCAAAAATTCCCATTTTCTCGATCAATCAAACCGCCTTTTATATCATGAGAAGAAAGCCGATTTATGTTTTAATGAAAAAGACGAATCTATTAAAGGAGTTAGGCCGATATGAAGATTTCTTTACTAATTGTGACACATAACCGGCTGAGCGCATTGTGTGAACTGCTTGAATCCATCTCGAGACAAAGCGTACAGCCTTTTGAAATTGTGGTCGTAAATGATGCAGGAGAGCGAGTGGACGTGATTCAGGAACTCTATCCCGAGCTGCCAATCCGCTTGATTCATTTAGATGAGAATGTCCAGCATGTGAACGCAAGAAATGTTGGCGTGCGTGAGCTGACAGGTGACGTCATTATGGTGAGTGATGACGATGATTATTTTACACCTTGTCATATTGAACGTATGAGCAAGGCGCTGGAAGACGCTGATTTTGTCTTTTCGGATGCGGAAATTGTTTCGTTTGAAGAACGAGGTGCGACTCGTTTTCCAGTATCAAGACGTTTGTTTGCTTATACAGCGGACATTGAGGACATGCGTGTTTTTTCTACATATGTTCCTTCTGGCAGTATGTACAAACGCCGCATACATGATGAGATCGGCTATTTTGATCCAGCGATGCATCACTACTGGGACTGGGACTTTTTCCTGCGTGTTACGCAGCATGCACGAGCCAAACGAGTGCCAGCTGCCAGTGTGATCTATGCGTTCTTTGATGGTGGGGGCAATCAGTCGAGTGATCTTGGTGAAACAAGGAAGAACTACTTAGATGATCTGAGTGAAAAGCATGGGCTCGGTGATTTGCCGACAGCGAACTTTGCTGTCCTATTAGAAGAACCAGCGATGAAAAAACGAGAATCAGAGAGTGAGATTGTATGGGATGGAAAACCGATGATCTCAAGATTGGCACAGCAGACAGAAGGAGGACAACCGCAATGAAGCCATTTTTAAATGATAGCTGGTGGGCTGTGATGAAAAGTGAATTTGAACAGCCATATTATCAGGAATTACGTGAGTGGGTAAAGGAAGAATATCGTACGCAGATCGTGTTTCCAAAGCCAGATGACATTTATCGTGCCCTCCATTTGACGTCGTATGAAGCTGTGAAGGTCGTGATTTTGGGACAAGACCCTTATCATGGCCCGGGACAGGCACACGGATTAAGCTTTTCTGTTCAGCTTGGTGTCAAACATCCTCCATCTTTGAGAAATATTTTTCAGGAGCTAAAGGATGACCTCGGTTGTCCGGTCCCTAACCATGGCTCGCTTGTCAGCTGGGCAGAGCAGGGTGTCTTGCTGTTAAACACCGTGCTCACTGTAAGAAAAGGGGAAGCGAACTCGCATAAAGGCAAAGGCTGGGAACGTGTGACAGACCGCGTCATCGACGTCCTGAATGACCGAGATCAGCCAGTCGTTTTTGTGCTTTGGGGCAGACATGCGCAAAATAAAAAAGAACGCATTGATCAAAGTAAGCATTACATCATTGAGTCACCTCATCCAAGTCCTTTTTCCGCAAGAAACGGCTTTTTTGGCAGTCGTCCGTTCTCAAAAGTAAACGCCTATTTAAAGCAAATGGGGATCGATGAAATCAACTGGTGTATCAAGGACATCGAATCAAAATAGGACGAGGGAAAATCCCTTCGTCCTGTTTATTTTAAAAATTTACGGACAATGTCGAGTCCGTTTTTCGCATTTGGATAGCGGAAAGAAAAATCAAAGCGATTGGTCTGGCGCAGGACGCTTTTTTCATGCGTAAAGGTGAAAAAGCTTTCCTTTCCATGATATCGTCCAATACCGCTTTCGCCAACGCCACCAAATGGTAAGTATGGAGTGGCGACATGCATCAGCGTATCATTGATGCAGCCTCCGCCAAATGAGAGGTTGTCTAGAATATAGTTTTCTGTTTCTTTATTGGTTGTAAATAAGTAAAGAGCGAGCGGCTTCGGTCTTGCCTTAATCATGTCAGCTGCCTCTTGAAGAGAGTCAAATGAGATGACAGGCAAAATAGGTCCGAAAATTTCCTCCTGCATCACAGGGTCTTCCCAAGTAATGTGATCTAGAATGGTCGGTGCGATTTTGAGCTCTTGTTCATTGCGCTGTCCACCTGTCACAATCGTGCCATTTGAGAGAAATTGTGAAAGTCGATCAAAATGACGCTGGCTGACATTTTTTCCGAAATGCGGATTTGTTTCAGGCTGGTTCCCGTAAAAGTCACGGATACAGGTCGTCATTTCACGCAATAGGTCCTCTTTGATCGATTCATGAACAAGTAAATAGTCTGGTGCAATGCATGTTTGACCAGCATTCGTGAATTTACCAAAGGTGATTCGCTTCGCAGCGAGTTTGATGTCTGCATCAGGCATGACAATGCATGGACTTTTTCCGCCGAGCTCAAGTGTGACAGGTGTGAGATGTTTTGCGGCCGCTTCCATGACGACTTTGCCGACGGCTACACTTCCAGTAAAGAAAATATAATCAAAAGGCAGTTTCAGAAGCTCTGTGCTGACATCCACACCGCCTTCAACGACCGCTGCAAGATCTTCTTGAAACACGCTTTCCACAATCGTGCCAATCACGTTTGAGACGTGCGGCGTTAATTCTGACGGTTTTAAAGTAACGGCATTTCCCGCAGAAATGGCTCCAACTAATGGCGAAAGGGCCAATTGGAAAGGATAGTTCCAAGGGGCAATAATCAGAACGCTTCCGTACGGTTCCTTAATGATCATACTTTTTGATCCGATATGGGTCAGAGGTGTTTTCGCGCGAGATGGTTTGACCCATTTGTGAAGATGTTTGACGGTATGATTGATCTCTTCATATACCATGCCAATTTCTGTTGTATAGGCTTCCTGTTCGGATTTATGTAAATCATGGGCTAAGGCTTGTAATATGTCCTTTTCATGATGTTTAATGGCTGCTTTCAAATCGTTAAGAAGACGGATTCGTTCTTGAACCGCTGGTGTTTGAACGTTTTTTTGTTTGTGAATGAGTTCAGTGAGTTTGCTCATCTTTCAGTCCTTTCAAAGACGATATTGTTTCTTTATTATTATGTGTGAATCTTGGGTAAGGGTCAAATAAGATGAACAGAAGCACACAGCTTTGAAAAAATGAACCCATTCGGTTTGTTCATTTGGTAAAATAATGTTGGAAAACGAATTTTTTAGATTGGAGGGTCTACCCTTGAATATTCATATATCAAGTCTGCTTCAAAAAATGGAGGAAGCCATTCAAAAAGCAAAACAAAGTGGAAATGATGAAGAGGTGAAACGTCAAGCGGCGGTCATTTCTTCACTATGTGATGTCATTCTCGACACATCATCACAGGTGCAAATGCCGCAGTCTTCGGTTATTTCACCACCTCCATCTATACAGACACCATCTGCACCGGCTGTGTCTACGGATCAAGCTATGTTAGAGAAATTGATGGGCACTAGCGGTGCAAAGAAATTTCAGCATAAAGAAGAGGGTCAACAAGAGAAAGATGGCAACGGTGACTCTATTTTTGATTTTTAATGGTCTTGTCACGACAAAGGGAAGGTGATCGGGTTGAAACTATTTTTGGGCGCCATTCAGTGGATGGCATTTTTTATCGCAGCTTCTATTGCTGTGCCGATTGCGATTGCACAAGCATTTGAATTAAATCAAGTGCAGTCGGCGGAACTGATTCAGAGTACATTCTTTTCACTTGGACTTGTGGCGATGGTGCAGTGTTTATGCGGTCATATGCTGCCAATCAATGAAAGTCCAGCAGGGCTGTGGTGGGGGGTATATACCCTTTATGCAGGCATGACAGGGACAATTTTCGCCACATATCCTGAAACCTTGCAAGCATTACAAGGGGCGTTAATTTTTAGTGCGGCGTTCTTTTTTATTTTTAGTCTTTTTAAAATCATTAATTGGCTTGCGTCTTTATTTACGCCGGTTGTCACAGGTATTTATTTGCTGCTGCTTGTTGTGCAGTTAAGTCAGCCAATCATGAAAGGGCTGATGGGGATCGGTTATCGGGGAAATCAGGTAGATGGGCTTGTCTTTTGTCTATCGATCTTGATTATTGTCATCACCTTCATGATCAGCCGCTCAAAATGGCATTATTTAAGACAGTTTTCTGTGTTATTCGCACTTGCAGGCGGCTGGTTGTTATTTGCTTTACTCGGACTAGCGAAGCCTGTTCGCATTCCTGAGCAGATCATTGAGTTTCCAAAACTGTTTCCGTTTGGCATGCCGGTCTTTGACAGTGGCCTGCTTGTCACGTCCTTTTTTATTACGATCTTACTCATTGTGAATATGCTGGCAAGTATTCGAATTGTGGAAAGTTCCGTCAAGGCATTTGGTGAACTGCGTGAGCGGAAACGAGCCAGACCGGCTGGTTTTGTCGCCGCATTTGGTCATTTGCTGAGCGGACTGATTGGTGCGATTGCGCCTGTTCCTATTTCAGGGGCAGCGGGCTTTATACAAACAACAAAAATTCCATCGAGAAAGCCATTTTTTCTTGGCAGTCTGCTCATTGTCCTCATTAGTTTATTTCCATTATTGATGAGCTTTTTCTCTGCATTGCCTTCACCTGTGGGGCTGGCTGTGAACTTTGTGGTGTTCTCTTCTATGATTGGGATTGCCATGTCTGAATTCGATCAGTATGAAAAAGAAGACATCCCGCGCATTCGATTTGTGCTTGGCATCGCTGTTTTAGCAGGCGTGGGCGCAATGTTTGTGCCACAAGGGGCATTAAAAGGCATGCATCCTGTGCTGATTTCTTTATTGAGCAATGGTCTTGTGCTTGGCACACTGATTGCGATTGTGGTCGATCAAGTGCTGCTGCGAAAGAAGAAGAAATCCGACAATCTCGTGTCAGCATCATAGGAAAGTTGAATGTTGGATAAGACCCGCGCTATGATAAACATAATTGATGAGATAAGGAGAATGACGAATGAAACTATTTTTCATATTAGGTGCCATTAACGCCATGCTTGCGGTTGGTCTTGGAGCCTTCGGTGCACATGGACTGGAAGGGAAAATTCCTGAAAAGTATATTGAGATATGGAATAAAGGGGTTCAATATCAGATGTTCCATGCAATTGGCCTGTTTATTGTCGCCTTTCTGGCAGATAAGCTGTCAGGTGTTTCCCTAGTGCCGACCGCTGGCTGGGTGATGCTGGCAGGCATTCTTTTCTTCTCAGGAAGCCTTTATGTGCTTGCCTTGACTCAGGTGAAGATTCTAGGTGCCATTACACCAATTGGCGGAGTGGCATTTATCGCTTCTTGGATCATGCTAGTGATTGCAGCAGCAAAAAATTTATAAGATAAAAAAACCGATGCTCTCATAGGGGCATCGGTTTTTTCTTAACTCCAATAAGGAGAATAGTTCGGAGGTGCTTGATAATAAGGTACATAGTGAGAAGGGGGGACAGGGTGCGTTTGTGCCTCTTCCTCCCGATGGCAGAAAGGTCCGATAAACACACCAGGTTTCACAGGCTGCGTCGCCTGTTTCCACTGCGTTTCGTTCATGCAATAAGTATGTGCCATGATGTGAGAAGGCGTGAGGGTTAGAAGGTCTGAACCTAAGATGACTTCTGGTGTCGATGCGTTAAAAATGGCTAACAAATGGGTTTTGTCCTGTAAGGCGACTTCGTAATGCCACCAGCCTTGTGGCACATTGGCTACCTGCCCGGGGGTAATGGTGTAGGTGGACAGCTTTTTTGTAAAAGGGTTCAGCATGGATACAGCAGCAGAGCCGGCGATACAATAAACAAGCTCGGCAGCATTTTGATGATAATGAGGCTCTACTACTTTGCTTTTACTCAAATATATATCCAGCAGAGATACTTGATCGAGCGAATTTAATTGTTTTTTTCCTAAAACATTAATCAGGTTGTGTTGGTCATATTTCACAAGGGGGCTTTGGTTCAAATCAAATGAATATTTGACATTCGGCGATGTATAATCCAGCTCAACAGTCATTGATGTCACCTCTAGGCGTTTAATAAAAACTACTAGGCATCTTATGAGCCTTCCCCCGAAGGTGTGTCAAAAACCTAGACAAAAGAAAAAAGCAAGGGCGTCTGCACCTTGCTGCTAATATGACCTTGAGGTTATCTTGGGGAATACGTAGACATCGAGTATGGATAGTCATATTGAATTTCCCCATCAAACGTAATGTAATCAAGATAGATTGTTAACAATAAGTATCGTGTCCCTGTTTTGTTATCACTAATGATAATGTGATCACGTCCTGCGGCCTCAATGACTCCTCTAAAAATCTTTGAGTTCCATTCTTTACTTGCCTCAAACGTCATATAGATCGTGGCTACTTTGCCGCGGTTTAATCGTAAAATATTTTCAATATAGGACTGCTCAAGCGGCAGCTGACCGGTGACGTTCTGCTGATAAATCGGTCCAGAAGGAATTTGATAGGGCTGCCCGCCACTTTGCCCACCTTGGCCTCCTTGTGAAGTACCAGTAGACGGCATTGGTGAATACCCCTGCTGCATTTGACCTTGCATTTGACCCTGCGTTTGGGGAGGGACTGAATAACCCATCTGCTGCGCAGGATACGGATTTGCTCCATATTGTTGCTGGCGAAAATCTTGACCTTCGAAACCCGAACCTTGCCCAAATTGATTTTTCAATTTCATAACGTTCCTCCTCTTTCCTCATGGTGTTCTAAACAGAAGGCAGAAAAGCGCCTGTTGTTTCCATAACATTCTTTTTCTCTTTCACACTATGAGACAGGAAGAGAGAATATGTACATTGAACGAAAAAAAGGAACTGCTTTGTGCAGTTCCTCAGTATTCCGACAAACCCCATATTCGTACTGCCTAGATTGCAAAGGTTTCCAACAATTTAAGGAATGCCTGTTTACATCAACCAATTCATAGCCCGCTGCACGTCATAGAGAAGGGTCATGATGAGAAAAAATAAGGCGATCGGTGTGATGGCAATGATAAAGGCCTGCCATATTCTCAGCTTCATCACAGCAACAAGGCCTAAAACAGCCATCCCAAATATCCATGCTTTGGTATACGCATCAACCAGTGGTAAAACACTGAGATAATACCATACTTCATAGTACTGGTCTAAATAGGGTGAGATTTTCACAAATGTATACGGACCAAGCAACCCCACAGTAAAAATCCAAGTAAGAGCAAATAAGGTGGAAGGAAAAATGACCGTCAGTGTGCAAGCTTTGAGCACATCTCGATACGGCGCTTTACTGCCAAAAAACAGTCGTCCTAACCACTGTAAAATGAATGAACCGAAAAATAGAAGAAAATTGCCTACTAAAATACCAAAACCTGCTCCGTGTAACAGAATAAAAGGATATGGAATATGATTGCCCATATACTCACTAAAATACCCTTCGTACATCCAACTTGTACCAGCGATACTTGCAAGGAGTATCATCAGCCACATGGGAATAGAGGTATGTTCATATGAGCGAATAATCGTTTTTGTCGCGACAAAAATTTTAAAGAATCGAAAAAAACCTTTTGCTTCCTCTTCTTGGGAGAGATCACTCTTCATATACTCCAATGTTCTTTACTCCTTTAATACACATAAATGATTACTTATATTACCAAAATTTTTACGTTTTTCAAAGATAGATCATGAAAAAAATCCAATTTTATAAAAAATAGGTCACTCTACAGTCTCTTTAAGAGGAGACACATATGATAACCATAGTTTAAAAGAGACCGAGGTGAAAACATTGACGAAAGTAACGGTCATTATGACGAGCTACAACAAAGCGGCCTACGTTGGCAGATCAATTGAAGCGGTGCTGCAGCAGACCTTGTCAGACCTTGAACTTTTTATCATGGATGATGGATCAAACGAACAAACTCTTGCTGCTATTGAGCCTTTCCGTAAAGATTCACGCGTCCATTTTATCCAAAGCGGGGTGAAAACGCTGGAGGAAAGAACGGCGAAAACACGCTATGCCGTACTCATTAATCAAGCATTAGAACAGGCAAAGGGCGAGTATATTTCCTATGCCACAGATGACAATGTCTATGCACCAGACCGTTTAGAGAAGCTCACAAAATATTTAGATGCTCGTCCGAATGAACATATTGTCTATTCTAGTTCAAAAGTTATCTATTTAAATAGCGAAAAAGAGCCAGTAAAGGAAACGATTCGACCTGCGCAAACGGTGCAGTGGAATGCACCTTGTGCTATTGATCACTGTTCAGTTGTACATCGTGCATCCATTTTAACAAAGATTCGAGCTGAGTTTGGATCCTACTGGGACGAGAGTCCGCATTTTTATCGAATAGGGGATGCCCGGTTCTTTTTTAGATTAAATCACTTTTATCCGTTCTACCCTTTTGATGAGGTATTGGATACAAACTACATCACAGAACAGTCTATTCATTATCAGTTGGCAGAAGAAGAGAAAAGCGATTTTATTCAAGCACTTCCTCCGCAGTCTACCTGCAGGGAGCTCCGCCATATATTAAAACAGAGACATGGGAGGTGACCTTAAGTGTCGCATTATATTCATCATTATTGGCAAGTGTACTTTGAGTATGTGAATCTGATGAAAGACTTATCCTATCGCCACATACCCCTTGGGTTAATCAGTAATTTTTATCAATACATCAGCCCAGAAGTGAGAGAACGTATGGAAGATGAGGCGTTTGGTGAAGAGCTGTCAACGACTTGTCCAAAGCCGCAAGACATTCAGCCCTTTTTTGATCAGCATAAACAGCAGATCAAGCGTACCCCTTATCGTCCGAGTCATGGAAAGGTGCTTCTTCACTTTGAACACTTACGTTTTACTGAACAAAATTACATGCGGTTCCATCCGAACCAAACAGTGGTGCTCGCGCGCTGGAAGAAGGCTGATTATTTCGGATTACCAGTGATTAGTAAGCCTGAATTAGCCAGAGAGGTTAATAAAGAAGCCCATGTTGAATATATTGAAAAAGCAAATGCTCTATTGAAACCTTACGCCCAGCATCCTGTCTTTGGTAATGTCTTTTTTAGAGAAAAGCTTCGGAAGGACATTGTGCAATTTATTGATGTAATTGACCAAATAGAAACGCTATTTGAGATGCAGCCTATTGCAGCTGTAGTGGTTGGTACGACGGAGGATGCTTATAGCCGTGTGCTCGCCTTGCAAACCGTGAAGCGCCATCTCACAAGTATTTGTCTTCAGCACGGTGCGCTCATGGGAGACGAAGCCTTTTTGCCGATTTTCACCACCTGCCACGGAGTGTTTGGAAAATATGAAAAGGACTGGTATGTAGACAAAGGCTGTCAGCCTGAGCAGGTGGAGATCACAGGTCACCCGAGATTTGATTTGGTGCAGGAGCGAACACCGCTTCAACAGGAAGTGGTCTTTCGTAAATTGAACTTCAATCCTGCCAAAAAGACTGTGCTTGTGGCAACACAGCCGTTTTCAGAAGCCTTTTACGGTGATGTTCTTAAAACGATTGCAAAACGGAAAGACATTCAGCTGATTATGAAGCCGCACCCGTGGGAAATCGCTCGAAATCGTTTAAATGACTATACAGCGATTGAGCGCGCGGGGAACCATGTGAGATTAATTAAAAAAGAGATCGACTTGTATGACCTCCTGCCGTATATGGATATGGTCATAACGCTCACATCAACAGTTGGTCTGGAAGCAATGCTCTTTAAAAAGAGTGTACTGATTGGAAAAATGACAGAAGGCAGAAGATACCCTTATTACGAGTCGCTTGGCAGCTGCCACATGGAAAACCCTATTGAGCTGGCCGAGAAAGCGATCCGTATTTTATCGGATGAACAAGAAATAAAGCTGGCGAAACAGCAAGGGGCTCGTTTCATTCAAGAACATTATCCGCATGCACAATCGACCGATGTTCTGCTTTCTCTGCTCAAAACAAAAACAGGCATGGATTTTCAGAGATGAAGATAGGGGTGTGCAAGCGATATGGGACAAAAGAGAGCACAATTTCTTCCTTATGCACTGCCTTTTATTGAACAGGAAGAAATTGATGAAGTCATTGGAACATTAAAGTCCGGCTGGTTGTCCACCGGACCAAAAGTTAGACAGTTTGAAGAAGAGTTTAGGCAGCTGACTGGAGCGAAGCACGCAATAGCAGTCAATTCATGTACAGCTGCTCTATTTTTAGCGTTAAAGGCGAGAGGCATTGGAGCTGGTGATGAGGTCATCACAACGCCTCTGACGTTCTGCGCAACAGCCAATACGATCATCCATACGGGGGCAGCCCCTATTTTCGTGGATATTGATCCGGCGACACTCAATCTAGATGCGAAAAAATTAGAAGCGGCTATTACACCACATACAAAAGCGGTTGTCCCTGTACATTTTGCTGGTCAATCGTGTGATATGGACCGAATTTTAGCGATTGCCAAAAAGTATGATTTGTTCGTGCTGGAGGATGCCGCTCATGCCCTTTATACGACCTATCACGATCAACCGATTGGATCAATTGGTGATGCGACCGCTTTTAGCTTCTATGCAACGAAAAACATAGCGACTGGTGAAGGCGGCATGCTGACGACAAATGATGATGCCCTTGCAGCTAGAATCAGAAGGCTGGCGCTCCATGGCATGAGTAAGGGAGCGTGGAATCGTTATGGAGAAAAGGGAACATGGTATTACGAGGTCGAGGAACCGGGCTATAAAATGAACATGTTTGACGTGCAAGCATCGTTAGGGCTCGTTCAGCTAAGCCGGTTGAAGGAGATGCAGACACGCAGAGAACAGATTGCGAAGACATACAATCAGGCATTTCAACATGAAGCTGGTCTCATCTTGCCGCCTGTACATGATGAGGGAAGACATGCGTGGCATTTATATGTGCTACAAGTTGATCCAAAAGAAGCACTGATCACACGCGATGACATGATTGATCAGCTGCAAAAGGAATATAAAATCGGCACGAGTGTTCATTTTATTCCCGTTCACTTGCATCCATATTATGAGAAGACCTACAACTATTCACCAGAGGATTTCCCTGAGGCACTCACTTATTACAAACGAACGCTTTCGCTCCCGCTCTATCCAAGTATGACAGATGAAGATGTGCAGGATGTCATCACCGCAGTCGTGTCTATTTTGAAAGACAAGAAGGCCTCTTCATGAAAGTCGTTCATGCAATAGACGATCAGGTGCTGGCATCTTGGCTGAAAACATATGATCATGAAGCGGAACGCATGGCAGAATTCAAGCAGTTTGCTCTTGTCAGCGGCGCTAAGCTCAAAGCAGTGCTGTTATACGAATGGTCCAAATGGGAGAGCGGCATTTTTGACAAGCATATTTTTCATGTGAAGTTTGTGGAAGCTGAATCAGCGCTGCTCTTTAAAGAATTGATGGAGAGATTCATCAATTGGATGAGAACAGAAAAATGTGATTTTTTCTTTTTACGGCTTGAGGCGGCTGATCTTGAAAAAAACCGCATTGTTCAAAAACTATCCCATGTGTATTATGTCGGTGGTCTGACTAGGCTTGAGGCACCGCCTGCCCTCATGGAGATGCCATTATCAGATCAAGATGTGGTGATGGGTGTGCCAGATAAGAAGGATTACGATGAGGCGGTCTTACTAGGTGATCAGGCTTTTGTGAAAAGCCGTTATGCCCTTGACCCATATTTAGACCAGCGTGTTGTTCAGCATTTTTATCAGGAGTGGATGAGAAACAACCTACTTGGACGCGCAGATATTAACCTCGTTGCCAAGGTGAATGATGAAGTGGTTGGCTTGATTCAAGGTATGACAAAGGGGCATGAGATGGGGCTTGAGCTTTTTGCGATTAGACCGGATGTTCAAGGAAAAGGGATCGGAAAAAAGCTGTTTATTGAGATGATGAAAGTGTCTCATGACAGAGGGCATCACTTCATTTCTGCGGGGACACAGCTTCATAATACGACAGCCATCCAGCTGTACGAAAAGATGGGGTTTAGGACAACAAATGCCTTTTTGTATTACCATGTGTGGCCGAAAAAAGGAGAGAGGTAAGATGGCGCATTTCTATATCGGAGATCGCAAAGTGGGAGATGGTTCGCCTGTCTTTATCATTGCAGAGGCAGGCATTAACCATGATGGCAAGCTGGATCAGGCACTTGCTTTAATTGATGTGGCAAAAGAAGCAGGGGCTGATGCGGTGAAGTTTCAAATGTTTCAAGCGGATCGGATGTATCAAAAGGAACCGGGGTTATACAAAACGGCCAAAGGAGAAGAAGTGTCTATTTTTTCTTTAGTGGAACAAATGGAGCTGCCGCCTGAATGGCTGCCTGTCTTATTGACACGTTGTAAGGAAAAAGGACTGATGTTTTTAAGCACCGTGTGTGACGAAGAATCGGCTGATTTATTGAATCAAACGAATCCGCCTGCTTTTAAACTGGCATCCTATGAAATCAACCATTTGCCTCTTTTGCGTCATACGGCTTCTTTTCAAAAGCCGATCATTTTTTCAACAGCTGGGGCCACCATTGCAGATGTTCATGAAGCATACGAAACGATTACGAGCCAGCAAAATAAGCAAGTCGCCATCATGCATTGTGTGGCAAAGTATCCAGCGCCTAGAGCATATACGAACCTGCGGGTGATTCAAACCTTAAGATCCGCTTTCCCTGAAGCAGTCATTGGCTTTTCAGATCATAGTGAACACCCGACGGAAGCGCCAGTAGCCGCTGTGAAGCTCGGGGCAGCAATGATTGAAAAACATTTTACAATAGATAAAACATTACCCGGAGCGGATCATTCATTTGCTCTTGATCCTGAAGAATTAAAGGAAATGGTTCAGCACATTCGAGCGGCAGAAAAGCAGCGGAATCAAGCAGAAATAGACGTTCATTCATTACCAGAGGAGCTTCTTGGCAGTTCTTATAAAACGACAACAGCCATTGAAGGGCAGATTCGAGAATTTGCGTATCGAGGAATTTTTACGACCAAAGGCATTGCAAAGGGTGAGACCCTCACGTCAGAAAATGTAGCCGTGCTGCGCCCCGGACAAAAAAATCAGGGATTGCATCCGCGATATATGCCGATTTTACTTGGCACAAAGGCTGTGAGAGACATCCCAGCTCATACAGGCGTTTCGTGGAAAGACGTACTCACGCAGGAGTCTCATGATGATGCATGATGTGCTTTTTGTCATTCAGGCTAGGATGGGGTCAACAAGACTGCCCAAAAAAGTGATGAAACCGATCGGCGGCATGGCGCTGATTGATTTGATTGTGGAGCGGGTGAAGCAATCAGATGATTACCATCACAAAATGCAAAACCTTATGATTGCCACAACGGTCGAGCCAGAGGATGACTATTTGGCTCAATATTGTATGTCAAAGGGCTATAAGGTGTTTCGAGGCAGTGAGGCAGATGTGCTTGAGCGGTTTGCACAGATTGTCCGCCAATTTGAACCTAAAACGGTTGTACGTTTAACGGGAGACAATCCATTTATAGATCCTTCGCTTTTGTCGAAAATGCTTGAAAAACATAGACAGGAAAAGGCTGATTACACATATACGAACGGAACACCACTCGGTATTTCCGGGGAAATGATTGAAGCATCTATTTTATGTGAAATCGACAAATTTCCCCTCACTTATTCAGAACGTGAGCATGTCACCCTGTATATCAGAAAGCATCCCGAGCAATTTTCCCTTCAATTATTCACACCGCCCAAAGAACTTGCATATCCTGCTTATCGATTCACGATTGATACAGAAGAAGATTATGTGTTTGCTACCCGTTTACTAGAGAAAGCTGGTGGTT
Source organism: Bacillus sp. FSL M7-0307 (assembly GCF_038627835.1). Classification (NCBI taxonomy): domain Bacteria; kingdom Bacillati; phylum Bacillota; class Bacilli; order Caryophanales; family Bacillaceae; genus Bacillus; species Bacillus sp. FSL M7-0307. The sequence continues at coordinate 3,441,449 of NZ_CP152023.1, read as the reverse complement.
CTATTGCTGTGCCGACAGCTGAGCTCATTTCCATCTGTGAACAACATCCAGACATTGTTCGTTTGAATCAATCTGTGAGACAGAAGGATGCTGAATGAACAAAAAAATCATGATTGTTGTTTATGGTGGTTTTTTAAGAGGAATGGGGCATGTCGTCAGAATGAAACGTTTGGCAAAAGAACTGCTTCAGGAAGGGAACGACCTATATTTCTATACAAATGATCAGATTTGTGTAGAAATGCTTTCGCACCCAGAGTGGTACGTTCACATGGTGCATGAGTCGAATGCGCTTCTCCAGGTCCAACAAGACATCAAAAAGCTAAATCCTGACCTTTTAGTCATAGATGTGCTTGATTGTGATCTTCAGTTTCTTCAAACGATCAAAGACTCCTGTGGCAGTGCGAGGCTTGTCTTATTTGAGGAAAAAAGAGAGGAAGCCTGTCAGCTTGCAGACACGGTCATAAACAGCATTTATGGCGGTCTGGACGGGAAGCACGAGCTGCTTAATGGCACGGCTTATTATCATGGAACGCCCTATTTATTGTTAGATCACGAGTTTAAACGATTCAAAGACACATATGAGGTTCGAAAAGAATGTAAAAAGGTGGTCATCAGTCTTGGCGGTAGTGATCCGTGCGGCCTGTTATCAAAGGCTGTATCGGCGCTTCTTCAAACAAATCACCTAGACATTTTAGCGGTCGCAGGAAAAGCCTCTCACATCAAAGAGCAAGTAGAGGCGGAACATATCCAATTCATTCAACATACAGATCAACTACCGGTTCTTTTATCAGAAGCTGATGTGGCTATCGTAGCAGGCGGTATGACGTTATATGAGGTAATTTGTATTGGGGTGCCCAGCATTGTCCTATCGCAAGTAGACCACCAAGCAGTGACAGCGAGCATGTTTGCGCAAAAGGGAGCTTGTTTTCACCTTGGATTAGGTGCCCTTGTGGAAGAAAAAGACCTGTTGCAAGCTGTTCAAAAACTGTCTGACAGCTATTTTCTCCGCAGAAGCATTCATCTTAATGGACGTTCACTCATTGATGGAAAAGGAATCGAACGAGTGAAAAACATTCTTATACACCTCATGAATTCACACCAAAAAGAACATAAGGATGTGTAGATGTGAAGGGAGTTATTTTAGCAGGAGGAAAGGGATCACGGCTGGCACCATTAACGAAGATTTTCAACAAACATTTGCTGCCGGTTGGTCCATATCCGATGATTTATTGGTCATTATTCAAACTGAAAGAAGCAGGAATTGTAGATGTGATGCTGATTTCACAGGAAGAACAAATTCCGTTGTTTCAAAAGTTATTGGAAGATGATCGTGAACTTGGGATGAACATTGTGTATCAAGTACAGCCAGAAGCGTCTGGTATTTCCGATGGTTTATCCTATGCAAAGCCCTTTGCTCAAGGGGAAAAATTTGTGCTGATGCTTGGTGATAATGTATTTGAAGATTCATTACGCCCTTTTGTTGACGTCTTTCGGCAGCAAGAAAGCGGAGCCAAGGTTCTATTGAAAGAGGTGGCAGATCCAAAACGGTTTGGCATTGCAGAAATTGATCCTGCTCATCATCGAATTTTATCAATAGAAGAAAAGCCAGAGCATCCGACGTCATCTTACTGCGTCACGGGCATCTATTTTTATGATCAAGACGTCTTTCAATATATCGAGGAAATCTCGCCGTCAGATCGAGGTGAACTAGAGATTACTGATGTGAACAATCTCTACATCTCAAATAGCCAGCTGACCTATGATATGTTAAAAGGGTGGTGGATTGATGCAGGAACACATGAATCTCTCCACGAAGCATCAACAAAAATGTTTGAAACGATGAAGGAAAAAGAGGGATACGAATGACGAAGTCTTATTTAATTACAGGTGGAGCAGGGTTTATTGGACTGAATTTTGTGAAGCTGCTGCTTCAAGAATCCGATGTCCGGCTGACCGTATTTGATAAATTAACATATGCCAGTCATCCAGAGGAGATGGAATATTTATCAAAGCTGCCTCATTTCCGTTTTGTCCAAGGAGATATCACGCTGCAAGACGAACTAGATCAAGTATTTGATGAAGCCTATGATGCCATCATTCATTTCGCAGCAGAATCACATGTCGATCGCAGTATTGAGTCAGCAGAACCCTTTATCCAAACAAATGTCCTTGGTACCTATCGTATGCTCGAAGCTGTCTTAAAGGGAAAGGCGAATAAACTCATTCATATTTCTACAGATGAAGTATATGGAGATTTGGAGCCGGATGATCCTGCTTTCACAGAACAAACACCACTCTCACCGAATAATCCTTATTCAGCAAGCAAGGCAAGTTCAGACCTGCTTGTGAAATCTTATATCCACACCCACCAATTACCCGCAATGATCACAAGATGTAGCAACAACTACGGACCTTATCAGCATGAAGAAAAATTAATCCCAACCATTATTAGAAAAGCGGTCAATGGTGAAAAGATTCCGATTTACGGAGACGGCCAGCAGATCCGCGATTGGCTCTATGTAGAGGATCATGCGAGAGCCGTAAAACAAGTAGTAGAAAACGGAACAGTCGGTCAGGTGTACAATATTGGCGGAGGCAACGAGAAAACAAATCTTGATTTAACCAAAACCATTCTCACACATCTAGGCATCTCTCATGACCAAATCGCGTTTATTCAAGACCGGAAAGGGCATGACAGGCGGTATGCCATTGATGCCAGTAAGCTAAAAGAAGAGCTCGGCTGGGTGCAGGCAACTTCATTTGAAAAAGGTATCGAAAAAACGATCGATTGGTATCGTGCCAAATATGATCAAAGTGAAGAAGGGTGACCGATGAAAGTTTTAATCACCGGTGCAGGCGGCCAATTAGGGAAAGAATTGACGAAACAGCTGAAAGAAAAAGACATCACCGTCATTGCTTTAACAAGGAGTATGCTGAATATCGCAGATCAACAGGCAGTCAGACATGCAATGAGACATTTCCGTCCGGATATTGTTGTCAGTGCGGCTGCTTATACGTCTGTGGATCAATGCGAAACAGAAACGGAAAAAGCCTATCTTGTGAATGGGATTGGCGCCTACTATACAGCGCTGGAGGCTAAGAACGTAGGGGCAGATGTGTTACATGTCAGCACAGATTATGTATTTGATGGGCAAGCGGATACCCCTTACCAAGTTGATGCACAAGCAGATCCGCAAACCATTTATGGAAAGAGTAAAAAACTTGGAGAAGAATTGATTCATCTTGTGTCAGATGAAGTGAAGATCATTCGGACATCGTGGCTCTATGGACATGAGGGACATAATTTTGTGAATACCATTCTTCGACTGGCTGAAACGAAGGATCATTTGCGCATCGTCAATGATCAGTTAGGGTCTCCTACTTATACAAAGGATGCCGCAGAAGCTTTGATTCACTTGTTTGACCAGAAAGCAGGTATTTATCATGTCAGTAACCGAGCTAGCTGTTCATGGTTTGACTTTGCGACAGAAATTGTGGCAGCAAGCGGTCTGTCTACGACAATTGAACCCATTTCCACTGAAGAGTATGGATACCAAACACCTCGGCCCGCCTACTCTGTTTTAGATCTGCAAGCGATTGAAGCGACAGGCTGGAAGCCAAGACACTGGAAAGACGCACTTCACGAATACTTGCAGAAAGAAGGGAGATTCGAGCAGCATGATTGATGGTGTACAAACGAAAAAACTCATGAAACATTGTGATGATCGCGGCTTTTTCGCAGAGCTTATTCGAGATGACGAACCGATGCTGAAGCGCTTTGGGCAGGCGTCGTGGTCGAAAAGTTTCCCAGGAGTCATCAAAGCCTTTCATTATCATGAAAAACAAGACGATGTTTGGTTTTTCCCAGCAGGTCATGCACAGGTCGTTTTATACGATTTGAGAGAAGATTCCCCGACAAAGGGTCAAACCGATGTGTATTATATGGGAGAAGATAATCCGATGCTGCTCCTCATTCCAAAGGGAGTTGCACATGGCTACCGCGTATTAGGGGAGACGCCGCTGCAGATTGTTTATTTTACAACAGAATCGTACGACCCAAAAAACCCAGATGAGAAGAGAATTGCGTGGAATGATGAGGCGATCGGATTTAACTGGGAAACGACATTTAAATAGAGAAGAGAGGCCTTTCGCAGGAGAAAGGTCTTTTTTTGTTGAAATACATTCTATATGTGTCATTTTATGTATATTGATGAAAAGGGATGTGGAAGAGTTTGTCTAAAAGAATTGCATTTGTAACAGGGGCAAGTACAGGCATTGGAAAGGCAATCGCAATAAAACTTGCCGCTCAGAGCGATATGAAGGTGATCATCAACTCTAGAAATATGGCCTCACTTGAACAGACGAAACAGCACATTCAAGATATGACAGAAACAAAGGAACCGCTGTCTCTATTCTGTGGAGATATGTCGCTTGAAGCAGTGAGGTCGGAAGCCTTTGAACAAATAGAAAAGGAGTTTGGCAGACTCGATGTGCTGATTAATAACATTCCAGGAGGAAAGCCAGATACATTTGATTCATGTGAAACTGACCAGATGCTGGCTGCTTTCTCCCAAAAAGCCATCGCTTACGTCGATACAATGAAGCGTGCAGCAGCATTGATGAAAAGACATGAATATGGACGGATCATTCAAATTGTCGGGAACCTGTGGAAGGAACCTGGTGAACAAATGTTTACGAATAGTATGATGAATGCAGCGATTATTAATGCCAGTAAAAATGCAGCGACACAGCTCGCGTCGTCTAGTATTACGGTAAATTGTTTAAATCCAGGTTTTATTGCAACCGATCGGTATGAACAATTTATCGGCAATATGATGACGAATCAGGGATTGTCACGAGAGCAGGCTGTACAAGCTGTCGCATCAGGTATTCCAATGCAAAGAGTGGGCTCAGCGAGTGAGATGGCGTCATTGGCAGCTTTTATGGTATCAGAGGAAGCTTCTTATATCACAGGTCAACAAATCTCCGTAGACGGTGGAACGATGAAAAGTATATAAACTGAAAAAAACCCGCTATTGGCGGGTTTTTTGATGAAATCGAATGGGGAGGATGGACAGGCGATCGATAAAGAGAGCAAGCTCCTCAATCGGGGCAACCATGGAAATGCGTACATGACGGCTTCCATTGGCTCCAAATACTCCTCCAGGCGTGACGACAACATCGGCATGTTCGAGTAAATAGTCAGCAAAGGCATGAGAATGTTCAAAGTCATCAGGAATCGGAGCCCATAAATAAAAGGCGCCGGGTGGACGTTCGATTGTCCAACCAAGCTTTCTCGCCGCTTGCTGGATGAAGAAATTGATTCGTTCAAGGTATACCGCCCTTAATGATTGAATATGATAGTCATCACTTTGCAAGGCAACAGTCGCTGCACGTTGAAATCCCCCATACATACTGACAAACACGTGGTCTTGAAAGGTGTTGATGGCTTGGATGATCTCCTCATTTCCAACAGCAAAAGCGACTCTCCATCCTGCCATATTAAATGTCTTTGATAGAGAATATAATTCGACTCCTACACTTTTCCCGAGAGGAGTATTCATGAAGCTCACGGGTGTTTGTTCATAATGAAATGAACCATAGGCGAAATCATGAATAACATACAGCTCGTGAGTGGCCGCAAAGGCAGCAGCCTCTTCAAAGAATGCCTCATTTGCAACAGCACCCGTGGGGTTATTCGGATAATTCAAGAACAGTACTTTTGCTTTTTTGACTATGTCAGGATCAATTGAGGAGAGATCTGGTAAATAGCCATTTTTCTCTTCAAGTTTGATACTGTATGGCTTGGCGTCCGCCATCAAAATGCCTGAATGATATTCAGGGTATCCTGGATCGGGAACGAGTGCGATATCTCCTGGATCAAGCAGACACTGACTCATGACATACAGCCCCGTTTTTCCGCCAGTGAAAAGAGCAATTTCCTTCTGCGGATCAATCTCAGCACCGAATTCCGATCTATAAAAATCTGCAATGGCTTGTTTGAAAAAGTCAAAGCCTCTAAAAGGGGCATATTGTTGAAATGGCAAAACACCCGCTGACTCCTGTAGGGCACTCACGATATGGGGAGGAGTTGGTAGATCAGGGTTCCCCTGACCTAGATTCATGATGTTTGCTCCGTTTTTTGTCTTTTGAGCTATTTTTTCAAAGACGGTGCCGAATTTCTGTTCAGGCAGCCGTTCAATCATTTTAGATGCTAACATTTTCACCACAGCAGCCTCTCTTTCTATCCCTTCACTAATTCATCCATTAACTGAATCGTTGCCTGTTTCTGAATGTTGCGGATGGACGCGGCAACATCTTGTGAGGATGATCCTTTTAATTCAAGAGATACGATTCCATTAAAAGCTTCAAATAAATCAAGATCCACCATAGTCCCTTTGGCAGGGAATGATTGACTGACAATCGCAGTATCTCCAACGAATGCTTCCTGCGGAATAGACACATGATCAATGGTGATATGTGTGGATTCAGGTGGTATGTGCCCACTCTCTTTAAAATGCTGAGGATACAAGTGGCAGTCCGCTACATAAAATGTATGTCCAGAAAGCAGTTGTTTTGGCAGTACAGCCTTTTTTCCATCAACTAATACATCAATCAATAGCTTGGCCATATCGACGCCAAAGACCTTTTTAATATTCGGGATCATATTCCAGCCAGCGAATCGAGCCGCTGATTCGATCAGTCCAGTTTCTCGATTTTTCATGAGTTTGATTTCTGTATGGGTTGCACAATGTTCAAGACCTAGCCCTTCATTTGCCTTCCTTGCTGCTTCAATGATGATTTGCTTGGCTTCATTGTCTAAGATCGTCGGAGTGATATGAGCCGTTTCTGTAAAACCGATTTGAGGGGTTTTATCATGTATGACAAAAGGGAGATATTCGCCCTCTACGACCAGCCCTTCTACACTGACATAATCAGCATAACCTTCATCTTGATACCAATCTTCGTAAGCACCCTCTAAATACGTTTCAGCGACAAACGGTGCTTCATACGTGACAGCGTCTGGGACTGGTATGGTTTCCAAATACGATTGTACTTGTAAAAACAAGTCATCACTTCCGGCTTTGTCATGAAACAAGGTGACGCCAATAGAACTGGCTAAATATGTAGGCTTTAAAATGAGCGGTGTTCCGATAGACTCAATGGCTTTTTGGAAATTCGATAAAGTCGTGACAGGCTGAGTTTTCACCGCTTTGACGCCAGAGGCGTTGAATGCAGCCCTCATTTGGCTTTTATCACGCGCCATTTCGGCTGCCTTGACACCGGCACCTCGTAGCCCAAGACGTTCAGCGGCCTTTGCCATCGGTGCAATGAATAATTCATTATTGGTGGTGATTGCATCTGCTTTGAAAAAGGAAGCCACTTGAATGAAGTCTTCCACAACCTCTTCTTCTGATTTCGGATAATCATCATGTGCCCAGTAAATAGAATCAGGGTGTTCAAAAGAAGGGTGTGTCTCAAAATAATCACGGTCTTTGATGACCGCAATGGAGTATTTTTCGATTAGCTCGGCATGTCCCTTTGTAATCGCAAAGGGTCTCGGGATATAAGAAACGATATGATACGATGCCGCCACGCTTTCATAAAACATATGGGGCGGGCACCCTCCTAAGTCAGCAATGACAAGTACAGTTTTTTTACTCAATGAAAGCACTCCTTTTATCTAGCGGTGTAACCGCCATCTGCAGTGACGACACTTCCAGTCATATAGCTGGATAGGTCAGAGGCGAGAAACAGCATCACGCCAGCAATTTCTTCAGGTTTTCCAAGCCGCAGCATAGGATTCACCTTTGCTTTTTCCTTTTTGACGATCTCGAGACTTTCTGTGTGATTGTCTAAAAAGGACTTTTCATTTAGTGGCGTATCAATGATGCCAGGGGCAATACAATTCACCCTGATTTGATGAGCGGCATAGTCGATGGCCATTGATTTGGTGAGCTGAATGACACCGCCTTTTGTTGCATTGTATGCCGGAATGTCAGGCCAGCCCACAAGACCTCCGACAGATCCGGTATTGATAATACTTCCACTCTTCTTTTCAAGCATATGCGGCAATGTATGCTTACTCATGAGAAAGACGCCGGTCAGGTTGACCTGAAGAATACGATGCCAATCCTCCAGTGCCATCTCATGAATAGGTGAGACAATTTCGATGCCTGCATTGTTAATGAGGACATCAATGGCACCGAATCGGCTCAGCACGCTCTGAACGGTTTGGTGACAGTCAGACTCCTTCGTAATATCTGTTTTAAAAAATGCAAGGTGCTCATGCGGCAATGATTCAATGAGTTGGTTGCCGCTGCTTTCATTGATGTCAGCGACAGCTACTTTTGCTCCATGCTCAAGGAAGAGCTTGACGGCAGCAAGCCCAATCCCCGACGCACCTCCTGTAATGAGGACAACTTTTCCGTCCAGCTTCATTTCTTCACCTTAGATGCCTTTGGTTTCAAGCGATTATAGCGGGGAGGGAAGAAGAGATTAATAGACTTTGATGCTTCTGGCTTTGGATTGATGGCCCCATGATCTTCCCTTGGGTCACAGAAATAGGTGGTGCCAAATTCCATCTTTTCTGTAAAGCCTTCGATCGTCATATCATACCCTCCGCTGATGCAAATGCCGATTTGTTCATTTCTATGTTTATGAAAAGGCATTTCTCCGCCGTTTCCAGGGATATTGGCAATCATCAGCTCCATCCAATCCTCCACAAAAAAAGTCACTTCCATGCCAGGGAGTAAATCCCGTGTTTTGAAAATGTCTAAGAAATAAGTGGGTGGAGCTGTATATTCTTCGTCATCCTTTAATCTCTTAATATCAATGGCGATCACTTCTTCATCTGTCAGATTTGAAGCGCCGTGAGGGACAAACGGTGGTGCGATATAGGCTGATTCTAAAGGGGTGAGCAGTTGAGTCGATTGGCCGACAGTCATTTGAAGCTCGCCTTTTAATACAATGCCGATTTGTGCTTCGGGATGTTCGTGAGGTTCAATGATTGTGTGGGGAGGGACGTATGAAATTAACACTTCCGTACCGCCTCTTACAGTGGAATATTGGATAACGCCATTATCCCATTCTAATTTTTTCGCTTGAGGAAAATATCGTTCTTGCGTCTTTTGTTCAGTTTGCATCTTACATCTCTCCTTTTCCGAATATGGACCAGCTCATGGGTATACTTTTAAACGTTCGAATGAAGATGAGGCCATATGTGGCTCTTGCCACCTCATTCGTTAAAGCAAAATCAAATTCGCCGTCCCTTACTTTCTGCGCGGCAGTACTTGTAGAATTAACAAGTTCAAATTCAGCATTTTGGTGAATGAAATATTGAATTAAATTGACAGGTGCAGGATGTGAGACAATTTTTAAATGGTGGAGCATTTGTTCATTGAATGGGAAATCAGGTCTGACAGCCAAACCATACATGGGCGTGTCACATCTGAAAATTTGTAAAAGCTGTAGATCTGGTCTCATGTAGAAGTGTTTGATGCCTTCATATGCGTGTGGAACGAGAGTAAATTGAAGTGGTTGAGAGAGAGTATGTTCAATGCAAGTTTCGAATGTGTCATAAAGGGATAGTTTCGTATGAGTGCCGAGTGTAGTGGTGGATTGAGAGATGAAATGTTTTGCTGCGTATTCACTGCTTGTCCCCTTAGGGCCTAGTGTGTTGACTGTAAACATCTTGGGTGAAGGGCTTGGCTCTTCTTTGAAATGAAACACATCATCATTCTTTAGGATCATGTTTACCATCCAATCTTTTTCAAATTTTTACTAGATTATAAAATTTAAAATTGGCAATTGTCAACAAATTTTATAAAAAATGTAATATATGATGATATTAAAAATTGATCTAAAAAACTGCACATATCGAGATGTGCAGTGAAATGTGCTTACGTTTCAAGTGTAGTTGGCTGTTTTTTCTGTAAGGCACGTTCTCGTTTATAGCTGCCGAAGCTGATGATAAAACCAACAAGTGTGATCAATGCACAGACAAGACCTACCGTATGATATCCGAAATGGACATAAACGGGTCCCATCAGTGCGGAACCGAGCATAACAGCAAGGTTGGAGGCAAGGCTGTAAAAAGCCATCACTTTCCCGCGATGGGTTTGAGAGCAGTCGCTTAGAACGGTGCTTAGAAGCGTGACAGATAAGCTTTGCATTGCACCCCAAATAAATAGGGCGAAAATCAGCAACATCCACGAGAATGGCGCATAAGGAAGCAAGGCTAGAACAAGCGCAATTCCACCCAGCACGAAGACAAGGGAACGGGTTTTACCGAACCAGTCTGCTAATTTTCCAGTAAACATACTCATAGAAAAGCCGACGCCATAAGCCATAATAAGAAGTCCAGCTGTTGATTGTCCGCCATCAAACAGACTTTGCAGATAAGCACCTAAAAACGAGTACATGCCGTAAAATCCAAGCATATTGCAAAACGTCACAGTCAAATAGGCAGGCACACGATCAATTTTCAAAGCTCCCCATAAAGAGCCTGTTGTCTCTCTAGCTTGAGGTGCCTTCGGATCAGCTGCTCTGACTTGTTTTCTTGATTCAAGGATGACGAGCAGCAGGACAATGAGACTCATCATAGCGAAGATCCAAAACGTCCAGCGCCAGTTTAAACTCTGGCCGATAAAGGCGCCAATGGGCACACCAAGGACAAGAGAAAGAGACCAGCTCGATACAATGAGTCCCATCACTTTGCCGCGGTATTCGTATGGAACCCGGTCGCCCACAAGAGCATAGGCTGTTGGCACAAATACACCTGTCGCCAGCCCAGAAATAGCACGGCCTGCAAAAAACACTGCCAAATTTGGGGCAGCAGCACACATCACTGTTCCAATTAAAAAGAAGGACAGCCCAATTATCAAACACAGCTCTCTTGAATATCGGTCCCCTAAAGGAACGAGTAGCGGAGCTCCAACCAGCACAGCTAACCCATAAATGCTGATGGAAAGAGCGAGAACATCAAGAGAGTGCTGAAAGGAGTTTGATAAATCAGGCAGCAGTGGTGAAATCACCAGTTCCTCCGATCCCGCCGCAAAAACGCCAAGTGTGAGTGCAATGGCAAGTGTGATGGGAAATGTTTTAGAAGCCTGGCTGTCTAAAGATTCTTTCATCAAGTGATCCCTCCATACTTGCTTTTTCATTCAATTCCGTTAAAATAAATTCTACCATTATTTAGTTTTATTTTACATTTCGTATCATAAGTATCATCATAAAATACTTTTCAAATGGAACGATTTTGGGATAGGAGCGTAACGAATGAAAATCACCGATGTGGATGTGCATATTTTAAACGAATTGAGAGAAGATGCCCGCTTATCAATGAGGGAATTGTCCAAACGAGTGAATTTATCGGCGCCTGCGGTAGCAGAAAGAGTGCGAAAACTAGAGGATGCAGGGATTATCGAAGGGTATTCTGTTCAAGTCAATTATAAAAAGCTGGGTCTGATGATAGACTGTTTACTGGAAGTCACCGTATTAAATGGGGAGTATCAGCGTTTTGTGACATTTATGAACCAGCATCCACGCGCCTTTTTTGCTTATCGAGTGGCAGGACAGTCCTGTTTTTTCATTAAGCTGTCTGTTTCTTCTCTTGAAGAAATTGAAGCCTTTATTCAAGATGTGTCTGGCTTTACAAAAACGGTCTCTCATATTGTCTTATCAGAGCATTCCTTTACCCATCCCATTCAGGAACGTGTGAAACAAATAGAAGAGCCAGAAATGACCGTGGTGAAATAGAAAAAGGACCTGCCCTCAGGTCCTTTTTCCTCTATACTAAAATATTCGTATAGTAATCATTTGTGATTAAAGGAGTTAAATCTTTTGAAGCTTTTAAAAGTAATAGATTACGTAGCATTAATGGATATGCACAGAACAAGAAGCAAAGAAAGTCACTATAATCATTTGCCTATTGACGTATGTGATAGGGATCTTTTTTTTAGTGCTCAGCCAATTGATTTAGAATTTCACATCAATAACCATACAGCAAACTTAAAAAGTGGAATCTTTTCTTTTCATTCAAGCATCAAATCTGGTGAAGATAAGAATGACAAGGTTTCTGGGGAAGTGTTTTTACGAAAAGAGTCAAAGCACAAGCCCAATGTAATCTTCGTACATGGTTGGCGAATGGATTCATACGACAGAATCAAGAAGATTTATCACGATAAGATCGTTAAAAATTATGATTGGAACATGTATTACTACACGCTGCCTTATCATTTCGATAGAGAACCACAAAATTCAACATATTCTGGTGAACACATGATTAGCGCCAATATCAGTCGAACAGTGCAATCCTCCCAGCAAGCTATTGTTGAACTTAGAGGGCTGATTAAATGGATCAAGGAAAATGAAGGTGGAGAAATAATTATAGTTGGTATTAGTTTAGGAGGGTGGCTAACAAACTTATTAGCAACAGTCGAGAAAGATGTGAATATTGTTGTATCAGCTTTTTATGCGAATAATATTGCGCATTCCATCTGGAACACTCTTCCTGGGAAGTATATACGAAGAGATCTGGAGGAACATGGAACAACGTATGAAGAACTCGACAAAGCTTGGAATATTATGAATCCTAGTAAAGCAAAACTTCTCGTAGACAAAGAAAATGTACTCTTAATATCAGGAAAATATGACATGTATATCGACATAAACGATGCTGATACTCTGTGGAATAGCTGGAATCAACCTCAAAGGCACATATACAGTTGTGGGCATGCGGGAATTGTACTATCTAGAAATAGAATAGCAGCCGACACACTTCAATTTATTGAAAGTAGGCTAAAGAAATAAAATGATGTTCATTTAGTTTTGTTTCTTACTTATCCTGAAAATGATGTTTTTCATGATATGATCACCTTTCTAAACAAATACATAAAAAAGCTTCGGAGAGATCCGAAGCCTTAAGAGTTTATCATACATGGAAATAAGACGCTAGCTGCTCGTTTGCTAATCGGTTTCCAACAAAGAAGGAACCAAACTCGCCGTAACGTGCACTCACTTCATCAAATCGCATTTCGTAAACCAATTTTTTAAATTGAAGCACATCGTCAGCGAAAAGAGTGACGCCCCACTCATAATCATCAAAGCCAACAGAACCTGTAATGATCTGTTTTACTTTCCCAGCATAGCTTCTGCCAATTAAGCCATGGCTTCTCATAAGGGATTTACGTTCATCCATTGAAAGCATGTACCAGTTGTCATTGCCAGAACGTCTTTTATCCATTGGATAGAAACAGACATATTGAGAAGAAGGAAGCTCTGGATAGAGGCGCGCACGTACATGTGGGTTCTCGTAAGGGTCTCCGCCATCTCCGCCTCCTGCTAAGTAGTTGCTGAGTTCAACAACTGACACGTAAGAATAAGCTGGAATCGTAAACTCGGCTAGTCGTGTCTTGTTGAATTCAAGTTCAATTTCACCTAGTTCTTCCATGGTCGGACGTAAAATCATGAGCATAATATCTGCTTTTTGGCCGACAATACTATAGATTGTTTGGCTTCCAGCCTGATTGTGCTCGGCTGTTTTCCATTTTTCTAATAGACCTGTGAACTCATGAATGATGGCTTGACGCTCATCGCTTGTCAGCAGCTTCCAAGCCGTCCAGTCGATCGTTCTAAAATCATGCAGCGCATACCAGCCATCTAGTGTTTGAGCTGCTTCATTTGTTGTATGTTGTTCGCTCATTTCTTTCACTCCTATTTACAGTTTTCCATCTGTTCCAACTATAACATAGTTTGTCCAAATGAAGATGTGATCAAAACTTGAACGACGAAAACGCTTTTCTAGAAATTGATTTAATTAGTTTGAAAAATAAGAATTTAAATTGTAAGCGCTATAATGTAAGTTGGTAGTTTGAATTTATGTAGAAGAAGAGTATGCTTAAAAGAGAACGCTTTTTTTGTAAAATCAAGGAGGGTATTGAAGTGGCAGATATTTTTTCAACAGTTCAGGAAAAGGTTGCAGGTAAAGGAGTTAAGATCGTTTTTCCTGAGGGAATGGACGAACGCATTCTAACAGCCGTTCAAAAACTAGCAGATGGCAAAGTATTGCAGCCAATTGTTGTAGGTAAGAAAGAAGAAGTAGAAGCAAAAGCAAAAGAATTAGGTCTTACACTTGATGGTGTTGACGTGTATGATCCTCATACATATGAAGGTTTTGAAGATCTTGTACAAGCTTTCGTCGAAAGACGTAAAGGCAAAGCGACAGAAGAGCAAGCGAGAAAAGCATTACTGGATGAAAACTACTTCGGTACAATGCTTGTGTATAAAGGTCTTGCAGACGGCCTTGTAAGCGGAGCAGCACACTCAACTGCTGACACAGTGCGCCCAGCACTTCAAATCATTAAAACAAAAGAAGGCGTAAAGAAAACTTCTGGTGTCTTCATTATGGCTCGCGGCGAAGAGCAATATGTGTTTGCTGATTGTGCGATCAACATTGCACCAGACAGCCAAGATCTTGCTGAAATTGCGATCGAAAGTGCAAACACAGCAAAAATGTTTGACATCGAACCACGTGTAGCAATGCTTAGCTTCTCTACAAAAGGTTCAGCAAAATCAGACGAAACAGACAAAGTATCTGAAGCGGTTCGCATTGCAAAAGAAAAAGCACCTGAGCTTGTTCTTGATGGAGAGTTCCAATTCGATGCAGCTTTCGTTCCTTCAGTGGCAGCGAAAAAAGCACCAGATTCCGTCATCAAGGGCGATGCTAGCGTATTTGTTTTCCCTAGCCTTGAAGCAGGAAACATTGGCTACAAAATTGCCCAGCGCTTAGGTAACTTTGAAGCTGTAGGTCCAATCCTACAAGGTCTAAATCAGCCAGTAAACGATCTTTCAAGAGGCTGTAATGCCGAAGACGTTTACAATCTTGCGCTGATTACAGCAGCTCAAGCACTATAAAATAGCATCTCGACTAGAGCAGTCAGTACGATAGATTCGTGCTGGCTGTTTTTTTATTTTGTCCAAATGTGTACAATAAAGAGTGAAAAGAAAACACGAATCGTAGATAAAGCCGATAGGATAGGCAGGTGCTATAATGGAGGATTTAATATATAAACTTCAGCATAAGGTCGCATTTTTAACCGATGCGCAGAGGAGAATTGCAGATTATATCGTACAAAATCCAATGGAAGTCGCTTTTTTAACTGTCGATAAATTGGCGTCAAAAGTCGGGACGAGTACAGCAACGATCATGCGCTTCTCTGCTGCTGTGGGGTATTCCGGTTTTTCTGAATTCCAAAAAGAGCTTCAATCAGCTATGAAGCATAAAGCCGACCCTCAAACGAGACTTGAAGCGAATCTCAAGCATTCAAATAAAAATAAGCTCCTGCATGACCATGTAGAACTGCAATTTCAAAATATCCAGTATGCACTAGACAATATCACGGAAGAAACCTTTCAGCAGATTGTTGGGAAAATAGCCAGCGCACGCCACGTTTTGTGTACAAGTGTTCGAAGTGGAAGACCTGTTGGTGAGTATCTGTCACTCGGAATCAATCGGTTATTGGGGAATTGCCAATACATTGATGCAGACAAAAGCGACTGGGTGGATGATTTGGTTCATTTCAACTCGGGTGATTTCATTATAGCTGTCAGCTATCCGCGCTATGCAAAGCGTATGAAAGATTTGATGGAAGCAGCGAAGTCTTATGGGGTGGAAGTCCTTTTAATTACAGACAGCTACAGCTCTCCATTAACCAAATATGCACAATATGTATTACCATGTTCCTCAGCAAGTGTAGGCTCTCATAACTCTGTCGTATCTGCTATCTTTATCGTCGATTACATTTTAAGTGCCTTAGCGATGAATGATCCTGAAAGAACAAAACCACGTTTAGATCAAATCAATCATATGTTAACGAAAATGAGTTACCACACAACACATTAGTCGTGTGGAACTCATTTTTTTATTTTTGAAAGCGCTTTACTAATTGAAAATGAGGTGGTATGATCATATCACGAAAGTAATAAATATTACTTTAATAAAAATAAGTGTAATGAATATAACTCAAAGGGGATGATGGAAACAATGAGTACTGTTCATTTCGTGTCAAATGATCTTATCGCTAGGGCAAAAAAGCTTAACTCGACCTTGCTGTCAGACGTAATGGGATGCACCGGCGCGATGGATCATCAAATCAAACCAGTTGCGAAAGGCATGAATGTAGTCGGCACAGCTTTTACTGTTAGCTTACGGCCAGGGGATAATTTATTTCTTCATCAAGCGATCTACTCTGCTAAAGAAGGAGATGTACTGATTGTTGATGGAAAAGACCATAAGGGTCATGCCTATTTAGGGGAATTGATGGCACATTCAGCAAAGGCTGTAGGAATAGAAGGAATCGTGATTGACGGGCTTGTTCGCGACAAACTCTCTTTAGAGGAGCTGGCTTTTCCAATCTACAGCAAGGGATTTATGCCAAACGGACCTTTTAAAGATGGTCCTGGGGAATTGAATCAAACCATCTCGTGCGGCGGTGTCAAAGTAGCCCCAGGTGATCTAGTGATTGCTGACGATGATGGAGTCGTCATCGTTCCAAAGGAAAAGGCGGAACACCTGCTGACACTAGCGGAAGAGAAACAAGCGTATGAACATCAGAGATTAAAAACGATTCAACAGTATGTGGACGAAGGAAAGCAGGACATCAGTCTCTTAGCACCGGCATGGCTAGAAGGCAGAATGAAAAAATTTCAAGGATAGGGGAATCTGTGATGAGGATAGGCTTTATCGGATATGGAGAAGCAGCATATGAGCTGTCAACGGGATTGAAAACAGAAGGATTAAATCAATTTTATGCGTATGATGTCCTATTAAAAAATGAGAAATTAGCTGGCTCATTGAAAGAAAAAGCATCGCAAACAGGCGTTCAATTAACGAGCAGTATTAGCGAAGTCATTGAGAAATCTGATCTTGTGATTGCAGCTGTGCCAGCGAATAAAACCTTAGAAGTGGCACAATCCGTATCGGGAAGTTTGAAAAAGAATCAATTATATGTAGATGTATCGGCATCAACACCAGACATCAAAAAACAAGTAGCAAACGAAATTGAAAAGCAAGAAGCTCTATTTGTAGATGCCGCCATGCTAGGGCCTCTTCCAATCAACAAACACAAGGTTCCGATCACGGCAAGCGGCAGTGGAGTTGACCAATTCATGAAAGTAATGAATGCTTATGGCATGAATATCACAAAAATTAGTGACCAGCCAGGAGATGCTTCGGCACTAAAGCTAATCAGAAGCATTTATATGAAGGGGATTGTCGGTCTCTTGATTGAATTTTTGGAAATTTCCAAAAAATATAATGTGGAACATCAAGTGATTTCTTCACTAAGCGATACAATCGATAGCAAAAATTTTGAAGAGACCATGAACCGTCTTGTGACAGGGAGCGCATTGCATGCAAAAAGACGGGCGGTTGAGCTGCTTGGCTCTATTGAAATGCTAGATGAAGCAGAGATTGATGCCAGCATGTCTCGGGCAGCACAACAGAAGCTTGAGAGATTAGCAGACTTTCACTTTGCTGAACGATTTGACGGGGTAAAACCTGCTAGCTGGGAAGAAGTCATTGACGTGATGCAGCAAGGGGAATAAATTGTAAGCGTTTTATTTAATGAAGGGGAGGCGAAGAAACGATATGGGTTTTATTGCGTTGATTGTGTTCATAGCTGTCATCATTATATGGAATGTTATGGTGAAACGGAATATGGGAGAAGCCATGCTACTAGGCTTTATTGCAACCACATTATTTGGCGGATTGGATGCGTTAAGACTTTTCTGGGATGGTTTAATATTTGCATCCACATATGAGGTGCTTTATGCAGCTGTCGCATTTGTATTCATGGCCTATTTAATCGAAAAGTTGGAATTAATTCATGCACTCTTACGAATCCTAAATTCGGTTGTAGGCAAACTTCCTGGTGGAGCGGCTTATATGAGTACGTTAGGTTCAGCAGTGTTAGGCGCTCTTTCAGGTTCAAATTCTGCAAACACAGCTGCGACTGGCTCTATCACGGCCTCTTGGATGATTAAATCCGGGTGGAGCCGGACCCATACGGCCACGATTCTAGCAGGGAATGGCGGACTTGGAGCGGCACTGCCTCCGAACTCTTCCATGTTTATCATGCTTGGGTTTGCACCAGTTGCCGCCCTTGTATCTGAGGGAGATTTATATATTGCCCTTCTAATAGGAGGACTGTATCAAGTCGTATACCGATTTATTTTGGTGTATCTTCTGGTGAAAAAGAATAAAATTCAGGCCATGCCGCCAGATGATATTCTTCCTTTCTGGGAAGCGGTAAAACAAGGGTGGAAGTCGATCTTTATTTTTTTCGGTGCCTTGATTCCTATCATGATCACCATTGGTCCGTTTGCAAACTACTTAAAAAGTAATCCAAACATCGGACCGGAGGCAATGGATCAAATTTCTTTAATTACGTGGATTCCGATTCTCATGATATTAATTAGTCTAACAATTGGAAGAAAAAAGGCGTCTGCACTTGATTGGTCTCAGTTTTTCAAGTCGGCTATTCCTAAGTTTACAACGATCGGAGCCTTGATGCTGTTTGCGGTGGCTGCTAGTCAAGTGCTTGCAGAATTAGGGCTCGCAGATGATTTGACGCAAATCACATCAGTACTTGCCATTCCGAAATGGCTCATGGTGCTCATTGTGGGTGTTCTTGTCACACTGGTGGCAGGCCCTCTATCTTCAACAGCGACATTAACAGCAGTTGGACTTGTCTCATTTTCAGCTTTAATCTCAGTTGGAGTGGACCCAGTTGTGGCTGTAGTTGCCATTCTTGCTTTTTCATCAACTGAAGGCGCTTCCCCGCCTGCATCAGGGTCCATATTTATCGCTTCTGGTCTTGCAGGGGCCAGACCAGAAAAAACCTTTATCCCACTGATCCTCTATTATATGCTTCCGATCGTTGGCATTGGCTGGCTCATTGGAATGGAGATACTTCCCGTATAGAAAGGAGAAACAGATGAGAGTATTGATGGAATTCTTATTTAAAGTGCTGCTTGTCCTATTTCTAACGTCAGGAACGTTGTTGGTATTCGGTCAAATACTAGGAATACTCTTGCAAAAGGGAGATATGATCATTGCAAGTACGAACCTATTTAAAAACCCAACACTGGTGTTAAGTGCCTTTTTTAGCCTTGTCGGGTTTTCACTCCATTATATACCTGAGAAGAAAGACGCTGCATGTAACGATCATGACTCAGCATCAGTTGGTGAGACTTTAAAATAACCATCAAAAGCTGGATCCTATCGAAGGATTCAGCTTTTTTATGTGAATTAGGTATAAAAACCCAATACATACGATTCATTTTTTAGTGAATTCGTTTTCAATCATATGCCTCTTGTGCTAGTAAATGGTAACATAACGGAGGACTATTTGAGGAATAGAGGTGTTTGACGATGTCTGGAGCTATCATCGGTTATACAACAGCCTTGTATTCGTTAAAGGCAGACATATCCATAAAAAAAGAACAAATCATAGAACTGAGCATATGCCGAAAAGAAGTGAAAGAGGCAAAGTCTGCTCTGGCAGATGCTAACAAGAAAATGACTCATCCAGATCTGACATCACATACATGGTTTGGCCATCTCGCAGATACGTTTGATGACATTCGAGACGAGATGGCATCCGCCAGTCAAGAGATAAAAAGTATACAGCTGACCAATCTATTGAATCGAATTGATGAGAAAATCAGCGACTTAAAATCAGAGATCCATTCATTAGAACATGAAATTCATTCGGTTGAAAGAAAAATAGAGAAAGAAAAACAGAAACAACTGGAAGAAAAAAGAGGGTAGTCACATGAGCAGAGAAATTAAAATAGATGCCAGTCAGGTCAAACGAGTATTACAGCATGCAAAACAATCAGGCGCTCAAATGAATGCAACACTTCCAACAACCATCAAAGGAAGAAATCAGCTCCTGACGGCAGACACATTAGAAAAAATCAATCAGCAGCTGAACGAATTAAGTACATCCTATATAGACATTCTTCAGAAACAACTTGTACAAACAGAACAAGCGGTGAACACCATGATCGAAACGGACAAGGCGCTTGCTTCCAGCAGTAAAAGAAAATAAAGGAGAACGTAATGAAAACCCTTGATGCTTTTGCGCTAATAAACGGAATTGACCAAACGCTGAATACATTAAAACAGCAATCACAACAGATTAGCTCCATAGAAAAACAAATCCAACAGATCATCTCACTTGATGGCGCACTAAAGGGAGAGGCAGGACAAGCCATCCGAGCATTTTATACAGAATGCCATATTCCTTTCTTGCAATTCTTTCAGGTTGTCATTGAGGAATACAGTTCTGCGCTCAAACAAACAAAACAGGCACTTCATGCCCTTGAATCAAATCAACACGGTTTTATTTCACAAACATTCATCGAACACGAACTTGATTCAGGTGTAAAAAAAGCGGAGCGAGCGATTTCTGACATCGTTTCAGATGTGAGCCAGGCGATCGGCAGGGTCAGTCATATCGTTCACTTGCCTCATGTAGACGAGTCTGCTTTTCAACAGAGCTATCAAAAAGCGTGGCTTGAGGCATCCAGAACCATTGGACTGCTCCATGCCTTTGACAGAGAACAAACAAGTGCTATGAACGAAACAACAAGTGCATTGCAAACAATGAAGCAATACATCAATACTTTAAGCACCATGTTCACTGGTCCAAAAATCGACATCACGAGCTATCAAAAAGGATCTATTTTCAAAAATGGAAAAGAAGAAAAAATAAGCAGCACCATCAGTGGATTGAATGACAAAATAGACAACACGAAAGAAAACCCGATGATGATCATGCTGAAGAAGCTGAGAGAGAAACAACAGGCGAATGTGGAGACGGTTGTTCGGGACGAATCTCATAAAAACATTAATCAACAAGTCACAGCAAACGATCCATCACTTACGACATTGCAAAGGGAAGCTGTGAACGGGAAAAACAAGATTCATAGAGACATCAGGGTCATAAATGGTAAACTATACAACGTCAAAGGCATTAAAAAATTAAAAGAATTCGATATAGCAGATGAAGTCGTCACCGACTCATCCGATATTGATTTTATTGGCGGTCGATACACCGTTTACGCCAATAAACAAATCATCCGAACGTATATCGCAAACGGCGAAGTTAGAATAGAAGAAGTAGACAAAATCCCAGAAAGCCGGAGCCGAGGCAATGCGAAACGCATATTAGACGGTGAAGTTGTCTCAACAACCGAAAACATCATCCTAGAATACAGCGGAATCTATGACGGTTATCGAGCCTTCACCGGCAAAGACCCAGAAACCAGCAAAAATATTAGTAGCACAGAACAAGCTCTGTCCGCAGCTTCTATTATCCCATTTATGAAAATCATTAAAGGTGGGAAATATGTCTTTAAGATTGATCAAGGGAAGAATGTGGTGAAGAGGGTTGAGAAGACAAGAAAGGGTACGGGTGAACTGATTAAATTCAAAGGTGATGAAGCTATTATTCATTTTGAAAAGCATAGTAAAGAGATAATGGGTGCAATGGGCAAAAACAAATACAATATTAAAAATTATCTTGAAGATGCAAATCACCTTATTCAGAAGGGACAATATGTACCAGAACTGAATGGATATGTGAGAATTGTTGGTGGAAAGGGAAGTGCAAAATACGGATTTGTTGGGCTCGATAGAAAAACAGG
Source organism: Bacillus sp. FSL M7-0307 (assembly GCF_038627835.1). Classification (NCBI taxonomy): domain Bacteria; kingdom Bacillati; phylum Bacillota; class Bacilli; order Caryophanales; family Bacillaceae; genus Bacillus; species Bacillus sp. FSL M7-0307. The sequence continues at coordinate 3,419,732 of NZ_CP152023.1, read as the reverse complement.
AAATATCACCACATTTCATATAAAATCGGTTAAAGAACTTTCTAAAAAAGCACCAAGTTTAGGGATAAAAACAAAGAAGTAAAAAAGGGTGATCGTATTGAAAATAAAAAAAATAAACTGGATTTCACAAGAAGCCTCAGAAGCTGAAGTGATTGTAACAGATGGCGAACTGGAAATAATGTGTTTTGCTCAACCATTAAATTACCTTGAAGAAAATGAACTATTAGAACCTATTTATTGTTTAGACGTGTCAGACTTAGTGAAAGCTGAATTGTCAGAGTATAGAATTGAAAAATTAGATGATAATTTCAGTTATAGTTTTTTAGGACAATTAATTGATAAGCGTGATGAAAAAGTGAAGGTAGGCGGACTTTTATTAGAATTAGATTACAATATACCGGGAGATATAAATGAAGGCGATTTTATAAGTTTTAATTGTCAACGGTTAGATATTTATTAGTATGAGCCAAAGTCTTAAGGAGCATTAAATGCACAAAAAACAAGAACTAACAAAACAAATCCAAACGGTCATCAACATCCTAGAAAAAGAATATTCGCAAGAGATCAATCAAGGTGTACTTGAATTAATATATAGAAGATACAAGAATGCCCAAAGAATCATGCAAGCCAATGATGATCTCCAAAAAGTCTTTATCATTGGCGGAGTTAGGGCTTACTTGGATAGTCATAATGATTATCTAAATCCATTTTTAGATGAATTACATAAAGCGGAAAGTCTACTAAAAGAATTGTTGTATTGATTATATAGTGATAGGTAGAAGTCTTTGTATTAGAAAGCGATACAAAAACACAGAAAGGAATTCGTATGAATCAGAAAAAACACATCAACAAAAAAACAGTCAATTGGCTATTAAGCATCAGTGTTCTTCTCGTCATTGGGACAGCTTTTATGAGAGGGGTTTATGTCCCACATGCCGGTTCGGATTATCGAGGTTTTCCCATTGATTGGCTAGTCCTGCATTCAAATTATGGTGCTGAATTTCTATTTTTAGGTTTTATACTCGATGTCATCATTTTCTATTTTCTATTAAAGGTGCTCCTGCGGGTGTATAAAAGGATTATGACAAAATCAGCTGAATAAACGCTAGTTCAACCTTTTAGGAGGCGTTCAAAATGATTCATTTTTCTCAGATTCCCAACCTGGTCATAAACAAACCAGCAAGTGACATACATATCAAAGAGGCAGAAGCTGAACTAAATATGATGTTTCCTCATGCTCATCAAGTCTTACTGAAACAATCAAATGGATGTTCCATTGGAGGCGACCTGCTTTTATACGGAACTGAAGACATAGTGGAACGCAATAAAACATGGGAAGTCCATCATTATGCAAGCGGCTATGTAGCCATTGGTGACGATGGCGGCGGGCGAGTATTTCTTATGCGGCAGGCAGAAGAGGAGCAAAAAGTGTGGATTGTCGATGCTGGTGTGATGGACCCTCAGCATGCGGAATTGGTGGCTGAAGACTTGTTAAGTTGGGTAAGTCACGGCTGTTGCATAGAAGTTTAGTCTATTAAGGAGATGATCGATTTGCCGTGGAACACATTGATCGCTGCGGGCCTCGTGGTTGGGGTTCCTGTCGTTTTGATTGCAGCTGTTTATTTCATCTCGAAAAGGAAGAACAAGAAAACCAAAGCATCCAGTTGAAAAGCTCTGTGACGTTCCTTGTCATAGAGCTTTTTTCTCTCTCATTCTCCCTCCATGTTATAATAAACACAGTTTATGAACGAGAGGATATGCAGGACATGAAAAATGAACCTATTGAGTTATTGACGCAGCCGACATGGCGAATCATAGATCAATCGAGCCTTGGTCTCTATGTAGACCCAAAGCAATCTTTTGCGATGGATGATACGCTTTGTGCGTCGGTCGGGAAAGGACTCTCGCCAGCGACAGCGCGTTCTTGGGTGCACCACAATACGATCGTTCTTGGGATTCAGGATACAAGACTTCCATTTCTCCAAGATGGTGTAAAGCTTCTTGAGGAAGAGGGATATCGCGTGATTGTGCGCAATTCAGGCGGTCTTGCTGTGGTGCTGGATGAAGGCGTACTGAATGTGTCTTTAATCTTTGCTGAACAAAAGAAGGGCATTGATATTGACCGAGGATATGATGCGATGGTGGAATTGATCCGCCGGATGCTGTCGCTGTATGAGGTGGACATTGAAGCCTATGAAATTGTCGGCTCTTACTGTCCAGGTAGCTACGATTTGAGCATCAATGGAAAGAAATTTGCCGGCATTTCTCAGCGTAGATTACGCGGAGGGGTCGCTGTGCAAATCTATTTGTGTGCAGATGGAAGCGGCCGGGAACGAGCTGATTTGATTCGCCGTTTTTATGAGGCGGCCTTAAAGGATAAACGGCATGAGGTGAAAGCGGTATTCCCTGATATACAGCCTGATACGATGGCATCCCTATCAGAATTAACTGGAAAACCCATTGACTGTGCGCTTCTCATGCGTCTTTTACTAGAAGAACTTCAAAAGCTGAGCGAGCAACTGACCGCTTCAGGGTTGACCACCGAGGAACAGCTGGAGTTTGAGAAAAACATGACGCGGATGATTGAGCGGAATGAGAAAGTGTTCTCGTAAACATATCTTTCCAGCCATCTTGAAAATAGGGGTGATGTGATGGAAACGAAACTTCTGAAAGCGATTGAACTTCGAGAAAGTGGACAACTTCAAGAATCCAATGACATGCTCATCCGTCTTGTAGAAAAGTATCCAGATCATGCCTCCATTCACTATCAATGTGCTTGGAGTTATGATGTGTTAGGGAAGGAAAAACAAGCTGTCTTTTTTTATGAGAGGGCGCTTGAGCTAGGTTTGTCTTCAGAAGAAAGAGAAGATGCTTTTTTAGGATTAGGAAGTACATACAGAACCTTAGGGGAATATGAAAAGTCAAAACAGATATTCCTCCATGCGATGGAAGCTTATCCGCATAATAAAGCCATTCAAACGTTTTATGCCATGACTTTGTATAATTTAAATGAACATAGCAAAGCAATGGAAATATTACTGAACTGTTTAACTGAGACGACAAACGATCCTGCTATTTTGAGTTATCGAAAGGCCATTGACTTTTATTCAGATCAGTTAGATCGATTGTGGAAATGATTTATATAGAAATGGAGGGGCAATGTTATGAAAGAATCCCCTCCTTTGCTATGACATTTTATATGTGATAGTCCTTTATGACATAAGAAAGAAGGAAAATGTTTTGTCATTCATCACCACGTATTACCCGCTGTTTATGCTTTGTATTTTGTCTCTTTTGTATATGATATATCGTATCCAGCCAATGGCTTCTACTGTGAAAAAAATCATCATTGTGCTATGTGTGTTAACAAATGCTGCCTATATTTGCTGGCGTCTCTTCTTTACATTGCCGCATGAAGGTACTTTTAATATTGTCATGGGCATTTTGCTTGTTGCCTGTGAATGCATTGGGTTTATCCAGCTGCTTGTGTTTTATACACTTGTTTGGAAGCCTTCAAATCGGAAACAAGTCATGATCAGTGATCTTGAAAGGCTGCCAACAGTTGATATTTTCATAGCTACATATAATGAACCGATTGAGGTGCTGAAACGCACTGTTGCAGGTTGTTTGAATCTCTCTTATCCGAAGGAAAGCGTTCAAATTTATTTATGTGATGATGGCAATAGGGAAGCTGTAGAGCAGCTTGCTTCTGAGTTTGGTGTTCATTATCTGACAAGAACAGATAACAGATTTGCTAAGGCAGGTAATTTAAATCATGCGATGTCTCAAACGGATGGAGAGCTGATTCTGACACTTGATGCAGATATGGTCCCTCTTCCTTCCTTTTTAGAAAAAACAGTGCCCTATTTTCATGATGGAGCAACTGCGTTTGTTCAAGTTCCACAGGCGTTTTATAACGAAGATCCTTTCCAATATAATATGTTCTCGAAAGATCGAATTCCAAATGAGCAGGACTTCTTCATGCAAACTCTCCAAGCTGGTAAGGATCGGTTTAATGCCGTCATGTATGTTGGGAGTAATACGGTATTTAGAAGAACGGCATTAGATGAAATTGGCGGATTTGCTACTGGAGTGATTACAGAAGACATGGCAACAGGAATGCTTCTCCAGGGGAAATTCAAATCTGTGTCTGTCGGAGAAGTATTAGCCGTCGGTCTGGCACCTGAAAGCTGGCTTGATCTGTTAAAGCAGAGAGATCGCTGGTCGAGAGGGAACATTCAGTGTGCCCGTAAGTTTAATCCTTTGAAGGTGCGCGGCTTAACGATTATGCAGCGCGTTCTTTATTTAGATGGCATTGTGTATTGGTTTAACGGTTTGTTTAAAATGATTTATATTCTCACACCGATTTTGTTTTTATTGTTTGGTATTCAAAGTTTCTGGGCAGATTTCCAGTCCGTTTTCATGTTTTGGCTGCCGGCGTTCTTTAGCTCGTATTTAGCATTTAAACTTGTGTCGAATCAAAAAAGAAGTATGTTTTGGAGTCATATTTATGAAAGTTCAATGGCATTCCACTTAGCTGGTGTGGCACTCAGTGAACTGTTCTTGAAGAAACGTGTTGAATTTCTGGTGACACCGAAGGGAATTCAAACGGACAAAAGGCATTTTCATTTGAAAACGATGATTCCCCATCTGATCTTCTTGCTGCTCTCATTGCTTGCCCTTGTGAAAATAGGTTACGATGTGAAGGTAAATGGGACGATGAACGCTGATCTCATGTTGATTAATATTTTTTGGGTGCTTTATAACGGTGCAGGCTTATTCATGGCACTGCTTGTGGCGTTTGATCGACCGCGTTACCGGAAATCAGAGCGATTTGTCATTGAAAAAGAGGGGCATCTTCGTTCTGATCATCAAGATCAGTCTATTGCTTGTTTTCTACTAGATATGAGTGATTCAGGTGCGCGTCTATCCATTCCATTGGACCAAGCGTCTTCTCTTTATCAAGGACAAACGCAATTATTTTTTTCAGAGAATGAAAGTGTGGCGTGTGACGTGGTTTGGAGCTATCCAGAGGGAGACAAGCTGATGGTTGGTGTTGCTTTTACTGACACACAAAAATCAGAGTATTTATCACTGATCCGTTTCTTATTCACACGAGAGCATGTAGCGATGACGGATCGTGAGAAAAAATCGTATGCTGTTCGGACGTTTCTCCGCTTTTTAAGAGAAACGGAGAAGGTACCAAAGGCTCTGCGTCGCAAATGGATGAGAAGGCCATTGCAAGGTGTGACAGGCACGATCGCCTATGAGGACAGACTAGAAGAGAAGATGCCGGTGATCATACATGATATCAGTTTATCTGGGTGCAAAATTGAGTTTGAAGATTCAATTGAATTAAATGGGAAAGTGCTGATCACCATTGACACAGAATCTCTAACGGATCAGCCGGCGATTGCGATTTGGACATCACAAAAACGCAGACGTACAATGGCCGGACTCAAGTTTGTTCAGCCTGAAATCAAGCAGATAGAAGAAAGAGAGGGAGTGGTTTCTTGAAATCCAAAAATGGCGGTTATCTCTATTTATTATGGCTTCCTGTCATCATAGGAGCCGGCTACGGCATTTCGCTTTTCGTGCCGTTTCTTCAACCTGTACTGACGCTTGGTATCGCAGGGCTTTATATTTTTATCTTTGGTGATTTTCAGGTGAGGCAAGTTAGGTATATTTTTATGTTCGTCTTCTTGATCAATGTCCTTTTTAGTGTGATGCTATTTTTGGATATTTAAAAAAGTGCTTCCCGCAGGTGGGGAGCACTTTTTGCTTATTCTGCCATTTTTTCAAGGTTGCCGTTCCGGTCCATTTTAAAGGTTGGTGCGGCACTGTCGTCCTCTTCAAACAAAACTAGTTTTCTTGCACGGTTCATGATTTTGACGAGTGTTTCATAATCTTCTTGAATGGTGAGCTGATCCTTTTCAAGCTTTTTCACTTCAGCTTCTAGCTGCGTGACTTTATGTGAAAGTTCGTTGTTTTCTCGTTTTAACCGGCTGTTTTCCATCCGTAAGGCAGATGATTGCTGTCCATCGCCTTCATAGCGGCGTAAGAAATCAATGATATCCTCAATGGTTAACTCTTGGCGCTGCCCAAATGGATTGGCTTCTGGCTTTTTCTCTGTCACTTGAGAAGCCTGTGACAATAAATGTGATAAACTAGCTAACTCTTCATTGTAGCTTTGATCCACAAACTGAAGCTGGTCGGCTGTTTCGGCTGCAGGTGCAAACGTTTCTTCTTGCGCAGGTTCCAGTTCTTGAGAGAACTCTTCCTGTGTGATCGTTTCTTCAACTTGCGGCTGATAGAGCAAACGTTTTTTCGCAGGCTGTCCATTGCCGAGAGCACGCATGCGTTGTTTACGCTGTTTTTTGGCAAGTGCCAATGCTTTTTCATATTGATGCCTCACGACAGCATTCCATCTAAATCCGCATGCCGCTGAGGTACGGTTTAGCTTGTCTCCAACTTCTTCAAATGCGTTCAGCTGTGTACTGCCCTCTCTGACGTGACGTAAGACGGTTTCTGCCAGAAGGAGATCATTTTCCTCTGACCAAGCATCTTGTCTTTGTTTTGACATGTGTTTAAACCCCCATAAGATTTGATGGTATTAGATTAGCCAAGTTGAAGAAGGTTTATACAAGTTTGCTAAAAGGATAGTGGAAAATACTAGCTTTTATGTGAATACGTCTCTGTGCTGACAATGCTTCTTGCAACTCCAGTCGCTTCGATGTACAATGTTGGGTGGTATATTATTCACTCTTAGTTGTCCAACTGTTTCATATAGAATGAAGTTTCATCATTGAAAGGAAGCGTAAGAACATGGCTAATGAGTTTCGCGTATGTGACGATTGTGATGCGACGAACCTAAAAACGTTATTGCCTCGACTTAAATCGGTTGACCCTGATGCAAAAATTGAGATTGGCTGTCAATCGTATTGCGGTCCAGGACGAAAAAAGGCTTTTGCGTTTGTGAACAATCGCCCATTATCCGCACCAACAGAAGATGAGTTACTCGAAAAGGTTCAAAAAAAAGTCAAATAAATGTCACTGAATGTGTTCAGTCGACCTAAAAAGAGGTCCGTCCCTGTCAGGTCGGGCTTTTTACGTCCGTTCAATCTATGAGAACACATTCGCCAGCAAATTCAAGGATGTTTTCGGGAAAAGTTACCCGATATAATAGAAACACGTCTTAAAAAAAGAGGGACGAAACGATGGCGTATCCAAAAGGGAAATTATCCGAAGAAAAGGTATTTAAAGATCCTGTGCACCGCTATGTTCACGTACGGGATGCATTGATATGGGATTTAATCGGAACGAGAGAGTTCCAGCGCCTTAGACGAATTAAACAGCTAGGCACCACTTATTTAACGTTTCATGGGGCAGAACACAGCCGATTTAATCATTCACTCGGTGTATACGAGATTGTCAGACGAATTGTGGATGATGTGTTTAAAGGAAGACCCGAATGGGATGAAGGGGAGCGTGAGCTTGTACTGAGTGCCGCCCTGCTTCATGACCTTGGACATGGTCCGTTTTCTCATTCCTTTGAAAAGGTCTTTCATTTAGATCATGAATCGTTTACAAGAGATATCATTTTAGGGCAGACGGAAGTAAATGAAGTGCTGCGCCGGGTCAGTGACGATTTTCCAAAGCATGTAGCAGAAGTCATTGCCAAAACGTATCAAAACAAACAGGTGGTCAGTTTGATTTCAAGTCAAATTGATGCCGACCGAATGGATTACTTGCAGCGTGATGCTTACTATACAGGCGTCAGCTATGGTCACTTTGATATGGAACGTATTTTACGCGTGATGCGTCCAAGAGAAGATCAGATTGTGATGAAACAGAGCGGGATGCATGCCGTAGAGGATTATATTATGAGCCGCTATCAAATGTACTGGCAAGTGTATTTTCACCCAGTGACCCGCAGTGCGGAGGTCATTTTAACAAAAATCCTCCATCGTGCAAAAGAGCTGCATGAAACTGGCTACATTTTTACACATGCTCCGGTTCATTTTTATTCAATTTTTGAAGGAAATGTCACCACAGAGGACTATATTAAGCTGGATGAATCCATTGTCTTATTTTATTTTCAGGCGTGGGAAGATGAAGAAGATCACGTGCTGGCTGATTTGTGCCGCCGTTTTATGAACCGCCGTTTATTCCAATATACAGAGTTTAATCCAAACGAAGAAATGACGAAATATTTCAAGCTGACTGCTTTGTTCAAAGAAGCAGGAATTGATCCTGACTATTATTTAGTGGTCGATTCTTCCTCTGATTTGCCTTATGACTTTTATAGACCGGGCGAAGAAGAAGAGCGGCTGCCGATCCACCTTTTGACGCAAAGTGGTCATATTAAAGAACTGTCGAGACAGTCAGATATTGTTGACGCCATTTCCGGTAAACGAAGAACCGATCATAAACTTTATTTCCCGATGGACTTAATTGTAGATATGTCGGAAAAAGCTGAAGAAAAGAAGGCGATCATGAAGCTGCTTGGATTGGGATAAGGAAGTACTGAAAAAGGAGATGTCGGGAATTTGTTGAAAGAGCATGCAAAGTTGATGAAGGTGTTCTCTGAATCTGGGGAAATCGTTGGACGGAAGAAGCTGCAAAAAATGATTTACATAGCAAAAAAGCTAGATTTGCCTTTTTACGAGAAATACGATTTTCATTTTTATGGTCCCTATTCAGAGGAGTTGACGCTCAGAATTGAAGAGCTGTGCAACCTTGGATTCTTGGACGAAATGAAGGAAAAAAAGGGCGGATACTATCAATATCGTTATTCGCTGACGGACAATGGGAAAGAGTTTCTCGATCAGTGTGAAGTGGACATGCCTGACCTCAAAGTGCTGACGCAGCAGATGAATGAGCAATCGTCTCGTTTTCTAGAGCTTGTCTCAACGATTTTATACTTTGATGATCTGCCAAAAGATGAGGTAAAGGAAAAGGTCTTCACCATTAAAAGCAAGCAGCGCTATACGGACGAAGAATTTGAGGCAGCCCTTGCGTATATTGATCAGTTGAAGGAATTGAACTAACGACAAGAACCAGTTTGTGATAGCCAATGGCTAGAACAGACTGGTTTTTATTTTGCACGCATATAGAAACAGAAACAAGTCGACCTCATGGATCGACTTGTTTTTTAGGAATGATGATAAGAAAATCTTGCTAAAAATTGTTTCGTCCGTTCTTCTTTCGTCTGTTCAAAGACTTCTTCTGGTGTGCCTGATTCGACAATCACACCATCTTCCATGAAAATGACCCTGTCGGCAATATCATAGGCAAAGCTCATCTCATGCGTGACGATGATCATGGTGACGCCTGTTTGTGCCACTTGTTTAATGACGTCAAGTGTTTCACCTACAAGCTCGGGATCTAAAGCGGAGGTCGGTTCATCAAACAAAATGACCTCGGGATTCAATGCAAGTGCTCTTGCAATGCCTACTCGCTGCTGCTGTCCGCCAGATAATTGATGCGGATAGGCATCTTTTTTCTCTAGTAACCCTACTTTTGTGAGCAAATGGAGGGCTGTGTCATAGGCTTGGTCTTTCGGTTGTTTACGGGCAATGACTAAGCCTTCCATGACATTCTCAAGTGCTGTCTTATGAATAAACAGGTCGTATTGCTGAAAGACCATGGCTGTTTTTCTGCGAATTGCTAGAATGTCTTTCGGTTTTGCTTGATTGAATGTGACAGTGGTCTGATCAATGCTGATTTCACCTTGATCCGCACGCTCAAGAAAATTTAAGCATCTGAGAAATGTTGATTTCCCAGAGCCGCTCGGACCTAAAATGACAACGACTTCGCCTTTTTCCACCGTTAAATCAATTCCCTTTAGAATCTGGTTTTGACCGAATGCTTTATGCACTTGTTTGATGTGAATCATGCGAACCGCCCCCTTTTACTTTTGTGTACATATTTCTCATATCCAGCAGTGATGGCTTCAATAGAGGCACACAAAGCCCAGTAAATAAGGGCAACAGCAATGTATGCTTCAAGATAACGGTAATTCACATTGGCTTTGATTAAAGCGCCGTTTAAAATATCGACCACAGACACCATAGAGACGAGAGAAGAGGCTTTGATTAAACTGATGAGCATGTTGTTCAGTAAAGGAAGAGAGATGGGAAAGACTTGTGGAATGATCACTCTTCGCAACACCTGCCTGCCTGTGAAACCAACGGATAGAGCGGCATCAAATTGACCCTTTGGGATGGACGCAAGAGAGCTTCGAAATATCTCTGATAACCCGCTGACGGCATATAAAGAAAGGGCGAAAATGGCAATCCATCGTCTATCTAAATCGCTAAAACGGATGGGCAGCGAAAGAGATGCAGCCAATTGATCGAGCGAATCGGAAAAAATAAGATAAGACACGAGCAAGATTAATACAACAGGAATGGCTTTGAAAATCGCCACAAACCATTTGAACAATGGAGACAATATAGGCACTTGATAAAAACGAATAAGGGCAATGCCAAAGCCAAACACGGAGCCGAATAATAGCGGGAGAAAACCTAATAGCAGCGTCGTTGGCAAATAATGAAGTGCGGCTACAAAGGCCTGAAACATAAAAGCAACGTCAAAATCCACTCAGATCGCTCCTTTCTTATGATGTAGTAAAGTCTCCGCCCAATATTTTTTTAGACAATTCAGCGAGCTTGCCGTTATCAATCAGTTTTTGCAGGGCTTGATCAATGTCCTTTTGAAGTTTTGTATTGTTTTTTTGGTATAAATAATACGTTTTAGATACGTTTACAGGCTTTCCGGATGTCACAAGATGAGCATTGAACTGTTTGTTTAGCTTATTGACGTCATACTTTGTGAGTAAGGCAGCATCGACCGTGCCATTCTGCAGGTTTTTGACTAAAATTTCGTTCCCGCCATCCCCGTAGACAATGTCAATTTTCCGATCATGCTTTGCGTTATATTGCTCTAGCAGATAAGCGAAATTACTTCCTGTAGAGGTGTGCACTTTGTGTCCAGCTAAATCGTCCAGGCTTTGAAAGTCATGACCGGATGCTTTATTCACCACCACATAACTTGTATAATCTGTATAGCCAACTTTTCCAAATAGATATTTCTTCTGACGCTCGTCATTGATTTCATATTGGTGTGCAGCGAGATCAACTTTACCGGCATCTAAAGCAGGCAGAATATTTTTAAACTCAAAGGATTCATATTTAAACTTATATTGTGGTAGCAGCTGATCCACTTCATCTAATACAGCCTTCTCGTAGCCTGTTAATTTGCCGTTTTCATCTAAGTAAACGAAGGGCTGATAGGCGTTCCCTGTCCCAATGACGATTTCTTTTGCATCTGGGTCATTATTGTTTGCTTCTGCTTTGACTTCATCCGATTGCTCATTATTTCCGCAGGCGGCAAGGAGCAATGAACCAAGTAGAAGCAGACCGATGATGTAATTATTACTGAATATTCTGTTATTTTTCATGTAAATTCCTCCCCAGTTTATTTTGCACGTTTTTCTACAGTGAAGGCCGCTTCGGCTCTTTTTAAGGGAAGCAATGCCGTCTGACGCTGTTTTTTTGTTTTCGGTGTATTGATCCGTTTTTCCAATAGGTCAAATGATTTTTCTAACACCATACTTAAAATGATAAATATAACGGCAGCAATAAAGTATCCTTCTAATACGCGATAGTATAAAGCCCCTAATGTTTGAACCTTTCCGATCATGTCCATCACACCTAATGTAAAGGCGAGGGAGGTATTTTGTAATAAGTTGACAATGGCCACGCCGATATTAGGAAGGGCGATTCTCCCTGCTTGAGGAATAAGCGTTCTTCTATAAATCTGCCATTTCGTCAGTCCAATCGAGGCGGCCGCTTCATATTGAGATGCTGGGACACTCGATAGGGCAGATCGGAATATTTCTGAAAAATACCCAGCTGTATTGAGTCCATATGTAATATACAGAAAGATCAATTTGTTCCACATGGAGATATCAAGCCCAATTGTTGCAAGCACACCAGGCAGGCCATAAAACACAATAAACATTTGAACAAGGATAGGTGTTCCGCGAATAAATGAGACATAAATTGCACTGAGCTGATGCAGGATGGGAATACGCTCAATTCGAAAATAAGCAAGAATGAATCCAAGAAAACTGCCAATCAAAGTGGCAAATAAAACGATCAGTAAGGTTGTTGGAAGGGCTGACAATACTTTAGGGAAGAGTGTGACGACATACTCCCATTTGAAAAACTCCCCCATGTTGAATCACCTCCTATGTTGAAGTCGTTTGGACTTTTTCTTCTGAGGGCGGTGCGCCTAATATGGCGGCATCGAACCGTTCAGGGATGAGGACTTTATACATTAATACACCTAAGTCGCCATTATCGGCTTCACGTTCAATATATGCTGTATAGCCCTTTCGTTCGTACATCTCTAGAAGCCAGGGGTGTTTCCGGCCAGAAGTGCCTAGTGTGTATGCTGGTGCTTTAAATGTCTGCCGGAGCAAGGTGTTTTCTACATAATCGAGCAGCTTATTTCCAATCCCTTGACCGGCTAAATCAGGAGCTGTGGCAAACCACCAAACAAATGGATAGCCTGAAACCGGTTGAGTGCTCTCCCATGGAAAACGTATGGTGATGGTTGATATGAGCCGCCCGTCTCGTTCTAACACAACAGCAACGGATTGTTTGATGTTTTCTGTGACCATTTCAAGTGTGGCGTTCGTGGATGGCCAATCAATGCCCATTTCTCCTAGCGGTTTAAATGCACTGGACAGCAATTCTAGAAAAGCCGGTGCATCTTCTTCGGTAGCGATGCGAAAAATATCTCGACTCATGACAAACCTCCAATCAAAAGGGTAGTGTGTAATGTCAGCTCAACGCTTTTCGTAAAGTATCGATATCTGGATTCAGAAATGCTTGATACACGTGGGAATCACGGCTGATTTCTACTACTGGCACGTAACGGACGCCGTATTTTTCTTCTAAAATATTTCTGTAATGATCATGCTCTGTTACATCAATGGTTGAATAAGTAATATGCTGTTCGTTGAAATAGGACTGAATGTCCTGACAAAAGCTGCATCCATTTTTGCTCCATAAAATGATTTTTTGATTATTTGACATTAGACGCTCACCTCTTGGTTTATTTGTTTTTTGGCTGTTAGTTCATGATCAAATGCTTCTTTTAATAATGTGATAGACGCTATTCTTGCCTCAATGTCTACAATCGGAGATAGCACAATGAACTCGTTGATCTCATATGTCTCGGCTAGTTCAGTCAGCCGGTGATGAACGGTTTCTTTTGTGCCAGCGGTATAACCGGTTTTTTGAACGTGAATGTTGTAGTGTTCCTTGTTTGTTCCTTTCACCAGCTTTTCTGCATCTTCTAGTGACGTCACATTAAGCTTTCTTCCATCGGAAAAGGAGACCTTTACTGTTTCCTTTTGCTTGATGTACGAGAGGGCTTGTTCGTGGTCTTCTGCTACAGATACGGTGATGGCGAGAAGAAATTGCTGGTGCGTGTTCTGTGTCTTGAATTTTTGAAAAGTCTCTCTTGCTTCTTTTAATAATGCGTCATCCCCGTTAATAAAATAGGCAAACACAAAGGATATCCCAAGTTTTGCTGCGAATTCCGCGCTCTCAATACTGCCGCCTAGAAGGAACATGTCGGGTGATACGCTAGGAATTGGCTGAGCATTTAATTCATTTGCTTGTTCAGTAAGATACGTTTTGAGATCCACTAATTTTTGAGAAAAGTCTTTCCGTGACGCTTGATAATCTTCCTGAAGCGCTTGTGTCGAGAGGTTCAACCCTCCCGGTGCTTTCCCAACGCCTAAATCGACTCTGCCAGGCGCTAGTGATGCCAGTACATGAAATGTTTCAGCCACCTTAAACGGGCTGTAATGCTGAAGCATGACACCGCCTGACCCAATTCGCAAATGGTTCGTTTTTGCTAAAAGATAACCAGCGAGGGCTTCAGGGGATGATCCTGCCACTTGAGAATTATTGTGATGTTCAGACACCCAAAACCTGTGATAACCAAGCTGATCTGCTGCTTCAGCCAATCTGACAGTATGCTGAATACCCGTCTCTGCTTTCTCGTTTTCACTGACGAGGCTTTGATCAAGAATACTAAGGGTGAGCGACATTGGCTGTTCCTCCTATTAGACTTTGATATTGAGATAGTGCGAGGTTTAATCTGTTTGTGGCATCTGGATCAAGCACATAGCTATCTGAATCCTGCTTTGAGACCTGTTGATCGACAACATACACGCCAGATTGAACGACGGTTGCACCGAGTTGATGAATGATCGGTTTAAGTGCATATTCAATGACGAGCAAATGTCCGTATGTTCCTCCTAAAACACAGGGAAGAACGGGTTTCCCTTGTAACGCTTTCTGGGGGAGTAGATCTAAAAAAGTTTTTAAAATACCGGAAAAAGACGCTTTGTAGACAGGTGTTAACACAATGACACCGTCGCTCTCATTCACAAGATCAATGGCTTTCACAATGGCTTCGTTTGAAAAATCTGCTCCTATTAAGGCGCCGCTAGGAAGCTGGTGGACTTGAATGACATGAACATCAATCCCATGTAACGCCAAACGATGATGGATATGTTGCAGGACACCGGTTAACCGAGATTGGACGGAATGCCCGCCTGCTATAATCGTTACTTTTGCCAATTCGTCTCCTCCATTTCTGATAATTCCTTCTAAACAACTTGGAATAGTTGATAATATAAATTATAATAAGGCAAACCAATAGAAAAGTATAATTAGTAATCATAAATACACGATTCAGATATTTAAAATATAGGGAGAAGAGGGGTTTTCATGGAGATTCGAGCGATACGCACCTTTGCCACGATCGTGAAATACGGAAATTTTTTAAAAGCAGCAGAAGCGCTGAATTATTCTCAGCCAACCATCACTTTGCACATCAAACATTTAGAAGAGGAAATTGGAGAGAAGCTTCTAGAAAGAGGGAAGACCTTAAAGTTAACAGCATCAGGACAGCTTTTTTATGAAAGAGCCAATTCTTTACTCAATGAATATGAGAAATTGACGAAAACACTCCAAGATTTAGAAGTGGGCATTGCGGGGTTCATTAGAATCGGTGTTTCTGAGCCTACAGCCAGCTTAGAATTTCCTGCACTTATTGCAGAATTCAAGGAAAGGTTTCCGAATGTAGAATTTTCTGTGCAAGTAGCGGATGCGAATACGTTGAGTTCCTTACTTTCTCATGATGAGATTGATTTTGCGATTTGCGGAGCACCAGAAGCTTCGATGGAGAATAGCTATAAGCCTCTTTTTCAAGATGATATCGTGCTGCTCGTCCCGTCTTCCCATCGATTAGCGGAAAAAGGGGTAGTGGAGGTGACCGATTTAAAGGATGAGACCATTTTATTCACGCCACACAATTGCCCCATCCGTATTCAAATCGAACAACAAATCGTCGATGTCATTGGGACCAATTACAATAAGTTAGAGATTACGAGCAGCATGTCCCATAAACATTATGTTCAGGCTGGATTAGGTGTCTCTCTTTTTACACGAACTGCTCATTCCTTTACCCTTCCAGGCACCAAGGTATTAGAAATAAAGGGCATTCATGTTTCCCCGCCAGTTGGTCTATTGAGGAAAACAAATGATTCGCCAGGAAGAGCCGTACTTCAATTCATTGATCTCATCGAAAATCGACTGCATCAACCAACATGAAAAGAGGGGGAGCCTTTGAGCTAACCCCTCTTTTCATGTTTATTTCACGGTTTGTTTAAGAAACTGATTCTTCTTAATAGGCAGACCCAAATTTTCACGAAGGGTATGAGCTGGATAATTCGGGTCGTAATATCCTCTTTCTACTAATATCGGAATGACGTGTTCCGTCCATTCAGATAAACCGCTTGCTAGAATAGGCGCGCCAAAAATAAATCCATCTGCGGCATCTTCTTCGATCCATTGGATCAGCTGGTCTGCCACTTGTTCATAAGTTCCGAAAAAAGCACTTTTGGGAGTGGTCACTCGTAGAGCGACTTCTCTTAAGGTCAAGTTTTGTTCTTTCGCCATTTTTTTAATCGATTCTGTTGTGGATTGAAAGCTGTTTGAACCGGCATCACCGATATCAGGAAATGGCTCATCAAGTGGAAATTGACTGAAGTCCAAGTGATCAAAGAACCTGCCCAGGTAATGAAGGGCTTCTTCAATAGAGACCAGATGTTGAATGGCTTCATATTTTTCTTCTGCTTCTTCGACTGTTCTCCCTGTAATCGGGTGGATGCCAGGGAAAATTTTGATATCAGCTGGATTTCTGCCCAGCGCTGCGGCTCTATTTTTCACGTCGCGGTAATATGCTTTCGCCTTCTCAAGTGAGTCTGCATTCGTAAATACTGCGTCCGCTTCTTTTGCGGCTAGATCCTTTCCTGCCTCTGACGCACCTGCCTGAAAAATCACGGGCTGACCTTGTTCAGATCGTTCGATATTCAAAGGACCTTTGACAGAAAAGTGTTTGCCATGATGGTTTAATGTGTGCAGTTTATCCCGATCGAAGAAAACCCCTGTTGATCGATCTCTTATAAAAGCATCCTCTTCCCATGAGCTCCATAGGCCGTTCACTACTTTTAAGTATTCTTCTGCAATTTCATATCGAAGTGAATGGCTTGGATGCGGACGAATGATGTGATTTTCAGCAGAGCCTTCAAGTGGGGAAGTCACAACATTCCATCCGGCCCGGCCTTTACTTAATTTATCTAGGGATGCAAATTGCCGTGCAATGGTAAAGGGCTCACTGTAAGAAGTGGATACGGTGCCCACAAGTCCAATCTGTTTTGTGACCGCTGCAAGAGCGGATAAGATGGTTAATGGTTCAAATCGGTTCAAGAAATGAGGAATTGAATGTTCATGAATATATAAGCCATCTGCGACAAAGACAAAACGGAAACCCGCTGCTTCTGCCTTTTTTGTCATTGCTTGATAATAATCAATGTTCACACTTGCATCTGCTGGAACGGATTCATCCTTCCATGCATTCATATGACCTCCTGGACCATGTAACATTAATCCAAATTGTATGTGCTTTTTTTCAGACATGTGGATCGTCCCTTCTGTTTTGAAGTAGCATTGTTTTTATGTTCTTCATCATAAGGGAGAATCGCAAAGAAGTATAATTCGTATCAGTAAAGTCTGACTTTATCTTTTCTAATATCAATTTTTTCTTCTTTATATGGTGTGGCTGGGTCTATGACATCATTTTAGAAAAAGGCGGATGATTACTATGTAAATGACCCAGACCAAAAGTGCTGTTTTTTGATGAAATGTGTGTCAAAATATCCGAAAAATTAGTGAAAATGACATGATTCGACTTTCTTCCTGTATATCAAATTCCCTGTTTTTTACTGAATAGAAGGAAAATGGTGAATTTTCAGTGAATATATAACTTTGTGAAAAACAAAGGAGGGATAGGAATGAAAAAGCGTTCAGTCTTTTTGTCATTTTTATTGGTAGGTAGTTTGTTACCGGGGGTAAGTTCAGCTTCAGCACCAGTTGCAAGTGCAGGTCATGGGCATGATCATGGTCATGCGCCGTTCGAAACACATATTAGTGAAGGGTTGCCAAAGGCAAACGATTTTAAAGATTTGACGAAGGCACCTCCTATTGAAAGAGATGTGACAACAAAAATTTTAGACGAGTCTGGTAAACAGGTAGGGTCTAGAACCTTTAAAGCAAATACAGGAGATTCGATTTCAACAAAAGCTAGTACAGGCAGTCAGAAAGTGACCGTCTATGCAGTAGCTGATGCGCAGTATCGTGCGAAATATAGTGATTGGCAGACGCGAATTGTCAGCATCATTGAGCAAGCGGATGTGACATTTAACCGTGATCATGATGTGGACTTTGTCGTACAAGCCGTAGGGTCTTGGACGTCTTCAGGATCAAATGCATCACAAATTTTGTCTAACCTTCAGCGCAGCTTTGATGGCAGAGGATACGATTTTGTCACAGGATTTACAGCAAATCCAAACTTTGATGCTGGCGGAATCGCTTATGTTTACAATAGTGCACCGAGCGGAAGTGCATTCAGCGTCAACCTTGATCAAGGAACAGCGAATACAGCAAAAGCGGCTACACATGAATACGGCCATAACTTTGGTTTGCCGCATGACCCTCAAGGCAGCGGAATTGTCTGCTTAATGAATTATGATTATTCTTACACTGTCGATTACTTCGATGCGGCTCATAAAAATCAAGTGAACCGTAATAAAGCTTGGTACAGATAAGGTAAGAGACAAAAGGACAAACACCGAAAAAGTGTTTGTCCTTTTTATATGCTTACAGGTCGCTCATTCGCTTTCCTGCTACAGCATAATGTTCTTTTTTCATTTCTTCAATAATGACAGAGACTTTTTCTGCACCTGCGCCTGTTGTTTCAACAACGGCATCTGTGACTTTCTCCACAAGAGCTCTTTTCTGCTCATCTGTTCTTCCTTCAAGCATTTGAACGGTGATAATCGGCATGATGGCAACCTCCTTTTTCCTGTAGTGCTACGCTTCCCTTTAGTTTAAGGGACTTCTTATAGTATACTGAATGAAGTAAATCATTGTATAGAAAGAAAGAGGGATTCATGCCTTTGGACCAATTTCTTGTTTATCCATTAGAACTGATTCCATATGTCGCCATTACGCTTGTTGTGGCTTTTACGATGCACGAGCTGGCGCATGCATATGTTGCGTATCGTTTTGGAGATCCGACAGCTAAAAATCAAGGCAGACTGACGCTCAATCCATTGAAGCACCTTGATGTTTTCGGGACGATCTTGATCTTTGTGGCTGGGTTTGGCTGGGCGAGGCCTGTACCTGTGAATCGGTACCATTTCAAAAACCCGCGCTTAGCAGGAATCTGCGTCTCGATTGCTGGCCCATTAAGTAACTTGGTGTTGGCGTTTCTAGGCTTTTTTGTGTATGTGCTTCTTCAGAAATTTGGCGGGGAGTCGCTCATGCGCTTTGAGCCGGGGATCGATTATTTCTTCCAAATCTTTATTAACTTGAACGTGATTTTGTTCCTATTTAACTTATTACCGATCCCGCCGCTGGATGGATATCGTATTATTGAGGATGTTGTCAGTCCCGGCATCCGTGCAAAGATGACGCAATTTGAACAGTATGGAATCATCATTTTCCTCATCTTCGTCATCACGCCGCTAGGTCAGTTTGTTTTTGGTCCATTGATCGGAATGCGTAATCAAATTATTGACTGGTTTAATCTTATTTTGAAGCCGCTGCTTTAGGAGGTTTAGTGAATGGAAGGTAAAAAGAAGAAACCAATTGGTTTTAATATCATTAAAAAAACAGATGCAACGGATGGGCATGGAGGTTTTGGGGCAGGTGCCCTCAGCCTTGATAATATCTCGCCAGTGATCATTGATGTGGAGGAAAAGGAAGCCGTCATTGATATTGGTGCGATGCATGCAAGAAGTGCAGTCGAAAAAGGAATTAAATTTTTAAAAACCAAAGAAGAGGTACCTAACGGAAAACCGTATTGGCTCGTATGGGTGACGATTGACCGTAGAGAAGAGGGACCATATTATGCTGGTGTCACAGCTTGTGAAATGACGGTTGACCGCTCGATCCGCAGAGGATATAAATCACTTCCTGAGCATGTGAATTTAATGGATAAATCCATGAAGCGTAAAATCGTTGTCAGTCATATGGATGATGGTTCGAAAAAGGTGCTCGCTGATTTCTTGAAGAGTCACAATGAGGCGTTATGGGAAGCATCCACAGATGAATTAAAAGAAGGATTGGCTGCTCCTGAGTAATTGTGAAATTTTTGTGAAGAATGATGAATGGATACCAATTCCAAGCGTTTTTTCAGTAAACTGGTGTTAAAGCTAGGACATGGAGAATCCCGAGATGCAGATCTCGGGGTTTTTCATGTCCATTTTTAACGTTTCAGCCACTTTTCCCACCATTTCTTAGGCTTTGGATCTTGAGCGGTGTCTTGCTCAGATGCTTTGTTCTCGGCACCATAGCAGACACCGGTCGGCTCCGTTCCTTCTATAAAATAGGTGAATACCTTTGATTCGCATCCTGGGCCAGCGAGATCACCGGTTTTTGGATTGATATATACGCCTTTTACACCGTCTGGCGGCATGAAGGAGGAGGCTGGCTGGTTTGAGAGGGCTGATTCCATAAAGGAAGCCCATATCTTTTTCGCATAGGCGGTTTCTTTGACCGAGTCAATGGTGCGTCCTTTATCATAGCCGGTCCACACACCTGTGACGAGCTGGGGAGAGAAGCCGATCATCCAGCTGTCAGCGCCTGTCGTCCCTGATTTTCCTCCATAATTTCTGGTAAGATCTTTTGAAATGGTACGTCCTGTGACACTTGTATAGCCATTTAATTGATCATTGAACATCCCTGACATCATGTCAGTGGTGACAAATGCTGCTTTTTCATCTAGTACTTGCTCTCGTTTTTGTTTCTCCTCAAATAGAACATTGCCCTTTGCATCCGTTACTTTCGTAATAAAGGTTGGTTTGACGCGTTTTCCTCCATTGACCAGCATCGCGTAAGCATTGGTCATTTCGATTGGTTTGACAGGTGAGGTACCTAGCGCAAGTGAAGGCACTTGATCTAGTTTTTCGTGAATCCCAAACGTCTTGCCTGCACGTACGAGCTGTTCCATTCCTAAAAATAGATGGGTTTTGACCGCATAAATGTTATCAGATAGAGCCAAAGCCTGAAGCATCGTAATACCGTCATTGGCGTAATAGCCGTGATAGTTGCTTGGTGAATAAGCAGCGCCGCTTCCTTGCTCATCCAGTTCAAAAACGGTTTCCTCACTGCGCATCACCGTTGCTGGAGTGAACCCATTTTGCAAGGCCATGTAATAGAGAAGTGGTTTCATTGTTGAACCGGGCTGTCTTTTCGCTTGTGTGACCCGGTTGAATGGGCTTTTCTCGTAATCTCTTCCCCCGATGAGTGCAAGCACATGACCTGTCTGGGGATGAATGGCGGTTAAGCCAATTTGGATACCTGATTCAGAATCCATGATGTTGGTTAAAGTCTTTTCAGCGATTTTTTGTAATTCAGGTTGTAAGGTCGTTTCGATATGAAGACCATACGTTTCAATTTGTTCCTCGGTTAAACCCAGCGTTTGTTTCAGTTCGCGAATGACATCATCATAAAAATACGGGGCCAACTTTGCTTGCAGCTGCTTTTGCTTGAGCGGGCGATAGGACAGCTTTTCCTTGCTGGCATCAGCAGCCTCTTTTTTCGTGATCATGCCATCCTCTTGCATTTGCTGTAGGATCATCTTTTTTCTTGCTTCGGCTCTTTCTTCGTTCACATAAGGGGAGTAGAGAGAAGGCCCCTTTGGAATACCGGCAAGCAAGGCAGACTCAGCTAAAGTTAAGTTCTTCGCTTTTTTCCCAAAGTAAAGGCGGGATGCCGCTTCCACTCCGTATGCGCCGTGGCCATAATAAATGGTGTTCAAGTATCCTTCTAATATCTCATCTTTTGTATAGTTTTGTTCTAAGCGGATCGTGTAAAAGGCTTCATTCCACTTCCGCTTCCATGTTTTATCATGATCTAAATATAAATTTCGTGCGTATTGCTGGGTGATCGTGCTGGCGCCTTGTACCTTTGCCATTGCACGAATGTCTGCCACCGCAGCACCCGCCATGCGTTTCACATCAAAGCCGTGATGCTGATAAAAGGTTTTATCCTCAACCGCGACCACTGCCTGCTGTATATGAGGGGACATGTCCTTTAACGGAACCCAATATCTCTTTTCTCCAAAGCTTGATTCGCCAAGTTTAGACCCATCGGCTGCATAAATGGTCGTGGATTGGGGAACTTGAACAGAGGGAGCGCCTTGCCACTTAGCAAGTAAAAGAATCGTCAAAAAGACTGTGCCTGCAAATAGAAAAGCGAGCAAGCCGATAAAAAAACAGGCCCGAATCGTTTTCACGGTCATGCGGATTTTTTTATTACTCATGATTGTGTCCATGCAAAGCCCCCATTTTGACGGTTTTTTATCAGTATGGGACAAAGAAAACCGTTTTAAACAGGCGACTGCAAGGGTGTGCTTTAAAAATGAAGTTATCTCATGCGGTTCTTTACAATTTGATATGAATCCACTATACTTTTTTCTTGGACAATCGATATAGTCATAGCCGATAAAAGGCGCTAACAATAGATGTTTGTTTATTATTGGATGAGAGGAAGATGAACAATGAGCGAACTTTGGTATACAGAGAAGCAAACGAAGAATTTTGGCATTACATTGAAGGTGAACAAAACCCTTCACACAGAACAAACAGATTTTCAGCATTTAGAAATGGTGGAAACAGAAGAGTTTGGCAATATGCTGTTTTTAGACGGTATGGTGATGACATCAGAGAAAGATGAGTTTGTATACCACGAAATGGTGGCACATGTTCCTCTTTTCACTCATCCAAACCCGGAAAATGTCCTTGTTGTAGGCGGAGGAGACGGCGGTGTTATTCGTGAGATCCTCAAGCACCCAAGTGTGAAAAAAGCGACACTTGTTGATATTGATGGCAAGGTCATTGAATACTCGAAGAAGTTCCTTCCTTCAATTGCTGGGAAACTAGACGATCCTCGTGTAGATGTAAAAGTCGGAGACGGCTTTATGCACATTGCGGAAGCCGACAACGAATATGACGTGATCATGGTTGACTCAACTGAGCCAGTTGGACCAGCTGTGAACTTGTTCTCTAAAGGTTTCTATGCAGGAATCTCAAAAGCACTAAAAGAAGACGGTATTTTCGTTGCACAGACGGACAACCCTTGGTTCACACCTGAGTTAATTACAAATGTACAGCGTGATGTGAAAGAAATTTTCCCGATTACGAAGCTTTATACAGCGAATATCCCAACATATCCAAGCGGTCTTTGGACATTTACTATCGGTTCTAAGAAGTATGATCCACTTGCTGTAGAAGACAGCCGTTTCTTTGATATTGATACGAAATATTACACAAAAGAATTGCACAAAGCGGCATTCGTTCTGCCGAAATTTGTGAGCGATTTAATCAAATAAATCAAGCGAAATGGAAATGCGCAAATGTCAGTTTGCGCATTTTTTGAAGCGTAAAAGGAGGAATCTTGCATGAGATTCGACGAGGCTTACTCAGGAAAAGTGTTTATTGGAAGTCATCCGACATGGGAAGATGCGAAAGTCATTTTATACGGGATGCCGATGGATTGGACCGTCAGTTACCGTCCAGGCTCACGTTTTGGCCCGAACCGTATTCGTGAAGTATCCATTGGATTAGAGGAATACAGTCCTTATTTAGATCGTGAACTTCACGAGGTACCATTCTTTGATGCTGGCGACATCCCGCTTCCATTTGGTAATGCACAGAAAAGCTTAGATTTAATTGAAGAGTATGTTGACAGCATTTTAGAAAAAGGGAAGTTTCCATTAGGAATGGGCGGCGAGCATCTTGTGTCTTGGCCGGTTTTCCGTGCGATGTATAAGAAATACCCTGATTTGGCCATCATCCATATGGACGCACATACCGATCTTCGTGAGGAATATGAGGGTGAGCCGCTTTCACATTCGACACCGATTCGTAAAGTTGCAGGACTTATTGGACCTGAAAATGTATACTCTTTCGGCATCCGTTCAGGGATGAAAGAAGAATTTGAATGGGCAAAAGAAGCAGGTATGCACATTTCTAAATTTGAAGTGCTGGAGCCATTGAAGCAAGTATTGCCAAAGCTGAAAGGCCGCCCAGTTTATGTGACAATTGACATTGATGTACTTGACCCGGCACATGCGCCTGGTACTGGAACGGTGGATGCTGGCGGTATTACGTCAAAAGAACTGCTGGCATCTATTCATGCTATTGCTGGTTCTGATGTGCATGTCGTCGGTGCAGACCTTGTGGAAGTAGCGCCTGTATACGATCATTCCGATCAAACAGCGAATACAGCAAGCAAACTTTTACGAGAAATGCTGCTTGGTTTTGTGAAATAACATCTTGATAGAGGAGCTTGTCATCTCATATGGACAAGCTCTTTTTTTTACATTGGTGACATGATAAAGGAGGCAGGTCGTGTTTTCTTCTGTATTGATGGTATTACTCGCTTTATGTGTGTTAGCGGCAGGCTTTCTTACGCTGAAAAGAGAGCTTGCAGCGAGTCCGCCCACGTTCACCTCGAAAAAAGAGGCAAAGGATGAGATGGTTCATCTGTTTCAGGATCGAGGCTTTTTCTATCTCACTGGCATAGCGCTGTTGATGCAGTTTGTTTATAAGCAAGGGCATCTTCTCCCATTTGATTTGTTTCAGGCATTTTTGGCAAGTTCAGGCATCCAAGCACTGTTTTATCTCATCAATCGAAAAAGCGCAGGGCTCAAGACTGGACTCGTGATAGGGGTGAGCTTCATTTTTCTTTTTTTCTAAAGAGACATGTGAAGATCAAAAATGGGGTTTCATCCACACGGAGATGAGAAATGATGGGATGATAGGCAATCGGGATTATGGTATACTATTTTAGTTAAACGGGTCTTAGCAAAGGAAGTGCAAAATGACACAAAACCAAATTTCAATTCATGTAAAGTCAGTGATGAAACCAGAGACGGAACCGGCTGAAACGATCGAATTCCGAACAACTGGAACGTATCAAGAGAAGAATGACAAAACGTATCTCACTTACCATGAAGAACATGAAATGGGTCAAGTAAAAACTGTTGTCAAAATAAGTGAAAAAGAAATTTTTGTCATGAGATCAGGTGCGATTCAAATGAAGCAGCGCTTTCTCATTGGAGAAACGACCGTGACACATTACACGATGCCATTTGGCACACTTCAGCTCGATGTGCACACACATGGTATTGATCTTGATGTAGACAATGGGCTTCTGCACATTACGTACGATATGCTGACAGGTGAAGATCAAAAGCATTTACATACATTATCGATTTCATATAAGGAGGATTTACGTTCATGAATATCGCAGAACAGGTCAAAGATGCGTTAAAAGAAGAAATCATTGCGGCAGTCGTCAAAGCAGGACTTGCTGATGAAAGCCAGGTGCCGGATGTTCTTTTGGAAGTGCCAAAAGACAAAACTCACGGTGATTATTCCACCAATATGGCGATGCAGCTTGCACGCATTGCGAAAAAAGCACCTCGTCAAATCGCCGAGGACATTGTGAAAGCTTTTGACAAAGGCAAAGCTTCAATTGAAAAACTGGATATTGCAGGTCCAGGATTCATCAACTTTTATATGAACAATCAATACTTAACGAAACTGATTCCGGCAGTCCTTGAAGCAAAAGAGGCATATGGAGAAACAAATACAGGCAAAGGCCAAAAGGTTCAAGTTGAGTTCGTATCGGCAAACCCAACAGGGGATCTACACCTTGGACATGCCCGCGGCGCAGCTGTAGGAGATTCTCTTTGCAACATCCTTGATAAAGCAGGCTTCGACGTGAGCCGTGAATACTATATCAACGATGCAGGCAATCAGATCAATAACCTTGCTCTATCTGTAGAAGTACGTTACTTTGAGGCGCTCGGTCTTGAAAAAGAAATGCCAGAGGACGGTTACAGAGGAGAAGACATCAAAGGCATCGGGCAGAAACTTGCGGATGAATTTGGTGACCGTTTCGTGCATGAATCAGAAGAAGAGCGTATGAAATTTTTCCGTGAGTACGGTTTAAAATATGAACTAGAAAAACTACGTGTCGACCTAGAGAATTTCCGTGTCCCATTTGATGTGTGGTATTCTGAAACGTCTTTATATGAAAACGGAAAAATCGAACCAGCGCTAGAAACACTTCGCGCTAAAGGCTATGTCTTTGAAGAAGATGGCGCAACATGGTTACGTTCAACTGATTTTGGTGATGACAAGGACCGTGTCCTGATTAAAAAAGACGGCAGCTTCACGTACTTGCTTCCAGATATCGCATATCACAAGGACAAATTGGACAGAGGTTTTGACCAGCTCATCAACATTTGGGGAGCGGACCATCACGGCTACATTCCTCGAATGAAAGCGGCGATCCAAGCACTCGGATATCCAGCGGACAAACTGGAAGTCGAAATCATTCAGCTCGTTCACCTTTACAAAAACGGTGAAAAAATGAAGATGAGTAAACGTACAGGTAAAGCCGTCACAATGCGTGACTTGATTGAAGAAGTGGGCTTAGATGCTACTCGTTATTTCTTTGCGATGAGAAGTGCGGCAACTCATATGGACTTTGACCTAGACTTAGCGATTTCTACGTCTAACGAAAACCCTGTGTACTATGCGCAATATGCACATGCGAGAATATGCAGCATGCTCCGTCAAGGGGAAGAAAAAGGCTACGAGCCAAACCTTGAAAAAGCTGATTTCTCTCACATTCAGTCCGATAAAGAATACGATCTTCTGAAAATCATCGGCAGCTTCCCAGAGGTTGTAGCAGAAGCAGCAGAAAAACGTATTCCGCACCGCGTCACAAACTATATCTATGATCTAGCATCAGCCCTTCACAGTTTCTACAATGCCGAGAAGGTCATTGATGTTGAAAATGAAACAAAAACAACAGCACGCCTATCACTGATGAAGGCGACACAAATTACACTAGCCAACGCATTAAAACTCATTGGCGTATCTGCACCGGAAAAAATGTAATGCAAAGAGCCCCGCTCTATTTTATGAGCGGGGCTTCTTTATATAAAAAACCCGCTATTCTCGAGAGATAGCGGGTTTTGAAAATTAACCAAGCGTATTAATAATGTTAGAAATAGAATCGAATAATTGACTAAGTACATCAGAGAACATGAGCGTATCCTCCTTTCAGAAAGCATGTAGTATGTGCGTGTCATAGGAATTACCCAAGTGTGTTAATAATGTTAGAAATAGAATCAAATAATTGGCTAAGTACATCAGAGAACATAGAGCGTATCCTCCCTTCGGCAAGCATGTAGTATGTGTGCGTTAATGGGATTATCCAAGTGTATTAATAATGTTAGAGATAGAATCGAATAATTGGCTAAGTACATCAGAGAACATGTTTTTGCCTCCTCTCTTTTCTTTTTACATCTACTTAACGAAGGGGATGAAGGGTTGGATCACTTTTTCTAAAAAATTTTTAAAAAGAAATAATGGCATAGAAAAAGCACCCTCATATGTGGGTGCTTTTTAGGTTTTATTTATGCATGAACACGCCATTGGATTTGTCCGTCGTAGCAGGATAGCTCGGCACTCCCGCCAATCCGCAAGGTGAAGACTGGCTGTGTATGTCCTATGTCTACATCATAGATCACCGGGATGTGTTTGAGCATTGGATGTTTATCTAGAATGAACCTCAAATGTTCCTCTGTCATCTTGGATTTCTTTTGAAAACGTCCGATGATTAACCCTTTAATGGATTCGGCATGCTGCAAGAGCGAGGCAAGGTCTCTGGCGAACATTTCAGGAAAGACCAAGTCATCATCCTCCACAAATAAGATGGCATCCTTGATGTGAGGCATAAAGGATGTCCCTTGCAATAAGTTCAGTGTACAAAGATTTCCGCCATACAAGGTGCCTTTAGCTGTTCCTTCCTGATAAATTCCCCATGTTGTCGGATGAAACTGCCTATTTGCTTGATCAAGGTACCACGCATCATCACTCCACTTTGTAGAAGGGGTAAAATCAAATGGCTCGCTGCTCATCACGCACGCTTGAAACATGGCTGTCTGCTCTTCTTGTCCCTGTTCCATTTGAAAACTGGAGAAATGAGGACCTGAGTACGTCACCATGTCACATTTGGCGGTAATGGCGTTTGCAAGTGCGGTAATATCACTGTAGCCGCAAAGAACTTTTGGGTGCTGACGAATCAAATCATAATCTATATAAGGCAAAAGCTCATTGCAGTTAAAGCCGCCGATTGCTGTCAAAATGCCGTCGACTTCATCATTTGAGAATGCCTCATGTAGATCAGATAAACGTTGTTCAATAGAAGAAGAGGAATGCAGATCACATTCAAACACGTGTTGTCCAAAAGAAACAGTGAACCCTAATGCCTCTAAACGTTTTTTCGCCTGAGCCATTCCTTCTTCTGATAAAATGCTGGCACTTCGGCTTGGAGCAATTACCCGAATGTGGCTTCCCTTTTTTAAAGCAGGTGGTGTACGCATAAGTCATTCGTCCCTTCCTTCACATATTTTCCATTATATCGGATCAAAACGCTCCAGTCTGTAAAAGCTAAAAGAAAGCAGCAAACCGTGCGTTTCAGACGAGCTGTGCAAAGGGTATGGAAGAGAAAAAGACAGAAACGAATGAGGGCGGAGAATGTGAAAAAGAGGAGACTGGAATTTCTATTTTTATATTTCATGATATTTGGGGCATATGTGGTGTTTTGGTGGCCGGTTCCAGCGTGGGGTTTTCAGCTTTATGCAGCTAGTTACATCGCCATCATTTTATTTAGTATTATCTCGCTTATGCTAGAGAACCGGACATCACAGCACACGCTGTTATGGATGTATGTACTGATCTTTTTCCCGATCATCGGCTATATGTTTTATTTGTTCTCAGGACAGCTTTATGTCAAGGGACATTTGTTTAAATCAAAGAGAATGTATAACCGAGAAAAATTACGCAGAATATCAGAGCTTGAGAGTAAACCGGATGAGACGCGTTTAACCGATAATCAGCGTGCTTTTTTTCATTACACAGAAAAAGCAACAGGGATGCATGTAAATACAAATAGTGATATGGAGATTTTAAAGAATGGAGAGGAAACCTTTCCACGTATTTTTGAAGAATTAAAAAAGGCAAAAACGTTCATCCATATAGAATATTACATGTTCAAATCTGATTTTCTCGGTCACCGGATGATGGAGATCCTAATTGAAAAAGCGAAAGAAGGAGTAGAGGTCCGATTCATCTATGATGCGGCTGGCAGCATTCGCTTCTCACGAAAAGATATTAAACGATTGAAGCAGGCGGGGATAAAGGTCGCTCCTTTTCTGCCATTAAAATACGGATTCTTTAATCAAAAATTCAATTTCCGAAATCACCGAAAAATCGTAATTATTGATGGTGAAACAGGATTTGTTGGCGGGCTCAATGTCGGGAAGGAATATGTAGGACGCGATGAAAACATCGGCTTTTGGCGTGACACGCATACGATATTAAAGGGTGAAGCCGTTCAGACACTTCACTCCATTTTTATGCTGGACTGGGAGTATGTATCAGATGAAGTGTTAATTGATGATCCGAAGTATCACACCCCGCATCCTGTGACAGGAAAAGATGTCATTCAGGTCGTGCCGACTGGACCTGATATGAAGGAAAGTATGAGTGATTTATATGACGCACTCATTTCGAATGCACAGCAATTTGTTTGGATTGCGACGCCTTATTTTGTCCCAAATGAATCCATCCGTACAGCGTTAAAAATTGCGGCCACAAGAGGGGTGGATGTGCGTGTGATGGTGCCTGAGATAAACGATGGCTTTCTCACGCAATACGCCACACGATCTTATTTTTCTGAGCTTTTGAAAGAAGGCATCAAGGTGTATCACTATCAAAAAGGCTTCATGCATCAAAAGGTCATGATTGCAGATGGAGAGCTTGCCTCTGTCGGAACGGCAAATGTCGATATGAGAAGCTTCCAGCTCAATTTTGAGGTCAATGTCTTTACAGCGGCAAAGAAACCGATCGAGCAATTGATGGCTCATTATGAGGAAGATATGAAAGAATGCGAGCAAATGGGGCCGGTTCATTTTTATAAAAGGGGCTTAAAGGAACGTTTAAAGGAATCGTTTGCGCGATTGTTTTCAGGTGTATTGTGAGGGTTTCCAGGGAAAGAAATCATTTCCTGATCTAGTATTTCTATGACGATTCCTCTATAATTGAAAATGATTATCAATTATAGAGGAAGTGAGGTTCTTTTACATATGCTAAAACGCTTTTTTGCCTATTACAGGCCCTATCGTGGTCTGTTCTTTTTAGATTTCTTTTGTGCTGTTGCCGTTGGACTCATGGAACTGGGCTTCCCGCTCATCGTAAATTACTTCATTGATACATTACTGCCGACAGGGAACTGGACGGTCATTGCCTGGACCGCACTTGCGTTGTTTGTCATTTATGCGCTCAGTTCATTGATGCAATTTATCGTGTCGTATTGGGGGCACATGCTTGGCATTAATATTGAGACCGATATGAGAAAAAAGCTGTTCGATCATTTTCAGCGTCTGTCCTTCAAATTTTTCGATAATAACAAAACAGGCAAACTCATGTCACGGATGACAAATGACCTCATGTACATTGGAGAGGTGGCGCATCATGGGCCGGAAGATTTGTTTATTGCCATTATGACCATTCTTGGCGCCTTTGCCGTCATGCTCATGATTAATTGGCAGCTTGCCATTTTAACCTTCTTAATTATGCCAGTCATCATCTGGTTAGCCCTTCATTTTAATAAAAAAATGACACAGGCGATTACACAACTCAACAATGACATTGGAGATTTTCATGCAAGGGTTGAAAACAATATTGGCGGTATTCGTCTTGTTCAAGCCTTTGCAAATGAACATTTTGAGAAAAAGCGCTTTGCTGAAAACAACAACCGCTTTCGAAAAGCGAAACTTCTTTCCTATAAAATTATGTCGGTTAACGGATCAATCAGCTATATTCTCACAAGGCTTGTGACGCTGTTCGTTCTTCTGGCAGGTACATGGTTTGTCCTTCAAGGTCAATTAACGGCAGGCGGATTTATCGCCTTTGTCTTGATCACAAATGTGTTATTCAGACCAATTGATAAGATCAACACGGTAATTGAAATGTATCCAAAAGGCATTGCCGGTTTTAAAAGCTATGTCAATTTGCTTGAAACAGAGCCAGATGTGAAGGATACAGAAGGAGCACGTGATCTTTACGGCTTGAAAGGTGAAATTGAGTATCGCAACGTGACATTTGGCTACGATGAGCACAGTCATGTATTGAAGGATATCAACTTAAAGATCAAACAAGGGGAAACTGTTGCGTTTGTCGGGCCATCAGGAGCGGGGAAATCGACCATTTGTAGTCTGCTGCCTCGTTTTTATGATGTGGACGAAGGAGACATCACCATTGATGGTGTGAGCACAAAATCGATGACCTTGTCCTCTTTAAGACAGCAGATTGGCATTGTGCAGCAGGATGTCTTTTTATTCTCAGGCACCATTCGTGAGAATATTGCGTACGGCAACCTAGAAGCGAGTGATGGAGACATTTGGGAGGCGGTGCGACGTGCCCATTTAGAGGAGCTCGTTCAGCGGTTCCCAGAAGGGTTGAATACTGTCATCGGTGAACGCGGCGTTAAGCTATCTGGCGGTCAAAAGCAACGCCTGTCAATTGCACGGATGTTTTTGAAAAACCCGTCTATTCTTATTTTGGATGAAGCGACGTCAGCGCTTGATACAGAAACAGAAAAAGCGATCCAAGACGCACTAAGCGAACTGGCAGTCGGCCGGACGACACTCGTCATTGCTCACCGCCTTGCGACAATTAAACATGCAGACCGAATCATCGTCGTCACAGAAAAAGGCATCCAAGAACAAGGCCGCCATCAAGACTTAATCCAAATGGGCGGCGTCTATAGCAGACTGCATGAAGCGCAGTTTGGTCATTGAAGAGAAGTGATTGAATGAGTCCAGCTATTAAGCTGGGCTCTTTTTCATATTGAGATATTTGCAACGCTGGCCATCAGTTTTACTGTCATCATATTTGGCCTGTTTAAGCTGTTAAATTGAAGTGTACTTTATTTTTAAATCTTAGCCCTTTTGAAAAAGGGCTTTTTTTGCTAGGATAGTAAAAACTCGTGTAGGAAGGATCTGATGGAATGAAGGGGCTTCGGCGTTTACAGAAGGGCGATAAAATAGGTATTTATTCTCCCTCAAGTCCAGCATCTGCTACCTCGCCTCTTAGGTATGAGCGGGCGAAGGAATGGCTTGAACAAAAAGGATTCATTGTGGTACCAGGATCATTAACAGGGAAAGAGGATCACTATCGTTCGGGAACGATTCAAGAACGAGCAGCTGAGCTGAATGAGCTGATGGCGAGAGAAGATTTGTCCTGTATCATGTCGATGATTGGGGGGACGAACTCGAATAGTTTGCTGCCTTATCTCGACTTTGAGCTGCTGATGAAGCATCCGAAAATCATGATTGGTTATTCAGATGCGACGGCGATTCTTTTAGCGGCTTATGAAAAAACGGGTCTGCCTGTTTTTTACGGGCCTGCACTTGTGCCGTCTTTTGGAGAGTTTGAACCATTTGTCAACCATACATATCAATCTTTCGAGGACATTCTCATTCATCCGCAGCCCATCCCATATCAGGTGAAAAAACCGCCCTTCTGGACGGACGAACGGATCAACTGGGAAGAGAAAATAAGAGACAAAGAAAAACGTCCAAACGATTGGATGTGCGTCATTGAAGGGCAGGCAGAAGGCAGACTGATCGGCGGGAACCTAAATGCCATGTATGGCATATGGGGAAGTGAATTCATGCCTCAAATCCAAAAGGGCGATATCCTTCTCATTGAAGATTGTATGAAAACCGCCTCCATCGTCGAAAAGAACTTCTCTCTGTTAAAGATAAATGGTGTGTTTGAACGGGTATCTGGTATCCTCTTAGGGAAACATGAGCTGTTTGATGATGAAGGAACGGGCAAAAGGCCGCACGATCTATTACTTGAAGTACTGGGAGATACAAAGAGGCCGCTCATCGCGGAATTTGACAGTGCCCATACGCATCCGATGCTCACGATGCCAATCGGTACACAAGTAAAAATGAATGCAGCGTCAGGCGAGGTTTGGCTGACAGAAGCATGGATATAGAAAAAGAGCAGCCCTAAGGCTGCCCCAGCGTGTAGACAAACCCTCGCATTCGGTGTCAGTCCTGCGTGCCGGTGCTCACGAATGTGACATTCGCTCCGCGCCGGTACTCGTCCTTCCTAGACTGCAAAGGTTTTCAACTACGCTGAAAAGAAGACAAAGGGATAAAATAAAGTTCATTTTATCCCTTTGTCAGCCTAAGGCTGCCTTTCTTTACGATTACGAAGCATTCTCTTTTTCAAATGGCTGAAGGAGGTCTTGTGCCTCTTTTCCTTCTACCACGATTAAATAGTCTGATTCTAAATGAGTGAGCCTAAAGGTCTCTAGCTCTACGATGTTCTTAATGTTGCACATTGTTTTTTTAGAATATACATATAAACGATGCTGAGCGTGCTGGCACTTTTCGTATAGAGAAATAAGCTTATGTAAATTCAATGCTTTCGCAGCAATTCGGATTGAATAGATTTGTGACATCTTCATATCCTCCTGTTAAATACTTTCTCACAATAGCTTTGTTACCCCCGTTGCGATAGAGGTAAACCTTTCTCTACGATTTCCACTCAATGGTGCCTCCGCCCGTCCGCCGATTGCCTCTGATCGCTGACAGCTCCTCAACAAGACGGAGTAAGGCCTGATCCTTTTTCTTTGCCTCAATCATAAAATCCACATCACGACCATACGGCTTTAAAGCTTGAAAAAGTGGCAATACAAAGGACATCTCCACTCCATCCGCATGGCTTCGTATCGCCTTTTCTGATTTTGGTGAGGATAAGTGGATTTTAGGCGGTATGCCAGTGTTTGCCCACGTGTCAAACACTCTTGGCAGAATGTCATCAAGTGCCGCATCATCATCTTTGTTTGCCATGTGATGGTGGTAATCAAATACAAACGGGATGCCATGCTTTTCACAAACATCAAGCGTTTCTAATGACGTGTATGTTTTGTCATCATTTTCAAGCGTCATTCTCGCCTTGATATGTGCAGGAAGCTGCTTTATATTGTCATCAAAACGCTGTAAAGCAGATGCCTTGTCACCATATGCACCTCCGACATGAATGTTCATATAGCCTTCCTTTTCAAGCTTCATGGCCTCAAGCATTTCATAATGATAGGTCATATCGATGACGGCATTTTCTGTAATGGATGGCTTTGGACTTGTGAACAAAGTAAATTGATTGGGGTGAAAGCTCACTCGTAATCCGTGTCGCTTTACGAGTTGACCAATCTCTAGAAATTCTTTGCGAAAGGGTGTCACAAAGTCCCACCGCACCTCAGGATGGGTGGCGAGCGGGACAATCGAGCTTGAAAAACGGTAAAGCGGAATATCATGGGCAATCGCAAAATAAAGCGTTCTTAATGTATTGACGAGGTTGGCTTTCGTCGTTCGTAATAGAGCCTCTGTCCTCTCTTCCTTTGAGAGCTTACTGTATCTTGCAAAGGTCAGCGACTTGGCAGGTGAAGCTTCCCATAAAGTGACGGCGTTGGATACATAACCAAATCGATAACGCATAGGTCAACTCCTTTATAAAAAATACGAGAACAGGGCGCCTATCCACTCAATCGGACGCGTGAGAAGTGGGCGCTGTTTGTATTTTTCTTCAGTCATCAGTTCTGAAACTTCCATGTGTTCACGAATCTTTTCCTCTACATGTGCGGTGAAGGTGGAATCATCAATGGCCACATCCACTTCTTCGTTGAAAAACAAACTTCGTTTATCAAAGTTCGCCGTACTGATCATACAACGGCTATGATCGATGAGAATGGCTTTCGCATGATAAAACCCTTTATAAAAACGATACACAAGACATCCAGCAGCGATCAGATCTTTCAAATAATGAAATCCAGCTTCTTTCACAAGCGGGTGATCTGCCTTCATTGGGATGATGATGTCGACAGTCACGCCTCGCTTCCGTGCGTCAAGAAGGGCGCTTAGAAGAGGAGCTGATGGAATAAAATAGGGCGTGCAGATGGTGATTTGCTTTTTCGCCTGTTGAATATCGTGAAGAAATAAGGCTTCTAAAGAAAAACCTGCCGTCGCACGTGTAGTGCACTGTAATGTTCCCGGTTCCAGTGCAGGAAAAACCTCGTATTGCAGCTGGTGAATACCAGATGACCGGTACAAATCATTCAGAAACACATGCTGTAGGTCTGCGACAACCTGTCCTGTCATTCGCAGGTGATAGTCTTTCCAAATGCCAAACCTGCCGTTTTTCCCTACATATTCATCTCCAATATTAAACCCGCCAATGTAGCCGATCTTCCCATCGATCACTGTGATCTTTCGGTGATTTCTCATGTTTAAACGATAAATGAAAAAAGGAAAGCGTGGTTTATTTAAAAAGTAAAATTGAATGCCACTTTTTTCTAGCATCTGAATGGATGTTTGATCAAATGGATAGGAGCCTAACCGATCAGTGAGCAAAAAAACCGAAACACCTTGCTCTGCTTTCGCTTTAAGTGCTTGCAGAATCCTTTGCCCGATCTTGTCGTTCTTTACAATAAAGAACATCATATGAATAGAAGAAGAGGCTTGCTGTATATCCGTAAGCAGCTGATCAAACAGTGGTTCGCCATCATGATAAAAAACTGCATCGCCGCTTGTTTGGTCAAAAGACCGTTCAAAAGCATGGGTAGAAAAATATTTTCTCCCTATATAAAGATCTAGCCTGACGAGTAGAACAATGACGAAGACGACGAGTAGAATGATCAATGCGATCATGAAGGTTCCTCCTTTTTTACATATGACGATAGTGTACCCAAATGGGCAAAAAATATTGACTGAATACTCATTCATTATTTATGATAGAGGTACAACATGGAAACGGAACAAAGTGGGTTTTGGGGAATGAAAGGGGGAGCAAGATGAATAGCCTTTTAATTGTTAACTTGATTGCATTTGCGGCAGTGACCGCTTACGCTGTGTATTTGTTTATTTATCTCATTCGAACACGAGCGGCGTATATTCGTCTTGGCAAAAAAGAAGAATTTCAAAAAGACATGAAAAAACGCTTAGAACGTGTTTGGGTGAATGTGTTTGGGCAAAAGAAACTGCTCAAGGACAAGAAGAGTGGCATCATTCATGTGCTGTTTTTCTATGGATTTATTTTAGTGCAGTTCGGAGCCCTTGATTTTATTATGAAGGGACTTGTTCCAGACAGCGGGCTACCATTAGGTCCGCTTTACGGTGTCTTTACGTTCTTCCAAGAGGTAGTCACACTTCTCATTTTAGTGGCGGTGGTTTGGGCGTTCCATAGAAGATATGTCGAGAAGTTAGTCCGTTTAAAAAGGGGCTTTAAGTCAGGGCTTGTCCTTTTGTTTATTGGCGGATTGATGCTGACCGTATTACTGGGAAACGGAATGAACATCATTTGGCATGGGCACTCACTATCAGCAACTGAGCCAATTGCTTCCGGCATTGCTTTCTTGCTGGGCTGGCTGTCACCACTTGCGGCAACAATTGTTTTCTATGTCGCATGGTGGGTGCATCTTCTTATTTTACTGACGTTCTTAGTGTACGTCCCGCAGTCTAAGCACGCCCATCTCATCGCTGGCCCGGTCAACGTATTTGTCAGCAGATTGGACCCGCCAGGCAAACTGCAAAAAATTGATTTTGAAGATGAGACACAAGAAACGTTCGGCGTTGGGAAAATTGAAGATTTCCGTCAATCTCAGCTGATCGATCTTTACGCTTGTGTGGAATGCGGACGCTGTACCAATATGTGTCCAGCGACTGGGACGGGGAAAATGCTGTCTCCAATGGATTTGATTTTACGATTAAGAGATCATTTAACAAATAAAGGGGCTGCCATTACTTCAAAGACACCGTGGGTTCCGCAGCTTGCTTTCAAGCAGACGACAGGAAATCAGCTGGCATTACAGGCAAGAGGAGCCGGAGCGGAAGAATCTGCGGCGAGCGCAATGTATCATCCTTCTCTCATTGGTGAGGTCATTACAGAAGAAGAAATCTGGGCATGCACGACATGCCGAAACTGTGAAGATCAGTGTCCTGTCATGAACGAACACGTCGACAAAATCATTGATATGCGCAGATACTTAGTGCTGACTGAAGGAAAAATGGACGCAGATGCACAGCGTGCGATGACAAGCATCGAGCGCCAAGGGAACCCATGGGGATTGAACCGAAAAGAAAGAGAAAACTGGCGTGAACTAAGAGAAGATGTGCATGTTCCGACAGTGAAAGAACTGAAAAAAGCAGATCAGACCTTTGACTATTTATTCTGGGTTGGATCGATGGGTGCATATGACAATAGAAGCCAAAAGATTGCTCTTGCTTTTGCAAAACTGCTCAATGAAGCAGGGGTTTCTTTTGCCATCCTAGGTAATAAAGAGAAAAACTCAGGCGATACACCGAGAAGACTTGGGAATGAATTTTTGTTCCAAGAACTTGCTGCAAAGAACATCGAAGAATTCCAAAAAAATGACGTAACCAAAATTGTCACGATCGATCCGCATGCTTACAATTTATTTAAAAATGAATACCCAGACTTCGGGCTCGAGGCAGAGGTGTACCATCATACAGAATTACTGGCAGAGCTAGTAAAAGAGGGAAAATTAACGCCTATTCATGAAGTGAACGAGGTCATTACTTTCCACGATTCTTGCTACCTAGGCAGATATAACGAGGTCTATGATCCGCCAAGAGATATTTTAAAATCCATTCCGGGTGTGACACTGAAAGAAATGGAACGGAATCGTGAATCCGGGATGTGCTGCGGTGCCGGCGGCGGTTTAATGTGGATGGAAGAAGAGACAGGTACTCGGATTAACACAGCGAGGACGGAGCAGGCCTTACAGGTACAGCCATCCATCATCAGCTCAGGATGCCCATATTGTTTAACCATGCTTGGGGATGGGACGAAAGCGAAGGAAGTAGAAGAGCAGGTCGGAACATTTGATGTCGCAGAACTTCTTGAAAAATCAGTGTTTGGCGAAACGAGAACGCAGGCTTCATGAAGGTGTCAGGCCGATGGATCTACTGTTCATCGGCCGATAGATACCGATGTTTTAAGAGCTGTGCAGCATTTATGTAAGCGGTAACAAATAGGAGGGGAAGAAATGAGCACGACGGTCATTGTATCTGGAGTGAGAACACCATTTGGAAAACTAGGTGGAACTTTAAGTCGTTTGACTGCTGCAGAATTAGGGGGGATGACGATAAAAGCTGCGCTGGAAAGAGCCTCAAATGTTCATGAAGTGGATGAAGTCATCATGGGCAGTGTCCTTCAAGGAGGACAAGGTCAAATTCCTTCAAGGCAGGCAGCTAGACATGCAGATCTTCCTTGGTCGGTTCCGACACAAACCATCAACAAAGTCTGTGCTTCAGGAATGCGCAGTGTCACGACAGCCGATCAAATCATTCGAGCGGGAGATGCCAAGGTGATCGTGGCAGGCGGCATGGAATCCATGTCCCATGCTCCTTATCTTCTAAAAAAAGCACGATGGGGTTACAAAATGGGAGATGGTGCAGTACAAGATGCCATGATTTTAGATGGATTAACCTGTTCGTTTACAGGTGTTCATATGGGTGAGTATGGAAGCATGGCGGCGAAAGAGCTTGGCATCACACGAGAAGAACAAGACCTTTGGGCGTTAAGAAGTCATGAACGAGCCATTGAGGCGCAAAAAAGCGGCTTTTTTAAAAATGAGATCATCCCCGTTACCGTCAAGAATAAAAAAGGAGATCAGCTGATTTCAGAAGATGAAGCCCCGCGGCGTGATACGTCATATGAACGTTTGTCAAAACTGATGCCCGTTTTCGATCAGGCAGGTACGATCACCGCTGGCAATGCACCGGGTGTCAATGATGGTGCAAGTGCGCTTCTATTAATGAAAGACACATACGCCATGCAGCAAGGTGAAAAACCTCTG
This sequence comes from Bacillus sp. FSL M7-0307, assembly GCF_038627835.1. NCBI lineage: Bacteria > Bacillati > Bacillota > Bacilli > Caryophanales > Bacillaceae > Bacillus > Bacillus sp. FSL M7-0307. Next base: position 3,381,033 of record NZ_CP152023.1, on the reverse strand, counting down.
GCAGTTGTGCTTGGGCATGCGCAAGTAGCAGTAGAGGCAAAGGACTTTCCGAAAACACCAGCCTATGCCATCGAAAAAGTGTTAAAGAAAACAGGGAAGCGAGTAGAGGATATCGATTTGTTTGAAATCAATGAGGCTTTTTCAGCGGTGGCATTAGCATGCGAAAAAATGCTTGGACTGGATCGGCGGAAAATGAATGTGAACGGAGGGGCAGTCGCGATTGGTCACCCGATTGGAGCAAGCGGAACACGTATTATATTGACCTTGATCCATGCACTCAGACAAAGAGGCGGCGGGATCGGCATTGCGGCGATTTGCAGCGGCGGGGGTCAAGGTGATGCGATCATGATCAAGGTGGATTAAAAGGGAGGCGTTCATTGTCATGAGTATAGAAGAGACCGTCATGGTCGTTGGGGCTGGGCAAATGGGCTCAGGTATTGCCCAAGTATTTGCACAGTCAGGTTATACAGTCCTGCTCCATGATACAGAAGAGGAGCAGATTCATCGAGCCATTTCTTCAATGACCAAACAACTGACGAAACGAGCAGAAAAAGGAAAGCTGGCACATCAGGCAGTCCGTGATATTACACAGCGGCTGGCTGTTTCAACAGATTTAAAGGATGTACAGCAGGCGCATTTAGTGATTGAAGCAGCATCTGAACAAATGAAGATCAAAAAACAAATCTTTGAAACCCTCGATCAATTTGCACCTGATGACACGATATTTGCGACAAATACGTCTTCCTTGTCGATCACAGAATTAGCAGCCGTGACGAACAGGCCAGAGAAAGTGATTGGCATGCATTTTATGAATCCAGTTCCCGTGATGAAACTTGTTGAAGTGATCCGTGCGCTGCAAACGGATGATGCCACGTACCAAGTTGTTTTTGATACAGCAAAGACATTAGACAAAACGCCAATTGAAGTGGAAGACTTCCCCGGTTTTGTGTCAAATCGCATTTTAATGCCGATGATTAATGAAGCCATTTACACCCTTTATGAAGGCGTAGCAGATGTAGAAAGTATTGACGGCATCATGACGCTTGGAATGAACCATCCAATGGGCCCGCTTCGTCTCGCCGACCTCATCGGGCTCGATACTTGTTTATTTATTATGAATACCCTTCACGAGGGTCTTGGAGATAGCAAATATCGACCTTGTCCTCTTTTGAAAAAATATGTGAACGCAGGCTGGCTGGGCAAAAAGACAAAGAGAGGTTTTTACACTTACCACGACCACTCATAGGGGGAGTCAAGATGGATGTGTTGCTGACAGAAAAACAACGTCTTTGGAGAAAACGAGTAGCAGAATTTGCACGCCAGCATGTCTTCCCAGAAGTAGAAGCGATGGAACAGGGCGTGTTCCCGAAAACGCTTTTAGCTGAAATGGGTCGGCAAGGCTTTTTAGGCATTCCGATCCCAGATAAGTATCACGGATTAGGGGCAGATTTTACAACCTATATCATGGCGATTCATGAATTATCCAAAGTAAGTGCAACCATCGGTGTCATTGTATCCGTTCATACATCCGTTGTGACGATGCCGATTTTGGCGTTTGGAACAACTGAACAAAAAGAATCCTACGTTCCCAAGCTTGCGTCCGGGCAGAAGCTGGGCGCCTTTTGTCTAACTGAACCGAAGGCAGGATCAGATGCCTCTAGTATTCAGTTGAAAGCAGAGCGGGCAGACGATCACTATGTGTTAAATGGAACGAAAATTTTTATCACAAGCGGCGGTGAAGCGGAAGTGTATCTTGTATTTGCTGTGACAGACCCTGCTTCTACTAAGAAAAATATATCAGCGTTTATTGTGGAGAAAGGGACACCAGGATTTACGATCGGAAAAGATGAGAAGAAGATGGGCCTGCATGGATCAAAAACAGTCACACTTCATTTTGACGGTGTTCGAATTCCAAAAAAACAGCTGCTCGGTGCAGAAGGAGAAGGCTTTCGGATTGCCATGTCTAGCTTAAATGCGGGGAGAATTGGCATTGCGGCTCAAAGCCTTGGCATTGCAGAAGCCGCATTAGATGAGGCGGTGACGTATTTAAAGCAGCACCCAGCTGGCCTTGAAACGACCATTCGGTTGGGCGATCTGGGCACCAAGCTGGAAGCGGCAAAACTTCTTGTCTATCAAGCCGCCTCTTATAAAGAGGCCAATCGCCCTGTCACGAAGGAAGCGTCGATGGCGAAGTTATTTGCATCTAAAACAGCGGTTGATATTAGTACAGAAGTCATCCATTTGCTTGGTCTAGCCGGTTACACGAAGCAATACCGAGCAGAGCGGTACTTTCGTGATGCGAAAATTTGTGAGATTTATGAAGGAACAAGTGAAATACAAAGGCTGGTTATTTGTAAACAGCTAATATGAAGTGAGGTGGCTCATGATGCAGTTCCAATTAAGTGACGAACACGAAATGATACAAAAAATGGTGAGAGATTTTGCGAAAAATGAAGTGGAGCCAACAGCAGCAGAGCGAGATGAAACAGAATCGTATGATCCGGCTATTTTTCGTCAAATGGCAGAGCTTGGTTTAACGGGAATCCCTTGGCCAGAAGAAAATGGAGGGATTGGTAGTGATTATTTGGCCTATGTCATAGCGGTTGAGGAGCTCTCGCGAGTGTGCGCCTCTACAGGTGTCACCCTGTCTGCTCACACATCACTCGCTTCATGGCCGATCTATACATTCGGAACAGATGAGCAAAAGGAGACGTATTTAAAGCCGCTTGCAGCGGGTCAGAAGATCGGCGCATACGCACTGACCGAGAGCGGCTCGGGCTCAGATGCCGGCGGAATGAAAACAACAGCAGTAAAAGCAGGGAATGAATACGTCTTGAACGGTGCAAAGATTTTTATTACCAATGGAGGCATTGCGGATTATTATATTGTGTTTGCTGTTACTGACCAGGATGCTTCATCCCGCAATACAACCGCTTTTATTGTAGAAAAAGAGACGCAAGGCTTCTCAATCGGCAAAAAAGAAAGCAAACTGGGCATCCGCTCATCGCCAACGACAGAAATCATCTTTGAAGACTGTCGTATACCCGAAAGGAACCGGCTTGGTCAAGAAGGCGAAGGTTTTAAGATAGCGATGATGACACTTGACGGCGGCAGAAACGGTATTGCCGCACAAGCTGTTGGTATTGCTCAAGGTGCTCTGGATGCAGCAGTCAATTATGCAAAGGAGCGCAAACAATTCGGTAAACCAATCATTCAGCAGCAAGGCATTGCTTTTAAGTTAGCGGATATGGCAACGGCAATTGAGGCCTCAAGACTGCTCACCTATCAGGCAGCATGGCTTGAAACAAAGGGGCTTCCGTATGGGAAAGAATCAGCTATGTCCAAGCTCTTTGCTGGTGATACAGCCATGAAGGTGACGACAGAAGCCGTACAAATCTTTGGTGGATATGGCTATACAAAGGATTACCCAGTCGAACGCTACATGCGTGATGCGAAAATCACTCAAATCTATGAAGGTACACAAGAAATCCAGCGGCTGGTCATCTCACGGAAACTGCTAGATATGTAGAAACGAAGTAAAGACCACCTGATGTGAGGTGGTCTGTTTTTGTCTCAAATGTGAAATCCTCTCCAATGTGATCTCATATCACCTGATCGTTATGGTAAAATTGGAAAAAGAATCAAAATGGAGGTTATCATGATGAACACAACATTGATTGGCATTTTAGCAATCGTCACAATGATCATATGGATTATGGTCTCCAAAGAGCTTTCAAATTCTCCAAAAAAGAAGGAAGAAAAAGAAAACAGCCGCAGAAAACTCATTGTACTCATGTCTGCGGGCACTTTATTCACCGTACCTTTGGTTTTTTCACTCATTCAGAATATCCAGCTGTAACATATCCCTTCGACTAAACCGCTGCTGTCTGTTTTAATTTCATCCATTTGAAGAAAACAAAACGGACAAGTGGTCCCATAATCAACATCTGCAAAGGGAACGCCAACATGACATTATGGCCGAAAATCGTTAAGTAATCAGATAGAATCGATTGTGTTTGAAATCCTGTGCTGATGCTTTGAACGACATATCCGCATAAAGACATGAGACACACCATCCCAAACACGATAAAGATAGAAAGAGTAAGAATAAAATAGATTTTCTTGCCTTTTGGGGCAAAACGGTTGGCTGCTTTTTTTGCTGAAGGCCCAACAATACACATCTCAATCAACAACGTGATGGCAAAACCGATCACATAGGTGAGTACACCTTCTAACCATGTCATATGTCCAAGCCGTCCATTTAGAAATAGGTTATAAAAGAACATCACTGAAAACATACAAAAACACATCAAGACACCAAATTGTATATCTTCTTTTTTTGTCATTGGCAATTCGATCAACCTCTCAAAATTAGTCTATTTATTATAGATTTCTGTTTCAATTCGTCGTAAGTGAACATTTTGTGAAGGAATAAATCCCCTTTTTTAAGAAGAGTAAATGGCTTTGTATTCATCAAAAGAGAAGACAAAAAAGCATGCAAAATGTGTACTTCACACATGAATTATGCCAATTCGGCGCAAATGATTGACCGCTAGAGGCTCCTCATGCGAAAAAATCAAAAATTAACATCAATAAAGGTGGCATAAACTCTCCTAATTTGTTTATAATGAGAGGTATGGTTTGTCGTAAGAATAAGGTATAAATACTTATTATTTCACTGATAAATGGATACATACATGTAATAGAAAGGGAGTGTCTGACCTTGAGTTTGAAAGAATACTCACAGGAACAGCTCAAACAAATGTCTTTAGTTGAACTTGCTTATGAAATTTTCAGAGACAGCAAAACACCGATTACGTTTTCCGAGTTAATAGATGAAATTGTCCGTTTGCAAGGGATACAAAAATCTGATCTTGATGATCGACTTGCTCAATTTTATACAGACTTAAATATAGATGGCCGCTTTATTTCGTTAGGTGATCAGAGATGGGGACTTCGCAGCTGGTATCCAGTTGATCAAATCGAAGAAGAAGTTCAGCCAGCTGTGAAAACAAAAGCGAAAAAGAAAAAAACAAAAGCTGCTGTCGTTGAAGAAGACTTCGATGATATTGAAGAGGAAGAAGAAATCGACGAGCTTGAAGAAGATCTTGATCTTGTTGAAGACGACGAGGACCTTGACCTAGATGATGAAGAAATCGATGAAGAGATAGAAGACTTCGACGAAGATGATGATGAAGATGATGACGGCTTAACGGAAATTGATGAAGACGATTTAGACGATGATGAGGAAGACAAATAACCCTCACAAGCCGGTCCTGAAAACAGGACAAAACCGTCTTGACTTTCAAGAGCGAACTATGTAGTATGTATTTTGGGCTCTCTAAAAAAGAGTACGTAAAGATACGTTCATTTACGCTCCCTTTCATTTATTTGAAAGGGAGCTTTCTTATTTTTCAAGAGATTTAGGGATACACTCTAAAAGGATGAAGCTGTGCATGTCTAGTCATGCAAGGGTAAAAAAGAGAGGAGCATACGAAATGACAAAGTATATTTTTGTAACAGGAGGAGTTGTTTCCTCACTTGGAAAAGGGATCACGGCTGCATCGTTAGGCCGCCTTCTGAAAAATAGAGGGATGGATGTCACCATTCAAAAATTTGATCCATATATCAACGTAGACCCAGGGACAATGAGTCCATACCAGCACGGTGAGGTATTTGTTACAGACGACGGTGCTGAAACAGACCTTGACTTAGGTCACTACGAGCGTTTCATTGACATTAACTTAAATAAGTACAGCAACGTTACAACAGGTAAAATCTACTCTACTGTTTTGAAGAAAGAGCGCCGCGGCGACTACTTAGGTGGAACAGTACAGGTTATTCCCCACATTACAAATGAAATCAAAGACCGTGTGTACCGTGCCGGAAAAGAAACGGGTGCAGATGTGGTCATTACAGAAATCGGTGGAACAGTAGGAGACATCGAATCCCTTCCATTCCTTGAAGCGATTCGTCAAATGAAGAGTGACATCGGCCGTGAAAACGTGATGTACATTCATTGTACCCTTGTTCCTTACATCCGTGCAGCAGGCGAACTGAAAACAAAACCAACACAGCATAGTGTAAAAGAACTTCGCAGTCTTGGTATTCAGCCAAACGTCATTGTGGTCAGAACTGAAATGCCATTGGCACAAGACATGAAGGACAAAATTGCGCTATTCTGTGATATTGATACGAAAGCAGTCATCGAATGTCAGGATGCAGATACCCTTTATTCGATTCCGCTTGATTTACAAAAACAAGGATTAGACAAGCTTGTATGTGAGCACATGAAGCTTGACTGTCAAGATGCGGACATGACGGAGTGGACGGCGCTTGTTGATAAAGTACAAAACCTTTCAAAACAAGTTACGATTGGTCTAGTAGGGAAATATGTTGAGCTGCAAGATGCATACATTTCTGTCGTTGAATCCCTTCGTCATGCGGGCTATGCATTTGATGCGGATGTTCAAATCAAATGGATCAACGCAGAAGAAGTCACAGCAGAAAATATGGCTGATTTCGCTCAAGATGTAGACGGCATTATTGTTCCTGGAGGCTTCGGAGACCGCGGAGTAGAAGGGAAAATCATTGCAACACAATATGCGCGCGAAAACAAAGTGCCATTCTTCGGAATCTGCTTAGGTATGCAAGTCGCATCTATCGAATATGCGAGAAACGTACTAGGTTTAGAGGGAGCACATTCCGCTGAAATTGATCCAGAAACAGCATTCCCAATCATCGACCTTCTTCCAGAACAGAAGGATGTTGATGACTTAGGTGGAACACTTCGCCTCGGCCTATACCCTTGTAAATTAAACGAAGACTCAAAAGCATTTGCTGCATACAATGACGAAGTCGTGTACGAACGCCACCGTCATCGCTATGAGTTTAATAACGAATTCAGACAGCAAATGGAAGCAGCAGGTTTTGTCTTCTCTGGTACAAGCCCAGACGGACGCCTTGTTGAAATCATTGAACTGAAGGATCACCCATGGTTCCTTGCTTCTCAGTTCCACCCAGAATTCATTTCAAGACCAACAAGACCACAGCCGTTATTTAGAGATTTCGTTGGTGCTTCACTACAGGCATCTGAATCAAAATAAAACAAAAAACTGCCGAGAATATCATCTTCTCGGCAGTTTTTTTATTCATATTCCTCAACGATTTCTTTCACAGTAAACGATAGAGCATGGTAGACATATAAGCAGGTCATCAGTGCAGGATAGCCGAACCTTGTTCCATCTTCAGCAGGCACAAGTGGTTTTTTGAGCTGAAAATCAATGTGGACATCACAATGCTCTTCAATAAATGATGTCTCCTTTTGTGCAGGACCGACACCGACAATAGGTGTGCCTTGTTCGTGCAGCTCTTTGACAAGGGATTGAATCTCTTGATCTTCTGGATCTGAATAAAATAAAAGCACCCTGTCACTTGGATGAAGTAAGCTGCGCTCCTTTTGATCCAGCGGCAGAACCTTCGCACCCGGAAACGGCTCCTTGCTCTCGGATGCCTCTAAGGCTACAGCCGCCAGTTCATTCTTGCCATGAAAATACACGGCATGTCCACTGACAACGGCCTGAGCAAGAAGGCGTGCACCGTCTTCGATCGCTTCGGCCTGCTTATCTCCAATACGTGAAAAAATACCTGATAATTGGGTAGTGAAAATTTTTAACAAGACTCATTTCCTCCTTCTGTCAGATCATTTTATAATAGAATATAAAGAGAATATTAGGAAAAATGCTCAGAAAATGTCGTAAAGTAAACTATTATAATTAAAGGAAATGTGAAAATCAAACAGAATTATTTAACAACAGCTCTTTTTATGGCGAAAAATGAAAGCAATGGGGTGTAACAGATGAATGAGAAAATTTTAATTGTCGATGATCAGTACGGTATTAGAATATTGCTGAATGAAGTGTTTCATAAAGAAGGCTATCAAACCTTTCAAGCCGCTAATGGACTACAGGCATTAGATATTGTGAAAAACCATAGACCAAACCTCGTCCTGCTTGATATGAAGATTCCCGGAATGGATGGCATTGAGATTTTAAAACGCATGAAATTAATTGATGAAGACATCCGCGTGATCATTATGACAGCTTATGGCGAACTAGATATGATTCAAGAGTCTAAAGAGCTCGGTGCATTAACGCATTTTGCTAAACCATTTGATATTGATGAAATCCGTGATGCGGTCAAAGAATACTTGCCACTCGAAACAAATGGCTAGATGGAAATGATTGAATCAAGTCATTCTGTTGCCGATTTGTCGAATAATTGGTATTCTAGATAAGAAGAAGAAAGCGATCTGACTTTGAAAGTTTACATATGGCGAGAAATTCTGGTCATGCTAGGGTGGAGAGCTTTTTTTAGTAAGCAAATTAGCTACATAGGGAGGATTTTTCATCATGCCTTTAGTTTCAATGACAGAAATGTTGAAAGACGCAAAGGAAAAAGGTTACGCTGTTGGACAGTTTAACTTAAATAACTTAGAATTCACGCAAGCGATTTTACAAGCTGCTGAAGAAGAGAAATCTCCAGTTATTTTAGGAGTATCTGAAGGAGCAGGACGCTACATGGGCGGCTTCAAAACAGTTGTCGCAATGGTAAAAGCGTTAATCGAAGAATATAATGTAACAGTTCCTGTTGCGATTCATTTAGATCACGGTTCAAGCTTTGAATCTTGTGCAAAAGCTATTCATGCAGGATTTACTTCTGTGATGATTGATGCTTCTCACCATCCATTTGATGAGAACGTAGCGACAACTGCAAAAGTGGTTGAGCTTGCACATTTCCACGGTGTATCTGTAGAAGCTGAGCTTGGAACTGTTGGTGGACAAGAAGACGACGTCATCGCTGAGGGCGTTATTTATGCTGATCCAAAAGAGTGCCAAGAGCTTGTAGAACGTACTGGTATTGACTGCCTTGCGCCTGCACTAGGTTCAGTTCATGGTCCATACAAAGGTGAACCAAACCTTGGTTTCGCTGAAATGGAAGAAATCGGTAAAACAACTGGACTTCCACTTGTTCTTCACGGCGGAACAGGTATCCCAACTGCTGACATCAAGCGTGCGATTTCACTTGGTACAGCAAAAATCAATGTAAACACTGAAAACCAAATTGCTTCTGCGAAAGCAGTTCGCGAAACACTTGCTGCAAAAACAGAAGAGTATGATCCACGTAAATATCTTGGACCAGCTCGTGACGCAATTAAAGCGACTGTTATCGGCAAAATGCGTGAATTTGGTTCTTCTAACCAAGCATAATTTGATGAGAACCGAAAGCCGCCTGAGTCACAGGCGGTTTTCTCCATATCTTGAGAAAGCGCAATCAAATTTACATTTCAGACAATTTATTGATAGGAGAGTGGCACAGTTATGTTATTTTTCGTAGACACAGCGAATATCGCAGACATCAAAGAGGCACACGAGCTTGGCATTTTAGCAGGCGTGACAACAAACCCTAGTTTAGTAGCGAAAGAAAAGGACGTATCGTTCCACGACCGCCTTCGTGAAATCACTGACGTGGTATCAGGTTCAGTTAGTGCGGAAGTCATTTCCCTCAAAGCAGAAGAAATGATCGAAGAAGGAAAAGAGCTTGCTGCTATTGCACCAAATATTACAGTTAAAATCCCAATGACAACAGACGGTCTTAAAGCGGTCAAAGCGTTAACAGACCTTGGGATTAAAACAAACGTCACGTTGATTTTTAGTGCAAACCAGGCACTTCTTGCAGCTAGAGCTGGTGCGACGTATGTCTCTCCATTCCTCGGCCGCTTAGATGACATTGGCCAAAATGGTCTTGATCTCATTAGTGAAGTGAAAACCATTTTTGATGTTCATGGATTAGATACACAAATCATTGCTGCATCCATTCGTCACCCGCAGCATGTGACAGAAGCTGCGCTTAGAGGTGCTCATATCGGCACAATGCCGCTGAAAGTCATCAAGCAGCTGACAAAACACCCATTAACGGATGCAGGCATTGAGCAATTTTTAGCAGACTGGAATAAATAAGTGATTGTGGCAGACGGATATCCATCCGTTTGCCGCAGTTTTCCTTTAATACGCTAAGAAATGTTTTGTGCAAAGAAGAGAACATCACAGCCTCGCAAAGCTTCGATTATTTTTCTTCCGACAAATTTCGTTTAACCTGTATTCTTTCTCTTGATATTGGCTAAATTTTGGACAAGACCTTTTAAAGCGCGACATCCACAAACAGTATAACTCCAACAGTGATCTTCTTTAAGAAGGGAGACAAATATGGAAAAGTTAAACATTGCCGGCGGTGACCCCTTGCGCGGGACCGTACATATTAGTGGTGCGAAAAATAGTGCTGTGGCACTGATTCCTGCCACGATTCTCGCTGATTCTCCAGTAACCATTGAAGGCCTTCCGCATATTTCAGATATTGACACATTACGAGATCTGTTAGAAGAGATTGGCGGAAAGGTCACTTTTGAAAAAGGTGAGATGGTTGTCAATCCTGCCTCCATGATCAGTATGCCGCTTCCTAATGGGAAAGTGAAGAAACTGCGAGCATCCTATTATTTAATGGGCGCCATGCTCGGTAGATTCAAGCAGGCTGTCATTGGATTGCCAGGGGGATGTCACTTAGGACCTAGACCGATCGATCAGCATATCAAAGGCTTTGAAGCACTTGGAGCCGAGGTGACAAACGAACAGGGTGCGATTTATTTGCGCGCTGAAAAATTAGTCGGAGCCCGTATTTATCTTGATGTTGTCAGTGTAGGTGCGACCATCAACATCATGCTGGCAGCCGTGCTAGCTGAAGGGAAAACAGTGATTGAAAATGCCGCAAAAGAACCCGAAATTATTGATGTAGCGACACTGCTTGCAAGCATGGGAGCTAAAATCAAAGGTGCGGGGACGGATGTGATTCGGATCGAAGGTGTGGAATCTCTTCATGGCTGCAGGCATTCCATCATCCCTGACCGCATAGAAGCAGGTACATTTTTAATTGCAGGTGCAGCGATGGGGGATGAAGTTGTGCTTGATAATGTGATCCCAACTCATTTAGAATCAATTACGGCGAAACTTAGAGAGATGGGATTCACAATTGAAACAAGCAACGATCAAATGCTGATCGTTGGCAGAAATGAAGGACTCAAGCCTGTCGATATCAAAACCCTTGTGTACCCGGGCTTTCCGACCGATCTTCAACAGCCGATGACGGCTTTGTTAACAAAAGCGAAAGGCACGAGTGTCGTGACAGATACCATTTACTCTGCCCGCTTTAAACACATTGACGAATTGCGTCGAATGGGTGCTAACATGAAGGTGGAAGGAAGATCTGCCATTATTACAGGTCAAACGCAACTTCAAGGTGCAAAGGTCAAAGCAAGTGATCTGCGAGCAGGTGCTTGTCTCGTTGTTGCAGGGTTAATGGCAGACGGTGTGACCGAAATCACAGGGCTTGAACATATAGACAGAGGATATAGTATGCTTGAGGAGAAGCTTGAAGGCTTGGGTGCAACCATCTGGCGTGAAAAGCTGAATGACCAAGAAATAGAAGAACTTCAAAATTCATAAGGCTTTGACTGTGAGAGGAGATTTGGACAAAAATGGAAAGAAGTTTATCGATGGAACTAGTACGGGTGACAGAAGCAGCTGCATTAAAATCTGCTCGTTGGATGGGTAGAGGTTTAAAAGACGAAGCGGATGATGCTGCAACAAGTGCCATGCGTGATGTATTTGATACGATTCCGATGAAGGGAACTGTGGTCATCGGCGAGGGAGAAATGGACGAAGCGCCAATGCTTTATATTGGGGAAAAGCTTGGAAACGGATATGGACCTCGCGTGGATGTCGCTGTTGATCCATTGGAAGGAACAAATATTGTGGCGAGCGGCGGCTGGAATGCTTTAGCTGTTATCGCTGTTGCAGATCATGGCAACTTGCTGAATGCACCTGATATGTACATGGATAAGATCGCAGTAGGTCCAGAAGCGGTAGGCTGCATCGACATTGAAGCGCCTGTCATTGACAATCTTCGTGCTGTTGCAAAAGCGAAAAACAAAGATATTGAAGATGTTGTTGCGACAATTTTAAACAGAGAGCGACATGAAAAGATCATTGCTGAGCTGAGAGAAGCTGGAGCAAGAATCAAGCTGATCGATGATGGTGACGTTGCAGGAGCCATTAATACAGCATTTGATCACACAGGTGTTGATATTCTATTTGGTTCAGGTGGAGCGCCTGAAGGTGTCCTTTCTGCTGTTGCGCTTAAAGCACTTGGTGGAGAAATCCACGGTAAGCTTCTTCCACAAAGTGAAGAAGAGCTGAGACGCTGTGAGAAAATGGGGCTGGATGTTGGAAAAGTCCTCAGAATGGAAGACCTCGTGAAAGGCGATGACGCCATTTTTGCAGCGACAGGTGTAACAGATGGCGAGTTATTAAAAGGTGTTCAATTTAAAGGCTCTGTTGGAACAACACATAGTGTTGTCATGCGTGCGAAATCAGGTACTGTTCGATTCGTCGATGGCAGACACAGTTTAAAGAAAAAACCGAATCTTGTCATTCGTCCGTAATCTGAAAGCGGGTATTCTTTACCCGCTTTTCATATAGGTGTCAAATATATATCATTTTCTTTTTAAAGTTGAATATTCCCTGCAAATGAGGTAAAACTAAAGAGTGCTGCGAAATTTTCTGCGAATTTACTTCTTTTAAGCTTCAACAAGTTTAAATACTGCCGCATCATGACGATATACTCATTATCCTTCTCTATGTTGACAAAGCTCTATTTCACATTGTTCCTATCTTTACGATAAAACGAGTGGGAGCGTTACCATGAGAGCAAGGTCATTCCAACAAAAAACGGAATTAAAAGCTAATCAAATACAATGGTCATGCATTTGTAATGAAATACATTGACTAGAAAAGTGTGGTGTCCATATTGAAAGATGTTTCGATTTCATCTTTGGAAAATATGAAATTAAAAGAGCTGTATGAGTTAGCAAAAAAGTACAAAATCTCTTATTACAGCAAACTAACAAAAAAAGAATTAATTTTTGCCATCTTAAAGGCAAACGCTGAGCAAGAGGATCTCTTATTTATGGAAGGGGTTCTAGAAATTATTCAGTCAGAGGGATTTGGTTTCTTAAGACCAATTAACTATTCCCCAAGCTCTGAAGACATTTATATTTCTGCTTCACAAATCAGACGCTTTGATTTAAGAAATGGTGATAAGGTGTCTGGAAAGGTACGACCTCCAAAAGAGAATGAACGCTACTATGGCCTCCTTCATGTAGAAGCGGTAAATGGGGACGACCCAGAATCAGCAAAGGAACGTGTTCACTTTCCTGCTCTCACACCGCTATTCCCTGATCGTCAAATGATTCTTGAAACACAGCCTAATCATCTGTCTACTAGAATTATGGATATGATGGCACCAGTTGGTTTTGGACAGCGTGGATTAATTGTTGCGCCGCCTAAGGCAGGGAAGACCATTTTACTCAAAGAAATTGCCAACAGCATTTCTGAAAATCATCCAGAGGCAGAACTGATTGTTCTTCTTATTGACGAACGTCCAGAGGAAGTAACAGATATCGAACGATCTGTTGCAGGTGATGTCGTTAGCTCAACCTTTGACGAAGTACCGGAAAACCACATTAAAGTAGCAGAGCTTGTATTAGAGCGTGCGATGCGTCTAGTTGAACATAAAAAAGATGTCATCATCTTAATGGACAGCATCACAAGACTTGCCCGTGCATACAACCTGGTCATTCCACCAAGCGGCCGAACGCTTTCTGGCGGTATTGATCCAGCTGCTTTCCATCGCCCAAAACGTTTCTTCGGTGCTGCGCGTAACATCGAAGAAGGTGGAAGCTTGACCATTTTAGCTACTGCACTTGTTGATACGGGATCACGTATGGATGATGTGATTTATGAAGAGTTTAAAGGAACAGGAAACATGGAGCTCCATTTAGATCGTTCTCTTGCAGAAAGAAGAATTTTCCCAGCCATCGACATTCGTCGTTCCGGTACAAGAAAAGAAGAACTGCTTGTGCCTAAAGAGCATCTTGATCGTCTATGGGCGATGAGAAAATCGATGTCAGATACACCTGATTTCGCTGAGAAATTCATGCGCAAAATGAGAAAAACAAAGACAAACCAAGAATTTTTCGATATTTTAACGCAAGAGTGGAAACAAGCAAATATGTCTGCATCAAGAAGATAGCTTCCTGAAAAAATACATTTGCAATCATAGACTCACACTGTTATAATTTTATCATGTGCGTTTCAGAATTTATTCTGAGATATTAACTCTGTTTCCGAATTGGATTCAGGGCGGAAGGAGATGACAGTAGATGAAAACAGGAATTCATCCTAACTACAAAAAAGCTACAGTCAAATGCGCTTGTGGAAATGAGTTTGAAACTGGATCAGTAAAAGAAGAGGTACGCATCGAGATTTGCTCTGAGTGCCATCCTTTCTATACAGGCCGTCAAAAATTCGCTTCTGCTGATGGACGTGTTGACCGCTTTAACAAAAAATACGGTCTTAAGTAATAATAGATACAATAAACAGGCAGGAATCCGTTCTTGCCTGTTTTTTTACGTGGATTGATGGAACTTTAAAACGGGGGAGAAGACCTTATGTATGTGATGAAACAAAGCGGTTGGCTTGAAGTCATCTGCGGAAGTATGTTTTCTGGAAAGTCGGAAGAATTGATTCGGAGAGCCAAAAGAGCCACCTTTGCCAAACAAGAAGTAAAAATATTCAAACCAGCGATTGATAACCGATATAGCACAAGCTCAGTTGTGTCACATAACGGTTCATCCGTCGATGGGATTGCAGTAACCTCACCAAAAGACATAATAACGCACATATCAGAACGAACCGATGTCATTGGCATTGATGAGGTGCAATTTTTTGATGAGACAATCATTGATATTGTCACTCAATTGGCTGATAAAGGCTACCGAGTCATTGTTGCAGGCCTTGATCAAGACTTCAGAGGAGAGCCATTTGGTGTTGTTCCGCATTTAATGGCATGTGCAGAGCTTGTAACAAAACTTCAAGCGGTTTGTTCGGTATGCGGCTCCCCAGCGAGTAGAACACAACGCTTGATCGACGGTAAACCCGCATCCTATGATGATCCCATTATTTTAGTAGGTGCGCAGGAATCATACGAAGCACGATGCAGACATCACCATGAAGTACCAAAACTAGATGTTGGTACAACACTTGACAATTAAAAAAATAGCAAATGCCGCTGTGTTTCGTTTTTCGATTTTTTGGCTGAACACCCATCATTTGTACTTAAATAAATTAAATAACGCTACGAAAAAATTATCTAATTTTCAACGCTTGCGTTTTAGTATAAGCAGGCATAAAATGACTAACTGTAGTGTAAAGCATTTAAACGAAAAGTTCGATTTCTTGTCATAATTTTTTTGATTAAGGATTTTTCTCCTTGATCATTCTTTGTATTAATAGTTCACTTTATTTATATTTTAGAAAGAGGGTAGTTTTTGATGAACAACGTGAAGAAAACAAAAGAAGGGTACCTCGAAACCACTTTGACAGGTAAAGATGTATTATCGATTCCAACGTTGAACAAAGGCGTTGCTTTCTCTGAAGAAGAAAGACAAGAGCTTGGACTAGAAGGTTTACTTCCTCCAACTGTTCTGACTTTAGAACAGCAAGCGGAGAGAGCATACAAGCAATTTCTAGCTCAGCCAGATCGTCTTCGTCAAAACGTATACTTAAGTGATTTGCAAAACCGTAACGAAGTATTGTTCTATAAGCTTATATCAGACAAGCTTCGTGAAATGCTTCCTGTTGTTTACACACCAACTGTTGGTGAAGCGATTCAAGAATACAGTCATGAATACAGAAGACCTCATGGTGTCTACCTTTCAATCGACAACATTGACGGCATTGAGAAAGCATTTGAAAACTTACATGCAACAGCAGGCGACATCGACCTCATCGTAGCAACTGACTCTGAGAGTATTCTTGGAATTGGTGACTGGGGTGTTGGTGGTATCAACATCGCAATCGGTAAATTAGCTGTTTACACGGCTGCAGCAGGTATTGATCCAAGCCGCGTGATTCCAGTTGTATTAGATGTTGGAACTAACAATGAGAAATTATTGAATGATCCATTGTACATCGGGAACCACCATAAACGTGTGCAAGGTGAAAAATACGAAGAGTTCATTGATGCGTATGTAAAAGCAGCACTTAAATTCTTCCCGAAAGCATTGCTTCACTGGGAAGACCTTGGAAACAAAAATGCGCGTAACATCATGAAAAAATACAACGACAACATCTTAACATTTAATGATGATATCCAAGGTACTGGTGCCATTACTTTAGCGGGTGTTCTTGCAGCTGTCAAGAAAACTGGTACTCAATTGAAAGATCACCGTGTGATGATTTTCGGAGCTGGATCAGCTGGAATCGGAATCGCCGATCAAATGCGTGACACAATGGTTCTTGAAGGTCTAAGTGAAGAAGAAGCAAACAATGCATTCTGGACGTTAGACTACAGAGGATTGCTAACAGATCAGTTTGAAGATGAAGTGCTTGATTTCCAAAAACCATACCTTCGTTCTTCTGATGAAGTAGAAGGCTGGGCTCGTGATGAAAAAGGACAAATCTCATTTGCTGAAGCAGTTCGCAAGGTGAAGCCAACCATTCTTATTGGTACATCAGGTCAAGGCGGCGCATTCACTGAAGAAATTATTAAAGAAATCGCAGCTCATACAGAGCGTCCAGTGATCATGCCGATGTCTAACCCAACACCACTTGCTGAAGCAGTACCGGAAGATCTATTCAAATGGACAGACGGTCGTGCGCTTGTTGCAACTGGAAGCCCATTCGAAAATGTCGAGTATAACGGAATTGAACATGAAATCGGACAATCAAACAATGCGTTCGTTTTCCCTGGACTTGGTCTTGGTTCAATCGTAACGGAATCAAAAATTATCACAAAAGGCATGTTCGTTGCTTCTGCAAATGCGATCGCTGAAATGGTTGATCATGAAAAACCAGGCGCTGGACTGCTTCCAAGCATTGATAAATTGCAAGAAGTATCAATCAAGGTAGCTGTTGAAGTAGCAAAAGCAGCAATTGAAGATGGTGTCGCTAGAAAAACACCTGACAACATCGAACAAGCTGTGAAAGATGCTATGTGGATTCCTGAATATAAAAAAATTGTAAGAGCATAATAAAATGTGTAACGCGGCATTGTTTCGGGTAATGTAAGCAATGCCGCTATAAAATAAGAAACATGTAAAGGATTCAAGGAGGAATAGTAAGATGGACTTTTTAAATATTTTGATCCTCCTAGCACCGATTTTTTTCGTTATCGCGCTGGGTTGGTTCGCAGGGAACTTCGGCAGCTATGACGCTAAATCTGCAAAAGGTGTAAGTACACTTGTTACAAAGTATGCTTTGCCAGCGCACTTTATCGCCAGCATTCTGTCAACACCAAAAGATAAATTCTATAGTCAAATTCCATTTTTCGTTGCATTGATTCTCGGAATCGTAGGCTTTTATATCATTATCCTTTTAGTTACGAAATTTGCTTTTAAATATGATTTAACAGATTCATCTGTTTTCTCATTAAACTCAGCACAACCGACCTTTGCATTTATGGGGATTCCGGTCTTGGGCAGTTTATTTGGGGCTCAAGAAGTTGCAATTCCGATTGCTATTACCGGAATAGTTGTAAATGCATTGCTTGATCCAATTGCTATTATTGTGTCAACTGTCGGTGAAAAAACAAAAGGAAAAGCCAAAGACGGCGAAAGTTTCCTAAAAATGACGACGAAAGCGATTTTGCACGGTTTATCAGAGCCGCTTGCGCTTGCACCGTTAGCAAGTATCATTCTTGTTCTTTTAGGATTTAAACTTCCTGAAATCGGACATGAAATGCTAGAGGAAATTGGAAGTGTTACATCAGGGGTTGCGCTCTTTGCAGTCGGTGTCACAGTCGGTATCCGCAAAATTAAACTGAGCTTACCAGCTTTCAGTATCGCATTGCTCAAAGTAGCTGTACAACCGTTGCTTATGTATTTTATCGCCATTCTTATGGGTCTTTCGGCGGATGAAATTACAAAAGCTGTATTGCTTGTTGCCTTCCCAGGTTCAGCTGTTGCGGCCATGATTGCCACTCGATTCGAGAAACAGGAAGCAGAAACAGCATCCGCATTTGTGATCAGTGCGATCATGTCACTCATTACATTACCGATCATTATTGCACTTACCGTATAATATAGTAGAAAGGCTGCCTTTTAGGCAGCCTTTCTTAGCGAAATGAATGAAACAGAGGGAAGAGCACACGCTTTTTTTTCATTTCGGGGTGTGCCTTTTCCTTTTCTTCTTCTTTTGATGGTTTTGGTTTTGTCAATGTGGCTGTGAGGCGTTCTAATTTTGCAGTTAATTCTTCAATTTCTCTTCTGTGCTGGAGGAGCTGGTAGGAGACACCTTCATCTGCTTTCTTAGCGAGTTTCCGTTCCATTTCTTGAAAACGCGCTTCAATATGACTAACGTGTGATTGCTCTTGAAGGAGCTGTTTCACTTGTTCTTCTAAGGCTTCTATCCGTTTTGATGAGTCAGAAGTTTTTACAGCAGGTGATAATTGCTGGGCGGTTTCTTCATGGATCGGCAGTCTAATGTCATGGAGAATCACACCTTCGTTCATTTGGTGTTTGACCTCTTTGAGCAGCTGGACAATATCATCGTGAAATTCGTAATGTCCAAGTTCATTCCGGGCGACAGGGATGTTGAGCTGTTTGACCCAGCGCTGAATTGTTTTTGAAGATACACCAATTTCCTTTGCAACCTCATTTGTATTCAAACCAAATGCCCTCCCTTTTTTCAATTATAAGTACCATTCTCTTTCGGGAGCATCCGTTCCTTCACGTTAGACAAAACAAGTAACCAATCGCCAAAGATCGTGTTTTCTAGTGAAAAATTGCAGAAAATCAATTGTTTTGGAAATTTTTTTGACTGTCATACCCCGCTATACTATAATTAGACTGTTACGCACAAAACAGAGGTGAAGACCATGTTAGACCGTTTAAAATCAATTGAAGAACGCTATGAAAAGCTAAATGAATATTTAAGTGACCCTGAAGTGGTGAACGACCCTAAGAAGCTTCGCGAATACTCGAAGGAACAATCTGATATTCAAGAAACTGTTGAGGTATATAGACAATATCGTGCGGCATACGATCAGCTAAGTGATGCGAAAGCCATGCTTGAGGATAAGCTGGATGCCGACATGCGCGACATGGTCAAAGAAGAAATTTCAGAGCTCACAGAGGAAACAGAACGTTTAGAAGACGAGCTGAAAATCTTGCTCATCCCGAAAGATCCGAATGACGATAAGAACGTTATTGTGGAGGTTCGTGGTGCAGCGGGTGGAGAAGAGGCTGCGCTGTTTGCAGGAAACCTGTACCGTATGTACAGCCGTTATGCTGAAATGCAAGGCTGGAAAACGGAAGTCATGGAAGCGAGTGTCACTGGAACTGGCGGTTATAAGGAGATCATCTTTATGATTAGCGGTAAAGGTGCATATTCTAAACTAAAGTTTGAAAACGGTGCACACCGCGTGCAGCGTGTTCCTGAAACTGAGTCAGGCGGCCGTATTCATACATCAACTGCGACAGTTGCTGTATTACCTGAGGCTGAGGAAGTTGAAATTGATATCCACGAAAAAGATATTCGTGTGGATACATTCGCATCAAGCGGACCAGGGGGACAAAGTGTTAATACCACAATGTCTGCTGTTCGTTTGACTCACCTTCCAACAGGTGTAGTGGTTTCCTGTCAGGATGAGAAATCACAAATCAAAAACAAAGAAAAAGCGATGAAAGTTTTGCGTGCGAGAATTTATGAT
Source organism: Bacillus sp. FSL M7-0307 (assembly GCF_038627835.1). Taxonomy (NCBI): domain Bacteria; kingdom Bacillati; phylum Bacillota; class Bacilli; order Caryophanales; family Bacillaceae; genus Bacillus; species Bacillus sp. FSL M7-0307. The sequence continues at coordinate 3,361,152 of NZ_CP152023.1, read as the reverse complement.
AAATTCCAGCGTGAAGCACAAGCTGAATATGACCAAACCCGTAAATCTGCTGTTGGAACAGGGGATCGTTCAGAGCGTATCCGTACGTACAATTTCCCGCAAAACCGCGTGACGGACCACCGTATCGGATTGACGATTCAAAAGCTTGATCAAATTTTAGAAGGAAAACTTGACGAGGTCATTGATGCATTAATTATGGAAGACCAAGCAAGAAAACTTCAAAATGCAAAATAAAGAGCGAACGATCTTTGAAGCCCTTAAATGGGCTTCTTCTTTGTTAACGGAAGCGGGCAGAGACCAAAACGCAGCAGAGTTAATGTTGATGCATGTGCTGGGATGGAGCAGAAGTGAACTTCTTGCCCGTTTTCATGATCCACTGCCAGAGGAGCAAGATTCACAATTCAGCGAGTTCGTAGCACAGCACAAGCGTGGAGTGCCTGTGCAGCATTTAACGGGTGTTGAATTTTTTTATGGGCGTCCTTTTGAAGTAAACAAACACGTTCTGATTCCTCGTCCTGAAACGGAGGAAGTGGTGCTGGCGGCATTGAATATGATGAATCGTGTGTTTCCTAATGATCAACCGCTCAAAGCAGTTGATGTAGGAACAGGTAGCGGTGCAATTGCGATTACGTTAGCTCTTGAAAAAGAATCTCTCACTGTGACAGCGACGGATATTTCACATGAAGCACTTGAAGTAGCAAAGCGAAATCAAGAAGCGCTTGGTGCAGACGTTCATTTTGTCCAAGGGGATTTACTTGAACCGATTATGTCTCAAGGCATCAAAGTCGATGTGTTTATTTCCAATCCTCCTTATATTGCGGCAGAAGAAATGGATGGATTATCAGAGGTTGTCACAAAGCATGAACCTGTTAATGCGCTGACAGATGGGCGTGATGGCCTGTGGTTTTATGAGCGTATCGCCTGTGATCTCCACAAGGTACTTCATCAGCAAGCGGTGGTTGTCTTTGAAATAGGACATACACAAGCACAAGATGTAAAAGTGCTTCTTTTGCAGGCGTTCCCTTCAGCTGATGTTCATATCATCAAGGACATCAACGGAAAGGATCGAGCAGTTTGCGCACACATTCAAAACGGAAGTCCGGCTGAATAAAGTCGGACTATTTTATTATGTAAAGATGAAACTTATGGTAAAAGGGAAACGTATATATAGAAGAATGAACATTCTGATCATGATTTTTTACATAAATTTGTTTTGAAGGAGCGAATGGTGTGAACAGAAGGTATGCGATGGTGTTGGTCATCGTCAGTGTACTATTGATTGTGAGTGCTTGCGGTAAACCGAGCTTTAAAAAAGAAGCAGCAGCATTTGGGGAAAACTATAAAAAAGCACAATACACAGTGAATCGAACGGATGACCTATCTGACATGAAGGAGAAGTTGAAGGATTATTTAACCGAGCATGAATATCAAGAATATACACAAGACAGCATGTTTCCAAGTGTATTAGAAGCAGCAAAAGATCAAGATTGTCAAATTAAACTGAAAAAAATTACGTTTACACCTTCAGATGAAAGCGATGACAGTATTGAATTTGACTATGAAATGATCATTCAATTTATTGACCATAAAGGAAAGGTCAAAAAGGAAATCGAGAAAAAAGGCGCAATGACAGTCATCAAAACAGATTCGGGTTTAAAAATCAGCCGAGATTGGGATGGGAGATTGTACCCTTCCGATTACCAATCCTCACTAAAAAGCCGTTCATAAGTTGAACGGCTTTTTGCGTGCAGGAGAAATGTTGATTCGCTCCCCTCATAAAGAGGCTGACCTCATAATCTATTAAAAAAATCATTTTTGCTGTTTACGAGATGCGTTTCCTGGACACAATGTTTGTAGCGAAGAGAAAAAGTGGGGGGAACACAACATGTTCAAAAGTAAAATGATGATTTGTCTTTATATGTTTCTATTATTATGTGGTGCTTTTGCAAACCTTGGAAAAGAGGAGACGGCGGCTGCATCTGCCAATCAGCCTGTTGTGATTCCAGATGAAGCCATTCGGTTACGCATTTTAGCCAATAGTGACCGGTCGGCAGATCAAGATGTGAAACGAAGTATTCGAGATGAGGTCAATGCCAATATAACGGAGTGGGTGAAAGACCTCACATCCATTGAAGAAGCCAGACGTGTAATTCGTTCAAAGCTTCCAGACATCAATCGTATCGCCAAAGCAAAATTAAAGGAACAACACATTGATCAATCCGTATCGGTCAGCTTTCAAAAAGCCTCATTTCCAACAAAGCTTTATGGCAACTTTGTTTATCCTGCTGGGAAATATGAAGCCATTTTGATTACGTTAGGGGAAGGAGACGGAGCTAATTGGTGGTGTGTGTTATTCCCACCTCTCTGCTTTATCGATTTTTCAAACGGAGAAGCGATCGCCTCACCAGAAGGAGATGATAAAGAGCAGGTAGCCGCAGAGCCATCAAATGAATCTGTCAATGAAGTGGTAAAAGAAGAAGAGACGGGTGAAGTGAAATTCTTTCTGTTCGAATGGGTCTCTAGTCTTTTCTCTTAAAAAAGGTCTAAATCTGTTTTTGCCTCATAGAGTTGAAGTAAGAGAACAAAAAGAGGTGAAAGCATGTATTATCAATTAAGAATAGCGACAGAAGAAGATGCTCCGGCCATTAATGCTTTTCTTGAAAAAGGCCAAGCAAAAGGCGGGGTGACGATTGCAGAGCGTACGTCATTTGTGGTCATGGAAGATGCAGACGGTGAGCTTGCAGGCTGTTTAGGTCTTGAACGACTAAATGAACAAGAAGGATTGCTAAGATCACTTGTGATATCAGATAAACTCGGCCAAGGGCATATCGTTTCTTTGTTCCAAAGTGTTCAAACGCTAGGGGAAAAACAAGGTGTGGACACCTTTTATGTTGTAGCCAATCACTCCTCCTCGCATGATTTTTTAGCGCTGATGGGCTTTACGCCTATAGAGGAAATCCCAGAAAGTGTGTGGGTATCTGCGCATGCAAAAGAGTCGTTGGGAAAAGAGCAGGCGGTTGTGCTGCAAAAAAACAGCTAGTTAATCACAAAACACCGGACTTATTCACATACTTATCCACTGTAAAACAAGCGTTATCCACAAATTGTGGACAACGCTTGTTTTATTTAGCATCATCTTTTATACTTTCAAAAGGATAATTGAGATATATCAACAGTTTTATCTTTTTTAAAAGGAGTTTGTATGATGTTAAATACAAAAAGGTGGTCTGTGGATTTAAAAAAGGATTTATCCACATACTATCCACAAATTGAACAAGCAGCTCTGTTGTTGCGGCAGAATGAAGTGGTCGCTTTTCCGACAGAAACGGTTTATGGACTAGGGGCAAATGCAAAAGAGACAGAGGCTGTGAAGAAAATTTATGAAGCGAAAGGACGCCCAAGTGATAATCCGTTGATTGTTCACATTGCGGACGTTCAACAGCTCCATGAATTTGCGCAAATAGAAAATGAAAAAGTAACAGCGCTGATGGATGCCTTTTGGCCAGGCGCTCTCACCATTGTTCTACCTTGTAAGCCAGGCACACTATCAAAGCAGGTGACGGCAGGTTTATCTACAGTAGGCGTAAGAATGCCTGATCATCCTGTTGCGCTTGAACTCATCCGAGCAGCTGGTCTGCCAATTGCCGCACCAAGTGCCAACCGTTCGGGAAAACCGTCGCCGACACTTGCGGACCATGTCGCGAGTGATCTTGATGGGAGAATTGCTGGCATTGTCGATGGTGGTTCAACAGGTATTGGTGTGGAGTCAACGGTTGTATCCTGTATAGACGAGATTCCAGTGATCTTAAGGCCGGGCGGTATTACAAAAGAAGCGTTAGAAGAGGTCGTAGGAACAGTCAACATGGATCCAGGGCTGACGAAAAAGGATGAGGCGCCTGTATCGCCGGGAATGAAATACACACATTATGCACCTGAAGCACAAATGTATATATTTCATGGAAGTGATGAAGACATGCAGCTGCACATTCAGAAGTATCGAGCTGAAGGGCTAAAAGTAGGTGTGCTGACGACAGAAGAAAAGAAGGAATGGTTTGCGGCAGATGTTATCTTTAGCTGTGGATGGAGAGAAAAGCCTGAAACGGTTGCGGCAAACTTATATCGTGTGCTGAGACAATTTGATGAAACGGATGTAGACTTGATCATTTCAGAAGCCTTCTCAGAGCAGGGAGTTGGTTCTGCGATCATGAACCGTCTGCAAAAAGCGGCAGGAGGGCGTACCCTCTCTTCGTTCAATTAGTTCTAACCTCTCTTGGACAAACATAGGTTAAAGGAGAATGCGTGTCCAAGGGGGATTTACATGAATGAACTAGCTGGCGAATTGCTGACACTCAGTATCATGGCTTTTGCACTTGGAATGGATGCCTTTTCGGTTGGACTCGGCATGGGGATGATTCAGCTGAGATTCCGCCAGATCCTTTATATTGGACTTGTCATTGGGATATTTCATATGTTTATGCCTCTTTTTGGCATGCTAACAGGTCAGCTTTTATCTGGCTGGCTTGGGCTCCTAGCAACCTATATTGGCGGGGCGCTGCTTTTGGTGCTGGGTCTGCAAATGATCATCGCTTCTATCCGAAAAGAAGATAAGCCATTTATCGCACCTGTTGGGGCCGGTCTCGTTCTTTTTGCAACAAGTGTGAGTTTAGATAGTTTTTCCGTTGGCTTAAGCCTGGGGATTTACGGTTCTCGGGTGTTGATGACCATTTTATTGTTTGGCTTTTTTAGTATGATGCTCACATGGCTTGGATTATTACTCGGTAAACAGGTTCGGTCATGGGTAGGTTCATACAGCGGGGCGCTTGGCGGGTTTATTTTACTAGCCTTTGGAATCAAATTATTATTTCCGCTCTAGCCAGTCTCCTTACATAACATGTAGAATGAAATGCTATATAATAGAAGAAAAGGAGGTCGAAAGATGAATATCTTATTTGTTTGTACGGGAAATACTTGCAGAAGTCCGATGGCTCAAGCCCTTTTTTCCTCCATTGCAGATGAAAAAGGCTTACAGGTCACTGTAAAATCAGCGGGCATCTTCGCCTCTGATGCAGGGAAGGCTTCTCCTCAAGCAGTCGAAGCATTATTTGAGAAAAGCATTCCACTGAATCACTCATCGTCTAAACTAACAGAAGAACTTCTTCATGAAGCAGATTATGTCTTCACCATGACGATTCAGCATAAACAGTTGATTGTGGAGCAATATGCTCATGTGAAAGACAAGGTCTTCACTCTAAAAGAATTTGCGACAGGATCAGAAGGTGACGTGTCGGATCCATTTGGAGGGAGTCTCTCCATTTATCAGGAGACACGAGATGAACTAGAAACGCTATTGTATCAACTTGCTAAAAAGCTTAAACAGGATCACAAATCCTCATAAATGGACAACCTGTAAAACCGTTGCGCAAACGGTTTTTCTGCTTTTGTTTGCAAATGACTAGGCAGAGGTTAAAATATAACTGTAAATAAAGAATGAATGTAAGACATGACAGATCAACTCACCCTTAGGAGGAATTGCCCGATGAAAGTAGCCATTGCATCCGATCACGGCGGAACGAATATTCGTGAAGAAATCAAACAACTAATGGATGAATTAAAGATTGAATACATTGATATGGGTTGTGAATGTGGATCAGGTTCTGTAGACTACCCAGACTATGCTTTTCCTGTAGCCAACATGGTGGCAAACGGAGAAGTCGATCGTGGCATTTTGATTTGCGGGACAGGTATCGGTATGAGCATTTCAGCAAACAAAGTGAAAGGCATCCGCTGTGCACTGGCGCATGATACATTCAGTGCAAAGGCGACGAGAGAACATAATGATACAAATGTTCTTGCGATGGGAGAACGAGTCATTGGACCAGGATTGGCAAGAGAGATTGCTCACATTTGGCTGACAACAGAATTTACTGCAGGACGTCATGCTGTGCGGATTGGTAAAATCGCTGATTACGAAGAAAAGCATCTGTAAGGAGCGCTTAACATGAACATTGGTCAAGATTGGCTTGAGATGTTAAAAGAGTTTCATCAAACAGTTGAACTGCGAGCCGGCCACATTTTAGTGATTGGCTGCAGTACGTCAGAAGTGGCTGGCGAGCACATTGGGACAGCGGGAAGTGAGCAAATTGCTGAAGCTATTTATCAAGAGCTCGATCAACTGAGGCGCGAGATAGGAATTGAATTGGCCTTCCAATGCTGCGAGCATTTGAATCGTGCCCTCGTTGTGGAAGAAGAGGTGGCTTACCGGCTTAACTTAGAGATTGTAGCGGCAGTACCTGTCCGTAAGGCGGGTGGTTCTATGGCGGCTCATGCGTATCAGCAAATGGAACACCCTGTGCTGGTTGAATCCATTTCAGCACATGCAGGTATTGATATCGGTGATACATTCATCGGCATGCACTTAAAGCGGGTAGCCGTACCGGTCCGTCTCAGCCGTCATCAATTAGGACAAGCACATGTGACGTTTGCAAAAACTCGTCCAAAGCTGATTGGCGGAGAACGAGCCGTTTATACAAGATCATAGTTCGGATATATTTCTAATATAATGTTGAATGATGAAGACGCTTCACCCCTTGAATATTCGGGTTTTCATAAAAAAGAAGTCGATTTTCCAAAAAAAACTTTTACATTTTACTCAAAAACCGTGTACAATGAGATGGTGAAAACATCGAATGGAAATAGATTGGAGAGGATTTCGCTGATGAAACATTTACCTGAGCAAGACGCACAAGTATTCAAAGCAATTCAACTAGAGCGGAAACGCCAGCAGGACAAAATCGAATTAATTGCATCAGAAAACTTCGTAAGCGAAGCAGTCATGGAAGCGCAGGGCTCTGTCTTAACAAACAAATATGCAGAAGGTTACCCTGGTAAACGCTACTATGGCGGCTGTGAACATGTAGACGTTGTAGAAGATATCGCACGTGACCGCGCAAAAGAAATTTTTGGCGCTGAGTATGTGAACGTACAGCCTCACTCAGGTGCTCAAGCGAATATGGCCGTATACTTTACAATCCTTGAGCATGGCGATACAGTGCTAGGCATGAACTTATCACATGGCGGGCATTTAACACATGGAAGCCCTGTAAACTTTAGCGGCGTACAGTACAACTTTGTAGAATACGGTGTAGATAAAGAAACACAGCATATCGACTACCAAGATGTACTTGAAAAAGCACGTGAGCATAAGCCGAAACTAATCGTAGCGGGGGCAAGTGCTTACCCACGTCAAATTGATTTCAAAAAGTTCCGTGAAATTGCCGATGAAGTCGGTGCTTACTTTATGGTGGACATGGCTCACATCGCGGGTCTTGTTGCAGCAGGTCTTCATCCAAATCCAGTTCCTTACGCTGATTTTGTGACAACGACAACTCACAAAACATTACGCGGACCTCGCGGCGGAATGATTCTATGCCGTGAAGAGTTTGGTAAAAAGATCGACAAATCGATCTTCCCTGGTATTCAAGGTGGACCACTCATGCATGTGATCTCTGCAAAAGCTGTTTCTTTCGGTGAAGTATTGAACGGAGATTTCAAAACATATGCACAAAACGTGATTGATAACGCAAAACAACTAGCTGAAACACTTTTATCTGAGGATATTCAGCTTGTATCTGGTGGAACAGACAACCATCTTGTTCTCATCGACTTGCGCTCTCTTGGCATTACAGGAAAAATTGCAGAAAACGTTCTTGATGAAATTGGTATCACAGTGAACAAAAATGCGATTCCTTATGATCCAGAGAAACCATTTGTTACAAGTGGTGTACGTGTAGGTACAGCAGCAGTGACAAGCCGTGGCTTCGATCAAGAAGCGATGAAAGAAGTCGGTTCCATTATTGCGCTTGCTCTGAAACATCATGAAGATGAAGCGAAATTAGAAGAGGCGAAAAAGCGTGTATCTGATCTGACAGCTCGTTTCCCTCTATATCAAGAATTAGATTATTAAAATGTAGACCCATTTGCCTATTTTTGGCATGTGGGTTTTTTTTGTAGGATTTGCGAATCATATTGAAAGATGATGTCTTTTTATGTAGAATTGTAGGAAGTGTGCAAAGTTCACCGGAAGATGACAGAAAAGGAGTTGTAGCAAGCAATGGCAAAGGTTTATGTATTTGATCACCCGCTTATTCAGCACAAACTTACATATATTCGTGACGTTCATACAGGAACAAAAGAATTTAGAGAGCTAGTGGATGAAGTCGCAACATTAATGGCATTTGAAATCACAAGAGACTTACCGCTTGAAGAGGTAGATGTAGAAACACCTGTACAAGTCGCTAAATCAAACGTGATCTCAGGTAAAAAACTCGGAGTTGTGCCGATTTTAAGAGCAGGTCTTGGAATGGTAGACGGGATTTTGAAACTCATTCCAGCTGCCAAAGTGGGACATGTCGGTTTATACCGTGATCCGAAGACATTAAAGCCTGTTGAATATTATGTGAAGCTTCCATCTGATGTGGAAGAGCGTGAATTTATCGTAGTAGACCCAATGCTTGCAACGGGCGGATCAGCAGTAGAAGCATTAAACAGCTTGAAAAAACGCGGTGCGAAAAACATCCGCTTCATGTGTCTGATTGCTGCGCCAGAAGGTGTAGAAGAAATGCAAAAGCATCATCCAGATGTTGATATCTACATTGCAGCATTAGATGAGAAGTTAAACGAAAAAGGTTACATCATCCCAGGTCTTGGTGATGCTGGTGACCGTATGTATGGAACAAAATAAGAATGATTCATGAAAAGCCCACATGCAAACGTGCATGTGGGCTTTTTTGAAAAATATGACAAACGGTTGATATCGTTCTTAGAAAAATCAATGTATACTGAACATTAGCAGTTTTTTTGAATGAATGTCACATCTCTCCTAAAGTTTGATGAAATTGTGAACATTTTGTGTGCTCTCTCATTATAGAAAAGTTTTTTAACTTTCAACGGATTGACACATCATAGACGCTATTGTATGCTAAACGAGGGTATTATGGTAAGGTTTTCATAGCCTATAGCACTCTACTAATCCTCATTGTGAACCCTTTAATAATCAGGGTTTGTATCAGCGAATGAAGCAGAATCCCATAGATCTAAAGATTTCAAGTCTGATTGCACAATTAGACCGATGGGTGATTGATTTTTTTCAAACAGGACGGCTTATCATAAGCGTCTTCTACGCAGTTTTCATCACCATTTATCACCTTTTTTACAATATTTTTCATCGGGAGTCAGATGAATGAACGATCCAAACGTCATTTTCCGCAGACAGAGTAAATATATGTTCTATTTATTGGCAATTTTTGTGTTTGGCTATGCCATGCCTGGTTTTAAACCACTGTTTCTTGGTTTCATTATCGGCACAATTTTTGCTTTCTTTAATTTATTCCTGCTTATTCGGAGAATGCATGCTTTTGATCGAGCAGTTAAAAAAGGAAAATCTATTCGTTCAATGGGAAGTACAGCCAGGTGGGCCAACGCAATTCTCGCAGTAGCGATTGCTTGGCGTTACCCTAACGAAGTTCATCTGGCAGGTGTTGTTATAGGATTAATGACAATATATCCTGTCATTATGATAGATTCCTTCATTCAACTTAAACGTTCTACTATGGAAGAGAGGTGAATACTCTTTGGGTCACAGTTCAAAAACTACAGAATTTTTAGGGTTAACGTTCAACTTATCCAATGTTCTCATGATTACGATTGCTAGTATCATCGTTCTTCTCATAGCGGTGCTGACTACTCGTGTTCTGGCTATTCGTCCGACAAAGGCGCAGAACTTCATGGAATGGATTGTTGATTTTGTTCGAAATATCATAGGTAGTTCGATGGACATGAAAACAGGAGCCCCATTTCTAGCGCTTGGCGTTACATTACTCATGTACATATTTGTTTCAAACATGCTTGGACTGCCATTCTCGATTACGGTCGATCACAACTTATGGTGGAAATCACCAACTGCTGATCCTGCAATCACAATGACACTAGCGGTTATGGTCATGGGATTGACACACTACTATGGTGTTAAAGCAAAAGGAGTCAAGGAATATACAAAAGACTACTTTAGACCAATCCCACTTTTAGTACCGCTGAAAATTATTGAAGAATTTGCAAACACATTAACACTTGGTTTGCGTCTTTATGGAAATATTTTCGCTGGAGAGATTCTTCTTGGTTTACTTGCAGGACTTGCGACTAATTTCTATTCGCAAAACCTTGCACTAGGTATCATTGGTACATTGGGTGCCATCGTGCCGATGATTGTATGGCAGGCATTCAGTTTGTTTGTCGGAACCATCCAGGCATTTATCTTCACCATGCTGACAATGGTGTATATCTCCCATAAAGTCAGCGACGAACACTAAAAAATTGAGAGTCCAAAAAGGACGTTATTTTAAAGGAGGAGCTTTTTAATGAATTTAATAGCAGCAGCAATTGCAATCGGTTTAGGAGCACTAGGAGCAGGTATTGGTAACGGTCTAATCGTATCTAAAACAGTTGAAGGAATCGCTCGTCAGCCAGAAGCTGGTAGAGAACTAAGAACACTTATGTTCATCGGGGTAGCTTTAGTTGAGGCACTTCCAATTATCGCTGTCGTTATCGCATTCTTGGCATTCTTTGGTTAATATGTGAGAAGCGTTCTAATATGAATTTTAATGGCGAAGATCAGATTAGTTCGAAACTTCGCCATTCCTTTATGTTTTGTTTCTTAACATATTATTTAAAGAAGGGAGTTGCCGTACTAAATGTCTCAGTTACCAGTAGTTTTAGGAGCAGGTCTAAACACCGGAGATATCATATTCCAGCTGATCGCTATGCTCATCCTGCTTGCACTTTTAAAGAAATTTGCGCTTAAGCCTTTATTAGGGATTATGAAACAGCGTGAAGATTATATAGGAAATGAAATTTCAAGTGCTGAAGAAAAGCACGTTCAAGCTGAAAAGCTTCTTGAAGAACAACGTGTCTTATTGAAAGAAGCACGCGAAGAATCACATACACTCATCGAAAATGCGAAAAAGATTGGTGAGAAACAAAAAGAAGATATCATTCAAGCAGCGCGTCAAGAATCAGAGCGCTTGAAAGAGTCTGCTAGAACTGAAATCGTGAAAGAAAAAGAACAAGCTGTGGCTGCACTGCGTGAGCAAGTTGCATCACTATCTGTATTAATTGCTTCTAAAGTGATTGAAAAAGAACTTGATGAGCAAGCACAAGAGAAATTGATCCAAGAGTATCTTAAAGAGGCAGGCGAAAGCCGATGAGCGTGACTATTGTCTCTAAGCGTTACGCTTCTGCTCTTTTTGACATCGTTCTTGCTTCTTCGGCAGTAGACGAAACTGAAAAAGAGCTGAATGAGATCAAAAAAGTTCTGAAGGCTGACCAAGAATTAAATGACTTTCTTGTTCATCCGAAGATTACGGCAGACAAAAAGAAACATCTGATTGCAGAAGCTTTCAAAGGTGTTTCGACATATGTTTTGCACACAATGTATTTACTGATTGACCGCGGGCGCACGAATATTTTTCCTGAAATGGCGTCTGAGTTTGTGAAACTTGCAAACCGTACGAAACAAATAGACGATGCGATCGTGTATTCAGTTAAACCGCTCAGCGGAGCTGAAATCCAATCTTTATCTGAAGTATTTGCCAAAAAAGCCGGAGTCACATCACTGCGTGTTGAAAACGTGATTGACAAGGATCTAATAGGCGGAGTGAAAATCCGTATCGGAAACCGCATTTATGACGGCAGTGTCAGCGGAAAGCTTTCCCGCATTGAACGTCAGCTTGCAGGCGAAAATCGTTAGAAGGGGTGAAACCTTAGTGAGTATCAAAGCTGAAGAGATTAGCGCGCTGATAAAGCAGCAAATCCAAAACTATCAATCTGAAATTGAAGTAAAAGATGTCGGTACAGTCATTCAAGTAGGGGACGGTATCGCGCGTGTACATGGCCTTGACAACATTATGGCAGGAGAGCTTGTTGAGTTCTCTAACGGTGTAATGGGTATGGCTCAAAACCTTGAGGAGTCTAACGTAGGTATCGTAATCTTAGGACCTTACAAAGATATCCGTGAAGGTGACGACGTAAAACGTACAGGTCGTATCATGGAGGTTCCAGTAGGAGAAGAGTTAATCGGACGTATTGTGAACCCACTTGGTCAGCCTGTTGATGGACTAGGTCCAATTTTAACAAGCAAAACACGTCCAATCGAAAGTGAAGCACCAGGCGTTATGGATCGTAAATCGGTACATGAGCCGCTTCAAACGGGAATTAAAGCAATTGATGCCTTGATTCCAATCGGACGCGGACAGCGTGAATTGATCATTGGGGACCGTCAAACAGGTAAAACATCTGTTGCAATTGATACGATCCTTAACCAAAAAGATCAAGACATGATCTGTATCTATGTAGCGATCGGACAAAAAGAATCAACTGTTCGTGGTGTTGTTGAAACACTTCGTAAGCATGGTGCGCTTGACTATACAATCGTTGTCACAGCTTCTGCATCACAGCCAGCTCCACTTCTTTACCTTGCTCCTTATGCAGGTGTAACGATGGGTGAGGAATTCATGTATAACGGCAAGCATGTGCTTGTTGTGTATGATGACCTTTCTAAACAAGCGGCAGCTTACCGTGAGCTTTCATTATTGCTTCGTCGTCCTCCAGGCCGTGAAGCATTCCCTGGTGATGTTTTCTACCTTCACTCTCGTTTATTAGAGCGTGCAGCGAAGCTTAGTGATGAAAAGGGTGGCGGTTCTATCACAGCATTGCCTTTCGTAGAAACGCAAGCTGGTGATATCTCTGCATATATCCCAACAAACGTTATCTCAATCACAGATGGACAGATCTTCTTACAATCTGATCTCTTCTTCTCAGGCGTACGTCCAGCGGTAAACGCAGGATTGTCTGTATCTCGTGTAGGTGGTTCTGCACAAATCAAAGCGATGAAAAAGGTAGCAGGTACACTTCGTCTGGATCTTGCTTCTTATCGTGAGCTTGAAGCATTCGCTCAGTTTGGATCTGATCTAGACCAAGCGACTCAAGCCAAATTAAACCGTGGTGCTAGAACAGTTGAAGTCTTAAAACAAGACTTGAACAAACCGCTGAAAGTTGAAAAACAAGTAGCGATTCTTTATGCACTGACAAGAGGATACTTAGATGATGTAGCGATTGCTGATGTCAAACGCTTTGAAGCTGAGTTATTCATGTACATTGAAGAAAACCATAAAGACTTGTTTGACACAATCTCTCAAACAGGAAACATGCCTGCTGATGAAGAGTGGAAAGCAGCGATCGAAGGCTTTAAACGTACGTTTGCACCAAGCAACTAATTAGTAATCTTTCCGAGAGAAAAAGATTCTCTTTTTCTCTCTTTTCACGTAAATGAACACGGATTCCTGAAAAAAGGTGGTGAAATCTTTGGCCTCATTACGCGATATTAAGTCAAGGATCACGTCAACAAAAAAATCGAGTCAGATCACAAAAGCGATGCAAATGGTATCAGCTGCGAAACTGAATCGTGCTGAAAATAATGCGAAGTCCTTTGTTCCTTACATGGAGAAAATCCAAGAAGTCGTTGCGGCAATCGCAACTGGAACAAGTGCTAAGCACCCAATGCTTCTTTCAAGACCTGTTAAGAAAACAGGGTATCTCGTCATTACATCTGATCGAGGACTTGCAGGACCTTTTAACAGCTCGATTTTACGTGCCGCTTACCAAGCCATTCAATCTCGTCATCAATCTGCTGATGAATATGCGGTGATTGTGATTGGTAAAATCGGACGCGACTTCTTCAAAAAGCGTGGTATTCCAGTTATTTCTGAAGTAACAGGGCTTGGAGACGAAGTAGCGTTTGCTGATATTAAAGAATTAGCAAGCAGTACAGTGCAAATGTTCTCTGATGAAGCGTTTGATGAGCTTTACATGTTCTATAACCATTTCGTCAGTGCCATTTCACAAGAAGTAACAGAGAAAAAATTATTGCCGCTAACGGACCTTTCGGCCGCAGCGACACCAAATAAACGTTCCGCATCTTATGAGTTTGAGCCTTCTGAAGAAGAAATTCTTGAAGTTCTCCTTCCTCAATATGCAGAGAGTTTGATTTTCGGTGCGCTTCTTGACAGCAAAGCAAGTGAACATGCTGCAAGGATGACAGCAATGAAGAGTGCAACAGACAACGCAAAAGAATTGATCGACAGCCTGACACTCTCTTACAACCGTGCTCGTCAAGCAGCGATTACACAAGAGATTACAGAAATTGTCGGCGGAGCAGCTGCCTTAGAATAGAAATAATTGTCAGGAGGGAATGCAATGAAAACAGGACGCATCAGTCAGATCATGGGACCAGTCGTAGACGTTCGTTTTGAAGACGGTCACTTGCCTGAGATTTATAATGCGATCAAAGTTTCGCATAAAGCGGAAAGCGAAAGTGAAGTTGATATCGACTTAACTTTAGAAGTAGCACTACATTTAGGTGATGATACAGTGAGAACCATCGCAATGGCATCAACAGACGGTGTGAAGCGCGGTATGGAAGCTGTAGACCTTGGAAAACCAATTTCAGTACCAGTTGGTAACGTAACACTTGGACGTGTATTCAACGTACTGGGAGATAACATTGACTTAGATGAGCCACTTGGTGTGGAAGCGCAAAGAGACCCAATCCACAGACAAGCGCCTTCTTTTGATCAACTTTCTACAGAAGTTGAAATTCTTGAAACAGGTATCAAAGTTGTTGACCTTCTTGCTCCTTACATCAAAGGTGGAAAGATCGGTCTATTCGGTGGAGCCGGTGTTGGTAAAACCGTTCTGATTCAAGAATTGATCAACAACATCGCACAAGAACACGGCGGTATTTCTGTATTCGCTGGTGTTGGAGAGCGTACACGTGAAGGAAATGACCTTTACTACGAAATGAAAGATTCTGGCGTTATCGAAAAAACAGCGATGGTCTTCGGCCAAATGAACGAGCCACCAGGTGCACGTATGCGTGTAGCTCTAACTGGTTTGACAATGGCAGAGCATTTCCGTGATGAACAAGGTCAAGACGTATTGTTCTTCATCGATAACATCTATCGTTTTACACAAGCAGGTTCTGAAGTATCAGCCCTTCTTGGACGTATGCCTTCAGCGGTAGGTTATCAGCCAACTCTTGCAACAGAAATGGGTCAGCTTCAAGAGCGTATCACGTCTACAAACGTAGGATCGGTTACATCGATTCAAGCGATCTATGTACCTGCGGATGACTATACAGATCCAGCTCCAGCTACAACGTTCGCTCACCTTGATGCAACGACAAACCTTGAGCGTAAGTTGACAGAGATGGGGATTTACCCAGCGGTAGATCCACTTGCTTCAACATCTCGTGCCCTTGCACCTGAGATTGTTGGCGAAGAGCATTATGCGATCGCGCGTGAAGTTCAGCAAACATTGCAACGTTATAAAGAATTGCAAGATATCATTGCCATTTTAGGTATGGATGAATTATCTGAGGACGATAAGCTTGTGGTACACAGAGCTCGTCGTGTTCAATTCTTCCTATCTCAAAACTTCCACGTAGCAGAACAGTTCACTGGCCAAAAAGGTTCTTATGTGCCATTGCAAGAAACTGTTAAAGGCTTCAAGGAAATCTTATCTGGTAAATACGATCACCTTCCAGAAGATGCATTCCGCTTAGTCGGCCGCATTGAAGAAGTGGTTGAAAAAGCCAAAGAGATGGGTGTAGAGGCCTAATCTGGTCCTTAGGAGGGTAAAAGCATGAAGACCGTTCAAGTCAATATCGTTACTCCCGACGGCCCAGTGTATGAAGCGGATGTGGAAATGGTCAGTGTAAGAGCAGAAAGCGGTGAGCTTGGGATTTTAGCTGGCCACGTTCCAATGGTTGCTCCGCTAAAAATCGGTGCAGTTCGCTTAAAACATAGTGGATCAACTGAATTGGTTGCAGTAAGCGGTGGATTTGTTGAAGTTCGCCCCGAAAAAGTAACCATTCTTGCTCAGGCTGCTGAAACATCAGACAAAGTTGATGTCGATCGTGCAAAGTCAGCGAAACAGCGTGCTGAAGAGCATTTGAACCACCCGAATGAAAGTGATGTACGCAGGGCGGAACTCGCATTAAAACGGGCATTAAACCGTTTAAATGTAGCAGGGAAATAAAACAGAAAATCCTTCTTATCATTGCGATAAGAAGGATTTTTTTAAGGATTACATGAGAGACTGATACATCGACACATACGGATGAGATGCTTGCTTTTCAAGATATAAATGCTCGCAAAAATGCGTACTATGCCACGTTTTATTGTTTCGGCGCAAGCCAAGGGTATATTGATGCGAAGAGTCCATATAAGGCCGCACGACCCAATCAGCATCTGAATGATGCTTGATGACAACCTCTCCCATGTACACACTCAACATCGCTTCCAATGCATCAATAGGCATTTTCCACTCAGCAAAAAGCTGCTGACGGAAGGCATCGAAGTATAATGACTCTAACTGATAAAGGCTTTCCTCTGAGTAATCCAAAGAAATGTTATGAAAATGACACAATTGTGCTAATTCTTCTAGCTGTGTCTGTCTATAATCAAAGTAGTAAGCAATGGCTTCCCATTCATGTTCAAATGAGGGAACCAGTTCTCCGTACAAATCAACAAAGTCAGGAAAAGAATCTTTCAAATATGATCAGCTCCTTCCACCGCAGTATATCATCTCCTTCGCATCAGAATAAGAGGGGATTCACTCTAAATGTAGCTCTTTTTTCCAAATGATTCATCTTTCCGATTTTGGAGGATATAATGAAAGGGAGTTTTCCTTTACAGAAATCAATAAAAGGAGGATTCAAGTGTATGGAAGACGTAGGACAACAAGCAATTGTCAGTATTGTGATCCACCTATTTTTTATCGCCATTACGTGGTGGGCATTGCTTGCGGTGAATATTGATCCACTGATTAAAAAAGGAAAAATTATTCAAGCTAGATTGCTCATGATGCTGCTCACGATTGCTATTGCATCGGCAGTCAGCAATTTCTTCCTTGATTATTTAAATTTCTCCAGACAAATCCCTTATATGTTTTAACATAAAAGGTTTGGTCACTGCCTTCTGCGGGAACGTAAAAAGAAGTGTCAAAAATATGGCCTTTGATGACTTTTCCACGTATGCATTGATCTCCTTGCGGCAACACTTGTAGCAAGGGGGAATGACAAGTGAGAAAGTATTTAAAAGGTTGGCCATTATTTGCATTTATTCTTTTTTTTGTTCTGATGATTCAAGGTGTTCGGGCGGAAGAAACATCCACGCTTGCCCAAATAGCAGAAGGTATGAAAAACCAGCAAATCGAAGTAAGTGGATGGACGCTTCATGCCAAAACAAATATAGACATTTCATCCGAACAATTTTCAAAAAAAGTGAAACGTTTGAAAGTCGAACTACGACAGTATGAGTGGACCGAAAAAAAAGAGAAACATGTCACCAAAGTCACAGGAATTTACAAAGATGAAAAAAATGATACATTATCGAAAATTTTACTCGTGAAGACCGACACAAAATCAAACCAAAAGTCGTATTTATTATATGAGCAAAAAGGTGCTCGCCCACTGAATACCTGGGAGCATACATATGATCAGTTCGTACGTCATGCAAAAAGCATATTACAAGAAAAATTTGTGATTTTTACTTGTCTCGATGGTCATGTAAATGGTATGATGGATGTTGTTTTGCAAAAAAAAGCTGAAATGATAGCAAATGAATTTCAAGCAAAACCAGTTGAGTATCTCGTTGAGTCTAATTTTGTGTCGCTTTCCGCTTACACAGAGAAGTGGGAACAGTTCATTATGACTTCAAATGATAAAATGAATGTTCAAATTGCCATCAGAAGTTCGGAAATGAACGAAAATCATACGATTACGGTTGGCACACCAATCGTAACGACTGAATATTAATATAGAGAATTTGGGACGCGGAGGGGAAGACCTTGGAAAAAATCATCGTCCGCGGCGGTCAAAAGTTAAACGGCACAGTTAAAGTAGAAGGCGCAAAAAATGCCGTTTTACCAGTTATCGCTGCATCTTTGTTAGCAAGTACAGAAAAAAGCGTAATTTGTGATGTACCTACGCTCTCCGATGTATATACAATCAATGAAGTGTTACGTCATTTAGGAGCAGAAGTACATTTTGAAAATAACGAAGTATCAGTAGATGCATCTCATGCACTAGAAACTGAGGCTCCGTTTGAGTACGTCCGTAAAATGAGAGCATCTGTGCTCGTCATGGGACCACTTTTAGCTAGAACAGGTCATGCAAGAGTTGCATTACCTGGTGGTTGTGCGATTGGTTCAAGACCAATTGATCAGCATTTAAAAGGCTTTGAAGCAATGGGAGCTAAAATTCAAGTAGGTAATGGTTTCATCGAGGCTGAAGTAAATGGCCGTTTAAAAGGTGCAAAAATCTATTTGGATTTCCCAAGTGTAGGGGCAACTGAAAACATTATCATGGCAGCAGCATTGGCTGAAGGAACGACGATTTTAGAAAACGTAGCAAAAGAACCTGAAATTGTTGACTTGGCAAACTACATCAATGCCATGGGCGGTAAGGTTCGCGGGGCTGGAACTGGTACAATCAAAATCGAAGGTGTAGAAACACTTCACGGTGCAAAACACAACATCATCCCTGACCGAATTGAAGCTGGTACGTTTATGGTGGCAGCAGCCATTACTGAAGGAAATGTTCTTGTAAAAGGCGCTGTGCCTGAGCACATGACTTCACTTGTGGCAAAAATGGAAGAAATGGGTATTCAGATCATTGAAGAAGAAGAAGGTTTAAGAGTCATTGGACCATCTGAGCTCAAGCCAATCGATCTAAAAACAATGCCGCATCCTGGGTTCCCAACGGATATGCAATCTCAGATGATGGCGCTATTGCTTCGTGCGAACGGAACAAGCATGATCACAGAAACTGTGTTTGAAAATCGTTTTATGCATGCTGAAGAATTCCGCCGCATGAATGGCGATATTAAAATTGAGGGTCGCTCTGTGATTATCAATGGACCTGTTCAACTTCAAGGTGCTGAAGTGGCAGCGACTGATTTAAGAGCAGGAGCAGCACTTGTACTTGCTGGATTAGTGGCAGAAGGTCATACACGTGTCACTGAATTGAAGCATATTGATCGTGGATATGTGAACTTCCACCAAAAACTAGCAGCAATCGGTGCAGACATTGAAAGAGTAAATGATGAATCAGCAGATGTGACACAAGAACAAGTTGTATCAGATCTGAACGCGTAATGATAAAAGAAATCAGTGTGTCCATTTGGGCATGCTGATTTTTTTTTAGAATCATAGACTGGTTGCATTTTCAAAAGCTTATCATTAGTGTATCCAATCATTTTAAATTTTATTCATAAAGACGAACAGTCAATCAAATGATGAAGAGCACGAGCGTATCACCAAAAGACTTGTCCAATGAATGAAAGAAGCTGTCATATTAGCTTGTCCTTGCCCATAGGATAAAAGAGATTCAATGACAAATGGGGGCAGCCAATATGAAACCAATGATATGGACAATCGCAGGAATTTGCATCATCATTTTAATGATTCCAACCTTACTCGTGTTGCCAACGTTCCAAGGAAAACCAGCGGCCAGCCAACACGTAGCAGCAGAACCATCAGTTAAAAAAGAAGTGAAAGGTTCAGTCAAATTGAAACAATCACCCGTCTCCATTCCCGTCTACCGTTCAGCGCATCAGCAGGTAGAAAACATCCCCTTAGAAGAGTATGTGATCGGTGTCGTCGCTTCTGAAATGCCAGCCGATTTTGAAATTGAGGCGCTCAAGGCACAGGCACTCGCCGCTAGAACGTATATCGTCAGACAAATGATCATTGATAAAACCGTCAAATCTCCACAAGGTTCTCTTGTAGATGACACTCAAATGTTCCAAGTGTACAAAAATAAACAGGAACTGAAGAAAATTTGGGGAAAAGCGTACAATTGGAAATTAAAAAAGGTCACAGAAGCTGTCGCCAGTACACAAGGGAAAGTACTGACGTATGACGAAAAACCAATTGATGCTTCCTTCTTTTCAACAAGTAATGGGAAAACCGAAAATGCAGAAGCTTATTGGAAAAATGAAATCCCTTATTTGAAAAGCGTCTCAAGTAAATGGGACGAAAAATCACCCAAATTCCAAAACAAGAAAACCATCACAGTGAGCGAATTTCAGCAAAAACTGGGTGTGACCCTTGGCCAGCAGCAGGTGGGAGAAATTGTAGAACGTACACCAGGCAATCAAGTAGCCAAAGCCGTCATTAACGGAAAAACATTGTCGGGTAGAGACATTCGCGAATCACTAGGATTGCACTCTGCGGACTTTACATGGGAACGAAAGGGTCAGCAAATCGTGATTACGACAAAAGGGTATGGCCATGGTGTGGGCATGAGTCAGTATGGTGCACATTATATGGCACAGTCAGGTAAAAAAGTAGAGGCGATCGTGAAACATTATTATCAAGGGATAAAAATTGAATCAGCTGATCGCTTTCTGAACACATATATGGCTAAGAAATAAAAGCAAAGATGCCTCAAAATGTGGGCATCTTTTTTTAAGTGTGAAGAGGTTTGAACAGAATGTGACAAATTGCGACTTAAGACGCACCTCAGGAAATCTTAAACATTTACATCCCGACAAGAACCGATGGCCGATACAAAGCCCCTCGAAAGAATGAGAAAACGAGGGTGACAAAAGAGTCTTTAGGTGAAAATATCTAGACATCTGACAGAATTTTAGTGATTTTGATAAAAGAGAAAAAGGGATCGAGTCCTATACCATTCCAAGACAGAATATTTTACGATTAAGATGTTTCAATCAAATACATAAGGAGGAAGGAAAAGCATGTTGAAAAAAGTATTTACACTCGTAACCTTAGCTGTATTGACATTATCAATGTCAATCTCTTCACCAGTATTTGCAGAAGCAGCATCAGCCAAAAAACATAAGAAAGATGTAAGAGTGACCATCTTACTTGATGCAAGTGGAAGTATGGCAAGAAAAGTGGATGGAGAGCGCAAATTCGATTTAGCAAAACAAGAGGTATTTAAATTTGCTCAGTCTCTTCCGAAAGATGCTAAAATCCGTATGAGTTTGTTTGGGTCTGAAGGAAACAACAAAAACTCAGGTAAAGCTCAATCATGTGAAGTCATTAGAGGCGTTTATGGCGTTCAGCCTTATGAAAAGGATAGTTTCGAAAACTCTCTAAACGGTCTTGGACCAAATGGCTGGACACCGATTGCACGTGCTCTTGAAAGTGCAAAGCAAGCAGATAAGCAGCTTCATAAAGGAACAAAACACATTGTGTACTTAATTACTGATGGTGAAGAAACTTGTGGTGGAGATCCAGTGAAAGTAGCGAAAGAGCTTCATAACTCAAAGGGATCTACTGTAGTCAATGTGATTGGATTAGACTTTAACGATGGCTATGAAGGTCAATTGATGCAAGTAGCTAAAGCTGGTAAAGGTCATTACTACCAAGCAAGCACTGGGAAAGAAATGGGTTCTATCCTTACAGCAGAATCATTAAAACTACACGAATAACTTGCTGAAGAAAAGGGAAACGATTGATTGATGCTTTCGTTTCTCTTTTTCTGTACAAATGAAAAAAAGGGAGATTTTTTAATGAAAAGAAATATTATATTAACCATTTTAGCGAGTCTTGTTCTGCTTCTTTCTTCACCAGCTCATGCTGTAACGAAAAAGGAGCCTGCTCATGTGGTGATTTTACTTGATTTAAGCGGAAGCATGGCACAATCGGTTGAAGGCGAAAAGAAAATCGATATCGCAAAACGCTCGATCCAAAGTTTCGCAAGTATTTTATCAGAAGATACACAAGTCTTGCTTCGTGTTTTTGGTCATGAAGGAACGAATAAAAATGCAGGAAAAGCCGTTTCTTGTGCAAGTTCCGAAGCAGTTTATGGATTTGGAACATATGAGCAAGCAGCCTTTCAACAAGCGCTAAATGTGTATGGTCCAACAGGCTGGACACCACTTGCCAAAGCATTAACTGATACGAAACAAGATTTTGAAGATCACCAAGCTGAAGGAAAAAATATTGTATATGTTGTCAGCGATGGTGAGGAAACATGTGGCGGAAGCCCATCACAAGCAGCGAAGCAATTACATGAAGAAGGTATTGACACAATCGTCAATATCATTGGCTTCGATGTAAATGAAAAAGAAGCAAAAAGTCTAAAATCTGTTGCCAAAGCTGGTGGTGGACAATATCAACCAGCAGCAAATGCAGAAGAATTGAATCATATTCTTCAAAAAGAAGCGAACTCTTTTGGTCAATAAGATGTGAATAGACAGCTGGGGAGAAACCCCCAGCTGTTTTTTAATAAAGGATCAATTTAAAGTCGTTTCTAATTCATCAATCCGTTTCTCCACGTAGTGCTGATCTTTTCTTGCATGAAAGGTTTCGGCTTTTTCTAATATCGCGGTGGTATTGTATTCTGGAATCTGGGAATAGCTTTCGTAAACTCCTTTTGGTATTAACACGTTTCCTTCAGGCCAATAAACTGCAATATTTCCACGTTTCAGCTCTCCGAATTGAGCAACTCCTTGGTAGGATCCATATTGATTGAAAAGGACAACAGGATCGCCTTCTTGGACGTAAAGCTCTTTCGCATCTTCTTCATTCATCAAGATAGAATGCCGCTTTCCGCCATTAAAGGCATCCTTTTCACTGTAAATCATAGAGTTGAATTGCTTGCCTCGTCTTGTCGTGATATTGAAATGCCCCTCAGTTTTTCGATATTGGGGCAGCTGTGCTGGGAGCAGGTGTCCTTTTCCATCCGGTGTTGGACACACCCCATCTTCGCAAAGCCATGCGCCACCCCATTGAAAGACATCCCCTTTATGACACAAATGCTGGATCCCATCATAGTTCCGATTTGCGATGGCAATCTCACGACGAATGTCTTCAGCATGGTCAAAATGAATCAGCTTCGCATCTTCTGGACGAACCCTTTTTGCTAGGTCAATATAAATGTCCCATTCAGCTCTGGCTTCTTCAATGCGTGGCCCTTCAATTTCCGGACTGAAATACACCATGCGTTCCGTACTGGTTGATGTACCGCCGCCTGGCTGTTCATATCTTGTCATTGCAGGCAGAACAATCACAGTCTCTTCTGCTTCTACCAGTGTAGAGGTGTTCAAAATAATATCTTGATGGACACGAAGTTCAAGCTCGGATAGTGCTTTTTCAATCGCTTCAGGATTTGGCATCGTTTCTAAAAAGTTTCCACCGCTAGTAAACAGCATCTTCAGCTTTTGCGGGTGTTCTTTTGGAAGAGCCATTTTTTCAAATGATTGCCCAATCGTGTCACCATGCCATTTTGGAATATCAAATCCCCATATCTTCTCGATTCTTTTAATATTCTCTTCATCAAAATCACTGCCGGGCAATACGAATGGATCGGCACCCATTTCGCCTGAACCTTGGACACCGCTATGGCCACGAATAGGCATAACGCCACAATGTTTTCTGCCAATAAATCCGCGTAACATGGCAAGGTTTGCGACTTGTGATATATTATCAGTTGCAAAGCGATGCTGAGTGAGACCCATACTCCAAATAAACACGCCTGAATTGGCATTGGAAAGAAGTACAGCGAATTCCTTCATTCTTTCTTTAGATAAGCCTGACGATGCTTCGAGATCCGACCATTTTAACTGAGTGACATGCTGCTTTACATCTTTTATGCCGGTTGTATGCGCTTGGATAAATTCATGGTCAAGAGCGGAATGAGGCGCTTGCTCTTCCATTTCAAACCAATGTTTGATGACACCATTCATAAACGCAATATCGCCGCCTATATTGACTTGATAAAAATCATCCGCTATTTTTGTGCCGAATAAAGCACTTTCTGGGATAGAAGGGACCCAATATTTTTCCATTGCAGGCTCTTTATATGGATTGATGACAATGATCTTGGTTCCTTTCTTTTTAGCGGCGTACATATATTTAGTGGAAACCGGCTGGTTGTTTGCTGCAACAGAGCCCCAAAAAATCAATACATCTGTTCCAATCCAATCACTGTAATTACAGCTGGATGCACCTATACCAAGGGAGCGTTTAAGAGCGGTTTTGCTTGGTGAATGGCAAATACGAGAAGCATTATCGATATGATTTGTTCCAATATATCGCGCAGCTTTCGCCGCAGTATAGTACACTTCATTCGTAATCCCTCTAGCTGTTAAATAGAAAGCAAGCTGACGTTTATCAATCGATTTGATTTTAGCGGCGATTTGATCTAATGCACCATCCCAAGAAATGCGTGTAAAGGCATTCTCACCTTTTTTTCGAATCAGGGGATAAGGAATACGCCCAAGTTTTCGAAGAGACGTGCTATCCATTTGTTTGAGCCGCTCAATATCTTCGAACCATTTTGGATCAATAGCTGGCATTGTGTTAAGCCGTAGCACATTCAGTCTTGTTGTGCATATATGGGGTCCTGCTAGTGTTTGATCGTATAAACCTGATACACCAAGAGCACAGCCGTCACAAACGCCCTGAGTCAATATACGGTACGCATAGGGGAGGTTATCTTTGTTCTCCCATGCCACTTTCATTGTGTCTCGAATGTGTTTCGGTTTTACTTTTCCAAGCCCCATAGGAGCAAAAGAGGCCCATAGCTTTGGTGAGGGTTTTTTGTTGAGTTTAATAGGCCCCTTGTGTTTTGTTTTTCCCATGATATCGTCACCCTCCTATTACTTTGTAAAGCGTTTTCATATCTAAAAATTACCTGTAGATTGTCATTCTGTCAAATTCATATTAAGAGCGGACCGTGACAGAAGAAGGAGCAGTAAGATTTGATTCACGAAGTTGTTTAATATCCTTCCGAATGAGAAGAGATATGATAAACGCAATGAAAAATAGGCCAGAGAAGACCATGAGACTTTGTGTGTAATTGCCTGTAATGTCACGAATAAAGGAGGAAAATAAAGGTCCTGCTAAACCAGCAGCGGCCCAAGCGGTGAGAATATAACCGTGTATAGCACCTAGCTGCTTCGTACCAAATAAATCTCCTATATAGGCTGGAATTGAAGCAAACCCTCCTCCGTAGCACGTATAAATGATCGCCATCACGATTGAAAAGATGAGCGGATCTTTTAAGTAGGGAAGTAAGGGAAAAGCAATGAGCTGTATAGTAAAGAAAATCGTATACGTATTTGGCCTTCCAATATAATCAGAGAAAGATGCCCATCCGATCCGTCCTAGCCCATTGAAGGCACCTAAAATTCCAACAAGAGTAGCTGCTGCACCGGCCGTGAAACCAACACTTTCTTGAGCAAGCGGTGATGCTACAGAAATAATGGCAATTCCGCATGTAATATTAATAAAGAGCATGACCCACAAATAATAAAAACGCCGTGTTTTAATGGCTTCATTTGCTGTGAGCTGTGATAAATCTTGAGGAATTTTCCTTTGGCTTGTTTTTAGCACGTTAAATTGTTTGACATCATCAGGTGTTGGTGGTGATAAATAAAGAGATGAAACGACCATGATGATAAAATAAGAGATTCCGAGAATATAGAAGGTATTTGCAATATCAACTTTTTCAATGAGAAATTGAATAATGGGACTGCAAATCAGAGAAGCAAATCCAAAACCCATAATGGCTAAACCCGTTGCGAGTCCTCTTCGATCTGGAAACCATTTGACTAATGTTGAAACTGGTGCAATATAGCCTACACCTAATCCGATTCCAGCGAGTACACCATAAAATAAATAGAGGAGAGGTAATGAAGACATGTGAACAGCAAACCCTGATCCAGTCATCCCAATGCCGAAGAAAATAGCTGAGAAGAGCCCTGATGTCCTCGGCCCATACTTTTCAACGAAATGCCCCATAAAGGCAGCCGATAAACCTAAAAATAAAATAGCGATGCTAAATGTCAGGCTTATTTCTGTTAATGACCATTGAAAGGTTTGATGTAAAGGATTCGTAAAAACACTCCATGCATAAACAGATCCGATAGATAAATGAATCCCCACAGCACTTGTAGCGATAAGCCAACGGTTTTTTGTTTTGTTCATTGTGTTCCCTCCATATAAAGCAAACAAAAAGTTTGATAAGATAGAAATATGTTACATTTTTATGACTTTTTAAAATAATATCACAATTCGTCTGGTTCATATAACTAAATTTGTGTTGAAAGGAAGATCAGATCATGAATCCTTCTGTTAAAACGAAACGACGCATACACCAATATCGCAGTGGTCAAATGACATGTAAAACAGATGAAGTTGTAGAAGAATTCCCTTTAACCGTGCTGGTGAATGGTGAAGAGTTTGTCACACTCGTTTGTTCACCGGATCATTTGAAAGAATTGGTGATCGGTTTTTTAGCTTCAGAAGGAGTCATTCGATTTGAAAAAGAGATTAAAAGGTTTACAATAGATGAAAGTATGGGTTTTGCATATGTTGACTTACATCACTCAACTCAGTTCCAATCCTCAGATTTTACAAAACGAGTGATCGGATCTTGCTGTGGGAAAGGAAGACATTTTTATTTTCTCCAAGATGTGAAGACGGCAAAAACAGCCATTGACCGAATCAGTATTTCTGCTGAAACTTGTATTCATTTAATGAAATGTTTACAGGAGGAAAGTCAGTTATTTCAACATACTGGTGGTGTCCATAATGCTGGACTATGTGATACAGAAAAGCTATTCATCACTAGGACGGATATAGGACGGCATAATGCGTTGGATAAAATCTATGGATATTGTTTACTTCATAAAATCCCACTGAGAGATAAAATCCTTGTATTTAGCGGCCGGATATCGTCTGAAGTTCTGTTGAAGGCAGCAAAATTAGGGGTATCAATTGTCATATCAAAATCAGCTCCTACTGAGTTAGCACTTAAAATGGCAGAAGAATTAAATATAACAACAGTTGGATTCGTAAGAGGAGAATCTTTTAATATCTATACTCATCATCAGCGTATTACAGAATAGGAGGCTAAGTATGGTCAGTATTTTGGATAAAAGACATCGACCATTGCGCGATTTAAGAATATCCGTAACAGATCGCTGTAATTTTAGATGTACGTACTGTATGCCTGCTGAAATCTTTGGACCAGATTATCCTTTTTTAGATAAAGAAGAGCTGCTTAGCTTTGAGGAAATTGAACGACTTGCTGCGCTTTTTGCAAAGGAATTAGGTGTGGTGAAATTACGTATTACGGGTGGTGAACCTTTAATGCGTAAAGATTTGCCCGTTTTGATAGAAAAACTCGCAAAAATTCCAGGTATTGAAGACATCGCGATGACAACCAATGGAACGCTGTTACCTTTGTACGCAGATAAGCTAAAGAAAGCAGGTCTGAATAGAGTCACCATTAGTTTAGATTCTTTAAATCCAGATCGTTTTAAGCAGATGAATGGAAGACACATTTCTATCCAAAAAGTATTTGATGGGATAGAGGCTGCAAAAAAAGCTGGACTTGCTATTAAGATCAATATGGTTGTCCAAAAAGGTGTGAATGATCAAGATATCTTACCAATGGCAGCCTATTTTAAAAAAGAAGGACACATTCTACGATTTATTGAATTCATGGATGTTGGCAATACGAACAAATGGAATCTCAAGCATGTATTGACGAAAAAAGAAATTATGGAGCTAATTCATTCAAAATACCCTATCAAACCAGAACCCCCTCGATATCAAGGTGAAGTAGCCAAGCGTTATTTTTATGAGGATGGGTCAGGAGAGATTGGCATTATTTCTTCCGTTTCAGATGCTTTTTGTGGATCGTGTAATAGAGCTAGACTATCTGCACGTGGCGAATTATTCACATGTCTTTTTGCATCATCGGGTTTTGATCTGAGACGATTCATCCGTAATTCAGAAAATGATGAATATCTAGTGAACATATTGAAGGAACTTTGGTCAAACAGACAGGATCAATATTCAGCTGAGAGAGAGCAAAAGAAAGATCAGAAAAAAGTTGAGATGTCCTACATCGGCGGGTAATGACAACAAAGTATCATGATCATCGATTTTTGAAAAGAAGAGAAAATGCTATAATCACTGTTGAAAATCTTCTTTTAACATCAGGACAATCTTTCCTATAAGCTCATCCCCATAAAAAACAGCAGAGATTCTGCTGTTTTTTTAAAATGCTATTTTGTACCTCAAAATTGACGGAGTAAGGATGAAAAAAAGATTTTTATCCATTTTGTCCTGCTTTACATTGACAGGAACTATGCTAAGATCAAATCAATCTTTACCAACTCGATTTTTTCACTCCTGGAATCTGTCCTTTATAGGCAAGCTCACGAAAAGCAATTCGAGACATTTTAAATTTTCTCAAGTAACCTCTAGGACGGCCAGTTAATTCACAGCGGTTTTTTAAGCGAGTGGGTGAAGAGTCTCTAGGTAGTTTCTGCAAAGCTTCATAGTCACCTTTTTCTTTTAGCTCTTTCCTTAATTGTGCATATTTCAAAACGAGCTGCTGCCGCTTTTTTTCTTTTGCTATTTTTGATTTCTTTGCCATTTAAAACCCTCCTGCTTTAAGTGTGTATGTTCCATTGAAAGGGGTCTTCAAACGTTGTCCAATCTTGATCAAATTCTTCAGGTGTGAGTAAGCATTGATCTAGTGTACGAATAATATCTGCTTTAGGTAAATCTACACCGATAAAGACAAGTTTTGTATGTCGATCACCAAACTCTGCATCCCACTCATCTAAAATTTCTGGTTCCTGATTTAAGATCCGTGATCGTTCTTGCTCAGGCAAGGCAGCAATCCAGTATGCGATTGGTTCAATTGCAACAGATTTTCCGGCTTGTGAAATTAAAATGGTTAAATCATGATGTGTCGCTAGCCATGTAAATCCTTTCGCTCGAACAATCTGCTCTGGCATTTGATCTAACCATGCATTCAGTCTGCCAGTATGAAAAGGAAGCCTTCTTTCATAAACAAAAGATGAGATTTGGTATTCTTCTGTTTCAGGCGTATGCTGAGAGTGTCCAGCATTGATTTCTTTGATCCAGCCCGCAGAAGCACTAGATTTTTCAAAATCGAATAAACCAGTATTCAAAATATCACTAGGCTGTACGTTACCTTTAGAGGTTCTAATAATGGCTGCTTCTGGTTGAAGTTTGGTTAGCACGTGCTCAAGCCGATCTAGTTCTGATACCGATACAAGATCACATTTATTGATAATGAGCACATCACAAAATTCAATTTGATCAATAAGTAAATCGGAAATCTCTCGTTCATCATCATCTGAAACTGCTTCTTTACGATCCAATAAACTTTCTCCTGACTGGAAATCTGTCCAGAAACGGTTTGCATCTACCACCGTTACCATCGTGTCTAATCTGCAAAAACGTGTCAAATCTATGCCCATTTCTTCATCAATGTAAGAGAAAGTTTGAGCGACAGGAATTGGTTCACTAATACCTGTAGATTCAATGACAATATAATCGATATTCCCAGCCTTACAAAGGCGTTCTACTTCAATTAATAAATCTTCTCTCAATGTGCAACAAATACAACCATTAGATAGTTCAACCAGTTTCTCATCTGATCGAGAGAGTTCTCCGCCTTGCTTAACTAATTCTGCATCAATATTTATTTCGCTCATGTCATTGACAATAACAGCTACTTTTAGCCCTTTACGATTCTGTAGAACATGATTTAATATCGTGGTTTTTCCAGCTCCTAAAAAGCCGCTTAGAACTGTGACAGGTATTCTCTTATCCATTTGGTTTAGTCCTTTTGAACATAATCATTTTGTATGCCGCCTCGCTTAAATAGTAATTTTTACGATTTGAATCCCAAAAATTATTTTGTTTCCCGATGAAGGGTGTATTTCTTTAATCGTGGAGAATATTTTTTTAACTCCAATCTGTCTGGGTTCGTTCGTTTATTTTTTGTAGTGATATAGTTTCTGTCACCTGTTTCTGTACAGGCTAAGGTGATTTTCACGCGCATAAGTGCTATAACCCTCCTTTATTCCGTAATGATTACGATTTGTATTTTAAAATGATAAAGGCTGATTGTCAAGTTTAGTATCAAGGCTATGCCAACTCAAATAAAAAAGGGGTATCGCATTTTATTGATACCCCTTTCTATTAATAAAAGTCACCAAGTTCTTCTTCGTAATAATCTTCGTACTGTTGGACATCGGTAGGAAGCTCTTGGAGAAAGGCTAGCCCGCCTAGTATAAACATCAAAACGATAGCGATGAATGAGAGAATAACTGCGGTAATACTTGAAATGGCAAAAAGTGTCTGCATTTTCATCATCTTGGCATATTGTTCCAATAATTCTTCGTAAGAAGTATCAGGCGCTTGAATCAATTGTTCAGCTGCTTTCACGGATTTTTGGACATGAATTCCCATCATAATCAGAAAAACGCCAATGGCAGCAGGAAGAACAAGCCAAAATCCACTGAGGATGGATAGACCACCTGAAATATAAAGAAAGATGCTCCCAACCTTTCCCCACTTTGTTATTGAATGAAGAGATTGAATGATTTTCTCAGTTTGTTGCAATTGTGTTCACTCCTTTATGTATTCACTCTATATCATACTTGAGCAAGTAGTACTTTAGGAAGAGTGAATTGACCTTATTTCTATCTTTTATTTACTTTTTATGGATAAATAAATTATTTTCGAATAAGAAAAAAGTAACAATTACTACAATTATAATCGAAAAATTTTGTCATAAATAAGAAAAGTAGTTTGAAGTAATTAGAAAATTTATCAAAATATGTTGTTAGTTGTCTATCAATTGGTTATTATTGTATTGTATTACCATAAAAATTGGAAGGTGGAATTCATATGTTAGATCGAATTTTAAACAAAATGACCAATGTTCAACCTGCAGCTGCTAGATGTATTTTGCAAAGATTGGTAACTTCTTGCCAATCAGCACCAACTTGTTTCCTTCAAGGCGTTGGAACTTTCCGTTACTATGTGGATCGTGACACAGGTGAGATTTGTACTAGCCAAGAACGCGTTAAATGTGGCTGCTAAATTTAAGTATCTTATTTATTAGGGTGTGAACGCATGAGCATAACTCCAATTTCATTAGTAACAAATGCTATGCAGACGTCAAATAAGCGTCAAGCTGGCCATACATCAAATTCTTTTTTGACCCAAGCAGCGCAAATTGTTCAAGGCGACCATTCTCCAGAAGAGAGAAAGGCGTTATTTCAACAACTGACTTTAGTTCAGCAAGGAAAAGATTTAGAGCTTCATGTTTCTAAATTAAAGGAACTAGAGAAAGAGGTTCAAAAAGAGGGGTCTTCTTCCGTTACTGTGAATCAGCACGGTGATCAAGTTGACATTTCAAATGAAGCTCGCAGTGAGTTTGAACAAGCTGAGGAACAAATATCCGCTTCAAGCGAAGCTAATGAAATCGCTGCAGAGGAAAAAGGGAAGGATGTTCAGCCAAATTTACAATAATAAAAAATGAGGCATGTGTTTGATGCTCTTCACATGCCTCATTTATCTTTAGTTTGCAGCTAGTCTTGAATAAAGACCGTCTGGAAAAGGTGCTGCATATGAGATGGTATCATTGTCTTCTACCATGATGTAGAACGGAAACTCCTGAATTTGGAATGCGTTTATCAATTGTTCGTCTACCGGAATAATTCGCAAGTTTGTTTCGTTATCACGATATAATTCTTGGTCCTTTTTTTGCCCGTTTTTCAACAAAATACTCAATGAAACGTTTAGTTTACGCTGCTTTTTTGTTTCTAGGAATTGTTCGAGTGATGGAATGCAGTGCGGACATGCTGTGTCAGTGAAGATCAGTAATTGTTGTGTACGATTTGTTTGCAGCAGATCATTCATGTGAATGGGTGATGGCTGTTCGAGAAGTGGATGCGCAAGTTTCTGCCCCACGTGTTCTATAGGTAAGATGATAAGTTGCATCTGTTGTTTTAAATAGATGATAATTCCAGCCGTTAATAGAAGACTGCAAATTATAAGAGCGAGCTGTATAAGAAAAATTGAATTCATCGTATATCGTCCTCTCAAAGTGAAGTTACGCAAAGCTATCATATTACAAATATCAAAAATATGTCAATTATACTAAATGGTGTAAGGTGGAGCATCTCATGAGTACAGTGAACCATTGTTTATATGCAATCTCCTATACTTGGAAAAAAAGTCGTTCTTATCTTCTTTTAACTTTGTTCATTCAAGTGATCGTTGGTTGTATGCCTTTGGCTAGTGTCTGGATTATTCAAACTTTGATTAATGAAATTATTTTATTTATGACGTCTTCAGGTGACATCCAAAAGGTTTTGTGGTTATTTGGACTGCAAATGGTCATTGTGATTTTAGGATATGGACTTCAATTCATTCTTCAGCTTAGTCAACAGAAAGCGACAAATCTGATTGGTCTGCATTTGAAAGGTGAATTGCTTCAAAAAGCGATAAGACTGCCGTTTATTACGTTTGAGCACCCGTCCTTTTACAATGAAAGTCAACGTGTGATGAACAGTCATCAGCATGTTCTCAGTATGGTGAGAAGTATTTTTACAATGATGAGCGCGTTGATTACTGTTGTATCACTTCTTATTTATATGATCGGTATTCATTGGGGCTTAGCGGTCATATTGTTCTTGTTTACCTTGCCTGTATTATGGATTGAACTTTTCTTTGGAGGCGCACGTTATCGATTAAATCGTTTGTTAACGGCTAATGATCGAAGAGAAATGTATGTATCTGATCTCGTCGCACAGCGAGATTCTTTAAAGGAAGTTCGTTTATATGGAATAGGGAATTATCTTCTTCAAAAGTGGAGAGGTCACTACGTTAAAAGTGCAGATGAAAAATATAATTTGCTGAAACGCCAAGTGCGCTGGGAGATGGCAGGCGGGTTGCTCATGACATTGGCCTATGTGTGCTGTGGTTTATTGATTGTCTTTCTTATTTTTCAAAAAAAATTAGCTGCGGGTACGTTTGTTGCAGTGCTACAAGCTGTACAAAACATTCAAAGTGGGTTTCAAGATTTAACGAGGGAATGTTCTAGTTTATATGAAACGAGCCTATATGTTGATGAAATGAGAGCTTTTCAAAAGAGAGAAGAGGAAATGCATGAACAGACGGAAGAGGCAGCATCGCTTCAGGGAATTGAGCATATCCAGTCCATTACATTAGACAATCTCTCTTTTACTTATCCGAATATGAAAAAACCAGCGATTGAGCATATTCATTTTCATATGAATAAAGGTGAACGAATTGCATTAGTAGGAGATAATGGGTCCGGTAAAACCACTTTAATCAAATGTTTAACCGGCTTATACGATCCAGATCAACAGAATATGCACAAAGTCAATGGAGAGGATATTTCCACCATCCATAAAAAGACCTATCATGCGAGAATGGCTGTTCTTTTTCAAGATTTTATGAAGTACGAATTCACTGTGAGAGAAAACATAGGGTTTGGCCGTATTGATGATATAGAAGAGGAAGAGCGGTTGATTTCAGCCGCCCGTCAAGCAGGTATAGAGAAAAGAATTAATGAAATGGAAGACACATATGATGCGCAGCTAGGTCGCTTTTTTGAAGAGGGACATGAATTGTCTGGCGGACAATGGCAAAAGCTTGCGATGGCGAGAACCTTCTTTAGAGAAAGTGATTTTATTATTTTAGATGAACCGACCTCTGCTCTCGATCCATTGTCGGAGATCTCACTCATTCGAAAGTTGTTCGATCATACGCAGGATCAAGGTGTTTTGTTTATTACACATCGTATGGGAGCGGCCCGCTTAGCAGACCGTATCATCGTCATGAAAGATGGTGCTTTCATTGAAGAGGGCAACCATGATGAACTGATGGCATTACACGGAGAATATAGAAGGCTATACGAGGCACAATCTCAACTATTTCAACAAAAGGAGATGGTGTAAGGTGAGTGTCTTTTATTTCATAGGAGTCTATTTACTAGGAATCAATTTTGCAGGTGCATGGCTGGATAAAGCAAGGAAACAGAAGGCACATGTCCAGCAGATCAATGCTTATCGGCTGCTGCCGCCTTCTTTCGCGGCACCCATGTTTTATGTATTTTTGTTGATTGAGTTGGTTTGTACGATTCATTTGTTTATATGGAACATGTCTGTCCTGCCTGCAGTGGGCCTTACAGCCCTGTTATGTATTTACTCTGGAGCGGTTACGTTCAATTTAATGAGGGGGCATCGTGATATTTCGTGCGGTTGTGGAGGATTACTGGAAAACGATCGCCTGCATTGGGGGATTGTGATTCGTAATCTGCTGATGCTTACTCTTGTGGCAGGGTTATTTTATGTACATCCTAGTGTTGAAATGATTTCATTGCGGTTGAAAATGATTTGTTTTCTCATTGCAGCGGCTGTCTGTTTGATCATAGCGGTCAGCCAAGAAATTGTGCTATTGAAGCGAAAGTGGATCGACTCATTCCAGATTGCAGATGGATCAATTATAGAAGGAGATAAAATGAAATGACAGATATTTTATTAATCATTGTGTTATTAATTGTCATTGCCCAGCTGGCTGTCGTGTTTTTGCTTGCCCGTTTTATCGGGAGATTTATGAATAAAATAAAATCTCTTGATGGAATTGAATTGAAGGAAGCGGATATTGGTGACCCGGCTCCGTTATTTCGCAGTTATTCGCATGTAGGTGAAAAGGTGATCTTGAAGGAGTATTTGCAAAATGGGCGATCTGTGATGCTGTTATTTGTGAATTCTACTTGTATGACTTGTAAAAGTATTTTGTCTGATGTGCAGCCTCAAACTTCACATGATGATGCTCATGTGATTGTTATTAATGGAGATGAACAAGCCGATGATGCCTCGCTTCTTCAATTGCTGCCGGAGCAAGCTGTTTATATGCGCTCATCACAAATTATGGAGTTGTATGGAGTAACAGTTGTTCCGCAAGCGCTTCTGATTGATGAACATGGTATCATTCTGAAAAGAAAATCGCTTCAAAATGCGAAGCAATTTGAGCAGTTGGTGCATGCTTCATAAAAAAAGCGTCTCTTTCTTCAAGAGACGCTCCAGCGTGTAGACAAACCCTCGCATTCTTTGTCAGTCCTGCGTGCTGGTGCTCACGAATGTGAAATTCGCTCCGCGCCAGTACTCGTCCTTCCTAGACTGCAAAGGTTTTCTATCACGCTGAAAAGAAAACAAAGGGCTAAAATCAAGTTCATTTTAGCCCTTTGTCAACAATCTAAAGCGTCTCTTTCTTCAAGAGACGCTCAGTTTATAATTCTTTTCCTAAAATATCTAAGTCGTACCGATTGCCGTCCATTTCTGCGATGCGTGGCAAATGTCCCCAAGTCTCAAATCCGTGCTTCTTAAATAATTTGATGCTGGCTTCGTTGTGGCCGAAAATAAAGGCAAGTAACGTTCGGATGCCTAATGAGGGTGCCAATTCGAGCGCCTCTTGTAAGAACAGTGACCCTAAACCTTTTCCTCGATAGTTTTGGTTCAAGTAAATACTCATTTCAACAGTACCGTTGTATGCAGGTCTCCCGTAAAACGTTTCAAAACTGAGCCAGCCGTAGATATTTCCTTCCTCATCTGTTTTCACATAGAGAGGACGTTTCTCTGAATGATTCAAAAACCACTGACGGCGGTCTTCTACTGTAACAGGTTCTGTATCGGCCGTTACTTCTCTTGAAGCAATCGTTGAATTGTAGATATCGACGATCTCTTTGAGGTCATCTTCTGTTGCCATGCGGTTGAAAGTTTTCACCATATGTACCCCCATCTTTTTTCATTCATCATACATATTATTGATGCGATTGCGCAAAATAAAAAGAAAAATAATTTCGTGTGTATATATTTTTTGAAAAGTGTTCAGAATGTTGCTGAGGTGATGAAAAATGAGAGAGGAAGAAAAGAAACGTACTTCCAAAATCACAAAAGTTCAGCAATTTTTCCGTAAGCGCTGGGTATTCCCTGCTATTTACTTGGTCAGCGCAGCGGTCGTGTTAACAGCCGTTCTTTGGTATCAAGCTGTATCGAAAGATGTGAAAGACCAACTATCTGATGGAAATCAAACAGGACAAGAACAGCGTGATGATGCCGTTGAAGTTGGAAAGCCAATTGAAAATGTTGCTATGCCGGTCCAGAATTCTGAGAATGTTTCTGTCGTGAAAAAGTTCTATGAAGCAGATGCTGATCAAAAAGAAAAAGAAGCAGCACTTGTAAACTATAATAACACCTATACCTTAAGCAAAGGTATTGATCTTGCAGATAAAGATGGCAAAGTGTTTGATGTCACAGCTGCTCTTAGTGGAACAGTCGTTCAGGCGAAAAAAGATCCAGTTCTCGGTCACGTTGTTGAAATTGAACATGAAGATGGATTGTCTACTGTTTATCAATCGTTGTCTCAAGTGAGTGTAAAAGAAGGCGATGAAGTGAAACAGAATGATGTCATCGGTGCTTCTGGTAAGAATCTATATGGTGCTGAAAGCGGCAACCATGTTCACTTTGAAATTCGTATGGAAGGTTTAGCGCTTAATCCACTTAGCTTCATTGATAAGCCTGTTTCTTCCATTGAAAAAGCAGCGCAAGAAGTGACGGAAGAAGCAAAAGAACCTGCTCAGCCAAAAGCTGATGACAAAATGAAGGAACCTGCTGCTGACGATAAGGCAAAAGAGCCGACTGAAGAAAAATCTGAAGATAAGTCTGATGAGAAGGGGAAATCCTCTGATCAAGAAAAGTCTTCAGATTCCTCTAAAGACCGCAGTCAGTCAGAAGAAACAAAACAATCTTAATGTCATGTCAGATCCTCTGTGTAGATAAATGCACAGAGGTTTTTTTCTGTCTTTAAAAAAACCTCCGCCATATGGCGGAGGGATGCTATAAGGCGGCAGGTCCTTCTTCACCTGTCCGAATGTTGATTGTATTTTCTATCTCATATATAAAAATCTTCCCATCCCCTGGTTCTCCTGTACGAAGTACCTTTTGAGCCGTTTCCACGACCTGTTCAACAGGTACTTTGCTTAAGACGATTTCGATCTTTAAACGTTCGTACACATTGCTTTCCTTTTTGACGCCACGGTATAGTTCCGTATGTCCCTTTTGTAATCCGCAGCCGTGCACATTGGAAAAGGTAATCGAGGTGACACCAATCTTTCCAAGCTCCACCTTTAATGTTTCAAAATTAGCTGGACGTGTGACAATCTCCACTTTATACATTTTGCTCATAGAGACACCCCTTTTTCTTTAATCTTGATATGCTTTTTCGCCGTGCATCGTTAAATCAAGACCGACTGATTCTTCTTCTTCAGTTGCGCGAATCTTGAAGAAGATGTTGACGACTTTGATGATCACATATGTGACAACTGCAACAAAGACGTATGTGGCCACGATGGCGACAACTTGTTTCCAAAGTAAGCTTGGATCGCCATAAAATAAGCCGTTGGCTCCGCCATCATTGACAGATGTAGTGGCGAAAAGGCCTGTAGCAATGCCTCCCCAAGTACCGCCGATTCCGTGGAGACCGAATGCATCCAGTGCATCGTCATAGCCGAACTTGGCTTTGAGTGAATAGACGCCCCAGAAACAAACGATCCCGCCGATGATTCCGATGATGATCGAAGCGAATGGTGTGACAAAGCCTGCGGCAGGTGTAATCGCTACTAGGCCTGCAATGGCTCCAGAGATTGCACCTAGCATCGTTGGTTTTTTGTTGATCATCCATTCGACTAACAGCCAGCCGATGATTCCTGCAGCAGCAGCTGTATTGGTGTTAATAAAGGCATACATGGCGACACTATCTAATGTGAGGGCACTTCCTACGTTAAACCCAAACCAGCCAAACCAAATCACAGCTCCACCAAGAAGTGTGTAGATCAAGTTATGCGGAGAAGAACTTGCTGCTTCTTTTCGCTTCCCGAGAACAATGGCTACGACTAGACCAGCCACACCGGATGATATGTGGACGACGTTTCCACCCGCGAAGTCAAGTGCTCCCATTTCTCCAATCCAGCCGCCGCCCCATACCCAGTGTGCGACTGGAGCGTATACAAATGTGACCCAAAGGAGTGTAAACACGACCACCGCTGAGTAACGAATACGTTCAGCGAAGGCACCAGAGATAATGGCTGTTGTGAGGACGGCAAAGGTCATTTGGAACATCATGAACAATGAATGTGGAATTGTATCACTATATGAACCAGGTTCAAAGCCAACGCCTTTTAGTCCAACCCAGTCAAAGCCTCCGATCCATGCATTGCCTGGCGCAAAGGCCAGTGAATAGCCAAACACGATCCAGACGATAGAGACAATGGCTAGTGAGGTTAAGCTGTGCATTGTCGTACTTAACACGTTTTTACTTCTCACAAGTCCTCCGTAGAATAAGGCTAAACCCGGTGTCATTAACCACACGAGTAGTGCGCAGAAGAACATAAATACTGTATCACCCATTTGCATGCTGCATTCCCCCGAATCATTCAGAATTAATAGATTTCTTAATTCTTCATTATAGAGAGAAAAGTCATATATAACATATTCATGTAAGTTTATCTAACATGGTTTTTTGGTCATTATCAATATAAATGGATGAAAAGTTCGTAAAAAATGAGAATAAACGTGCATGATTCACGAAAAATAAAGGGCGTTTGACCTATAAAATCGAACTGAGAAACAATTTGGTTCGCTCCTCTTGAGGAGAATCAAATAATTCTGATGGGGTACCTTGTTCGACGATTCGTCCTTCATGCATATAAACAACTCGGTCAGCTACTTCTTTTGCGAATCCCATTTCATGAGTGACGATGACCATTGTCATGCCTTCTTTGGCAAGACTTTTCATGGTTTGCAGCACTTCGCCTACAAGCTCTGGGTCCAGCGCAGAAGTAGGCTCGTCAAATAACATGACATCGGGCTTCATGGCGAGAGCTCGTGCGATGGCAACGCGCTGTTTTTGACCGCCTGATAGCTTTGAAGGGTACACTTTTGCTTTATCCGCTAGTCCGACTTTCTCTAATAAGACATTGGCTTCAGTTATCGCTTGTGCTTTCTTTGTTTTTTTCACCATGACCGGTGCTTCGATGATGTTTTCAAGCACGGTTTTGTGCGGAAAGAGATTAAAATGCTGAAACACCATGCCTATTTTCTGCCTCATTTCGTTTAATTGATCTCGTTTTGGATGAACGGGACTGCCATCAATGATGATCTGACCGTCATTTTTTATTTCTAAAAAATTCATACAACGGAGCAAGGTGCTTTTCCCAGAGCCGCTTGCACCAATTAAGACGACGACATCATTTTCATATACAGTGAGATCGATATCTTTTAAGACATGCAGCTCTCCAAAGTATTTATTCAGTTTTTCAACACGAATGATCTCTTTTGATTCTGTCATGCTTCTCCTCCTAATGATCACTGACTGAAAGTTTCTTCTCAACGGTTTGCACAGCGAATGTTAACAGCAGGACAAGAACTAAGTAATAGACAGCCACGACAAGTAAGTACGTCATGTTGTCAAAACTGTTGGAACCTTGAGTGGTGGCTATGTTAAAGAGTTCATTGACGCTGATGAAGGCGGCAAGTGATGAATCTTTTAAGCCGATAATAAATTGATTGCCAAGAGGGGGAAGGGCACGCCGCATCGCTTGCGGGAGAATGATACGTCTCATGGTTAGAAATCGCCCCATGCCAAGAGAACGTCCTGCTTCTTTTTGACCTTGATCGATTGATTGAATCGCACCTCTAAATATTTCTGCTATATAGGCACCGTTATGGAAGGCAAGCGCAATAGAGGCTGCCCAAAAGTCTGGTATATTTAATTCTGTAAGCCCAAAATACAGGATAAAAATCTGCACAATGAGTGGTGTTCCGCGTACAAGGAAGATATAGGCATTTGCGATATAACCGAAAACGGCCACGCGGGATATTTTTAGTAAGGCAAAGAAAAGCCCGATGAACATGCCGATGAAAATGCTGATGACAGTGAGTTGTAAGGTGAGCAGCATTCCTTCTAAGAAAACGCCTCTAGAATCAATCAGCGTTTGAAAAAAGTGTGATAAGGTAGGCAAAACAATCATCTCCATTTGAAGAAAGTGCGCCTAGAGAAAGGCGCACAATCGTGGTTTTAATCCTGTTTGACGGTAATATCTTCGTCAAAATACTTTTCGCTAATTTGTCTTAATGTTCCGTCTTTTTTGAGTGCATCAATCGCATCATTGATCTCTTTCATGAGCTCTTTATTGTCTTTAGAGACAGCGATTGCTTGCTCACTTTGCCCGAGTCTTTCTTGTGCTTCAATTTTAAGTTTTTTCTTCATGGCTTCTGCACCTGTGGCAAAATCAGTGACGACCGCATCGTGTTTGCCGTTGGCTAGTGCTTCTAAAGCGACAACATCACTGTCGTAATATTTTGGTTCCTGCCCGCTATGTTCTTTGGCAATATCCGCATAGGACGAACCTTTAGAGACAGCGATTTCCTTGTCTTTTAAGTCATCTGCACTGTGAATGTTTGCGCCGGGTCTTGTGAAGATTTGCGGACCGGAGTAGTAATACGGTTGAGAAAAAAGGACGTGTTTTTTTCGTTCCTCGTTGATGGTATGACTTGCAATGGCGGCATCAAATTTACCTGCTTTGACGCCTTCGACGATGCCTGCGAATTTATATTTTTTCTGTACAGGCTCGAGGCCCATCTTGTCACTAATCGCGTTGCCGACATCAATATCAAAGCCGGACATCTGGTTTCCATCCATGTAACTGAATGGGTGGAATTCACCTGATGCTGCAAAAATAAATTTCCCATCCTCCAAAATCGGCGACCCTTTCGCTGTAGAATTACGTTTATCTCCGTTCCCATTTGTTTCATTTGAACCGCACGAAGACAGAAGTAATACTGCAACCGAGAAAAGGGCTGGGACCCAAAACCGTCTTTTTTTAATAATAAGCTTCTCCTCCTTTTCAGCCGTTCTCCGTATAAGGAGAAAGTAGGCTTTTAAATATGTGTAGCATCTTACCATTTGTTCCTCATATTCTCAATTTTATATGCGCTTTTCCAACACTTGCCCTTTTTAGAATGTATGTCTTGCTTTTCGGAGAGAGAACTTGAATTGCTAAGGGTAAAAAAGGGAAATGAATCTCATAATAACGAGGAGATAGACAAAAAAGAACGTGTATGTCAAAAGAAGGGGGCGGGTGTATGATCAAATGGAAAAACAACCGAAAAGTCTTTTTAACGGCGATTGCTTTTGGC
This sequence comes from Bacillus sp. FSL M7-0307, assembly GCF_038627835.1. Taxonomy (NCBI): domain Bacteria; kingdom Bacillati; phylum Bacillota; class Bacilli; order Caryophanales; family Bacillaceae; genus Bacillus; species Bacillus sp. FSL M7-0307. Next base: position 3,319,939 of record NZ_CP152023.1, on the reverse strand, counting down.
ACGATGTTAAATCCATTGAATTCCTCGATGATTTCTTTAGCCTTGCATCAAATTCAGCATGAGTTCGGTTTGTCGTTTACGACGGTATCTTGGCTCATTTCAACCTTTTATTTGGCCAGCGCGGTCACGCAGCCGGTGAGTGGACGAATTGGAGATCATGTGATGAGCCGGAGAACCTTATTTTTATTTGGACTAGTTCTAGTGGCAGTCTCAGCCATTTGTGCGCCGTTTGCCCCGACTTTTGCGGTGCTGATTGTGATCCGGCTTCTTCAGGCGATTGGAAGCAGTGCGATCTATCCTTCAGGTGTTGGACTGATTCGGGATCATGTGAAGGAACGACAAGCTTCTGCTTTAGCGGTATTGTCCATCTTTGCTTCAGCGATGACAGCACTCGGGCCGACACTTGGCGGGTTTTTGATGACGATCGGCAGCTGGCCGGCGATCTTTTTAGTGAATCTGCCATTCATATTGATCAGTTTTTTTCTAGGCTTTTCCTTATTTCCTAAGGAGAAGAAGAAAAAATTGCGTATAGGAGACACTGTCCGAAAGCTTGATTTGCCAGGGATGTTGCTATTTACAGTTTGTATTGTCCTTTTGCTTTCTTTTTTATTATCACTATCTGATGGTATTCAGTATGTACAGGGCATTCTCTGTCTTGTGAGTGCGGGTGCTTTTATATGGTGGGAGCATCAGGTGGATGAGCCATTTATCCAAATTCGGATGTTCAGGCAGGAGAAACGGCTTTCACTTGTGTATGTGCAATTTATCATTTTAAATATTTTCTTCTATTGTCTCTTTTTTGGCTTGCCAAGTTATTTTCAGGATGAATTGGGCTGGCGTGTGGAGATGACGGGTCTCTTTATGCTTTGCATGTCTGGCGTGAGCATTATGGTATCGCCGCTGACTGGCAAGTGGGTAGATCGCGGCGATGAACGGCATCCTGTTTTGGCAAGTGCTGTGCTCATGCTGGCCGGCGCTTCCGCAATGACTTTCTTTTTTATTCCTGCGCCATTCTGGGGGAAAGGACTGGTTCTTGCTTTGCTTGGACTCAGTTACGGGATTGGAAATGTTGCGCTTCAAGCTGCGATGTTAAAAGCGAGCCCTCAACAAATGATTGGCACGACCTCTGGGCTTTTTCAAACATGCAGGTACCTTGGTTCTATTCTGTCGTCTGCTGTGCTTGGCATGCTGTTTGGTGAGGAAATTGCAGGTTCTCATTTTGAACAATTAGGCTGGACGTTGATCATGATTTCTCTTGTCGGCATTAGCGTCAGCCTTTATTTTTCGAGTATGGTCAGAGGAAAACAAACAATGAAAAAAGCGACTGGGATAAAGTAGAAGAGAGGTCTTCTATACTTTATCGCAAGCCGCTTAAGAGTTGGACAGGTCTGATCCTTGGTCCTTTTGCTTCCTTCTGAAAATTTTGCCCACAATGTTCTCGTAAAATGTCACGATACGATCAATAGGAGAGTCAAAGAACTTCCATAATTTATTCATGATAAAGACAACCACAATCGATACGATCAAGCTGCCTAATACATCAAATGGATAATGATGACCGACCCAGATGCGGGAGAACCCTGTCAGTAATCCAAAAACAAGCAAAATATTGCCGAGTTTTTTATTACGGGATCGAATGGCTAGTGAAAGAGCCAGTGCACCTGTTGTGTGGTCACTTGGGAAGGAAGCGTCTGCTGAGTGCGGGATGAGTGTGTCGACTTTGTGCGCCACAAACGGCCGCTCTTCATAATAAAACAGCGTAATGGCAAAATTGACGATGAGTGCCACGATGCCTGTTACACCAGAAAAGAAGACATGCTTCTTAAATTTGTGATTACCTAAAAACCAGCAAATCAATAAGACGAGGGCATATACGAGAATGGCCTTTTTCGTAATGAAAATCATGGCCTGATCTAAAAACTCAGAATGATGAGCCATCCCGTGTATGACTTTAAACAATTCGTAATTCAAAACATCACCTATACTTTCGCTTAACGCCAACTATTTTTCAAAAGACCTATCTGTTCATTTGAAATATCCTATATTTTAGCATGTTTTCAGTGAAGTTTAAAACAGTATCCTATTCTGATAGGGAAACCTTTTGTGCTTTTGCTTCTTGCGGTTTTCGTTCGCTCCAATAAAAAACGCCCATGCTGAGTAACACGACAACGCCAGCAATGAGATATACATTTGAAAAATCTGTGAAGCTGACAAGCAGTCCGAAGACAAAGGATCCAGCGGCAATCCCCGTATCATACAAGGTAAAGAAAGTTGCTGTGGCGTAGCCTGTACGGTGTGCTGGTGAGTGCTGTATCGCAAGTGTTTGTAGACATGGCACCAAAGAGCCGTAGCCAAGGCCGATGACAGCGCCGGATAAAAGAAGCATGGTGGCTGTTTGGGTAGCGGTCAGCATCCATAAACCAATCGCAAAGAGAGCAATAGATGGATAGATCACAATATGAGGCCCGACTCGGTCAAACAGTCTGCCTGTAAATGGACGTGATCCAAGCATTGCAGCTGCAAAAACGATGAAGAAATAACTGCTTGCACCCATCAGGTGAAGTGAATTGGCATAGACTGAAATAAATGAAATGATCGGCGAGTAACAGAAGGAGATAATGATTCCAACTGCTGCCGTTTTTAAAGCGCCTTTTTCAAACAGATGAGAAAAAGTGAATCGAAAGACTACACTTCCGCCATTTTCAGGCTCTGGCTGTCTAATCAGCATCGTGAAAGCTGCACCGATAGAGACGATGATCGAAAAGAGAAGAAATAAAGAATGGAATCCTACTTTTCCGACTTGATTCAGTGCGATAAACGGACCGATGACCACGGCAAGGTTCATCGACATGACAAAGTATCCAAGACCCTCTCCTCGTTTATGTTTCGGAATCATATCAGCAGCAATGGCACTTGCTACGGTTGTCAAAATGCTGAAGAAGATTCCTTGCACGAAACGCAGCATGAGAAGTGTTTGAAATTGATCAATTGGAATGTATAAATAAGTGAGCAGGGCAAAAGCTGTTGAAGAAAAAATCGCCATGCGTTTCTTGCCGAATTTCTCAATAATGGCCCCTGAAAATGGCCTTGTCACAATTGCTGATAATAAGAAGACCGTCACAAGGAGGCCACCCTGTGATTCTGTTCCATTTAATTCATCCATTGTGTAAATGGGGAGTAGTGTCAAAAGGGCATAAAAAGAGGTGAATGTAAATAAATTCACCAGGACAATCATGATAAAGTCTTTTGTCCAAATGCGTTCGTTCATGGTGTATGTCACTTCCTATTCAGTTGATAATTTGTGTAAAAGTGTATGGAGGAGTTGTTTTTCTTCGTAGGTAAAATCTGAAAGACATTCTTCTTCAAATTGTTCCATCGTCTGTTTGATTTTTTGAAACTTTGCTTTTGCATCGTCTGTCATGACGATGAGATTCTCACGTTTGTCTTTTCCTTGGACTCGTTTCACCCAGCCGTTTGCTTCTAGACGCGTCACGGTTCTGGTAATCGTCGGTGCTTCGACGTTCAAATAGGTCCAAATGTCTTTTTGCGTTTTAGGGCCGAATGTATCCAAACAAAAAAGTACAGTCCACTGGGACATGTACAAGTCATAAGCAGCAAGCGCTTCGTTCGCTTTTTTAGACAGCAGCCGCGCGCTTTGATGTATTTGATGTAAACACTCTCTGTTTAACGTATCCATAGGCTCACCTTTATTCAATATTTATCTAGGTAAATAAAATCACCTTTCCTATTTTACGTGTTACACCGATGCTTGTAAAGTGAAAATTTTCGCCACTCGAAATGATTTTTTGTTTTGTCTTTTCTGATAAATCCCTTGTCCCATCTTCATTTTTAGCATATTCCCTATGCAATGCTAATACACTGTTACAAACCTGACAAAGAGAGTGTTTGAGGTGAGGGATCGTGTTTGGCATTTACTACCTAATGGATGAGAAATTAAGACGAACAAGCGCCGCTGAAAATGGATAATATTGATACGGATCTCATTTCACACTTCTCACATCCATTTTAGGGAGGTCGAGTGGTGTGCACGATTACATCAAAGAGCGAACAATCAAGATAGGAAAGTATATCGTGGAGACAAAGAAAACCGTTCGTGTAATTGCGAAAGAATTTGGAGTCTCTAAAAGTACTGTACACAAGGATCTAACAGAAAGACTGCCAGAAATTAATCCAGATCTGGCTAACGAAGTGAAGGAGATACTGGATTATCATAAATCAATCCGTCACCTGCGAGGGGGAGAAGCCACAAAGTTAAAGTATAAAAAAGAAGAAATTTTAGAAGGTGAGCCTGTAAAACAGTAAGCTTTAGTTCTTTGTTCATAAACATGATATATATATCTTCCTCTTATCGGTAGTTTCTAACCACAAATTTTGTAAAGACTTTTGTAAAGAAATATCTTTTTTTCTGCAAATTATGATAGAATATATAATTAGGGCAGAATGTGGTATTTGCTATGGAAACAGATTTTCAAGGAGGATATATATAGATGTTTGCTAGGGATATTGGAATTGATCTTGGTACTGCAAATGTACTGATTCATGTCAAAGGAAAAGGAATTGTGTTAAATGAACCATCTGTTGTCGCTCTTGATAAAAACAGCGGGAAAGTATTAGCTGTTGGAGAAGAAGCGAGACGTATGGTTGGACGTACGCCTGGGAATATTGTTGCGATTCGTCCATTAAAAGATGGCGTAATTGCTGATTTTGAAGTAACTGAAGCGATGCTCAAGCATTTTATTAACAAATTGAATGTGAAAGGGCTGTTCTCTAAGCCGCGTATGCTCATCTGCTGCCCGACAAACATTACATCTGTTGAGCAGAAGGCAATCAAAGAAGCTGCTGAAAAAAGCGGCGGGAAGCATGTATTTCTTGAAGAAGAGCCAAAAGTAGCAGCAATTGGTGCTGGTATGGATATTTTTCAGCCAAGTGGAAACATGGTCGTAGATATTGGAGGCGGAACGACAGATATCGCTGTCATCTCGATGGGTGACATTGTAACCGCCTCTTCTATTAAAATGGCTGGAGACAAATTTGACCTGGAAATTCTAAACTACATTAAAAAAGAGTACAAGCTGTTGATCGGTGAGCGAACTGCAGAAGACATTAAGATCCAAGTTGCAACGGTATTCCCAGACGCACGTCACGAAGAGATTTCGATTCGTGGACGAGACATGGTGACAGGATTACCAAGAACGATTACCGTCACAAGCAAAGAAGTAGAAGAAGCATTACGTGAATCTGTATCTGCCATTGTTCAGGCTGCGAAACAAGTTCTTGAAAGAACACCACCTGAATTATCAGCTGATATCATTGACCGTGGCGTCATCATTACTGGTGGCGGAGCGCTTCTAAACGGGCTTGATCAATTGCTTGCAGAAGAGCTGAAAGTACCAGTTTTCGTTGCAGAAAATCCAATGGATTGTGTAGCAGTTGGTACTGGCGTGATGCTTGATAATATGGACAAGCTGCCAAAGCGTAAACTCAGCTAATGATTTCCCTCATTCTTTTTAGAAAGAATGGGGGATTTTTATTAAAGAAGCCTGCCAATATGCCGATATATTTCATAGAAGATTGTGTACTGATGATTTTAGGTCATGTGAAAGAATTTGAATGAGGTGAGCACGTGTTAAAAGGACTATACACCGCAACATCTGCCATGATCGCTCAAGAGCGGCGGACAGAAATGCTTTCAAATAATATCGCAAATGCGAATACTCCAGGCTATAAAGCAGATGAAGGGGCCATGCGCGCATTTCCAGAAATGCTGCTAAGCCGAATGGAATCAGGACGTTTCCAAACATCTTCAGGCAAAGGCTTTAGTATCCCGCAGCAAACGGCGATCGGCGGAATTAATACGGGAACATACATGCAGGAATTGATTCCCCAATTTACACAAGGAACATTAAAAACAACGGATCAAACAACTGATATCGCATTAGTAGAAAATAATGTACCCATCAACCCGGAGACAAATCAAAAGTCAGCGCTTTTTTATGCTGTGAATACACCAGAAGGCGTTCGTTATACGAAAAGCAGTTCCATTACATTGAATGATCAAAATCAGCTGACGATCAATGGACGTGCCCTTCTTTCCGTGACGGGCCAGCCGATTACCGTTCAAAGTGAGAATTTCAAAGTGAACGCAGATGGAACCGTGAGTGAAAACGGACAAAACCTTGGACAAATTGATGTACGTGTTGCAATGGATACAAGAAACCTTGCGCGTGAAGGAAATGATTTATACCGTACAGCTGATAACCAGCCTCTTCCAAGTGCGGTCAATAACGGTCAAATGTCCTATACATTAAGCCAAGGTGTATCAGAGCTGTCGAACGTTGATGTGACGAAATCATATACAGAAATGACAACAGCCTACCGCGCATTTGAAACAAACCAAAAAGTGGTTCAGGCATATGATAAAAGTTTAGAAAAAGCAGTGAATGAAATCGGAAGAGTGTATTAATGAAGAAATGAAAGAGAGAGGAGGATTCTCATGCTTAGAACGATGATCAATGCAGCTGTGTCGATGAACGAGGTGCAAAAGCAGCTTGATATCATTAGTAATAACATCGCAAACAGTGAAACAACAGGGTATCGCGCGAAAAACACCCGTTTTTCAGAGCTGGTCAGACAACAGTTTAATCAGGTAGATGAAAAAAATGAGCAGGTGGCAAACAGTCGTCTGACACCTGCTGGTTTAAGGCTTGGAACTGGTACGATGGTCAATGCATCCATTAACTCATTGCAAGGGTCTATTAAAGAAACAGGCCGTGACCTTGATGTTGCATTTGGTGCGCCATCTCAGTATTTGCAGGTCAATGCTGGCGGTAACATCCGGTATACAAGAGATGGCTCTCTTTATTTACAGCCAGGAAATAATCGGAATCAAGTCCAGCTGGTGACAAGCGAAGGCCATCCGATTCTTGACGAAAACGGGAATGAGATTGTCTTAAATGCGAATTTCCGTGATATTTCTATCGATAAAAATGGCCGGCTTACAGCTATTTCTCGAGGCAATCAACCGAATCAGCAGGTGAATCTTGGGGTTGTTCAAGTGAATAATTCTTCAGCACTCATCTCTGAAGGAGAAAATTTGTTCTCAGTCGACGGCAACTATCAAGGCGCTTTAACGGCACTGAATGGGGCAAACCGTCAGGCCATTCAACTTCAGCAAGGTGCACTTGAAACGTCGAATGTGGACATGTCTAAAGAATTAACAGACCTCATGACAACACAGCGTTCGTATCAGATGAACTCAAGAACCATTACGATGGGCGATCAGATGCTAGGACTCATTAATACCATTCGATAATGAGCAGGCGGATGTCAGCCTCTCATGATAAAAAAGGCGGCTCGCTCAAAGTCGCCCTTTTTTTTATAAAAATCTGAGACATCTGCAAGCAGATCTTCAAGATCAATCCAGGCTTCTTTTCGTTCAAGACATGTGACGAGTGTAGCAATCTGTTCATCTGCCTTGGGCGTTTGGCTGTAAAGAAGGAATAAGATTTGGAACTTGATTCTTAATAGATCAAATTGGGCATCAACGGCTTCTTTTAGCCCTTTTTGAATATATTTCATTCCTTCATCAGTTAAATTCTCTTTAAAGCAGGAACGCACAGTTTCATAGAGACACGATACATAGGAGTGGGCAGATTTCCGGTATGCTGGGAGCCGAAGCGCTTTTTTAAAGTATTCTAGTGCTTCCTTATGACGGTTTTGTCTTGACTTGATAAAACCAGCGTCATAATACACGATACCAAGCAGTTCTTGGTCATCAATCATTTTCACGTATTCGATAATTTCAATAAAAATAGCTTCTGCTTCTTCATATTTTTTTTGGTCACTAAAGTTAAGTGCGAGCACAATTTTGCACCGATAAATGCTGTGGATATCCCCGTGCTTTGCAAAGATATTCATGGCTTTTTCAACATGTCGAATGGATAACAGTGAATAGCGGTTGTTATAATAAACACCACTTGTACGGAAATGAAACTCTGCTTCCTCTAGCTCATCGTCTAGCAGGGGCAGTTTCTCTTCTGCTTTTTCAAGATAATGAATGGCATCATTTTGATCGCTCTTTAAAGATTCGTATAAACCGAGAAAAAAGTAAAAATAATATTGTAGTTGATCGTTCATTTGATCTTTGTGGAGCATGAGTTCATGCTTCAGTTTTTCTAAGTCTTCTGTTTGGTTCATCCAGAGCTGATGGCGAAAAAGCATAAGCTGATAATGTAAATGAAGCTCCTGTTTCTTTGACAATCTACGTTTATATTTGGTTAAGGACGTTTTGATCTCTTCAGCCTTCGAAAAGTGTCGATGTTTTAGCATTGTATACCACGAATGGAGAAGTTTTTTAATGGATTTATCGCTTATAAAATTCATTTTTACCCTCTTATTCAATCAATGATGTAATATATATTACCATATTTGTGAAAAAACGATGAGTGTAGAGTGGATTATATTTCATGACAATAGGTAATAATAGATGTTATTTTTTACCATAATTGTTGGCTAGACATTGAAAAATGACTGCATTCATAATATACTTCAATAGGAATCAAATGAAGATTAGCGATATAGAAAAGAAGGAGAGATCAAGACATGCTTGATGCTCAGCAAATTCAAGACATTATTCCACACCGTTATCCATTTTTATTGGTTGACCGTATTTTAGAAGTTGATGGTGAGAAAAGAGCGGTTGGAATCAAAAATGTCACAGTAAATGAAGAATTTTTTAATGGCCATTTCCCAGGATACCCCGTCATGCCGGGTGTGCTTATTGTAGAAGCGCTCGCTCAAGTTTTTGGGGTCATCATGTTAGGTAAAGAAGAGAACAAAGGGAAAATTGGTTTGTTTGCAGGGATTGACAGCTGCCGATTCAAAAGACAGGTCAAACCCGGCGATCAGCTACGTTTAGAGGTTGAAGTCACACGTCTTCGCGGTCCAGTTGCCAAAGGAAAAGCAGTTGCAACAGTAGATGGCGAAGTGGCATGTGAAGCAGAACTGACATTTTCTATCGGTCCGAAAGTATCGTAATGTGTCTGACGGTTCATCATGTATGAACCGTTTTTTATATGGAAACATTCAGCCAAAGCGGATAAGGACTTGCTTTTTTGACAAAAAAACGTCATATTAGACAAAAAAAGATGAAGGTGATAAACAATGCTGAAAGAATTTAGAGAGTTTGCCGTCAAGGGGAATGTGATTGACCTGGCTGTCGGTGTCATCATCGGGGGAGCATTTGGCAAAATTGTCACTTCTCTTGTGAATGATTTAATTATGCCGCTTGTTGGTATTATTGTGGGGGGGCACGATTTTAGCGGATTGTCTATTAAAATCGGTTCTGCTCAAATTTTGTATGGAAGTTTCATTCAAACAGTGGTCGACTTCTTGATTATCTCCTTTTCCATTTTTATCTTTATTCGTTATTTAAATAAATTAAAACGGAAAAAGGTAGAGGAAGAAGAAGTGGTTGAAACGCCAGATCAAACGGAAGTGTTGTTAACCGAAATTAGAGATTTATTGAAAAATCAAAGCCAATCGAAAGATGTGCAATAGAAAAAGAGCGGCTCATCCCGCTCTGAGCGTGTAGACAAACCCTCGCATTCTTTGTCAGGGCTGTGCTCCGGTGCTCACGAATATTAAATTCGCTCTGCTCCGGTGCTCGCCCTTCCTTGACTTCAAAGGTTTTCTATCAAGCTGAAAAGGAAGACAAAGGGCTAAAATAAAGTTCATTTTAGCCCTTTGTCAACCATCTAAGAGCGGCTCATCCCGCTCTTTTTTTATGTGTTCTGTTTAAAAGCATCCAGCAGTTTTTCTCCTGACAGCCCCTCTTTGACGAGGTCTTTTAATACTTCTTCGGTTTCTGTTCTGTAACGATTTGTGATCATTTTACCGTCGAGTAATACAGATATGTTTTCTTCTAAGGCAACGATGTTTTTGACTTGGACCGATAGATGAACAGGGCGGTTGTTTTCTTTTGTAATCGTCACGAGAATCTTTACTTCTGTATGCTGCTGGAAGAGCACCTCAAACACTTGTCTATGCTTCTTTGGAATCAGTGCCTCGATCATCCAGTGGTTTTCGCCATCTTCTTTATTAATGATTAAGCCGTCACGAAGGGGAATGCTGGACATTTTATCTTGCTTTGGATCAAGTTCGATTTTTAAATCAATCAGCCTAAAGGTTTTCATATTTATCACCTCACAAGCGTTCATTATTCGTAAGTATCATTATAGCATACAACATCTGTATAAATGAAACCGCTACCTACTCAGAACTAGCTGCATATAAGTGAAAGGAGATGTTTTATGGAGTCCTATCAACTTCGAAACATACATATTGGTGAGGAAAAGGAAAGCAATGTGAGGGTCTATACATGGGGAGACATTCTCTCTTTTTGTGATGTGTATATGGAAGAAGGGGAGTCCCTCACTTTTCAATACGTGACAGACGATCAAATGGACTGTTTTGAATTTCAATTGTCCATTCATGATGGAAGGCTTTGTTTTTATTGGTTTGCATGGGACGGGTCTGACTATATTCACATGCCTTCTAGTAATTGGATTCATTCAGATGTTTTTTATCAATTTATGAAAAATAAGTATTTCGTCAAACAAAATAAGATGATGTTTTATACGCAAGCGGTAAAAAGTAAAAATGATTGAGGAAATAAAGAATTTGAAGAACGATTTTGTCATTTTCGTTTTTTGTCTCTTATGCTATTTCTCAGTAGACTAGGGTTAGCTGAAAGGAAAGGAGGCAAAAGGCAAAGGTCTAGCATCTCGTGGCCCCCCTCTAGCTATAGCTGATAGACTTTGTCTTGTACACATATTCACTGCGTAATAGTAGAACCAAGGTTTCTTTGTATCAGTCATGTGTCCCCTGTGAATCCCCTTATGCGTATCCGGTCATGTAGCGTGACCGGGTACTCTTATATTCATTGATAAGCCGATCATCCCTTGCAAATAGTGGATACTCATTTCATAATGATGATGGATTTGATAAACGGAAGGTCAACTGAAAATGAAGGCAAAAAAGGAGAGACCGATGACAAACATTCAATTAATCGCAACGGATTTAGACGGAACTTTATTGAACAGTGAGCACAAAGTGAGTCAGGAAAACGAGCAGGCGTTAAAGGAAGCAGCAGCGAGCGGGATTGAGGTTGTCGTTTCAACAGGAAGAGCGTATTTTGATGTGAAATCTATTTTTGATCAGCTTGGGATGAATACGTGGGTCATCAGTGCAAATGGAGCTGTGATTCATGATCCCAAAGGTCAGGTATATCATTCGGCTGTTCTAGAAGAAGAAAAAGCAAAACACATCTTATCATGGCTTGAGGAGCGTGATTATTATTATGAAGTGTTTACGAATGAAGCCATTTACACACCAAACCGCGGCAGAGAGCTTCTGGCGATAGAAATGGACCGCTTAAAGAGTGCAAATCCAGAAACGGATCAGCGTGTTCTTGAGCAAGCGGCTGAAGTTCAATACAGCCAGTCAGGTTTTGCTTATATTGATACATATCAAGAATTGTTTCGTGAGGATCAGAAGCTTTCATTTTATAACATCTTAGGTTTCTCATTTTTTCAAGACAGATTGAAAGCCGGATGGGATGCGTTTGGACATGATTCTGAATTAACATTGGTTAGTTCGGCTGATCATAACTTTGAAATTGGTGCAAAGGAAGCGTCGAAAGGGCAGGCGTTAACCAGGCTGGCAGAAAAGCTCGGTATTCCATTAAACCAAACAGCGGCTGTAGGAGACAGTTTAAATGATGAATCGATGATTCGGGCAGCTGGGGTTGGAATTGCAATGGGAAATGCGAGAAAGGATATAAAAGAATTAGCTGATCACGTCACGTTAACAAATGATGAACATGGTGTGGCACATATGATTCAACATCTTTTGAAATAATTGAATCGTATGTATTTGTATAAATGACATAGGATGAAGCGCATTCTACAAAAGAGGAATTCAGAACTACTTCTATTTACACCTGCTATGGAACATCATATAATTTAATTATGAATATAACCCGCTTGTAAGGAAGTTAAGGAGAGTAAACGAATGGCGCTGGAATCTTATAAGTCCGACAATCTGCATTTAATCAAGGAAGCCTTAGACTATACTCAGGTTGGCCTGACGGTGACGGACCCGTCTTTACCTGATAATCCTTTAATATATGTGAACAAGGGCTTTTTAGATATGACAGGCTATCAAGAAACCGAAGTATTAGGAAAGAACTGTCGTTTCCTTCAAGGAGATGAAACTGAACAGATTGCTCTCAAACAAATTAGGGCAGCCATTGAGAACAAAGAGGCTGTCACTGTTCAGTTGAAAAACTATAAAAAATCCGGACAAATGTTTTGGAACGAGTTAAGTGTGGCGCCTCTATGGATTGATGAAAATGAAGGGAAACGCCTTTATTTCGTTGGTCTGCAAAAGGATGTTACGAAAGAGAAGGAACAGCAAGAGCTTCTTGAGCAATCCATTGATGAAGTATTGAATATTTCTGTCCCGATTGTTCCGGTGAAGGATGGTATTTCTGTACTGCCGATCATTGGTACGTTAACAGCGCCAAGATTTGATAAAATCATCTCAACGGTCTCCACTTATATCTCTCAATCCAAAGACGATTACTTCATTGTGGATCTGTCTGGTTTATTAGAGGTGGATTCATTTGTGGCGGATGCGATCTTTAAGCTGAACGATTTGATTTTAATGACTGGCACAGAACTGATCGTGACAGGTATTAAACCCAATCTTGCGATGAAAATGGGAGAAATGAGAGAGGACTTCCGTGAGTTGAATACGTATATGAATGTGAAATCTGCATTGAAAAAGCTGCAAATTTAAGCATTCCTTTATATGAGATTAAAAAAAGAGGACTTTTCATCAAGTTTGAGAAAAGTCCTCTTTTTGCTGTCATTAAGATGATTGAGCGGCTGCACTTAACGTGAATAAATCTTCTAGTTCGTTCGTTGACAGCTCTGTAATCCAGCTTTCACTTTGGATAATTTGATCATTTAATGTTTGTTTTGTTTCTAGCATTTGATCAATTTTTTCCTCTATCGTGCCGGTTGTGATCATCTTATGGACGTGAACAAACCGCTTTTGCCCGATGCGGTAAGCACGGTCTGTTGCTTGGTTTTCTACAGCAGGATTCCACCATCTATCGTAGTGAATGACATGATTGGCGGCGGTTAAGTTTAGTCCGGTTCCTCCTGCTTTTAAAGAAAGAATTAAGATGTTGAACTCTTTTTTCTGGAAGCGTTCCACCATTTTGTCCCGATCATGTTTTGATAAGCTCCCATTTAAAAATTGAACTGGTTCTCCAAACATCTTTTCAGCCAGCTGTTTGATCATGTTGCCCATTTCAATATACTGCGTAAAAATGAGACAGCTTTCTCCTTGTTCGTGTATGGCTTTTAACAGCTCTGCTAATTTATCCATTTTTAATGAACGTTTCAACAATTTCACATCTGTCCCGCTCTCTTTTAAATAAAGAGCAGGATGATCGCAAATTTGTTTGAGTCTGCCAAGCATACTTAAAATGATGGCTTTCCGCTGCATCCCTGTTAATGAGGCCATATGTTCGAATGTATCTTTGACCAGCTGTTCATATAAAGATGCCTGCTCTGCGGATAACGGGATGAATTCTTTTTCTTCTAGTTTCTCTGGCAGATTGAGTGCGACTTCTTCATCTTGTTTTGTTCGTCTTAATAAGAATGGCTTGATCAGCTGCTGCAGCTGTTGGATTCTTTTTTCTTCACGGTCTTTTTCAATCGGAAGGACGAACTTTTTATGAAAACTGGTCAGGCTGCCGAGATATCCTTTGTTCACGAAGTCGAAAATAGACCAAAGCTCTGTCAAGCGGTTCTCCATCGGTGTCCCGCTGAGGGCAATGTGGTGCTGTCCTTTTAATTGCCTAATGGCTCTCGATTGTTTCGTATGGGCATTTTTAATGTTCTGGGCTTCGTCTAAGCAAATGGTATTCCATTTGGCTGCTGTTAATTCATCACGGTCAGAATGTGAGAGACCATACGAAGTGAGGACGATATCTGTTGACTCGTATGCTTTTGTAAAGTTCTCACCTTGTGGACGTGACGGTCCATAATGCAGAGCGACATTTAAATGTGGTGCGAATGTTTCAAGCTCTCTTTGCCAGTTCCCTAATACGGAAGTCGGTGCAATGATGAGAGATGGAGCGGCGTTTTGTTGATGCTCCTTCAAATAGGTGAAATAAGCGATCATTTGAATCGTTTTTCCAAGTCCCATATCATCTGCTAAACAAGCCCCGAATCCATGAGACCTTAAGAACAGAAGCCAGTTGACACCGTGCTGCTGATACGGGCGCAGTGTGCCCTTAAAGGACTCACTCATCTCGTAGGATGGCAGCTCTTGTGTATCATTTAACTGATGAACAAGCCCTCGTAATTGAGACGAAAGTTCAAATTGAATATGGCCAAAGGCCGAACTGTCTAGCAGCTCAGGAATCGACTCAGAGGAGGCTTCTTGGTCTGCGAGTTCACGTGACAAAATATCCGACATATGAAGTCCTTCGTTCTCAGCGCGCTCCATCCATTTCTTCATTTGCTGGATAAAGGTCGGGTCGATTTTAATCCATTGTCCACGAATGTTGACAAGACGACGTTTACTTTGAACAAGCTCGTTGAACTCATCTTCTGTCAGCTCAATACCGTTTGTGGCAAAGCGCCAATTAAAGTCCATAAGGGCATCCATTCCAACGTGCGATTCGCCTCGTGGTGTGGAGGAAATCCGTGCTTTTAGCATCATGGTGCTTTCTTTGACGATCTGCCACCATGATGGGAGCAGGATCTCAATCCCCATGTTCACAAGTGTTTCACTCGCTTCAGATAGGAAGAGCCACGCTTCTTCTTCTGACATGAGGGTCGTACCAGATGTAAATGAGAGCCAAGGGACAATCTGACCGAACCGCTCCAGTTCTCTGGTGATTTTTTCTTGAAACGGACGCCATGATTTTTTTAAAGAACGGATGCCTTCAAAGAAATGCAGATCACTGTTTTTCTTATCACGCAAAAACAATTCAATTTTCCAATCATCCCCGTCGAAATCAGGCTCATTTAAACGCAAGCCGACAGTGAAAGGCGTCTCATCATCAATCCAGCCGATCGTTTCCAAGAAATCCTGTTCATCTAAAAAATGTCCTTGGAAGGAGGAAAGAGCAGGCGATTGTGCAGTCATTCGGTTCCATTTGTGCTGCAAGGCATCATCATATTGAATGTAATCCTGTACGGCAAAGGAGAACCAATCAGCTGTGTAGCCGTCTAACAGGCCTTCTTTGTCTTTAAAGCGAAGCATGCCTTTTGTCCATGCCTCGAAATCTGGGACAAAATCTTCATCCTCGATGAATTCGTAAATGGTTGAGGCTGTTTTCATAAGCGGCTCTGTTTCATCCGTTAACGTCACATGGCTGAAAGTATTGAATGAATTTTTCCCTAGCAATTCAACGGTCATCCAAGGACTTAACAGGAAGGCAGGTGTGCCAATAAAGCTCACATCTTCTAAGAATGTTCCGTAAAAAGATGATTCGTGCCATTGGAAAAGCTGCCTCTTCATTTCATTTAGCGGTACAGGCTGTCCGTCCTCTGCTTGCGCTGAAATGGTGAAAGAGAAATCTTCGGTTTGTTCTGCATGAATGACAATTTGTTTATGGCGTGTCATCAATTAATTTTCCTTTCTTCATTTCCTCTTGGAACGCACGCAGCCGTTTTGTTGAATCTTGCAGCTGCTGTACATATCTTTCCCACACCGCGTTTTTTTTCGTTTTATGATAAAGCGTACGCAGTTTTTTGAGCATTTTCACAGATTCCCGGTAAGCACTTCGATTCTTTTGATCGAGAAGCAGTGAGATTTCCCGGTGGTACGAAGGAATGAGTGCTTCAGGCTCTTCCTTTGCAATCTGTTTGATCAGTTCTTTCTCCAATTCACTGATGGAGAAACCGACGAGGCTGTGTATTTCAATCCATTCTGCATAGCGTTCTTGTGCATATAAGAGCTGACTATATTCAGTAAAGGCATAAGGCATACAGATTTGGAGATAGCGTTCATACAAGAAATGATCTTTCGTCTGTTTAAAGTACGCGTCTAAATAAAAGAAGAAATCGCTGACGGCTCCACGCAGTTCTCTATAAGATAGGTCAAGCTGGCAATATTCTTCTAATACATATGTGATCTCTTGATACCAAAGTTTGAGACGCTTCCAGTCCTTTCGGTTTGTGAGATCCTTTAGCCAATTGAGCACATTTGGCAGCATATCTGCATTGAGCAATTTTAATTGCTGGAAGAGTCTTTCGTCTTCTTTTAGCAAATAATCCATATGCATCAGCCCAATGGTGCGCTCAACCGTTTGCTCCTGCTGTTGGGCGCTCTTGAGTAATTCTGTTTCTTTTTTGACCCATTTCCCTCTATTTAATATAGTTCCCCAAATTTCCATAAAGACCGCAACTCGTTCATGCTGGAAAGGTCCGCTGATTTGAAGAAGTGTCCGAACGGCAGTTGGTGTGTTTTCAAGAAACGGATCGAGGGAAAAGGAAAGGGCGTATGTCCTCAAATGATCCACTGAATCAAAAATGGTGTTCATGAGCTGTTCTACATATGGATTCATCGAATAAAAGTCTTTTTCGGCATCAAGGCGGCCGAGGTCGATTAGCTCATGGAGCCTTAACCACACATCGATGGACGTATGAATCGCATACAAACTCTTGAATTCAGGTGAAGTGGGTGCGTGTTTTTTCAGGATCGATAAATAGCCATAATACAAATGCTGTGGTGTTTGCTGGTGCTTCGGTGTCCGTTTCAGCCAGAGGTGAAATTCCTCCTGGAAAAAATTCAGCCAGCTCTGAAGTGATTGTTCATCTGGGCGCTTCACTTGGAAGTGCTGACGAATGAGTTCTTTGCTGCGCTGTAATTCATCCTTCTCTGACCAATTTTCTGTAAAGCCGGTCACACTCTCTACTTGAGCGTATAGCGAAAAGAAGACAGCGAGGATGTGTTTACATAGTCCATCAGCTGGACATGAGCAGCTGCTTCTCACTGGAAACAGCACATGAAGGTGGACTCTTGCTGCCACGACATCATGTACATAAGCTGACCATTCGGTATCAGACTCTTGCTTGAGCCGATATACGCTGTCCTGTCTATAAGTAATCAATGCTTTTTTGATGAGTTGCTTGTTTTCATCTGTTGCAGGAAGAAGTTCTTTGATCTGTTCGGCTGTTTGTTTGATTTCTTCTTCGTTGATGTTGTGCTGAAGCATTTGATCCGCTCCTAACCAAGTAAAAGATTCCAATTCTTTTATTATAGCTCAATGGTGATTTATAAAAAAGTTTTTCATGAAAATGGTCATAAATTTCAAAAGCTGTCGAATGATGTATTAGAGTATTGCATAAACCAACCATACAGCATATAATATTGAAATTAGTGGAATCGAAAGGATACAGACATGGATAATAAGGGTTTAAATCAAGAAGAGTTTTTAAAGATTTTGATGTACGCTCATGATATTGGTGAAAATTCAAATGATGTCACAACAAAAGAAATGCTTGAAAATTTGATTGCTCATATTCGAAATGGCCTTGTTTCATAAAAGTAGCCCCCTGCTCTCTCAGCAGGGGGTTTTTGTATGCTTTTATGAATGGAACGAAAATCCCCGGCATACGATGACATTACAAGCATAAGGAGTAGGGGGAGCTGATGTGTCATGAAGGTTGCGATTGCAGGCTGTGGGTATGTAGGGCTTGTCACAGGTGTGTGTTTAGCAGAGGCGGGTCACGACGTGACATGTATGGATATTGACCGGCGGAAGGTCATGCAGCTGAAGCAAGGGAATCCTCCGATGTACGAGCCGGGATTAAAAGAACTGCTCAAACGGAATATGGAGCAAGGACGCATTCGTTTTCAAATTAATGGAGCGTCAGCCTATTCGCAGGCTGACGTGTTAATGATTGCTGTCGGTACCCCGCAACAGGCAGACGGTCAAGCTGATTTGCAGTATGTCTTTCAAGCGGCAAAGGAGATGGGCTTACAAGCAAAGCCAGGCGCAGTGCTTGTCGTGAAAAGTACAGTGCCTGTCGGAACGGGCGATCAAATTGATCATTTGATTCATCACGTGTTAGGTCGTAAGGAGCCATTATCTATCGCATCGAATCCAGAATTTTTACGAGAAGGGTCTGCCATCTCAGATACGCTGCGAGCGGATCGGCTGGTGATTGGAGCCGAAACAAAGAACGGATTAGATCAGCTAGAGTCTATGTATGCGGATTTCCACATTCCATTCGTGAGAACAGATCGGAAAAGCGCAGAGATGATCAAATACGCATCAAATGCATTTCTTGCCACAAAAATCAGCTTTATGAATGAAATTGCTTCGATTTGTGGAAAAACGGGAGCTGATGTTGAGAGAGTTGCAGAGGGGATGGGACTCGATCAGCGGATTGGTGCTTACTTTCTTAGGGCAGGCATTGGTTACGGAGGTTCCTGTTTTCCGAAGGATACAAATGCCCTTGTCCAAATTGCAGGGCATGTGTCCCATGATTTTGAGCTATTGAAGGCTGTCATCAAAGTCAACAATGAGCAGCGAGCAAGTTTTGTTCGAAGTGTGAAGGAGCGGATGGGAGAAAACTTGGAAGGGAAGAGAATGGCTCTCCTTGGCCTTTCCTTTAAGCCGAATACTGATGACATGAGAGAGGCGCCGTCAATCCCAATCGCTCATCAGCTCCATCAATTAGGAGCGGAGATCGTAGCCTATGATCCTGCTGCCGCTCGCAATGCAGCTCAAGAACTGCCTGATCAAGTCTTTTTTGCTCAAACGATTGAAGAGGCGATAAAGGATGCTGATGCTGTCTGTATACTAACAGAGTGGGCGGATATTCAGTCCTTTCCACTTTCAGCTTATAAAGATTTCATGAGGCAGCCGATCATTTTTGATGGCCGGAATTGTCATACGCTTGAAGCGGCAGAAGCAGCTGGTGTCGAGTATCATTCTATTGGGCGCAGGCCTGTCTCTCCTATTTATATGTAATGAGAAAAACCGATAACTTCACGTGTTATCGGTTTTTGCGTTAATGCGGAAGAATGAATCCGCCATATAAAAATGCAGCCACTATTAGAAAAGCAGGGTGCAATTTGAATTTGGTCATAAAGAAAAATGAAATGGCGGCAATGGCAAGTGATTGCGTCCAGCCAATGGCTTTCACGGCATCTCCGCCAATTTCCCATGTTAATAAAAGCATCATCATCGCAATGACAGGCTGTACAGATAAAGTCATGCCTTTGACGACAGAAGATTGGCGAAAACGATCAATGAGTTTTAGCAATAAAATCAATCCAATAGCAGACGGTAGGACCGTCGCAAGCAGTGCAACGATAAAGCCTGGCCATCCCATGACATCATAGCCTACATAAGCCGCAATTTTCGTAGCGATTGGACCTGGAAGTGCGTTGGCTAATGCGAGCATATTGGAGAACCCTTCGTTTGTCATCCAATGAAAATGATTGACGATTTCTTCATAATTGAGTGGAATGGAGGCAGGTCCTCCACCATACCCTAACAGATTGGATAAGAAGAATGCCCAGAATAAAAAGAGAATCAGCATCACGAAGACACTCCTTTCTCTTTATTTGTTCGATTCCAGCGATCTTTCAGTCTAAAATGAAAGGCACCATAACATAAAAAGATGATGACAATGATTCCTGGATGAATCGAGAGTACTTGAAGACCGACAAATGCCAAAAGGAATAGGGCGATTCCGAAGATCATGCCGAAGCCCTTCAACGCTTTTTGTCCAAATTCATATGCCATCATTCCTAACAGAACGGCAATCACTGGTGTCACAGCACCGATCATATTTTGAATGATGACTGAAGAGCTTAAGACGCTGACAAGTGTAACAAGTGCCACCATAGCGAGACATGTCGGTAAAATATGTGCAGCTGTTGCAACAATGGCGCCAGATACACCTTTTAATCGATAGCCGAGGTATGCCGACATTTTCGTAGCAATCGGTCCAGGTAATGCGTTGGCGATGGCGAGTGTTTCTCCAAATTTGTCATCATTGATCCATTTGTATTTGACGACCGCTTCATGGCGAATGAGCGGGATCACAGAAGGTCCTCCGCCAAATCCCAGAATACCGGTTCGCACCATGGCGATCATGAGTTCAAGATATGATTGCAAGTGGTTCAACTCCTATCTACAATTTCATGCCCATTCGGCTTTTGTATCGTTTAATGAGCATTTGACAGTCAACACTGACGACGCCTTCAAGCGGGTACAGCTTCTTTGTCAGGAACGTCTCCATTTCCTGTTCATTTTGAAAAATGCCATGCATATGCAGTTTGCTTGGTCCTGTCATATGATAAAGGCTTGTGACGGCTGTTTCCTGCTCAAGCTGAAGGGCGACTGTTTCTAAACATTTCGGCTCAACCTCTACGTTAAAAAAGACAGAGACATGAATGCCGATCTTTGCTGGATTAATGACAGCGGTGAATCGTTCAATGACACCTGCTTCAATGAGCTGCTGAATACGGGCTTGTACAGCAACACGGGAAAGGCCGACTTGTTTCCCTAGATCCGTGTAGGACATACGCCCGTCCTCGTGTAATAAGGAAAGAATTTGTTTATCTCTTTCATCTAATGTTAAGTTTGGAATGCGATATTCATGTGCCACCGTATAACCACCTTTCTTCTGTTGATATTCTATCATATTTTATTACGAATAGAATGTTTGATTTTTAATTGAGTAACGAAATGAAATAATAAAAGAAGATAACATATCTTTTTGCATGAAAAAACACCCCAGTATCACCGGGGTGTGTTCATTTTATTTTTCTGGGCTGCTTTCCGCACTGGCAATTTGTTGTGCAAGGTCAGCACGATCAATGTCTGCTTGGAAGAACTCCTGCGTATTTGGAAGGTGTAAATTCATGTGACGTTTTTGGGAAATTCGAATGGTCACTTGATCCACAGTGTAATCAAATACATGCCCGCCTACGCTGCGATCATCATCAATAAAGTGGAGATGATATCCGCTTACCGCAATGCCATGTGCGTACTGTGGTGTACGGAAGCCTGCGATCGTCCCGCGAATATTTTCAAAATCGAAAATAGGCTGTGACTTGACTGCTTCCACCATCGGAACGTAAGGTTTTTCCTGTTTTTCAACCGTACGGGTTTGAACCTTTTTGAATGACCCATCGATGCGGATCGCATAAAAGACATTTTTGCTTGGTAAGATTCGGTCGATTTCTTCCTCTAGCTCTTTGGACGTCATCGGTGCATCAATTCGATGAACGATGTCCGTTTCAAAGAATGCTAGAGAGCAGAATGGTGAATAATCTTGATCGGTTACTGGTGTGGCTGTTCCATCAGAGCGCAGTCGATAAAAAGCGCCATCAAAGCCGATTAGTTCCCCATCTAATTGATTGAATGTGCCAATGCCAAAATCACCGTGCTCGGGAATATGTGATAGGGAGAAATCTCCATCGTATACGGCTTCCAGCAAGGAGGTCATGGTCGATACTTGATAGACCTCTTGCTTTTTGTCCTGCGGTATTGTGTTGTTTTGTTGATTCATTGGGTGCATCATACCCATATCCGCTCACTCCTTTAACGTAATGTATCGAAGTCTTATCTGACGTTCGTTGTGTGTTTTTCACGAAAGACTTCTGGCCATTTTTGACTGGCGAGGTCTGGGTTGTCTTGATAGTCTATCGGAATATCAATAATAACGGGTCCTTCTATGTTTATACCCTTTTGAAGGACAGTTGAAAGCTCTTCAGGTGAGTTGACACGTAATCCAGTTGCTCCAAAGCTTTCTGCATATTTCACTAAGTCGATCTGACCGAACTCAACACAAGACGTACGGTCATACTTCATTTCCTGCTGGAATGCCACCATATCGTATGTGCTGTCGTTCCAAACGAGATGAACGAGATTTGTTTTCATGCGCACGGCTGTTTCTAATTCCATGGCGGAGAAGAGAAAACCGCCATCACCTGAGACTGAAATGATCTTTTCATCTGGATTCAATATGGAGGCTGCAATCGCCCATGGTAATGCCACGCCAAGTGTTTGCATTCCGTTACTCACTAGGAACGTGTTCGGTTCATAAACACGGAAGTGGCGAGACATCCAAATGGCGTGAGATCCGATATCACATGTCACTTTCGTGTCATCTGGGATGATACGTCTCAACGTATGAATGACATCCAGCGGGTGTGATAAATGACTTTCTCTTTCTGGTGCTTTTTCGATATCACTTAACAGCTCTTGTAATTCTGTGACCAGATCTACGTTCTTTTTGCATAATGAAAGTGGAACGCTGTCGTGGGCCAGATGTTGCACCGTTTCAGATATATTGCCCACAAGCTCAAGCGTCGGTTCATAGAAATGGTCAATATCTGCCTGCATGTCATCCACATGGATGATGTGACGCTGCTGCGGTTTCAAATTCCAATGCTTCGGATCGTATTCGATTGGATCAAAGCCAATAGTTAAAATCACATCCGCTTTCTCAATGAGAAGGTCCCCTGGCTGATTACGGAATAAGCCGATTCTGCCCACATATTGAGGCTCAAGCTCTCTTGAGAGAACGCCGGCTCCTTGGTACGTTTCGACAAATGGGATACCAAGTGTTTTTAATAATGTTCTTGTCGCATTTGCCGCAGCTGGACGGCTAGCTTTCATTCCCACAATTGCAACAGGTAAGTGCGCATTTTGAATTTTGGCGATGGCCGAACTGATGAGAGCATCCGGTGCAGGACCTAGTTCTGGAGAAGGGTGAGCAGACACTGGTGTTTGTGTGGTGTGTTCGGTCACGACATCTTGTGGAAAGCTGATAAATGCTGCTCCAGCTTGACCTCTTTGTGCCGCGCGAAAAGCATTTGTTAATGCTTCTGGTATATTGTTTACGTCTTGTACTTCAACGCTATATTTTGTCACTGGTTTGAATAATGCCGCATTGTCGAGTGATTGATGTGTTCGTTTGAGTCGATCCGCACGGATGACGTTTCCAGCGATTGCAACAACAGGGTCACCTTCTGTATTGGCTGTTAATAGACCTGTCGCTAAATTGGATGCGCCAGGACCTGATGTGACGAGACAAACGCCTGGTTTGCCAGTTAAACGACCGACAGCTGCTGCCATGAATGCCGCATTTTGTTCGTGTCTGCATAGCACAAGCTCTGGACCTCTGTCTTTTAATACATCAAATACTGCATCAATTTTTGCACCTGGAATCGCAAAAACATGGGTCACACCTTGGGCAATGAGCGTATCGACAATCAACTCTGCTCCTCGTTTTGTTAGGGGTTGTGTTTGAGAATTCATTTACCCCGCACTCCTTTCGGCAAGTAAAATTTTTTATGAAAATATATTTTCATGATATGATTTACTATACATTTCACAAAATAAATTTTCCAATATATGTTTAACGTAGTTTTAATATGTTTCACGAATAAGTGTTTGAGGAGTGAAAGGATGGAACTGAGACATTTGCAGTATTTTGTCACAGTCGCGGAGGAGCTGCATTTCGGCAGAGCGGCCGCACGATTGAACATGACACAGCCTCCACTTAGTCAGCAAATTAAGCAGTTTGAGGAAGAATTGGGATTTCCTTTGTTTCACCGGTCTAAACGGGTGGTGGAGTTAACAGCTGCTGGAAAGGTTTTTTTACATGAGGTCCGGGGGGTGCTGCATCAGCTTGATAAAGCCGTTGATCATGCCCGGCATACGGCAAGAGGGGAGCTTGGGAAGATTATCATCGGTTTCGTTGGTACAGCGACATATGATATTCTGCCGCCAGTTGTCCGTGAATTCAGAGAGCTGTACCCCTCTGTCAGTATTGAGCTGCAACAGCTCTCTGTCCCGCAGCAGCTTGAGGCGCTTTTGAATGGTGAGATTGATATTGGTTTTTTGCATCCTACATCACCGCAAGAAGAATTGGTCAGTCGTTTAATGAAGCAAAGTGAATGTATTTTTGCGATTCCGAAAAACCATCCGCTGGCGGAAAAAGAAGCGGTCACGATTGAAGATATTCGTGATGAGCCGATTATTTCTTTATCAAAGGAATCATGGCCGTCCCTTTATCAGCATTTTGTCCTACTTTGTGAAAAGTACGGATTTTCACCCAATATCGTGCAGGAAGCAGCAGAATATCAAATGGTCATTGGTCTTGTCACAGCGGGAATCGGAATTGCTATCATTCCAACATCGGCCCGGCGTTTATTTAATTTAGATGTGGTGTATCGGTCAATTGAAGGTGAGCAGCTACTCGCGGAATGGACCATTTCTTATAGACGAGAAAATCATAATCCGGCATTGTTTCATCTTGTCCATCATATTCTCCATCGTGCTGAGCCGGAATAAGGGAAGAGAGAACGGGGTATGGTATGATGTCGTTACATACAAGAGGAGGCATGTCTGAAGTGATTACATTACAAATGGATCAGTTGTCACGAAAAGAAGCATATAAAGTATTATCTGGTTCCGTCGTTCCAAGACCCATTGCATTTATTACAAGCCTTTCTAAAGAAGAAGTCGTCAATGCTGCACCATTTAGTTTCTTTAATGTCATCAGCGGTCATCCTCCGCTGATCGCTGTTTCTATTGGACGTCGTCAAGGAGAGATGAAAGATACAGCAAAACATATCATCGACAGGGAAGAATTTGTTGTCCATGTGAGTGATGAAGCGATGATTGAAGATATTAATGAAACAGCTGCTACTTTGCCAGAGGAAGAGAGTGAGCTGACTCGTACCGGTCTTCATCAAGTGAAGAGCAGCGTGGTGTCAGTGCCAGGAATCAAGGAAGCACGCATTCGTTTTGAATGTCAGCTGGAAAAACATCTGATCTTTCAAAATGATGAAGGGGAGATCACAGTCGATCATATCATTGGCCGGGTGGTGTGTGCGCATTTAGATGAGTCTGTCTATGATGCGGAAAAAGGATATATTTTTACGAATGAATTAAAGCCAGTCGCGCGCCTAGCAGGTAATGATTATGCCCATTTAGGCACGCCATTTGTACTGAAGAGGCCGGAATAACATCTAAAACCCCCGAGGCTATCGGGGGTCCAGCGTGTAGACAAACCCTCGCTTCTTTGTCAGTCCTGCGCTTCGGTGCTCACGAATGTCAAATTCGCTCTGCTCCGGTGCTCGTCTTCCTAGACTGCAAAGGTTTTCTATTACGCTGAAAAGAAAAAAAAGTGCTAAAATAAAGTTCATTTCAGCACTTTGTCTACAATCTAAAACCCCCGAGGCTATCGGGGGTTTAGTGTTTATTTCTTTTGTTCTAGTTTCAATGGTGCGGCGATATTTTTTTCTACCTTTTTGCCTTTTAATACATCGTCAGCAGCGCCGACTGCCAGTTGACCGATCAGCTCTGGCTGCTGTGCGACTGTTGCAGATAGTTTTCCTGCTTTGATCGAGTTGAGTGCATCTTCGTTACCGTCAAAACCGACGACAAGAATGTCTTTTCCAGAGCTTTGGATGGCCTCTAGTGCGCCAAGCGCCATTTCATCATTGTGGGCAAAAACGGCTTTGATGTCAGGGTTTCCTTGAAGAAGGTTTTCCATCACGTTGAGCCCTTTTGTCCGGTCGAAGTCAGCGGCTTGTTTTGCTGTGACATCTAACTTTTTGTCTGCAATTTGATGGAAACCTTTTCCTCGTTCACGTGTCGCAGAAGCACCTGGTACACCTTCTAGTTCAGCCACTTTTGCGCCTTTACCAACCTTGTCGATGATAAAGTTAGCGGCCATTTCGCCGCCTTTGATGTTATCGGAAGCAACGAGCGCTTCAACCTTTCCGCTTTCTGCGGAGCGGTCTAATGTGATGACCGGTATGTCTGAAGCATTCGCAGATTCGACAGCCGTTGATATGGCAGAGGAATCGGCTGGGTTAATGAGTAATGCATCAACCCCTTGTTGAATTAAATCTTCTACATCACTCGTTTGTTTCGCTGAATCATTTTGTGCATCGGCAATGACAACTTCGATGCCAAGCTTTTTCGCTTCTTTTGTCACGCCGTTTTTAAGAGAAACGAAGAATGGGTTATTTAAAGTCGAGATCGACAGTCCGATTTTAATGTCTTTTTTCTTGCCATCCTTTGTTGATTTGGCCCACTCTGGCGGTTCAAGCGAGCAGGCAGAGAGCATGAATAATGAGAGAGTCACGATCAGGATTACATATTTTTTCATAGCAGCTGCCTCCTTAAGCAGATTTCTTTCTGTCGAGTAGGACTGCAATCAAGATGACAATCCCTTTCACAACAGACTGATAGAATGATGAAACACCAAGTAAGTTCATACCATTGTTCAAGACACCAATAATGAGCACCCCGATGAGTGTGCCGACAATTCGTCCTCTTCCGCCGGATAGGCTTGTCCCGCCAAGTACAACGGCAGCAATTGCATCAAGTTCATACGACGTACCGGCTGTTGGCTGTGCTGAGTTGAGACGAGATGTTAAGATCGCACCTGCTAAAGCAGACATAAAGCCTGCTAATGAGTAAATCATGATTTTGACGCGTGGTACTTTAATGCCTGAGATGAGGGCTGCTTTTTCATTTCCGCCAATGGCATACGTTCTTCTGCCAAAAGGTGTTTTATGAAGCAAGACCCAAAGTACGATAAAGGTGAGAAGCATGGTGATCGCTGGAACAGGAATTCCTAAGAAATATCCACGGCCAAATAGCTGAAATGCATAGTTAGAGCCAAGCCCTGTAATTGGGTTTCCGTCTGTATAAACAAGCGTCAATCCTCTGAAAATCGTCATCGTCGCAAGTGTTGCGATAAAAGGAGCCATTTTTCCTTTTGTGATTAAAAGACCGTTGATCATTCCAAGGATGGCACCGATGATACATCCAACAATGATGGCAAGAATCGGGTCCAAACCAGATACAATAAAGCCGGCAGTCAGAGCACTAGACAGCGCTAGAATGGCACCGACAGACAAATCAATTCCTCCGGTTAAAATAACAAACGTCATGCCAAAGGCAATGAGGGCGTTAATGGAGATTTGTCTCAGTAAGTTTAAAATGTTTAATGGTTCTAAAAAGGCCGGATTTAAGATAGAAACAATGGCGACAAGGATGATGAGTCCTAAGAATGGCCCAAGCTTTTGCATGATGTGATCAAATCGTCCATTTGAAGTAAGTGGTTTCATGTTACTTCCCTCCTGTAGCTAGTGTCATAATTCGTTCTTGTGTAGCTTCTGTTTTACTTAATTCTCCGCTGATGGTTCCTTCATGGATGACAAGCACTCGATCGCTCATCCCAAGAACTTCTGGGAGCTCAGAGGAGACCATCAAAATGGCAACACCTCGATCTGTCAGCTCGTTCATGAGCTGATAAATTTCTCGTTTCGCCCCGACGTCGACACCTCTTGTTGGTTCATCTAAAATCAGTACCTTCGGCTGAATGCCGATCCATTTGGCGATGACGACTTTTTGCTGATTTCCACCGGACAGGCTGCGTGCAGAAATTTCAGATGAAGCGGTTTTGATCGTGAGTCGTTTGATGAGCAGGTCAACAAAATCCTGTTCGTTTTTCTTATCAATCAGCCCCTTTGGAGAGAAGCTGTCTAAGTTAGGTAACCCGATGTTTTCCCGAATGGATGCATCTAGCATCAGTCCTTCATCTTTGCGATCCTCCGTAATAAAACCGATGCCAAGCTTGACCGCATCACTTGGTTTTTTAATGACAGCCTTTTTCCCATGAACCCAAATTTCTCCTTGATCCAGGGGATCGAGTCCAAAGAGCGACCGCATCATTTCCGTCCGGCCAGCGCCCATTAAGCCTGCAACACCGACAATTTCCCCAGCTTTGACGGAAAAACTGACATCTTGAAAGCGGCCTTTCCTCGTTGCTTGCTTCACCTCTAGGACGATATCACCAGTAGAAGGTGTGCGCTCAGGGTAACGATCGGTTAATTCGCGGCCGACCATTTTTTTGACGACTTCATGGAAATTCGTGTCTGGTATCGCTTTCGTATCGACCGTTTTTCCGTCACGCATGATGGTAATCCGGTCACAGATGGCAAAGATTTCTTCCATCCGGTGAGAAATGTAGACGATGGAAACGCCTTCTTTTTTGAGTGATTCAATGACCTGAAATAGCTTTTCAATCTCACGGTCTGTGAGAGCGGCCGTTGGTTCATCCATAATGATGACCTTCGCAT
This sequence comes from Bacillus sp. FSL M7-0307, assembly GCF_038627835.1. Classification (NCBI taxonomy): domain Bacteria; kingdom Bacillati; phylum Bacillota; class Bacilli; order Caryophanales; family Bacillaceae; genus Bacillus; species Bacillus sp. FSL M7-0307. The sequence goes on along the minus strand of NZ_CP152023.1, from coordinate 3,291,694 downwards.
CGGTCATTAACGCTTTCGCAATCTCAATCATCTGCTTTTGTCCGACAGAACAGCTTCCTGCCTCTTGATCGAGCGAGAGGTTGACAGACAATCGGTCGAGCTGCGCTTGGGCGAGGGTTTTCATTTTCTTGGTGTCTAGGAGACCAAGTTTTGTATAGATTTCTTTCCCGATAAATAAATTCTCTAGTACCGTCATATCAGGCCATATATTCAGCTCCTGATGAATGAAGGCAATCCCGTTCTGCTCGGCTTCTTTCGGATTCTTGAAAGCGATTTCTTTTCCGTCGATTTGAATCGTTCCTTGATCCAGCGAATAGAGTCCTGTCAGCAGATTCATTAACGTTGATTTTCCTGCCCCGTTTTCACCCATAAGTGCGTGGACTTCACCTGTGACAAGGTCAAAGGAGACCCCGGCGAGAACGGTGTTTTTTCCAAAGGCCTTATGGATGTTATGCATTTCAATGTTCATAAGTGGCTCCTCCTTTTAAAAGATGACACCGGCATGAAGAATGCAGTTTGCGTATGGGGTGGCTTCACCCGTTCGAATCACTGCTTTTGCCTGTTTGGTCATGTCTTTGAACGTCTCGTGATCGACTTCATCTAACGGATGTGAGAACGCTTTCTTTAGAAATAAATAATCTCTCTCATTGGCTTCTTTGATTTCACTGGCGATCGTGATGTGTTCAACGGCCATTTCCTCAAGAAGGAGGGAAGTAACCTCCTGAAAGGATGGTGTGCCAATGGATAATGCAAGGTCGATCTTGACCGGGCCTTCTGGAATGGGCAGGCCACAGTCTGCGATGACAATTGTATCTGTATGACCGAGGTCAGCAAGCACCTTGGCGATATGACTATTTAAAATACCATTTTTCTTCATTTCTTATTCTCCAATTCTTCTCTTGATGGCATGCCGCCTTGGGCGCCAAATTTTGTGACTGAGATAGATGCGGCTAAGTTGGCAAAGGCAAGTGCGTCGTATAGGGATTTTCCTTCTGTTAGTGCTACAGCTAGAGCGCCGTTAAAAGTATCCCCAGCCCCTGTTGTGTCGACGGCTTTCACAGGATAGCCCGGCACCAACACTTCTTTTGTTCCGTCAAAGTAACGAACACCACTTTTTCCTTCTGTAATGAGCAATTTGTTTGGATATTGTCGCAAAGCTTCTGCTATGGTGAGTCCATCAAACATAAGAGCTGCTTCGTGTTCGTTTGGCGTAATATAGGCAGCTTGATCTAATATTTGCTGAGAGACTTTGCGAGCTGGTGCGGGATTTAAGATGACTGGAATCCCTTTTTCGCTGCAAATGGCGCAGACGGCTTCGACTGTTTCTTCAGGAATTTCCTGCTGGATAAGGACGATTCCGATATCTTCAATAGAAGAAAGAGCATCTTTTACATAGTGAGGTGTTACCTCATTGTTTGCTCCTTTGACGACAACAATGCTGTTATCTCCTTCAGCTAAAATGATATGAGCTGTTCCGCTTTCCATTTCGGTAACCGGTTTCATATAAGTGGTGCGAACACCTTGTGTTTGCAAATTGCGCATAATGTCCTGACCATACGCGTCATCCCCAACCCGGCCAATCATATATACATCCGCACCGAGCCTTGCGCTGGCCACTGCTTGATTGGCTCCTTTTCCTCCAGGAACCGTTTTAAATGATTCGCCTAGGACGGTTTCTCCTGCATTTGGACGCTTATTCGATGTGACAACTAGATCCATGGAACAACTTCCTACGACAACTATTTGACTCATTGTGAATCCACCTTTCTTGTGGTCTCTCGTTCAATAAAAGAGACGGGCATTTGAATAACTGCTTGATCTATTGGCTGTTTTTGAATGGCTTTAATGATCAGCTTTGCGGCTTCTTTCCCCATATCATAGGCAGGCTGCCGAATCGTTGATAAAGAAGGGAAGAGCAGTTCGCTTTGCGGAATATCATCAAATCCAATGATTTGGACGTCTTTTGGAATGGCTTTTCCAATTCGAAGCGCTTCGTGTACGACGGCTGCTGCGACGATGTCATTGCTGGCAATGATGCCATCTGTTTCAGGGTACAGCTTGAAAAGAGCCTTGGCGCTTTTTCGGGCTTCCTGAAAAGAAAAAGAAGCGTTAGACATCACATGAAAGTTAACACCTTCTTCAGTCAGAACATCAAGTGCGCCTTTGAATCTTTGCCGCGCCGTTTGAAGATGAGCGGGCCCTTTTAGCAATGTGATCTGCTGACTGCCGCGTTTGATTAATTCCATTGCAGCCATTTTCCCGCCTGCCGTAGCATCTGCAAACACAGAAGGCGCATTTGGAACGGTACGATCTAAGAAGACAACAGGCAGTTCATCATCATTGTACAAATCCGATTCAGGTTCGTTTGTGACAGCGATGACACCGACCACCTGGTTTTGCTTAAAGGTTTGTAAATAGGCCATTTCCTTCTCCCGATCTTCATCACTGTTTCCGAATAATAACCGAAAGCCGTGTGCATGAATCTCATCCTCAACGCCTCTAGCCAGCTGAGGGAAGAAGGGGTTTGTGATATCAGGTAAGATGAGACCAACTAATCTTGATTCTCTTTTAAAAAGGGATCGTGCCACTTCATTGGGGAAGTAGTTCAGCTCCTGCATCGCTTGTGTCACACGGGTTTTCGTATCAATATGGACGTATCCAGTATCGTTGAGCACGCGTGAAACAGTCGCAACAGATACTTGAGCAGCTTTTGCAACATCTTTAATTGTAGCCAATGGAGTGCCTCCCTTCGTCAATGTGTAACCGTTTACACAGATAGATTATCACGAAAGCATTAAAAAGACAATCTTAAAAAAATAAAAAAAGAAAAGAAAGAGGACGTCTTCCTTTTCTTAACTAATAATGCCTGTTTGTGTAATGTTTACTTTGATTTTTGGAATGATTTTCACTTTTGGATAATCGGTGACCCAATTCATTTTCATATACTCATCATAATGTCTGACCCGGTATTTTCTGCCGAGGCTTAAGACGTCAGAATTTGCTTCTTGTAATGTAGCAACAATTTTTTCTGCTTCTTTTGTCAAGATGGTTGAAAGTCTTTTATTGAGCATTTCAATTTTTTTGTCTGTATCTAGATTATCTTTTGGGTACTCAAGGACAGAAGTATTAAATTCAAATTTGAGTGAGTATGTTAAGTTCCGATGATCAGGATTCAGAATCTCGATGTCTCTCTTCACATCAGTGACTTGGATGGTGATGTAATTGTTTTCTTTTGAATTCATGTCACTTCTCACTTTTTTTGTGAAGTTGGCATACTTGCCCATTTTCCCGTCCATGACGGTGAGCAAGATCGCGTCTTGACCGTACAACTCGCCTTTCTTCTTCTCATTATCAAATAGAGCAACCCCTTTTACACTAATTAATTTCTTCGATTGATCAAAATAGATTAACGGCAGTGTGAAGTCCTCTCCAGTTTGGAGCATCTTAGATCGAATACTTTGAATGTTTTTAGGTGCTACTTGGGAGGAGCGTGATGCGGTTGTGATCAAGTTATTTAAATAGTCACTCACAATGAGTTTTTCCTTCAGCAGCGAGTTAATCACTTCTTCACAGGTCCCCCCTTGAACAACGGCAAGATTTGCGAGGAGGGGACTTTTTGGATCACGATAAAACATATCTAAGTAGGGCAGAAGACGATTTTGGGCAAATTCATCACCGATCAGCATCACCCGCATTTTCGACATGTCTATTTTTTGATCCACAATCCGGCTGAAGTTGGTTCTCGCTTTTCTTAAAGTAGGGGCTTCAGTTGTGAGAAGAGTGGTTAAAAAGCTACCTGTATTTCCTTGTTCCATACTTTGAGACTGCTGCACCTTTCGATAAGTAATCGAGTATCTTGCATTTTCATCCTCTCCCTGATCAACAGCGGAGGTTAACACAAGAGAGATGTTCTTTAATAAATTTTGATCCCAGCAGCCAGGCATGAATATGAGAGAAACACACATGAGCAACGTCAGTATGTACTTATGACGCATGTGATTTCACCTTCCCTTTGCGATGTTTGATAAAGATGATAATGGCCATAAAGATTGGGAGTGTGTAAATAAATGAATATTGAGCGATGGTGGTAAAATCATTAAAACGCTGAATTCTAAAATTATCGGTTGCAAGGTAACAGCTAGCCGCATAGATCAAAATGGCAAAATAAAAGACATATTTTTTGTGTTCTTTTTTCTTAAGAATACTTGCCACGCCATTCGCACAAAAGTAAAGGTAATTGCTGAGTGTGGCAAGAATGATAAATACCCAGAAACTGAGAAAGATCAAGTCTGTTCGCTCAATCACACCGAACGAAATGGTTTTTAACAAATAAAGAACAGGGTTGGGAATGATATTGAGCTCAATCGGACTGAAGAACATAAAACAAATCAATGTAATAAATAGGTAGTAAAGCGTCGTGCATATATTGGCAATGGTCATGACTTTATATCGTTCCTTAATGGTTCCTTTCATCAATGGAGAGATAATGAGGATCATCTCGAACCCATTCATAGATAGAACGACGTCCTTTAATCCGAGTGAAACTTGAGAAACGTCCACTTGGAAAAAGGGCATGAGGTAGTCGATATTGGTTCCTTTTAATGAATAGAGCATTAAGAGAGACAGCATGAGCAAAAAGGGCGTCAAAATGAAGTTAAACCTGACAATCGCCGTAATTTGCTCCTTTGCAATGTAAATGATGGAGATCATCAGTAATAGATTAATGACCCAATTTGGTGTGAGCGGCAGCACCCAAATGCCAAGAATTCTTGTGAAAATGGATAAAACAACAATGCAGACGGAGGCGAAGTATAACGTATATAGTGCCACCAATGTCCGGCCGATCCATTTTCCGAACACTTCAATTAAGGCTTGGAAAAATGATGTATCAGGATACTTCTGAATGATGTAAATAAAAATGGTGTTAATGATTTGAATGAAAAAACAGGCTAAGATAATCGCCATCCACCCATCGTGTCCCATGTCTTTCATCAGCAAATGGGGGAGAGCTAAAATACCGACACCAATTTGAGATTGAATGATAAAAAAGACAGCTTGAGGTGGAGATATTTTATTTTTCATCTTTATTTTTCCATCCTCTCAAATTTTCAATTTGCTCTTTCTTTTTTGGATTTAAGTAAACAGGGCGCTTTTTGTACATCCACATCGGTAATCGGATCACAGTATCTTTTAAGTCCTGCCAGTTAAATGGAGCCACTGGTGATAAGTACGGGACACCTAGTGATTCGAGGCGGCATAAATTCATCAATACGATCGACAGGCCGAATGAAATGCCAATAAACCCAAACATCGATGCCATAAACATGAGAGGGAAACGAAGCATACGAATGGTGGACGTCATTTCAAAGGATGGGAGGACAAAGGATGCAACAGCTGTCACGGCAACAACAATGACAAGGACATTCGAAATGAGTCCAGCTTTTACCACAGCGTCTCCAATCACCAAACCGCCTACAATCCCAATCGTCTGACCAATTGGCTTTGGCAGTCGCACCCCTGCTTCTCGTATGAGCTCAATCGTAATTTCCATCAGCATTGCTTCAATTAACGGCGGAAAAGGAATGCCGATGATGGAATTTTTCATCGTAATCGCTAATTCATCCGGGACCACCTCATAATGAAAACCAATGACCGCAATATAAAAAGAAGGCAAAATCACTGCGATGATACAGGCAACATAGCGAAGAATACGAATAAATGTAGCCGGAATCCAGCGGCTATTATAGTCATCTGGTGATTGAAAGAAACTAAAGAACGTAATAGGCAGAATGATAGCCATTGGGCTGCCGTCCATTAAGACGACAATTCTTCCTTCAAGAATGGCGGATCTCACTTTGTCAGGTCGTTCTGTGTCAATAAGCTGCGGGAAGATGGAATACGAATCATCCTCAATCGCCTCTACAATAGAACCGGGGCTAAGCAGCGTGTCTACTTTAATAGAAGAAATTCGTTTGTTAACCTCATCTATCTTTTCTTGATTGGCAATATCAGAAATATAAACCGTCGCAACCTTTGTTTCAGATTTTGTACCGACCTTATGATACTGGATTGCAAGTTTTCGATCATTTAAGTGTGAACGCAGCAAATATAAATTGGTATCTAAACTCTCAACAAACCCATCATGTGCGCCTGCAATAATACTTTCAGAAGAAGGTTCAGAAATGGAACGCAGAGGCGGCTGTCCAACAGCAAATATTTTGATCTGTGCAGATTTTTCATCAAGGAAGGCAATACTTCCGGCAATAATGCTGTCGACAATCAGCGTCAAGTCACCTGTTTCGAGTGAACTAAGAGATTTTGCATAGTCCTGCTTTCCAGGAGGGCCAAGCAAGTTGCCAATAATGAAGTTGTTTAATTTACTTTCATCCACTCTTGTTTTAATAAAAAACAACACTGATTTCGTTTCATTCACCATCAATTCCCGGTATTCAAAATCAGCGCTTTGTTGAAATGCTTTTTTCAGAATCCGAATCTTTTCCTCAAAACCGCCTGATAAAAAGTGTAAGCGTGTTTGCTCATTCGTATTTGGCATCTTTAGCCTCCTCTCACAGATTTTTTAACCATAGTGTAAGCCGAGAAGATGATTTTATGCGTCATCTTTGGGGAAAGCATGACACGCACCGACAACTTTCAACTAAAATCACATTAAAAATGTTAAGAAATGATGAATCTTGATAAAAAGAAATGAATAATGTTTCATTGTTTAGGTCATAAGGAGCGAATATCGTAAAGAGAGTCTATAACAAAATGATTAATTTTTGACATCTTATCCCAATTTTTTGTGACCTATAAATAAGCAGATGACTTGATTTTTTGATAGGTGACCTTTGTCATAGGTCAACACATAGCGTTCTGACCAATGAGGATGACTTTCTAACCTGTTCATTTAAAAATATAAAATATTCTAAAACACGCACTATTCATTTAAAGCACTGATATGACTGATTTCGTAGAGATGAGAGGGCTTTAAAACATTGATTCAAAATACATCTTAATAATTGTCGAAAAATTTAGGGAGAAAAGGACAAAAGATTTTTCACTGTTTGATGGTAACGCTTTCTCTTGTTTGAAGCAGAAAATCAGGCGTCATTTTGTCCGTCTTTTGGCCTTTTCATTTGAGAGTGAGATAGGCAATTACGCCTTCTGTTTAGAGGAATTTGGCATACGAGGAAGTGAAAGATTATGTTACATAATACCGATTGTGATTTTATGCTGAACCTATATACTGTTGATTGAATTTACATATCACACTCATAAAAAAAGGAGATGTAGATAAGCGATGTGGTTAATCGTTATAGCCTGTGTCATCATGTTAGGGATTGGCTTTATTGAAAAGAAGCGTCATCAGAAAAATATCGATGCCCTGCCGGTACGCGTCAATATTAATGGTATACGCGGAAAGTCTACCGTTACAAGATTGACAACCGGTATCTTAATGGAGGCAGGTTATAAAACTGTCGGCAAAACAACAGGAACGGATGCAAGAATGATTTATTGGGATACGCCAGAAGAGAAACCGATTAAAAGGAAACCGCAAGGACCAAATATCGGAGAGCAGAAAGAAGTTATGAGAGAAACCGTTGAAAGAGGAGCAAATGCCATCGTCAGTGAATGTATGGCGGTGAATCCAGATTACCAAATTATCTTTCAGGAAGAGCTGCTTCAAGCGAATATTGGCGTGATCGTAAACGTTCTTGAAGATCATATGGATGTGATGGGGCCAACTCTTGATGAAATAGCTGAAGCCTTTACAGCGACAATTCCTTACAATGGGCACTTGGTTATTACGGATAGTGAATATACAGATTTCTTTAAAGAGATTGCGAAAAAACGCAATACTGAAGTGATTGTTGCAGATAATTCCAAGATTACCGATGAGTATTTACGGAAATTTGAGTATATGGTGTTCCCGGATAATGCTTCACTTGCACTTGGTGTCGCACAAGCATTGGGAATTGATGAAGATACGGCATTTAGAGGCATGTTAAATGCGCCGCCTGATCCAGGAGCGATGAGAATTCTTCCATTAATGGACGCAAAAACACCTGGACATTTTGTAAATGGATTTGCGGCTAATGACGCAGCATCTACATTGAACATTTGGAAGCGTGTGAAGGAAATTGGGTATCCAACAGATGAACCGATTATTATCATGAACTGTCGTGCGGATCGTGTAGATAGAACGATCCAGTTTGCGGAGGATGTACTTCCTTATATTGAAGCAAGTGATCTTGTCTTAATTGGTGAAACGACAGATCCAATTGTGAAGGCATTTGAGGATGGAAAAATTCCGGCTGACCACTTACACAACCTTGAATATCAATCTACAGAACAAATTATGAACATGCTTGAGAAAAAGCTTCATAATCGAGTGGTTTATGGAGTCGGCAATATTCACGGCGCCGCTGAACCTTTAATCGAAAAAATTCAAGAATACAAAATTAAGCAGCTTGTCAGCTAGGAGGAAATATAGAAAATGTTCGGATCAGATCTTTATATCTCGTTAATTTTAGGTGTTCTACTCAGTTTAATTTTTGCAGAAAAAACAGGAATCGTACCAGCTGGGTTGGTTGTTCCAGGTTATCTGGCGCTCGTCTTTAACCAGCCAGTCTTCATTTTAGTTGTTTTATCTGTCAGCTTGCTGACATATGTGATCGTTCGTTTTGGACTATCGAAATTTATGATTTTGTACGGACGTAGAAAGTTTGCGGCGATGCTGATTACAGGGATTGCCTTAAAGCTCATATTTGATTTCTTCTATCCAGTAGTTCCGTTTGAAATAGCAGAATTCCGCGGAATCGGAATCATCGTGCCTGGATTGATTGCGAATACGATTCAAAAGCAAGGTCTTACGATTACCCTTGGAAGCACATTACTTCTAAGTGGTGCAACATTTGCCATCATGTATGTTTACTATCTATTTTAAGATAAGGTGTGTCCAATGATGAATAAAAAATTGAGCTTTCAGGAAAAGCTGCTGAAAATCACAAAGAACCAAAAGAAAAAGACGAATAAACACGTACTGATTGCTTTACCGATTGTCATTGCTTGTACATTTCTATTTACATTTATCGGGAAAGCACAAGTGCCAACTGTAGAAAAGAATCCAGAAAACATCCTGACCGCTTCGTTTGTCGGAGATATTATGTTTGGAAGAAATGTAGAGAAAGTAACAGACCGCTATGGAAAGCAGCACCTGTTCCGCTATGCGAAGCCGTATTTTGATGTATCAGATTATGTAACAGGGAATTTTGAGCATCCAGTGGCTTCAGATAAGGAACAGGCAGCACAAAAGAATATTCATTTGAAAACAGATGAAGATTCTGTACAAGCGTTAAAGGATTTGAATTTCTCTGTACTAAACTTTGCGAATAACCATGCAGCAGACTACGGTGAAAAAGGCTTAAATAACACGATTGATGCCTTTGAAAAAGCTGACATGGATTATACAGGGGCAGGGCGCAACGTCAAAGATGCGAAGCAGAACATTTCATACAAAGAAGTGAATGGCGTTAAAATCGCTACCCTTGGTTTTACAGATGTATATGGAAATGATTTTAAAGCAACAAATCGCAAGGCAGGTATTCTGCCAGCTGATCCATCTATCTTTATTCCGATGATTTCACAAGCTGCTGAAAAGGCAGATATCGTTGTCGTTCATGCGCACTGGGGACAGGAATATAACAATGAAGTAAACGACAGACAAAGAGAGCTGGCAAGAGCGATGTCAAAGGCTGGTGCTGATATCATTATCGGTGCACACCCGCACGTTCTTGAGCCGATGGAAGTCTATAACGGAACAGCGATCTTCTATAGCTTGGGGAACTTTATTTTTGACCAAGGCTGGTCAAGAACACGTGATTCTGCCATTGTTCAGTATCATCTGAATGAAGATGGAAAAGCGACATTTGAAGTGGTTCCAATGTACATCAAAGAAGCGACACCTGCTCCAGTCAAAGCAGGATCTCTTGAATCAAAATCGATTATCCGTATGCTAACAAATGGCACGAATGCGGATTGGAAAGAAAAAGACGGACATATTTTCTTTGAAGTCGATCATTCTGATAAAGTTCAAACATTAAAAGAAAACGAGGGGAAGGATAAAAAATGAAATTCCTTAAAGCAAGCTGGCCGTTTGTTGCGTTAATTTTAGTCTTTGTCTTTATGTCTGCTTTTAAATTTAGTGACAGCCTCACCGATCATGAGAAACAAAAGATCTCGGTTGAAATGCAGAAAATTGAACAGCAAAAGCAGTCAAAAGCGGAAGCAAGTAAATAAAAAAATGATGATGAAAAGAGCACGCGAGGCGTGCTCTTTTTTGACGGAAAAAGGTGTAAAATGAAAGGGGTCATGTCGAAACTATAAAAGAAAGGAGGTAGAGAGGATGAAATGGAAAGGAATACTGCTTGGAGGATGTGCCATTGTAGGACTCATGTTTATGTCCCAAACAGAGGTGTCTGCTCAAACAACATCTCCTTTAAAACAAGCGGAAACGCTGATAGGCACGCCTTATCATAAAGGAGGAATCGATCCGAAAACGGGCTTTGATGCTTCTGGCTTTATACAATATGTATACAAAACAACAGGTGCATTTGATTTGCCGCGAAAGGTGATTGATCAATACCAAATCGGTGAAAGCGTATCATGGGGAAAAGCGAAGCCCGGAGACCTTGTCTATTTTCGCAGTCTTGAAGAAACAAAAGACACCCCAACACATGTTGCTTTGTACGCTGGAAATGATCAGGTGATCCACATCACACTCAGTCAAGGGGTGGTGAAAACAGATGTCAGCAAAAGTAAATATTGGACCGATCGGTTCTATGCGGTCAAACGTCTGCCTGTCTCCCAAGAGATGTCGGATGATCAACTGGTGAAAGATGCGATGAAATATTTAGGAATCCCTTATGTATTCGGGGCATCAGATCCAAAAGTAGGATTCGATTGTTCAGGTTTTTTACAATATTTATTTGAAAAATCACTTGGGATTTATTTGCCAAGAAGTGCTGAGCAGCAATGGATGGTTGGAGAGAAAGTGGCACGAGACGATATTCGCCCTGGAGATTTTGTTTTTTTTAGCAACACGTATAAAAAAGGAATTTCACATGTAGGCATGTACATCGGAGGAGACCGCTTTATTCATGCGAGCCGTTCGGAAAGTGTGACGATTTCTTATTTGTCTGAATCGTATTGGCGTGAGAAATGGACAGGTGCGAAACGATTAACTGAGCTGAAACTAGCGAAAGAAGACCCAGTCGTATCAAAAGCCGCTACGTATATTGGAGAAGTACCTTATGTAAAAGGTGGTGCGAGCCCAAAGCAAGGCTTTGATACAGCAGGATTCACGCAGTATATCTATCAAGCAGTGCTTGGAATTGAGATGCCTCGCTATGCGCCGGGTCAAGTTAAAGCAGGTACACCTGTGAAACGATCGGAACTAAAGCCGGGAGATCTTGTCTTTTTTAAAGGGACTTCGTTGATGCCAGCCATTTATGCTGGTTCAAATCAAGTCATTCATGTGACGGTTTCAAATGGCGTTGTCATTACCAATATGAAAACAAGTACGTATTGGAAGGATAAATATGAGACGGCTGTTAGAATCAAAAAATAAAGAAAAAGCCCGATCAATGCTCGGATCGGACTTCTCGACTTCTCACTAGGCGCTGATCAGACAAGCGTCTTTTTTTCTTGAAATTGATTCTGCAAAAGCAGATCAATAAAATAGGCGACGCCATCTTCATGGTTGCCTTTTGTGATATAGGTGCTTTTTTCTTTAATGACATCCACCGCATTCCCCATCGCTATCCTGTGTCCTGCTTCATCGAACATGGATAGATCATTAGGGCTGTCACCGATCGCATAAATATTGGATCGGTCTACGCCATAATGGGCTGCAAGTTTCTTGAGGGCATGTCCTTTGCCTGACTCTTTTGGCAGTACCTCAATGATATGTTCTCCAGATGAGGTCAATGAGAGCTCAGGCATCTTAGAAAGAAGATCTCGTGCTTCTTGCAACTTATTCATATCAAATGAGAAGCATAGTAATTTATAGGTTGGTTCATTGGACTCAAAAATTTGACGGATGTCATCGACAGGTTTGATGCCAAACTGTTTAAATTGAGTCATCGCCCCTTCCCATAAATCAGCTACATCCTCGTTAGGATTGGCGCTTTTGATCATATCAAATTCAGCTTTGAGCTTTTCTTTTCCATCAAATGGGGAAAGGAGGGCATCGTCTGTATAGACCTCGAAATAAATGTTTCGTTCCACCAATTCCTTTGCAGCACGTCTTCCAGCTTCTTGATCAAGGGTGATTCTGCTGAAGAGCTTGTACCCTTCTGTATGGACAGTTCCTCCGTTTGCCGCAATAATGGGAATGTCCAAATCCCCAAGAAGCTCTTTTACATCAAAAGTCGCGCGCCCTGTACAAATGGTCACAATATATCCAGCTTCCTTCGCACGAATCAATGCTTGCCGGTTTTGAGCGGATATTTCACTTTTTGTATTTAAGAGTGTACCGTCTAAATCAATCGCAATCATTTTTTTCATTGCTGTTATATCCTCCTTCATTCATGCAATAGCCTCTTCAAAGTATGTACGATTTCCTTCATTCTCATGAAAGAGTCGGATCGTGGATTCCTCTCTTTAAGGCTAAACAAAAATGGTCAATTGATCAAGGATATAAGAAAAAGCGCCCAAAAGGACGCTTTTAGCGTGTAGACAAACCCTCGCATTCTTTGTCAGTCCTGCGCTCCGGAGCTCACGAATGTCAAATTCGCTCTGCTCCGGTGCTCGTCCTTCCTAGACTGCAAAGGTTTTCTATCACGCTTAAAAGAAGAAAAAGGGCAAACACCTTTTTCAACACATAAAAAGCGCCCAAAAGGACGCTTTCTGTTTTTATGATAATTCAAGCTGTTTCTTCAATTCCGTTTTGACTTCGTTCAGTTGGTTTTGATCCAATTGGTAATAATAAACGCCATTTGGCTGGTAATCAGATCCTTTTAGTTGAATCGTATCAACAGATTTCAGTGAAGTGAGTAGTGGGAAAAGACCGACTAGTTCTTTCATTGACAGGTTAGTTGAGACGTTATCACCTAGAGTATCTATGATATTGTCATAAGACGGAATGGACGTTACTGATTTTGATTTATCGAAAATGGCTTTTAAAACTTCCATTTGACGCTGTCCGCGCATGAGATCACTGTCTGCTTTTCTTGTTCTCACATAAGCGAGAGCTTGATCACCATCTAGTGTGTGAGTACCCGTTTGCAGCTGAACTTTGCCCTTTGTATCTTTAAGAATCTGTTTCACAACATATTCATCTTTAATGTTAACGGAAACACCGTTTAATTCGTTCACAATTTCCTTAAATGCTTTGAAATTACTTTCAATCACAAAGTCGACAGGGATATCTAGTAAATTTTCAACTGTACTCACCGTGAGGTCTGCATCACCAAATGCGTGTGCATGTGTGATTTTGTCATAACCATGACCTGGAATATTAACATATGAGTCCCTTGGAATACTTAATAATTTCACGGTTTTATTCGTACGATTCACTGTCGCTAAAACCATTGCATCGCTTCGTGCTTGTTTGACTGTTTCGCCGGGTCTGCTGTCAATGCCAAGCAGCAAGACAGAAAAGCTGTCTTTCCCAGGATCAAATGCTTCAATCCGTTTGACAGATTGTGCACCGCGGTCTAGAGAGACTTGTGCTTTTTTCGCAGCCGATGTCACTTTATAGTAGGCATAGCCGGTGACAGAAGCGGTTGTCAGTAAAAGAATACCAAAAATAAAAAGAGTGACTTTCACCCATGGTTTTAAACGCTTTTTGCCTTTGCGTTTACTTCTTGTTTGATCCATATATTTTAAACCCTCGCTATGATTTTATAGTAAAGATGTCCTTCTTCCTGCTTACAAACTAAAACAAATATACCTTAAAACGGGATATAGTGCGACATTTTTTTCACTAACGCTTAATTGACGTTTCCTTATCTAAAAAAGTTTCAATGATACGCAAATGAAATATATTTGTCATAAAACATCGAAATGTTTGAAATGACAGGAAGTGAGGAAAATGATTTTTCATAGAGAAACATCCAGTCATTACATAGATAAAAGAGGGGTTATGATCATGAAAAATCGGAATGGGTGGCTTTATTTCTTCGGCGCACTTGGCGGCGCCTTATATGGTTACGATACAGGTGTCATTTCTGGCGCTATCTTATTTATGAAAGAGGATTTAGGTTTAAATGCATTTACAGAGGGACTTGTGGTCAGCTCGATTTTAATCGGGGCGATGCTCGGGTCTTCTCTTTCTGGAAAACTGACAGATCAATTCGGACGGAAAAAAGCGATAATCGCCGCAGCCATTTTATTTATTATCGGCGGATTTGGAACAGCCCTTGCACCGAATACAGAGGTCATGGTCTTATTCCGAATCGTGCTAGGACTTGCTGTCGGATGCTCGACGACGATTGTTCCATTATATTTATCTGAACTTGCGCCAAAGGAATCAAGAGGGGCACTTTCCTCATTAAACCAACTCATGATCACATTTGGTATTCTTCTTGCCTATATTGTGAACTACGTTTTAGCGGATGCAGAGGCATGGCGTCTGATGCTTGGAATTGCCGTTGTTCCTTCTGTTCTTTTGTTATGTGGTATTTTGTTTATGCCAGAAAGTCCTCGCTGGCTGTTTGTCCAAGGACAGGCGGACCGGGCGAAAGAAATATTGTCAAAACTTAGACAAAGTAAGCAAGAAGTTGAAGACGAGATTGCGGATATTCAAAAAGCAGAAAGTGAAGAAAAGGGCGGTCTTAAGGAATTACTCGAACCATGGGTGCGCCCCGCTTTAATTGCTGGTGTCGGTTTAGCTTTTTTACAGCAGTTTATTGGGACAAATACCATCATTTATTATGCACCAAAAACATTCACAAGTGTCGGCTTTGGCGATTCAGCAGCCATTTTAGGAACTGTAGGAATTGGTGCAGTCAATGTTGTCATGACGTTTGTTGCGATTAAAATCATTGATCGTGTCGGGCGGAAAGCGTTACTCCTATTTGGAAATGTAGGGATGGTTCTTAGTTTGATTGTTCTAGCAGTGGTCAATCGTTTTTTCGAGGGATCAACAGCTGCAGGTTGGACGACGATTATATGTTTAGGACTTTTCATCGTCATTTTTGCTGTCAGCTGGGGCCCGGTCGTATGGGTGATGCTGCCGGAGCTGTTCCCAGTACATGTCCGGGGAATCGGTACGGGGGTATCGACCTTCCTACTGCATACAGGGAATTTGATCATCTCGCTCACATTCCCAACCTTATTAAGTGCAATCGGCATCAGTAACCTTTTCCTTATTTATGCAGCCATCGGCATAGGTGCCTTCTTATTTGTGAAATATTTAGTCACAGAAACGAAAGGAAAAAGTCTTGAAGAGATTGAAGAAGATTTAAAAAAGAGAAACCGTGCCGTCGTGAATGACGAAGGGGAAACGGTATGAAAAAAGACCAGCTGCATGAGGCAGCTGGTCTTCCTTTGTTAAACAAACGTTTAATCAAGAAAGGACAATCACTCATCTTCTGAACGTGCTGCCTATGACATACATATGGAACAGGCGGGCGAAAGGTGGAAATGAGATGAAAGGAAAAACGAGCATTGTGATGCTGACGTACAATGAACTGCACCTAACGAAAAAATGTATCGACAGTATCAAGGAGCATACTCGGCGTGATGAATATGAACTCATTATCGTGGATAATGCTTCATCAGACGGAACAAAGGAATATGTGAGACAACTGGAAGATGTCGTGTTGATTGACAACGAGAAGAATCAAGGTTTTGCCAAGGGCTGTAACCAAGGGGCGAAAAAGGCAACAGGAGATAGTATTCTTTTTTTAAATAACGACACGATTGTGACCGAAAACTGGCTTTTGCCTTTAAGAGAAGCCCTTTTTGCATCAGATCGTATTGGCATGGTAGGCCCTGTTTCCAATTATGTGAGTGGTCCTCAGCTCGTTCAGCCATCTTACACAGATGTGAAGGAGCTTCCTGCCTTTGCGAAGGCATATACGGCTTCGAGAAAAGGCCAAAGGACATATGTGCATAGACTTGTTGGTTTTTGTTTGCTGGTCAAAAGAGAGCTGATCGAGGATGTAGGGTTATTTGATGAGCGGTTTGTATATGGATCATTTGAGGATGATGACCTTTGTCTGCGTTCGTTGCTAAAGGGATACCAGCTGCAAATCGTCCATGATTCATTTGTACATCATCACGGTCATGCCACATTCAATGCCAATGAAGAAACGAATATCTCTACATTGTTTGCGGAGAACAGGCTTCGATTTTTAGATAAATGGGGTATTGATTTAAACCTGATCTCCCCCCATCCATATTTTGCAGCACTGCTCCCTGAGGATGCCAGATGTGTGCTGGATGTTGGCTGCGGTGCTGGGGCGACAGGGCTTGAACTGATCAACCGGCAGTCCGCTGACATGTACGGAGTAGAGGCGGATGCATTAAAAGCAGAGATGGCAAAGGCGTATTACAAAGAAGTGATTGAGACAAAAGCGGATGAGTATCCTTGGTCAGAGAAAGAAGCTTTTTTTGATGCTGTGATCTTTTCTGATGTGTTAGAGCATGTGTCAGATCCATGGCAGATGATTGCTCAAGCGCATGCGTCTTTAAAACCAGGTGGCGTGATCATTTGCTGCTTACCTAATATGATGCATGCGGAAGTACTGCTGCCTTTAATGGCAGGTGATTTTACGTATCAAGATGTGGGGATTTTAGATCGAACACATATGAGATATTTCACACCAAATACAATGCGGGCGCTCTTTCCAGACCATTTATTTCATCGCATGATTGAACAGCCGATCAATGTGCCAATTGATCAAAACGTTCAATTGTTTTTTGACGAAGTGGCGAGAGTAGGAGAGTCACTTGGCTTTCAAACAAAAGCATTATCTGATCAAGTGACGCTCTATCAGCTTTTGATCGTTGCACGTAAAAAAGGCGGTTCCCCCTCCGGGTAATCCGCCTCAGCGTGAAGGCAAGCCCTCGCATTCTTTGTCAGTCCTGCGCGCCGGTGCTCGCGAATCCTTCATTCGCTCTGCTCCGGTATTCGTCCTTCCTAGACTGCAAAGGTTTTCTATCATGCTGAAAAGAAGACAAAGGGCTAAAACAAAGTTCATTTTAGCCCTTTGTCAACCATCTAAGGCGGTCATTCGCCTTTTGCGTTACCATTTAAAATTTTTCGTTGCGCCTTCTGCACCAAAGTTCAAAATGCTGACTTTTATGTCATATGCAATGTCTACTTCTTGGAATATTGTATCCCAATCGTCGCGGTGCTGATTCCAAAAATTTGGATACTTGATGCGCACCTGCCTGTTTAAAAAGATCGAGTCAACGCCAACTTCTTTTTGCATGTGGTTGACGGCTTTTTGAATGCGCTCTTTGATTTTGCGTTCAAAAATGCGCTCAAATCGTTTGATGTACTGTTCATCGAATGAGTTTTCAGGGGGGTATTGATCTTCTGATAGTTTCCCATTTGTTTGTACACTAATTTTAAAGGACACCTTTCCATTCTTCAGATAGGGTTCAATCTTTGATTTTGCTTTCTTGATTTCATACGTAATCGGAAAGTCTTTGTAGGTGGCGGGTACGACTCCGCCTGAGATACGATTCATGACCCAGTTTAAAGATTGGACATCTTTTGCTGGAATGAACCCTATCAGCTTTCGCGTTTTCCCATGGATGATGCCTGCTCCATCGTAGGTGAGTTCTCCGTTTACCACATCCACACTCTGGACAAGAAAGCTTATACCCATCTGAAAGTAATCGGACGCTCGGCCAATACGTGTTGGCAGTAAAATCTTCCCGTTAAAGCTCCGGTTTTTTGATGTTTCAAAAATATGCTCAACTGGAACCTTTTGCTGTGATTTTAATTTTTGGTTGATGATTTTTGATGCCTCGTGGCGTGACACTAAGAGGTAACTGCTTCTTCGAACCTCATCATCTCGCATAAAGTGGTTGAGTGTCCCTTGAATATCATGATGTTCGGCTTGATCTTTGCCAAACAAAAAGATTTTGAGGTGATCACTGTAAATCGGCGGATCCTTCAAAGCGACATTGCTGACTGCTTCCAGTACATTTTTCCCCTTTGAGACGACATTCACATAGCCAGGGGAGTCTGCTTCTTGTGTTCCGCCCATTTTAGGGACAAGGTTTTGATAGGTGAGTTTGACTCCGTTATCATCTTCCTCGTCAATGCCAACACCGCGCACAAACGATAATTTCTCAATATCCTTTAAGTCCCAGCAGCCTGTCGATAAAAGCAAAAGACAGCAAGACAGAAAGATTAGAAATAAACGCCGCCTTTTCATGCAGAACGACCTCCCCATTTTTTACGTATCATGAGCAGAATAGCTGTTATAAAAGGAATGGCTAAAACAGCGAACAACGCATAACCGAGTAAAGTCGAGTAGTAAAAGACTTCATTGAGATTACTTGGAAAAAGAGATAGGGCAGAGGTTAAGAAAAACAGCAGCCATAGCAACCTTGTGATATTGGTCGTCTTAAAGACCGTTTGACAGCCTTTAATGGCAAATTGGAAAAAACCAAGCATACAAATAAACTGCTGGCATGTCCAAATCGTCAGTAAGAAAATATCGAATCGTTCAATAAAAACCCCTTCAAGTTCTAGCGCTTGAATGAGTGAAACGGTGGGCCATGTGAGTGACATCGTTTCTCCAACCGTCATGGACCCAATCACAATAAAGAGCGTGAGGGAGTAAATAAGTGAGGTCATTCCAACACCGATTGCTGCCGCCCATTTCGCTTTTGACCATTTGTCTTTATAGATGAGCGGTACAACAAACAAAATGACTTCAAAGCCAGTAAATTGAATAAATGTTTGAGAGAACAAATTACTAAAATCTTTAAAGCCGTGCGCCATGACAGGGCGTAAATAATCAAAATCAAATATTTTTAGACAAAACAGCATGAGGCCAATATAAATGACCATGGTGATCGGATAAATGTATGTCACCATCTTCACTACTGGAAAAATACCGCTTTTTAAATGATAAATCGCTACGAGTAAAAAAATCATCACAATCACGGTCATGGGGGTCGATTGCAGCAGGAAAAACTGAACCACTTCCCCAAGTACACGAGCTTCAAAGCCTACAATGGCTAGTAAATAACCGACCAGCATCAAATTAAAGATCGTGCCAAAGAAGGCACCGGCTCCTTTTGTATTCGATTCAAAAATGGTATCCGGCGCATTCTTCTCAGCAATCCAACCTAGCAAAAAAGCAACGAAAGCAAAGATGACTCCCTGTATTAATACAATGATCCAGCCATCAGGGAATCCTGAATTGGCAGAACTGCGTGGAATGGTTAAAATTCCAGCGCCTATCATTGTAGAACTGCACAGAATGGTGACTTGTAACAATGATAGCTTCTCAGCTCTGTACATCGTTTACTCTCCTTGTCTTTTGAGATTTTTTGTCTTGGCTGTTTTCGGTCTCGATTTAAATAGCCCTATTGGTAAACGAACGTACGTATCTTTTAAATCTGAAAACGGTGAAGACAAAACAGGTGTGAAATAGTCAAAACCAAAGGTCTTTAGCTGCATCAAGTGACAAAGTACAAATAAATAACACATGATTAAGCCATATAATCCAAACATGGCTGAACTGAAGATGGCCATAAACCTCAGGATGCGTAAGGGAAAGCTGAAATCATATGATGGAGCAGTGAAATCGGCTAGTGCCGTCAGAGACACAATAATGACCATTAAGGCACTGACAATATTGGCTTGGACAGCCGCCTGTCCAATAATGACGCCGCCAATCAGTCCAATCGTCTGCCCAATCGCCCTAGGGAGACGAAGTCCAGCTTCCCGCAGCAGTTCAATCGTAAACGACATCAAAATGGCTTCCACTACAGGAGGAAAGGGCACATTTTGCCGGCTGCCTGCGATGGTCAGTGCCATTCGTGTTGGTAATAAACCAGGATGATAGGAAACAAGGGCGATATAGAGTCCCGGTAAAAAGATTGTCAAAAGCACGGCAATATAACGGAGCAAACGCAAAAGAGTCGCACTTGTCCATCTTTGATAATAATCCTCCGGTGATTGCATCAAGGCAGTGAGAGTCATCGGCATAATGAGGGCAAACGGCGTCCCATCGAGCAAAATAGACACCTTTCCTTCGAGCACAGAGGCAATCACCCGATCAGGACGTTCTGTATTTTGAATCTGCGGAAAAATAGAGATATGACTGTCTTCAATCAGCTGTTCTATGTAGCCGGTCTCAGGGATATCATCTATTTTGATTTGCTTCATGCGAGAGAGTACATCATCTACTAATTTGGGGTCTGCGATATCACGAACATACACGAGAGCGGCAGATTTCTTGTTACGAGTACCTATGTTCACCTTTTGAATGACAAGGTTCGGGTCGTTTGCTCTTTCACGAAGCAATGCCGTGTTTTTTTCAAGATTTTCAATAAATCCAATCCGGGGTCCTCTTACAAGGACTTCTGATTGCGGCTCCTCTACTTCTCTAAATTGAAAAAGATTCGTATGGAGCGCAAGCGCTTGAGTGGCTCTATCCACAAATAAAATAGCCCTGCCGTTGTATAACTGCTCGATGGCAAGGTTCATATCTTCCAGCACATCATTTTGAATGCCAAAGAACGTTTTAGAAAGGGAAGAAAGTGTGGTGTGGTCGACCTCGGTGATGGTCAGTTCCTTTTGCATAGGTGAAATGATTTGTTTGGAAAGCATCTCAAATTCTGTGAGTCCTTCAACGTACACGAGACATGCAGAGACAGCGGAAGGACCAAATGAAAACGAGTGGAACACGATATCATCACTTTTGCCGGCAAAGCTTTTGACACGCTTAATGACGGACTCTATATCTTGTTCAATACGACTTTTCATAATACCTCACCCTCATGTCTTTTTTTATAGAGTGACTCGGAAGGAGAAGAATTATGCAAATAGAAAAAAGAGAATCCCCTAAAATAGGAATTCTCTTCACATGTTTATCTCGCCAGCCAGCCGCCATCTACGGCTAAAATATGCCCGTTCATATAATCAGAGGCAGGGGAGCTGAGAAAGACGGCGGCACCTGCTAGATCTTCAGGCCGTCCCCAGCGTCCAGCGGGGATTCGTTTCAGAATCTCTTCATTCCGGTTCGCGTCGTCACGAATGGCTTGCGTGTTATTGGTTGCAATATAACCAGGTGCGATCGCATTGACCTGAATATGCTGACTTGCCCATTCATTTGCAAAAGCTTTCGTCAAACCTGCGACAGCATGCTTACTTGCTGTATAAGCGGGAACAAAGACACCGCCTTGAAATGATAGAAGGGAAGCGATATTGACAATTTTCCCTTGCCCTTTTTTCAGCATCTGCTGTCCGACCTTTTGCGTGAGGAAAAAGAGACTGTTGATATTCACATCCATCACAGTATGCCAGTTTTCCTCTGAATATTGAGCGGCCTCTTCTCTTTTAATGGTCCCAGCATTATTGATCAAAATATCAATTGTGTGTTGCTTTAAAAGGGCATCAACATCCCGCTTTGCGGACTGAGGATCTGAAAAGTCTACTTGAATCGCATGAAATGATCTACCGGTCTGTTCGACAAGTTCTTTTGTTTCATCAAGCGGCGTATGGTGGTAGGTGCCGATGATATCTGCACCTGAACGGGCAAGCGCTACGGCAATACCTTGCCCAATACCAGTTCCAGGACCTGTGACAAGAGCTGTTTTGCCTTCGAGGGAAAAGAGGGACGCTACATATGATGTCGTCGTCATTTCATTACCTCAGCTGGTCCATCGGGACAAAGTCCATATCTTTAAACGTATAGTTTTCTCCCGCCATTGCCCAAATAAATGAATAATTTGCTGTACCTGAGCCTGAATGAATGGACCAGGCAGGTGAGATGACGGCTTCTTCATTTGCCACAACGAGATGTCTCGTTTCAGATGGCTCCCCCATAAAATGAAAGACACGTGCGTCTTCCTCTATATCAAGATATAAGTACACTTCCATCCGCCGGTCATGTATATGAGCAGGCATCGTGTTCCATGTGTTATTGGTTTCAAGCTGAGTGATGCCCATCATAAGCTGGCAGCTTTGGATGCCGTCTGCATGAATGACCTGATACAGATTCCGTACGTTCGAGGCGGATGCTTCTCCTAAATGATTCGGTGTTAATTCAGCGATCGCAGCCTTTTGTGTCGGATACGCTCTATGAGCTGTGGCTGACACAAGATAAAATTTGGCCTGCTCACCTGATGAACTAGCAAACTGTACATGTTCGTGTCCAAGTCCAATATATAAGAAATCTTTATGCTCCAGCACAAATGACTCACCATCGACTGTGACCGTACCTTGGCCGCCGACATTTACAATGCCAATTTCCCGTCTTTCAAGGAAATATTCTGTACGTAAAAAGTCGCCGGCATCTAGCTTGATCGGTTCTGATATCGGCATAACGCCGCCAATCACCACACGGTCCTCATGCGAATAATACAGCTTCAATTCACCACTGACAAAAAGTATCGGAATATGAAAATGACGACGAAGTTCCTCTGTTGTAAAACGCTTGACCTGCTCAGGATGTACAGCATAACGATTTTCCATTTGAGATAAGCCTCCCTTTCCATCTGAAACATATAATTGTTTTATTTGGTATCGGTTTCAAGGAAAATTCTAGAGGAAAAAGAGAGTGGCGTCAACCGTTAATTTGAAATCGCTTTCTTTATTTGTATAAAAGCTTTTTTTCTTCATTTTTATGAAAAAAATCTTCTGATACAGCTTAACTTGTGGTATGCTTTTTTTAAGTTTATTTGAAATCGGTTTCGAAACAAATGAGAAGATCGATCTTGGGAGTTTTTTGTATGAAAGAGAAAAAGCAAACGAAAGTCACCATTAACGAAGTTGCAGCATATGCAGGTGTCTCAAAATCAACGGTATCCAGATACATCAATGGCAGAACAAATGAAATTTCTCCTGAAAAGGTAAAAAAGATTAAAAAAGCCATTGAGGAGCTCCATTATCGTCCGAGTCAGCTTGCCCAAGGATTGAAAGTAAGAAAGAGCAAGGTCATTGGTTTTATTGTGGCTGATATTACGAACCCATTCTCTGTTGCGACACTTCGTGGTGTGGAAGAGATTTGTGATGAATATGGATACAGCATCATGGTGTGCAACACAGATAATCGTCCAGAAAAAGAACGAGAAATGCTACTGAAGCTGCATGCTCATTATATTGAAGGGCTGATCATCAATACGACCGGTCAAAACAATGACATTTTGCAAGACTTTAAGCAAAACGGTGTACCGATTGTTCTTGTTGACCGTAAGTTACCTGAACTCAAGGTCGATACCGTCACAACGAATAACCGTGACATCACGGCTCGTCTACTTCACCAAATGGTTGAAAAAGGCTACGAACATATCGCTTTCTTTACTGAGCCGGTCGATGGGATTAGTCCTCGTGAAGAACGAAAAGAAGCCTATGAACAGACGGCCATGAGTCAACATAAGAAACCTATGATTGCAGAAATCAATTTGAAGCAAAAGGAACAAATGCGAGATGAGATTTGTCGTTTTTTACAATCAAACCATCAGAAAAAAGCGATTTTAGCAGGCAATGGATTACTCATGCTGAAACTCATCAGTGAACTCGTCGATCTTGGGGTGAAGATACCTGAGGAGATAGGCATTGCCGGATTTGATGATACAGAATGGTATAAGCTCATCGGGCCAGGCATCACTACGGTGGCGCAGCCATCTCATGAGATGGGGAAAGCGGCGATGCAAAAAATCAAGACACGTCTTGAAGGAGATAAGAGTGCACCCCAGACCATTCAACTTGATGGAGAAATCATTGTGAGAAAATCTTTATAAACGTCAGGCAGAGAAGAGTATACATACGTGCATGCTCTCTCTTTTTCAACTGTTTTGAAACCGGTACCAAGAAAAGGGGAGAAATGAGTGAAAGCATTGGATGTGATCACATTTGGGGAATCAATGGCGATGTTTTATGCAAAAGAAATTGGCGAGCTTCACCAAGTGCATACGTTTCAAAAAGCACTTGCTGGTGCAGAGAGTAATGTTGCGGTCGGCTTGGCAAGATTAGGCTTTAGCGTAGGCTGGATGAGCAAGGTCGGGGCGGACTCACTTGGTACATTTATTTTAGAAGAGCTTCAAAAAGAAGGGGTCGATACTGAGGCAGTGCTCCGTTCAAATGATGGGGCTAAAACAGGGATATTGCTTAAATCAAAAGTCATCGATGGAGACCCTGATGTGACGTACTACCGAAAAGGCTCTGCTGCGAGCACATTGAACCCAAGCGATTTCCCGTCCACTTATTTTCAGCAGGCAGGACATCTTCATATGACCGGAATCCCGCCTGCTGTGTCTAGTGAAATGAGAGCGTTTTCTTTTCATGCCCTTAAAGAAATGAAGGAAGCAGGAAAAACCATTTCCTTTGACCCGAACCTTAGACTTCAACTATGGGAAGAGGAAGAAGACATGATTCATACGGTGAACGAGATGGCTGCTCAAGTAGATTGGTTTTTCCCAGGGCTTGCAGAAGGTCAAAGACTCACAGGATGTCATGAGCCGGAAGCGATTGCGGATGTTTATTTACAAAAAGGTATCAAGCTTGTGGTCATTAAACTGGGATCAGAAGGAGCCTATTTCAAAAGTGCATCCGGCCAAGGTGTAGTGGCTGGTTTTCATGTGTCTCATGTCGTGGATACAGTCGGAGCTGGTGATGGATTTGCAGTGGGAGTGATGAGCGGTCTGCTGGACGGATTATCATATGAAAAATCGGTAGCAAGAGGCAATGCCATTGGAGCACTTGCAGTCATGTCCCCAGGAGATCACGAGGGACTGCCGACTCGGGAAGAGCTTCAGGCATTTATAAAAGAAGCCAAACGATATCAAAGGCGACACGATATGAAGGGAGATGAGAGGTATGGGAAAGTCAGCAAGTATGAGCGTTAAAGAGAAGCTCGCAGCTTGTAAACTCATTGCGGTGGTCAGAGCAGGTAGTGAAGCAGAGGGGATAGAGATGATTGGTCGTTTAAAGAAAAAAGGGGTGCGGGCCATCGAAGTGACATATACCACGCCCAAAGCAGAGCGGATCATTGCATCTTACCAGCATGACCACGACTTGATTGTCGGAGCCGGAACGATTACAACGCTTGAGCAGGCACAATCAGCCATTGAAGCCGGCTCTCAATTTATCGTCAGCCCGGGATATCTTCCTGTCATCGGAGAGCACCTATCTTTTCACGATACACTTTACGTGCCAGGTGTTTTGACCCCGAGTGAAATTATGCAGGCAAAAGCAAATGGA
Organism: Bacillus sp. FSL M7-0307; assembly: GCF_038627835.1. Taxonomy (NCBI): domain Bacteria; kingdom Bacillati; phylum Bacillota; class Bacilli; order Caryophanales; family Bacillaceae; genus Bacillus; species Bacillus sp. FSL M7-0307. The sequence goes on along the minus strand of NZ_CP152023.1, from coordinate 3,266,289 downwards.
TACAGCGTGTTAAAGCTTTTTCCGAGCGGCTCCTTCGGTTTGTCCTATATGAAAAATTTGCAAGGCCCGTTTCCAGAGATTGAGTTCATCCCAACAGGAGGCATTCATCCAGTCGATGTGCCAAAATGGCTTGAAGCAGGAGCTGTGGCAGTAGGTGTCGGCAGCCAGCTTGAAAGCAGTACAGCAGAAGAATTACAGGCCGTTCTTTCTTCCACAATCATGTAGTTCACATAAACAACCGGCGGATGACTGCCGGTTGTTTGTTCGTTTATCTGACATAAAAGATGGGAAGGCGCTTCTTTTCACGTAAAATGAGCATAAAGGAGAGGTCGATATGTACATTCAACAAGATGAACTAAAAGATGGTCAAATTGAGCAATTGATTAAATCTCATTTAGAAGAGATGAAAAAACATTCACCGCCAGAAAGCATTCATGCCCTTTCGTTAGACGATCTGAAAAAACAAGATGTCACAGTATGGAGTGCAAGGGATGGAGAGGCGCTTCTTGGCTGCGGAGCCATCAAGGAGCTATCAAGTGAACATGGTGAACTCAAATCGATGAGGACGGCAGCAGCCCATATGCGAAAAGGCGTGGCGAAGTATCTGTTGACCCACCTTCTCCAAGAGGCGAAGCGGCGGGGGTATAAAAGAGTCAGCCTTGAAACAGGTGCGTTTGTTTTCTTTGAACCGGCAAGAAAATTATATGAAAGCTTTGGATTTCAATATTGTCCGCCTTTTGGTTCATACCAAGAAGATCCAAACAGTTTATTTATGACAAAGGAATTATAGAGGTCGAGAGAGTATGCTTTTATAAGCAGCTCTTTTTTTATGCGGCAACAATGGAAGGAGGGGAATGTGAATGAAATGGTCGAAGTTGTTCGGAATGGGCGCATTTCTCACATTTTGTGTTATATCTGTTCTTTTTTTATCTGTATTAGGTCAAGATTTAGTTAAAATTGAAAGCGCTTCTGATGAGGCGGTATCAACTTACCAATATCACTTTGTTCTTGTACCGGAGGAACTTGATAATGAATATTGGCAATTGGTGCAAAAGGGAGCTGCTGATGCGGCGGAAGTTCATCGGGTGTATCTAGAATACCTAGGTCCAAAGCAGGCTGATTTGGATGATCACCTGAAAACCATTGATATGGCGATTGCTGGTCATGTGGACGGCATTATGACACAAGGGCTTGATGCAAAGAAATACAAACCGCTCTTTCAAAAAGCAAGAGAGAAAGGCATTGATGTCGTCACAGTCGATACCGATGCAGAGGGGAGCAAGCGTCAAGTGTATGTCGGAACAGATAACTATTATTCCGGTTTTATCGCCGGACAGGCACTCATCGCTGATACAAAAGGCGAGCAGTATGTGGGCATTGTGACGGGACGGCTTGATGCGATTCACCAGAAGCTTCGCGTGAAGGGGTTTCGAGATGCCGTTTCTGGTGAGAAACGCATTCATATTGCTGGAATAGAAGAGTCGGCGATTACGAAATCAGGTGCTTCCGGTGCTGCGTATAAATTGTTAAATGATCATACGCAGCTCACCGCATTTTATGGAACAAGCGCATTAGACGGTGTCGGCATTATTCAAGCAACAGAGCAATATCATTCGTCTAAAGATGTTTATGTGCTCGCATTTGACACATTGCCTGATACGATTCAAGCGCTGGATGATGGGAAAATCGATGCAGTGGTTGTACAGCACCCTTATGAAATGGGCTATCAAGCGGTTGAATCTCTTGTTCGTTTGCAGCAAGGGGATAAACAAGAACCGCTGCAGTACACAGGGACGAGTGTGATTCGGCGAGGAGACCTGCCCCTTCATCAAACGGAAAGACCACAGGGGGTTCAGCCATGAAGAGAATTCGAAGTAAGTTATTATTGGCTTTTTTAATTCTTGTGCTCCTTGGCAATGTGGCCGCTTTTTTTGTGTATTGGAGCAGTTCAAAAATCACATCAGAATATAGCAAGAGCTTTCGTTCCTTTCTCCTGCTGAATGATATTTCCACAGAGGCAAAAACGATGTATGAAAAGGTCAACGCCTTTGCCATCGAAAAGGATCAGGCGTTTGCCAAAGGGTATGCTGAATCAAAACAGAAAATGACATCATATGATCAAGCATTGCTCAAAGATGCAGGGCTTCATGCCGCCATCCCCTCCATTGAAAAATATCAATATATGATGCGGACGCTCATAAACGAAAGTGATGCGACAATGAATCATGTCAAAGAAGGGAAAATCAAAGAATATGCTGCAAGTGTGAAAGAAGTAAGAACCGTGTCCTCTTATATCCAAGAGCAGACAATGACTCTTTTGGATGATGAATTATCTGAGTATCAAGTACTCTACCAATCCCTTCAAAAAAGACATCAAACGTATGCGCTTTTTACTCTATGTCTGTTTACATTATCGATAGGTATCGCTTTATGGATGGCCTATATCATTGCGGGCGGAATTTCAAGACCGATCGTTCATCTATCTCGAAGTGCCAAAGAAGTATCAGAAGGAAATTTTGATGGTCCGAATTTGCATGTGTCATCAAAGGACGAAATCTCTGTGTTAAATCATGCCTTTGAGCGAATGCGGCGAGAGATGAAGGTAATGATTGAAGAGATGAAACAAAAGGCCGCTTTAGATCAGAAAATTAAAGACATGAAGCTGAAAACACTGCAAAACCAAATGAATCCACATTTTTTATTTAATACATTAAACATCGTTTCACGTATGGCGTACTTAGAATCAGCTGATGCGACATCGAGATTGATACAATCCGTTTCTACGCTGATGCGGTATTCGCTATCTCCTCTCAGCGCATCTGTTACGTTAGAACAAGAAGTGAAAGTGGTAAAAGAATATTTTCATATACAAGAAACAAGATTTTCCGATCGTATTACATGCAAAACGACCATAGATGAGTCGTGTCTATCTGTTCACATTCCGAGCCTTACATTGCAGCCGCTTGTCGAAAATGCCTTTATTCATGGGGTAGAACCAAAAGAAGAGGGGGGGCTTGTAGAGCTCTCTATTGATCGAGATGATGGCTTTGTCATGATTCGGATTCGGGATAATGGACTTGGCATCAGTGATCCAGAGAAAAAGAGATTGCTATCGCAAGAGGAAGAAGATCATCCAGACACACGTAGTAAAGGTCACTCGACAGGAATTGGTCTTCGAAATGTGATGTCGAGGCTGCGTTTGTTTTACGGAGTGCAGGATGCCCTTCAAATTGATTCAAAGCCAAACGAAGGGACCACCATTCAATTGACAATACCAATCAAGGAGGAACGAGCATGCTGAACGTGCTGATTGTGGATGATGAAAAAATTGAACGAATGGCGATGCGTAAGTTCATGACCGAATGGCTGCCAGACTGTCATATTGCAGGGGAAGCTGCGAATGGAAAAAAGGCGGTGGAATTGGCGCGGTCTAAGCCAATTGACCTTGTGCTCATGGATATTCAGATGCCTGGCATGGATGGACTCACAGCGATCAAACAGATCAAAGCAAGCTGCCCTTATACTAAATTTATTATGCTGACAGCCTACGATACATTTGATTATGCCAAGCAAGCCATGCAGGAAGGGGTCAAACAATACCTTGTCAAACCAGCTGATAAAGACGAAACCATTACAGCGATTCGTTCTGTTGCGGCAGAAATTCAGCAGGAGGTCTCCCTGCGGCAGGCGGAGAAAGTCAATCAGCAGTCAAAATGGCTGGAAGCTCATGTGTTGAATGGTCAATCTTATACTTCAACAGCGTTTGAGCGGCTGTTTCAGGATTTTCAAGCAGGTCTAGTGATCGCTGTTCAGCGGACAGGCGGGGATCAACTCCTGAATCATTTGCAGGAGTCTGCTCTTTTTCAAGCAGTGCCTATCCAAGTGAGCGGTGAGCTGTTTACATGCTTGATTTACAGCCATCAATCACCTGGTCACCTAAAGGCGAATGTACTGCAAGCCATTCGCGCTTCTATGACAAGCGAGCAGCATTCCTCTGTCGTTGGCATGGGTCATCCTGTCTCAAATCCACTTCAACTTCAGAAAAGTGCAGCAGAAGCGAAGCTTTCCTATTATCAGCGAAAAAAAGATGACAGCGCTGTTCGTTATGGCTTTTACTATACAGATAGACAATCTTACGTATTGATCAACTTGCCTGAGCTTGCCGATGACATGATGCTGGCACTAGAAGAAGGGAGAAGAGGTGATGCTCTTGCTTACTATGATGCCTTCCAATTAGAAGGGGCAACCATTTCTCATGTGAAAGAGCTGCTCATTTTACTCAAATCACGACTTCGTGCAGATGTGCCTATCCTGGCTATCACTACAGAAACAGAATGCCGCCAATGCTGTGACCATTTATTTGATCTGTATGAAGCAAGAACCCAGACGGTGAATGATATAGAACGGGCGAAACGATACATTCAAACACACTTTTGCGAACATATCACGCTGGAGCAAACGGCCGCCTATGTTGATTTAAGCCCGACGTATTTCACCAAACGCTTTAAGGATGAGACAGGTCTGACGTTTAAAGAATATGTGACGACCTGTAGGATGGATAAAATGAAGAAGCTACTGAAAGAGAGTTCGCTTAGTTTAAAAGAAATCACCTATCAAGCAGGATATACTGATCCGAATTACGTCAGTCGTGTGTTTAAAAAAATGGTGGGCTGTTCACCGAAGGAATATCGAAAACAGGTCGTAAAAAAATGAAGAATTTCATAAAAAAGTGAAGAAGTTTGCCTGAAAAAAGGCAAGGATCTGCCAGTATACTTATTTTGATAACGCTTACAAAATAGGGATGGGGGATCCATGATGAAGTTTAAAATAGGCTTTACTTTATTGGCACTCTGTATGCTGGTCGTCTCTGCTTGCAGTTCATCGACGAACTCAGATGCAAAAAAAGAGGGCGGAGCGGAGAAACTAGAAATTTTCTCTTGGTGGACTGGTGCAGGTGAGGAAGACGGGCTGAAGGCACTCATTCAATTGTTTGAAGAGAAAAATAAAGACATTCCAATTGAAAATGCAGCTGTCGCTGGTGGCGCTGGTACGAATGCAAAGGCTGTTCTAACAAGCCGGATGCAAGGAGATGATCCGCCAGCTACTTTCCAAGTACACGGGGGAGCAGAGCTGAATGAGAGCTGGGTAGCCGCAGGCAAAATGGAGCCGCTGGATGATCTATATGAAAAAGAAGGCTGGAAGGATAAATTCCCAGAATCACTGATTGACCTTGTGAGCAAAGACGGGAAAATCTATTCCGTTCCAGTGAATATTCATAGAGGCAATGTGCTTTGGTATAACAAAAAAGTATTTGAAGAACAGGGCTTACAGCCACCAACGACGTTTGATGAATTTTTCAAAACAGCCGATGCCTTAAAGAAAAAAGGGATTACACCACTTGCGCTTGGGGATAAAGAACCTTGGGCAGCGACTCATTTGTTTGAGAGCGTTCTTCTAGGTGTATTAGGTGCAGATGACTATCAAAAACTTTGGGCGGGCGACTTAAAAATGGATGATGCAAAAGTGAAGGAAGCGGCAGACATCTTTGGACGTATGCTCGAGTACGTCAACGACGATCATAGCTCGCGTAACTGGCAGGATGCCTCACAACTCGTGGCAAAAGGGGAAGCTGCAATGAATGTCATGGGCGATTGGGCAAAAGGATATTTTGTGAATGATCTAGATTTGAAGGTGAATAAAGACTTTGGATACGTGGCAACTCCTGGTACGGAGGGCAGCTTTATGGTCATCACGGATACATTCGGACTACCGAAGGGTGTCAAACAGCCAGAAAACGTGAAAAAATTCTTATCTGTCTTAGGATCTGTGGAAGGACAGGATGCGTTTAATCCGCTGAAAGGGTCAATTCCGGCTCGTGTGGATGCAGATGTATCAAAATATGATGAATACGGAAAATCGGCAATGAAGGCGTTTAAAGAGTCAAAGCTGGCACCGTCTCTTGCGCATGGCTCAGCTGCTGAAGAAGGTTTTGTCACGAAGGCGAACCAAGCCGTCAATATTTTCGTGACACAAAAAGACAGCAGCCAGTTCGTTTCTTCTTTAAAAGATTCAATGAAATAAAGATGAAAGAGGCGGCCGTTAGGCACCGCCTCTTTTTTAAAAAAAGGAGTGTAGCTTCATGCGCATGGACACATCGCCGACCACAAAAACACCAGCAGCAAAAGTGAAACGTGTTCGGAGAAAATGGAATGGAGACCAGCTGCTTGCCCTGCTGTTTTTAGCACCGTCAGCTGTTTTATTATTCATTTTTGTTTACGGATTTATTGGCTGGACAGGATATGTTTCATTATCGAACTGGACATCGCTTGTTCCTGATTTTTCTTTCGCAGGTATGAAAAATTATGTCATGCTGTTTCAAGATTTTCGCTTTCAGTCAGATCTTCGAAACACGGTCTTTTTTACATTATTCTTTATTGGAGCAGTCATTGCTTCTGGGCTTGTACTGGCCATTTTATTAGATCAGAAGATAAAGGGGGAATCACTTTTTCGGAATCTCTTTTTCTTTCCGATGGCCCTTTCCTTTGTTGTCACAGGTGTTGTGTGGCAATGGATCCTAAATCCATCAACTGGGGTGAATCTGTTTTTAAAAACACTCGGCATCCAGCCCAAGTGGTACACGGATACGAATATTTTAGCTGGATTTGTCTGGGGAAAAATTGAGTTTGGTGTACCGGCAGCAATGATTGCAGTTGTCATCGCTGCTGTGTGGCAGATGACAGGATTTTCACTTGCGATGTATTTGGCTGGTCTTAGAGGAATTCCAGAGGAAGTGAGAGAGGCTGCTAGAATGGATGGCGCAACCGAGTGGCAAATCTACTGGAAAATCATTTTCCCGCTGTTAAAACCAATCACAGCGAGCGTCGTCATTATCATGGCACATATTTCTTTAAAGATCTTCGATTTGATTTACTCGATGACAGGACCAGGTGCAAACTTTGTCACCGATGTGCCAGGTGTTTATATGTTTGAAATGACCTTTAGAGGAAACCATTATGCAGGTGGTGCCGCCATTGCGATCGTCATGTTGATTTCTGTTGCGGTCTTTATCGTGCCGTATCTCCTGTCTAGTCGGAAGGGGGCTTCATCATGACCGCAAGAGGGTTTGTCCGTCCAGTTCTTTATGCTTTATTAATACTGTGCAGTTTGTTTTTTCTCATGCCTGTTTATGTCATGCTCGTCACAAGCTTAAAGCCATTAGGTGAAGTGACCCTTGAGCGAATGTGGTCGCTTCCATCTACACTTGATTTCTCAAGCTACAAAATCGCTTTTGAAAAGTTATCACCCAATTTAATGAATTCTCTTTATCTAGTCATTCCTGCTACCTTATTGTCAGCTGTATTAGGTGCGATGAATGGCTATGTGTTGTCTAAATGGCGCTTTAAAGGATCAGAAGTGGTGTTTACCTTCATGTTGTTCGGTATGTTTATTCCATATCAAAGTATCCTCATTCCACTCATTCAATTTTTGCGTGAAATCGGCTTGTATAACTCCATTCCGGGACTTGTGCTTGTCCATGTCGTATATGGCCTGCCAATCACAACACTCATGTTCCGCAATTTTTATGTGAGCATTCCTGATGAAATGATTGAATCAGCGAAGATGGATGGAGCCGGGTTTATCGGGATCTTCAGACATATGATTCTGCCGCTTTCCATCACAGGGTTTGTCGTGGTTGCCATTTGGCAGTTCACAAATGTGTGGAATGAGTTTCTATTTGCGGTCACTATGACCACAGCAGAGAATCAGCCGGTCATGGTCGCATTGCAAAATTTATCAGGCAGTCAAATTGTGCAATGGAATGTTCAAATGGCAGGTGCCATCTTGGCTGCACTGCCGACACTTTTGGTCTATATTCTACTTGGAAAATACTTTGTGAAAGGGCTTCTTGCAGGCTCTGTCAAAGGGTAAATTGATTTTCTTGTTATCGTTTTCATTCGGTGTACTGAAAGGATTGACTTCTCTTTAGATAGCGTCATAATAAAAGTTGAGACTTGCTAGTTTTCATCATGCTAGGCAAGGATTATCAAAGGGTAGCAAAGGGAGGAGTCATCCTGAATGAAGCAGTCACCAATTTTTTTACTGCCTGAATTGAAGGAGAGAATATGGGGAGGTACAGCCTTAAGGGATCAATTTGGCTATGATATTCCTTCTGATCAAACGGGAGAATGCTGGGCAATTTCTGCTCATCCAAACGGACCAAGTGTCGTGCAAGACGGTCCATATAAAGGGAAAACGTTGATCGAACTATGGGACAATCACAGAGAATTGTTTGGGGGAATAGAAGGCGATCGCTTCCCGCTCTTAACAAAAATTTTAGATGCAAACCAAGACTTATCCGTTCAAGTTCATCCAGATGATGATTATGCGGAAAGACATGAAAATGGCGAGCTTGGAAAAACAGAGTGCTGGTATATCATTGACTGCAAAGAAGGCGCAGAAATGATCTACGGTCATAATGCAAGGACGAGAACTGAGCTTGTGACCATGATGAACAGCGGCGATTGGGAAGGCCTTTTGCGGCGAGTGAAAATTAAGCCGGGTGATTTTTATTATGTGCCAAGCGGTACCATTCATGCGCTATGTGAAGGCACACTGGTTCTTGAAACGCAGCAAAGTTCAGATACGACCTATCGGGTGTATGATTATGAACGAAAAGACCAAAATGGCCATGAACGTGAACTTCACTTCACGCAGGCCATTGATGTCACAACGGTTCCTCATGTAGACGGTTATGCAGATGAATCAGTAGAAACTCGTCCAGGGATGACCATTAGAACATTTGTAGAAGCAGAATACTTCTCTGTGTATAAATGGGAAATTGATCAAAAAGTAGAGCTATCGCAAGATTATCCGTTTTTGCTGTGCAGCGTTATTAATGGGGAAGGGTCCTTAGAGCATAATGGGCATACATATCCGCTGCCAAAAGGAGCCCATTTTATCCTGCCTGCTGAAACAGGGAACTTCACAATTGAAGGATCTTGTGAACTGATTGTGTCACATATATAAAGAAAAAGACTTTCAAGCATGGAATAGAGCTTGAAAGTCTTTTTTAGTTAATTTAACACTTTATAAAAAGTATCCATTGCTTTTTTATTGTACTCTTTATAATTGAATGGAGCATAAGCAGGATTTGTATGATTACTAAAGTTATTTAGCCCTCCTACAAGTCCATCGACACTGTTATTGACTAAAGCACCATATTTGCCATTCTCTAAAACTGTTCGATTTGCAATAATATCTGTTGCCAAGATATCCATTCCTAACGTCATGGCTTCTAAAAGTACCATTGGCTGGCCTTCATAGTGTGATGATAAAACAAAGCAGTCACACATTTTTAGGACGGTAAATGGATTTTCAACTTGGCCAACTAAAAACACATAGTTTTGCAATTCTAATTCGTCTATTAACTTTAGAAGGTCATTTTTAAGAGGACCATCGCCGAGAATATATAGTCTGCTGTTTGCATTTGTTTCTAAATGTTGTTTAAAAGCAGTAATTAAATTATCTTGCCCTTTTTCTGGAGACAGACGTCCCATATTAACAAAATTATAGTGTTTTTTGGAAGGGTAAGGAACAAATTCATTTCCTATTTCAAACCCTCGAACTTCAAGAATTTCAATCGCTTTTTTATCTACCCAGCCTACTTTTTCGTTATTAAACACTATGGAACAGTAAGTTGATATAGGTGTGGTAATTTCTTCTGTAATATCAACTTCTTTTTGATTGTAAAGATAAAAATCTTTCAAGACTTTAAACCTAGTATCTTCGTTCGTTTTGCTATAAATTTTAAATTCGTTCAAATGAAGAGAAGCAGAGTAGCTCACTTCTTTACGATTTAAAATAGTTTGATGATCTAATGTTTTAAACGCTTTTACATGTAACCATCCAATCACTTTTTTATCTAAAGAGAATTGGTAATATGTCGCTTCTTTTGTTTTATGGCTCTTGTGTACAGTCACAATAGCACCTTTATATAACTCAGCGCTGCAAACTTCTTCATATCCGAAATTTGGATATGCTTTTGTCCATATTGTATGATTCTCTGTATGGACAATTTTCATTTTTTTATTTATATTTCTTTCTAAAAGTGTTCTATTAGGCAATGAGCGAATAAACTCTGCATGTTCGTGGTAATTTTTGTTCAATAATGTTTGTATTTCTTTTTCCATCATGACTTGCTTTTCCTCAGATTGAACACTATTTACTTCATAATTCTTCAGTATTTTTAGTGCAGATGAGTCTATCCAGCCTATTAGTTGTTTGTTGATATAGAATCTGCAGTAGAGTGAACGTTCAGTTCTAGCTTCTCGGTCTATCTCTACCATAATATTCTTATAGGGGTGACTCGAAGAAACCTTTTTAATTCCCCTCGTTTTAAAGGGTTTCGTCCAAATATCATTATGTTTAGGGTTGGTGATTAATGCTAATTTATGAACTTCTTCTTCACATATAATACTATCTGGAAGAAGTTTAAAAGCATCTTTATTTAGCCATCCCACAACATGATCTTCATAAGAGAACTTATATAAAACTTCGTTTTGTTTTGTTACAGCTTTTCTTGTAATCATCACTACATTGTTTTCAAACTCTTTGCTTGAAAAAGTGGACAGGTTATCTTCTACTAACGTAGTGAAGATTTTATCATGTTTGCTGCTTAGAATTTTTGCTCTTGATTTAAAAGGTTTATTCGATTGGATAAGGCTTGATGTGTTTTGGTCACCAGATTGTAATTCTATTCCTAATATTTTGTCTGGATTGATTGAGTTCATCACATAATCAAACTTACTTTCATCTGCATAGTGAGATAAATTTTGTTTGTTCAATTCCATTGTGCCTTTAGAAACACTGACCAATTTATCAAATTTATGATATATGGTGAATAAACCTCTCAAATTTATTTTATGAGGCTTCTTACCATTGATCGTTCTTTCGCTATCAGAGAGAAGATCATTATGCATAAAACATATTTTTGTTTTAGCATCTGCAGAAACGAGATATTTAGCCCAATATAAACTATATCCGCTAAAATCAATGACATGGTCAAAAGTGGATTTTCCGAAAAGGCGACTAAATTCTCTGGAATAAGCATCTTGTGGATAGAGCTTTTCCCCGAATTTACTGGTTACTCCACGATTATGAATGAATTTATCTTTATAAACTTCTTGTAAAGTGTAGACAGGTAGGCCTGGCTTGAAAATAAACCTGACATTTTTATTGACTTTTGCAATATTATTTAATACCTCTTTGGAGTTTGGTGTGCTCATATAGCAACTAACATCATATTTATGATAATCAATATTTTGTGTTAAATTAATGAAAGAGGAAGTGATACCATTATTTTTCATTCCCCCAGGGTAAATCAATATCTTTTCTTTCTTTTCATGAAGAGCATTGATGAAACGGATGTCTTCCGTTTCATTGTTGAAAATAGATTTAACAACTCTCTCAGTCACTTTACCATCGTCATGTTTTGTGAAGTCATGTTTAAATTGATCATACTGACGTTTAAATTGTGAATTTATGTCTTCTATATGAGCAATCGAATCTGCCAAATTTTTAATGTTATAAAGGCGGGGACCAGGAAGGTCTTTAAGATTAAAATACATGCCTCGCTCTTCATTATATTCATCTGCATCCCACATATAAAAAAGAACGGGTTTATTTGTAACTAGAAAATCAAAAAATATACTTGAATAGTCAGTAATCAATAAATCGGTCGCACTTAGCAGCATATTTGTATCGATAAAGTCTGGTATCAGCCGACCTTGTAATTCTGCTGATTGACTGGCTTGGTGATACAGAAATGGATGAAGCTTAAGAAGGATATTATATTCTTGACTAAAGCGTTCATGTAAGTAATTCAGGTCAGAAGTGATCTGAGTTAAATTGTTTTTAACTTTACCTACACTTGTCCCTTTCCAAGTAGGTGCATATACAATGGTTTTTTTGTCTAAAGAAAGGTCTACTCCAAAAGAGTGAAGATCTTTTTTAAATTCAAGGGAATCAGTATTCAACGTTAAATCAATTCTTGGATACCCTTCTTCTATAATTTTTCCCGAGAAAAGATGTTTCAACTTATAGCTATTTATAAACATACTTGTTGTATGTTCATTTGGGCTAATGAGATAATCTGAGCTCAAAAAATTTCTCAATACATTCTGAGAATGTGCAGGGTTTCCTGGAATATCAAAGCCCATATATTTCAATGGTGTGCCATGCCATGTATTGATATAGACTTGTTCCTTTTTACATATAAAAAATGGTTGAAAAGTAGAGTTGTTTATTAAATATTTTGCAGTTGCTAAGTATTTCAAATAATCTTTAGAATTTCGCTTTACAAAAATGATGTTTTTATAATCGGTATACTTATCTAAAATTGGTTTTAATATTTCAAAATCATCAATTGACCAAATATGTGTATAGTCTTTGAAATGAGGCTGATGTAACAAATATTCAAAAATGGCTAATGGGCTATCGGTCATACTTTTTCCGTCTCTAGATTCATATAGTACGGTTTTTTCAACAACATCAAAACGTTGATAATAGTATGCATATAAATTGTTTCTTTGGTGTCTTTTATCCTTTATAAAATTCATTAAAGGGTCTTTTAAAAATTTTATTTTTCGTTTTAATATTTTTTTCTGACGTTTAAAAATTTTCTTGTTCATCATTATGACTCCTTTGGAGATTACTATTGAAAAAGTCAAGAAATTCGTTGTGATATAAAATACAAGTGAATTTTAAATTTCTATAAATTCTAATGATGCTAAATGATACCATACCTTTAAAGGAAAATTAAGAAATCACTATATCTTTAAAGTAAATTTAAGATGATGTATTGAGGTGAAAGTCCCCCAAAAATGTCACTTTTCATAGGTGAATTTAAATATATTAAGCTTATTTTGTTAAAAAAGTCTGGTGTTTTTGTCGATAAAGAGATTAGTAGACTATTATGCAAAGTTAAGAGAGGGACAGGGAACGTGAAAAAAACCATCAAGATTATGTTACTCGCAGCTGCCTTTGGTATGACATTACACACAGGCAAAGAAGTGCAAGCAGCCTCCTATGTCGATCAATCCATTTATACGATTAGCACCTCAAAAGTATTTACAACAGAAGCAGAAGTGAAAAAAGCGGTTGACACGTTGAAAAAGGATAAGAAGTGGACAGCCACTTATCAAACTTCAGGAAATACATCGACTTATCAACTGACTGCCTCAGGATATGACTCACAAGTAGCAGCTAATGCAAGTGCCGCTGCATTAAAAAAAGAGTTAGGCATGAGCGGTACGGTGTCTCCAGTAGGTGACCGCCTTCCTTTACAGAAAATCGTATCTGATCCAATCAACGATGAAAGTCAGGCGAAAAAACTTACGCTCGAGCTGACGAAAACATCAGGACTCAATAGCACTTATGAAGCTATCAATCAAAGCAGACCATCATATCAGGTCATATCAGGAGCCATTGATTCTGAAACGAAAGTCAAAAATATTCAAACCGAACTACAAAAACAGGCCGGAGTCACGAGTACATATCAAACCGAAAACAAAGCTGGCACCGTGTATCAGCTGATCTCAGGCAATATTGTCGGACAGAGCAAGGCAAATACCATCCTGCAAGGTTTTCAAAAGGAATCTGGTTTAAAAGCAGTACTCCAAACGGTAGCAGCAGGCAAACCGTATTACATCGTCACATCTGCTGCACAAACGAATCAGTCTAAAGCGCAAACCCTTCTGACCCAGCTGCAAAAAGAAGCGAAAATCAGCGGAAAGATTCAGAAGGCTGGAGCTGTTAAAAATGTATATAGCATGGAATCAGGCTATTTCAAAGACAGTAAGCAAGCAGCCTCAGCGGCGGCTCAGATCAAGAAACAAGCTGGTGCGTCAGGTACTGTGCAGCGAGTAGGAAAAACGAAAAATTATATCGTAAAGCTCAATCAATTAAATGACACAACTTACGCAAAAACAGTTGCCTTTTTCAAGAAAAAGAAATGGCGCTATACGTCTAAAAAGATCTCCTCTACACAGCCATATCAAGTAGTGACTGGGAATCTTTTGGGCGATGATCAAGCGAAAAAAGCAACGGCATTTTTCCAAAAGAAAAAAGTATCCGCCACAACGAAAAAAACAGGCAAAGCATCTGACAGCACGTATCGACTTGTTGTGAATCAAGCAACGGATCAGACAAAAGTAAATAAAGGTGCTGCATACTTAAAGGCACAAAAGGTGACAAGCAGCATCACAACAGGCAAGGGGCAAGCCGTCAGTAAAGCATACAGCCTAATGACAACTCCTGTATATGATCAAAGCAAAGTGAAGCAGGCACAAGAGATCATGAAAAAAAATGGAGTTGCCAGCAGTACAAAAACATTAACAGAAGCTGTTAAGCAATACCGTATTACGACAGAGGCGACTGTGAATCAAACAAAGCTGAATCAAGCCTTAAGTTATTTAACAAAACAAAAAATGAAAGCAGCCGCTCAAAAAATGGGAGCAACTGATTATGGTCAATATCAGATCAAAACAGGGGTTATTTCGACTGCTGCCTTAAGAGATCAAGGCATGACATTCTTCAAAAAACGAAATGAACCAGCTGCTTATACAACAACGACAAAACCGGCATATAAAATCAACATCACACAGCAGTTTACAGGGTTACCAAATGCGAATGCGGCCATTGCTTTTGTGAAAAGCCAATACGGCTGGACAGCCACTGCGACCAAAATCAAAAATGGTCCAATGGTGATGCAGACGAATTATAACCTCACAGTCAATGAGATGGTAAACAAACAAATGAAGGTGTCGCCGCAGACAGATGGTGCAGCCTATGTCTATGCGACATATGTAGACCCAGCGACATCCACAGTGAATACAGACGGGCTAAATGTCCGTTCTACACCTGATTCAAGTTCGGCTAGCAACATCGTCGCACAGCTGAATAAAGGAACAAAAGTGAAGCAGCTTGGAAAAGAAGGCAACTGGATCAAGATCAGCCTCGGCTGGAGAAATGCGAGTTCAGCAGAAGTATTAAAATATGTAGACCCAGCGAATATCGCGGAGGGCACTCAATCTTATTTTCAATTTCTCAAACTCTCTGAAGCTGCAAATCTCAACCCGACTGAAGTGAATACGAAGATTTTAGCAGGGAAAGGCATTCTTGCCGGAAAAGGACAAGCCTTTATCACAGCAGCGAAAACGTATCATATTAACGAAATCTATCTCATTTCACATGCATTGCTTGAAACAGGCAACGGCAGTTCCATTTTAGCGAACGGTACGAAGTTCAATGATAGAATCGTGTACAACATGTATGGCATTGGTGCATATGACAGTAACCCGAATTACCTCGGTGCAAAGTATGCGTATGAACAGCAATGGTTCACACCAGAGGCAGCCATTATTGGCGGGGCAAAATTCATTGGCAACAGCTACATCAATAACGCCACATACAAACAAGATACCATTTACAAAATGCGGTGGTCTGCGACAGCGACTCACCAATATGCAACGGATATTGGCTGGGCTTCTAAACAGGTCACTCGTATGTATAGTTTGTATAACTTACTTGATAACTATACGCTGTATTATGATATCCCCGTGTATAACAAATAAAAAAACGTCCGTGCTTCTTAATGAGAAGCCGGACGTTTTTTGTGTAAGAGCTGATGTTCAATAAAGGAAAGAAGCTGCTGACTTGATTTCCCTTTTGAATATTGGTTCCATTCCTCAGCAAAGGTTTTCAATAAGTCTTGATTGGCTGATTCGTTTAGCCCCTTAAGCTCCTTTAAGAGCATATCTTGAGTGACGCAAGCCTTTCCTGGAATAATGTCTTCATAACGTTCGACTAAACCGCGTTTCATGCGATAAGTCTCTAGATCGTAAGTGAAGAACAAAACAGGCTTTCGGAGCAGCGCATATTCAAACACAATGGACGAATAATCTGTAATCAGGACATCGCATACAGAGAGCAATGGAAAGAGCGGCTGATCGGACACATCAAATATCCACTCACCATCTGTTTCTGCTTTGGCTAAATGTTTCACTGCAGGATGAAGTTTGACGAGCAGGATATAGTCACCATTCAGCTCTCTATGCAATTGTTCTTTAGAAAAAGGTAAGACAAGACCGTCCATTGCAAAGTCCCGGTAGGTCGGCGCATACAGCAGCACTTTTTTGCCTTTTGGAAAAATATCCGTCTGAAAGGAAATAGGGCGCTCATCATAGTACGCATCTGTGAATGGTACACCTGTTGGCAGAAAACGATCGTCCTTGACGCCAAATGAAGTTTTGAAAATCTCGCGCATGTGATCTGAGCCTGTAACGATATAATCGAAAGACGCATAGACCCGCTTGAAACGCTGCAGATCACGAGAACTACGGTGATGATTTGAAGCGTCTTCAAGACCGAACTTTTTCAAAGCACCATTGGCGTGCCACACTTGAATACAAGTGGTAGAAGGTCTATTTCTTAGCACACTTGTCATCAGAAAATAATTATCTGTGACGACGACTTTGCTTTTTAGCATCGTATAGATACATTGAATGAGATGGATGGGATTTTTTTCATGAAAATAGCGAAATGACACATGAGGCACGTCCTTGTCTATCACGGAAGCATGCTTCGTATAGAGGACAGTGAGCTTCATTGTCATAATCGCCTGTTTTTGATAAGTATCAATGAGAGCAGCTGCGTTCTCTTGGAATGAAACAAGCAGCGTCACCTGATTGTCACGAGGTTTCACGCCGCTCATGAGCCATCCAGCAAAAGAAACAAAAGCTGCATAGCATGAGATGATCATTGAGCGTATATTCATCATGTATCAGTCTCTCACAGCTGCTTCGTCTGATCTTTTACTTGCTCAGGATAGTAGCGCTTTTTCCCTTTGTTTTCTTTTAATACGGCAAAAGCGTACTTTGGGATATTCAGCATTCGTTTCCATCTCCACGGATTGACAATGAGTCTGTACAGCCATTCCGTATTTGTTTTAATCATCCAGCGTGGTGCACGCTTCACCGTACCGCTAAATACATCAAAGCTTCCACCTAAACCGATGCAAACAGCTTGCGGGAACAAATGACGGTATTCATAAATAAAGTTCTCTTGGTTTGGATAACCTAAAGCAACAAACACCATATCTGCTTTTGAACGAGCAATTTGTTTTGCCACAAATCGTTTATCCGCTTGATAACCATCACAGCTGCCTGCAATCACCACATTTGGATATTCCGTATCAATTCGCTGTTTGACAGCCTCGAGCACTTCTTCTTTCGCCCCATATAAAAAAATACTTTTAGATTGCTTGTTTGCGAGATCAAGCATAGACATGAACACATCAAAACCTGCAATTCTTGATTTCAATGGACTTTGCGTCATGCGTGACATCAACACAACACCTACACCATCCGGCAGTACATAATCCGCGGAAGAAACCACTTGATGATATGCATCATCCTTCATGACAGCATAGCCGATCTCTGGATTCACTGTCGCAATCATGGCGCCTCTTCTCTGGGAAATATGATGCTGGTTGATATAGCTAATAAATTCATCTAAGTCACCATTAACATAAGAAAGGTTAGAGACCACTTCTGTTTGCATTGTTCAGACCTCCTTTTTCATTTTGTTATCTATGAAACGTTCATTGTAAATTCATTCTTCGCCTACTCATCATTTTATCACAGTTGCTCCATGAAATATTAACAATAACTTTACAATCCTTTAAATTTCGTGACATTTTCATTAATTCATATGGACGATCCTTTGTGAAATATTGATTTCTCGGTCTTCTCCTCCTGCACCCAATAAATTGGAAATAGTTTGTCTTTACATTTTCTTAACCTTTCATAGGCGTTGTGATATAATGAAGTTCCGAAGAGCGAAAAAATGATCGATGATAATAGGATTACGGATAACATTACTGCTTGAAGCAGACGAATAAGGATGAAAGAAAGGAGTTCATGTTTGCAATGAAGAAAGTTATTACTTACGGTACATTTGATTTATTACACTGGGGGCACATTAAGCTGCTAGAACGTGCAAAGCAGCTCGGAGATTACTTAGTGGTGGCCATCTCTACAGACGAGTTTAATCTACAAAAATCAAAAAAAGCTTATCACAGTTACGAGCATAGAAAGCTGATTCTTGAAACTATTCGTTATGTAGACGAAGTTATTCCAGAAAACAGCTGGGATCAAAAAGTCCGCGATGTACAAGAACATGACATTGATGTCTTTGTCATGGGAGATGACTGGGAAGGTAAATTCGATTTCTTGAAAGAGCATTGCGAAGTCGTTTACTTGAAGAGAACAGAAGGTATCTCGACAACTCAAATTAAGGAAGAAATTGCTGGACTTTAATAGATGAAAAAAGTACTTCTTATCTTTTGGTGAGAAGTGCTTTTTCATGTAAAATACAATGAGCGAGTTATCATGAATTTTAAGGAGAGCTTTCTTTGTTTCAAAATTGGATGAAGAAAAAAGTTAAAGATACATTGGATCAACCTGAACAAAAAGATACATTGGATCAACCTGAACAAAATGAAACGATGGCATTAGTTGAAATTCCTGATATGGACTACTACTTTATTGTAGGTGACGTACCAAATGAGGAAGACGGCTTAACGAAGTCTTTAAAAGCAAGAATAGAGCCATTGGCTGAGAAACATAAACATACTTCGATTTTAACTTTGAATTTCGATGTAAATGTGAAGGACCGTATTCGCCGCTTGGAGGAGACGTTTCATCCTCAAATTGACATCCTGAATGTATTTGAACATTACATTCTGCCAGAGAGCGGAAGTAAAAGATATTATTCGGAGTTTATTGCAGGTGAAGTACCTCAATCCATTAATGAAGCAGTCATACCGGCAGATACATCAACCATTCAGGTGACGAGATATGAACTGCCTTCTTCCCCAATCTGTATGATTGATCAATATAATGAAGAGCAACAATTATTGAAGAGAGAAGAATACAATTGGCAGGGAGCTTTACGCAGAGTTCAAAGTTTTGTTCCTCATACAGGTGCCCTCTATTTAGAGGAATTGATCAAGGACGATGGCAGCATTTTTATGGAGATCATCTATGCTGGTGATGCAAAAAAGAATCCAGTTCGGCACATAAATTGGTATAAAAGTACAGGAATTCAAACGTTTACAAAGAAGACGGATATAAAACAACAATGGCTATCCAGCATTCAATTACAAAATGACCGGTTAAAACTGATGGTCACAGAGGACCGGGACCAGGACCGCCACTTGTTTAAAATAGATCAACCGGAATCAACTTATTATGCTGCTTTTGTGCATGAAGCCCATTATGAGGAAAATCCGCTCCATATCAATTCTCAATATGGAGAATTATTTAAACAAATAAGAAAACAGCAAGTGGATGCCGTCTTCTTTGGCGATACTAAGCATAAAGAAGATGTTGAGAAGGTTTTAGGAGAACAAACTTATTTCTACCATGTGCCTTCTGATGAAATGTCAGCTTGGAAAACAGTACTTCATCAGATGCTGGAAAACCGTATACGTAAAGATGAGCTGAGAAAGATCGTGGATCGCACGAAATGGGTACTGCATGATCTTAGCTCTGAACACCATGTTCTTCATCTTCAGCTTAAGATGACAGACGAAATGAGCCAAGTGGATCATGTGGAAATTGATTTTGCAGGATATGATCGAGTGAATGGAGCTGAAATCATTTCTCAAACAATTGATGAGAATGATCAAGTCAGTTTCCCAATTGGTCATTTTCAAACAAAGAAAAACATCGAAACCAACCAAACAAAATTTGTGGATTTTTACATCCGCTTTAAAACAGAAGAACTTCAAGAAGTGTTGCAACGTCTAGAAGTAGAGGGAGAGCTCCTTACCAATAAACCATCTTCAATTGATGGTTGGTCGTATCAAACGAAACAGGGGAACTATTCTTGGAAAGTAAAATAATGATACAAATAACGGTAAGATTTTTGAACAGAGGAGATTAACGATTAATGATTGAAGAGGGAATCCATAAGAAGAGTGTCGTTGAAGGTTTAAAAAATCATCATGAAAAATTGGAAATGCTCGTTCGCATCTACGATGACATGCCATTAGCAGATAGAGAGTTTTATCTGTTTATGAGGGAAAGGGTCTCAAAACAAGAACTATTCCTCCCGCTTGTTCATCAAGAAGGGAATCTATTCAAATTGGTACTGAGTGAAGCATCGCTTCCGCTTGCGTTAGAGCAAGGCCAGACATACAACTTGTATGTCACGGACTATCTGAGCGCAAACAAAGAAGAGGACGAAGACGAGCTTGAAGACTCAGCCTATGATTCTGATTCGGAAGAAGAGGATGAAGACGCAAAAGAAGCGGATACCAGCGCGACTTCCGAAATAGAAGAAAAAACACCATATTATAAACGTCGTTTGAAAATGGAAATTGAAACGCCAGAGCTGACATTTTTAGAAAATAAAGAAGCGCTGTTGTATGTTATTCCATATCGTACAGACAAAGGCAATGCTTCATTGAAAATCAAACGGGAGCTCAAAGTTGTGAAATTCCATCATATCGAGCTCAACAAAGAATGCACGCTATCTTTATCTGGGTATGCAGGCGTTCTAAGTGCAGAGCATCCTTATCAGATCAAAGAAGTAAAGCTTCTATTGAAGAAAAATGGTGAGGAACCAGTTGAGCATCGTTTTCCTGTCAAGATGACACATAAAAAAGATGAAGTCATTCAATATCGTGACGACCATCAAACACCACAACTGTATCAATTTTCAGCAGAAGTTCCTTTAGAGGAGTTAACTTATTCTTTAAATAAACGTCTTATATACCGCTTTTATCTAGAATTTATTTGCGACGTCAACGGAGTGGAGGAAACATTAACAACTGCTTCTTTGGTACTTGGAGATCGTTCAAACAAACTCAAAGGGCTTGTTCAAATTCATAAAAGAGACGACGTACCAATTCGTTATGAAGTGTACAGAAAGAAAAAAAGACAAACCCTTGGTATTCGAATTAATGATTACACCATGAAGACACGTGCTAAGTACTACGTGAAAAGCAAGTGGAAGAAATTCAAAAAGCAATTTGGGAAAATCAAAAAAATTCGAAATCGTCTTGTAACAAGAACCTTTAAAACAACCTTTAAGCTGGCGAGTAAGCTGTCCGTCAAAAAGAAAACTGTTGTGTTTGAAAGCTTTAATGGAAAACAATTCAGCTGTAACCCGCGTGCTATTTATGAATATATGAAAGAAAATCACCCTGAATATACGCTGATCTGGAGTGTTAAAAAAGGGCATGAAGCACCATTTAAAGAAAAGGGCATCTACTATATCAATCGTCTGTCATTGAAATGGATTTTTGCAATGGCAAGAGCCGAGTATTGGGTCGTAAACAGTCGTTTGCCGCTATGGGTTCCAAAACCAGAACACACCCAATACTTACAAACATGGCACGGCACGCCATTAAAACGACTGGCGATGGACATGGACGAAGTGCATATGCCTGGAACAAACACGAAGAAGTACAAAAAGAATTTCACGAAAGAAGCATCGAATTGGGATTATCTGATTTCTCCTAATGCATACTCGACCGAAATCTTTACCCGTGCGTTCCAATTCCAAAAGACCATGATTGAGTCAGGATATCCGAGAAATGATTTCCTTCACAATCAAAACAATGACGAAACAATGAGAGCGCTCAAACAAAAAATGAACTTGCCACTTGATAAAAAATTGATTTTATATGCACCGACATGGAGAGACGATCAATTTTATAAAAAAGGGCAGTACAAATTTGATTTAGATCTTGATCTGCATGAGCTACGAGCATCAATCGGAGAAGAATATATCATCATCCTTCGTATGCACTATTTAGTAGCGGAAAACTTTGATCTCGGACCATATGAAGGCTTTGCCTATGACTTCTCTCATTACGAAGACATTCGAGACCTTTATATGATTTCCGACCTACTCATTACAGATTACTCTTCCGTGTTCTTTGATTATGCAAACCTTAAACGTCCGATGCTGTTCTATGTACCAGACATCGAAACATATCGTGACAAGCTCAGAGGATTCTACTTCGACTTTGAACAAGAAGCACCTGGGCCGCTTGTGAAAGAGACAGCAAGTGTCATTGAATGGGTAAGAGAAACAGAACAACCGACTTTTACATTACCAGCTTCATTCGCACCGTTTTATGAAAAATTCTGCTATCTAGAGAGTGGAAAGTCATCGAAGCGAGTGGTGGAAGTGGTATTTAAAAAGGAATATTGAGAAGCACTACTAAGGGATCCTCATGCCTAAGAGTGAATCCCTTAATAGTGCTTTTTTTGGTTTATTTATTTAGAATTGTAATTTAGGACCGAATTTTAACTATTAACTTTGTATTAGGTATATGTTATTATAAAGCTGATATTCAAATAAAAAACAAATAATTTCTTAGGATTTAAGGCTTTTCTGAGTATTTTTTCATAGGAGGATCATCTTGAAAGGAATAATTTTAGCTGGTGGTACGGGCTCGCGGCTTTATCCAATTACAAAGGGTATCTCTAAACAATTAGTTCCCATTTACGACAAACCAATGATTTATTATCCACTATCAGTTCTAATGCTAAGTGGTATTAAAGAAGTACTTATTATTACTACCCCAGATGATTTAGAACAATTTAGACGTCTTCTAGGGACGGGAGAAACTTTAGGAATACAAATAAGTTATGAGGTACAAAAAGAACCTAAAGGACTTGCAGATGCTTTTATTATTGGAGAAGAATTTATAGGCCAAGATAATGTGTGTCTTGTGCTCGGTGATAATATATTTTATGGACAAGGTTTAACTGAAATCCTAAACAAAGCAGTAGAACTAACGACAGGTGCGCTTGTTTTTGGGTATTATGTAAAGAATCCAGAGGATTACGGTGTTGTCCAATTTGATAATAGCGGAAATGTTCTTGGCATTGAAGAAAAACCTAGCCAACCTAAATCAAACTATGCGGTACCTGGTCTCTATTTTTATGATAATAAAGTGGTGGAAATCGCAAAAAATGTTAAACCCTCTGCAAGAGGGGAAGTTGAAATTAGTTCTATTAATGATTTTTATTTGAAAAATGGTGAATTGAAAGTGGAAATTATGGGTAGAGGAATGGCTTGGCTAGACACTGGTACACATAAAAGTTTACTAGAGGCAAGTAATTATATTGAGGCAGTTCAAAATAGACAAGGGCTCTATGTCGCTTCATTAGAAGAAATTGCTTATCGTAAAGGGTATATAAATGAAGAACAACTTTCTCGTTTAGCTCTACCATTAACGAAAACTGAATATGGCAAATACTTATTAGATTTAGCTGAAAATAAAGAAGTCATTCTTAAATAGAAGTTACAAAGGAGAGAATAATGAAAACTTACCTTGTTACAGGTGGAGCAGGTTTTATTGGTTCTAACTTTATATCATATATGTTAGACAAGTATACAGATATAAAAATTATAAATCTAGACAAACTAACTTATGCAGGGAATCTTGAAAACTTATCTCAATATGAACATTTCGTGAATTATAAATTTATTAAAGGTGATATTAAGGATTCGGAATTATTGAGTGAAATTTTTGAAAATAACGAAATTGATTATGTAGTGAATTTTGCAGCTGAATCTCATGTAGATAGAAGTATCGAAAATCCGCAAGTATTTGTGGAAACCAATGTGCTTGGTACATTGAATCTTTTGAATACAGCTAAAGAATTCTGGCAAACAGATGCAGACTCTTATAAAGAAGGAAAAAAGTTTATTCAGATTTCAACAGATGAAGTGTACGGTTCATTGAGTGAGGAAGGGTATTTTACAGAAGAAACACCTTTAGATCCTCATAGTCCGTATTCAGCTAGTAAGGCTTCGGGTGATTTACTGGTACAATCGTTTTTTGATACGTATAAATTCCCTATGAATATTACAAGATGCTCTAACAACTATGGACCATTTCAGTTTCCAGAAAAATTGATACCACTTGTTATTCATCACTGTATTGAAAAAAAGAGCATCCCTGTTTATGGAGATGGATTGAACGTTAGGGATTGGCTTTTTGTTGAAGACCATTGCAGTGCTGTAGACTTAGTTATTCAAAATGGCCAACTTGGAGAAGTATATAATATTGGCGGACATAACGAAAAGACAAATATTGACCTTGTGAAAAAAATCATAACTTATTTAAATGAGAAGGTAGATCACACGGTTACCGAAGACTTAATAGCCTTTGTTAGAGATCGAAAAGGTCATGATAGACGTTATGCGATTGATCCAACAAAAATAGAAAAAGAACTCCAATGGCAGCCGAAATATCATTTTGAAACAGGTATTATAAAAACAATTGATTGGTATTTAGATAACTCTCTATGGTTTAAAAATATTATAGACGATGAGTATAAAAATTACTATCAAAAAGCATACAATACAGTAAAGTAATATTTTATTTTTGAAAAGCCCTATTCAACACCATGAATGGGGAATTTTTTCTTTATTGCTATTGTGAAAAATGTAATTGAGATGAGGTTACGAAGACTAAAAATGAAAATTAAAAAATTAGTTTCTAAAATATTAAAGTCAAAAATAAGTAAACATAAAGTGAAAATCCAAATTAAAAAAGAAGAACTCCATTTAGTTGTTAATCATTTAGGCTTTAGTTTATTTAATAAATATGTAATTTTGAAAGATCGTGAGAGTGGCAGATTTTTAAAGAGCAAAATTAAAAAAAACATCTCTGTTTTTAATCTTCAAGATATTGTAGATCTTAATAGTAATGGAACTTTGGATGTGTATATTACTCTTCAATTTTATAGTAAATATTTTCGTAAGAGAACTGTATTTAGCATAAATAATCAAGGGTTTACATCATATTCAGAGGATTTGAACTTAAAATTAAAAAGTTTTAAAACCAAAAACGGAAATCTATCTTTTGATTATAAAAAAAATATTTTTACTCAGCATATAAAAAATTTAAAAAGTGTAGGCTCGAACTTTTATATTGAGGGGGAAGTAATCCAATTTTCAGATGAATATTCAGTTAGACAATTAGAATTAATTGCAGTAAGAAGAGACAATAACAAGTCATATGGCTACTCTTTAGATTTTCAGAAAGAAAAGAATAAATATATTTTTAAAAAAATTATTTTGATAGATAAATTAAAACAACATTTGGATCTCAATAGCAGATGGGACTTCTTTTTGCAAATAAGGGATGATAAGAAACGAATCTGTTATAAGGAACTAGTAGATATGACAGGTTATAATGATTTCTCAAGAGAAGAAGATAGGTATCTACTAAATAATGAATATAAAGATAACTTCAAGCTTATTATATATGTAACTATGGGAAAAGAGAGCTTAGCATGCTGGTTTACTGATAATGAACAATATATTAAGACATACAATATCGCTAGAGGTAAAACTATCTTTAATAATACTTGTGATAATCATCCAATTCATAAGAAAATGATTTTCTTTGAAAGTTTTTTAGGAAAAAGTTACTCAGGAAATCCAAAATATATATATGAATACTTATTGGAAAATGGATATGGTGAAGAGTATCAATTTGTATGGTCTTATCAAGGAGAATCGAAATTACCAGGAAACCCAATTGTAGTAAGTAGAGAAGAAGAAGATTATTATCGATACCTGGCGCTTTCAAAATATTGGGTGAACAATATTATTTTCCCGGTACATCGGAAAAGAGAAGGTAATGTGTATATCCAGACATGGCACGGAACGCCTTTAAAAAGATTGGGTTATGACATAGAAGTAGATGGTCCTGAAAAATTGGCTAGGGAAAATTTTTATTTAGAATCTCGTAATTGGGATTTTCTATTGGCAGCTAATAAATACTCTGGTGATATCTTTAAGCGGGCTTTTAAGTTTGAAAAAGAGATCATATTAAATGGCTATCCATCTAATGATATTTTTTATAAAACGAATAATATAGAAAAAATTGAATCCATTAAAAGAAAGTTGAGTATTCCTAAGGAAAAACAAGTTATATTGTATGCTCCAACTTGGAGAGATAATGAATCCAATGGATCATGGAACCATTCCTTTGAGATACAATTCGATTTAGATCAGTTCCAGAATGAATTTGGTGATGATTATGTATTAATCTTAAGAATGCACCATTTAATTTCAGATTATTTAGTGCTTAATCCAAGCAAACATTCTTCAATCATTGATTTATCTAAATATGATGATATTCAGGAATTGTATTTAGTCAGTGATATTTTAATCACGGATTATTCTTCTGTGTTTTTTGAGTATGCAAATAGCAAAAAGCCGATATTGTTCTATGCTTATGATTATCAACTTTATAAACAGGAGATAAGAGGTTTTTACTTAGATATGTACAAGGACTTGCCAGGTCCAGTATTACAGGAACAAACAGAGTTATTTGATGCGATAAAAAATATTCATCGTGTGGAAAAAGAATATGAAGAAAAATATAATGAATTTTTCCAAGAGTATTGTAGCCTGGAAACAGGAAATTCAGCTAAATTAGTTATCGAAACAGTATTCAAAAAATAATTGGAGGTAACAATGAAAAAAGTTCTAGTGTTTCCATGTGGTTCTGAGATTGGCTTGGAGATTCACAATTCTCTTAAGTACTCAAAAGACTTTGAATTGATCGGTGCTTCCAGCGTCTCTGATCATGGTAAGTATGTATATAAGAATTATATAGAGGGTATGCCAAATATCCATGACGAAGGCTTTATTGATCAATTAAATCGTATAATTAAAGAAAATGAAATTGATTTTATTTTCCCTGCACATGATAGTGTGGTATTAAATTTAGCACAGAATCGAGAACGACTTCATGCCATAGTTATAACATCAGATCAATTGACTTGTGAGATTTCAAGATCGAAAAAGAAAACGTATGAATTTTTTGAAAAACAATCTTTTGTTCCAAAAATGTATGAAAAGGTTGATGATGTAGATACATTCCCCGTATTCTTAAAGCCAGATGTTGGACAAGGATCAAAAGGAGTAGCACTTGCAAGAAATAAAAAAGAGCTGGAGTTTTATAAAAATAATCAATCCGACTTATTAATACTAGAATATCTCCCAGGTAAAGAATATACAATAGATTGCTTTACAAATAGAAATGGAGAACTTGAATATACTGGGAGACGTGAAAGAAAGCGTATTAAGAGTGGTATAAGTGTAAACTCTTCCACGTTACCGATGGATGAGCAAACAACACAGATAGCGCAAGAAATTAATAAACATCTTAAATTTAGAGGAGCTTGGTTTTTTCAAATTAAAGAAGATGTGAACGGTCAATACAAGTTGTTAGAAGTGGCACCGCGAATTGCAGGAACTATGGCATTATATCGTAACAAAGGTGTAAACTTCCCTTTACTGAGTTTATATGATCGAATGGATTTTGATATAAAAATAGAAGATAACGGTGTGAACCTTGAAGTAGACAGGGCTTTGATTAATCGATTTAGCATTCAATACTCTTATCAAAGAGTGTACGTGGATTTTGATGATACGATTACGTATAAAGATAAAGTTAATCCTCATTTAATGTTATTTTTATATCAATGTTTTAATAATGAGAAGGAAATTATCCTAATTACAAAGCATATCAATGATATCAAAGAAACTTTGGAAAAGCTTCGAATCCACATTAACCTTTTTGATCGTGTCATTCATCTAAAAAAAGAAGATATGAAATCAAAGTTTGTAGATAATCAAATACCTTCTATATTTATTGATGATTCTTTTAGCGAAAGAGATCAAATTAAAGCAATTGACATCCCTGTGTTTGACGTAGACTCGATAGAAGCATTAATTGATTGGAGAAATTAAATGATAAGACAATTTAAATTTCAAACGCCAATTCATGTGACAAAACCAAAACTTCCAAAACTTGAATATTACACGGATAAGATAAAAAGTATTTGGGAGAATAAATGGTTAACAAATGACGGTCCATTACATGAAGAGTTTAAAAAAAATCTTCAAGAATATCTTGGGGCACCCCAAATTGAACTCTTTACCAATGGCCACTTAGCATTAGAAATTGCTTTAAAAACAATAGAAGAAAAGGGTGAAGTGATTACAACACCTTTTACTTTTGCTTCTACAGTTCATGCAATAAAAAATACAGGTTTCCAGCCAGTTTTTTGTGACATAGAACCAAATACATTCAATATCAATATCAATCATATTGAAAAACTCATTACTGAAAAAACAAAAGCAATTGTAGCAGTGCATGTTTTTGGAAACCCTTGTGATGTGAATGAATTAGATCGAATTTCAAGGGATTATGGAATACCTGTTATCTATGATGCAGCACATGCTTTTGGAATTAAAATAAATGGTAAACCGATTGCAGAATTTGGCTATGCATCTATGTTTAGTATGCATGCAACCAAAGTTTTTCATTCGATTGAAGGTGGAGTTCTTTGTTTTAAACAGAAAGGATTAATTCAACAATTAAAAGCTTTGAAAAATTTTGGTATTACTTCAAATGAAACAGTTGATTATATTGGAATTAACGCAAAGATGAATGAATTCCAAGCTGCTATGGGATTAGTGAATTTGGAAGAAATTGATCAAGATATAATAACAAGAAAAAAAATTTATCATCAATATGAAGAAAAATTATCTGAGATACCAGGAATTAATGTTGTAGCAATTGATGATAATGTCCATCACAACTATTCATACTTTCCAATAATTTTAGAAAATCAAGAGATGAGAGATTATGTAAATGAAGAATTGAAAGCATATAATTTGTTTACCAGGAAATATTTCTATCCTCTTTGTAATGACTTCGGTTGCTATACATTTGATTCAAGTGAAACGCCAGTAGCAGTATATGTTAGTAATCGAATTTTAGCATTGCCAATGTACACAGAACTATCCTTAAGTGAAGTTGAACAAATCTGTACCATCATGAAAATAGTTTTGGACAATTTTCATAATCAAGTCAACATAAGAATGACGAATCAAGTGGGTGAACTATCGAATGAGTCAGTATAAACTAAGCGTTGTTGTATTGGTTTATAATACAGAATACTATTTGAAGGAGTGCCTTGATTCACTTGTTAATCAATCATTGCCAGATTTGCAAATTATTGCAGTAAATGATGAGAGTCCTGATAATAGTGCCGAAATTTTAGATGAATATGAAAAAAAATATTCAAATATGATGGTAATTCATCAAAAAAATAGTGGGGGCGCCAATGCGGGGAATCACGGATTAAAATATGCAACCGGAGAATACATTACGCTCATGGATTCAGATGACATTCTTCCTCTTGATGCCTATGAAAAATTATATTTAGAAGCAAAGAAAACTGAGTCTGATATTGTGATAGGAAGGCCTAATATCTTAATAAACGGTTTTCAAAAAGAAATTATTTATAAAAAGGAAAGAGAAGTTTGGCAAAAGAATAAATTAATCGAGAAAGTAAAAGATTATCCTGATGTTTTTTATGATGGATTTTATTGGAACAAGATATTTCGGAGAGAGTTGATCTTTGAATATCAATGTTTTATGCCTCCAGGTATGCTATATGCAGATCGCCCAATGGTTCATAAGGCATTTTTATATGCGAAAAAAATATCAATCATTACGGATGTTGTTTATCTTTGGAGAAAAAGAGGAGAAGAAGCAACTCAAAAGTCAATAACTCAATTAAATGGTGATTTACGAAACTTTCAAGATCGGATAGAATCACTTAAATATCAATTAGAATATTTCGAGAATTATGGTGATAAAGAGCTTTTAAATGAATTTCTTAAAAGAAATATTGAACGTTTGTTCTTTCCGATTAAAAATATCGTTTGGGATAAAAAGTTTAGGCACGTATTTTATAAAGAAATTAAACCGATTTTACAAAAGATTGATAATATCTTTGACAATGATTTAGGGATTACTAGTAATTTATATATCTACTTTATTTTGAATGAGCTTCATGAGGAATTAATATATTATTTAGCTGGTAATCAAAAAGGAAATATATTAAAAGAGAATGGTAAATACTATTGGGCCCTTCCCTTTTTTAGAAACGAAAGTCTCAATATTCCGGATGAACTCTTTGAAATTAAAGTACTAAAAGAAGAATTTATCAAAATAAATCATATAGATGTTGATGGTCAAAAAATTATATTCAGAGATATCGATATACCAAAAACGTTTAATGATGCTCAGGTATTTCTTTCTTTTGAGTCAAGACATAATTTATCGGAAAAAAAATTGATCAATACATTTACAAATGATGTTGGTCAATTAAATGCGGAATTTTCTTTAGAAGATTTGAATCAAATTGCAACATATGATATTTATCTTATTGTTCAAAGAAACGACAAAGAAGATAAATTTAGAATTTCTAAGCAAATGTACAAGGGGGCCCTTAATCATTGCAATCAATCTAATTTTCATCTCTTTTTCACTATTAACGGAAACCTATCTATTGAAAATATAAATGTAAAAGTAGAACAATTGATTTTGAATGATGAAGGTGTTTCTATATTAGCAGAAAAGCCAATAATAGAAACAGGGACATTCTATTTGAAAAATCGAATAACAAGAGAAGTAATTTTTCTGAAAAGAACATCAAGTACAGAGTTCAATATTAAATGGGAACATTTCTTTGAAGGGTTTAAGACATATGACCTTTTTTACTGCTCGCAAGATCGTCACTTTAGATTAAGAAAAAATTTATTAACAGATAGACTATATAATAGGTATAACTTAAGACCTTTTCAGGTAGAAATATACGAAACGGCCAAAGGAAACATTTCTTTAAAAAGTTCAACGAATATTACCCGATTCTTATCAAGATTGAAAGTTTAATTTTAAAAAGGAGGAAGTAGCTTCCTCCTTTTTATATTGTTTATGATGTGTATTTCCTGATAAGTGAAATATTCCTCAACTTCTGTTACAATTATGAGCGGTGCTTTTTAAAAAAGTGATCCCAAAAACTTATATCTAAGGAAGATTAGAATGAACGCAATGTTGACGATACTGAAGGAGCAAATCAGCTCATTTTCGCTGATTATGCGACTTGCTGTTTATGAAACAAAATCAAAATATCAGATGAATTATTTAGGTGTTTTATGGCAGTTTTTAAATCCATTGATTCAAATGCTGGCTTACTGGTTTGTTTTTGGTTTAGGCATTCGTGGAGGACAGCCAATTGTCATTGGAGGCATGGAGGTTCCATTTATCATCTGGATGCTTGCTGGATTAATACCGTGGTTCTTCATTAGTCCGACGATCCTTGATGGATCAAACAGTGTGTTTAAACGTATTAATATGGTATCAAAAATGAATTTTCCGATTAGTGCGCTGCCGTCTGTGGTCATCATGTCCAACTTGTTCAGCTATTTTGTCATGATGGGTGTCTATCTTATTGTGCTGATTTCTTATGGCATATATCCTGACGCGCATTGGCTACAATATATTTACTACCTTATATGTATGATCGCGTTTATGTTTTCGTTTAGTTTGTTTAATTCAACAATTAGTGTACTCGTAAGGGACTATCAATTTCTTTTACAATCAGTGACACGTTTACTTTTCTTTTTGCTGCCGATTTTTTGGAATATCTCAGAGAAGCTCACTGGAGACAAAGCATGGATAGGAGATATTTTAAGATTAAATCCTCTTTTCTACATTATTGATGGTTTCAGAAATAGCTTGTTAAAGGGAGAATGGTTCTTCCATGATGTGAAATATACGCTTTATTTCTGGCTGATTACGCTTCTTTTTTTAACAGTCGGTTCATTGCTTCATATGAAATTTAGGGATAAATTTGTCGATTTTCTTTAAAAAGTAAGGAGATTATACGATGAAACTAAAGGTTTCGTTTCGAAACGTATCCAAGCAATACGTCTTATATAAAAAGCAGTCTGACAAGATCAAAGGGCTGTTTTTTCCTAATAAAAATGAAAAAGGTTTCTTTGCCGTTCGTGATGTGTCGTTTGATGTCTATGAAGGAGAGACGATTGGTTTTGTAGGGATCAACGGTTCTGGGAAATCCACGATGTCGAACCTTCTAGCGAAAATCATTCCACCGACAAGTGGTGAGATTGATATGGACGGCCAGCCATCGTTAATTGCCATTGCGGCAGGGCTGAACAATCAGTTAAGCGGTAAAGACAACATTCGTTTAAAATGCTTAATGATGGGTCTGACAAATAAGGAAATTGACGATCTTTATGAAAAAATCGTAGAGTTTGCGGATATTGGAGACTTTATAGACCAGCCTGTAAAGAGCTATTCAAGCGGAATGAAATCCCGTCTTGGTTTTGCTATTTCAGCACATATAGATCCAGATATCCTCATTATTGATGAGGCACTGTCTGTAGGAGACCAAACCTTCTATCAAAAATGTGTGGATCGCATCACCGAATTCAAAGAACAAGGAAAGACGATCTTTTTTGTCAGTCACTCCATTAGTCAAATCCAAAAAATCTGTGATCGGGTTGCTTGGATGCATTATGGTGAACTTCGTATGTTTGATGATACGAAAAAGGTTGTGAAAGAGTATAAGGAGTTTGTTGATTGGTTTAACAAGCTTTCCAAGAAAGAAAAAAAGGAATACCAATTGAAGCACAAAGAAGGTCGAAAAGGCGTACAAAAGACAGAGAAGGTGTCTCGTTATCATGAGAACGAGAAACGACGTTCATTTTTTGGACCAGCGTTTCAAGTGACCATGATAGCTGTTTTAACCATCTTACTTGCCCTTTCAATGTTTTCGGATCGCCCGCTTCGTACACTTGCGACATTTGGTGCAATTCCTTCAGGTAAAACAGAGGCGCCCCAGTCAACGAACCATGAGACAAAAGGTGCCCCTGATGATATGAAAAAGATTGATCAACAGGCCATAGTTAAGGCAGATCCAATGACGGTTTATACAGACAGGGCCATGAAAAAAAAGGCAGACGTCACATTATCGTTTGGACAAGAAGTAAAGGCTGTGGCTAAAAATAAACAAGTCGTTCAAATCAAAACAGCATCAGAGACGTATTATGTGCAACCTGATGCGCTACAAAACGCAGATGAATTGAAACCATTATCCATCGGACCAGCACAGTTCAATTCCTACGTATCACCCGCATCTGCGGGTTCGTATGAGTACTTACTTTCTTTCCTTGGAAAAGAAGAGTCTGTGCTGAAGCAAAGAATGCAAACACTTAGCTCGGTCAAAAGTGAGCAAGGTGATACCGTTGAGCGGCTGACCACTGAGAAAACCGATTATGTGATTCAAAATGGTCTGGCGAATACGATGGTGTTCCGCGAGATCATGCCTATCTCTCCTTCAACACTTGGACTGACAGAACAGAATGTCTGGATGAATGAGAAACAAACGAAGTTCGCAGTAAAGGGCGAACATAACCTGTTTGTCATTGATAATGAACAGCATACGCTGACCGTTTCAGCGACCAAATAAAAAAGCTGCCGATGCCGGCAGCTTTTTTTAATTCACTTCTTCTTTTTCAAGAAGTTGTTTCATAAATGGAATGAGTTTTTTCTTGAGCTCTTCATCTTGAAGGGCAAACTCTAGCGTCGTTTCAATGAAACCTTGCTTCTCTCCGACATCATATCGTTTTCCTTCAAAATCATAGGCAAATACACGCTGGATGTCATTGAGCTTTTGAATGGCATCTGTCAGCTGAATTTCTCCGCCTGCACCAATTTCTTGTTGATCAAGGTACATAAAGATCTCCGGCGTGAAAATGTAGCGCCCTAAAATGGCTAAATTGGATGGTGCGGTTCCTTGCGGCGGCTTTTCAACAAAGTTTTTCACTTGGTAGCGGCGCCCTTCTTGGGTAAGAGGGTCAATGATCCCGTAGCGATGCGTATCGCTGTCCGCTACCTGCTGAACACCGATCACGGACGAAAGGGTTTTTTCATATTCATCCATCAGCTGGCGAAGTCCAGGTGTTTCGGCTTGGACAATATCATCACCTAATAAAACAGCAAAGGGTTCATCACCGATAAAGTTGCGTGCGCACCAAACGGCATGTCCTAAACCTTTTGGTTCTTTTTGGCGGATGTAATGAATATCTGCAATATTAGATGATTTCCTTACTTTTTCTAGTAATTCTATTTTTCCTTTTTCTTCTAGATTCCTTTCTAGTTCGGGAGCAAAATCAAAATGATCTTCTATAGCTCTTTTCCCTTTCCCAGTCACAATAATAATATCTTCGATACCTGAATCAACAGCTTCTTCAATAATATACTGAATAGTTGGTTTATCTACGATAGGGAGCATTTCCTTAGGCATGGCCTTTGTTGCAGGAAGAAAACGTGTTCCTAGACCGGCAGCTGGTATAATGGCTTTACGTACTTTTTTCAATGAACTTTGCACCTTCCTTTTGTATATATACAGAGTTTACTATTAAATTCTATCTTACTTTTAAAAGGAGTCAAACTCTATTGTGATGTTTAAAATAATTTTAAGATAAATTTGTAAACATGATTGATGTTTTGTATAGATATTTTATTAAGCTATAATGAAGTTCAATTATCAATTGTAGATAATTTTTGTATAATGGACTCATAAAATGAGAAGAAAAGAGGCATCGACTATTGAGAACATTACATGTAATGACTGTATTCGGGACGAGGCCTGAAGCGATTAAAATGGCACCCCTTGTCCTTGAGCTAAAAAAACATCCACAAATTAAATCTTCAGTTACTGTGACGGCTCAACATCGACAAATGCTTGATCAAGTGCTGAAAGCTTTTGATATTACGCCCGATCATGATTTAAATATTATGAAAGAACGTCAAACATTATCTGAAATCACATCAAATGCACTGTTGAAATTAGATCAATTATTCCAACAGGAAAAACCTGATATTGTGCTTGTACATGGAGACACAACAACAACCTTTGCAGGAAGTTTGGCTGCGTTTTATCACCAAATTTCAGTAGGTCATGTTGAAGCGGGGTTAAGAACACATAATAAATACTCACCGTTTCCAGAAGAATTGAACCGTCAAATGACAGGAAATATAGCCGATATTCATTTTGCGCCGACACATGAGGCAAAGCAGAATCTTTTAGTTGAAAATAAAAAAGAAGAGACCATCTTTGTAACAGGAAATACAGCAATTGATGCATTGCAAACAACGGTTACAGAGCAGTATCAACACCCTATTTTAGAGAAAATAGGCACAGATAAAATGATTTTGTTAACGGCTCATCGCAGAGAAAATCTCGGCCAGCCGATGAAAAACATGTTTAGAGCGATTAGACGTATTGTAGAAGAGTTTGAAGATGTTCAAGTTGTATATCCTGTTCATTTAAACCCTGCCGTACGTGATGCAGCTCAGACAGAATTCAGTGATCTCGATCGCGTACACTTAATTGAACCGCTCGAAGTCGTTGATTTCCATAATTTTGCTGCCGCTTCACATTTTATTTTAACGGATTCTGGCGGTGTACAAGAAGAAGCTCCTTCTCTAGGAAAGCCAGTATTAGTGCTCCGCGATACAACAGAACGCCCAGAAGGCGTGAAAGCTGGTACGCTGAAGCTTGCAGGTACAGATGAAGAGACCATTTACAACATGGCAAAACAGCTTCTAGTCGATCAGAAAGAGTACGACAACATGTCAAAGGCGTCTAATCCATATGGTGATGGACAAGCGTCAAAACGAATTGTCGAAGAGCTTCTCCATCGTTATGGTTTAAGTGATGAAAAACCAGCCCCATTCCAATCATAAAAAAAGAAGACTACATTTCTGTAGTCTTCTCAGCATGTAGACAAACCCTCGCATTCTTTGTCAGTCCTGCGTGCTGGTGCTCACGAATTCAAATTCGCTCCGCGTCAGTACTCGTCCTTCCTAGACTGCAAAGGTTTTCTATCACGCTGAAAAGAAGACAAAGGGCTAAAATAAAGTTCATTTTAGCCCTTTGTCAACAATCTGACACCTTTCTCTCAAAAAAGGTGTTTTTTATTTACGAAGCTTCCAAACTATCCTTCAATTCCTTCTTCACTTTCGCTAAACTGTTGTCATCAAGCTGATAGTAATAAATATTATTGATTCGTGCGCCTGTACCTTTCAGCTCGTGCTGTTTCACATTTTGTCTTGCATCACGATAATCATTCATCATCGTCCACATGTCGTCAAAGGACATATTCGTTTTCATGTTGTTTTCAACGACTTTAAACATATCGCCGAATTTCGTAATAGATGAAATGTTAGCGCCTTTTGCAATGATGCCTTCAATGACTTGACGCTGTCTTTGCTGACGGCCGAAATCACCTTTAGGATCTTGCTTTCTCATTCTTGTATAGGCAAGGGCTTGATCGCCGTTCAGGTTAATTTCTCCTGTACCAAATGAATGGCCATCATAGCTGAAAGCAAACGTGCTGTTCACCGTAATGCCGCCAAGTGTATCGACAATGTCTTTAAAACTTTCCATATTCACTTTCACAAAGTAATCCACAGGTACATCAAGCAGTTCCTCTACTGTATCTGCAACCATTTGTGTACCACCGAAAGCATAAGAGTGGTTGATTTTATCCATTGTGCCTTTTCCGACAATTTTTGTATACGTATCACGGGGGATACTCACCATTTCAGTTGTTTTCGTTTTCGGATTCACTGTCATGTATATTAATGTATCTGCACGGCCTCGGTCATTCTTTCTTTCATCGACACCCATGACTAAAATGGAGATCGGGTCTTTTTTACTTAAATCGACATCTTTGTCACGCTTATCTGACTTCTTTAAGTTCTCTTGAATGCCTGCGACAGTGGATGCGGCTGTATTCCAAAGATGATACGCGTATCCGCCAGTGGCTAATACGAATAAGCCAATAATCGATAAAACAATCCAAAGAACCTTCTTTTTCTTTCTTTTTCTCTCAGCTCTCATAATGTCCCTCACCTTTTCTATCATTCTTCCATGATTATAGGTTTACGAATCTTGATAAACAAGTTATTTTTTTACTCTGAACCTAGATATAGACGTTGTAACAAAAAAAAGGTTTCAAAAAACCTTAAATTTACCTTAAAATATTAAGTTATAAGACGATACAAAGACATGAGGTGAAAAAAATGAAGAAAATCGTCGTTTTACCGTTCTTAATACTACTACTAGGTATCGTGCTCACAGCATGTGGAACGGCTGAGCAATCCTCAGGAGAAAACAAGACAAGCAGTTCAACTCCTCAGGTGCTGGAAGAAAAAGCTGAATTTATTGGAATGGCTGATGCACATACAGTCGAAGTGAAAAAAGTGAATACGACCTTAAGCTATGAATTTACGGATAATTTTAAAGATGTATTAAATGAATTTAAACCAGGTGACAAAGTAGAAATCTCTTACTTTATCAATGACAGTGGTCAAAAAGAAATTCAGAAGATTGAAAAACAGAAGTAAAAAAAGATGGGCGGGATGAACAAAATTGAAGAAAACAGGCATTACACTTATCGTTCTCATGACACTGACACTACTAATTGCACCTTTTCAGTCTGCCATGGCCAGCTCGACAATTTCAGTAAAACTGTCTAACTATATCGGAAACAAAAACAGCATGGATTTCTCAACAACGGGGGAATACAAACTATCAGGATCAAATGTCGCTGTGACGAAAAGATACGACGGCAAAAATCGTTACGAAGTAGCCAATAGTATTGCTTCTGCAGGATGGAAAAATCCTTCAACCGTTGTGATTGTGAGCCGAGATGCTTTTGATCATGCCATTTCTGTATCGCCGTTAGCATACAAATTAGGCGCCCCAATTTTGTACACGAACATTGAAAAGCTAACGAAGACAACCGAAAATCAGTTGAAAAAGATGAATCCTGATAACATCTTAATTGTCGGGAATACGAAAAGTATTTCAACAGCTGCTGAGAAATCAATCAAAAAGTATGGAAAAGTGAGACGCATTAGTGGGAAAGACAAATTTGAAATTTCCCAAAAAATCGCCAAAGAAATGGGTAACTATAAGCAAGCAATTGTTGTCGGCGGGAACTCATTCATGAATGGGATTGCAATTGCATCCTATGCATCGAGAAAAGGATACCCAATCCTATTAACAAAAAAAGATTCCATTCCGTCTTATAAAATGCCAAGTAAAGTCATTATCATCGGCAGTACAAAAAGTACGGGACAAAAAGTAGAAAATCAAATCAAGAAAACCTCACAGGTGACACGAATCAGCGGTGCCAATCGCTACGAATTATCTGTGAATATCATTAAAAAATTAAACATTAATGCAGATAAAGTGTACTTGGCAAAAGCCTCTAGCTATATTTATGCAATGCCTTTGTCGCAATTGGCTGCAAAATCTAACAGTACCGTTGTGTATGTGAAGCCGGATTCTGTCACAGCGTCATTAAAAGCATTGCTGAAAGAAAAAGGTACATATGCTTACCATCTTGCTGGTAGCACAAGTGCGATTACAGATAGTTTAAAAAATTCTTTAGCCAAACAAGTCTATCTAAAAAAAAATCAAAACTACCAATTGAATATTTCTAACGGAAAAATTTCATTAAAAGGCATTAAGACGTATAACACATTAAGAGTTGTTCCTGAGAAATATTCAACCAAAAATGTCCTTCAAATCGCAGGGAAGCCTTACTTAGGTAACGTCAACTTTGCCATTGAATCAGGATATATCAGGCCGACTAATGAAAATATTCCATTTGAAGACTATCTAAAAGGTGTTGTGCCAAACGAAATGCCTGCAAGCTGGCATGTTGAGGCATTAAAAGCACAAGCTGTTGCCGCTAGAACGTATTCAGTGAAAAGTATTGGAAAAGTCGTACCTGATACAACAGCCTTCCAAGTATATGGAGGATATAACTGGTACACAAATTCAACAAAAGCTGTTGATGCCACAAAAGGCAAGGTTCTGAAATACAACAATCAACTTATTTCAGCCACCTATTATTCTAGTAATGGCGGATACACTGAGGCGAGTGAAGAAGTATGGGGGAATGCACTGCCATACTTAGTCGCCAAAAAAGACACAAAAGATCCTGTCAATGCGTGGACACTGAAGTTGTCTAAAAAGCAATTAGGCACTACGTTGACTGCAAGTACAGCAGCTTCTGAGTGGTCTAAGGCAAAAGAAGCCAATGCTGCCGACCTTGCTGGTCTAAAATCATGGCTGTTGAAAAATAAAGAAACAGCTGCATCTGACATGAGAATTGCATCTATTTCAAGCCTGACATTCTCAGGAAAAACAAAAGGTCAGCGTGCGAAGACCGTTTCAATCAAGCTGAATTACCATCTGAAAAACAAAACAGGTACGTATACAGTGAACAAAAGTACAACGGCAAGTATGAAAATGACAGAGTTTAGAACAGTCATGGGCGCAACAAAGGTGAAAAGTACGTTTGCGTCAGTAAAGAATAATACAAATGATTTCACGATTTCAGGAAAAGGCTATGGTCACGGCATTGGTATGAGTCAATACGGCGCCAAAGCTAGAGCTGAATCTGGAAACTCGTATTCTTCCATACTTTCGTTCTACTATCCAGGTACAAAACTAACAAACTATTAAGAATAAAAGGAGGACTTAGAAGATGCGCTCAATGATCAAAACAGCCATCCTCAGCCTCATCGCCATTTTCGTTATTGTTCCAACAGCTTCAGCAGATAACTCGGTCTCCCGAATTGATGGTGGGAGCCGGTATGCTGTAGCAGCAAACGTAGCGAAAAAAGGATGGGGAACAGCAAGTACAGTTGTTTTAGTGGGGAAAACTGCATATGCAGATGCAACAGCAGGAATTCCACTGGCACATCAAAAAAATGGACCAGTTCTTTACACAAATAGTACAAGCCTTTCTGGAGATACAAAAAAAGCCTTAACGGCTTTAAAAACGAAGACAGTTATTGTTTTAGGCAGCACATCAAGTGTGTCAAACAACGTGGTCAATCAAGTAAAGAAAATGGGCATCTCTACACAACGTATTTCAGGAAAAAACCGATATGAGCTATCGGCAAATATCGCGAAAAAAATGAAAACGCCAGCTGGCGTCGTTGTGGTTGAAGGGTCATTCTATGCACATGGAATTGCCATTGCACCTGTAGCGGCACAAAAAGGGTTCCCAATTCTATATACAGATAAAAAGGGCCTTCGTTCTGAAATCGCTTCTGTTGCAAAAGCAAGCAATGTGAAACAAACCATTGTCGTAGGCGGAGAGAATTACGTCACAAAAGCAGCTTATAATCAATTAAAATCTCCAACGCGAATCAAAGGCTCTACTCGTTATGACGTGGCTGCGAATATTGTGAAAAAATACAATATGAGCACAAATAATACCTATGTAGGAAGAGGGTTTGGCTATGCCACTTCATCTTCTGCGGCAGGAATTGCAGCAAAGCAAAACAAAGCATTGCTCCTAACGAATGAAAAGACGCTGCCAAAGGTAACAAGAGCGACGATTAGCAGCAAAAAAATCACCAAATTTACTGTCGTTGGCAGTACAAATACAGTGACACCAACTGTCGTGAATCAATTGAAAAATCCTGTCGTTGGCAAAAAAGTATTCATTGACCCAGGTCATGGCGCTCATGATTCAGGAGCGGTAGGCTACGGATTATATGAGAAGAACTTAAACTTAGATGTAGCCAAACGTCTAAATACAAAGTTAAACAACGCAGGTGCACTTGTGACGATGTCAAGAACATCAGACACATTCGACAGTCTTCAAACACGGGTGAGCAAAGGTGCGTCAGCAAATGCAGATATCTTCATCAGTGTCCATGCGAACTCAAATGATAACAGCAGTGCAAATGGAACTGAAACGTATTATGACAAAACATATGCGGCAACAAACAGCTTGAAGCTTGCGCAAAATATTCAGCCTAAAATGGTCAGTGCATTAGGCACAAGAGACCGTGGCGTGAAGACAGCTGGTTTCTATGTGATTAAATATTCTAAGATGCCAAGTGTTCTCTTAGAAACTGGTTTTGTTTCCAGTCCAGTTGATTCAAATATTTTGAAATCTGCTACTTATAAAGATCGATTAGCGTCAGGTATTTCAAGCGGTGTTTCAGGCTATTTTAGATAAGAAAACATACAGATGAGGGGTGCCTAAGATACACCTCTTAGGCTGCTCGAGAAACGACTCTCGGCAGCCTTTTTTCAAAAGTACATGAAGTGTTTCCGGGGTGAAGGGTTCAAAACCAAGGAGGTTGACTTCATGCGTTCTTATATCAAATGTTTTGTTTTGATTGTGGTTTCACTATGTTTGTATGCACCATCTGCATTTGCGCAGCACAATGTATCGAAAATTGAGGGAAGTAATCGATATGAGGTGGCAGTTAACGCTGCAAAACGAGGCTGGTCGACAGCACATACAGTTGTTTTAGTAGGCGGTGAAGCTTATGCAGATGCGCTAAGTGCTGTGCCGTATGCCTTTCAGCAAGGAGCCCCAGTGCTTTTAACGAATACTAGCAGTCTTTCAGGTGCAACTAAGTCAGGTCTTCAGCATTTGAAAACGAAGCGTGTCATCATTCTTGGCGGAACCGCAAGCATTTCTCAAAAAGTCGTAGCGCAGCTAAAAGCAATGAATCTATCCGTATCGCGAATACAAGGGAAGAATCGATATGAATTGGCGGCAAACGTTGCTAAGCAAATGAAGAGTGCTGATACAGCTGTGATTGTGAATGGTTCTGCTTATGCAGATGCTGTGGCGATTGCTCCGTATGCTGCAAAACAGGGCTTTCCTATTTTATTAACCGATGCAAAAGGGCTGCGGCAGGAAACAGCCAATCTATTAAAAAGCAAAGCGGTGAAACGGACGATTGTGATTGGCGGGGAAACAAATGTCAATCAAGCAGCCTATCAAAAGCTACCATCACCCGTGAGAATCAGCGGAGCCAATCGGTATGAAGTGGCAGCCCGAATTGCGAAAACATACCCGATGAAGACAACCCAAACGTATATGAGTAACGGCTATGCATATGCCGATGCGGCAGCTGCGGCAAGTACGGCAGCCAAGCAAGGGCAAACCCTTCTTCTTACAGACGCTCAATCAGTACCAGATGCGATTCGTCGTGTCATTGGGACTAAAAAGATTTCAACATTTACAGTGTTAGGCGGAACATCAACCATACGAACCAGTGTGATCACACAGCTGAAAAATCATGTGTTAGGTGAAACCATCTTTATTGATCCAGGTCATGGTGCGCAGGATGCTGGAGCGGTAGGAAATGGGCTGTTTGAAAAAAATGTAAATCTGGATGTCGCGTTAAAACTGCAAGCAAGGCTCAAACAAGCGGGTGCGCTGACGGTCATGTCTAGAACATCTGATACATTTGATTCCTTGCAAACGCGCGTAAGCAAAGGATCACAGGCTGGTGCGGATGTGTTCATCAGCATCCATGCCAATGCAAATGATCATAGCGGTGCAAATGGAACAGAAACGTATTATGATGCGACGTATGCTTCGGCCAATAGTTTAAAGCTGGCACAAAAGGTACAGCCCCAGATGGTGAAAGCCCTTGGCACAAGGGAGCGTGGTGTGAAAACAGCAGGGTTCTACGTGATCAAGTATTCAAAAATGCCCAGCATCTTGCTCGAAACAGGGTTCGTAACCAGTCCGATTGATGCCAGTATATTAAAATCAACGACTGCTAAGGAGAGGCTGGCTT
Organism: Bacillus sp. FSL M7-0307; assembly: GCF_038627835.1. Classification (NCBI taxonomy): domain Bacteria; kingdom Bacillati; phylum Bacillota; class Bacilli; order Caryophanales; family Bacillaceae; genus Bacillus; species Bacillus sp. FSL M7-0307. The sequence continues at coordinate 3,223,649 of NZ_CP152023.1, read as the reverse complement.
CAGGAATCGCAGCAGGTGTATCTCAATATTTTGAATAAAATAGATCGGATGAATGATATGTCAAGTTAAAAATACATTTCATTTCAGGTTATTTTTGTTATAATCGAAACATAGAGGGTGGATTTTTCACGTATTTGCCTTCCAATGACAGCAAATCGACAAATCATGAAGAGGTGACGATCTTGAAAAAATTAATCACAATGCCGTTTTTAGTCTTACTTCTAGGTGTAATGCTCACAGCATGCGGCACATCAAATCAGTCAAACGATAACAATACGGATAACAGCAAAAAAGAAACAACTGAAGCAGCAGATCAAAAGAAAGAAAATGCAACAGATGAAAAGACGGAAGACAAGTCTGCAAGTGAAAAAGCAGATGATGAAAGCAAAGAAACAGCTGCTCAAACAGAAGACCAAGCAGGTCAATCTGATGAAGATGCAAAAGAAAGCTCAAGTAAGGAAATCACAAAAGAAGAAACGACAAATGATCAGTCAAAAGCTGAATCTAAAACAAAAAAAGAATCTACAACGAAGAAAAATGAAGTCACCAAAGAAGGCACATATGTCGGTTTGGCTGATGGACATACAATTGCTGTCAACATTGATGGAAAAGAAGTAGCCATTCAATTCGGAAATACATTTTCTAAACAAGTGAACAGCCTAAAAGAAGAATCAAAAGTGAAAGTAACTTATACAAAAGATGCAAACGGAACGCTTAGACTGAAGACGATCGAATCCGTAAAGGCAAAATAAAAAAGACACGTAGACCCGCAGAATTGCGGGTCTTTTTTACGTTTAAAAGGGCATAACTTGATATAAGGGCACATTCTTAACACACTTTTACAAGACTTAACAGCCCATTTACATTTGCTTAATGTTGCTCTGCTAAACTGACTTTCATAGAACATCTCTTTACACAACAACTACTTTGAATGGTGAGGTGCAGGTCAGTGAGCGCAGAGAAAGCGATGAACCTTTACAGAGAATATGAAGTGAGACGAAACCACTCTTTTGCTTTAACAGAACATATGGTTCGATATTTATTTGCAAAACGTTTCATAGATGTCGTGTTCTCGTTCATCGGATTGATGTTGAGTACGCCAATCATTTTACTGTTTGCCCTTTTAATCAAGCTAGAAACACCAGGGCCAGCCTTTTATATGCAGGAAAGGGTCGGAAAAGACGGTGTCTACTTTAAATTATGGAAGCTCAGATCGATGAGAACCAACGCAGAAAGCGGAGGAGCGAAATGGGCGCAAAAAAATGACCCTCGTATCACCAAAGTGGGGGCATTCATCAGAAAAACAAGAATTGATGAACTGCCGCAATTTATCAACGTGTTAAAAGGAGAAATGAGTATTGTAGGTCCACGTCCGGAAAGACCAATGTTTACTGCCGAATTTAATCGGACGATTCCAGGCTTTACAAAAAGACTGACAGTGAAGCCGGGGCTGACAGGCCTTGCTCAAGTAAATGGGGGATATGAAATGAGTCCAAGTGAAAAATTATCACACGACTTACAGTATATTCAAAACTTGACATTTTCTCTCGACACGAAGATTATGGTAAAAACGTTAAAAGTCATCGTGACTGGTGACGGAGCCAGATAAGTAAAGTAGGGAAGAGAAATGGCAAGTATGAAAAATCGCCTGCTGGGCGGAGCAAAATGGACAAGCTTGTCCGCATTGATCATTACCATCATCCAAATTGCACAGTTCGCCTTTTTAGGGAACGTAATGTCACTGAAAGAATTTGGACTCGTTGGCATGATCACAACTGTCACAATATTTACACAGATTTTACTTGATCTAGGCATCGGTGCTGCGATCATTCAAAAGGAACAAACGACGGAACGTCAATTATCTACATTATATTGGATCAACTTGCTGACGGGAATTCTCTTGTTTTGTGTATTGATCCTCGCAAGTCCCTTGATTGCCGCCTTTTATGCCAGACCTGAGCTGGAAGGCTTGCTCAAGTTATTATCAATCATGTTTCTCATTGCACCAATTGGTCAGCAATACCAATATATGATGCAGAAAGATTTAGCCTTTAAAACCTTAAGTACGATTGAGACGATAGCGACGATCATTTCGCTGATTGTTCTACTTATCCTAGCCTTTTTTATCAATCCAATTGTGGCCTATGTGGTCTCTCAAGTGCTGCTTCAATCAGGAAAAGGTCTCATGTATGCAGCGGCTTATTGGAAGAAGTGGCGCCCAGCACCCGTTTTCGCATTAGGGGAAGTGAAAGAGTTTTTCTCCTTCGGGGCTTTCCAGCTTGCGTCAAGGCTCGTCAATCGGGCAGGCTCAAATATCGACATGATTTTAATTGGACGGTTTCTTGGAGCAGAGGCATTAGGGATTTACAGCCTGGCTTATCAAATCGTCACAATCCCGGTGCTGAAAATTAACCCGATTGTGACGAGAGTGGCTTTCCCAGTTTTCGCAAAAAGTCAGCGTGATCACTCTAGGCTGCGTGAGGGCTTCCTCAGTATGACGAATATGCTCGCACTCATTAGTTTTCCACTACTCATCGGTCTTGCTGCCGTATCAGATAGCTTTATAGAAGTAGTGTTTGGAGAGAAATGGCTAGTGGCGGTCCCGGTTTTGAATATTTTGTGCATTGTCGGTCTACTCCGTGTGCTGATGAATCCAAATGGTTCCATCCTTCTTGCAAAAGGGAGAGCGGACTTAGCTTTTTATTGGGATACAGGCATGCTCATCGTATATGGATGCGCCTTATATGCAGGAGTCCATACTGGCAGTCTATTGACTGTAGCTTGGGTCTACTCAGGGGTCAGCCTGCTGAACTTCATTGTCGGCAGGTGGCTGATGGCTTACGTCATTCAGCTAGATATGAAGATGTATATAAAATCACTCGTAAAGCCTGCTGTCATGACGCTGTTAATGGCCGGCTGCGCAGTAGCTGTTCATCAAGGGATGAAGCTGACATCAGCGGATATACTGCTTCAATTACTACTGACAATTTGTTTAAGTGCGGCTTTATATAGCTTGCTGCTTGTCAAAATGTATCCGCAGGTGACAGGGAAATTATGGAGAAGAGGTCGTTCGTCATGAAGGTGCTATGGCTGACAAGTGTATATCCTAGTGAAAAACATCCAAGTGAAGGCGTCTTCCATGAAACACAAGTGCAGGAGCTGGTCAAACAAGGCGTAGAAGTGAGCGTGATTTGTCCCACCCCTGTCAATCCGCCCATCTTACGGATGCTTAAAGCTTCCTATCGTCAGAGAAAAGATCTTCCCCAGCAGGAAGTGAGGTGCGGAGTACCGGTTTACAGACCGCCTTATACAGCACTGCCTGGACAGCTAAAATGGGCTCAGCCGAGTAAACGAATCGCAGCTTCTGTCCTACGCACAATGGAGCGTTATGATCTGTCACCGGATTTCATCCATGCGCACTTTGCCATGCCGTCTGGCGGCGCAGCAGCTGTGATTCAAAAGGAAGCGAGCATCCCTTATCTTCTGACCTTACACGGCAGTGATGTGAACGTCTATCCAAACTATAGCAAAGGGGCGCTTGCAGCCTTTGAAGCAGCAGTAAAACAGGCGTCTGCTGTTCTCACAGTGAGTGAGGAGCTGGCAAAGAAAACACATGACATGACAGAGGTGGATGCACAATGTCTCCCGCTTGGAATTCCGCTCAAGTCATTTTCTAGAACACCAGGGGATCAAACAGCCATCAGAAAGCAGGTAGGTTTACCGCTTCACGACAAGCTCATCGTTTTTGTTGGCCGTTTAGTCAAAGAGAAAGGTTTGCTTGAATTAGCGGAAGCTGTCAGCGGGATGTCGGGTGTGAAAGCCGTCTTTGTCGGAAAAGGACCCCTCGAAAAGGAGCTGGCCGAACGGGCGGGAGAATCCATTCTGCTCCCGGGACAGGTGCCGAATGATCAAGTGAAAGACTATTTAATGGCAGCTGACCTGTTTGCCCTTCCATCCTACAGTGAAGGAATGCCGACTGTTGTCCTTGAGGCGCTCGCTTTAAAACTGCCTGTCATCGCAACACGGGTTGGTGGTCTCCCATCACTATTTTCTACCTATCAACATCTGCTCATTGAACCGCGTTCAACGAGTCAGCTAAAAGAAGCGATTCACGCTTATCTTTATGAAAACAGATGGAACGAGCAAGTGAAGAACGATCTTCACCACATCGTCCATACAGATTATTCATCATCACATAATGCTACGCTCCTAATTCAGCAATATGAAAAGGTGCTGAATCAATCAACATCCACCGTTTAAACAGGATGAAATGTGCAAAGACTGATAGATAAACAGTTTGGAACGACCAATATGCTTTTACTGAGAGGATGAAACATGTTGAAGAAAATTGCTGTGATTGGAACAGGATATGTCGGATTAGTATCGGGTACTTGTTTTGCTGATATCGGAAATCGCGTCATTTGTTGTGACATCGACGAATCAAAAATCAACAGCTTAAAAAGCGGTCTCGTTCCAATTTATGAACCGGGCTTAAAGGAATTGATTGAGAAGAATACAGAAGAAGGAAGATTGTGTTTTACAACCAATATTCCTGCTGCAATTCGAGAATCAGAGATTATTTATATTGCTGTAGGAACACCAATGACACCTCAGGGGGAAGCGGATTTAACATTCGTGAAAGCTGTGGCTCAAACGGTTGGGGAACACCTGAATGGCTACAAAATCATCGTGAATAAGAGCACAGTGCCAGTTGGAACAGGACGTCTTGTTCAAGCCATTGTTCAAAAGGCTTCACGCAGTAAATATCCATTTGACGTCGTCTCCAATCCAGAGTTTCTGCGGGAAGGTTCAGCTATTCAAGATACGATGAATATGGAGAGAGCGGTGATTGGCTCTACAAGCTCACATGCATCCACGATCATTAAAAAATTGCATTATCCGTTTCAAACAGAGGTGGTTGAGACCAATCTAGAAAGTGCAGAAATGATTAAGTATGCGGCAAATGCCATGCTCGCCACAAAAATCTCATTCATCAATGACATTGCGAACATTTGCGAGAGAGTTGGTGCTGATGTGGAAAAAGTCAGCGAAGGCGTTGGGTTAGACAGCCGTATCGGGCATAAATTTTTAAAAGCAGGCATTGGATTTGGCGGTTCTTGTTTCCCAAAAGATACGATGGCTCTTCTCAAAATTGCCGAAACAGCCGGCTACCGGTTCAAGCTGATCGAATCTGTCATTGAAACAAACAACCACCAAAGAGCCCATCTTGTCAGCAAACTGATGAGTGTGTTCGGTGATATTAAAGGAAAAACGATTTCCGTTTTAGGGCTCGCATTTAAACCAAATACAAACGATATGCGTTCAGCGCCAGCACTAGATATTATCCCAATGCTGAGAGAGCTCGGAGCTTTTGTCAAAGCCTATGATCCAATTGCTTATGTAGAAGCAGAAAGAGAGCTTGGCCCGCAGGCGGTCTTCAGCAATGATCTCTATGAAACAGTGAAAGATACAGATGCTTGTCTCATCTTAACGGAATGGGATGACGTACAGAAGATGGATAAGGATCAGATCAAGCAGCTACTACGTTCTCCCATTTTAATTGATGGAAGGAATTTGTTCGATCCAGCAGAAATGAAAGAGAGAGGATTTATTTACCAGTCCATCGGCCGCCCAGGCGTATGGGAAACAGAATTGGTATCGAAGGCACAATAATAGGGGGAACTTGGATGAAGAAAGTATTGGTAACTGGGGGAAGTGGATTTATAGGATCTCATACGGTAGAGGCTTTATTAGAGAAAGGTTATGAGCCCATCGTTCTTGATAACTTTTCAACTGGATCGAAGGAAAATATCGCTCATCTTTCCGTACAATGCATTGAAGCAGATGTCACAAAATCAGAAACGGTCGATTTGATCAAACACATTGCACCAGATTATATCATTCATCTTGCAGCGCAAGTGAGTGTAGCCGTTTCGGTTCAACATTTCGTCTACGACGAAGAGGTCAATATTAAAGGTTCGTTGCATGTGATCAAAGCAGCGGCTGAAGCCGGGGTGGAGAAAGTGGTGTTTGCCTCATCGGCAGCAGTCTATGGAGACCCAGTCTATCTGCCGGTCGACACAGCTCATCCACTGCAGCCTGGTTCACCTTATGGCTTGTCGAAACTGACAGTTGAACGATACTTAGAGATGGCAAAATCACTCTATGATGTGGACTATTGTATTATGCGGTACAGCAATGTATATGGTCCGCGCCAAGACGCACTTGGTGAAGGCGGTGTTGTCTCAATTTTTTCTGATAAGTTTGCAAAACATGAGGCACCTTTCATCTTCGGAAACGGGGAACAAACAAGAGATTTTATCTATGTAGGCGATCTAGCCGCAGCGAATGTTGCAGCTTTAACAGCTCAATCAAACGTTTGTTTAAATATCTCATGTGGTCATTCCATCACGGTGAATGAGCTGTTTCAAACGATGAAGCGAGTCGCGAGATCAGATCTTGAACCGATTTATAAGCCTCAGCGCGCAGGAGATATCGTGCATAGTACATTGGAAAATGAGGAAACGAAACAAGTCTTAACATGGGAGCCTGTTGTGACTTTACAAGAAGGTTTGGCTCGTACCATTTCCTACTATGAACAGGAAGTAAAGGCTTAATCCTTCAAATCGGATGGGTTGCTTAGGAGGAAAATGGGTATGAGTGTGAAACAAACAGCATGGCAAATGATAATCGCATGTATTTTATTAATAGCAGGTATAGGGCTTGTACAAATGGCATCCGCACAGCCTATCGGGTTAAAGAAGATGGTGGTCATTCCGGTTTTGCTTGTGGTGCTCATGGCGGTTGCTATATGTATGAAGCTCTACATGAATGGTGAGCACATATTCATGTCAGCCATTTACCTTTTAATTGCACTAACATTTCTCAATAACGCTTTCTTCTCTATTAGTGCCGGGTTCTTTAGTCTCTTTCTCTACCGCATCATGCTCTTGGCTGTCTTTGCTTTATTCATATGGCGGATGAGAGACAAAGGAACGTACATATCTCAGTGGCAGCAAATTCGTGTTAAAGGCATTCTTGGTTTTTTCGCTGCATGGTTTCTTTACGGACTCATCTCACTGCTTTGGGCTCATTCGGTCACAGACGGCCTGAAATATATGTCTCTTCTTGCGATGGGAATGGGTTTTGTCTTTCTTGTGGTCATGTACATTCAGCGAATGGATCAGATCGTGACTTTTTATAGTATTTGGCTAGTCATGACTGTATTTGTGATGGGAATCGGGTTCTATAATCACTTGACCTTGAATCATTTACCGAATACCTCATTGTATCTTGGACCAGCGTACAAACAGCACTATCCTACGGCTGTCTTCTTTAACCAAAATGACTTTGCGACGTTTTTATCTATTAGCTTTTTCTTATATGTGGCGTGCATGCGCCAAATGAAAAATGGTTATATCAAAGCGTTCGGATTACTAGGAGCCATCTTAGCGCTGTATCTTATTTTGTTAACAGAATCGCGCGCCAGCTTGCTTGGCATATTAGCCGGAGCGGCAATCTATGTATGGCTGCTGATGCCTCGCTTTTTAAAAAAGTGGTCCATCATGGCAGCAGGCGGGCTTGTTATCATCTGTATCGCCATTTTTTCAGCCAAAATCTATTCTGTCTTTTATGACTTGTTTCTCGCTTCTCAGGTCGCTCATTCTTTTAGCGAACCACTTCCGTCCAACATTGCCCGGGCGAATTTAATCAAAAACGCTTGGCATTTCTTTACGAATTCATACGGTTTCGGAGTCGGAGCGGGCAATGTGTCTTATTACTTAGCTCACTTTTCTATCTTTGATACAGATCAGGTCGTTGAAGTTCACAATTGGCTGCTAGAGGTGATGACGAATTTTGGGTTTGCCGTCATGCTAGGTTATATCTCAGTGTATGCCTATCTCATGTTCTCGCTGTACAAACAATACCAATTGGCTGACACGAGATCAGCCAAGATGATCATTGAAGGTCTATTTGCTGCCATGCTGAGCTTTCTCGTCTCAAGTATCAGTCCTAGTTCCGTCTCGAATTTATATTTCCACTGGGTGTTTCTAGGGCTGGTGATCGCAGCGGTCAATATCATGAAAAATAAACAGCGCTTCAAGCCGTGGGCAAACGTGTGATGCTGAGTTTGTATGGCTACACTAGTGAAAAAGCAAATACGTCAATGTTGGGAGAATGAGCATGTCTGGTTTTATGTTAAGAATAGGGAAGCGAATGAAAAAATATATCGTCTGGCTTGTGCTGCTGCCTGTCGCATTAGCTACTTTTGGTTTCTTTTTTGCCAAAGGGACAGTAGAACAGTCTAGTTACACAGCTGCTGTGACCTTAACGCTTGGGAAATATGACGACGGTGTGTATAACAATCTGTCAGAAGTGACATCTCTATTAAAAAGCGATGCATTTCTGAATCAAGCACTCCGTGATGTAAAGGAAGAAGAAAGGCAGGATGTGAAAAATCGTTTGATTCTCACTAACCAGTCCGATACACAATTGCAGTTGTCGTTTACAGATGCTGATCAAGCTCGAGCTTTGGCGGTAGTGAAACAAGTGTCAGATACATTTTTAAAGCAGGACAAAGCCTTATTTACGAAAAGACAGCAAGTCATTGAAAGAAGACTATCCGCTCTTGAAGATGAATCTGTCAGCAATGACTCCAAGGTCGATAAAGAACGATTTTTATATGAATTGGAATCGACAAAGCTCGGGATGAAGCAGGCAAAGATTGTCGATCCTGCCCAAGTGCTCGATGAAGCAGGCAAAGGCATGTCAGCGAAAAAACGAGCTCTGCTAGGACTTGTCATTGGCCTTAGCATCTCGCTTATGTTTGTGGTGTTACCTGAAGTGTTCAAAGAATCTTAATGATGAACTGGAGATGAGTCTTAGGTGAACAATCAACCGTTAGTATCAATTATTACACCGGCGTATAATGCGGAACGTTATTTAACGGATACAGTTCATTCCGTCCTTGCCCAAACCTATTCCAACTGGGAGCTGATCATTGCAGATGATTGCTCAACAGATGGCACAAGGAAGCTGTTAGGGGAATTAAGTCAGACGGACGACAGAATCAACGTCATTTATTTAGAGGAAAACGGAGGAGCCGCTATTGCTAGAAACACAGCCATCAAACAGTCGAAAGGCCGCTTTATCGCTTTTTTAGATAGCGATGATATGTGGAAACAGACAAAGCTCGAAAAGCAGGTCAAGTTTATGTTAGAAAATGATCATGCCTTTACTTTCACGGCATATGACATCATTTCAGAAAATGGAGAGTCATTACAAAAAACCGTCACAGCACCGGCTCAGTTGAACTACAATGAAGCTTTAAAAAATACGATTATCGGCTGTTTGACGGTGATGCTCGATCTTCAACAGGTAGGACATGTGGAAATGCCAAACATTCGAACAAGGCAGGACTTAGCCACATGGCTCTCTATTTTAAAAAAGGGATTTACTGCCTATGGAATGAGTGAGCCACTCAGTGAATATCGCATCGTGGGAAACTCGATTTCTAGTAACAAGTGGAAAGCAGCGAAAAAAACATGGTTTGTCTACAGAGAAATTGAGCAGCTTCATTTTGTGAAAGCATCTTGGTGTTTTATGCACTATGCCACAAATGCTGTCAAGAAACGCTTATAAACAGAAGGGAAAAAAGGTGATAAAGGTGAAAGCAGAGTCGATCATACATGTGATTGTCGCAACGGGAGAATGGGGACACGATGGCTTAAGGTACAGACGGCATCGACTGGCGGAATTTCTTGCATCTGATCCAGAAACGAAAGAGGTCATCTGGGTATGCCCATCTGCCATTCGTCATTCAGCTCCCTTTCAGCCTATAACGAATCGAATGAAGCAAATGACCATTCCTGATGTGCTCAAGAGCAAGTTTTTTCGCTTTGGCCGTTATCAAGATATGTTTTATTTCCATAAATTATCTCCTCTTCTTGAGCATTTGCGTCAAGAAGAAAAGCAGGGCATAGCCGTCTGTTTATGGTATACGTTTCCGGGATTTCCGCTCTTATCTTCTTTTTTTGAATGGAAACATATTGTGTATGATTGTAGTGACCTGTGGGGAGAGCCCATCAGCGGAAAAAACAACATTCTCTCATATATGAGACAGCGAGTCATTGTAAAAGCAGAAAACCGCATTATTAAATATGCACACAGCATTACATGCTCTTCACAATACTTACATGATCAAATCAAAAAAAGGCTCATGGGTGAACCGAAAGATGTCTTTACAGTGGAAAATGGCGTCGAGTATGATGTGTTTGCAAAAAGTAACCTCCCTAGCAGGGAAGACGTGCTAGAGGGAAGAGAGGGAACGGTTCTTGGCTTTATAGGTGGGATCAAGCCGAAGCTCGATTTTGACATGATCGCTCAAGCTGCTCGCATGCAGCCAGATTGGACATTTTTATTTGTCGGTCCGGATGGAACGAATGGAGATCCATCTTTTCAGCATGCACTCAAACTGCCCAATGTCCTATGGACAGGAGCAGTCGCCCCCGAAGAAGTGCCTGCTTATATGAAATTAATTGATGTAGGGATGATGCCATACAAACAGTCTCCTTACAATCAAGCGGTTTTTCCGCTCAAGCTGTATGAATTTTTAGCTGCCGGAATCCCTGTTGTTGGTTTAAATCTTCCATCAACGGAAAGGCTAAAAGAGAATGATGTGTATGAATATGTAGAGGGCGAAGATCCAGCTCTCTTCGTCGAAGCCTGCCAGAAAGTGATCAGTAAAAAAGATGACATGAAATGCAGACATCTAAGACAAAGCCGGGCAAAGAAAAAAGATTGGCACGCACTGTTCACAAACATGGTGGAATTAACGAATATTAAAGAAAACGCATAATTCATTCAGGATTGTGCGTTTTTATTTGTTTCTTCTTCTTAGGGGGAGCTTGTGATCATCCTATATTCAATTGTATAATGGAAAGAGCGGCCAATATACAAAATACAGATTTCAATTTAGAAGGAGACTGACCTATGGATTACGAACGCGCCTTATTAGCGTTTTTTGTCTCTCTGGCTACAGTTTTAATTGTGACACCAATCGTCAAAAAGTTTGCAATTAAGATTGGTGCAGTGGACCAGCCGAATAAACGAAAAGTTCATGATAGAGTAATGCCTCGAATGGGCGGTTTGGCGATTTTTATTGGGGTAGCGGCTGGAGCACTAGCAGGCGGGCTGTTTCTACATAATAAAATTACAGCTATATCAGTTGGCGCTGTACTCATCGTCATTTTAGGTATATTTGATGATAAATATAATTTAAGTGCAAAATTTAAATTTCTTGTGCAAGTTCTCGTTGCTTGCTTAATCGTGAGCACGGGCTTAAAAATGGACTTTTTCTCTGTTCCTTTCTTAACAGATCGACTGGAGTTAGGATGGATGGCATATCCCCTGACTGTACTATGGATTGTTGGGATTACAAATGCGATCAATTTAATTGACGGATTAGATGGACTGGCTGCCGGAATTTCGGTTATCGGTTTAACCACGATTGCCGTCATGGCATTTTCTGCGGACAAGATCCTGATTCTTTCGTTATCTCTTGTCGTCATTGGCAGTACCATCGGTTTTCTTTTTTATAACTTCCATCCAGCAAAAATATTTATGGGTGATACAGGTTCGTTATTTTTAGGCTATATGATCTCGGTCCTGTCACTTTTAGGATTGTACAAAAGTGTTACTTTGTTTAGTGTTGTTGTCCCTGTGATTATTTTAGGTGTGCCTATTTTTGATACGACCTTTGCGATCATAAGACGAATATTGAATAAACAGCCTATCTCAGCACCTGACAAATCACACATCCATCATCGACTGATGGCCTTTGGCTTATCTCATCGAATGGCAGTGATTGTGATTTACATGATTGGCTTAGTCTTTAGCTTAAGCGCAATTTTGTTGACAAGTGCCACCATTTGGCTGTCATTGATCATCATCTTTTTACTGGTTATGTTTATGCAAGTTATTGCTGAAGTCACTGGTTTGGTGAACGAAGAGTTTAAACCATTTACGAAATTCTACAAACGTATGGTCAAAAGACAATAAAAAACAGCCCGTTCCTCGGAAGACGGGCTGTTTTTATTATTGTCCTGTTGTATTGCTCGAAGGAGTCGTGGTATCAGTTGTTCCTGTTTCACCAGAGGCTGGATTTGTTTGTGAATCTGTTTCAGATGATGACTCAGCAGGAAGCTTTAAATGTGTCCTTAACTCATTTTGCACCTCAGCCAAGTTGGTTTGATCTGGCTCAAAGAAGTATGTTCGATTTGGTCCTAGATAAAGGTCTGATCCTTTAATAGATAATGTTTCAGTATCGTCTCCTTTGAAACCACTGTAAATTTGCTGTAGAGCAAGTCCTTCTGTGATGCGGAAGTTGGTTGTTATATGATCACTTACTTCTTTTGCGATATTATCCACGTTTGCAATGTTATGAGGTTTCGCCATTTGATCAATCATGGCACGTAAGATTTGTTTCTGACGATCGTTACGCCCGAAATCACCACGTGGATCTTGTTTTCTCATTCGCGCGTAAGCAAGTGCCTCTTCCCCGTTTAAATGCATATTCCCTTTTTTAAAGTAAATCTTTTTCGATTTTTTGACGTCACTTTTTTCATTGAAGTCAAATGGAACGTCTATATCGATTCCCCCAACTTCATCAATGACATCCTTAAAACCGTCAAAGTCCACTGTTGCATATTTGTCAATTGGGATATGCAAGAATTGTTCGACAGTTTCAATCGTTTCGTCTTTACCGCCTTTAGCAAATGCCGCATTGATCTTTACTTTATTTCCCGTTGTGTCACTAGCAAGCTGTACTCGTGTGTCACGGGGGATACTGACCATTTTCATCGTTTTATCCTGAGGATTAATCGTTGCGACGATGAGTGAATCTGAACGGCCGTGATCACCATTTGTGGCGTAATCCTCTATGCCAACAAATAGGACAGAGAAAGGTTTTTTCTTTATATCAATGACAGCATCACGGAGTTTCGATTTCTCCCCGCGCTCTAATTCATCATAAGTTTTGTCAGCAGCTTGGAGTGTATTCACAATCTTATAAACTGCAAATCCGCCCATGCAGATGAAGAGAAGCAAAAATAAGACCAGAATCCGTTTGAAAATCTTTTTCTTCTTACTCTTTTTCTTTCGTACACGCACTTTTACTCGTTGTGCCATTCATCTGTCTCCTTTATCGGACCAACGTCCTTTTCTAAATAAATCAATTCGCCTTCTTTAGTAACACTCTTTCCATTAGTCAACTCAGTCATCCATTCAATGAACTGCTCTGTTTGTGTTTCTTCTACATACGTTTCAAAAATCACATCTTCTGCATAATGGATGTCTTTTAGCTGAAAAGATGAGGCTCTAAGCTCATTCTCTACCTTTCCAAGCCATGTATAATCTATTGTTGTGTGCATCGTACGCATTAAACAGCGTTCTACCATACCAACATGATTAATTGCTTCAGACACAGATTTTCCGTACGCGCGAATTAAACCACCGGCACCTAGCTTAATACCGCCGAAATAACGAGTGACAACAACAACTGTATCTTTCAGCTTGCGTTTTTTAAGCACTTCAAGCATGGGTACCCCTGCCGTACCGCTTGGTTCACCATCATCATTTGCTTTTTGAATCAGATCATGTTCACCGATCAAATAGGCGGAACAATTATGAGTGGCGTTCCAATGTTGTTTTTTTATGGATTGTATAAAGGCTTGTGCTTCTTCTTCTGAGACAGCACGTTGTATATGACAAATAAAACGTGATTTTTCAATGACGATCTCATGCTCGCCACGGCTTTTGACTGTGAGATAGCGGTTCAGCAAAAGACATACCCTCCTGACAAGCAAATTGTAAGGCTAGAGAAAATTTGCATTGGTTTTAGAATTTTACAGCGTATTTTGTTATGATGATAGGAGCGGAAAAAGGGTCGTCATAAAAATTTCATGATTTATACGCATTCTTTCATTATAATTCGACATAAAATGCAGATCAATGACATTTATAATAAAAAAAGATGACATCACTGTTACGGGAGGGAAAAGCCATGACAACACCTAAAATGGATCCGAAGTTATTGGATTCAATCATCATGAAAATGCTAAGTACAGTTGATGGCAGTAAGGACGAAGTATTTAGAATCGGCGAACAGTCCCGTCAACAATATGAAAGCCTGGTAGAAGAGCTTAAGCAAATTAAACAGCAAGTCAACGAAGTCATTGATTTTGGGGATAAACTAGAAGTACATACGAGACATGCTAGAAATCGTTTATCTGAGGTCAGCAGAAACTTCAACAAATTCAGCGAAGAAGAAATACGAGAAGCCTATGAAAAAGCACATAACCTGCAAGTAGAATTGACCATGATCCAGCAGCGCGAAAAACAGCTGAGGGAAAGAAGAGATGATCTCGAAAGACGATTGTTAAGCTTACAAGACGTCATTGAACGTTCAGAAACGCTTGTGAGCCAGATCACGGTCGTCCTCAACTACTTGAACCAAGATTTACGTCAGGTCGGTGTTTTACTTGAAGATGCTCAGGCAAAACAAGATTTTGGACTAAGAATTATTGAAGCCCAAGAAGAAGAGCGCAAAAGGGTATCACGAGAAATCCATGATGGACCTGCTCAGATGCTGGCAAACGTGATGATGCGTTCAGAACTAATTGAACGGATTTTTAGAGACCGTGGAACAGAAGAAGGCTTTAAAGAAATTAGAAGTCTAAGGCAGAATGTGCGAAATGCACTGTACGAAGTGAGAAGAATCATTTATGATTTAAGACCGATGGCTTTAGATGATTTGGGTCTCATTCCGACACTTCGAAAATACTTAAACACAATTGAAGAATATGATGGAAAAACCAAAATTACGTTCCAGTGCATAGGTGATACAGAAAGCGAAAGAATTGCTTCTCAATTTGAAGTGGCACTATTTAGACTAGCTCAAGAAGCTGTCACAAACTCTTTAAAGCATTCTGAAGCTGAAGAAATCTCTGTGAAGGTTGAAGTGACGAAAGACTTTGTAACCTTAATTATCAAAGACGATGGAAAAGGCTTTGATATGAAGGATGTTAAAACAAATAAAAACAAATCCTTTGGGTTACTAGGTATGAAAGAGCGCGTAGACTTACTAGAAGGTAAAATGACCATAGACTCAAAAATAGGTCTAGGGACATTCGTCATGATTAGAGTACCGTTAACATTACAAAATAAAATTGTAAAATAGAGACAAAAGACATATTGACCATAAAGTTCAGGTGTAGAACAATAAACATGGGGAGGCGTAGCTTGTGACTAAAGTAAATATTGTAATTATCGATGACCACCAATTATTCCGTGAAGGTGTCAAACGGATTTTAGATTTTGAACCTACTTTTGAAGTAGTTGCAGAAGGAGACGACGGTGACGAAGCTGCACGTATCGTAGAACACTATCATCCGGATGTTGTCATTATGGACATTAATATGCCGAATGTAAATGGTGTGGAGGCTACAAAACAGCTAGTAGAGCTTTATCCCGAATCAAAAGTCATTATCCTATCTATTCATGACGATGAAAACTATGTGACACACGCATTAAAAACAGGAGCAAGAGGCTACTTGTTAAAAGAAATGGATGCAGATACCCTCATTGAAGCAGTAAAAGTAGTAGCTGACGGAGGCTCTTATTTACATCCGAAAGTCACTCATAACTTAGTAAATGAATTCCGACGCTTAGCAACAAGCGGCGTTTCAGCACATCCACAGCACGAGGTATATCCTGAAATTCGCAGACCACTTCATATCTTAACAAGACGTGAATGTGAAGTTCTTCAAATGTTAGCTGACGGAAAGAGCAACAGAGGTATTGGTGAGTCGCTCTTTATTAGTGAGAAAACAGTCAAAAACCACGTGAGTAACATTTTGCAAAAAATGAATGTAAATGACCGTACTCAAGCTGTTGTTGTAGCAATTAAAAACGGCTGGGTAGAAATGAGATAATGTTCCGGACAAGTACTCCTTTTTCGCCTGTTTTTAGTTCTCTCACATTCAAGTTAGAGAGCAATGATAGGCAGGTAAGGAGTCTTTTTCGGATATAGCGGGCTTGCCTATTGATTAGGCAAGCTTTTTTGATTAGTATTATAAATCTAGTGAAAAACAATGATCATTCTTTTTTAAAAAGCAACTTAACGGATAAGGAAGGTATTTAAGAATGAAAATAGCCGTTGTAACAGACAGTACTGCTTATATACCACAAGAACTACGTGATAAACATCATATTCATATGATCCCTCTGAATGTCATCTTTGGTACTGAATCATACCGTGAAGAAGTAGAAATGGATTGGAAGACATATTATGAAGAAGTCAAGAAACATAAAGATCTTCCAACAACCTCTCAGCCTGCTTTCGGTGAACTTATAGAATTATATGAAAAACTTAGTGAAACATATGATGCTGTGATTAGTATACATCTGTCAAGCGGAATTAGTGGAACATACAATAGTGCGGCCTCAGCGAATGAAATAGTTGACGGAATCGACATTTATCCGTTTGATACAGAGACTAGCTGTATGGCGCAAGGCTTTTATGTGTTAGAAGCTGCTGAAAAAATCCAAGGTGGTGCTTCTCCAGAAGAAGTAATCTCCCATCTCAATTATCTAAAAGAAAATCAAAGAGCTTATTTTATGGTAGACGATTTAACTCATTTACAACGTGGCGGCAGATTAAATGGTGCTCAGGCTTTTATTGGAAGCCTCTTAAAGGTAAAGCCTATCTTACATTTTGACAACAAGCTAATTGTCCCTTTTGAGAAGATTCGTACACGCAAAAAAGCCATTTCACGTATTTTTGAATTATTTGATGAAGATGCATCACGTGGTGTTCCAATGAGAGCAACTCTGATACATGGTAATAGAGAAGAAGAAGCAGATGAATTAATTGCGCACTTATTAGAAAAGTATCCTCATGTTGAATTTTATAAAAGCTACTTTGGTGCCGTGATTGGCACTCATCTAGGCGAAGGCTCTTTAGCACTTGGCTGGATCATCAGGTAGATATCAAAATCCCCTTTTCTCATGGAAAAGGGGATTTGTTTTTCTATTTTTACAATTAGACGAAAGGTCTTCTCTTTGTACATAATGGGTCAACATGAATGGAAAGGTAGTGCGTGAAATTGAATCTGGAAAAAGCAATGGAACTCAGTCACAAGCTACAATCAAGGCACCTTCTTCCTGTTGAATGTCAATGTACACAGTCCGAATTGGAGTGGCTGGAGAATCAAGGATTTATCCATAGAACACCTGCTGTCGATAGGTTGGCGAGTGGTTTGATCTGCTGCCGGTGCGGTGTATCAAACAAGCGCTACTTTGCCCTCTCTCCGTGTGAAACATGTAAAAAAGACTGTGTATACTGTAGATCCTGCATCATGCTGGGAAAAGTAAGCGAATGTGGCTTTCTCTACGAATGGACGGGTCCACAAAAGAAAGAAACAAGACAAGTTGAATTAACATGGCAGGGAGAGCTTTCTAAAGGGCAAAAGAGAGCGTCCGATAGGCTAGTAGAAGCAATCCAAAACAAATTTGATCTGCTCGTTTGGGCTGTTTGTGGTGCGGGGAAAACGGAGGTGCTTTTTCAGGGAATAAAATATGCGCTAAATAACGGAATGAGTGTTTGTATTGCGACGCCTAGAACCGATGTTGTACTTGAGCTTGAACCTCGAATGAGAAAGGCATTTCAAGGACTGAATATAGCTGCACTTTATGGCGGGAGTTCTCAAAGATTTCAAATGGCACCGCTTATGATCGCTACAACCCATCAGCTAATGAGATATAAAAACGCCTTTGATGTCCTCATTGTAGACGAAGTCGATGCTTTTCCTTATTCAATGGATGAACGGCTTCAGTTTGCTGTTTTAAAGTCAATGAAAAAAACAGGAGTTAGAATTTACTTAAGTGCCACACCATCTAAAAAAATGCAAAAGGATGTTGCTCGTAGACAATTAGAAGCGATCAAAATTCCTCTGCGCTTCCACCAAAAACCGTTGCCTGTCCCAACATTTCAATGGGTTGGAGATTGGAAAAAGAGATTAAAAAGAAATCGGCTTCCAGCATCTACAATGAACTGGCTGCATGAACATATCACAAAGAAAAAAAGAGTGTTACTCTTTGTTCCTTCTATTTCTACTATGAAGAAGGTAACTCATATTCTTCAAGTTCAAGATGTAAATGTACAGGGTGTTTCTGCGGATGATCAAGAAAGGAAGCAAAAAGTCCAGCATTTCAGAGATCATAGGTACGATGTATTGGTTACAACAACTATTCTAGAAAGAGGCGTTACCATTCAAGATGTTCAAGTGGGCGTATTAGGTGCGGAATCTCCTATTTTTACAGAAAGTGCACTTGTCCAAATTTCTGGTAGAGCAGGTAGACATCCAGATTTTTTTTACGGAGACGTGTACTTTTTTCATTTTGGTTTAACGAGAAGTATGAAACAAGCAAAGAAACATATCGTAAAAATGAATAATACAGCTGAAAAAGAGTTTTCTGAAAAATAGTGTGGGTTCAACTAAATCATGGTACATTATATTCACAAAACACAAATGGCAGGAGAGACAAAATATGCTACTCAACGCAAAAGAAATACTACTTAAAGAAATTCTCTATCAATATCTCAACCAATTAAACATGATTTGTCATTGTGAAAAATGTATAGAAGATGTATTAGCCATTTCTCTAAATCAAGTGAAACCGCAATATATAACAGATATCGATAAAATATCCTACAGTAAATCCGAGATGGTGGATAAACAGAAAAATACGGCGATGCTCGTCATTCTGACAGAAGCTGCTTCAACGGTCACTACATATCCAAGGTGCGAAAATCATTTGCCGTTGAACAAAGAAAATCGTTGATTTGTCCAATTTGTGAGAGCCATTTTGTGGCTGCTTTTACATGGAAATCATTCCTACTATTAAATGAAGATCGTTTATGTGTAGCATGTAAGGGCCACCTGATGAAGATTCAAGGTCCTACTTGTCCTAAATGCGGAAGAGCCCAATCAAATGATCAATTGTGTCAGGATTGTTCAAGGTGGAATAAACGACGGGATTTTGCTGAGATTCTTGTGATGAATCGATCTGTTTATGCTTACAACGACTTTATGAAAGATATTCTAGCTCGATTTAAATTTCGAGGTGATACGGCTTTAGCTGATCTATTTAAAAAAGATGTACAGTCAGCGTTTAAACGTTCTTTTTCAATCAAAGAACCGGTCCTTGTCCCAATTCCTTTGAGTAAAGAGAGATTAAAGGAAAGAGGATTCAATCAGTCAATGATGCTTGCTTCCATGATTGGCGGACCTATATTGGAGCCACTTATAAAAGTACATCAAAGTAAGCAGTCTAAGAAAAGAAAAAATGAACGTTTACATCAACAGAATTTGTTCCAATTAAGGCAGTCAAACCCGATCGTTCTAAAGGATGTCGTATTAATCGATGACATTTATACAACTGGGGCGACAGTCTATCGTGCAGCAAAAATTTTAAAAGGAGCAGGCGCCAAAAGTGTTTCCTCTTTTACGTTGATTCGTAGTTAAAAATCATGACAATCAACCGATATTAAGAAAAGAAAATAACGTAAGGGGTTTTGGTTATGAATCAATTGGCAAACTGTCCACAATGTAATCAGTTATTTTTAAAAACCACCATCCAAACGGTTTGTAACAAATGCTTTGAAGAAGAAGAACGTTCTTTTGATATCGTTTATAAATTCTTGCGTAAGCAAAGTAATAGACAATCAACCATTGCTGAAATAGTAGACGCAACAGAAGTTGATGAAGAATTAATCCTGAAATTTATCCGTTTGAAAAGACTTCAAATTAGTCAATTCCCGAATATCAATTATCCTTGTGAAAGATGCGGCCAACCGATCAGGAAAAACAAGCTGTGTAGCCATTGTGAAAAGGATATAAAGACGCAAATCAGCCAAATGGACCAAGAAGAAGAGCGTAAAAGGGAGATTGAATCTAGGAAAAAAGACACCTATTATGCCATTAATCCTAAAAACGACTGATTCCCTAAACTAAGTTGCAGTTTGGTCGATAAAATGGATAGAATCAAGACAGACTGTAACGGAAAGCGAGAGGAATCCCGTGAAAATTAATCGATATGGAACACAACCAGTAAATCCTTACAAGAAAACATATGAGAAACAAACGTTGCAATCGAATCAAGCAAAATCAACTGACAAAGTCGAAATTTCTAAAAAGGCAATCGAAATGCAAAAGGTGCCGAATATCATGAAAGAACGTCAAGATAAAATAGACCAAATTAAAAAAAGTATTGAAGCCGGAACATATCAAGTAGATACAAAAGGCATTGCAGATAAAATGTTGAATTTTTATAAACAACAATAACAAAAGGGAGTAGCGTGAATGTCAGTAAAAATAATGATTGAAGAACTGCACCGTCTCTACGGATTACATGAACAGCTTCTAAAGCTGTCTAAGAATAAAACAGAAATGCTGAAAAATAACGAGATCGATGCTCTTTCAGAGGTTCTGAACCTTGAGCAAAAATATATTCAGGCCATTTCACAATTAGAAGAAAAGCGGATTGAAGCAGCAGTTCAATTTTTACAAAGTGATCAATCGCCGACAATCACCGCATGTATCGAAAAAGCTACAGGAACGGATCAAGAAGAGCTTATTTCGTTATATGAGAAGCTGAATGACATCATGGTGGAACTGAAAGATGTAAACGAACTGAACAAACAGCTTATTCAGCAGTCACTTCAATTTATTTCACTGACATTCGATCTTGTGAATCCTAACAAAGAAAATATGAATTACGGACAAAATGGTCTTGAGAGTTCAAAGCCTAAACAGCATAGGGCTTTGTTTGATTCAAAGGCGTAAACAAGGAGGATATCTATGGGTTCTACATTCATGGGACTAGAAACGGCAAAACGAGGAATCACAGCCCAGCGTGCAGGGCTTTATGTCACATCAAACAACGTATCCAATGCAAATACTGATGGCTACTCAAGACAGAGAGTTACCTTTAAAGCAGAGAATCCTTACCCAGTGATTTCAGTTTATGATGGCAAGACATACGGCCAAATGGGGACAGGTGTCCAAGTTGGAACTGTTGAAAGAATTCGAGACAGCTTTTTAGATCTTCAGTATAGAGATCATAACAATAACCTGTCTTATTATGCGACGAAGTCTGATGCTCTTTCACAAATGGAAGGAGTGATGAATGATTTAACAGATGAAGGCTTGAATAGAGCCTTTGATAATCTCTGGAAATCATTACAAGTCTTATCGGAATCGAAAAATGCTGATACTGCTTCAGCCCGTACAGTTGTTAAGACAAGTGCTCAGGCTTTAGTAGATCAATTCCGCCTGCTAAATTCTTCTTTAACAACGATACAAAAGAATTTGAAAACTGAACTCGATTCAACGGCAAAAAATGTGAACACCCTATTAACTCAAATTGATGAAGTGAATAAACAGATTGCAACAGTTGAGCCAAATGGTTATCTTCCCAATGATCTTTATGATACCCGAGACGCTCTTATAGATCAGCTTTCCTCACTTGTTGATATTAAAGTGAGCTACAACCCTTCTGGAGGAAATGCTCTGGAAATTGCTGAAGGAACCGTTAACATCGACATTATCGGTGCTAATGGACAATCTGCTGGTACAATTTTAAATGGCATTACCAATGAAAAATCTGAATTACAACTTTCCTATGATAATACGACAGGACTTGTTAACTCACTCCAATTTGGAACGACAACCATCGCAGCTGATCAATTACAAGTGAATGGTAAAGTAAAAGCACTTGTTGAGGCGTATGGCTACATGTCTAATGGAGCTGAAAAAGGCATGTACCCAGATATGCTTGCTGAGCTGGATGAAGTAGCAAAAGTATTTATGGATACTTTTAACGATGTCCATAAGCAAGGGTACACGTTAAACGGCACAAGTGGACAAGACTTTTTCGATATTGAGAATAACAATGATTTGAATAAAGGCTTGGCAGCACGTATCAAAGTGAGTGACGTGATTTTAGCATCGACAGATAACATTGCTGCATCTCTTAATCAAACGCAAGGTGATGGTTCGAATGCTACGAAATTAGCTAATATTCAAAACTTAAAGCTGCCAATCGGCGGAACTACCACAACGATTCAGGATTACTATCAGAATGTCATTGCCGAAATGGGGATACAAGCTAAAAAGAACATGACCCTTGAAAGCAGTTCAGCAGCGCTTGTGAATTCAGCCAATGAACGCAGGATGTCAACTAGTTCTGTATCTATTGATGAAGAAATGACGAACATGATCCAATTTCAGCATGCGTATAATGCAGCTGCAAGAATTATGACGTTACAAGACGAAGTATTAGATAAAATAATAAACGGCATGGGAGTCGTAGGAAGGTAGGGTAACTGATGCGAGTCACGCAAGGTATGATTTCTCAAAATTCACTTCGAAATATTAGTAAAAGTTATGAAAAACTCTCTAAAATTAATGAGCAGGCACAGTCTGGAAAACGTTTCACAAAAACGTCTGATGATCCTGTGGCAGCAGTGAAAAGTCTTCAGTATAGTACAGCCATGTTTCGAAATGAGCAATACCAAACTAATTTAAATGAGGCACGAAACTGGATTGATACATCTGAAACAAGTGTCACTGAAATAATTGATATCATGTCAAATATACGAGATAAAGTACTCGATGCAGCCAATGGAACAAAACAGCCAGAAGATTTAGCTGCTATCGGAGTGGAAATTGGTCAGATGAAGAATCAAATCATTGATGCAATGAACACGCAGATGTTAGGTAAGTTTGTTTTTAATGGGACGAATACAAATGTTAAACCAGTTGTAGAGAATGCAGATGGTACGTTTACATTTAACTTTGAAAACTATACAGATGCAAACGTGGTTCAATCGAACATTTCTGATGGAATCACATTAAATGTGAATTCAAATCCTCTTTCAGCTTTTGGTGGGCAATCTGCCAGTGGTCAAAATGTCATTGAAATGCTGACTGATTTAGAAAACTCATTAAAAAATGGAACGTTTACAAATTCTGATGATGCATTAGGAAATATCGATCAGTTTAAAGAAGTGATGAGTGCTGAGCGTTCAGACCTTGGGGCTAGATCTAATCGTATCGACTTAGTCGGAAGCCGTTTGACTTCGCAATTTGAAGTGCTGAAAAAGGCTAAATCAGATGCCGAAGATGTAGAAAGTGAAAAAGCCATTCTTGATCTTCTTCAACAAGAGACTGTGAATAGAGCTGCTTTAGCGACGACAGCTAAAGTGATTCAGCCATCCCTTGTCGATTTCTTAAGATAAGAAAAAGCATCCGTTGGGTGCTTTTTTGCATCATGGAGGTGAACCTATGCAAATCCCTAGATTGTTAATAGAGCAAAGTTATGCAAAGCTGCAAATGTCGACAACCCCTTCCAAGCAAGAAGTAGAGCAGCCAAGAGCCGAGCTTGAGATTCAGCAGCCAAGAGCTGTCATGAATATCACAAGGACACCGTCGAAATTAACCATAGATCAAACCGAGGCATTTGCCGATATGGATATTAAATCGATTTTTAGACGTTCAGAGGAATGGGCTGCTGAGGGGAAACGTGCGATTGGAGAAGGAATGGGGCGTAGAGCGGAAGAAGGAAGTGAACTCATCAAGATCGAGAATGGTGGGAATGCGATTGCTGAGTTTGCGAAAATCAATGGCAGTCCTCCAGCAAAACAATTCAACATCGGTGTGATTCCTTCATTTTTTAGTGTGAAAATTCATTATGAGCCATCTGAACTTAAAATTAATGTGGAGCCGCAAAAAGCTATTATAGAGGCAACACCTCATAAACCAATTGTTAACTACCAGCCAGGTAAAGTTCATATTGATATGTTACAATACCCAGAATTAAAAATAGAAGTTGACGAAACAGGTCAAAATGGTGATAAGGTATAGTTAAGAAAAATGAAAAAGGTCGTGAATTATGATCATTCAAACAAAATACCATGGTGAAGTGACGATTAAAGAGGAGCAAATCATTCACTTCTCTAATGGGATACCGGGATTTCTGGATCAAAAACAATTTGTCATTTTACCTTTATCAGAGGAATCCCCATTTTTAGTTCTCCAATCTTTGAAAAATGCAGAACTAGGCTTTATTGTCAGCAGCCCATTTTTGTTCTTCAATCAATATGAATTTGACTTAGAAGAATCGGTTGTAGACATTCTTGGGGTGGAAGATGCCAATGATGTGGAAGTCATGGTTATTTTAACAATGGGATCTTCTATTGAAAAAACGACAGCCAATTTAAGAGCGCCTATTATTGTAAATCGGAAAAACATGAAAGCCAAGCAGGTCATTTTGCATGATTCAGCCTATCATACAAAACATTTGCTAGAGGTGGCTTCCTCATGTTAGTTCTATCTCGTAAATTAAATCAATCGATTCAAATAGGCGACGATATTGAAGTTAAAATTATTGCGATTGAAGGCGATCAAGTAAAAGTCGGAATTGAGGCTCCTAAGCATATTGATATTCACAGGAAGGAAGTATACCTGTCTATTCAAGAAGAAAACAGCCTTGCTGCTAGCTTGTCCTTCGATTTACTTTCTCAATTATCCTCACAAAAAAAGTGAGGATTTTTTTATCCAATTCGTTTTTAAACCTCCGTGTAAAATCATTTCTATGTAGGGGTATGACACCATCTATATGAAACTTTAACAAATCGGTCCATCTATATTTAATTTAATAATTCAAAGCCGATATAAAAGATAGATTAAAGCACAGGAGCTGAATAACTATGTCTGTTGGTAAGTTGACTTCGCTAGAGCCACTGATTGATGCATTTCAAACCCGTGTTACGAATCATCAAAATGACAATGCAAACACTGATTTACAAGCAAATGGAAAAGTCGTTTCAAAAGAAGAAATTGAGAAAACGCTTCAAGGAGCAAATAAGCTGATTGAACCTACTCAATTTCATCTTCAATTTGAATTGCATGAAAAACTCAATGAATATTATGTCAAAGTCGTAGATAACCAAACCGAAGAAGTCATTAGAGAGATTCCTTCCAAAGAATGGCTTGATTTCTATGCGGCAATGACAGAGATTGTCGGTTTATTTGTCGATAAAAGAATGTAATTGAAGGGAGAACATAAACAATGGTTAATCGAATTACTGGATTTTCAAATGTATTTGATATTGATGAAATCGTCTCAAAGCTAATGAAAACTGAGCAAGCACCACTTGATAAAATGACACGTCAGAAACAAACACTTGAATGGCAAAGAGACAGCTACCGCGAGGTCAATTCAAAGGTCAAAGAATTAGATGATCTCATTAACAAACTAAATTTAACATTACCAAGTACTTATGGCGCAAAAAAAGTCACAAGCTCCAATGAATCTGCTGTCACAGCAACTGGCTCAACAAATGCTTCTTCTGGCTCGATTAATGTGACCCAATTAGCGACAGCATCCGTATTCAAATCTTCTAGTACATCTGGATTTACTGCTTCAAACGGTACGTTTACGTTTGAGGTGACGACACCAGATTCTACAACACCAAAAACAGTGACCATTAATACCACTGATACAGATACCCTTGATACAATCGTGACAAAATTGAACAGCTCTCAACTTGGTGTCACGGCTTATAAAGGCCAGATCTTTGATGGAACCAACTACGTAGATACGATCGCTCTGACTTCGCGTACGACTGGTGAAGGTGTCAGTATTAAGGCAGCGGATGGTAATTCTGCTTCATTTTTAACGCAACTAGGCTTCCAAGTGGATGGAGATAACAAATTAGTTGCCACCACTCAAGGACAGAAAGCGCAATACGAAATTAATGGTCTCAAAATGGAAAATAACAATAATACCTTCACGCAGGCTGGTATCACATATGAGCTGAAAGGAACAACAGATAAGCCTGTCAGCTTGAACGTTTCAACAGATGTCGATGCCATCTTTGATAAAATTAAACAATTTGTTGATAAATACAATGAACTTGTTGAACAGGTCAATGGTAAAGTGAATGAAAAACGAAACAGAGACTATTATCCATTAACGGCTGAAGAGAAAAAAGCCATGTCTGACAAAGAAGTCGAGCTATGGGAAACAACAGCTAAGTCGGGCTTGTTGAGAAGTGATTCTATTTTACGATCAGGTACTGCTAAATTAAGAAGTGATTTTTATGCCGAAATTACGACAAGCGATGCGAATAAAATTCAAATCACCCAAATCGGCATTACTACATCATCGAAATATAAAGATGGTGGAAAGCTTGAAATTAATGAAGAAAAACTAAGAAAAGCCATTGGAGAAGACCCACAAAAGGTCAGTCAAATGTTTATCTCTGGTTCTTTAAATGTCGATTCTAAAGACAAAGACAAAGCACAGCAGCAATATAAAGAACAAGGAATCATCTATCGTGTCAAAAATTCTTTAACAGCCTATACAAAGAGTATTCAAACAAAAGCTGGTAGTACAACAATGGAGCTAAAAGAATACGGACTTGGTAAGGACCTTGATTCTTTGACTCAACGAATGAGCACATTCCAAGATCGTTTAAAAATGGTGGAGGCTCGTTACTACAAAAAGTTTAACGCCATGGATAGTGCGATTCAAAAGCTAAACAACCAATCTGGCTATCTTTCTCAACTGCTTGGACAATAATTGGAGGTTTATAACATATGGCAATTCAGAACCCTTATGCCGCCTATCAGAAAAATTCTATTGAGACCGCAACACCGGCCGAGTTAACGCTTATGCTTTATGAAGGATGCTTAAAGTTTATTAGACTAGCAAAGCATGGCATTCAAAAAGAAGATGCTGAAATGAGAAACTTGAACCTGAAAAAGGCTCAAAACATCATTCAAGAATTAAATGTCACCTTAAATCGTACGTATGATGTATCAAAGAGCATGGCAAGTATGTATGACTACATTTATCGAAGACTGATTGAAGCCAATCTGCAAAATGACGAAGAGATCCTGAATGAAGTAGAGCAATATGTGACTGATTTCCGAGATGCTTGGAAGGAAGTCATTCAAACCGATCGAAAAGGGCGTCACCACTCTATTGGGGGATCTCTATGAGTATTGTGGACCAACTGCATGACCAAACGTTAAAAATGGCAGCGGAAATAGAGGCCAACCCGCAAAGCGAAACACTCGTTGAAGACTTTGATGCTTTTTTAGTTGAGAGAGACGAACTAATGAGAGACATTCAACATGAGCTTTCCGTTCAAGAAAAAGAGAAAATCAAAGAAATCATTCAAACAGATCAACTGATGGCCAAGCAGTTAACGGAGATTCAAAATGGGATCAAGGCAGATATTCAAGCCATTCAACGTAAGAAAACAAAACAGCTGAATTATCAAAATCCGTATCAGCCCATGACAAGTGACGGCGTATACTACGATAAACGGAAATAAATAGGTGAGACCTGTGGCGTATCGTTCAGATGACTATATTTTATTAACCACATATTATGACCTTCTATATACGATAGAAGAGAGTCTAAAATATTTAGATGAAATTGAGAAGGATTTCGCTAAAACAGAAGGGGATCGGATCTTTAATGATCTGATCCATGCCTTCTTTCATTTAGAGACAACACACCCGCTTCTGCTTTCAATTATTGAAAATGAGCACTTTGCCAAGACGATTCGATCGTTTGACCAAATTTTTTTAAGTTTCGATATACTAGCTTTCTATACATTCCCTTCAAATCACTTCCAGTCATTCCTTACATCATATTTTATACCTGAATATAGAAAGTGGATGGATGAAATACATGCCTGTATGAGGCCGTATGTCATTCATTAATTTTTGTTCAATTCAGACCATTCGGAGGAATTTATGAGACTAAAAAATCAATTTTTATTTGGGCTTATTGTCATATGTATATTGTTTGTCAGTATTTTAGGATTTTCTAGCTTTATCTACTACAAAACAGATCAATCGTATAAAGCACTCCTCACCAAAGAAGTGAAGCTGTACCAGACCTCGCTGGAATTAGAAGCACTGCTGCAAAAACAGGAAGCACAAATTAAAACGTATGTGGTTGTGCAGGATAGGAAAGTCTCACAAAATATTGAAGATACCTATGTTGATATTAATAAAAAAACAGGTGATGCTTTAAAACTGAGTACAGTCAAACAAGCAAAAAAATTGTTAGAAAAGATTTCTCAGAAGAATGAGCTTTACTATGAATCCACGAAAAGGCTATTTATCTCATTGAATACCAACAATCAAAAAGAATTTAACACCCGCCTCAGTCAAGAATTACAACCTATCGAACAAGAAATACATACCTTTACAAAAGAATTTGCTCAAACACAATTGAAACAGCGTGATCAAAAAATCAGTCAGCTCAATGAAGAAAGTAACCAATTATTGCTGACGCTTATTCTCGTTAGCGCAGCGATTATAGTCGGCTTTTTAGTCATTGGCACAAGGTTTGTTCATCGTATGACAAAACCGATTGTCTCTGTCACACATGCAGCAAGAAGAATGGCAGATGGTGACCTCACACTTGAAGAGATTGAAGTGACCTCTAAAAATGAAATTGGCCAGCTCGGTACGGCTTTTAACCAAATGACAGCTCATTTGCGTCAGCTCATCCTACAGGTGCAAAATGGATCAAGGCAATTAGCTGATTCTGCTGCGCAATTTGAAGAAACCATCAGTCAAACCATTTCGGCTAGTGAACAGACGTCTAGCTCGATTGAACAGGTCAGTGAAGCTTCACGTGAACAATCGGATGCAGTAGGAAAAGTAGCTTCGGCGATTCAAGAAGTCTCGACTGGTATGCATAATGCGGCTGAACATACGTCTGATGTTTCGGGTCACTCAATTT
This sequence comes from Bacillus sp. FSL M7-0307, assembly GCF_038627835.1. Taxonomy (NCBI): domain Bacteria; kingdom Bacillati; phylum Bacillota; class Bacilli; order Caryophanales; family Bacillaceae; genus Bacillus; species Bacillus sp. FSL M7-0307. Next base: position 3,194,753 of record NZ_CP152023.1, on the reverse strand, counting down.
CAGTGACTGAAAAGGCTGAAGAGGGCGCATCCCTCATTCAACAATTTGTGAAACAAATGAGTTCTATTAAGGAATCTGTGAATGAACATCATTCTACAATGGCCAATGTACAAGTACAGTTTACCGGCATTCAAGACCTGCTGGGGAATATTCATGCCATTGCAGATCAGACAAATTTACTTGCTTTAAACGCAGCCATTGAAGCAGCAAGGGCTGGGGAACATGGACGAGGTTTTGCGGTTGTTGCAGATGAAGTCAGAAAGCTGGCGGAAGAATCAAGTCAGCTGACTGATCAAATTAGTCAGTTACTCGCCAACGTGAACAAAGATACTGAAAGATCGTCTCAATCTATGACGAAAGTGGAACGAGATGTAGCAGAAGGTGTGAAAGTATCGCAATTGTCTGAACAGAGCTTTCAAGAAATTCTGGAATCCATCCGTGATATCTCGATGAAAGCAGAGGAGCTTTCTGCCACGACAGAGCAAATCTCAGCTAGTACAGAAGAAATTTCTCAAACAATTGGTGTTATTGAAGAAGGTGCTAAGCGGAATTCTGAGGAAACAGAGTACATGTCGGCGGCTGTTGAAGAATCACTAGCAGCGAATGAGGAAATGAAAGCAGCAGCGGAAGATTTAAAAACTTTGTCTCAATCACTGAAAACATCTATTTCATCTTTCAAGATTTAACAGCGCCATGGTCTTTTTCAAGAATCAATCGAATATATATTCATCACCTATCAAGTAAAAGCTGAAGCACCGCAGGATTCGACAAATTTCAATAAAAATTCACATTTTTTTTACGTTTGAGCAGGAGAAAAGGAGGGAAAAGTAGAAATAAGTTTACATATCCTTAATTTTAAAGGAGGCGTTCTTTACATGAATTACAATGTCCGAGGAGAAAACATCGAAGTAACACCTGCACTAAGAGATCATGTCGAGAAAAAAATTGGAAAGTTGGAGCGTTATTTTGAGTCAGATGTTGATGCTTCAGTCAACGTGAACTTGAAATTTTACAACGATCAAGAATCTAAAGTTGAGGTTACCATTCCAATGACTGATCTAGCACTTCGAGCAGAGGTGCATAATGAGGATATGTACAATGCAGTAGACCTAGCAACCAGTAAATTAGAACGTCAAATTAGAAAACATAAAACGAAAGTGAACCGTAAATTCCGTGAGCAAGGTGCGAAAAAGCATTTATTTGCTGGAGGAAACGGTGCTTCCGAAGTAGCAGTTCAAGATGACGAAGAAATTGATGAAACAGAAATCGTCAGACAAAAACGCTTCAATCTAAAACCAATGGATAGCGAAGAGGCCATTCTCCAAATGAACATGTTAGGTCACAGTTTCTTTGTCTTCACAAATGCTGAGACAAATTTGACCAATGTGGTATACCGCCGAAATGACGGTAAATATGGACTCATTGAGCCGAACGCTTAATCATTCGTTCCTTTTGATCCGAAAATGACCTAAAAAAAGTAAACCCGCTCCCTTCATTAGGGGCGGGTTTTTTGTGCTAAATCATTGCAAATTCTTTGGAAATCAAGGAAGGTATGGTATGATAAATGCAGGTAAATATGGACCTGTCAAACTTTTGGACATGCCGAAAAATTGCATGAAATAGAGGAGCGTTATTATATGCTTGGAATCTTAAACAAAGTGTTTGATCCTACGAAACGTACGATCAGCCGATATGAAAAAAAGGCAAATGAAATCGAAGCTCTCGCTCAAGATTTTGAGAAATTATCTGACGAGGCTTTACGAAATAAAACGATCGAATTTAAAGAAAAACTTGAAAAAGGACAATCTGTAGACGACCTTTTGGTTGAAGCATTTGCAACGGTTCGTGAGGCTTCCCGCCGCGTGACAGGAATGTTCCCATTTAAGGTGCAGCTCATGGGGGGGATCGCCCTACATGAAGGGAATATCTCTGAGATGAAAACAGGTGAAGGGAAAACGTTGACATCAACGATGCCTGTTTATTTGAATGCTCTTTCTGGAAAAGGCGTCCACATTGTGACAGTCAACGAATATTTGGCAAGCCGTGATGCAGAGGAAATGGGCAAGATTTTTGAATTTCTTGGATTAACGGTTGGCTTGAACTTAAACAGTTTAGACAAAGATGAAAAAAGAGAAGCGTACGCTGCTGATATCACGTATTCAACAAACAATGAGCTTGGCTTTGATTATTTACGAGATAACATGGTGCTGTACAAAGAGCAAATGGTTCAAAGACCACTTCATTATGCCGTCATCGATGAAGTTGACTCCATCTTAATTGATGAAGCGAGAACACCTCTTATTATTTCTGGACAAGCTGCAAAATCGACGAAACTTTACGTACAAGCAAATGCCTTTGTTCGTACGTTAAAAATAGAAGACGATTTCACTTATGATATTAAAACAAAAAGTGTACAGCTGACGGAAAGCGGAATGACGAAGGCGGAAAAAGCATTCGGCATTGAGAACTTGTTTGATGTCAAACATGTCGCTCTTAACCATCATATCGCGCAGGCTCTTAAGGCACATGTTGCGATGCAAAAAGATGTTGATTATGTTGTGGAAGATGGCCAAGTCGTCATCGTTGACTCCTTCACAGGACGTTTAATGAAAGGACGCCGCTATAGTGAAGGTCTGCACCAAGCCATTGAAGCAAAAGAAGGTCTTGAAGTGCAGAATGAAAGCATGACACTTGCAACCATTACGTTCCAGAACTACTTCCGTATGTATGAAAAGCTATCTGGTATGACAGGTACAGCGAAAACGGAAGAAGAGGAATTCCGTAACATTTACAATATGCAGGTTGTCACAATCCCAACCAATAAACCGGTTGTGCGTGATGACAGACCTGATTTAATTTACCGCACAATGGATGGCAAATTTAAAGCAGTAGCTGAAGACGTCGCACAGCGTTATATGACAGGACAGCCGGTCCTTGTCGGAACTGTTGCGGTTGAGACATCTGAATTGATTTCAAAACTGCTTAAAAATAAAGGCATCCCTCATCAAGTGTTAAACGCGAAAAACCATGAGCGTGAAGCACAAATTATTGAGGAAGCTGGACAAAAAGGTGCCGTCACAATTGCGACAAACATGGCGGGACGTGGAACAGACATCAAGCTTGGCGAAGGTGTGAAAGAACTAGGCGGTCTTGCTGTTATTGGGACAGAGCGTCATGAATCACGCCGTATTGATAACCAGCTCCGTGGTCGTTCTGGTCGTCAAGGAGACCCAGGAATTACTCAATTCTATCTCTCAATGGAAGATGAATTGATGCGCCGATTTGGTGCAGAGCGGACAATGGCGATGCTTGATCGCTTCGGTATGGATGACTCTACTCCAATTCAAAGTAAAATGGTCTCAAAAGCTGTTGAATCTTCTCAAAAACGTGTTGAGGGGAATAACTTTGATTCCCGTAAGCAGCTTCTGCAATATGATGATGTTCTTCGTCAACAGCGTGAAGTCATTTACAAACAGCGTTTTGAAGTCATCGATTCTGATAACTTGAAATCGATTGTGATCAATATGATTCAATCGTCTATTGAGCGGGCTGTTGGATCTTACACGCCGAAAGAAGAACTTCCAGAAGAATGGAAATTAGATGGTCTTGTTGAATTAATCAACACGAACTATTTAGATGAAGGTGCCATTTCGGTCAAAGATATCTTCGGTAAAGAAGCAGATGAGATCACCGAATTCATCATGGAGCGGATTAAAGAGAAATATGATGCAAAAGAAGAGACATTTGGCGATGAACAAATGCGTGAATTTGAAAAAGTCATCGTTCTTCGTGCAGTAGATTCGAAGTGGATGGATCATATCGATGCAATGGATCAGCTGCGTCAAGGAATCCATTTACGTGCATATGCACAAACCAATCCGCTTCGTGAGTATCAAATGGAAGGATTTGCGATGTTTGAGCATATGGTCGCTTCAATTGAAGATGACGTCGCTAAATATGTGCTAAAATCAGAAATCCAAAACAACCTAGAACGTGAAGAAGTCGTTCAAGGACAAACAACTGCTCATCAGCCTCAAGAAGGCGATGAGGAGAAAACAGTGAAGAAAAAGCCGGTGCGTAAAGTGGTGGATATCGGAAGAAACTCACCATGTCACTGCGGAAGCGGCAAGAAATATAAAAATTGTCATGGGAAGACAGAATAAGTAATGGAAAGAGGTGAAAACCTCTTTCTATTCATGTCAGCCCCCATACATCTATGAGGTGAAGGATATGGAATTAGTAGAAATTAGACAAGAGCTTGAAAATATGGCTAGCAGGCTAGCTGATTTTAGGGGGTCTCTTTGACCTCGATACAAAAGAAGCGAAAATTGCAGAGCTTGAGGCCACGATGTCAGAGGCTGACTTTTGGAATGACCAGCAAAAAGCGCAAGGTGTCATTAATGAAGCCAATGCACTGAAGGATTATGTGAATACATATCATGAGCTCAGTGAATCTCATGATGAGCTGCAAATGACGCATGATTTATTAAAAGAAGACTACGATGAGGATCTTCATGCAGAGCTTGAAAAAGAGCTGAAGAACTTAACAAAACAATTTAACGAGTTTGAATTGCAGCTTCTTTTAAGTGAACCGTATGACAAAAACAATGCCATTCTTGAGCTTCACCCGGGTGCAGGTGGAACGGAATCACAGGACTGGGGATCGATGCTCCTCAGAATGTATACCCGCTGGGCAGAGCGCAGAGGCTTTAAGGTTGAAACCCTTGATTATCTTCCAGGGGATGAAGCGGGAATTAAGTCTGTGACATTGCTGATTAAAGGACATAACGCTTACGGTTACTTAAAAGCAGAAAAAGGTGTCCATCGTTTAGTCCGTATTTCTCCATTTGATTCATCTGGCCGTAGACACACATCTTTCGTTTCCTGTGATGTCATGCCAGAATTTAATGAAGAAATTGATATCGATATTCGTACAGAGGATATTAAGGTGGATACGTATCGTGCAAGTGGTGCAGGGGGTCAGCACGTCAATACGACGGACTCTGCGGTTCGTATCACACACATCCCAACAAATGTCGTCGTGACGTGCCAAACGGAAAGATCCCAAATCAAAAACAGAGAACGTGCAATGAAAATGCTGAAATCTAAGCTTTATCAAAAACGGATCGAAGAACAACAGGCGGAATTGGATGAAATCAGAGGAGAACAGAAAGAAATTGGCTGGGGAAGCCAAATTCGCTCGTATGTCTTCCACCCATATTCCCTTGTGAAAGACCATCGTACCAACACGGAGATGGGAAATGTTCAAGCAGTGATGGATGGAGATTTAGATTCCTTTATCGATGCGTATTTACGTTCAAAATTATCATAAAAACTCGGCTTCTTGCCGGGTTTTTTTAATTGTGAGAAAATATAATGAATATAAAGGAATACATATGCCATACTGACTCTATATCCTTTGTATGATGAAATTAGCAATTAAAGGGGGAAATAATTTGGGATTAAAACCATTACAAGAGACGTGGGATTTAGATGCCTTTTTTAAAGGAGGCAGTTCTTCATCAGAATTTATCACATACTTAGAGCATATACAGCAGCTATTAGATGAGTTACGACAAAAGGTAGATGCCTTTTCAAAAGAAGATACACAAATTGAAAAAAAGTTAACAGTTGTCCTTGAAACGTATGAAATCACATATAAAAAACTAGCACAAGCAGGTTCATTTGTATCCTGTTTACAATCTCAAAATACAAAGGATATGAAGGCGGGCAGCCTCCGGGGGTCCATTGCCAAGCTGGAAGCTGAATTAGGAACCATTCTAGCAGGGTTTGATCAATCACTTGCTGCGATTCCTACTAGCCAGTGGGAAGAATTAATGGATTCAGCCGCTTTTTCAGATGTTCGTTACATATTAAATGAACGAAGAGAACATGTGAAAGATCAACTGCCTGTTGAACAGGAAACACTCATTCAAAAACTAGCAGTAGATGGGTATCATGCGTGGGATGAACTTTATTCTAGCTTGGTGAACAAAATTACCATTCCATTTGAGCAAAATGGTGAAACACAAATGATCTCTGTAGGCCAAGCAGAAAATGCGATGGATGATTCAGACCGTGAAGTGAGAAAAGCCGTCTATCATAATTTAGAACATGCATGGACACAGGATGAACATTTGTTTGCAAGCACACTCAATCATCTCGCTGGTTTTCGTCTACAAGTATATGAAGCCAGAGGATGGGATCATATATTAAAAGAGCCTCTTGATATTTGCCGGATGAAACAAGAGACGCTCGATACAATGTGGTCTGTCATTGATGAACATAAACAGCCATTCATTGAATATTTACAACGTAAAGCTGACATGCTTGGGGTTGATAAACTGAGCTGGTTTGATGTGGGAGCACCTATTGGAAGTGAGACAAAGACCTATTCTTATCAAGACGCAGCCGCTTTTATTATCAAGCATTTCGCAGGGTTTGGAAAAGAGCTTGCTGCTTTTACTGAAAAAGCTTTTAATGAACGCTGGGTAGAAGCTGAGAATCGCCCAAACAAACGAGTGGGCGGTTTCTGTACGAATTTCCCTGATAGCGGAGAATCACGTATTTTTATGACCTTCTCAGGGACTCCATCCAATGTAGCGACACTAGCACATGAGCTTGGTCATTCGTTCCATCAGGAAGTCATGCAGGATGTTCGGATGTTGAATCGTAAATATGCGATGAATGTAGCTGAAACTGCGTCGACATTCGCTGAAATGATTGTGGCAGATGCTTCATTAAAAGAGGCGGCCAATGAACAAGAGCGTCTCAGTTTGCTAGAGGATAAGCTGCAGCGCAGTGTGGCATTCTTTATGAATATTCAATCACGCTTCTTATTTGAACAACGTTTTTATGAAGAGCGCAAACAAGGAGAAGTGCCAGCTGACCGCTTGAATGAGTTGATGGTAGAAGCACAGAAGGAAGCCTTTGGCGACTCTTTAGATGAATACCATCCGCATTTCTGGGCGTCTAAACTGCATTTCCATATTACAGGTGTCCCGTTTTATAACTTCCCTTACACCTTCGGGTACATGTTCTCGCTAGGTATTTACGCGAAAGCATTGCAGGCTGGGGCATCATTTGAAGAGAAATATATTGCGCTATTAAAAGATACAGCGTCAATGACTGTAGAAGATTTGGCATATAAGCACCTAGGTGTCGACCTTACTCAAAAAGCATTTTGGGAAGAGGCCATTTCACTGGCTGTGGCAGATGCTGAAGAGTTTTTAGAAGCGACGAAGGCATAAAAAATGAAAAGCTCCCATTACGGGAGCTTCAGCGTGTAGACAAACCCTCGCATTCGTTGTCAGTCCTGCGCTTCGGTGCTCACGAATGTCAAATTCGCTCCGCGCCGATGCTCGTCCTTCCTAGACTGCAAAGGTTTTCTATCACGCTGAAAAGAAGACAAAGGGCTAAAATCAAGTTCATTTTAGCCCTTTGTAAACAATCTTGCAGCTCCCATTACGGGAGCTTTTTTGCTGGTTTTACCCATTCCAGCATCGTCTGAACGATGTCTTTTTGTTGCGTGAGGACTGGAATGTCTGCAGGCTGATCCCCTTTTTGTTTGCCATACATCCCAAATTGCGCATGATTACCGCCTTTTATCTCATGATACACCGTTTGAGAAGGCAGCTGCTTTTTCGATTTTTTGATTTTTTCTCGTGTTGCGAGACCATCTTTTTCGCCTGAAATAGATAATACTTGCAAGGAAGCTTGTTTCAAATCATCTGATGCAGGATAGGAGGCAAGGAAAAAGAGGCCGTCCAGCTTGCTTTGATTTTTCTCTGCATACATAGCGGCAGCTGTCCCGCCTAGCGAATGTCCGCCAATGTACCAATGCTTGATGGCCGGATGACTTTTGAGGATCTCCTCTGCCTTCTTCGTATTAAAAATCGCGAAGGAAAATGGCATGTCTGGGATAAAGACCGAATAGCCTTTCTTCATCAGCGCATTCCCAAGATAGGCATACGCAAGAGGTTCAACTTTTGCCCCAGGATAGAGAATGATGCCAGTATCGCTTTTCGATGCTTCAAATGAATATACCCCGTTTTTATGATCGACTTGCTCAATCTTCATCTGCTTTTTTAACGCTTCCGATGGTCCATATGTAAAGCGGCTCCATGTATAGAAAGCACCAAAAGCTAAGATGATGAGTGCAAGTAATGTAATACCGGTGATCTTCAGTATTTTCTTCATCGTATGTCCCTTCTTTCTCATGTACATATTAAATATACCATCATTCACTCTTCTGCCAAACGGCAAGTACGCTGATCCGGCTGTGTGATAAAGTATTAATCCATTAGCACTGCATTTGGCTGTTATTTACAATCTGAATGAGAGGGCTTAAAATAGGTGTGCATTCAGAAGTAACGGAGGAAGAAAGACATGAAGCAGGAACATTCTCAACTTTGGATTGAAGTGAAAAATTATGTACTTATTTTAATAGGATCAGCCATCGTGGCGGTTGGCTTTAATACGTTATTATTACCAAATCAGATTGCTGCTGGCGGTGTGAGTGGAATCAGTACCATTATGCAGTCATTCGGTTTTGAAGCTGCATATGTACAATGGGGTCTCAATATTCCGCTCTTTATCGCAGGCTTTTATTTATTAGGTGGAACATTTGGGATAAAAACGCTCGTTGGTTCTGTCTTTTTACCTTTAATGGTGTTCTTAACAAGACACATTGCTCCTGTCACCCATGAAGCACTGCTCGCCGCAATATTTGGCGGTGTAGTGATTGGGATCGGAATTGGGCTCGTTTTCCTCGGCAATGGTTCAACGGGAGGAACGGCACTTGCGGCCAAAATCATCAATAAATATACAGGGCTGACGTTAGGTACTTGTTTAGCGATGATGGACGGTTTGATTGTTTTGGCGGCCATGACTGTTTTTGGGATTGAAGAAGGACTGTACGCTGTGATCGGAGTGTTCATTTCTAGTAAGACGATTGATGTGGTTCAGGCAGGCTTTAGTCACTCGAAGATGGCCATGATTATTACGGGTCATGAGGATGAGGTCAGACAGGCGGTGTTTGATCAAATTGATCGTGGTGTAACGAAGATTTCAGCAGTAGGTGGGTACACCGACCATGACCGGCCTATTTTAATGTGTGTGGTAGGGCAGTCACAATTCACAAAGTTGAAACAAGTGGTAAAAGCGATCGATGCATCAGCGTTTGTCATCGTCATGGATGCAAAAGAGGTGCTTGGTGAGGGTTTTAAAAGGGCGTAAACAAGGATATAATAACGTTGACCAAATGATTGTAAGGGAGGGAAATACATGAAAAAGAGCGGATTAACGCTTCTTTTTGTCGCTATGCTTTTTGTACTTGCGGCCTGTGGAGGAAATTCAAGCAGCAGTGACAAAGAAGGCAGTAAAAGTGCTTCAAATGTGAGTAGTGGTGAAGAGATTTATCAGCAAAACTGTATTGGCTGTCATGGAAAAGACTTATCTGGCGGAGGCGGCCCAAGCCTGAAAGAAGTCGGGAAGAAATATAATGAAAGCCAAATTGCAGATATTGCCCAGAACGGTAAAGGATCTATGCCAAGTGGAATGGTAGATGAAAAACAAGCAAAAGAAGTCGCCAAGTGGCTTGCAGAGAAAAAATAAAACCTTTGTCTAATCGACAAGGTTTTTTTATTTTCTATTTGTAGAAAAAGACTTTTGGATAGTATGAAAGCGTATTATATTAAATTTTATTTAAAAAATAAGGGTAAAAAGACACGTTTTTCGGTTTTGGTTGCTCTATTTACCTTTTATTTATAAGTTTTGAAATATAAATGTAATACCATTGCGTCGATTCATGACGTATAATTGGAGTTGTTGAAATTTAGACCATTCAATTTTTTCATCTTTTTGGATGAAAAGGACATAAATTGCTTGTGCGTATCGAAGGGTATGTGCGTGACCATACATAACGTTTTTTGACGAGAAGTGTCAGAACATCATGATAAGCTGTTTGACAGCGAATAAGAAAAGATTAGGTGATTACATGATTGAAATGAAGGAAGTCTATAAGATCTATCCTAATGGTGTAAAGGCGATCAATGGAATCAATGTCTCTATCCATCCAGGAGAGTTCGTGTATGTTGTTGGTCCCAGTGGCGCTGGTAAATCCACGTTCATTAAAATGATGTATCGTGAAGAGAAGCCAACCAAAGGGAAAATCTTAATTAATAACAAAGATTTAGGCTCGATGAAGGAAAAAGAAATTCCTTATGTGAGAAGAGAAATTGGCGTAGTATTCCAAGATTTCAAACTGCTTCCAAGTCTTACGGTCTTTGAGAACGTGGCATTTGCTCTTGAAGTCATTGGTGAACAGCCAAGTATTATTAAGAAAAAAGTGCTTGAAGTACTTGATTTGGTGCAATTAAAGCACAAAGCTCGTCAATTTCCAGATCAGCTTTCCGGCGGTGAACAGCAGCGTGTATCGATCGCTCGTTCGATCGTCAATCATCCTGAGGTTGTCATTGCAGACGAACCGACAGGAAACCTTGATCCAGATACTTCATGGGAAATCATGAAGACACTCGAAGAGATTAATAACCGCGGAACAACAGTCGTCATGGCGACACACAACAAAGAGATTGTAAACAGCATGAAGAAACGCGTCATCGCAATCGAAGATGGAATGATTGTGCGTGACGAAGCAAGAGGGGAGTACGGAATTTATGATTAAAACTCTCTCGCGGCATTTACGTGAGAGCTTCCGTTCACTTGGAAGAAACACGTGGATGACATTTGCATCAATTAGTGCGGTCACTGTCACATTGATTTTAGTTGGGGTTTTTCTTGTTATTATGCTCAACTTGAATAACATGGCATCGAACGCTGAGAAAGAAGTAGAAGTAAAAGTTCTCATCGATTTAACTGCGAATCAAAAGCAGCAGGATGAATTAAAAGCAGAAATTGAGAAAATTCCTGAAATCAGTGATGTGAAATACTCATCCAAGGATGATGAACTAAAAGCACTGATTAAAAGCTTTGGTGAAAATGGACAATCAATGGGATTGGTTGATCAAGAAAATCCATTGAATGATGCGTTTATTGTGAAAACAACAGATCCCCACGATACACCAAAAGTAGCGAAGAAATTAGAAAACCTAAAAGGGACGTATAAAGTCACTTATGGAAAAGAAGAGGTCAGCCGACTCTTTAATGTTGTCGGAGTGGCGCGTAATGTCGGCATCGCACTTATTATTGGGCTTTTATTTACAGCGATGTTCTTGATTTCCAATACGATCAAGATTACGATTTTTGCTAGACGTAAAGAAATTGAGATTATGAAACTAGTAGGTGCAACGAACTGGTTTATCCGCTGGCCGTTCTTCATCGAAGGATTACTACTTGGTGTATTTGGCTCGATTATACCAATCGCTGTATTGCTTGGCACGTATCAATATGCTGTCGGCTGGGTGGCACCAAGGGTACAAGGTTCATTTATTTCAATGCTTCCATACAATCCGTTTGTCTATCAAGTATCACTGATCCTTCTATTGATCGGTGCCATTATCGGTGTGTGGGGAAGTTTAACGTCCATCCGTAAATTCTTGAAAGTATAAATCTATTTATATTGATGGCAGCACTCGAAGATTCTATAGAAGATGTGACCGGTTGATCCAATTCATCCGGTCGACTCTTTATGCAGGCAGTTGTCATGGGAGGGGAATATCGTTTTGAAAAGAAAGCTGATGATGGCTGGAATGGCAGCGTTTATTGGAACAACGTGGCTATACATTCCAGGGAACGAAAATCGTGCATTCGCATACGAAGACCTAGATCAAAAACGTCAACAAATTGAAGAGAAAACATCGAAGACTGAATCAATCTTGAAGAAAAAGAAATCAGAACTGGCAAAGCTTGAAAAGAAAGAATCAAAGCTAAAGCAAGAAATTGAAAAAATTGACCAAAAAGTAAGTGCCGCAACTGAAAAAGTCGCTGAAAAAGAAAAAGAGGTCAAACAGACGAAACAAGAGATCAAAAAACTAAAAAAAGAGATTGAAGTCATCAACGAGCGAATTGAAAAGAGGAAAGCGATTTTCAAAGATCGAATTCGTTCTATGCAAAAAAGTGGCGGTACAATCAACTATTTAGATGTGCTGCTAGGTGCTCGTAGCTTTAGTGATTTTGTCAGTCGTGTGGGAGCTGTCACAACCATTGTCGAAGCAGATAAAGACATGATTACAGAACACGAAAATGATTTGGAGCTAGTAGAGCAAAAAGAAGCAGAGCTAAATAAACAGCTAAGTGGACTTGAAACATCTTTGAAAGAGCTTGAAACGTTGAAAAAGGACCTATCTAAACAGCAAAAAGAAAAAGGAAAAGTCCTTGGTCATGTAACGGAAGAAAAAGAACATGCACATGATGAACTAGGAAAGCTTGAAAATGAACAAGAAATTTTAGCGAATCAAAAAGCGGCGGTAAAGTCTGAAGAGGCACGTCGTCAAAAAGAAGAAGCGAAGAAAGCAGAACAAGCAGCTGCTGAAAAAAGTGCACCTGCACCAAGTGGAGGATCTGATCAAGTGTCAGATACACCAGCAAGTAGCTCAGGTTTCATTAAACCAGCTGCAGGCCGTTTCTCATCAGGCTTTGGCGGACGTTCTGGCGGACAGCATTACGGATTAGATATCGCTGCAAAAGGCACTGTATCTGTCGTTGCAGCCGCATCTGGAACAGTCACGAACTCAAGCTACTCGTCGAGTTATGGGAACGTGGTGTTCATTACACATAACATCAATGGCCAAACGTATCAAACGGTATACGCTCATCTTTCAACAAGAAGTGTGTCAACAGGTCAAAGAGTCGAGCAAGGTCAATTCCTTGGATATATGGGCAACACAGGTCAGTCTTATGGCCAGCATCTTCATTTTGAAATTCATAAAGGATTATGGAATGGCGCGAAATCAAATGCAGTCAATCCAGCGCAATATATCCGCTAACAAAAAGCCGATAACAGCATGTTATCGGCTTTTTTCATGTAGATGAAATTAAAATAACAGCAGTAATCCGGCAATAATAGGTGTTAAAAGCACAGCGGATTTTAAGAGAGGTTTCGGCGCAAGGCGTGTAAATTTTGCCCCAATAAAAGCTCCTAATACGGTACCGATTAAGATCTGAACGAGCAGAATAAAGTCAACATAGCCTTCTGAAATATAACCAATTCCACCGCCAATAGAGATTGGAATAATCACTAGCATCGTTGTGCCAACAGCTTGTCTAATAGACAGCTTCAGCAAAATCAAAAGCCCCACTTGAATAAATGGTGCTGATCCGATACCGAACATCCCTGAAAGCATCCCTGATACAAGGCCTAATATAATGCCCCTGATCAGCAATTGGCGTGAAGAAAGCGGCTGTTGTTCAGCATCTTCTTTTAGGACAAACAATTTGATCATCATAAAAACAGCAGATAAAAAGAGCATACCAGCTGTTAAATAGTGCAGGCTATCCTCTGGAATAAAAGGAGCCACTTTTGCTCCGGCAAATGAAGCAATACATGCTAGTGCACCGACTATCAAACCTGATTTGAGCTGGATATTTCCTTCTCGGTAGTGGCTGTATGCACCAGATAAAGTCGTAAATGCCATAGCAGCTAAAGATGTCCCAAGTGCAGTATGGATTGGTACATCAAAGATTAACGTCAGCAATGCGATGACAAAACCAGCCCCGCCAGCTCCTACAAACCCTAGTAAAATTCCTAATAAAAGCATCGTCAATATAATATACATAGCGAAGACTCCTTCTCGATCGTAACAAAATAAAAATTACACCTAATGAAATGATTAGTCAAGCCTCCTTAGGAGAATGTCTTTACATGAAATCCCTTCTTCTGGCATATAATAACTCAGGTCATCAGGAAGAGTTGAAGAAGGAGGCCAAATATGAAAAAACAAATCGCATCCATCATGGCAAGTGTCATTCTCATCATCAGTGCAGGGGTTATGACGCATAAAGAGGCGACTCAAGCGGAGTCACCGAAAGCGGCTGCTGCAGTGGCTGGACAAGCTCAATCAAGTGATCGAGCGAAGGAAAACGGAATGGAGAAAATTGAGAAAGCCTATGACCTCATTTCGAATGAATATGTAGAGGAAGTGGATCGTCAAAAGCTGCTTGAAGGTGCCATTCAAGGAATGCTTTCAACCTTAAATGATCCGTATTCAGTATACATGGACAAGCAAACCGCAAAGCAATTTTCGGATTCACTTGATTCCTCATTTGAAGGAATTGGGGCAGAAGTTGGAATGGATGAAGGAAAGATTATCATTGTCTCTGCCTTTAAAAAATCCCCTGCAGCAAAGGCGGGTCTGAAACCGAAAGATGAAATCATCAGCATTGACGGTGAGACGATGAAAGAAAAAAGCCTAAACGATGCTGTACTGAAAATAAGAGGAAAAAAAGGAACGTCTGTCGCCTTGAAAATCAGACGAAATGGAATTGAAAAAGAGCTAACATTCCATATCAAACGAGAAGAAATCCCGCTTGAAACCGTAACGGCTTCAATGAAAGAGGTCAATGGTCATAAAACAGGCTATATTGCGATCTCTAGCTTCTCTGAAGATACGGCGAAGGATTTCACGGCAAGCTTGAATAAGCTCGAAAAAAAGGGCATGGAAGGCCTTGTGCTGGACGTGAGAGGAAATCCTGGCGGCTATCTACAAAGTGTGGAAGACATTTTGAAACATTTTATCACAAAGGATCAGCCATATATTCAAATTGCAGAACGGAATGGCGATCGAAAACGATATTTTTCAAAACGAAAAGAACAAAAACCATACCCGGTCAATGTCTTAATTGATAAAGGAAGTGCATCCGCTTCTGAAATTCTGGCTGGTGCCATGAAAGAAGCAGGGAAGTATGAAGTGGTAGGTGACGTTTCCTTTGGTAAAGGAACTGTGCAGCAGGCGGTACCAATGGGAGATGGAAGTAACATTAAATTAACGCTGTATAAGTGGCTGACACCAAAAGGGAATTGGATTCACAAAAAAGGCGTTGTGCCGACCATTGCGATTCATCAACCAGATTACTTCACCGTTGGCCCGCTCCAGCTGAAAGAACCGCTTCAGCTTGATATGAACAATGAAGAAGTCAGACAAGCACAGACATTGTTAAAAGGGTTATCATTTGACCCTGGCAGAGTAGATGGATATTTTGACGAAGAAACGAAAAAAGCTGTACTCGCATTTCAAAGCACATACAATCTCGATAAATCAGGTGTGATTGATTTAAAGACAGCGAAAATGATGAACAAGATGGTAGATGAAGTGAAATCTTATGAAAAGAATGATCTTCAGCTGCAAACTGCACTAAAAGCACTATATCTCAAAAAATAAAGAGGCGAATAAATGCCTCTTTTTTTTGGTTCATAAGTGTTACGAACATGTAATAATTTATTCTTAAAAATATATTATATCGAGAAATATATTCATTTATTTTACAAAAAACATAACATTCCTTCGAATTTACCCGATAACATATTTATATAAGAGACTTTCTGTTGATTTAAACATGTCATGAAAATGAAACTTTTGAAAGTTGTATGTTACATAAATAATTCTTACAATAAAAAGTAGCACTCATTTTAAATATTTTATTTTTTGCGGATATTCAGCTTAAGCATTGAGCTGTACCGAGGTTTGCGCTTTTCTTAAAAGAACTAGTAAATGGGGGTACACAATTGAAAAGGGCAAGTATTGTGAGAGAGAAAAAATATTACGAGTTGGTAGAGGAGCTTAAGAGTCGTACGAAAGATGTGACGTTTTCGGCTACAAAGGCATTAAGTCTACTCATGCTGTTAAGCAGGTACTTGGTCAATTACACAACGGTAGAATCAGTCGACGAGATCGATGAAGACTGTGCTGAGATATACTTCAATTATTTAATGGATAATCATAAGAGACTTGGTATAAACTTAACCGACATCAAGAGGTCCATGCAGCTTCTCGGCGGCATACTAGATGTAGATGTGAATCACTATTTAAAAGATTTTTCACTGTCGAATGTCACACTTTGGATGAATCAGGAGAAATAAACCTGATGTCAAGCATCGATTTATTTGATAGAATAAGAGAAAATGCTTGACTTGGGCGGTGAACGATAATGAGCTCGGAGTGGATGGGAGCCGGATTAAAAGCGGTCGGTCTGTTTTTAATCCATCCTCTTTTTTATTTTATGGTATTAATCAGCCTATTATATGGCTACATCCGCGTAAAGCGGGAGAGAAAAGCGTTTCAAACAAGAATAGAAGATGTTTACGATGAACTGAAATTTACATATTCAAAGGGATGGGTTCCAGGAATTTGTCTATCGATCATATCTGTAGGCTTAGGGATTTCCCTTCCGCCTGGATTCATCGTGCTGATTGCAGCGATGACCATCGTTTTCTCTTTATTCTTTAAGGCGAGTGCGCTTTCGTCTGCATACACACTCGGTTTCAGTTTTATTGCGGCATTTGGATTGATGTCTGTTCAAGTGAGCCATTCTTGGCTGCCGCAGCTTTCAATGATGAATGCATCAGCCGTTGTGATCCTGTTAGGGCTACTGTTAATGACCGAAGGCATGTTAGCCTATCGAACGGCGCATTTACGTACATCGCCTGCAATGGTGATGAGTGCGAGAGGACTTTTGATCGGCCAGCAGCGAGCAAACCGTCTGTGGCTTCTACCACTTGTTTTGCTGATGCCGGCAGGTGAATGGACTTCTTCTCTGCCATGGTGGCCTGTGCTTCAAGTGCACGATCAAAGCTTTTCATTTATTGTGATCCCGTACATCATCGGCTTTGGCCAGCGTATTCAAGGATCGCTGCCAATTGTGAGTATTCAAATTACGTCACGCCGAATTATGATGCTCGGTCTAGCTGTTGCTGCAGTAGGTGCGGCAAGTATTTGGTTTGAGCCGATTGCGTGGGGAGCTGTTGTTCTAGCGATTGCAGGAAGAGCCTTTTTATCATGGAAGCAGAGGGCGAATGACAACGCTGCACCATTCTTTTTCTCTAAGCGGAATCAAGGGCTTATGGTGCTTGGTATCATACCGAATACCCCTGCGGCTGATTTAAAGCTTGAGATCGGAGAAATTATTACAAAGGTCAATGGAATCGAGATCAAAACCGTTTCAGAATTTTATGAAGCACTACAAACCAATCGTGCTCTGACAAAGCTTGAGATCATTGGTCTCAATGGTCAGACAAGGTTTGAGAAACGCGCCTCTTACGAAGGGGAGCATCACCAGCTTGGTATCTTGTTTGTGAAGGACGATCCACAGCAAGAGCCAACGGCGATTTCATCTTAAAAAAAGCTGCTAGAGATGGCAGCTTTTTTCTTTTGGGCGCGTTTCTCTCCCATAGGATTCGCCCCATTCACGCATGGCAAAGATAATGGGCTTTAACGTATTTCCAAGAGAAGTCAGTGAATACTCGACACGAGGAGGAACTTCCTCATAGACTTCACGGTGAACAATCCCGTCTTGTTCAAGTTCTCGTAATTGCAACGTCAGGACACGCTGCGAAATTCTTGGCAGAAGCCGAAGTATTTCGTTGTAACGCTTTGGACCGCAAGTCAAATGATAAAGGATGACGCCTTTCCATTTCCCTCCGATGACATTTGTAGTGATAGACACGGGACAGCCATGATTCACAATACTGACTGGATTGGATGGTGCACTCATCTCAACATTCCTTTCTTAAACGAAAATGGTCATAAACGAACATGTTTGTACCTAACGAACAAAAATGTGCGTACTTGAATCAATGGAAGCTTTTCTTTTACCATAGAGATAGGACATCACACATTCGGGTTGTTTGTTTTCCTATCATAACAATTTCTATGAGGGAATGGAAAGAAATTGGATTGTGGGAACACACCTGTTCATTAGAAAGGATGAATAACATGCGAGACAAAGAGCAGTTAAAAAAAGAAATCATTGAGGCGTATGAATTCCGTCATGCGACAAAAGAGTTTGACCCAGCGAAAAAGATTCCAGAGGATGATTTTGCATTTATTTTAGAAACAGGAAGACTTTCTCCAAGCTCTGTAGGGTTTGAGCCTTGGAAGTTCCTCGTTGTTCAAAATGAAGCATTTAGAGAAAAATTAAAAGAGTATACATGGGGGGCGCAAAAGCAGCTTCCAACTGCCAGCCATTTTGTGATCATCTTGGCAAGAACAGATGCCCGCTATGATTCAGCATATGCAGAATACATCAACAAGCAAATCAAAGGAATGACAGACGAAACGTTTGAAATGGTCAAGGGGCGCTACAGAGAATTCCAAGAGAACGATCTTCATCTGCTAGAAAATGACCGTACATTATTTGATTGGGCTTCAAAACAAACGTATATTGCCTTAGGTAACATGATGACAGCTGCGGCACAGATCGGCATTGATTCATGCCCAGTTGAAGGATTTAGCTACGATCACATCCATCGTATCTTAGAAGAAGAAGGGTTACTGGAGGATGGTCAATACGACATCTCTGTCATGGCAGCCTTTGGTTATCGTGTCACTGAGCCAAAACGCGGCAAAACACGTCGCCCGATGGATGAAGTAGCTGTTTGGATTCGTTAATCGCTGTTTGTCTGAAAAAGGCTGTTGACAATTGCGTGGTTAGTCAGTATATTTAAAAAATAAAATCTTTGACGAATATACAAATTTGACTATAAACGCTTTGACTTGAGAATAGTAAATGAACATCCGTTTTTTAAGAGAGCTGCGGGTCGGTGCAACGCAGTAAAACGAATCATTGAACTCGCTCAAAGAGCGGTAAGACTGAATGAATAGTAAGTCTTTACGTGTGACCTCCGTTATCGGGTTTTAAGTTGGATTCAGCCATGGCTGAATCAATAAGAGTGGTAACGCGGTTGCAAGGTCAGTCGTCTCTTCCAGGAGATGGCTGGCCTTTTTATATGCTTTTATCTAATATTTGTCTGAAGATTCAAATTTAAAGGAGCTATAGAAAATGGAAAAGGAACATGTGCAGTTAAAACGAACAATGACATCAAGGCATATTATGATGCTTGCGCTTGGCGGTGCCATCGGTGCTGGTCTGTTTAAAGGAAGCAGTTCTGCCATTGATATTGCGGGTCCTGCTGTCATTTTGGCATACATGATTGGTGGTCTTATTTTATTATTTATTATGCAAGGACTTGCCGAAATGACCGTTGCACGACCTGGAGCAAGAACATTCCGTGACTTGATTGAACCTGTGTTAGGAAAATATCCGGCCTATTTCTTAGACTGGATCTATTGGAAAATGTGGGTGCTGAACATTGCAGCAGAAGCGATTGTTTCGGCCATCTTTATTCAGTACTGGTTCCCACAAGTACCAATCTGGATGCTTGTGTTAATCATTTCACTTGTAGTCACAATCATTAATGTTTGCTCAGTCAAAATGTTTGCTGAGACAGAGTATTGGTTAGCTTCTATTAAAATTGCTGTCATCATCTTATTTATTATCATTGGATTCACCATGCTATTTGTCTCATTCGGACAGCATGCAGCACCTGGATTGTCTAACTTAACGGATCACGGTGGATTTTTCCCAAATGGTACTGGCGGATTAATTGCAGCAATGCTGGTTGTCGTGTATTCATATGGTGGGACGGAGATGATTGGGGTCACTTTAGCAGAAACAAAAAACCCTGAAAAAGTCATCCCAAAGGCCATTCAAAGTACCTTTGTACGCATCATCGGTTTTTATGTACTGCCGTTCTTTATCATTGTCAGCTTAATCCCTTGGAATCAAGTAAACAATGAGCAAGTAAGTCCATTTGTGACAGTGTTTGCAACGATCGGAGTACCGTATGCCAGTGACATCATGAACGGCATTATCTTACTAGCGATTTTGTCTTCTATGAACTCTGGCTTGTATGCTTCATCACGGGTGCTTTATACACAGGCAATGGATGGCCGTGTATGGAAAGGATTCTCCAAGCTGTCAAAACAGCAGGTGCCTGTTCGAGCTATCCTTGTATGTACATCTACCTTGTATGCAGCTGTATTGATTTCTCTTTTTGTAGGAAGTCAAACGTTTAATTACTTGATGGGCTCTTTAAGTTACACAGTTCTATTCATCTGGTTTATCATTGCCGTCGGTCATTTGAAATCTCGAAGCGTCGCACAGCCAGGCGGATATCGCGTGAAGCTGTATCCTTTCACAACGTGGTTTTCCGTTATTGCGATCATGGCCATTTTTGTCGGCGTTGTATTCAATACACCAATTGTTCAAACGCTGGTCACAATGGGCATTTATTTAATCATTACACTTTCTTTCTTTATTAACAGAAAACGGTTTGAAACAGCCGTCTAATTTATTAAAAAGCGTGCAGGACCTTCTGAAGGGTCTCGCACGCTTTTTTTAATGCTGTTTATATTGCTTAAAATGAACAGGGGATTGAACGGGATGTGGCTTTGCCTGAAGGCCATAGCTCTCCCTGACGATATAAAGCGGCCGGTCCTTGGCTTCATCGTAGATTCGGCCGATATACTCTCCGATCATGCCTAACATAAAGAGGATGATCCCGCTAAAGAATAGCTGAATGACAATTAATGAACTCCAGCCGGTGATGGTGCTGTTTGTAAAAAGCTTTAAATATAAAACTAGAAACATCGAAATGAAGCCAATAGCTGAAAGGACAATGCCTGCCACGCTGGCCAGCTTTAAAGGTTTGTAAGAAAAAGATGTGATCCCATCCATCGAGAGCTTGAGCATCTTTTTGAGAGGGTACTTTGTTTCTCCTGCCAACCGCTCATCCCGAACATATTCTACCGCAACCTGTTTGAAGCCAACCCAGCTCACTAATCCGCGGACAAATGGGTTTTTCTCGCGTATTTTTCTCATTTCATGACACACTTTACGATCCATCAATCTAAAGTCGCCGGTGTCAATAGGAATATCTACTTCGGTGATTTGACGTAGCACTCGGTAGAAAAGGGAAGCCGTGTACTTTTTGAAAGCTGTTTCGCCTTTTCGTTGCGTGCGGACCGCGTATACGACCTCATAGCCTTCCTTCCATTTTTCAATCATGTCTAAAATCAATTCAGGTGGATCTTGTAAATCCGCATCAATCACTACGACAGCTTCTCCCTTTGCATAATCCATTCCCGCTGTAATGGCAATTTGATGCCCAAAGTTACGAGAAAAATCAATAAGTCTCACATGCGGATCAGTCTGGCAGTACCCTTTAATCAGTTCAGCTGTTCGATCCATACTGCCGTCATTGACGAAGAGAAGCTCATATGCTTCTCCCGTCGAATCCATGACGGTCTTGAGGCGCTGATACGATTCATGGATCACAAGTTCTTCATTATACACTGGGACTACAACAGAGTATTGTATGTTCTTTTCCATCAGTCATCGTTCCTCCCTTTTAATAGATGAATTAATCAACGGATAGTTCATAAAGAGTACCGCTCTCCATTCCGCCCATTCGTCCATTTGACTGATCATTTTGTTCGGATTGTTGGCTGTCTGTTTGCTGGTTCGTTTTGGATGTAGAGCTGTTCTGCCATTTAGAAGCAGTTACTTCTTTTCCATTTTTTTGAATCCAAGTGAGAATGTCAGAGCTACCGCCTCTCATACCAGAAAGATAGAAGTATTTGATTTTGCCGTCTTTAACGAGCTGTTTGAATTCATTAAGCGTGAGAATGTTATCAGATCCACTAAATCCACCTAATGCCATAACAGCTTTTCCTGTTTTAATAATGTAAGGCGAAGCAGTGGTTGCATCTGTTGTCCCGAATAGGAATTCTTCTCCCGTATTGTTTTTCTCAAGATAGCTGATCAGCTTTTCATTGACTTGTGAACTCATGCTGCCACTTGAAGTTGCAAGCTGAGGACCAGCCTCTGGCAGCATACTGTTTCCTCCGTAAAGAAGAGGTGTGCTTGCCCAGTATAGTGGTGTGATCAGCATCCCAAGGATGGCAATGAGAGACATGAATTGTTTTAGTTTTTCTTTCCCTTTTATCAAAAGTAGAGAAAGGATCGTTCCAATACCAATGATACCGACTGCAATGCTTAATCCAAGACCGATTGTGCTTGTAAAAGTGGATAGGATAAAGATTTCAAATGCGGTTGTGACGAATATCGCAATTGGAAGCAACCATTTTTTAAAGCCAGTTCCTGTTTGGAACAATTGAGTCATAGAAACCCATCCTGCTCCTGCTAATACAGCAATTGGCGGTGCAAGCATGATTAAATAATAGTGATGGAAGAATCCTGCGACACTGAAAAATGCAGCAACGGGTATAAGCCAAGCTAACCAAAATAGTGTTTCTTTTTGTTTTGTATTGAGACGTCTTCTTTCAAAGGCTGTCGAGAAGAAGATACCAATCGCACCAAAGAGCGCAAATGGAAGCAGCCAGCTGATTTGATCGGACAGTTCAGATTGGAACAGACGTAATGGCCCTTTTGTTCCTGTTCCAAACATGCCAGAACCATTTCCCATTTTTCCGCCCCCGCCATTTGGCGGTCCATTACCATTACCGCCTGAAGGCATATCAGGTGGTGTTGTGCCGTTTGCATTGCTTGGTGGTCCTTGCATTGAAGGCTGTTCCTGACTGGATGATTGGTTTGAATTGTCTGAGTTGTTTTGAGTTCCATTTGATGGCGGCTGAGGCATGGTGGATGAATCATTGTCATTTTGCTGATCACCCTGCTGTGAAGGTGGCTGTCCCTCACCCTGATTTGTGCCTCCGCCTCCGCCAGACTGTTGACCAGTCAACCGCTGCAGACCATTGTAACCAAAGGCTAATTCTAGTGCTGAGTTCGATTGGCTTGATCCCATATAAGGACGATTGTCTTTGGAAGTGAGATCAACCGCTATAGACCATGAAGCAGATACACCTAAAAGAACAATCATCGAAATCATCAGCGATAACAACTTTTTCTTCCATGTCGTTCGATAGGCAATGATGTAAAACAGGACGAGAGCCGGTACAATCATATACGCTTGTAGCATTTTTGTATTAAAACCGACACCGATCATTGCAAAAGAAGCAATCGCCCAAAGCACTTTCTGCTGTTTCACAGCCTTGAACATCATGGCTGTTGCGAGTAAAAGAATAAAGACGAGTAAGCTGTCAATGTTATTTGTACGAGATACAGCAACTGCGATTGGTGTACACGCCATAATGAGTGCTGACAGTCTTGCTGCAGCCTGGCCAAATGTAGGTTTGACTAGGCGGTAGATTAAATAAACAGATCCAATGCCAGCTAAAGCTTGGGGTAAGATCACACTCCAGCCATGCAGGCCGAAAATTTTGGCGCTGATCGTTTGCAGCCAGAAGGCGAGCGGTGGTTTATCCACCGTGACATAACCTGAGGGATCGAACGAAGCAAAGAAGAAATTATGCCAGCTTTGCATCATACTTGTGACCGCCGCTGTATAATAAGCGTTCACCGTATCGTCGTTCCAAATGTTATAAATGTTTAAAATGGCAGATAAAATCAATATGAAAAATAAATAAAGATCAAATTTCTGAAAGCGTCTAATCAAAAGCTTGTCACTCCTTTTTCTTAACTTGAAAAAAGTGTAACAAGCAAATATGAATAAATTGTTAATAAAAAAAGGCCAATTCTTTATTTTTCTGTTGAATAAAAACAGCTCTAGAAAAGAGCTGTTTGGTTTAAGATGTCATCTTATTTTATGAGGAGACAGGCGGAGTTTCGGTGCTCTCTGCACTTGGTAATTGTATAATAGCGGTCGTACCTATTCCTTGTTCAGATTGAAGAACGAAAGTGCCACGATGTTTTTTTATAATTTGATAAACAATTGCTAGTCCAAGACCAGAGCCGCCATCTTTTCTTGTGCGTGCTTTATTCACTCGATAAAAACGCTCAGAGACATGAGGGAGATCTCCTTTTGGAATTCCGCTGCCTTCATCTGTAATTCTCAATTCAGCAGTTTGTTGGTGAACGAATAATTCAATCGAAATCGATTTTCCTGAAGGCGTGTAATGGATGGCATTGTCCAATAAATTACGAACGACTTGCTCAAGTCGATCGCTATCACCATAAATAATACAGTCCTCTTCAAGTTCTCGGTTGAACGAGATTCTCTTTTGACTAGCAATGAATGTCATTTGATCAAGAACATCATGAATAAGCTGCGCAAAGACGATCGGCTCCATCGTTAGTGGGTAAGATTCCCCCTCTAACTGTGCGAGATCAAGAAGGTCATGTACGAGCCGGCTTAATCGTGTGGATTCGTCTTGAATAATCTGCATGCCTTTCTTTTGATCAATAATGCCTTCTTCAATTCCTTCAGCATAGCCTTTCATATAACTTAAAGGCGTTCTCAGTTCGTGGGAGACATTGGCAAGGAACTCTCTGCGATGCTGTTCAACTTTTTCTAAGGTAGAGGACAGTTTATTAAAGGAACGGCTCAGCTGATTTAACTCATCCCCTTTTTTGGTCACAGCCATGCGTTTTGAAAAATCACCAGATTCCATTTCCATTGCAATTTCTTTCATTTGATTGATCGTCCTTACGACTTTGTTAGAACTTTTATATCCAATAAAGAAAATCAAAAGCAGGATAATTAAAATAGAGATGCCAAGCGTTAATCGAATTTGAACAAACGGTTCATACACATCAGATAAAGGCATAGAGAGGAAAATGGTTCCTGATAAATCATTTTTGTTTGAGAACACAGGGATGGCAATCCCGAGAATATCTTGATGAAATTGGGGGTGTTCTCTAATTAACACAACTGTTTTCCCCTGAAGAAGCTTTTGGCGTTCTTTAAACGTAATGAGGTTATCGTTTGTATTCGTATCGAAAGGAATACCGCTTGAAAGCTCCATAGGATCATCAGTAAAAATAACACTTGCCTGACTTGAGTCATTTGCCCACTTCATTCTGTCAGTAAAATATGTGTCTTTCCCGTGTTTGTGATAGATTTCTGCCAGCTTCTTTCCTTGTAAACTTAAAGAGTCAATCTGCTTATCTATATATAAGTGCTGGTATAAGTAATAAGTCAGGGCAAGAGCTGAGGCAGCAACGATTCCTATAACGGAAAGGATTAAGAAAAGCACTTTCCTTTTAATAGATAATGGCTTCATTTGTCCTCCTCAAACTTATAGCCGACACCCCAAACGGTTTTAATATACCGTTCCGCTTCCTTTAATTTCAGTCTTAGTGTTTTAATATGTGTATCGACTGTTCTTAAAGAGCCACTAGGTGAGTGTGATTCCCACAATTTTTGATAGAGCTGTTCACGGGAAAAGACTTGGCCTTGATTGAGCAGAAGAAACATAAGTAAATCAAATTCTCTTCTTGTTAAATTGATGGGCTCTTGCTTGAGATAGACTTGTCTGCCATCTTGATCGATCTCCAAGTCACCAATCATGATTCGACTGCGCTTTAAAGAAAGACCTCTAATTCGTCTTAATGTCGTTTCAATTCTAGCTGCAAGCTCACGTAGACTAAAAGGCTTCATGATGTAGTCGTCTGCGCCAATTTCCAGCCCCTTAATGCGATCCTCTTCATAACTTCTAGCTGTTAAAAATAAAATGGGGATTTGAGAGGTTTGCCTAATGCGCTGGCAGACTTCGAATCCATCCATATCTGGCATCATAATATCCAATACAACAAGGTCAATGGCCTCTTTTTCAAGCTGATGTAAGGCGCCCGTGCCATTATTTGCAGTTATCACGTGAAAGCCTTGTCTCTGCAAAAAGGATCCGATTAACTCAAGCATATCTAATTCATCATCTACTATTAAAATATTCATCTGTTCTTTCATTTCTTTTCCTCCAACATGATAGCATAAGGTCCTGCTGGGATGTTCAGTCGGTTCTTCAACATAAATGTATGTTTGTCGATGACGGATACTGAATTGTCATCTAAGTTACTGACATATATAGATGAGGAATCAGCAGTGATATAATTCGGATTTTGACCAGTCTCAACAGAGGAAAGCAGTTTGTTTTTCTCGATATTTACTTTATATAGTGTATGGTCTCCATGACATAATACATATAAAGTAGAAGAGTTTTTTTCTGAAAAAAATGCGACTGGCATAACACCTAGTTTGATTTCTCGCTGTTTTTTACCTGTTTTAGGGTCGTAAGCAAAAATGCTCTTATTTAATGTGCCCGGTTTACCGTGTCCTCCAACCCAAATGGAATGCCCATCAAAATGAATGCCAGATGGCCGCTCTAGGACGGAAATCGTTCGTATCTTTTTTTTCTTTTCAATATCAATGACTGAAACAGAATGACTTTTTGCATTTAAAACAAACAACGTTCCTGAAGAAGACAACGCCATAGAAGAGGGTAATGTCCCGGTCTTCACAGTTGCTTTTATTTTCTTGTGCACTGTATCGATAAAATAAACGACATTTTTCTCTGAATCGGTCACAAGTAAAGTGTTGGTATCCGCATCATACGCAAGTGAAGTCAGACCTTTATTCACATCCATATAGTCTGCTGCTGTTCCTTTTTTTAAATTGATTTCTATAAGAGATTGTCCTTCCTTACTTGATGCAATGATCACGTCTTTGTTGATGTGAACAAGATCAGTGAGAGGATGTTTTAAATCAACGGAAGAGACAATTTTATTTTTTTGTAAATCAACGATTGAAAAGGAGGCTTTTTTTAGTTGAGAAATGACAGCAATTGATTGAGAGCTGCCAGGGGGCGTAAATTGCTGGTCTTTTCCGCAGCCTGCTAGGAAAAATAGTAGAGCTGACAAGCATATTAAAAAATATTTCACTCGTTTCATCCTTCTGCTCCTTTGGTGCTCTATTTTCAAAAAGCATAACACAAAAATTGTGAAAAAAAATCGAAGTTATGAATGCTGGAAGATATGAAAAGGAGTTTTTAGGTGGGGAAGTAGAGGTAAATGAAAGCTGAAATTTCTTTTTCGTCTATTTATATGACATTTTTTCATGAGTAAAAGATCATTTTCACAGTTTGATCATTGTATTCATAATCGGTTACAGTAACAAATAATCATAGCTCCCCCGCCCTAAATAGAGCGAAGGGAGTCGTTAAGCAGAGTGTTCAGATGAATGAGAAGTGGGTTTCGTTTTTAGACGATGAGAGAGGAGGAAACCAAGAATACCTGCGCCCATTAATACGATAAATAAAGATTGAAAACCACTTAATATACCAATTAAAGTAGATGAAATGATACTTCCGAAATATCTAAAGGTAGAAAAAATCCCAGATGCAGAGCCGGATAAACTCTGATCAACAGATGTTAAAGAAGCCATCTGCATGCTAGTCATGCCAATACCTGATGAGATCCCTCCAGCGACTAATGTGATGATAAGGAGTGGTAAATTTGGGTAGCTACTTAGTGTGATCAGCATAACACCGGATAAAGTAAGACAGAGAAATGAAAATCGAATCATTTTTTTGGCACCTTTTATTGGATGGAGCTTTGCCCCGAGTAATCCACTAATCGACATACAGAGTGAAAAGATCGAAAGGAAAATCCCGCTTTGTGTATGAGAAAGTGCGAGTTTTTGCTCCATAAACAGCGGCATAATGAGAAGAATCGCGTACATCACAAAATTACTAAGCATGATAGAAAGGTTAGCGTTCGTAAAGGTACTGTTTTTAAATAATGTCAAATCAATGATGGGATTTGTAACTTTCCGTACGTGTTTGAAAAATAAAGGAATGGAAATGACCGCTAGAACGCCATAGATCATGTATTCGTTTAATAATTGGCTTTTAGTAAACAAAATGAGTGTGGCGATCCCGATTGTTAAGTATAACGAACCGATGATATCTACATTGGCTTGTAAACGTGTATGTTTCATCTTCGGAATCATAAAAACGCCTGTCACAAGTGTGAGAATCAAAAATGGTATATTCACTAGGAAAATGGAATGCCAGTCAAAGCTCTGAATGAGAATAGAGCCGATAAAAGGTCCAAGTGCGGCACCAATTCCCGCTCCAAAACCGAAAAACCCCATAGTTTTAGAAAGCTTTTCATGTGATACTGTTGCTCGAATTAAAGCAATGCTGTTCGGTGTTAATATAGCTCCACCTGCCGCTTGAATTGATCGGAAGCTAATAAGAAAAGCAAGATTAGGTGCGAAAGCACATCCAATGGAGCCAATCAAAAAGAGTATCACACCAGCTAAATACATGCTGCGGTGGCCGTATATATCTCCCAGCTTACCCGCAATAGGTTGAGTGACTGCCATGACAATTAGATAAATCGTGACCACCCAAGTAATGTTTGATATGGATTGATCGTAATAAGTTGATATGGATGATAGAGCGACTGCGATCATGGTTGAATTGACTGGAACTAAAATAGCTCCAAGCAGCAAAGAATAAATGATCAAGTTCTCTTTTTTAAGATTCAATGTGTTTACCACCTTTGTAAAAAAGAAGAATTTCACCCAATTAAGTGGGGGAAATTCCTCTCATGAAAATGTGTGTGCATGTCTCAATAAAGTCTTCTTTTTGTGTTAAAACAAGCTGAATGTCTTGCTCTAGCTGTTGAATGAAAAAACCAAAATACGTGCTAATAAATATATCAGCATAGATGTCTTCTTTTCCTTCTAATACACGATGCTGAGCACTCATTTTTTTGAAATAATGAATCAGCATGTCTCTCAATTCTTGAGGATAAATTTTTTCATGGTCTGTTAAATCTTTAAACATAGCGGGTTCTCTCATGCTGATATAGATAAATTCTTTTTTTGAAGTCAAATCTTCAAGGAAATAGCTACCGAGAAATTTTAAATCGGTGTATAAATCGTCTTTAAATTCTGCTTCAAGGGTTTTGGTCGGTGTTGATTTCATTTTCATAATGGCAGCAATCACGCCGCGTTTGTTTTTAAAGTTACGAAAAATTGTCGCTTCACTTACATTCGCTTTTGTCGCAATTTCTTTTGTCGTTGTTTTTTGATAGCCCTTTTCAGACAATAATTCCATTGTTGCGCGAATGATTCGTTGATTTGTTGATTTTAACAAGCATACTCACCTCAGGTTATGAATGTGTTTGCAACAAAGTAAGTATACCGATAAAATCTACGACCGCCAATATGATCCAAACAGTGACAACTATGCCCGTGAATGCTGCTTTAATAACTGAATACGGCCATTGGCTCCATCTACTGTCACGAGGTCACCGGATTTTAGTTTTTCAGTTGCGATCCGTGTACCTAATACAGCAGGTATCATATATTCTCTAGCGATAATAGCGGAATGGGACAAAATGCCGCCAGAATCGGTGATGACTGCTTTTGCGTCTCTAAATAAGCTGGTCCATAAAGGTGTCGTTGTTTTACAAACTAAAATGTCATCTTTTTCAAATTGTGAAAATTCATCAGCAGATGTAATGACTCTGACTCTTCCGGAAGTAATGCCGCTAGATGCACCAATTCCATAGATTGCATCGTCTGTGTTGTTTTCATTTTCCCTTAGCGAACCAAGCATTCTTTCTACTTGCTGCAATTCAGCTTCAGAAGGCGTTCCTGTATATGCTGGTGGTTGGATGGATTCATTTTCCTTCATTTCAATTTTTCTTTGCTGAATGATCGAATCGTATGTGGTCGAAGTTGTGAGCGCATTGAGTACTTCATCATCGTAAAGATACCAAAGGTCTTCTTGATGAGGGATCGCTCCTTTTTGAACAAGAAGTTCACCAATTTTTAAGAGATAGAGTCTCGCTTTTGCATCTAACATGGCATCAATGTAAAAGTGATGATCATCTCGAATATTGGCTGCATGGAGCGCAAAATGATAAAGTTCCTCAAATTTTGTTTTAAACGCTTCATCTGTCACTTGACTGATAAACTCTTCATACGTTTCTTGCCTTTTGATCACGGCTTGTGCAAATTCTTCATCAAAATCAGATTGGTACCGAATGTTGTTTCTAATGATGTCCAAGACAAATTCAGGATTTTCCACCCATGTTTCCTCTGTGAAATCATGGCTTTTAACAGACCGCCAACCATAGACTTGGAGAAAAGCTTCTACGTTGGAAATGAAGTTTTTCCCTTTTTCTGTATGATTGAGTGCATATAATAGTTCAGCATTCGTTGAATGATCTTTAAATGCCTGAAGAAGCTCGGAATCTTGAAGAACGTCTTTTGCCAAGTGAGATAGCTTTTGATCTGTTTCAAGAGACTTGTTCATCACACCTATCATCATTTCATGCAGCAGAACGACTTGTGTTTGATCCCCAGTATATGTGACAAGCATGTCTTCAATGATCGCTGATAGAATGACTTGAGGTATGACAATATCAAAATGGTCGTCATACGCTCTTAGATAAATCTCCTTTAATTCTTGAAAGCCATTAATGGCTTCATCAATTGTTAGCGGTTGAGTGATTTGCCGATCAAGTTTTTCGTATAATGGGAACAAGTTTTGCTTTAAAATGCGATACATTCTTTCGCTTAAACGAGGAAACAGTTCGAATAGGCTCTCGTCAAAAACTGGTTCCTCTGACGCTTCTGGCATAGACGGTGAAGAATACAAATGGCCTCTATAAAGCTTGATATCTTTAATATTAAGGTCTGGTACTTGATACTTCTCTCCGTTTTTCTTCATCCCGTTTTTTAAAGCAGGTATGATCAAACTTGAAAAAAGAGGACTTGTGGGTCCAGGCATATGATCGTCCATTGAGATCCAGAAGTCTTGCAGCTCTTCAGGTTTCATTTGAAAGGCTGCACCTGAGGAGCCATTTGCTGTATTGGAAAAAGAAGCAGTAATCGGTCTTGCTTGAAGTAAATAAAAAGTACCATCTGACATGCCGAATTCGATATCTACTCCATGTCCATAAAGTTCTTCTACTTGTTTTGTCATTTTCGTGATTTGGATCAATTGATCATCTTGAAGACAAAATTGGCCAGCCATCTCCTCACCTACGGGTTGTTCAATGACGCCCTCTTGACAGGGGACAATTTGGACTTCTTTTGTTCCTAGTGATTTTTCAATAGAGTACGTTTCTTTGTTTACAATAAATGTATCTGGTGTCACAAGGCCGGAGACGATGGCTTCTCCTAGTCCATAGCTTGCAGTCATCATGACTTCGTTTGTTTTTCCTGATACAGGATTCTCACTAAAGATGACACCAGAGATGTCAGAATGGATCAATCCTTGTACAACAACAGCCATGAGCGGCATCTCTTCCTCGTTCTCAATCATTTCTTCCTTATATTCTGTGACTCTTGCTGCGAAGTAAGACGACCAACATTCTTTGACGGCTTGCAAGAATTCTTCATTTGTTTTGATATTTAAATAGGTCTCGTATTGACCTGCAAAGGAGGCGCCTTCGAGATCTTCCGCAACAGAAGAGGATCGCACTGCAGCGGATGGATATGTTTTCAACAATGATTGAAAGGATGAAAGTAATTCTGTCTCCATTTGTGAAGGAAACGAAGCTTCTGTGATTTTTCGGGCAAGATTTTGATCAGTTGGATGGAAATTGTGATATGAAAGAAAGCTTGCAAAGCTGTTCGTTTTAATAATAAATCCATCTGGAACTGGCAGTCCGTGATTGTTTAATTTAATTAAATTCACGCCTTTTGCCCCTGCGAGTGATGCGGATTCTTCAGCCGCATGAAATAATACTGAATACATGGGAATGCCCCCTTATCCAAATAGCCAATGGTTTCATTTGTCTCTTTTTGTTTTTTAAAATGATAGTGCGCACTATCATTTTCATCATAGAATTTATTGGATGTAACTGTCAAAGACGTAAAGACCTATCTTTAGAAAGGGGACGTTTTCACTAATTTCCCTCCTCATCTATATCAAAAGTCTTCACCCGAGAAGAAAAAAAGCTGAAATTGAAAACTGTGAATTGTTCATTATGCCAAACTTTACTATAATCAAGGGAGTAGACCATGTAGAGGGAGGGTTTTTGTGATTACAAAAGCCATATTTGCACTTGTTTTTCCTTTCTTGCTCGTTATTTTATTTTCAAAGGTTACTTATAATCATTACGTTGGCATTGCATTAACAGCAGCGCTTTTATTTGCTTCGTATATGAAAGGCTATACAGAAACCTACTTTATCGTAGGATTAGATATTATTTCTTTAGTGGCCGGGGCATTGTTTATGGCCAAGAAAGAAGTCGAAAAAAGAGAGAAGGCTGAAAAACATCATTGATGTGATCCCTCTTGATGAAAAGAAAATGTTTTTGATTGCAGGAGCTGTGCTTACGATTCTAGTGAGTGCAGCTTTCTTTTTTGTGGTTTTTCTGCTGATCGAATATCTCGCTCCAAAATGTTCCATACTGAAAGGAAGGTTTCTTTAGAGGGTTATGAGCCACGGCAGAGAGGGTATGGTTGTATTGGAAATAAAAATCAAATCAGACACGAACTTTAGTTCGTATTTTTGTGTTCTTTTATGATAATATATTCATTAGATAGATTTCGTAACGAAACGGAGGCTTTGATGTGAGTGACCGCTTTGAATTAGTTTCTAACTATCAGCCCCAAGGAGATCAGCCAAAAGCCATTGAAAAGCTTGTGGAGGGCATCCATCAGGGGAAACAGCATCAAACGCTGTTAGGTGCTACAGGTACGGGAAAGACCTTTACTGTATCCAACCTGATCAAAGAAGTGAACAAACCAACACTTGTCATTGCGCATAACAAGACACTTGCCGGACAATTATACAGCGAGTTTAAGGAATTCTTTCCGAATAATGCTGTTGAATATTTTGTGAGTTATTATGATTATTACCAGCCTGAGGCGTATGTGCCTCAAACTGATACATTTATTGAAAAGGATGCTAGCATTAATGATGAGATCGATAAGCTAAGACACTCCGCCACATCCTCATTATTTGAGCGGAGAGATGTCATCATCATTGCCAGTGTGTCCTGTATTTATGGCTTAGGTTCTCCTGAAGAATACAGAGAGCTTGTGCTGTCTTTACGAACTGAAATGGAAATTGAACGAAATCAGCTGCTGCGTAAGCTTGTGGATATTCAGTATTCTCGTAATGATATAGATTTTCAGCGCGGAACCTTCAGAGTTCGAGGAGACGTCGTTGAAATTTTTCCTGCTTCACGAGATGAGCATTGTATCAGAGTGGAGTTTTTCGGTGATGAAATTGAACGTATTCGTGAAGTAGATGCTCTCACTGGAGAAATTCTCGGTGATCGTGACCACGTCGCTATTTTCCCAGCATCTCACTTCGTCACAAGAGAAGAAAAGATGGAAAAAGCGATTATTAATATTGAAAAAGAGCTTGAGGAACAGTTGGAAAAGCTTCGTGAAAACGGAAAATTGCTTGAAGCACAGCGTCTTGAGCAGCGGACAAGGTATGACCTAGAGATGATGAGAGAGATGGGCTTTTGTTCAGGGATTGAGAACTACTCAAGACATCTCACCTTACGTCCGCCTGGTTCTACACCTTACACATTGCTTGATTATTTTCCGGATGATTTTATGATTGTTGTCGATGAGTCACACGTGACCATCCCGCAAATTCGCGCCATGTACAATGGGGACCAGGCAAGAAAACAAGTGCTTGTTGATCATGGATTCCGTCTGCCGTCAGCACTTGATAATAGACCACTCACATTTGATGAGTTTGAAAAGCACATTAACCATATTGTGCATGTATCCGCAACACCTGGCCCATACGAGCTTGAGAAAACGCCAGAGGTTGTGGAACAAATTATTCGTCCAACCGGTTTGCTTGATCCAATCATTGAAGTCCGCCCGATTGAAGGACAAATCGATGACTTAATTGGGGAAATTCATGCAAGGGTTGAGAAAAATGAGCGTGTGCTTGTGACGACTTTAACGAAGAAAATGTCTGAGGATCTGACAGATTATCTGAAAGAAATCGGAATCAAGGTCAATTATCTGCACTCAGAAATTAAGACACTAGAGCGGATTGAGATTATTCGTGATTTACGTCTCGGAAAATATGATGTGCTTGTTGGGATCAACCTTCTTCGAGAAGGTTTGGATATTCCAGAGGTGTCGCTCGTGGCGATTTTAGATGCGGATAAAGAAGGCTTTTTACGTTCAGAAAGATCCCTCATCCAGACGATTGGCCGTGCTGCAAGAAATGCAGAAGGCCGGGTTATTATGTATGCAGACAATATGACGAAATCAATGGACATTGCCATACAAGAAACAAAGCGGAGACGTGAGCAGCAAGAAGCGTATAATGAGAAATTTGGTATCACTCCGCAAACGATCCATAAGAAGATTCGAGATGTGATCAAGGCAACAAAAGTACATGAGGATTCGGAAGAATACGAAACAAAAGCAGCACCAAAGTTGTCAAAAATGAGCAAAAAAGAACGAGAAAAAGTGATCGAAAACGTCGAGATGGAAATGAAAGATGCAGCAAAAGCGCTTGATTTTGAAAAAGCAGCAGAATTAAGAGATCTATTGCTAGAGCTAAAAGCGGAAGGATGAATGCCTGATGGCTATGGAACGAATAGAGGTGAAAGGGGCAAGAGCCCACAACCTTAAAAATATTGATGTCAATATCCCGCGCGATCAGCTAGTGGTCATTACGGGTTTATCTGGTTCGGGAAAATCATCGCTTGCCTTTGATACCATTTATGCAGAAGGTCAGCGTAGGTATGTTGAGTCACTGTCAGCCTATGCACGTCAATTTCTCGGTCAAATGGACAAACCAGATGTAGATGCGATTGAAGGGCTTTCTCCAGCGATTAGTATTGACCAGAAAACGACAAGCAGGAACCCTCGATCAACCGTTGGGACTGTTACAGAAATTTATGATTACTTGCGTCTATTATATGCTCGAGTCGGAAAACCGATTTGTCCTATTCATGGGATCGAAATTACATCACAGACAATTGAGCAAATGACAGACCGCATTTTAGAGTATCCAGAACGAACGAAACTACAAGTGCTTGCTCCGGTCGTATCTGGACGTAAGGGAACTCACGTGAAAGTACTTGATCAAATTCGGAAGCAGGGCTACGTTCGAGTCAGAGTTGATGGCGAGATGGAGGACCTGTCAGAAGAGATCGAGCTTGAAAAGAATAAAAAGCATTCCATTGAAGTGGTGATTGATCGAATTGTCGTGAAAGAAGGCGTGGCGGCACGGTTGTCTGATTCTCTTGAAACGGCACTCCGACTTGGTGAAGGTCGTGTGATGATTGATGTGATTGGACAAGAGGAGCTGTTATTTAGTGAGCATCATGCTTGTCCGCACTGCGGATTCTCTATTGGGGAACTTGAGCCAAGAATGTTCTCGTTTAATAGCCCTTTCGGTGCCTGCCCAAGCTGTGATGGGCTTGGTTCTAAACTAGAAGTAGATCCAGAGCTTGTGATTCCGAATAAGGATTTGACTTTACGTCAGCATGCCATTGCCCCATGGGAGCCTCAAAGCTCACAATATTACCCGCAGCTTCTTGAGGCCGTATGTACACACTATGGAATTGACATGGATATTCCAGTAAAAGATATCCCGACGCATTTATTTGATAAAATTTTATATGGCAGCGGCTCTGAGCTGGTTTATTTTAAATATGAAAATGATTTTGGCCAGGTCCGTGAAAATGAAATCGAGTTTGAAGGTGTGCTTCGTAACATTGAACGGCGTTACAAGGAAACGAGCTCCGATTATATTCGGGAGCAAATGGAAAAATATATGGCCAATCAGCCATGCCCGACCTGTAAAGGATATCGCCTGAAAAAAGAAACGCTTGCGGTTCTCATCAATGGCAAACATATTGGAGAAATGACCGATTTGTCTGTATCTGATGCCCTTGATTTCTATGATAAAATTGAGTTGTCTGAGAAAGATTTGCAGATTGCCCAGCTCATTTTACGTGAAATCAAAGAGCGCTTATCCTTCTTAAATAATGTCGGATTAGATTATCTGACATTAAGCCGGTCTGCTGGCACATTATCAGGCGGGGAGGCGCAGCGGATTCGTTTGGCGACACAAATCGGATCAAGACTGACAGGCGTTCTTTATATTTTAGATGAACCATCGATTGGTCTGCATCAACGGGATAATGACCGGTTGATTGGGACATTGAAAAACATGCGTGATATCGGAAACACACTGATTGTCGTAGAACATGATGAAGATACGATGCTTGCCGCTGATTATCTCATTGATATTGGACCAGGAGCAGGGGTTCATGGAGGAGAAGTGATTTCAGCTGGAACGCCAGAAGAAGTCATGAAGGACCCAAAATCGTTGACTGGACAATATTTATCTGGTGAGAAATTCATCCCGCTTCCGATTGAGAGACGAAAGCCTGACGGGCGCTTCATTGAAATTAAAGGGGCAAAAGAAAACAATCTTAAAAACGTGAATGCGAAGTTTCCTTTAGGTGTCTTTACCGCTGTGACGGGTGTGTCAGGATCAGGGAAAAGTACACTTGTGAATGAAATTTTATTGAAATCCCTTGCCCAAAAACTGCACAGAGCAAAAGCGAAGCCAGGACAGCACAAAGAAATCAAAGGAATGGATCACTTAGACAAAGTCATTGATATTGATCAATCTCCAATTGGCCGTACACCAAGATCCAATCCTGCTACGTATACAGGTGTATTTGATGACGTGCGGGATGTTTTTGCGCAAACCAATGAAGCGAAGGTACGAGGCTATAAAAAAGGGCGATTCAGCTTTAACGTGAAAGGTGGACGCTGCGAAGCGTGTCGTGGAGATGGCATTATTAAAATTGAAATGCACTTTTTACCTGATGTATATGTGCCTTGTGAAGTGTGTCACGGGAAACGTTATAACCGCGAGACTCTAGAGGTCACGTATAAAGGAAAAAATATTTCCGATGTGCTTGAAATGACGGTAGAGGACGCACTTCAATTTTTCGAGAATATCCCGAAAATTAAGCGGAAGCTGCAAACGATCTTTGATGTTGGATTAGGATACATTACACTTGGGCAGCCTGCCACGACATTGTCTGGTGGAGAGGCGCAGCGCGTGAAATTGGCATCTGAGCTTCACCGCCGTTCAAACGGAAGATCCTTGTATATTTTAGACGAACCGACAACGGGTCTTCATGTGGATGATATTGCTAGGTTGTTAAAAGTGCTCCAGCGCTTGGTCGAAAACGGGGATACGGTATTGGTCATTGAGCACAACCTTGATATTATTAAGGCTGCCGATTACCTTGTTGATCTAGGACCAGAAGGCGGTGCTGGTGGAGGAACGATTATTGCTTCAGGCACACCTGAACACATTGCTAAAGAAGCAGCTTCTTACACCGGTCGATACTTAAAACCGATTTTAGAGCGTGATCGTGAGCGAATGAAACAGTTAGTCAAAGAAACAGAAAGTGTGACATCCTCATAAAGAAAAACCCCTCCGAAAGAGGGGTTTTCCTTTTATTGCACATCTTCCTTTGGCATTAAGTTACTGAGGTGCATTAAATCCTTTAAAATATGAGTGCTGCTACTATCGAGCAGTACTTTTAAATAACGGATATCACCATACTTCGGATGAGACGGATGAATGGCCTCTAGCTCCTTGATCATATCGCTGTTCATGCTTTTCTGTTTCTGTATAAGGTCTAAAAGCGTTTGTGCCGTGTGGTTAGCATTATGATGATCTGTCAAAATAATTACCCCCTATAATGATAATCACCATCTTTTCAACATATTTTAAAGGGTAATCCATGAAGAATCTATACTTAGGTGCAAAAAGAAATAATTTGTGTCTAAGGTCATATGTAAATCGAATGAGTTTGAAACTTTTTATACGCCATAAACGTATGAGTTAGAAAGGAATTTTCATCATGAAGGAGCGAATATATATGAACAGAGATCAGTCGATCATTGCATCTATTTGTTATTTTAGTGTATTTTTCATGCCGTTTATTGTACCAATCGTGGCATATTTTGTAGTGGATCAAAAGGAAACGAAACGGCATTCGCTGCGTGCATTGTGGTCACATGTTTTGCCAGTCGCAGCGTGTGTGCTGCTGGTTTTTGGATCTATCCCCTTTTTATTGACGACACAGGCAAGCGACTCACTCATCCCAGTGTTCACCGTACTCATCTTGTCCTTTTTAGTCGCCATTGGCTTTTTGATCTCTGTCATTTGGAATATCATTCAAGGTATTAAAGTGCTTCAATCCATTAAATCGTAGGAGGGCTTTGTATGAATGAAAAAGAACGCATTTTAAAATTAGTAGAAGACGGGACATTATCTGCAAAAGAAGCGATTACGCTGCTTGAAAAACTAGAAGAAAATCAGTCCATTTCACTAGAAAAATCAACGGCTGATCATACCTTTCATGAAGAAAAAGCTGGCACAGAGAATAAAGGAACTGGTACTGAAAACCTCGGTGCCAAGCTGTTTGGATGGTTAGATTCGGCGGTGAAAAAGGTCAAAGATGTAGATCTTGATTTGAACTTTGGACAGTCCGTCGACGTTGAACACATTTTTCAATTCAAAGACGCTGCACTGTCCCATTTAGATATACAATTGGCAAACGGCAGTCTCAATTTGATGCCTTGGGATGATGGGGATGTTCGGGCAGAGTGTCATGCGAAAATTTACCGTGCAGAGGATGGAGAGCAGGCCAGACAGCAATTTCTTCAACATCTGGATTGCGGGCTTGAAGGGGACAAATTTTTTATCCGAACTGAAAAGAAGACCATGAAGGTCAATGTCACCCTGTATGTACCTCGTATCCAATACGATAAGATCAAAGTCAAACTGTTTAATGGACCGATTCGCGGGGAAAAGCTAAAGACAAAAGAACTGGCTGCAAAAACAACAAATGGCGTCGTCTCTTTTGCCTCTTTACAAGCAGAAAAAGTCGGAATTGAAACAGCAAATGGACAAATCAAACTGGCTGATCACGAGTGTGGTATGATTGAAGTAGAAACCATTAATGGGCTCATTGACCTGCGTGGGAAAAGTGAATCAATTGATGCACAGAGCTTCAATGGGAACATTGCTGTTCAGCTGTCAGATGAGAAATGCCGTTCGATCTATGCAAAAACGACAACAGGCAGTGTGGACGTTCAGATTCCGCGTGCTTGTGCAGTGACTGCGGAGCTGAAAAGCAATCTCGGATCGATCTCTCATGAACTGCTTGATGCAAATATGATTAAAGAGAAAAATGAAACGCTGCAAAAAGAGAAAATGATCAAAGCCAATCAACAGGCGGAGCACAATATATCCATTTTTGCAGAAACAAAAACAGGCTCAATCCAAGTAAAGCACCAATCAGACAAGGAGTGATTCTACATGAAGAAGCTTTATCGTTCAGCGACAGATAAAAAAATAGCGGGTGTTGTTGGTGGACTTGCTGAATACTTAAGTGTCGATGCATCCCTGCTTCGTATTTTAACGGTGATCATCGGATTTATGACAGCATTTATGCCGATATTCTTGATCTACTTCATCTGGTATTTTGTTGTTCCGGAAGAAGGCACTAACTAAATGCTTAGATGGATCGTTAGTATTTTCGTCAATGCATTACTTTTAATCGTCATTGCTGGATATTTTGATTCAGGCATTCTGCCAGGCCTTGGTAGTGTGTATATTGAAGGTTTTGGCGCTGCGATTGTAGCAAGTATTATTTTGTCCTTGCTCAATATTTTAGTGAAGCCGTTTTTGATCATTTTAACGCTGCCAGTGACAGTACTTTCACTAGGATTGTTCCTCTTTGTCATTAATGCCATCACACTGATGATGACCTCAAGCTTTATGGGAGATAGTTTTAACATTGATGGGTTTGGAACGGCCATTTGGATGGCTGTCATTTTATCCATTTTCCATTTGCTCATACAAAAAGGAATCGTGGAACCGTTAGCGAAAAAAAGCTAACGGTTTTTTTGTGAGAATTTATATCGTTTCCCCGTTCCATCTGTCATAAAAACCGTCTTCAGGAGACACAATATCCGAAGGGAGGCGGTGCACGATGGTGAATGTGAGCAGACAAATCATTCTTTTGCTTTTTTTGAGCATTCTTTTTTGTTTCAGTCAGCCTGCTTCAGCAGGATCTTTGACACAAACACAAGTGAACATACGAAATAAGCCCTTTTCACCTTTTATCTTTGATCAATTTCAAGTAGATGTCCGTCCGGTTCAAGGAAAAAACCGTGATCTTCAATTTCGGGCATCTATTAGTCAGTCAGAGCAAATTTTGTCTGCAAACTTGTACTATAAACAGAGTGATGAACTGGGATATCGATTGATCCCAATGGAACGATTGCCGGGGATGAAACCAGAATTTACAGCGAAAATCCCGACAGATCAATTGTGGAATCCAACAGTTCATTACTATACAGAATTCCTGACGCAGAAGTCTGTCATCAAAACAACCGAACAAGCTGTTCACTTAAACGGATTTGAAGAGGATCTCTCACAAATTCCTGAGCTATTGATGACAGAAATCGTGGTGAATTCAAAAAACCGCAAAGGCAAGGATGCTTTTGAATTCATCGAGGTGTATAACACAACACATGCACCCATTTCACTTCGACATTATCAGCTTCGCTATCGCAATCCAGCGCAAGGCGTGGAGATGGATGATATATATTCATTCCACACAAGTCCGATCACCATTTCTCCTGGAAAACCGTACGTATTTTGGCTTAGAAAAAAAGGACAGGAGCATTTAACGGTAGCGGATTTTAATGCGATGTACAAAAGCCATTTAAAAGAGGGCGAGCATCTATCGGTCATTGAGAGTAAAGGATTGTCCAATTCTAAATCCCGCCTTGTTTCTATCACAACAAATATAGGAGAAGAGGTATCGTCGGCATCCTATCGTTTAAAGCCTTCATTGTTTAACGAGCACAGATCGTTACTGTTCAAGTATCCAATGGATGGTACGACACAAATGAAGCTGATCTCGAAAGTGGAGGAAGAGCCGACACCCGGAAAAGTGTTAAAAGCACAAGTTCCAACTGAAAAAAAAGAAATATCACAAGATGTTCATAAACCTGTGATTGAAGATATGACAGACAATCAACCGATAAAACCAACTGAAGGCATTGAAATGAGAGCAGATGTGCAGGATGATCAGTCCGTCAAAACGGTCAAATTGCGATATCGAACCAATCGTCATGAAGATTTTAAAGAGGTGCTGCTTCAAAAGGATCATAATGATCGGCTGTTTCACCATATTATTTATTCACCTGAGCTCATCGGTAAAGAACGATTGGAATATCAGATTGAAGCGTCAGACGGCGAAAATCAAGCAATGACAATGAAAAAAACAATTGATGTGGAACAAGTAAGCAAAGCTCACGGCCTTCGATTGAATGTAGAAGAAGGAGATACGGTTTCTGGCGTATTTCACTTAAAAGCAACAGCAGATCAGAAAAAAAGCATACAATTAATGATAGATGGAAAACCGATTCGACAAGTATTCCCTGCACTTGAAGCAGATCCATATCTTGCATTTGATGTCAAAGGGACAAATTTATATTTTAAGAATGG
Source organism: Bacillus sp. FSL M7-0307 (assembly GCF_038627835.1). NCBI lineage: Bacteria > Bacillati > Bacillota > Bacilli > Caryophanales > Bacillaceae > Bacillus > Bacillus sp. FSL M7-0307. The sequence goes on along the minus strand of NZ_CP152023.1, from coordinate 3,153,405 downwards.
TGTATCTATAGGTAAGCACTTACTTTCCATTTTTGATGATTCGACAAAAGTGTATCGCACCTATACAATACCAATACCAGAAAAACACTTAGAAAAGGCAGGTCCACAAACGATATCATTCCATGCTGGGACGAAGTCATCGCCGTTTGACCGATTTCCTGGAGAAAATCACGATGATTTTGAATTGAAAAATGTCCAGATGATTTTATCGAATGGAACTCAAATTCTGCCTCTAAATGCGAGCCAGCATGAGGAATGGAAAATGGGCGACGGTGGCAGCGCTAAGAAGGTAAGAGCATTTCAGTTTCAAATCCCGAAGCAAGCATATGCTTCAAGCTATATTCAGTGGGATACAAGAAGGCTGAAAGAAGGAGTACATGTTGTTCAGGCTAAAACTGCAGACGAATCTCAATCTGTACGTGTGAAAGTCGATAACACGGGTCCGAAAATCAAGAGTAATATACAGGCAAATGACCAATATAAAGGCGTCTTTACGTTAAAGGCAAAGGTGACGGATCGTTGGAGTGATATAGCGGAGATGAAGGCATATTTAGATGGAAAACCCATCTCTTTGCCTTATCAAACGTCCTCTAGCGAATTAGAACCTGGGGAGCACACATTGAAGATAAAAGCAAAAGATGCCGCTGGAAACAAATCAACTTTGAAAAAGGTTTTTAAGACGGTACATGAACACCCTGAAACGCCAGAGAGAGTGTCAGATAGGACAAAAAAGGAATCATCTAAGCAAACAGTGCTAACCAATGATCCTACTAATGATCAGTTAGATTACTCCTTTTACCGTGCCTATCAATATACATCGCTGCATCCGTCCATGAAGATTTTCAAATATGCAGCGGAAACAGAGCCGCCAAAACATTTAAATGAAACAGGGGAAATGATTTTTTCTGATCGAGAAAGAAATCGCATTGCATTTGCTGATGGTAAATCAGTGGAAACGAAAGATCTACAGCATTTTCCTTATCATCGCTTTCAAATCAAGGTTCATCACGATGTACGTGAAAAGGATGTTGTCGAAGCTGTATGGAAAGGAAGCTCATTATCAGGGAGAAAGGTAACGATGTACGCTTGGAATCATCAGCAAGAAAAGTGGGATAAAATCACTCATCACTTTGCCAAGGATGAAAAGGAATTTTACCTGAAAGGGCTGCTGTCAGTCAGACAGTATATGAAAAATCAAACGTTTGATTTGCTTGTACAAGATGAGATCAGTAAGACGTTAAAGCCTTATAAGATGGTGTGGATGTCTGATACTCAATATTATGCCAGAAGTTATCCTCATATCTTCAAAAAAATGGTCGAGTGGATCAGAGATCAAAGGGACCCATTAAATATTCAATATGTGTTCCATACAGGTGATATTGTGGATGATTCAAAGGACAAGCAGTGGAATCGTGCCGATACATTTATGCGTGTGTTAGATAAGCATCAGATTCCTTACGGTGTATTAGCTGGTAATCATGATGTCAGGCACAAAGACGGCCATTATAGGGAATATGGGAGGTATTTTGGAGCGAAACGCTTTGAAGACAAGCCGTATTACGGTGAATCCTATCAAAACAATCGAGGTCATTATGATCTTATCTCTGCTGGTGGCAATGATTATATGATGGTGTATATGGGCTGGGGGATCAAGCAAAATGAGATTGACTGGTTAAATCGAGTCATTTCTGAACATCCAGATCGAATTGTCATTTTAAATTTCCATGAGTATTTGTTAGTGAGCGGCAATCGAAGCCCAATTGGAGATTTGATCTTCCATCAAGTGGTAAAGCGTCACCCGAATATTGTCGCGGTATTTAGCGGCCACTACCACGGAGCCAGTCGAAAAGTAGATGAGATTGACGATGATCATGATGGAAAAGTGGACAGAAAAGTATATCAAATCCTTGCAGATTACCAGTCAGGTCCTGAAGGCGGTCAAGGTTTTATGCGGCTGATCACTGCGGATCAAGAAAAAAATAAACTTCATTTCACCACATATTCACCCTACTTGAATCAAGAACATTTCTATGATCCAAAAACGTATGGAGATCAAGATGAATTTTCAATTGATGTGGATTTAACACCTAAAATGAAATCCGTTAAAACCAATTATTTTGAATTGAATGTCTACACAAACGTTCTTCTTGGAGAGGTCAAAGGTGTGAAAAGTGGTAAAAAAGCAAGCTTTGAATGGAAAGGGTTAAAGCCAAATCAAGAATATTATTGGTACACTGTCGCAAAAGACCGGTTCGAAGGGAAAGCGATTTCGCCTATATGGAAAATTCATACAAAAAATGATGATCAATCAACATTTCTTAGGAAATAAAAAAACTGTGCTTTCAGGAGCACAGTTTTATCTTTCCATTGTGTGAGTGAGTTTGTATCGATCCCCTCTATAAACGGACATGACATACTCGAATGGAAGGTCATTTTGAAAATAAGTTGTTCTTACAATGGAGAGGACAGGGTCCCCTAATGAAATAGACAGCAGGTCAGCTTCTTCCTTTGAAGCAACATTGGCTTCAAGCTCCTGCTTGGCATGGGCAATGGTTAGACCTGTGTTCCTTTCTATATATTCATATAAAGATCCAGTTAAATGGTCCTTTGTGAGCTCGCCAGCAAATTTTTCAGGTATATAACTCGTTTCAATAGCCATAGGTTCATTGTTTGCAAGGCGGATTCGTTTTAATTCATAAACATCTTCACTGTTCGACAGCTGTAATGATTGCAGCAAGTGCTCTGGGCATGCGACTTTTTTGAAATCAATCAACTGACTTGAAGCGTTGAACCCACGTTGACGCATATCTTCTGTAAAGCTTGTTAAGCCCTGAAGCGGTTGTTCAAACTTCTTTCGGCTAACAAATGTTCCTTTTCCTTTTTGCCGGTATAAATATCCTTCGTTCACAAGGTTCGATAAGGCTTGTCTGACAGTCATTCGGCTAATACCAAAGCGTTCGGCATATTCTCTTTCAGAAGGAATGAGTGTATCAGGTGCTAACGTTCCATCCTCAATCTGCTTTTTCAAGTTCTCCATAATCTGATGGTACATGGGGATAGGTGACTGCTTATCAATAAACATGTGAAAATCCTCTCGTGTTTAGCGTAGTGAACCAGCTTCTCGATCAATAAAAATCGTCACATCTTCATGAAGTTTTAGAGCAGATGCAGGGAAGTCTGGGTGAATCTCTGTTCGTTCTAAATATTGTATCACGTCCGCTTTTGATTTTCCTGATGCGAGAAGGAGAATTTTTTTACTTGAAAGAATGCTTGCAATTCCCATTGTAATGGCATGTGTAGGCACATCATCAATAGAAGAAAAGTATCTTGCATTGGCCTGGCGAGTGTGTTCATCTAATTGGACGACATGCGTCTTTGAGTCGAAGGGAGTACCAGGTTCATTAAACCCGATATGTCCATTTTGTCCGATACCAAGTAGCTGAAGATCAATGCCCCCTAAATCTTCAATGAGCTGATCATACCTTAAGCACTCTTCTTCCAAGTGAGAAGCAGCACCATTGGGGAGGAAATATTGATCTGATGGGAGATCAATATGGTCGAATAAATGACGCTTCATGTAAGTCATATAACTATTTTCATGATTTGGATCAATTCCCACGTACTCATCCAGATTCACTGTTCTTGCTTGTTTGAAAGACAATTGTTCTGTTTGATGCAACTGAATTAACTCTTTATAAGTGTCAATTGGTGTACCGCCAGTTGCCAGACCGAGAACCGCATCTGTTTTTGATTCAATGGTACGTGCAATGAAAGCAGCTGCTGCTTTTCCTAATTGATCTTTATCTGCAAATTCGATGATGTTCATCAGTGTGTGGCCTCCTTTTTTTCATAAACGATTTGTCCATGGCAGATCGTCATCATGAGTTCGCCAGCTTCATCCCAAATGACCAAGTCTGCCAGTTTTCCAACTTCGATCGAACCGAGCTGATGATCGATCCCGAGCTGAGTGGCTGCATTTGTTGAGGTCATTTGAGCAATTTCTGTCCATCCGCATTGTGTGATCTGTCTCATACGTTTGACCCCATCTTTCATTTGTAAAATCGATCCTGCAAGTGTTCCATCTGCCAGCAATGCTTTTTCACCGCCGACTGTCACAGTCTGCCCGCCAAATTCGTAGGTCCCCTCTCCAAGTCCTTTTGCACGCATTGAGTCTGTAATCATGATCAAACGTTCACTTCCCTTTGCCAAATACGCAAGCTTTACGGAAAGAGGATGTGAATGAATGCCATCTGTAATCAGCTCAGTCAAAAGCTTTTCGTTTGTAAGCGCAGCCCCTGCAACATTGGGCTCACGATGCTGAAATGAACTCATCGCATTATAAAGATGCGTGACATGACGCGCACCGTGCTTTGCTGCTAGTTCAATCATGTCATGAGGAGCATTTGTATGTCCAATAGAAGGAATGATATTTTTTTCTTTTAGCAGGGAAAGAAATGCAAAATCAGTATCTTCCTCAGGTGCAAAAGTGACAATTCGAATCAGCTGATCAGATGCACTCAGCCATTTCTCAAAAAGAGGAAGGTTAGCCTGTGTAATCCATTGAGCTGGCTGCGCACCAGCTTTATCTTTAGAAATAAAAGGACCTTCTAGATGAATGCCTAAACATTGTGCCTGACTTCCAGCCTGCTTTTTATTATAGGGTCTCCACTGTGCGACATTTTTAAGTGCTTGCTCAATCTCTTGATGATTTTGTGTAATGGTTGTTGCTAAAAAGCTTGTCGTTCCTTCTGCGGGTAAGTGATCAGCAAGTGTATTCATGGCTTCTGGTGTCGCATCCATCATATCTGCACCATATCCCCCATGAATGTGAATATCAATCATTCCGGGGAGTAAATAAAAGTTTTCCCGGGAAATATATACTTTTTCATAATTTCCTGTCGGTGGTGATGTTGAAATATAGTCGATCTTGCCATCGCGTAAACCGACAAAACCGTTTTCAATGATTTCTGTCTTTGTCACAATATGAATATTAGAGAGCAATAAAGAACTGCTCATGATTGTGCCCCCTTATTCTCGTCGTTAGATTCAGTTTACCTTTTTTAAGTATAGTTGTCTATACCAGTAAATGTGGTGAAACAGGATCAGGATAAAATACTGTTTTGGGTTCATCATTGAAAGTGATAAAATAGAGCTGTATTTCTGAAACGCCTGTGATAAAAGGAGGAAGAAGCGTGCCGAAAGTTCGTACGAAGGACATAATGGAACAATTTCATCTTGAACTGGTAAGTGGGGAAGAAGGGATTAATCGTCCCATTACAATCAGTGATCTTTCCAGACCAGGTATTGAAATGGCTGGATATTTTACATATTACCCAAAAGAAAGAGTTCAACTTTTAGGGAAGACAGAGCTTTCTTTTTTTGAACAGCTCCCAGAACGCGAACGAAAGCAGAGAATGATGTCTCTTTGTACAGATATTACCCCTGCCATCATTTTGTCACGAGATCGTGAAGTACCAAAGGAATTGATCGAAGCTTCAAATGAAAATGGAGTGCCGGTTTTACGCTCAAGCTTAAAAACGACAAGACTTTCGAGTCGATTAACGAACTTCTTAGAAAGCAAGCTTGCACCAACGACTGCGATTCATGGCGTACTCGTAGATGTATATGGTGTAGGTGTACTGTTAATTGGAAAAAGTGGCGTAGGAAAAAGTGAAACGGCTTTAGAATTAGTGAAGAGAGGACACAGGCTGGTTGCAGACGATTGCGTGGAAATCAGGCAAGAGGATCAGGATACGTTAGTTGGAAGCGCACCAGAGCTGATTGAGCACCTTCTAGAAATCCGTGGATTAGGCATTATTAATGTGATGACCTTATTTGGAGCGGGCGCTGTCAGAAGCTATAAGAGAATTACGATTGTTATGAACCTTGAGCTTTGGGAACAAGGCAAACAGTATGACCGTTTAGGACTTGAGGAAGAAAAAATGCGGATCATCGATACAGATGTACCAAAGCTGACCATCCCTGTACGTCCGGGACGAAATTTAGCGGTCATCATCGAGGTAGCTGCTATGAACTTCAGATTGAAACGAATGGGACATAATGCAGCGGAACAATTTACAAGTAAACTTGCCGATGTCATTGAAGACAATGGCCAGGATGAATAGGAGCTGTCTATATGAATGAAGCAATTCAACCAATTGATCCGATTGCTTTTCAGCTCGGACCTATTTCGGTTCATTGGTATGGTGTGATTATTGGGGTCGGAGCTCTGCTTGGACTCTGGCTCGCATTAAGGGAGTGTGAAAAAAGAGGCATCAATAAAGATATGTTTATTGATCTCATCTTATTTGCCATTCCTATCGCCATTATTTGTGCACGAATTTATTATGTATCCTTTGAATGGGATTATTATCAGCAGCACCCAAATGAAATCATCAAGATTTGGAATGGTGGAATTGCCATACATGGCGGACTGATAGGGGCGGTGCTGACAGCGATTGTCTTTACTAAAGTGAGAAAGGTGTCCTTTTGGAAAATCGCCGATGTCGCAGCGCCTAGTATTTTACTAGGGCAAGCCATCGGGCGCTGGGGGAACTTTATTAATCAGGAAGCGCATGGTGAGGCTGTTTCAAGAGCCTTTTTAGAAAATTTGCACCTGCCTGAGTTTATTATTAATCAGATGTACATTGACGGGACCTACTATCACCCTACGTTCTTATATGAATCATTATGGAATATCGCAGGCGTTTTGATATTAATCTTATTACGTAGAACATCATTGCGTCGAGGCGAAATTTTCTTGTCTTATTTAATCTGGTATTCAATCGGCCGTTTCTTCATTGAAGGAATGAGAACAGACAGCTTAATGCTGACTGAGCATCTTCGAATTGCACAGATGATTTCGATTGCCATATTTGCAGTGGCTGTTTTGCTGATTGTGTTTAGAAGAATCAAGGGATATGCATCTATACGGTATAAAGAGAACAACTCATCAAATTAAGCAAGGGGGATAAGAGATGGGTGAGACATGGAAAAACGGCTTGAAAGCAGGGTTATCGACAACTTGGACACTTGGAAAAGTCATTTTTCCGGTTACCATTCTCGTTAGTATCTTGCAGCATACACCTGTGATGGATTGGATGATACAATTCATCCGTCCTTTTATGGGCCTGTTTGGTCTTTCAGGGGAAGCGGCCATTCCGCTTGTTTTAGGAAATATGCTGAACTTGTATGCGGGTATTGCAGCCATCTTGACATTAGAGCTGCCTGTGAAGGAAGTGTTCATTTTAGCGGTCATGCTCTCCTTTTGTCACAACTTGATCATCGAATCAACAGTGGCGGCGAAGGTTGGGCTGCGGGTGTCTGTCATTTTGCTGGTGAGAATCAGTCTTGCCGTCGTGTCAGCAATTGTCATTCACCTCGTTTGGCAGGGAGGCGAGGAGCCGGCGCAATATGGTTTGCTGACAGCTGCTCAGTCGGCTGATGTGCCTTCTAGCTGGTATATGATCGTACTTCTTGCTTTACAGAAAGCTGTTCTTGGTGTGCTGCAGCTGGCTTGTATTGTCATTCCTCTCATGATCATCATTCAATTTATGAGAGACTTAGGGTGGCTCCATACGCTGTCTAAGTGGCTGTCTCCTTTTACGAGAATGCTTGGAATGAAAGAAAATACGTCTATGACGATGGTGGCTGGTTTAACCATTGGTCTTGCCTACGGGGCAGGCGTCATGATGAAGGCAGTGGAAGAGGACGGTGTCAGCAAAAAGGATTTAACGCTTGCTTTCATTTTCCTTGTGGCGTGTCATGCGGTGGTCGAAGATACACTCATTTTCATTCCTTTAGGTATTCCAGTCTGGCCGCTTCTTCTTATTCGCCTTATTTCTGCTATTTTATTGACAGCTGCCATCAGCTATATCTGGCGGAGGCGCGAACATACAGCTGTTAGAAAGGAAGCCATATGAACCAATCAACTATTAACACAGTGCTATTTGATTTAGATGGCACATTAATCAATACAAATGAATTAATTATTGCTTCATTTCAGCATACGCTTGATCATTATTACCCTGGTCAATACAGCCGTGAGGATATCCTTCATTTCATTGGTCCATCATTATTTGATACATTCTCTGCAATGGATCCGAATCTGACAGATGACATGATTCAGATGTATCGAACGTTTAATCATGAACAGCATGACCTGCTTGTGACGGAGTACGAGACGGTGTTAGATACGTTGAAAATTCTTCAGGATCGAGGGTTTAAGCTTGGTATTGTGACTACAAAAATACGTGATACGGTTTTAATGGGATTAAAGCTGACTGGTTTGGAGCCTTTTTTTGAGGTCATTGTCACACTTGATGATGTACAAAATGAAAAGCCACATCCAGAACCAGTTCAGCTGGCATTATCCAAGCTCGGCAGTGATCCGCATGAGGCGATCATGGTTGGCGATAACTATCACGACATTTTATCTGGTCAAGCGGCAGGGACGAAAACAGCAGGTGTTGCTTGGTCTATTAAGGGAGAAGAAGCCCTGTTAAAGCATCGACCTGATTATATGCTGCAGAAAATGAGTGATCTCTTGGCGATTGTTGGAGCTGATTAAGTTGAGAAAAACAGATCGTTATCCTGTCAAAGGGGTCAATTCGCTTAGACAAGTCTATCGGACGGTCCCCTTTCTCAAGGTTGTGAAAAACTTTATCTTTATTCAAATGGCAAGGTATACGCCTTTTATGGGAATGAAAAATTGGATTTATCGCACCTTCCTTCGAATGAAAGTCGGGGAGGATACGGCGTTTGCTTTAATGGTGATGGTCGATCTCATGTTTCCTGAGAAAATCACTGTCGGTCGAAATAGTGTGATTGGCTATAACACGACCATTTTGTCCCATGAGTATTTGATTAAAGAGTATAGGCTTGGGGAAGTCTATATTGGTGATGAAGTCTTAATTGGGGCAAATTCAACGATTCTACCTGGAGTGACAATTGGTGATGGTGCGATTGTATCGGCAGGAACTCTTGTGAACAAAGATGTTCCGGCAGGCTCCTTTGTTGGAGGTAATCCAATGCGGATGATATATACAAAAGAGGAAATGGAAGCACGTCAATCTACGTCTGCTGAGTAGCTCGGCAGACTTTTTTGTTGACATTCTAACATGGTGTAACTATAATGATTACAACAGAGGTGAGAAAACATGAAAATCAGCAGCAGATTTACTGTCGCTGTCCATATTCTGGCCTTGCTATCACTTGAAAAAGGATCATTACAGACATCGGAGGATATCGCAGGAAGTGTCAATACAAATCCAGTGGTCATTCGCCGTATCATGAGTAAGCTCAAAAAAGCAGGCCTAATCTCAACGAGTCTTGGCAAAGGCGGTTCTCAATTAAACCGAAGTGAGGATGACATTACACTGCTCGATGTGTATAAAGCGGTTGAAGTGGTGGATGAGGGAGAGTTGTTTCAAATTCATGAAAGCCCAAACCCTGACTGTCCGATCGGTGCAAATATTCAAGCTGTACTAGAATTAATTTTGTGCCGTGCTCAAAGTGCGATGGAGCAAGTGCTTGCTGAGATCAAATTAAGTGAACTAACGCAGGTTTTAATCAAAAAAATTGGATGATCTATTCAATTTTTTTTACCTCTGTTGTAACCATATTGGTTACATCTTAAGTGATCAAAATAACCTTATATTGTAGGAGGAATTTACATGAACATTGGAATCATTGGCGCAACAGGTAAAGCAGGACAACACATTTTAAAAGAAGCTCAATCGAGAGGGCACGAAGTAACGGCAATCGTTCGAGATGCACAAAAAGTGACTAATTCATCAGCAGCTGTTTTAGAAAAGGATGTTTTTCACTTAGAGGCAGGAGACGTCAAAGGCTTTGATGTGATCGTAAACGCATTTGGTGCGCCAGCAGGACAAGAGCACCTTCATGTAGAAGCAGGGAAAAAACTCATTCATCTCTTGAAAGAGACACCAGAAACGCGTTTAATCGTCGTGGGAGGTGCTGGAAGTTTATTTGTAGATGAGGCCAAAACAACTAGACTGATGGACACACCGGAGTTTCCAAAGGAATACTTTGCTACTGCTTCACAGCAAGGAGAAAATTTAATAGATCTTCAAAAGACCGAAGGAGTAAAATGGACATTTCTTAGTCCAGCTGCATTCTTTGATCCAGCAGGCAAACGGACAGGTGCTTATGTGAAAGGCAAAGACCATCTTATAGTCAATTCGAAGGGTGAAAGCTATGTGAGTTATGCTGACTACGCCGTTGCGCTTGTCGATGAGATAGAACAAGCTGCTCATGTTGGAGAACGTTTTACTGTGGTTTCTGAAGCAGAATAAGTGGAATAACATGCGTTTCATTGTCGCTAAAAAACGATGAGTGAGGAGTCTGTCTTATGAATGATCAAGAAAAATCTTTTATCTATGTATGGGATGCGTATTGTGGCTGGTGTTATGGGTTTTCAAACAGCATCCGTACTTTACACGAAAATCACCCTGAGATACCACTGACACTTGTATCGGGCGGTTTATTTGTAGGAGAGCGTCGTCTACCGATAAAGAATTATCCACACATTTCAGAAGCAAACGAGCGTATCAGTCAGCTGACAGGTGTCGAATTTGGAGACCGTTACGAAGAGTTGCTAGAAAACGGAACATTCATTTTAGACTCTGAGGCTGCTGCAATTGGATTTTCAGCATTAAGATCCATCGCACCAGAGCATGCATTGTACTTGGCTTCATCTATGCAAAAGGCCTTTTATCAAGACGGAAAAAGCCTAAGTGATGAAGAAACTTATAGAGATATCGCTATGAAACACCAACTTGACCCTGATGTATTGGTTGAACGAATGAATGAGACAGAAACGATCAATGATGCGTATGCCGATTTTGCAAAGGTTCAGCAATTGAACGTGAATGGCTATCCTACACTTTTACTAAAAAAAGGGGATGAATACATCAGCCTTGGTGGGGGTGCGATGACGGCTGAAAAGCTTGAAGACCGTCTGAAGGAAATACTAAAAAAATAAATCATTCAAAAACATCCTCCATTCGTATGGAGGATGTTTTTGATGCATGTGTGCATTCTCTTCAATGGGAGAAGTGGTTTATGCTTTAATGATAATCGCCTGGCTGCCCATCTGTTTCCAAGAATCCTCAAACTGTTCACGATCGACTTTTTGATTCTTTTCTCCGTATGGATTATTTAAGTAGACATGATCTTTGTCATAGCCAGTGATGACGACGCTATGCATATTAAAGCTGATATCTATTTTCCCATTTGGTGTATTCCATGTTTCAATGTTATCTGTTTTGGCAAAGGTCGAAGTGGTAATGACCCAGACAGGATAACCTTTTTCAAGTGATTGGTAAATGGCTTTTTTAACTGGCTTGCCGGTCAAGTCCACCGCTTGATTACCTGCATATTTTTTCGCAAGCTGATAAATGGGTTCGTGGTACACACCAAGACCTGGCCCATTCTCCATATCGCCTACAAACCCGTCATGAGGGTCTCCTTTTAAGCCATTCTCATAATTGAGTGGGATACGCTTAATCTCGTTTGCCAATGCGTTTTTCGTTATATGCTCATAGCCGCTGTAATGAAGAAGCATGGCTAAGCTCGTGACTTCGCATCCGTTATAAAGCTTTGGTGCATCCATTTGATTAAAGAGGATGACGTCCATGGCTTTTTTATTTCCTTTTAAACTAGAATGTGTCGTTTCTGTTTTCTTCGTAGAACGTGTTTCTTCTGCTGCTAGTGCGGTATCATTTTCTTTTTCTTTGGCTTCTTGCGGTGACGTTGTTTTCTTGACTTGGTCGAATTGTGAAACGTAAATAAAGCCGAAATAAACAAGACATGCGCACAACAAAGTTAAGATTAATGTCTGGATGAATTTCACTGTAATCTCCTGTGTTATTCAATATTTTTAAGTATTATAGCATGTTCCTAAAGCAAAGAGACCAAAAAGGATTAGGTGTCATTTTAATGTAATATATGAACAAATGATTAAGGAAAAAAAGGGGAAAATAAAAATGATTGATTTAATCACTTTATTTTGTTAGCATATTATCATATTAGCGAACTAAAGGATTCGGAATTTTTTGTTTTAATGTGTTGGAGGTGCGGAAGAACATGTTCATGTTTGAAAAACCATATGGTATGCGAGATTCATTACCAGGATTGTATGAGACGAAGAAAAGAGTCAGGCATTCTTTAACAGAGGTCATGAATGGCTGGGGTTATCGTTTAATGGAAACGCCAACTCTTGAATTTTACGATACAGTCGGTGTTCAATCGGCGATTACAGATACGCAGCTGTTTAAGCTTCTTGATCAAAATGGTCAAACCCTTGTGCTTAGACCTGATATGACGGGACCAATTGCGAGAGTGGCGGCTTCAAAGCTTCACGAACAGGCGTATCCGCTTCGAGTCGGTTATGCAGCTAACGTGTTTCGGGCACAGGAAAGAGAAGGCGGAAGACCTTCTGAATTTGAGCAGGTCGGTATTGAATTGATCGGTGATGGTTCGATTAGTGCAGATGCTGAAGTCATAGCGCTTGTTGTGTTTGCATTAAAAAATGCCGGACTTCAATCCTTCAAAATTGCGATTGGGCATGTGGCTTTGGCAGAGACCTTGTTTTTAGATGTACTAGGGAATACAGAGCGGGCGAACGTATTGCGCCGATTTTTATATGAAAAGAATTATGTGGGCTACAGGCAGCATGTCAAACAATTGCCTCTCTCATCCATCGATAAAACAAGGCTGCTCCAGCTTTTAGAGCTGCGCGGCGGTCAAGAAGTGACCCAGCAGGCTGAAGAAATTGTGGTCTCACAAGAGGGAAAAGAAGTGCTGGCGGAGTTAAAGGCGCTGTGGGAGACACTTGAAGATTACGGCTGTACAGAATATATCCGTTTGGATTTAAGCATGGTCAGTCATATGAGCTACTATACGGGAATTTTGTTTGAAGTATTTGCAGATCATGTTGGGTCTGTGATCGGAAGTGGAGGAAGGTATGATCAATTGCTTGCTCACTTTGATGCACCCGCACCCGCTACAGGCTTCGGACTTCGATTAGACCGTCTTCTTGAGGCACTCGACGCAAAAGAAATAAATGAGCCCCAAGAGGCTGTGATTTTTAGTAAAGAACAACGGCTTGAAGCATTTGATTTTGCAGAAAAAGAGCGGACAAAAGGCAAAAGGATTGTTCTCCAAGACTTAGCAGGTATTGAAAATATCGATGCCATGACCAAGGCATTTGAGCAAGTGACTTATTTTATCGGCGCTAGAAAGGAAGAGCAAAATGGGTAAAGTGTTGACAATGGCAATGCCAAAGGGGCGGATATTTGAAGAAGCAGCAGGGCTATTAAGACAGGCTGGATATCAGCTGCCGGAGGAATTCGAAGATTCAAGAAAATTAATCATTGATGTACCGGAAGAAAATCTCCGCTTTATTTTAGCGAAGCCAATGGATGTGACGACATATGTAGAGCACGGTGTAGCGGATGTGGGCATTGCAGGGAAAGACGTCATGCTTGAAGAAGCACGGGATGTGTACGAAGTGCTCGATTTAAACATTAGCAAATGTCATTTAGCTGTAGCGGGCTTGCCGGGAGCCAGCTGGGGCGGTGTCGCACCGCGTGTGGCCACAAAGTACCCAAATGTCGCTTCTTCTTATTTTAGAGAACAAGGTGAGCAGGTGGAGATCATTAAGCTAAATGGTTCCATTGAATTAGCACCGCTCATCGGACTTGCCGATCGAATTGTTGACATTGTCTCCACCGGTCAAACACTTAAGGAAAATGGGCTTGTCGAAACGGAACATATTTGTGACATTACGTCACGTTTTATTGTCAATCCTGTGAGCTATCGAATGAAGGATGCGGTAATCGATGAAATGGCGCAGCGTCTGGCAAGAATCATCGAAGGAGAAGGGGAGGAAACATCATGAACATCACCTACATACAAGAAGGTGAGACAGACACTCTCTCACTCAAGCGTTCTCTAGATACAGGAACGGAAGAGCAGCGACTGGCTGTTCAGCGGATTATCGAAGAAGTGAGAAAAAATGGTGACGAAGCCGTACGGTCTTTCACGAAGCAATTTGACGGTGTCTCTATTGAACAGCCACTTGTGACGGAGGATGAAAAGACAAAAGCCTACGAACGTTTGGACCCGGAGATGATCCAAATCATCCAAACGGCGATCCGGAATATTCGAACATACCACGAGCGTCAGCTGACCTCCTCTTGGTTTTATCACCAAAAGGACGGCTCAATGCTAGGTCAGAAAGTAACACCGCTTGATGCGGTCGGTGTATATGTCCCAGGGGGAACGGCCGCTTATCCATCATCTGTTTTAATGAATGTCATCCCGGCACTTGTTGCCGGCGTTGAGCGAATTGTCCTTGTGACACCGCCAGGAAATGACGGCCGTCTGTCTGACGCTGTGCTAGTAGCTGCGAAGGAGCTGGGCATTTCAGAAATGTACAAAATGGGCGGTGCTCAGGCGATAGCCGCTCTTGCATATGGAACGGAAAGTATTCAGCCTGTTGATAAAATCACCGGTCCAGGAAATATTTATGTAGCACTTGCCAAACGGGAAGTATTTGGTCAAGTAGACATTGATATGATTGCGGGTCCAAGTGAAATTGCTGTTTTAGCAGATGAAACGGCAACTGCACATGAGGTGGCAGCTGATTTGCTTTCACAGGCAGAGCATGATGCATTGGCATCCAGTATTTTGGTGACACCATCTAAAGGATTGGCTGAAAGAGTGCAAGCGGAGGTGCAAGCGCAGCTTGATACTTTGCCAAGGAAATCAATTGCAGCACAATCTATTCAAGACCATGGTTATATTTACGTGACAGAATCTTTGGATCGTGCAGTTGATATCGTGAACCAGTTAGCCCCAGAGCATTTAGAAGTGCTGACGGCGTATCCAGAATCACTACTTGGTCAAATCAAGCATGCTGGAGCAATTTTCTTAGGGCGTTACAGTCCAGAGCCGGTAGGGGATTACTTCGCAGGACCGAACCATGTGCTGCCAACAAACGGGACGGCAAGATTTTCTAGTCCGCTCGGCGTCACAGATTTCCAAAAGAAAACGAGCATCATTTCATATAGCAAAGAAGCCTTTGAAACACATAGGGAAAGCATTGCGGCTTTTGCAAGATTAGAAGGGCTTGAAGCACATGCCAGATCGATTGAAGCGAGAAAGCGGGAGGAATCAAAATGAGACAGGCGGAAACAGCGAGACAGACAAATGAAACGAACATTTCGTTAGCGCTAGAGATTGATGGCGAAGGAAAAGCAGATATTCAGACAGATGTCCCTTTTATGACGCACATGCTCGACTTATTCACGAAGCATGGACATTTTAACTTAACTGTAGATGCAAAAGGAGACACAGATGTCGATGATCACCACACAACAGAAGATATTGGCATTGTGCTTGGGCAGATGTTTAAAGAAGCGCTCGGTGATAAAAAAGGAATCAAGCGCTACGGCTCTAGTTTTGTTCCAATGGATGAAACACTCGCTCAAGTAGTCGTGGATTTAAGCAATCGTCCTCATTTGGAAATGAGAGCCGATTTCCCTAGTCAGAAGGTCGGCACCTTTGATACGGAGCTGGTTCATGAGTTTCTTTGGAAATTTGCCCTTGAAGCACGAATAAATCTTCATGTGATCGTTCACTATGGAACCAATACCCACCATATGATTGAAGCCATTTTTAAAGCGATGGCACGCGCCTTAGATGAAGCAACAACCATTGATCCGCGTGTGAAAGGGATTCCGTCGACAAAGGGGATGCTCTAATGATTGGCGTAATTGACTATGGAATGGGAAATTTGTTTAGCGTATCAAAAGCACTGGAACGAGCAGGAGCGTCTTATATCGTGTCTTCTGAAGCAGAGGAGCTGAAAAAGGCAGATGCGTATATTTTGCCAGGAGTCGGTTCATTTCGTGATGCGATGCAGCTGTTAAGACAGACAGGACTTGAGGCGTTTATCCACCAAGTCGTGCAGGAAGGAAAGCTGTTATTTGGCATTTGCCTTGGCATGCAGTTGTTGTTTGAAGAAAGTGAAGAAGCAGGAAAAACAAAAGGGCTAGGCCTTTTAAAAGGACGTGTCGTTCTTTTGAAGGATCGTGATCAGGATGGACAAAGGCTGAAGGTGCCTCATATGGGCTGGAATGAGCTCACATTTCATCAGCCCTCTCCATTGTTTGAAGGTGTGCCGGAAGGATTTGCATACTTTGTTCACTCTTATTATGTGAGCGGCATGAATCCAGAAGACCTATTGGCAAGTGCACCCTATGGTGTGCAAGTACCTGCCGTTGTTGGGAAGGGGAATGTGTTTGGAACGCAGTTTCACCCTGAAAAAAGCAGTACAACAGGAATGGCACTGCTGAAACAGTTTATTCAATTAGCAAACGAACAGAGGGTGAGCAAATGAGTGATTTTACATTATATCCAGCAATTGATATGAGAAATGGCAAATGTGTACGACTTGTGCAAGGAGACTATGACCAAGAAACCATTTATGGAGATTCACCGTTAGACATGGCGAGACTGTTTGCAAATGAAGGAGCGAAATGGATACATCTCGTTGATTTAGATGGCGCAAAAGCAGGAAAACGCGTGAATCACGAGCATGTGCTATCGATTGCTTCCTCATTAGATGTGAATGTCCAAATTGGCGGCGGCATTCGGACAGAAGAAGATGTTGCATTTTATTTAAACAATGGCGTATCGAGAGTCATTCTTGGCAGTTCAGCGGTGTCGAACCCGGTTTTTGTGAAAAAAATGCTGGCGCAATATGGGGAGAAAATCGCCATTGGCATTGATGCACGAAACGGTTTTGTATCGACTGAAGGCTGGCTTGAAACGTCGGAAGTAAAGGCGGAGGAACTTGGTCAGGAACTGGCAAAGGAAGGCGCAGAGGTCTTCATTTTCACGGATATTCAAATGGATGGCATGCTGTCTGGTCCAAATGTGGAAAGTACGGTTCGATTAGCAGAAGCAACTGGCAAACAAGTCATTGCCTCAGGTGGTGTCAGTGCAGTGAGTGATCTGCAAAAGCTGTCAGCACAAAAGCAGACAGGTGTGTCTGGTGCAATCATTGGCAAGGCGCTGTACACAAAGCAATTTACTTTAGCTGAAGCGTTTGAAGGGCTTGACAGCATATGATGACAAAACGAATCATTCCATGTCTTGATGTAAAGGAAGGGCGTGTGGTCAAAGGGATCCAATTTCTAGGGTTGAAGGATGCTGGTGATCCGGTCGAATTAGCGCAGATCTATGACGAGGAAGGTGCGGATGAACTCGTCTTTCTTGATATATCTGCCTCTCATGAAGGCCGAAAAACGATGGTGGATGTGGTCAAACAAGTGGCATCCACTCTCGCTATCCCGTTCACGGTGGGCGGCGGGATTAACCACCTTGATGACATGAAGCGTATATTAAGAGCGGGGGCAGACAAGGTGTCTGTGAACACAGCGGCTGTTTTAAGACCGGAGCTAATAACAGAAGGAGCCGACTTTTTTGGTTCACAGTGCATAGTTGTTGCGATTGATGCGAAATACGATGAAGAGAAACAAGCATACATGGTCTATACGCACGGAGGACGCCGTCAAACGGATTTAGAAGTGAGTGACTGGGCGAAAGAAGCCGTGCGAAGAGGAGCAGGCGAGATCTTGCTGACTAGCATGGATGCCGATGGTGAGAAAACGGGCTTTGAGCATCGTTTGACGAAGCTTGTATTAGAAGCAGTCACAGTGCCAGTTATTGCTTCAGGAGGTGCTGGCAATGCGCAGCATATGCTGGAGGCTTTTACAAAAGGTGAAGCTGATGCCGCACTCGCAGCCTCTATTTTCCATTATAAAGAAACCTCTATTCAAGAGGTGAAGACATATTTGAGAGAACACGGGGTGAAGGTAAGATGAAACAGGCAAACGAATTAACCTTTAATGATGCA
Source organism: Bacillus sp. FSL M7-0307 (assembly GCF_038627835.1). Taxonomy (NCBI): domain Bacteria; kingdom Bacillati; phylum Bacillota; class Bacilli; order Caryophanales; family Bacillaceae; genus Bacillus; species Bacillus sp. FSL M7-0307. The sequence continues at coordinate 3,135,455 of NZ_CP152023.1, read as the reverse complement.
GGTCTCATTCCTGCCATTGTACAGGATGCTCAAAGCAAGGAAGTTCTTACTTTGGCGTATATGAATCAAGAATCCTATGAAAAAACATTAGAGACAGGGGAAACATGGTTTTTTAGCCGGTCGAGAAATGAGCTTTGGCACAAAGGAGCCACATCTGGACACACCCAGCGTGTTACATCTATTCGCTATGACTGTGATCAAGATGCCCTGCTTGTTCTAGTGACACCAAGCGGTCCAGCCTGCCATACAGGCAGCTATAGCTGTTTTTCGGAAGAGGGCGTGAAACAGCAAAGGGGAGAACAAGACCGCTTTGCCATTTTAAATGAACTTGAACAGGTCATTGCGAAGCGGCAGACGGAAATGCCAGAAGGAGCTTATACAACCTATCTCTTTGAAAAAGGAGTCGACAAAATCCTGAAAAAGGTAGGGGAAGAAGCTTCTGAAGTCATCATTGCAGCGAAGAACCGTGATCAAGAAGAATTGAAATGGGAAACAGCAGATCTCCTTTATCACCTTCTTGTGTTATTACGTGAACAGCAGCTGCCTCTTGATGATGTATTAAAGGTATTGAAAAAGCGCCATCAAGGGGAATGAAAAGCTGGGGGTACCCCCGGCTTTTTGCTTTTAAATGAAAAACAAATCCTTCCTTTCCTTTTGTTCTATGTGACGACTCATGAAGTATGTTATACTACACACGGTACACTGTTCGAAATGGAGGGTATCGGTGAGTAAATACACTTCTCAAAATAATCACACACAAGTCGTCCAGCTATTCCAAGATGGGCATTACTTTTTTCATAAAGGTCTAAAAGCATATAGAGAAAGAAATCTGTCTAGGGCAAGTAAGCTGATACAGCGGGCCATCGTACTTGAGCCTGAAAATGTAGAAATGCTGTCGCAGCTTGCCATTATTTATACTGAAATGGGTCATTACCAACAATCAAATGAACTGCTTGATTTTATCCTTGAACACTTGGATGAGAATATGTCAGAGTGTCACTACTTTAAAGCCAATAATTATGCGAATCTCGGTTTGTTTCAAGAGGCATATAGATGCGCCACTGCTTATGCTGCGCTGGAAGAAGACGGGGAATTTGCAGATGAAAATGACGATCTCCTCGATCTGCTTGATATGAGTGACGATGTTGATGAAGATTTTCCTTATGATCAGGATGATCTGATTGTAAAGCAGGATCAAGCCAACCATTTGCTAGAAAGCGGCAGGCTGGATGAAGCAATTGAGATGCTGGAACAGATGATTGTTGAGTATCCAGAGTTTTGGTCAGCGTATAATAATCTCGCTTTGGCCTATTTTTATTCTGGCCAAATCGATCAGGCAAAAGAAATGTTGAACCGGGTCCTTCATGAAAATCCCGGTAATCTGCATGCCCTTTGTAATCAGCTTGTTTTCTATCATTATGAAAAAGAAGAAGAAAAGGTCAATCTGTTAGCGAAGCAATTAACGCACGTGTATCCAATATTAAGTGAACAGCGTTATAAGCTTGGCGCGACATTTGCCCTTGTTGGAGAATTTGAATGGGCATTTAAATGGCTTTATTCTTTGTATAAAACAGGTTTCCAAGGCGATAGTACGTTTTTATACTGGCTAGCAAGTGCGGCCTATTATACGGGTCACAAAACACTGGCGCAAACCGTCTGGGATAAGATGGTGGAAGAAGATATTGATGCAGATGAAATCAAGCCGTGGCAAGACAAACCAGAGGAGTCTGAGCCAATGGTTTCAATTGAGGAACGACTCACTGCCTACTATGTCAGCAAACAAAAAGGTGAACGTGACGTCTTGCAATCTGTTCTGGATTCCCGCGCTGCGAAAACGGCCTTTGAACAGCAGTTTATTGAGTTACTTTTATATGAAGGTCAAATGGAAGAACGATCGTTTTCAGAAGATGCGGTCTTCGCAAAACAGGCGGCATCTGCTTTGGAAGAAGCTGTGCAGCCTGATAGCCACATGCCATATTTTTGGTTATTCCATATTATTCAGCAAGCACGCGCTTCAGGCGTAGAGAAGAACAATGCCAGTGCATGGGCAGCAGCTTCTTATTATCTATGGATGAATGAACAAGAAGAATCAGCTGTCAGCAAAAAAGAGATCGCAGCTTCTTTTCAGATCAGCGTTCAAACGCTGTCAAAATATGAGAATGTTATTTGTACGTTCATGGTTTGAATAGGTAAATAGATTCAGATAACAGCAGCATGGCCGAAAAGGTCATGCTTTTTTCTTGGATAAAAAGGTGGGATTTGCTAGGATTTGGCGAAGTATGACAATCTCGACATCTATTTGAAACATAAATGTAATAAAAATATTAGCTCATTTTGTCGATGTGTCATGTATAATGAAACTCGTGGATTAAAACAAAGACATATATTTAAATATTTTACTATACATAATGCAACACCTAGTGATAGAAACAATCTGGTCAACATCTGACTGAATCATCAGGAAGAAAGACACAGGAAGCACAGATTGGTCGCAGAGAATTTGCTGCTTTCTCATGTCGCTTGGGAAATTGTCAAAGGAGGAACTATACGTGAAAAAGTTTATTACTTTCGGTTTAGCTTCGGTGATTGGAGCGAGCGGTTTATTTATTCCATTTACTCATGAAGCAAATGCACAGAACTTTGAACAAAAGAAACAAGAACTAGACAGCAAGCAGTCAGAGGTAAACAAGAATCTTCAAAAGAAAAAAGAAGAGCTTTCAAAGCTTGAGGCAAAACAAGAGGCACTTGCGCTAAAGCTAAAAGAAATTGACGAAAAAGCTTTAAAAACAAGTGATCAAATCGAAGAAAAACAAAAAGAAAACGAAAAAACAAAAAAAGAAATCAAAGCACTGAAAAAAGAAATTGCTGATACAGAAAAACGTATCGAAGAAAGAAACGAATTCTTGAAAAAGCGTGTACGTGCGCTTCAAGAAAGCGGTGGTTCTACGAAATACATAGATGTATTACTAGGAGCAAAAAGCTTTAGCGATTTCATCAGTCGTGCAGGTGCTGTATCTACATTAATCAACGCAGACAGCGAAATCATTAAAGAACAAGAAAGAGACAAAGCGGAATTACAAAAGTCTGAAAACGAATTAAACACAAAGCTTGAAGATGTTCAAAAGACGCTTGCAAAGCTTGAAACACTTCAAACTGACTTAAATAAACAGCTTGATGAGAAAGACAAGCTATTCAAGCAAGTGAAAAAGCAAAAAGGAAGTGCTTCTTCTCAAATCAGCGAGTTAAATACTGAGGCAAACAGCATTGCATCTGAAAAAGACGCAACAATCGCTGCTCAAAAACAAGCTGAAAAAGAAGCAAGAGAAGCTGCTCAAAAAGCAAAAGAAGAAAAAGCACAAAGACAACAGCAGCGTCAAGCAGCTGTTCAAGCTGAAGACAACAGCTCTAATAACGACAGCGGTTCTTCTTCAAATAACAGTGGATCTTCAAATAACAATAGCAGCAGTTCACCGAGCAAGAAGCCATCTTCTGGCGGTGGATCACCTGTCAGCAATAACGTAGGCGGAATCGAAGGTGCGATCAGCACAGGTTCTACCATTGTAGGACAATCTCCATATAAATGGGGCGGCGGCAGATCACAAGCCGATATTGACGCACGTCGTTTTGACTGTTCTTCATTCGTTCGCTGGGCATTTGCATCAGCAGGCATCAACCTTGGACCAGTTGGCGGTACAACAACAGATACGCTTGTAGGTAAAGGAAGAGCTGTAAGTGCATCTGACATGAAACGCGGAGACCTTGTGTTCTTTGATACGTATAAAGTAAATGGACACGTTGGTATTTACTTAGGAAACGGTACATTCTTGAACGATAACAGCTCTCGCGGTGTTTCAGTTGACTCTATGAGCAACGTTTACTGGAAAAAAGCATTCAATGGCGTTGTAAGAAGAGTCGTTGAATAAATCATTACTTACTATATAACCGTAAACAGGCTTCCTTAAACAGCAGTTTAAGGAAGCTTTTTCTTTTTTTGAAGATATGAGCAAATGATTCGCTTATTATCCGCAGATTTAATAGGATATGGGTAAGGAATAAAAGCTAAGAGTGGAAATGATGCTCTCTGTCATGAATGGAAGCATCACCCAAGGGCATTCTAATAAGAAATGCTAGCAGCAATTGAAGAGGGAGTGACAGTTGTGTCAGAAGAAAAAATCTACGATACGATCATCATTGGAGCGGGTCCTGCCGGAATGACAGCCGCTGTTTATACATCACGGGGAAATCTTTCAACACTGATGATTGAAAGAGGAATTCCAGGCGGCCAAATGGCGAATACGGAAGATGTCGAGAACTATCCGGGCTTTGAAAGCATCTTAGGGCCGGAACTTTCAAATAAAATGTTTGAGCATGCAAAGAAATTCGGTGCCGAGTATGCGTATGGCGATATTAAAGAAATTGTAGATGGTGAAGAGTACAAAATCGTCAAAGCTGGTTCAAAAGAATACAAAGGACGCTCTGTCATTATTGCGGCAGGTGCTGAATACAAAAAAATTGGTGCACCAGGCGAAAAAGAACTTGGCGGTCGCGGCGTATCATACTGCGCTGTATGTGACGGTGCCTTCTTTAAAAACAAAGAGCTTGTCGTGATTGGCGGAGGAGACTCAGCAGTAGAAGAGGGTGTTTACCTCACTCGCTTTGCGTCTAAAGTCACTATTGTCCATAGACGCGACAAACTGCGTGCCCAAAGCATCTTACAAGCACGTGCATTTGATAATGAAAAAATCGACTTTATGTGGAACAAAACCGTTAAAGAAATCAATGAAGAAAACGGGAAAGTCGGCAGTGTGACATTAATTGATACCGTGACAGGTGAGGAAGAAGACTTCAAAACAGATGGCGTCTTTATCTACATCGGTATGCTGCCGCTGTCTAAACCATTTGAAAATCTTGGAATTACAAATGCAGAGGGTTACATCGAGACAAACGAAAGAATGGAAACAAAAGTTGAAGGAATCTTCGCAGCTGGCGACATTCGTGAAAAAACCCTTCGTCAAATTGTCACAGCAACAGGTGATGGAAGTATTGCAGCACAGAGTGCACAGCATTATGTAGAAGAGCTTGCTGAAAAGCTAAAAGCAATGAAATAAACAGCTGTCGTAAATCCTTAATATTGCGTCACGGGCTTTTAACTGGAATGTAACACGGGTGAAACAATTATCCGTTATGATGAAACTAGTAATTGACCCCCTTTTATAAGGAATACATGTTTGGCACGGATGTGAATCCGTGTCCTTTTTTTTGCTTAAAATCAGAAATTCACGAGATGTTCACAAATGACGCATGGAGAACCGTTACATGTTGTAAAATAAAGAATAGAGAAAGTGCCCGTCGCCATATTCATACGAAAACCTGTCTGTTTTCAGTGAAGAACGGGCATGTTCATTGTGGGAGTCATGATGAACCTGTATAATAAGAAAAAGACATAAAAGAGTAGGTGACAGCTGATGCAACGAGTAACCAATTGTGTGCTGCATCACGAAGATCAAGTTCTCTTGCTGCAAAAGCCAAGACGAGGCTGGTGGGTAGCACCTGGCGGCAAAATGGAGAGCGGAGAATCGGTCAAGGATTCAGTCGTTCGAGAATTTAGAGAAGAAACAGGCATTTATATTTTAAATCCGCAGCTAAAAGGCGTGTTTACCTTTATCATAAAAGAAGGCGATCAAATCGTTCAAGAGTGGATGATGTTCACCTTTATGGCAGATTCCTTTACAGGAAAAAACGTATCAGAGTCGGAGGAAGGCATTTTAAAATGGCATGATGTAAAAGATGTGCCCAGCTTGCCGATGGCTCCAGGAGATTCTCATATTCTTGACTTCATGTTGAAAGGGAAAGGACTTCTCCACGGCACTTTTACGTATACACCAGATTTTGAGCTGATTGCTTATCGATTAGATCCTCAAGGAGACTAATAAATGAACCGTTTTCATAAAGAAGGAGAGGGAGCAGGCATGAATACGCACAAACAAGATGATATTCAGCTTGTGATTATTACAGGGATGTCAGGTGCGGGGAAAACCGTTGCCATCCAAAGCTTTGAAGACTTAGGTTACTTTTGTGTGGATAACTTACCGCCATCACTTTTACCGAAGTTTCTAGAGCTTATGAAGGATTCGAATTCGAAGATGAGCAAGGTGGCCCTTGTGATGGATTTGCGCGGCCGCGAATTTTTTGATAGCTTAATTGCTGCCTTAGATGAGATGAGTGATATCGGCTGGATCACACCAAGGATTCTATTTTTAGATGCAAACGATAAGGTGCTTGTCTCAAGATATAAAGAAACGAGACGTTCTCATCCCCTTGCGACAACAGGTTTGCCGCTTGAAGGGATTGCTATGGAGCGTGAGCTGTTAGAGGAGTTAAAAGGCCGGGCTCAAATGATTTTTGATACATCGGATTTAAAACCGAAACAGCTTCGAGAAAAAATTGTCGCACACTTTGCCACGAGCCAAGGGCAGGTGTTTACAGTGAATGTGATGTCCTTCGGTTTTAAATACGGTCTGCCAATTGATGCTGATCTTGTATTTGATGTGAGATTTCTGCCGAATCCTTACTATATTGAGAGTATGCGTCCACAGACCGGAAATGATGAAGAAGTACGCTCCTATGTCATGAAGTGGAGTGAAACGCAAAAGTTCACGGAGAAATTAATCGACCTTCTCAGCTTTATGCTTCCGTCCTATAAACGAGAAGGAAAAAGCCAACTTGTTATTGCCATTGGCTGTACAGGCGGACAGCACCGATCAGTGACGCTAGCGAACTACTTATCGGAGTATTTTAAAAATGACTACTATACTCATGTCACTCACCGGGACATTGAAAAGAGAAGCAGAAAATAGATGACGACACTTCCAAAGGTGGTCATTCTTGGCGGGGGCACTGGCTTATCTGTTTTGCTCAGAGGGCTAAAAACAAAGCCAGTGGATATTACCGCTATTGTGACGGTAGCTGATGATGGAGGCAGCTCAGGCAGACTGCGACATGATTTGAATATTCCGCCTCCAGGCGATATTCGAAATGTACTTGCGGCACTCTCTGATGTCGAACCGCTTGTAGAAGATTTATTTCAGCACCGTTTTAATAAAGGAAATGACTTAACAGGCCACTCTCTCGGCAATCTCATTCTTGCGGCTATGACGAATATAACCGGTGATTTTTTTCATGCCGTCACAGAAATGAGCAAGGTCTTAAATGTGAGAGGAAAAGTATTGCCAGCAGCGAATTCAAGTGTTGTTCTTCATGCGGAATTAGAAAACGGGCAAGTGGTGACAGGAGAATCAAAGATCCCGACCTACGGTGAAAGGATTAAACGAGTCTTTCTTACACCCGATACGATTGAGCCGCTCCCAGAATCCATTCAAGTCATTCGAGAGGCTGATTTAATCGTTATTGGACCTGGCAGCTTGTATACCAGTATTTTGCCCAACCTGCTTGTACCGCATATTGGAGAAGAAGTGATTCGATCTAAGGCGAAAAAAGTCTATATTTGCAATGTCATGACACAGCCGGGGGAAACGCTTTCCTACAGTGCAGCTGATCATGTGCAGGCACTAAACGATCATATGGACCGACCATTTATCGATACGATATTTGTGAACAATAAAGAAATTCCAGAAGAAATCAAAGCAAAATATGCAGAAGAACAGGCGCAGCCTGTACAATTCGACACAGATGTACTCAAAGCCATGGGACTAGAAGTCATCCCAGGGGAAATTATTACATATGACCAGCATGTGATTCGTCATGATACGCTGAAAGTAGCTTCGCTGCTCGTCGATTTGCTGCATCAGAAAAAATAGGAATGGGGGTGGCAAGGATGTCATTTGCATCCGAAACAAAAAAAGAGCTGACTAATCTGGAAGTGAAGGACTGCTGCACAAAAGCAGAGCTTTCTGCCCTCATCCGTATGAACGGTTCATTATCTTTTTCTAATCGAAAATTGATTTTAGATATACAGACAGAGAACGCAGCCATTGCAAGACGTATTTATACCCTTTTGAAAAAGAAATACGATGTGACCGTCGAGCTGCTCGTTCGTAAAAAAATGAGATTAAAAAAGAATAATGTGTATATTGTCAGACTGGTAGAACGAGCGAAAACCATTTTAGAGGACCTGAAGATATTAGGTGAACAATTTGTATTTGAACGCAACATTTCAGAAGAACTTGTGAAGAAAAGATGCTGCAAGCGTTCCTATATGAGAGGTGCTTTTTTAGCAGGAGGTTCTGTGAATAACCCAGAAACCTCTTCGTATCACCTTGAGATTTTTTCACTATACAAAGAACATAATGATGCCCTTTGTGAGCTCATGAATCAATTCCACCTTAACAGTAAAACCCTTGAACGCAAAAAAGGCTTTATCACATACATGAAGGAAGCGGAGAAAATTACGGAATTCTTAAGTGTTGTGGGTGCTCATAACTCATTGCTTCGTTTTGAAGACGTGCGCATCGTCCGAGATATGAGGAATTCTGTGAACCGGCTCGTCAATTGTGAAACAGCAAACTTGAATAAAACGATCGGTGCCTCACTGCGCCAGGTTGAAAATATTCAATTCATTGACGAAAAGATTGGACTAGACGCCCTGCCAGATAAGCTGCGTGAAATTGCGCAACTGCGTATTGACTACCAAGAAGTCACACTAAAGGAACTTGGCGAAATGGTGGAAAGCGGCAAGATCAGCAAATCAGGCATTAATCACCGTTTAAGAAAGCTAGATCAGATTGCAGAACAATTAAGAAACGGACAAGCTGTTACACTCAAATAGGGAAATAAAAAAGGGAGGCAGATCATATGGTGGAAAAAACGGTCACAATTCAGCTGAAAACGGGTTTGCAGGCACGTCCGGCTGCTTTGTTCGTTCAAGAAGCCAATCGTTTTGGTGCTGATATTTTTCTAGAGAAAGATGGGAAAAAGGTCAATGCGAAGAGTATTATGGGACTGATGAGTCTTGCGATCAGCTCTGGGGTCACCGTCAAACTAATAGCTGATGGAGCAGATGAACAAGAAGCCATCGATGCGTTAACGGATTTTATCAATCAAGAAAACTGAGTCTCTTCAAGGGCTCAGTTTTTTTAGGAGGGAAAGTTGTTGATTCAATCAGCCTTTTTACAGAAAATTGGATACGAAGCCGTGTCCATTACCTTTGATCAATTGCCTGATTTACTAAGGAAGATGGCTTATACCTTTCCTTTTGAAAATAGATCTGTGGTGGGTAAACACGCCTATGCTTTGGATCAAGAAGGTTTGAAGCTTCATCTTCTGGAAGGCAGCAGAGGTGGGCTTTGCTATGACCTCAATCCGCTCTTATATTATGTCTTAAAAGAGGCAGGTCTCGCTGTACAGCTCGTTCAAGGGACCGTATATAACAAAGAAGCAGAGAAGTGGGCACTGGATGGGACGCATGTAGCCATCGTCCTTCAACATCACCATGAGCGCTACCTCATTGATGCAGGATTTGGTGTGAATTTACCCCTTCAGCCTGTCCCTTTTACAGGTGAATGGGTGGAAGCACCGTCCCTTCGTTTTCGCGTGAACGCAGAAGAAACAGAAAAAGGAACCCATCTACTCCAATTGGATAGGGGAGCGGGTGCTGAAACAGGTTATGCTTTCACATTAAAAGAAGTCGGTGAAGATACACTTGTGCAATTGCGGCATGAGATTTATGAAAATGAAGCCTCTCCTTTTAACAAAAGGCCGCTTGCATCCAAACTGACACCAACAGGTCGTGTGATCGTGACAGAAGATCATGTCACGATACATGAACAGGAAGAAGTATCGAAAAACTTGCTTCCTCAACCTTTTGAAGTATATGTACAAACACATCTTGCGCCTAAATCATAGAGACAGTCTGCTTGATCGGCTGTCTTTGCGGATAGACAAACTCTTGCATCCACTGTCGCACTCACGAATGTTAAAGGTGCACCCCGGCTTGACTAGCTGAATCGCTCATCCCCCTTTAGGCGTATGACTCACCGCTCATAATTGCTGTCAAAAAGGCCGGGGTTAGTATCGTACTTTATCAAGTGCTTTTCATCATTCTATTCCCCTAATATAATGAATCAATATAAGTGAACATGGAGGGATGCCAAATGGATGTATCACAAAAATCGTTGAAAACAATGATAAGTAACACTAAACTAACAAAAAAGGAAGAAGAAATAGCGGAATACATTTTAAATAATGTAAGAGAAGCATGTCTTGTCACTTCAATAGAACTAGCTCATAGATTAAAAGTGAGTAATGCTACAGTTGTTCGATTCCCGAAAAAGTTAGGCTTTTCTGGATATAGTGACTTTCAAAAATATCTTAGAGAACAGTACTATGACAAAAGCTTAGCCATTTCTGATGATGTGACCATTCCCTCTGAAAGATTAAAATTAAGTTATGATAAAGTGATACAGTCAGATTTACTGAATGACAATTTAAAAATTCTTGAAAAAAATATATATTCTATTTCAGAGAAAAATTCATCTGAAGAGTTTAACAAGGCAATCAATTATATCATTGACGCTAGAAGAGTTTATATTTTAGGCAGTAGAGCTAGAACTGGTTTAACAGAAATAATGGGAGTTTTCCTAAATCAGATCATTGATCATGTAGTGATTAATAGTCAACAATCGTTTACTCCGTTTGATTCCTTAGCTTCATGTAGTCAGGATGATTGTGTCCTTATTTTTTCATTCCCAAGATACTCTGAAGTAGACTTTGCAGCAGCCAAAATGGCAAAAGAAATCAATGCGAAAGTTGTCATCATTACTGATAAAGCCACAGCACCTATAGCACATTTTGCTGATGTCCTACTTTTAGTTTCAGTGGATAGTAATGCATTCTTCAATTCTTACACACCTGTATTATTTTTAGCTGAGTTAATATGTACACATGTCAGTCGAGCGACAGTCGCTCATAGTGAGGAAAAATTAGAAAGAATTAATAAACATATTAGCCAGTTTGGTATGTATTAATAAAAAGTATAGTTGATATAAATATGATCTGACCTTTGCAGGTGTATTTGAATTCTTTAAGGGAGGTCAAGCTTGTATTACTACAATCATGTATGACTCCAATAAAGTAAATTCGCACAGAACGGGACTTAAGTTTAAGAAAAAACGACCCACCAGTTTTTCTAATTGGTGGGTTATTGTTTGTTTACTTTAAATGACTAATGGAGAAATTTTGAGAAACTGTGCATGTGTTGAGAAGATAAAAAATGGAACAGGACTAGGAAATGATAAACTAATATTTTTTGAAAATTTCAAAAAAATATTGTTATAAACAAAATGTATATGATAAAATCAAAATGAAATAAATTCTTCATATTTTTTTAAAAAAGAATAAATGAAAACGCTTGCTTGTGTGGCTGGTTCTTCACGATGATTTCTATAAAGTGTATTAATTCAAGTGATTTGGAAGAAATATTTAGTGTGAAAAAATCCCGTCATGTTTTTTAACAAGATAACTGACAGAAAAAGAAGCTTATATCATCATAATATTGAAGAAATTTATTCATTTATATTATTTTAAAGAATTTTAAAAAACATTTTCTGTGTTGTAGAGGAGGAAGTATGTTGAATGATTATAAAGTAGGGAAATTAATGGATCAGCAGCTATTAAAGGAATTACGTGAAAAATTTTCGTTTCTATCCTTTGACCCAGACTATGGGGAAAGACTTTTTTTTGATAATTCAGGAGGCTCTTTAAGGTTAAAGGAAGCCATCAAGGTGAAAGAAAAGATTGATTTGTTACCGGATTGTCCAGAAAGGTACCATCAAAGAGCAACAGATCTGAATGATATGATGGACAAATGTAAGAATGATGTATTGAGTGTCATGTTCGGAGCTGAGTCAGGTTCTTTAATAACAGATTTAACAGCTTCTCAAGCCATGTTTAAAATGGTATCAACTATTATTGAAAATGTTGAGGGAACGAATGCCGTCACGACTAATATTGAACATCCTTCTGCGTATGATTCATTAGAATTTTACTGTCAAAAGAACAATAAAGAATTTAGAGTTGCTCAAGCAAATGTGAATACAGGCTTTGTTGATCCCGAAGCGATCGCTGATAAAATTGACGAGAATACGATTTTGTTAAGCGTCATTGCTTCCAGTAATATTTCGGGAAATATCATGGATCTTGAAGGAATGATAAAAGCTGCTAGAAAGAAAAAACCAGATTTATATATTATTGTTGATGCAGTCCAGCATATGCCGCATGGGACTCTTCATGTAGAAAAGCTTGGTATAGATGGAGCAAACTTTGCACCATATAAATTTATGGCGTCAAGAGGTATTGGATTCGCCTATGTTTCAGACAGATTATCGAAACTTCCACATCAAAAATTAATAGCAAAGGATGATCGTGAATGGGAACTTGGTTCACCAACACCTTCGCTATTTGCATCTATGTCAGCTGTTATAGACTATGTATGCTGGCTGGGTTCGTACGACAGTATTGGAGAAATGTCTAGAAGAGAGAAGTATCTAAAGGGTATGAAAAAAATAGTTCTTCACGAAAGAGCACTCCTCCATAGACTTCTTGAAGGCAGTGATAAGATCGAGGGATTGAGATACATGGAGAACGTAAAAGTTTTTGCGGATGACCCTGATTTAACGAAAAGAGATCTTATCGTTGCAATGGGAATTCAGGGGATAGATGATGAACAACTGAGAAAGGATTATCAAGATCGAGGCATTACCGTTTATGAACGAGTGAATACTAGTGTCTACTCAAAACGTATACTCGAAGCCATTGGATTAACTGGTGCGATAAGGGTTTCGCCGTTCCATTGTCATACAGAAGAGGACATCGATCAATTTTTATGTGTAACAAAAGAGTTATCTGAAACGAAGAGAATGAGCAAACTCATCAACTAGGGGGGAACTACTAATGAAGAAATTAGGTCTCGGTACAAAAGTATTTATTGGGTTTGTCATCGGTATATTGCTAGGTTTAATCTTTAAAGAAAAAATATTAATCATTAAACCTATTGGGGATATATTCTTAACACTCATTAAAATGATCGTGGTTCCGCTCATTTTTTTCTCCATCACTTCTGGAATCTTTAGTATTGGTGATGTTCAAAAATTAAAGAAAATCGGAACAAAGACGTTGATTTATTATATTGGAACGACTTTAATAGCAGGTGGAATCGGTCTTTTGGTTGCGCATATATTTAAACCGGGGAATGGAATCGATATTGATAGTATCAAGACATCGTCTGAATATAAAGCTGCCAATATTCCTACTTTTGGAGAGACGATATTAGGTCTATTTCCATCAAATCCTGTTCAGGCTCTAGCAGAAGGAAATCTCATGCAAATTATCATCTTTTCTATTTTCTTGGGGATATCCATCGTTTTAGTAGGAAATAAATCAGTCACCCTTAGACATTTTTTTGAAGAAGGTACACAGGTAATGTATAAAATGACAGGAATCATCATGGCATTTTCACCTATAGGTGTGGCTGCTTTAATGGCTTGTACGATTGGGGAATACGGTTTGAAAATATTTGGGCCTTTGGGCAAATTTATTTTAGTTGATTATATAGGTTTGATTTCTGTCATCATTTTGATGTACTTGTTTATGTTAAAATTCATAGCGAAAATTCCTTTATCCAAATTCTTTAAGTCAATCGGTAAAATTTGGGTAGTGACTGCGAGTACGACAAGCAGTTCTGGAACTTTACCTGTTACTATTTCTGTGACGAAAGAAGATTTTAAGGTGAAAGAGGAACTAGCGCAATTTACCCTTCCTATTGGAGCAACGATGAACATGAATGGTGCCGTTGTGTATTACTCTGCTGCCATCATATTTGTATCGCAAATATATGGGATTGACATGCCAATTAGCCAGCAATTACTAGTCATATTCATGACAACTTTAATATCAGTTGGATCTCCCGGCATTCCTGGAGGTGGTATCGTTATGACCATTATGCTGTTAACTACATTAGGACTCCCTATGGAGATAGTTGGAATGATTGCTGGGATCTATAGAATCATCGATATGGGACACACCTCACTTAACGTGACAGGTGACGTAGTCAGTACACTGTGTATTGCGCGTAGTGAAAATATGATAGAAGATGAACAACTAAATGTGAATAAAATAAACGATATAAAATATTAAAAGAGTTGATGTAAAGGTATAATTAACTTAATATTCTGTCTATTGTAAATAACATGATTGCCTAGTGATAAATCTCATGTAGCAATATCAATTGACACAACGTTTGCAGCTCGCAAGCAAACATTATAAAAAAGACAGCTCATCAAAGGGCTGTCTTTTTCATTAATTAACGAATCCGCGTAAATGTCGCATAGTGATCGGTTGTTTTATAAATGAGCCAGTCACTTGAGTATACTAGGCGGTCAGCATTACGGAAACCGGAGACGTAGTTGATGTCGGCTTCACGCCATGTACGGCCACTAGCTGATGGAAGGCGTCCCTCCCGATTAGAGAATACGTCTCCACCGATGCTTTTGCCCGGCGCGACTTCAGCTAAATTTCCTTTTGATGCAACCCATCCGAGGGCGCTCGCTTGTGGTTTGGTGATGTAATTATCAGGTAGTCGTTTATAACGGATTAAGTAATCTGCTACACCATCAAAGGTATTAATGACGGCAAGGGTACGAAGGTCTGGTGCAAGCTGTACGGAAGCAGTTTCATTTGTGGCTGTTGGTGTAAGTGGTGTTTCTGCATGGGCTTGCTGCGGGATAAATCCAGAAAACAGAATGGCAGCAATCAGAGCGAACAGAGTAAAAATCGAACTTATTTTTTTCATCTTGATCCTCCTCAAAAGGAAATGGGATGCCGTCCTCTTGATGCTTGTCTACCTCATATTATAGCACCGGCATATAAAGAGAATGTAAAGAATCAGGAGATTGGTGAAAATGAGGCTTTTTGACCTACTGTCTCTAGATGACGTAAACAAAAAGACGCAGTTCCCTGCGCCTTTTTTCAATTAAGATGAGGCAAGCTCCTTCACAATATCAACAGGGGCTTTGCCGTCAATTCCATGAATCACATTATGAATGGCTCGTTTCAGCATAAGGTCTCTTGTCGTTTCAGTAGCGGAACCGATATGCGGGGCAAGTGTGACATTGTCCATCTCTTTGAAAGGATGATCTTCCTGAAGCGGTTCTTGCTCGTACACATCCAGACCAGCTCCTTTAATCCACCCTTCCTGCAGTGCTTGAATGAGGCTTTTCTCATCGACGGTTTTTCCACGGGAGATGTTCACGAATAAGGCTGTCGGCTTCATTAATTTCAATTCCCGCTCTCCTATCATATGGTACGTCTCATCCGTCAGCGGTGTGATTAACACAATGATATCAGCTTGCTTCAGCAAGTCATCTAGTGCACAATATACAGCGCCGTATGCCGATTCGGCTTTCTCGTTTCGGCTCCGGTTGTGATAGAGGACGTTCATATCAAAACCATGAGCGGCTCGTTTGGCTACTTGCTCACCGATTCGTCCCATCCCAATGATCCCAAGCGTTTGATGATGGACATCAATGCCGAATATATCTTCCTCTTGAACAAATTTTGTCCATTTTCCCTTGCGGATAAAACGATCAAGCTCGGCAATTCTCCTCGCAGAAGAGAGAATGAGCGAAAAGGCAAGATCAGCAACGGTATGATCGAGTGTATAAGGCGTGTGCGTACCAATCACGCCTCTTTGTCTCATGGCTTCTAGATCAAAATTGTCATAGCCGACTGAATTATTGCTCACCACCTTGAGTTGGGGTGCGTGATCTAATAAATCTTGATCAATTTTCGTACCAGATGTTAAAAGGCCATCAGCCTTCTGCAGCTTCTCAAATAACAGATCTCTTGGGATCGGGTCCTTTGACTGCCATACCTCGTATGTACAATGTTCCTTTAGCATGTCTTCAAAAGAGGCAGGTAAGGGTTTGGCGACAAAAATATGTGGTTTCATCATCAACTCGCTCCTTTCACATGGTCATCTTTCTCTTTTTATTATAAAGCAACCATTTTGGCAGTACACGTTTGAATATGAGCTGCTCAATATTTAATATACTGAAATAACGGAAAAGGAGAGATTTTTATAGTGAAAGAGTAAATGACATGGCCATCTGATGTCTTTTTACGATGTAGAAAAACGAGTGATTAGTAGATGAGTCATAGAAAAATGCTAGATGTTTCGAGAGATAATCTGACAAACTGGAAAATAGATCGAGACTTTTTGATAGAAAATTTATTATATTTGCAGTGTATTAAACGGGATGGTCATTTTCTACTAAACCTTTTCATCGTCTTTTGGTGAAATGAGAGCTATCGTTTGTAAGCAAAAGCCGCATATCCCCTGTGCTGAAGCGGAACAAAGAGCAAAATAGAGAAAATGCTTACATATTCTCTCATCGTTTTCTCATTTTTTTCTTTTTTTTCTATCATTTTTCTTCTCTATGCTTGAGAACACACAAGGGAAAAGGAGGCCAGGTAAGGCGTTACAATCACTTAAAAAAGATAGGAGATGACAGGATGGGATCAACATTAGAACAGATTCTTCAGCACAATGCAGATTTTGTGAAAGAGAGACAGTATGAGCCTTTCAAGGCGGGAAAATTTCCTGAGAAGAAATTGGTTATATTAACTTGTATGGATACACGCCTGTTGGAATTATTACCGCAATCCATGGGGCTTCGTAATGGTGATGCGAAGATCATTAAAAATGCAGGAGCCATCGTCACACATCCATTTGGCAGTGTTATGCGGAGTATTTTACTAGCCATTTATGAGCTGAAAGCAGAGGAAGTATGCATTGTCGGCCATCATGAATGCGGAATGGCAGGCCTTGCGGCAGACCCTTTACTTGAAAAGGCAAAAGCACGGGGAATTGAGGAAAAGTGTTTGAGCATTGTGAAAAGCGCAGGTGTCGATTTAAAGGGCTGGCTGACAGGCTTTGATTCAGTGGAAGAGAGCGTATCCCAAAGTGTGAAATTAGTCAAAGAGCACCCGCTCATGCCAAGTGATGTAGCTGTTCATGGACTAGTGATTCATCCGGCAACAGGAAAGTTGGATGTCGTTATAAAAGATAAACAGATCGACCCACAGTATACCTAAATCATCTACACATACTTGAAGGAGGCCAACACATACCATGCGTTTTTATGGAAGATTTGAAGGTTATGATTCATCAAAGTTTAGACGCGATTTAATCGCTGGGCTTGTCGTGGGCGTTGTGGCAATTCCTTTAGGCATGGCTTTTGCCATTGCATCTGGTGTCGGACCAGAATACGGATTATACACAGTCATCGTTGCCGGCATTTTGATTTCATTGTTTGGTGGTTCAAAGTATCAGATCGGCGGACCGACCGGGGCATTTGTTCCAATTTTATTCGGGATCGTCAGTCAGTACGGTATTGAAAACTTACTCATTGCTGGTTTTATGGCAGGCTGTATGCTTGTATTATTCGGAATATTCAAACTAGGAAAGCTCATGAAATTTATTCCTCGTCCGGTTATCATCGGCTTTACTGCCGGCATTGCTGTCATTATTTTTTCAGGACAGATTGCCAACTTCCTCGGATTAAAGGGTGTTGAAAAGCATGAAAGCTTTTTCCTCAATATGAGAGAAATCGTGGTCCATCTTGGTACCGCAAACAGTTTCGCCATTCTCACAGCGATTGTTGGGCTCATCGTGATTTTGGCGGCACAAAAATACATTCCCAAAATACCTGGTGCTCTATTAGGTCTACTTGTTTCAACATTTATAGCTGTTCTCTTTTTTCAAGGACAAGTTGAAACCATCGGCTCTGCATATGGCGAAATCCCTCGTCAGCTGCCAACTTTCTCTTTTCCTGAATTGACGATTGAAAAAATGATTTATCTGCTGCCGCCGGCTATTGTCATTGCCCTTTTAGGCGGCGTGGAGTCCATCTTGTCAGCTATGGTTGCTGATAATATGAAAGGCTCAAAGCATGACAGCAACAAGGAGCTTGTCGGGCAAGGAATTGCCAATATGGCGGCACCGATTTTCGGAGGGATCCCAGCGACGGGAGCGATTGCTCGTACGGCAACAAACATTAAAAATGGTGGAGCAAGCCCCATTTCAGGAGTCGTGCATGGTGTTGTTGTCTTGCTCATCTTAATGTTATTTGCACCATATGCATCGATGATTCCACTTGCTGCCATGGCACCGATTTTGATGTTTGTGGCGTGGAATATGAGTGAGAAAAAAGAGTTTATCAATATTGTCAAAGTCAAAAATGCGGATTCCCTTGTGCTTGTCGTGACCTTCCTGCTAACGGTCATCGGTGATTTGATTATAGGGGTGACTGCAGGTCTCATTTTAGCGTTTATCGCCTTTATCAAAAAAATGAGCCAGACAACGAATATCCACACAAATGTCGCTGTTCCTCAAATCGAAACGGCGGCTGCCTTAGAAAGGGAGACCGATCAGAAAGGGGTTAGTATGTATTCGATTGAAGGGCCACTCTTTTTCGGTACAACCGATTCATTGGAAAATTCGATTTTGGATCATGTTCAGACAAAGCCGAAAACACTCATTTTGCTTATGAACAAAGTGAATTATATGGACACCTCAGCAGAAGCGGTTCTGATGAACATTTCCAATCGTTTAAAGCATCACAATGGAAAATTGATGATTGTAGGGCTTCAATCACAGCCAAAAGAGCTTTTGCATCGTACCGGACTTTTCCATCACATTGGAAAGCAGCATTTCTTTGAACGAACGGACGATATTTCACCACAGCAGCTATAAAAGGCTAAAAAAAGCACGTGACATGTCAGTCACGTGCTTTTTACCTGCTCTTTTTCACTAGAAAACCGTTGTGTGAGTTTCTGTTGATGGGAAGAGAAGACCTCTTCTACTGTTACATCATAGAGATCAGCTAGAACAAGTAGATTTCCTAAGACATCTCCCATTTCTTCAATAAGGTCCTTCCTTAACGCGGCGTCCTCCTGTGTTTTCTCATCAGGTCGATCGCGTCCAATTTCGACCGCCCTGACTGCGCGAGCGAGTTCACCTGTTTCTTCCATCAGGAAACCTAACCTGATAAACGGCCCGTATTCTGTCCAATTTCTCATTTTGTAGAAATCTTTGATCCATTTTTCCATTTCAGTTGTTTGCATTCTCTTTATACAGCTCCTTATATGGTGTTCATCTTCTGATTTTACACTATATATAGATGGAGCGGCTGTTTCTTTACAATGAATTATAGTAGAATGAGTGGGTGAAGAAATCATAGAGAGAGATGGAGCTGTTTTGATGAAAACGATTTGTGTGTTTGCTGGTTCGAATCCAGGTGTGAATGACATCTACAAACAAAAAGCTGTCGAGCTAGGGGCTTATATGGCAGAGCAAGGAATCCGCCTTGTATACGGTGGCTCACGAATTGGCTTAATGGGAGCTATAGCGGATGAGGTATTGAAAAACGGCGGGCAAGTGATCGGAGTCATGCCAAAAGGGCTTTTTAGAGGAGAAGTTGTGCATCAAGAGCTCACTGAACTCATTGAAGTCAAAGGGATGCATGAACGAAAAGCGAAAATGAGCGAGCTGGCCGATGGGTTTATTGCCATGCCAGGTGGTTTTGGTACATATGAAGAATTATTTGAGGTGCTATGTTGGGCGCAAATTGGCATCCATCAAAAGCCAATCGGATTGTATCAAGTGAATGACTATTTCAATCCGCTCATAGACATGGTGAAGTTTAGTGTAAAGGAAGGTTTTTCGAATGAATCACACCTTCAATTGCTACATGCCTCTGGAGAACCGGAAGAATTGATTTCACAGATGGCTTCCTATCAAACACCGTCTCTTCAGCAGAAATGGACGGAGCTGTCTTAAAATAGATGCATAACAAAAAACCGTCTGTTCAAAGAGCAGACGGTTTGTTTTGTGATTATTTTTGTTCTTCTGTATTACGGGTCAAGACTTTGTCAATGAGTCCGTATTGAAGTGCTTCTTCCGCTGTTTTGAAGTTGTCACGATCTGTATCGCGCTCAATGACTTCAATTGGCTGACCAGTACGTTCAGCAAGTACTTGGTTCAGTTTATCGCGTAAAGAAAGGATTCGTTTTGCCGCAATTTCAATTTCTGTTGCTTGACCTTGCGCACCACCTAGTGGTTGGTGAATCATCACTTCACTATTTGGAAGGGCATAACGCTTACCTTTTTCACCAGCAGCAAGCAGGAACGCACCCATAGATGCAGCCATACCAATACAAATAGTTGATACCTTTGGTTTAATAAATTGCATCGTATCATAAATGGCCATACCAGCTGTGATCGAACCGCCAGGGCTGTTAATGTAGATAGAGATATCTTTTTCAGGATCCTCGGCTTCTAAGAAGAGAAGCTGTGATACGATGGAGTTGGCAACATTGTCATCGATCGCAGAACCAAGCATGATAATACGGTCTTTTAAAAGACGAGAATAAATGTCGTAAGCTCTTTCCCCACGATTTGTTTGCTCAATGACTGTAGGTATTAAATTCATAATGTTCCTCCTTCACCTTTTAGGTAAGTATGTAATTCAATGATACATTTTTGGTCAATAAAGGTCAAACAAAATGCTGACCTAAAATCAAATACCCCTATCCATTTTCCCCAAAATCCTTTCACTTCAAACCATCATATGATTATATGTATGGGAATGAAGAAAATACATCGACAGGGCTGGCGATTAATCATTGCTTTCTTGCAGCATTTCCCTTATAATTTGATATGCTGACGTTTAAAAAACATATCGTGCGCTCGTAGCTCAGTTGGATAGAGCGGTGGTTTCCGGTACCACGTCTGCCGGGGGTTCGAATCCCTCCGAGCGCGTCTATAGTATCCGATAGGATTGGATTTATAATTTGTGAAAAAGCTGAAAACCCTTTGAAATAAAGGGTTTTTTTGTTTTTTATGAGTGGTATTGTGTGAGTAAATTGAGAGGAACTTCACTATTTATTAGAGAGTTCATTTTGTATCGAAAAGCACAGATTAAAATTGTTAAAAAGACAAATTTTCTTTATGATAGCAATCAAGTAAACTTAATCTATTATTGGAGTATAAAGTCAGTGCATCAATATTCTCAAAGCTTGTTCAACGAAAAGGGCAGAATTCATTAATAAGGAGGCACTAATGAATTGTGAAAGTGTTTTACATCAAATTGAAGTAGCTGTTAAAACATTAATAAAAATAGTCAGTCAATTAGAAGAAGCTGATTTACGAAAAAGACCAACACCTCATAAGCAGTCTATCGGAGAGTTGCTGGAACACATTGCGATTATTTGTGAAGCTGACTGGCGTATTGCGAATGAGGCGACCCAAGAAGAGATGGAAAAGTTTTATGCTAATGTATCATATAAAACTGTAAAGTCGATAGAAAAAGGCTTAATGACTAATTTTCATTCATTAAAAAATAATTATATGAAATTATCGGACACAGAACTACTGTCTCGTACCACTTCCTATTGGGGTGTGACATATACAAGGTATGAATGGTTGTTAGAGATATTAGCACATGTTTATCATCATAGGGGACAATTACATGCTATGCTTGTTCACTGTTACAATCAAGACCCCAAAATTTTAATGTTTGAATGATGTTCTTCAACTAAAGGGTGTTTTACTTTAATAAGACCCTGTAATAACACCTATCGTGTCGGGGGATTATACATTCTCCGCGTGTGCATTTGACCTGGTTCACGATAGAAAAAGGTTTCTCGAACCCTCTCCATCAGAAGAGGGTTTTTTTGTGTGGCGCTCACTTCTAAAACTTTACATCTAAGCCACACTGTTTATGTTATAATTAATAATCATTCTCAATTAAAGGTGGTTTCGTAAGTGAAAAAAATGATTTGGCTTATGAGTCTGCTGGCAGTATTGTTGGTGGCTTGCGGGC
This sequence comes from Bacillus sp. FSL M7-0307, assembly GCF_038627835.1. Classification (NCBI taxonomy): domain Bacteria; kingdom Bacillati; phylum Bacillota; class Bacilli; order Caryophanales; family Bacillaceae; genus Bacillus; species Bacillus sp. FSL M7-0307. Next base: position 3,113,559 of record NZ_CP152023.1, on the reverse strand, counting down.
AGAAAGACAATAAAGAACAAGAATCAAATACTCGTACATATACAACTGAAACGGGTGAAAAGATCACCATTCCTGACAAGCCGAAACGAATTGTTGTGTTAACAGCACAGCTTGGAAATTTTAAAAAGTTAGGTGTGACACCTGTTGGCATGACAGATGTTTATCCTAAATCATCCTTTTTAGATGAAACAGGTGTGAAGAGGGTGCCGATAGAAAATGTGGAGGCAATCGCCAAACTGAAGCCTGATCTCATCATTGCTTATTCACAAAATGATCAAGTTGAAAAATATAAAAAGATCGCAAAAACAATCACTTTCACAACAAGTGAACATAGCTTTAAAGAGATGCATATTGAAATCGGAAAGATTCTTGGAAAAGAATCGTTAGCCAAAAAACAAATACAAGAAATGGACGAGCAGCTGAAAAAAGACGGCAAAGAGGTCAAAGCAAAAATTGGTGAAGACAAGACGTTCTCCATTATGGATGTGCAGCCTAAGCAGGTGTACTTATTTGGTACAGACTTTGGCCGCGGTGGGGAGGTCATCTATCAAGGGTATGGATTTAGCCTGCCTGAAAAAGCGGATAAGGCTCTTCCGAAAGAAGGGTATCTCGGTATTTCATTAGAAGAGATGAATGAGTATACAGGTGACTATTTACTTGTACCAACAAAGGATGGAAAAGCACCTAATCTAGATATCACAGGCAGCGGTGTATGGAAGAAGAATAAAGCAGTGAAACAAGGACATGTTTTATCCTATTCAATCAATGAATTTATCTATGCTGATCCAATCTCAATTGAAAAACAGTCTGCTACGTTTAAACAAATGCTACTTAAAAATTAATAAAAAGAAGACAAAGCACTTAAACAGGAGGCTTTGTCTTTTTTTCTGCTATCCTCTTAAAATACTAGCCATAAGACTCATTTCTGCCCTTTTCAGGCGTATTTGTTGAGCCCGATCACTGTATAAGATTAACATGGAAGGGAATTGACAATAAGGAGAGGATTCTTGTGGCGAAGGTTTTAATGATTACGTTCCCAGCTGAAGGACATGTGAACCCAATGTTAGGAATGATAAGAGCATTTGTTGATCGAGGTGATGAAGTGCATGTGGTCACAACTGAACATTATCAAAAGCGGATCAAACGCTTAGGCGCTCACATACATATACATCCAGATTATATTCGCACATTAAGTGTCGAAGAAAGCGATTTAGAGTCCATGCAGCCATTTTTCCATGCCATGCTACAAACGTCATTAGACATTTTAGAAGTGGTGGAAACTCTTTCTCAACAGCATTCATTTGATTTGGTCTATTTTGATATGTTTGGAGCAGGTGAGCTTGTGCGGGATTACTTACAGATTCCAGGCATCGGTTCGAATCCTTCTTTTGTGCTGCAAGAGGCACATTTTGATACACCTCTATACAGAAAAGATGAGAAGGCGGCTCATCTGTTAGAAGAAATACATGAACGTTTTGGCGTTCAGCCAAAGCATTTGATGCAATTCATGAAAAACCGTGGAGAGCTGAATATGGTGTATACAAGTGAATATTTTCAGCCGTCTGTTGATGCATTGGATGATTCGTTTGTTTTCATTGGACCGAGCTTTCTAAAACGTGCTGACCAGCACGATTTCCCGTTAGAAACGCTTGAGCGAGAGAAGGTCGTCTTTATTTCAATGGGAACGGTTCTTGGAGATACTGAAGCATTCTTTAATATGTGTATTGATGCCTTTGCCGACTTTGATGGAAAAGTGATTCTCGCAACTGGTGAAAAAATCGACATGTCTCTCCTAAAAGAAGCGCCATCTCATTTTCTCATCGAGCCTTATGTGCCGCAGCTTGAAGTCCTTGAACTGACAGATGTGTTTGTGACTCACGGCGGGATGAACAGTGTCAATGAAGGTATTCATTATCATGTTCCGATGGTTGTCATTCCGGTTGACAAAGATCAGCCGATGGTGGCAAAAAGACTGACGGATCTCTCTGCTGCTCGTGCACTCGATAAAGACCAGCTGACAGCAAAGCAGTTGAGAGATACTGTAGAAAGTGTACTGGGAAGTGACACGTACCGTGCTGGAATTGAAAAGATTGAAGAAAGTTTCCAAACAGCAGGTGGAACAGAAAAAGCATTACGTGTCATTGATCAGTTTATGCAAGCGAAACAGACTCAATCATGAGTCTCTCAGCGTGTAGACAAACCCTCGAATTCGCCCGCAGGTCTGTGCGCTGGTGCTCGCCCTTCCTAGACTGCAAAGGTTTTCTTTCACGCTGAAAAGAAGACAAAGAGCTAAAATAAAGATCATTTTAGCTCTTTGTCAACAACCTGACAGACTCAATCATGAGTCTGTTTTTTCGGTGAAAAAAGACATTGTATTTCCCAGATCTGTATGCTAATATTCAATTCGTAATCATTTCGATTAATAATCGTAATGATTACGATAAAATGAACATTTGGGGGAAGTACATATGAATCATCAACCTGTTTACATAAAGAAAAAGGACGAGAAAAAGCAGTCCTTTGTGACATATACCTTGATGCTGTTTTCAGTCATGGCTTGTTTTCTATTGGCATCTTGTTCTGAAAATAAGACCTCTTCCAGTTTAAGTGGAAGAGAAGATGATGAACTGGTGTATGCAAGTACAAAAGATATAAGAGACATTAATCCCCATCTATATGGCGGGGAGATGGCCGCTCAAAATATGGTGTTTGAATCGCTTGTTGTGAATACGGAAAAAGGCATTCAACCTGCCCTGGCCCAAAGCTGGGATATTTCTAAAGATGGAAAAACCTACACATTTCATCTTCGAGAAAACGTGACTTTTTCAGATGGTGAGCCATTTAATGCGAAGGCTGTCAAAATGAATATTGATGCAGTTGTCAAAAATATTGAAAAAAATGCTTGGCTCAATCTCGTGTCAGAAATTAAATCCACAAAGGCTGTAGATGAACATACATTTGTTCTCACATTGAAGGAGCCCTATTATCCAACATTAGAAGAACTTGGTTTAACACGTCCATTCCGTTTTATTTCTCCCAAAAGCTTTATTGATGGCACCACATCAAAAGGCGTCAAAGGTTATGCAGGTACAGGTCCTTATGTGTTAAAGGAACATAAGAAAAATCAATATGCCATTTTTGAAGTGAATCATCACTATTGGGGAAAGAAGCCAAAGATTTCAACAGTGAAATGGAAGGTCATGCCGGATCACCAAACGATTTTACTCGCTCTGCAAAAAGGGGAGATCGACCTCTTATTTGGAGCTGATGGTGACATGATCGACGGAGATTCATTTCAGGCTTTAAAAGAAGCTGGTCAATATGGGGTAACCGTGAGTCCTCCTGTTGGATCAAGATCTATTGTGATCAACTCCAATCAACCAATAACACAAGATCCAAAAGTAAGAGAAGCATTTCAATATGCCATTCAAAAAGAGATGATTACAGAAGGGATTTTAAATGGAACTGAACAGGTGGCACATACACTGCTCGCCCCATCAGTCCCTTACGCAGATATTCCGCTTAAAAAGAAAACCTATCAAAAAAAGAAAGCAGTGGCATTATTAGATGAGGCAGGCTGGAAGCTAAAAGAAGACGGCTATCGCTATCAAAAAGACAAGCCGCTCAGCGTGACCATTTATTATAATTCGGATAATGCAGGTGAAAGAACGATTAGTGAATCGATTCAGCAGGACTTCAAGCAGGTTGGAATCAAGCTGGATATTAGAGGTGAAGAAAAACAGGCATTTTTAGATCGTCAAAAAACAGGAAAGTTTGATCTTATGTACTCTCTATCTTGGGGACTTCCTTATGACCCTCAAACATACGTCTCTTCATTCCGTGTTGCATCCCATGCTGATTATCAAGCTCAGTTAGGATTGAAAAAGAAAAAGTGGCTGGATGAGACCATTACGAAAGTATTGGTGGAGCCGGATGAGCAAAAGAGGGCACAAATGTACCGAGATATTTTGACGTATATTCATGATGAAAATGTGTATATCCCTATTTCCTATTCTGTGACAAAGGCCGTTTATAATAAGCGCCTCAAAGGTGTAGATTTTTATGTATCTCAGTATGAAATTCCCTTTGATCGAATGTATTTTTCGTCATAAATCGGAGGCTGAGACATGACACGCTATATCATAAAACGATTATTGCTTCTTTTGCCGCTCATTGTATTCATTACGTTTTTTGCGTTTGTGCTACTTGCGATGCGTGCGAGTGATCCAGCTGAGGTCGCTTTACGTGTGAACCAAGTAACCCCAACGGAAGAGATGGTTGAATCTATGCGTCAAGAGCTAGGCTTAGATCAACCTTTTTTCATACGCTATGTCACATGGCTTAAAGACGGATTAACAGGTGATTTTGGCAGTAGTTATGTCACACATGAGCCTGTACTTGACCTGATGATGGAGGCACTTCCTGCGACTTTACAGCTTGCAGGGATGTCCCTTTTGTTTATTATTGTGCTGAGTTTGTTATTCGGAATGGTGTGTGCATATGCGGCACATACATGGTTGGATCGAATCGTGAGAGCATTTGTGTTTATTGCAGCTTCCATGCCTAGTTTTTGGTTGGGCATTTTATTTATCTGGCTTTTTTCAGTCAAATTTAACTGGGTCAACACGAGTGGAATGGAAGGGTTTAAATCGCTTCTTTTGCCAGCGATGACTCTATCGTTTGGCTACTTATCGACCTATGTGAGACTCATTCGAAATCAAATCCTAAAGTTTCAGCACGAGCCCTTTGTTTTTTATGCAAGAGCTCGTGGTTTAAAGGAACGAACCATTCAATTGAAGGTGATGAGACATGCCCTTCAACTAGCGGTAACAGCACTCGGTATGTCAATACCAAAGCTCATTGCAGGAACCGTCATTATTGAAAATCTCTTTGCTTGGCCAGGGGTTGGCCGTTTGTGTGTAACAGCTATTTTTCACGCCGATTTCCCTATGATTCAAGCCTATTTGTTTGTGATGGGAATTCTATTCGTTGTGTGCAACCTTATCGCGGACGTCATACAAATGATCATGAATCCGCAGTTGCGAAAGGAGGTCTGAGAACTTTGCCCGGATGGAATCGATTAAGAAAAGATCGCATAGCCATTCTGTCTATTTGGTTTTTGGCACTTGTCACATTAGCTGGGCTGTTTGCACCAGTGCTAGCGCCACATGATCCAACTGACACGAATATTCTTCAAAAATATGCCGGTGTGAGTCTAACATATCCGCTCGGAACGGATCAGCTGGGGAGATGCGTATTGTCGCGGCTCTTATATGGTATTCGGACAACGATGCTTGCTGCCGTGCTGACAATGTGTATCACGATGCTCATTGGCACGATACTTGGACTCATGGCTGGTTTTTTTAGAGGGAAAGTTGATGGAGCTCTAATGAGAATATGTGATGTCATGCTGTCATTTCCAGCAGAGGTGATGATTTTGGCCGTTGTGGGCATTATGGGACCTGGGCTTTTCAATATTATTTTGGCCAATGTCCTTGCAAAATGGGCTTGGTATACAAGGATGATTCGTTCGTCAGTCCTGCAATATACGAATGAACCATCTGTTCAGTTTGCGAAAGTATCTGGGGGTTCACCTTTTTATATCCTTCGAAAACATCTATTTCCTCGCATCTCAGGAGAGATTGCTGTCTTTGCTACACTTGACGCAGGCTGGGTCATTTTAAATATTTCTGCTCTGTCTTTTCTTGGATTAGGTGTGAGTGCACCTACACCGGAATGGGGCATGATGCTCAACGAGGCGAAGAATGTCATGGTGACGCACCCGGCTCACATGCTCCCGCCTGGACTTGCGATCTTATTTGTGGTCATGGCACTGAATTTTTTAGGAGACAGTCTTCAGCAGGTCATGAACCCTGCCATGCACCTTACCAACAAAAAAGGGGGGAGACGGTTTGCCTTTCATCGAGATAAAAAATCTGTCCGTACATGATCCGATTCAACAAAAGGATTTAGTGGCAAATATCACGTTTACATTACATAGACAACGTTGTTTAGGCGTTATTGGAGAAAGTGGAAGCGGAAAATCAACCGTTGCAAAAGCATTAATTGGCCTTATCCCTCCTTCGCTAGAGATGATTGGGAGCATTTTGTTTGACGGTGAAAAATTGACAAGTCAGACTTCACAGCAGTGGAGAGGAAAGCGAATTGGCTACATTCCACAAGATGCTATGAATGCGTTCAATCCAATTGAAACAATTGGTCATCAAATACTTGAAACGTTCCAGCGGCATTTGGGTTTACGTGGAAAAGAAGGGACAGCACATGCGATCACTGGGCTAGAACGTGTCCATTTAAACAATCCGCATATGTTAATGAAAAAATATCCTCATGAGCTGTCGGGAGGAATGCTTCAACGTGTCGTGATTGCCATTACGATCATGCTTTCTCCTGACGTGATCATTGCCGATGAGCCTACAGCATCATTAGATGCATATAACCGGCGCGAAGTCATCACACAATTACAGAGGCTGAAAGAAGAAACAGGAGCTGCCTTGATCATCATTTCGCATGATTTAGGCGTCGTTCAGGCAATCGCTGATGAATTGTTGGTGATGCACCAAGGGAAGATGCTTGAGCATCGTCATGCAAAAGAGATATTTACATCACCTGAGCATCCTCAAACGAGGCATTTACTAGAAACGAGGCTTCGCTTATCGGCACCCCTTGAAGCACTGAGGCAGCAGAAGAGAGTGAGGGCATTCCCATGCTGATCACAGCAAATCAACTACTTAAACATGGAGAAGATAAAGGGCGCTTTTTTCATAAAGAGGAATCCATAGCACGCATAGCTCAGGTTTCATTTCAGGTTGGAGAAGGTGAATGTGTCGGGTTAGTCGGTGAGAGCGGTAGTGGTAAAAGTACAATAGCACGTACGCTGCTTGGTTTAGAAACATTAGACGGCGGAGAGATAAAGATAGATGGATGGCCAGCTCATACATGGCGTAAGATGAACCGGGGGGAAATGAGTGTTGTTTTTCAGGATTATCTATCTTCTGTCCATCCTTCCTTTACAGTGAAAGAGATCATAGCAGAACCCATGCAAATAATAAAGCGAAACATGAATGTGAACCAAAAAGTGTTGTCCCTGCTCAAGCAAGTAAGACTTCCATCGTCTTTGCTAAATCAATATGCTCATCAGCTAAGCGGCGGTCAGCTCCAGCGTGTATGCATAGCAAGAGCCATATCGACGAATCCAGCCATTCTCATCTTAGATGAAGTCCTTAGCTCACTTGACGTTTCTGTCCAAGTTCAAATATTGGAGCTTCTTGAGACATTAAAGCAAGAGTTAGATATGACCATTCTCATGATTACCCATGATCTAGAGGCAGCCGTTTATTTATGTGATCGACTTCTTTTTTTACATGAGGGAAAACTTGTGGAAGAATGTAAAAGTGACCAGCTGTTTGAAGCGACTCATCCATTTACGCTCAAGCTAATAGACTCACTCATGCCTTTTCAGCTTGACAAAAAATAACCAATCTTTTATCGTATACGTAACAAATGACGGAAGGGTGACCCAATGCAATGAAGTACTAATCCTATGACCTGTAAGCAAAATGAAAGAACGAAGGCAGTGAGCAAACGATATGTGTTGCTATGTTTGCTGCGTTTTCATTTTTTAGCTTCGGAATAGGATGGTACAGCTTGGGAATCAAAGATTGAAGTGATGGATACGGGGGATATGTGTGCTCATTTGATGAACCGCATGTCATTCTGTATCGATACGCTTATTTTTGTACACCATTTTGCCTCCTATTCTGAGAATGGGAGGCTTTTTCATGTCTCCTGATACGAAAGGAGAGGGTTGGATGTTACTGAGAGCCCACCAATTAAAAGTATTTAGAAAGGATCGCTTGTTATTTGATATAGAGGAGCTGGCCATTCATCAAGGGGACCGAATCGGCCTTGTGGGAACGAATGGCAGTGGGAAAACGACATTGCTCCATGTACTGGCGGGTAGGGAAAAACCAGACAGCGGCACATTTGCACACACTACAACTTGTACGCTGCTTCCTCAACTAAAGACAGGAGATGGCAGACAAAGTGGCGGAGAGATGACTCAAGCTTATATTGAGAGAGCTTTAAGCCGGCCTTCTGCCCTTTTATTAGCCGATGAACCCACGACTCACTTAGATACGGAGCATATTGAGTGGCTAGAAGAAAAGCTTCGTTATCATCAAGGTGCTCTGATTGTCGTCTCGCATGACCGTGCTTTTTTAGATGCGTTATGTACAGACATTTGGGAATTGGAGGATGGGAAACTCAAACCATACAAAGGCAACTACAGCGATTTTGCCCGGGAAAAAGAACTCGAACATCGTCAGCAAGTGGAGGCGTACGAGGCGTATACCCAAAAGAAAAAACAGTTAGAACATGCCATGCAAAAGAAAATGAAAAAGGCCGACAAAGCGACAAAGCCATCTCCAAAGCTGAAATCCTCGGGGCCTAAAATTGCAAAGCCTTACTATGCAAACAAGCAAAAAAAGCTTCAAAAAACAGCCAAATCCATCGAAACAAGAATGGAGAAATTAGAAAAGGTGGAGAAGGTAAAGGAAGCCCAGCCTCTTCAAATGACGCAGCACACCATGAAGGAAGTGGCAAGCCGCACCATTTTTCGTGTCGAACATGTAGATGGCATGGCAGGAGATAAAGTCCTTTGGAAAAAGGCGAATGTAGAAGTGAGAGGCGGAGACAAAGTCGCGATCATTGGGAAGAATGGGAGCGGTAAAACGACATTTCTCCGAATGCTTGTAAACGGACATCCCGGGATTTTTCGTTCAGAAGCCGTGAAGATCGGTTATTTTAGCCAAGATCTTTCAGGACTGAATCTAGATGAATCGATCTTACAAAATGCACTGGAACAGGCGATTCAAGATGAGACTGTCGTTCGCACCGTTTTAGCGAGACTTGGGTTTCGGGGAGACGATGTGTACAAGCTGACGAACGTATTAAGCGGCGGGGAACGGGTGAAGACGATGCTTGCAAAGCTGCTCGTCAGTGATGCCAATGTTCTGATGCTTGATGAACCGACGAACTTTTTAGACCTTGCGGCAGTAGAAGCGCTTGAAGGACTTTTAAAAGATTACCCGGGCACAGTTGTGTTTGTCTCCCACGACAGGCGGCTCATTGAGCAGGTGGCTACTCGTATTCTTCATGTGCACGAGGGAACCATTGAACGCTTTGATGGCACCTATGAAGAATATAAACAAAAGGAAGAAAAGCCAGCTGCTACAAAGAAAGAAGAAGAGCTCCTGCTGATTGATATGCAGCTGTCTGAAGTGCTCAGTCGTTTAAGCATCGAGCCTTCTCATGAGCTTGAAGAGACGTTTCAAGCGTTGTTAAAAAGAAAGAAGTTGTTAGAGTCATAAAAAAAAGCCCCTGTGTTTACTGCACAGGGGTTTGTTCATTTCGTTCTTTTTTCAATTGTTCAAGTTCGCTGACTGTGACAAGCTGGTAGCCTTGTTTGGTGAGTTCATGTATGATCTTCACTGCTGCTCGAGCAGAGCTGTCATAAATATCGTGCATGAGTACGGTTTTGCCATCTGCTGCATGTGAGAGAACATGGTTTGTGATCTGCTGGCTGTTGCGAATTTTCCAGTCCTCAGGATCGACATCCCACAATGAAACGTTCATGCCAACCGCTTGATTGATGTCGGGATTTGTTCCTCCATATGGCGGTCTAAAGTGCGTAGGAGTATAACCACTGGCCTTTTTAATCAGCTTCTGCGTGTCTTTTACTTGTTTGACCGCTTCTTTTAGAGGGAGTCTCGTTAATAAAGGATGGTTATATGAATGGTTTCCGATCTCATTTCCGCCCTTTAAAATGTCGGCAAGCATTCCAGGATAATACTGAACCCTGCTTCCTAATACGAAAAAGGTGGCGTGTCCTTTATTTTCCTTCAGCGCTGCTAAAATGGTTGAAGTTGTGGCTGGGTTTGGACCGTCATCAAATGTGAGTGCGATGGCTTTTTTATTCGGATCAAGCTTTGGCTTTTGCGGCAGCTTGACGGCTTTTCTTTTTGGATTCGGTTCTTTGATTTCATTCTGATTTTTGGTCTTATTCATATATTCCGGCTTCAAGATATCTTTTAGCAGCGTCTTTTTGATCGCCAGCGTTTGCGGACCTAAGTCCTTTGCGGCTACTTGAGAAGCTGGGAAATAGAACTCTATATATTTCTCTTTTAAGGCGAATTGACTGAAGTTTTGATCAGTAGGGGCTGTTCCTTTTTGAAGGAGTGATAGATCCTTAGACAAGGTTTTATCTTTTTTAAGCTCCGTGTATGTAATATAGGATAATTTTTTCAAATAGTCCTTTTTGGGTTGAAATAAATCTTTTGTGTCAAGAAAGTCTTTTTTCTGAAAATCGAAATTGATTGTGACGTGATGAGTGGTTCCATTTTGCTGACCTGTATATGTGTAGGTCGTAAAATAAATGGCCGCAGATTGTTTTGCATAGTGCACCATGTCATAGTCAATATTCAGTTCAAACCGTTTGTTTTCATCAATGTCCTTTGCTTCACTAAATGTCTTTTTGAAATGCTCTAATGCTGAATTCGCATAGCTTTGAATCTTGTCATCTAGCTTTTTTTGATGAAAAAGTGGATAGTTCACCGCATATCTCATAAACTTCCCGTCATTTACAAGAGTGACAATTTCAACATTTTTATAATTCGTATCCTGCTTCACATTTTTCTTCTCTGTACCGCTTGCTTGCTGATTTTGAAAGAATGCAACTGCTCCAATGACGATGGCAAGCGCAAATAGGATGATACTCCATTTTCCCTTTACTGACACAACTTTCAATTCTCCTCTCACGACGGGTCATTCTTTATTCCTTTGACATCTGTTTGTAATATTTTTATAACAATTGACTTGCTTTTGTAATTTTAGGGGATTTTCATGCGGAATGTCAACTATTTTCCTATTAAACTACTGTAAAAAATGATAGGTCTTTCAGAACGAGAAAAAGCAGAAGGAAAGAATTCTCTTATTTGCTGTCTACACATACCTTCAATAATTAAAAAAATGAGCCGTACATTGATTTTTCAGAGGCTGACGGCTATAATTTTGATGATTATGATTCTCATTTTCAAACTGACTTTTAATGAAGAAAAGGATGACACCGATTTTGCCGGATAAGCGAACATCTCAACAAAAACGATCATCACCTATTTTGTTCTTTTTATTGTTTTTTCTCGCTGTCATTGGTTTATTGGCGGCTATGTTTTTGGCTGTTTCATACGGTGCAAAGTCATTGTCTTTGCAAACGGTCTGGACAGCTGTGTTTGACTATCAGTCTCATGTGACAGAGCAGCAGATCATTCATGAAATAAGGCTTCCGCGTGTGCTAGGAGCTGCGCTTGTTGGAGCGGCGTTTGCTGTGGCAGGTGCGCTTATGCAAGGCATTACAAGAAATCCGCTGGCAGATGCCGGGATATTAGGCATTAACGGCGGTGCGATGTTTGTAGTCGCTCTCTGTTTTGCTTTTTTTCCAGGAATGCCTTATTCGGCATTGATGTTATTTTCTTTTTTTGGGGCCGTTCTCAGTACACTGCTGATCTTTGCCATTGGGGCGGCTGGCGGCGTGCTGACCCCACTTCGGCTCACTGTAGCTGGAGCTGTTGTTGCCGCATTGCTACATGCGCTAAGCTCGGGTATCGCCATTTACTTTGATCTCAGTCAGGATCTGGCTTTTTGGTATGCAGGGGGTGTGGCAGGTGTCAAATGGCCGCAGCTGATGATCCTTGCTCCAGTCATTCTCATTGTCATCGTTTGGGCGATGTTATTAGGACGATCCCTCTCGTTATTATCACTTGGTGAAGATGTAGCTGCGAATTTAGGGGTGAAAACCCGGCAAGTGCGAATACTAGGTATGGCAGCTGCGGTTCTGCTGGCAGGCGTTTCTGTATCGGCGGTTGGGTCTATTGGGTTTGTCGGGCTTGTCATTCCGCATATTGCACGAAAGCTGGTTGGGGTCAATTATCGTTTCGTCATTCCGATGTCAGCGATTTTAGGCGCAATGCTTCTCGTCTTCGCTGATCTTGCCAGCCGGACAGTAAATCCGCCAAGAGAGCTTGCCATTGGCGTCATGGTGGCACTTGTTGGTGTTCCTTTCTTCTTATATATTGCCAGAAAAGAAGGGAGGAACCTGTCATGAAAGAGAAACGGCGTGCTCTTGTCGTGACAGCCGTTTTGCTTTGTCTGAGTGCGGCTGTCGTGCTGTATAGTTTAAATACCGGCACGCTGAAACTCAGTCCTCTCGTTGTCGTCAAAACGTTATTTGGCTTTGGAGATTTCCAAAGTGAGACGGTGCTGTTTGATTATCGTCTCCCTCGAATCGTCGTGACGATACTAGCTGGAATAGGTCTAGGTATCGCAGGTGGCATTTTGCAGAGTTTATCCCGCAATCCACTTGCCGATCCTGGGATTATCGGTCTGAATGCAGGAGCCGCATTCGGCTTAATCATCTTTGTGACGTATTTTCACGTACTAGAAGGAAATCCATCTTTACTCATTCCGCTCTTTACATTTGGTGGTGGCCTACTTGCGGCGGCAGTCATCGTTCTTCTTGCGTACGACAGGCATGAAGGGCTTGTACCTATCCGGCTGATCCTTGTTGGAATTGCCGTAGCTGCGGGGTTTAGTGCATTGACGTTATATTTGTCATTGAAACTGGATGAAGATACATACACCTTCGCTTCAAGGTGGCTTGTGGGAAATGTATGGGGAAGAGACTGGATTCATGTACTTGCGCTCCTGCCTTGGATCGTATGTCTTGTCCCGCTTACGCTCATGCAGTCCAGCACACTCAATGCGTTAACGTTAGGTGATGCCGTCGCCTCAAGTGTCGGAGTACGTGTACAGCGCAAACGACTTTTTCTTCTCACCTTAGCTGTTGGTCTAGCGAGTGCAAGTGTATCGATGACAGGCGGAATTGGTTTTATTGGCCTTGTTGCACCTCATTTGGCGAGGCGTCTTGTCGGCTCACTGCACCAATATTTTTTACCAGTGAGCGCCTTGCTTGGATTGTTGATTTTGGTCAGTGCTGATACACTCGGACGCTCCATATTTGCCCCAAATGCCATCCCAGCGGGTGTGGTTGTGGCTTTTATCGGAGCACCTTATTTTCTCTATTTATTAACAAAAACAAAATAAGAAAGAGGAACTCATCATGAAAAAAGTACTTGTGTTTGGTTTAACGCTCTGTTTCTTGATTCTTGCCGCTTGTGGTCAACAGGAAACAAAGAAGACAACAAATCAAGATGAAAACGGAACACCTAAGATTGCATCCTTGTCGATTCATTTAACAAATGATTTATTAGCACTCGGTATAAAACCTGCTGGCTCTGTTGTAGGGGGAGACTTAAAAGATTTCCTTCCACATGCGAAGAAGCAGCTCAGCCAGACGAAAAAGCTGGGCATTGCAGCAGATCCTGATATGGAGTCGTTGCTTGCTTTAAAACCAGATGTCATTTACGTCGATGAAGAACTAGCTGGACAAGACTTATCAAAATACAAAAAAATTGCCAAAACCGAAGTGTTTAATTTAAATGATGGCACATGGCGTGATCATTTGAAAAAAATCGGCAAGCTCGTCAATAAAGAAAAAGAAGCCGATCAATATATTAAGGACTACAATCAAGAAGCAAAAGAAGTCAAATCACTCATCCAGAAAAAGATTGGAAATGGAAAAGTGATGGCGATTCGTGTAACAGCAAAAGAGCTTCGAGTATTTAGTATGAAACGTCCGATGGGTCCAATTTTATACGATGATTTAGGACTGACACCTGTAGATGGTGTGAAAAAACTGGACAGCAAACGTCCATTTGAAGTCATTTCTCAAGAAGTGCTTCCTGACTTTGATGCAGATGCTATTTTTGTCGTCGTGAACCGTGATGATAAGGCGCAACAGGCATTCAAACAGTTAGAGCAGACGCCGATTTGGAAAGGCCTAAAAGCTGTGAAGAAAAACCAAGTGTATCCGATTGCCGATCAGCCATGGCTAGATTATTCAGCTTTAGGCAACAAAATGGCAATGGATGAAGCAAAAAAGATGTTCTCTAAATAATCAGCACATAAATCAAGGCATCATTCCGCATCTAGGAATGATGTCTCTTTTTTTGATTCATTCTTCTATTCATTCGCTTTTTGCATACATATGAGAGGGAACGAGCAGTATCGTCCAAGGGGAGGGGTTACAGTTGAAGGTTCAAAAAATTAGTGCAGGCACTATTGCGAGGCTTGTGCTGCTTTTATTGGCACTTGTGAACAGCGCTCTCACCGCTGCAGGAAAAAGCCCAATTCCAATTGATGAAGAAGGTGTGCAGCAATTCATTACGTTAGCTTTTCTTGGCATCACATCACTATGGGCCTATTGGAAGAACAATGATATTACGAAAAAAGCACGAACCAAAAAAGAAGAATAACAGAAAACAGAGCCTTTTCATGCAAAAAGGCTATCAGCGTGTAGAAAAACCCTCGCATTCGGTGTCAGTCCTGCGCTTCGGTGCTCACGAATGTCAAATTCGCTCCGCTCCGGTGCTCGTCCTTCCTAGACTGCAAAGGTTTTCTATCACGCTGAAAAGAAGACAAAGGGCTAAAATCAAGTTCATTTTAGCCCTTTGTCCATAAACTGAATAGAGCCTTTTCATGCAAAAAGGCTCTATTTCATCGAAGCGACAAGCGCTTCTCCCCGCAAATTGGTTTTATCTCAGTGGCTTACGCCCGGTGTTCTCCCATATTGGTAAGAAACGCTTTCACTTCCTCGATGGTTAAGCCAATGGCCTTTGCTTCATTCATGAGACGCTTCCATTCTGACATATTTGAGTCGGTCAGCTTTCTCTGATTGACATGCAACGTCTTTCCTTCCTGCTCCTTTCTGTAGGTTTGGAGCAGCTGATACAGTTCTTCTTTAGGCATGCCGGATTGGACGGCATGAACGATATGATCCCGCCACTCCTGTTCACCGCCCTCAGCGTAATGAAACATCATCGTTTCTGCATCAAACAGCTCTTGTAAATCAATGTCTAGTGATGAGGATACCTTTTTTAAAAACTGGACAGATGGATTACGATGGACACCACGCTCAATCTTACTCAAATACGATTTAGAGACATGGGCATCTTCAGCCAACTGCTGAATTGAGTATCCTTTCCTCTTTCGGTAAATGCGTATCACCTTTCCTATCATTCGATATATGATCTCCCTTCTCCCCGGCGAATCGTTCTGCGACCTTTTCGTTCATTATAAGAAATAAATTGTTCTTTATAAAATTCAAAAACGTAAGAAACAGGAAGTAAACAAAAGAAAACGAACGATTTCGTTCTTTAAAAAGAACTATAAGACCTATTATGACATTTTTCTTTGCGGGTATTATCTTTTATAATCCAATCATTAACAAAAAGAAACCATATATAACCTTTTTATGATGAAATCGGGAGGTATCTATGAATGAGAATATAGGTTTTAAGCAGCTGTTTTCTGTCATAAAAGAGAAAATGGCCCTTCTGATCCTGATTGTCCTGATCGTAACGGGCATTTCAGCCTACTATCAGTTCTATGTCTCGACTCCTGTATATCAGGCAACCACTCAAATTCTTGTTCATAAACGAAGCAGTGATGCACAAGCGAATTTAAACGATATTCAGATGAACCTTCAATATACACGTACCTTTCAAGTCCTATTAAAAAGTCCAATCGTTATTGAAAAAGTAAAAGAAACACTCAATCTTACAGAATCGGCTGAAGGATTAAAACACAAAATTGCCACAAGTACAGAAAATGAGTCAGAGGTCATAAATATTTCTGTACAAGATGAGGACCGAGCGAAGGCAGTAGCCATTGCGAATACAGCCACAGAGGTATTGCAAGAAGAAATCAAAAAAACCATGAATATGGATCGCATTAATGTTTTGTCTGAAGCCAAGCTGTCCAACACGATACTGATGAACTCACGTAAATTCGTTCACATTGTTCTGGCACTAGGCGCCTCTGTATTAGGGGGAATGACACTCATTTTCTTAATGAATTTACTCGATGATACGGTGAAACGAACACATCAAATAAGAGAAGAGATCGGATTGCCGTCGCTCGGCAGTGTCTATCAGATGCATGCAGACAGGAGGGCAAAAAAAGACAAGCAGTCCGTCATAACGGGAGGACAGAACATTGATTTTTAAGAGGAAAAAAAGAGAAAAAAGAGATTTATCCTGTATTTCTGTATTAAATCCTCACTCTGTCATTGCGGAACAATTCCGAACGATCCGAACGAACATCGAATTCACGTCGATTCAAACGAGGCTGAAGTCGATATTGGTCACATCCTCCTTGCCGAAGGAAGGAAAATCATTTACGGCTGCAAACTTGGCAGCTGTTTTTGCACAGCAGAAAAAACGGGTTTTGCTCATGGATGCTGATTTACGTAAACCAGCCATTCATGAATATTTTGATCTGAGTCCGCACACCGGTTTGACCAATGTGCTATTAAATAATTGCAGTTTGGAGGAAGCCATTTTGCCTACACCGATTGAGCATTTAGAGCTGCTTCCGAGTGGGACCATTCCGCCAAATCCCGCTGAGCTGCTTTCCTCCTCTGTGATGAAGCAGCTATTTTACGAGATTGAACAGCAGTATGACATGGTGATTGTTGATTCCACACCGCTTCTGCCTGTAGCCGATGCAAAAATATTAGCGAACCGGACGGATGGAAGCATTCTTGTGGTTTTAAGTGGTAAAACGAAGATTGCCGCTGTGAAGAAATCAAAAGAAGTATTAGAGGGTACGACAGGGAAACTGCTTGGGGCGATGCTAAATGGCAAGAAAGTGAAAAAGGGAAGGCACTATATGTATTAAAGAGATTGATAGGTGATGTCTCCTAATCTTTAACAACGGAGGCACTCGATCCTGCTGTGGGCATGACATATGCCTTAGATGCTCGTCATCGGTAGTGGGATGTGAGGACGGGTTTGATGCCCATTTTATGTAAGAATAGTGATGCTTTAAAAAGGGGGAGGAGCGTTGACTTACGCCCAAAGATTATCAATCATCGTGGCACTAGATTCATATCTCATTTTAGTTGCCGTCTTTTTTGGCTTTCAATTTGTCCAAGAGGCAGCGTTAACCGTATATACATTTGAAATGCTCGTCATTTCTTCGCTCAGTCTACTGATCGGGCACCATTTGTTTTCGTATATTTTTCACGTGTACAAGCAAGTATGGGCCTATACAGGGGTTAGAGAGCTATTTTCTTTAATGAAGACCTTTGCGTGTTCATTTTTATTTTCCATGACGATGCTGTACATTTTTGTGCAGACATGGCCATTTCGCTTTTTATTTATTGTCTGGCTTTTCCATGTGTTATTCATCGGTGCATCTCGTATGGCATCCAGGCTGTTTCATGATGGTGCGAAGCGGTATCAAGTTGAAAAGGAGCGGGCACTAATCATTGGCGCTGGATCAGCCGGGACCATTATCGTTCGTCAGCTTCAGCAGTCGAGTGATGTACATATTGAGCCGGTCGCTTTCATTGATGATGACAAAACAAAGCATAAGCTTGAAATTATGGGGCTGCCTGTTCTTGGGGGAAAAGAACATATTCAAACGGCTGTTGCGATGATGGATATTCAAAAAATCATTATCGCCATTCCATCCAAAAGCAGTCACACATTAAAAGGACTGTATAAGGAATGTGTAGCGACTGGAATCAAAACACAGATTATGCCGGAAATGGAACAGATTTTAAAAGGAACCCATGCGCTGAATCAATTGCGGGATGTACAGCCAGAGGATTTGCTTGGAAGAGAGCCGATTCAATTAGATACAAGCCGTCTATCCGTTCACCTAAAAGGAAAAACGATTATGGTGACAGGAGCTGGCGGGTCTATCGGGTCAGAAATCTGTCGTCAAATTTGTGTATTTGCCCCTCGGGCGATTGTGCTTGTGGGACATGGAGAATTTAGCATTCATTCTATTTTACTAGAGCTGAAAGAATTGTATGGAGATAGCATTAGCCTATATCCACAAATTGCGGATATTCAAGATAAACAAAAAATGAGTGAAATCGTTGGTCATTTTCAGCCGGATATGATTTATCATGCCGCCGCTCATAAACATGTCCCGCTCATGGAAATTAGCCCGAAAGAAGCGGTGAAAAACAATATTATCGGGACAAAAAATGTGGCAGAAGCTGCACATGAGCACGGAGTTGAAACATTTGTCCTCATCTCATCTGACAAAGCGGTCAACCCTGCCAATGTGATGGGAGCCACAAAGCGGTTTGCTGAAATGGTGATTATGCAAATGGGGGCAAGCAGTGAAACGAAATTTGTCGCCGTTCGGTTTGGGAATGTACTCGGGAGCAGGGGGAGTGTCATTCCAATCTTTAAAAAACAAATTGAAAAAGGCGGGCCAGTGACCGTCACGCACCCAGCCATGACAAGATATTTTATGACGATACCAGAAGCATCAAGGCTTGTTATTCAAGCTGGTGCACTAGCAGAAGGAAGGCAGATTTTTGTTTTAGATATGGGGGAGCCAGTCAAAATTGTCGACCTCGCAGAAAACCTCATTCACCTCTCAGGCTACACCACAGACCAGATTCCCATCACATTTACGGGTATTCGTCCCGGAGAGAAAATGTACGAGGAGTTACTCAACCAGCATGAAAAAGCACAGGAGCAAATTTTCCCGAAAATCCATATCGGCCATGCCTTGGATGGTGATCCGTATGTGCTGAACCGCTTTATTCACGAATTTAACATGATGAGTGACGATCAATTAAGACAGGCCTTGTTTGCCGCCATTGAGTCGCATGATGTATTGCCTGAACCGATGCAACGAGAGGAGGAGCCACTTGCTAATGAAGAAAAAAGTCTTGTTTTGCGCAACGGTTGATTATCATTTTAAGGCGTTCCATCTCCCGTATTTCAGGTGGTTTCAGGAACAAGGATGGGAAGTGCATACAGCGGCAAATGGCCAGCTGGAGCTGCCGTATGTGGATCAAGCGCATTCCATTCCGATTCAGCGTTCCCCTTTTCATCTGCACAACCGGCTTGCTTATGTGGAGCTGAAAAAGCTGTTAGAAAAAGAGCATTATCAGTTCATCCATTGTCACACACCGATGGGGAGTGTCATTGGCAGGCTAGCGGCCAAAGGAGCGCGCAAAAAAGGGACGAAAGTTCTTTACACAGCGCATGGCTTTCACTTTTGGAAGGGGGCACCGCTTCAAAATTGGCTGCTTTATTATCCAGTTGAGAGATGGCTCGTTCAATATACAGATGCACTCATCACCATTAATGGAGAAGACTATGAAAGAGCCGATCGTCTGTCAAAAGAGAAGGCAGCTGTGCATTATGTTCCCGGTATGGGTGTGGATATGAAGCGGTTTGCACCAGTTGATGACAAAGAAAAAAAACGCCTTCGTAAAGCATATGGTTTTACCACGCAAGATTTTATCGTGCTGTGTGCTGGTGAATTAAATGACAATAAAAATCAAGGAATGCTCATCAAAGCTTGCGCGCAGGTGTATCGGAATATACCACAAGTGAAAATTGTATTTGCTGGAGAAGGGACAAGTCGGTCGTCCTATGAAAAGCTGGTCTGTCAGCTGAATCTTGAGGAACATGTACAGTTTGCGGGATTTTGCAAACACATCGAAGATTGGATGCATATGAGCGATGTATGTGTATCAACCAGCTTGAGAGAAGGACTTGGGATGAATCTTCTTGAAGCGATGTCTGCTGAAAAGCCGGTGATTGCAACAGAAAATAGAGGGCATTGTGAGCTCGTCAAACATGGAGTGAACGGCTTTTTAGTCAAACCGCATGATGTGAATGGTTTAGCCGTTTATTTACAGCAGCTCTATCATAAAAAGGACCAGCTCCATCTGATGGGGAAAGCGGGACGTTCTATGGCTCACGCATTTGCACAGGAGCAGACGGTAAGTGCAATGGAGGAAATTTACACAACGTATATGGATCAAAAAGAGAAGGTGATGTGAGCATGCGTCAGCCGAAAGTATCGATTATCATGGGTGTTTACAATTGCCAAGAGACAGTAGAAGAAAGCATTGAATCGATTCTTCATCAAACCTATGAAAACTGGGAGCTCCTCATATGTGATGATGCATCAACAGATGGCACCTATGAAAAAGTGCTGCACTATACCATGCGTGATCCCGATAGAATTCGCATCATCCGAAATGAACATAATCAAAGACTTGCCGCCAGTTTAAATCGTTGTCTCACTGAAGCTAAAGGAGAGCTGATTGCAAGACAGGATGGCGACGATATATCGGTGTCTACACGATTAGAAAAACAGGTTCATTTCCTTGAAGCACATCCGGAATATGATGTGGTTGGGACGGCGATGACGGTGTTTGATGAGTCAGGGACGAAGGGCGTTCGGGCACTTGTCTCAGAGCCTGATCGAAGGGTGCTGGCAAGAGGAACGCCTTTTTGTCATGGGACGATTATGATGAGAGCGTCTGCCTACAAGTCTTTAAATGGCTATCGTTCTGTCAAAACAACCAGACGGATGGAAGATATCGATCTGTGGATTCGTTTTTTTGCTGCGGGGAGAAAAGGCTTTAATTTGCAAGAGCCCTTATACCTTGTAAGGGAGGATGAAGCGGCCTTTCAGCGCCGGAAATTCCGATACTCAATGGATAATGCTTGGCTTGTTTTAAAAGCATGCAAGCAATTAAAATTGTCGCCGTTTGATTATCTCTTTGCGCTTAAGCCGGTCATCCGCGCTTGTTTGTCGCCAAAGATCATGAGGTTTTATCATCAGCGAAAGCTTGGAGGATCTATGGGGAAAAGGAGGACGATTCGGGATGAGTGAGCCAAAGCGTGTACTGCACGTTGTGGGCGGAATGAATAGAGGCGGAGCAGAAACGATGATCATGAACATCTATCGAGCGCTCGACCGGAATGTTCTTCAATTTGATTTCGTTACCCACCGGGAGGATGTCTGTGATTACGATGAGGAAATTCGTCAGCTTGGTGGGCGAATTTTTTATGTCCCAAGTATTGGAGCGTCCTCTCCATGGACGTTTGTGAGAACGTTGACGAAGACGATTAAGCAAACGGGACCTTATCAGGCGGTGCATGCACATACAGATTTTCAAACGGGCTTTTCTGCCCTTGCTGCGAAACTGGCAGGTGTGAAGATACGCATTTGCCATTCACATAATACCGCTTGGAAACAGTCTCCTAGCCGGGTTGATCATTTGATGCTCAAAGGATTTCGTCAGCTGATCTTTGCCTTTTCTACGCAGCTCGTTGCATGCGGTGAAGATGCCGGTACCTTTTTATTTGGACAAAAAAGAATGCACGATGGACGAGTGGACATTTTGCCAAATGGGATTGATTTGGACCTTTTTTTTCAGTTGGAGCCAGAAGCGAAGGTGAAGATGAAAAAAGACCTCCATCTTCACGAGAGAAAACTGATTATTGGACATATTGGCCGATTTCATGAGCAGAAAAACCATGTTTTTTTCATCGAATTAGCGCAGACACTGAAAAAACAAGGGGTCTCCTTTCAGCTAGTTCTCATAGGAGATGGGCCGCTCCGGCCAGTGGTTGAATCGTATGCAGTGAAAGCAGGATTAATGGAAGACATTGTGTTTACGGGCGTTGTCTCAGAGGTTCCGCAGTATATGAAAGCATTTGATGTGTTTGTGATGCCGTCTTTGTTTGAAGGTCTTCCGCTCGTATTAGTGGAAGCGCAGGCATCTGGACTTCCTTGTGTGATTTCAGATCATATCACAAAGGAAGTCGATTTAGGTTGTGGGCTTGTGAAACGAAAATCCTTGCAAGATTCAGCACATGAGTGGATGAAAGCCATACTAGAAGCCTACCATGCAGACCCTCCTCTTCAGGAGACGATTATTTCTCAGCTTGGCCTTAGAGGATTTGATGTGAAACAGAACATCACCCGTGTGATGAATGTGTATGGATTGTAAGGAAGGATTGGCAGATGGCGGTTTATTTGGTGAACATGATCATGGTCTATTTATGGTCGAGTTTTGCCGCATTTTATGGCAGACGTGATGATACCATACAAAGCGGCTGGCGGCCGAACAAGCTTCTGGTGTTTTTTCCATTTTTATTTCTTTGTATTGTGGCGGGCATACGCTACAAAGTAGGAACTGATTTCGTAACCTATGGACAAATGTATGAGTTCTCCGTCAACTATGACAAGCCTTGGCATATTTTCGGATTCGGTGTAGACAAGGCCGCCACTGATCCGGGGTTTACATTGATCTTATGGATGCTCAATCAACTGTCACATGAGCCGCAAATCATGTATATCACAGTTGGGATCATCACCTATTTTTTTATTATCAAAACACTTGTGCGATATGGACGGCCATTTGAGCTTAGTATGCTACTATTTCTCGGCACATTTCATTATTACGCTTCGTTTAATGGCATGCGGCAGTATATGGTGGCAGCGATTCTTTTTTATGCCATCCAGTTTGTCATCAAAGGTCAGTGGAAATGGTATTTTCCGCTCGTGCTTGTATGCGCGCTGTTTCATTCATCGGCACTCATTATGATTCCAGTCTATTTCATTGTCAGAACAAAGGCATGGTCTTGGATGATGTTTGTGTTATGTATGATTTTTCTAGGCTTAACCGCTCTGTATGACCGCTTTGTCTCCGTGTTTGTGGTGATGCTGCAAGGGAGTTCTTATGGTCATTACGAGGAGTGGCTGACAACGAATACGAATGGAATGAATGTGACGAAAATTGGTGTCTTGATTTTGCCGTTATTGCTTGCGTTCTTTTGTCGAAAACGACTTCGTGAGCTGACGCCAGAGAGTGATTATATTGTGAATTTTTGCTTGCTTGGATTTTTGTTTGGCATCCTTGCAACGAAGGATGTCATTTATGCAAGATTTCATATTTACTTTGGTCTGTATCAGCTCATTTTACTGCCTTATTTCACACGGATTTTTGATCAGCGAACCAATTTCTTTATGTATATCGGAATTGCGGTTTGCTATATTTTGTACAGCATCATGCTGATGCCGTTTGATTCTTCTGTTTTACCGTACCGAACGATTTTTACAAAGTAGATTTGAAGAAAGGTGGGGCTTGCTGTCATGCCAGCTATCAGTCTATTGGTCGCAGTCTATAACACTAGTCAATATGTGGAGCAGTGTCTTCAATCGATTGCAGACCAAAGCTTTTCAGATATAGAGGTCATCCTTATTAACGATGGATCTACCGATCACAGTGGAGACATCCTTGAAGCGTTTGCTGCGCGTGATGAGCGATTTCGGGTGATTCACCAAATCAATCAAGGGCTGGGAGCGGTGAGGAACAGGGGCATAGAAGAAGCAACAGGAACGTATCTTGCCTTTGTTGATTCAGATGATGTTCTCGCTCCTCAATACTGTGAGGCTTTATATCAAGAAGCCGAAAACACCGGTGCCGATCTTGTTGTCAGTGAATATTGGATTCAGTTTGAACAGTCAAAACGGATCATACCGACGACGCTGTTAGCTCAGCAGGAAGCCGATAAGACAAGTTTAATAGAATCGTTATTACATGGTGAGATCACGGGATTCTCATGGAATAAGCTGTATCGGCGGGCGTTTATCGAAAAGCATCATATCCGTTTTCCGTTGAGAGGTGAGCTTGAGAATATTGAAGATCAATATGTCACGCTGCGCTGTTTTTCTTTATCACGTGTCATTGCCTTTGTTCATGAGCCGCTTTATTATTACCGGGTTCATTTGTCATCCATTGTCCAGCGATATCAAAAGCAGTATTTTCAGCATGGACTGGCGTTTTATGACGCGCAGCGTTTGTTTTTAAAAGAGCATGATGAGCTGACACCATATGAGAAGGCTTTTTATTTTTTTATCGTGAATCATACGCTGCATTGTATGCTCAATGAATGGAAGAGCCAAAATTCCCTGTCCTTTCAAAAAAAGCTTGGTCATATGCGTGAAATGGTGACACATGAAGCTTTTCAGAAGGCTGTGAAACAAGTGGAACCATCGAAGCTGACTGTGCGCAAGCGAATGATCTTATTCCTTGCTAGGCTGCAGTGGGTGTATCCGCTCTCTGTCGCAGCTTCAAGCTATCAAAAATGGATTGAATATCAAACGAGAAAATCGGGGTGATGATTGTGACATTGCAGCAATTAAAAGCACATGCCGCAGAGTGGCTGCTCTTAAAGGTCAAGTATCCGCTCCAATATAGGTTGAGCCGCCAAAGACTGCCAGAGCTGCGTCATCAGAAGAAAATCATTCTCACGCTGCTGCCGGCACATGACAACTTAGGTGATCACGCGATTGCCTATGCCAGCTGCTGTTTTTTACAAAAGCACTTTCCAGACTATCAAATCATAGAAGTAGACATGCAGGAGATGTATCGTCTAGCACGTCCGCTGAAGCACGCGCGGCACCCAGAGGACATTGTCTGTATCATCGGCGGGGGCAACATGGGCGATTTATATCGATATGAAGAATGGACAAGACAATTTATCATGAATGCCTTTAAGTCCTATCCCGTCATTCAGCTGCCCGCTACTGCTCATTTTACAGAAACAAAGAGAGGGAAAAGAGAAGAACGCCGCGCTATTCAAGCATATCAACAACACCCGAGGCTTCTTTTGATGGCAAGAGATCAAACCACCTATCAATGGATGAAGCAGCATTTTCCTAATAAAGAGGTGTGGAAACAGCCTGATATGGTCCTGACATTAGACGAAACATCAAAGAGTCAAACCCGTAAAGGAGTGCTGCTTTGTCTGCGTGAGGATAAGGAGGCATATCTCACGAAAGAGAAACGAGAACAACTGCAGGAGCATATCAAAGAAACGTATGATCAAGTTGGTTTTATCACAACAACCATTGGTAAGCGAGTAAATCGAACGACTCGTTTAGAGGAATTATCCACGTTATGGACGCAGTTGAGACAGGCACAAGTCGTCGTGACAGATCGACTGCATGGCATGATCTTTTGTGCGATCACACAAACACCGTGTGTTGTCATCAGGTCGTTTGATCATAAAGTCATGGAAGGATATGAATGGGTAGCGCACTTGCCGTTTATGACCCTTTTGAAGGAACCAACGGAGGAAGCGGTGAAAAAGGCCATTCATCAGCATATGAAAACAAGCGGACAAAAGGGAGAGGAAGCTGGATGAAGGCCCTTAAACACTGCGTGAAATCACCATGAACCGTGCGTTTCTTTACAATGTCAGTGCAAATGTGATGACGTTTATCTTGATGATGCTGATGTCTGTTTGTTTAACGCCTTACATTGTTCATACACTTGGAGTGGAAGCGTTTGGTCTGATTCATCTGACGCAAAATATGATCAATTATTTATCGGTCATTACGGCTTCATTAAGTGCTGTGGTGGTGCGTTTTTTTTCTGTTGCGGCTCATAAAGGAGAGATGGAACAAGCGCAGCGCTATCTCGCTTCCTATTTTGTCAGTTCTCTCTTTTTATCCATCTGTCTTTTTTTACTTTGTCTATTCATGTCTCAGCAGCTGGTTGATTGGCTCCATGTGCCTGCTCATCTTGCAAAAGATACACAGATCGCCTTTGTGTTAGGGGGTCTTTTATTTATGCTCAATTTCGTCATGTCTGGTATTGGGGCGGCACCGTTTTATGCGAACAAATTATATGTATCGAGTGTTGGACAGGCCATTCAGATGTTTGGCAGGGCGCTTGTGATTGTGCTGTTATTTACCGTGACGACACCAGCTATTTGGCATATTCCACT
Source organism: Bacillus sp. FSL M7-0307 (assembly GCF_038627835.1). Lineage (NCBI taxonomy): Bacteria > Bacillati > Bacillota > Bacilli > Caryophanales > Bacillaceae > Bacillus > Bacillus sp. FSL M7-0307. The sequence continues at coordinate 3,087,790 of NZ_CP152023.1, read as the reverse complement.
TGCAGCCATTATGGGGAGTCTCGCCGCTTTGGGAATGGGTCTCTATTATTTTAAGAAACTCATTCCTTGGTTTTCGTTTAAGTGGCGGTACGTTTCTTTATCTTCAAGTCTCACGCTGGTTCGATCAGGGGTGTGGCATTCATTTGAGCAAATGGGCATTTTGTTGTTTTTACAAATCGATTTATTGATGACCAACTTACTGATTGGGGCAGAAGCGACTGGACAGTATGCCGCCATTTTACAATTTCCATTATTATTGCGCACCCTTGCAGGGACACTTGCGATTGTGTTTGCGCCAACGATCACAAAATTATATTCAAACCAAGACGAGCAGGGGCTCATTCAATACGCCGCCAATGCCATGAAATGGAGTGGTTTATTTGTGGCATTCCCCGCAGCTCTGTTAGGAGGTCTTGCCGGTCCACTCATGCTGTTATGGCTTGGACCAGCCTTTGAGGAACTGAAATGGCTGCTGATGATTCATGCGGCTTATTTGTGTTTCACGTTGATGTTTTTACCGCTGACCTATGTACCTACTGCCTTTAACCGCTTTAAAGTGCCGGCGGTTGTGACACTCATATTAGGCGGTTCCAATGTCCTGTTCGCCTATGGACTGACTCACCTACTTCAGCTTGGGTTATATGGCATTGCATCAGCAGGGGCCGTTGTTTTATTGATGAAAAATATCGTTTTTCTCCCATTGTATACAGCCAAGATCACGAAACAGAAAAGCACCATCTTTTACAAACATACAGTCGTTCCGCTGTTTGGGACTCTATTCATATGGGGGATCTGTGCCGGCATTCAGGCTGTGTATGATGTGACGAGATGGTGGGAGCTATTTTGTATTGGCGGAATATGTTTCGTTCTCTACTTAGGCTATTTGTATCAATTTGCAGGAACAAAACAAGAGCGGATACAGCTCATGCGCAAGGTGAAACAAGCTGCTATTGAACGGGCTGTCTCCCGCTAGTGTGGAAAGGAGAAGCAATGATGAAAAGAATAATAGATGTGGTCGTGGCACTGACACTGCTCATCGCAGGGAGTCCTCTTTTCCTTCTCATCTATGGACTCATTAGGTGGAAAATCGGAGCTCCTGTGGTGTTTCGACAAGAGCGGCCTGGTCTGTACGGACAGCCGTTTATGCTTTATAAATTTCGGACGATGACCGAGGAACGCGATGAACATGGCGTACTGCTTCCAGACCATCTTCGATTAACAAAAACCGGCACCTTTATTCGTAAGCTCAGTCTTGATGAATTGCCGCAGCTTGTCAATGTACTCAAAGGGGAAATCAGTCTCGTTGGCCCAAGACCGCTTTTAATGGAGTATTTACAAATGTACACAGAGGAGCAAGCGAAGCGTCATCTTGTGAAGCCTGGTATCACTGGATGGGCCCAGGTGAATGGGAGAAATACTCTCTCTTGGGAGGAGAAATTCACCTATGACCTCTGGTATGTAGAGCACCAATCGTTTTGGCTCGATATGAAAATCTTATGGATGACCTTGCTGAAAGTCATCAAAACAGAAGGGGTGCAGCAGCCAAATCATGCAACAGCTGAAAAATTCAAAGGAACCGATACGTAAAGAGCAGCCCATTGGCTTAATAGGGGCTGGCGGACACAGCAAGGTCATTCAGGAGTTGATTTTTTTGCATCCTGATTACTCATTGTGTGCTGTATTAGACGATCGATTTGAGGAGGCTGACACTCAAACCGGTATTCTGTATGGTCCGGTTTCTATGAGTCAAAAGGTAAGATGTGAAATACCTGATATGCAATGGCTGATTGCCATTGGGCAAAATGAAATCAGACAGAGGATCAAAGAACGTCTCGCATTTGAAGAGAGGGCATTTGCCACACTGATTCATCCAGAGGCAGTTGTGAGCTCGTCAACGAAGATTGGCCGAGGAACGGTTGTGATGGCAAGGGCTGTTGTGCAAGCAGATGCAGTAATTGGTGAGCATGCCATTATCAACACCGGTTCTATCGTGGAGCATGACTGCTTTCTCGAATCCTTTACGCACCTATCCCCGGGAGCCGTGCTCACCGGCTGTGTCTCTGTGCGAGAGGGTGCTCATATTGGAGCTGGGGCTGCTGTCATACCTGGCAGAACCATTGGAAGCTGGGCAGTGATCGGCGCAGGAGCGGCAGTGACCCGAGATATACATGATCAGAAAGTCGCCGTAGGCGTTCCTGCAATTGAGATCAAAGATCGAAGAGAAGGTGGGAAATCATGAGAGACAGGAAACGAATCTACTTATCTCCTCCTCATATGAGTGGAAAAGAACAGATGAAAATAGAGGAGGCATTTAAGAGCAATTGGATTGCACCATTAGGACCGCTTGTAAATGAATTTGAGCAAGTGGTCGCGGATTATGCAGGGGTGAAGAGAGGAGCGGCATTATCTTCAGGAACAGCAGCCATTCACCTTGCCTTAAAACTCCTTGGCGTTCAAAAGGGAGATATGGTCTTTTGTTCCACTCTCACATTTGTTGCCAGTGCAAATCCTATTTTATATGAACAAGCGACACCTGTTTTTATTGATTCAGAAAAAGAGACATGGAATATGTGTCCGCTGGCGTTAGAGAAAGCCTTTGCTGAAACAAAACGACTTGGGAAAAGACCCCGTGCAGTTATTGTCGTTCATTTATACGGACAAAGTGCGAAAATGGATGAAATCATAGCAGTGTGTGAGGCATATGATGTGCCAATCATTGAAGATGCGGCTGAATCGTTAGGCAGTATATATAAAGGAAGAAAAAGCGGTTCAATGGGCAGGTTCGGTGTTTACTCTTTTAACGGAAATAAAATCATTACAACATCAGGAGGCGGAATGCTTGTCAGTGATGATGAAGCAGCGATCGACCGATGCCGATTTCTCGCGTCACAGGCAAGAGAACATGCCCTACACTATGAACATCAAGAGGGGGGATATAACTATCGGATGAGCAACCTGCTCGCAGGTGTAGGAATTGCACAAATGGAAGTGTTAGAGGAGCGTGTTCAGCAAAAACGCCGCATTTTCGAGCGTTATCAAGATGCTTTAGCCGATATTGAAGCCCTTCAATTTATGCCAGAATATCAAGAAACCACATCAAACCGCTGGCTGACCACATTCACCATGGATCATCATGCACAGATGTCTCCAGTAGAGATGATAGATGCTTTAGAACAAAAGCAGATCGAAGCAAGGCGTGTATGGAAGCCGCTGCACCAGCAGCCGCTCTTTCATGGTTATCCTTTTTATACAACAGCCGATGAAGTCCCTGCATCTGAGTTGTTATTTGAGACAGGTCTTTGCCTGCCATCTGGTACAAGCATGACAGACGCGGAACAGGAGCTTGTCATTGATACACTGTACAACGCCCTGCAAAAGAAAGCATTACCCTCCTCATAGGCTGCTCGTTCATCAGCAGCCTGCCTCTCTTTTTAACAAATCCCTTAATTTGTGGAATAATAAGGAATATATATTGTCATTTCGTTTCAAATATGATATTGACAACAGAGTCCTTCCTCCTTAAAATGAAAATGATTATCAGCATCAATTAGGAGGAGCAACTTATGTCTATTTGGAGTAATTTTCCGAAAATTAAAATAAATACAATATTACCTATCCTACTGATCTTCTTACTAGTAGGCTGTTCTCAAGCAAATAATGGAGCAGGTGGAGACAAGGATCATCCTGATATGATCACCATGGCATGGCCGAGAGATATTGGCGAAATGAATCCACACATATACAATCCATCACAATTGTTTGCCCAATCCATGATTTACGAACCATTGGTGAGCTATCAAAAAAATGGAAAGCTTAAACCTGAATTAGCAAAATCATGGGATGTTTCAAAGGATGGCAAGGTGTATACGTTCCATCTTAGAGACAATGTCACGTTCTCAGATGGATCTAAATTTAATGCGAACATTGTGAAAAAGAATTTTGATACGATTTTAAAAAACAAAGAAGTACATAGCTGGTTAGGTGTCATAAAGAAAATCAAAAAGACAGAAGCAGTGGACAAGCAAACGTTTAAACTCACATTAACTGAGCCTTATTATCCAACTGTTCAAGAGTTAGCTGTTGTGCGCCCCGTACGTTTCCTAGGCGAAGCAGGTTTTCCGAAAAACGGAGATACATCAAAAGGAATCGAAAAACCAGTGGGGACAGGTCCTTGGGTATTAAAGACGTACAAAAAAGATGATTACGCGATTTTTGAACGAAATGACCACTACTGGGGAGAGAAACCAAAGGTCAAAGAAATCAAAGTGAAGGTCATTCCAGATGCCGAAACAAGAGTGATGGCATTTGAAAAAGGCGATGTAGATTTACTTTATGGAGAAGGAACGATTAGCCTTGATGCTTTTAAACAACTAGAGGCGAGCGGCAAGTATGAAACGAAGATGTCAGAGCCTGTAGCCACAAGACAGCTTGTCATGAACACAAAAGTCGATCAGCTGTCAGATGAGAAAGTGCGTCACGCCCTTCAGTATGCGATCAATAAAACATCATTGGTGGAAGGTGTGACCTCTGGCTTAGAGGATGTAGCAGATCACATCTTGCCGACAAACATGCCATATACGTCAGGCATCCGGGTGAAATCTTTCCAATATGATGTGGACAAAGCGAAGGCTTTACTGGATGAAGCGGGCTGGACGCTTCCAAAAGGAAAAACCATACGCGAAAAAGACGGAAAAACACTTGAGTTTAGTATGATGTATGACTCAGCAGAATCGATTCAAAAAACAATGGCTGAAACACTGCAGGCAGAATGGGCAGCCATTGGCGTTGGCGTCAAACTTGAAGGTGTCGAGCTGGCGACGCAGGTTCAGCGGTTTAAAGCGAACAAATTTGATATGAACTTCTTTAGCAATTACGGAGCGCCGTATGATCCGCATACATTTATGAACGTTGTCTCATCAGATGGTTTTGGATTCAAAGAGGCGATCTCAGCGTATCCGAATAAAGATAAGCTGATCAAAGAAATGACGGAGATTCCATCGACAACAAATGAAAACAAACGCAAAGCACTTTATTCGTCCGTCTTATCTTCCTTGCAAGATCAAGGGGCGATTGTGCCAATCTCTTATTTTAAAAAGACAGCTGTTTATCAAAAAGATGTGAAGGACTTTGATTTCCCTGCGAATCGAGATGAACATCCTTTCACAGGCATCAAGCTGAAGTAACAGAAGGAAGGTAAGCAAATGAGCCGCTATATCATCAAACGAATGTTATCTATCATTCCTGTATTTCTACTAGCCACACTGTTCACAACTGGCATGATTCATCTGTCACCAGTTGATCCAGCGGAGGCATATTTAGCAGCGGCTCATATTCAGCCTACTGATGAGGTATTAGCCCAAAAACGAAGTGAATTTGGTTTAGATGAACCTTTTTACATGCAGTACCTTCATACGATTGAAAAAGTCGTCCGTCTTGATTTTGGGCGGTCGTATATGACCAATCAGCCTGTGCTTGATGAGGTGATCTATCGAATACCTGCGACGATTCAATTGGCGTTCACTAGTCTGCTGATCGCAATTTGTGTCAGTATTCCACTGGGTTTTTTCAGCGGGGTGAGAAAAAATGGCGTTGTAGATCATGTGAGCCGGTTGATTTCCTTCCTAGGAGCATCTATCCCGACCTTTGTTTTGGGGTATTTGCTCATCTTCTTTTTTTCAGTGAAACTCGATCTTTTACCTGTTGAAGGTGTTGGTACATGGGAACATCTTGTACTGCCATCCATTACACTGGCTGTGCCGTTAATTGCGATGTATACGAGATTATTGCGAGCGAGTGTGAGTGAGACGCTTCACGAGCCTTTTGTTCAATATGCGAGAATGAGAGGGTTAAAGGAACAATCGATTATGTTCAAACATGTCTTCAGAATGGCGATATCACCGATGCTGACAGGACTTGGCGTGAATCTTGGCAAGCTACTCACAGGGACTATTATTGTAGAGGCTGTTTTTTCATGGCCTGGATTTGGACGATTTTTTATTGAAGCGATCTTTAACCGGGATCTGCCGGTCATTCAATTTTATGTGTTGATGGCGGCGTGTATCTTTATCTTAAGCAGCTTGATAGTGGATCTTCTTCAGCTGCTCATTGACCCCCGTATTTCTAGAAAGGAAGGCCGCCAGCCATGATGACAAAAGTAAAACACCTCTTCTATCATCAAAAGATGATCTCGATCTGTGTGCTGCTGCTCGGTCTCCTGCTCATTGTGACGGTATGTGCACCATGGATCGCTCCGCATGACCCGGCGGCTGTTAATCTTGCAATGAAACTAAAGGGATCTTCATGGGAGTATCCTCTAGGCACCGATCAATTGGGAAGATGCAATTTATCTCGTATTCTATATGGTGCTCGTATTTCACTAGGCTGTGCGTTGTTAATCTTTGTTTCCTCTCTATCTATCGGTTTAATCGTAGGGCTGATATCTGGATATAAAGGCGGCTGGATCGATCACGTATTGATGAGATTGTGCGACGGGGTCATGGCATTTCCGAATTTGGTACTGATCCTTGGATTAGTCGGTATTTTTGGACCGGGGCTTTCTCAAGTGGTGCTGGCTTTGATGCTTGTGCAGTGGGTGTATTACGCTCGCGTCTTTCGAGGGATGGTCCTTAGTTTAAAAGAACAAAACTTTATTGCAGCTGCGAAGATTAGTGGTACTTCCCATTGGAATATCATGAGAAAGCATATGATTCCGAATGTACTGCCGCCACTCGCAGTTGTGGGCACACTTGAAATGGGCTGGGCGATTATGGACATTTCCGCCATGTCTTTTCTAGGCTTAGGGGTTCAGCCGCCTATGCCTGAATGGGGAGCGATGATCCATGAAGGAAAATCTTATATTCAAACAAATCCTCAGCTGATGCTTTATCCGGGCCTTGTGATTATGGCTGTGGTCATTCTATTCAACTTACTGGGAGAAGCCCTTTCAGAGAAATATGGCATCAAACGTCGTGTGTAAAGGAATGAGTCAGTTGGAAGAGTCTATTTTAAATATAGAGAACCTGCATGTGCATACGAAAACGCCGCAAGGAACCATTTCTCTTGTTCAAGAAATAGCATTTGAGGTAAAGCGCGGTCAAATTGTTGGATTAATTGGTGAGAGCGGATGCGGAAAAACGGTGACAAGTATGTCGATCTTAAACATGCTTGATCGAAAAACAACGGAAGTGACAGGCAGTATCACTCTACAAGGTCGAGAATTGATCGGTTTGAGTGAACAGCATATGCGGTCTATTCGTGGCAAAGATCTCTCATATATTATGCAAAATCCGATGAATAGCTTTACGCCTGTATGGACAATTGGACATCAATTGATTGAAACAATCCGCCGGCATACATCTGTCAGTAAAAGGAAGGCTCGGGTCCAGGCAATTGAAGCCTTAGAGAAAATGAACCTGCCGCATCCAGATCAATTACTGAGTAAGTACCCTTTTGAATTAAGCGGGGGGATGCTCCAGCGTGTCATGATTGCTATGGCTGCCTGTATGCATCCGCCTCTGATCATCGCAGATGAACCGACAACCGCATTAGATGTACACAATCAGAAGCTGGTGCTTGAGCACTTGAATCAAATTCGTCATGAATACGGAACGGCGATTTTGCTCATTACCCACGATCTTAGTGTGATTGCGGAAATGGCAGACCAGGTCGTGGTGATGAAACAAGGAAAAATCGTTGAAAAGGCTGAAGTTCTTGAGCTTTTTGAACACCCGAAGCATGATTATACAAAGAAACTTTTAGCAGCTCGTCCATCCATTCCAGCTGTTTGCCCGATTTGAGGTGAGAAGACCGTTGCATTTAATAGAAGTGAAAGCAGTTAGTCATTCATATGGCAGCCGATCGTTTCTGATGAGGACAAAAGGGAGAGCCCCTGTCCTGAAAAACGTCCATTTGACCATTGAAGAAGGCACTTGTCTTGGATTATTAGGTCAAAGTGGTGCAGGGAAAAGTACACTTGGCCGCATCATCCTTGGACTAGAGAAGCCAAGTAGCGGACAAGTTCTGTTTGAAGGTCAGGATATTATTCGTGCAGATCAGCGGACACATCAGCATTTCCGCCGGCATGTACAAGCGGTATTTCAAGATTCATATTCAGCAGTGAATCCAAGATGGACAGTGGAACAAATTCTATCTGAGCCGCTTGAAAACTATGAACCAATGACCCGAAAAAAACGTCAGCATATACTCATTCACTGGTTAGAAAGAGTGGGGCTCAGTGAGCAGGATTTGTCCAAGTACCCATACCAATTTAGCGGCGGCCAGCTACAGCGGATCAACATCGCCAGAGCACTGGTGCTTCAGCCAAAGCTCATTGTGCTGGATGAATCAGTCAGTAGCTTAGATATGGTTACGCAGGCAGTCATTTTAGATTTGTTAGTAGAATTAAAGAAAGAGCTGAAGCTTGCATACTTATTTATTACACATGATTTGACAGCGGCCTATCATTTAAGTGATCAATTAGCGATTCTTGATCAGGGTGAGCTTGTGGCTCAGTTTCAATCGAAGGATGATTTCTTTATATCAGAGCACGAAGCTGTGCTGAAAATGAAGGAGGCAACGCTCGCCAGCCACCCTTTGTCCCGAACGATTGGCAGGCCGGTTCGTTAACCTTTTCATTCCCTCAATGCCTCTTTTAAGAGAGGCTATTTTTCATGAAAGGCAGGTGGCATCGTGAACCATCGAGCATATTTAGCTTTGGCGATCCCTTTAACCATTTCAACGATGACCACGCCATTACTTGGAGCTGTCGATACAGCAGTTGTCGGACAGCTTGCCAACCCCGCTTATATAGGGGGCGTCGCAGTCGGCAGTCTCATTTTTAGTACATTGTACTGGCTGTTTGGTTTTCTGCGGGTAAGTACATCTGCTTTTGCTGCCCAAGCAAACGGAGCGCAGAACGAGGAGCAGGGTGTTCTTGCTTTTCTAAGGCCTTTTTTGCTGGCTATTATTGTCGGGCTTTGTTTTATTGCTCTTCAATGGCCCATTATTCAATCCGCATTATGGATCATCTCTCCTGCTGCTGATGTGCGCGAATATGCAGCGGACTATTTTCATATTCGGATCTGGGGAGCGCCATTTACCTTGATGAATTACGTCATACTCGGCTGGCTGATGGGGATGGCAAAAATGAAAGAAGCCCTTTCTTTACAAATTTTGATCAATGTCATGAATATGATCTTGGCATTGATCTTAGTTCATGCGTTTTCTTTTGCCGTCAAAGGTGTGGCAGCGGCGACATTGATCTCTGAACTCACTGCTTTTGTGTTAGGGGCCTGGATCATCTTGAAGCATACGTCAAACGGTTTTCGGATGCCGTCTATCCGGCAGGTGATGGACACACGTGCAGTAAAGAAAATGTTTCATGTGAATAAAGACTTGTTTATCCGAACGATCTGTCTGCTTGTCGTGATCAACATGTTTACAGCGAAGGGAGCGTCTTTCGGAACGGAGCAATTGGCGGCGAATGCCATTTTATTTCAAATTCACTACATCATGGCCTATTTGTTCGATGGATTTGCCAATGCATCCAGTATTCTTGTCGGCAGATCAGTAGGGGCGAACGACCGAGCGCTCTATGATAAAACATTAACCCTTTCGAGACAGTGGGCAGTTGTGATGGCATGTGTCATTGCGACAGGTTACTTTTTCTTTAAAGTACCGATTTTGAGCCTGTTTACAAATTTGCCTCAGCTTCTTGATGTGACACTGCAATATGCCGATTGGCTCGTTCTTTATCCGTTTGCTGCTTGTTTTGGCTTGGTGATTTATGGTGTATTCACAGGTGCGACAGAAATTGCTCCTGTCAGGAATTCAATGCTGTTTGCGATGATTTTGTTTGTGGCTGTTCAAGCGGCAGTCATTCCGATATGGCACAATCACGGACTATGGTTTGCCTTTATCATTTATACTGTAGGGCGGTCCGGCTTTTTGATGATGTACAAATCGAAGCTGGATCAAAAGCTTTTCCTACATGATAAACACCCTTTGCAATCGTGACAAAGGGTGCTGTTTTTCGTCCATTTATTCGCTTTCTTTTTTCACCTTTTGGTACGCTTCATCGAGATGCTGAATTCGCTTCAAGACAACAGCATTTTTCGTCAATTGGTCCTGCACAAGTGTAGAAACCACTGAACGATAATAAGCGTTCATGGCATGAATCTTGTCTTCATGTTGATTCATGGCAATGTGCTGTTTTAAGTTATCAATAAAGTATGGAACAGAAAAAAGTTCAGACATGGACATCACTCCTATTTCGTATATACGGTCCGTCAATCTTCATGTAAAATGATGAGAGGGAGGGGAGACAATGAGCCTTAAACTGCAACAAGAACTAGTATTAAAGCAGGTACTCACACAAGAACTCAGGCAGGCGATTACGCTGCTGCAACTGAATTGTGCAGAGCTGGGTGAGTATCTTGATCAGTTAGCGCTTGAGAACCCTCTGATTGAGCGGAAAGACACGGACAGCTATCAACCAGTTTATCATAAAAGAACGCAAGATCGAATGACAGAGCCGTATCGTACGCATCAAAAAGAAAGCCTGCAAATGTATTTAAAGAGACAGGCCATTGATTTGAATTTAAGTGAAAAGAATCAAAGGATTTTTCACTTCATGATTGAGTCCATTGATTCCAATGGCTATTTAAATGAACCGGTTGACCAAATGGCCGCTGTTTTACAGGCTTCGGCAGAAGAAGTAGAAGCTGTTCTTCATCAGCTTCAATCATTAGAGCCTGCTGGTATTGGCGCTAGATCATTGCAAGAATGTATCCTGCTCCAGCTTAGACGAAAAAAGGATCGCTGGTATGAAGCAGAGCTGATCATCGAAGGGCATTTCTTTCTTTTCGCAAGGAAGGCTTGGAAGGAAATCGCGGCAAAAACAGGTATACCTTTGAAAACCTTGCAGGCCATACAAGATGAGGTGTCGCTTCTCGAACCAAGACCAGGCCTTCATTTCTCTTATGAAGACCAGGATGTGTATATAGAACCAGATGTGTTGATTACAGCTACGGGAGGTCACATCACATTCGAGCTGAACCAGCGTGCTTTTCCGGACATTGAAATGAATGAAGGGTATTTCGCCATGATTCAAGATCAAAAGCGGCATGAAGCATACACGTATTTAAAGGAAAAGCAGCAGCAGTACAATTGGCTTGTTCAAGCGCTGAAGCAGAGAAAACAAACGATGACAAATGTCGTTCGTGAGATTATCTTACAACAGACTGATTTTTTCCTGACAGGAAAGCATAAAATGAAACCGCTTACGATGAAGCGGATTGCAGATATATTACAAGTGCATGAGTCGACAGTGAGCCGAACAGTCAAAGGAAAAATGGTGCAGACCCCTTATGGGTTAATGGAAATGAAACAGTTTTTTCAAGCGAAACTAGAAGGGCATTCGCTAGAAGAAGCATCCAGCTACACAGTGAAGACGCACATTGCAGAGCTGATTCAATCAGAAAATAAGAAAAAACCATATTCGGATCAGCAAATCATGACGCAGCTTCAACAAACCTTTGGTATCCGTGTCTCTCGCAGAACCATTGCCAAATATCGTGAGCAAATGAACCTTCCGTCTTCCACGCTGCGGAAACGCTATGATTAAAAAGAAGCACATGCCAGAAACAAAGGCACGTGCTTCTTTTTTGATGAGTGGAAGAGCGGGATCGAAGATTTCTTGAGAATTGAGAAAAGGGGAGAGGTGTGATCTGAATTTTGGGGTAAAGTATAAGATAGGGCATGAGCTGATAGGAAGACAACAGTGATGAGGTGAGACCAATTGAAATATAAACAAATTAAAACGAAAAAAATATATGAAGAAATTGCGGACGCATTAGTCGAATCCATTCGAACGGGGGAGCTACTTCCAGGGGAAAAACTAGACTCGGTTCAAGCACTTTCTGAAAACTTTCAAGTCAGCCGTTCCGCTGTGAGAGAGGCACTGTCCGCTCTGAAAGCGATCGGATTAATAGAGATGAAGCAAGGAGAAGGCACATATGTGAAGCAGTTCGATCCTGAGCAGCTCACATTTTGTTTATCTCCTGCTTTTTTGATGAAGCAGCAGGATATCGCGCAGCTTCTTGAAGTGAGATCAATCATTGAATCAGGTGCTGTCAAAAAGGCAGCATTGCTGCGGACAGACGATGACCTCCATCGACTGCATGATGCACTTGAACAAATGAAGCGTGCAGAAGCACATAAAGAAATTGGTGAGGAGGCAGACCTCACATTTCATCTTGCCATCGCCAAAGCCTCAAAGAATCATTTACTAGAGGCTTTAATGAATCAGGTCTCAACCTTGTTAATGGAAACGATGCGAGAAACAAGAAAAGTCGTGTTATTCTCAAGAAAAGCGTCCATACGTCAGCTTTACAAGGACCATGAACGAATTTATCAAGCTATCATGGACAAACAGCCAGAAGAAGCAGAGCGGGCGATGCTCACACATTTGGAAAAAGTAGAACAACTTCTTGGTGATGTGCTGCAAGAACAGGAAGGAAAGCCAGATATACAATAAGCTGTGCCGCATAAGGGCACAGCTCAGCGTGTAGACAAACCCTCGCATTCTTTGTCAGTCCTGCGCGCTGGTACTCACGAATGTCAAATTCGCTCCGTGCCAGTGCTCGTCCTTCCTAGACTGCAAAGGTTTTCTATCACGCTGAAAAGAAGACAAAGGGCTAAAATAAAGGTCATTTTAGCCCTTTGTCAACAATCTAAGCTGTGCCGCATAAGGGCACAGCTCTATTATTGAAGAGAAATATGCAATTTTTTCATTCGATATTGCAGACTTTGCCTGCTCATGCCCAATATCTTTGCAGTCTGTGAAATATTGTCGTCCATTTTATTTAAGTAATGGACGATGTATTGTTTTTCAAATCGTTCCATTTGGGTTTGGAAATCAGTCGTATGTTCTGAGCTCGTGTAGACGAAGGTATCAGCTGCAGCTGTAGGCTGCACCGGACTCATCTGCATGTGTTCACTAGGATGACCTTCTCCTTGCTTGAATCGGAAATGGTAAGGAAGGTGATGCAAGCTTAAGTATGTTTCGTCCATCATCATATTCATTCCAGCCTCAATCACATGCTCCAGCTCTCTTACATTACCTGGCCAATGATAAGTTTGGAACAGGGCAAGTACCTCTTCATCAGCCGCCTTCACATTCATTTGAAACAGTTCATTATATTTTTGAATAAAATGCATCACAAATGTCGGGATGTCTTCTTTTCGCTCAGAGAGCGGCGGGATAAACAAGGTGACAATGCCAAGCCGGTAAAATAAATCCTTTCGCATCCGTCCACCTGCGATCGCATCCACAGGGTCCTCATTCATATTAGCAATCACTCTCACATCAATGGCGATTTCTTTTGTACTGCCTAACCTTCTCACGCGCTTCTCCTGCAAGACGCGCAATAGTTTTGCTTGAAGAGCCGGGTGTAATGAGTTGATTTCATCTAAAAGCAGTGTACCACCTTGTGCTTGTTCGAATAGACCGGGCTGATCTGTTGCCCCTGTAAAAGCCCCTTTTTGTGTTCCAAAAAGCAGACTTTCAATGAGGTTATCAGGCAGCGCTGCACAATTCTGCGTAATAAATGGTCCAGATGAACGGCTGCTGCCATTATGAATGCTTTGTGCAAATAGCTCTTTCCCCGTCCCTGTTTCACCAACAATCAGCACATAAGAAGAGGTACGTGTGGCTCGTTTCGCATGTTCAATTACTTCTAAAAAGGCAGGACTTTCCCCAATGATTGAATCAAATGTAAAGCGTGTGTTTCCTTTTTTCTTCATATTGTGGTGAATGAGCCGTTCCAGTTTCGTGACATCATTCGAAATTTCAACTGCCCCTTGAATCAAACCGTCTCGAACGAGCGGGTATGTATGGTTAATCGTTGTGATTTCTTTTCCATTGTAGTTGTGATACGTCTGCTTTGCATGAACCGTTTGTTTCCCGGTTCGCAGCGCTTGGACAAGTGTACTGTGCATCTCGTCCTGAAACACAAAGAGGTCTAATACATTTTTATAAAGGACATCAGAACGTTTTAAAGATTCGATCTCCATCATTTTTTTATTATAAACAATGGTATTGCCATTTTCGTCAATGGCGTGAACCCCAACATCAATTAAATCGAGCATTTGTTTATATAGATCAATCTCATTTTCAAGCTTTGCGGTATGCTGATCTTTTTTCACTTGCGCCACCTCCAGACATTACCTCTATTTTACATGAAAAATTTTGCGGTTTCCTCTAAAAAAATTTGCATGTGCAAAATATTTTTGCGTTAAAGGTGAGAACAATCCTAGGCACAGAACGATCACTAAGTTGGCATGATCCTTGCATAACATAAGAGTGAAGATGAACCCCATAAAAAGAGGCAAGCTTACAGAAGGAGGAATACACGATGACACAGACAAAAGCATTGATTCATCAAACAGAACAATACGGTGCGGCGAACTATCATCCGTTGCCAATTGTGATTTCAGAGGCTGAGGGAGTGTGGGTGACTGATCCTGAGGGCAACCGATACATGGATATGCTCAGTGCATATTCTGCAGTGAACCAAGGACATCGCCATCCCCGCATTATAGAAGCGCTTAAAACACAAGCTGACCGTGTGACACTCACATCAAGGGCCTTCCATAATGATCAGCTTGGTCCTTGGTATGAGAAGATTTGCAAATTAACGAATAAAGAGATGGCATTGCCGATGAATACAGGAGCAGAGGCTGTGGAAACGGCGATAAAGGCAGCGAGACGATGGGGCTATGATGTCAAGGGTATCGAAGAGAATCGGGCAGAAATCATTGCATGTACCGGGAATTTTCATGGTCGTACAATGACGGCTGTGTCACTTTCTTCGGAAGCAGAATATCAAAGAGGTTTCGGTCCGATGCTTCCGGGCATAAAGCTCATCCCTTATGGAGATATTGAGGCGTTACGCGAAGCGATCACTCCGCAAACAGCAGCTTTTCTCTTTGAACCGATTCAAGGGGAAGCGGGCATTGTCATGCCGCCCGAGGGCTTTATAAAAGAGGCAAAAGCGATCTGTGAGAAGGAACATGTGTTATTGATCGCAGATGAAATTCAAGTGGGATTAGCGCGGACTGGCAAGATGTTTGCATGCGACTGGGAAGGCATTGAGCCGGATATGCTGATTCTTGGTAAAGCACTTGGCGGCGGGGTATTCCCGATCTCATGTGTTGTAGCAAATCGTGATATTTTAGGTGTGTTTAACCCAGGATCTCACGGGTCTACCTTTGGCGGGAATCCTCTTGCGTGCGCAGTATCGCTAGCTGCACTAGATGTTTTAATCGACGAGAAGCTTGCCGAGCGCTCATTGGAGCTTGGGGAATATTTCAAAGACAAACTGTCACGCATTCAAAGTCCTGTCATTAAGGAAGTGCGCGGGCGTGGACTATTTATTGGAATGGAACTGACTGAGGCAGCTAGACCCTATTGCGAGAAGCTCAAGCAAGCCGGGCTGTTATGCAAAGAAACCCATGAGACAGTAATTCGATTTGCACCGCCGCTCACCATTTCAAAAGAAGACTTGGATTGGGCAATCGCTCATATCGAAGCGTTATTTCAAGCATAAATGATCAAGGGAGAAGCCTTCAAATTCTCCCTTTCTCTTTCAATGAACGGCGAATTTTGTCAAAGGTTGATGAATAGAAGAGTGAAAGTGGGGAAGCGGATTTGAAGCCAGAACAGCATAATGAACTAGAGCGTTCCATGAAAAGTAGACATCTCTTTATGATTGCCTTAGGTGGGGTCATTGGAACAGGCCTTTTCCTTGGGTCAGGACTCATTATTCATCAGGCAGGCCCAGGGGGAGCCATTCTTTCGTTTATCATTGGCGGATTGCTCATGTATTTGGTGATGCTCTGTCTTGGTGAATTAGCAGTGGCGATGCCGACAGCTGGTTCTTTTCAGGAGTATGCCACGAAGTATATTGGTCCATCCACGGGCTTTATGATCGGCTGGCTCTATTGGTTTAGCTGGGCGTGTACGATTGGACTTGAGTTTACATCAGCAGGTATTCTACTCCAAAGGTGGTTCCCAGATATCCCTGTTTGGCTTTGGTGTCTTGCCTTTAGCGTCATCTTATTTTCCATCAATGCCATCTCGGCACGCAGTTTCGCTGAAACAGAGTTCTGGTTTTCAGCCATCAAGGTTGCTGCGATCTTATTGTTTATTATCATTGGAATTGGCGCAATTTTCGGAATGATTCACTTAAAAGGCGGGGAACCTGCCCCACTATTTCGTCATTTGACGGATCATGGCGGCCTTTTTCCTAATGGTCTTTTGGCGATTTTATTAACCATGGTCACAGTCAATTTCTCCTTTCAAGGAACAGAGCTTGTAGGGATTGCAGCAGGTGAAAGTGAAAGTCCGGAAAAAACACTCCCGCGTTCTATTCGGAATATTATTTGGCGGACGATGGTCTTTTTTGTTTTATCCATTGCGGTTCTTGCAGCGCTTCTTCCATGGCAGACCGCCGGCGCAGTGGATAGTCCGTTTGTTGTGGTATTGGACAAGGTCGGCATACCATACGCCGCAGATATCATGAATTTTATCATCATTACAGCCGTCTTATCTGTAGCGAACTCTGGATTATATGCATCATCACGTATGCTATGGGCGCTTTCAAAAGACGGGAAAGGACCTGTTTTCACGAAAAAATTATCCAAACGTAAAATCCCGATCAATGCCTTATTGGTGACAATGGGTGTATCCGCTCTATCACTGCTCACGAGTGTTGTAGCACCAAAAACGGTATATGTCTGGCTCATCTCCATTTCGGGTATGGTGCTTGTCGTTGTTTGGATGTCTATTTGTTTATCCCAATACTTCTTTAGGAGACAATTCATAAAAGAGGGCGGAGATGTAAAGGATCTGGTCTTCCGAACGCCTTTCTATCCATTTGTGCCATTAGCAGGTTTTATCGCATTTGGCATTGTTCTTATCAGTTTATTCTTTATTGAGGATCAGCGGATTGGTCTTTATTGCGGAGTTCCATTTATGGCCGCCTGCTACATCATTTACTACCTCAAGATTAAACCGAAGGAAGATGCGAAACGGTTTAATGAAGAGAAAGAAACGATACCGAAAACATAAGCAGGCGGCTTTTGACCGCCTGCACCTTTTCAAAGACAAATGCATTCAATATAGAAGAAAATAAATAGTTTGAAAAAAATAAAATAGCGGAAAGCTAGATGACAAGCAGGTTATCGGTCAAAATGTGTCTATTTTTTGTCTAAATGTGTTTGTAAGAGTTGAAAATGCAAGATTATCCTGTTAAAATAATTAAAGAAAGCAGGGATTGATTTTTTTTGGCTGTGGCGGGACGTTTTTTGTCACAGTGGGACGTTTTTAGTCCAACGTGAAAAGAAAGGGTCGTTAGCCATGAATCGTTTATTGGAAGCTCAAAAAAAATTATTACCAGATCTTCTCACAGTTATGCAAAAACGCTACGACATTTTGCAGTACATCAGATTAGCTGAACCAATTGGTCGCAGAAGTCTTGCGACAAGTCTTGGTCTGAGTGAACGTATTTTAAGAGCTGAAGTTCAGTTCTTAAAGGAACAAAATCTGCTGGATGTCAAAACGAGCGGTATGATGCTGACGACTGAAGGTCATGCTTTGCTTGAAATGCTTGAAGGAATGATGAAGGACGTTTTAGGTTTAACCTTTTTGGAAAATACATTAAAGAGGAAATTAGGCCTGGAAGAAGTCATCATTGTTTCTGGTGACAGCGATGAATCCCCGTGGGTGAAGCAAGAAATGGGAAGAGCTGCTGTCCAGTGTATGAAAAAAAGGTTTACTGGAAATAATATCGTCGCCGTCACTGGCGGAACGACGATGGAAGCTGTTGCCGAAATGATGACCCCTGATGCCAAAAACAGAGACATGATGTTTGTCCCTGCGAGAGGCGGTCTTGGGGAGAATGTAAAAAATCAGGCAAACACCATTTGTGCCCACATGGCTGAAAAAGCTTCCGGTACTTACAAACTGCTGTTTGTTCCAGGACAGCTGTCAGAAGGTGCTTACTCTTCCATTATTGAAGAACCGTCCGTCAAAGAAGTGCTTCAAACAATTAAATCATCCACGATGCTCATTCATGGAATCGGTGAAGCAAAAACAATGGCGATGAGACGAAACACACCCGCTGAAGATTTAAAAAAGATTGATGAGCATGACGCAGTGACAGAGGCTTTTGGCTATTACTTTAATCGTGATGGCGAGGTCGTCCACAAAGTGCACTCCGTCGGCATGCAGCTAGATGATTTAGAAAGCATTCCACACATCATTGCTGTTGCTGGTGGATCATCAAAGGCAGGGGCCATTGAAGCTTATTTCAAAAAACCCCGCCGAACGGTTCTCGTCACAGACGAAGGAGCCGCAAAAGAGTTATTAAGGGAGTCAATTGATCCCTCAATATAAAACATTGTGACCTATAAAAGGAGGAAACATCATGGCAGTAAAAGTCGGTATTAACGGATTTGGACGTATTGGACGTAACGTATTTCGTGCAGCATTAAACAATCCTGAAGTTGAGGTAGTAGCGGTTAACGATCTAACAGACGCTAACATGCTTGCACACCTTTTACAATATGACTCTGTTCACGGAAAACTAGATGCAGAGGTTTCTGTAGACGGTACGAACTTAGTAGTGAACGGTAAAACAATCGAAGTATCAGCTGAGCGTGACCCTGCGAAATTAAGCTGGGGTAAACAAGGCGTAGAAATCGTTGTTGAATCTACTGGATTCTTCACTAAACGTGCAGACGCTGCTAAACACTTAGAAGCTGGCGCTAAAAAAGTCATCATCTCTGCTCCTGCTAACGAAGAAGATATCACAATCGTTATGGGTGTAAACGAAGACAAATACGATGCAGCTAGCCACGATGTCATCTCTAATGCATCTTGTACAACAAACTGCTTAGCTCCATTTGCAAAAGTACTTAACGATAAATTTGGTATCAAACGCGGTATGATGACAACTGTTCACTCATACACAAATGACCAACAAATTCTTGATCTTCCGCACAAAGACTACCGTCGTGCTCGTGCAGCTGCGGAAAACATCATCCCAACTTCTACAGGTGCTGCGAAAGCTGTTTCACTTGTATTGCCTGAACTTAAAGGTAAATTAAACGGTGGCGCTATGCGTGTTCCAACACCTAACGTTTCTTTAGTTGATCTTGTTGCTGAATTAAATCAAGATGTGACAGCTGAAGACGTAAATGCAGCACTTAAAGAAGCAGCTGAAGGAGAACTTAAAGGAATCCTTGGCTACAGCGAAGAGCCATTAGTATCTGGTGACTACAATGGTAATGCAAACTCTTCAACAATCGATGCTCTTTCTACAATGGTAATGGAAGGCAGCATGGTGAAAGTCATTTCTTGGTACGATAACGAGAGTGGATATTCTCACCGCGTTGTTGACCTTGCAGCTTACATTGCAAAACAAGGTCTTTAATTTCTCACACTGAAGGAACTCACTTGGTTCTTTCCTAGAGACACGATATAATGAAGACGGACAAGGGAAGGGGAAGCATCCCTTTCCCTTTTTCTCTGTATTTATCCGTTCTGCACGATTTCTCGTTTTGATGAGGGCAAAATGGGAAAAGGATAAAGAGAGACTTGTCCAATGCGTAAGGAAACCAGAATAAAGGAGGATCTCCTGACGAGCATGAATAAGAAATCAGTAAAAGACATTGACGTAAAAGGTAAAGTTGTGTTCTGCCGCGTAGATTTTAACGTTCCAATGAAGGACGGAAAAGTGACGGATGATACTCGTATTCGCGCAGCATTACCAACGATTGAGTATTTAACAGGACAAGGCGCAAAGGTACTACTAGCTAGTCATTTGGGTCGTCCGAAAGGTCAAGTTACTGAAGAACTGCGTCTGACACCTGTAGCAAAACGTCTGCAAGAGCTTCTTGGACAAGAAGTGAAAAAAGCAGATGAAGCTTACGGCGACAACGTGAAAAAGCAAATCTCTGACTTAAAAGAAGGAGATGTGCTAGTGCTTGAAAACGTTCGTTTCTATCCTGGTGAAGAAAAGAACGATCCTGAATTATCAAAAGCGTTTGCTGATTTAGCCGATGTGTATGTCAATGATGCGTTCGGTGCTGCACACCGTGCACATGCATCCACAGCTGGTATTGCAGCGTATCTTCCGGCTGTTTCAGGCTTCCTCATGCAAAAAGAGCTTGAGGTTCTAGGAAAAGCCATTTCAAACCCTGATCGCCCATTTACAGCGATTATCGGTGGCGCAAAAGTAAAGGATAAAATCGGTGTAATTGAAAGTCTTCTTGATAAAGTGGACAACCTGATCATCGGCGGCGGACTTGCTTATACATTTGTCAAAGCACTTGGCCACGAAGTAGGAAAGTCTCTATTAGAAGAAGACAAAGTAGATTTAGCGAAATCCTTTATGGACCGTGCAAAAGAAAAAGGCGTGAACTTCCTGATTCCAACAGATGTTCTGGTAGCCGACGACTTTTCAAATGATGCGAATACAAGCATTGTGCCAATCTCTGAAATTCCAAGTGATCTAGAAGCACTTGATATTGGAACAGAGACAAGAGAGAAGTATGCTGATGTCATTAAAAACAGCAAACTTGTTGTCTGGAACGGACCAATGGGTGTATTTGAAATCGATGCATTCGCTAAAGGAACAAAAGCAATCGCAGAAGCACTGGCAGAAGCGAAAGATACATATTCTGTCATTGGCGGTGGAGATTCAGCAGCAGCTGTTGAGAAATTTGGTCTTGCCGATCAGATGAGCCATATTTCTACAGGTGGCGGCGCTTCACTTGAATTTATGGAAGGCAAAGAACTTCCAGGTGTGACTGCATTAAACGATAAATAAGACCAAAACTGCTATAAGGAAGTGTCAATCATGAGAAAACCAATTATAGCTGGGAACTGGAAGATGAACAAAACACTTGGCGAAGCTGTAAGCTTCGTTGAAGAAGTCAAGTCATCTATTCCATCTCCTGACAAAGTGGAATCTATTGTCTGTGCACCAGCCCTTTTCCTTGAAAAGCTGAACAGCCTTTCTAACGGAACAGACCTTAAAATTGGTGCGCAAAACATGCACTTTGAAGAAAACGGTGCATTCACTGGCGAAATCAGCCCTGCTGCGCTTAAAGATCTTGGCATCGGCTACTCAGTGATCGGTCATTCAGAGCGCCGCGAATTCTTCGCTGAAACAGATGAAACAGTGAACAAAAAAGCACATGCTGCATTCAAGCATGGCATCGTTCCAATCATCTGTGTAGGTGAAACGCTTGAAGAGCGTGAAGCAGGCAAAACAAATGAACTTGTCGCTGATCAAGTGAAGAAAGCACTAGCTGGTTTAACGAAGCAGCAAGTTGCTGAATCTGTCATTGCCTATGAGCCAATCTGGGCGATCGGTACAGGTAAATCTTCTACAGCGAAAGATGCAAACGATGTTTGTGCGCACATTCGCCAAACTGTTGCAAGCGAATTTGGTCAAGAAGCGGCAGACAGCCTTCGCATTCAATATGGCGGAAGCGTGAAACCTGCGAATATTAAAGAATATATGGCAGAATCCGATATTGACGGTGCTTTGGTAGGCGGCGCAAGCTTAGAACCTCAGTCTTTCGTTCAATTATTGGAGGAAGGTCAATATGAGTAAGAAACCAGCTGCATTAATCATCTTAGACGGGTTCGGTTTAAGAGGCGAAACAGTCGGTAACGCTGTTGCCCAAGCAAAGAAACCGAACTTTGACCGCTACTGGAACGAATTCCCGCATCAAACCTTAACGGCTTCAGGTGAGGCAGTGGGCCTCCCAGAAGGTCAAATGGGGAACTCTGAAGTTGGGCATTTGAACATCGGTGCAGGACGCATCGTGTACCAAAGCTTAACAAGAGTGAATGTTGCCATTCGTGATGGGGAATTTGAGAAAAACGAAACGTTCCTAGATGCAATGACTTATGCAAAAGAAAATGACAAGGCGCTTCATTTATTCGGTCTCTTGTCAGACGGCGGTGTGCACAGCCACATCCAGCATCTTTTTGCCTTGCTGAAACTAGCGAAAAAAGAAGGCTTAACAAAAGTATACATTCACGGCTTCTTAGACGGACGTGATGTTGGTCAGAAGACAGCGAAAGTGTACTTAAAACAGCTTGAAGAACAAATCAAAGAAATCGGTGTCGGAGAAGTGGCAACACTATCTGGACGCTATTACTCAATGGACCGTGACAAGCGCTGGGATCGTGTGGAGAAAGCATATCGCGCGATGGCGTATGGTGAAGGCCCAAGTTATCAAAACATCTATGATGTCGTTGATGACTCCTATGAAAATGGAATCTACGATGAGTTCGTTATTCCATCTGTCATTACGAGAGAAAATGGTGAGCCGGTTGCAAAAGTAAACGACGGCGACTCTGTGATTTTCTATAACTTCCGTCCAGACCGTGCGATTCAAATTTCAAACACATTCACAAATGAAGATTTCCGCTCGTTTGACCGCGGGGAAGCACATCCGAAGGATTTACACTTCGTCTGCTTCACACACTTCAGTGAAACGGTAGATGGCTATGTGGCTTTCAAACCAGTGAATTTGGATAACACAGTAGGAGAAGTACTTTCTCAAAATGGATTGAAGCAGCTGCGGATTGCTGAAACAGAGAAATATCCTCATGTGACGTTCTTTATGAGCGGTGGACGTGAAGAAGAATTTCCTGGTGAAGACCGCATCTTAATCAATTCGCCAGATGTCGCAACCTATGACCTCAAACCGGAAATGAGCGCTTACGAGGTAAAGGATGCACTTGTTGAAGACATCAATGCTGACAAGCATGATGCGATCATTCTGAACTTTGCTAACCCAGATATGGTGGGGCATTCAGGTATGCTTGAGCCAACAATCAAAGCCATTGAAGCAGTAGATGAGTGCTTAGGAGCTGTAGTCGACGCAATCCTAGCAAAAGGCGGACATGCCATCATCACGGCAGACCACGGTAACGCAGACGTGCTCATTACCGAAGAAGGAAAGCCGCATACTGCACATACGACAAACCCTGTTCCAGTCATCGTAACGAAAAAAGGTGCGACGCTTAGAGAAGGCGGCATTTTAGCCGATCTATCTCCAACGCTTTTAGACTTACTTGGTCTTGAAAAACCAAAAGAGATGACAGGAACATCATTGATTCAAAAATAACAAATTGATTCAAAAGGAGAGAAATAACGATGCCATACATTGTTGACGTATATGCACGCGAAGTATTAGACTCTCGCGGTAACCCAACAGTTGAAGTAGAAGTTTACACAGAATCTGGCGGCTTTGGCCGTGCACTAGTACCAAGTGGTGCTTCTACTGGTGAATATGAAGCAGTAGAACTACGTGACGGAGACAAAGACCGTTACCTTGGAAAAGGTGTTCTGACAGCTGTAAACAACGTAAACGAAATCATTGCACCAGAGCTTTTAGGCTTTGATGTCACTGAACAAGTAGCAATTGACAAAATGTTAATCGAACTTGATGGAACAGAAAACAAAGGGAAGTTAGGCGCAAACGCAATCCTTGGCGTATCTATCGCTGTAGCACGTGCGGCTGCTGATTTCTTACAAATTCCACTTTACCAATACCTTGGTGGATTCAACTCCAAAACGCTTCCAGTGCCAATGATGAACATCGTCAACGGCGGAGAGCATGCGGATAACAACGTAGACATTCAAGAATTCATGATTATGCCTGTAGGTGCACCGAACTTCCGTGAAGCACTTCGCATGGGCGCACAAATCTTCCATAGCCTGAAATCTGTATTAAGCGCGAAAGGCTTAAACACAGCTGTAGGTGACGAAGGTGGATTCGCTCCAAACCTTGGTTCTAACGAAGAAGCACTTCAAACAATCGTAGAAGCGATTGAAAAAGCTGGTTTCAAACCAGGTGAAGAAGTCAAACTTGCGATGGATGCTGCATCTTCTGAGTTCTATAACAAAGAAGACGGTAAATATCATTTATCAGGCGAAGGTGTTGTGAAAACATCTGCTGAAATGGTTGACTGGTATGAAGATATGGTATCGAAATACCCAATCATCTCGATCGAAGACGGCCTTGATGAAAACGAC
This sequence comes from Bacillus sp. FSL M7-0307, assembly GCF_038627835.1. Taxonomy (NCBI): domain Bacteria; kingdom Bacillati; phylum Bacillota; class Bacilli; order Caryophanales; family Bacillaceae; genus Bacillus; species Bacillus sp. FSL M7-0307. Next base: position 3,063,665 of record NZ_CP152023.1, on the reverse strand, counting down.
TGGGAAGGTCACAAACTATTAACTGAGCGTCTTGGCAGCAAGGTTCAGCTAGTAGGAGACGACTTGTTCGTAACAAATACGAAGAAGCTTTCTGAAGGAATCAAAAACGGCGTTGGTAACTCAATCCTCATCAAAGTAAACCAAATCGGTACATTAACTGAAACATTTGATGCAATCGAAATGGCGAAACGTGCAGGCTATACAGCTGTTATCTCTCACCGTTCTGGTGAAACAGAAGACAGCACAATTGCAGACATTGCAGTTGCAACAAACGCTGGACAAATCAAAACAGGTGCTCCGTCTCGTACGGACCGTGTGGCGAAATACAACCAATTACTTCGCATCGAAGATCAATTGGCTGAAACAGCTCAATACCACGGCATTGCTACATTCTACAACTTGAATAAGTAATGTAAAGCAACGCGCTGCGTGCGCTCTTTTGAAAAGAGCGTATCGCAGCGCTTTTTTTATGTTGAAATAAAGACGCAAAGCTAGCTCAAGCGAATTAGCTCTGCTTCCTTTGTCATATCCTATTTTTGTAAAAAATCATCCTTCAGTCAGAGGCGAAACGATGAGCTTGATGATTTATAAGCATTAAATCATGAAAACTCTACTAAAAATATGATCTGAATTGAACTTATGCTATTTGCATGGGGGTGGTATCATTTTACATATATTAGGGGGTGATGAGATGCTGAATCCTTTTAGCCTTCGTTTTCCAGTAGGTGTATACATATACATGTATGTCCTTCACCTACTGGCGGCATATGATGAAAGGAAGCAACGAATTCTAACTTCTAAGAACGTACAGAAAAATGCATTTTGGATTTATGTCCTTGCCGCTATATTAGGGATTGTAACAGTGGCAGCATTGATTTGGGCATGCAGGACCTTTGGAAAGGGCTCTAAGTTTTTAGGTGAGTTCAAATTCTTAGGGATGTACGTTAAAATCCAATGCGGTTTCTAACTTGGATGAGAACAGATGCAAGGTCATCTGTTCTATCTGAAATAAATGGAGGGACATGATGCTGTCATTACAATTAACAGAAAAAACGTATAGCCGCACCTTTTCTCTCCGCGATATTCAGTTAAATGTGGAGAAAGGACGTATGCTTCTGCTTTTGGGGCATAATGGTGCAGGAAAAACCACGATGATTCAGTCTATGTTTGGCCTGACACCATTTACGGGTTTTGTCTCTTTACATGGTAAACAGCTGAATTTTCAATCCTCAGCACATATCTCCTTTTTGAAAGAACATGTTTCCTATATTCCTGATGATCATGCTTTGTTTGATTATTTAACGCCGAGAGAATATTTTCATTTACTCCAGCTTCCAGACAAACGAAATGGACCTCGAGAAGAGGCCTTCGTCGATCTTTTTGAGCTGAGACCTTATATGGATCAGCCAATTGCCCAGCTGTCTCATGGCAATCAAAAGAAAACCCAAATCATTTCACAGCTCCTTAGGCCTTGTGATTATTATGTATTCGACGAGCCAACAAATGGACTTGATCCAGATATGATGATCATCTTAAAAAAGGTGCTCATGAAGCTGAGAGATCAAGGGGCAGGCATCCTCATTTCAACCCATCATTTGAGCTTTGGTGAGACATTGTATGATCACCTCATGATCTTAAGAAACGGTGATATCAAGCTGGATATGTCACGTCAAGAAACAAACAAAACATTTCCTCATCAAGCACTTGAGGATATTTATAAAGAAGTGAATCAAGATTACTATATGCAGGTGGAGAGGTTGCTCAATGACTTGGACACGACACGTTCTTCATAAAATAGAATGGGGCATGCTCACAACGAAAATCAAGCAGCTCGGCAAAAAATATCCTTTGCAGCTTCTCGCCGCAGCCGTTTTTATGTTGCTGATCTACGCCATATACGTTGTCATGAGCCTGCGTTTTTTTATGCAAGTAGGGGAGAACGAACCAGTTGCTTTATACCTTCAATTTGTGAAAATGACCCTGCTGCTTTTGGGAGCAGGTATTGTCTTTTCCCGTCATAAAATGAAGCGTCAAGAGTATCAGTTCTTCTTTTTGAATAGTGCGATGCAAAGTGTCTCATTTGTCCTTTGTGTGTATTTCTTTCCGGTGCTGTTTTGTTTCATCATGCTTGGATTGCTTTTTTTACCCACCCTATTAGGGCTGATCATTAGCGGCGTTACACTATCTTTGTATTGGATCATTGTGGTAGGGATCACTTGCTGTGGATTGGCGCTGTATACGCTTGCTTCTTGGATGCTGATACGAATTGGTGTGAGCCATTTTATATCAAAAACAAAAGAGCATTTACTGCTGCAAACGATTGGATTTATGACGCTCGGTGCTTTCGTGTTTCTTCTTTTTCAAAAAGCGGTTGAGATGATTCACGTATGGCCGTCTATCTATCTTATATTTCTGATGATCTTCCTATGTGCAGGGTGGTTTTGGCTGAAGGGCTTGGCGGCTTGTTATGTCAATCGGATGTTTTTGCAGCTAAAGGTAGAGGTGAAGTCGTTTTCTTACCAAAAAATCAGATCGGATTCTTCATTTTTCACACATCTGCGGCAGGAACTCGTTTATTTCAGCCGATCAGCTGTGTTTAAAGAACAAGGTATTTTGTTCCTGTTTCTTGTCTGTCTCACAGTAGGTCTCCCATTGATCTTCACTCCGGCAGAAACTGGCTGGATGTATGCCTTTATTGTGCAGTTTGCCTTAAAGGAGATCCTTATTATGCTACCGCTCATGATTGGCAGGGAATATCATCTCAATCAGCGAGCCATTTTTATGTTAAATACATCAAAGGGTGCCTATTTATTATCAAGAATTTTATTTTATTACACAATGAATGTATTGATTTATTTTGTCTATATCGGGCTTGCTTATTTCATGATTGGGGTCGAAAGTGAAGGGCACGGTTTGGCGAGTTTGTCCATTTTATTGATCACTGTCATGGCGGCATGTGTCGGGTTTGTCGTGAAGATTAGTGAGTTTAATAAACTGTTTGTGATCGTGATGATGATTGCTGTGTTCAGTATGTTGGATATGCTTTTAGTCCAGTGGCTTTCAGCAAATACCCAACTGCTCTCAACTGCCTATATGGCTTGTTCAGCCGCATTCTTCATCTTCATATATGCTGCCATGCTAAAGAGGCCGGTTGTGCGATGATGATGCTTTTATTTTGCTTAATAGCCGTTGTGCTCATTCATGAACTCGGTCATATCCTGATGGTGATGGTGTGCAACAAAATCGAAAAAAGACCCATCTTTGATTATGTGGTAATGATCGATTGGAAGCACGTGTCGATTGTCCATGAGAAATTTTCACGGCCGGGTTTTAATGTGATGGTGGCACTTGCAGGTCCTGTGTTTCCAGTGATCTGCTCGGGTGTGCTTTTCTTCATGTGGAGGCATCCAGTGACGCATCCATTGCTGCTTTTTTCTTTATTAAATACAGTGATGCTGCATCCAGCTTGCCCAGACGGGAAAAATATCATCGCCAGTTTAAAAGAGATGAAAGGAGAGAACTAAATGGTTAAAGTATTTCATTCGTTTTCTAGCGGTTTAACGCTTGCGATGCTTTATGTGTTTGCTGTGTTTATGACGCCAGTATTTTTAATGCTGCTAGAGGTTCATCATGTTGAATCAAGTCCAACTCTATTTGGTATGCCATTTTATATCATGAAAATTGAACAGTATCAATTCAGCTCAGAGGCAACGCTCTTTGGGTGCGTGGTCTGTTTTTTAGCGGGTGCCGCTCTCTACTTCTTGATTCAATATGTGATTCATGCAGTGAAAAAGAGCAGAACATAAAAAAAGCAGGCTGAATGAAGTCAGTCTGCTTGAAGAACGAGTGACAACCGCACCATATCCATACACTGAATACCGTTCTCATAAATCGGTTCATCATAGTGCTTCAGAAAGAAATCGTGATCGATAGACGCCATGCGAAAACCGCATTTTTGATAAAGGGCGAGCTGCTGAATACTAGAGTTGCCTGTGCCAATTTCAATTGTATGAAAGCCAGCTGCTTTGGCTTCTGAAATACCATGGCGGATCAGCTGCTTCCCAATTCCTCTCCCTTGCCATGACTCCTTCACGGCGACATTCATGATTTCCACTGTCTGCTGAGACAGAGGCGTCAGAACATACACACCAATCATGTCCTGTTTATGAAAAGCAACATAACAAGAACCAGATTGTACATAGGCAAGGACTTTTTCAGTTGAAGGGTCAGCTAATAGTAAAAGATCCATAGGAACAGACTGATCATGAGACAATGGCCGAATCTGTATCAAATCATTTCATCCTCTCTATTCTTTGATATACCCTTGTTTAACACCCCAATCATATTGATCCTGCACCCATTGAGAAGGAGGATGATGGGTGACATTTGGGTCTTTTTTGACAGTTGTTTTCCTAGTTGTTTGTGCTGCCTGCTTATTCGCTTGAGCCGTTGCTTTCGCTGATGCCAGTTCTTTTTGAAGCTGGTCTATTTTTAACTCAAGCGCTTTACGCTGTTTGATTTCTTTTTGATGCGCCTTCTTTTCTTTCTTCAGCTTGTTTGTGACGGTGGACAATTCCTTTTTTTGACCATCGATTTCATCTTTCATATCCGTGCCTTCTGACTTTAACTGTGCCAGCTGCTTATCGTTCGTTCTGGTTTCTTGCTGGTGTTTTTTCTCTGCCGCGGTGAGCGACTGCTGCTGCCACACAATCCAGCCAGTTGCACCTAGGATGATCACAGACAAGACAATGATCGTGATGTTTTTTTTCATGTTCTATTCCCCTTTCGTTAAACCTCTATTATCATCGGTTAAAACAAACCAGGTTTTAACAGAACAAGGGAATATTCGCATCAGATTAGCAGACACTATGAAAAAAGGAGGGTGTCTGTTGATTTCCTTTATGATTCATGTCATTGTGTCACTATTTGCTGTCTCAAATCCCATTGGAAACGTGCCTCTTTTTATCACTTTAACAGAAGGCTATTCTGAGAAAGAACGTTCCCAGACGGCCAAAAAAGCGATTGTTGTGTCTTTTATGATTTTGATTGCCTTTCTTTTGGCAGGCAGGCTCATTTTCAAATTGTTTGGCATTGATATCCATGCACTCCGTATCGCCGGAGGTATTTTTATTTTTGGTATCGCTTACAATTTGCTGAATGCAAAAGAATCACATGTTCAAAACCCTCATTCGGATGAAAAGGCAGAAAGCAAGGAGAAAGCTGATGTTTCGGTGACCCCACTCGCCATTCCGATCATTGCCGGACCTGGTACAATTGCGACCGTCATGAGCTTAACCCCAGGAAGCCACCAAGTAACGCTTCATCTGCTTGCGATTCTTATTGGCTTTGTGGTTGTACTTGCCATGACCTATTATGCATTTCATTATTCAAGTTTCATTATGCGAAAAATGGGGAAAACAGAGATGAATGTCGTGACACGATTAATGGGATTGATTCTAGCTGTTGTGGCAGTAGAGATGATTGGCGCAGGGATCAAAGGGATGTTCCCAATGCTGATGTCATAAGTGTATATAAAAAAGCTGTTTTTTTCTACAAAATTGTAAAATAAAACAGCTTTTTTAAGGTTTTGGCACATGTTGAAATACTTCTTCACTTTCAAAGAACTCAATTAAACGGCTAATCCAGTCATAATAATCGAGACTTTCCTTGATTTCTGAAAGAAGAAGATTGATTTTATCTACTGTTTCTTCTGGCAGGTCATCTTGTTCAAGCAGCTCCAGCAATTCCTTGCATGTCTTCTTATGTGCCTTGCGATTTTTGCTGACAACACGTGACCAATTGGCTGCAAACAATGAAATAAAGGTTTGATATTGATCTTGCTCAACGTCATATAAATCTTTGCGTATTCCTTTTTCATAAACCTTTTCAGCAATATTCAGATCAAGCATTTCTCGAACGACTTGACTCATTCTTGTTTTGCTCATGCCGGTCGCCTCTGAGAGCTCACCGAGCGTCATTGGTTTACGGTTCATATGAATGATACCAAGCACTCTACCCACTGTGGCAGAAAGACCAAAGGCATTCATGTTCTCGGCAGCTTTTTCAATATAATGATCCTGTGCTTTTTGAATGGCGCCTAACGCTTGCTTGTCCATTCCCCGCTTCATCCCTTCACGACTGACAATTTGTAACACAATATATCATATACCTGTTTGTTGATGAAAACAATAAATATTGAGTATTTGCTCGTAAGTTGGAGGAAAAAGGAGGGATCGGTACATATCAGGCCGTTAACTGAAAATTTTAAATAAATCTTATGCAATACAAACACATTGTAAACTTTTTATTTTATAAAGTTTGCACTATAATAAATAAGGTGTAAATTTTCTGAAAATATATATCCGACTAATTGGAGGTGTCTCATTTGCTGAAACTAGAGAATGTATCTAAGACGTATAAAGGCGGAAAAAAAGCTGTCAAAAATATTGATTTAGAAATAGCAAAAGGAGAATTTATTTGTTTTATTGGACCGAGTGGCTGTGGAAAAACGACAACCATGAAGATGATTAACCGACTGATTGAACCTTCCTCAGGAAACATATTGATCGAGGGAGAAAACATTATGAAAAAAGATCCAGTCCAATTAAGAAGAGAAATTGGTTATGTGATTCAGCAAATTGGACTTTTCCCTCATATGACCATCGCACAAAACATTTCCCTTGTGCCGAAGCTGTTGAAGTGGCCGGAAGAAAAACGAAAAGAACGAGCGCGTGAATTGCTCAAACTCGTCGACATGGGGCCGGAATACTTAGAGCGTTACCCGCATGAACTCAGTGGAGGACAGCAGCAGCGTATCGGCGTTCTTCGCGCACTCGCAGCAGAACCCCCTTTAATCCTGATGGATGAACCATTTGGAGCACTTGACCCGATCACAAGAGATTCATTGCAGGAAGAATTTAAGAAACTGCAAAAAACGTTAAATAAAACAATCGTATTCGTCACACATGACATGGATGAAGCGATTAAACTTGCAGACCGCATTGTCATTTTAAAAGATGGAGAGATTGTCCAAGTGGGCACGCCAGATGATATTTTACGTAACCCTGTGAACGAATTCGTAGAAGAATTCATCGGGAAAGAACGTCTGCTTCAGTCAAATCCGAATATGGAACGTGTGGAACAAATGATGAACACATCTCCAGTCACAATTACCGTCGAAAAAACATTGACAGATGCCATCTTTATTATGAGAGAAAAGCGGGTTGATTCCCTGCTTGTCGTTGATGAAAATCATGTGCTGAAAGGCTATATCGACATTGAAACCATCGATGCAAACCGCAGAAAAGCAGCCTTCGTAGGCGATATTTTAAATACAGAATTTTATACAGTACAAGAAGGTGCACTTCTTAGAGATACTGTCCGAAAGATCTTAATACGCGGCATTAAATATGTACCGGTTGTCGATGCAAAAGGGCACTTAAAAGGCATCGTCACACGTGCAAGTCTTGTAGATGTCGTATATGACTCTATTTGGGGAGAAGATACCCCGGAGGCTGTCACTGAAATGAACTAAGGGAGGTGTACACATGGATCAAATCATCGATTTTCTTGAGAAAAATGGTGGGGAACTCCTCACAAAAATGTGGGAGCATTTATACATTTCTTTAATTGCCGTTGTGTTAGGCATTATCGTGGCCGTTCCTTTAGGCGTCATTCTTACACGAATGAAAAGAGGCGCCGGTTTTGTCATCGGCGTCGTGAATATCTTTCAAACACTCCCTAGTTTAGCGATTCTTGCATTTTTTATTCCTATTTTGGGAGTTGGAAAAATACCTGCGATCGTTGCGCTATTTTTCTATTCCGTTTTGCCTATTTTAAGAAATACGTATGCCGGTGTTCAAGGTGTGAACAAAAACTTGCTTGAATCTGGTAAAGGGATTGGCATGACGACATGGGAACAAATTCGTCTTGTTGAACTGCCGCTTGCTGTTCCGGTCATTATGGCAGGGGTCAGAACCTCAACGATTTATTTAATTGGGTGGACAACACTTGCTGCTTTTATCGGTGGAGGCGGTCTTGGTGACTACATTTTAATTGGGCTTCAGCTTTACCAGCCGGAATACATTATTGCGGGTGCGATCCCTGTCACTATTTTAGCAGTCATCATTGACCTTACATTGATGAAGCTTGAGAAAAAAGTAACACCAGAAGGCTTAAAAGGATTGAAGGAAGTTTCATAAGGAGTTGGCTCATGTGAAGAATCGAAAAACAAAATGGATCAGTGCACTGCTTGCCGGATGCTTGCTATTCATAAGTGGCTGTTCACTTCCTGGACTAGCCGGCTCCTCAGGGGGCACGCTGCGAATCGGTGCACAAAACTTTACAGAATCAGAAATTATGGCCTATATGGTGGGAGACATCATTGAGCATTACACAGATAAAAAGACAACCATTGTGAAGAATTTAGGCTCAAATACGGTGCAGCAAAAAGCAATGGAAAACGGTGATGTCGACATTTCGGCAACACGATATACAGGCACGGATTTAACAAGTACGCTAGGAATGGATGCAGAAAAAGATCCAAAGCGTGCAATGGAAATCGTCCAGAAAGAATTCAAAAAACGCTATGATTACAAATGGTTTGATTCCTATGGGTTTGATAATACGTATGCCTTTGCTGTGACGCAGAAGATGGCGAAGGAAAACAACCTAGAAACAGTCTCTGATTTAAAAAAGAATGCCAAAAATTATCGCTTCGGTGTAGATAATATTTGGCTGAAAAAGAAAGGTGACGGTTACGAAGGGTTTGTGAAAACATACGGAATTGAATTTGGAAGCACTTTTCCGATGCAGATCGGTCTAGTCTATGACGCATTGAAAAATGAAAAAATGGATATTGTGCTTGCCTATTCAACAGATGGCCGGATCAAAGCGTATAATCTCAAAATCTTAAAAGATGATAAACGATTCTTCCCACCATACGATGCATCACCAGTTGTCCCTGAGAAGGTATTAAAAGAAAATCCAGGACTGGACAAGGTGATCAATAGGTTGATTGGAAAAATCGATACCGAACAAATGCAAGAGCTCAATTATCAAGTCGATGGAGAACTAAAAGAACCAGCGACTGTTGCGAGAGATTTTCTAAAGAAACACAATTACTTTGAGTAAGATTGGGAGGTGTCAGAGCTGATGGACACACTGCAGCAATTATGGGCGTATTATCAACAGAACGGTTCATATGTGTTAGAAGAATTTTACCGGCATTTCCTCATGTCAGCGTATGGGGTATTGTTTGCGGCAATTGTCGGAATACCAGTCGGCATCTTTGTGGCGCATTATCGCAAACTGAGCAATTGGGTGTTCGCAATAACCAATGTCATTCAAACCATTCCAGCGTTAGCGATGCTTTCTGTGTTGATGCTTGTATTAGGACTTGGCGCAAATACAGTCATCTTATCACTCTTTTTGTATTCGCTTCTGCCGATTATCCGTAACACGTACACAGGTATTGTCAGCATTGAGCATGCCTATTTAGAATCGGGGAAAGCGATGGGCATGACGAAATGGCAAGTGCTGAGAATGGTTGAATTACCGCTTGCTTTATCTGTCATTATGGCTGGTTTAAGAACCGCACTTGTGATCGCAATCGGTATTACAGCGATTGGGACATTTGTTGGTGCAGGAGGACTTGGTGATATCATCATCAGAGGATCAAACGCGACAAACGGAACAGCCATTATTTTAGCAGGTGCTATTCCAACTGCGCTCATGGCCATTATTGCCGACCTTGTCATGGGCTGGCTTGAACGCTATTTAAGCCCAACCAACAAGAAAAAAGAAAGCAAGGCGTTAGCTGAAAAAAACATGACGTCCGCATAAATGCTTGAAAAGACAAAACCTCCTCTACATCTGTAGGGGAGGTTTTTTTATCATGATTAGGCGGCTCACATCAGGAGACATTTATGATTCAAGTGTGATCCATTCAGAGGACCACTTCGCAATTTCCTCAAAAACGGGTGCAAGTGAGCGCCCCATATCAGTTAATGAATACTCAATACGCACGGGTGTTTCAGCAAAAACCTCCCGTTTTACAATGCCTGCTGCTTCCAGCTCTTTTAATCTCTCAGATAAAACCCTTCCGCTTAAGTTGGTCAGAGCTGCTTCGATTTCACTAAAGCGCTGTGAACCTGAGAGAAGCTGAAAAACAATCAGTGCCACCCAGCGTTTACTTAATAACTCAACTGCTTTTTCAAACCGCGGGCACATATCAGATTGATTCATCTTTCTTCACTCCAATCTGAACCCATTATACCGTAATTCTGTCAAAAATCGGCGCAAAAAGCTTGTCAATGATCAAAACATTTTACGATGACGAACGGCTGTTTAGTAGAAATAATAAATAGCGGTTTAAATCCTCTATTTCATGTTTAGAAAGGGTGGACCATATGTTCCCATTAAATATTTCAAGATCATTCAGTTCATATTGCTCTGCTGCTTCTTTTATTTGGGTAAAAGCCGTTTCTTCTTCCTTTATGACATAGGCAGAAGAAGCTTCTTCAATATACCCTGCAGCCTGCATCATGTCCTCATAAGGTACTTTTAATGCACCTGCTAGTTTTTTAATTGTAGGAGGTTTCGGAATGCCGCGCTTCCCGTTTTCAATCCGAGAAATACCAGCAGCGCTGACCTCTGAATACATCGCTAATTGGTTCACCGATAGTTTCCTTTTCTCACGTAATGCTCTTAAATATGCACCGAAGTTCATCAACTCAAAACCTCACATGGTTAAAGATTAGTTATCTCTAGTGTACCTGATTTGTTGACTATTGGCAATAAGTGCACCATGAAAATATTGACATTAGTTAATGGTGGATGTATCTTATGTTTATGCCCCGCTATTTGTTCGCCTTTTTTTGGTTAATGAGCGTGAGAAAGTATTGATTCAGCTGGCTGATGTCTTGTGCGGTGAGTGTTTCCCATTGGTCTCCATCGAAAATAGGGAGATGTTCTACATCCTTTTGAAGCGCCGTTTGATAGATTTTTAATATGGATTCATATTTCGGTTTCATTTCATGCACTTTTTCCTGTTCAATATAACCGGCAAGCAGCATTAAATCCTCATAAGGCACCTTCAAAGCGCGTGCTAATTTTTTTATGGTTAAAGGCTTTGGCACACCACGCTTTCCATTCTCAATCCGAGAAATACCGGCAGCGCTTACGCCTGAATACATGGCGAGTTGATTGACAGACATCTTTCTATTCTCTCTTAAAATGCGTAATTGTTCACCAAAGTGATTCATGTCATCGAACCTCACATTTCAGTATATGACTTATTTTAGTATGATCATTGACCAAAGGAAATAGAAAGGGCGTAAAAGTGTTGACATAAGTTAATGAATCCGGGAGATATGAGAGTCCTACATGTTGTACATATTGATCCTATAGGGAGGTTGTAATGATGGTCGAAAAGATTCAGATCAGGCGGGCATTTGTGATGCAGTATATGATCGAAAACGATATGTCTTTAAATCAGCTCGCAGATGAAATTGGCATCTCTCCTGCCACACTCAGCAGGGTATTGAATGGTCACCGGAAGCCAGGACAGCTTGTCATTGGCAAAATGATTCATTACTTTGATAAAAAATTTGAAGATTTATTTTACTATGAAGATGTTGACAAAAGTCAATGAATGAAATCATCGTATCATCATAAAGGAGGCGGCTTCATTGAAAAGAACTGGAATGGTAAGACACATTGATTCGCTTGGCAGAATTGTTCTGCCTTCAGAAATGCGGAAGGTACTCAATATAAAAGAAGAGCAGCTGTTAGAAATTTTCATCGAAGATCAAACCATTATGCTGAAAAAATATGATGCAGATAAGAGCTGCTTATTAACTGGCCAAATAACGAAATACAACAAAAGCTATGGAAACGGCAATGTCATACTGAGTCCTGAAGGAGCTGAACGGCTGTTAGTAGAATTAAAACAGCTCTTAAAAGAAGAAGCAACTCGCTAAAAACGCTTTTTAACCTCAAAAATTGCATATAAAAAATGCTGCATACAATCCATTGGAGCGAAATTGAATCAAAATGACAAATAAAGTCGACAATATATAGGAAATCTTTATTTTGATGTTTCGTGACATGCACCTTGTTTTCATGTAAAATAAAGTTATGTGTACCAGTTTGTCTGGAGGTGTTTTCATGCACGCATTTGTTATCACATTACTCGTAATTGTCAGTATCGCACTTATCATCGTTGTATTATTACAATCAAGTAAAAGTGCAGGACTGTCAGGCGCTATTTCAGGTGGAGCCGAGCAGCTTTTCGGTAAGCAAAAAGCGAGAGGTCTTGACTTGATTCTTCACCGATTAACTGTCATTTTGTCAGTGCTTTTCTTCATCTTAACACTTGCATTGGCATATTTAGGCGTGTAGGCGCGAGTAACAGAAGGTCTGATCTTTTTTCAGACCTTTTTTTATTATCAGCACTCTTTTGTGTTTGTTTCATACATACAAGTGGAAAATATAAACCATATCAGAAGGAAAGGAAGTCACATCATGAAAGTTGTTACACCAAAACCATTTACGTTTAAAGGTGGAGAAAAGGCGGTGCTTCTTCTTCACGGTTTTACTGGGAATACAGCCGATGTTCGCATGCTTGGGCGTTATTTGAATGAAAGAGGCTATACATGCCATGCACCTCAATACAAAGGACACGGTGTACCGCCAGAGGAGCTTGTTCATACAGGTCCTACAGATTGGTGGAAAGATGTAGAAGAAGGCTATCAATTTTTAAAAGACGAAGGTTATGAGGAAATTGCGGTCTGCGGACTATCCCTCGGAGGAGTTTTTTCATTGAAATTAGGTTACACTGTACCTGTAAAGGGAATTGTACCTATGTGTGCACCTATGTACATAAAAAGTGAGGAAGTCATGTATCAGGGTGTACTAGATTATGCCCGTAACTATAAAAAATTCGAGGGTAAGTCTGAGGATCAAATTGAGCAAGAGATGGAAGAGTTCAAGAAAACACCAATGGGCACGCTCAAAGGCCTGCAAGAACTCATTGCAGATGTCAGAAACAATGTTGACATGATTTATTCACCTACTTTTGTTGTTCAGGCACGTCATGATCATATGATTAATACAGACAGTGCAAACATTATTTATAACGAAGTAGAGACAGATGAAAAACATTTAAAGTGGTATGAAGAATCGGGCCATGTTATCACGCTTGATAAAGAGCGAGAGAAGGTTCATCAGGATGTATATGCATTCTTAGAATCACTCGATTGGTCAATTTAAATATATAGGGGGTTAGAGTGTGCAAAAAGAAGAATTTATGGATGAATTACTTGCGTTTATGCAAGAAGAGGCGTACAAACCATTAACGGTACAGGAATTAGAAGTCATGATGGAAATTACCAATCCAGATGATTATAAAGAGCTCGTCAAAGCACTTGTGATATTAGAGGATCAGGGACTTATCGTCCGTACCCGCAGCGACCGCTATGGTGTACCGGAAAAAATGAACTTGGTAAAAGGGAAGCTGTCTGCTCATGCAAAAGGATTTGCATTTGTGACACCAGAAGAGTTTGGACAGGATGATATTTTCATTCCGCCAAATGAGCTAGGCACAGCAATGAATGGCGACACCGTCATGGTTCGTGTCAGCCACAAATCAAATGGCACCAAAAAAGAAGGAACGGTCATCCGTATTCTGGAGCGTAATACTCAGACGGTTGTCGGTACCTATACAGAAACGAAAAGTTTTGGTTTTGTCATCCCTGATGATAAAAAAATCACAAACGATATCTTTATTCCAAAATCCGCTAAAAACGGAGCGGTTGAAGGTCATAAAGTCGTTGTCACGCTGACAAGCTATCCAGAAGGAAGAATGAGCGCAGAGGGTGAAGTGACGGAAATCCTTGGTCACAAAAATGACCCTGGCATCGATATTTTGTCGATTATTCATAAACACGGTCTACCAGGTGAGTTTCCGGAAGAAGCGCTCCAGCAGGCAGCAGACACACCTGAAACGATCGATGAAAAGGACCTTGAAGGTAGACGTGATCTGCGCAATGAAACGATCGTGACGATTGACGGTGCAGATGCAAAGGACTTGGACGATGCGGTTACTGTGCAAAAGTTGGATGATGGTAAATACAAACTGGGTGTGCATATTGCGGATGTCTCTCACTATGTAACGGAAAACTCTCCGATTGATCAGGAAGCCTATGAGCGCGGAACGAGTGTGTATCTTGTCGACCGCGTCATTCCAATGATTCCTCATCGCCTGTCAAATGGCATTTGCTCATTGAATCCGAAGGTAGATCGTCTCACACTCTCTTGTGAAATGATCATTGATCGAAGTGGGAAAGTCGTCAAACACGAAATTTTCCAAAGTGTGATCAAGACGACGGAAAGAATGACCTATTCCGATGTGAATAAGATTTTAGTTGACCAAGATGAAGAGCTTTTAGACAAATACGAGCCGTTAGTACCAATGTTCCAAGAGATGGAGAAGCTTGCAGAAATTCTGCGTGACAAGCGAATGGAGCGTGGAGCAGTCGACTTTGACTTCAAGGAAGCAAAAGTGCTTGTAGATGATGAAGGCGCAGCGAAAGACGTAGTTATTCGTGAGCGTTCTGTTGCCGAAAAATTAATTGAAGAATTCATGCTGGTGGCAAACGAAACAGTTGCCGAGCATTTCCACTGGATGAATGTTCCGTTCATTTACCGAATTCACGAAGAACCAAATCCTGAGAAACTTCAGCGCTTTTTAGAGTTCGTGACGACGTTTGGTTACATTGTGAAAGGGACGTCAACGAACATTCACCCGCGCGCACTTCAAAGTGTACTTGATGCCGTCCGTGATCAGCCGGAAGAAGTTGTGATTCAAACTGTGATGCTTCGCTCAATGAAACAGGCGAAGTATGATCCAGAAAGCATTGGACATTTTGGATTATCTACCGAATTTTATACACACTTCACATCGCCAATCCGCCGTTACCCTGACTTAATCGTGCATAGGCTGATCAGAACCTATTTAATAGAGAAAAAGACAGACGAAGCGACCCTTGAAAAGTGGGGTCAACTGCTGCCAGAAATCGCAGATCATGCATCTACAATGGAGCGCCGCTCTGTTGATGCTGAGCGCGAAACAGATGACCTGAAAAAGGCAGAGTTTATGCTTGATAAAATCGGTGAAGAGTTTGATGGTATGATTAGTTCCGTCACGAATTTCGGACTATTCGTTGAACTGCCGAATACGATAGAAGGCCTTGTCCATGTGAGCTACATGACTGACGACTACTATCGTTTTGATGAACAGCACTTTGCCATGATTGGTGAACGTACAGGGAATGTCTACCGTATCGGTGACGAAATTACTGTCAAAGTGGTGAGTGTGAATAAAGATGAGCATTCCATTGATTTTGAAATCGTCGGGATGAAAGGCACTCGCCGTAAATCACCAAAAGACTTCAAGTTCAAAAAACGGACAGATCCACCAGCCAAAAAAGGACGCGGAGGTCAAAAGGCCTCTGCGGAAAAAGGCAAAGAGGATAAAGGCGGCGACTGGTTTACAGGTCGTAAAAAGAAGAAAAAGAAAAAACGCGTATTTGATAACGCACCGAAACAAAAGCGCAAAAAGAAAAAGTAACGTGACAAAAAGCAAATAGGGCATCACGCTCTATTTGCTTTTTGACCACGTGGCAGCAGCATTGTCGAAAGCTGGATTGTTTGATAAAATAATCCGTACGATTTGGACCGTGTCTGTGCCAAAAGGAGGGTGTACGCCAATGCCAAAGGGAGAGGGAAAGGTTGTTTCCCAAAACAAAAAAGCCAACCATGATTATTTTATAGAAGAAACATACGAAGCCGGCCTTGTATTACAAGGAACTGAAATCAAATCCATTCGAGCAGGAAAAGTGAATTTAAAAGATTCCTTTGCCAAAATCGAACGAGGAGAAGTGTTTCTTCACAATATGCACGTGAGCCCATACGAGCAGGGGAACCGTTATAACCATGATCCGCTCAGAACGAGAAAGCTGCTGCTCCACCGCAAACAAATCAGTAAATTGATTGGTGCGACAAAGGAAGAGGGCTACTCACTTGTTCCCATTAAACTCTATTTGAAAAATGGCTTTGCCAAAGTGCTAATTGGAGTCGGTAAAGGGAAGAAGAAATATGATAAACGTGAAGATCTGAAGAAAAAAGATGCGAAACGTGAAATCGAGCGAGCTTTCCGTGACCGGCAAAAGCAATTCTAGACGCGTGCAGATGGCTTGCTGAGAGCGGAAGCATTATGCTACAATATGTTATGCAGTAAACAATCATCGTCGTCTTTTTACAGAAACCACCAGTTGTTTCGAGCGATGAGATTGTTATAATAGTCATATACGGAAGCAGTTAAGCGAAAGAACGTTTCCATCCCGTATATCCCTTTTACAAGGGGACGTTACGGATTCGACAGGGATGGTTCGAGCTTAGGCTGCGAGCCGAGAGGCGATCTCGTTAACACGCACCTAAATGTAACTGGCAAAACTAAAAGTTTTAACCAAAACTTAGCACTAGCTGCCTAATAAGCGCAGCGAGCTCTTCCTGACATCGCCTATGTGTCTGTGAGGAGCCCAATGAAGTAGGCTACGCTTACGTTTTCGTCTGAGGACGTAAGAAGAGATCCATCAGACTAGCTCTCCAAGCGCCCGTCAGCAGGCATGAGGATGAGTGAACACGTAAATATGTTGACTACGCTCGTAGACGCTTAAGTAATCGATGTCTCTGGACGTGGGTTCGACTCCCACCGTCTCCATCAAAACTTTTAGAATGCAGTCATATCAAGGGTTTGAAAGCCCTTGATGCGGGACTGGTATCATGAAAATCTAATTACTCAAAAAAAGACGCTATGAATAGCGTCTTTTTTTTATGTTTTTATTTAATAATAGTTGTTTGTTTAAAAAACATAGGATATCTTCCATTATAGTATTTTTATGTTATAAAAATTGAATTAATTTCTAAACAAACATCTTTATTTAGCCGATGATGAAATGTAGGGATATTTAACCATTACTATATTCTTACGAAAATTTATTTAATTAAATGAAGAAGATAGAACAAATTGTTCAATGTAAAAGCAGAAAATTGCGAACAAACTCGGTATTTGGAAAAATCTCAACAAAAATGTTGAAAGTAAACTAGGAGGATAAGTACTTATGAAATCAGGAAATAAAAAATCGATATTGGCAGTAATTATGATGTCAGTCATGCTTTTAGCATTCGGTGCAGCATGCGGTGACACAAAAGCCTCAGAAAAAGAATACGTTAGTTGGTACGAATCAAATCGAAGCGATCTTGAAGATGCTATGCTTACATACGCAAAGCGTATGATGGAGGCTGACCCTACCGACGACCAATGGGCTAAAAACGTTAAAAAATCACTAGATGATCTGCAAAAAGTTGTCGATGACGTAAAAGCGAAAAAGAACGCACCTGCTGCTTACAAAAAAGCACATGAGCATTTGGTCAAAGCAAGCGAAGGGTATCAATACTTAATTGATGAAACACCTAAAACGATTAAGACAATCGATGAAAATACGGTAGATGGACTCAATGTGATTGAGCACAGACTTGATAAAGCCCTTGAAGAAACGAAGAAAGCAGACGACGAAGTTGAAAAAGTAGCAAGCGATTCAAAAAACGATAAGAAATGAGGAAACAGACCTTGAAAACAAACAAAAAGTCGATCATTGCAACAATCCTTTTAGTATTCGTATTAGCGCTAACAGCAGCGTGTGGTAAAACAGAAACAACAAGTAGCAAGTCATCAAACAAAAAACAAGAAAGCGCATCATCAAAAGAAACAAATGCTGAATTGGAAGCATATCTCGTATGGTATGACGATCATATGAATGCACTCGAAGATGAAGCTGCCACATATAACGACCTTATGAGTAACTCAGCTGTTGGAAATAAAAAATGGGAAGCAAACGTTGAAAAATCCCTCAAACGCGCTCAAAAGCTTATTGACGAAGGTGATGACAAAGACGACGTTCCACATAGCTTCAAAAAGGCACATAAGCATGTACTTCGCGCCGGTACTGATTACCAATATATTATTGACAACACACCTACCATGATTGCTGATTATGATATTGCCCTTATGGAAGACGTCTCAGTCAGCCATGACAACGTGACCGTTGAGATCGAGAATGCAGATAGAGAGCTTGATAAGGTTGTTTATGCGAAACATCTAAGCGGCAGCGAAAAATAAAAAAGGAGGATCGTCAATGAGTAAAGTAGTCAACTAAATAGCTATTAATGCAGAACACAGCGGTTATGCTGCTGTGTTTTTTTATAGTTTTTTAGTGAAGATACCTTTAATCTAGAATCTATTGAGAAAGCGCTGTAAAGCGATTTGTCCTAATAGATGAAACTTATGAAAACGATTAGACATTGATATTTCTCCTATCACAATATGCTTCTCCAAGTGAAGCATAAAAAATAGTGAAAAGGATAAGGCCTCATGAACAGAAAACATTCGAAACTTTCCAAAAAACCGCCAACCAATTCAAAATCACATCTTCCCATTTGAGACGTCCTCATATATAGTAAGATTAGACTAGTTCTAAATAACTGAAATTGGGGCGTTTACATGGATTCGATTGTTTTACATTTTATTGTGATCATGAGTGTTTCTGGCATTCTGTCCGTAATATTATCAATCATTGCTCATGCAAATCGCCATCGGTATATTGGCTGTCAATTGTTTATGTATATGTCTGGAGCAACTGCGATTTATATTTTTGGACATACATTTGAATTATTGGCGCGCACCCCTCAAGAAATTACATTCTGGGTTAGTTTTCAATACATAGGTCTTCCGTTCATTGCACCGTTCAGCCTGATGATTGTGCTGCAGTTTACTGGTTTCCATCAATATGTAACAAAGCGCCGCGTGCTTCTCTTCTTGCTGATTCCAATTTTAACCACCATTCTGGTGTTCACCAACTCTTTTCATTCACTCTTTTACCGAAGCATCACGATGAATACAGTAGATGGGTTTTTATTGGCTGATTTTACCATTGGCTATTGGTATATCATTCATGGGGTCTATACATTTGGTTGTTCCATGCTCGCTATTTTTATGCTGCTTTGGTTTTTACGTGTGAAGAAAGATTATTTGAAACAGGTTCTGATCTTGCTCGTTGGAATATTATTACCGATCACGACTTCTTTTATCTATTTATTAGGTGTCACGCCTTTTCACATTGACCCAGTACCAGTGGTGATGTTTTTAACCAACGCACTCTACTTATGGGCGATTATGTCTTTTCATCTCTTTAAGCTCTCTCCCATTGCGATGGAGCGTGTGTTTGAACATATGTCAGAAGGTGTTCTTATATTGGATCGATACCGAACACTGATTGATTATAACCCTGCGGCTGCATTGATCATTCCTGTGCTCGCTAAAAAGGGAATCGGCTATAAAATCGATGATATATTCTCAGGGATCATCAAAGAGCCAGCGTTTATACAGTGGCTGCGTTCTCCGCAGGATCATTCACAGTATGATTTAATGTGGGAAAAAGAGCAGCCCTTCTATTATCATCTCACTGCTTCTTCTCTTTTTAATAGAAGAGGCGAAGTCGAAGGCAGGCAAATTGTGATCAGTGATGTTACTGAGCAGCGACTATTGCAGGAAGAGCTGGAGCGCCGAGCATATATTGATGGTTTGACGAATATCTTCAATCGGTCTTCCTTTATTGAACGAACGCAGATGTTATTGGAAGAGGATGCGCAGGATACTGCAATACTTCTATTTGATATTGATTTCTTTAAACAAATCAATGATACGCACGGCCATCACATTGGAGACGAGGCGTTGCGCCATGTTGTGTCCATTTGTCAGCAGCATTTGAAGATGGATGATTTATTTGGTCGATATGGTGGAGAAGAGTTCGCCATTTGTCTGCCGCATCATTCATTTGAAGAGGCATGTCGTATTGCGGAACAAATGAGACATTCATTTGAAGTGAGTTTCTTTCAGACAGATGAGAAAAAAGTAAGAGTGACAGCAAGCTTTGGCGTCGCCCATACAGCGAATGATCCCTCTATATTAGAAACGCTTCTATTTGAGGCAGATCAAGCCTTGTATATGTCAAAACGCCAAGGACGTAATCGGATTTATGCATCAACTGGTTCGGACTATATGCTGTACCAAAAGCAGGATCTTCCGCCTGCTTCTCATTGACTGTTGTCCTTCATTTAGATATGATAAACATAACATTTGAACGGTTTCCTAAAGGGGAGTAGCTTTTACGGTTTGGTCGTCATTACAGAAACATCCGTTGTTTCTCGGCCATTCCGGCATGAACATGTTAGCCAGACCTTTGCCTATCACACTTGAGGCAAAGGTCTGGCTTTTTTTAAGGTCTTTTTGCATCTGTGTGGTTGGGAGCTGGACAAATGAGGGGTTTCAACATAGCAGATGAAAGGATGATGGATCTTGAAACAACATGTGATGGCGTTTCTATTTACCGGTACGTTTTTGTTAAGTGGATGTTCAGGACTGCTAGACCAAGTGAACGATACAACGACATATGTCACAGAAGCAAATGAGTATGTGATGGATATTCAGCAATTCACAGAGGATTTTCCACAGCTTGCGGAAGAAGCTGTACAAGATGCTGCCAAAAGAGCAGATTTGACGCAGCAGCTTGAATCATTGAAAGCAGACATTCAAGAATTTAATGAACTCACAGCACCATCGATAGCAAAAGACCTGCACGCACAAATCATGGAGAAAAATAAAGTACTGTCAGAGGAGATTCAAACCTATTTACAGCAATTGAAAATGGACAACTTCGATGCTGCAGCTATTTTAGAGGATCAGCAAGGCCTCATGAAGCAGCTTCAGCAATCTGTCAACCTTTTGCAAGATATTGAACAGTTGACAAACTAGGATAAACAAACGGTGATCTCAGCATATCTTTGCCTTTTCAGGTGAAGATATGCTTTAATTGAATGTAAGACAAGTATGATAGAAAAAAGGTGATCAGATGACAGAACAAGAAGAAAGACATATCGCTTCGCCTAGAGCCGAGAAGGAAAAAGAGCAATTAATCAACCGCTTAAAACGAGTGGAAGGTCAAGTGCGAGGGATTCAGCAAATGATTGAAAACGATCGTTACTGTATAGATGTCGTGAATCAAATTTCTGCTGTCAATGCAGCTTTAAAAAAAGTGAGTCTTCAATTAATGGAAAAGCATACACATCATTGCGTAGCAGATGCCATTAAGAGCGGTAATGGGGATGAAGCCATTGAGGAGTTAATGAATGTCTTCACGAAGCTGACAAAATCGTAGCAAACAGCGGATCATTTATGTTTACAATGATACCCTACTAGGGTATAGTAAGAATAGAAAATGATTGATGGAGGCGATGAGAAGTGGAACAAGCAACACTACAAGTGCAAGGCATGTCTTGCGGACATTGTGTGAAAGCAGTCGAAGGAAATGTAGGAGAATTAGCAGGTGTTGAATCTGTGAAAGTCCATTTAGATAAGGGTCAGGTGGAGGTTTCCTTTCACTCAGATCAAATCACGTTACACCAGATCTCTGATGTCATTGAAGAACAGGGATATGATGTCGTATAAAATGAGCATACGTGCTGCATAAGACAGCACGTATTTTTTTAAAAATAACAATACCCCCATGGAGTATGTGGAGAGGTGAGATAAATGAAAAAAGAAATTGATTTTCAAATTACGGGAATGACTTGCGCCGCCTGTGCAGGCCGCATTGAAAAGGGCTTGAACAGGTTGGAAGGTGTGGACGACGCCAGTGTGAACTTAGCGCTTGAAACATCCCACATTGTGTATGAAACAGAACAACTCACAGCAGAGGATCTAAAACAAAAAATTCAATCTCTTGGCTATGATGTGGTGATGGAGCAAGCCGAATTTGATATAGAGGGAATGACGTGTGCGGCTTGTGCAAACCGAATTGAGAAAAAAGTCAACCGGATGGAGGGTATTGATCAAGGGTCAGTGAACTTTGCGCTTGAGTCACTTCAGGTGACGTATCATCCTGGGCAAATATCTCCAAGTGACATAAAAGAGGCTGTGAAATCCATTGGGTATTCATTAATCGAATCAGCCGAAGAGCATGCAGAGGAAGGAAAAAAAGACCATCGCCAAGTAGCGATTGAGAAACAAACGGCACGCTTTTTGTTCTCGATGATTTTGTCATTGCCTCTTCTTTGGGCAATGGTCAGTCATTTTTCTTTCACATCGTTTATTTGGTTGCCAGAAGCGTTTATGAATCCATGGGTTCAGCTCGCATTAGCAGCGCCCGTCCAGTTCATTGTCGGCTGGCCTTTTTATGTAGGTGCTTATAAAGCGTTGAAAAATAAAAGTGCCAATATGGATGTCCTTGTGGCATTAGGGACATCAGCTGCTTTTTTCTATAGTTTATATGAAAGTATTCAGTCAGCGGTTCAAGGCACACATGAGGCGGCCCTCTATTATGAAACGAGTGCTGTGCTCATTACGCTAATTGTGCTCGGAAAGTTAATGGAAGCAAGAGCGAAAGGGAGATCATCAGAAGCGATTCAAAAACTGATGGGCTTACAAGCGAAAGAAGCTGTGATAGAGCGAGATGGGAAAGAAATGACCGTTCCTATTTCTGAAGTGAAAGTGAATGATTTTATGTTCGTCAAGCCGGGTGAAAAAGTCCCGGTAGACGGAGAAATCATCGAAGGAACAACAGCGATCGACGAATCGATGATTACAGGAGAAAGTCTGCCAGTTGATAAAACCACAGGAGATACAGTCATCGGGGCAACCATCAATAAAAATGGATTTGTGAAAGTGAAAGCAACAAAAGTAGGAAAAGAAACGGCTCTTTCACAAATCATTCGAGTCGTCGAACAAGCGCAAGGCTCAAAAGCACCAATTCAAAGAATGGCAGATCAAATTTCAGGGATATTTGTCCCCATTGTTGTAGGATTGGCTGTGCTCACTTTTCTGATTTGGTATATCTTTGTTGATCCAGGAAATGTGACAGCAGCCCTTGAGACCTTTATAGCGGTCATCGTCATCGCATGTCCTTGTGCGCTTGGTCTTGCTACACCGACCTCTATTATGGCAGGCAGCGGCCGGGCAGCTGAATCAGGGATTTTGTTTAAAGGCGGAGAACACTTAGAGGTAACCCAATCACTAGATACAGTAGTGCTAGATAAAACAGGGACTGTGACAAAAGGGGAGCCGAGTCTTACAGATGTGATCGCGTCTGCCAATTGGACAGAAGATACGCTGCTTCAGTTAGCAGGATCGGCAGAACAGCAGTCAGAGCATCCACTTGCCAGAGCGATTACAGAAGGCATGAAGAACCGGGGTCTCCAAGCGGTCGAGGTAGAAGCTTTTCAAGCAGATCCTGGTCATGGAATTGAAGCAAGAGCTGCAGGACATGAGCTTTTGATTGGCACACGGAAACTCCTAAAGAAACATCATATCAGCTGCGAAGCACTAGAAGCAGTTGTGACTGAGCTTGAAGAACAAGGAAAAACGGCGATGCTCATTGCCATTGACCGCGAGCCAGCAGGTATTGTCGCCGTTGCAGATACGATCAAATCGTCTTCTTCTCAAGCGGTCGCTCGTCTCAAAGAGCAAGGGATTCACGTCGTGATGATGACAGGAGATAACAAACGAACAGCAGAAGCGATTGCGAGTGAGGCAGGCATAGATCATGTGATCGCTGAAGTTCTTCCTGAGGAAAAAGCGGCTCATATTGCAGCGCTTCAGAAACAAGGAAAAAAAGTGGCGATGGTTGGAGACGGCATCAATGATGCCCCTGCCCTTGCAACAGCAAATATCGGGATGGCCGTCGGAACAGGTACAGATGTTGCCATGGAAGCGGCAGATATTACGCTCATGACAGGAGATCTCCATGCCATTGCAGATGCACTTGAATTTAGCAGAAAAACGATGAGAAACATTAAACAGAATCTATTTTGGGCGCTTGCTTACAATTGTATTGGTATACCGATCGCTGCATTTGGGTTCCTGGCGCCATGGCTTGCAGGAGCGGCAATGGCCTTTAGTTCTGTGTCGGTTGTACTGAACGCACTAAGATTACAGCGGTTGAAACCTGTCAGAGAGGGTGTGTCAGAATGAAGCTGAATGTCAAATGGGTGTGGACGTTGAGTGCTGTGATTTATGTGGCGCTTGTACTGATTGGTTATGCTGTTTATGACAAATTTTCTCCACATCAAGAGTCGCCAGTTGAACAGATGCAGCAACATTAAGACTTCGCCAAAAGCGAAGTCTTTTTTTAACAATTTTGTGGAAAAACCCACCTTTTAAAAGATTTTTCATAAAAAATTCACTTCTTTTTGTTCCTTTTTGTCGTTTTTTGTAGGTTCATCGTTAAGATGCGATTAAGCAACAAAGAAAGCGTTATCAAAAAAAGGGGGTCCACGTATGAAAAAGTTAGGGTTAGCTTCTCAAATACTCATCGCACTTGTTTTGGGTGTTGTCGTAGGAGCGCTGTTTTATCAAAATGAAACCGTTATTAATGTGTTAACGCCAATTGGCGATATATTCATCCACTTAATTAAAATGATCGTTCTTCCAATTGTTATTGCTGCATTGATTGTAGCCGTTGCAGGTGTAGGCGATATGAAAACCATCGGAAGACTCGGTGGGAAAACGATTCTTTACTTCGAAATTGTGACAACGATTGCATTAGCAGTTGGACTGCTTGCAGCAAACGTTTTCCATCCTGGTACAGGAATTGATATGAGTAACATGGAGAAAGGCGATATCTCTAAATATGAAGAGACATCTAAGTCTTCTGCCGAAAAAGCTAGTTTCTCTGAAACGATTGTGCATCTTGTGCCAACAAACGTGTTCCAATCCATTGCAGAAGGTGATCTATTACCAACGATCTTCTTTACAGTGTTATTCGGATTAGGAATTGCAGCAGTTGGAGATAAAGGAAAACCAGTGTTAGGATTCTTTGAGGGCATCCTCGAAGCGATGTTCTGGGTGACCAATAAAGTGATGAAGTTTGCACCATTTGGTGTATTCGCACTCATCAGTGTGACGGTGATCAAATTCGGGGTCGGAGCGCTTCTCCCGCTAGGTAAACTGGTACTTGTCGTTTACGGCACAATGGCATTCTTCGTTATTGTCGTACTTGGCATTATCGCAAAATTAGCTGGAACAAGCGTCTTTACACTATTTAGAGTGTTAAAAGAAGAAATCATTCTTGCATTCTCAACAGCAAGTTCAGAAGCTGTATTGCCTAGATTAATGGACAAAATGGAGAAGTTCGGATGCCCGAAAGCGATCACGTCGTTCGTTATCCCAACAGGCTATACCTTTAACTTAGATGGAAGTGCCATCTATCAATCCATTGCTGCCATATTTGTTGCACAAATGTACGGCATGCCTCTTTCCATCTATGAGCAAATTACGTTACTATTAATCTTAATGCTCACATCAAAAGGAATGGCTGGTGTACCAGGTGCATCGATCGTTGTTGTCATCACAACACTTGGAGCAATGGGACTTCCACTTGAAGGACTTGCCTTCATCGTTGGGATCGACCGTATCCTTGACATGGTTCGTACAACTGTTAACGTATTTGGTAACTCACTTGCAGCCATTGTCATGTCTAAGTGGGAAAAAGTGTTTGATCAAGAGAAATCGAAGAAGTATATTGAGGAATTAAAACAACAAACAAAAGCAGCGTAAAAGGAGATCTTTTCAAATGACGAAGCTACAGGACAAGCAAGTTCGAATCGAACGAGACTTTCTAGGTGAAAAGGAAGTAGACACTCAAGCGTATTATGGAATTCAAACATTACGTGCAGTAGAGAACTTTCCAATTACTGGCTACCATGTTCATGAGGAACTCATCAAAGCATTAGGGATTGTCAAAAAAGCAGCCGCACTTGCAAATATGGATACAAAGCGACTATATGCTGGTCTTGGAGAAAAAATTGTTCAAGCCGCAGATGAAGTGATTGAAGGAAAATGGAACAATCAATTTATTGTCGATCCAATTCAAGGCGGGGCTGGCACTTCAATGAATATGAATGCCAATGAAGTCATTGCAAACAGAGCGCTTGAACTACTAGGAAAGGAAAAAGGCGCTTATACTGAGCTAAGTCCAAACACGCATGTGAACATGTCGCAGTCAACAAACGACGTTTTCCCAACAGCGATTCATATTTCAACATTGAATATGATTGAAAAACTACTTTATACGATGGAAAACATGCATCAAGTCATGACAGAAAAAGCGCAAGAATTCGATCATGTCATCAAAATGGGACGTACGCATCTTCAGGACGCTGTTCCAATCAGACTTGGTCAAGAGTTTAGTGCATATGCAAAGGTTCTTGCTCGTGATATTAAACGAATCAAGCAGTCTAGACAGCATTTATATGAAGTCAATATGGGCGCAACAGCAGTCGGAACTGGCTTGAATGCTGATCCTAAATATATTCGCCAGGTGGTTGGCTATCTATCTGACATTAGCGGATTACCGTTAGTTGGAGCAGAAGATTTGGTCGATGCTACGCAAAATACAGATGCTTATACAGAAGTATCAGCTGCACTGAAAGTATGTATGATGAATATGTCCAAAATGGCAAACGATATTCGTTTGATGGCTTCAGGTCCTAGAGCAGGATTTGGTGAGCTGCACTTGCCGCCGAGACAGCCAGGTTCATCTATCATGCCAGGGAAAGTCAACCCAGTGATGCCTGAGGTCATGAACCAAGTGGCATTCCAAGTCATTGGAAATGACCACACGATCTGCCTTGCATCAGAGGCTGGTCAGCTTGAACTGAACGTCATGGAGCCAGTTTTAATATTCAACTTACTACAGTCTCTCAGTATGATGAAAAATGTATTTGAATCCTTTGTCGATAACTGCTTGCGTGACCTAAAAGCAGATGAATCTAGATTAAAAGAATATGTAGAAAAGAGTGCTGGTGTCATGACGGCGGTCAATCCGCATATTGGTTATGAAGCTGCTGCACGAATTGCGAGAGAAGCGATACTTACAGGCGTATCTGTACGTGAGCTTTGTCTGCAAAATGATGTGTTATCAGAGGAAGAGCTTGATATCATCTTAAATCCTTTTGAAATGACGAAACCAGGTATTGCTGGTGCATCACTTTTAGAAAAGGATCGTTTAGAAGATTAAGCGGCATCATGAGAAGCGCACACCGACAAATGTCCGGTGTGCGTTTTTTCATGGACTGTTTGTTTTTCTGAAGCGCACATAGTATACTATCGTCAATTATTAGGGATGTGACTGCGTTTGAATCTACTGAAAAAATGGTTGAATACAGAGCCTTATTTAATTATCATGCTCATTGTTCTGACTCCGATTGGTGGAGAGCTGAAATTTTATCCATTTGAGGATAGCTTTCGGGTGAGCTTTGGAACCGTTGTCTTTTTCTTTATCCTGCTTCAAATGAAAAAATTCCCGGCATGGGCAAGCGGCATCATTGCGGGGGGATCCGTGTTTGCATTCCGGGTGCTTCTTGATACTGCTGTGTCAGGCCACCTAGCGCTGGAAGAGGCCGTTTCTTTAAGATTTCCTTCCCTGCTGTATTACGTCGTCTATGGTACGCTTTTTTATGTATTACAGGTCAGACGTTTCCGTGATAAGCCTTGGCTGATTGGGGCGACAGGGATCATCATGGAACTATGCGCAAGTGTAGTTGAAATGATTGCACTCAGGGGAGCCATTGATGAAATTTTAACAGTGAGAACGCTGTTTCAACTATTTGTATTGGCGATTTTCAGAAGCTTTTTCGTATTGGCTTGTTATACGATGATTCGATTATACGAAGAACAGGCGAGAGAGCGTCAAATGAAGAAGGAAAAGGAACACCTGCTGATGCTGCTGTCAAATCTTTATACGGAATCTACATATTTTTATAAAACCCTTGCACATGCTGAGCACATTACAGCTACTTCATATCAATTGTATCAATCTCTGCATCATGCAAAGGATACGGAATCATTAGATTTGAAAAAGCTCGGAAAAACAGCCCTGCAAATTGCAGGTGAGGTACACGAAATTAAAAAGGACAATCAGCGGATTTTTTCTGCTTTATCCAAGCTGATTCATGAGGAAAAATTTCAGGAGTATGCAAGTCCTGCTCATATCGCTGGACTTGTGATCCGTATCCATGAAAATTACGCGGAATCTCTTAAAAAACACATCGTTTTTCATTATGATGAAGAAGGACAGCACCCTGCTTATCATGTGTATACCATTCTATCTTTATTAAATAACATTGTATCCAATGCCATTGAAGCCATTCCGGTGAATGGAGAGGTATCACTATCCATTTCACGGAAAGAGAATGATGTGATCTTTCAAGTCAGTGACAACGGGCCAGGCATTAAAGAGCGTAACCATCATGTGATCTTTAAACCGGGCTTCACTTTAAAATACGACCAGGCCGGGAACCCATCAAGCGGCATCGGTCTTTCCTATGTGAAAGACACAGCCGAGAAGCTTGGCGGAAGTGTTGAAATGAAGAGTATCCCAAATCAACAAACGAAGTTCACTTTAACGATACCAATTGGTCAAGTCAGCAGAAAAGAGGGAAATGGGAGATGAGATTTTTTATTGTCGATGATGATGAAGCCGTTCGTTCTTCACTCGCACAGCTCATTGAAGATGAAGAGCTTGGCTTTGTGGCCGGGGAAGCAGAGGATGGTGCTGAAGTAACAGCGAGCTACTTAAATGATTTGCACATTGATATTTTGTGTATTGATCTATTGATGCCGGAAAGGGACGGTCTTGAGACGATTCGAGCGATCAAGGATGAATTTCATGGGAAATATTTAATGCTGTCACAGGTAGAAACAAAGGAACTCATCGGCCAGGCATATACGCTCGGTGTCGAGTATTATGTGACAAAGCCGATCAATCGGGTAGAGGTCTTAAGTGTGCTCCACCTCATGATTGAACGTCTGCATTTAGAGCACTCAATTGAAAATATTCAGCATTCGCTCAAATCGGTCATGCAGTTCCAGCAGCGCGGACAGACGAAAACGAAGCAGAGGGGGAAAAGTCTTGCAGAAGCAGGTCAGTTTTTGCTGGCGGAGCTTGGGATTGTCGGCGAAAAGGGGTCTAAGGATTTACTAGATATGATTCTTTTCACAGATCAGTATTTAGCGTTACATGCCGATCAGCACGACTCTTTTCCTTCATTAAAAGTGATTTTCACTGGCATCACAGAGGATAAATTAAACGAACCTTTTACATCAGCCGACATCGCAAGAGAAGCAAAAGCAGCGGAACAGCGGGTAAGACGTGCGATCAACCAATCATTGAAACACATCGCCTCGCTCGGGTTAACCGATTTTTCTCACCCAACCTTTGAAAACTATGCATCAAAATTTTTCGATTTTACCATTGT
Organism: Bacillus sp. FSL M7-0307; assembly: GCF_038627835.1. Taxonomy (NCBI): domain Bacteria; kingdom Bacillati; phylum Bacillota; class Bacilli; order Caryophanales; family Bacillaceae; genus Bacillus; species Bacillus sp. FSL M7-0307. Next base: position 3,034,235 of record NZ_CP152023.1, on the reverse strand, counting down.
GCGTAAGAAAATGAGTGAACTCACAAAAGAGACAAGTGGAAGAGAAGAGCACACACGTATCAATGTGAAGAAATTTGTGCAGGTGCTTTATTACGAGGCGAAACGTATTTTTATGGAAGATTAAAAAAGACATGCTCTCTATAAGGAGGGCATGTCTTTTTTTGTGATGGATTGAAGATGCATCTGTAGCACGGAGCGCATGAGCTGTGGCGGTAAACGATGGGGCTGTACGATTCCATTCAATGCAAGCCCATTGATGACCGCATAAAGCCGCTCAGTTTCTAATAAAAGATCGACATGATCTAGCAGTAGCTCATCCTCTTTCAATTTCATTAAGCAAAATTGAACGGTTTGAAAAAGCTCGTCATACATCTTTGCATTGAGCGGCTGTAAATCTGGTTCAGTCAGTGCCTTGACTGTAAAAGCCTGCCACACCTCCATTTCAAATATTCGTTCTTCGTCTAGTGGAAGAACCTGCTCCAATAAAGTGAATACATTTTCCTCTGTTGAACCGTTTAATGGAAGCCTAGCAATTCGCTCCTTCACTCTTTCCTGAATTAAATTCATGGAGAATAGAAATAATTCTTGCTGTGTGGAAAAATAATGGCGCATAGAGCCGGCTGAAATGCCAGCTTCAACGGCTATTTTTCGTACAGAAGCACTTTCCAATCCCTCTTGTTTAATCACTCTCATAGCAGCTTGAGCGACCTTTTGTTTTTGTTTATGGTGATCGACGATTTTTGGCATACATTGATTTTAGCACAGCTATTGTTTTTTTAACACAGTTGTGTTATTTTTTTATTTAATACAATCGTGTTAAAAAGGATGTGGGGAAATTGGTCGGTTTATTAATTGTGGCATGTGAAATTGGTTTTTGGCTGTTTATTCTAATGGGCTTAACACTGCGTTATGTGTTTAAACAGAAAAAATGGGGTGCTTTCTTTCTTGTCTGTACGCCGGTGTTAGATCTCATCCTTCTTGCGGCTACTTATATAGATTTAAAGCAAGGGGCTGTGGCGAGCGTCATTCACGGGCTTGCGGCTGTTTATATTGGTGTGAGTCTGGCCTTTGGACATCAAATGGTGAAATGGGCGGATGCTAAGTTTGCTTATCGTTTTGCAGGTGGTCCTAAGCCAAAGGGGAAACCAAAGTACGGGAAGGAGCGGTCTTTGTATGAAATGGTGGGCTGGACACGTCATTTCATCTCTTATGTCATCGGAGCGGGGCTGTTATATGGATTGACCTATCTCATCCAAGCACCAGAACGAACGGAATCTCTGATGCAGCTTGTCAGTGTGTGGGGGATGGTCTTAGCCATTGATTTCATCATTAGCATCAGCTACGTCATTTGGCCGAAAAAACACCCAGAAAATGTAGCAGGTTGACAAAAAAGACAGGCGGACTCATTCCACCTGTCTTTTTGCTATGAGGACAATCCTTTGTAAATGGTGTCGATATTCCATTTCATCATGTGATAGTAGCTGTCCCCATCTTCACCTTCTTTGCCGATAGAGTCCGTAAATACTTTCCCCTTAATCGGAACTCCTGTTTCCTCAGATAGGCTTTCAAGGCTGCGCTTATCTACACTTGTTTCAAGAAAAAGGGCAGGAACTTGATGGTCTTTGACAAAATGAATGATGCGCTTCATTTGTCCAGGTGTTCCTTCACTTTCTGTGTTGATCTCCCAAATGTAGCCGGCTTTCAGTCCATACGCATCCGCAAAATATTTGAATGCCCCTTCGCTTGTGACAAGGAGTTTTTTGTCTTTTGGCAGTTGATCAAACTTGTCTTTTGCTTCATCGTGAAGCGTTTGAAGCTTTTTGATATAGGTTTCAGCATTTTTCTCGTAATCCTCTTTATGCTCAGGATCTGCTTGAATGAGCGCATCTCTGGCATTTTGCGCATAAAGAATCCCATTCTCGACATTCAGCCATGCGTGTGGGTCCTGCTGGCTTTCAAGCCCTTTTGAAGACAAATGCTTCACTTTGACGCCTTTACTCAGCTCGGCTACAGGTGCATCATCCCCGTCCTTGCCGCTCGATTCAAGCAGTTTTTGAAACCAGCCATTCCCTGTTTCAAGGTTCAAGCCATTAGATAGAACAAGGTCTGCATCCGTCGTATACTGAACATCCTTTGGTAGTGGGTCAAATTCATGTGGGTCTGTACCAATGGGAACAATGCTGTGAATAGAGACATGCTGTCCTCCTACTTCCTTCACAATGTCATAAAGAATGGAGTAGGTCGTGACAACTTTTAATGTACCGTCATCTTTTCCGGAACTTTTTTGCTGAGTAGAACAGCCTGCGATGACCAAAAGGGCAATACATACTGCGGTCAAACGGATTGCTAATACCTTCTTCATATATGTCCTCCTTTTACATAGACGCTTCCTTTTTTAACTGTGTTCGTTTTCGCTTCGATTTTAAGGATCTCCACAATATCCCTTGTTTCGGTGAAAAGATAAAGGCACTGCCGAATAATATGGTCGCGACCAGCACAATGGAAGCACCAGACGACAAGTTATACGTAAAGCTGAGCCCAAGTCCTACGACAGCTGAAACTGCTCCAAAAAAAGCAGATAAATAAATCATGATCCATAGCCGGTCTGTCAGTAAATAAGCGGTGGCAGCTGGTGTAATAAGCATTGCAACAACAAGAATAATACCTACAGTTTGCAGGGACGCCACGGTCACTAAGGTCAATAAGGTCATGAGGAAATAATGGATCATGCGATTCGGTAAACCGTAAACAGAAGAAATCACTGGATCAAATGAACTAATGAGCAGTTCTTTGTAGAAAACGATGACAGCCAGCAAAATGAAAATGCCGATGCCAAGCGTGATCCACATATCAGATGAACGAACGGCTAGTACGTTTCCAAACAAGATATGATATAAATCGCTGGAACTTTTCAAAAATGTAATCAAAATGATCCCAATGGAAAAAAAAGCAGTGAATACGATCCCGATGGCAGAATCATTTTTAATGCGGCTGTTTTGACTGACATATCCGATGCCGATGGCTGTCAGTACACCAGTTAGAACCGCACCAAAGAAAAAGTTAATGCCGAGCATATAAGAGATGGCGACACCTGGAAGTACAGCGTGTGAAATCGCATCTCCCATCAAAGCCATTCCCCGTAAAATGATGAAGCAGCCGATGACGCCGCAGATGATCCCTACCATAACGGATGTAAATAACGCTTTTTGTAAAAATGCATATTCAAAAAGTCCGGTTAAGAATTCCATTACGCGTCTCCTCCTGCTGATTTTAAAAATGGCAGCTGTGTTTCGTATGCTTGGAGCATGACCTCAGGACGAAGAATATCATGTACAGGGCCTGCTTTGACCAGCTTCTTATTTAAAAGAACGAGATGGCTGAAGTAATCATCGGCCTTACTTAAATCATGGTGGACGACCAGAATGGTTTTTCCTTCATCTCGTAATTCCTTCAAAATGCGGATCATCGTTTCTTCACTTGCCATATCAATTCCGACAAATGGTTCATCTAAACAAAAGAGCTGTGCGTTTTGAGCGAGTGCTCGCGCAAGGAAGACACGCTGCTGCTGACCGCCAGATAATTCCCCAATCTGTCTTTTGGCAAAGTCCTGCATCCCAACCTTTTCTAAGCAATGGTACGCATAGGCACGGTCTTCTTTTTTCGGTCGTTTGATCAATCCGAGCTTTGGGTATGTGCCAAGCAGTACAGTATCTAGCACATGGATAGGAAACGTCCAGTCTAGATCATTTCTTTGCGGTACATAGGCGATCTGTTTTCTCACTTGTTTAAAAGGTTGTTCAAAAAAGCGAATGTCCCCTTGATCCTTTTCAATTAAATCCAAACATGCTTTCAATAAAGTCGATTTACCAGCACCATTTGGACCAATGATTCCAGTCATCGTTCCTTCCTGTATGGAAAGAGAGACGTTTTCTAGTGCATCCTGTCCGTGGTATGAGACATACAGGCGGTCGATTGTTAAAGCATTTGACATCTCTTGCGGCCCCTTTCGATCATCAATTGCGTTTCCTAAAAATATATGCATACATTTAATAATTTTGACTTAAGGATGAAATGATTCTCTAACGCTAATTTGTTTCCTTGAGGAAACTTTTATCTTATTCTAATCGTATGTCCTTCTTTTGTAAAGAGAAATGCTGAATATTCCCATCAAGCGATCGTTTTTATGTTATGCAACGAAGAGGGGACACGAGCATGGATTATTGAAAATTCACATGACATCCTGAATACGAAAAATCTCAAAAATTTGTTTATAAATGATTGACAGTTTGTAAGAACTCCTCATATAATAAGGGTAATTCAATATATGAATATGTGCTCATATATAATATCTACAGCAGCTGATAGGTTTGATTGAATCAGGGAAGGCTACTTATATAGAAAAAGGTGAGAACATGAAAAAGATGAAGGATGAATACGTATTAAGCGGTCTCGATTGTGGAAACTGTGCCCGTAAAATTGAAACAGGTGTCAGCAAACTTGAAGGAGTGGAAGCCTGCTCAATTAATTTTGCGACGGGTACATTAACTGTGACACATGCTGATGCACAAGAAACGATGTCAAAGCGTATTGAAAAAACCGTTCAGTCCATTGAACCTCATGTGAGTGTATCACCAAAAGAAGAAGGACATCACCACGATCACGATCATGGAACAAAGAATTTAAAAACGATTGTACTGAAATTAATTGGTGGTGCAGTCATTGGAACGGCGGCTTATTTTATACCTGACAACGGCTTACTGAAGTTCATCATGTTTTTCGCCGCGTATTTACTCGTTGGCGGAGATGTTGTCCTGAAAGCGCTGAAAAATATTGTGCGCGGTCAAGTATTTGATGAGAACTTCTTAATGACCATAGCTACAGTTGGTGCTTTTGTGATTCAGCAGTATCCTGAGGCATTGGCAGTCATGCTGTTTTACCAAATTGGAGAACTGTTCCAAGGGGCAGCTGTGAATCGCTCCAGAAAATCAATTAGCGAATTAATGAATATCCGTCCAGAATACGCAAACCTCAAAGTGGGGCAAGAAACAAAAAAGGTAAAGCCTGAAGAAGTCAAAGCGGGTGACCGTATTGTTGTCAAACCAGGTGAAAAAATTCCTTTAGATGGACGCGTGATAGACGGTTATTCTCTTGTGGATACCTCTGCACTAACTGGGGAGTCTGTTCCAAGAGATGTGGAAGCAGGAAAAGAAGTGCTTGCTGGATTTGTGAACCAAAACGGCATTCTTGAAATTGAAGTGCAAAAAGAGCTCAGTGAGTCAGCGGTTACGAAGATTTTGGATTTAGTCGAAAATGCAAGCAGCCGTAAAGCGCAGACAGAAAACTTTATCACAAAGTTCGCTAAATATTATACACCTGCTGTGGTCGTGCTAGCTTTATTGCTTGCCTTTGTACCACCGCTTCTCATCCCATCAGCTCAATTGTCTGATTGGGTGTACCGGGCACTTGTCTTCCTTGTCATTTCGTGTCCATGTGCTCTCGTTGTATCCATTCCATTAGGTTTCTTTGGCGGGATTGGTGCCGCATCAAAACGAGGCATTTTAGTGAAAGGCAGTAACTACTTAGAAGCCTTAAACTCTGTGCGCTATGCGGTGTTTGATAAAACAGGTACTTTGACAAAAGGAAACTTTACAGTCACTCATATCGAAGCAGCGAATGAGAAATGGTCAGAAGAGGAATTGCTTTCTTTTGCGGCACTGGCAGAAGCACATTCTTCGCATCCGATTGCAGAATCGATTAAAGCGGCTTACGGAGCGTCTCTTGATGAGAGCCAGATCGAATCTTACGAGGATATTGCGGGTCATGGGATCAAAGCGACAATTCACGGAGCCCATGTATTGGCAGGTAACCATCGCCTGATGGAACGAGAGGGCATTTCTTTTGAAAAAGAAAAACGAAGCGGAACGGTTGTGTATTTAGCAATAGACGGTGAGTTTGCGGGATCTATCTTGATTGCAGATGAAGTAAAAGACGATGCAGTTGAAGCGATATCTTCTCTAAAAGCTGCGGGCATTCAAACCGTGATGCTTACAGGGGATGCTGCGCAAGTAGGAAATGCAGTCGCACAGCAGATCGGCATTGACGAAGTTCACACTGAATTATTGCCACAGGATAAAGTCGCCAAAATCGAAGACCTGTATGAGAAAAAAGCATCTCAAGACAAATTATTGTTTGTTGGTGATGGCATAAACGATACGCCGGTTTTGGCAAGAGCGGATATAGGTATTGCCATGGGTGGACTTGGTTCAGATGCAGCAGTTGAAGCGGCTGATATTGTGATTATGACAGATCAGCCATCAAAGGTAGCGGAAGCCATTGCTGTCGCTAAAAGAACGAGAGCCATCGTATGGCAGAATATTGCGTTTGCTCTTGGGGTGAAGGCCGTCTTTCTCATACTTGGTGCATTCGGTATTGCAACGATGTGGGAAGCCGTCTTCTCGGATGTTGGTGTCACTGTACTGGCTGTTTTAAATGCGATGAGGGTCATGAAATAAAATTGTAAGGAAAAATTCATGAATAGCGTCTTTCATAATAGACCCCCTCTTGTTAAAATAGAAGAAGTTGGATAATGGCATTTTCCTGAGCTGTTATCCTTTTTCTTTGTGAAGGAATGAATGAAAAAGATAAGGTAGGTGCTTTTGTGAGTAAAAAAAATAATCAATCTTCATCCATCAAGTTTGCAGTTATATTAACCATCATTGCAGCTCTTCTCATCGGTATTTTCGTTGTGATCGGTAACAACAACAGCCAAGAAGCACAAACAGTCGACAGTAAGCCGTCTATTAAAGGACAGCCTGTCATGGGAGATCAAAAGGCAAAAGTGCAAGTTGTCGAGTTTGGGGACTACAAATGTCCATCATGTAAATCATTTGAGACAGACATTTTCCCAAAATTGAAAGCAGACTACATAGATAATGGCGATGTATCCTTCTCATTTATTAATTTACCACTGCCTGTTCATGGGGACGGTGCGGTATTAGCAGCACTGGCTTCTGAAGAAGTGTGGAAAGAAGATCCAAAAAACTTCTGGGCATTTCATGAAGCGGTCTACAACGCACAGCCAGATAGTGAAGCAGAATGGGTAACGCCAGCAAAGCTCACCGAATTGGCGAAGAAGACAACGAAAATTGATACGGACAAGCTGAAAGATAACCTATCAAAGAAAACATATCAGCCACAGCTTAACACAGATGATCAGCTGGTGAATCAATACAAAGTAAATGCAACACCAACTATTTTCATTAACAATAAACAAGTCCAAAACTTTTATGACTATGATGAAATCAAAGAATTAATTGATCAAGAGCTGAAAGGGAAAAAATCATGAAGAATAAACTGATTTACTTATACAGCGCTTGGATCGTCTCGATTGTGGCGACGATGAGCAGCCTGTATTTAAGTGAAGTAAAGAAGTTTATTCCATGTGATATGTGCTGGTTTCAGCGCATTTTCATGTATCCGCTTGTGCTTTTACTTGGAATTGCTACATTCCGTGGCGATGTCAAAGTGAAGTACTACGTTCTCCCTTTGGCCGGGATTGGTGCTTGCTTTTCCATCTATCATTATATGGAACAAAAGATTCCAGGCTTTGCATCGATTCGCCCTTGTCTAAGCGGTATTCCTTGTTCCGTTGATTATCTGAACTGGTTTGGTTTTATCACCATTCCACTCTTAGCTCTCATTGCATTTATTCTGATCATCATTAGTATGCTACTTTTAAATGCAAAAGAAGATTGAGGAGATAGCCTGCTTTTAAGCAGGCTGCAGCGTGTAGACAAACCCTCGCATTCGGTGTCAGTCCTGCGTGCTGGTGCTCACGAATGTCAAATTCGCTCCGCGCCAGTACTCGTCCTTCCTAGACTGCAAAGGTTTTCTATCACGCTGAAAAGAAGACAAAGGGATAAAATCAAGTTCATTTTAGCCCTTTGTCAACAATCTGAGCCTGCTTTTAAGCAGGCTATTTTTTATTTTTGCAAAAAGATAAAATTTAAAGAAAATTTGTATTGCTTTTCATTTGTGTCAGATATACATTAAGGGGAGAGTGTTAGATGATCAGACAATGGTAAGGAGATAAGCGGAAAATGGCATGGGAAGTCTTAAGTATTATAGGCATTGTGGCATTCGCCATTAGTGGTGCGATTGTCGCAATGGAGGAAGAGTACGATATTCTTGGTGTGTACATTTTAGGGATTGTCACAGCATTTGGCGGTGGAGCGATTCGGAATCTATTAATTGGTCTTCCGGTGTCTGCTTTATGGTCGCAGGGCAAAATGTTTACCATTGCCCTTGTATCCATTACGATCGTGTTTCTATTTCCAAAGCTTTTGCTCAAGCACTGGAGCACGTGGGGGAATTTCTCAGATGCGATCGGTTTAGCAGCGTTTGCGATTCAAGGTGCATTATTTGCTGTACAAAGAGAGCTCCCGCTCAGTGCGGTCATTGTGGCAGCCATTTTGACTGGAAGCGGCGGCGGCATTGTGCGTGATTTATTAGCAGGACGAAAGCCACTTGTGCTAAAAGCAGAGATTTACGCAGTATGGGCAGCCCTAGGCGGCTTACTCGTCGGACTCGGCTTAGCGCAAGGAGAGCTTGCTTTATATCTGCTGTTTGTCATCCTCGTCATATGCAGGGTTTGTTCCTACTTATTCAAATGGCGGCTTCCCGCAAGGTCTTATTTTTTAAATAAAGGGTAAAACGAAAAAAGGGCGATGTCGCTCTTTTTTTTATGCGTTATTCGAGCTTGATGTCAGCAGGTCAAGCTGTTTTCGTGTAAAATAAAAGTAGGTTCTTTATTCATCATTGGAACAATACACGAGATGAAAATGTTGTCATTTGACTGAATATGTAGATTCAGTCTTTTTTTGCCTAGATGGATTGTTATGTGTTGGTTTCGCTTTTTGCGGGATACTAAAGAAACGCTCATGACCGAACGGATGGATCAGAAAGAAATGAACACATCTTTGCATGTAAGCAAAACATGACGGAAAAAATGAAATGGGAGGGACATGTACTAGTGGAGATTTTTTTGGCAGTGCTCGTACTACTAGCACTCATTGCATCATCTAATATTATCAATCGTTTTCTGCCCTTTATTCCAGTTCCATTAATCCAAGTGGGTTTAGGGATATTGGTCGCAGCTTTTCCTTCAGGTTTACATATTTCTTTAAATCCTGAGCTATTCTTCGTTTTATTCATTGCACCACTGTTATTTAATGATGGGAAGCGTACCCCAAGGGACGAGCTGTGGAAATTAAGAGCGCCCATTCTTCTATTAGCTTTAGGGCTCGTATTTGCGACAGTCATTGTCGCAGGATATACCATCCATTGGATGATTCCAAGCATACCACTTCCAGCTGCATTTGCGCTTGCAGCGATTTTATCACCGACAGATGTGGTTGCTGTAAGTGCCCTTTCCAGCCGTGTGAATATGCCGAAGGGGATCATGAGACTGCTGGAAGGCGAAGGACTGATGAACGATGCGTCAGGACTTGTTGCTTTTAAATTTGCTATTGCAGCAACGGTTACAGGGGCATTTTCCATTGCAGAGGCATCCTTTAGCTTTGTTCTTATTGCTGCTGGCGGATTATTGACCGGATTTATTCTGTCGTTTTTTATCATTCGTTTTCGCTACTTTCTCCGCCGTTTAGGCATGGACGATGTCACAATGCACATCATCCTGCAAATCCTCACGCCGTTTGTGATTTATTTAGCAGCTGAAGAAATTGGGGTATCCGGCATTTTAGCCGTTGTTGCCGGTGGTGTGACACATGCCATCGAGCAAGACCGAATGGAAGCGAATTTAGCAAAACTGCAAATTGCTTCTTCAAACACGTGGAATATTATTTTATTTATTTTAAATGGCCTTGTTTTCGTTTTACTTGGGTTACAAATTCCTGATGTATCGACCGTCATTTTCCAAGATGAAGCCTTTAATAATATGCAGGTCATCAGTTACATTTTAATCATTACATTCTGTCTGATGATTCTCAGATTCCTATGGGTATGGCTGTTCTGGGCGGGAAACTGGAGTGTATCGAAAAAGAAGAACGCGAAAAAACCGAAGCTGCGTGCTTCCATGCTGATGACATTCTCTGGTGTTCGTGGTGCTGTTACATTAGCAGGTGCTTTCTCCATCCCGTTTACGCTTGCCGACGGGTCACCATTTCCTGAGCGTCATTTAATTATTTTCCTCGCAGCAGGCGTCATTTTATGTACACTCATTTTAGCGAGTGTGCTGCTGCCTATTTTATCGGAGAAAAAAGATAAGCAAGTGGATGTGGACTTAGATACAAAGATTCAGCACGCGAAACGGAAGCTGCTGAGAAGTGCCATTAAAACTCTAAAAGAAGGAATGAATGAAGACAATCGAGAAGTCTCCCTTGCACTCATCAATGATTACCGAATGAAGCTGAGAAATATTCAGCGGGAACCGTATCAGTTTGGTATGAGAAAACAAGAAAGAAAAATCAGACTGCACGGCATTAAAGCAGAACAGATGAAACTTCAGCAGTTGATCGAGGAAGAGAAAATCGACAAAGAAGAAGCGTATGAGCTGCAAGAGAGATTTCATGAGTTGGAAATGCTCTATTCCAACTCCTTTAAAATTCGTTTCTCAAAAGTGAAGTTTCTGCGCTTACTACAATGGCTTCAACTATGGCGTCCGAATCAGCGTATTTCAAGCGGCATATTAGAAAACGAGGAATCGTATAAACAAATCCGTAAGAAAACGGCTGAAGCTGCGGTGGATTCTATTAAGCACCATATGACCGAAGACAATCAACAAACGTGTCATCAAGTCATTGGGTTTTACAATCAAGTGATATTCCGCTGTGAACATGGTCCTTCTTTCTTCCAGCAAAAGGATCGTACGTTTGACCGGAAGAAGAAAGAGCTTAACTTCCAAGCCGTACAGACGATTCGTAATGAAATCCAAACCTTATATGAAAATGGTGAAATCAATCGTGATATTGCCCATCATTTAAGGGAGTATATCAACGACATGGAAGCAGTCTTACTGACCAATACATGATGTTGTCATCTTCTCCCCTATGTTTTATGATGAAAAAAAGAGACGAGCAGGGGGAGAGGCAGGATGACATATTACGGAGCGATTGAAGCTGGGGGAACAAAGTTCTGTTGTGCCATTGGCAATGAACATGGTGATATCATAGAGGAATTGACCATTCCAACAGAGCACCCGGAAAAAACCATCCAATCACTTATTCCATTTTTTCAGCAACATGAAATTGCAGCATTAGGGGTCGGTTCCTTTGGACCGATTTGTGTCCAGAAAGACGATCCTTCTTACGGTTACATCATGAATACGCCGAAAGTTGAATGGAAGCATTACCCGTTTATACCTGAGCTGGAGAAACAATTAGGCGTACCGGTGTCCTTTACGACAGATGTCAATGCCGCAGCATTAGGTGAACTGACAAAAGGGGCCGCCAAAGGGCTAAGCAGCTGTCTGTATATCACGGTCGGTACGGGGATTGGTGCCGGGGCTGTTGTGAAAAATGAGCTTCTCCACGGTCACTCACATCCAGAGATGGGACACATCCTGGTCAGGCAGCATGAATCAGATCAGTTTGCAGGTGTCTGCCCGGCGCATGGTACTTGCTTAGAAGGACTGGCGGCAGGACCAGCTATTGAGGCAAGGTGGGGGAAGCCGGCTAAAGAGCTTACCGAAGAAGAAGAAGTTTGGTCTCTTGAAGCAGATTATTTAGCACAGGCATTAATGCAATACACGCTGATATTAAGCCCAGAGCGAATCATAATGGGTGGAGGCGTCATGAAGCAAAAACAGCTATTTCCGCTCATTCGAGAGAAGCTGGCTGCGTATGTCAATGATTATGTCGACATGCCGCCGCTTGATACATACATTGTCTCTCCTGGACTTGAGGACAAGGCAGGTATGACAGGTGCTTTGCTGTTAGCGATTGAAGCGAAGAGAAACGCCTGATAATAGAGTTTTCAAACGCAACATGAGATAATGAAAAAGATGGAATCTATGAAAAGGTGGTTGTTAACATGGTCAAAAGCTTGAATGATACCGTAACACTAAATAACGGAGTAGAAATGCCATGGTTTGGTTTAGGTGTATTCAAAGTGGAGGACGGCAACCAAGTGGTTGATGCCGTAAAAGCAGCCATACGAAACGGTTATCGCAGCATTGATACGGCTGCCGTTTATAAAAACGAGACAGGCGTAGGGAAAGCCATTAAAGAATCTGGCGTCAAAAGAGAAGAATTGTTCATTACGTCAAAAGTATGGAACACAGATCAAGGATATGACAAAGCACTCGCTGCATTCGACGCAAGCTTAAACCGGCTCGGTCTTGATTACTTAGACCTCTATTTGATTCATTGGCCTGGACCAAATGCAGACACGTTTAAAGAGACATGGCGTGCGCTTGAGAAGCTTTATAAAGATGGAAAAGTAAGAGCGATTGGTGTCAGCAATTTCTACGTGCAGCATTTAGAAGAGCTGTTAAAAGATGCGGAGGTTGTTCCAGCGGTGAACCAAGTGGAGTTTCATCCAAAACTGACACTTGTAGAATTACGACAATATGCGAAAGAAAAAGGCATTCAAATTGAAGCATGGTCTCCGCTGATGCAAGGAAAGCTTTTGGATCATGACGTATTAAAGGAAATTGCAGCACAATACAACAAATCTGTGGCTCAAGTGATCTTGCGTTGGGATCTGCAAAGCGGCGTTGTCACCATTCCAAAATCAATCAATGAAGAACGCATTAAACAAAATGCCGACATTTTTGACTTCGAGCTTTCACAAGAAGACATGGAAAAAATCAATGCACTTAATAATAACGAACGTGTCGGGTCTAATCCAGAAACGATGACGGTTGGGTTTGAATAAATAAAAAATCCCCTTAGCGTGTAGACAAACCCTCGCATATTTTGTCAGTGAGTACTGGTGCTTCCTAGACTAGCAAAGGTTTTCTATCACGCTGAAAAAGAAGACAAAGGGCTAAAATCAAGTTCATTTTAGCCCTTTGTCAACAATCTGAATCCCCTTTCTCTTTTTGAGAAGGGGATTTTTTAAGTCCTGCTTCGGCGCACAGCCAACAGCATGAGAAAAGACAGGATCACAATACAAATCGTCCAAGCCCACGCAAGTTCCATTCGTCCAGAATCAATTGCCACATAGATGGCTGTTGGGAGGGTTTGTGTTTTCCCAGGAATGTTGCCGGCGAACATTAAGGTCGCTCCAAATTCTCCTAAGGCCCTTGCAAAACTTAGAACCGCACCAGAGAGAAGAGATGGCAGTGCGAGTGGGACGGTAATATAGGCAAAGACCTGGAAAGAATGCGCACCATCAACTTTTGCAGCACCTTCAATGTCTGACTCAATCGTAGAAAAACCAGCTTTCGCTGATTGATACATGAGCGGGAATGCGACAACCGTCGATGCAATGACCGCTGCCCAATAAGTGAAGATGACAGGCTGATGGAAGATCCATTCAATGGCTTGTCCAATCACACTGTGCTTCCCGAACACGACGAGCAGCAGAAATCCTACGACCGTTGGCGGCAGGACAAGCGGCATCATGAGGAGCGTTTCCACGATCATTTTTCCTTTGAAAGATGTACGCGCCATCCAAAAACCAATGGACGTTCCTAAAACGACAGCCAATAACCCGCTGAAAGCAGCCACTTGTACGGACAGCCAGATAGGTGAAAGAAAATCTTCGGTCAGCATCGGCATTATTTCACTTGAAAGCCGTACTTTTTAAAAATCGCTGCGGCTGGATCTGATTGGAGATATTGAAAAAATGCTTTCGCTTCCTTCATATGTTCAGTCTGTTTGACAATGCCAACTGGATAAATGATGGGGGAATGCATGTCCTGATTTGCCTCATCTACTATCTTTACTTTGCGAGAAACGAGCGCGTCCGTCTTATACACGACACCAGCTTCCACATTTCCTGTTTCGACATAGTTTAATACTTGACGAACATCCTTGCCATAGACAGCGTTCTGTTTCACTTGGACCCATATATTCAGTTTTGTGAAAATCTCTTTTGCATATGTACCAGCAGGAACAGATTCAGGTGTGCCAAGCGCTATCTTTCCTTTTATGTGCTGAACATCGCGGAAGGTTTTGATAGAAGAGGAACCTTCTTTTGGCACGATGAGAACAAGCTCATTTTGTATGGCATCCTTTGTATGATCCTGATCGATGTCGCCAGATTGAACAAGGTCATCAAAAGGCTCTTCAGCTGCTGAGAAGAAGAGATCCGCTTTTGCTCCTTGAGCGATTTGCTGCTTCAATGCACCTGATGACCCGAAATTATTCGTTAGTTTCACGTTTGGATGATCATCTTCATAGGCAGATTCAATCTCTTTCAAAGCATCCTGCAGGCTTGCCGCCGCTGAAATCACAAGTTCTGTCTTTTTGCTTTGATCTGATGACGTCGACTCCGTTTGACACCCAGTCAGGAGCAAACAGATGGTGACGTAGGTTAAGAATAAATATTTCATGATCACACCTCTTTATCATTCAACATCATGTGTATCCTTTATTATAATCAAACTTATTTGACCATTCATAGGTTTTCAGGAAAAGAGAAAAGAAAAAGCCGCCAGAGGGCAGCTTTTAATGCTGATAAAAACGTAGTAAGTTCCCGTTGATCACTTTATCTGATAGAGACAGCTCTTTATTGGCTTTTTCTATATAAGGCTGGCATACTTCATCTTCTTCAACAGGTTGTTTTGTTTTTTGATCATAGCACGTGTTCTTTGTATAAAGATAATCATCTGTAATAAAGTTTCCATTTCTCAGCACAGCGAACGGTGTACGCTCATTGGAGAAAAGGTCATTTCCAAATTGAATGGCATCTTTTGATTCAATGCCGAGTAAATGAAGAAGTGTCGGTTTGACATCCATTTGACCGGCTGTTTCAGAAATGGTTTGAGGGGCCTCGTCTGTCACCCCAGGAATGTAAATCAAAAAAGGGACCCGCTGCAGTTTAACCGCATCAAACGGTGTGATTTCATCCTGCTTCAGCAGCTCTGCCATTGCCTCATGATGTGCTTCTGAAATGCCATAGTGGTCTCCCATCAGGACAAACATTGTATTTTCATATAGTCCTTCTTCTTTCATTCGTTCAAAGAACCTTTTGATGGCTTCATCTTGATAGCGGACGGTGGTCACATAGCGGTTTAAAATGGTGCTAGTCGAATCATATTCATCAATGAACTGATCCTTTGGATCAATTTCAAATGGGAAGTGATTGGTTAAGGTAATAAACGTGCTGTAATAAGGCGCCTTCAGCTTTTTTAAATAATCAATGGATTGGTCAAAAAAGTCGATATCTTTTAAGCCCCAGCCAGTCGAATTCTGTTCATTGACATCAAATGAATCGACATCATAAAAGCGGTCAATCCCAAGAGATTCATACATCACATCACGATTCCAGAACGTTTTATTATTCGCATGAAATTGGACGGATTGATAATTCTCTTTTTTCAATTGCTTGTACAGTGTGTCATATTCGTTGTCACTCGCTGTGAAAAAGACAGCGCCACTGCTAGATGGATAGAGGGAGTTTGCGACGATAAACTCTGAGTCCGACGTTTTGCCTTGCTCTGTCTGCTGATAAAATTCATCGAAATAGAAGCTTTTTTTGGCAAGTTGATTTAAAAATGGGGTGATGTATTGTCCATTCACCTTTTGATTCATGACAAATTGCTGTGTTGATTCAAGTGAAATGAACACGACATTTTTGCCTTTAGCAAGTCCAAAATAGTCTTCATTCGGTGCACTGTAATCAGCTTTTGTGTAGTTTGCCACTGTTGAAAGTGTATCTTCGTCAGCAAAGGCTTTTTGTCCAATACGTGCTGTTTGAGCGGCACCGTCATACAAATGGAATTGAAACAGCCCAAGGTTGCGTACAATGACTTCTCGATCATATGAGCTTGTCAAAAATCGAGGGTGATCCATCATGGCTGAGCTGACATGGAACAATAGAAAACTGCAGCAAACCACATAGTATGTTTTGATCGTCTTAAAAGACGCTTTTGGTGATAACGGTTTCCGTTTTAAGAGCCATGCCAGCACCACAAAATCAATCAGCATGAGTATAAATAGCGGATGAAACAATTCAGTCATACTGCTGCCCATATCTCCCATGTTCTTTGCTTGAAATAAGACAGGAATGGTAATGAAATCAATATAAAAACCGTAAAAGATCGTATTCGATATCAAAATGGCTGTCAAAATAAAATTTGTGGTCAATAAAAAGACCTTTTGTTTCGTTTCATTTAAGAAAAGAGCAATCCCAAACAAAGGGAGCAAAAAGCTAAGTGGATTGATCAAAAGCAGCCACTCGTGAAACAGATTGGCCGTTCGTATATGAAATCCGAATTGATAAATGATGTATGTTTTCATCCACATAAAGAGGATGGAGTACACTAAAAACCAGTGATTTTTGAAAAACGCTTTCATTTATGTAGCTCCTCACCATTCTGTATTCAGCTGCAAGGCAAAAACACTTATCTTAAAACTACTAAAAAAATGAGGAATGATCAATTCATATCCTGCTTTTTTGCAAAACTCTTTTTTCTTTTTCTAAAACGGCAATGGGATGGATATTCCGCAAATGACAGCCATGTAATAGCAGGTGACAATGGTCAGAGCAGCTAGTACGACTTGTTCTCCTGTGCTGCCTGTTTTGACATAAAAGGGGAGACGTACTTTTATGGTTGCGGGGAACAAAAACTTAATACCGTTCACTGTGCCTGCATCAAGGATGAGGTGGCTTGCCATCCCAACTAGTAACCCGGTACTGAGGCTGTCATTTGGAATGTATGTTGTCGCAATAAAATAAATGATCAGCAGAAATAATAAACTATGTGTAAAGGTGCGGTGCCCGAACACACTACTGATCAGTGTGGAAAGCAGCGGGAATTTCCTGCCGATTTTGCTTTTTGTATGACATAGATCTGGGATGAGGGCACCTACTGATCCTGCAGCAGCCATCGTCACTGGTTCGAATCCGTAATAATAGGCGACGGCTGTGGAGGCGGCAATTCCGCCCATAATATGTGTTTTTCCTGTCATGATGCGTACTCCTGTTCTGTTTTTTGTTCAAGTACTCACTATATCAAGGGTGAATCCATTCAGCAAGGCTTATTTCTAAAGAAAAATGGGATAAAATAGTTGGCTGTTTGGAAAAACATTCTATAATAAGAAGGAAGTCATGTTGACACTAACGATAAGGATGCGATTCGGATGAGTAATGCAGACATTTTAAAAGAAATTGTTCTTGTACATTATGAAGTCAGCCGTAAATTAAACCGCAAGTTACTTGAGTTAGAAAAAGACATCACGCCTCCACAGATATATGCTCTTTCTATATTGATACAAGGAAAAGTATCACATGCTGAAGAGCTCAAACAAAGACTCTCTCTCAACCCAGGTGCCGCTTCTATTGCCCTCAATAAATTATGTGAGCAAGGCTACATTCAGAGAGAAAGGGACAAGGACGATCATTCCCTGGTCCGGCTAGAAGCCACGGAAAAAGGGCTGGCTATTTACGAAAAGCATACACGTCTTTTTGGAAAGGTGATTCAGCATATGATGTCAGACTTCACAGAGGAAGACTTAAAAACCTTTCTAACGTATTTGCAAAAAATGAGACAGACCTTTCACGATGAATGAACCGCTCCTCTTTGTATAATGCTGAGCGCTGTAGCACAAATTAAACAGGCAAAGGCATTTTAAGAAAAGGGGGGAAATAGCGATGTCATTTTTCCAAAAGGATAAAAAGGCGAAAAGCGAGAAAGACCATCAGCAGGTAGATCAGCTGTTAGAAGAAGCAAGTAAAGAACTAGCAGGCGATCCGCTTCAGGAAGCTGTCCAAAAGAAGAAAAACAACCATCAATAAGCTGACAGAAAGGCGGAGAATCATTTCTCTGCCTTTTTTCTATGTTTTTCCCTTTGACAGATATGAGAATGTTTGATAACCTTCGTGTAGTAAAAATGAATAGAAATCCTCACGCTATGTCTCAGTGAGGTAGAGGTTGCGCGGATGATGAGTCACTCATGGGAGAGATGGAATCGTTGATCATGAGAAAAAAGGCATCAGCGCCGAAGTGTAGAGAGAGCTCCAACTTTCTTTATGCTGGGTCTGCATTGAACAAATGCAGGACTGCCACGTCTTTGAAGCGTGGAGGGCTATCCGGAGATCAAGGTGTATGTTTTGAAAAGCATGGACTTTTGTTCAGGCTTTTTTTTATGTTCTGATTGCCTAAGAAAAGGGTATGCTGGTAAGAAAGTGACCCAACATGAACATAAAGAATGCAAGTCATTGCTTCACAAATATATCAATGAAGATACTGCCGGGTCTGGTCCAAAGTGAATATAACGGAGGTACGAAAATGGAACAGACAAAAAAATGGGGTTTTTGGTTATTGACGGCTTTTGTCGTCGGAAATATGGTAGGTTCAGGTATCTTTATGCTGCCTAGTACACTTGCCCAGCATGCAAGTCCTTTAGGTGTGACGATGGCATGGCTTGTCACAGGTGGTGGCGTACTGATGATTGCCTTTGTGTTTGGACATTTGTCCATTCATAAACCGCAGCTAACAGCTGGACCACAAAGCTATGCAAGAGCGCTTTTTAAAGATCCGAAAAAAGGAAAAGCAGCCGGTTTTACAATGGTTTGGGGATATTGGGTGGCAAGCTGGATTAGTAATGTCGCCATTATCACAAGCCTAGCCGGTTATTTAACAACCTTTTTCCCAATTTTAACCGTGAAAACGGAGATCTTTACTTTTGGAAAAGAAGCGATCACACTTGGTCAGCTCACAACGTTTATCGTATGTACAATCCTTCTATGGGGGACTCATACGATTTTAATTACAAGCTTAAGCGCAGCAAGTAAGCTGAACTTTATTACGACCTTTTCAAAGGTGCTTGGATTCGTCCTTTTTATTGTCGCAGGCTTATTTGCATTCCAAACAGCATTATTTGAACATTATTACTTCCCTGTTGAAGCAGCAAGTGGTGAAGGAGTGCTCGGACTTGGAGGCCAAATTCATCATGCGGCCATTTCCACACTATGGGCATTTATCGGCATCGAATCTGCTGTCATTTTATCAGGAAGAGCTTCCTCGCAGCGTGATGTCAAACGTGCGACGATTACAGGACTTTTAATTGCACTGTCTATTTATATGATTATTACCTTGATTACAATGGGCGTTCTGCCGCATGATCAATTGCAAGGTTCTGATAAACCATTCGTAGACGTGCTTCAGCTCATTATCGGACCGGCTGGCGGCATTGTCATGGCACTTCTTGCGATCATTTGTTTATTTGGTTCGATGCTTGGCTGGATTTTACTTGGTTCTGAAGTCCCTTATCAAGCAGCAAAAGCTGGCGATTTCCCAGCAGTGTTTGCAAAAACAAACAAAAAAGGCAGTCCTGTTTTTGCTTTGACTGTCACAAATATCATGTCACAGCTGTTTATTTTCTCAGTCATGTCACGTACGATTAATGAAGCCTTTACTTTCTTAACAACATCAGCGACACTTGCGTATCTCATTCCGTATATCGTGTCGTCGATCTACAGCTTTAAGGTCATCATGCAAGGTGACACATATGAGCTCCAAAAAGGAAACCGGACAAGAGACGGGATCATTGCGCTTGTGGCCATGGGGTATTCTGCTTGGGTCATTATTTCGGGCACAGCTGATCTAAAAACATTTGGTCTTGGTATTGGATTGTTCTTAGTTGGCATCTTACTATACCCATTCATGTCCAAAAAATTTGCCAAAGGTACAGTATAAGAAATACGTTTCTCCAGCATTGGAGAAACGTATTTTTTTATGAGGCAGATGTTAATTGATCCACAATAAATTCGAGCTGACCTTCTAGTGACACAGGGTCATTAAAGAAGTAACCGACTGTATCTGTTTCAAATACGCGTTTGTTTTGGACAGCAGGAAGTGATGCCCAGATGCTGCTTTTATACACTTGATCGCCATTACTTTTTGAACCGCTCCATGGGCTTGTGAAAATATAATCACCTGCAAATTCTGGAAGCTTTTCAAGAGAAATGTTTGCATAACCGACACCACTGTCGATGGCTTCTTTTTGGACGGCCTTCGGAGCTTTTAATTTCAGCTCGTCATAAATGATTTCACCACCGCGTGCAAAAGTGTTACCGAAAATGTAAATGCCCTTATCGAATGGTGATACGATCGAAACGGTTTTGTTTCCTACAGCTTTTGTTACTTTTGGTTTCACTTCAGCAATTTTGGCATCCCATTTTGTGATCCAATCCGTTGCTTTTTTTGATGTGCCTGTCATTTTACCGAATTCTTTTAGCTGGTCTTTAAAGGAATATTGATTGTATTGAATGGCAACTGTAGGTGCAATTTTTTTGTATTGATCAAATTTCTCATCTTCTCCCCAAGCAATGATCATATCCGGCTTCAAAGAGGCTACTTTCTCAACAGAGGGAGATTTTCCGAGATTTTTCACTCCATCTGTTTTCCCTTTATAGAAAGGGTTTTTAAAGATGGGCGCAGTGGCAGCAATTGGGGTTTTACCGAGTGTGACGAGATCCCCGTAATAGCTTTCCGCCAGAAGCACAATTCGTTGTGGGTTTTGAGGCAGTTTCACTTCACCCTTTACATCTTGATAGGTGATCGTGTCATTTTTTTTGGCTCCCGATTCTTTATTGGAAGTGCTGCCGCAAGCAGCAGTAAAAATCATAAGGGTCATGAAGGAAATCAAAAGAAGTCCAGTTCGTTTTTTCACAAAAGTTCGCTCCTATTCAATTGTTTATGATAATGATTCTCATTCGCGATTATATCTTAACATGATAGAAGAAAAAATGCATCGGCTATTTTATGACCAAAATGAAAATGGTGAAATTCTCCCGGTTTTTTGATGAAAATAAAGAAATTTATCAGAACAAGGATTTCAAAACGTGAAGAAAGTGATATACTAGACTCCGAGATTGATAATCATTATCACTAATAACGAATAGATATGAACGGAAAGGAAGAGACTGGTTTTGGGCTCACAATCGAATAAACAGCTGTCAGCTAAAGATGATGCGATAGATATTGTGACAAAGCCTTTTGGTACAGCAGCTGTTGTCATCATAGGAATCATTGCTTTAGCATTCGGTCTTTTTTTATCAGTATCGCTAGGAGCGGCAAACATTCATTTACACACGGTATGGGAAGCCGTCTTTCATTTTGACTCACAACAAACCTCACATCAAATCATTAGGGAACTGAGGCTGCCGCGTACAGTTGGTGCCGCACTTGTCGGTGCCTTTTTAGCAGTATCGGGTGCCATCATGCAAGGCATGACAAGAAATGCGCTTGCGTCTCCTGAAATCATGGGTGTGACAAATGGCTCTGCATTTGCGATTGCCATTGCGTTTGCTTTTTTCCCAGGCCAATCTTCTTTTACATTAATTCTTTGGTCATTTTTGGGTGCCGCACTCGGTGCTTCTATTGTATTTGGGGTTGGAACCCTTTCAAAAGGGGGGCTTACTCCTGTAAAACTCGCATTAGCCGGTACGGCTGTTGGCGCACTTTTAAGCTCAATTTCCTCAGCGATTGCCATTCGATTTGACGTCGCGCAAGATATGAGTTTTTGGTACGCAGGCGGTGTGGCTGGGGTAAATTGGAGCAATATTAAGATCATCATTCCAGTTGCGGTTGTAGGACTGATCATCGCTATGGTTCTTGCCCGCTCCATCACGGTTTTAAGCTTGGGCGATGAATTAGCAAAAGGGCTTGGACAATATACACGAACAGTCAAGGTACTTGGCATATTGGTCGTGATCCTTTTAACAGGTGCAGCCGTGTCAGTTGCAGGTTCTATTGGCTTTATCGGGCTTGTGATTCCTCATGTTACGCGTTTCTTGGTCGGCGTTGACTATCGCTGGATTATACCTTGCTCAGCTATTTTAGGGGCTATTTTGCTCATTTATGCAGACATTGCGGCAAGGCTTGTCAATGCGCCGTTTGAAACGCCAGTTGGTGCCATTACAGCCATTATAGGCGTTCCTTTCTTCTTATATTTAGCGAGACGTGAAAGGAGCGGAATTTAAATGGAAATGGTGCAGCAGGAAAAGAAAAAGAAATACAAACGAACGATGGTCATGATCTTTTTAGCCATCGTGGCTGTGTTCCTGATTAGTTTAAATACCGGAGAGATAAGGATTTCTCCGATGGATACATTCAAAACATTTTTTGGACTCGGAAGTGAAATGGATGAGCTTGTATTATTCGAGTTCAGACTTCCAAGGATGGTCATCGCTTTACTTGTTGGCGCTTCTATCGCTGTATCAGGTGCCATTTGGCAAGGTGTTTCTCAAAATGGTTTAGCTGATCCCGGCATTCTAGGTGTAAATGCGGGTGCAGGTTTTGCGGTTGTTTTGTTTATCTTTGCCTTTCAGGGCTCGATGTCGAACTTAGGTGATTTTACGATATTTGTACTGCCGCTTTTCGCTTTCGCAGGTGCAGCCTTTGCTGCATTTCTCATTTATGTGCTAGCGTGGAAAAAGGGCATTACGCCTGTTCGATTGATTTTAACTGGTATTGGGATCAATGCTGCATTTTCGGCAGCAATTGTGGTCATTCAATTAAAGATGAGCCCAAATGATTTTAACCAAGCCATTGTGTGGCTGTCAGGAAGTATTTGGGGCTCAAGCTGGACATATGTCTTATCAGTCGTGCCATGGATGCTGATTTTTCTTGTATTAGCGATGGTGAGGGCACGCTACTTAAATATCATGAATTTGGGTGATCAGATATCTTATGGCTTAGGGATTTCAGTTCATAAAGAAAGAAGTTTTCTCATGCTGATTGCAGTTGCATTAGCCGGTGCAAGTGTCGCAGTTGCAGGGAGTATATCGTTCCTAGGGTTAGCGGCACCACACCTCGCAAGAAAGCTAGTTGGACCGAAACATCAAGGAATGATACCGGCGTCCGCTATGATTGGTGCACTGCTGTTATTACTTGCAGATACACTTGGGCGTGTCATACTTGCTCCATCAGAGGTGCCCGTTGGACTTGTCGTTTCTGCTTTAGGCGCACCTTACTTCATTTACTTATTGATGAAAACGAACTAATGAGGAAGGAGAGTACAACAGATGAAATCACTTGAAACAGAAAAGCTTTGTATTGGCTATCATGACCGTTTGATTGTAGACGATTTAAATATCAGCATCCCAAAAGGCAAGGTGACCACATTAATTGGGCCGAATGGGTGCGGGAAGTCAACGATTTTAAAAACAATGTCTCGTATTATGAAGTCCCATCAAGGTGCTGTTTATTTAAATGGCCAGGCTATCCATCAAACACCAACAAAAGAAATTTCAAAACAAATGGCTATCTTACCGCAGACGCCTGAAGCCCCAAGTGGTCTGACCGTTTATGAGCTTGTGTCATATGGACGTTTCCCACATCAAAATGGATTTGGCCGCTTATCAAATGAGGACAAACGAATCATCAGATGGGCACTTGAGGAGACGGGAATGATTGCATTTCATGACCGGCCAATTGAAGCACTCTCCGGTGGACAGCGTCAGCGGGTATGGATTGCGATGGCACTCGCTCAGGAAACAGAGCTGCTTTTATTAGACGAACCAACGACGTATTTAGATCTTGCTCATCAGCTGGAGATCCTTCAGCTATTAGAACGCTTAAACAGAGAGCAGGGCAGAACGGTACTGATGGTGATTCATGACCTCAATCATGCTGCACGCTTTTCACATTACATGATTGCCCTCAATCAAGGGAAAGTCATTAAAGATGGTACGCCTCATGAAGTCATGACAAAAGAGGTGCTCAGTCAGGTGTTCCACATCGATGCAGAAATTGTTCTTGATCCGAGAACGAATAAGCCGATCTGTTTAACATATGACTTAATGAATCATGAAAGAAAGCTTGAAGCTGTGAACGGATAATAGATGGACAAAAACTCGGTATGTATGACCGGGTTTTTTTTTGCATTTTTTGATATTACCTTGTTATGCCATTTTCTCCAGTCGATCTTTTTTCGCTTTTATGTAGAAAAGAGGTACTTTTTTACTTTGGACAATGGTAATATACGGTTAGAGATCATAGCTAGAAAGGAAAGAGATGCGTGGAAACAGCAAAAATATTGATTGCAGATGACGAAGAAGCAATTGTAAAAATGGTTGAACGCGTATTAAAAAAAGAAGGGTTTCAACATATTTATAAAGCCTATCATGCAGATGAAGCATTAGATATTGTCAAAAACGAGGACATCCACCTCTTACTTCTAGATGTGATGATGCCCGGTAAGTCTGGCTTTGATGTTCTGCCTGACATCAGGAAAATGACGAAGGCACCGATTTTCTATTTAACAGCAAGAACGTCTGATGTAGACAAATTGACTGGATTTGCACAAGGTGCAGACGATTACATCACAAAGCCATTTAATCCGTTAGAGCTAGTAGCTAGAATTAAGGCGCACTTAAACCGAACTTATATCTCCTTACAGGAGGAGCAGGAAGAAGCTCACAGTCAATATGAATATGCTCATTTCTCGTACCATCCTCATGCAGCCGAATTGAAAGTAAGGGGAAAGGTGACGGCTTGCTCAGCGCAGCTTTTGTCCTTGCTGAAGTATTTTTGTGACCATCCGAATGTGGTACTTTCAAAAGATCAAATCTATGAGAAAGTATGGGGTGTTCCGTCATATGGTGACAACAACACCGTCATGGTTCATATCCGAAAGCTGAGAGAAAAAATAGAGTTAGATCCAAGTCAGCCTGAATATATTGTGACGATCCGTGGTATGGGCTATAAGTTCGTTCCACAGCCTGTGAAGGTTCTTCAATAGTTTATGAATTTACGAACAAAACTTTTCTTTCACTTTGTCGGACAAATGTTTATTGTCATCGTTATTCTGACGATCGGACAAACATTCTCTGAAAATCTTTATTTTCAAAAACGCTATGAGAATATGACTGAAACTGGTTTAACGAAGGCAGATGGAGATACACTCATGAGCTGGCTTTATTTTAACGAGGATGGAAAAATGGAAGCCGATGATCAGCTCAAACAAGCAGTGAAAAAACGTGATGGCTGGCTGCAAGTGATTGATTCCAAAAAACACAACGTCTATAGCTATCAACTCCCTAAAAACATTCCAACATCCTATCAAAAGGATGAAATGATCAAGATCTTTGAAAAAAGGCAATTTAAAGATTACAAGATGTACTTTTGGCCAATTGAGATTGATCAAGAAAGCTTTATCGTCTTATATGGATTTAAAACGAACAGCACAAAGGTAGCCAATTATCTCAAGCAGCATGAGAAAAATCTGGCTGCATTGTCTCAATATTCAGTTGAAACAAGAGAATTTTTGAAAAGAATGAATGGATCGGTGCATCTGTTTAATGAAGAAGGAAAATACTTAAAAGGTATCCGAGCCAAAAGTAATTTGAAAAATAACGTAACGGATGTTGAACTGCTCAAGTATCAATCGAAGCCTTGGGAGTTTAGAAGTGACCTGTCTTATATCAGAGTGAATAAAGATCTGTATATGATTGTTTCGGTGCCAAACAAAGTATACAGCCCAGACGAGCTTTATGATAAAGAGACAGAGGCTTTAAACCAATATACAACGCTTTTGATTGCAGGTCTTGCGCTTACGATTATTATCGTTATGACATTATGGTACTCGTATCGCTATGGGCTACCGATCTATCACATTATCCGCTGGCTGATTTTCTTATCAAGAAATAAATTGCAGGAGCCAACAAATAGAAAAGGTATTCCAGTAAGTAAAAATAAAAAGGGCCGTATTAAGCGGGAGTACCGGCTGTTTGAGGATATCCTCAAAACAATGGATCAGCTCACCAATACGTTAAAAGAGAATGAAGCAAACCGAAGAAAAATTCAAACCACAAGGGAAGAATGGATCGCAGGGCTGTCTCATGATCTAAAAACGCCTCTTAGCACGATTTACGGCTATGGATTAATGCTAGAATCAGATCAATACCAATGGTCCAAGGAAGAAGTCATGGAAATGGGACAAGTCATTCGTGAGAAATCAGAATACATGTCGACCTTGATTGAGGATTTAAACCTCACGTATCGATTGAAAAATGGTGCATTGCCTATTAATCGAAAACCTGTTGAGCTTGGTGAATTTTTAGCCTCCATTATGGACGAGTTTTCAAGAAGCACGCTTTCTGAAGATTATATGTCATCCTTTGAAGACCAAACAGAGGGTGTCATGTTTGAGATCGATAAAGCCTGGTTTAGACGAGTCATTGAGAACCTGCTGGCGAACGCAGTGAAGCATAACCAGAAAGGTACTCTTATTCAAGCTGTTCTATCTGAAACAAATGATGAAGTTCGGATCGAAATGAAAGATAACGGACGCGGAATGGCGCAAGAAACGGTGGATCATTTATTTAATCGTTACTATAGAGGGACAAATACGAATGATCCAACAAATGGAACAGGACTAGGACTTGCGATTGCAAAAGAGCTTGTCTTACTGCACGATGGCGATATTCAAGTAGAGAGTGAATTAGGTCAAGGAACAACTATTGCGATTATCCTAAAGAAAACACCATCTGTAAAATAGCCAAAAAACGATTTTCTTTTCTAAAGGAAATCGTTTTTTCTTGTTTTAGGATTGAAAACGATTTTGTAAACGATTACAATAAAATTGTTAACGTGAACAAATTTATTTTCATCATTATAAGAGATGGGGGAGTTTGATGAAAGCCTTTTTAGATGAGCAGTTT
The DNA here is from genome assembly GCF_038627835.1 of Bacillus sp. FSL M7-0307. NCBI lineage: Bacteria > Bacillati > Bacillota > Bacilli > Caryophanales > Bacillaceae > Bacillus > Bacillus sp. FSL M7-0307. The sequence goes on along the minus strand of NZ_CP152023.1, from coordinate 3,007,436 downwards.
TTATTAAACAGTCAAACGGCGGAAAAGCTATACCATGAGTTTGCAAAGAACCTTCCGATTATTGATTACCATTGTCATTTAAGTCCAAAAGAAATCTATGAAAATAAAACGTTCCAAAATATAACTGAAGCATGGCTTTACGGAGATCATTACAAATGGCGCGCCATGAGAGCAAATGGGATACCTGAAACACATATCACAGGAGATGCCTCAGATTATGAGAAATTTTTAGCATGGGCGAAAACCGTTCCGATGACGATTGGAAATCCTCTCTATCACTGGACCCATCTAGAGCTAAGACGATATTTTGATGTCGAAGAACTTTTGAGTGAAGAAAGCGCAGACATCATCTGGAAAAAAGTAAATGAAAAGTTGCAAGGAGACGGATTTGGGGCGAGAGATTTCATTGTGAAATCAAATGTTGAAACGGTTGTGACGACAGACGATCCGGTTGATTCGTTGATTTATCACCAACAACTGCGGGAAGAAGGCTTTTCTGTGCAAGTACTGCCAGGGTTTCGGCCAGATAAGGCATTAGATATCACAAATGACTTGTTTATCGAGTATGTTCATCAGCTGGCGGAGGTTTCATCTATCAAGATCGAATCCTATCAAGACTTCATAAAAGCACTTCATATGCGAATCGATTTCTTTCATGAACAGGGCTGTTTGATTTCAGATCATGCCATCAATGAAATGACGTACGAAGACACGACGGAAGAAGAAGCTGCGATCATTTTTCATAAAAGGATGTCTGGGCATCCATTGACGGGAAAGGAGAAGGTTCAATTTAAAACGCACACATTCATTGAACTAGGTCGGGCATATGCTCAGCGTGGATGGGCGTTGCAGCTTCATATCAATGCGCTCAGAAACAACAATTCGAAAATGTTTGAGCGGCTTGGACCAGATACCGGATATGATGCAATGAATGATGAAGACATTGCAAAACCTCTTTGCCGCGTATTAGATCGGTTAGAACAAGCACATGCATTGCCAAAAACCATCCTCTATTCCTTGAATCCAAGGGACAATGTGGTAATTTCAACGATAGCTGGAAGTTTTCAAGATGGAAAGACCCCTGGGAAAATGCAGCATGGAACAGCCTGGTGGTTTAATGATACAAAGCAGGGAATGACAGAGCAGATGATGGCACTCTCCAGTATCGGACTGATCAGCCGATTTATTGGGATGCTGACAGATTCACGAAGCTTCCTGTCTTACACAAGACATGAATATTTCCGTAGACTGCTATGTGACATCATTGGAGATTGGGTGGAAAAAGGAGAAGCGCCTAATGATCTCAATTTGCTAGGGGGAATGGTAAAAGGAATCAGCTATGAAAATGCAAAGCAGTATTTTCAATTTGAACGGGCAAATGAGCTACCGCATAAAAGCAAGATGATATGAACAAAAAGCAAGAATATGAAAGCGTTTTTATGATAAGATGATAAAAAATCATAAAAGGCGGAATAGCATGACAGTCACAATCAAAGATATAGCAAAATTGGCAAACGTTTCTCATACCACAGTATCAAGGGCTTTGAATAACAGTCCTTTTATTAAAGAGAAAACAAAACAAAACATCTTGTCGATTGCAAAACAGCTGAATTACTCACCGAATGTCCATGCCAGAGGCCTTGTCTCGCAAAAATCATTTACAATTGGTCTGTTTTTTACGAGTTTAACAGAAGGCACATCCTCAAGTTTCTTTGTTGATGCGTTAAAAGGCGTCAACAGTGTGATAACAGAAAACTATCATTTGGTTGTAAGAGGAATTGACGATTTTCACGATTACACAACCATTCATAAACAGCGGTATGATGGTATTTTGCTCATGAGCCAAAGCGAGCATGATGAAGCGTTTATCCATCATGTGAAAAAGCAGGGCATTCCCATTATTGTACTGAATCGCCGTGTAGAAGAAAGTAATCAAGTGATGAATATATTAGCGGATGATGGTGAAGGGGCATACCAAGCTGCACACTATTTCATTCAGCAGGGGCATAAACAAATTGCCATTATTGAAGGGAAACAGGGATTTAAATCCACACAAGAAAGAAAAGCTGGTTTTCTGCAAGCACTCATTGACCATCATGTACCCATGAAGAAAGAATACATTATCACAGGCGACTATCATATGAAGAGCGGCTATGAATCAATGGAAGCCTTACTCACTCTTGATGATCCGCCAACTGCCCTTTTTTGCTCAAACGATGACATGGCGATTGGTGCGATGAATGCATTGTTTGCAAAAGGTAAAAGGTGTCCTGATGATCTCTCTATTATCGGTTTTGATGATATTTCATTTTCATCTTATACAACGCCTGCCCTCACAACAGTCAAAAAGCCAATTGAAAAAATGTGTGCGCTTGGAGCAGAAGCTATCCTTTCAGTCATAAACGGTGAAAAGCAAGAAGACGATCATCTGGAAAAAGTGTATGTCCACACAGAGCTGATGATTAGAGATTCAGTCAAAAAGGTGCAGTAATCAGCATCTTTTAAATGAAAATGTTCACGTGTGCAAAAAATGCGGGGAGGAAAAGCGTTTGAGACGATTATCCAAAGATGTGTACCCAGTGGCTGAATATCCTGAAACCATTCTACAAATTGGCGAAGGGAACTTTATGCGAGGATTTATGAATTGGCAGATCCAGAAGCTAAACGACTGTACAGATTTTAAAGGAAGAGCAGTGGTTGTTCCTCCTCGAAAAGGATCAGTGACCGCTCTAAATGAACAAGATGGTTTGTACACTTTATGTATTCAAGGGTTTCATGACCAAAAAGAAATGAACGAACGGATCGTCATTCAATCCATCAGCAGGGGAATCAGCACATATACAGATTATGAAGCCTTTTTACATGTAGGGGAAAGTCCTGATGTGCGCTTTGTCTTTTCTAATACAACAGAGGCAGGACTTGTGTTAAGAAAAGAGGACCGATTAGAAGATCGGCCGCAAGCAAGTTTTCCAGGAAAGCTGACAGCCTTCTTGTATCACCGCTTTAAAGCTTTTTCTGGAGATGAGAAAAAGGGCTTGATCATTTTACCTTGTGAATTGATTGAACAAAACGGTGATCGATTAAGAGAATATGTGATCACAATGGCAGCTGAGTGGAATCTTCCGCCTGATTTTGTGGCTTGGGTCAAGGAAGCCAACACGTTCTGTAATACGTTAGTTGATCGAATTGTCCCAGGATTTTCTCAGGAAGCAGCGGAGACTGTTCAAAAAGAAGAGGGGTATATCGATGAATTGCTTGTCACAGCAGAATATTATCACCTGTTTGTCATTGAAGCACCTGCGTTTGTTCAAAAAGAGCTTCCTTTTCAAGAAGCAGGGTTAAACGTACTTTTTGTGGAAGATATCGCTCCCTATCGTATGAGCAAGGTTCGCATTTTAAACGGTGCGCATACAGCGATGGTGCCGATTGCATATTCATGTGGCTTGGATACTGTCAAAAAAGCGGTGGATGATGAGCATGTTGGTGTGTTCATTCGCCGCATGCTTGAGGAGGAAGTGCTGCCAGGTTTGCCACTTCCTGAAGAAGAGCTTCTTCTTTATACACAATCCGTGTGGGATCGATTCTGCAACCCTTTTGTCAAACATCAATTACTCGATATTGCCTTAAATGGTGTATCTAAATTTCGGGCGCGTATTCTCCCGTCTCTTCTAGATTATATAGAGCTAAAAAAACAGTTGCCTACGAAGCTTATGTTCTCACTGAGCAGTTTGATTTATTTTTATCAAGTCCATGCAGATCAGATAAAGGATGATGAGTCTGTGATGACATTCATGAAGGAAGCATGGGAGGAAGTGGACCATTCCTATGAATTAATGGTCGATCAACTTCTTTCAAACGAAGTTTTATGGGGGATGGATTTGACGAGGATAGCAGGGCTGAGGGATGCAGTAGCCGAGCAGCTCACCTTCATACATGAAAATGGCATGAGAGCTGCTGTTCACCAAATTCTTCAATATGAAAGTCAGGGGGAGAAGGCATGAGAGACTTTGTTGTGATTCATCCTTCAGATAATGTTGGTATCGCTTTAAAAGTGCTTGAGCAAGGCGAAGAGCTTCAGCACCAAGGTCATACAATCATTTTAAAAGAAACCGTTCCTAAAGGTCATAAATTTGCATTGGCTGAGATCAAAGAAAAAGAGAATATCATCAAATATGGCTACCCCATTGGTCATGCATCCACTGCGATTTCGACTGGAGAATGGGTGCATACGCACAATATCAAAACGAATCTATCAGGTAAGCTCGATTACGAATACCGACCTTCTTTAACAGAAAACCCCTATGAAAAAACGAATCTGACATTCAAAGGGTATAAACGAAAAAATGGTGCAAGTGGTATACGAAATGAGCTTTGGATTGTCCCAACAGTTGGGTGTGTCAATGGCATTGCCGATCAAATCATTCAAATATTTACCGCTGAAATGGGGGGAAGCATCCATCCTTTTGAAACGGCTCTCGTATTAAAGCACAATTATGGGTGCTCACAGCTTGGGGATGATCATGAAAACACAAAAACCATTCTTCAAAATGCCGTAAAGCACCCAAATGCTGGAGGGGTTCTCGTTCTAGGTCTTGGCTGTGAAAACAATGACATTGAGGATTTTCAGGCAACATTAGGGGAGTATGACCAGGCGAGGGTGAAATTTTTAAGAAGCCAAGAAGTAGGGGATGAGATTGAGACGGGTGTCGCTTTGCTCAAGGAAATTTATGACGCAGCGAAAGAAGATCAGCGTGAAGATATTCCGTTATCTGAGCTGAAAATTGGCTTGAAATGCGGAGGATCAGATGGGTTTTCAGGCATTACCGCAAATCCACTTTTAGGCAGACTGTCCGATTTTATTGTGGCTCAAGGAGGGACCACCGTCTTAACAGAAGTACCGGAAATGTTCGGGGCTGAAACGATCTTAATGGAGAGAGCGGAATCAAAAGCGACATTCGACAATATTGTGCAGATGATCAATGATTTTAAACAATACTTTATGGATCATCGACAGCCAGTATATGAAAATCCTTCCCCGGGAAATAAAGCAGGAGGAATTTCGACATTAGAAGATAAATCTCTCGGCTGCACACAAAAAGCGGGTACTTCCGTTATAAAGGATGTTTTAACATACGGGGAGCTGCTAAAACGAAAAGGATTGAATTTATTAAGTGCGCCTGGGAATGATTTGGTTGCTTCATCTGCTCTCGCAGCGTCTGGCTGTCAGCTCGTCCTCTTTACAACAGGCAGAGGCACACCGTTTGGCACATTTGTTCCAACGATGAAGGTATCGACCAATACCGCTTTATATGAAACAAAAAAACATTGGATCGACTTTAATGCGGGGGAATTGCTTGAAGATGTACCAGAAGATGTGGTGCTAGAGAAATTCATTGCCACGGTGATTGATGTGGCGAGTGGAAAGCTGTTAAATCATGAAAAAAACAATTTTAGAGAGTTGGCTATTTTTAAAACAGGTGTGACACTTTAAGGCGTCTGGGGGATGATGAAATGTCTAAAAAACGAAATTTGATGTATGTGACAGCAGGAACAGTACTAACAGGAATTGGACTCGCACGTTTAGCAAAGCAAGGGAAAAAAGACAAAGAAACAAATGGCATAGATCATGTGTTAAAGCAGATAAAAGCGCCAAAGTTCCCAGATTGTGAATTCAATGTGATTCATTACGGTGCAGATAACAAAGGGATAGAGCTTTCGACAAATGCTATTCAGTCTGCCATCGATGATGCACATCGTTTGAAAGGAGGGCGAGTGCTGATTCCTGAAGGGACATTTTTGACAGGCGCTCTAGAATTGAAAAGCAATGTAGAGCTTCATCTTCATGAAAACGCCTATGTGACCTTCAGCCAAGATACACGTCATTATCTTCCGCTTGTTCTAACAAGATATGAAGGAATTGAGCTTTATAATTATTCACCACTTATTTATGCCCATCATGCAGAAAACATTGCGATTACAGGAGCAGGCACGCTGGACGGGAGGGGCGATGAACACCACTGGTGGCCTTGGAAGTATGGAACAAATGGTCAACCCTCTCAAGATCGGGATCGTCAGCTTCTTTTTGAAATGGCTGAAAAAAGAATACCAGTGGAAGAAAGAGTGTTTGGCGAAGGACATTATTTAAGATCAAGCTTTATCCAGCCATACAATTGCCAAAACATTCTCATTGAAGGAGTAACCGTAAAGGATTCACCGATGTGGCAGGTCCATCCGGTGTTAAGTGAAAACGTCATCGTCCGCGGGGTGAATATCATCGGTCATGGCCCAAATACAGATGGTGTGAATCCAGAGTCGTGCCGACATGTGCTCATTGAAGATTGTTATTTTGATAATGGCGATGATTGTATTGCGATTAAATCGGGCAGAAATGAGGACGGCCGGAGAATCGGTGTTCCATCTGAGAACATCGTCATTCGTAGAAATACGATGCGTGATGGTCATGGCGGAGTAACGATCGGGAGTGAAATCTCTGGAGGCGTCAAGTATGTATATGCAGAGGATAATGTCATGGACAGTCCGAACCTCGACAGGGCATTGCGCATTAAGACCAACTCGGTCAGGGGCGGTACCATTGAACACATCTATTTTAAAAACAATCTAGTGAAAAGCTTAAAGCATGAGGTGGTCTGTATCGACATGATGTATGAGGAAGGGGATGCCGGTCCGCATAGGCCTGTAGTCCGTCATATTGAAGTAGAAGGGTTAAAAAGCAGCGGAGGGCGATATGGTGTCAAGATCGCCGCATACTCACATTCCCCGGTCACACACTTTAAAATGAAAGACTGTGTCATTGACGATGTCACGTACCCTCTTTCATTGGAACATGCAGTATCTCCTTCATTTCAGAAAGTTGTCATTAATGGTGAACATATCAACCAATAGCGGAAGTGAAAACAGCCACGTCAAAGGCTGTTTTTCTTTTATCAGGGCAAAAAAACGTATTGGCCGTCACATATACAACCTATCTGCACTGTAGTATAATATTCCCGAAATTAGAAAAGAATTGACGAAAGAGATGACGTCAAGCAGTACATAAAGCAGGGGGTTTATTGATGAAGAAGTTAACTGGTATTTGGCTATCATTGTTACTTGTGATCGGTGTTTTAGCAGGGTGTGCAGGTGCGGAAACGGACCAAAAAACAAACAGTTCAAAGCCTAAAGAGACAGCGGCTGCGGCATTTCCTGTATCCATTAAAGATGCAGCTGGTAAAACAGTTGAAATCAAAGAACAGCCTAAACGAATTGTTTCGTTAATTCCAAGTAATACAGAGGTTGCCTATGCCCTTGGCCTTGGAGATAAAATCGTGGGTAGATCAGATTTTGACAACTATCCAAAGGAAGTAGAAAAGGTAGAGAAGATTGGCGGTCTTGATTTCAATGTAGAGAAGGTTATTTCTTTAAAGCCTGATCTTGTCTTAGCACATGCATCACAAATGAGCTCAAAAGACGGATTTAAACAGCTTGAAGATGCAGGTATTCAAGTGCTGACTGTTAATGATGCAGCCTCCTTCAAAGATGTGTATAAGTCTATCCATATGATTGGTGAAGCAGCCGGCGTAAAAGAAGCATCAAAGAAGCTAGTAGACGAGATGAAATCAAAACTGAATGACATCAAAAAACAAGCAGAATCCATCTCCAAAGACAAACAAAAAACAGTTTTTGTCGAAGTATCAGGTGCGCCTGAAATTTATACAACAGGTAAACAAACGTTTATGGACGAAATGCTGTCTGTCATTCATGCAAAAAATGCCGCTGGCGATCAAACGGGCTGGGTGCAAATGACGGAAGAATCAATTATTAAACGAAATCCTGATGCCATCGTCACGATTGATGGTGCAAGCTTAGCTGATCTGAAAAAAAGAGACGGCTGGAAGGCGATCAAAGCAGTCAAAGAAAAACAAGTCTTTCAATTGAATACGGATCTGGCATCACGACCGGGACCGCGATTGGTTGAAGGAGTGGAGGCTCTTGCGAAAAGCATCTATCCTGACACGTTCAAATAAGATCATCATCGCATACACAGCAAGTGCTTTACTTCTTGTGGTGAGCATTGGAATGGGAATCTCATTTGGTAGCTTAGGGATTCCCATTCCTTCTATACTTCGGATCTTTGTTCATGAAGTATTTGGAATCCAGGTCGGAACCATTGATGCAATTGACCGCAATATTATGATGAATATCCGGCTGCCGAGAGTGATATTAGCGGCGTTAGTCGGAGCAGCTCTGGCGTTATCTGGTGCAGCCTTTCAAGGTTTATTAAAAAATCCTCTCGCTGACCCTTATACACTTGGGGTATCTCAAGGGGCATCTGTGGGGGCTGTAGCCACACTGTTTTTCAGTTTGCAGTTTCCTTTGCTCGGCAGTTTTACACTGCCTTTTTTGAGTATGACAACAGCGCTTGTCACACTATGTCTCGTCCTCTTTTTTGCCCGTCTGGTTCACCGAGGAATGAGCATTTCTTCTTTAATTTTGACGGGGGTCATCTTCAGCTCTTTTTTGGGAGCGCTCATTTCATTAATGATTGCGTTAACAGGTGATGATTTAAAAGAGATTATTCATTGGCTTCTAGGCAGTGTGTCTATGAGAGGCTGGCGATATATTGCTCTTTTTCTTCCTTTTTTCCTCATTGGTACATTTGCATTGATCTTGATGGGAAGAGATTTAAATGTGATGACGTATGGTGAAGAAAAGGCAAAACTGTTAGGAGTTCATGTGAAACGGAGCAAATATGTGGTGCTGCTTGCTGGTTCGATTCTGACTGGAAGTGCGGTGGCTGTGTCAGGAACGATCGGATTTGTCGGACTGGTGATTCCGCATTTTATCCGTCTTTTATCCATTACGGATCATCGTCATTTGCTGCCTTTGTCGATGCTGAATGGTGCTTCCTTTCTCGTTTTAGCAGATGTGCTCTCCCGTACGATCATTGAACCGACTGAATTGCCTATTGGCATCATTACAGCGTTAATTGGTGCACCTGTCTTTGGCATCATCCTCATTCGCAGATATAGAGGAGGGACGCATCTATGATTCAAGTGAAGGAAGTTAGAGGAGGATATGGTGAAAAAGAGGTCATTCACGGCGTGAGTTTTGAAGTGGAGCGAGGGGAATTCCTCGGCATCCTTGGTCCGAATGGGAGCGGTAAGACGACGCTGCTTAAAATGATCGCAGGTATTTTAGCACCTGAGAGCGGCCAAGTAACACTAAGTGGCCATCCAGTTCAATCCTACCGGCCAAAAGCACTTGCACAAAAATTGGCGGTTCTTCCACAGAAGACCGATCAGGCCTTTTCATTTACAGTGGAAGAAACGGTTCAGTTTGGGCGTTATCCTTATCAGAAAGGGTGGCTGCAATCTGTTACGAAAGAAGATATCGAGATTGTCAGCAAGGTGATGGACCAAACAGATATTGCTCAATTTAAGAATCAATCCATCCATGAGTTAAGCGGTGGAGAACAGCAGCGGGTTTACTTAGCCCAAGCGCTGGCTCAGTGCCCTGACTATTTATTGCTGGATGAACCAACCAGTTTTCTTGATTTAGCCTATCAAAAAGAGTTACTCGATTTGATTAAACAAGAGACGGTTTCCTCTAACTTAACGGTGATCGGTGTGTTTCATGATGTGAACATTGCCAGTTTGTATTGTGACCGTCTGCTTTTGCTGAATGAAGGAAAGACGGACATGCTGGGAGAACCGCATCATGTGTTAACCACCGAACGGGTGAACCGGGTGTATGAAACAGATGTAACACCTCTCCAACATCCACTGCGGGCAAACCCTCAGCTGGTAATTGAACCTGCGTCCATCTATGAACACTCTAGGCTGAACTTAGCGGATGGGTGGAAAACATATGGCGCAAACGGAATGACATTTTCTACTCATCAGCCATTGCGCATCCTTTCATCACATGAGAAAAGCGGGGGTTTCTTTTGGACACGGTCCCTTGGAACGGGAACTGAAGCACTCCATTACATGCTGGATGATGAGGAAGGGTACTTATTTCTTGGTCAATCTAATGGGCCGAAGCAATACGCCGCTGAAGATGATGATGAAGATGTCCTTCTTTATGGGATGCATCAAGAAGGAGAGCTGACCGTTTGGCTTGTGCTGAAAGGAATGATATCAGATGGTGCGTCTGTCCAGCTGATGGGCGAGCTGATGCACTTTATCAAACAAGAGACAAGTATCCAGGTACATCATCTTTGTATCGCTGCTGCCAATGCAGAAGAAAAGGAGCATACTGCTCATTTACATGAAAGAGTCAGACTGAAAGTGAAGCATCTTCTTCATACATTGAATGCAATGAAAAAGTGAACCGGCTGGTTCACTTTTTTTGTTGAAAACATCAACATCTACTTATGTCACCCACTGAATATTTGAAAAAAACGAAAAAATGTTGCTAAATAAATCATATTGCTTTTATAATAAGAATCACGAAAGCGTTTTAATAATTAGTTGTTTAAAAATGCAACAACCGGAAGGGGAGAATCATTTGAACATTCAAGGAATCATTCCAGCTATTTTGACACCGCTTACAGAAGAAGAGCATTTTCATCCAGAAGTGACAAAGCAACTCATTGATCATTTAATCGACTCTGGTGTGCACGGCATCTTTGCTTTAGGGACAAACGGCGAATTTCATTTGTTTTCAGAGGAAGAAAAGCTTCAAATTGCTGAAACTGTTGTAAAGGCTGCGGGCGGCAGGGTGCCTGTATACATGGGAGCAGGCGAGAATAGTACTGAGGCAACCATTAAGCTTTCAAACAAGTTCGCAGATTTAGGCGTAGATGTCCTGTCGGTTATCACCCCTTATTTTGTTGCGCCATCACAAGAGGAGCTGTATGAGCATTTTCGTCATATTTCAGAAAATGTGACCATCCCCATCTTGCTCTATAACATTCCGTCAAGAACAGGTGTGTCACTTGCGCCAGAGACGGTTGCAAGGCTCAGCGTCCTACCGAATGTGTTAGGTATTAAAGACAGTAGTGGAGATATTGCCAATATCAAAGCGTATCTCGATGTTACAAAGGATGAAGAGTTTGTCGTGCTTGCAGGAACGGATTCCCTCATTTTAGAGACATTGAAGCTAGGCGGAACAGGTGCAGTGGCGGCAACGGCAAATGTATTTCCAGAAACCGTCGTTGGCATTTATGAATCGTTTCAGCAAGGAAATCTTGACCAAAGTGAGCAATTTCAGCAGCAGCTGCAGCCGTTAAGAGCGACATTCACATTAGGAACGTTACCAGCACCTTTGAAAAAAGCAGCTGAACTTTCAGGGATTCCTGTAGGTCCGCCAAAAAGCCCGGTCAAAGCATTATCCGGCGAGGCTTTAGAAGCTGTGGCGAACATGATGGAGAATTATCGGATACAAGCAAAAGCAGCAAAGGAGTCGTGAAGAGATGACAATATCACAATATCACTTTCAAACGGCATCACACATTGTTTCTGGCGCTCACTCTCTAGAGCTCCTTGGGGAGAAGCTAGAGCTATTAGGACTTAGCAAGTTGAGATCCATTTTTATTTTAACGCAGCCATCCATCGTATCTCTTGGTTACGCAGATCAAATCAAAACAGAACTTGCAAAAAAAGGGATTGCGAGTGAGATCAGCACAGAGATTAAGCCTGAACCAACGGAAGAAAATATCGAGGACGTCTTCCAGACATTTTTAAAAGGGGAGCATGAAGCCGTTATTGGGATTGGTGGCGGGAGTGTGCTGGATGCGGCCAAAATATTAGCCGTTCTAAAGACGAATGATCAGCCAATTTCTGATCTCGTTGGCACGAACCTTGTTAAAAAAAGAGGAGTTCCAACGATTCTCATTCCAACAACCTCAGGTACGGGATCAGAAGTGACACCAAACGCGATTGTTACCTTTCCGGAAAAAGAATTAAAAATTGGCATGGTCAGCCCATACCTTTTGCCTGATCTTGTGATCTTAGATCCCTCACTGACACTCAAATTGCCAAAAGCCATTACCGCAGCTACAGGGATGGATGCGTTTACGCATGCGCTTGAATCGTATATTTCAAATAAAGCCAATCCATTTAGTGATATGTTTGCACTCGAATCGATGAGGCTCATTTCAGGAAGTATTCAGGAGGCCTATCATCACGGGGATAATATGACAGCAAGGGAAGATATGCTGGTTGGTGCCATGTATGGCGGGATGGCGCTCACAAGTGCCGGAACTGCTGCGGTTCATGCAATGGCTTATCCGTTAGGGGGGAAATACAAAATTTCACACGGTGTCGCTAATTCCATGCTGCTTCCTCATGTCACGGCGTTTAATGCAGATCATATCAAAGATCGACTTGAAGATATTGCTAGAGTGATAGGGATCGAAGAGAAAGGCTCAAAGCATACGCTTGCGGAGCAAGTGATTCGTCAAATTGAAGAGTGGACAGCGGATTTACACATTCCTCAACAACTCAAAGCCTTCGGTGTGTCAAAAGAAGATTTACCGGCACTTGCTGAAGCTGCTTCAGAGGTGAAGAGATTAATGGATAACAACCCGAAGCCGATGTCTGTCTCTGATATTGAACAGGTCTACATGAAACTGCTCCACGTTTAACACTTCATACGTCACTGGGATAGGACATAAGAAGTTGCTCCATACGGCTTGCACACAAAGGGGGATTTTAAGTGAATGTCTTAAGCAGTTCTGTCATCACATTTATTTTGATCGTCATTATTCTCTATATTCTGTTTACGACTTGGCTGACGATGCGTTTCCGCAGTAAGTCTAACTCAGAATTTAACAATGCCGCTAAGTCACTTCCAGCTATTGTGGTCGGTATTTTGTTAATGAGTGAATTCATTGGGACGAAGTCAACTGTTGGAACAGCTGAATCTGCTTTTACACACGGGCTTTCCGCTTCATGGTCTGTTGTCACAGTTGCTATTGCCTTTTTTATTTTTTCCTTTTTCTTAGTGGGGAAGTTTTATCGAACAGGACAATACACGATTTCAGGTATTATTGATCAAAAATTTGGGAAATCAACAAAGCTTGTTGTCTCTGTCATTATGATTGCAGCCCTGCTCTTAGTGAATTTAGGAAACTATTTAAGTGGTTCAGCTGCCATTGCATCCATTCTTGGCCTGCCTTTAATGACCTGCGCCATCATCACGGCGGTTGTGAGTACATTTTATTTTACATTCGGAGGAATGAAAGGGGTTGCATGGGTCACAATCCTTCATTCGATCGTGAAGTATGCGGGGGTTTTAATTACACTAGGGGTAGCCCTTTATTTAACAAAAGGCTTTGAGCCAATGAAACAAACCTTACCCGACCATTTCTTTACATGGGATGGGACCATCGGTTGGGGAACGATTGGAGCTTGGTTTATAGGAAACATGGGGGCCATTTTTGCGACGCAGTTTATCATTCAAGCGATCACCTCGTCGAAAAGTGAGCGAGAAGCGAAAAAATCGACCCTGTATGCAGCACTCCTTTGTTTACCGCTTGCCATTGCGATCGGGATCATCGGTGTCGCAGCCCGTTATTTGTATCCAGACATTGACCCTATTTATGCTTTCCCTGTCTTTTTACAGCATATGAATCCGATTTTGAGCGCTATTGTGGCAACATCGCTTGTCGCATCCATTTTTGTTGGTGTCTCGACGGTTGCACTTGCTACAACTACGTTGATTATTGATGACTTTTATGTACCGAAAAAGAAACCATCACCGGAGCAGCGTATGAAGGTGACTCGGTATGTAGCTGTCATCGTTGGGATTGTGCCGCTTGTGGGGGTCGCACTTGCACCAGAGCTGCTGTCACTTTCCTTTTTTACAAGAGCACTTCGAACATCGATTGCTGTTGTAGCAGCAATGGGATTTTACTTACCATACTTTAATTCAAATAGAGGAGCAACCATTGGTCTTGCCGCATCAGGCATCGCCACGACGGTGTGGTATTTACTCGATAATCCATTTGGAATCGATAATATGTATGTGGCCATTATCATTCCTTTCCTAGTTCTGGTGATGGATCGATGGATCAGCCCGCCCGCTAAAAAGGATCAATCACTGAAAGGAGAATTATGATGACAAATGAAGACATCACGATCAAAATAGATGGGAAATTACAACAAAATGAACAAGACGCAGCAAGAAAAGAAGCCTTTCTACCAACAGACTGCGTGCAAAACCATGCGGCTAATCTCATTGAGCTGGATAATGGAGATGTGCTGTGTGTATGGTTTGGCGGCACGCAAGAAGGGATTCCAGATATCTCTATCTATATGTCAAGGCTCAAGCAAGGAAGTGATCAGTGGACAAAGGCTGTGAAGCTGTCTGATGATATTACACGGTCTGAACAAAATCCAGTTCTTTTTCAAGAGAAAGATGGGAGACTGTGGCTGCTTTACACAGCACAACTTTCTGGCAATCAAGATACAGCTCTTGTGAGATATCGTTTATCGGAGGATAGAGGAGAGACTTGGGGAGAGATTGGTACTTTATTTGATCAGCCGGGGACGTTTATACGCCAGCCTATTGTTGTATTGGATAATGATGATTGGCTCCTTCCGGTGTTCTATTGTAAAACGATTCCTGGTGTCAAATGGACAGGAAACCGTGATGTCAGTGCTGTGAAGATTTCCTCAGATCAAGGGAAGACCTGGGAAGAGGTCACTGTACCAAACAGTACTGGCTGTGTTCATATGAATATCGGAAAATGTGCGGATGGTTCCCTGCTTGCCCTCTTTAGAAGTCGGTTTGCTGATTCGATTTATATGAGCCGTTCAGTGGATCATGGACGGACATGGTCTGAGCCAAAAGCAACAGAGCTGCCAAACAATAACTCATCCATTCAATTTACGGTGCTCCATAATGGTCATCTTGCCCTCGTTTATAACCATATCAATGCGGATGATCAAACAGAAAGAAGGGCGTCCTTATATGATGAGATTGAGGATGAAGGCGATACACGCACGGCCATTGATACAGAGGCACGTCCAGCCTTTTGGGGAACACCTCGTGCGCCAATGACACTTGCCATCTCGACGGATGATGGTGCGACATGGCCCGTCAGACGTAACCTTGAAATTGGTGATGGCTACGCCATGACAAACAACTCAAAGGATAAATTGAATCGAGAATATTCCTATCCATCCATCATAGAAGGAAAAGATGGGAGCCTGCACATTGCGTTTACTTTTTACCGGCAAGCCATCAAGTATGTGTGTGTGAAAGAAGAATGGATGCATCATACGTCTTAACCGCAAGGGATCAGTGTTTCCGTGAATTGTAACCCTCATTTTCTTCATTTATAATTGATGTTTGGAGGGTTGTCCCAATTTGCTAACATTTGGACTCCCTCAACGTATGTCTCACGATGAAGAGATAAAAAATGGGGGTCCTTTTCATGAATATAAAAGTATTAGGTATTGCGCCGTATAAAGGATTAGGCGATGTATTAATCGACCTTGCCAAAGACGAAAAAAGCATCACATTTCAGCTTGAAGTCGGAGATCTTAGGTCTGGTGTTGCACTGGCAGAACAGGCCGAGGCTCAAGGAATGGATATTATAATGAGCCGCGGGGGGACAGCTGCGCTTATTCAAAAGCACGTCAACATTCCAGTGGTGGATATTCCTGTGTCAGGCTACGACTTGCTTCGTGCCCTCACGCTGATTAAAGATTACCAAGGGAAAAAAGCAGTTGTTGGATTTGAAAATATTACACAAGGTGTACGCACCATCGGAGAGTTATACGGGATCAAAATTGATATATATACGATACAGCAAGAGGAAGAAGTGTGGGATCTCTTACAGCAGTTACAGGAACAAGGGACACAGGTTGTACTGGGTGATGTGATTACAGATAAAGCGGCCAAGGAGCTGGGGATGCAAAGCATGCTCATTACCTCAGGACGTGAATCTGTCAAAGAAGCGTTTCATCAAGCAAAACAAATGTACCGTTTATATAAAGAGGCGACAGCTGAGCAGCGCCTCTTTCGTGAAATGATTGACCAGGAGTCAAAAGGGATGCTGATCATTGATCAGTACAATCAGCTTTATTTTATCAATCAGCAAATGAAAGAATGGACAGAAAAAGGATTATTTGCACAGTTTACGTCTCATGTTGATGTGATGGCATGGTGCCCGGCGCTTGAACCAGCAGTAAAAGCGGTTCGAGAAGGAAAACAAAGTGGATATTCTCAAATCTCCTTTCAGCAGCAAGTGTGGCATGTCAAGGGAAGCTTGTTATCTAAAGGGGAGCTGCTTTTGACAATTGAGAAGCCTTCTGCTGTGATCAATAGAGAGGGTCAGCATATATGGACACTGGCCGCACCTGTTCATTCAGCACATCCATTTGCTCTTTTTACTGAGCAGAGTTCTAGTATGAAAGATGTGATTAAAAGAGCAAAGGCGTTCAGCCAAACAGCTCGGTCGATTTGCCTTTATGGTGAAAAAGGAACTGGTAAATCAAGCCTTGCTTTCGCTATTCATCAAATGAGTGAGAGGAAAAATGAGAGCTTTATGACGGTGCATTGCAGCCGTTTGGCGGAACCAGATGATGTAAAAGCAATTCCGATGCATCAAAAAGGGACGATCTTTCTGAAGGATATTGATCGTGTCCCAATGGCTATGCAGCCCCTCATGGCCGAGCAGCTTATTCATCATCAGCAGAACATTCGCTGGATAGCTGCATCTACAGTTGATTTGTTCAAATTGATGCAATCTGGGGCGTTTCATGAAGACCTATATACGTGTTTGCAGGAGCTCGTCATTCATGTCCCGCCGTTATCTGAACGGGCAGAAGATATTGAGGATATGAGCCGGTTATTTATAGCTGAATTAAATTCTCTTTATGGGACGCAGGTTGTTGGGCTGTCAGCAGATGTGATTGCCACCTTTCAAAACGAGCGATTTAGAGAAAATGTCCGGCAGTTCAAACGGATTATGGAAGAACTGGTGCTGACAACAAAAAGTGGATATATCACATTGAGTAAAGCAAAGCCGGCAATTGAGCAACTGGCTTCTGAGAATGAAGAAAAACAGCTGTCCAGCTATTTACATGGCACGCTTGACGAAATTGAAAGACGAATCATTCGGACGGTGCTGGAAGAAGAAAATATGAATCAATCAAAAGCAGCAAAGCGGCTTAATATTAACCGCACGACGCTGTGGAGAAAGCTAAAGGAATAATATGCAATGAGACCGAGGTGTCTAAATGACAAACGATCTATTAAAAAAAGGAGCGAACTTAGAGCAAAAGGTGATCATTGTGGCGGATGATTTAACAGGCGCAAGTGATACAGGTGTTCAATTTGTGAAGGCCGGTTTAAAAGCCTCTGTGCTGTTCCAGCCGTCATTTGAGGATATGAGCCGGTACAAGGAGGAAGATGTACTGATTGTTGATACAGATTCACGAAGTATGTCTTCTGAAAGAGCGTACAATGAGGTCAGTCAAGTGGTCCAGCCGTTTCTACAAGGGGATTCGCACCTTTTCTTTAAAAAAATAGATTCAACGTTAAGAGGAAATATAGGAATAGAGCTTCAGGCACTAATGGATCTTGGCCGGTTTGATGCGGCAGTCATTGCCCCCGCTTACCCCGATGCGAATAGATCTACGGCCTATGGCATTCATTATGTGGAGGGTGTGCCTGTTCATCTATCAGAAGCAGCAAAGGACCCGAAAACGCCTGTCCTGACATCCAGTATTTCAGACTTAATTGACGAGCAGACAAACATCAAGCCAAAACATCTTTCGCAGCAGGCGGTCTATTCAGAGCTAAACGAAACGAGTCATGAGGTTTCATCTTTATTAAAACATGGTCATCAATGGTTTGTGTGTGATGCAGAAACGAACAATGATTTAACACAGATCGTTGATTTGTTTATGAAGATCAAACAAAGAGTGCTTTGGGTCGGATCAGCCGGACTCGCTGGCGCGTTATCATCTTATGTCGCGAAACACCGCAATCTTTCTCATGCCAAAAAGCATGAATCTGTTCTCATCGTTTCAGGAAGTGCTTCTCAAAAAACAAATGAGCAGTTTGCTTTTTTAAGAGAAAAGCACAAATGTCTCGAGGTGAAAGTGAACCCGCTGAATATATTAAACGGCCGTGAATCATGGGAAAGGAAATTAGTCATGGAGCAGCTACTCACACGTCAGGATGAAGATATTCTCCTTTATACAGACGCAAGGCCAGAAATGGTTGAACAGATGCTTGCATACGGTGAAGCGAAAGGCATGACAAGACAAGAAGTAGGAAGTACCTTATCCGTCTGTCTTGGGAAGATCACAAAAGACATTATTGAATTAACAGGAGTGAAACGCCTTTTCTTAACTGGTGGAGATACGGCGCGTTCGATATGCCATGAGCTTGGAGCAGGAGGGATTCAGCTGTTGAAAGAAATTGAACCCGGCATCCCGCTTGGGCGGCTCGTTGATACGAATGTATATGCGGTCACAAAAGCAGGGGCATATGGTCAAAAAGATTCTGTGCTCCATGCGGTTGAAGTGTTGAAAAACATAGAGGGGGTAGACGAATGGCAAAACCAATCATTGCTGTAACGATGGGAGATGCTTCTGGGGTTGGTCCTGAAATTATTTTAAAAGCCTTCCAGCAAAGCCGTTTACATGAAGAAGCCGTTCTATTTGTCATTGGAGACACCCATATTTTAAATAGGGTGAAAGATTTTGTGAATACAGATGTGGAGATTGTCAGTATTAAAGAACCGGAGGAAGCGGAACAAGTAAAAGCTGGTGCCGTTCCTTGTCTTGATCTTCATCTATTAACAAGCGATATTCCAGTAGGAGAGATTTCAAAAGAAGCAGGGAATGCCGCTTTTCGATATCTTGAAAAAGCCATTACACTTGCGAATGACCTTAGAATTGACGGCATTTGTACAGCACCGTTGAACAAGGAAGCACTTCATAAGGCTGGTCATATGTATCCAGGGCATACAGAAATTTTAGCTGACCTGACGGGTACGGACGATTATGCCATGATGCTGGCAGCTCCTAATTTAAAAGTGGTGCATGTGACGACACATATCGGATTAATGGATGCCATCTTAAAAATCAGCCCTGAGCGTGTATACACAACGATTAAGCTGGCTCATGATACCCTCGTTCGATCTGGTATCCCTGCACCTAGAATTGCTGTGTGCGGGATTAATCCGCATGCCGGGGAGAATGGTCTGTTTGGAAACGGCGAAGAAGAGGAGAAGATCATTCCAGCGGTAGAACGAGCACAGGATGAAGGGATTCAAGTATTTGGCCCGCTACCAGCTGATACACTGTTCTTTAGGGCGACAAGAGGCGACTTTGATATCGTTGTGGCGATGTATCATGATCAAGGGCATGGACCAATCAAGGTGCTTGGCTTAGAATCAGGCGTGAACATTACAGTTGGATTGCCTATAATTCGTACAAGTGTCGATCATGGGACGGCATTTGATATTGCAGGAACAGGAAAGGCTGATTCTGCGAGTATGGAAGAAGCCATTCGGCAGGCAATCATGCTTTCTGGTACGAGAGAGAACCGATAGTAAAAGAGAAAGAGCCTTCCAATGGAGGCTCTCAGCGTGTAGACAAACCCTCGCATTCGGTGTCAGTCCTGCGCTTCGGTGCTCACGAATGTCAAATTCGCTCCGCGCCGATGCTCGTCCTTCCTAGACTGCAAAGGTTTTCTATCACGCTGAAAAGAAGACAAAGGGTTAAAATAAAGTTCATTTTAACCCTTTGTCAACAATCTGAGAGCCTTCCAATGGAGGCTCTTTCTTTAGTTCATATACGTTCCGCCATTCATATTGATGGTTTCCCCTGTGATGAAATCTGACTGATCAGAGGCTAAAAAGGTAACGGCGTTTGCGACTTGCTGCGGTGTTCCAATTGTTTTCAGAGGAATTCTTTCTAAAACAGATCTACGGTATTCATCACTCCACTGTTTGCTCATGTCTGTCTCAATTGGCCCAGGACAGACAGCATTTACATGAATGTGATGTGCTGCTAATTCTTTGGCAAGATGCATCGTTAAGTAATTGATACCTGCCTTTGAAACGCCGTAAGCGGGTGATGCATTGTGATGAGGGGTTTTGCCAGTAGTTGAACTCATGTTGACAATCTTCCCGCCTTGCTGTTTGATCATGTCAGGAATGACTGCTTGACACATGAGAAACGTACCCGTCAAATTAATATCAATTAGTCTTTTCCATTCATCAACAGATGTATCGACTGTTGATTTCCGCAAATTGATCCCAGCATTATTGACCAATATATCAATCTGTCCGAAATGTTCTTTCGCCTTCTCAACGAGGGAGGCAGCTGTCTCTGGTAAACTCGCATCACCAGCGACATAAACAGCGCGTGGTTCTTCTTTATTCATAGAGGAGCAAACGTCTTGCAATAGTACTTCATTCGTTCCGTTCAGCACCACTTTAGCTCCTTTAGAGACAAATGCCTCCGCAATGGCGCGGCCAATCCCTCTGCTTGCACCAGTAATAATTGCTACTTTGTTTTGTAAAGTCATCTATCATCCCGCCCATCTATCATAATTAAAAAGCGCTTTCATTTATTATAAAATGTGATGTTTCATCATTCAACATATAAAGTGGAAATGAAGAGGTTTTGGATAAAAGTGTTTCATAATAAAACAAATACATCTTTTCCACTTCAGGGTATACTAAAAGGAACAAGCAATAGAGGGGGAAAACAGGTGAAACTTTATACAAAAACCGGAGATCAAGGTCAAACAGGCTTGATTGGCGGACGGGCTGATAAAGATGACGCAAGAGTAGAAGCGTACGGTACATTAGATGAGGCGAATAGTTTGATTGGACTTGCCCAGGCAAACTTGAGGCAGCATGGCGAATTGTTTCAAGATGTTCTGTCAGAGCTGATGGTCATACAGCATGAACTGTTTGACTGCGGCGGTGATTTAGCAGCGGTGAAACCACCGAAAGAAGGCAAGTTAACAGAAGAATCTGTGACAGTCCTTGAAAAGCGAATGGACGTGTATGTAGAAGAAGCCGCACCGCTGACTAAATTTATTTTACCTGGCGGCCAGGAAGGCGCTGCCCTCTTACATGTGGCTCGAACAGTTGTCAGGAGAGCCGAGCGGCATATTGTGACACTCGCAAAGCAGGAGGAAATTCCAGCAGTTACGCTCACATATGTGAACCGTCTATCCGACTATTTATTTGCTGCCGCCCGTATTGTGAATCATCGGCTTGGTGAAGCAGATGTTGAATATGAACGAAGTGCCAACGTGTTTCGTTCCAAATGAGGAAAAGCACTCTTCAAATGGAAGAGTGCTAAACGTCCTCCTTCTGTAAGTAGAGAAGGAATTCTAAGTCACTTTTGTTCAATGAACACTTTATTTCGTATACAAATGCTTCATCAGCTCTTTATTTTTTTGAATAAATATGTCATTGTGCGAAGATACCATCCCATGAGCACCTGCATCGGGCATTACGTATTGTTTGGCTTGGTTTACCGCATTTGCGGCATCCTGAAAAGCCCCAGCAATCAAATGCAATTTTCCTTCATGATGCAAAATATCGCCTGCTGCATAAATGCCCTGAACTGTCGTCTCACTCAGTGGAGTTCCTGCAATCCAATAATCCTTCTGTTCTAGCTTAATGGTACTATTCGCAAGTAATTCTTTGTCTCGCTCGTATCCATGATTGATAATGACTTCATCTGTTGCTAGCTCAAATAAGGCCTCGTCCTGATGATCTTTGAGGACAACCGTTTCAATCCGCTCATGATCGTCTGCTGCAATGAGCTTTTCAATCGAGGTATGAAGCAGACATTGGACAGAGCTGTTTTTCAGGCGCGATATTTCAGCTTCATGTCCTTTCAAGGCATCTTTCCGATAGGTCAAATACACTTGTTTGGCAATTGGCTCCAGCTCATTTGCCCAATCAATGGCTGAATTACCACCTCCTGAGATCAACACGGTTTTATCTTTAAAGCGTTCAAGGGATTTGACCGTATAATGCAAATTTTGAACCTCGAATCGTTCTGCACCCTCAATATCTAATTTAATCGGCTTGAGGATACCTCCTCCAACAGCTAAAATGACAGTTTTGGAGTAATGTTTTTGATTGGAGGCGGTGTGGAGAACAAAGTGACCTGTTTCGTCTTGAGAAATAGAGGTAACCTTTTCTCCGAGTACGACCTTCGGTTCAAAGGTCAGCCCTTGAGCAATAATCTGTTCAATGAGCTGTGAGCCTGGAACAGGCGTTAATCCTCCTATATCCCAGATCATCTTTTCTGGATAAACATGAACCTTTCCCCCGAGGACTGGCTGGAATTCAATCAACTTCGTTTTCATTTCACGCAATCCACTATAAAAGGCGGAAAACAATCCAGCAGGTCCACCGCCAATAATTGTTACATCATATACTTCCATGTCTTTCATCGTACACGTCGCCTCGCTTCTTTTGCTTTAAAAATGACGATGGGGCATCGTTTTGGAACAGCCACATGATTTCATAGCTGACTATACGCAGTCTCATTTATTTTCTAATTGCTGCTGCAAGACTTCTAAAAAATGGATGCGGCTATAAGCAGGTCCTCCTTCAAGAAGTGGATTCACTACATTGATATAAACCTGATCCTTTTTAAAGGCGGTCATGTTTTGAATAACAGGGTTCTTTTTCATGTCATCAAATGCATGTTGTGCTTCTTGATTTTCATCTGTAGAAAATTGTACAAATAGATAATCCGGATTCATTTCCCCTAGTTGCTCGACAGAGATTGCTTCTTGCGTCTTTGCCAACCTAATCGGTTGAGGAACGGCAAGCCCCAATTCGTTATACAAGACAGGATTGAAATACACATCTTCTGGATATACGAAGGCTTGTGCTCCCCGAATTCGAATGATGGCTACTTTTTTATTCTTGAGCTTCTCCTTTAACGAGGCTTTTGCGTCTTTGACATCTGTTTTGTATTGAGTGAGGATTTTGTCTGCTTTCGTCTGTTTCCCTGTTAAATTGGCCATTAGCTCTAAATTAGCCTCCCAATTTGTCGCGATATGGGATATTGGAATGGTCGGAGCAATTTTCTCTAACTTGTTTAGTACGACTTGTTGAAATTTAGAGGAACCTAAAATAACGTCAGGTTTCAATTTTAATATTTTCTCAAAATTCGGCTGCTGTTTTTCACCAATTGATTCGGAATCGCCTGTGATCGAAGCAAATATTTTTGGAAACTTTCCTCCTACTGATATTGCCCCTGTTGGATGAACATCAAGTACAAGTGCATCTTCCATCGCTTCCATCGCCCCAGTAATGACGATTTTTTCGGTTTTTTTCGGGATGGTATACGTTTTCCCAAGATACTCTATTGTTTTCGTAGCAGCATCTCCTGAATCTTCAATTCCGATATTTTTGCTTCCGGAGGCCGTAGTTGATTGCTTAGGTTTGTCTCCGCCACCGCAAGCCGCCATGATCAGCATCAATAAGGAAATGAAGCCGATGATCATTAATTTTTTATTCATCTTTTCAAAACTCCTCTCAAACTGTCTATTGTGGTCGTGCTTTATTTCATCCCCATATGTTCACGCAAGGTGGATCCTGTATATTCACTCCTAAACAAGCCATGTTGGACAAGTAAAGGGACCAATTCGTTAAAAAATAGTTCTAGTGATTGTACTGAGCCCGGAAGTGCAATGAATCCGTCTAAAGCACCTGTTTCAAACCATCTGGTTATTTCTCTCTGGGCATCCTCAGTTGTTCCCACGATTACCCAGTGTGCCGATCCAATGACCTCAGGCCTAGAGAGTAGTTCTCTTACGGTAGGCTGCGTTTGTACAATCAACCTGCGCAGCAAATCAGCATGGGTCTGACTGCGTACCTGCTCAACCAATCCTTGTAGCATATCGGCAGGAACGGGTTGATCTAAAGGGAGATGGCGAATATCGAGACCTAGAATCGATTGAATTGCTGCATAACCTTGTGCAGTGCTTAGATGGGAATGTGCCTCTCTATACATTTCATGCGCCTCGTCACGTGTTTTTCCTAAAAAAAAGTACAAGCCAGGCAGCACACGGATGTCATCCGGCTGGCGGCCATGCTTGCATGCTCTTCTCCTCATGTCTTTCCGTAATTGAATAGCTGAGGCCATATCAGGGGTGGATGCAAACATCGCATCTGCAGTTGAAGCGGCAAAATCACGCCCCTTTTCCGAAGCACCTGCCTGAAACAAAGGAATGGTTCCTGACGGATGGGCCGGCACATTGAGCGGACCCTTAACATGAAAGAAATGCCCCTCATGTTGAATAGAAGAAATTCTCTTCTTGTCAGCAAATTGTCCTGTCGTCCGATTGATGAGTAGCGCCTCGTTTGGATAGCTCTCCCAAAGCTTGCGTACAACATCCGTAAATTCCATCGCCTTCTTATATCGTTCTTCTGATGATGGCATGGGTGAATGGCTAAAATGATCGGCTCCGTCGATCGAAGTGACAATATTCCAGCCGGCACGTCCATTGCTGATCGAGTGCAAGGATTGAATCTGTCTTGCCACTACATATGGAGGATTGAACGTAGTCGAAGCGGTTGAAACAAGTCCAATTTGATTCGTCTCATGTGCAATCGAAGCAAGTAGAACCGTTGGATCAAGACCTCCAAAGCCAGGGGAGTGATCCAAAGAATCTATGTGGAGGACCAGCGCATCCGGCTTAAAAAGAAAGTCAAGCTTGGCCATCTCTGCTCTCTTTGCAAGCTCGACGTAGAAGTTGGTTGAGAATAAGTGTTCTACCATGCTGTTTGGATGCTGCCAGCCTTTTCCCTTCAGCCAGGTCGCTGACAAGGACAATCCGATACAAAGCTGCCTTTTTTTGTTCACATCATCTGCCTCCCTGTCGTTGCTGAATATCACTCAGCAATAATTGATATTGATAATCATTATCATCGAATAGTATAGCAAGGACCTCGTGAAATGCGAATACACAAATAACGAATATCACATGCATTATTATCTAATCAGGGCTGACAGAAGAGAGATGATCTATTTCTGAGGCAGTTAGGCTGGTTGTTTCCTAGAGAGCTGTAGAAACCCTCTAAGGAATGAGGCTGACATCCATCGTTTTGAGAAGAAATACGACAGATTTATTTAACGGTATATGCGCTAGGTGGCACTCCGAATTTCTTTTTAAATACTCTGCTAAAATAGAGCGGATTAGGGTAACCGACAGTCATAGCAACATCACTTATCGGAATATTGCCTGTCTTAAGTATTTCACGCGCTCTTTCCATACGATACTGGATCACATAGTCAATTGGGTGAAGTCCGGTATATTTGTGAAAAAAATATGAGAAGCTTTTGGGATTCATATCGCACAATTCAGCGAGATCCTGAAGTGTTAATGGATTCATATATTGTCCTCTAATATAAGCGACAGCTTCCTCGATGACCCTTTCATTAGGAGAGCTATCTTTCTGCTTACAGCCCATTAGAATTTGATATAGGAGACGCAAAAATAATTCTTTGACTCGAAGTTTTCCCATCCCACCAGGTGTATGGATATTTTGATGGAGCATGGTGAGTATTTCTATGATTCTCGGATTTGCTCCCGTTTCCAGCTTGAAAGTATTGTCAAAGTCAGATTCTTTATCACAATTCAAATGATAAAAAAGTGAATGGTATTCGTATTCTGATTGACTGATTACCTGCAAGGCAAGCTGGCATCCCGGTGTTACATGCATGACAGATCCTGGCTGCAAATTGTAGCTTTTTCCATTGATATTCAGTCTAGCTTCTCCGCGAATGCTGAAAAGAAAGCCAGCACTTTCTGTCTTAAATTCACTTAATGTACTATGGGGCTGGATGACTAAACGATAGATTTCTTGTATGTGAAAAGAATGACTAGCAAATAGATCAGCTAGTTGATCTCTATTGATCAATGTACGACACCTGCCTATTTATTTAATCTATATACTACTTATTTTGTGATTTTACCATACGTTTAGCACCCACAAGAGCTAGAAATGGTAAATAAGTGAGCGGCTTTGTCTTCATGTTGATGTTCTTCTTTTCGAAGAGTGTTTTTTGTTTGATTCAATTGTTCAGTCTGAGCCATGTTACGACTCTGGTCGCAACCAAAGATCAATCTACGACACGTTTTGCCGGCTTCCTTTTTTGACTATAGTTAAAGCAAGGAGCAAGAAAGGAGGCATGAAGATGAAAATAACAAGTAAAACCATCATCGGTTCAATCCTGATGTTTATCGGTTTATCCATCTTCTTTGGTGGTTCATTGGGCGGGCTGATCCCGACTTTGATTGGGGCGTGGCTCATTTATGTAGGTGTCAAAAAATATGATAAAGGCAGTAAGACAACAGGGGTCATTCTCTCTATTATCGGTGTATTGCTCGTCGTGCAGTCGCTGCCATTTTTACTCGGAATCGCATTTGCTGGAGTACTTCTCTACTTTGGCTGGAAGATGATCAATGGTGAATCTGCAAAGGAATCATCCGGCAGATCATCCTATATGGAGCCAAACACGGCACCGAACATGGAAGAACCGATGCACACGTCATTTGATCAAGAATGGGAAGACTTTTTAAAGAAAAAATAAAGGGAGGAATATGAAATGGTATTAAGAAGAGTACGTGATATGTTTGTTGCAACAGTCAATGAAGGTTTAGATAAATTGGAGAATCCGCGTGTCATGCTGAATCAATATGTTCGTGATATGGAGGACGATATTGCCAAAGCGAAGCATGCGATTATCAAACAGCAAACCATTCAGCAAGGTTTCTTGAGAAAAGCAGAAGAAACAGAAGAATTTGCTGATAAGCGAAAGAAACAGGCGGAGCTGGCGTTTCATGCAGGAGAAGAAGAACTTGCACGGAAAGCACTGACTGAAATGAAGTATTTTGAAGAAAAGCACAACGAATATCAAGAAGCCTACCAGCAATCTGTTAAACAGTTGAAAGAGCTGAAAGAACAGTTGCAGCATCTAGAAACAAAGCTGCGTGATGTTAAAGACAAGAAGCAAGCGCTGATTGCAAGAGCCAATGCCGCACAGGCAAAGCAGCATATGAATGAATCTATGAATAAGGTTGATAGTGAAAGTGCTTATAAAGAATTTCTACGCATGGAGAATCGTATAGAGGAAATGGAGACAAAAGCGGGTAGTTATGCACAATTTGCCGATCAGGGTGCTTATGCTCATCTTGATTACGCTGATGAGGTTGAAAAGGAATGGCAAAAGCTTCAACGATCAAAGCAGCCTGAGAAACAGCCGGCAAACTAATGGAAATGTGTCAAATCGGAAGAAAAACAGGATTTTTCTTCCGTTATTTGATTTCTTTCTGTTTCGCTTTTCCTTATAATAAAAAGGTCAAAGGATAAAGGGATGATATAAATGAAACGGTTCATTGGTCTAATTTGTATACTTGTTGGTGTTTTTTTGATGATTGGGATGCTTTTCAAAAATGGAGATCTCTTTCATTTGAGCTTTTCTCGTGATAAAGCGGTCACAACAGCTTCAGCGAAAAAGGATGAGGTTGAACAATTAGATATCTCTCTTTCTGGATTTCGCATCAAGGTGAAGCCGGAAGATCGTTCGGATATTTCTGTGATGGTTGTGAATGGAAAAGGGAAAATGTATGCGGAACAAACAGGCGGAACATTCAAAGTCCGTGCTGAAAATAAAGGATTTTTGTTTTTCTCTGCATTTGAAAAAGGAGAACTCTTAGTCAAAATTCCAACAGATTATCATAAAGATGTGAAAATAACAGGTGGAATCGGCGTGAGCGAAGTAAATGGCGAAGGAAAGCTGTCTCTTCAAGATGTGACGCTCAAATCAACGAGCGGAAACCTCACAGCTGAGAACTTCTCAGCAAATCGAGTGGAAATCAAGGCGACTTCTGGCAGACTCTCAGTGTCTCATATTGATGCGAAGGAAAGTGATATTGGTGCCACTTCTGGTCGTGCTGATATTCAAGATGTAAAAGGAAAGCTGCAATTAGGCATGACAAGCGGCAGGCTGACAGCAAGCTTTGATACAATTGATTCACCAGTCGACTTTCACATGACATCAGGCAGTGCGAAATTTAACTTGCCAGATGAGGGAGATTTCAAAGTCCAAGTGAAAAAAACGAGTGGACGTATTGATCATTCGTATGATTTTGACCAAGTGGATAGTGAAGGCCGAGGTTTTACAGGCACGCATGGGAAAGGGACACACTTAGTCGATATTGAGATGACAAGCGGAAACTTAAAATTGCGGTAAACAAACGTAAAAAGGAAGGAGGCGAGTCAACTGCGTTTTTCTAGAAATCAAATTTTAGGCATCATTGTGGTGATTTTTGGTATTAATCTTTTTCTCAAAATTATTGGGATTGGGGCAGACCTATTTTGGCCAGTGTTTTTTGCTCTAGCTGGTTATTGGCTGCACTCTCGATCTAAACGTTGGCTCGGTTCGGTTTCCTATATTTTTGCAGGCTTTCTCTTCTTGAAGTTTCTACTAAATATCACGTTTAGTTTGACTGGGTATTTATTTGCTGCCTTTTTGATCTATGCGGGCTATCGTTTATTGAAAAACAAACCTGTTTTTGATGTCGATAAAAAGGAATCATCAGACGATGGGAAGCCTTCACTGAAAGTCAATCTTGAAAAAGAGGGCGATCAGAAGAAAACAAAAAGCCAGGCAAAGCCGCGCAAAGAACATGATTTCTTTATCGGTGAAGTCAGGCTGATGAAAAAACCATTTCAATTAAGCGATTTGACCATTTCAGGTTTTATTGGCGATGTCAAAATCGATTTATCAAAGGCGATCATTGCTGAGGAAGAGAGCACGATCGTCATTAGTGGACTCATTGGAGATGTCGATATTTATGTACCTCAGGATATTGAAGTATGTGTGAGTGCTTCGGCTGCGATCGGTGATATGAAAATCATTGATGAAAAAAGAAGCGGGTTCGGCAGTAAAGTGTATGTCATGACAAATGATTATGACGAAAGCAAGCGAAAAGTGAAAATCTCCATCTCTCTATTGATTGGGGATGTGGATGTGAGGTACTTATGAGGAAACTGCATTTAGGCATCCAGTGGCAATCTGTTCGTCTGGCAGTCGGTATCTCGCTTGGCGTTGTCATCATGACGACATTCCCGATGTTTTTTTATTACCAGCTTGATCCCATGATTTTGCTGTCTACGCGGTGGTTCGGCATCCCGTTTTTTTGTATTTTACTCATTATTAGTCTCGCCATTGGTGTATCAGCGGGGCATGTGTTTGGCTATCAGCATAAGAAGCGGCTGGATCAGCTTGTAGAGTCGATTTTGAAGTTTGAAAATGGGAATTTTGCCTATAGACTGCCTTCTCTAGGTGATGATGAAATTGGTTTGGCGGCAGATCAATTAAATGAAATGGCGAAACGAGTGGAAGGGCAAGTAGCCTCCTTACAAAAGCTCTCAAATGAGCGAGCTGAATGGCAGGTTCAAATGAAAAAATCGGTTGTCTCTGAAGAGCGTCAGCGTCTAGCGCGTGAGCTGCATGATGCAGTCAGCCAGCAGCTATTCGCCATTTCGATGATGACGTCTGCGATTCTTGAAGGGATGAAGGAAAAGGATGAAAAGATTTTAAAGCAAATGCGACTTGTGGAACGAATGGCTGGCGATGCACAAAATGAGATGCGTGCACTTCTTCTGCATTTAAGACCGATCACCCTTGAAGGAAAAGACTTGAAAAAAGGCTTGATTGAGCTGCTCAATGAATTTCAGGCAAAGCAGCCAATTGATATTGATTGGGAAATAGAAGATGATGCTCCGCTGTCTAAAGGGGTGGAGGACCATCTGTTCCGAATTGTGCAAGAAGCCCTTTCCAATGTGTTTAGACATGCAAAGGCGACAAAGGTGACAGTGCGTCTGCTCATTCGAAACCGTCAAGTTCAGCTGAAAATAATTGATAACGGGATTGGTTTTCAAACAGATCATGTGAAGACTGCTTCCTACGGACTTGAATCGATACGAGAAAGAACAAGTGAAGTAGGCGGTGTCGCAGAGATTATGTCATTTGAGGGAAAAGGCACACAAATTGATGTGAAGGTTCCCATTTTTGATGAAGGAAAAGGAGAGAACGTTCGATGATTCGAGTGCTTTTAATTGACGATCACGAAATGGTGAGAATGGGTCTTGCTGCTTTTTTAGAGGCACAGGCGGATATTGAAGTCATCGGTGAAGCGTCAGATGGACAAAAAGGTGTAGAACTAGCGGTTGAATTAAAGCCAGACGTGATTTTAATGGACCTTGTCATGGAAGGCATGGATGGCATCGAAGCAACGAAAAGAATTTGTCAGGAAATAGAGGATGCCCGGATTATTGTACTGACGAGCTTTATTGATGATGATAAAGTGTATCCAGTTATTGAGGCTGGCGCTTTAAGCTATCTTTTAAAAACATCGAAAGCAGGAGAAATTGCTGATGCCATCAGGTCTGCGAGTATCGGCGAACCAAGGCTTGAATCAAAAGTAGCTGGAAAGGTCATGAACAAACTCCGCCATTCATCAAATGGGTCCATTCTGCACGATTCGTTAACCGCAAGAGAAATGGAAATATTAAAGCTGATTGCAGATGGGAAATCGAATAAGGTCATTGCTGAGGAATTGTTTATTACCATCAAAACAGTCAAGACGCATATTACCAACATTCTTTCCAAGCTTGATGTAGAAGACCGCACACAAGCGGCCGTGTATGCACATCGCCATAAGCTGATTCAATAAAAAAACAGCTTTCAAATGAAAGCTGCTGGAACATGCGCAAAATTAGTCCTTCTGTCCTGTGATTGGACGTTCGGATAGTTGATGGAGCTCAGGAACTGGAAAAGCCTCCTGCTCCTCGGCCGATTTGTCTTCCAGGGTTTTCTTCATCTCGGAAAGCAGCTTGACGCTTTCCTTTGCCACTGCCGCTTTTTTCTCTTGCAAATCAATGATCTGTGAAAGTCCAACAAATAAACCGCCTCCAATCAGAAGGAGCGCAGGGGTTTGTCCATAATAAATCACGATCAAAAATGTGCTTGAAAAGCTGTCGGCTTCAATGAAGAAATCTTCTTTTGATTGCATGAATACCACGACTAACAGAAGTATTCCTAGAATCAAAAATAGAATGCCGGCCGAAAGTAAAGCTCGTTTCATGATTGACACCCTTTTTTTCTTACCATTTTAACATACTCTATAAGGATTGTGTTGCGCCCTTAGTCCCGAAGTCACGGATTTTCACATTTACCTTGTAACGAATATCCGATTCACTAAAAATGTCATCCCAATGTTTTGCTTCTTTTCGGAATTCCTTCGGATAGGCAATACTCGCTTTTTGATAAAATCCACAAAAATCTGCTTTGATCTCATGCTGTAATTCCCCGATAAAATCTTTCACATTTTCCTCCAGTCGATGTGCCACGACTTTTTCAATTTCTTGGAGGTATTTTTCGTTAAATGAATTTTCCCGTTCATTCCAATCCTCAGACAATCTTCCATCAAGCTCCACTGATACATCAAATTGATATCTTCCGCTGGCTGTTTTATTTGTTTCAATGTTGTGTTTCAGTTTAAATATCTCAAAAGAATAGATGCTGTGATTATATTTAAATTCAACGACTCCGCCTTTTCCGTCCCCAGTCAATAGGTTGTATGACTGCAAGGCTAACGGAGAGATGTTGGTGAGAAATCGTTTGTTTTTAATAATAGAGGCACCGTCGAGTATTAATTTCCCTTGATCTACACTGACTTTCGGAACAGCAAAAGATACATTGTTTTGCATAGCAGAAGAAATATCTCCTAATGAAACGGGCTTTAACATACGTATGGTCGATTTTGTATTCCCAGAAATATCATATAGTGTAGAAGAAGCTGGCTGTCCATCGTCATTGATTTTCAGCAAGTCCCCTGGCTTCTCAGAGGTCATAAAGACGAGGCTTCCTCTCCGCGTTTCATTGTCTCGAATAAATTGATTAATGACCAAGTCGAAATTATTCTCACTGATGAGCTCCTCAGAAAATAAATACACCCTCAACTGCTGGGCGAAAATACGGTGACTTTTCAGTGTCGTTGTTCGGAAAATTTGATGTACGGAATCTCCACTAGTTTCAATAATCTTTGTTGGGTCTTTCACGCTGGATTCCTGTTCAATTTTTTGTGGAACAAGGACTTGCATAGATATTTTAAGCTTATGACCGTCATCGCCTTTATCTAAGCCGTAACCAATCGCCATGTTGAGCTCCTCAATATTGGTACTATCCCAGCATCCACTTAATAGAACAAGGGTCAGGATTGCAAAGGTTGCGTTCTTTTTCATACAGCTTTCCGCCTCCTTTTCAAAAACACGATGATAAATAAGAGAAACGGGAGAATACCGAATAAAAGGAAAAATAAATGGTTCACATAGGTTAAATAATCACGCACTGTATCAACATCCTTTGGGAAACTGGCGGCAAAGTAGATGACAATTCCCATCAACGCGAGCACGACCTTTTTAGGGAATTTAGTCAGTTTGGATACGCCCATTGCAGCAAAAAATGTATATCCTACAAAGCTCGTATAAAGCTGGACAAGCCAAACGATGAGCAAAAAGGATTCAATCCGTTCAATAAAAATCCCTTGTATATCAAACGATTGAAATAAGGCAATCGTCGGCCAAGTCAAAGTCGCTGTTTCTTTCACCGTGAACGCACCAACCACAAAAATATAGGTGAAAATATAGATGATCGCAGGAACCAAAAAGCCGATTGAGCCATAAGCAAAAGTGTGTTTTTGCGTTTTCATGTAGGTAGGCATAAACAGCATCATTTCAATACCTACAAATGAAATGGCTGATGCGTTCAAGGATTTGAAGACAGGGGAGAATCCCTCTCCTAATACAGGCCTTAGGTTATCTAATTTAAATTCTTGCACACTGAGTCCGTATGCAATAAATAAGATAATTAAGGTGACAATGAGGAAAAATGGGCACAGTCTGGCAAAATCACCAATTCCGCCAACTACGAGATAAAAACCAACCAAAATAAAACTGATCATTGTCACCGCTACAGGTGTGTTTTGAAGTAGAAAGAATTTCACCATCTCAGACATAGCCCGTACTTCATAGCTGGCAACGCCGAGAAAGTAAATAATAATCAACAGGTTGGCAAGTGAGCCAATCCATTTCCCAAGCCCTTCTTTTGTATAGTCATAGTAGGAAGAAAAGGAGACCTTTTTCATCATGAGCACATTGACAAAAATGAACACAATGTATATCACACTCATGAGTAAGAGTGCAATCCAGCCGTCAGGTGTTTGCGCAGCTTGAGCCATTGATCTTGGCAGAATCATCATACTTGCACCTAGCGTGGTATTGGCGATAATGGCACTTGCCTGATAGCTTGTGATCGACTCTTTATGATTGACCATATCGTTCTCCTTTCTTTTGATTCTTTAAAGGCAATCTGATGATGGAATTGTCCTCATTTTTATAACTAAACACAAAATCTGGTGAAAAATATGGGGTGCCAAAGCTTTTTTGTCTTGTCAAATGAGTGAGTAAGACGAGCATAAACAGGACAAGTCCATATAAACCGAATGCAGCTGCAGCAAACATGGACACAAAGCGAAGGACACGAAATGATATCCCCATTCCATATTGAGGAAAGGTAAAGGATGCAAGTGCAATGACGCTGACAATAATGACCATAATGGAGCTGACGATATGTGCTTGTACGGCTGCCTGCCCAATGACAACTCCGCCCACAAGTCCGATTGTTTGTCCAAGTGGATTAGGCAGTCTTAACCCAGCTTCACGGAGCAGCTCAATGGTCATTTCCATGATGAGTGCTTCTACAATAGGCGAAAAGGGGACATTCTCTCTTGTGCTTGAGATGGAAATGGCTAAAGTTGTGGGCAAAAGACCTTGATGGAAGGACACAAGGGCAATATAGATGGCCGATAAAAACAATGTGAGAAAGATGGACGTAAAACGCAGCAAACGAATCAGAGAGGCGGCGATCCATCTTTCATAATAATCATCAGGTGACTGCATAATCGTTGCGAGGGAAGCAGGCACAATTAAGATAAAAGGCGAATGATCGACAAAGATGGCGACGCGCCCATTGTTTAAAGCAGATGCCACTTTATCAGGCCGTTCTGTGTTTTGAATTTGCGGAAAAGGAGAATACACATTGTCTTCAATGAGCTCCTCAAGAATGCCAGAGTCTTGAATATCATCAATCGTGACTTGTTTGAGTCGCTTTTTTACCTCTTTTAAAACAGAGGGCTCAACGATACCATCAATGTACATGATCGATACTTGGGTGTATTTCTTTTCACCGATTTTCATGTCTACTGTTTTGAGATCAGGGTTTTTCAAACGCTGTCTGACGAGAGCTAAGTTCGTGTTGATATCTTCAATGAAACCAATTTTTGGTCCTCTTACGACGGTTTCAGACGTAGCATCTCCTAAATTGCGTTTCTTCGTTCCATGTGTTTCTAAAATATAAGCATGTTGAAATCCGTTAATCAGTACGACACAATGTCCTTGGAAAATAGCATCTACTAGCTCTTCAGAGGTTTTTACCGTACGGGTAGTCATCATCGATAAATTGGATTCTAGCTTCTCTTTTGTTAGAGAGGCATGATCTTGCAATAGCAGCTTTAAGAAGGATTGAATCTGCATCGCTTCGTTCATTTCTTTAATGTATAAATAGTAGACAACCTGTCCATGAGGCAATGTTTTTTTCTCATGGATCAAATCATCCATGTCCTTTAACTGAGGGAGAATGACAGAGAGATTATCGTATAAGTGCTCTTTCAATGGAGTTTGATTCAAAAGGATCACCCGCCTCAATTTCTTTTTCTTAGCATTACCTGCTTGAAAAAACAATATTCTGTGTTACATTATTTTGTGGTATATGAAAGAATCACGGTGTTGGAGGAAAGAAGATGGCGCAAATTCGTTTAGCAGGAACAAAAGAGGAGATCGACCGTATTCTACAGTCGTTTGACAAGCATTATGAGGTGACCTATACGTCAAAAGATTACGGAAAAACCAATCCGAAATACAAATATTCCAAAGATGTTCGTGTTTATATTGAACTAAAATTAAAATAAAGATAAAATTTTAATTGAAAACGCTTAAAGGATTTTCGTTTTTTGTATAGAATAGAGTTGAGTGATGAAGCTATGGAGGGATACATAATGACAGAATTTAGAATCGAAAAAGATACAATGGGCGAAATCAAGGTGCCAAAGGACAAGTTCTGGGGTGCACAAACACAACGAAGCAAAGAAAATTTCAAAATCGGTTCTGAGAAAATGCCAAAGGAAGTTGTGAATGCGTTTGCAATTTTGAAACGTAGCACAGCGATTGCCAACGAACGTCTTGGCAACTTAGAAAGTGAAAAAGCAGAAGCGATTGCTGCTGTATGTGATGACATCATCAGTGGAAAATATGACGAGCATTTCCCGCTTGTTGTATGGCAAACAGGAAGTGGAACACAAAGTAACATGAACATGAACGAAGTCGTTGCAAATAGAGCAACTGCTTACTTGAAAGATAAAAATAGTGAATTCAGCATTCACCCGAATGACGATGTCAACCGCAGCCAAAGCTCAAATGATACATTCCCAACGGCTATGCACGTGGCAGCTGTTTTAGCTGTGTACAAAAAGCTATTGCCTGCGATTGACCAGTTAAGAGCGACGCTTGATGAGAAAGCAAAAGCATACCAAGAAATCGTGAAAATTGGCCGTACGCATTTGCAAGATGCAACACCTCTTACAGTTGGCCAAGAGATTAGCGGCTGGGTGTACATGCTTGATCGTTCAAAAGAAATGATTTTAGAATCTACTGAAAAAATGAGAGAACTTGCCATTGGCGGAACAGCTGTTGGTACGGGAATTAACGCACATCCTGAGTTTGGTAAATACGTGGCAGAAGAAATCAGCCAGTTAACAGGTCAAACGTTCAATTCTTCACCAAACAAATTCCATGCGCTCACAAGCCATGATGAAATCACATATGCACACGGTGCGCTTAAAGCTCTTGCAGCTGACTTAATGAAAATTGCCAATGATGTGAGATGGCTTGCAAGTGGTCCTCGCTGCGGAATTGGTGAATTGATCATTCCTGAAAATGAGCCAGGCAGCTCCATTATGCCAGGAAAAGTCAACCCAACTCAAAGTGAAGCTTTAACAATGGTTGCCGCACAAATCATGGGGAATGATGCAACGATCGGTTTTGCCGCAAGCCAAGGAAACTTCGAGCTGAACGTATTTAAACCGGTCATCATCTATAACTTCTTGCAGTCAGTTGAATTGCTTGCTGACGGCATGAACTCATTCCATGACAAGTGTGCCGTTGGAATTGAACCAAACCTAGAAACAATCGAGAAAAACCTGAATAATTCATTGATGCTTGTGACGGCACTGAACCCGCACATCGGATATGAAAATGCAGCGAAAATTGCGAAGCTTGCGCACAAAGAAGGTTTAACGTTAAAAGAAGCTGCACTTCAATTAGAGCTATTAACAGAAGAGCAGTTTGAAGAGTTTGTGAAACCAGAAGAAATGGTGACACCGAAAGCAAAATAAAAACCAGAGGCCTCTGTGCCTCTGGTTTTTTTAATGGAAACTCCCTGAAATCACAGAAAAGAAGTTTGATGGTTTGTTTTTGTCACAATCATAAACCCAGGGCAAGCAAGCCCTGGGTTTTATAAATGATCTTCTTTTAGAATGCGTAATAAGGAGCCTGAGACAGGCTGAAGCGGTGTGTATAATTTCAATTGATAAAGCATGCCTTTGACGATGACTTGTCTTGGTTTTTGTTTGTTTAACTCGTTTTCTAAAATGCCAAGCGCTTCAAATAAATCTGGCTCGTCTTTCACTTCATAATGTGCTTCTGCCAGTTCTCTTAATTCTTTTAATAGAGATTCTGTGAGCGGGTCAAATGATCGTTCATAAATCGGGCCGAACCAGTCGCTTGCTTGGTCCACAGAAATGAGTGGAGGGTCATTGCGCTTCATCATACCGCCCATTAGATCATCAATACGGTGAATCATTGTTGCGGCAAGCTCCTCTGCTTCGAGCTGAAAATCATATAAAATGGCAAGCTCAAAGTAAACGTGACTCATGCCCTCAATCGTTAAACATAGATCAGCCATATAAGGAATGGCTGCATCTCCATACATTTGCTTCATGTTATCAATGTGCAGCTGAATCGTCGCAAGCCGAATTTGCTTTGCAAGCTGCTGCGTTTCTTCGTTCAATGGGAGCGCCCTGTCGCTTAGCTGCATTTTAATAAAATCCTTTTGCTGCAAAATATTATCGTAATAGACAGTGAGCTGTTTCCGGTAGGCTTCTTTTGGTGTGCCACCCTCTGTTTGAACCTCATGAATCCGGGTAAATACCTTATCGTAATAGTAATGCAAGATCGAAATAAGCAGTGCTTCCTTCGATTTGAAATAAAGGTAAAACGCACCCTTTGACATGTGGCATTCATCCGCAATTTCCTGAACAGACGTTGTATTATAGCCTTTGCTGGCAAATAACTTCATACCAGCCTCAATGATCATTTTTTCTTTCTTTTTCAATATGAATGTCATCCTTTCTTACCGAGAGACAAATGTCTTAGGAAACGTGCGCAAAGAGATGTGACTTATCGGTCATAAACGACAAAACTTTTCAAAAATTAATCAGATTGTAACTTGTTTTTTACAGTGTAATTCTTTATATTATAAAGTAAGGTGACCAACTGGTCAAAAAATGTGAAAGGATGATGTTCCATGAGAGAAATCGATGACATGATTAGACGGTTGAAAGCAAAAGGAATTCAAGTAGAAAAAGTCAAAATGCCGAAAGAGACAACCATTGAAAAGAAATGGATGTATCAAGCTGGCAAGAAAATCAAAGCCACATACCGTGATTTCAATGGGTATTCATTCATCTAAAAAAGACTGCGGTTTAAAACCTACAGCCTCTTCTTTGGAACAGTGATCGTATAGCGTACACCTAGTTCATCATTTTCAATTGATATGGACGCTTGATGCATTGAAAGAATTCGTTTGACAATGCTTAATCCAATGCCGAATTCGCCCTTTTTTCCCTTACTAAAAGGTTCGTATAGGCTGGATAGCATGTGTTCTTCAATTGGAGGGCCATCATTACGAATAACGATGCGGATTTGATCCTCTTCCTGCTTCATATGAATGTCAATTTTATTTTTTGCGTAGCGAAGTTGATTTTCTAATACATTTTCAAATAATTTGCTCCATTGTTCTGGATCGCCTTCAAGTGCAGCCTCATCATCTAAGTCCACGTTCCACTGCAATTCATTTTTCGACCAGCGTAAACGGTCAACCACTTCCAGCATTGTATTACTCACAAGGAAGGGAGAATGCGCCGGATGTTGTTTTGATAAATAATCAAGCTTTGTTAAATACAGCAAATCTTTGATTTTCTTCTCAAGCTTTTCCGCTTCGCCTTCAATCACTTCCACCGTTTGTTCAAGATCTCCTTTAGGAAAAATTCCATCTTTAATAGACTGCGTATAACCGCGGATGACCATTACAGGTGTTTTTAAGTCGTGTGATATATTTTGCAAAAGTGTTCGTTCTGTTTCATCCTTTTGAATGAGCTTTTGTCTCATTTCTTCAATCGTATGCCCCAGCTTGCCGATTTCATCTTGCCGGTCAACAATCACAGGATCGTCCCAGTCTTCTTGTGCAATGCGCTTGACGTGCTTTTCAAACGCAACAATTGGACGTGATAAGTAGCGGGCGAGCCAAATCGAAGGAATCCAGCTTAATAAAATAACCGTTCCTAAGATGAATATCAGCTGTTTAAAAAGCGTAAAGGACAAGTCATCTCGATAAGAATCGGGTGCATATGACAAGAGAATATATTGTGTATTGCCTGTTGAGACTTTTTTGATCACAAAAAAGATATGCTGGCCATTCACTTCTTCAGAATAGCGTTTTGTTGCGCTTTTTTGTTTTTTAACAAAGGACTGCACTTTTTCAATAAAGGCATGCGGGAAAAACTGAGCCATTTGATTTAATTCATCTGACGGAATCAGAATGTGCTGAACCGAGCGGTTTTCTGGTGTCGACTTTGGTGAGCCGTCTCGATTCAGAGGGTATTCTGTTAACACCTGCTGCTCGTTTTCGATGTTTTTATAAATTTCATTCGTAAAGAAGCTGCGTAATGTATTTGAAAATAAAATGATCAGGACAATCGAAATGGTGAGTAAAATGCCAGAGATGACAACCCAGATTTGAAAAGCGAGCGGTTTGTTCTTCATCCTTTTAGCATCCTATAGCCAAATCCATAAATGGTCTCGACTTTTAAGTCAGGCATTTTTTTGCGCAGCCGTCTGACAAGATCATCGACCACACGATCTGTCCCGAAGTAATCGTGCCCCCAGATCTTGACGAGGATATCTTCCCGGGAAAAGGCATGTCCTTGATGATGGGTAAATAAGAGCAGTAAATCAAATTCCTTAGACGTTAAGTTAATCAGCTGATCTCCTTCATACACCTCTCTTACGTCCTCATGAATGATATAGGAAGAAACGGGTGTGACGCTTTGCTGCGGTGTGTCACTGTTTTTATATACAAGCTCCAGCAGCTTTTGCACGCGGATGATCAGCTCGCGCGGGAGAAAGGGTTTCGCAATATAATCACTGCTCCCGAGTTCTAAGCCAAGCACACGATCAATATCTGCATCACGTGCCGAAATAAAAATGACCGGTACGTCAGGCGAGGCTGCTTTGATTTCTTTAATGAGTGTGTAGCCGTCTGTATCAGGCAGCATAATATCTAAAATCCATAGATGCGGGGGCTTGTTCATTGCTTTGCGTGCCGCTTCTCCGGTTAAAAAAGAGGAAACATTCCAATTTTCACTCTCTAAATATTTGGTCAACAGTTCATTTAAATTCTGCTCATCTTCAACTAAATAAATGGTGTACGACAAAGTCTTCCACATCCTCTCAACGTCATTATAACGGGATACAAAGGCGGCATGTCAACAATCACACGCTTTTTTCACAATTTCACATATTCTTCTCATCATTATCCCATAATGTTTGTTTATGATAAGCTCAAGGGAAAAAAGGGCATAGACAAAAGGCTAATGAATAGGTGCTTTTCACCAATGTGCGCACCTTGCTTTTTTTCTATGAATAAGTATTATATAATTTGACATATTGTCATAAAGAATTTTTCAATGATATTGCCATTAAGAGGACATGAGTCCTATCTAGACATATGAATGAAGCATTTCATGAAAATGATGCAAAGGAGTGCAAGCGATGGATTTCCGAAGAGAAGATGAAGAGAAAAAGATGAATGATCAAGAACACACACATCAAGAGAATGAGAAACAAATAGAAGAACCAGAAAAAGAGAAAGAACTCGTTTTTCACCACCATGAAAACGAAGCATCTGCCTCTCAAGAGAGGGTGACAAACGAATCTCCTCAAGTGATTGATGACCGTTCGTCTAAAAAGGAGAAAAAACGGAAGGCTGCATGGCTGAGTCCTATTCTTGGAGGGATTATTGGCGGCGGTCTTGTGCTTGGCATTACACCGCTTTTACCGCAGTCGCAAGATACAGCGGCAAACACTCAAACCCAAACAGCATCAAGCGAACCGGCTTCATCTGAAAATTTCTCAACAAAACAAATCACCAATGCGACGAATGTTGCTGATATGGTAGAAGATTTAGAGCCGACGATTGTAGGGGTCTCAAACTATCAATCTACACAAAACTCGTTCGGTCTTAGCGGTGATTCAACTGAAGCAGAAGCTGGAACGGGTTCTGGTGTCATCTTCAAAAAAGATGGCAAAAAAGCATACATTATCACAAATAACCATGTAGTCGAGGGTGCCAATAAATTAAAGGTCACACTATACGATGGAAAAACAAAAGATGCGAAGCTTGTCGGCAGTGACGTAATGACAGATTTAGCTGTCGTGGAAATAAATGCTGACGGCATTGATAAAGTTGCAAGTTTTGGAGATTCTTCTAAGCTTCGTGCTGGAGACAAAGTCATTGCGATCGGGAACCCGCTCGGTGCGCAGTTCTCTGGTACAGTAACAGAAGGGATTATTAGTGGTCTCGATCGTACCGTTGAAGCCAATACATCATCTGGAACCGTTGAGATGAATGTGCTTCAAACAGATGCAGCCATTAACCCTGGAAACAGTGGCGGTCCGCTAATCAATACAGACGGTCAAGTCATCGGCATCAACAGCTTGAAAATTAGCGAAAGCGGAGTAGAATCACTCGGATTTGCGATCCCAAGTAACGATGTAAAACCGATCGTAGATCAGCTGTTGAAAAATGGAAAAGTCGAACGTCCTTACCTTGGCGTACAAATGATTGACCTGGAGCAAGTGCCTGAAACATATCAGGAAAATACACTTGGCCTATTTGATAAACAAATCGGTAAAGGCATCTATGTAAAAGATGTTTCTAAAGGATCTCCTGCACAAAAAGCAGGCTTGAAGTCTGGAGATGTCATCATCAAGTTCAAAGGAAAAGATGTAGCGAACAGCTCACAACTGAAAGAAATCCTTTATAAAGAAACAAAAATTGGCGATAAAACGACAATGACTGTCATCCGTGATGGAAAGAATAAAAATATTGATATTACCCTTGGGCAGTCTGATAACGAATAAAAGAAAACAGGTGGATAAAAGATTCACCTGTTTTTTTGTGCCTATTTTTTTGAGGATAGTGTCCGTAAAATAATGTTTTCCCATACATTCCAAGGCAAGAGCTGCTTTGCTATGAATGAAAGCCGAACACCTTTCCCGACAAGATACCTTAGCTTTTTTAGCCGCTTCTTCTCTGCAAGCGAAACCACAAGCTCTGCAACTTCGCCAGGATCTCCATAGTTGTTTTTTTGCGCCTCTATATAGGACATCATTTTTTCATAAATAGCTGTGTATTTAGAACCTTCTGCTGGCGGCGTCATTTGCTCATTCATGGAGGTGTTCCAAATGTTCGTTTGGAAAGAACCCGGCTCAATCAAAGCGGCCTGAATGCCAAACGTAGCCAGCTCAATTCGCAAACTCTCTGTATAGCCCTCTAGCGCAAACTTTGACGATACATATGGAGAGAGTGCGGGCATTCCCATGAGTCCGCTGATACTGCTCATATTGAATATCTTTGCACCGCTCGTCATCAACGGAAGGACTGCTTGTGTCATTTCCATCACACCAAAGACATTGACTTCGAATTGCTCTCGGTACTGATCAACAGGCACCTCTTCAGCAAAACCAGCATAGGCCGTTCCCGCATTGTTCACAAGCAAGTGAATTGGAGCATAGGCATTAAGCCTTTTCTGAAATGCTTGAATGGACTGTGTATCTGTCACATCTAATGCTTCAATATGTATTGATTCGGATAAAGCGGCGTTCTTTACTTCTTCGGCAAGATTTTTCGCATTGGTCTCCTGTCTTACGCCAGCAATCACAGTGTACCCTTGCTGAGCGAGACGCAGTGTGATGAGTTTTCCAAAACCGCTGTTGGCACCAGTCACAATGGCTGTTTTATTCATCTTCCGGTTCTCCTTTTTGTTTTAATCTACCATAGTCTGCTGTTTTATTGAATAACGAAAAGGGGCTTGGAGAAGAATAAAAAACGATGCTATGAAATAGGAGGAAACACATGATGTGCTGGAAGAAGGCGGGACTGCTAGGAGTGCTGTTCTTTATGCTGTCTGGCTGTCGTTCAATCGAACCAATACAACATCCACATGAAGCAGAAGCTGAAAGTCTGTCAGCTGTTCAAATGAAGGAATTGCCATTTCAGCATTTGCAATTGCACGTACAATATGGACAAAAAAGCGAATTATATGAAGCTACCTATCGTCAAGCTGGTGGAAGAGAAGAAGCACTAATTCGAGATCATATGAATGGTGTCCGCTATGAAGGAGAAGAAGCTTTACGTGAAATGAAGATGAAGCTCAATGATATGTCGATTCCTAGTGCAAAGCTGAACGAAACATATGTCAATGAATTATTATCTGCTT
Organism: Bacillus sp. FSL M7-0307; assembly: GCF_038627835.1. Taxonomy (NCBI): domain Bacteria; kingdom Bacillati; phylum Bacillota; class Bacilli; order Caryophanales; family Bacillaceae; genus Bacillus; species Bacillus sp. FSL M7-0307. Next base: position 2,964,452 of record NZ_CP152023.1, on the reverse strand, counting down.
TTAATTTAGATGATGATTATCAGCGGATACGAGTCGATATCAAGCTCGAAGATGGGACAAAACGCGCATTCGAAAAGAAAAAGTAAACGAGACTTTCTCATTTTTTAATTGAAAATGATTTTCAAGATCACTTAAATCTGATACACTAAATTGAGATAAGTGATCTTTGACGTCTACATAGACGATATTCAATATAAAAAATTTGGATGAGAAAAGGAGCGTTTGAGCGGAATGAGTGCCATTTCTACTGAAGGTTTAAGCTTAGGTTACGGAGAAACAATGATCATAGACGAACTAAATGTGTCAATCCCTAAGGGTGAAATCACAGTATTTATTGGCAGCAATGGATGCGGTAAATCCACGCTACTTCGCTCTTTGGCCCGTCTCATGAAGCCAATGGGTGGTTCTGTCCTTCTTGAAGGTCATTCCATTGCAAAATTACCAACAAAGGAAGTGGCGAAACAGCTCGCCATTCTTCCGCAAGGACCAGAAGCGCCAGAAGGATTAACGGTGCATCAGCTCGTCAAGCAAGGGCGATATCCTTATCAAAATTGGCTGAAGCAATGGTCAAAGCAAGATGAAGAAGCGGTAAATCGTGCACTGAAGTCAACGAAGATGGAAGACCTTGCTGATCGAACGGTTGATTCATTATCAGGTGGACAAAGGCAGCGTGCATGGATTGCGATGACACTGGCTCAGGAGACGGATATTATTCTATTAGATGAGCCAACAACGTATTTAGACATGACGCACCAAATTGAAATCCTGGATCTTCTTTTTGATTTAAATGAAAAAGAGCAGCGCACGATTGTCATGGTTCTGCATGACCTTAATCTCGCTTGCAGATATGCGCATCACCTTGTGGCCATTAAAGACAAGTCGATTTATGCAGAAGGAAGACCGGAAACTGTCATTAACTGTGATCTTGTGAAAAATGTCTTTGATATGAACTGCCAAGTCACAACAGATCCTTTATTCGGAACGCCGTTATGTATTCCGCACGGCAGAGGACGCTGTATTGTCCAACAGGCACAAGCTGAGACATTTCTTGCTGCAAGATAATCGTATGTGAAAAGCCTGACATCTGTTACACGCAGAGTCAGGCTTTTTTCTGAAAAAAGGAGCGGAATACCAATGGGAAATGAATTAGATGAAAAGCTCGAAGGCCTGCTTGATAAATATACAGAGCTGCTGCTTGGTGAAACGAATGAGGAACTGAAAAGAGATGTCACGCAGTGGATCATCTATTCTCATATTGCCAAAAGCATGCCGCCTTTAGCCAAGCATTTTAATGACACGTATCCAGAGGCAAAAGAAGACATCAAAGAAACCATTCAGCGGATCAAACAATTAAATGAAGCTCATCGTGCGAATAAAGACCGTTAAAAAACTGCCAGTACGAGCTGGCAGTTTTTCTTTATGACATAGGTGATGATCCGTACGGTGATTGATCTGTCAGTGTTTGCTGGAACTTTTGATGTGCCTGCTGGAGCTTCTGCTGGTCAGCAGCTTCGACAGAGTACCAGCCATATTTGAACATGACATCATATAAATGTCTTTGCGTTTTTTGTGTTTCTAGCGCAATTCGCTGAATATCTTGGTAAAGAGATTCATGGCTGAATTCATTGAGCGCTGTGTTATATCCGCTTGTCATATATTTTTCAGTCGACAAAAGGTCTGTGACAAAGTCGCGATCGTTCATGTTTGTCGTTGTTGGAACCGGCGTTTGTGGATTCCCGATTTTTTGTTGGTTTTGCTGTTCCATGTCTGTTACCTCCTATTGCATAAAGCCAGAAGACTGGCCTTGCCCTGAGCTGCCTAAATGTTGAAGTATTTGTGTGTAATGCTGATGGTGCATTTGACCAACTTGATTGAGTTCTTGTTTCAATGTTTGATCCTGACAATGCTCGGCCATAAAGTGGGCATTTTTCATCGCAATCAAATTCCAGTTCAGCATATCCTCTAGGTACAAGGAATCTTTTACTGAAATCACCTGTGGGGGCATATTCATTTGCTGGTTGTTCAAGATGTGTTCCTCCTTACGATTTCTTTTTATATTGCTGATTTTGACTGGTCTTTTTACCACCTAGGTCTGCTTCTTGTGATGGACCTGCGTTTCCTTTCACACTTGCAGCACTTACGCCTGCTTTTGATGGGTTCTTTTGCAAACGAGACATGTGGACATCACCTCCATTCTTACAATTCCCCCTCGTCTTTAATTCATACGCTGTAAAGAAAGACGCATGAGAATGTGTAAATTTTTGAAATCTGCTATTGAACTGTTTCGGAAAATCTTTTAAGATAAAGAAAGAGGCATTGCTTTTTTTTGGACAAAAAATGAATGACTGTTCATTCAAAATGTTTAGGGGGATATTTATGGGCAAACATATTCGCAAGGCGGCTGTCATTGGTTCAGGTGTCATGGGCTCAGGCATTGCTGCACATCTAGCCAATATCGGGATACCAGTAACATTGCTAGATATTGTGCCACATGAACTGACAAAGGAAGAAACGGCAAAAAAGCTAACGCTTGATCACCCTAGTGTTCGGAATAGATTAAGCCAAGACGCAATGAAAAAATTGTTAAAGCAAAAGCCAGCACCTCTTACTTCAGCCAAAAACCTATCATACATCACACCCGGAAATCTCACAGATCACCTTTCCTTATTACACGATGCTGACTGGATCATTGAAGTCGTGACTGAAAAGCTCAGCATTAAACAACACGTATTCTCTCTCATCGACGAACACCGCAAAGAAGGCAGCATCGTATCCAGCAATACATCCGGTATTTCTGTTGAAAAAATGGCAGAAGGCCGATCAGCTGATTTTAAACGCCACTTTTTAGGCACTCACTTTTTTAACCCAGCTCGTTATTTAAAGCTGTTAGAAGTAATTCCTATTCAAGAAACAGATCCAGAAGTACTCTCATATATGAAAACATTTGTTGAAGATGTACTTGGCAAGGGTGTGGTCGAAGCAAAAGATACACCGAACTTTATTGCCAACCGAATTGGCACTTATGGGCTTCTTGTCACAGTGCGTGAAATGCTTGAGAACAAATACACGATCGGAGAGGTCGATTCTGTTACAGGTCCACTCATTGGCAGACCGAAAAGTGCGACCTTCCGCACACTTGATGTGGTGGGACTCGACACATTTTCTCATGTAGCCCGCAATGTGTATGAACAGGTAGAAGGAAAGGAAAAAGATATTTTTCAGCTGCCTGAGTTTATGGAAAGAATGCTTGAAAAAGGGTGGATCGGCAGCAAAGCAGGGCAAGGATTTTATCAAAAAAACGGAAAGACCATTTTAGAGCTTGATCCTGTCACACTCACATACGGAGAACGGACAAAGCTGAAGGATCCGGGCATTGACATTGCCAAGCAGCAAAAGGGGACAAAAGCGAAATTGAGAGCGCTTATTTATCAAGACGGCCGTGCTGGGCAATTGCTTTGGAATATGACCGCACCTGTTCTTCTTTATTCAGCTCATCTAAAAGGCGACATTGCGGATGATATTCAGTCCATTGATAACGCCATGAAATGGGGATTTGGCTGGCAGCATGGCCCGTTCGAGCTGTGGGATGCGATTGGCGTGAAAAAAGCCGTCAGTCGAATGGAAGCGGAAGGGCATAGCATCCCGTCGTGGGTGCAAGATATGCTTTCAAAAGGACATGACACGTTCTATCAAGAAAATGCCGAAGGAGACCGTGCATTTTATCAGAATGGTGCTTATGAACAGGAAAAGGGAAACGACAAGAATATTTCATTAGCTAGATTGAAAAAGAAACACGATGTCATTTTTAAAAATACGGGTGCAAGCTTGATCGATATCGGGGATGATGTTGCCTTGCTTGAATTTCATTCGAAAAGCAATGCCATTGGGCTTGATGTCATTGATATGATCAACCGTGCTGTAGATGAAACGGAAAAGAATTATAAAGGGCTGGTCATCGGCAACCAAGGAAAGAACTTCTGTGTTGGTGCGAATCTCGCCTTAATTTTAATGGAAGCACAGGACGACAACTTCTTTGAAATTGATTTTGTCATTCGCAGGTTCCAGCAGGCGATGATGAAGGTGAAGTATAGTGACCGTCCAGTTGTGGCTGCACCGTTTGGTATGACACTTGGCGGAGGGACGGAGCTTTGTCTACCAGCAGCCGCTATCCAAGCGTCCAGTGAAACGTATATGGGGCTTGTTGAAGCGGGAGTCGGACTCATACCGGGCGGAGGCGGAAACAAAGAACTCTATATTCGCCATCTGCAAGGAGCGGAAAAGCCATCAGCAACTGCGATCCAAGATGCTGCGCTACAAACCTTTGAAGCCATTGCGATGGCAAAGGTATCTACATCAGCAGAGGAAGCGCGTGATATGAAGATGCTTCGAGTGAATGACCGGATCAGCATGAATGGTGATCATTTAATCCATGATGCGAAACAACTCGTTCTTTCTCTTGATGAAGCGGGTTATCGTGCACCACTGATGCAAAAGGTGCCTGTGATGGGGGAAACAGGCTACGCAGCAATGGTGCTGGCTGCTGAAAATATGAGGTTGTCTGGATACATTTCAGACCATGACATGACCATTGCGAAAAAACTAGCGCATGTCATTTCTGGCGGCAAATTGCCATTTGGTACAGAGGTGGATGAACAATATTTATTAGAGCTTGAAAGAGAAGCCTTTTTAAGTCTTGTAGGGGAAGTCAAATCTCAGGCACGCATGCAGCACATGCTCGTTAAAGGAAAACCTTTACGTAACTAGGGGGGAGTCAAAATGAGAGAAGCAGTGATTGTAGCTGGCGCAAGAACACCAGTAGGGAAAGCCAAAAAAGGATCATTAAAACATGTCAGACCTGATGATATGGGCGCATTGTGTGTAAAAGAAACGCTAAAGCGTGCCGGTGATTATGATGGAACAATCGATGATTTAATCATCGGATGTGCGACACCAGAAGCAGAGCAAGGGCTGAATGTGGCCAGGAATATTGGGGCGTTAGCAGGTTTGCCATATACAGTACCTGCTATTACCATTAACCGCTATTGCTCTTCAGGTCTGCAGTCAATTGCTTATGCGGGTGAACGAATTATGCTTGGGCAGGCAGAAACCATTTTAGCTGGAGGCGTCGAATCGATGTCGCAAGTCCCAATGATGGGTCACTCCATTCGTCCAAACGCTCTTTTGGCAGAGCAAGCGCCTGAATACTATATGAGCATGGGCCACACAGCGGAGCAAGTGGCGCAAAAGTATCAGGTCACACGACAAGATCAAGATGCTTTTGCGGTGAGGAGCCATCAAAAGGCAGCAAAGGCACTTCAAGAAGGGAAATTTTCAGATGAAATTGTTCCCGTTGATGTGACAGAAAGACGGGTAGGAGAGCAGTATCAACTAGAAGAACGCCAATTTACGTTCTCACAAGATGAAGGTGTCAGAGCGGGCACAACAGAGGAGGTTCTCTCAACGTTACGACCTGCCTTCTCAACAAAAGGCACAGTGACTGCAGGAAACTCTTCGCAGACGAGTGATGGAGCGGCATGTGTCATGATGATGGATCGCGAAAAAGCATCTTCTCTTTCTCTTCAGCCGCTCGCCAAGTTCAGGGCGTTTGCTGTTGGCGGTGTACCACCTGAAGTCATGGGAATTGGGCCGGTTGAAGCCATTCCGCGTGCACTGAAAATCGCTGGTCTAGAGCTGAAGGACATCGGGCTGTTTGAATTAAATGAAGCATTTGCTTCTCAGGCGATTCAAGTCATTCGTCATTTAGGGATCGATGAAGAGAAGGTAAATGTCAACGGCGGCGCCATTGCATTAGGACATCCGCTAGGCTGTACAGGAACGAAACTCACGCTGTCCCTCATTCATGAAATGAAACGGCGAAATGAACAATTTGGTATTGTGACGATGTGTATCGGCGGGGGCATGGGAGCGGCAGGCATTTTTGAATTGATCTAAAGGGGGAAAACAGGATGAAAGCAATGGAAGATGTAAAAAAGGGTGGCAGTTTCTTAATTGATGAGACGAATTATGAGCATATCTTTACACCAGAGGATTTCTCTGATGAACATCAAATGATCGGGAAAACAACAGAAGATTACATTTTACAAGATGTCGTTCCGCATATAGATCAAATTGAAAATCATGAATTCGAGCATTCTGTTCGTCTCTTGAAAAAGGCTGGAGAGCTTGGCCTGCTTGGTGCGGATGTTCCTGAGGAATTTGGCGGGCTGGGGCTAGATAAAATCAGCTCAGCCATCATTACTGAAAAATTTGCAAGAGCAGGCAGCTTCTCTCTTTCTTACGGCGCCCATGTCGGGATCGGTTCTTTGCCGATCGTGCTGTTCGGCAATCAATCGCAAAAGGAAAAGTACCTGCCAGGACTCGCCTCTGGAGAAACAATTGCGGCATATGCCCTAACAGAGCCAGGGTCAGGTTCTGATGCGCTAGGTGCGAAAACAACGGCAGTCCTGAATGAAGCTGGAACACATTATGTCCTCAATGGGGAAAAACAATGGATCACAAACTCCGCATTTGCCGATGTGTTTGTCGTGTATGCGAAGATTGATGGTGAACACTTCTCTGCTTTCATCGTAGAAAAGGATTTTCCTGGAGTCAAAACAGGACCTGAAGAGAAAAAGATGGGCATTAAAGGGTCCTCGACGAGAACGTTAATCCTTGAAGATGCCGAAGTGCCAAAGGAGAATTTGCTTGGTGAAGCAGGCAGAGGTCATGTCATTGCCTTTAACATTTTAAACATTGGACGCTATAAGCTGGCTGTAGGGACAATCGGTGCATCAAAACGAGTCATTCAATTATCGGCAGAGTATGCCAATCAGCGTAAGCAGTTTAAAACACCAATTTCTCAATTTAGCTTAATTGGCGAAAAAGCAGCCAACATGTCGGCAAAGCTCTATGCCATGGAAAGTGCTGTATACCGCACAGTCGGGTTATTTGAACAAAGAATGGGTCTGTTAAGTGACGAGGAGCAAAAGGATGGGAAACAAATTGCGCAATCCATCGCAGAATATGCGATTGAATGCTCTCTTTGTAAAGTGCTTGGCTCTGAAACGCTCGATTACATTGTGGATGAAGGTGTGCAGATTCACGGCGGATATGGTTTCATGCAAGAATACGAAGTCGAAAGAGCCTATCGCGACTCACGAATTAACCGTATTTTTGAAGGAACGAACGAAATTAACCGATTGCTTGTGCCAGGCACATTCTTGAAGAAAGCGATGAAAGGAGAGCTTCCGCTTCTTCAAAAAGCGCAAACCCTGCAGGAAGAGCTGATGATGATGATGCCGGAAGAGCCGGGTGATCAGCCGCTTGATCAAGAGAAATACTTACTTTCCCATGCGAAAAAGATCGCCTTAATGGTATCTGGAATGGCGGCGATGAAGTATGGAAAAGCATTAGATAAAGAGCAAGAAATCCTTGTGAATATAGCAGATATCGTCAATGAACTCTTTGCTGCTGAGTCGGCGGTCTTGCGTACGGAAAAAGCAATTGCTGCATCAGGCGCAGAAAAAAATGCACAAAAGCTTGCGTATACACAAATTTTCACGCAGGAAGCCTTTTTAAAGATTGAAGCTCATGCGAAAGAATCATTGATTGCCATGGAAGAAGGAGATTCACTCCGTATGAGTCTGTCAGCCCTTCGCAAGCTGACAAGATTCACGCCAATGAATGTCATTGCGAAAAAGCGTGAGGTGGCGAAACGAATCTTTGAAGCAGAGAAATATATCGTATAAGACGGCTTAAAAGGTGCGGATATCATGTCGCACCTTTTTGTAAGCATACATTTAGGTTTTTAACATGTTTTGTGATAAAATGTTGTCACTATTTGCAGGAGGTGAAAATGGTGGCTTTAGATTTTTACGAATACCCATCTTGCGGTACATGCCGAAAAGCAAAGAAATGGCTGGAAGAACACAATAAAGACATCAACAGCATACATATCGTCGAAGAGACGCCTGATAAAGAAACATTAAAAGCCCTTTACGAAAAAAGCGGTTTAGAGCTGAAGAAATTCTTTAATACGAGCGGTCAGAAATACAGAGAGCTGCAGCTGAAAGATAAACTTCCTGCAATGTCAGAGGACGAACAGCTTGAATTACTTGCGTCTAACGGAATGCTAATCAAGCGTCCAATAACAACAGACGGCAAACGAGTGACAGTTGGATTTAATGAAGATACATTTAAAAGCGTCTGGAAATGATGTAACTTTCATTCAGATTGTGGTATCTTCAATATAGATTGTAAGAAAAGACTGGAGGGGTATGAAATGAGCACACCAAAAGATTTACGTTATTCAGAAGAACACGAATGGGTCAAAGTAGAAGGAGATAAGGTGCGTATCGGTATTACGCATTTTGCTCAATCTGAGCTAGGGGATATCGTGTTCGTTGAGCTTCCTGAAGTAGGGGACAAAATCACAGCGGACGAGCCTTTCGGAAGTGTAGAATCAGTCAAAACAGTTTCTGAACTATACGCACCGATTAACGGCACAATCGTTGAAGTAAACGATGAGCTTGATGACAGCCCAGAGTTCGTCAACGACTCTCCATACGAAAAAGCTTGGATGATCGTAGTAGAGCCAGCGGATGCGTCTGAAATCGAGAACTTAATGACAGCTGAGCAATATGAAGAAATGACAAAAGAAGACTAATTCATGTGAAATTGGACACTCTACCTATATGGGGGGTGTCCAATTTGTCTTTTCAAAAAGAACAGGTGGATATAACAGAGCATGTCACTGGACGATTCAAAGAGAGCGGCATGGTGCTTTACCATCAAAACGAAGAGATTGGCACGATGATTAGTGAAAATCAATATGAATTAAAATCAGGTTATTCCTATGATCAAAACCGTTTTTATCGTCTGTCAGATACGTTGACCCATGGGACTGAAAAATATGTAGACTGTGACGATGAAAATGGTTGGTGCTGATCACAGATAAGGCTGCAGTGATTGCTGCAGTCTTTTTGTTGATCAATTGCCCAATCTTTACAACCTGAATGAAAGATTGTAATCTAAGGAAGAAGTGAATCAACGTCAAAAGGGCCGGGTGATCGTGATGAATGTCGAGATAGAAAAGGTCATCATTGTAGAAGGTAAATCAGATAAACAGAAGCTAAAAGAAGTCATAAGTGAACCTGTTACCATCATTTGCACCAATGGCACGATCAGTACTTCGAAGCTGGATCAGCTTGTGGACGATTTATTCGGGAAAGACGTTTACATATTAGCAGACAGTGACGATGCTGGCGACAAACTGCGGAAGCAATTTCGAAAAGAATTCCCTGAAGCACTGCATCTTTTTGTCGACAGAACGTACCGCGAAGTGGCCGCTTCACCGTCAGCCCATATTGCATCTATTCTATTAGCTGCAAACATTGATGTTCATTCGAAATATTTATAAGGGTGACGTATATGAAAGAGATTGAAGAGCATGAATTCAAGGAGATAGAGGACGATTTATTTCTTTTGTACTTATATACACCATTTTGCGGAACATGCCAGCTGGCAAAGAAGATGCTGGCAGTGGTTGATGCCATGCAGCCGGAAGTTCCTTTTTATGAGAATAATTTAAATTACTCGCCAAGTTTTGCAAAAGCATTTGAGATCGAAAGTGTCCCTTGCTTTCTCCTGTTTAAAAAGGGTGAAATCGTGCAAAAAGGCTATGCCTTTCACTCCGTTCCATATCTTCACGAAATGATTGAAACCGCTAAATAAAGCGTTTTTTTGTCATATTTCAAGCAATTCATTTGAAAATTTGTCGAGCTATTTATAAAGGACAAGCCGATGTTTGTAGAGAAATGTTATGTATAACCAAATGACAGGGAGGTTATACATGTGGAAAATGTGAAAGCCCATGGAAGTGCAGGGCAGCGATTATTGTTAAAGCCGTTGCTCTCATCATCATCCTTGAAGATTACATTTGAGGCGGAAACGGACTCTTGTACATTGATTGTGGATGAACGTGGTGAAGTGAAGAAACTACCTGCAATTGAGTTATCGGATCTCATCTTTTATGGTGAGCGAAAAGAGATTTTGCAATTATTAGATGGAGACATGTCCTTACAGCAGCTGATCAGCAGAGGACAAGTGAAAGTGAAAGGCTCATTTCGAGCACTTCTTAGACTAGAAGCGGTACTTTGGCTGACGAACGGTTTTTTTCGAAAAATGATAACGTAGTCGTTTACTTGGAAATTAGCGATTTACAGCGTTGACATATCTCAGATAGCATGATATTCTACGTTAGTAAAAACATGAACATCACATAAAACAACATATTTTCTCTTATTAAGAGAGGTGGAGGGACGTGCCCTATGAAACCCGGCAACCGTCAGCATAGCTGAAATTGGTGCCAATTCACTCAAAGCCGCAACGCTTTGAAAGATGAGAGAAAGGCGTATTTGATATAAAAGGCCTTTCTGCTTGCGTTGCAGTTAGGTCTTTTTTACTGACCTTGCGTCAGGCTAGAGTCATAACAGTCGGAAGAATAAATGAACGTATGTGATGGCAACCTATAGATTCAGCAAGAAAGCAGGTGAACAGACTGTGATCCATTTACAGAATGTATCAAAAACGTATCATTCAAAAAGCGGAAATGTTGATGCCGTGAAAGACGTCAACTTGGATATCGATAAAGGTGAAATATTCGGAATTATCGGGTATAGCGGCGCTGGGAAAAGCTCCCTGATTCGCCTATTAAACGGTCTGGAGTTGCCAACAGAAGGAATCGTTGAAGTGGCAGGCAACCGGATCAATGAAGTATCGAATGCGAAACTTCGGAAAGCAAGACAAGAAATCAGCATGATTTTCCAGCACTTTAACTTGCTCTGGTCAAGAACAGTGAGACAAAATATTATGTTCCCGCTCGAGATCGCAGGTGTACCAACGTCAAAACGGAGAGCTCGTGCAAACGAACTGATTAAATTGGTCGGTTTAGAAGGAAAAGAAAATGCATATCCTTCTCAGCTCAGCGGCGGGCAAAAGCAGCGTGTAGGGATTGCGAGAGCATTAGCGAATGACCCAAAAGTTCTGCTATGTGACGAAGCCACTTCTGCGCTTGATCCACAAACAACGGATTCCATCCTTGAGCTTTTAGCCGATATTAATAAACGACTAGGACTCACCATTGTATTGATCACACACGAAATGCACGTCATTCGCAAAATTTGTCACCGTGTGGCAGTGATGGAGAATGGCCGTATTGTCGAAGAAGGCGAAGTATTACGTGTCTTCAGACAGCCGAAAGAAGAAATGACGAAGCGATTCGTGAAACAGCTTGCTGAACCAGAAGAAGCAAAAGAAACGATCGAGCACGTCCTAGAGAGAGTAAAAGAAGGTCAGGTCGTCCGGTTGTCCTTTATTGGAGATTCTGCCGAACAGCCGCTGATCACGGAAATCATTCGATCCTTCAAGGTCGATGTGAACATCCTGCAAGGAAAGATTTCTCAAACGCAGGAAGGCGCGTTTGGAACACTCTTTATCCATATAAATGGAGACGAGAACGAAGTTAAAAAAGCCATCGCCTATATCCAAAGCAAACAGGTTGAAATCGAGGTGATGACACATGTTTGAGAAATGGTTTCCGAACGTTGATCTAGAGGTTATTTGGAACGCGACGGGTGAAACGGTGTATATGACACTCATTTCATTGGCATTTGCCTTTGTGATCGGCATTATTCTTGGCCTGCTGCTCTTCCTTACAGGAAAAGGCGGTCTTTGGGAAAATAAACCGATCAATGCTGTCATCGGCGGAGTCGTCAACATTTTCAGATCGATTCCTTTTATCATTTTAATTATTCTTTTACTAGGGTTTACGAAATTTTTAATGCATACAATTTTAGGTCCAAATGCAGCATTACCAGCCCTTGTCATTGGCTCAGCCCCTTTCTACGCACGTCTTGTTGAAATTGCACTGCGTGAAGTAGACAAAGGAGTCATTGAAGCAGCACGATCTATGGGAGCAAAAACGTCGACCATTATTTTCAAAGTATTGCTTCCAGAATCACTGCCAGCCCTTATTTCAGGAATTACTGTAACAGCGATTGCTCTGATTGGCTCTACTGCGATTGCAGGAGCAATTGGAGCAGGCGGACTAGGTGACCTTGCTTATGTAGAAGGATACCAATCTGGTAATACAGATGTCACACTTGTAGCCACTGTGTTTATTCTGATCATCGTCTTTATCATTCAAATAATCGGTGATTTGATTACAAATAAAATTGATAAACGTTAAGGGAGGAATTATTCATGAAGAAATTGATTTTAAGTGCACTATTTCTAGCATTTGCAGGCATTTTAGCTGCTTGCGGTTCATCAAATAACGCAAGCGATAACAAAACCATCACGGTTGCAGCTTCAAAAACACCACATGCCGAGATTCTTGAAGAAGCAAAACCACTTCTAAAAGAAAAAGGCTACGATCTAAAAGTGAAAGTACTGAGCGATTATAAAATGTACAACAAAGCATTAGCTGAAAAAGAAGTGGATGCGAACTTTTTCCAACATATCCCTTACTTAAACGAAGAAAATAAATCAAACAAAGATTACAACCTAGTAAGTGCTGGTGCCGTTCACCTTGAGCCTTTCGGTATCTACTCTAAGAAATACAAATCAGTAAAAGATATTCCAAACGGCGGCACGATCATCATGACAAACAACGTAGCTGAGCAAGGACGTATGCTTGCTCTATTACAAAATGCTGGTGTGATCAAGCTTGATCCAAAAGTAGATACAATCAACGCAACAGTCAAAAACATCAAAGAAAACCCGAAGAACCTGAAATTCAAAAAAATTGCTCCTGAACTAACAGCAAAAGCTTATGAAAACAGTGAAGGCGACGCTGTATTTATCAACGTCAACTATGCGATCCAAAATAAATTGAATCCGAAAAAAGATTCAATCGAACTTGAGCAAACGAAAAACAACCCGTATGCAAACATCGTCGCTGTTCGCAAAGGTGACGAAAAATCAGAGAAGATTAAGGTATTAATGGAAGTTCTTCACTCTGATAAAATCAAAGAATTCATCGACAAAAAGTATGATGGTGCAGTATTGCCTGTATCTGAATAACAAAAAGAAGACAAAGGGCTAAAATAAAGATCATTTTAGCCCTTTGTCAATAATCTGCAACCTCGCTTTCATCAAAGCGAGGTTTTTTTGTGTATTTTTTCAAATCTCGCTCATAATAAAAACGAACAAATGACCTGAAGGGATGGAATGAAGATGAATGAACAACATATGAGCGGATCGATGCAGCAATCACTGACGGATTATAAAACGGCAATGGGTGAATTTCAGAAGAAAATGCCGGTGTTTGGCAAGAAATTCAATGAATTTACGGAGCAGTGCTTCCAGAGCGATTCATTAACGCAAAAAGAAAAACAAATGATTGCCCTTGGCATCAGCATTCATGCACAGGATGAATATTGCATGATTTATCATACAAAGGGAGCGCTCGACCAAGGCGCAACAGAAGAGAATTTGCTGGAGGTCGTCAGTGTGGCTGCAGCGTTTGGCGGCGGTGCTGCGCTAAGTCAAGGCATCACAGTTGTTCAGCAATGTATTGATGAATTTGGAGGACAGACGCATTAAGGGAAGGATAAGGTGGTATTTTTCCATATCAGGGAGTTGAGTTCTTCTCAGCCAAGTGTGTGAGAAAATATGCCAGTATACTGCGTCATATCCTTTTTGAGTGAAGCAGCATGCCTTTGATACAATGGAGCTACACTCAAAGAAGGGAATGGTTTATTATTTGTTCGGACCAGAGTACACTGGGATTGGATTATACCGCCGAGATGGAAAAGGCCATGCATCAATCTCATGGCATGAGTTATGCAGAGTACGAAAGAGACCATGACTTACGAATGAAAGTAGAACTTAAACGAGAGCAGTCCTATCGAGATGAGAAAAGACAGCTCGCAAAAATGAATATACGAGGCTATTGATAGCTAAGGGGCGGGGAGAACAGTTTCCCGCCCTTTCTTTATGAAAACAGTCTTTTCGACATAAATCCTTTTATCTACCTGTATTTTTTGTTAGAATTTTGAGAGCATCCTCTCACGCTTGTCGTGAATGTGTTGTATTCACTTTTAATTTGTTATAAAATTAGAATGAGAATAAATTGAGAATAATGATTATTTTGGAGGTATCGATATATGACTGCTTCGACATTAACAATTAAGGACTTGCACGTTGAGATTGAAGGGAAAGAAATCTTAAAAGGTGTAAACCTAGAAATAAAAGGTGGAGAATTCCACGCAGTAATGGGACCAAACGGTACAGGTAAATCTACTTTATCTGCTGCTATCATGGGCCACCCTAAGTATGAAGTGACAAAAGGCAGCATTTTGCTTGATGGCGAAGATGTTCTTGAAATGGAAGTAGATGAGCGCGCTCAAGCGGGTCTTTTCCTTGCAATGCAATATCCATCTGAAATTAGTGGTGTAACAAATGCAGACTTCCTTCGTTCGGCTATTAACGCACGCAGAGAAGAAGGTGATGAAATCTCTCTCATGAAATTCATCCGCAAAATGGACGAAAACATGGAATTCCTTGAAATGGACCCAGATATGGCACAGCGCTACCTAAACGAAGGTTTCTCAGGTGGGGAGAAAAAACGTAACGAAATTCTTCAATTAATGATGATTGAACCAAAAATCGCCATCCTTGACGAAATCGACTCTGGTCTTGATATCGATGCACTGAAAGTTGTTTCTAAAGGGATTAATAAAATGCGCGGCGAAAGCTTCGGCTGCTTAATGATCACTCACTATCAGCGTCTATTGAACTACATCACACCAGATCACGTTCATGTCATGATGCAAGGGCGTATTGTGAAATCTGGTGGACCAGAACTCGCTCAGCGTCTAGAAGCAGAAGGTTATGACTGGATTAAAAAAGAGTTAGGAATTGAAGACGAAACTGTTGGTCAAGAAGCGTAAGCGTTAGGAGGATTATTGATGACATTAGAAACGAAATTATCAGTAGATCAAGATTATGTCAAAAGCTTCTCCGAGAAGCATCAGGAACCGGCATGGATGAGTTCCCTTCGCTTACAGGCTCTTGAAAAAGCAGAAGACCTTCCAATGCCAAAGCCTGACAAAACGAATATTTCTAAATGGAATTTAACCAATTTCAAACAGCATACAATCGAAAGTGCGCCATTTGGATCTTTAGAAGAGCTTCCTGAAGAAGTGAAGTCTCTTATTGATTTAGAGGACACAGATAAGACAGTCTATATTCAGCGTGATCAAACGCCAGCATACTTGTCTCTTTCTACTGAAGCAAAAGACAAAGGCGTGATCTTCACTGATATCCATACAGCGATTCGCGAACATGGAGAGCTAGTGAAGAAATATTTCATGACTGATGCAGTGAAAGTGGATGAGCACAAACTAACAGCTCTACATGCTGCTTTAGTGAATGGCGGAGCTTTCCTCTATGTACCGAAAAACGTAGAGCTTGAAGCACCAATTCAAGCCGTTTATCTTCATGAAAATGACGAAACAACGTTGTTCAACCATGTCATCGTTGTAGCAGACGATCATAGTGCTGTGACATATGTCGAAAACTACATCAGTACGGCAACACCAGAAGAAGCGATCTTCAATATCGTGTCTGAAGTCTTCACAGGTGCAAATGCTCGCGTCACTTACGGTGCAGTGGATAACCTTGCAGAAGGTGTGACAGTCTATGTGAATAGACGTGGTATGGCAAATGGTCGTGACAGTAAAATCGAATGGGCGCTTGGTCTGATGAATGATGGAGATGTCGTGTCTGAAAACATCACGAAGCTTATGGGCGACGGTACATTCGGAGATACGAAATCAGTTGTTGTTGGCCGCGGGAATCAAACGGAAAACTTCACAACAAGCATCATCCACTTCGGTAAAAACTCTGAAGGGTATATCTTGAAGCATGGTGTCATGAAGGATCAAGCATCCTCTATCTTTAACGGAATTGGTAAAATCGAGCATGGCGCAACGAAGTCAAATGCGGAGCAAGAATCTCGTGTTCTCATGCTGAGTGAGAAAGCACGCGGTGACGCTAACCCAATTCTTTTAATCGATGAAGATGATGTAACAGCAGGGCACGCTGCTTCTGTTGGGCGTGTTGATCCAATTCAACTCTATTACCTCATGAGCCGCGGGATTTCCAAAGAAGATGCAGAAAGACTTGTCATTTATGGCTTCTTAAATCCAGTCGTCAAAGAACTGCCGATTGAAGGAGTTAAAAAGCAGCTCGTTTCTGTGATTGAAAGGAAAGTAAAATAATGAATATCAAAGACGTTCGTGAGCAGTTTCCAATCCTTCATCAGCAAGTGAACGGACATGATTTGGTGTATTTGGACAGTGCAGCGACATCTCAAAAACCACGAGTTGTCATTGATGCAATGAATGAGTATTACCGGTCTTACAACTCGAACGTCCACCGGGGTGTTCATACCCTTGGCACAAAAGCAACGGACGCATACGAGGGTGCAAGAGAGAAAGTTCGAGCATTCATTGGTGCTTCTTCTGTCCAGGAGATTATTTTTACTAGAGGTACAACAACCGCACTAAACACAGTGGCAATAAGCTATGCAAGAGCAAACCTCAAAGAAGGCGATGAGATCGTCATTACGCATATGGAGCATCATGCGAATATCATCCCTTGGCAGCAGGCAGCAAAAGCAACTGGCGCCACATTGAAATATATTCCGTTACAGGAAGACGGCACGCTGTCGCTTGAAGATGTGAAGCAAACCATCACACATCAAACGAAAATCGTTGCTGTCACACATGTCTCAAACGTATTAGGAACCATCAACCCAATTAAAGACATCGCAAAGATTGCTCACGATCACGGTGCAATTATCGTCGTCGATGGTGCCCAGAGCACCCCGCACATGCAAATTGATGTTCAGGATCTAGATTGTGACTTTTTCGCTTTCTCTGGGCATAAAATGTGTGGACCGACTGGCATTGGTGTTCTTTACGGGAAGAAGGACCTTTTGAATAATATGGAGCCTGCTGAGTTTGGCGGTGAAATGATCGACTTTGTGGATCTATATGATTCTACATGGAAAGAGCTGCCGTGGAAATTTGAAGCGGGAACACCGATTATTGCAGGAGCAGTTGGACTCGGAAAAGCGATTGATTTCTTAAATGACATCGGAATGGAGGAAGTCAGCCGTTACGAGCATCAGCTTGCGACTTATGCACTTGAGCGCTTTAAGGAGCTTGAAGGTGCCACGGTTTACGGACCGCAACACCGAGCTGGACTTGTGACGTTTAACTTAGACGACGTCCATCCTCATGATGCCTCAACTGTTCTAGATACGGAAGGTATCGCCATTCGTGCTGGACATCACTGTGCACAGCCGCTCATGAAATGGCTTGGTGTATCAGCGACTGCAAGAGCAAGCTTCTATCTGTACAATACAGAAGAGGAGATTGACGAGCTCATGGCAGCGCTCCGTAAGACAAAGGAGTATTTTACGAATGTCTTTTAATGTAAACTTAGACACACTGTACAGACAAGTGATTATGGATCATTATAAAAATCCGAGAAACAAAGGTGTGTTAAACGACAGCATTGTCGTCGATATGAACAACCCAACGTGTGGTGACCGCATTCGTCTCACGATGAAAATCGAAGACGAAAAAGTCATCGATGCGAAATTTGAAGGAGAAGGATGCTCGATTTCGATGGCATCTGCCTCTATGATGACGCAGGCGATTAAAGGGAAAGATATTGAAACAGCTTTGAAAATGTCTCAGATTTTCTCCGATATGATGCTAGGAAAAGAATACGACGATTCCATTGATCTTGGTGACATTGAGGCGCTGCAGGGAGTCGCAAAATTCCCAGCGCGCATCAAATGTGCAACATTATCCTGGAAGGCGCTTGAAAAAGGCGCATCTGCCGAAGATAACGGCAAATCATAAGATTGGAGTGAAAATGGATGGCTAAAAAAATGCCAGATGTTGGTGAATATAAATACGGCTTTTCTGATAAAGACGTTTCCATTTTCCGTTCAGAGCGCGGACTGACAAAAGAGATCGTTGAAGAAATTTCTCGTATGAAAGAAGAGCCTCAGTGGATGCTCGACTTCCGTTTGAAATCTCTTGAGCACTTTTACAACATGCCGATGCCACAATGGGGCGGAGATTTAAATGCATTAAACTTTGATGAAATTACGTACTACGTAAAACCATCAGAACGCTCTGAGCGTTCTTGGGATGAAGTACCAGAAGAAATCAAACAAACCTTTGATAAGCTTGGAATCCCTGAAGCAGAGCAAAAGTACTTAGCAGGTGTATCTGCTCAGTATGAATCTGAAGTTGTGTATCACAACATGAAGCAAGATCTTGAAGATCTAGGCATTGTGTTTAAAGATACAGACAGTGCATTAAAAGAGAACGAAGACATCTTCCGTGAGCACTGGGCAAAAGTCATTCCTCCGACTGACAACAAATTTGCTGCGCTTAACTCGGCTGTATGGTCTGGTGGTTCATTCATCTACGTACCAAAAGGCGTAAAAGTAGATACACCACTTCAAGCATACTTCCGAATCAACTCTGAGAACATGGGTCAGTTCGAGCGTACACTGATCATCGTTGATGAAGGCGCACATGTGCATTACGTAGAAGGCTGTACAGCTCCAGTTTACACAACAAACTCACTTCATAGTGCGGTTGTTGAAATCATCGTCAAAAAAGGCGGCTACTGCCGTTATACGACGATTCAAAACTGGGCAAACAACGTCTTCAACCTTGTGACAAAACGTACAGTATGTGAAGAGAATGCAACAATGGAATGGATTGATGGAAACATCGGTTCTAAGCTGACAATGAAATACCCAGCTGTCATTTTAAAAGGTGAAGGCGCTCGTGGTATGACATTAAGTATTGCCCTAGCAGGTAAAGGTCAGCACCAAGATGCAGGTGCAAAAATGATTCACCTTGCACCAAACACATCTTCAACGATCGTATCGAAATCGATTTCGAAACAAGGCGGTAAAGTCACATACCGCGGAATCGTTCACTTCGGACGCAAAGCAGAGGGTGCACGCTCAAACATCGAGTGTGACACACTCATCATGGATAACAAATCAACATCTGATACGATTCCTTACAATGAAATCTTAAACGACAACATTTCATTAGAGCACGAAGCGAAGGTATCAAAAGTATCAGAAGAGCAGCTATTCTACTTGATGAGCCGCGGAATTTCTGAAGAAGAAGCAACAGAAATGATCGTCATGGGCTTCATCGAGCCATTCACAAAAGAATTGCCAATGGAATACGCCGTTGAAATGAACCGCTTGATTAAGTTTGAAATGGAAGGTTCGATTGGTTAATACAGAGGATTGAAAATGATTGATATAAGAGGTTGATGAAGCGTGCCGAATTTGTGCCGGTCAAGAGACCTTTTAGTGTAGGAGACGAACTTTTTAAGTTCGTCTTTTTCTATTTCATTGGTTACATCTAAGTTGACTATGAATAAAAAAACTTTATTGAATGATACTGGGGTTAAGATTTCTCTTTTCACTAAGAAGGTTAAAGGTAACAAGAGTGGAAAGATCCTACATCTGGTTTGTCCATTTCAAGAGATCTTGGGAAAGGGAATTCTCATGGAGGAGGTTACTACAAATTAATGAATAAATCTAAATAAAAGTGGTCATATATTAAGAAAATAAAAATTGTACATAAAAGAATGAAAGGAGAATGAGATATGGTTCATCTAGATTATTTACAAAGTGAATTCAATATTGATTTAATTAATGATTCCTTTGACGAGTTACCTCTAAGCCTTCATATTCAACTCGAAAAAGAAATGTATCAGTTTAATGATCAAGGCAATTTAAATCCTCAATATTTTAATAAGGTTTATAATGTTGCAATAAGTATATTTGATGAACTTTTTGGGGAGAACGATTTATTGTTCGTCGACACAATTGTTCGAAGCGAGCATTCATTACGGAGGCCGATAGGAGTATATAGTAAGTATTCAAAAAAAATTAATAAATATAGACTCAATGTAAAAAATTCTAAAGATGAGAATGGAAAAGTCATTCAGTATTCTTTAGAAACAAAAAAACAGCATATAGAGTACAAGAAAATAATCAAGGCAATATGTAATCAAGATTTTAAAAGTATGGCTCCGAGGTTCAATGACAAATATAGTAGTTATCCTGAAATATTCTTTATAAATCAAGATTTTATTTATCATATTTATGATGACAGAGGGGCATTCTTATTATTTAAGAATGAGAGAAAGTATGAAAAATTTAAAACAAAGTATAGTACTTTAATGGTAGGAGAAGATTATAATTAAAAGAAACTCTCTTATTGTTAGTTTCCTCTCACTATTAATAATTCAACTTGTTGGATGTTCTGCTGACGAAAATAACTCTTATGATAGCTTACGTCTTTCAAAATATAATGTTTAATATTCGGAGACTCATAGATAGTCTCTTAATTTAGGGAAGTGATTAATGATATGATAAGTGTTCTTGAAACATTTATGGGTGAACCTTGGTGGATAATCAATGAAAGTATGTCGGAGTTTTTAAATGCTGAATTAAAGAATGAAGTTCATCCAAATCACATTCTCTACGGAAAAAGGCTATCGCAGTTGCGAAAAGGGAAGATACGATGATGTAGTTTATTGGATAAGTGAACTAAAAAAATTCGCATTGGTTCATCTAACGTATTCCGATATCCAAAAACACAGTTGCTTACAATAGTTGAATTGGAGGAACATTGTAAAAATGTATCCGAGTTTTACTAAATATATGCTGATTCAAAAGTAGAGGGAACCTTGACAATAAAGGTTCCCTCTTAATTTAATTAATTATCAACACTAAAGTTTAACAGAGCCATTATTTAAAAAAACCACATCATGATTATCATTAAAGCCATATAATTTTCTGTGGGCTCATTTTTCATTTAAGACATGGAATGGGATATAGGGTTAGTTTCCTCATTTGCGTTTGACCGCATTGAGAAAACTTTTTCATCAAACTCTTTTCTAAATGATCATAAATACTTGCAACATATAATTTAGTACTGTATAGTTCTATTTATGACAAAGGTGAAATTAATGAATCAAAAACGTGTGCTTGAAGTAGCTGCAACTTTATTTTTAGAAAAAGGGTTTGCTTATACGAGTATGGACGAATTAGTTCGTGTAAGCAAAGTGTCAAAGTCGAATGTGTATTATCACTTTTCTAATAAGGAAGAATTATTAGAAGGGGTCGTTGATTATTGGATTGACATGTATCAATCTGCAATGGAGGACGTACTGTCTCAGACCCAATTTTCAGTTGAAGATCGAATTCAACTGTTTTTAAAGCAATTATCACAAGGAGTTCAGGCGAGAGAGTATAAGGGCGGTTGTCCATTTATTACTCTTTATATTCAAAGTCCTGCAAAGGCCACACAAATAAAAGAAAAAATAGGTCTTTTTTTCACGGGATTACAAGAGAAAGTTTCTCTATTACTGAAACAAGGTGTAGAGAACGGTGAATTCAGAGATTCGATTCAGATTGATGAGGTGGCATCACTTTTTATGACAAATCTTGAAGGAGCGTTATTTATTTCAGAAACATTGAAGGATGCCACTGTCATTACAAAAACAGCAGATCATTTATTTAACTTGCTTCGATAAAGAAGCATTTTTTTTACATCAAATTAGTACTGGTTAGTACTAAAAAGGAGACCTCATATGAAAACAGTATTTTTAATTGGTGGAACAGGGTTTATCGGAAAGCAATTAGTCGAAGAATTAGCGAAAGAGGATGTGAACATTCTTCTTTTAGTAAGGTCAAAAAGTAAAGCGACACGCATTTTTCAAGAAAGAGGTATTTTAAAAGAGGCAGTGATGCACTTTGTTGAAGGTGATTTGACGAAAGTCGATTTGGGTCTAAGTGCTGAAGATCAGGAGAGGGTATTGAAAACGGATGTGATCATTCACGCAGGAGGCCCTATGGATATTCAAGCAACTAGTAAAGAGGCAGCTTCCGTCTTTTTAAATGGCGCCAAATATATTGGTGAATTAGCTAAAAGTATTCATCAATTGAAGGGTTTGCAGCAATTTATTCATGTTGTCGGTTATATGAGTCCCTTTGATGATCAAAATAGCAAGATTTCAATTGACGTGTTTGAAGAAGGAAACGATTACTTAAAAATAAAAAATCCTTATGAGAGAACAAAGTTTTTAGCAGATCTTTATATTCGTCAACAGGCATCAGCAGTAGGTTATCCGCTTTCTGTCATTAATCCGCCAACTGTCGTTGGTAGTAGTCAAACAGGGAGTACAGAGCAAATTGCAGGATTGGGTTTGCTTGTAAAGAGTATGCGAAGAGGGCTCATGCCGGTGATTCCTGGAGGTAAGGACTATCGGTTACCACTTATTTCAAACGATGGGTTTGCGAAGTTTATTGTACAGGTTTTCAAGTTGGAGCAGCCAGCTATTCAAACATATACACTTGTTGATGACAAAGAGCACGATCAGAACGTTGCTGGACTATTAAGTGTTATGTCAGAAAGCATGAATATGAAGGCACCAAACATCTCTGTCCCAATGCCGCTGATGAAAGCTATCATGAATAGTGGCGTAAGTAAACTCACAAACATTCCTTCTGACGGACTGAATTTTATGACAAAACGAACGTTTTCAAATGTTTCAGCGAAAAAAATAATGGGAGAAGATTGGTTTAAGAAGACGAGTGTCATGACATTTTTTCCTGCTGTAGTAGCCGATCTAGATTATCGAATGATGGATCAACATGGTGAGCAGCATCATTTATTTAAACGAACATTATGCGATAACACGACCCTTTACCAATTACAAGGAGAGGGGAAGCCGTTTATTTTATTACATGGTTTATTGAGTGATGGAGAAGATTTATTTCCTTTAGCACAAGAGCTTCATGAGAAAACAGGTCAACCTGTATGGATCTTGGATCTTCCTGGTTTGGGGCGTTCTCCTTTTAAACGAGAGAAACATCTTCTAGATATCTATTTAAATGTAGTGAAAAAAGTATTAGAGAAAGCGACGAATGGTGCACATCTGATCGGCCATTCATTCGGTGCGTATATTCTTTTGGAAGCATTGGGACAAGAATACATAGATAATAAGTATTCAATCACTTTACTGCAGCCGCCTATTGCTAAACAAAAGGCAAAATCAATACATGTTCCTCAATTTCTGAACAAATGGACATTAAGATTGGCAACGACTTATTTGATAGAGCGTTATGTATTAAGAAATGGTTTGTTTGAAAGCATGGAAAGCATCCCTGAACATTATATTGAAAAAATCAGAAACAGCTTTACTTCTCCTAGAATTTTAAATACAACGGTTCAGCTTAACCATTTATTACTGAAAACCGATCAAGGTGACTTTAAAGAAGTCACAAAGGATAACCTACACATGATTTGGGGGGAGTATGACAGAGGCTATTCTGCGCCATCGCATCTTGGGAAGGTTGATTTTGTTCCGTATGGCCATCATTTCCCTCTTAGCCATCCGAGTGAAACGGCAGCATTAGTCATCAATAATATTTGTACTAGCAGATAGGAGTCACCCCAAAACGAAAAAATAAGATTGATGACAAGTGAGCAAAATTTTTCGTTCTGGGTCTTGAAAATATAGAGGTTAACTAGGTGCGTAAAACGCATCTAAGGTTTTCGTCATGTCATCAGATGCAGATTGTAAGATCACATCTTGCTCTAAAATCGCTGTTCCTTGTGCCCGGACAATATGAAATTGTTGAAAACCCATCAAGTTTTGGAATATTTCCTTTAGATAATAATATGAGAATTCCAGAGGTGTGTACCGATCGTTATTTGTGAAAATTGAGCCACTTGCTTGAAGCAAAAGTACACGATAATCGTCAGTCATCAGACCAACTGAACCATCTTCTGTATATTTAAACGTTTCTCTAGCAATCAAGATATTGTCTATATAATCTTTCATACGTGACGTCACATTGAAATTATGGACAGGTGATACAATCACAATTCGATGATGTGCTTTGAATTGAGCCAATAAAGCTGATGAGGAAGCGTCGATTTTTTCCTCCGCAGCTGTTAATGTTTGTTCAGATGCTTGCTTTTCCCAAATACCTAGCAACTGTTCTTTTTCGATACGGGGAATTTCAGTTCCATATAAATGTAAAATGGTAGGTTCCTCATGAGGAAATCTTTCTTTGAACTGTTTTAAAAATAGTGTTTGCAGTTTGTTTGAATAACTTTCTTGACGAGTGAAATCAGGGTGTGCGTTAATGATGAGTGTTTTCATATGCATGCCCCTTTTCTTTTGATAAACTGAGTATAAAATATAAAGGTGACAAAACATGTCACCTTTTTGAGAAGGAAAATCAAATGAAAAAATCAGAACGATTAAACCAAGAGCTTATTTTCTTAAGTGATAAATATTCATTTCAATTAAAAGATTTAGAAACTGAATTTGGCATTTCTAAACGTACGGCTTTAAGAGATATGGAAGAGCTAGAGTCCATGGGCTTAGCTTTTTATGTTGAAAATGGCAGACATGGAGGATATCGGCTCATGAATCAATCTCCATTGGTTCCGATCTATTTTCAAATAGATGAAGTTCAAGCCATTTTTTTCGCTCTTAAAGCGCTAGATCTGTTGTCAGCAACACCGTTTAAAAAGTCTTACTCACAGATTCGCCAAAAACTGTTTGCTACAATGTCTGATGAGAGAAAACATCGGATCACGGAGATTTTGGATGTGATTCATTACTATCATGTCGCGCCAGTGAGTGAACAACATCATTTGGATTTGATATTGCAGGCAATGATGGAAGGTCAAATCGTGAAGATGACATACACTCAATATGAACATAAAAGGATCAGGCTACAATTTCTTAAGTTGTTTTATCGAAATGGGATTTGGTTTACCGAAGCATATGATGTTCTGAATAAAAAGTGGGGCATCTACAGGTGTGATTGTATGACGGACATGATGATCGAAGAAGAAACGAAAGACACTTTTACGAAGGAAGAATTAAAAGCACTGCAGCTCGAATACGAAAAAACCTATCATGATATCTCTTTTAAATGTCGATTAACGGAACAAGGAAAAGAAAAGTTTTTGAAGAATCATTATCCGAATATGAGATTGGAGATCATTGATGATACGCCTTATATTGTAGGGGGATACAACCAAGAAGAATTATCGTATATGACTCACTATTTGATCTCATTTGGGAAACATGTGAAAATTGAATACCCCGATGAATTAAAAGAGAGTTATTTGACTCAATTGCAAGAAATGATGGATCAATATTAAAGTTGAACTTCTACAGAAAAGGCGAACTGCTAAAGTTCGCCTTTTTTCTTTAATAAAAGTTAATGTTAAATTATTCTTTATCATGTAAAATAAAACTAGTTAGGAAAGATTACATATGCTTAAAAGACTGGTTTTAAATCAGTTTTGGACCAAATAATAACCGATATGAGGGGTAATTTCATTATGCATGCAAATATAATATCGTATATTTTTGACAAACAAACTGGCGATATGGAAATGAAAGTTAAATGTGATACATCAAATAATAACATGACATTGCTGTGGCAGAAAAGACAAAGTAGTAGTAATTTGAATTTGTATGGTGGAGTGTACTTTCATAGTTCTATAAATAATGGAATTGCAATCTTTAAAATGAACGTAAATGAAATATTAGATATCTCTACCTTTCATGATAAAGAAATCATTTGGGACTGTTTTTACGTAAATGGAAATGAAAAAGTTGGGGTGAATTTTCCTGAGGTTCATTCTAATTTTGAATATCATATTTTTGAAAGAGATTTGTATAAAGTAGTACCATTTATAACAAAAGGCGCTAAAACGCTGGCGTTATTTATAAGGACTGTAGAGATTAAAAGTAATATTCATCTTTTAGAAATTCAAAAAGATGGGGTAAAAGGAATAGTGGAACTGGAATCAAAGGAAATAGATATCCAACAGTTCCAAACATACTTATGCTTGCGTAAAAGAGATCATAATTCTTTGACAGAATATACACAAGAGGTCTCCACAAAACTTTTTTATATAGATAATAAGTATCAAATTGAAGGCGATTTTAAAGAATTCTTTCATAGTATAACCAACCAAACATCATGGGATATATTTGTGAAAGTCGAAAGTTCCAAAAATAAAATTTATGTGGCAGCAAATTTCGAACAGCTCACTTCTATAAGAATAGATTTTCATGATTTGTTTTATTCTATAAAAGCCTTACAAACTCTTCAACAAAATATAATTACGTTACAAATTAAACAGAAAGAGTTTGCTTCCTTGGTTTCTTCTGTTTCAGAAAATGAAGATGTTTTTTATTTCAAAGGGGATTTACCGAAAATTGGAGGTGAAAAGAGGTACAGCTTAGTTAGTAAACTCCGTGGGAAAGTAGCTGATAACTTTGAATATTTCAATGAATTTGAAAATGAAATATCAACGGATGATAATTTAACTTTTGATATCAAAGTTTCTCTTGCTGAATTGATTCCCAATTTTAAAGACAAGGATATATGGGATTTGTTTATCAGATGTAGACAAGATGGTGAGTTTTGTTATGATATACCTTTATCGTCTAATAGCAAGCAGAAAATAATGTCGACTAATAAAAAAGTTACTTTATTTGTAAATGGTTCACATTCTTATTCAGTTTGGGTAAATGTTGATAGAGGACCTCGAGATAATCTAACAAACATTGCAATATTAGGTACTTGTTATAGTCGAAATGCTTTTAATACATCAGATTTTTTCAATCCATACTACAAAAAACTATACAAATGTTCTTATACTCAGTTCCATTCAAATATTATGAGTATAGTATCTGATCCAGTAGTGTTTGATGAAACTGAATTTCTTGATTGTGGATTAAAACCTTCAGACATTAGTTATATTAGATCAGATTTTCAAAAAGATTTTTTTGAAAACTTATTAGAAAGTAATGCAGACTATTTAATAATAGATTTTTATGTTGATGCTTGTAGAGAAGTCATTCAAATTAAGGAAAATGCAAATATCACATTAAATTACTTACTTCCTCGAACAAAATACTTTAAACAAATTAAAAATAAGCCTGTCATATCTCATACCAATAATGAAATGTATTTAGATTTATGGAAAGAAAAACTTAAAGTATTTGTTCAAAGACTTCTTGAAATAATGCCGGCAGATAAAATAATTTTAAATAGAGGACGGTTAACATCAAAATATTTAGATTCAAACAATAAAATTAATGATTTCCCTAATCAAGATATTATAAAGAGGAACAATATATTATGGGATAGAATGGATCATTGCTTAATAAATTTGATACCAGAAATAAAAACAATTGATATGCGTGATACGTCTTTTATTGGTCATTATAATCATCCATTTGGCAAAAGTTATGCACATTATGAAAGTGGATATTACAAAGAGTTTTTGTCGAAATTAAATGAGATAGTCTTAATGGATAAAAGTAATCAATAATGGAAAGTAATATCTTTTCTAATCATTCGCAGTGTTAAACTAGACATATTAGAAAATGACAACTATGAAAGCAAAAAAACCGATTTTCTCAAAGGGATAATCGGTTTTTTATTATTTGCGAGACTATTTTTTAATTGAGGATGAATGTACTGTAAATGCTTTAGAAATTTGTTTTACCTTTCCATACGTCAGCTGCCGCCAAATATATTCCATCGGTCCATACTTAAACCGCTTTAACCAAAACGTACTGAAAAGCACAAGGAAGACATACACGCCAATAGCCATGAAGAACGTACCAGCCGGCTGAAGATGATCGACAAGCCCCGCTCCATACTTTAGAAATAGCAAGGTTCCAATGATCGAGTGAAGCAAATAACAGGTTAGTGACATCCGTCCGACTTTTGTAAAGACCATCAAAGCACCTCGCAGCTGAGGAACGTGTAGAAATAGCATTGCGAGTGTACTCATATAGAACATACTGCCAGTTAATCCTCCGTTTTGTTCAAGGGCAGTGGCCATGTTAACCCAGAGTGTATTTTCAAAAGGATTGACCGCCGTAATGATCGTACTGCCTTGGGTGATGAGAAAAGCGATTGTACAAATGATCCAAATGCGATTCCAAATTGCTTTTTTCGCCTCCATGTTTTTGAAAAACTCCATTTTCACAAAATACACACCAAGTAAAAACATGAAGAACATAGAATAGACAGTGAAAAATGAACTGGAAGCCATTGTCACCATATCTGCCCACCGGTCACCAATAGATGCTAAATAAGTCAGACTGTTGTGGCTGATTAATTCAAAATCGGCAAAGTCTGGCTTGCCTGATGATCCTGAACTGATGGTATTGAGCAGCATTGTGAAAAAGGGTGTGAACAATTGAATCACAAAGAGTGTGATCAGCCAGTTTCGGATGGTTTTGGCTGTGCGTTTGTAAAAGAAAAGCAATAAAAAGCCAGCAACTGCATAATAGGCCAAAATATCACCAATCCAAACAAAAGTTAAATGCAGAAGGCCAAACCCTAAGAGAATGGTTAATCTGCGGGCAAACAGTTTGTTCGGACTGTCCACCTTCTGAGCAGCTCGATCCATAAAAATCATAAACCCAACCCCGAATAGGAAGGAGAACAACGTAATGAATTTCCCAGAGGCAAACCAATTCACTAAGTTATGAAAGACATCATTTGATTCCATATCGAACCCCTTCGCCGAATCCACGATCAAAAAGTAATTGACTAGAATAATCCCCATTAAGGCGAACCCTCGTACAATGTCCAAGAAATGAACCCGTTCCCGCAGACTCATCGGTTGTCCGTGTGCTACTTTGTTTGCATTCATATCCATGCTCCTTTTCTTGTTATGATAAAAATATCATTTGGATCAATTCATCGATCCCTACAATGAATCAATATACGGTCCAATTCTTAACAATTTATGAAGATCCAATATTTTGAAAACAAATGTGACGAATTGATGGCAGAGGGGCAAATTCATAAACTGTTAAGATTTATGTTGTATCTTTTCACATAGCTAGATGATATATAGTAAAGTCATAAAAGAAAGTACATCACGTATCATGAGGTGAGAGAGACATGACGCATCGAATATTAATTGTAGAAGATGATCAAGATATTGGAGACCTTTTGCAGGAATCCCTTACACGTGCTGGATATGAGGTGCTGAGAGCGATGAATGGCGAGCAAGCATTGAAGTTTGTGGACGATTCGCTCGATTTGGTGATTTTGGATGTGATGATGCCAGGCATATCAGGCATCGAAACGTGCCAGCAGATAAGAGCCTCTTCTAATGTCCCGATTCTATTTCTAACAGCCAAATCAAGTACATTCGATAAAACCGACGGCTTACTTGCCGGCGGAGATGATTATATGACAAAACCTTTTTCACAAGAGGAGCTTCATGCTAGAGTGATTGCACAATTACGCAGGTATACTGTCTATCAGGAAAAGAAGGAACAAGAAGAAACTTATCTTGTTGGAGGCAAGCTAAGGGTGAGCGAAGAATTTAATGAAGTGTGGAAAGAAAATCAACAACTCAAGCTGTCTGATTTAGAATATCGTATGTTGAAGCTGCTTATGAGCAGGCGAAACAAAATCTTTTCAGCTCAAAATATTTATGAGAGCGTGTGGGGACAGCCTTATTTCTATTGTTCTAACAATACAGTGATGGTGCATATTCGAAAGCTGCGTGCCAAAATTGAGGATGATCCGGCACGTCCTATATATATCAAAACCGAATGGGGAAGAGGATACCGATTTGGCACATCGTAAATATACGCTACCTAAAAAGCTGGCATTGTTGATTTTGGTGGCTGCCATTGTGAGCGGTCTTGTTTTTATGACGCTGCAAAAGATCACCAATGAGCTCATTGATGGATACTTGAGTTCGGACGAGTATTACGAGGAGGAGTCGGCTAAATATATTCAAAAATTCAGTCGTTATGTGTCTGAGAATAAGCTGTCTTCAACAGATCGACAAGCGTTTGGTGAGTGGGTGAAAAAAAAGAATTACATTAATTTGACTATCTTCAAGGATGAGGTGCTACAATATGACTCCATCTATTCGGCTGCGGATGAATCGGCGTACGGGAAAGAAAAGGTGACCCAGTACGCCGATCATCATTCGTTTCCTGTTCAGTTTAGCGATGGTGAAGGTCGGGTCATGGTGGATGGTTTCTATTCGTCTCGTTACCACGATCTTGCGTTTACGCTCGAGCTGCTTGGAGCAACGCTTATTTTTCTCCTCATTGTTCTTCTCGGTATTCGCAAAAGTTTACGCTACCTGCAAACGATTCACCAAGACATTCATATTCTTGAAGGCGGCGAGCTGGACTATGAGATGACGGTGAAAGGGCATGACGAATTAGCGATGATTGCCAAAAGTATTGAGGACCTTCGTAAAGCTTTTTTGGACAAGCTTCAAGCCATCGACGAGTTGCAAGAAGAGAGCCGCAGCTTGGTTACTGAAATGTCACACGATATGAGAACACCGCTAACGTCGCTGATGATGAACTTGGAGTTTGCGAAAAAAGAGGAGGATGGAGCGGATACCCGTAAGGATCAATATATAGCAAGTGCTTATGAAAAAGCAGTGCAATTGAAAAATCTATCTGATAATCTGTTCGCCTATTTTCTACTTGATAAAGAACATGAACCTGAGCTTGAGACAGTTGCAGTCAAAGAGGTCATTTACGATCTCTTATCAGATCAGGTGTCGATCTTGCAGCAAGAGACATTTAAGGTTTATCTTTTAGGAGAGCTGCCCGACAGCTATATCAACGTGAATGTCGAGGAACTTGGCCGAGTGTTTGATAATCTGATGTCCAACATACTGAAATACGCCAATCCGAAAAAAGACATCGATCTCACGTTTCTATCCGATCAAGAAATCTTTGAGATCCATGTCAGCAATGCGATAAAAGAGACAAATGGCACGCAGGAAAGCACTGGACTTGGTGAACGAAGCATAAAACGAATGATGTCCCGTATGCACGGGCAGTTTGAAAGCATGGAAAGGAACGGAGTTTACTACATCGTGCTGCGATTCTGGCACATCAAAATATAGATAACAAATAAATAACATGGAATGGAGAGACAATCTAATGAAACGATTCAACAACTTCCATAAGGTACCCGATCTATTGCAAGGCCTTCTGAATATCTGTCTGTTTTTTCTGGCCATTGCTTTAAGCGTCCTCTTAATTAGTGAAACTTGGTATATTGTCAAATTTGTCTACAATAATTTGCTCAACAAAGGAGAAAGCTATTATGAAATGCTCGGTGAGCTGCTGATCTTCTTTATGTACTTTGAGTTTATTGCCTTAATTATTAAGTACTTTAAATCAAACTTTCATTTTCCGCTCCGCTATTTTATTTACATTGGCATCACAGCCGTCATCCGTTTGATTATCATCGATCATGAAGAGGCTGTATCGACCTTCTGGTGGGCGCTGACCATTCTAGCCATGACCGTTGCACTCTTTATCGCCAGTAAACGACATGCGATTCAGGAGCATGAAGAAGTGAAGTGAGGGAAGAAGACGAACGATGACCGTTCGTCTTTTTTTAATTTGAACGAGGTGGTTCGCTCATGAACAATCTTGAGCTGGTTGTCTATTAATGAACGGTTAAAATTTGAGGGGAAGTTCAATGAAATTGTTGAATTTCAACCTGTTCAGTTGATCACTCATCGTATTGCAAACCTCATCATTCATGAACATCGTGCTAGGCTTTTTTTGGGGAATCTGAAAAAGTGTTTAGTATGAAAGAAAGTTTCACCCTAATCTTGAAACTATACTCAATGTTGAGTATGGTGTGAATAAATGTTGATTAGGAGGAATCTGATGACGAATTTATATATATTAGGATTACTATCGATGAAACCGATGTCAGGGTATGATGTTGAGCAGAATTTAAAAAATACAATGGTAGATATATGGGGAGGAATTCTAGTTGGTTCAATCTATTATGCGCTAAATAAATTAGAAAAAGGAAACTATATAAAAGTTTGTGAAACTAGGACGGTAGGGAAAAAGCGTACTAAAATTTATGATATTACAGAATTTGAAAAAAAATACAAAAAAGAATGTGTGATGAAATGTCTTGTAGAATCTCAAAATAATTATCCAACTCAACTTTTTGCTGGACTAATGTTTGCTGACGAAATTGAAAAACAAGAAGCTGTTAAATCATTAAATATTCAAATTGAAGCGCAAAAAAAACATTTATCAGAAATAAAAAAGGGTGAAGAAGAAAAAGAGAAACAAATGAATTTATCTCCTTTAACAAGGCTAACGTTTGATTACATTTATGAAATGGAAGAAATGAAAATGAAGTATCTTCATGAAGTTATTCATTTAATTAAGACGGGGGGTTAACTGATGAATAAAGTCGATCATATTGTTATCAATGTTGATGATAAATATCAAAAAGACAAAAAAATGATAGATATGATACAACAAAATGGTTTTCCGTATGCACCTAAAAAAGGTAAAAGAACAAAAGGCTTTAAAATAAGCAATCTTTGGATTGGAAAAGAGTATCTTGAATTAGTGAATATAACACAGAAGGATGGCGGTGGCTGGAAAAAAGATTGGACAGAGTTGTATAATCGAGGCACAAGAGGAGCAATATGCTTAATGATTGATGTATCAGATATTGATTCTGTACATCAATCGCTTTTAGACAAAGCATTTGATGTACAAACGCCAGAAAGAATCGAATATAAATTATTTGGACTATTTAAAGTTTCATCACTATGGAGAAACATGTACTTACCTTATTTTGAAAAAGAGGCATTTCAAATTGGATTTCAGCAATTAGATAACGAAGATATTTCTGAAAAATTTCAAAAGAAAATGATTCCCAATAGTATCAGTCATAAGATAATGGGGATGACCAAAATTATAATAAATGGCAAGTGGACGGAATTAGACTTCAATATGATTGAGAATACCTTTCGTAATACTCAAAAAGAAGGCAAATCATTAAAAATAAAACTTAATAATGGAAGCGATATAATTTTTGTTGAAAACAATGATTTTTCCCTTTACATAGAAATGGATAATCACAGTTTGCAATCTAAGTCTATAACAAAAATAGAAAATGTATATTTAGTAAACAATTAGATTCAATACTTACAGATAATTATAGAAGGAGCGAAAAAAATTGAAAGATACCGAGACAGAACCGTTCTCATTTACGAGTATGCGGCAGGCAGCCCCTGTTCATATTCCAGAAAGACAATTCATTCAATCACATGATGGTATACGTCTAGCTTATTATCCATTTTTATCAGAAAAGAAGACGCATGCCAATGTGATTTTGATTCATGGGGGAGGCGCTCATAGCTTGGCTGGCTATGAGCATATCGCATCCACGCTGCAACATGATTTTCATGTGAATGTGTTTTTACTCGACCTAAGAGGCCATGGCCATTCACAAGGAAAAAAGGGTGATACACCTAGTGTTACGGATGTATGGCAAGATATCTCGCAAGTTTTGGATGCGATCAAACAGGAGCATAAAGGAGCCATGTATCTTTGTGGTCATTCATCTGGAGCGGGTCTGCTTCTGAACTACATGTCTTGGCCCGAAAAGAGAGAAGTGGACGGTTACTTTTTTATCGCACCTGAATTTGGCTATAAGTCAGGCACTGCAAGGGCTGATCAAATCCCTTTTGCCACCGTTCAAGTATGGAAATTCATTCTGTCTGCGATGACAAAAGGGAGTCTGATGAGTCATTCTGAAGCGGTACGTTTTCATTATCCTGCATGGGTAGTCGAGCAGGATCCGCTTCTGTTGACGGCTATCACCGTCAATCTATCTCTTGCCTTAACCCCATCTGCACCTAAAAAACAATTTGCGAAGATGGATCGGCCGTATGGCATGTTTGTAGGCAGCAAGGATGAGCTGTATGACGTCGAGACATTTCTCCCCTATCATGAGCTGCCGAAGGAACCAATCAAAAAACAATCAGTCTATCAAGTGCTAGAAGGACATACGCATTTGTCGATTTTACTAGAAGCAGGAAAACAGATTGGAAGGAACATTCAAATGTGGAATCCTTCTGTTTCATAAGAACAACTAGTCAATACTCTCCCATTTATTTAAAAATTTACATTGACACCATCCTTTTCTATGATAAAATCATAGTGTGATAATGAGAATCGTTATCAAACGATATGACTACATATAGAATGGATAGGTGAGGTACATGTTCAAAAAATCTTTTTGGTCGCTATTAGTTGTGCTCTCCATCGTATTACTTGCGGCTTGTGGCAGTAATAGCAATGAAGGCAAGTCAGATAGTAATGAGAAAACAAGAACCGTTGAAAGCGCTATCGGTTCAACTGAAATTAAAGGATCGCCTAAACGTGTGGTGACATTGTATCAAGGAGCAACAGATGCAGCAGTCGCTATGGGCATTAAACCAGTTGGTGTTGTAGAATCATGGCTTGAAACACCTACTTATAAATATTTAAGAGATGATTTAAAGGATGTTAAAATTGTTGGTCAGGAAACACAGCCAAACTTAGAAGAAATTGAAAAACTCAAGCCGGATTTGATCATTGCATCTAAAGTTCGCCATGAGCAAATTTTTGATCAGCTGAAAGAAATTGCTCCAACTGTTGCAACAGAAACAGTGTTCACTTTTAAAGATACAGTGAAGTTAATGGGTGAAGCGCTAGATCAGCAAGATAAATCAAAAGAATTGCTGACGAAGTGGGATGACCGTGTCGCTGATTTCAAAGAAAAGGCGAAAAAGGACATCAAAAACTGGCCAATGAATGTGGCAGTGGTCAACTTCCGTGCAGACCATGCGAGAATCTATCAAACTGGATTCGCGGGTTCGATTTTAACAGAACTAGGATTTGAAGGTCCAAAGAATGTCAAAGATAAAAAGCAAGATATCGTGACACTTACAGATAAAGAAAGCATTCCACAGATGAATGCAGATGTGATCTATTACTTTATGGATGATCAAGATAAGGCAGTTGAAAAAGCGTATAAAGAGTGGACGAGCCATCCTTTATGGAAGCAGCTTGACGCAGTGAAAGCGAAGCAAGTGCATAAAGTGGATGAAATCACTTGGAACATGGCAGGCGGAATCATTGCTGCAAACATGATGCTTGATGATATTTATGATCGTCTAGGAATTGATCAATAAGTAGAGCGGAGGAGAAAATGTGAACATACCATTTTCTCCTTTTTTCCATAACAGATTGAAAGCGGGAATCAGATGAGAAGTTTATTAAAAAAGGATTCAAGCAAGGCACTGCTTTTTGCTGGATTCATCGTGTTGATGTTGGTCTTTTTTATGCTCAGTATTTCTCTTGGGCAAACCTCTATTCCCCTCAAAGCCACCATCCATGCGTTTCTTCAGTTCGATGAGTCAGATCCAAACAGTGTGATTGTCATGACATCCAGATTATCAAGAGCTTTAATTGCAACGGTCGTTGGATCAAGTCTAGCGATTTCAGGTGCACTCATGCAGGCATTGACAAGAAATCCGCTGGCTGCACCAGATCTTTTAGGTATTAATGCAGGTGGACTCTTTTTTATTGTGATTTCGATTGTTTTCTTTTCTACAGAGTCGTTAACAGGTTATATGTGGACGGCCTTTTTAGGCGCTGCCATTGCAGGTATGCTCGTCTTTCTTCTAGGCTCCATTGGAAGAGACGGACTGACACCGGTCAAAATTGTGCTCGCAGGTGCTGCGATATCTGCTCTGTTTGCGTCCTTTACTCAAGGACTTTTAATCGTGAATGAACAGTCCATTCAAAGCATCCTGTTCTGGATGGCTGGTTCAGTGTCAGGAAGAAGTATAGATATGCTGTTGCCTGTGTTGCCTTATATTCTAGGGGCGACTGTTGTGGCGCTGCTTCTTGGCCGCTCGATCAATGTCCTTTTATCGGGTGATGATATTGCGAAAGGGCTTGGCCAGCGTACGCTTCTTTTGAAGATGACGATGGGGGTACTCGTCGTCTTTTTAGCAGGTGGTTCCGTCGCTGTCGCAGGATCCATTGGATTTGTTGGTTTTCTTGTGCCGCATATTGTGAAAAAGCTCGTTGGACCTGACCACCGCTGGGTACTGCCGTATTGTGCCGTTGTAGGGGCGTCGCTTTTACTTGTCGCAGACCTTGCTGCTCGTTTTCTGATCATGCCGCAAGAAGTACCGATTGGTGTCATGACGGCGGTAGCAGGAGCGCCTCTATTTGTTTATCTCGTGCGCAAGGGGTTGAAGACAGGTGGCTAAAACATATACAGTGCGTTCAAAGGGCGGACGCATTTCATTTCAATTTTCAAAGCGGACGTTTTTGATTTTACTATTATTGACAGGCATTGCCTTTGGTTTATTTATTCTGAGCCTTTGTATGGGCAGCCGTTTTATTCCGCCTACGGATGTGCTGCTGCATATCTTCGGACAAGGCGAGGGAAATACGTTTGTATTAAATACGCTGAGGATTCCAAGGACCCTGCTTGCGGTTTTAGTGGGAGCGGCACTTGCGGTATCGGGGCTTATTTTACAAGGTCTTATTCGAAATCCGCTTGCATCGCCTGACATCATAGGAATTACGAGCGGTGCGTCGTTTGGCGCCATTATGTTCATCGTCTTTTGGATGGGCACTGTGCCTATTGCTTATCAGTCGTTGTGGGCCATTGCAGGCGCTTTTGCGGTATCATGCCTGATTTATTTGCTTTCATGGAAAAAAGGCGTCAAGCCGATCACGCTCGTCTTGATGGGGATTGGGATTTCCGCCATTATGAAGGCGTGTGTGACGTTTACTCTTGTGCTCAGCGATACGATGACCACGACCAAGTCATACATCTGGCTGACGGGTAGTTTATATGGTTCTACAATGAAGGACGTCACCGCAATGCTTCCTTGGGTATTGATGATTTTACCGATTGTCATGGTGCTGGCAAGAACGATGAATGTGAAGGAGCTTGGAGATGATCTTGCAACAGGTCTCGGAGTCAAGGTTCAGGCGAAGCGGTTATTCTTTCTACTGATGAGTGTGACATTAGCCGGTATTGCCGTTGCATTCGCAGGTGGTATTGAATTTGTTGGACTGATGGCGCCACATGTGGCAAGGATGATCATCGGTCGTTCCTTTATTGCGCTTGTTCCAGCATCTGCGCTTGTTGGAAGTATTCTCGTGATGCTGGCAGACTTAGTTGCGAGAACGGCTTTTCTTCCGTTAGATGTTCCGGCAGGCGTTTTTACGGCGGCAATTGGTGCACCGTTCTTTATTTATTTGTTATATCAACAGCGAAATCGCTAAACGAAAGATGGGGGTTTTGATATGAGGCCAGAGTGGGTTGAGAGAGAATTACTTGATTTCGGGGTACACATCACAAATGGACCAATGACATCTGATCGCACACTTGCTGCGCTTTTTTCAGAAGCATCTATCAGACGTTTATTAGAAGCTGAAAAGGAAGCGATGCATGCCCCGAATATAGCAGTGGCGGCATCCATGTTTTCAAAGCGCTATGCCTATTTAGCTGTTAGTTCTACTTTGTACTTGATGACGATGTATGATGCTGTCTATCGGTTTTCACCAGAGGCGTGTGTCTTTAGAGAAGATCGTAAAATTGAGCTAGATGAAACGCTCTGTTCTTTTGTTCAGTTAGAAGGAGATCGTCATGAGTGGAGAGAGCAGGTCGTCCGCACGCTATTTACGCAGTGTGTCACACCTCTTTTAGATGTATTGAAACGTACTTCAAGACTTCCGTATTCAATTTTATGGGAAAATGTAGCGGTACGTATCAATTCTCTTTACCGTAGCATGATGAGAGAAACGGAAGAGCCTAAAATGAAAGAGCGCATACGGGAGGATTATTTGTTTCTGAAGAAGGCGTCGGGTGATCTTTTCGGAGCGAAGCAAAATCCTTTCCAGCACAGCTTAAATTTAGATGAAAGTTTGCTAGACACATCAAATCGAAAGACTTGCTGTATGTATTATAAGCTTGAGAAGAAATCAGAGAGTCTTGATTATTGTCTCGTCTGTCCGCTTGAAAAAAAGAAAGGCACTGCTTGTTCATAGCAGTGCCTCTCTTTTTTATTCCCAAATATCGCTTACCCATTCAGGGTGATCAATAAAAGGATTGCGATTGTGTTGGTACGTTTGATAGATGATTTCGTTACGATTTCGTTCGATTTGATCGACTGGATCTTGCTTGTGCCATTTCAAGAGGACAGACATTTTGCCGTGAAGAGGAGCGCTTCCATTATTCACTTTGTTGTTTAATTCTAAATCTGGGAAGCGGTCATCGCCTTCATATCGGACGGCCATATAAAAGAGCATTCTTGCTACATCTCCTTTCACCCGGCTATGAGGTTCAAATGAGTCGCTGTCGTAGAAGTTGCCCGGCGCTCCCTTGTATTCATTTCCGCCTATATCAAAATCTAAATTTCCTCGTGTGCTATTCGTTTGTACGTCTGTTGCCCGAAGGTGATGGAGATCTGTACCAGGTCCCTGGCTCGTCCCAAAATTGCCGTGAGATTTAGCCCACACATGCTCCCGGTTCCACTGTCCCACGTTTCCTCCATTTGCTTGCTTTGACCTGGAGATACCGCTATAGAGCAAGAGCACATTGCTTGGATT
Organism: Bacillus sp. FSL M7-0307; assembly: GCF_038627835.1. Taxonomy (NCBI): domain Bacteria; kingdom Bacillati; phylum Bacillota; class Bacilli; order Caryophanales; family Bacillaceae; genus Bacillus; species Bacillus sp. FSL M7-0307. The sequence goes on along the minus strand of NZ_CP152023.1, from coordinate 2,925,809 downwards.
TTTTGGATCTTCATCCGTTTTCTTTAATGCATCCCAAACCTGGCTGTAGGATAGCTGTGTATGATCATCAATAATATCGTGTAATGCTTTCTTAAGAGCAGGCCCAGATTTGCCAGCAGCAGATTGGTAATAGGAATCAATTTGACTTGAAGCGGTTGTTTTCGCATGTTGAGCAGATGTTTCGGTTTGAAGCTGTAACGGGGAAAAGGTGATGGTTTGACTAGGTTCATTCAGAGTAAAGCCTTGAGCATTTGCAGCGGGAGGCAGCGGAGCGGCAAATGTACCGAAAATCATGATTCCGGCGGCCACAGTTCCAAATAAAGATCTTTTCATTCTATTTCCTCCTTCATAGGGAATGTATACTCTTTAGTTCTATCATATTGCCATAAAGAAATAAATGGATTTATCGTAAATTTTATGTAATCAATTCGTAAGAAAAGAGATTGCTATTTTATCAGCATTGCTGTATAAGTGGGCATATAAGGATGGACACAGCAAGGGAGAGGATGGATAACGTGAAAGAACTACACACACCTACTAGAACCATTATGACACCAGGACCTGTCGAAGTAGATCCGAGAGTCCTTCGGGTGATGAGTACACCAATTCTTGGTCAATTTGATCCTGCATTTACAGAGATCATGAATGAAACGATGACCTTATTACGATCACTTTTTCAAACAGAAAATGAATGGGCTTATCCAATTGATGGGACGTCCCGCTCAGGACTTGAAGCTGTGCTTGCCAGTGTGATCGAGCCCGGAGATGTCATGCTCGTTCCGGTCTTTGGACGCTTCGGTCATTTGCTGATTGAAATTGGACAGCGCTATGGTGCTGAGGTACATACAATGGAATGTGAATGGGGAACGGTTTTTAAGCAAGACGACATCATCGCAGAGATGCATCAAGTCAAGCCGAAAATTGTTGCGATGGTTCATGGTGAAACATCTACCGGAAGATTACAGCCGCTTGAGAAAATTGGAGAAGCATGCCGAGCGCTTGATGCGCTTTTTATTGTAGACGCTGTGGCGACAATTGGTGGTGTCGAGGTCAAGGTAGACGAATGGAAAATTGATGCGGCAATTGGGGGCTCGCAGAAATGCTTGTCTGTTCCATCAGGGATGTCACCGATCACATATAATGAACGAGTGGCAGATGTCGTACAATCGAGAAAGAAAGTTGAAAAAGGGATTGCAACACAGGACGAACTGCAGAAACAGGTAGACATTTCTCCAATCAAAAGCAATTACTTTGATCTAAGCCAGCTGCAAGATTATTGGAGCCCGAGGCGGTTAAATCATCATACAGAAGCGACGACGATGCTTTATGCACTGAGAGAAGGGGTTCGTCTTGTGCTGGAAGAAGGCCTGAAGGAACGTTTTCAGCGCCACTTGTTTCATGAAAAGGCTTTAATGGCAGGACTTGAAGCGATGGGGCTTGAATTATTTGGTGATCCAGACTGCAAAATGCCAGTCGTGACGTGTATCGTCATTCCAAGTGATATCGACGGAGAAGCGGTCCGGGCTGATCTTCTTCATCATTTTGGAATTGAAATTGCGAGTTCATTTGGGCCGCTTGCAGGACGGATATGGAGAATTGGCTCAATGGGTTATAGCTGCCGAAAGGAAAATATTCTATTTGTTTTAGCAGGCCTTGAAGCCATCTTGATGAAATACGGCGCAGCTATCAATTGTGGTGCCGGGTTACAGGCGGCTCTCTCCATCTATGAACAAGCTGAATAAAAAAGGGATACTCAAAATACTCGCCACCAGCGGGTATTTTTTATTTGGGAAAAAACGCTGTTTTTTGAAAAACTAGACTTATAGAGAGTGATATCGCTATACTGAAGAAGTTCTTATCATTTTTGTCATCATTTTCATTTATTTTGAAGAAAGAGGTTTTGATATGAAAAAAATGGGCAGATTGTACATTTTGATGCTCAATATTTTTATCGCCATGCTTGGATTTGGTCTGATCGTTCCTGTCATGCCAAGTTATATTGAAGCCTTTGGTGCAACTGGGAAAACACTTGGTTTCCTCGTTGCTGCAACTGGCCTCACACAATTTGCCTTATCACCCGTCGCTGGAGCGCTGACTGATCGATTTGGACGCAGAAAATTGATTATTGCCGGGATTGCCGGCTTTACGGTAGCTCAATTTATTTTTGCATTTGCCGATCAGCTTTGGATGCTGTTTGTGTCTCGATTTTTAGGCGGAGCTGCTGGTGCGCTGCTGATGCCCGCCATGTTTGCCTACATTGCTGATATCACAAATGAAAAGGACCGAGGGAAAGGGATGGGTCTTTTTAGTGCTGCGATGACACTTGGTTTTGTCATTGGACCGGGTGTGGGCGGTTATTTGGTTGAGTTTGGAATTGCTTTTCCTTTCCTCATCGCTGGTTCTTTTGCAGCCCTGTCGACGTTGTTGTCTTTCTTGTTCTTACCTGAAACCTTAACAAAGGAAAAGCAGGAAGAAGCACGATTGAATAAAGAGCTTCATTTCAATCCTTTTACGCAGATGATTCAGGCTTTAAAAACACCATACGGTTTTTTGTTTATCTTGGCCTTTGTTTTGAATTTCGGAATTATTCATTTTGAATCGATCTTTGGCTTATATGTGGACCAAAAACATGGCTTTACACCGAAGGATATTGCATTTGTCATTACGGTGGCTGGGCTTGCCGGTGTCATTGTTCAAGGTGCTTTAGTAAATACCTTTGTGAAACGATTTGGCGAAATGCGTGTCGTCCGTTATGCCCTTTTAGCTGCGGCATTTATGCTGATCGCCTGCCGCTTTGCCCCTTCCTTTTGGCTAATTTTTACGGGCTCCATTTTATTTTTATCGGCCACCTCGTTTGTTCGTCCAGCCCTCAATACATTACTTTCTAAAATGGCAGGGAATCAGCAGGGGGTAGCAGGCGGCCTCAATACCTCCTTTATGAGCCTTGCGAATATCGTCGGGCCAAGTCTTGCGGGTATTTTATTTGATGTGAATATTGAGCTGCCTTTTATGTTTGGAACGCTGGTGCTTTGTATGAGTTTCATTGCTTCTATTTTATGGGCGAAAAAAGCGCAGCAACATTCCCATGCTGTATCGTAAAGACAGCATAGAAAAAACCGATCAGCACAAATGGATCGGTTTTTTTCGTCATCGCTCATACTTCACGACTGGTGATTTTTCTTTATGCAGCGAATGAATCAATGCATCGTCTACATGCAAATGCTCCTTCACTAATTGAGGAGGGGTTAAGGCCATCCATTGGTTCAATGAAATATCTGCAAAACGATCGCTTTTAAACATTTCTAGAAACCAAAGGCTCGTTTGCCCAATATTTTGTATGTAATGTCCCATCCCGAAAGGAACATAACCAACATCACCTGCTCTGTAATTAAAGGTGCGAGCTGTCCCGCCTGCTCCAAAAACCGTCATTTTGGCTGTACCGGTTAAATAGTATTGCCACTCATCATTATTCGGGTGCCAATGCATTTCTCTCATCCCGCCAGGTTTTACCTCCACAAGTGCAGCAGCAATCGTTTTCGATACTGGAAAATTGCGTGAGTCGACGATTCGCACGGTTCCACCAGAGGTCACGATTGGCTTTTGATGAAGGAGCTGGTGGGTAAAAGGCGGTTTGATGCCGCCGTATGGATCAGAGACTGTTTGGCTTTCAATGGATGCCGGTGAAGAGCCTTGAAACATATAGCGCTGTTTATGTGGAATGCGGTCAAACAGCTTGATTGGCACGCCGAAATTAGCAGAAAGAATGTCTTTTGGTGTATGAGCAAACCAGTCTGTGATGGTGAACGTATCAAATTCAGAAAAAGCACCATCATCAAACACAAGGAGAAACTCACAGCCATTCTCAAGACCTTGAATGGAGTGCGGAATACCGGGCGGGAAATACCATAAGTCTCCTTCTTCTACATCAGCGATCATATTCCGTCCTTCTGCATCTACAGATGTGATCCGGGCTTTACCTAAAATCATATACGCCCATTCCGCCTGCTTATGCCAATGAAGCTCACGAACACCTCCGCGCGTAAGCCGCATGTTCACACCAGCAATAGTTGTTGATACAGGCAGCTCTCGCTCGGTAATTTCCCTCGACCAGCCGCCATGATTCAAGTGCATATGTGTATCAGAATATGAAAATTTTAAATTAGGAATCGTCCCCGCATCCGTTTTAGGGGGAACGAACATATCTGGGTTCTCCATATCGCGCAGAACGTCTCGCGGGCCTAAATCGGTTGCGCCGGCTCCATCGTCTCGAATCGGTTGCGGGATGTGACGAATCTCCTCATCCATTTGACACCACTCCTTGTCATTCACATTTCTCCTCCAAAATATATGAGACGTAAGAAAAAAAGATTCAATCCGAATCGGATGAAAGGTGCTTTTGAATACGCAAAGCTAAGCGCAAGCGCAATGTTGCGTCAGGATCTTTTAGGCTGATCTGAAGCAGTTCTTCACATTTCTCCAGTCGATATATCACGGTGTTGCGATGAACAGATAAACGCTTGGCTGTTTCTGAAATATGGCAATGTGTTTCGACATAAACAGATAAGGTGTGGAGAAGGTTTGGATCGACTTGTGGTTGTTCATATAATGGGTGGAGGTACTGCTCATAGAATGTTGTTAAATCTTTTGGTGGGATGAGCTTCAGTAAATCTGACACATCTTTTGCTTGATAGAACTGAATATATTCAGCTCTTAATGAGAGCTGGCCTGATTGCAGAGCATGGACAGCTTCACTGAATCCTTTTGGCAGATCGGTGATGAGATAACCGCTTAAGCTCACACCAAAGGAAATGGTGGCATTCACATGTTGTTTAATAAGGATCTGCATTTGTTTTAAAAAAGAGCAGATCGATTTGTTCATTGCCAGCCAGCCGCCAGTCTCTTCTATAAGGAAGATGCCGATATCTCCTTTGACAAAAAGAAAGGCGGGAAATGGACAGTGCGAAAGGGTGCTTTCAAGTAAAGCAAACACATCATCTACAAGGGTTTGCTGCTTAAGGAAACAAGTGAAATGACTGCTCTGATCAAGTTGACAGACGATACATATATAGGGAATCGTTGTGTTTAATCCAAACATGCGTGCCAGGCAGGCGACATCTTGCTCTGAGGAAATCGTTCCCTCCATCCATTTGCGAAACCATTCATTTTTGGCTCGCCCTGTAGATTGCTTGATGGCATGTTGTTTGATACGTGAAATGGACATGGCATTTACAGCTTGTACAATGGTCAAATGTAGCTCCATATCGTCTTGAGGATGAATGAAGGCGGGAACGACTAAATAATCATAAGCTTGTTCGTTTATATAGATAGGAAAAACAGAAACGCTTTCTTTTGAATGAACCATAGAAAAATAATGCTGCTGCGTACTGTGAAACAAGCGGAGCATTTGTATCCAATCTGGGTTTGTCATACCTTGGGATGAGGTGAAAAGAATACGTCCATACTGATTGATCAAATAGACAGGCTGATGAATTCTTTGGGCCACTTTTTGCAATACTTCAACATGATGATCGACAATGTTCATATCCACTCATTCTCCTTTTTTTAGAGCTGAAGCCTTTGGTGAAGATGAATAAAAAAATGGACAATCGCTGTCAAAGTCTCTGATATAAATGTTATGTTATCAGCTCCATTCAATTTAGATAGAAAGTTGTCATTTAATATCACAAAAAAGATGGCAGAGCAAAATCACGTCACATCAGTCATCTTCATTCAGAAAAATGGGTAAATATGATATGTTGTAGACAGAAGAATTTCTTTCAGAAAGATGGGTATCCCAAGAAACAAAGACTTTCAATGGGAAAATCCGTTTAGACAAGCAAGTGGCAAGAGGTGAGATAGATGATTTATATCGGATTAACTGGCTGGGGAGATCATGACAGTCTGTACCCGCCGAGAATCGGCAGCTCTCAAAAGCTGTTTCACTACGCATCAACGTTTCCCATTGTGGAACTGGATGCAAGCTTTTATGCTGTTCAGCCTGAGCGCAACCATGAAAAATGGATAAAAGATACGCCAGACGCCTTTCAATTTGTCGTGAAAGCATATCAAGGAATGACCGGGCATCAAAGAGGCGAGATCCCGTTTGCTTCAAAGGAAGAAATGTTTGATGCATTTATTCTTTCACTGACTCCTCTCATTCGAGCAGGGAAACTGGCGATGGTTCTGTTTCAATTTCCACCATGGTTTGATTGCAAAAAGGAGCACGTCCACTATTTAAGATGGTGTAAGGAGAAGATGGGGGACATTCCTTGTGCACTCGAATTCCGAAACCGGACTTGGTTTTCAGACGAGTTTTATGAACAAACCTTATCCTTTATGGAGAAAGAAGGGTGGATTCATTCCGTCTGTGATGAACCGCAAGTCGGAGAAGGGTCTATACCGCCAGTCATAAAAGCCACACACCGTGACAAAACATTGGTCCGTTTCCACGGAAGAAATAAACAAGGCTGGCTTCACCCGGCAGATCATGAGAACTGGCGTGAAGTTCGTTACTTATATTTATATAATGAAGCTGAACTAAAGGAATGGAAAAAGAACCTCGACATCCTGCATCAGCAGTCGAAAGATGTATATGTCGTATTTAATAATAACTCAGGCGGAGATGCGGCGACGAATGGCCAGCAAATGATTGATTTGCTGGATTTGACGTATTCAAGCTTATCCCCGAAGCAGTTAGATTTATTTAGTTAAACGAGAGCTGCGGCTTTCAACTTGAACGAGACGGTTCAGTGACAACTTGAGGGAGAGATCAACATGCTGCAGAAGCTATGGTTATATCATACAAACGACTTGCACAGCCACTTTGAAAATTGGCCAAAAATCGCAGCTTATATTGAAGAAAAGCGTCAAGTTCACGATCAGATGCTCTTATTTGATATTGGCGATCATATGGATCGAGTAAACCTTGTATCAGAAGCGGATTATGGAAAAGTGAATGTCAAACTCCTCAATCAGCTTGGCTATGATGGCGTCACAATTGGTAATAATGAAGGCATTACGTTGCCTCATGAGCAGCTCGACCAATTGTACAAAGACGCGCAATTCCCGGTGATCTTATCTAATTTATTTGAAAAAGGCAAAAGACCATCGTGGGCAAAGCCTTATGAAGTGATCCCATTGAAGAATGGACTGAAAATCGCCGTCTTAGGGGTGACCATTGCGTATACACCTGTCTATGAAAAGCTGGGCTGGGACATTACAGACCCATTTGAGAGCATACGGGAAATGCTGCAAGAAGTGAAAGGACAAGCCGACGTCATTGTTCTTCTTTCCCATCTAGGCATCATCCATGATCGAGAGGTAGCCCATGACTTTCCGGAAATCGACATCATCTTAGGCTCACATACGCATCATCTTTTAGAACAGGGCGAGATGGATAATGGAGTTCTTCTTGCATGTGCTGAAAAGTATGGGCATTATATTGGCTGTGTCGAGCTGACCATTGATACAGCGAGTAGCGAGCTCATCGAGAAAAAAGCGACGGTGCAATCAGTGGACCAGCTGATCAGTGAATCCGATAAAGCGATCACGACTTTACAGAAAGCTGAAAGAAGAGCGAAGTCACTCATGCAGGAAAAAGTGACATCCATTGAATCAAAGCTCGAAACAAAGTGGTTTGATGACTCCCCGCTTCCGCAGCTTTTAACAGATGCCATTAGAGAATGGTGCGAGGCAGATATCGGCATGATGAATGCAGGGATGGTGCTTGATTCATTAGAGGCTGGCATCGTCACAAGAGAGGACATTCACCGGATATGTCCGCATCCAATTAATCCAATCAGGGTGACACTTACTGGGAAGCAATTGATCGAAACAGTGTCTCGTGGCTGTGAAGAAAAAATGGAACAGCTACGCATCAAAGGCTTTGGCTTTAGAGGCGAACTGATGGGGAAAATGCTATACAGCGGTTTGACTTATTCATTAGAAGAGGGCGAAACCAAACGAGTAAAAGATGTCTATGTAAACGATCAACTCGTCAAAGAAGATGATTCCTATACGGTTGGCACAGTGGATATGTATACACTTGGCTCTCTTTTTCCTCATATACGTGACCAGGAACACATTGAATATTTCATGCCGGAATTTTTGCGTGATGTCCTGAGCTGGCGATTGAAGGACGCAAAGTGAAATCCGCTCCAGCCTAACAACACTTGCCCTCCCTTCACATAGATTGTGTTGAAGGGAGTGAAGGGATATGGTGAATTTAACACCTATTACAATTGATGGCCATTCCTTTACAGCCGTCACCGTCAAACTGCCAAAGACCAATTTCATGGCAGTGACAAATGAGCATGGTTATATTATGTGCGGTGCACTTGATGTCGGGCTCCTAAATGAAAAGCTTGCAGATAGAGGAATCATCGCAGGAAGAGCAGTCGGTGTAAGAACCATCGAGCAATTGCTGGATGCACCTTTAGAATCTGTGACATATGCCGCTGAGTCGCTCGGCATTCATGCTGGCACAATTGGAAGAGATGCATTATTAAAAATGGTGAAATAAAATGAACAGATGATTCCTATCCCCCCGCCTGTCTGCATACACTTGTAATGGAGAAGGGGGGATTTTTTATTGAGATTAAACCGCCGTTATCGCCCCTATAAAAAGGGCCCTCTGCCATTTCGTTATGTCATGCTGCTTGCCATATTATTTTTTGTGCTCTCAACTGTCATTAGCCTATTCTTCATCAATCGTTCCATTAAACCAACTTTGATTCACATTGCTGAACTAGAAACAGAACGAATCGCCAATCATCTCATCCAATATTCTGTTCAGGATTTTGCAGATGATCAGGAGAATATGAAAGATATGGTTGTGATGAATACAAGTGAGAACGGAAAAGTGACAACTATCGACTTCAATGCGCAAGCAACATCGAAAGCAATGGCTGACCTGTCACGTCACCTTCAAAAAAATCTAGAGGACATTGAAAAGGGGAATTTTCAAAAAGAGGCAAAAGAAGCATTAAAGGATCAAACAGATGGACATGACGGCATTATATATAACATTCCGCTTGGGCAAGCGTCCGGAAATGCACTTATCGCCAACCTAGGACCAAAAGTACCTGTACGATTTAGTGTCATTGGTGACCCGCATACAGACGTTGAAAAAAACATCAAGCCATATGGCATTAACAATGCCTTGATTGATATTAGTGTGCTCATTGAGGTGAAGGTGAGAGTCATCATCCCATTCGCCTCAGAAACCATCGTCGTCAAAAATTCCGTGCCTGTCTCCATCCAAGCCGTTCAAGGAGACGTCCCAGATTATTATAATGGCAGCGGAACAAATTCAGGCGCTCCATCGATTGTTCTGCCCGAGAAAAAGGATAAGAAAGAATAACAGCCCAATGGACGAATTGGGCTGTTTTTTTTCATACGCTGTGATTGCATATAGTGTTTTTGTGATGCACGTTTTATTGTTACGAAACAGACAGTCTTGTCCTTGCATCATTTTCATCGGTGATATAGGTCACGTCTTCAAATCCACAATCCGTTTTAGCACTTCTCCAAGGAAGACTCCGTATTCATTTGGAATGGTAAAGGTCATTCCTCTTTTCAAAAAACAGCCCCCCTAACTCTTTGTGAAGTAATTATTCATTGGCTGCGATGCTTAGACTTTTTTATGTGATCTGTTCATCTTATCCTAATTAACCACTTGATTCCATACGAATCACGTGCCATGATAAATGTTCATTGTTTTCCTTTTTTGGATAGTGTAGCTATCCTGAAGGCTGATTTTTTACGATCGTCTGTTATGAAAGTGAGAGGAGGATTTGAATGATATGAAGAAAATTCATGTAAGCGGATTTTGTTTTTTAGTATTTGCCATTGTATTTAGTGCTAAATATATGTCAGCATCGATATTATTAGCTGGGAGTGACAGTTTGAGTGTCGACTTATTTAGAGGGATGCTTGACATGATTCCACTTGAAGTAACAGTTGTGTACCTCCTTTTTTTCATCATGGGTATTCTTTTTTTAGTATTAGGATTGAAAGAGAAGCATAAGCAGTAACAGTAGACAAGGAAATGTTGATACATATCAAAAGGAGAAGCAAGCGGTATCGCTAAACTTCTCCTTTTATTTAATGACGTTTCCGCTCGGCTCTTTCCCATGCCCTTAAATGAGGATAAGGATCAAACGACCATTCAGTTCGTCCATTGTCTTTATACATGCCGTAATGAAGGTGTGGCGGGAATTTTCCTGCTGTGCCAGGTGGGCCGTAACCGGAGCTTCCGACTGATCCGATGACTTGCCCAGGTTCTACAATCTGCCCAGCTTTGAGTCCTTTTGCAAAGCCATTTAAGTGGGCAAAATAATGATAATGATTATGAATATCTCGAATGCCGATCCGCCAGCCGCCAAAGCGGTTCCAGCCTTTCATTTCAATCACGCCGTACGATGTCGCACGAACAGGAAGACCGTAATGAGCAAAAAGATCAGTGCCCTCATGAATTCTTCTGCCTCCAAAGCCTCTCGCATCACCCCATGTACTCCTGTAGCTGTAGTCAGCTCCAACCGGAAGAGGAAACGCATGCTTTCCAAGGTCAAGATGGCCGTAATGCTTATAGAGCTTCATAAAAGATGAAATGATTCCAACGGTTTGATCACGTCCGTAATAATCCCACAGCGCGATTTTTAATTGGTCGATGCTGCTGCCGTAATGAAGCAAGTATTGAGCAAACGTGAACAGGACATCTTCATCGTTATCGATTTCCGCTTTTCCATCCCCATTACCATCAAGCCCAATACCGTCGAACACTTTAATGCTTAATGGTGAGGTATCCTGCTTATTTGGATTTTCTGGTCCTATCCACATTTCCCGGGGAATGTAGATACCAATCACACCTGTTTGTTTTGGTAAATCTCTTCTGCTTTTGCGTATATTGTGTTCATACTGATCAACCGCAGCAAGTACATACCACGGAACCTGTGTGGTGATGGCGATCTTTTCATACAGTGCCATTCGCTGTTTTAATTCATCAGGCTGTTTGTTTGCCCCTTGTGCATGGACTGGTGCGGGAATCATTGAAAGAGCGATGATGATCGCTAAAACCACTTTCACAAACGTCCATCTCCTTTCTTCGAACATCTCTTCTACCGTTTAGTGTGGTTTGATCACGTTATTTCATAAGAAGAAAATGTTAGTAATTTTCTTCTGTTATTTTAGGAGGCTTTTGGGTATTTTTGCAGCTCATTCCCTTGTTGTTCAATCTGTACTATGTTAAAGTGTCTAAAGAAAAGGCCTTAGGCCGAAGATTCAATTTTTTGCGGCAATAGCTGCATCCATCGTATATAGCAGGAAGATGATTGTATATGCACCTTTAACGAATTCATATGGAGATGATGGAATTGGCAAAGAAGGAAGAGCACGTAAGAAAACCGGACTGGCTTAAAATTAAGCTGAATACGAATGAAAACTATACCGGTTTGAAAAAAATGATGCGGGAAAACAACCTGCATACCGTTTGTGAGGAAGCGAAATGTCCGAATATTCACGAATGCTGGGCAGTGAGAAGAACTGCTACATTTATGATCCTCGGATCTGTTTGTACGCGCGCATGCCGTTTCTGTGCGGTGAAAACCGGACTTCCTACTGAGTTAGACTTGCAAGAGCCAGAACGCGTGGCAGATTCAGTGGCTTTGATGAATTTAAAGCACGCTGTTATAACAGCGGTTGCAAGGGATGACCAAAAAGATGGCGGAGCAGGTGTATTTGCTGAAACTGTTCGTGCCATTAGAAGAAAAAGTCCATTCACAACAATTGAAGTTCTCCCTTCAGACATGGGTGGCAATTATGATAATTTGAAAACGTTAATGGATACACGCCCTGATATTTTAAATCACAATATTGAAACAGTACGCAGGTTAACACCAAGAGTTCGTGCACGGGCTACATACGATCGTTCATTGGAATTCTTGCGTCGTGCAAAAGAAATGCAGCCTGACATTCCAACGAAATCAAGCATTATGATTGGACTTGGTGAAACGAAGGAAGAAATCATTGAAGTCATGGATGATCTTCTTGCCAATAACGTTGACATCATGGCAATTGGTCAGTATTTACAACCGTCGAAAAAGCATTTGAAAGTGCAAAAATACTACCATCCAGATGAGTTTGCAGAGCTGAAGGAAATTGCCATGTCAAAAGGCTTTAGCCACTGTGAAGCTGGACCGCTTGTCCGTTCTTCTTACCATGCAGACGAACAAGTAAACGAAGCGTCTAAGAAGCGTCAGGCGCAAGCATAACAAAGAAAACGCCAGAGCTCTCTGGCGTTTTTTCTCATGTTAATTTTGGCCGTAAGGTGTGTTTCGTCTCATGGTCCGATCGGAATTCGTCATGCCATTGGCATCTTCTTTCGTTGAAATATCTCCGCCTTGAGGAGAGTATTTCATTTGTTGAATCGTTTTCGTTAAAATTTGATCAAAATCACGTGAATTGGTTTGAAGACGTGAAAAATTGGCAATGGATTGAAAGTGCTCTGGGTTATCAGAGACGTACACATGATAATAACGAGGGAGAACAGAAACCGCTGTTTTTTTCACTTGATCGGCTGATTCATCTCGGTTTTTGTTGCCTGTTCGATACACAATAAGGGCATCCTCGTCTGTGACAAGTGTTGCTGCATCCTTTATATTTGGCAGCTGGATGGCTAAACTTGTAATCACGTGGGCAAGGTGCTCACGATTTAAAGCAGGGGTTCTTTCCTTTTGATCGGTTACTTGCTGGCGCTGATAACGAACATAGCCTGCTCGATTCGTATCTGCTTCTGGCATGTTGGAATTATTTCCTTCATGACGATCAGACAGGCGAATTGTCTTGCTGGAAGAGTCTTCATCCACTTGCCGGTTCATGCCTGATTGAAAGCCGCATCCGCCTAAAAGCATGCATAGGAGAATAGTGGCTGTCAGTTGTTTCATCATAAATGTGACCTCCTTTTTTCTTTAGCTTCGGCTAAATCGGAAAAAACATGCTTTAGCAATTGATGGAGTTGTTCCAATGAATTATCATTAAAGATGGATCGTTTAAAAAGAGGTGAGAAGATGATCGTCATTCAGAATGCTACCTTTGATCTTGTCAGAGAAATCAAAGACGGCTTTGATGAGGAAGCGTTTAAAGCAAGGTACTCAGATATTTTAAATAAGTATGATTATATTGTGGGGGATTGGGGCTACAACCAGCTTAGGCTGAAGGGGTTCTTTGATGACCAAAACCAAAAGGCCACATTCGATACAAAAATCAGTACACTCGATGAATACATTTATGAATACTGTAATTTTGGCTGTGCCTATTTTGTCTTAAAGCGGATTAGAAAATAACGCAAAGGGGAGCGTCATGATGTATTTCGTAGATAGAAAGAAGATTGAAGAGACATTACGTTTTTTTGAGGAGCAATATAATTTGATGCGCAGTCATCAAACATGGTCAAGCCCTTTAGAAAAAAAAGCGCTAGAACGAATTGTTCATTTGCTCGTCGAATGTATTCTTGATACAGGAAATGATATGATTGACGGCTTTATCATGCGGGACCCAGGAAGCTATAACGACATCATGGATATTCTTGTGGACGAAAAAGTTGTACCAACAGAAGAAGGCACTCACCTGAAAAAACTGGTCTCGTGCCGTAAAACACTTGTTCAGCAATACCAAGAAGTGGTTCATCAAGATTTGTTGCAGGTCATCAGTGAGGTAGAACAGGCGCTGCAAGTCTTCCCGAATCGAATTCGCACTTACTTGGAGCAGGAGCTTGGACCAGTATCAGCGTTTAAATAAACCATTGGAGTTGTAAGCAGCATGAAATACAAAGGCTATTTAATTGATTTAGACGGGACGATGTATAAAGGAACAGAAAAGATTGAAGAGGCGGGGCAATTTGTTCACAAGTTAAATGAGTTGAACATCCCTTATTTGTTTGTCACGAATAACTCTTCACGCACACCGAAGCAAGTAGCAGAGAAACTGGTTTCATTCGATATTCCAGCAACGGAAGAACAAGTCTTTACAACAAGTATGGCGACGGCAAACTATATCGCAGAACAAAAGAAAGATGCCTCGGTGTATGTGATCGGAGAAGAAGGCATTCAGCAGGCCATCGAAGAAAAAGGCTTGTCGTTTGGTCAAGAAGACGCTGATTTCGTTGTCGTTGGAATAGACCGCGGTATTACTTATGAAAAACTAGCGGTAGGAGCCATTGCAATCCGTCAAGGTGCACAATTCGTTTCAACAAATGGGGATATTGCCATTCCGACAGAAAGAGGGCTGTTACCTGGAAATGGATCGTTAACATCTGTGCTGACGGTTACGACAACAGTGCAGCCAACATTTATTGGAAAGCCAGAGTCTATCATTATGGAACAGGCCATGCGGGTGCTCGGGACAGATGTGTCAGAGACGCTCATGGTGGGCGATAACTATGATACCGATATTATGGCAGGGATGAACGCAGGGATGGATACACTGCTTGTCCATACAGGCGTCACGACAAAAGAGCTGCTTCAGAAATATGACAAACAGCCAACCTATGTCATTGATTCATTATCTGAGTGGATTGAACGATTATCTTAATCAAAAGAGGACAAGCGTCAGACGCACGTCCTCTTTTGTGTTTTATTCTGCATTTCTCGCACTATGTGCCAGTCTGCTTGATGCCGCCGCAGCAATAGCACCGACAATGTCATCTAAAAAGGTGTGGCATTCGCCTGTGGATTTATCGTTGAGTTTCCCAAGAATCCCTGGTTTTTCTTTATCGATATATCCGTAATTCGTAAAGCCGATGGAGCCATAAATATTAACGATGGCAAAGGATAAAATTTCATCCACACCATATAGACTTTCATCTGTTTCAAGAATGGATTGCAGCGGTTCTGTCAGCTTTTTTTGCTCAGCGAGAACGTCTAGTTCAACGCCTGTTAAGATGGCATTTTGGACTTCACGTTTTGCGATGACACGTTCCACATTGTGGATGCACTCTGTCATGTCTAAGCCAGGATGATATTTTTCCTGTAAAAAGAAGACAAGGTCTGCTATATCTTGAATGGTTACGCCTCGTTCTTGTAAACGGCGTCTTGCTGTTTTTTCTACTTCGTTCATCTCATGATGATGCGGCATGTTCCTCACCCAATCCTCGTAATTTGTCCACAACGTGTGAAAAAGCTTCGGATAGTAAATAGTATTCATAAATCCCTCAACCTGCGACTACGATATGATAAGAGACTGATTTTATGAACGCAGGTGAAATCATGAAAGAAACCATTTATCACACATTTGGTATTGATGTGCGTCAATTTATGCCATATGGCAGTTACCAGAGCTTTCAAACGGCGAAAGCTCTCTTCATCATTGTTCCCGTGTCTCATTTGCGAGAAGAAGAACTCACAGAGCTTTATCATATCAGTCAGTATTTACTGAATGACGGTGACCCATACGTTGCCGTGTTTGAATTAACAAATGAAGAGAAACCGACTTTTACCCATGGAAAAGAACTGTACGCTCTATTAAAGGCAGCACCGCGGGTCACAAGCCGCTCATTTCAGCACGCACCAGAGCTGGCGGCCTTTCATGTCAGGGGGAGAGGGTTTCCTTATGAGGTGTCTGAAACAAAACGTGTCGGAGCTTGGAAGGAATTATGGGCAAAACGGTTAGACCAGCTGGAAGGCTTTTGGATGCAGCAAATGCATCAAAAACCACTTGAACGATTTGAAAAGAAATTCATTGAATCCTTTCCGTATTATCTTGGATTAACGGAAAATGCCATTCAATATTTAGTGGATACAGAGCTTGATGATGAACCAAAAGAATGTGATTCAGGTACTGTTTGTCATCAGCGCTTTTCACGTATGACCTGGCCACATGAGCAGCCGCTTCGTTTACCTGTTGACTGGGTATTTGACCATCCAACAAGAGACATCGCAGAATATTTAAGAGAAACCTTTGTCCAGCATAAGGAGGATTTAATTGAAGAGGGCTTCTCCTTTTTGCAGCAATATGAGCAGGTTACGCCTCTTTCATCATTTTCAAAGCGACTGTTATACAGCCGTCTTCTGTTTCCGCTTCATTATTTTGAAATTGTCGAAGGTTATTATATGTCAGGAGAAAATGAAAAATCTTATTATGAAGAACGATTAGATTATGTTTTAAATGATGCGAACCGCTACGAATATTTTCTCAAGGTGTTTCAAGAATTGAGTGCCATGCGCAGCGGTGGGCATCTCATTCCTCCTGTTGGATGGATTCATCAATCCGCTGATTTGAAGTTTCAGTGAACAGATGAAACGTCTCTTTTCTCTTGAGGCGTTTTTCGTTATGCTTAAAGAAATCAACCAAAGGAGTGTTCTTCTTGACGAAACCTTATGTCTATATCACAAGAAAGCTTGATGAAACAACACTTACACCATTAAAAGAAGTCGCTCATATTGACATGTGGACGAGCGAGGATGAGCCGTGTCCAAGAGAAGAGTTAGAAAAACAAGCTGCTCAAGCAGATGGGCTGCTCACGATGCTGTCAGATCAAGTAGATGAGACACTTTTATCAAATGCTCCAAATCTAAAAGTGGTCGCGAATCTCGCGGTCGGCTATGACAATATTGATCTAAAGGCAGCTAAAAAGCACGGGATCACGGTATGTCATACACCGGACGTCTTAACAGAATCGACAGCTGATTTAGCCTTTGCGCTTTTGATGGCGTCAGCAAGACGAATTGTCGAAGCGAGTGATTGGATTAAGGATGGGAACTGGACAGGCTGGGGGCCGCTTCTTCTAGCCGGTGCGGA
The DNA here is from genome assembly GCF_038627835.1 of Bacillus sp. FSL M7-0307. Taxonomy (NCBI): domain Bacteria; kingdom Bacillati; phylum Bacillota; class Bacilli; order Caryophanales; family Bacillaceae; genus Bacillus; species Bacillus sp. FSL M7-0307. Next base: position 2,909,018 of record NZ_CP152023.1, on the reverse strand, counting down.
TGTTCATCATAAAACGTTAGGGATTGTCGGAATGGGCAGTATTGGAACCGCACTTGCCAAGCGGGCAAAAGGTTTTGATATGAATGTTCTTTATCATAATCGTTCAAGAAAGCCAGAAGCAGAAGCGCAGCTAGGTGTGACCTATGCCGCATTTGATGAGCTGCTTACGCAGTCTGATTTCATCGTTTGTTTGACGCCTTTAACGCCTGAAACGAAAGAAATGTTTAATAAGAAAGCATTTGAGCAGATGAAGAACACGGCTTACTTCATCAACGTTTCCAGAGGGCAGACGGTAGACGAAGATGCTTTATATGATGCTGTCACGACAGGAAAAATTGCAGGAGCAGGTCTGGATGTATTTAGCAGGGAGCCTGTCAGTCCGGATCACCCGTTAACGACATTACCAAATGTGACAGTGCTTCCTCATATCGGAAGTGCGAGTGTTGAAACGAGAAAAAACATGATGCATTTATGTGCTGAAAATATTGCGCTTGTCCTGCAAGATCAGCAAGCCAAAACGCCAGTTCAGGCGTAATCTCAAGCTTCCCGGCTTCGGGAGCTTTTCTCACAAAAATATTTTGAAAATATAGAATCTTGATATAAATAGCTGTTAAGCGGTTTCATTCTCATATTCTCTTATTTTATTACCTTGTCAAAATGAGGATACCCCTTTATAATGTGTGTACATTGAATGTCTGTGTTAGGTTAACAAATGTCTTCTTAGAGAGGACATTTACGGAGAAAGGTGGAATTTCAGGTGAAGGCAATTCGAGTTGGACTACTAGGATTAGGAACAGTGGGGAGCGGTGTCGTTAAGATTATTCAAGATCATCAGGATAAATTAATGCACCAGATCGGCTGTCCGGTATTAATAAAAAAAGTGCTTGTGAGCAATCCCGATAAAAAAAGAGATGTGGATGTGGCAAGAGAGGTCTTCACAACTGAAGTATACGATGTGATTCGAGATCCAGAGGTCGACGTCATTATTGAAGTGATGGGCGGCATTGAAGAGACAAAACAATATTTAATAGATGCACTAAATGAGAAGAAGCATGTGATTACAGCCAATAAGGATTTAATGGCGCTATATGGCACAGAGCTTTTACATGTAGCAAAAGAAAACGGCTGTGACCTTTACTATGAAGCAAGTGTCGCAGGTGGGATTCCGATTTTGCGTACACTAGAGGAAGGTTTAGCCTCTGACCGCATCACAAAAATGATGGGAATCGTGAACGGGACAACGAACTTTATTTTAACAAAAATGAATGTCGATAAAAGCGCGTATGAAGATGTATTAAAAGAAGCGCAGGATCTTGGCTTTGCAGAAGCAGATCCGACGGCGGATGTAGAAGGGCTAGATGCGGCAAGAAAGATGGCCATCCTGGCAAGACTCGGCTTTTCCATGAATGTAGATTTAGAGGATGTGAAAGTAAAAGGCATCTCTGACATCTCGGATGAGGACATTAATTTCAGTAAACGTTTTGGCTATACAATGAAGCTGATTGGAATTGCCCAAAGGGACGGAGAGAAAGTGGAGGTCAGCGTACAGCCAACTTTACTTCCTGATCATCACCCGTTATCTTCCGTCAACAATGAATTTAATGCTGTCTATGTTTACGGAAGTGCTGTCGGAGAAACGATGTTTTACGGACCTGGAGCAGGCAGCCTGCCAACGGCAACAGCTGTTGTCTCTGATTTAGTCGCTGTTATGAAAAACATGCGTCTTGGTGTGAATGGCAGTGGATTTATTGCACCGCAATTTGAGAAGAAAATCAAATCATCATCCGAAGTATTTGCTCAGCAATTTTTAAGAATACATGTGAGAGATCAAGTCGGAGCTTTCTCCCGCATTACATCGATTTTTTCTGAAAGAGGCATCAGCTTTGAAAAGATCCTTCAGCTTCCTGTCAAAGGGCATGATGAGCTGGCTGAAATTGTGATTATTACACATCAAACATCAGAAGAAGATTTCTCAAATATCCTGCAAACATTAAACGATCTCGACGTGGTGGTTCAAGTGAAGAGCACGTACCGAGTAGAAGGGAACGGTTTAAGCTGATGAAGTGGAATGGACTCATTGAAGAATTTCAAGAATTCTTACCAGTAAACGAACAAACACCTAAACTAACATTAAATGAAGGAAACACACCGCTGATTCATCTCGCAAAGCTATCTGAAAAGCTTGGGATTGAACTTCATGTGAAAACAGAAGGCGTCAACCCTACAGGTTCTTTTAAGGATCGCGGGATGGTCATGGCCGTCGCAAAGGCAAAAGAAGAAGGTAATGATACGATCATGTGTGCATCGACAGGGAATACGTCTGCAGCAGCGGCAGCTTATGCGGCGCGCGCTGATATGAAATGTATTGTCATCATTCCAGATGGAAAAATTGCCTTCGGTAAGCTGGCGCAGGCTGTCATGTACGGAGCAGAGATCATTGCCATTGACGGCAACTTTGATGATGCACTTAAAATTGTCCGCAGCATCTGTGAAAAAGCACCGATCGCACTTGTTAACTCCGTCAATCCATACCGAATTGAAGGACAAAAAACAGCGGCATTTGAAATCTGTGAGCAGCTAGGCGGCGCTGCGCCGGACGTACTGGCGATTCCTGTTGGAAATGCGGGGAATATTACAGCGTACTGGAAAGGTTTCAAAGAATATCATGAGAAAAAAGGCACTGGACTGCCAGTCATGCGTGGTTTTGAAGCAGAAGGAGCTGCAGCCATCGTTCGAAATGAAGTCATTGAGCAGCCAGAAACAGTCGCAACAGCCATTCGCATCGGAAACCCTGCAAGCTGGAAACAAGCTGTAGCAGCGGCAGATGAATCGAACGGGAAAATTGATGAAGTGACAGATGAAGAAATTCTTCATGCCTATCAATTGATCGCACGTGAAGAAGGTGTGTTTGCAGAACCAGGGTCTTGTGCATCAATTGCAGGTGTACTCAAACAAGTGAAATCTGGAGAAATTAAGCCAGGCAGTAAAGTCGTCGCTGTACTGACAGGAAACGGATTAAAAGATCCGAATACGGCGATTGATATTTCGCACATCAAACCGGTCACACTGGATGCAGATGAAGATCAAATTCTGGAACATTTAGAAAAGGCCGCACGCGTATGAGTAACGCCTCCATGCTTTTTTCAATCACAGTACCGGGAAGCACTGCCAACTTAGGACCAGGCTTTGACTCAGTCGGAATGGCGCTCAGCCGCTATTTAAAGCTATCGGTCTATGACCATGATAGCTGGCTGTTTGAAGCAGAAACAGATGTCGTGTCTGGTATTCCATCAGGCACCGATAACCTGATCTACCAAACAGCTAAAAAGGTCGCAGATGACTTTGGAAAAACACTCCCGCCTGTTCATGTCAAAGTGTGGAGTGATATTCCATTAGCAAGGGGGCTGGGCAGCAGCGCTGCTGCCATTGTTGCCGCTATTGAGCTCGCCAATCAGCTGCTTGAATTAAAGATGACCGATGATCAGAAGCTCTTTTTTGCAAGTGAGGTAGAAGGTCATCCAGATAATGCGGGTGCCTCTTTATTCGGTGGTTTACTCATCGGTCTTCATGAAGAAGACAAGACACATGCCGTTAAAGTGCAGCATGTGGATGTAGATGTCGTCGTCGTGATTCCTTTTTATGAAGTGCTCACAAAGGATGCCCGTGATGTCCTGCCAGAGGATTTTTCCTATAAACAGGCCGTGAGCGCGAGTGCAGTGAGTAACGTCCTTGTCGCCGCCTTAATGACGCAGAACTGGCCGCTTGTAGGGGAAATGATGAATAAAGATTTATTTCATCAGCCATACCGCACGATGCTTGTCCCAGAGCTATCAAAGGTGGAGCACGTTGCTTCATTAAAAGGCGCATATGGAACAGCATTAAGTGGTGCTGGGCCGACCATTTTGACCTTAGTGGAAAAAGGAAAGGGAGAAGCGCTGAAAAAGCAGCTTGCCCAAAATTTCCCGCATTGTGAAGTAGATGTGCTGACGGTGCCGGTAGAAGGTGTCATCGTCGAGCATCATTCTGTGAATCAAATGAAGAACGTGCTATAAATGAGCACGTTCTTTTTTTATCCTTGTTTTTCACAACAAAAGCAGGGATTATTATTTAGAGAAGCGAACTATTTTTGATACTAAAAGGGGGAGATCTATTGATGAAGAAATTGATAACAGCAGAGGATTTAACACAAATCGTGTCTGTTTCTCATCCAGTCTATTCACCAGATGGAAAAAAGGCTGTTTTTACAAAAGTATCGGTGAATGAAAAAAAGGATGATTACAATATTCATTTATGGGTTCGAGATGAAGGGACAGGGGAGCTGTCACAATGGACATTCGATGATGGAAAGCATCATCAGCCAGTGTGGTCAAATGACGGGAAGCAGCTTGCGTTTATTTTGCAGAAGCCAAAGGAAGTCCCTCAGCTCGCACTCATTCAGAGCGATGGCGGCGGCATTCGTACTTTAACGAATATTCCTTACGGCGTATCTCATCCTGTATTTTCACCGGATGGAGCGTTCATTTATGCAGCGGTCTCATTAAAACAAGAAGAATCTGTTCATGATGAAAAAAAGGAAGAGTGCGATGACTTTGCTCCGGCAGTATATGATGATTTGACTTATAAAGCAGATGGCAGAGGTTTTTTAGACGGGCGGCTGACGCAAATTGTACAAATCGATGTCTGCTCAGGGGAGGTAGAGACGGTTACGAGTGAGCAGCAACATCATGTGAATCATGTCGTCTCTCCTTGCGGGAAGTGGCTCGCCTATATTCAATCCAACCCGCAGACGTTTTACATAAGTGATATCTGTCTCCTGTCATTAGAGGACGGTACATCCAAGAAAATCACCCAATCAACAGGCGCTTACTCGACCGTATCATTTTCTCCAAATGGAGAAAGCCTTTTGTACATTGGACACGAGCGTGAATTTCAGAATGCAACCTTCCCATCATTGTGGCTGTTTGATCTGAAGGAGAAAAAGACCGTTCAACTGTCAGAAATGCTCGATATGTATGTTGGTAACTGTATGGCAGGGGATAGTGTCATGGGTGAAGCCAATCAGCTTCCGCAATGGACGAAGGATAGTCAGGGGTTTTATGCGCTTGTTTCTGATCAAGGGAGTACCGGGATTTATTATTTCTCTATTGAAGGCTTAGCCTATCCCGTTCGTTTAGAGGCAGAACATGTGACGAATTTCAGTCTTCATCCAGATGAATCAAAAATGCTGATCAGCCGTCTTTCACCTGTCTCGCCTAGTGAGCTGTATGAGCTGACTTTAGGGGAATCCTCACTCAAGCAAATCACGTTTGAGCATGATGACTTTCTAAAGGAACATGTCATATCCGAACCTGAACCAATTTCTTTCCAGTCAAAAGAAGGAGACGTTGTACATGGCTGGTTTATGAAGCCTGCTCAGATGGAAGAGGGGAAGACATATCCACTTATCTTAGAAATTCATGGCGGGCCGCATGCGATGTACGGTCATACGTATTTTCATGAATTTCAAATGCTCGCCGCTGAAGGGTATGCGATTGTTTACATAAACCCTCATGGCAGTCATGGATACGGACAGATGTTTACAGACCGGGTAAGAGGCAGCTATGGTGACGTTGATTATGAGGATGTCATGCTGGCTGTTGATCATGTGCTCGAAGCCTATGACTTTCTTGATGAAACAAGGCTTGGCGTAACAGGCGGCAGCTATGGCGGTTTTATGACCAATTGGATTGTCGGACAGACAGACCGTTTCCGTGCAGCTGTTACACAGCGTTCCATTTCAAACTGGATTAGCTTTTATGGCATCAGTGATATCGGCTATTTCTTTACAAAATGGCAGGTGGATGGGGATATTTATGATTCGGTTGATAAGCTATGGGATCGTTCGCCGCTAAAGTATGTAAAACAGGTGAATACACCGCTCCTCATCCTGCACAGTGATGAAGACTACCGCTGCCCAGTCGATCAAGGAGAGCAGCTTTTTGTGGCATTGAAGGAGCTTGGAAAAGACACGAGATTAGTCAAGTTTCCTAAGGCTTCTCATGATTTATCCAGAAGTGGCCACCCTGGGCAGCGTATTCAAAGACTGACCTTTATTCAAGAATGGTTTAGAGAGAAATTATCCTAATTAAAAAACGGCCCTGATTGGGTCGTTTCAGCGTGTAGACAAACCCTCGCATTCGGTGTCAGTCCTGCGTTCTCGTCCTTACTAGACCACAAAGGTTTTCTATCACGCTGAAAACAAGACAAAGGGCTAAAATTAGCCCTTTGTCAACAATTAAAAAACGACCCGTTAAGGGTCGTTTTCATGTCATATATGAATTAGAAAACCTGTTCAACTTCTACAACGCCAGGTACTTCTTCTAATAATGCGCGCTCAATACCGGCTTTCAATGTAATGGTTGAACTTGGGCAGCTGCCGCATGCACCAAGAAGGCGTAATTTCACAATGCCATCTTCAATGTCTACAAGCTCACAGTCTCCACCATCACGTAATAGAAATGGACGAAGTTTGTCCAGTACTTCCTGTACTTGGTCTTTCATTTCGACTTCAGTCATTAGATATAATCGCTCCTTTCACAACATATCACCATTATATTCATCTGGACGATAAAAATCTATTGATTGGTTTCAAAGTTTCCTTCTCATTATAGCACAATCTCATCTTGAAACAAAAAGTGATTTTGACTTTTTTCATACAGAAAATTCAGCTAAAATAAAGAAAGAATAGGGGGCTTGTCAAATGAACAAAACCGTTGATCTTTATGTATATGGAAGAGATGTCCTGTGCGCTAGCTGCGTGAATCTGCCTTCTTCAAAAGATACATTTGAGTGGTTAGATGCAGCATTAAAACGAAAATATCCAAATCAGCCGTTTCGCATCACATATATCGATATTGAGCACCCACCTGAAAACGAACGCCAAAAAGAATTATCTGAACGAATTCTTGATGATGAATTCTTTTATCCGCTTGTCCTTGTTGAGGATCAAATTGTAGGAGAGGGCAATCCGAAATTAAAAGATATTTATCAAGAAATGGAGAAATACGGGTACGAAGAGAGCAGTGAATGAGCTGTTCTTTTTTTAGGAAAATAAACAGAACAAACGTTCCTTTTTAGGTTGATTTAGAACGTTTGTTCGGTTATAATGAGATGAAAGGAGCGTGAGCATCATGAATTATTTACTAAAACAATCTCTTCATCAACAAATACCGATTGATATGATTTATATGAAGAAAAATGGAGAGTGCTCGAAACGAAAAATCATTGTACATCGTCAAACTGAACAGTTCATACAAGCGTATTGTTTATCGAAGAAGACGATCAGAACGTTTCGTAAAGACTGCATCCTTGCGCTTGCTCCTATCAAAGTGAACCATCCATCGGTACATGCCGTTTCATAATAAAAGCTCCTTCATTAGAAGGAGCTTTGAGAAAAAATTCACATCATTTTATCCATTGTGATGCTTGTACATCCAAAGAAGTCCAGATTTTAAGAGTCTTGGAACACGACCAACAAGTGGACGATCCGCCACTAGGCCAAAGCCGGCTTTTTTCCCTAAAGAGCCGAGTACGCCTTTTAACTTAAACTGCGGGTAAGCCTCAGGAAGCGGCTCGTTTTTCCAGCGTTTCTGTAGAGATTGCACAATTTGCTCTGCCTGTGCCTCGGCAAGCTGTGCACTTGGTGCATGCGGCAAGCTTGCGCAGTCACCTACGACATAGACATGCTCATCTCCAGGGAGATTGTGATGAGGAGTTAAGACGACACGGCCTTGTGCATCTTTTTCAACATCCATATCTCGCACGACTTTACTTGGCTGAATTCCTGCTGTCCACACGATGACATCTGCTTCAATTGCATCGTCATGGTTGTACACAACTCCTTCTTCAACCTTTGTAATATTGGCGCAGTTAATGATCTTTACATCGTTTTCTTCAAACCATTTTTGTACATATAAACTTAATCTTTTTGGGAAACTGGAAAGAATCAGTTCTCCGCGGTCAAAAAGAATGATGTTTAAATCAGAGCGGCTTTCACGCAGTTCACTGGCTAGCTCTACCCCGCTAAGTCCAGCACCGACAATGCCAACTGTTGCACCTGCGCTCAAATTGTTTAATTTGTTATACGCGTGTCTTGACTGATCAATGGTTTGAATGCTGTATGTATGTTCTTTCGCCCCAGGGACATTGTGATACTTGTCCTCACAGCCGAGTCCGATTACCGTATCATCATATGGAATAGGTTCACGGTCGCTAAATAAGATCTGTTTGTTTTCAATATCAATTTTTTCTACTTCCCCGTATTGAATATCCAGCTTTGGATGCTCTGGAAAAGATACTCGAATGTGATGATCAGAGATCGTTCCAGCAGCAAGTGCATAATATTCTGTTTTTAAACAGTGGTAAGGATTTCGATCAATTAATGTGATAGTAACATCATCAGGTAATTGATTTGGCAATAAGCGGTGGAGAACCCGCATATTCCCGTAACCTCCGCCGATCAAGACTAAATTTTTCATGACGATTCTCCTTTTCCCCCTAGACATTGAAAAACACTTATACTAAAAAACTTTAAGTTAAAATACCAAATAAAATTATATCGAATTTACTGTGAAACCACAATAATTGTTTCAAAATAACCTACATATTCATTACTTAGTCCTAAATAGTAAAACATTTTACGGGGAATAGGCGTAACGATTTATTGAAGCTCATGTTTTGACTAATAGAAGGAATTTCGGTAGGATAGTAAGGCAAATGTGAGGTGAAGCACAGTGTTTCCACTGATCGAATTTTGTGTAAGTAATCTTGCACAAGGGTCTCAAGAAGCAAAAGAGAAACTTGAAAAAGACCCAAACTTAGATGTAATGGAATACGGCTGTTTAAGCTACTGCGGCAAATGTATGGACTCCCCATTTGCGCTTGTGAATGGAGAATTTGTTTCAGGAGAAAATGCAGAGCAGCTAGTCGAGCGTATTTATGCTTTTATAGAGGAAAACGACATGTTTTAAATGCACCACATGGGTCATGAGGTGCATTTTTTTCATATATTCAGTTTCCATTTTTCAGGAGAAAATGTAGAAAGCGCATCCAATATGTTATGCTAATAAAATATCATCAAAATGAAGCATCACACGAGAGAAAAAGAGGCATATGCATAATAAAAGCCCTTTGCCATGGCAGCAAAGAGCTTCTATGTATGAAAAACGGGGGATGATAAGATTGTCTCCTGAATCGACTCCTTTTATACTATAAAGAAACAACATTTTTGGAGGACGCTCATGACATCATTTCAATTCACAAAAATGCACGGACTAGGAAACAATTATATATATGTCAATCAGATGAAGGAACAGCTTCCAGAAGAGCAGCTGTCAGAGATAGCGATCCGCGTTTCTTCTGTTTATACAGGTATCGGTTCAGACGGAATGATCCTCATTTGCCCATCAGATGTTGCGCCTGTGAAGATGCGCATTTTCAACAATGATGGATCAGAGGGGAAAAACTGCGGTAACGGTCTGCGTTGTGTTGCAAAATATGTGTATGAGCATCAAATCGTAACGGACACAACGTTCCAGATTGAGACATTGTCAGGACTCGTTGAAGCGACCGTTCATGTGCAGGATGGTCACGTTCATTTAGTAACAGTAGATATGGGGAAACCTCGTTTTGAAAAAGAAGCGATGCCAATGCTTGGTGAACCGGCCAGTACAACGATTAATGAACCGCTTGATTTTGGCACGACGACCTTAAATGGAACAGCCGTTTCAATGGGGAATCCCCATATCGTTTTCTATTTAGAAGACATTGAACAGGCGCCGCTCGATTCGCTTGGGCCAATCATTGAAAAGCATGACATGTTTCCAGAAGGCGTCAATGTAGAATTTGTGGAACGTGTCAGTGAAACGGAACTGCATTTTCGCGTGTGGGAAAGAGGATCAGGGATTACGCAAGCGTGCGGAACAGGAGCATGTGCTGCGGCTGTATCAACGATTGTGAATGGACATGCGAAAAAAGAAACGGATATGACCGTTCATCTAGCTGGCGGAGACCTCATCATTCGCTGGAAAGACAATGACCATGTGCTGATGACAGGACCTGCTGAAACGATTTGTGACGGCACATTCTATCTCTAAACCATTTATTTGAGAAAAGGCAACATCACGTTTATAATTGAAAAGAAACATCCAGTCAAAAGGAGGGATGATCGTGAGTACACCAGTAACGATTACAGAAGCTGCTGCATTGCAGATTAAAGATATGATGAAAGAACATGAAGAAGAAAATGCGTTCCTGCGAGTGGGCGTAAAAGGCGGCGGCTGCAGCGGTCTTTCATACGGGATGGGCTTTGACCATGAAGTCTCAGAAAAAGACACGCAGTTCGAACAGCACGGCATCAAGGTTCTTGTCGACTCCGAAAGCCTTGACATCATGAACGGCACCATCATTGATTTCAAACAATCACTAATGGGCGGCGGTTTTACGATTGACAATCCGAACGCGATTGCGTCATGCGGATGCGGTTCTTCGTTCAGAACAGCCACGAATACCGGTACGCCGGAAGAGTGTTAAGATGCTTAGATTCAGGTCCATAATTTGTATGCTTTTTGAAAATGTGATCTAAGCAATATGAAACTGGATAATGTTCATTATTAAATTTAGAATGTAATCATATGCCTTCTTAATAGTTAATGTTGGAAAACATGACTAATTAAGAAGGTTTTTTTGTGTTTTTAAATAAAACTAAATAGTTAAGTTCTGTAATTCAAATATTCCATAAGTAAAATAAATTCAATCCTTAGTTGAAATTGTAATATATCAATAAAATGGTACAATTATGAATATTGAGTTAAAAATTGTAAGGGGTGATTAAATTGAAATTTAGAATTAGACAGACTGATAATACTAACTTTGATTCACCGCAAGAAATGTATAAAGATTATAAAAAAAGAACCATTAAAGGAACTTTAGATTATCAATCGAAGATGATAGATATATATATGAAACAAGCATTTGAAAAAAGAGATGTAGCATTTGAACTGCCAACTGGAAGTGGTAAGACTTTAATCGGTTTATTAATTGGTGAGTATAGAAGAAGAAAAAATAAAGAGAAAGTTGTTTATTTATGTCCTAATAATCAATTAGTACATCAAGTTGTTGAAAAGGCGAAAAATGTTTACGGAATAAAAGTAAATGGATTTACTGGTAAAATTATTGATTACCCTGCTGATGCAAAATCAGCATATAATAGCGCAGAAGCAATTGCAGTTACAAATTATAGTAGCCTTTTTAATACAAATTCGTTTTTTTCCGATGCTGATATACTTATTTTTGACGATGCTCATAGTTCAGAAAATTATATAGCTAGCAATTGGTCTTTAGAAATATCTCGATTTGATAATTTTGAGTTATATTCCTCAATCGTAGAGTGTATACGGGGAGAACTAGATATAACTCAATTTAACCGTATGACCAATGATAGCCCGATGGCAGAAGATGAAGCTTGGTTTGATAAACTACCTAATATCAAATTTTATGAAAAAATTAAAGAAATTTATCCAATTATTGATGCCTTTGTTGAACAAACAAAATTAAGGTATTCTTGGGCAAACATTAAGAATCATTTACATGCTTGTAATATGTTCATAAGTTGGCAAGGAATATTAATTCGCCCATATATACCTCCAACTCAGACCCATTTGCCTTTTACAAGTGCTAGGCAGAGAATTTATATGTCTGCTACTCTAGGAGAAAGTGGTGAATTGGAACGGATTACAGGGGTGAAAAATATCCATAGACTCCCCATGGTGGCGGACTGGGATAAAAAAAGTATAGGCAGACGTTTTTTTGTATTTCCAAACTCATCCTTTAATTCCTCTAAAAATGATGAAGTACTATTAAAGATTAATGAGATAGTTAACAGGTCTCTTCATCTTGTTCAGGATGATAAGGCAGTAAAAAGGTTAAAAAAATTATTTGAAGAGAATACAGATGCGGAAGTTTTTTTAAGTAAGGATATTGAAAAAAGTAAAGAAGATTTTATAAACTCAAATGATGGCATTGCGATACTGGCTAATAGATATGATGGTATTGATATGGATGGGGATAAATGCCATATGTTAGTGCTTGGTGATCTTCCTAGTGCTACACATCTACAAGAGAAGTTTTTTACAAAAAGAATGGCTGCATCTGTATTGTTTAATGAGAGAGTTAGAACACGGGTAGTACAAGCCATCGGTCGTTGTACCAGGTCAGATGTTGATTTTGCAGCAGTATGTGTATTCGGTAACGAATTGGAAAGTTCGTTAATTTCCCCTAAAAAAGTTATGAATTATCAACCTGAGTTGCGAGCAGAAATAGAGTTTGGGTATGAACAATCTACCAACCATGAAAGTATTGAAGGATTAATAGATCTTTTAAAACTATTCTTTGAGCGGGGAGAGGACTGGGAGGAAGCAGAGAAATCTATCATTGGTTTAAGAGATAAATATATTGAAGAGGGATACGAAAAAAATGAAAGAGAAAATTTTGAAAGATTGAAGAATACAGTAAAACATGAAGTCGAATATCAATATGCGTTATGGAAGGAGGATTATGATGAAGCGCTGAAACACATTGATTTAATTTTACCACAATTAGATGGAAGTGCTCTAAAGGGATATAAGGGGTTTTGGAATTATGCTGCTGGTTTTGTTGCTTTTCAAATATATAAAAGTGGAAAAGACAGATATTTAGAAGTATCAAAAAAATACTTTAAAGAGGCTTCAAATTCATCTAAATCCATTAATTGGTTTAATAAGTTATTATCCAACCAAGAGAAGTCAAATGATAATCAATCTGAGGATGGTTTATTTGAAATAATAGAAAGAATAGAATCTCAAATTATTAATGATGGTATAAGAAATAATAGGAAATTTGAAAGGAAAGTTAAACAAATACTAGAAAATCTAAATAGTAATGATGGTAATGAATTTGAACGTGGTCATCAAGAATTAGGAACGCTTCTAGGTTATATTTCTCAAAATTCAGAAGGTGTTGCAGATCCTGATCCATGGTGGATAATTAATGATAAATTATGTATTGTTTCCGAGGATAAAATATATGAGTCGGAAACTAAACCTATACCAGTTAAACATGTAAAACAGGCTGCTACTCATAAAAATTGGATTATAGAAAAGTTAGAAACATTAAGAAGAGACGCATTAATTGAGACCATTATGATTACCTCATCAAAATTGATTGAAGAGCCAGCTGCTATTCATGGGCAAGACGTATGGTATGTAAATAGAATGGATTTTGTCAATTGGGCTATTAGAGCAATTGATGGTGTGAGAAAATTAAGAAGAAGTTTTTCTGAGCAAGGTGACTTATTATGGAGAATAGAAGCAGCAGACATTCTTAGAGAAGCACAAGCCACACCAAATGATTTCTTAGTTTTTATTCGTACTGAACGACTTTCAAACATAAGTAAGACAGTAGGTACTAACCAAAATTAAACTACTATATTTAACATCGAAGGTTTGCATGGTGCTTTCTAAAGTATTTTTAATTGATTGAGTTTAATGAAGTGTGTTTAATACATTACCTGTCTGTTTTTGTCGCCCGGTGTTATATTAGCAACTGATCATGGATAAAAGCCTCCTTGTTCTTTTTTCTTGTAAACAACACGATCGCGGAGGCTTTTTGTTTTTGAAGAGGAAAGGTGACAAAAAAAGACACTACTCATTCAGTGTCTCTTTCTATATTGCTTCCTCTATTTTCAATAGTTCTTTATCCAAGACATCTACCAACTCTTCGGTGCTAAACAAATAGATCACCACTTCTTTATTGCCATCTTCCACATGAACTTCAACCTCAATTTTCATATTGGCTGGTTCTCCAAGATACATCACTTTAAAAGTGCCCATTCTTTTCGTTTCGTTGTTTTTATTCATTTTTTGAACGTTGGTGAGTATCTGTTTGATTTCTTGATCACTCAAACCAGCATCTAAAATCGAAGTGGACACATGTGTTAAAAAAGGTTCTAGCTGATCAACATCCATATTCGATCCGGCAGCGAATTGAGCATAATGTTTGTTATAATCTTTTGCGAACACTTCTACTGAGCCGCCAATCATCAGTAACAAGCTCAAACTAATCATGAAACGCTTTATCATCTTTCCACCTATCCTTCATGACAATCTTCTACTTCTTATATCGGTTGAACCAATCAAACCTTCATTCATTCCATTCCTTCTTAAACAATTTGTAAATCGCTCAATTTTGTTACAGCTTGTCCTCACAACTGGCTATTTCCCCTCGAAAAGAGTATCATGAGAACCAAACATATACTGTCATCAGAAAAGAGGTTGCTGAGGTTTGAGTGAACAAATCAATTGCAGGAACTGTCATGAACTGATTCCGTATCGTTCAAAAACATGTCCGTCTTGCGGGATAGACAAGCCGCTTCCGAAAAAGGAACGTGTGAAGGATCGGGTAATTTTGGTTGTGGCAGGAATTGTTGTGGTGTTACTTGCTGCAATGGTACTTGGAATGGCGAATGCCTATATTGGGATTTTTAAATAAACAAAAAAGGAGTTCCGCAGATGGAACTCCTTTTTTTGATCCGTTCTTATTTATTTTCAAATAAGCTTGTGGAATGGAGCGGCTGTACACGGGCTTTCGGGTCCATGTAGGCTTTCGCGTTGTTCACAGCAGTTGGTGCTTCACCAAATCCGCTTGCGATTAATTTGACTTTTCCTTCATACGTACAGATGTCTCCTGCCGCATAGAAGCCTTCGATGTTTGTTTCCATCGTGGATTTGACCACGATAGAGTTCTTTTCGATTTCAAGGCCCCATTGTTTGATTGGTCCAAGGGAGGAAACAAAACCGAAGTTGACGATCACATCGTCCACATCTAGTACTTGTTTTTTATCGCCTTTCACTTCTTCAAGTACAATTTGTTCAATGCGTTCTTCACCAATGAGCTCAGTTGGCACAAATGGTGTCAGCACATTGACTTTCGAGTTGTGCAAGTTTTCTACACTGTGCTCATGTGCACGGAATTTATCACGACGGTGAATAATCGACACTTCTTTTGCGATTGGCTCAAGCATCAGTGCCCAGTCAACCGCAGAGTCTCCACCGCCAAGAACAGCAACACGTCTGCCAGCGAATTGGTTCAGGTCATTGATGAAGTAATGCAGGTTGCTTCCTTCAAATGATTCTGCTGCATCTAGCTCAAGCTTTCTCGGTTGGAATGCACCGTTACCAGCTGTAATGATGATTGTTTTTGAATAATGAACCTCTTGATTCGTAACGAGTTTGAAAATACCGTCTGCTTGTTTTTCAACCGTTTCCACAGCTTGCTCTAAGCAAATGGTTTGATCAAATTTATCCATTTGTTCCTTTAAATTATCAACTAATTCTTGTGCGCGGATTTTTGGGAAACCAGCCACATCATAAATGTATTTTTCAGGGTAAAGAGCGGATAGTTGACCGCCGAGCTGAGGAAGGCTCTCAATGATTTTCACACTTGCCTGTCTCATGCCTCCGTAAAACGCAGTAAACAATCCGACTGGGCCGCCCCCGATAACGGTAATGTCATATACCTTAGAATCTTCTTGCATTCCTTAATCCTCCCAAATGAAAATTGTTATCACTATATCATATCATACCACATATCGTCGTTTGACTTGTTTTGAAAAACTTGTCGTTTTTTGATGCTGATGCTGTGAAAAGGGGAAAAAAGAGAGAAAGACCGTTTATCCTAAGGATTTTCAGTTTAAAGCCTTGAAAAAAGGAGCAGAACTCGCTATTATTGTTAAGGGAACTAAATATTAATTTTTTATGAATTTTTGTCGGATACGGTCAAATGCTTTCGTTTTTTGTAGGTGAAAGTTCAGATTTTCACATACTTATTTTTTGTTTAAATTTCATAAAATGCCGCAAAGCGGTTGAGAATAACGATATGTAATTCTTTATCCGTTTTACAGCAAATTTAAAAAAGGTGGATGTGATTCCAGTGAATAAACCGAAAATCGTTGTATTAGGTGCAGGTTATGGCGGATTAATGACTGTAACAAGATTAACAAAACAGCTTGGCACAAATGATGCGGACATTACTCTTGTGAACAAGCACAATTATCATTACGAAACAACATGGTTACATGAAGCAAGTGCAGGTACTCTTCATCATGACCGTTGTCGTTATCAAATCAAAGATGTGATTAACAGTTCCCGTGTCAACTTTGTACAAGCAACAGTTGAAAGCATTAATAAGGAAGAGAAGAAAGTTGTGACATCAGATGGCGAACTTTCTTATGACTACCTTGTTGTTGCGCTTGGTGCTGTTCCTGAAACATTTGGTATTGCAGGACTGAAAGAATATGCATTCTCAATCTCTAACATCAACTCTGCTCGTCAGCTTCGTGAGCATATTGAGCTTCAATTTGCGACTTATAATACAGATGCTGAAAAGCGTCCAGAGCGTCTGACAATCGTTGTCGGCGGTGCAGGCTTCACAGGTATTGAGTTCCTTGGTGAGCTTGGAAACCGTGTACCTGAGCTTTGCAAAGAGTATGATATTGATCAAAAAGACGTGCGTATTATCTGTGTAGAAGCTGCACCAACAGCTCTTCCAGGATTCGATCCTGAATTGATCGACTATGCGATGAACTACCTTCAAGGTAAAGGTGTTGAGTTCAAAATCGGTACAGCGATCAAAGAATGTACGCCTGAAGGCATCATTGTTGGAAAAGACGATGATACAGAAGAAATCAAAGCAGAAACAGTTGTTTGGGCTGCTGGTGTACGTGGTAACCCAATCGTTGAAGAAGCTGGATTTGAAAACATGCGCGGCCGCGTAAAAGTGTCTCCAGATCTTCGTGTACCAGAAAATGAAGATGTATTCATCATCGGTGACTGCTCATTAATCATCAATGAAGAAATTAATCGTCCATACCCACCTACTGCACAAATTGCGATGCAGCAAGGTGAAACAGTAGCGAAAAACCTTGCAGCACTAGTAAAAGGTGGCACGCTTGAAAGCTTTAAGCCAGACATCAAAGGAACAGTTGCTTCTCTTGGTGAACACGACGCTGTAGGTGTTGCGTTTGGTAAAAAACTTCAAGGAACAAAAGCTTCTGCTATGAAAAAAATCATCGACAACCGTTCATTATTCATGGTTGGCGGACCAGGACTTGTTCTGAAAAAAGGAAAATTCAAGTTCTTCTAAACCGATATAGACAAAAACGTGTATCCATGTGGTACACGTTTTTTAATGTTTGACGGAATATTTTCTCACTTGGTACTGGACAGAAAAATATGTTATGATGAATTATCAGAAAATTTAGATTAAGGAGTGAGCAATATGAATGCACAAACGAAAGAAAAAAAGTCAACTTGTCAGTATTGTTCAGGAAAAGGATATTTTCAGTTATTGCTCGGCGGATCAGAAACATGTGAGGAATGTAAAGGGACAGGAAAGAAGCATTAATCTTACGGCTTTTTCCATTGATTGACTTCATCTCTATTTCCAAGTTAAACTAATGATGGGATATTTGGGGGTGGAGATGAAGTGATCAGTTTACCAGTCGTTATCATTTCAGTTATTTTATTTTTCGTGTTATTCTTCGGCATTGGCTTTTTGCTGAATATGCTGCTGAGAATGTCATGGATTATGGCAATTTTATATCCAATTGTATGCCTTTTCATTATCAATAATCAAAAGATGATCGCTTATGTAAGAGAACCAGGTATTGCTTTTTCCGGGATAGGAGACCGCATCGTTTCTCTTGCTGCGGCAGATATCATTATTTTATTAAGTGGTCTAATTGGTGCCATTGCCTCAGGTTTTGTCATCAATGCTCTTCGTAAAAGAGGCTATCAAATGTTTTAACTCACTTGTCTACACGCAAGTGGTTTTTTTTGTTTCTCCTTTGCATAGTTTCCATTTTGTTTGGAAACAAATAGATGGGTAGAGGAGTGACAAATAGAAATGAAAACATGGATGAAACGATTGTTCATGACAGTTCTGTTTATGCTTGCCTTGATGACAAGCTTTACGGGCATATCTGGCGTAGAACCAAGTGATTTAGCTGCATGGGTGAAAGAGACCGATGCCGGTAAGCACGTATCTTCTTTTTTAAAGTATCCAAAAAGGCAGACGATGGCGGTGAAAAGTGACGATTTGCGTGCTGTTTCTCTCGAAGAAGCATTTAATTGGAACGATTATCCGAAGCAAAAAGTTGTCGCCACAGGTTATACAGCAGGTGTAGAATCAACAGGTAAGACGAAAGAACATCATGCATATGGCATTACATATTCAGGCGTCAAAGTAAAACGTGATTTATATTCAACCGTGGCAGCGGACCCATCTGTCTTTCCGATAGGAACTGTCCTGTTTATCCCCAATTATGGCTATGGTGTAGTCGCAGATACTGGGAAAGCGATTAAAGGTCATAAGCTTGATTTATATTATGAAACGGTTGATGATGTGTATAGAGAATGGGGTAAAAAAGTGCTGGACGTTTATGTGATTAAAAAGGGTGAAGGAACGCTGACAGAAAAAGACTTAAATCAGTTGAATGAAGCAGAATCGATGCAAGTGTTCCGGCAGCAGTTTCAAGCCAATAAAGAATAAAAAAGCTTTGGATCTCAAAAGGTCCAAAGCTTTTTCGTTTCTACATGAAGTAATAATCTAAGATGAGTGTGAGCAAGATTCCTGTTAAGCCGCCGAAGAAGACTTCAATCGGCTTATGCCCAAGAAGCTCTTTCAATTTCTTTTGCTTCTCTTTTTCTTCCGCACTTGGGAAGTTCTTTGCCTCGGCAACAAACCGGTTAAAATCTGTGACCAGTTTGTTCAGGACAGTTGCCTGTTCTCCCGCCTGTCTGCGAACACCTGTCGCATCAAACATCGTAATAATGGCAAAGATGGCGGAAATGGCAAAAATAGATGTTCCTAGCCCGTGCTCTAAAGCAACTGCTGTTGAGAGTGCTGTTACTGCTGCGGAGTGTGAACTTGGCATTCCGCCTGTGCTTGTAATGAGCGACCAATCTAGTCGTCTAGAAATGATAAATTGAATCGGTACTTTTACAAATTGTGCAAAAAAGATGGCTGCAAGGCTGGCAAGCAGCGGAAAATTCGTCAGTACGCTCATGAACAAGAAACATCCTCTCTTTAAGAAAAAATAACGTGCAAAATGATAAAGTATTTACCCTAGTAAGATAAAAAAATGATGGCAGTAAGAACTGTTGCCAAGTCCATGTTCATTATAACATTAAAGAAAGTAGATGTGGAACGAGGAGACCATGGACAGGCTGCTATGGATCGCTGCCGCTTTTTCATGATGCCCTTCCGCGTGCCAAAATATAAATGTTCTTCAAGGGAAGACAGGCTGGCAATGATCGTATCAGCAGATAAATTTTGATATAATAGAAGTTCCAATGTGAAATATGGAGTTCATTGAAGGAGCGTGTGATAAATATGTTTTTCTCGACAAATGAGTTGCAACATAAAGATACACTGGCCATCGGACTTTTTCAAAAGAGCCAATTATCAGGAAAAGCAAAAGAAATGGATGAGTTACATGGAGGAAGAATCACTGAATTATTAAAAGAAGGCGATATTTCGTCCAAGCGAAATCAGCTTTCGAAATTTTTCCCATCCCCTGAAACCGGCATTAAACGCATTTATTTTGTCGGGCTTGGGAAGGAGTCAGATTACACGTTTGAAGAGGCAAAGGAAGTGTTTGCTCATTTATTTAAAAAGCTTCATCAAGATAAAAAGCAAGCAGTTTCGGTTTTGCTTGATACATTCACAGGAAAGGATCTGCCTGTTCAAGATGCAGCCCATGCCCTTTCTGAAAGCTGCCTTTTAGCTACATATGAATTACAAGATTTTAAACATAAAACAAATGAACCGGATCGCTTTATCGAATTTGTTTATGCAACAACGGATCATGATGCTGCCGAAATTCAGGCAAGTTTGAAAGTGGGCGAAGTCTACGGACAATCGGTCAATTCGGCTCGTACACTTGTGAATATGCCGCCGAACATGCTCACGTCCTCTGATCTTGCATCCTATGCGGCAGAGCTTGCTTATAAATATGAATTCGAGATTGAAATTTTAGATAAAGAACAAATGGAAGAGCTCGGAATGGGCGCTATTCTAGCCGTTAATAGAGGCTCAACAGAACCACCGAAGCTGATTGTATTGAAATATCAAGGCAAGGAAGAATGGACAGACGTCATCGGCCTTGTCGGTAAAGGCATTACGTATGATACAGGTGGGTATTCCTTAAAGCCAAGAGCAAGTATGGTGGGGATGAAAACAGATATGGGCGGTTCAGCCTCTGTTTTAGGCGCAATGGAAATCATCGGTGAACTTCGTCCAGAGCAGAATGTCATTGCGGTCATCGCCTCAACAGATAATATGGTCTCAGCAGATGCGATGAAGCCAGATGACGTCATTGTCTCACTAAGCGGCAAAACAATCGAAGTGCTTAACACGGATGCAGAAGGTCGTCTTGTTTTAGCAGATGGTGTGACCTATGCGAAGCAGCATGGCGCCTCTGTGCTTGTGGATGTTGCGACATTAACAGGCGGTGTCATTGTGGCACTTGGGAATGAAACAACAGGCGTGATGACCAATAACGATGAACTGTATGCCCAGTTTAAAGAGGCATCAGAAGAATGCGGGGAAATGATTTGGCAGCTGCCAATCACCGAAAAAGATAAAAAACGAGTAAGAAACAGCAAAATGGCTGATCTGAATAACTCACCAGGTCGTGATGGTCATGCGATCATGGCAGGTGCATTCATTGGGGAATTCGCTGAAGACACCCCTTGGGTTCACTTAGATATTGCAGGAACAGCCACGACAGAAAAACCTTCATGCTTTGGTCCAACAGGAGCAACAGGTGTGATGGTTAGATCATTAGCGACATTTGTGGAACGATTTGAATCGAAGAAATAACGACGGAAGCTCTGCCAACTGGCAGAGCTCAGCGTGTAGACAAACCCTCGCATTCGGTGTCAGTCCTGCGCTTCGGTGCTCACGAATGTCAAATTCGCTCCGCGCCGATGCTCGTCCTTCCTAGACTGCAAAGGTTTTCTATCACGCTGAAAAGAAGACAAAGGGCTAAAATAAAATTCATTTTAGCCCTTTGTCAACAATCTGAGCTCTGCCAACTGGCAGAGCTTTTTATGTAGGACATACGCCATTTGACGAAGTAAATATTCTATGGTACCATACGTTGGTACTTTAATTATCTACTACATTAGTAAACTAAAGGATTTCGGAGGTTTCACCATGAATGCAGTTGTTTTAGCGGTTGTTTTAATGTTGATATTAAGCTTGCTGCGGGTCAATGTCGTGATTGCGCTGGCACTTGGCGCTTTAGCGGGCGGACTTGCAGGTGGATTAGGTCTAGGGGGAACAGTTCAAGCGTTCACTGACGGTCTTGGCGGAAATGCGACAGTGGCGATTAGTTACGCACTATTAGGTGCATTCGCAGCCGCACTGACAAAAACGGGTCTTCCTGATGCCATGGTCGAAGGAGCTGTGAAGCTTCTTGGAAAAGAAGGCGATTCAAGAAGAAAAACATTATCAAAAGTGCTCATTATTCTGGTCATTTTGATCGTATCTTGTTTTTCTCAAAACGTTGTTCCTGTTCATATTGCCTTTATTCCGGTCTTAATCCCGCCATTATTAAAGGTGTTTAACGAGCTTCAAATTGACCGCAGACTGCTAGCATGTGTGATGACTTTCGGACTTACTGCACCATATATTTTACTTCCGGTCGGTTTTGGACAGATTTTTCATGGAATGCTTCGTGACAACATGAAAGATGCAGGTTTAACAGTGAATTTAGCAGACATTCCGTATGCGATGCTGATTCCTGTAGGCGGCATGGTTCTTGGCTTAATCGTTTCACTCTTTGTATATCGTAAGCCAAAAACATATGAAAATCGTGACATTACGGATGTAGAAAAATCAGCATATACAAAAAAGAGCTTATTCTTTGCTGGACTTGCGATCCTTGTATCACTTATTGTTCAGTTATATCTCTCTCAAAGTCTTGGAGTCGAAGGGATGATCTTCGGTGCGCTTGCAGGCTTGCTTGTCTTGTTTGTAACGGGAATGATGAAACGCGATGAAGCAGATGCGCTGATTACATCTGGCATGAACATGATGGCATTTATCGGATTTGTCATGCTTGTTGCAGCTGGATTTGCCAATGTTTTAACGAAAACAGGAGATATTGAATCTCTCGTCAAGGCATCTTCTCAATTTATCGGAAACAGCCAAAGCTTAGCGGCCATTTTAATGCTACTGGTGGGTCTGCTAGTGACAATGGGCATTGGCTCATCATTTGCAACGATTCCGATTATTACGACGATCTTTGTACCGCTTTGTTTACACTTAGGGTTCAGCCCAATGGCGACTATTGCGATTATTGGTTCAGCTGCGGCTGTAGGAGATGCAGGTTCACCTGCAAGCGACAGTACACTCGGACCAACATCTGGACTGAATATGGATGGACAGCATCACCACATTTGGGGTACATGTGTCCCAACATTCGCCTTTTATAATATCCCGCTCGTCTTGTTCGGCTGGCTTGCGGCAATTATGCTATAAATGAAAAAAGGTTCCTTACTCTTAGAGTAAAGGAACCTTTTCTGATATTAGGAAGCTGTTTGTTCTTTTCGAAAGGATGTGGCTTTTGAAACTGATCGATAAATTTTAGGTGCTAGCATCGCAAGGAGGATGGTCAGCGCATAGTCTTTTACCATAAACCAAATCATGAAGAACCATGTGGTTTGATAAGAGATTGGTGCGTTTAGCCATACATTTAATGCGATGTACGTATAAGTTGTCCCAATCACATACATCACGGTCGTTCCTGCAATGGCTGCAAATAAAAAGCGGACAAAACCAGGGTTTTGTCTTTTTTCAAGAATGAATCCGGCAAGCCATGCAGCAGGAATGTATGATAACACAAAGCCACCGCTTTTTCCTAAAATAACGCCGAGACCCGCCGAGAACTGTGCGAATACAGGTGCACCAGCGATCCCAACAAGAGCATAGACAATCATGGCCAATGCGCCAAGTCGTCTGCCCAGCAAAAGACCAGCAAGCACACAAAAAAACGGCTGCATCGTAAGTGGGATTCCGCCGACCTGTAAAAATGGCACAATGGATGTGATATTGGCTCCGATAGCCATGAGTGCAGCAAACATCCCGACGAGCACAAAGTCAGCTGTTCTTGTCTTCTTTTGCATGATATTTCCCCCTGTCTTATCTGTACAAATAGATTAAGGGGAAGAGGTTCTTTTGTCAACTTATTTTTATTTTAGGTTAACAATAAAACCCGCCCCTGAAAAGGGCGGGCTGGATATTAAGCTTCGGTCATGGAAGAGGTTTCAAGGGCTTTACTAACAGGCACATAATCATAGCCGAGATCACGAGCGACAGCTTCATAGGTGATATGTCCGTTTATCACATTGACGCCTTCAGCAATCGCCTTGTTTTCTTTGATCGCTTTTGCAGCGCCTTTATTTGCAATCTGCAGTGCATATGGGACCGTGACGTTTGTTAAAGCAACAGTCGATGTTCTCGGAACCGCTCCTGGCATATTGGCAACAGCATAATGTAAAATGCCGTGCTTTTCATAAGTAGGCTGATCATGTGTTGTGATATGATCGATTGTTTCCACAATCCCGCCTTGGTCAATGGCTACATCGACAATGACAGAACCAGGCTTCATTTGTTTCACCATTTCTTCTGTGACAAGGGTTGGAGCTTTGGCACCTGGGATGAGAACTGCACAAATGAGCAGGTCTGCCTCGCTCACTGAATCTGCAATGTTAACAGGATTAGACATTAACGTTTTCATTTGATGACCAAACTGATCGTCCAGCTGACGTAATCGTTCCGCATTTACATCAATAAGGGTGACATCTGCGCCAAGTCCGATCGCCATTTTCGCTGCATTTGTTCCAACGACACCGCCGCCAATAATGGTGACTTTCCCTCTCGATACTCCTGGCACGCCTGCGAGCAGAATGCCTTTTCCGCCTTTTGGCTTTTCTAAAAATTGAGCACCAATTTGAGCAGCCATTCTACCTGCAACTTCAGACATTGGCGTTAATAGAGGGAGTGATTTTCCGTCCGTTACCGTTTCATAAGCAATGGCTGTCACACCTTTTTGTTTTAATGCTTCAGCCAAGGAGGGCTCTGCTGCAAGATGCAGGTACGTAAATAAGATCAGACCTTCTCTGAAATATGAATATTCTTCTGGTAATGGTTCTTTTACCTTCATAATCATATCAGAAGATGCCCACACATCTTTCGCTTGATCAAGAATCTCTGCACCAACAGATACATAATCGTCATCAGTGAATCCGCTTCCAAAACCAGCGTTCGTTTCAATTAAAATCTGGTGTCCAGCTGAAAGCAATTGAGATGCTGCTCCTGGTGTTAATGCGACCCGGTTTTCATTGTTCTTAATCTCTTTCGGAATGCCGATGATCATATCAATTCCTCCTATGCTTATCTATTGATATTGTATGTCTAGTTTATCCTGAAAGTTTAGAAAATTCTTCGGTTGAATGAAAAAATTAAAAAACGCCTCTTTGTGAAATTTCACAAAGGGACGTTTTTTAGCTTCATATCAAGATAAATGGTCATTTTCTCATTCATGTTTTTTAAATCAATTTCTGCAATGTCCGTAATCCGCTTCAGTCTGTAATTCAGTGTGTTGATATGAATATTTAACTGCTTTGCGGCGATATTGGCGTTGCTGTCACAATCAATAAATCGTTCAAGGGTCTCGACAAGGTTGGAATGATGCCTGAGATCGTAATCCTCAAGCTTTGATAAAGAGTAACTGGAATAAGACGATCCCTTTCGTTTTTCAGCAAGCACATCTAAGTATTGATAAATACCCAGTTCAGAAAAGCTGTTTAATTGTTCTGTTTCCACAGGAAAGCGTTCTTTTGTTTTTAAGACTGCCAGTGCTTCTTTATAAGATGGCTGAATATGAGTAATGTGATCGTAAATTCCACCAATGGCCGCCTGAACGTGATGGATCTGATACCGATCAGACAGCTGCTTTAGCATGCCGCTTGTGAATTGTTTAATATCTTGAAGCGGATGTTCTGTTTTTGGCGAGACAAGAATAATGAATTCGTTAAAATCAACAGTTGTTAAAAGCACCTGCACTTGCTGCGTTGTTTCAAGCAGATAGGAGAGCTTCTTTTCCGTATCTTCTGTGAGTTCATCACGAAGGCGAAAGATAATAATGGCATACGTGTCTGGACATCTCATCCCAAGCCTCAAGAAGAGATCAAGCATCTCATCCTTTTCATGAATATGTCCTGTGAGCATCTTCCAAAATAGCTCCTGATTGCGTTCTTCTGTTTTCGTTTTTCGAATTTGTAAATTGAGTAATTTGTTTTTCACGGCATGTGCTGCCATCTTGAGAAGGTCCATTTCTTCATCTGAAAAAGGCTGCGTGGATTCAATCGCCCAGATAAAGCCGAGCACCTCTTTGTCTTTCCATATGGAAATGGCAACCCTGCTGGATAGACCGACTTCTGCAATTTGAGGTACGCGAAGCGGTTCATCTGTTTTAAGGAGTGTAGGAATGATACCGTCTTTCCAAAGCCGATTAATGACTTTTTCCGGTACACGGCGGGAGATAATGGTTGAAGTTCTGGCGGGATCAGTGAAATCATTATGTGTGCTATAGGCTAATAATCGATGATGAGTATCTTCTATAGTAATAGGGCAATTGAGCACATCACTAATTTGGTCTGCCACATCCTCTAAACGATCAAGGCTATACTTAAATGGATCTGTCTTTTTTGTCATAAAAAACCCCTGCTTTTTCGAATATTTCACGTACTTACATTATGAAGAGAATCAGGTACGTAAATCAACAAGAAAATGCCATAATCATTAAAAAAACAAAAAGCTTGAGAAATGAGCACATTGGTCATGCGTTGATCACAAAAAGAAATAGTACAATAATAATGTAGTAAAAAATCAATAGGCGGAAAGATTCATCGAAGTGCACGCCCTTTTATTAAGAATATATGACCAAAAAAATGTTAAATACTAGATAAAGAGCGAAAAAACAGTAATTCCATAGACTCATTTTGTAAAATAAAAACAGATTTGTTTGACTGTGTATCATTTCTGTTTTTATAATAATAACGTCAAAAAATAAGTGGATTAGCCCATTATATGGCGGCTATGCACGGGAGGTAATGAGGAATATGTCAGGAATTATTCGCGTAACCCCAGAAGAACTAAGAGCGACCGCTAAGCAATATGGTGTTGAAAGTCAAGAAGTGTTAAACCAAGTTGATCGTCTAAATAGAATGATCTCTGACCTAAAAGGAATGTGGGAAGGTGCTTCTAGTGAAGCATTCGCTGATCAATACGAACAGCTTAAACCTTCATTCATCAAAATGTCTGATCTATTAACAGATGTCAGCAATCAGCTTGATCAAACTGCAAATACACTTGAAAGCACTGACCAAGACATCGCTAGCCAAATCCGCGGCTAATCAAAGGGATTTCCTTTCTAAGTGTGAAAAGCAGAAAAAGCGCCGAGTCTGTCAGTTGATGCCGGCGCTCTTTCTATTTTGTGAGGTGGAAATTTGTGTATATCGATATTACCATCGACTTAAAAAACTATGATGGCAGTGTGTTTGATTTGAGACTATCAAATTATTTACATATTAAACAAGTCATCCATATCGCCTGGCAGGCAAAACAAATCTCACTACCTAAACGAGATGGCGGATGGGTGCGTGTAGTCAATAAGAAAGCTGTGTTTTCAGGCGAATATAAGCTGTCAGACTGTGGAATCACCACAGGAGACAGGCTGGAAATACTATGAAAGGACTTTTGTAAATGGCAGATAAAAAGAGTTCCTATTTAGAAGAACAATTAGAAGCAGTCATGAAAAAAGAGGAAGGCACTTACACCTTCATTTTTCAAAGAGAGACAATTAAACTCTTAGACGGTTTAGAAGCGGCACCGATTAAAGACATCAATCCTTCATTTAAAAAAGAGATCCAATTAACCGAAGGTGAGGTCATCATTTCGATTCAACCGCCTCCTGCCTATCAGGAATTTCGTTTCATCCATGCAAAGGATGAAAAAAGCAAATGGATTTTTTCATACCAGCTTGTCGATGCAGTGTGCAAACACGACGTGAAGCGGCTGCATCCTATTGTTTCTCCTGAAAACATTGTTTTTCATCAAGGCTTAGCGCCTGCATTTTTGCATTACGGGGTTAAAGAAAGCATCCCGCCATATGAAACCGACCAACATCGTTTGTTAAAAGAGGTCAAAGCAGTCATTCTTCGAGTGGTGGACCATGAATATCAGTTTCAAGAATATTTGGCTTATCATGATACATTGAAATTATCTGAGCAGGCAAAGGAAATAAGTGATACACAGTCACTGGAAGAATTGTCTGCTTTAATTCAACAAAAAATAGAAGCCATCGAAGCAAAAGAAAAGACGCTCTTAACCATTCCAAAAAAGAAATGGAAGATTGAACGATACATTGGACTTGGTCTCCTTGTTCTTTTGATTCCTGCATTGGTGTATACCATTTACACGTTCTTTTTCGCCATGCCGAAACAAGAAGCGTATGTGGAAGCGAACAAATATTATCTCAACAAACAGTACAGCCAAGTGGTGGATACGCTCGAAAAATACAAAGCCGATCAAATGCCAGTCTCTCTTCAATATGAACTGGCCATTTCGTATGTGCAAACGAATCAAGGAAATCTATTGCTTGACCAGCACAAAAAAGAAATCACGGATACGTACACATTGCAGACAGACCCGCAATACTTCCTGTTCTGGATTCATATTGGACAAGGCAATAGCAAGGAAGCTCTGGATATTGCAAGGGTGCTCGGGGACGACCGATACATATTCACAGCGCTCGTCGCCTACCGCAATGAAATTCAAAATGACGACAGCCTATCTGCTGAAGAAAAACAAAAACAGCTAGATCCAATCATTAAGGAAATGGCGAAGTATGAAGAAAAAGAAACAACGGAGACGAGCACCAATGACTCCTCAGATGCAAGCCAAACAGATGAAACAGCTGAACAAAAAGAGCAGTCAAAAGCAGATCAGGAGAAAAAAGAGAAAGAATCTGATGCAAAAAAGAAAACCTCTCAGACGAAAAAAGATGAGAAAAAATAATTCTTTCGATACAACTGACAGTTGGTGCTGTCCGATGAGGAGGTGGAGCGTTTGAGTCTTCTATGGGTTTTTTATGAGGAAGATTATCAAACCGTCCGTTTAGATGAGCAGTTCAACCGGGAAGCTGTGATTGGACCTGAAATAGAGCATACAGTAACAATTCCTTCCCTTTCGTTTGATGAAGGATTGATTCGTTTATCTCCAGATGAAACGAATGATGGCTTTTCTCTTTATCAGGGCGAAAAGAAGATAGGTCACTTACTTCCACATGAACCATGTCAGGTTGGTTCACTCACACTCATGTTGATGGATTCACATCATGATCAATCCATTTATTACCTAGGAAATAGAGTCGAAGTGACTATTTCAAGTGAAGAAATAGATGAAGCGGATGTGTGGAAAGAACAAGCTCATTCAATGTTTCAAGATGCCAAATCCTTCACGTTGGAAAAAATAGAAGGCACTTGGTATGTCATTCCCCAAGATGAAACGATCTATGTGAACGGGAAACAGCTGCACGGTCCACAGCAGCTTCTTGCTGGAGATGAGCTGTTTTGGAACTTTTTGACGCTGTCATTGAAAGATGATGATTTATTGCAAGTAACAGCATTTGAACCATTTCAAACACGTTTAGAAAAAACAAGGCCGCCGAGTACCGAAACGAAACAAAAATATCCTTTATATAGACGAACACCACGTTTGATTTACGATCTGCCAGATGACCGGGTGTCTTTCAGCTTTCCTTCACAGGAGAGTGAAAATAACGGCAGAGGACTTTGGCTCGTGGTTCTTCCGCCGCTTGTCATGCTGATTGTCATGGGGATCGTGGCCCTTGTACAGCCGCGAGGCATCTTTATTGTCGTGTCGATGGCAATGTTTATTATGACGTTAATTACATCGTCTGTTCAATATTTTAAAGAGAAATCCCAGCGCAAAAGACGAGAAGAGAAGCGGCAACGCGTTTACTCTCTTTACTTAGAAAATAAGCGGAAAGAGTTACAAGAGCTGTATGACCGTCAACAATTTATTTTAACGTATCATTATCCATCATTTGAACAAATGAAATATTTGACATCAGAAATCAGCGGGCGTATTTGGGAAAAGACGCTTGTCAGTGATGATTTTTTACAGCTGCGTCTAGGGACAGGTGCAGTTCCTTCAAGTTATGAATTATCGACGAGCGGCGGCGATATGGCCAATCGTGACATCGATGACTTAATGGAACAAACCCAGCATATGCAAAACGTCTATCGCGAGGTAAAAGATGTACCGATTACGTTCGGTCTTGCGGACGGTCCAACCGGATTAATAGGAAAACCAGCAATTGTCAAAAATGAGCTTCACCAGCTTGTCGGCCAGCTTGCTTTCTCGCACAGCTATCATGATTTGAGATTTGTTTTTATCTTTAATGAACAGGAGTATGAGAACTGGGAATGGATGAAATGGCTGCCGCACTTCCAACTTCCTCATACATACGGGAAAGGGTTTATATATAACGAACAAACACGTGATCAGCTCTTGTCTTCTATTTATGAAATTTTACGAGAGCGTGATCTGGAAGAGGAAAAAGAGAAGAAAATCTTTACGCCTCACTTTGTGTTTATCGTGACAAACCATGAACTCATTGCGGAACATGTGATTTTAGAATACCTAGAAGGCAGCCGGACGGATTTAGGCATCTCAATTATCTTTGCGGCAGAAACAAAGGAAAGCTTGGCTGAAAATATTTCAACGCTTGTTCGTTACATTAACGAAGAAGAAGGAGATATTCTCATTCAGCATAAGAAGGCCGTACGAATTCCATTTCAGCTGGATGCACATGAGCGAGCGGACAATGAGCTGTTTGCCAGAACCTTAAGAACATTAGATCATCAAGTCGGGATGACCAACTCGATTCCAGAAACGGTCTCCTTCCTTGACCTGTTTCATGCCAAACAGGTAGATGACATTGGCATTCGTGAAAAATGGCTGACATCTGAAACAGCAAAGTCATTATCTGTGCCTATCGGTTATAAAGGAAAAAACGATATTGTCGATCTGAATCTGCATGAAAAAGCACATGGACCACATGGTCTGTTAGCAGGAACAACGGGATCAGGAAAAAGTGAGTTTTTACAGACGTATATTTTATCCTTGGCTGTACACTTTCACCCGCATGAAGTGGCGTTCCTGCTTATTGATTACAAAGGAGGCGGAATGGCGCAGCCGTTCCGAAATATTCCGCACTTACTTGGTACGATCACAAACATTGAAGGTAGCAAAAACTTTAGTGAAAGAGCGCTTGCCTCTATTAAAAGTGAACTGAAGAAAAGACAGCGCTTGTTTGATCAGTATCATGTGAATCATATCAATGACTATACGAAACTCTATAAAGAGAAAAAGGCGGAACAGGCGATGCCTCATTTGTTCTTAATCTCTGATGAGTTTGCTGAATTAAAAAGTGAAGAGCCAGATTTTATTAGAGAGCTTGTCAGTGCCGCGCGGATTGGACGAAGTCTCGGTGTCCATCTCATTTTAGCGACACAAAAGCCCGGCGGGGTCATTGATGATCAAATTTGGAGTAACTCCCGCTTTAAGGTCGCATTAAAGGTACAAGATGCATCAGACAGTAAGGAAATTTTGAAAAATAGTGATGCAGCGTCAATTACTGTGACAGGTCGTGGATATTTACAAGTGGGGAACAATGAAATCTATGAATTATTCCAGTCGGCTTGGAGTGGTGCACCGTATATGGAAGATGGCTATGGATCAGAAGATGACATTGCCATTGTAACGGACACTGGACTGATCCCATTATCAGGGGTAAGTACAGAGCCAGCGGTGAAAAAAGAGACAGTGACGGAAATTTCCGCTGTTGTGGATGAAATTGAACGTATGCAGCAGGAGCTTGGAATTGAAAAGCTTCCGAGTCCATGGCTTCCACCGCTTGAAGAGCGGATTCCAAAAACACGTTATGCATCAAGTGAAGAGCACGTCTTCCATTTCGCTCTTGTCGATGAGCCAGATCAGCAAAGCCAGCATCCACTATCTTATCAAATGATGGAGGATGGAAATATTGGCATCTTCGGTTCATCCGGCTATGGCAAATCACTTGCTGCAACAACATTGCTTATGAGCTTCGCAGAAAGATATTCACCTGAAGAATGGCATGCATATATTTATGACTTCGGTAACGGCACCTTGCTACCGCTTGCCAAACTTCCGCATACGGCTGATTATTTCTTAATGGATCAAATGAGGAAGATTCAAAAGTCGATGAAGCGTCTGCGTGAAGAGGTTGAATATCGCAAGCGTTTATTTAGACAGCAGGAAATGAGTCATATCAAAATGTATAATGCATTGAATGAGAAAAAGCTTCCATTCATATTTATCGTGATTGACAACTTTGACATTGTGAAAGACGAAATGCATGAACTCGAATCTGAATTTATTCAGTTAAGCCGTGATGGACAATCGTTAGGCATTTATTTCTTAATCACAGCGACTCGTGTAAATGCAGTCCGTCAATCGCTTATGAACAACTTGAAAACAAAGATTGTCCATTACTTAATGGATCAAGGAGAGGCATACTCCATTATTGGCAGACCGAAATTCAGCTTAGAGCCAGTTCCAGGCAGAGTCATTATCAACAAAGAAGAGCTTTATTTTGCCCAAATGTTCCTGCCAGTCGAAGGAGAGAATGATCTTGAATTGTTTGAGCATTTAAAACAAGAGATTCAGCTTCTAGATGCTCGCTTTGAATCAGCTGAAAAACCAAAACCTGTGCCGATGCTTCCTGATAAGCTGACTGCTCATGAGCTTGAGAGTCGTTTAGATGATCAAAAGCAGCCATATGACATTCCAGTAGGACTGGATGAGGAATCTGTGGCACCTGTTTACTTTGATTTGAAAAAGAATAAACACTGCCTCATTATCGGACAAACGCAGCGTGGGAAAACAAACGTGACAAAACTGATGCTTGATCAGCTACTAGAAGCAGCACCAGAAAAATTGGCCGTCTTTGATTCCATTGATCGTGGTCTTTCTCATTATGCGAAAGAAGAAAACATTGATTATCTTGAAACAAAGGATGATATCACGGAATGGGCAGAGGAACTGGACCGTTTATTTAAGGTTCGAGAAGAAATGTATGTCGAAGCTGTGCGCCGCGGGGAGACTGATCAGCTGTCATTTCCTCAAGTTGTGCTCGTCATCGATGGCATCACACGTTTTCAGCAGACGATCGACCCGCGTCTTCAAGATCAATTGGCTGATTTCATGAAGTCATATGCACACTTAGGCTTCAGCTTGATCGCATCAGGGAATCATACCGAATTCAGTAA
The DNA here is from genome assembly GCF_038627835.1 of Bacillus sp. FSL M7-0307. Lineage (NCBI taxonomy): Bacteria > Bacillati > Bacillota > Bacilli > Caryophanales > Bacillaceae > Bacillus > Bacillus sp. FSL M7-0307. The sequence continues at coordinate 2,876,475 of NZ_CP152023.1, read as the reverse complement.
AGGCTATGATGCACTCACAAACGAAATCAAACAGGTTCGTCATGCCATGTTACTGATGAAAAAATCAGAGCAAAACATCATACCGCTTCCGTATGCAAGACAAGAACCAGAGATTCAGCCAGGTTTCGGATATTTGGTTGAAAACGGGAAAGAGAAGAAAATCCAGGTTCCTTTATGTGCGGTAGAAAGGAAGAGTGTTCAATGACAGAGCAGCAAAAAAGCTCCATCAAAATCGTGTCGACCATGATACTGATTCTCGTCTTGCCGGTTCTATTTTTCCATCTCATTGGGGATGATCCGGCAAAACAGAAAAAGAATGCCACACGTAACATTGCCGTGGTCAATGAGGATATGGGGGCGAGCGAAAGTGAAAATACCGCTCGTTTCGGACAGGATGTGGTGGCGGCATTATCAGAGCGTCCAGATTACACATGGACAGTCGTCAATCGAAGTGCGGCAGAAAATGGACTGAAAAATAGAAAGTACGATGCAGTTCTCTATATTCCATCTGACTTCTCTAAAAATGTGCTGAGCTATGATAAGGATCATCCTGAGAAGGCATCTATCCAATTCTCAATCCAAGATCAGCTCAATGCAGTGAATAAAGAAAAAGTACAAAGAGAGTTAGAAAATGCTCAAAAGAAAATGAATGAACAAATGTCGACTTTATATTGGAGTTTTGTATCACAGGAAATAGGCAATGTCAGAGAAGAGTTTGAGCATATTGTTGGCAAAGAGGTCGAATTCCAAAACACGATGTACAACTTCTATAAGCCAAATTCAAACAAACTATCTGATGCCGTCCAGCAGCAGAAGAAACAAATAGAAGAACTAAAAAATGCGATGGCCGATTCACAAAAGCAGTATAAAGACGGTTTAAGTACAACAGAAGAAGCGAAAAGCCAGCTGAAGGATTTCGTAAAAGTAGTCGATCGATATCAGCAGTATCAAGACAAACAAAAGGATCTCTTGATCAAAGCGCAATCGACAAGTAAAAAACAAATCCAGCAAGGACTCAAACAGCTTGCAGAGATTCAAAACCAAAATGCCCGCAGCTTTAGCGATCAAATGGGCGGACTCAAAACCGACATCAATGGGGTCCAAAGTCAGCTTAAAACAACGGACAGCGCAATTCAATCTGTTCAAAAGGCAAGAGAAGACGCAATCCCTAAGCAATCGTCGGGATTAAAGGAACTTGTGAAGACGTCTCAAGAAGAACTGTTGAAGGATTATGAAGGTCAATACTTAGAGGACTATAAAAATAAAATAACAGCTTTGCTGACGAAGCTAAACGTAAAAAGAGAACAGCTATTGGCTGAAACTGAATCGCCAGATGATTCCAGTAACGACGGGCCATCAGATCAAGATAATGAAAACCCAGAAGAGATTGGAATTAACCTCGATGAAGAAACAAATGAGCTCTCTCAAATTTCAACAGAAATGAACGATCTCGCGGATCAATTAGCAAATCAAGAGACACCGCCTTCTATTGAAGGTGATAAAGATGGTGACAACGATGAAAATCCTGCTCAGCCAGATACCGGCAGCACGAATTCATCGAAGGATGACCTTAAAGCACTCTCGACTCGTTTAGAAGAAGTAAAAAAGAAGATTCAAGAGAAAGCTGCTGCTCATAATGAAGAATTAAAAGGCAAAGTGAGTCAAATGAGTAAAGAGCTTGAGAGACTTTCTGAAAAAGTAGGAAAGCTTGAAAAGACGATCCTATTGTTGCAAGATCGATATAATGTGATTCCAAATGAAATCAAAAATCAGGAATCAACTATTTTGAGCAAAGTAAAAGAGTTAGAGAGCAGAAATTCACCGATTGTTAAAGTTTTTAAAGATAATCTTTTTGAGAAAAAGTTTGAAACAAAATCAACAAATACTAAAAAATTAATGGAATACTCCAATCAACTGTCTCAGCTAGAGATGATGCTTGGGAACCTATATCAACCAACAAACAATTCATCTCTACTAGACACAAAAGGAGATGAAATCCAGTCCATCCTTTCCATCAAAAAAGAAGAAACGGAAAACTGGGATACACTCAAAAATCAAATGCTGACGTCAAATGATGATGTGTCTACCTTTATTGATGAGATGCAAAAGTTCTCAGATGGCTACGCAGAATACATTTCGACTCAGCAGGCAAGCATGGAACAGGAGTTAAATGCCATTTCTGAAAGTGCGGACACAGTAGCTGAACAAATGGCTGATCAAGGAGATGCGGTGTATACGGCGGACCTTGCGGGCAGTTCGATTGTTGTGAGTGCACAGGATTCAATTGGTCAGGAAGTGCTTCGTCTTTCTGAAAATATGAGTTCGTTAACTGACCGTCAAAAAGGGGTGGCAGATTATACGAATAATATCGAAGAAAGTGTCACAACCGTTCAAGAAAAAGCGGATACGCTGAACGAAAACTGGAGCAAGAATGTCAATTCTACGAAGCTTGTTCAACAAGATTTGAAGGGTATTTTAGGAAACACTTTAGACGATCAAGGCAACAGCAACTATGTGTATAACCATTTAGCCAATCCACTGAAAATTAGCGGCGATGTGCCTGAAGAAAAAACGCAGACTGTACCGCCAGTAGTCATTTTGGTTATTGTCATGATCAGCAGTTTGTTGATTGGCTTTTTTAGCTCGTACTATGCGTCAGCGCCAATGCTGGTCAAAGGTGCATTGTTTGGTATTTTAAATCTGCTAGTCGGGCTCATGATCAGCCTGTTTGGACTCAACATTTACAAACTAGCTGATGACCAAGCCATTCAATGGTCGATCTTTACGATTTTGCTGCTAGTGGCATGCTCTGCCTTTATTCGCACAGCTTTCCTTTTCGGTTCAATTGCCGGATGGATGGCAGCAACGGCGCTTATTTTCTTCTTTGTTGCACCGTTAATTGATTTGGTCATGCCAAACTTCCATTTTACAAATCCAGTGACAGACGTGTATCTGTCCATCCAATATGGAAATGGAGACAACTTCGGTATGGGCATCACAGGGCTACTGATTTTAACGATATTGTTCATGGTCATTCCACTAGTGAAGAAGCTATGGAAAGACAAAACAGAGGAACGTGATGTCACTCATGAGGCTTAATCTATTCGTCAAAGGGATGGCACTTGGTGTCATATCCCTTTTTCTCCTCAGTCCTGCTGCTTTTGCTGCTACAGGTGAAGATACGGATACGAATGTCAAGCCGAATGAATATCAAGAAAAGAACCTCAATATTAATTCGAGTATATTGAGGGATCAAACGAAATACGAACAAAGCAAAACAACATCTAAAGTTAAAACGGACATTCACTTTGCTGACCCGCCTAAGACCTCTGGTGGTCAACTTTCGCCGCAAATTTTTAGTGATCTGAAAGAAAATCCGCCTAAAACGCCAGCTCGTATGATGAAAGAGATGAATATCTCTTTCAGCGATTCGGCTGTATCAACTCCTTCTGGCGATGATCATGAAAAGCAGAGATCGGCGCTTCTGCCAATCATTTTTGGCATCTTGATCGCCTTTGGCATCATTGTCATGATCATTCTGATTCCAAAGGTGAATGTGAAGACGGAAAAGAAATAGCCTGCCTTTTGAAAAGGGCAGGCTTTTCTTTATGCAGATTGCTTGATGTGATACCGATTCACTATTTAAAATAGTATTATTAAGGGAGGAGATTGTCATTCGAATTTCAATCGTCACAGGCGGATCAAAAGGATTTGGTTTAGCACTTGTCAAACAGCTACTTTCACGCGGGGATAACGTGTACACCGCTGCAAGAAGTGAGTCGCCAATATCCCATCCACACCTCACGCATTCACAGGTCGATCTCACTGATGAGGAATCGGCTGCAAAGTGGCTTCAGGGCATCTTGTCCTCGCAAACTCTCGCAGACGCTGATGACGTCTTGCTTGTCAATAATGCAGGAATGGTCACTCCTATCAAACGTGCAGGGCAAGGCGGAGAAGATACGCTTCATCAGCATTATACGCTGAACCTTGTCATCCCTGTTTTGCTCAGTCACGTGTTTGTGAGAGAGACACAATCTCTTGAAGGGAAGAAAACCATCGTGCATCTTTCTTCTGGAGCAGCTAAAAATCCGTACAAAGGATGGAGTGCCTATTGCAGCTCAAAAGCAGGGCTTGATATGTTTATGAGGACTTTACATGAGGAACAGCAGGACGAAGCTTATCCTGTCACCACGTTTTCCTTTTCACCCGGTACGATTGATACGGATATGCAGGGAGAGATTCGGAAATCCTCCAAACAGGACTTTGAACAAATTGAACGGTTTCAGCAATTACATGAAACAGGTACGCTAAAGAGCCCAGATGAAGTGGCCGGTATTTTACTCGACCTTCTAGCAGATGACCCAGCTGGTGGTTGTGTATATGATGCCCGTGAGTATGAAAAAAAGCAGTCATAACGGCTGCTTTTTTCGTATTGTACAAGCAAAGACAGCTTATCGAGCATAAGCTAAACTTGAGACTCATCGGAAATATGACAGAACATTTGAGTTTCTTTTCAGAATATGTTAGGATGCTAAAAATATAGATAAGGAGGGGTTTCCATGAGAAAGGTTACATTAATGGATGTTTACACCCATCCAGTCGCTCAAAAATATTTAAATCGTTCAGGAAAAGCCCACGCCATTGCTTGTGCTTATCACGCATTCAAACTGGCGATGCAGGCGGGGATTAACCCGGATCTTGCTGTGAAAGCAGCACTCTTGCATGACATCGGCCACTATGAATGGTATACAGCAGGCGGAGAATGGGATTACGAGACATATAGACGGAATGATATTCATGCCATTAAAGGGGCAGAGCGGGCACATAAACTGCTCATACGGCTCGGCGAGGAACCAAAAGCAGCCAAAGAGATTGCCCTTGCGATTTTGCTTCACACAGATTCATATTTGCCAGAGGGCGACCTGCATAAGGACACACTCCAGCAAATTGTGAAGAAAGCAGATGAAATGGACGAAGAGCCTGGTGGACACCATCATTACAGACAAATAGATGAATCACTTGCGCTCAAAAAAATTGCTGATTTGGATGAGAAGGTGCAGCAGGCGCTTCAGCCCATGAAACGCTCTGTTTAATATGGAATATCTCCATGAATCGTTCCGTGCTGATCCACATACAATGTTCGGATCACAGTACGGTTAAATGCCGATGTTCCTGATGCAGTGAGGCCTGAGTAATGGACCGTGACGGAATAAGCACCTTCTTTTTTCAATTGAACGGCTGATGAAGAGCTCGTTTTCAGTGGATGATCCTTCTCGGCATCTTTAAAATATGTGGTCTCTACAGTTTTGCTTAATCGTTTAATCAGCTTGCTCGAATGTGTCGATGCATCTCCTGATTTCGCTGCAACGATTTTGATTTCTTCATTCAATGGTGAATCAAAGGATACAAGTAGCAAATAAGGATCCTTTTTTAATGAATTTGATCGAATCGTCCATTTTCCTGGAACGGGTTTATTGATTTGTACATGGTGTGAATAGGCGCCTTCATATGGGAATGATGCTTCGGATGTCGTCAAATTGGTTAAGATATCGCCATTTGGTGCAACGATTTCTGGATTGACTTCCTCTCTTTCATTTAACCATTGAATCGATAGGCCATTCGTTCCTTCCTCTACATAGAACGCTTCTGTTTTATCCTTTTCACTTTCTCCACCTTTCACATAAACGTTTGTATTTAGCTCTGAAGAGACTGGTTCTTGCTCTTGTTCGTCTTCACTTTCAGCGCTTGCGGTACTTGCATGCAGCTGTGCCTGAAATACGGGGAACATGCTTGTGCCGTTTTTGATCGAAAAGTGATCCCACTTTCCTGTTAAAATATTGTTTGCATATGCTAGCTTTGTGCTGCTGACCGTCACAGCGCCATCGTTTGCACCAAAGCTTTTTAAATACATGCCGCCTAAATAAAGCACTCCGCCAAAGGTTCCCCAATCTGAACCAGAATAGGTCACATATTTATGAGGAAACGTCTCCAGCCGGTCGGTTTCACTTCGAAAAGCTGCCATCATCCCGGTTTGCAGAGAATAGAGCGCGTCGCTCTTTTGTCCAAGGATTTGCGCAAGCCAGCTTCCGCCTTTGCTATAGGCTAAATCCGCAAGCGGCGTCCCATAATGTGGAGAGCCAAGTGTGATGACTTTCTCTACAAATGGATGAGCGTTGTAATACACGAGTGCAGCCTGCGTATCCACTCCGCCTTTACTATGACCGATTACTATCAGTTTTCTGCCGAAAAATTCATAGATTTCTTTTAACTTTTCTGCTAATAGTTTCCCATTCTTTTTCATGTCCTGATCTGGATACAAATCTATGAACGCGCTTTCGTATCCGTTCAGAACAGCTTGTTTTGCCATATCGTTTCGATCAGACCATGTGGAGGAAGAACTGTTTATGCCATGAACAAAAACAAGTGGGGGTTTTGACAGGTCTTTTTGTACCGGTTCTTCGCCTTTAAACCACTTCCCTGGTGTACCAGGTGCATCTCCAATTGTGCCTGCGTGCGCATAACTTGCAGAGGATAGTAAGAGCATGACAGCAACGATACAGATTAATTTTTTCAAGATCATTCACCTCTTCAAATAATTTAAGATGTTGGCAGCACCAATCTATTATACTTCTAAAAATTGTAAAAAAATATGGAATGTAAAAATACGGTAATAATGTTGTAGGTTTGCTGAGTGACACTCACATGGGTCATTGCATACGCTGTGGGTAAATACACAAGTAAAGGGGCAGGTAGCATGGCACAACAAGGAAGTCCACAGCTTGTTTCATTAGTTGATCCATATGTTTATCAAACATTGCAGAAAGTAGTCGGTATGAGATTGATTGTTCAAACAGTGAAAGATACAGTACGTGGAAAATTGAAGGAAGTGATGCCGGATCATATTGTGATTGAGGCGGGGGCAAAATCAGTGTTTTATGTGCGGATCCAGCAAATCGTGTCGGTGATGCCTGATCACAGTGAAAGAGTGTAACAAGCAGACGCACAGATGTCTGCTTTTTTCAATGCTTACAGAATGTATATCTGGAAAAAGTGCATGATATACCAATTGTTCTTTTTTTTTCAAAAAATATGGTTCTAAAACAAGAAGCAGTTGACAGAAGGTGGGTTGAATAGTAGTTTTTTAATAAGGTCAATACGTAACAGGAGGAGCATCTTTGTTAAAATCTAAAGTTCATTTTTGGACATTCCAAATATTACTGGTTTTACTGATTGTGTATGTATCAACAAAAGTTTCATTTTTATTTCAGCCGATCATTTTATTTGCTTCAACGTTGTTTGTTCCTATTTTACTGGCAGGTATTCTCTTTTTCATCTTTAATCCGATTGTTCGATTTTTGTCGAAGAAGATACCTAGGACGCTCGCCATTCTGATTATTTATCTCCTATTCATCGGGCTTATCACGTTTGTTGTCAATGCTGCTGGACCTGTCATTGTCACGCAGGTGGGTGGACTTGTCAAAAGCTTCCCGGGGTATGTCACGGACATGCAGAAATTTATTAATGACTTCTCGCATTCTAAAACATTTACATGGATGATGAACCAAGATTATGTGTCTGTTTCGAAGTTTGAACAGTCGATCGTTTCGACATTAAAAGATTTACCGGAAAATATTGCTTCAAGTATGTCGGCGGTGTTTGGCGTGATTGCGAATATTGCCCTCGCAGTCATTACCGTTCCATTCATTTTATTTTACATGCTAAAAGACGGGCATAAGTTTCCGGACAAGCTCGTTCAATTTTTGCCAATGCCTTACCGTAAGGAAGGATTGAAGATTTTTAAAGAATTAAACGATACGCTTGCTGCTTACATACAAGGGCAAATCGTTGTTTGTTTATTTGTCGGAGTTGCTTGTTTTATCGGATACTTATTAATTGGTGTGAAATATGCACTCATTCTCGGCATCATTATTGCGGTGACAAACGTCATTCCATATCTTGGGCCATATCTTGGTGCGGCACCAGCTGTGCTCATTGCTTTTCTTGATTCGCCTGGAAAAGCGGTTGTGACTGTTATTGTCATTCTAGTTGTTCAGCAGATCGATGGAAACGTCATTTCTCCATTGATCATTGGAAAACGTCTCAACACACATCCGTTAACAATTATCTTGCTATTAATTGGGGCAGGAAGTTTTGGCGGAATCCTTGGCATGATTTTTGCCGTCCCTGTCTATGCGCTGCTTAAAGCCATCACACTCAATATTGTCAGATTGGTTCAGCTGCGTCAGCGCTCTCGAAAAGAACAGCATTTAAACGTTTAGGGCAGATGCACAACTTTTCCCTTTTTGCATAACATAACTCACATAAGCGAATAGGGAGGAGAAGGAAGATGCCTGCGATTGTTGGACCCATTCATATTGAGTCTTTAGGCGGAAACGGCTCGGCTACTTTTGGTGACGTTCTCGCCATTGCCCCTTTGGCTGTAGATCACTCGACCGGTGGAGCGGGAGCTTTTAATTCAGGTGATTATATGTCCCTGACAAGCGATCCGAATGCCACCATGCTTTGGGACTTTACACTGTTTGGCCAGCCTCAATCATTTAATGCATAGAAAGACAGCTGATCATACGACATATCAGCTGTCTTTTTTATGTTGGATAGACACGTATTGTTCCGCTAGGCATATGATGAGGGTAGTAAAGGTGGTGGAAAGATGCCAGCAATTGTTGGACCCATTCATATTGACCGTGTCATAGGAAACGGTTCTGCACATTTCGGCGATGTGTTTGCCATTTCGCCAAAAAGTGTGGATCATTCCGCTGGTGGTTCAGGCACCTATAATGCAGGAGACTTTGTTCAATTCTTCAACAATCCGAACGTCACATTTGTTTGGGATTCAAACCTGATCAGCCAGCAAAAGAGCTTTAACGCATAGCCAGCTTTGAAAGGGTCTCCTTTTCAGAAGCTGTCTTTTTTTATGGTACAATGGATAGAAGAAGGAAGAAGAAAAGGGGGGTAAAACACATCAAATGAAAATAAGAAAAGCGCATCTGACAAGCGGGCAACCAACAACCTACAATGTATATTTACATGAAAATAAAAAAGAATATAAAACGCTTGTCGCTGTACCTGATATGGAATGGAGTATTTCTATCGCGTATGAAGACGAAAAAACGCAGCTTGAGCAAGCACTAGAACAATCTTTAAACAAAAGAGTAGAAATAGACGAAGCCCGTGAACTCGCACAAAAAATTGTGCACTGGGTCACAGAAATGTAAATTCAGAAACCAGGAGTGAACACAGCAATGAAAGAAGAATCCGTAGACTTTTATTTGCAGCAAGGGATATTTGGACATGCTGAAACAAAACCCGATGAACGAAGAATGTTTCTCGGCTCATTAAGAGAACGTGCTCTTCTCGCTCTGACAAAAGGGCAAGTATCGAGACATAAACCGTATCAAGAGGTAGAGCAAGTATTGAAGGCAAACCGAGAGGCCACTGTTCTTTTAAATGGTGAATTGTCATATGCTTCTTATTCTCCATATGTCAAAATGGCAAATGCCGCTAGTTGTTCTTTTAAAGTGGTCAACCATCACGAGTCACATTCACCTTTTGGGCTTGTGATAGAGGTGCCGCATGCGATCAATCAAGAGCACATCTATATAGAAGATGAGCTTTTTCAAAAAGCTTTTTCTCGTGAATCTGTTGAATAGGTTTCCCTAGTGAAATGAATAAGCTATAATGATTCAAAAGAGCATATGGGAGAGATGCGGATGGGCAAAGCATTGATTTGTATTGATTATACAGTTGATTTTGTTGCAGACGATGGAAAACTGACGTGCGGAAAGCCTGGACAGGCGATTGAGTCGAAGATCACAGAGATCACTTCTTTATTTATTGATGAAGGACACTTTGTTGTTTTTGCCGTCGATCATCATGAAGAGCAAGATCCATATCATCCAGAGACAAAGTTATTTCCGCCCCATAATATTCGCGGGACAGAAGGAATTGAACTTTACGGAAAACTAAGTTCACTATTTCACACGTCAACACATTTAAAACATGTCTATTATATGGAAAAAACAAGATACTCTGCTTTTGCAGGCACTCAATTAGAAATGAAACTGCGCGAGCGTGGCATCACTGAACTTCACCTAGCCGGAGTGTGTACCGATATTTGTGTACTTCATACAGCTGTTGATGCGTACAATAAAGGCTTTGAACTTGTGATTCATGAGAATGCCGTGGCGAGTTTTAATGAAGCGGGGCACGAGTGGGCACTTTCTCACTTTGAGCATACGCTTGGTGCGAAAGTGGTTAAGTAAGGGAAGGAGAATGGAAGTTGGAGCATCGGTTTATTGACGACAGTTTATCACTACATACAGATCTTTATCAAATTAACATGGCAGAAACGTATTGGAGAGACGGCATTCATGAGAAGAAGGCAGTCTTCGAACTCTTCTTTAGAAAGCTTCCATTTGACAACGGCTTCGCTGTATTTGCTGGTTTAGAGAAAGCGATTGAATATTTATCGGACTTCTCCTTCACCGAGAGCGACCTTGCATATTTAAAAGATGAACTCGGTTATAAAAGCGATTTCATTGAATACTTAAGCGGATTGTCATTTACAGGGACACTTCATTCAATGAGAGAAGGAGAAATTGTCTTTGCGAATGAACCTATTATGCGCATCGAGGCAACACTTGTTGAAGCGCAGCTAATTGAAACGGCACTGCTCAACATCGTGAACTTCCAGACGCTAATTGCAACAAAGGCGGCTCGTATTAAAGGAATCATTGAAGATGAGACAGCATTAGAATTCGGAACAAGACGTGCCCATGAAATGGATGCAGCCATGTGGGGAGCAAGAGCAGCACTGATCGGCGGATTTCAGGCAACAAGTAATGTCCGTGCAGGGAAACGCTTCAATATTCCCGTATCAGGCACACATGCCCATGCCCTTGTACAAGCATATCGCGACGAATATACTGCATTTAGAAAATATGCCGAAACACATACAGACTGTGTCTTTTTAGTGGATACATATGATACGGTCAGATCAGGCATTCCAAATGCGATTAAGGTAGCAAAAGAATTCGGAGACAAAATCAACTTTATTGGAGTCAGACTTGATAGCGGAGACCTTGCCTACTTGTCTAAAAAGGCGAGAACGATGCTGGATGAAGCTGGATTCCATGACGCAAAAGTCATTGCATCAAGCGATCTTGATGAACACACCATTATGAACTTAAAAGCACAAGGTGCAAAAATTGATGTATGGGGTGTTGGAACGAAACTAATTACCGCATTCGATCAGCCAGCTCTTGGTGCTGTATATAAGCTTGTATCGATTGAAGAAAACGGTCAGATGAATGACACGATCAAAATTTCTTCTAACCCAGAGAAAGTGACAACACCAGGCCGTAAACGAGTGTATCGCATTATCAATCAATTGAATCATCACTCTGAGGGAGACTACATTGCCCTTGAAGAAGAAGATGTTCAAAGTGAAGATAAGCTGAAAATGTTCCATCCAGTTCATACATTTATCAGCAAATTCGTGACAAATTTTGTGGCAAAGGACCTTCATGTCCCAATTTTTGAACAAGGGAAGCTGGTGTATGATAATCCAGATATCCAAACGATTCAAGCATATGTGCAGGACAGTCTCGGACTCTTCTGGGAGGAATACAAACGAATCAGCAAACCAGAAGAATACCCAGTCGATTTGAGTCAAAAATGCTGGGATAATAAGATGCAGTTTATCCATGATGTGAAAAATAAAATCAAAAAAGAGCTTTATGAAAGCTGATTACCCCGGGAAAGGAGATCATCAAGCCAGATGGTCTCTTTTTTTAATGTTGGACGATTCAAAATGAACCTTATGGGCAATCATTTGGTATACTGAAAGCACATCTTGTTTGTCATTGCATAAAGGAGGAATGGAGCAGTTGAGGGTGTTTGTTGCAAGGCAGCCTATTTTTAACAGAAAAGAACAAGTCGTATCATACGAGCTGCTTTATAGAGATAGTGAAACCAATACATATAGCGCTGAAGATGGTGATCAAGCGACAACCGACCTCATTATCAATAGTTTTTTAAACATTGGCATCGAAACACTGACAGAAGGAAAACGATGCTACATCAATTTCACCGAAAGCTTGCTTTCGTCTGATCTGCTCACTTATTTTGATCCACATCAGCTTGTGATCGAAATATTAGAAAATGTACCGATTACTCCGGCACTTATTATGAGATGTAAGCAATTAAAAAAGTGGGGATACACGATTGCGCTCGATGATTTCTTTCTGAGTGGAACACATTTTCATGACAAGTTACTCGATGAACTCCTCTATTGCATTGATATTTTAAAAATTGATTTTCTGAAAACAACATGTGAAGAACGAAGAGACATTTTACATACATATAAAAAGTATCGACTTCGATTCCTTGCTGAAAAGGTAGAAACGCGAAAAGAATATGAAGAAGCGTTAGAAGCTGGCTTCCATTTGTTTCAAGGATATTTCTTTAGTGAGCCGCACGTCATTTCGGGACGAGCCTTATCGACTAGCTTCCACGCATACCATCAGCTATTGAATGAGCTGAGCAAGGAGCAGCCGAATATTCAGACCGTGACGCACTTTATAGAAAGTGATCTTTCCCTTTCATATCAATTATTAAAAATGCTGAATTCTGGCGGCATGAGACGTCTTTATCAAATCAAGAGTATTCGTCAGGCGATTATCCTGCTTGGGTTTAATGAAATACGGCGATGGATCTTTATCCTTTCATTTAAAGAACTAAATGTCCAAGCCAACTCAAGCCAAAAGGAAATCATCAAAATGTCGTTCATTCGTGCCAAAACGTGTGAACTCATTGCTAGTCGAACTGAACGAGAACATCCCGCTTCTTATATGCTAACAGGTATGTTTTCACTCATTGATACGCTTGTCAGGGCGGACATTACTGAACTTGTGAAAGAACTGCCTCTTTCGGATGAAGTAGGTGAGGCACTGCTTGGCTATGAAAATGACTATTTCCTTGTGTTAGACGTTGCCAAACGTATTGAACGAAATGAATGGGATGATGAAATGTTAGGTGGAAGTCTCCCTAAGCAGGAAGCCTACGGCTGTTATATAGAAGCCATTGAATGGTGTCATAAAATGTTTGAATCTTAAGAAAAGCCGCTCACACTAGAGCGGCTTCTTTCTTTGTTATCCCCACTGTAAAAGTAGAAAAAGCCTGCTTGAAGAGAGGGATAAGTAGATGCGGATGCCTTCTGGACTAAAGCGGATATCGATATTGCTTTTCACCCCAATCTGCTTCAGCATTCGAATCACACTTGCGGTGTCAGCACGTTCAGCAGCTTCCATGATTCGCTGTCCAAACGAAAGCGAACCGGAAATCTGCTGTGTAATGAGGGATGCATCAGCAACGAGACGGGTTGATTCCTTTGCAGCCTTTTGAAACGCATGAGCATCTACTGGAGGAAAAGTCATAGGTGTTCGCAGGTATGCGTTCCCCATTGCGGGAACCTGCAAAGGAGGATAAGGAACATAGTAAAACACATGGTCACCTCTTCTCTCATTGAAGTGAATTTGGACGGATATCTGTTCTAAATGTATGAAGAAAATCCGAATAAAGAATCAAAATGATCTTTCTACCTTTGCATATTCATCATAAAAATAGGTACTTTTGCGGTCAATTTCGGTGAATGTCGCCAAAAAATTGCGGTGTCTACAGTAGAGCCTGTAGTCTGACCTATAACATGAAAAACCGAGGAAACAGAAGGGATCATACGTTCTGTTACACAAGAATTGTGACGAATGATGCCTGTTCATGTCGCAAAAATGACGTATTTCCTTTGAAATTGAGATAAAAGTATCATTTGAAAAGTCTGAAAATGATGAAAAAAGACCTATTGAATTTTGCGGTATCACGCACACATTTTGTGCATACTTTTCGGTGAAAAAATACTCAATAGCATTTACACTGTTAGTAACAGATCAAATACTTATGACCCAATCAACATACACAAATACATTGATCTTCCAAAAAAGGAGAGTGGAATCGATGGAAAAGTATGAAATCGAAGAACTTAAACAATTATTATGGAAACTTGAAAACGAAATTAGAGAAACAACGGCTTCTCTTCATAACATTAACAAAAGCATTGATCAATACGACAAATATGAATATGTGAAAATTTCTTAAAGACTTGATAACCATCAAGTCTTTTTTTTATCCAAATACATACAAAAAAAGGATATATTATTATATAATTGTTAAATAGTGATGTCAGTGGACATTTGCTTATTTCTTTTTAGTAAAATAAGAGGCGAGAGGGTGAGGATCAAGATCGAGTATGCTAAACTATCTAGAGAATACAAAAATCAAGCAGAAAATGTCTGATTTTATTCAACATGCAGTCAGGCAAAATGATTTACAAAAGCTGCTTCTCGAATTTACAGATATAAAGAATGAATTTCCTTTTGGACAATTGGCTTACCAACATTATGAGGCATTTGGCGGACAAGACGAGCAAGCGATTACAAAACTGGCAGCAGGGATTGAACTTCTCATCTTATCTGCCGATATATTAGATGATATTGAAGATCAGGACAATGATTCGTATCCTTGGATGAAATGTCAGAGCGGAATTGCGATTAATGCGGCGAATGTTCTCTTTGCATTGAGTTTTGATGTGTTTTCAAAGCTTGATCATGGAGCGAAGCTTTTAAACAATGTATATTCTTATTCCATTCAGTCAATGCAAGGGCAGCATATAGATATGACACTGGAGCCAGAAAATGAGCAGGATTGTTTAAATATCATGAAGTTAAAAGCAGGGTCACTGTTTGTATTACCTTGTGTGTTAGGGGTTGTTTTGGCAACAGGTTCTTTTGAAAAGAAGGTAGAAGAATATGCTTATTACCTAGGAATGGCGGAACAGCTTGAAAATGACTATCTAGGTCTTTTTAATAAAGATAATATTGACTTTAAAAGAATGCAAACATTACCGCTAGTTTACTTGAAAAATGAGTTTAATCCATCTAGTTCAGACTTGCTCAGTTATTTTCAATCAAAGGATAAGAGTGCCGGCTCTGAAGAATTAAAGGATAAATTAAAAAAATCTGGTGCTCAACAATATGTATTTATTATGAGAAACCTTCTCAGAAATAAGTTTAAAGAAGCATTCAAGAAACTACATTTAGAGGCTTCAAAAAAGAAAAAACTGATACTTTTTTTAATTGGAGATGGAGAAGATGAAAATTCAGGAATTGGTTAGTTATTTAGTGGAGAATCCTTCAACATTAAATCAAATCGCTAATGGGAACGCATCATTGCTTCACGTTGATCAAGAAACTGCAAGTATTATTGTTGACGGATTCCAGAAAGAAGACGTTATTAAAGCAATCATATGGGCAACTGCTTGAGTAGATAAATATTATGAGAAAGTTTTACTCTAAGTTAACAGTTATATTAGTTATCCTTAGCTTCATCTATGTGATTTACATCTCTTATATCAACGTATTTAATATTTTTGTTGGAGCAGCTGTTAAGGAAAATAGTCACGGTCAACTTGAGGTAGTGGATGTCGATAATTTTACAGATAGCTATCTAGCTGGAGTTAGGAAAGGCGATATCATACTTGAAGTGAATGGGAATAAAAAACCAGTTGAAGAAGTTAAAAGAGGTTTTTTAGCTAATGTTAAAAGTTTAGTCGTTGATAGACATGGTGATAAAATTGATTTAGAGAATGTAAGGTTATTGAGTCAAGCGAATCTGTTTATTTATCTAATACCAGTCATTCTTTATTCCATCTGTCTATTTTGTATATTTATGATTTTAAAAATGAATAAAGCAAACCAAAAAGAGTCAGCTTATATTTTAGCTTTATTTCTTTTGGCGGTGTCTATAGGTTATGTAAGTTCTGGTGGTTCTGGAAAAGGAGAGGCTATCAGTCGTATTCTTGTAATCGTTACAATGAATATTGTACCTCCACTATATATGCACTTTATGTATCAATATTTAAAAGAATTAGGAACAGAAATTATTCGTCGTCGAGTTCTTTTTTATTTGTATCTAGTTCCAGTGACTAACGTTTTATTAGTTTTATTCTATAAAAATAAAGCAGGACCAGTAGATCTATTAGCATATGTCAATTTACTTTCATTTTTTGTTCTGGCTTTCCTTTCGATTATTATCACTATAAGGGCTGCTAAAAAATTGAAAGACAATGAAGTCAGCAATGTACTTCGAGCATTTGCACTCATTTTAATCTCAGCATTCAGTCCATTCATGCTATTTTTTATCATTCCTTATTTTTTTGGTATATATTTTATTTCACCGTATGTTGTTGCATCGTTTGTTCTTTTAATTCCTTTTTTCTTAGTCTATCAATTTATGTCAAATAAGCTATATAATGTTGATTTCTTTATGGGAAGGATTAAATACTACGGTTTTTTAGCAATTACACCAACAATACTAGTGGTTGTTCTTTTTGATTTTATTCAAAAGCCAAATGCAAATTTCTATACAGTGAAATTTACGATTATCACGTACATTCTTATGCTTACCGTCTTCTACTTTAAAGAAATTATCGATTTCCGTTTTCGATTGAAGCGTTTTTCAGAGAAGCATAATTATCAGGATAGTATATTTAAATTCACACAGCTTATTCGTGAGGCGTCATCACTTCATCAAGTATTGTATCATTTAAAATACACCATCTTAGAAGTACTTGTTGTGAACAAAGCCTTTGTGCTTGAAGTGAAGGCAGATGGACAAATTGTTGAAATTGATGAATCAATAGAAGAAAGCCAGCTATGGAAAGATTATGTGGACCAATTTCAAGATATGTTAGGTGAAGTTGGT
This sequence comes from Bacillus sp. FSL M7-0307, assembly GCF_038627835.1. Lineage (NCBI taxonomy): Bacteria > Bacillati > Bacillota > Bacilli > Caryophanales > Bacillaceae > Bacillus > Bacillus sp. FSL M7-0307. The sequence goes on along the minus strand of NZ_CP152023.1, from coordinate 2,859,636 downwards.
AAAATCATCGGGTTGGATAAAGGATTCATGATGAAAATTGGTGAGCGGGGTGGTCACTCGTTTGTGATTTGCTGTTTATCTAATTTACGGACACCTAAGCTGACCCGCGATGAAATCTCATGGCTGAAAACATTGGCATTTTACACAAGTGTCAGTTTAGAAAATGTCGTTAAGATCGAAGAACTGATGGAGCATCTTGAGGATTTGAAACAGCGGGAAGCCAATCCCGCCTGGCTGAAGAAAGTCATGTTCGCCATGGAAGAGAAGCAGCGTTCAGATTTAGCGAGGGATCTTCATGATTCTGTGCTGCAGGATTTGATTTCACTGAAGAGACAGTCCGAGATGTTCTTAACCAATTTCCAAAACAACCAATGCCCAACATCTATTGAAAATTCATTGATCTCATGGAATGAACAAATGTCTAAGGTGATTCAAACCACGAGAGAAACATGTCATGAACTTCGGCCACAGCTCCTCTATGATTTGGGGTTAGTGAAGGCAATTTCGAAGCTGACTTCGCAAATTCAAGAGGAAGCGCCATTTCATATTAGGCTGAATACAACCCGCTTTGATAAAGAACTGGACATTGATATTGACTCACAGCTGAATATTTACCGGATTGTGCAGGAGCTGTTATCCAATGCGTTGAAGCATTCTAAGGCCAGCCAAGTCTTAGTGATGCTCATTTGTATTAAAGATCAAGTTGTTCTCCATTATGAGGACGATGGAGTCGGATTTGATGCAAGCCAGCTTGATCAGCACACGATGAGCATGGGTCTTTCTGGCATAAGGGAACGAGTCAAAGCTCTAAATGGAAAGCTTCAAATTCACACGGCACCTGAAAAAGGGCTCAAGGTGAAAATTGAAATGGAATTGTAACGATTTCTTAAGGAATAAGACTTGGCATCTGCCAAGTCTTTTATATAAAATGGAAGTGAGTGATTTAAAGGGAGGAAGACATGAAGAAGATATTGGTCATTGATGATCATCCGGCTGTCATGGAAGGGACAAAAAGCATATTAGAATCAGATCAGCAGCTATCAGTCGATTGTTTAAGTCCTGATGCAGAAGGCGCCTTTTTAAAGACGCATGACTTTTCCATCTATGATGTGATCTTGATGGATTTAAATCTCGGGGATATCAATGGAATGGACATTGCCAAACAAATTCTAGAAACGAATCAACAAGTGAAAATTATCATTTATACAGGATATGAAGTAGATGATTATTTCGAAGAGGCCATTCGAGCTGGATTGCATGGTGCAATAAGTAAAACAGAGACAAAAGACAAAATTATTGAATACATACACCGCACATTGCAAGGAGAAGTTGTCATTCAGCTATCCTATTTAAAGAAATTAATTTCACAGCAGCAAGAGAAGCCAGAACAGGCGCAGCAGACGGATCATGAGCTGTTAACAGAGCGTGAATGTTTAATCTTAAGAGAAGTGGAAAAAGGGTACACAAACCAAGAGATCGCCGATGTGCTTCATTTGAGCAAACGCTCGATTGAATACAGTTTGACCTCCATCTTTAATAAGCTGAATGTTGGATCTCGAACAGAAGCGGTGTTAATTGCAAAATCGGAAAGTGTCCTGTAAACGTGTGAAGGGAGAGGGCCTTGATGGATGTGAGTGGTTCAAATACACTGCTTGAGGCACTGGGGATTGAGATTGTGGAATGCAATACGTCACGATGCGTGGCGACAATGCCAGTCGATCACCGAACAAAACAGCCATTTGGATTACTGCATGGAGGAGCATCAGCTGCTCTAGCAGAAACAGTGGCAAGCATGGGTGCTGCTGCTCATTTAGACTTAACTCAGCAGGTTTGTTCAGGTATTGAAATCAATGCCAATCATTTAAAATCTGTACGTGATGGAGTGGTGACAGCTACAGCTGTTCCTGTACATGTAGGACGGCGTACAATGGTATTCCAAATCGATATAAAAGATGATCGAGACCGTCATATCTGTACGTCAAGATGTACACTCGCTGTCATTGATCGCATATAAAAAAGCTCCCGGTGCAGCGGAAGCTTTTTTTAATACCCTTTTATGAACATGCGGGTAAAGTGAACAAGACCTGAATGTCAGGTTCTTCATTTATAAATAAGAGTCTTCTTTTCGTTTAATGACAAAGTTACGGAAACCGCCATAATCATCTTGGACACTTCGTTTGTCCATTTTCACACCAGTGTTGTAAGCGGCTCTTCCGATCAAATGAGCGCCGACTGGTGCGGTCAGAAAGATAAAGACAATCCCAAGCAGGATTTTCGCAGAGATGATCCCTGCAAGAAACCATTCATGAAAGAATACACCAACTAAAATGAGAACAACACCAAGTGTCGATGCTTTTGATGCAGCATGCATACGTGTGTAAACATCCGGCAGGCGAAGGACACCAATGGCTGAAATCAAACAGAGGATAGCGCCAAGCAGAATAAAGAAAATCACAATAGCTTTAGCGATGACGATCATTTTCAATCACTTCCCCTTTCTCAAGGAATTTGGAAAAAGCGACAGTGCCGATAAAGGCAAGAATACCGAGCAGTAAAATAATTTCAAAGAACGTAGTGGTTTTCAGTAAGATAGACACGATGGCTGTCATCCCAATTAAATTGATTCCTATCGCATCAAGCGCACTAACGCGATCAGGAATAGAAGGTCCTTTGATGACCCGTATGACAAAAAGCAAAGTAGACAGCGCAAGAATTCCAAGTGACATTTGCAAGATCAGTTCCATTACTTACCGCTCACCTCCTGAATCGCTTTTTCAAATGATACCCGAATATCGTGGATGGCTTTTTCAGCATCTTCAATATCCATCGCATGAATATATAAAATCGAGCGATCATCGGAAATATCGATGACCAGTGTACCAGGTGTTAATGTAATCATATTGGCCAGTATGGTGATTTCCCAATCTGTTTTTAAATCTGTACGAAAGGCGAAAATACCAGGCTTGATTTTAAGCTTTGGAGATAACACCGTCTTGAGTACACTCAAATTAGCAAGAAGCAGCTCTCTGATAAAAATGATGACGAGCTTGAAAATCGCATAAAGGGCATAGCCGTAAAAACGTTGCGGGAAGAATCGCCGCAGCATAAAAATGGCGATCATCCCTAGTGCAAAGCCTGATACAAAGTCTGCAGCTCTGTATGTATCATTCATAAACATCCATGTAAAGGCGAGGAGAGCGTTTAATAATATTTGAAAGGCCATGTTCATCTACTCCTTCAGCACAGCTTGAATATATTTTTCTGGTGTTGAAAGCATTTCCGCAGCTTGATTGATATAAGGTGCAATGAATTCTGTGCCTAATCCAATCGCAAGCGATAAGACAACAAGCAGTACCCCAGGATACACCATTCCTCTAATGGATGGCTTTCTTCTTCGCATATCCTGTTCCTCTCCCCAAAACGCGAGCATGAAAATCCTCATAACAGAATAAAGGACAAGAAGACTGGACAGTAAAACAAGGATAGAGAACGTCATGTACCCAGCAGAAAACCCACCTTCAACAATTTTCAGCTTGCCAACAAATCCACTTAGCGGAGGAATACCCGCAAGTGATAAAGCCGATATGAAGAACATCCAGCCGAGTAGAGGCTGGGATTGAATCAGCCCACCCATTTTTTTCAGATGGTTGGTTCCAGCATACACAAACAGTGCCCCTGCGAGCATAAATAGAGCTCCTTTGATCACCATATCGTGAATGAGGTAATAAATGGCGCCTTGAAGTGATGCCGGTGTATTGGCCGCAATCCCAAACAAAATGACACCAACAGCTGTGACAATGTTATAAATCACAATTTTTTGCACATCAGAATAGGCGATAGAGCCAATGACACCGAATATAACCGTTAGAGCGGCCAGCCAAGCCATAAGTGTATGTGTAAAACCTGTATCATGTATAAAGATAAGTGTGAAGACCCTGGCAATTGCATATAGGCCGACCTTTGTCAGCAGTGCACCAAACAAAGCTGAAATCGCTGCTGGCGGAGCATGATAAGACCCTGGCAGCCAGAAATAAAGCGGGAAGACCCCAGCTTTTAAGCCAAATACAATCAGGAACAGAATGGCAATCACGGTGATTAACCCTGTTTGCCCAGATTCAGCTATTTTCACACTTAAATCAGCCATGTTCAGTGTGCCTGTGACTGCATATAAACACGCTACGCCAACAATAAATAATGCCGATGAGATAATATTAAACACAATATATTTCAGTGATTCACGAAGCTGAGGCTTTGAACCACCCAGAACAATGAGCATATAAGATGCCATCAGCAACAATTCAAAGAAGACAAACAGGTTGAAAATATCTCCCGTTAAAAAGGCACCACTGACACCAGCTAACAAGAATTGGACACCAGAATAATAGAACAGCCGCTCTCTTTCTTTCCCAATCGTTTGAAAGGAAAAAAGAACTGTGACAAGTCCAACAATGGAAGCGGTCAGCACAAGAAGCGCAGCAAACTGATCGGCCACAAGGGCAATGCCAAACGGTGCTTTCCAGCCGCCCAAATAAAGGGTTTGTATGCCGTTTGTGAAAATCGTTTGGACCAAATAGACATTACAGATAATGGCTAAAAGAGATGCAAACACACTAAAGCCTCTCGACAGCATGGTGTTTTTATTCATAAAGATCAATAATGTAGCAGCTAGTAATGGTATTAAAATAGGCAGGATCACGAGATTATTCATGCTGATCATTTCCTCTCATTTGATCCATGTCATCTGTTCTCAGCTCTTGGAAGGCACGGAAGGCCATCACGAGCAAAAAGGATGTTACACCAAAAGCAATGACAATGGCTGTTAAAATTAATGCTTGTGGCAATGGATCTACATAGGATGTGAGCCCCTCTTTCAAAATAGGAGGTGCTCCCTTTTTTAAGCCGCCCATTGTTAATAGAAGCAAATGGACGCCGTGACTTAAAACGGCAGTACCGACGATGACCCGCAGAAGGCTTTTTGAAAGCATTAAATAGGTCGCTGCCATAAAAATGATTCCGACGATAATAGACATTAGAAATTCCATTATTCCTTCTCTCCAATCGTTTGAATAATGGTCATGGTGACACCAACAACAACTAAATACACACCGATATCAAACAGGACCGCTGTCGCCAGTTCTGTTTTCCCTAGAAACGGCAGTTGGAAATAATCAAATGCATGGGATAGGAAAGGTGCTCCGAACAGAAAAGATCCCATACCTGTTAGGATGGCAACGAGCAAACCGACACCAGCCACATAAATAAAGTCAAATGGTAAAATGCGTCTGACTGTTTTAAGGTCATAGGCTAAAAGCAGAAGGACGACAGCACCAGCACTCATCAAACCGCCAATGAATCCTCCGCCAGGATTGTTATGTCCTGCAAGAAATAGGTGAAGTGAGAAAAGCAAGATGATGAATGCTGTAATTTTAGTTGTGACTTGTAAGAGCATATCATTCGTATCAATCTTTCTCATCGCCGTACGCCTCTCTTCCGTTTTCCTTGTGCTTTTACCTTCAATAATCCATAAATACCGAGTGCCGCAATGGCCAGCACTGTAATCTCAAAGAGTGTATCAAAGCCCCTGAAATCGACAAGAATGACATTGACAATATTGTCTCCGCCAGCCAGTTTGTAGCTGTTTTCAATGAAGTACGTTGAAATTGTGTCAAGAGATTGCTGGCTTGTTGAAGCGAAAGCAAGACAGGTGACAACGACTCCAACACCTAATGAGATGATCAAATTTGTTAATTTAAATCTTCGTGTTTTTTGCTTCAGGCTCAGCTTTGGCAAATGATAGAAGCAAAGTAAAAACAGCGCGACAGAAATGGTTTCAATAATGAGCTGTGTCAGCGCAAGGTCAGGTGCTCTGAAAATCACGAAGAACAATGACAGCGTGTAGCCCATAACACCTAGCGCAATAATAGCTGTTAAGCGTGAACGAGCAAATACAGTCGTGACTGTCGCTGCGACCATCACAAGTGAAAGGATGACTTCGTACGTGCCGATTGATGCAGCGTGCTCAGTTTGAAATGAGAAGGCTTGCTTGTAGAACATCACGCTGCCAAGCACGATAATCATAAACCCAAATACATAGACAAGATAGTCACGAAGGAATCCTGTCATATAGCTGTTTGTTAGGCGGTAAGCCCCTTTTTCTACACCTATAAGCGAACGATCATACAAAGCGTTAAATGACCATTTTTCCTTAAATATGTTGTACATTGGGCGCCATTTTGACAGCGTTAAATAGCCAATGGTACCGAGCGCAACTACACCAATTGTCATGTAAAGCTCTGGCTGGAATCCATGCCACGCTTCAATTTTTACGGCAAAGCGGCTTCCTGTTTGAATGGCTTCTGGAATGATCGCTTGAATGGCAGGTTCAATGACAGAATAGGCAAGAATATTAGGGAAAAAGAAGAACGTGACCACAAGTGCAGCTAAAATAATTGGCGGGATCAGCATACCAATCGGTGCTTCATGCGGTTTTTTCTCCAATTGATCGACATTCAGACGGCCTCTAAATGTTTTGAAGACGATCATCATACTGTAGATGAACGTAAACACACTAGCGAGCCATGCGATAGCAGGGAAGACAGCCCCCCATGTTGAAACATCCGTAAAGCTGATGTCAGAAATCCGGATCATACTTGTGAAAAATAGCTCTTTACTTAAAAATCCATTAAATGGCGGGAGTCCAGCCATCGAGAATGTACCAATTAACGTAATTGTAAAGGTAATTGGCATGATGGTCATTAATCCACCTAATTTGCGAATATCACGTGTACCTGTTTCGTGATCGATAATCCCTGCTGCCATAAAGAGACTACCTTTAAAGGTCGCGTGGTTAATGAGATGAAAAATAGCAGCAAGAACGGCTGCGCCAAAAAAGGCAGGGTTGTTTTCATGAATGGCAGCTGCGCCTACTCCTAGCATGAGCATAATCATACCGAGTTGACTCACTGTCGAGAAGGCCAGAATGGCTTTCAAATCATTTTGCCGAACGGCGTGGAAAGATCCCCAGAATAGTGTGATAAGTCCGACAATCGAAATGGTCCAAAACCACACCTCTGATATAGCAAAAATCGGACTAAAGCGGGCAACCAGATAAATACCGGCTTTGACCATAGTAGCAGAATGCAGATAACTGCTTACAGGGGTTGGTGCTTCCATAGCATCAGGCAGCCAAATATAAAATGGGAACTGCGCTGATTTCGTGAAGGCCCCTAGTAAAATGAGAACCATCGCAGGGATGAAATAAGGTGATGCCATAATGAGCTGAAGCTGATTGACTGCTTCGCGAATACTGAATGAATCAGTGATCAGGTAAATGAGGATGAAGCCGCCAAGCATAGCTAATCCGCCAAACACAGTAATAAGCAGTGATTTGGTTGCTCCGTAACGAGAACGCTCACGCTTATACCAATATCCAATTAAGAGGAAGGAAGAGATACTCGTTAGCTCCCAGAACAAATAAAGTACGACCATGTTGTCAGAGAGGACAACACCAAGCATAGCGGTCATAAACATTAATAAATACGTATAGAAAGAGCCAAGCTGTTCTTTTTCCTTTGATAAGTAGAAAATACTGTACAGTACCACAAGTGCACCAATACCTGTGATGAGTAAAGCAAATAACAGGCTGAGACCATCTACATACACAGTGAAATTCATCCCTAGAGAGGGAATCCATTCAGCTTGTGAGAACAACGTTCGTCCATTCGAGGTGATCTGGAGCATTTGGATGAAATAGGTAAATAAAAGAATAGGCAAGATGAGAACAAACCATCCTGTATGTATACGCCTTACGTATTTAAAGAGAAAAGGGACGACAAAGGCAAGTAAAAAAGGTGATAGGATGGCGAAGTGAATAAGCTGCAAGAAAATGAACCTCCTTTGATCAATATAAATTCACGTTCTAAAGAACTGGTAATTAAAATTATAGCGTAAATACAGACATAGTGCATTGGTTTGAACTGATTTACGGCAAATTGAATTTATTTTGAGTTCTTTTGACCACAAAAAATATTTTATCAAAAATGAAACTCGTTGTATATTGTTTTGTATTTCGTACATGCTTTTCTTAAAGGAGCTGATCAAATGAAACGAAAGATCACCATCAGCTTAAGCATATTCTGCACGATTTTAGGAGGAGCATTCTTGATTGAACGAAATGATCAAAAAAGGTGGCAGGCCGGGAGTGAATGGCCGCTATTTTCCGAACAACTCCTCCATATGACCTATCCTCAGGCAAAACAGTATCCTTTTCAGCCTCGGGAATATTTACGAATTGTATTAGCTGATGAATGAGGATGTATGGGAGAAAAGAAATATAAAAAAAGCATGTCCCTTATGAAAAGGACATGCTTTTTGTTTCTTTTTTAAGTAAACATTCTGAGTAAGATTGTTGCGCAAATAACGGTTGCTGCTCCGCCAAGACGTGTAGAGACTTGAGCGAAAGGCATAAGGCCCATTCTTCCAGAAGCTGAAAGAATTGCAACGTCACCAGTACCGCCTAATCCACTGTGACAGCCAGTCACAATTGCAGATTCAACTGGATACATGTTCATGAATTTACCAACAAAGTAACCAGAACCAACCATGCCTAGAACAACAGCAATACATACACATACGAAAGGAATCGAAATAACAGTGGCCACATCATCAAGTGGAATGTATAGAATTCCTAAACCAACCATTAGAGGCCATGTAAAGCTTTTCGATACAAACTTGTAGAACTGCTGTGAGCCGTTTTGCAAATGCTGAGGCATCACGTTTAAGTATTTGATTAATGCAGCAAGAACAATCATTAAGATTGGACCTGGAATATGAACAAAACTTTCTAATAAGCCGCCAAAGATAAAAATTGTACATGCAACAAGCACACCTGCACCCATTAAGCTGAAGTCAACTTTAGTATCCATTTCAGGCTGTTCAAAGATTTCATTTGCTTCTTTTGATTTAACAAGTCGTCCATTCCCGTTTAGTTCAGGACGTTTTTCACCAAGCTTTTTCATTGCGCCAGCACAAATGATGGCAATGACGTTCCCAATAACAGCAGCCGGAATCAATTGAGAAATTAATGACTCTGCTGATACACCAAGAATTTGTGAATAAGCAATTGATAATGGCAATATTCCTTCACCGACACCACCGGCAATAATCGGTACAATGATAAAGAAGAACGAATGATGCGGTGTGTAACCAACTAGAAGACCCACTAGAATTCCAGCAGCTACAGCTGTAATTGTACCTGCAACAAGAGGAACAAACATACGAATAAGGCCTTGTACTAAAACAGTTCGTTGCATCCCAAGAATACTACCTACTACAAGAGCAGATATATAGAAGTATAGGAAGTTTGACGTTTTCATCAGAGACGTAACCGCTTCCAACGAGTTTGGATTCAGAACATGAAAAAAGACCAGAAACGATGGTACGAATAAAGAAAGAATCGCCGGTCCACCAATATCTTTTAAGATTGGAATACGTTGTCCTACATCTCCTAGGAAAATCCCCAAAATCATAATAACAGCGAAACCACCAAGCATATTTGCTGGAATTTTATTAAAATAAGCGGCAGTTAAAATAATCGCTGCAAGTACTATATACACAGGTAGATCAATAACACCAATTTTCCAAGAAAGAATTTTTCGGAAAACGCTTTTATTATTGTCAGAATCGTTTGTAATCGATTTCAATTGTTGTGTATTAGCCACATAAACACCCCCAAATGCTATTTGTCTCAATTGTAGAAGATTCTGTGACACTCATCTATTTATTAAACTAAATTAAGTGTAATAAAAGTAAAATAAACGGGGGTTTTGTCGTTTTTATCATACAAAAATCCCCTGAAGATAGTTTGTCCTTCAGGGGATTGATCATACATGGTATTTATTTATCGTTTTCCTTTTAAATAAGGGGTACCAAGTGCTTTTGGTGCGTCTGCTCGTCCAATGAAGCCAGTAAGAGCTAGGATCGTCAGCACATATGGTGCAATGAGCATGTATACGTTCGGGATATCTTGAAACAGCGGAAGCAGAGAGCCAATGATGCTTAAGCTTTGTGCAAATCCAAAGAATAAAGCAGCGCCCATAGCGCCAAATGGGTGCCATTTCCCGAAAACAAGGGCGGCTAGCGCAATGAAACCTTGACCTGTAATGGTGGCGTGTGAGAAATCAAGAGCGATGGTCGATGCATACACAGCTCCGCCAAGACCGCCAAATAGACCACTAATGAAGACGCCGATATAGCGCATCCGGTATACCTTGATTCCCATTGTATCAGCTGCCATTGGATGCTCTCCGACTGCACGAAGTCGCAAGCCAAACGGCATTTTAAATAAAACAAACCAAGCGACAACCGCAAGAACCAATGCGAGAATGGACGTATAATACACATCTTTAAAGAAAATATCACCAATGATCGGAATGTCACTTAAAAGGGGAATATCTCCTTTATAGAAAGGTTCTGTAATTTTATCCGTTTGTGCTTTGCCATAAATCAGTTTGACAACAAACAGCGTAGCACCAAGGGCAAGCATGTTAATCGCAACACCACTGACCGTTTGATCTGCTCTAAACGTAATAGTGGCAACAGCGTGAATGAGTGAGAACACGCCGCCAATGGCCATACCAACAAGAAGACCGAGCCAGGGGGTCAAGGCACCAAACGTATCAGCAAACATTAAGTTAAAGATAATACTAGAAAATGCTCCGACGACCATCAAACCTTCAAGACCGATATTGACGACACCTGATCTTTCTGAAAAGACGCCTCCAAGAGCGGTTAAAATAAGTGGTGCAGCATAAACAAGTGTAGCCGGGACGATGATTTCAAGAATTTGCAGAAATCCCACTTATTTTCCCCCCTTTTTCTTCAATTGTTGAATGACAAGACGGATGATATAGCTTGAGGCAACGAAAAGAATAATGATCGCAATCACAATATCAACGACCTCAGTCGGTACGCCAGATTCAAGCGGCATGTTTAAAGCACCGACTTTCAATCCACCAAGCAATAATGCCGCTAAGACGACACCAACAGCTGTATTTCCGCCTAATAAGGCAACAGCGATTCCATCAAAACCAACGCCAGTGAATGATCCTTTAATCGAAGCATATTCAAATGTTCCGAGTCCTTCCATCGCACCTGCAAGACCTGCAAAGGCACCAGAAATGAGCATCGCATAAATGATGTTGCGTCGAACGTTCATCCCAGCATAATGAGAGGCCTGCTGGTTCATCCCAACTGCGCGTAATTCAAACCCTTTAGAGGTTTTCTGGATAATAACCCACATGACAACAGCCGCAATAATGGCAACAAAAATCCCATTATGCATTCTAGAGAAATCAGTGATCTGCTCAAAAAAACCAGATCGAAGGGAAGCTGTTGCATCAATTTTTTCTGTTTTATCTTTATTGTTTGTTAAGACATTTGAGATTAAATAATTTGTGACATGAAGGGCAATGTAGTTCATCATGATGGTGACAATGACTTCATGTACGTAAAAACGAGCTTTTAAAAATCCGGGAATAAAGCCCCATAATGCACCAGCAGCAGCTGCTGTGATCAGTGCAAGAGGCAGATGGATATACATAGGTGCATGGACAGTTGTGCCGATCCATACAGCAGCTACCCAGCCAATCAGCATTTGACCTTCTACCCCGATATTAAATAGGCCTGTCCGAAATGCAAAGGCAACAGCAAGTCCTGATAAAATATAAGGCGTGACTTGTCGGATGGTTTCTCCCATATAATAGGTTTCACCGAATACGCCATTCCAAAGGGCGCTATAACCTTCGATGACACTATAACCGCTTGCCAGCATAATGATGGCCCCAACGAAAAGACCAAGTACAATGGCTATAAGCGGAATCAGCAGATTTGTTAAGCGATTAGACATTTGCTTCTTTCCCCACTTCCTGTTGCGTACTTCCAGCCATTAACAGACCAAGTTCTTGCTCTGTTGTTTCTTTTGGATCAACAATGGCAATAATGCTGCCTTCGAAAATAACAGCAATCTTATCACTGACATTGATAATTTCATCAAGCTCAAAGGATATGAGCAGAACAGCTTTGCCTGAATCCCTTTGTTCAATCAGACGTTTATGAACAAACTCAATGGCTCCGACATCAAGTCCACGTGTCGGTTGTGCGGCAATTAATAAATCAGGATTTCGGTCAACTTCACGGCCAATAATGGCTTTTTGCTGGTTACCGCCTGATAGCGCACGTGCTTCTGTATATTCACTAGGTGTCCGTACGTCGTATTCAGCAATGATTCGTTTTGCTTTTTGATAAATATTTTTCATATTCATCAAGCCAAACTTCGAATATGGACGCTGATAATACGTTTGTAAGGAAATATTTTCTCCAATTGAAAAGTCAAGGACAAGTCCGTGCTTATGACGGTCTTGAGGAATATGTCCGATACCAGATTCTGTGACCTTACGAGGCGGGAGATTTTGAATGGCTTTCCCGTTTAGCATGATCGTGCCAGATTCGGATTTTTTCAGACCTGTAATGGCTTCAATTAATTCAGATTGACCATTTCCGTCTACACCCGCAATTCCGACAATCTCACCAGCTTTCACTGATAAATTGAGTTGTTTCACGGCTTCAATTCCTCGTGCATCTTTGACAGTGAGATCTTGAATTTGCAAGACTTCTTCAGCAGGGGAGGCTGCTTTTTTGTCTGTTTTAAATGAGACTTCGCGGCCGACCATTAAACTGGCAAGCTCGTCTTTGTTTGTGTGTTCCACATCAAGTGTACGAATGCCTTGCCCTTTTCGGATAATGGTCACGCGATGACAGGCATCCATAATTTCTTTTAGCTTGTGGGTAATTAAAATAATGGATTTGCCTTCATTGATTAAGTTTTTCATAATTTGTATGAGTTCTTTTATTTCTTGAGGTGTTAAGACGGCTGTTGGTTCGTCGAAGATCAAGATATCAGCGCCGCGGTATAGTGTTTTTAAGATTTCTGCTCGCTGCTGCATACCGACTGAGATGTCAGATACTTTAGCGGCAGGGTCTATTTTCAGTCCATAACGGTCAGAAAGTTCCTGCACTTGCTGAATGGCTTGTTCTTTGTCAATCTTTCCAAATTTCTTTGGCTCTTTTCCTAAAATGATGTTTTCAGCCACAGTAAATGTATCAACTAGCATAAAATGCTGATGGACCATTCCAATGCCTAAATCACTTGCATCATTTGGACTAGAGATTGTAACCGGTTTTCCGTGTACCTTGATTTCACCTTTTTCAGGCTGATACAGTCCGAAAAGCACGTTCATGAGCGTTGATTTTCCAGCGCCGTTTTCACCAAGCAGCGCATGAATTTCGCCCTTTTTTAGCTGCAGCGTAATGTTATCATTTGCTACAATGCCAGGGAATTCTTTGCGTATATTCAACATTTCAATGACATAATCCACAGGTTTAACCGCTCCTTTTTTAGGGTGCTGATGAAGATAAAAACTAGCAAAAGAAAAGCTGCAAAACAAGGCTGCAGCTTTTCTTTTACCACCTTTTACGAATAAAGAGGAGGTAAAGGAGAGGCAAGGGGATAAGGCGCGCTTATCCCGATGCACAAATTAAGCTTTAAAATCTTTTAGTTCATCACGTGTTGCAGGGATTTTCACTTCACCCTTGATGATTTTTTGTTTCCATTCTTCGACTTTCTTCAATACATCTTTATCAAGATTCTCTTGAGATGGAGAGATGTCAACGCCGCCTTCTTTCAGACCGTAAGTGATCACTTCGCCACCAGGGAATTTACCTTCTTTTGCTTTTGTTGTTAAGTCTTGTACCGCTGTGTCTACTTTCTTAATCATAGAAGTAAGAGTGACACTTTGTTTTGTTCCAGGTACTTTACCTTCATCATACTGGTCTTTATCAACACCAATGACCCACACTTTGCGGTCAGGATCAGCTTTTTTCAGGTTTTTCGCTTCTGTGAAGACACCAGTTCCAGTTCCGCCTGCTGCGTGGTAAATGACGTCAACGCCAGATTTGTACATACTTTCAGCTGTTGCTTTACCGATGTCTGCTTTATCGAATGCCCCAGCATATTTCACTTCAACTTTTGCTTTTGGATTAGCTGCTTCAACGCCTGCACGGAAACCAACTTCGAATTTTCTGATTAATTCAGAATCAACGCCGCCAACAAAACCAATTTTGTTTGATTTTGTAGAAAGAGCCGCTGCAACACCTACAAGGAATGAACCTTCGTTTTCGTTAAATGTAATGCTTGCTACGTTGTCTTTTTTTACAACTGCATCAACGATGGCAAAGTGGTTTTTCTTACGTTGATTCGCAATTTCAGTAATAGAATCTTGCATTAAGAAACCAATTCCGTAAATCAAATCAAATTTCTCACGAGCAAGTGTGTTTAAGTTTGTTGTATAGTCAGCGTCTGATTTAGATTGTAAGTAATCAAAGCCGTTTTTACCTTTTGTTAAATTGTTGTCTTTCCCAAATGCTTGTAAACCTTCCCAAGCAGATTGGTTAAACGATTTGTCATCGACACCACCGACATCAGTTACCATTGCAACAGTGAATTGATCTTTATCTTTTTTGTTTTCACCGCTGTTTGAGCCAGAGTTGCCGCATGCTCCAAGGATGGTTCCTGCTGCTACGACTAAGGACAATGCAAGTCCAATTTTGCGCTTCTTCAAAACATAACCCCCTATAAAATTTAAAAGTTTCAGAAAAGTCTCGCGAAAAAAGACCGACTCTTGCCTTCTCCTATCCTTCTGAAAAGGGTATTTTATCCTGCATTCTTTTAAAATTGATGGAAACAGGAGAGAAGATGTAAGACATCAGACTTATATCTCGTTGAACTAATCAATCATAATTTATCATTTCCCATCGAATAAATAAATAGAAATTTGTTTTATTTTTAAAAAAATGTTAAAAGGCTAAATTCGATGTCTTTTTATGTGCTGAAATATGATATAATGCCGCTTTTATGATGTGCTCTACTACAGTGAAACCGCTGATATCAAGGGGTTTGTGACATCGTATGCCATAAAAAAACATCTGGCCTTTGTGAAAGGTCAGATGTGTCAAATTAAAGATATTGCTGTATCAAATTCATGTTGCTTGTATTCAGTTTATATTGGAAAACAGGGCGGCCGATTGTCCCGTATGCCATCTCTACATCAACCACTTCGATATCCTCAAGAAATTTCAAGTATTTTCTAATCGAAACTTGGGAGATTTCTGTATGATTGGCTAGGTCTTCGGTCGTGAAAGCCTGCTGACCGAATGATTGAATGCTTGTCCAGATGAGTTTGAGTGTGCTCTTCGTTAAGCCTTTTGGCAGCAGGACTTTTTCCGCCTCTGCTTTTTTATGAAAAAGCTTCGCGTCTAAATCATTTTGAGAGATGCTGTTCATCGTTTGGTATAGGGCATGTTTTCTTTTATATTCTGCCAGTGCTGATTGGAAGCGTTCGAACTCAAAAGGTTTGATTAAATAGTCGACAGCTCCGTTTCGCATCGTTTGCTGTACGACATCCACTTCATTTGCAGCTGAAATGACGATGACGTCAACGGAATGATTTTGCTCACGAATTTCTGATAATAGGGCGAGCCCATTTTGTCCAGGCATATAAATATCAAGCAATACAAGGTGAATGATTTCTGATTTTAAGATGTCTAGTGCCTTCTGAAATGAGGTGGCAATCCCTTTTAATTCAAAACCTTCTATTTGGGTCAAGTAGCGTTTATTCAGCTCCCCGACCATTGGGTCATCTTCTACGATCAACACATTAATCATGTGAATCCTCCTTTTGTTTATATGGAATACGGAGACTAAAGGTCGTTCCTTCTCCTTTTTCGCTTGTGACGATCATATGTCCGTTCAGTTTTTTGATGCTTTGGTCAACAAAGTAAAGGCCAAATCCTCTGTCTTCTCCTTTTGTTGAAAAGCCCTGATCAAACATGATGTCCTGTTCTTCTTTTGTCAGACCGACACCTGTGTCTGTAATTTCAATATGAAGCTGCTCTTGGACATATCTGAATGAGATGGAGATATTTTTGTTCTCTGTATGAGAAACGGCATCGAGTGCGTTATTTAACAGATTACCGATGACCGTAATAAGGTCATGAGTGACTGCTGGGTCCTCCGAGTTTGGTACCTGTGTACTGCAATTGACTTCTAAAGCTGCGCCTTGTTCTCTGATGTAGCTTTGTTTTCCTAGTAAAAACCCTGCTAAGACTGAGTTTTTCACATGGTTGATGATTTCATTTGTTTCTGTCTGCTGATAAATCGCAATATCTTTAATATAGGTGCCAAGGTCATCATAGTTCTTCAGTTGAACCAATCCTAAAATGACATGAAGCTTGTTCATAAATTCGTGTGACTGGGCACGAAGCGCATTGGCATACATCTTCACCCCGCTCAGCTGCTCAGCCAGATGTTTGACTTCTGTTTTGTCACGGAAGGTTGCGATCGCTCCGACAATTTCTCCTTTTACCGTAATCGGTACCTCATTAAAGACCAGCTCCAATCCGTTCATTCTGACATCGCGATCAAGCAGCGGTTTCCGTGTTTCGATTACTTGCTTTAAGCCGCTTGAAGGAAGAAGGGCCTGTACATCTTGTTCTCTAGGGTCAACCATAATGCCCATATTATGAAAAAGGCGTTTAGCTTCTGCATTTGCCAGCTTTATTTTACCGTGCTGATCGACGGCAAGAATGCCTTCTTTTGTTGATTCTAGCATGGCGCTTCGTTCTTTTAATAATGTGGCAATTTCATCTGGCTCTAGTCCAAACATAATCTTCTTCACTTTGCGTGCCACAATGAGTGCACCGATAATGCCAGATAAAAGGCTTAGCGATGTGACAAAGTAGAGCGGGAGCAGGCTTTGATGAATAATTAAATCAATTTCCTTTAATGTAATCCCAACTGCCACAGCCCCGAGCTGCTTGCCATATTGGTTATAAACAGGAACAAAGGCACGCATGGACTTGCCAAGTGTTCCAGATGCGGTACTAATATGTTCCTTACCCTGTAATGCCGGTTTTTCATCACCGCCAGCAAATCGCTTCCCAATCTTTTGCGGATTCGGATGTGTTTTGCGGATACCGTTCATATCCATGACGACAACGAATTCGGTTTTGGTAATACGCTGAACATTTGTTGTATATTTTCGCAGTGCTGTATATGATTGATCTTTTTCCAATGATTTTGCTGTGATCGGAGCCTCTGCGACCATTTTGGCAGTGGAGAGGGCGATATCACGTTCCTGCTGATGAATATTTTTGGCTGTTTCTGACCAGATCGTAAAGAATGTGATACAGAGGGAGATCAGGACAACAATACAGACAAAGATCGTCAGCCGTGTTTGCAGTCTTAAAGTTTTTTTCACGAGTATACCCCTAACGCGCAATTTTTTCGTAATAGTAATACTTTAACGGGAAAATGTAAGTTTGTGAAGGAATGTACGTGCAAAATCACAAATTTGATTTAGATTCCAGTTTACTTGGAAAGCATCTTGTCAATCCGTTTTAAGTGAGCCATAATAAAAATGAGCTTATGAGAAAGGATCTATTTATGAAAAATACATATTTGACTGGATATTTTCCGCTGATTTCGATTTTGCTATTCAGCTCTGCCTTTTCTATTTTTACAGTAGGTATCACGACTGACTTCTTGACCCAAGCAGGGATTTTAAAAGGAATGCTGGAATTTTTCTCTGAACAGGGCATTCGTCTTGCTTTGTTTGCCGCATTTGCACTTGTTTATTTTATGATTTTATCTGCTTTAAAACTCATTGCAGATACGGTGTTAGAGCTAGCGCTGCTCTTTTTTGCAAAGGACCCTGAAGGGGAGAACTTAAAGAAAATTCGGATTGCATCGGTTGTCTATTTGTTTGCCAGCTTACTTGCATTTCTATTGACGCAGCAGCTCATTTTGCTTGTTGGGCTTTTTGTTTTAGCAAGTCTCGTCTATTTTATCTGGGTTGTGGTACGCATTTATCAATCACTTTCCATGCTGAATTTAATTGGGTTTATGATGTTTATTCTGCTGTTTTGGGCCACGTTTTTGATCGGCATTTTGTACTTATTTATTAAGCTTTATAACAGTGTGATGGCGAGTCTGCCAGCTTAATCAGACGAAAGAAAGCATCCTCCGATGATGGAGGATGCTTTTTTTATGGAAGAAACCGCTTCTGAATATCAGGTGTAGGCATCATGCAGGATGTTTTTTGACCAAACCATTTATAGCGATTCTTTGCAATGAGCTGATAAAACCAGTCACGGATTGGACGAGGGATCGCGAGGAGTAAATAGCTCCATTTGTATATCCCTTTTAAATGCCGCGCCGCTTTTAAGATGCCTGTTGACTTCATATAAAGGGTCCCATTTTCAATATAAATGAATGAATTGAACTCATCTAAAGGCAAGCCGTTTTCTTTTAAAATACGCTGCCCTGTATCTGATTGTAAAGAAGCAAACATCATCCGCTCATTCGGGTCGCGCTTGATGATAAACTGAACAGCACCACTGCACACGTTGCAGACACCGTCAAATAAAATGAAGTGAGAGGGTTGTGTGGAATGCATCGCAATCAAACCTCCTGTTTATCTAGCGTATTGCATAGTTTGTTTCCAAATACGTAAGTGCGGGCTTGAACTATAAATCGATTCAACGGTTCCTCTATCTCTTCCTACCCATACACCCATTGTGTATTGATCTGTCAGGCCAACAAACCAAATGTCTTTGTAGTCATTGGATGTCCCTGTTTTCCCCCCAATGTAAGGAGAATTGAAATTCGCCTTTTTCCCTGTTCCACTTTTCACAACAGAGGCAAGCAGTTTGCGCATTGTTTCATTTGTACGCTGAGAGTAGATTTGCTTCGGCGACTCTTTCCACTTGTAAAGGGTTTTGCCGTTTAAGTCTGTGACCTTTGTAATGGAGTGATTTCGCGTATAGGCACCTTGATTGCCAAACACGGTATAGGCATCGGTTATTTCTAGCGGCGAGAAGCCTTTTGTAAATCCTCCAAGAGCAGAAGGGAGGCGGTAATCATCTGCGACAATATGTTCGAATGAAAACTTTTCTAAATAGCTGAAGCCTTTTTTGACACCGACTGTATCAAGCATACGAATCGCTGGTGTATTGTAAGAGTTCTTAAAGGCTGTTTCAAGTGTTACAGTTCCATACGTTTTATGATTATAGTTTTGCGGGCAATATCCGCTACTGCAAAACTTGCCGGCACTGATTTTACTTGATGCCGTGGCACCGGTTTGATCAATATAAGGGCCATAATCTAACAGCGGCTTAATTGCGGAACCTGGTTGTCTTTGCGCTTGATAGGCGTAGTTGAAATCAAACTTTTTATAATTCTTCCCGCCAGCAAGTGCGACGATTTGATGGGTTTGGTGGTTAATGACTGCTGAACCGCCTTCCACACCTTGATAAGGCAATTGTGCATTGAGCTGATAAACCGCTCTTTGTTGTAAGGAAGGGTCTAGTGCTGTATAAATCTTCACACCATCTTGAAGCAATGCACTGACCTTTTCTGATAATTCTTTTTGAATTGCCTTTTTTGCGCCAGCTGTTTTGGCTTTTTTCAATCGTTTTGTAAAGCCTTCCTGATCAGAGACCAGATCGGTAAATTCTTCATTGGCGTATGTCACATAGTCAGGGTAAAGATTTTTCTTTTCACTTAAGGACAAGCTGATTTTTTCTTTCACCGCTTTTTTGTATTGCTTCTTAGTAATGACACCATCTTTTTCTAAAATACCAAGCAGCCGTTCCTGGCGTTTCTTTGTATGTTTGAATTGTTTCAATGGGTCATACAGCGTAGGGTTGTTAGGAATCGCAGAGATAAATGCCATCTGTGCAAGCGTCAAAGAACTAAGCGGCTTATCAAAATAGTAATTAGCCGCAGAACCGACACCGTAAACCCCGTTACTGAAATAAATCGTATTTAAATAGCTTTCGAGAATTTCTTCTTTTGTAAATTTTCGCTCGAGCTCATAGGAATAGAGCAGTTCTGTAAACTTTCGGCTGAATGAACGTTCATGACTTAAATATAAATTACGGGATAACTGTTGTGTGATGGTGCTGGCGCCTTGGCTAATGCCATGGTTTTTCACATTTGCGGCAAGGGCACGAATCACGCCCATAAAGTCAATGCCTTTATGGTCATAAAAGTTGCGGTCCTCTGATCGGAGGAACAGCTCCTTTACGGAATCAGGAATTTTATCGTACTTCACGAAAACACGGTTCTCATCGTTTGATACGATCTCAGAGATAAGAGAACCATCTCGATCATACATATAACTGTTTTGGGAAAAGTCTACCTTTTCCAGCTTGATTTTTTGATCAAGCACTTCGTTAACAGGTTTTACACTTGCGGCTTCTTCCTTTGATAGATAAAAAGTCAGAACAAATAATGGGATGAGGGCAGCAAGTAATAACCAACCAATGATTGCACGAAACATGAGGTCACTCACTTTCTTCGGATTTCTAGCCATATCGTACCATTCTTTTGCGATTACGAGAAGGTTATTTTTAGAAAAGAATAGACGTGAAGTCTAGTAAACAAGGCATTTAGACAGAAGAAAAGAGTATCTGATAATGGATCAGACACTCCTCTCTTTTGTCTTTGATTGTGAGCGGACCGCCCATAAAAATAATGCCCCGAAAAGGAAAATGCCGGCGGTGACATAAAAGACAGCTGGAATTCCGTAATGACTCGCCACAATGCCGCCTATGACGGGTCCGACGACATTTCCAAGAAAGCGGAAGCTGACATTGTAACCAAGCACTTCCCCTTGCATAGAGGCAGGCGCTTTGATCCGAATATAGGCCGTCGTACAAGGAATGATGCCGCCTAGTGCCATACCGTATAAGAAACGGAAGATCACTAACATCCCGTAGGAATCCGCCATCGCTTGCGGGATGAATAAAATGGAGGAGAGGATGAGAAGGGCGAGCAGCACCTTATCGTGACCAATACGATCTCCAAGGTCACCCCATTTCCGTGTAAACAGCAAATTGCCAAGCCCCGTTGCAGAAAACGCCAGTCCTGCATAAAAGGCAAGATTGACGGGGCCGTGTAAATCATGAATGTACAAGGCTAAAAGCGGCTGAATACTAAAGTTACCGACTTGCGTAATAAATGTGAGAAGCATGGTGACGACAAGTAAAGGCTGTTTGAAAATATGGACAAGGACGTCCTTCCGTGAGTAAGAAACCCGTTTTGCTTCTTTTGAACGGATCGGCTGTTCTTTCACACCGAAGATAATGACAATCGCTGACACATATATGACAGCAGCTGTTAAGAAAAATGTATAAATGAATCCGACACTGTCTGCCATAAATCCACCCATTAATGGACCGAATAACCCTCCGGCGACATTACTCATCTGCATCGTACCAAGGGTCTTACCGGCTGTTGCCTTTTCGGTCTGTGCAGAAATCAGTGCCATCGAAGTCGAAATAAAGCCTGTCACAAGCCCCATGAAAAGCCTTAACGCAAATAGTTGATAAACGGTTTGAACAAGCCCCATTAATAAAATACTTGTTGCAATCCCAATGCCGTTAATGAGCAAAATCTTTTTATAGCCATGCCGGTCACCAATCCGTCCCCAAATTGGAGAAATGAGAAAGGCTGTTAAAAACGTAACCCCAAAGACATAGCCGCTCCATCTTTGAACAAATTCATTCGAATAACTGCTATCAAGAGACTCTATGTAAAGTGATAAAAAAGGGACGATCATTGTAATGCTGGCAGATACAAAAAAGTTCACAAACCACATGATGTACAAGTTTTTCTTCCTGTTTGTGATAAAGACCACCTTCTTTATTTATTTCGTGTTCCTTAATAATTATAAAGGAAAATAAACGATCTTTCATCTGATGAATAGGTTGGGCATAGTGAATCTGCATTATTTTCACGAAAATGAAGTGATTTCAAAGTCCGTCTTAATATAATAGTAGCAGGATAGAAAACAGACGAGAAAGTGGGGTGAGACTGATGGAACAGAAGACGCTGCTTGTGGTCGATTTTGAATTTACGATGCCTGATGGGAAATATCATCCGCAAAATTTTTTCCCGGAAATCATTGAAGCCGGTGTCGTCAAAGCATCAAATGAAACGATCATAGACACATTCTCAAGCTATGTCAAACCGAAAAAGTTCCCGAAGCTGACAAAGCGCTGTAAATCGTTCCTTGGCATTACGCAGCAGGATGTAGAAAGCGGGATTTCTTTTGAGGCGTTTATCGAGAAGCTCGTGTCACTCGATGGGGGAGAAGACTGTGAGATTATCACATGGGGAAATATGGACATGAAGGTACTGAAGCAAAACTGTATGCTCAATCATATTGGTTTTCCTTTTAAGGGGAATCAAAGGGATCTGGCTTTTGAATATAAAACCTTTTTTGGGGATAGAACACTCACAGGACTTCGGAAAGCAGCTAAGGAGTACGGCAGTGAAGGAGCTGGTAAGCATCATAAAGCACTCGATGATGCCATGACCACTTATCAGCTGTTCACCCTTTTTGAAAAAGATCGATCCTATGTGGAAAATCCGCAAACAACCAAAATTGGTGAACTCATTGACTTCTCTCACTTTTTTGATTCGGCAGATTAGCGGGCGTCTTCTGGAAAATAATCTTTTTCAAGAGAAGAGAGGCACGCTCTTGATTTTTCAGCCCACTTGGAATCATCCGCACTGAGCCCTTTTTTCAATTTGTCTACGGCGTCTTTCAGCGATACTTGATAATCAGGTATGTCGCCATCATAAGGCTTGACCATATGATGAGGGATATTCGTCTGTTCCCTAAAGGCCAAAGCCCGTCTTTCCTGAAAAAAAGGTACGTCCGCTTCTTTTGGATGATGCAGGTCACCTTGAGTGGGGTGTGTTAAAACCGCTTTTACTTGAACGAGATAAGTAGATGGTTTAATGGCTGTCACTTCCCCAATGTAAACACCTGTTTTGTAAAAACCTTTCACGATTTGTCCAATCTGAATGTCTGTCATATGAAATTCCTCCATTTCCTTCGCATAAGAAGGTATTTCCTTTCTTTTAGCCAATATAGTGAAGTAAACGAGCAAAAGGGGGAAGAGCGAATCATGTCGTTCATCATATTCTTTCTACTGTATTTT
This sequence comes from Bacillus sp. FSL M7-0307, assembly GCF_038627835.1. Classification (NCBI taxonomy): domain Bacteria; kingdom Bacillati; phylum Bacillota; class Bacilli; order Caryophanales; family Bacillaceae; genus Bacillus; species Bacillus sp. FSL M7-0307. Next base: position 2,836,509 of record NZ_CP152023.1, on the reverse strand, counting down.
CCTGAAAATAAAAGGGAGTATATCCCTGCGGCAATCACGACGGTGCTTTTCTTTGCTGCTGCATTTATTTGCTTTCGTTTGATCGTTCGTGCTTCTAAGAAGCAGGAGCAGATCGATGAAAAAAGGACAAAAAAAATGGATTGATCATTTTCTTCTTGTATCTTCAGGAAACTTCACGGTGACTGTTGTACCAGACTGCAATGAGCTTTTGAAACGAATGGTTCCATGATGATTTTCAATGATGGAAAATGTTACTGTCAGCCCAAGCCCTGTTCCTTTATTTTTCAATGTGTAATAGGGTTCACCAAGCTTTTTCATTTGGCTTTCTGACATGCCTACACCGTTATCAACGAAATAAAGGCAGATTCGATGATTTTCTTTTGAAGCAAACAGTTCGATTTTACCTTCGTGTTCGGGCGCTGCTTCAATTGCATTTTTGATTAAATTAATCATGACTTGTTTGATTTTCGTTTCATCACCTTGGATGTATAAGTCTGGTTCAATCGATTGATGAATCGTGACCGACTTAAAATTCGCATAGGATGTCATCAGCGACGCACACTCTTCAAGTAATTTAGATAAATTGAGAGACTCAATTTGATAATAATTTTGTTTCGCAATATCAAGATAGCTCGTAATAATATCCTGCGCACGGTCAAGTTCAGATAAAACGAGATTTTTATAATCTTTATTGGTTGACGGCTCTTTCGTATTGTCACTTGAAAAGAGCAGTTGGATAAATCCTCTCACCACCGTCAGTGGATTGCGGACTTCATGGGCGACACTTGCTGCAAGTTCACTCACAATCGTCAGTTTCTCTGATTGGACAAGCTGTGTTCTCATTTGCGCATTCTCTTTCACAAACTCAATGGAATAAATACTCAGCACAAGAAAGAATATGTAGTAAAGAGTTGAGAAAAATAATTCAAGCAGCTTTTGCTGCATAATGAATGCAGGGCTGTACTCTATTAAGCTGACCACAAGCAGTCCAATGTAAATAAACATCCCTTTTGATAACGCAATCAGGACTCCGTATAAAAGCTTTCTCTGCTTAGAATATTGGCGCCATTTCCGGTAAAGCAGGAAAGGGATGAAAAAGTAAATCGGTACAACAATCAATCCAACCCATAAAAAAGAGCCATACATCACGAACTTTACGGTTGAACTAACCAAGATAGCGACGATTCCGGCGGTATATCCCCCGTATAAAATAGCCAGTACAAGGGGAATCGATTGAAGCCCAGTCTGCAAATCTAAAATCGAACCAACTGGATACATAATACATAGTGCTGATGAAATGGATGCAAATATGGTGATGAGCAGTTTATTCGTTTTAGGGAAATGAGCAGGGGTCCGGCTTAGCCATAGTGCATGATATAAAAAGATTGGAAATAGAATAAAAGATACATGGAGCAGAAAATCCTTGAACATTTCCATTTAAATGCTCTCCTCGTAAATAATTGTAATTCCTCTCATTATATCATTTCATGTACAAAGTAGATATGATAATAGGAGGGTTTTTTTCTTTAAAAAGAACACCCGCTAGGATGTTCTTTTGATAGAAATGGTTTTATTCGGATGATAGAGTGAATGCTTGATGAAGGCGCTTCAGACCTTCTTTCACTGTTCCGGCAGGACAGCCTAGATTCATTCGAATAAAGCCGTCTCCTTCGTGCCCATATACGTTTCCGAGCTCTAGTATGACCTTGCCCTTTTTCAGCAGATTACGTTTTAATTCTGCTTGAGTGAGCTCATAATCACGAATATCCAGCCACAATAGATAAGAAGCATCTGGTTTCATATAACGCATGCTCGGCAGATATTCATCAATATAATCCATTGCGATCTTCATATTATTTTCGAGATAAAGAACAAGTGAATCAAGCCACTCATCTCCGTGGCGATAGGCCGCCTCCATGGCAGGAATCGCAAAGGCATTCAGTTTAGACAATCCATTTCTTTGCACTTCATTGGTGAAAAGGGTTCTTTTTTCTTCATCAGAAATGATAATGGCAGATGCCTGAAGACCAGCTAAATTAAATGTTTTACTCGGTGCAATACACGTTACCGTGATGTTAGCTATGTCATCAGAAAGGCTGGCAAAAGGCACATGCGGCTGCCCGTAAAGCATCAGATCAGAATGAATTTCATCTGACACGACGGTGACACCGTACTGTACACATAAATCTCCTACACGCTTTAATTCTTCTTTTGACCAAGCTCTCCCTGAAGGATTATGCGGATGACAAAGAAACATCAGCTTTGCTTCTGGTCTGCTTAATTTCTTCTCTAAATCATCAAAATCCATCATGTAGCGGTTGTTTTCTATTTTTAAAGGATTGGTTGAGACGATACGTCCGTTTCTTTCAATCATTTGATAGAAGGGCGTATACACCGGTGACTGAATGACCACTTCATCATTCGGAGCTGTAAAGGCTTGTACCGCAAAACTAAGTGCTGTCACGATACCTGGTGTGAAGGTGACGGCCTCTGTTTGTATCGTCCAACCGTGTCTTCTTTTGAGCCAGTCAGCTACTGCTTGCTGCGTATCCTGATCCTGAAATGCATAGCCGAATATGCCGTGATCTAATCGTTCTTTTAAAGCATCAAGCACGACTTGGGGCGCTTTAAAATCCATATCTGCTACCCACATTGGCAGCGCATCTGTTGTCAGGAACAAAGACTCTGCTTGATCCCATTTGACTGATTTTGAACCTTTACGTATGATCTGTTCGTCGAAATTCATGAAACCCACCTCTAGCCGTTTTTCAACCATTCTTGGTTGTGCTAAAATAAACATCACAAAATTTATTATAAGCGGTGATACCCATGAAAGATAGTCAAGCTGTAGAAGAGATGATTCAAGTCATTAAGGCATGGGACCCTTTTCAATATGGAGAGGACTTTTACGAAACGGAGCCTGCTGACGTCATCAGTGCCTTATACGACGCAGAAGACCCGTTATCTTTCGCGAAAGACATTCAAGCCATTTACCATCACTCGTTTGATCAGCTTCTTCCGATGGAAAGCTGCCAGCATATCGCAAATCAGCTTTTTGTCATAAGAGAAGGTAACTCCTGCTCGCTTTAAGACAGGCTGAAATGACCAATTTGATCAGACACAAAGACCGGATTTTCCTCAGGGATGAGGTGCCCGGTTTTTTTTAATGCGTGCAAGGTTGAATGCGGCAGATCCTTGTGCAGTCTTTCGCCAATTTGAATAGGAACGATCCGGTCTTCCTCCCCCCAAATCAGCAGGACAGGTGTCTCCATTTTCTTTAAGACATCTGACGCTAAATCGCCTTCCCTGTGCCGAATCAAACGAAAAATACCTCTGAAAATTTGGTCATCTGAAAAAGGCTTTAAATATCCGTCCACCATCTCTTGATCAATAATCGAATGATCATGCACAACAGCGGTTAAATTCTTCATAATACCTTGCTTGAACAACTTTCTTTTTAAATAAAGATAAAAATAAGGAATATATGTGCTGTAAACAAGCGACTTTTTGGACTTATTCATATACCCTGAGCTGCACAAAAGAACAGCTTTTTCAAATAGGTCGGGACGCTCAGATGCAGCATATAAAGCAATTTGTCCCCCCATGGAATGCCCCACGAGGATCGCATGCTGAATCTGCAAATAACCAGCTAGTTCAATAATGATTTTTGCCATGTTGCGATAGCTGTAAATGAACGTATTCGATTTTTCGGACTGCCCGAATGGAGGCAGATCAATCGCAATTAAATTGAAGTCTTGTTTCAGAAGCGGGATGAGCTTTCGATAGCTGAAGGTAGATGAGAAGAGGCCGTGAATCAAAATCAATGTCTTCTTACCTTCATTTGGATAGTGTTCGTAATAGATATCTAAACCGAATTTACTTTTCATATAGGATGGCTGTACAATGTCCACACTCATCAACTCCGATATTTGATACTCACTCTCTGTTAGGTGACTGTATTGTACCCTAAAAAGTGGATTTTAAGCTACGATTAGAATCTTTTCCCTGCTTAGCATAATGGGAAAAACGTGCTATAATGTTCAGAAGATTTTTTAAAACTAGCTTTTTACAATCAGAGGTGTGAAATCAATGAAACTAACCGAAAAAGAAACTGAAATATTAGAGATTTTAGATGAAAACAGCCGCGCCGATTTAAATACAATTGCAAAAATGGCAGGTGTGACATCAGAAGAAGCAGAAGCCATTATCCAAAAGCTCGAAGATCAAAAAGTCATTATTGATTATTCGACCATGATTGACTGGCGAAAAGTAGACGGACACGAAGGCGTTACAGCGATGATTGATGTGAAAGTGACCCCAAAAAGAGGCGTCGGTTTTGATGAAATTGCTGAACGCATTTACAGGTTCCAAGAAGTAGAGTCCGTGTATTTAATGTCAGGCGTGTATGATTTATCTGTTGTGATCAGAGGAAGATCCATGTCTGATATCGCCCGCTTCGTATCTGAAAAATTATCGACACTTGATTCTGTTGTTTCAACCACTACCCACTTTATTTTGAAAAGATATAAGCATGATGGGAAAGTCTTTGAAACAGGGGACGATGACAAAAGAATCGTGGTGTCTCCTTAAATGAAAAAGTCTTATTTATCTGAAACGGTACAAAGCATTCAGCCGTCAGGTATTCGGAAATTCTTTGATTTGGCAGCCACAATGGAAGGGGTTATCTCCCTCGGGGTCGGCGAACCGGATTTCGTGACAGCTTGGAATGTGAGAGAAGCCAGTATTATGTCTTTAGAGCAAGGACTGACCTCGTATACAGCAAATGCTGGGCTGCTCTCTTTGCGAAAAGAATTGAGCCATTATTTATATAAGCGGTTTCAAATTGAATACAGTCCTGAAGAAGAACTCATTATTACCGTTGGTGGTAGCCAGGCGCTTGATTTGGCCTTTCGCGCCATTTTAAACAGCGGGGACGAAGTGATCATCCCAGAGCCTTGTTTCGTCGCATATGGGGCTCTGACGACACTTGCGGGCGGTGTACCGGTTTATTTAAGTACATCGGCTGAAAAAGATTTTAAAGCCGATTCTGCTGATCTTCGTACGAAGCTGACGCCGAAAACAAAAGCCATCTTGCTATGCTCTCCATCAAACCCAACAGGGTCTGTTTACTCGAAAGAAGAGCTTGAAGATATTGCTCAGTTTGCAAAGGAGCATGATCTTTTAATCATCACAGATGAGATTTATGCAGAGCTGACGTACGATGAAGCTTTTACGAGCGTAGCGGCGATTCAAGATATGAAGGAAAGAACGATTTTGATTTCAGGTTTTTCCAAAGGGTTCGCTATGACGGGTTGGCGCTTAGGCTATGTGGCAGCACCGCCAGTCCTCCGTGATGCCATGCTGAAAATACATCAATATTCTATGATGTGTGCACCGGCTATGGCACAATATGCCGCAGAAGAAGCATTAAAAAATGGACTTGAAGATGTGGAGAAAATGAAGAAAAGCTACAGAAGACGCCGTAATTTGTTTGTCGGCTCTCTCAATGAACTTGGACTCACTTGCCACCAGCCAAACGGAGCGTTTTACGCTTTCCCGTCCATTAAAAGCACAGGCATGACTTCAGAACAATTTGCTGAGGAGCTGCTGCTTAGCGAGAAAGTAGCGGTTGTCCCTGGAAATGTATTCGGTCCAAGTGGTGAAGGACATATTCGCTGTTCATATGCATCATCACTCGATCACTTGCAGGAATCACTTTCAAGAATCCAGCGTTTTTTGCAGAATAGACAAGTGAAAGAAGAGGCACCTGCTATCTTAAAATAAAAAAAGGCATCAATCCATCTGGACTCATGCCTCTCAAATTAGGGGGGAATACTAGAAAGCATTCTTGTTTTCAGGTATTCCCCCTTTTGAACGGATCTAAACCCAATTAAAAAATATTTTGCGTAAAAGACCGTTCTGTGATATAGTTTTTAATTGCGTATAAACGAATATTAAAACATTTATTTAGGAGTTGTTATCATGGCGACAAAGTTTGAAGTAGGCAGTGTTTACACTGGTAAAGTAACAGGATTACAAGCGTATGGTGCGTTTGTTGCATTAGATGAAGAAACTCAAGGACTTGTGCACATTTCTGAAGTGACACACGGTTTTGTAAAAGACATCAACGAGCACCTTTCGATTGGTGACGAAGTACAAGTGAAAGTTCTTTCTGTAGATGAAAATGCTGGTAAAATCAGCCTTTCTATCCGTGCAACGCAAGAAGCACCTGAAAGAAAAGAAAGCAAACCAAAGAAACAAAGACCACAGCAAGTGAAAGAAGAAGCTGCTGCACCACAAGGTTTCAATACACTGAAAGATAAACTTGAAGAGTGGATTGAGCAATCAAACCGTAAAGACCTTATCAAGAAATAAAAAAAGCACCGCTTCAAACGGTGCCTTAGGCTGCCTCATAGGCAGTCTTTTTTTATGTCTTTTTCATTAGCGGACCTCTGGATTTGGCTCGTCACGGCGGACAGCTTCTTCACTAGGTTTGAACAACAGACCAAGATTGACAAGGCCTGCAATTCCAACAAGACCATAAATAATACGTGATAATGCAGCACCTTGACCGCCAAAGATCGCTGCTACTAAGTCAAATTGAAAAAAGCCGATTAGTCCCCAGTTAATAGCACCGATAATCGTGAGCACGAGGGCAATACGCTGAATAGCACTCATCGTGATTCCTCCTTTCGCTACAGTATCAATACATTTATATTTTGCAGATTTTTAGCCAAACTATGCGTAAGAAAATGGATGAAAGCAAATTACTTTACTTTTGGAATGAAAGAGGCGCATAATGTAGCGCGAGGAGGAGATCACATGGATCGATTTACTTATTGGAACCCAACGAAATTAATTTTTGGAAAGGGAGAAGTATCAGCCCTTTCAGATGAACTAAAACACTACGGAAAAAACGTATTGCTTGTCTATGGTGGAGGCAGCATTAAACGAAATGGCCTTTATGACCAAGTTGTCAGCATTTTAAAAGAATCAGGAGCTGCAATCACTGAGCTTGCTGGTGTTGAGCCAAACCCGCGCTTAACAACGGTTAGAAAAGGGGTTGAGCTTTGCAAAGAGAACCAAATTGATTTTATTTTGGCAGTCGGCGGAGGTAGTGTCATTGACGCAACCAAAGCGATCGCAGCTGGTGCGAAATACGATGGAGATGCTTGGGATATCGTCACTCGTAAGCATGTCCCAATGGAAGCCATCCCATTTGGTACAGTATTAACACTTGCCGCGACAGGTTCTGAAATGAACTCTGGCTCCGTCATCACAAACTGGGAAACAAATGAGAAATACGGATGGGGCAGTCCAGCTGTCTTCCCTAAATTCTCTATTCTTGACCCAGTCAATACATTTACTGTGCCAAAAAACCATACGATTTATGGCATGGTCGACATGATGTCTCACGTGTTTGAACAATATTTCCATCACACGGAGAATACACCTTACCAAGATCGTATGTGTGAAGGACTTCTTCGTACGGTCATTGAAACAGCACCAAAGCTGATCAATGATTTGGAAAACTATGAGCTTCGTGAAACGATTTTATTCACAGGCACCATTGCACTGAATGGAATGCTTTCAATGGGCGCACGCGGAGACTGGGCATCTCACAATATTGAGCATGCGGTATCCGCGGTGTATGACATCCCTCATGCAGGCGGACTTGCGATCTTGTTCCCGAACTGGATGAAACATGTCATTCAAGAAAACCCAGGTCGCTTCAAGCAATTAGCAGTGCGTGTATTCGATGTAGACCCTGCGGGCAAAACAGACGAAGAAGTTGGCTTAGAAGGAATCGAAAAACTTTCTGCTTTCTGGACAAGTTTAGGAGCACCAAACCGTTTAGCTGACTATGACATCAACGATGAGAAAATTGATCTGATTGCAGACCGTGCAATGGCACGTGGTGAATTTGGCCAATTTAAAAAGCTGAACAAAGAAGATGTTCTAGCTATTTTAAACGCTTCTTTATAATCGAACATGGAAAAGATAGCTGCTTTTAAGCAGTTATCTTTTTTGAGTTCTGCATGTACATATGTTACAGTAGTCTTTCATGTTTTTGGATATAAATGTTTTAAGGAGATGTAGAACAGATGGAGAACTTTATTTACTATAATCCAACGAAATTAATGTTTGGAAAAGGACAACTAGACGAACTAAAAAGCGAACTCGCTCGTTATGGAAAACGAGTGCTTCTTGTATATGGTGGAGGCAGTATTAAGAAAAATGGTCTTTATGATAAAGTAATCAGCGCTTTAAATGAAGCAGAGGCTGACGTATTTGAACTGTCAGGAGTTGAACCGAACCCTCGTCTCACTACAGTGCAAAAAGGGATCGACATTTGCCAAAATGAGAACATTGATTTCTTATTAGCAGTTGGTGGGGGAAGTGTCATCGACTGTACAAAAGCCATTGCAGCTGGAGCTGAATATGACGGGAATGTTTGGGATATTATTTCAAAGAAAACGACCGCTCAAAAAGCACTGCCATTTGGCACAGTATTGACACTTGCAGCGACAGGCTCAGAAATGAACCCGGATTCTGTGATCACGAACTGGGAAACAAATGAAAAGTACGTGTGGGGCAGTTCAGTCACGCACCCTGCTTTTTCAATTTTAGATCCTGAGCACACATATTCTGTGCCAGAGAATCAAACGGTGTATGGCATGGTTGATATGATGAGCCATGTATTTGAACAATACTTCCATAATGTCCAAAATACGCCTCTACAAGATCGGATGTGTTTTGCTGTTCTTCAAACAGTCATCGAGACAGCACCAAAGCTACTTGAAGACTTACAAAACTATGAGCACCGTGAAACCATCCTTTATGCAGGAACGATTGCTTTAAATGGCACGCTGCAAATGGGCTATTTTGGCGACTGGGCATCTCATACGATTGAGCATGCAGTATCAGCAGTCTATGACATACCGCATGCAGGTGGACTTGCGATCCTCTTCCCAAACTGGATGCGTCATACACTCGATCATAATGTCGAACGTTTTAAAAACCTCATGCTGAACATGTTTGACATTGAGACAGAAGGAAAATCGGATCGTGACATCGCATTAGAAGGAATCGACAAGCTGTCAGCCTTCTGGACAAGCCTAGGTGCACCGAGCCGTTTAGCGGATTATGATATTGGTGAAGATCAACTGGACAAAATTGCTGACATCGCAGCAAAAGAAATGGAATATGGCGGTTTTGGTAACTTTATGAAACTAAACCGTGATGACATTTTAGCGATTTTAAAAGCCTCTCTATAATTTGGATGGCCGCTTCTCTTCATGAGGAGCGGCTTTTTGCTGTACCAATGACGATCACTTGATTTCAATAGCTAGTTCCGCTAAAGTGAAAGGGACAGAACTAACGTAATGGAGGGCTTACAAGCGATGACACATATTCAATTTGACTACTCGAAAGCGTTACCTTTCTTTCAAGAACATGAGCTTACATATTTAAAAGATTTTGTGAAGGTGGCCCATCATAATATTCATGAACAAACGGGTGCTGGCAGTGATTATTTAGGCTGGGTTGACTTACCGAAGCAATATGATCGCGAAGAATTTGCCCGCATTCAAAAAAGTGCTGAAAAGATTAAATCTGATTCTGATGTATTACTCGTTGTTGGAATTGGTGGATCTTATCTTGGGGCACGTGCGGCCATTGAGTTTTTAAACCATTCTTTCTATAATACTTTGCCAAAAGGCAAACGCAAAACACCGCAAATCATCTTTATTGGAAACAACATCAGTTCTTCTTATTTAACAGATGTAATGGATCTGCTAGAAGATGCCGATTTCTCCATTAACGTGATTTCAAAATCTGGTACAACAACAGAGCCAGCCATTGCGTTCCGTATCTTTAAAAAGCTCCTTATCGAAAAATATGGTGCTGAAGAAGCGAAAAAACGCATCTATGCGACAACTGACAAGGCACGCGGGGCACTCAAAACATTAGCAACTGAAGAAGGCTATGAATCATTTATCATCCCTGATGACGTCGGCGGACGCTATTCCGTCTTAACAGCAGTTGGTCTATTGCCAATCGCTGTAAGCGGTGCAGACATTGATCAAATGATGGAAGGTGCTGCGAAAGCAAGTGAAGACTTCGCTTCATCTGAGCTCTCAGAAAATGCGGCTTATCAATATGCGGTTGTCCGTAATGTTCTTTACAATAAAGGACGGACAATTGAAATGCTGATTAACTATGAGCCAGGATTACAATACTTTGCGGAATGGTGGAAGCAGTTATTCGGTGAAAGTGAAGGGAAAGATGAAAAAGGAATCTATCCTTCATCTGCCAACTTCTCAACGGATCTTCATTCACTTGGTCAATATGTACAAGAAGGAAGAAGAGACTTGTTTGAAACCATCGTGAATGTAGACAAGCCACGACATGAACTTGTCATCGAAGCAGAAGAACAAGACCTTGATGGGTTAAACTATCTTGCAGGAAAAACGGTTGATTTCGTCAATAAAAAAGCATTTGAAGGCACAATGCTTGCACATACTGATGGGAAAGTACCGAACCTGATTGTGACGATTCCTGAAATGGATGCTTATACATTCGGATATCTCGTGTACTTCTTCGAAAAAGCATGTGCGATGTCTGGGTATTTACTAGGCGTCAATCCATTCGACCAACCTGGAGTAGAAGCGTATAAAGTGAACATGTTTGCTTTATTAGGAAAACCGGGCTTCGAAGAGAAAAAGGCAGAACTTGAGAGCCGTCTTAAGCAATCATAAGAATAAAAGGCACATCTTTGCATAAGGTGTGCCTCAGATTGTTGACAAAGGGCTAAAATGAACTGTATTTTAGCCCTTTGTCTTCTTTTTAGCGTGATAGAAAACCTTTGAAGTCTAGGAAGGACGAGTACTGGCGCGGAGCGAATTTGACTTTCGTGAGCACCGGCGCGCAGGACTGACAACGAATGCGAGGGTTTGTCTACACGCTAAGGCACATCTTTGCATAAGGTGTGCCTTTTTTTATGTTCTCATGGTGTCAGTGCAAGCCTCACTAAGCTCTATACATAGAATAATCAATGGAGGAGGTTGATGAAGCGATGAGAACAAATCATATTTATATCCATGACATTTCCGGGCAGGCCATCGTTAACTTTGGGAATGTTGGGCGGATTTGTCCAATGAGTGCTACGAAAGAAACATCAGGAGCGGGCAGTGCGAACGAGACAAATGCATCATCCAGCCAGGCCTTATTTGATGCTGCTTTTACAAACAATGTGCAAATCACGAAAGGCAAATGTATGAATTCCTCTCTTTAACGAACCCTATACAAAAAGGAGGGTTCTGTATGATTCATGTACCATCTAGGCTAACTGGTGAAAGCTTTTCACTGTACCATTTAGAAGAAAACATGAAGCCGCTCGGATATGTCATTAATGGGAATTGGGATTATGATCATGGATATTTTGATTATAAAATTGACAACCGTGACGGCTATACCTTTCTCAGAGTTCCGTTTACAGCCGAGAAAGGACAGCTGGATCAGCCAGGCGTTGTGGTGAAAATGGGACATCCATTTCTCTTAAAGCATGTCTATCAAGATAAATTAGATGACCATGCGATGGTTGGAAATGTCGGGGCATCTTTTAACCAATTCCAAGAACCGAAAGAGAAAGACGGAGATGTGTCAAAGGCTTATGCCGAAATTGGTTTTTCACTCGTCAAAGAATTAGAAGATGTACTGCTTTAAAAGCTGATCAGCTCATCCTCTGGATGAAGCTCATACCCAAAAGGAGGATTCATCATGGGTCCTTCTTTTTTTTGTACGCCTACAATGATCACATGATGCTCTAGAAAATGATGAAGTGCCGTTAAGAATGTCTCTCCAGCTAATGAAGCCGGTACTGGAATGATGGTGATCTGTTTATGGAGGGTCATGTTTCTTTTTATTTTTAACGCCATGAGCTGTTCTTTTAAAAGAAAATGCTCCACCATTAAATGATTCACGGCATCAGAAGTATGGATGACTTGATTGGCTCCAGCCCGCTCAGCATTTTTCACATAGCGATCGGTTAAAATTTCAATTAAACAATATAACGAAGGATTTAATCCTTTTGCCGCAAGCAAGGTTAAGACACTCTGCATATCAGCCGTCACTTCATTTTCATGCTGGTCAGCGGTAATCATCAATGTATCAGCACTCATAATATTTGCTCTGCGAAGTGTGGCATCCTCTGTACCATGGCCTTTAATAAAATGGACATTCTCTAAAAGAGGTCCTTCCTTTAAGGAATCATCAATGAGTACAATCGGCATGGCGGGATCAATGGTTTGAAACGATTGAAGCAGTTTGTTCGTTTTCTCATTCCAGCCGACAATAATAAGATGCCCTTTCCCCTTGAAAGCCACCTTCCCCTCTACATAATGGTGCTGTTTGCTAAATACAGCGGCAGCAAGCGTGGCAAAATATGCAGTGACAAAGCTGGCGCCGATCAAAATGAGCGCCATCCCTGCTACTTGCCCAGGCATGGTTTGCGGCACAAAATCACCGTATCCCACAGTAGACACTGTAATGAGCGCCCACCAGATCCCATCAAAGATCGTATGATACTGCTTTGGTTCAAGTATGACGATTAATTGTCCAAAAAAGAGAAGCAAGAAACAGATGATGATCGCAATGCGAACGTAAAGAGGCCATCTTAGCCAGGCAATAAAGATACGGTTTGATTTCATCGAACTCGTCCTTTCAGGGAGACTGCTAATGTCAGTATGCCCGATTAGGAAACAATTTTTCATCATCGTCATGTATTGAAATAGAACCCATATCTTAAAATAAGAGAGAAGAAGGAGGGAATGCGAATGTCGTTTGTTCAAAAGACCGTACTTCTTTTTATCGGCGCCCACTTTTTATCATCTGCGGTGATTTTACTCGTGTTTGATTTAAATGCGGTGAACCATTTCATGAATGATTTCTCGTGGCTTCGTTTTTTTCAAGACCTATATGGAACGGTGACATTTTATACAGCATGCATCGGAATGTTCTTCTTTTTCATTGGTGTAGTGATTCCACTTAAAAAGACCTAGTGCTTTTTGCTGTACACGTTACATAAAAGTCATTAAAATTGTAAATAAATATATAAAATAAAAGGAAGCTGATGAGCATGCTGTTTTTTTATTTTTTAACATTTGCCGCATTGGGATTGTCTTTTTGGGCACAATTTAAAGTAAAGAATAATTTTGAAAAGTATTCAAAGGTTGAAGCTGCCAGTATGAAAACAGGTGCTGAAACCGCTCGATATATTTTAGATCGCAACGGGTTATACGACGTACCCGTTGAACCGGTAAGAGGAACTTTGACTGATCATTACGACCCGACGCAGCGTGTGGTTCGTTTATCTGAACCAGTGTATTATGGCCATTCCATTTCGGCCATTTCAGTCGCATCACACGAGGTTGGACATGCCTTGCAGCATCAGGAATCCTATGGTGCGCTTGTCTTGAGACATAAGATCTTCCCTGTCGTGAACTTTGCATCTGGTGTTGCCCCGCTTCTTTTCCTAGGTGGATTATTGCTCGGCAGCCTTAACTTAATCGGGCTTGGGATCGTTCTGTTCTCAGCTGCTGTGTTCTTTCAGCTAGTGACATTGCCTGTTGAGTTTAACGCAAGTTCTCGTGCAAAGAATATCATTGTTTCAGAAGGAATCATTAGAAGCAGTGAAGAAAGAGGCGTGAACAAGGTGTTAAATGCTGCAGCTCTTACGTACGTAGCAGCGGCCCTTGTCTCCCTGTTTGAATTGCTCCGTTTTGTAATGATCTTCCTAAATGGCCGTAATGATTAATTGACGCCAGAGGAGGTGAGCCCTTACCCGTGTTAGGTAAGGGTTTTTTTGTATATTTTAAACGTATTTTTAGTCCTATTACTCATTGCTGCGACAGCATTTTTTGTTGTCACTGAATTTGCGATTGTGAAAATTAGAGGCTCAAAAATCAATCAGCTGATTGAAAGCGGTGATAAGAGAGCCATTCATGTTCAGAAACTGACAACCAACCTTGATGAATATTTATCTGCCTGTCAGCTTGGCATTACCATCACGGCATTAGGCTTAGGGTGGTTAGGGGAGCCGACTGTGGAACATTTCCTGCATCCGCTTTTTGAAAAGGCAGGGCTTCATTCCGCTTTGACAGACATCATATCGTTTATCATTGCCTTTGTGATCATTACGTTTTTGCATGTTGTCGTTGGGGAACTTGCTCCCAAAACGATTGCCATTCAAAAGGCAGAAGCCGTCAGTCTTGTGACGGCAAAACCTCTTATTTTTTTCTATAAAGTCATGTACCCGTTTATTAAAGCATTAAATGGGGCTGCACGAGGCATTGTGAAATTATTTGGTTTTCATTCTGTCAAAGAACATGAAGTGGCGATCAGTGAGGAAGAATTGCGTCTCATCCTTTCTGAAAGCTACGAAAAGGGCGAGATCAACCAATCTGAATACAAATATGTCAATAAAATATTTGAATTTGATAACCGAGTGGCGAGAGAGATCATGATCCCGCGCACAGAAATCTCAGCCATTGAAATTGAACAGAGCCTGGAAGACGTGACGCATTATATGCTGAACGAAAGGTATACACGTTATCCTGTCATTAAAGAAGACAAAGATCATGTCATTGGTGTGATCAATAGCAAAGACGTATTTAAAGCAAGTTTTCTCAATCAAGAGGTGTCCATTGAAGACTTAATGCGCCCTGTTATTCGAGTCATTGAAAGTACACCGGTTCAAGAACTGCTGATTTTGATGCAAAAGGAACGGATTCATATGTCGGTGCTTGTAGATGAATACGGCGGAACAGCTGGTCTCGTCACAGTTGAAGACATATTAGAAGAAATTGTGGGGGAGATTCGGGACGAATATGATCAAGATGAGACCCCTCATATTGTGAAAAAAGGTGACTTTCATTATGTGATGGATGGGAAAGCCTTGATCGATGAAGTAAATGATCTATTGGATTTAGCGATTGAAAATGATGATGTTGATACAATTGCAGGGTGGATGATGACGCATAAAATTGATTTTGACATTGGAGATATCATTGAAGCAGAAGGCTGTGAATTTAAAATCGTCGATGCAGAAGATCATCATATTCGAACCATAGAAGTAAAAAAGGTTCACTTTTCCTAAAAACCTCGGAGCTATTGACGAGGTTTTTTTGCTTGGTAAACTTTAGGTAAGAAGATTTATTTCTGCCAACCGGCAGTGATTGGTTTCACATAAAAAGGGTATGGTTTTATAGACATGATCAAAAGGAGCAGAGAAATGAAAAAAATCAACGTACAAACAGACAAACACGATGACATGATAGACATTACCCATGAAGTTCAGCAATATGTCCGGGAAACTGGGATTCAAAACGGAACGGTTATGGTCTATTGTCCACATACGACGGCTGGAATCACCATTAATGAAAATGCCGACCCAGACGTCAAACGAGATATGCTGCGCCGGCTTGACGAAGTCTTTCCGTGGGAACATCCAAAAGATCGTCATATGGAAGGAAATACAGCAGCGCATATGAAAGCTAGTTATATGGGAGCATCTCAGCACGTTCTTGTCCATCATGGTGATCTTGTGCTTGGAACGTGGCAGGGAATCTATTTTTGTGAGTTTGACGGACCGAGACATCGTCACTTTTATGTACAGGTATCATCTAACGAGTAAGGGTGGGGGAGAAGATGGGAGAATTCACAGCGTTACTTCAAATTGAACATGGCATCATTCAAGCACCAATGGCAGGAGGAGCGGTGACGCCGCAGCTTGTCGCTGCTGTTTCACAATATGGCGGTCTCGGTAGCTTAGCAAGTGGTTATGTACAGCCTGAAAAGATGAGGCAGCAAATCAGACAGGTCAAACAGCTGACATCTCGTCCATTTCAAGTGAATGTGTTTGTCCCTGAACCCATTTCAGAAACGAAAACAGAAGATGTATCATTTTGGACAGACCGGCTGCCTGTCATACAAGAAGCACAGATGATCCCTAGAGAAGAAGAATTATGGAAGGACTATGAACAAAAAATCAAGATTCTTCAAGAAGAAGAAGTCCCAGCTGTGTCGTTTACATTTGCCTGTCCAAACGAACAAACAATTCATCACCTGAAACAAAAGGGGATCTTTCTCATCGGAACAGCTACAACAAAAGAAGAAGCACTACTTTTAGAAGAAAAAGGAATGGATGCCGTTGTCCTGCAGGGAAGTGAAGCAGGAGGGCACCGAGGCACCTTCTTACCTTCAAAGGGAGATGCTCTGCAGGGACTTTTCTGCCTGATCAGTGATGTCATATCCGTCTGTCATATCCCATTGATCGCCGCTGGAGGGATCACAGACCGGACCACTATGAAAGCAGCACTAGCACTTGGAGCGGATGCGGTTCAAATAGGGACACGATTTTTAGCGAGTCAAGAAAGTGCTGCGGCAGATGTGTACAAAAAGGCGCTGTTACAGGCAGAAGGCAGTGAAACAGCGATGACACGGCTTTTCTCTGGGAAAAGAGCCAGAGGCATTGTCAATCAGTGGATGGAGGAAGAAAGACGAAATGAAGACCGGGTTCTCCCCTATCCCATACAGCATGTATGGACAACACCGATGCGAAAAGCGGCAGCTGCTGCAGGAAACCGAGAACAAATGGCTCTTTGGGCAGGTCAGGGGGTTGGCCGCATTCTCTCGATTTTAACCGTTGAAGAGATCATGCATGAACTCACGCAGAAATAATTTGATAATGGGTGGTGTGACAGGATGGAAATCTTAAAACATTCATATCGGAAAAAAGGACAAATTGAATTTCTATTTGATGATTTTCCGCACTCCCCTGCCGTCCTTACCCCCATTCGTCATTACTATTTCGTTCGTTATGTCAAATGGAATCAGCACGACCCTCCAGTCACAAGAAACGATCTAGAAGAAATGGAAATCCTAGCAAACACAATGCTTGGCACGCTCCATGATTACCGCAAACGCAAGGCATACAAAGGCCCCTTGTCATAACCTATAGACAAGAGGCCCTTTTTAGCTACCAAACATTTGCCTGAGATAAATAACATCCATCCTAGTAGTCTGCGGCAGTAAATAAGCGGACTGAACAGCCCCTGGCCGTCTTCTGGCATTTAATTTATCGATAATCTCTGCAGCTGTTAAGATCCCAAGCCCATGCCCATAATATTGATCTTCCCCTAAGAAAATCACATTTTCTCCGCGCCATTGAGACTGTTGATAGCTAAACTCTGGATTCTCGAAATATAGGCAATCCCCATAAATAAAATCATTTCCGCGCTCTGTATAAATGGATAATGTATCATAGTGCCAGTCATACAGCGTTAAACTTCTAAGTCTTCGATTGAACTTCTCGTCTCCTACCGTTTGCAGGACTCCCATATAAAACACAATGACAATCGCTGTGGCACATTCAAAGGCATATTTTGAGCCATTTTCAAAGATGTCTTTAATCCCCGTAGATGGCTCGACTTGATAGCGCAGTTCTAACGCTCCGGCCTCTGATACACGCCAATAGGCGTCATTCGCACGGGACCTTTGAAAGATAGCAAATGAGGCACCGCTCTTGTTCAAATCTCTTGCCGCATTCATGATATTCGATCGTAAAGTCACCTCAAATAACAAATCAGATGCCTGCCTATAACGGAACGTATCATTTGAGGCTTGTAACTGCATCAAAATGATCCGCTTTTGTCCTTCTAGCTGAAACGATGCCAGCTGCTCATTTGTCACTGGCTGTCCTGAAAGGATAATCATATGAAAAGCGCCCCCTTTTGTATTAGCGTATGCGGGATGCTTGGGCAAGGAATCAATTTGTGAAAATAAACAAAAAGACATCCTTTTTATTTGAAAAACATGAAAATAATATGAAGCTGTCCGATATAAAACATAACGTTTAAAAGGAGGAAAAACATGAAAAGTATCATAAAATGGTTGAAAAAACCATCGATTTCTAAAAGGCTGATTATTTCATTCACACTTGTTCTCGTCTTGCCTATCATTACACTCAGTACGATTTCATATCAGATTGCCAAAGAAGAATTAGATCATGAAATCATGTACGGAGCCAACGCAAGAGTCAATGAGCTGAATGACATGATCGAGCAAAAGCTTTTGAATAAGGAGAACGCAGTCAAACTGTTTACCGAAACATCCAGTGCTGCAGACTTTAAAAAGAAAAACCAGGACGAACTGTATGAGCATTTTGAGATATACAGTAAAATCAATGAAGATGATGTAGTTGGATTTTATGCAGCAAGTAAAAATCGTGATTTTATTCAGTTCCCTAAAGTGGACATGCCAAAAGGCTATGATCCAACAACTCGTGATTGGTATAAAGCGGCGATGCAGGACGAAAAAGGCGAACCTGTGGTCACCAATCCATACATCTCTGCCACAACAAACGGCATGGTTGTCACAATCGCTCAGCGTCTGAAGGACGGGTCGGGAGCCATTGGGATTGATATTGATGTTCAAGATATCGTCGATAAAATCAAAGATATTAAAATTGGACGAGAAGGATATCCAATTATTGCAAATAAAAACAAACAGATTGTAGCTCACCCAGAAGAAAAATCAGGCTCTGCAGTTACAGAAAATATTTCATCAATCCTTTACAGCGGCAAAGAAGGAACATCAACTTATGAGAATAAAGGAGAGCAAAAACGCCTCGTTTTTGTGACAAATGATTTAACAGGTTGGAAAATTGCTGGAACGATGTTTGTATCAGAAACAGAAGAAGCAGCACAGCCAGTTTGGAATTCTGCCATTATTCTTTTAATTTCTTCTTTTATCCTTGGCGGTATCGCTATCTTCTTTATCGTTCGCTCCATCACAATTGGACTTAGAAGGCTTGTTGATTTCTCAGAAAAGGTGAGTGAAGGGGATCTAACGGAAACCCTCGAAACCAAATCGAAGGATGAAATAGGAGACCTCACAAGAAGCTTTAGTAAGATGAGTGAATCTTTGCGTGAAGTTATTCGAGCGGTCCAGCAATCTGTCGACAATGTGGCTTCAGCTTCAGAAGAGCTGACTGCTAGTGCCAGCCAAACAAGTCAGGCGACAGAGCATATCACAATGTCGATTGAACAATTCTCAAATGGGAATGAAGCACAAAATGAGAAAGTCGAATCTAGCACGAATCAGCTTGTCGCAATGAATGAAGGATTACAAGGTATGTCACAAACTTCATCAGAAGTGACTGCTGTCTCCATTCAATCGACAGAAGCGGCTGGACAAGGCGGACGTATCGTTGAAAGCACAGCGAATCAAATGAAACATATCGACACATCTGTACAAGAAGCAGAACAAGTCATGAAAGAATTAGAATACAAATCTAAAGATATTACGAGCATTTTAAATGTCATTAATGGCATCGCAGATCAAACGAATTTACTTGCACTCAATGCAGCCATTGAAGCAGCAAGAGCAGGTGAATCAGGGCGCGGCTTCTCTGTCGTAGCAGAGGAAGTCAGAAAACTAGCGGTCCAATCCGCAGATTCAGCGAAAGAAATTGAAAAGCTGATCCAAGAAATTGTGTTGGAAATTTCCAAATCTCAAGAGATGTTCAAAGCTGTTAACCGAGAAGTAAATGCAGGACTTGGGATGACAGAAGAAGCAAAAGAAAGCTTCCAAAACATCTATGAGGCGGCAGAAGGTATGTCGAAAAAGCTCACTCAATTAAATGATACAGCGGTTGACCTATCAAGCGGATCAAAACTTGTGTCACAAGCTATGCAGGAGATGCGTCAAGTTTCAAGAGAAAGTGCGGCGAACATTCAAGATATTGCGGCATCTGCTGAAGAACAATTGGCATCTATGGAAGAAATTTCGTCCTCTTCTGTCACACTTGCCAATATGGCTGAGGAGCTAAAAGAGCTGACAAGTCAATTTAAAATTGATTAAAAAACGATGAAAAAATATCCAGAATTGTCTGGGTATTTTTTTTATTTTTAAACGTCATTTCCAGCCCTCTAAAAATAAACCTTTCATCCGATAATAACTTTAGAGAAGTAAAGGGGGAAAGAGAAAATGGGAAAAATGATCCAATGGTTCAAAAAACCATCCATTTCTAAAAAATTAGTTATTGCCTTTTTGGTAGTCCTCATACTGCCAACCGTCGCACTCACAATCAGTGCATTTTTTACATCAAAAACAGAGTTAGACAAACAGATTATGGGCAGTGCGATGAGTCAGGTCAATGCATTTGATACCTTAATCGATGAGAATATTGGGAACAAGGCAGAGGCTGTGACTCTGTTTACAGATGATCTCAAAGCGGCTAATCTTCAAGAAAAAAATAGAAAAGCTACCATTAAAGAATTGCAGCAATACGGAAAAATTAATGAAAAAGATGTCTCAGCCATTTATGCGGGTTCAGAAAAGGGCTTGTTCATGCAATACCCAGTTCAAAAAATGCCTGAAGGCTATGACCCGCGAGAGCGTCCGTGGTATCAAGAGGCCATGAGTGCTGATGGTAAACAAGTCATCACGAAGCCATACGTCGCAGCATCTACAGGTAAAATGGTCATCACCATTGCCCAAAAAACGAAAGATGGCTCAGGGGTAATTGGTCTTGATATGGAAATTGACAGCCTCATTCAAAAGCTAAAAGAAATTAAAATAGGTCAAAAAGGATATGCTTTCATCATGGAGAAGGATAAAACCGTGCTAGCAGATCCAACCCAAAAGCCAGGAAGCAAAGTCAATGAGAATTTGGCGAACATTATTTTTAAAAACAAACAAGGAAACGGCAGCTATACACTCAATGGAACAGATAAAAAGGTGGCGTATGTCACCAATGAACTAACCGGCTGGAAAATCGGCGGCACGATGCTCGTATCAGAAGTAGAGGATGCAGCTAAACCCGTTTTCAATACAGCCATTATTGTGTTCAGTGTGACACTGATCGTAGCAGGAACCCTCATCTTCTTTATTGTCCGCTCTATTTCAACTAGATTATCCAATCTTGCCCGTTTCTCGAAAAAGGTCAGCGATGGTGATTTACGTGATAAACTTCAGATTCAATCAGATGATGAAATAGGACAAGTTGGTAAAGGCTTTAATACGATGATTGACTCATTAAGATCCCTCATTGGCGCCGTCCAAACCTCTGTTGAAAATGTCGCTTCTTCATCAGAAGAACTGACCGCAAGCGCAGGACAAACAAGTAAAGCAACAGAGCATATTACATTAGCCATTGAACAATTCTCTACTGGTAACGAAAGCCAGAATGATAAAGTGGAATCAAGCTCAGAAGAGTTAGAAGAAATGAACAGAGGCCTTCAGCACATGAATGAGTCGGCTGAATCGATTACCGCTTCATCCATCAAATCAACAGAGATTGCAGGAGAAGGCGGACAGCTAGTGGAAAAAACCGCTTCTCAAATGAACGTGATTGATCAATCAGTGAAAAAAGCAGAGAATGTCATCAGTGCGCTGGAAAGCAAATCAAAAGATATCACCCAGATTCTTGGTGTCATTAATGGCATCGCAGATCAAACGAATTTACTTGCGCTGAATGCAGCGATTGAGGCAGCAAGAGCTGGCGAATCTGGTCGAGGCTTCTCCGTTGTAGCAGAAGAAGTAAGAAAACTTGCTGTTCAATCTGCCAACTCAGCGAAAGAAATTGAAAACTTAATCAAAGAAATCGTTCAAGATATTGATGTATCACAAGAAGTATTCACGGCAGTAAATCAAGAAGTTCAATCAGGCTTAAGCTTTACTGAACAAACGAAAGTCAGCTTCCACAATATTTTCGACATGACCAAAGAAATCTCAGATCAGCTCCAAACAATGAATCGAACAGTTGTCCAGCTGTCAAAAGGATCTGCACATGTTTCTGAGGCTGTCCGTGAAATTGCAGACGTATCACGTGAAAGCTCCGCCAATATTCAAGACATTGCCGCTTCAGCTGAAGAACAGCTGGCATCAATGGAAGAGATCAGCTCATCCTCAGCCACCCTTTCTTCAATGGCAGAAGAATTACGTGATTTGATTAGCAAATTTAAAGTTGAATAAACAAAATGAAAAGAACCTCCAGCTAGGGGGTTCTTTTTTGAACTGAATATAACGAAAGAAATAGGTAAATATGATTATTTTGGTGGTTTTTTGAACATTATACCTTGAAAAATAATCCGTATTACCTAAAAATAGAGGGGGATGATCCCAAATCATAAACCAAAAGGAGTAGAGTCATGAAAAAAATCAACTTTTTTAAGCACTTTACGATGTCAAAGAAATTAATTACTGCATTCTTAGCGATTCTCCTAGTGCCCATTCTTGTGTTGGCCGCATTTTCCTATGAAGTGGCGTCTAAGTCTCTCAATGATGAGATTATGTCCAGCGCTGCAAATGGTGTGAATCAATTAAATGAACTGATCAATAAAGATGTACAGCCTAAAATTGATATTGTTTCATATTTATCTAAATCGGTGAAAAAAAAGGAACTGGCCTCTAAAAATAAGGATTTACTTAAGGTGAAATTAGAGCAACTATCGGAAACAGACGACGATGTCGTAGAAGTATTTGTTGCAGATCAGAATGGTAAACTAACTGAATATTCCGAGATTCATAAAGGCAGTGCCAAAAGCGCAAAAAATGAACCATGGTTTCAACAATCAATGGGAGACGACAAACTCATCATTTCAGATCCTTTTACAGACAAGTCATCAGATGACCTGCTCATCACAATATCAGAACAGTTAGCAGATGGTTCTGGTGTCATTGGTATAAATGTACGATTGAACACGATTGTGAAAGATACAAACAGCATCAAAATTGGTCAAGAAGGTTATGCGTTTGTCGCTACCTCAGACCAACGTTACATTGCTCATAAAACGGAAAAGGCCGGGACGAAACTGACAGGCGATTTCATCGAAAAGATGTATCACAATAAAAAAGGCAGTTTCGAATATGAATTCAACGGACAGCCGAAGCAAATGTTTTATGACACAAATGAAGCAACAGGCTGGAAGCTTGCGGGAACAATGTATGTCAACGAAGTGAAGGAAGCCGCACAGCCAGTGCTTGACTTAACCATGATCATCCTAGCTGCTGCGATTGTCATCGGTGGAATCGCGATTTATTTTATTATTAAATCGATCCGAAAACCACTCATAGAGCTCTCTGAATCGGCTGAGAAAATCAGTCAGGGGGATCTCACCCAGCATATCGAGGTGCGCACACACGATGAAATCGGCAAGCTTGCACAGAGCTTTAACGATATGTCGGCAAAGCTGAAACAAGTCATTCAAGCCGTCCAGAATTCAATTGAAAATGTGGCTGCCTCATCTGAAGAATTAACAGCTAGTGCAGGACAGACAGCCCAAGCAACTGAGCATATTACCTCATCTATTGAACAGTTTTCAAACAGCAATGAACATCAAAATGAGATGATCGAAAAAAGCTCTGTCCAGTTAAACGACATGGATCGCAGCTTATCACATATGGTCAACACGACTTCTCATATGATGGAATCATCTATCGAGTCTAGCAAAACCGCTCAGGCTGGTGGAGAGCTCGTTCAAAAAACAGCAGGTCAAATGCAAACGATTGAACAAGCAGTGAAAGAAGCGGAGCTTGTGATTGCAGGGCTAGAACAGAAATCTAAGGACATTACAAGCATTCTTGGAGTTATCAACGGCATTGCAGATCAGACGAACCTCCTTGCTTTAAATGCAGCGATAGAAGCCGCACGTGCAGGTGAGGCAGGAAGAGGCTTCTCTGTGGTCGCTGAAGAAGTTCGCAAGCTTGCAGAGCAATCAGGCAGCTCTTCAAAAGAAATTGAAAGTCTGACGAACGAAATCGTAGATGAAATTGAAAAGTCGCAGAAGATGTTTAGACAAGTAGCAGGTGAAGTTCAATCTGGATTAAACATTACAGATGAAACGAAAGTGAGTTTTGAGAAAATCACCCATAAGACATCAGAAATGACAGAACAAATGAAACAAATGAATGGATCAGCCCAAGAACTTTCTCATGGCTCAAACGATATTTCACAAGCAGTCAATCAAATCAAAGAGCTTTCACGTGAAAGTTCCGCAGGTTTCCAAGATATTGCGGCTTCAGCAGAAGAACAGCTGGCATCAATGGAAGAGATCAGCTCATCTTCCGCCACTTTATCCCAAATGGCAGAAGAACTGAGAGAGCTCATCAAACAATTTAAAATATAAGAGTCATAGTGGAACACCTGACGTTTTGGCGTCAGGTGTTTCAGCGTGTAGACAAACCCTCGCATTCGGTGTCAGTCCTGCGTGCTGGTGCTCACGAATTCAAATTCGCTCCGCGCCAGTACTCGTCCTTCCTAGGGCTGCAAAGGTTTTCTATCACGCTGAAAAGAAGAAAAGGGCTAAAATCAAATTCATTTTAGCCCTTTGTCAATAATTTGGAACACCTGACGTTTTGACGTCAGGTGTTTTTCCGTTCTTTGCACATAATTTGGGTATTTTGGACTTACCTAGACTTTAATAAATTAAAAAAGTAAAGAACCTAGTAGTACTTCCGATATATATACTATCTTACTAAAAGGAGTTTTCTTTTTTATGAATTTCATACAGTATTTCAAAAAACCATCTATATCAAAAAAGCTCGTTTTCTCTTTCTTATTTATTCTTTTATGCCCAATTATCGTATTGGCATTCTCTTCATATCATACGGCGAGCACCTCTTTAAATGATCAAATCATGCAAAGTGCAAAGGAAAATGTAGAACAGCTGGATAAAAACATTACGAAGGTTGTGAAAGTAAAAACAGACGCAGCCGATTTCTTTAGCAAATGGATTACGAAGAAAAAGCTGGGGCAAAAAGGAACGACTGATATTCAAGGGCGCTTTGAGCAATTCATGAGCATGAATGATGACACAGAAGGCATCTTTGTTGCTTCAAGTGATGGAAAAGTGTTCTCAAGATATCCAAATCAAAAAATGCCTGCTGATTATGTCGCAACTGAGCGGGATTGGTACAAAGATGGCTGGGCGAAAAACGGTGAGCTGTCAGTTTCCGCTCCATATCCAACCGCATCAACTGGTACACTTGTTGTGACGATTTCTAAAAAACTAGAGGATGGTTCTGGTGTTATTGCGATGAACCTGGACATTGCGAATCTAGTAAAAGAGTCTAATAGTATCAATATTGGTAAAGAAGGTCATGCTTTTATCGGAAGCCCAGATCGGACATACGTGGCACATCCAACGAAAAAAGCAGGAACAAAATTAACAGGTGATTGGGTAGACAAGCTTTATACACAAGACAAAGGTTCAATGAGTTATATGTTTGAAGGAAAAGAAAAGCAAATGGAGTTCACAACAAACAAAGCGACTGGTTGGAAAATTGCCGGTACAATGTTTGTCAATGAAGTAGAAGAAGCGGCGCAGCCAGTCTTCAATATGGCGGCCATTATATTAGCTGGTGCGCTCATCATTGGCGGTATTCTCATCTTCTTTATCATCCGTTCTATTACAAAACCACTTTCCATGCTTGTCTCCTCTTCTAAGAAGATTAGCGAAGGAGATTTAACAGAGAAAATTGATGTCCGGTCAAAGGATGAGATTGGTCAGCTCGGTACAAGTTTTAATGAAATGAGTGAGTCACTCAGAGATGTGATCCAAGCTGTACAGACATCTGTTGAAAACGTGGCGTCATCGTCGGAAGAACTGACGGCAAGTGCAGGTCAAACGACAAAAGCAACCGAACATATTACATCATCCATTGAAACATTCTCGAACGGAAACGAAAATCAAAGTGAAATGGTGGAACAAAGTGCAGCCCACTTGAAACAAATGAACGAAGGGCTAAATGAAGTTGCACAAACATCTGATGTCATTACAGAATCATCGGTTCAATCAAAAACAGTCGCAGAAACAGGCGGACAGCTTGTTGAACAGACAGTTGGCCAAATGAAAACGATTGATCATTCAGTGAAAGAAGCTGAAAGTGTGATCAACGGATTAGAGCATAAATCAAAAGATATCACCAACATTTTAGGTGTCATTAACGGTATAGCAGATCAAACGAATTTACTGGCTCTGAATGCAGCCATTGAAGCAGCACGTGCGGGCGAGTCAGGCAGAGGCTTCTCGGTTGTAGCAGAAGAAGTCCGTAAGCTGGCGGTTCAATCATCAGATTCTGCAAAAGAGATTGAAAAACTCGTCAAAGAAATTGTCTCTGAAATTGAAACGTCTCAAAATATGTTCAAATCTGTGAATGAAGAAGTAAAAAATGGTCTATCAATTACAGATCAAACAAAAGAAAGCTTCTCACAAATCAATCAGCAAACGGCAGAAATTGCGACAAGAATCAATGAAATGAATACGACAGTTCGTGAGCTTTCAAAAGGATCTGAGCAAATTTCTAAAGCAGTGAATGAAATTGCAGATGTATCGAGAGAGAGTTCAGCAAGTATTCAAGATATCGCGGCATCAGCAGAAGAACAGCTGGCATCAATGGAAGAGATTAGTTCTTCTTCGACGACGCTTTCCCAAATGGCGGAAGAATTGCGTGACTTAATTAAAAAATTCAAGATCAGTGAATAATAGAAAGAGGTTCTCCTCAAGGGGAACCGCTTTTCTTTTTAAGAGATGATCTCGTACAATAGAGGAAATCCGAAGAAAAGGAGAGATGTTATGCGTTTATCAAATAAGAAGGTCATTGCGTTAGTCAGTGATGATTTTGAAGATTTAGAGCTATGGTATCCCGTTTTGCGATTAAGAGAAGAGGGGGCAACTGTCCATCTCGTAGGCGAAAAAGCAGATCATGAATATATCGGGAAGTACGGAGTGCCGGCTGTATCAGATGCAGACTTCTATTCCATTCAAGCAGATGATTATGATGCGGTTCTCGTTCCTGGGGGATGGGCGCCCGATAAACTGCGCCGATATCCAGAAGTATTAGACATCGTTCGTACGTTTGATGCAAAGGGCAAACCGATCGGACAAATCTGTCATGCCGGCTGGGTGCTCATTTCAGCTGGTATCCTGAAAGGTAAAAAAGTAACGAGTACACCTGGTATTAAAGATGATATGATGAATGCTGGAGCAGAATGGTTTGATGAAGCCGTTGTGACAGATGGTCATATTGTATCTAGCAGACGCCCGCCGGACCTTCCGCCATATGTGAAAGCATTTGCCGATGTATTAGCGGCAAACTAGATTCACACGAACAAACAAAGGGCTGTAAAACGCCCTTTGTTCATTCAATGCCTCATTACATTTGTCTGTCGGCTGGATAGATAATGCCCATTTGTCTTCTCGCCTCGTCCATGACGGACATGGTTTGAACGGATAAGGCAAATGTATTGATTGGAGACTGCCCCTTTTTTTGCTTGATGCATTGAATGAAGTGATCGATTTCATAATACATAGCCGGTTGATCATCTTTGATAGAAATATCGGTTTGCTGTCCATTCCGATCATGGATGATGATACGAGAAGGGCGATGGAATTGATCAATCACCATTGTGGCATCCTCCCCTTGAATTTCAGCAGATACATGAGATGTTGAGATTTTTGAATGGAAAAGAAGTGCTTGATGTCCTTCATATTGTAAAAGTAATGAACCGCTCCCATCTACTCCAGAAGAAAGTGTATAGCCTCTTGCGGTGATTTGATGTGGCAGCCCGAATAAATAAATGATGGGAAAGACAAGATACACGCCGATGTCCATTAAGGAGCCATTGGATAATTCCGGCTTAAAAGCGTTTGGAATCTCACCGTTTCGGTAGGCATCGTATCTTGAGGAATATTTACAGTAATGAGCGATCACTTGCCGAATGGGGCCTAGTTGATCAAGATGCTGCTTGATTTGAAGAAAATTCGGCAGAAATGTGGTCTTCATCGCTTCCATTAAGCACACCTGATATTTTTTCGCAGCAGCAATCATTTCTTCAGCCTCTTTACGGTGAGAGGCCAATGGTTTTTCACATAATACATGTTTTTGATGCGCCATCATCAGCATCGCTTGCTCTTTGTGAAGGGCGTTTGGACTTGCGATATACACAGCATCAAACGCATCACTTGCCGCCATTTGCTGTAAATTAGTAAAGACGGTATCAATGCCATACTTGCCTGCAAATGCCTGTCCTTTTTCAGCAGACCGAGAATAGACGGCCGTACATGTAAAATCCTCCACTCCTTCACCAGCCTGTAAGAATCGATCTGTAATCCAATTCGTTCCGATGACAGCAAATCGAATCATCACATTCCCTCCTTCTGCTTTTCTCTGATTATACATGCTTTGAAAGCGTTTGTATGAAAGAATCTTCTTTTTTATTGAAAAGCGGATGAAACCTTTACCTTAGCTGATGCGTCTTACATAAAGAATATAAATGTACGAAAAGTGGATAGTTTCCTCCTTCATTCGGGTAATACTTGAGAAGGAGGGAGGAGGAAACGAACATGAAGCGCATCCTACATATAGGAAGTACATACGCTTTCGCGCTTTTATTCATAGCAGCCGGTGTTTTTCATGTGATAGAGCCAAGCGGCTTTGCCCGCATGATGTCTGGATGGCCATTTCCCTATGGCATCATTTATGCCACCGCATGCTTGGAATGGCTGCTGGCCGTATTACTGCTTCTTCCAAACGTAAGGATTGTGGCAGCAAAAATGATCGCTGTCTATCTGGTGCTCATTTTCCCTGCGAACCTTTTTGCTGCGAGAGAAGGGATTCCATTTCCAGGGCAAGAGAGCACAGAACAAGCCTTGTTATGGATGAGATTAATCGGACAACCGATATTGATTGGATGGGCCATGTCCATTGCGAAACG
Source organism: Bacillus sp. FSL M7-0307 (assembly GCF_038627835.1). NCBI lineage: Bacteria > Bacillati > Bacillota > Bacilli > Caryophanales > Bacillaceae > Bacillus > Bacillus sp. FSL M7-0307. The sequence goes on along the minus strand of NZ_CP152023.1, from coordinate 2,807,729 downwards.
TGAAAAAAAGCTGAAACAATGATCACAAAATGATGATCAAGTAGTGTACAATTTACTAATAAAATAGCCCGTGTTTGGAGGAAAGATATGAATTCTATGCAAATGTGGAGCAGTCGATTTAGAAAATTTTTTCTTGATAACAAGTTTGTTCTCTTTTTACTCATTCTGCTATTAATAGGTTTGAATATCCTTGTTTTCATGAAAACATCTTTTATTTTCACACCGCTCATTGTACTCATCAAAACCATTGCCTTACCGATTATTTTAACGGGGGTTGTGTATTATTTATTAAATCCGATTGTGAATTTATTAGAGAAATTTAAGGTCAAACGGATCTTTTCGATCTTGCTTTTATATATTCTCATAATTGGGATTATTACAGTGACCATCGTGTCCATTATTCCTTTTTTACAAGCACAAACGATGAGTCTGTTTCATAATCTGCCAAAATACGTTGATACGGTAGAAGAACAGATTAGACAATTAACTGGAAGTAACTTTATTAGTCAAGTGCAGAAAACGATGAACTTTAACGTCTCTGAATTGGTAAGTAAAGCGTCAAGTCAAGCGACGAAGATTTTGGAAAGCACTTTTACCGGAGTCGGCACTTTCTTAGGGGCGCTTACTGAAATTATTATCTCGATCGTGACGGTTCCGTTCATTCTGTTTTATCTATTAAAAGACGGCAAAAAACTGCCTGACTATTTCTTGAAATTTATTCCGAATAAGCTAAGAGACCATACTCATATCGTGCTTCACGAAATGAACCATCGTCTGAGTTCTTATATACGCGGGCAGATCATTGTCAGCTTCTGTATCGGTATTCTTCTTTTAATTGGCTATATGATTATTGGACTTGACTATGCGCTGCTGCTGGCGATTATTGCGGCATGTACAAGTGTAGTGCCATACCTTGGTCCAACCATTGCGATTACACCAGCGATTGTGATTGCGCTTGTGACATCACCAGTGATGCTTTTAAAACTCATCATTGTCTGGACAGTGGTTCAGCTCATTGAAGGGAAATTCATTTCTCCTCAGGTGATGGGGAAAAACCTTCATATCCATCCGATCACGATTATCTTTGTTCTATTAACAGCAGGTAAATTGTTCAGTGTCGTCGGCATCATTGTTGCGATTCCGACGTATGCCGTTCTGAAAGTGATCACGACCCACCTGTTTGACTGGTTCAAAATGCGATCCAATTTGTATAAAGAAGAAAAGGTTTGATGTCATAATCTTTTTTAGAAAAAAATATAGTATCATAAAGACGAGCTTTCGAAAAAGGAAGCTTGTCTTTATGTGGACATAGATGTTTGGCCAGTTCAAAAGATCAGAATTGAAAGGAAAGAAAATCATGAATCTATGGGATTTATTCGTGGCACTGGTTTTAGGAATTGTCGAAGGATTAACAGAGTATGCACCTGTCTCGTCTACAGGACATATGATCATTGTTGATGATCTTTGGCTAAAATCAAAAGACATCATTACGCCAGAGGCTGCAAACACATTTAAAGTCGTGATTCAGTTAGGTTCTATTTTAGCTGTCATGATCGTGTTCAAAGATCGTATTTTGAACTTGTTAGGCTTAAAGAAAAATATCACAGAAGAACAAAAACGCAGCGGACATAAGCTGACCATTGCTCAAATTGCTGTTGGACTCGTCCCAGCCGTCATTTTAGGATTCTTATTTGAAGATTATATTGATAAATATTTGTTTGATGTGAGAACGGTCGCCGTCGGTTTGATTTTAGGGGCTGTGCTGATGCTTGTCGCTGATTGGATCAATAAACGTAAAACAGAAACAAGCTCTGTGGATAATATGACGTACAGACAAGCGCTGTATATCGGGCTATTTCAATGTTTAGCACTATGGCCAGGTTTCTCGCGTTCAGGTTCTACAATAGCAGGTGGTGTTATTCTTGGTCTGAATCACCGAGCGGCGGCTGACTTTACGTTTATTATGGCCATGCCGATTATGGCGGGAGCAAGCCTCTTGACACTTGTTAAAAATGCCGAATATTTAACAACAGACATGCTTCCATTCTTTATTGTGGGCTTTGTGAGTGCGTTTATTGTGGCTCTCTTTGTTGTTCGATTCTTCCTAAAACTGATTAATAAAATCAAACTTGTGCCTTTTGCGATCTACCGAATCATCCTAGGTCTGATTTTATTTATCCTGTTTATGTAATGATGGAAAACTACTCTTTTAAAAGAGTAGTTTTTTTGTTGTTTTGCCCTTTTAAACAGTAAAAACAGCCTCTTAATTGGTAGAAAAAGAAGTTTTTTCTTAAATTAGTGTTTAAGTGACAAAGAAAAGGGTAGTACATAAACATACCAATTAAAGGAGGAGTTAGAAATAATGAGGAAAACAAGTAAATTTTTTGTTAGCTCTGTGATTGCTACGTCAATGGTTGCTGTCCCTTTATCTCTTACGACTTTTGGTCAAAAGGCTGAAGCTGCTACGACAACAGGTGTCGATGGAAGTGTCTCGATTGATCCAGTAGCCATTGCCGATAAAATTGAACAAGCAGTAAAATCATCTCAAAATCGTGATGGATTTGTAAAAAATGCGGCATACAGTGCATTCTATGAAGCAGGTCAAAATTACAACGTAGTTGTTCAAAACTTAAGCCAAGATCATGACTTTAGCGGACTGAACAATGTTGTCTATTATGATAGTGTTGAATATGACGGCATTACGTTTGGTATTTGGGTATTTGAAGATGGTACGTTTGTCAACAATGGTGACGGCGGCTATATTAACTGGACTTTTGTTGGCAGCTTTGACCGCGAAGAAGGAAGCGGTACTGTCGATTTCCATAAAAGATTCTAATCTCAACGTCAAAAGTCTGCCGATTCATCGGCAGACTTTTTTAAAGCGCACATTCTTCTATTTCAAAACCTAAATCTTCAATGATGTGATGATCGGTTTGAACTTGCTGTCCTTTTGTCGTTAAATAATCGCCTACAAAAATAGAGTTCGCTGCATATAATGCGAGAGGCTGAAGCGTTCGTAAATTAAACTCTCTTCCCCCAGATACTCGAATTTCCTTAGCCGGGTTGATAAATCGCATCAGTGCCAAAACCTTCAACGCTTTGATCGGATGTGTGCGTTCTTGATGTTCAAGAGGCGTTCCTTCAATTGCATGGAGAAAGTTGACGGGAATCGAATCCGCATCAAGGGCTCTAAGCGCAAAAGCCATTTCGACAATTTGCTGATTGGTTTCGCCCATCCCAATAATAATCCCTGAACATGGTGACATCCCTGACTGTTTGACCTTCTCAAGGGTCGATACGCGGTCATCATACGTATGGGTCGTTGTAATATGAGCATGATGATCTTGATGTGTATTGAGATTATGATTATACCGATGAACACCCGCTTCCTTCAGCCGCTTCGCTTTTTCTTCATTTAATAACCCAAGGCATGCACAAACTTTCAAAGGCATTGTCTCAGTAATTTCCTTCACTGCTGCGGTGACTTCATCTAATTCACGGTGCGAAGGTGCTCTCCCGCTTGCTACAATACAATAAGTCCCTGCTTTTCTTTTTAACGCCTCACGCGCACCGGCCACAATGGTTTTTTGGTCAAGCATTGTATACCTCTCAACAGGAGCTGTTGAAATCACCGATTGTGAACAATACCCGCAGTTTTCAGGACAATATCCGCTTTTGGCGTTAAAGATCATATTTAACTTCACCTTTTTTTGAAAAAAATGAAATCTCACCTGATAAGCTGCATGCATAATAGGCAGCAACTCTGCGTCGTCTGCTCCAAGAATTTTTAGACCTTCTTCCATCGTAATCTGTTCATGATTGATGGCTTTCTTCACGATCGTTTCCCAAGACAAAGACGTTATTTTTCCCATCATAAGCCCCTCTCAATATGTAAACTTATTTTTATTAAAAGTTAACATAATAGATATAGATTGGCAAGCACTGGTAAGCAGCTTAAAAGTAAAAACACAAAAAGGCGATGAACATGTAGTCATCGCCTTTTCATATGAAAAAAATCGCTTAACGAACAGTAATATAGTTAATGACGAGCTCACCTAGTGAATTATAGTAAGACACTGTAACAGAACCGCGTTGTACAGCACGGATCCAAGTGAAATTTGGAGCAGTTTGGTCTAATTGAATGGCATACGTTGCGCCTGATACAGAAATTTGGCTAGCTGGAAGTGAGACAGCAATTGAAGAACCTACAGTAAGTGTGCGGTTCACTGTAATCACTTTATTCATAATAGGAGCTTTTGCTATAACTGGTTCTTTAGGCTGTGCAGCTGCATGAGCACCTTCAGTTTGGAAGAACGTAAGAGCACCTAAAGCAGCTAAAGACAATGTACAAGCTTTCATTAATTTTTTCATCGGTAACACTCCTTTTTTTGGTATATACATATATTAATAATAATAGAATTATATGTCAATCAAAATAAGTGGAAAAATGAGTATTTTTGGTGAAAATTGTCACATATTATGTGTGGGAAGACGATTTTACCCAAAAAAAACATGATTTTTTATTCATATGTCATTCTTTTTTAGGAGGAAAAAGAGACATAAAAAAAGCTGGGTATCTACCCAGCTATGTGATGCTTTATAAAAAGAGATCTTTTATTTGTCGTCTGTCTGTTTTGGCTGACGGCCTTTTTGTTTCTCTTTCTCTCTAATGTAGTTAATAAAGTCGATGGTTTGTCTTCGTGCTTCTTCAGAAAAATCGGAGGCAGCTTTAAACGCAATTTGCAAATCAGGATCATCTGCAAGATCGTCATCAGAGGCGTTTTTGTCTTTACCTGTGAGAAGATAATCTGTTGAGACACCGTATAACTCGGCGATTTTCACAATCATTTCACCATCTGGCTTTCTCAATCCATATTCCCAGTTAGCATAGGTTGACATCGCCTTTAATCCAAGTTTTTTGGCAACGGTAGACTTACTCCATCCATGTTTCTCTCTTAATTCAGTTAGAATCTTTCCAGTCAAATTATCCATCGGAAACACCTTTTTTCATATTATGTGTAAATTTTATCATGAATTACACGGAAAAGATAAATAAATACACAAAAAGAATAAAAATATGATTGACTTACTCGTTTTGTGTATATTATCATAATGAATATAACTTACACATAATGAGTAAGAGGTGGAAACATGAAACTTGAAAATTTACGAGAAGAACGAATATTACAAGGAAAAACACAAACGTATATGGCGAAAAAACTTGGATATAAGTACACGAGTGGCTATGCAAATATAGAAATGGGCCGAACAAAGCCCAGCTTAGAAATAGCCAAGCATATTGCAGATTTGCTAAATATCGGTGTTCAAGAGCTTTTTTTTGGTCAAAAGTTACACAAAGAGAGTAATATTCTTGAGGAAGACCGTTCTTAAAAAGGGGAGACAAACAGAATGAATATCGAACATCCGATGGTGACACAAATGAATGATTTCGGCTATCCAAAACGTTACTGGCCATATGAAATGTCCCGAAATGGTTATCGATTAGAGGACGAGAACCGTGAGAAAGGATTTGATGATGATGAGACATCAGATGACATTTGATGCCCGAAAAGAAGCACAGCATTGCCTAGTACAAGCTGGCGGCTGGATCACTTTTCATCAAAAAGAGCCGATGTTTGCTTTCCCCACGGCAGAAGAAAAACGCACATACATGACCCTCATGGCAGAAAAAGACGTTGATGACAATAAGAAGGAAAGGATGAATGCGACATGAATCGATTGAAGCAAATCATGACATTCCTGAAATGTTTGCTCAATGCGGGTCAAAACGAACAAGACATTCGGCAGTGGGCGAAGGATGACGGGAGATCGTAGCATGGTCCTTCATTTTATCATTGAAAAAGAACATTTATGCACAAAAGAGACATTGATAAACAGAATTCAAGCAGCCGCAAAAGCGCAATGCTCAAGCAGAATAAAAGGCGCATTATCACTCGACATTCGCTTATTTTACAATATGCCCATTGATCTAGCGAACAGCCAAGACACGCGTACATCTGCTGAAAAAGGCTTGATACGCCCAGTACACATCAGCATTCTTCAACCAAGTTTGCAGTATATACAAGAAGCACTTCATGCCATTGCCGATGACGCCTCTTTACAGATTGTAGAATTAAGAGTTTCACAGTTTTATAGCATGCGTCCTCGAATGGAAATCATTTTAAATACGATGGGTGATGATATGAGATCCTCACCACCAAATAAGGAGACAAGCATATGAACGAGCCAAAACAACTCATGATTCAAGAAAACCAGACATTTGTCGGTGAAATGGAAAAAGGAAAGATTCAAGTCATTGTGTTAGATGGAAACGTAGGAACGGCTTATATGATGGATGTACCTGAGCATGGAAAAACGATTATTCAAACAGCAAAAGGACATTTTGCAAGAGTCGATCACGAGATTGGTTTTAAAATCAGCTAGCCTGATGAACAAGAATAACTGAATAAGTCCAAGACGGAAAGCCTGCGGACACTGATCAAGACCCTATAAAAAGGGGCTGATTGGTGTCCGTTTTTTATTTTCTTAAAAAAGGGAGAGAGCACAGATGCAAGATTTACTGATCGAATATAAAAGAAGTTTAAAAGATGCCAGAAAACGATATGAACAATTGAAAGACAAAGAAGAGAAACAGATGTCAGATCAGGACAAACATGATCAAAAAATGATCGCCAGTATGGTCAGCGATCTAGAATACGTGGTGGAATGGCTTCAAATCGGTAGAGAGCCAGGCGCACGCAGAGGATTAGACAGAAGATCTGTGTATCAGCGCACCATTCTTGCCAATCCAGAAGTATTAGAGGCTTTATCACATGAATACACCCTCATTCAAGAGAAAGAAAGAGAGGTAAGTGAGCGAGACAAAAGGCGCATCGATGAAGCTTTGTCTGTTTTAACAGATCGAGAGAAAGACGTATTTTTTATGCACACAACGCAGGGTCTGTCATTTAGCGAGATTGCGATTATGCTAGATGTAAAAAAAGGAACAGTCCAAAAACATATGGAAAGAGCTCGGACCAAAATGTCCAAAAAAGTACAAGAACGCCTATTCAAAGCTGCTGAATAGGCGTTTTTTCTTTCATCACTCAATCTTCAAAAGCTTGTCTTACAGTTGCCACCTATAGTTAGAAAGACCAAACGAATGTTTGCTAGCCCGGCACAAATGATTCCTCTTCAGGGAATCATTCGAACTAAAAGGAGGCGGCAGGTGAATGTAAATGAAAGATAAACGGATAGAGGCTAAGCAGGATTATATGAAAGGGATGACGTACCAGCAGCTAGCAGATCATTACAACGTCTCCATCCATACCGTCAAATCATGGAAAAGACGATACGGCTGGCAAAGACAAAAAACACCGTCAAAGCAGGCGCACTCGATTTTTCATCAATTTCTTTCAGATGAAACGATTGAAATCATGGAAAAAATGGATGGGCGCACATCTCTTGATATCATCTGGGATCAAATTCAAATTCAATACGCAGCCATTATTCGAGCGCAGCGCATCATGCATGTAGCAGATCAAGATGACATGATCAAAGAACTGAAAAAGGCGACGTACTTGCCTTCTTCATTAGAGGAAGAAACAGGTGAAGGCATTCATCCAGAGCCAGAGATCACGGCAGAGGAATTTTCGTTTCAATTTTCATGGGATCGGCATGCCACTTTTTTAAATGCCCAATCTCGTGCAATGGGAGAGCTAAGACGGCTGATTAAACAGTTTGAAGAGCTCGCTCATGCGAAAGATGAACGAAGATTAAGGCTGAAGCAAATTGAGCTGACAATCGAAAAAACAAAAAAAGCAGTTCGTGAGGAAAAAGAAGAAGATCTTCATATCATGATCAAAAGAAAAGAGGACGATTCATGACGCCGTTGATTGAAAAAGAAGTCAATCCTCACTTTGAACACTTTTTGTTCGATTGGAATCAAAAGTTTCAGTTTTTAGTAGGCGGCTATGGCTCATCCAAAAGCTATCACATTGCTTTAAAGCTGATCTTAAAGCTGCTTGAGGAAAAACGGACAGCACTTGTCATTCGAGAAGTGTATGATACGCACCGGGAGTCGACCTATTCTCTTTTACAAGAAATCGTCAGCGATCTTGGCATCGATCATCTAGTAAAGTGCCGCAGTTCACCGCTTGCTCTCACTTTTCGCAATGGGAGCAGCATTTTATTTAAAGGACTGGACAAGCCTGAGAAATTGAAGTCGATCAACAACATCTCAATGATTTGGATTGAGGAGTGTTCCGAGGTTTCTTATGAAGGGTTTAAAGAACTGCTTGGAAGGCTGAGACATCCGGTTTTACCTCTTTATATGATGTTATCGACGAATCCCGTTGGTCAGGATAATTGGACGTACAGACATTTCTTTCGAGATGAGCAGCTGAAACGTTTTGTCCTTGATGACGAAACCTTATACAAACAGCGAACCATCGTGATAAAAGATACGTACTATCACCACTCAACAGCAGAAGACAATCTATTTCTTCCTAAAAGCTATGTCAAGCAGCTGGATGAGCTGAAAGAATACGATCCAGATCTTTATCGAATTGCAAGGAAGGGATACTTCGGTATCAATGGCACAAAAGTGTTTCCGCAATTTGAGGTCAGACAGCATGCTGACGTATTAGAAGCGATCGGGCAGATTGAAAGACCGCTGAAACGGGCGGGGATGGATTTTGGATTTGTCGAATCCTACAATGCGCTCATTCGGTTAGCTGTCGATCATGAAAAAAAGTACTTATATATTTATTGGGAATATTACGACCGCGGGAAAACAGATGATGAAACAGCTGTTGATTTGAAAGAATTTGTTGAATCAAAGGAACTGATTAAGGCAGATGCAGCAGAGCCTAAAACGATTCACTATTTTCGGCAGCGCGGATTTCAAATGGTCGCTGCACATAAGTTCCAAGGCTCACGTTTGCAATATACAAAGAAAATCAAACGATTTAAGAAAATCATTTGTTCTGATGCTTGCCCTTATACCATCTATGAACTTCAATCACTAACCTATAAGGCAGATAAGAACGGCCGCTTAGAGGAAGATGAATTTCAAATCGATCCACACACATTATCCGCCATTTGGTATGCGCTAGATGATTATGAAGTGACCGATTTGAAACAGACTGCTTCAGAGCGTGTCCGTCCAAACCGAGAGAGGAGGTCCATACAATGAAACAATTAAAAGCAACGATTATGAAGGCCAACATGTCTGATCATACAAAACAAATGTATGAGGATGAATTTTCATACGAAAAAGATGACATTGTCCCCCCGCCCTACCATATCAATGAATTAAAAAGCATGGCAGAATACTCAACGATTCTTCAGCAATGTATAGATGCGTATCGAACAAACATTTTAGGTTTTGGATTTGGGGTGGAATACGCCTTTGATTTTAATGCGGAAGATGTGAAACCGGTCAAAAAGAAGACAGCCGAGAAGGAATGGACAAGACTCGAAGAGTTTACGAAATACATGAACTATGATGAGTCTGCTGACGTGATTCTTGGTTATGTCTTAGAAGACCGGGAGAAAACAGGAAATGGCTTTTTAGAGGTGCTGCGGGATGGACAAGGAAAGCCGGCAGGAATCGAGTATTTGGATGCACTCCATATCCGCATTTGCAAACTGAGTGAGCCAGTCGACGTCGAATTCCGCTTTACAGAAAACGGCGAATTAAAGACGATGAATCGCAAGAAACGATTCCGAAAATATGTGCAGGTCATCAATGAGAAGAAAGTCTTTTTCAAGGAGTATGGTGATCCGCGCATATTAAATTGTGAAACAGGCAAGTACGATGATGCTACACCAGAACCGCTTCAAGCAACAGAAGTCATTCATTTTAAAATTGGCAGTGGGACGTATGGGATTCCCCGCTGGATTGGCAACATCGTCAATATGTATGGCGCACGAAAAGCAGAAGAGCTGAATTATCTTTATTTTAAGCAAGGACGGCATGTACCTGGTGCCATCATTGTCGAAAACGGCATGCTGTCAGAGACTTCTTATCAGCAGCTACAAGATTATATGGATGATATTGAAGGCTCTGACCATGCGCATAAGTTTTTATTGCTTGAAGTAGAAGGGCTTCCGACAGAAAAAGGATTAACAGGTGAAGAAGATGTATCAAATGTCAAAGTGAACTTTAAATCCTTGGCGGAAATCCTACAAGAGGATGCGCTCTTTTTAGAATACGATGAAAAGACGAGAAACAAAATCCGCTCCGCTTTTCGTCTGCCGCCTATTTACACAGGAGAGTCACAAGATTATAACAAGGCCACAGCAGATACCGCGCGAAAAACAACGGAGGAGCAAGTGTTTCAGCCAGAGCGGCATCTTATTACAGGGAAACTCAATACTCTTTTTCTCCCGGATTTAGATATATGGCATGTCCGCTTTCTATTAAATGGCCCTGACTTTAGAGATCCGTTAGAGATAGCGAAGGTTCTGACACCATTTATTCAGGCTGGGGCAGTATCGCCAAATGATTTACGAGATCTTGCGGGGCGTATTCTTGGCAAGACGTTAGAGGAATGGCCGGAAGAATTCTACCACCGACCTTTAGAAAGCCGCATAAAAACAGCTGATGGGCTGTCTCCATCTGAGCCAAACCGGCTAGAGAAATAGAAGGACGTGAGCTTTTTTGAAAGGGGGTGAACATATGCCAAGGGAATTAAAAAACGCAAAAATTACGCATGTTTCCTATGTGGACAAGGCCGCCAACCAAAAGAAATTTTTCTTGATGAAAGCAAAGAAAAAGCAGCCTGACTTTCAAAAAGAAGTCAGTGTCCTGACGAAGGCAGAGGACGCGCATCGCCTCGTATATGGCGTCGTGTATGAACCGAATACACCTGATGCACATCAAGACTTTATGTCAGCCAAAGAAATTGAAAGAGCAGCACACGGTTTTATGAAAGATGCCCGTCATATTGATAAACAGCATGATTTTCAAGACGGTGTTGGCGAAGTCGTCGAATCATACATTGCCCCAGCGGATTTTGAAGTAGGCGGGGAGCTGATTCAAAAAGGATCTTGGGTACTTGTGACAAAGGCATCACAAGATATTTGGGACCAAATTCAGCAAGGCCATATTACAGGCTACTCAATGGCTGGAACAGCAGACATCATCGCAATAGAGGAACACGATCAGCTCCTATCTCAAGAAACGAACGAGAGAGGGCTTTTTTCTTTGCTGAAAAATTTCTTTTTGAAAGAGGAAGGTGCAAATATGCCACAACAATTTTGGAGCGTTTTAGATCATCTGCTGGAAACGTTGCAGTCAAGTGATGGTGATGAGTCTAGCGTAAGAGCGGCACTTGAACAATTGATTCCAATTGTGCAGGATGTGTTGAAAACAAATGATGTCCTCCAAACGATTGGTGAAAGACCAGCATCCGTTCAAAAGCAAGATGCCGGATTAACGACTGATCAAGTACGCGAACTAGAAAAAGCAAAAATGGCCATCGACAACGTTTTACAACAAGCGGATAAACAAGGGACAGATCAAACAGGTGAAGAAGAACCTGTACAAAAAGTGCTGGAGCAAGTGGTTGCGCCAATTCGCCATCAGCTCTCTTCCTTAGAGAAATCAGCAGGCAGAGAAAAAGCAGCGATTCAGGATGTGCTTCAGCAGCAGCTACTGCCTATTTCAGAGCGGATACACATGCTTGAAAAAGCGCGGGGCATTTCTAAACAAACAAATCACGATACACAAAATGATATGACAAAGCCCATATGGGATGGCTTACTATAAGCCTAAATAAGGAGGAAAAAGTGTGAGAAATCAAGAGTTGATTCGCAAGGCTGAAATGACACTTGCCAGCTTAAAAACAGGCGGTCTCATGAACGCAGCCCAATCTAACACATTCATTAGAATGATGCAAAATACACCAACCGTTTTAAATGATGCACGTATCATTCCAATGGAAAGTGATTCACAAAAAATCGAAAAAATCGGCTTCGGTCAGCGCATTTTACGCCCAGCAGAAGAAGGCAAAGCGCTTGATGCAAAAGACCGTGTTGTCCCAGCGACAAGCACTGTTCAGCTCAATGCAAAAGAAGTCATTGCTGAGATTCATATGACGTACGACAGCATTGAAAACAACATTGAAAAAGACGGGATTCAGCAGACCATTATGCAAATGCTGGCGGAACGAGCGGCAGTCGATATTGAAGAACTGATCGTCAACGGTGATACAACATCACAAGATCCATTTTTAGCTCAAATGGATGGCGTACGAAAACAGGCAGTTTCTCATATTGTCGATGCGAATGGAGCGGAAATTAGCCGTCAAATGTTCAAACAAGCCTATAAAGCGATGCCGTCAAAATATTTACGTGTACCTCAGGATTTCCGTTTTTATACATCCCCAAGTTTAGAGGTCGAGTGGAAAGACCAAGTAGCAAACCGTCAGACAGGTCTCGGAGATGCGGCGATTCAAGGCGGCCTTTCTTCTGCATTTGGTGTTCCGGTCAAAGGTCTTGCCAATATGCAGCCATATGATGAAGAAGGAACAGATGTATCAGATATTTTACTGACACATCCGAAAAACATTATCGTAGGGTTTTCTCGCAATATTCGCATTGAAGTAGAAAAAGATATTCGCAGCCGTAAGTTTATCATTGTTCTGACAGCGAAGCTCGACAGCAAATTTGAGGAAGAGGATGCTGTAGCCAAAGTCATGAAAGTGAAAGAGTAGGTGACAGCAGGCTATGATCATTTCTGCTGAGGAACTACAAGCCTATTCTGTATTTGATCGCGTGAAAAATCGTTCTGTAGAGAGACTAGCGGCAGATATTATTGAAGCAGAAGCAGCGGTATTTCAAATGGTCGGGCACGATTTTACGCATGAAAAATATCAGCCCATTCCTGAAAAAGCAAGGATCGCCTTATTAAAAATGGCCCAGTATTTTGCCATGCTGAATGATGATGAATCCATGATGAAAGGCTTGACTTCAGAAAAAATGGGTGATTATTCATATGCAAAGGCAGCGGACAAAGTGAAAGGCAGACCTTATGTGTATGCCCTTCTTGTTGATTATATTGAACCTTCATTAACTGGCGGCAGCGCCAATTTAAAGGTGAGATCATTATGAGCTATGATTCTCTATTAACGGATCGCTGTGATCTTTTTCACTTAGAGAATGAGGGGGCAGTCCGTGGCAAATTTGGTATACCAGCAGGGGATCTGCAAACGGACCTCACTTATCCTGATACACCAAGTATGAGAGATGTGGCTTGCTATGTTGTAGAAAAAAGCCAGTCACTCGTGCAAGAAGAACCGAATACAGTTATCTATCAGTCCTATCTCGTCCATTTCCCTTTAGCAAGCGACATTCGCTTGCATGACAAAATGGTGTGGAACGGCATCTCACTCAAGTTGCAGCAGCCAAAAAGAGTGAAAAATCATCACATGGAAGTGATGGCCGTCAGAAAGGAAAACTTATGAAAATTGATGGACTTGACCGGCTGCTATCCCAGCTCCAACAGGCAAATAGTATCGGCTTAACGGCGCAATATCAAGAGTGGTTACAGGAAATGGGCTTACAGTTTCTAGACATCATTCAAGATGAAATCATCAAAGAAAAGGCTGTTGATACAGGCCGTCTCCTCAATTCCTTTCAAAAAGGTGACAAGGAGAATTACTTTCTCACTTCCCGAGGCGGGCTCACGCTAGAAGTGGGGACACAGCTTGATTATGCCTCTTACGTGAACGATGGACATGCCATTTCTTCAAATGGAGAACGAAGATGGGTGCCTGGCAGATGGAACGGCAGCCGCTTTGAATATGATCCGAATGCCAGTACTGGCATGATGCTTTCATCTCAATGGATTGAAGGAAATGGGTACTGGGATCATGCCGTCATGCTCTATGAACAAATGTTTGAACACTCGCTGGATCGAAAGCTTCAAAGCTGGATCGATCGACATTTTGGGAGGTGATGGAATGAATCAAGAAGTCGGGGCAATCATGCATTATATATACACACGCTTTCCTGTGAAAATGTATGATCGTCTTCTGCCAGAGCGTTTCCAAGTGCCATCTGTTTATGTGCCGCCAGTGACTGTCATTAGTGGTCCAGATACAGTGTCTACTTTTATGAAATCTTATTCGCTGCAAGTGAAAGTGTTTCATATGGATACAGAAAAAGCGCATGATGCGGCGGAAACAGTCGTCGATGCATTGCTTGCTGATCGTCAAATCATTCAGATGATCAGTGAAGATGGAGAGGTGCTTGATGATTATGTCCGCATAAAAAGAGTGGAAACAAGAATCATAGATCAAGGTGTAGCAGCGATTGTCCTGACGTGGGATAGCAGCTATTGGTACAACCGAGATAAACAGCCAAGCCTAGAAGATATCAATTTTTCAGATGGGGTGATCAAACGTGAGCAAGACTAAAAAAACACAGCTCGATCAAACAGCGGGCGAAGAAAAAGAATTTGGCTTTTCATTTGAAGCCTTAAAAGAGCACAGCAAGGATCTTTTTGGGGTAAAACCAGAAATCCTTGAAGGTGCTCTTTTTTATATCAAACATCAACCAATTACAAAAACAGAAGCAAAGAAGCACATCGATGCTTTTTTGTCCAAGGAGGTTTAAAGGATGAACGGAGGCACTTTTACACCAGGTACAGAGAAAAAGCGTCCTGGCATTTACTTTAATTTTAAAACAACAGCAGAGCAGCGAATTACTTTAGGCGAGCGAGGAACAGTTGCACTTCCTCTTGTCATGAGCTGGGGAGAACCAAAAACCTTTATTTCCGTTTCCGATATGGAAGACTTAAATAAAAAGGTCGGGCTTAACATTGATGATAAGTCACTTCTTCTTTTCCGTGAAGCGAAGAAAAAAGCGCAAACGGTTTTACTTTATCGTTTAAATGAAGGAGAGCCAGCCAAAGCGGAAATTGCAGAAAACTTTGTGGTCACAGCCAATTATGGTGGTCAAAAAGGAAATGAGATCACCATTCAAGTGGCAGAAAATGTACTCGACAGCACAAAGCGTGACGTCATCACCTATCTTGGAACAGATATTGTCGATAAACAGGTGGTCACAGATGTCAAAGATCTTGTGAAAAACAAATACGTTCAATTTTCTGGTGAAGGTGAAGCGGTCATTACTGCTGGCGCGGCTTTAAGCGGCGGAAAAAACGGTGTGGCAAGTGTCGCAGATTATACAGCTTTCCTAGAAGCAGCTGAAACGGAATACTTTGATGTCATTGCACTTCCAGTCGATAATAGTGAGCAATTAAAAGCGACATTCGCGTCATTTATTGAGCGTTTACGTGATAAGCAAGGACGTAAGGTGCAAGGCGTTGTGGCTAACTATGCAGCTGATCAAGAAGGAATCATCAATGTCACAAGCGGTGTTGTTTTAGAAGACGGAACAGAACTGACGCCTGCTCAAACAACAGCTTGGGTCGCAGGAGCAAGTGCAGGAGCGAATTTTAATCAGTCACTGACCTTTGTTGAATACGAAGGCGCAGTCGATACATTAGAGCGTCTTGATAATGATCAAGTAGAATACCGTTTATCACAAGGAGAGTTTCTTTTCACTTTCGATGCAAGAGACCGCACGGTGAGCGTTGAAAAAGATATTAACTCTTTGACAAGCTTCACGGTTGAAAAGAACCAGCAAATGGCGAAAAACAAAATCATCCGTGTGCTAGATGCAATCAACAATGATTTAACATTTGAACTGAAAAATTTGATTAAATTACGCAAAGCCAATGGCAATGACATTCCAGCATCAGACGACGGTGTGCAGCTTGTGAAAACACTGATTACACAGTATCTCACACAACTTCAAGATGGAAGCGGCATTACAGGCTTTAACTCAGAAACAGATATCGTCATTGGCCTCAATGAAGATCGTGATGGATTTATCATCGATTTAGCAGTACAGCCAGTAGACGCAGCAGAAAAATTCTATTTCAATGTGGAGGTGAAGTAAGATGGCTTTTAAAGCGCAAAATACAATCTCAGGTAAAGAAGGTCGTCTTTTCTTAGAAGGTGAGGAGCTTGCCTTTATCAAAACGTTTGAAGCAAACGTGGAGAAAAATAAATCAGAAGTGAACGTAATGGGCCGCCGAATGACTGGTCATAAAACAACAGGGGCAAACGGAACAGGAACGGCAACATTCTATAAAGTTACGTCACGTTTCGTTCAACTTATGCTCAACTATGTGAAAAAAGGGGAAGATCCTTATTTCACTCTTCAAGCGGTAATTGATGATAAATCATCAGGCCGAGGCACAGAGCGTGTGACATTATTCGATGTCAACTTTGATTCAGCTAAAATTGCTGGACTAGATGTCGATTCAGAGGCACTTGAAGAAGAAGTTCCATTTACATTTGAAGACTTTGATCTGCCTGAAAAGCTGAAGAATTCTTTCTAAGAAATGTGGAGGAAATTAGCTAATTAATTAGCTAAATAAAGACCAAATATGCTATAATGCAAATGTAATGAAAAATGAATGCATTTGTAATGCACATGGCATTCAATGACACACAAAATGATGTTTACATGCAAAGCGATTTGCATACAATAAAAAGAAGCCAGGATGCGCTAACATCCCGGCAATGTACAATGAGGCCCTTCAAGGGGCTGGCTTATCAATTAGATAGTTTTAAGGATAGACTTTCCCTTTCACCTACCAAAGCTCAAGGGGAGTCTATTTTTTGTTTATATACGTCAACAAAGCAAGGATAAACATCCCGAATAAAAGCATTAGGGAAATCGCTTGGAACGTTGACATGAGCATCACCCCCTTCCTATCGGGGATGAGCCAGACACCCTTGAGCAAGCCGTTCAATTGTACGAGTTATATTATACATGAAAAGATTGGAAAGCACATTCAAAAATGGATGTGCTTTTTTGCATTCAAAAAACAAACAAAAGGGAGTTTTTAAACATGAGCGAAAAACAAACATTTGATCTTTCATTTTTTATGCCAGGACAAACAGTAGAAGCAGAAGAGGTCAAAGTACCAATTTCTAAGCGTTTTGTTGATAAAAAAGGGAATGTCATTCCTTTTGTCTTCAAAGCGATTACCACGGAACGTATTGATGAACTGGAAAAAGAAAACACCACGTTCAAAAATGTCAAAGGCAGAGGGCGTGTAAAAGACTTAGACAGCCAGCGCTTCTATGCACGAATTGCCATTGAATCGACGATTTATCCAGATTTCCGCTCAAAGGAATTAAGAGAAGCCTACAGCACACAAGATCCAGTTGAAGTTGCAAAACGTGTTTTATCTGTCGGCGGTGAATACGCAAACTGGTTAAACAAAGCCATTGAAATCAACGGATTTGAAGACGAAATTGAAGATTTAGAAGACGCAGCAAAAAACTAATAAAAGATGGGGATAAGGAAGCGGTGTTTTTATATTACGCCATGCATGAGCTTCACTATTCCCCATCAGAACTCCTCGATTTATACGAAGCACCAAGACAATTTAAGGCATTCTTATTCGGACTCATCAGCTACAAACTCGACATGCTAGAAAAAGAAGCAAAGAAAGGAGGGAAATAAACTGGCGAAGCTCACTGCACGATTTGAATTAGAAGACAAAGTATCAAATAAGCTGTTGCGCATTCAAAAACGTTTTCAAACGTTTGAGAAGCAGCTCAAACCATTTAGAAAACCGGTGAAAATAAGCCTGGAAATGGATGAAAAGAAGCTAAGGAACCTCAATTTATCGATGAGAAGGTTTTCTGTATTGTCCATGAAGCTAGATCAAGGAATCTATCGTGATCTCAAATCATTAACAAACCAGCTGAACATGATACCGAAACAGATGGTCATATCGATTCAAGCAAAAGGACTAGATGTCATTAAATCCAGTATAGATCGATTGAAACAATCCGGAACAAGTCCAATGCTGCTGACGTTCAAACTGAATGATCAGTTGTCAGGAAAAATGTCATCAATCAAAAAATCAATCCTTCAGCTCATGAACAGAACGTACTATATGAGATTAAACATGGTTGACCAAGCCACCGCTGCCATTCAACGAATCAAAAAGACACTCAAAAGCTTGACAATGGCTAAACATGAGATCAGAGTATCTGTTCAAGACAATGCAAAGAGTAAGTTGAAAAAACGAGATCAGGCAGAGTCAGTTGTGAAAGAAAAGAAAATCAAAAAGAAACCTAATGCGACAGCTGCTACAAAAACGCAGGAAAACAAACAAAGCTGGCTGGGGAATTTGGGGAACAAGGCGTTAAAAGAAATTGAAAAATATGCAGGTGACGTCTCAGATAAATTGAAGGAAAAATTAAGCCCTAGGAAATTTTGGGATGAGAAGGCGCTACCTTGGATTGAAACGAAAATAGACGAATACAAGCAAGAAGTAATCGGACGAATTCGTGAGAAAATTAAAATCAATCCTGAAGAGTATCTAGATAAATGGTTTAACAAAGGATTAGATTTGATCCTTGGTCCGAAAAACCAATCGAGCGAAAACAACACTAACTCATCAGCTCAAAATCAAACGACAGAAACCCCAACAAATCCAACTCCTAATACGCAGCAAAATAATCGAGATGGAAAAGGTTTGTTTCGTAGTAGTTGTTGCCCTTGTTGTGCTCGTGGTTTAAGTAGGCGTGGCTCTAATAGGACTAGAAATAGAAATGGACGTTCACAAAGACAACCCTCAAATCCTACCGCCATAACAAGAACTGAGAGGTATAGAAGACCTCAAGGTAGATTAGGAAAACTTAAAACAAGTGCAGGTAAGATTTTTGAAAAAGTACCTAGTGGATTGAAGAAAACCACAGGTATAGTAGCCTCTGTAGCCGGACTTGCGGGCTTGATGAAAGGTAGTGGGGGGCTAAGTGGATTAGGAGATGTACTTAAAAATATAGGAAAAGGAAGTAGCCAGCTTTTAAAGAGAGTGCCTATCTTGGGGAACTTATTAAGTGCCACAGATTTGATAGGAACAACGAAAGAAAACGTTGGAGAAAAAGTAGGCGGATTCTCTGGAGGGCTAGCGGGAGGAATTAGTGGAGCAGCAATAGGCCAAACTCTAATTCCTATACCATTTGTAGGAGCTGCTGTTGGTGGTGTTGCTGGAAGCATCGCCGGAACTTTAGGTGGATCAAAACTTGGGGAAGTATTTGATACCTCAAAATTAAAAGAGAATATTTCAAATACGTTATTTAGTGAAGATTGGTGGAGTGAAAAGTGGGGAAGTGTTAAAACCTCCGCAGAGAAGTCGTTAGGGAACTTAAGTGAAAAATGGGAAGATATAAAAACAACAGCATCTAATACACTATTTAATTCAGAATGGTGGGCAGAACAGGCTGGGTACGTTACTGGAACTTTGGAATCTACTGTATTTAATGGAGAATGGTGGAGCGAGAAGTGGGATGCTATCAAGGATTGGACACAAGAAAAATGGGACGGTGCAGTCGAGATATGGAATTCTATCACAAAAAAACTTGGTGAGACCGTTTTTAACGGAGAGTGGTGGGGAGAAAAATGGGATAGCGTAAAAAAATGGACACAAGAAAAATGGGATGGTGCCGTTGATATATGGAACTCAATTAAAGGAAAAATCCGTGAAACTGTCTTTAATAAAGATTGGTGGGGCGAGAAGTGGAATGATGTAAAAAATTGGTCGAAAAATAAATGGGAACAATCCAAAACAATTTGGTCAGCTGCCAAAGCAACTGCTTCTTCTACCCTATTTAATAAGAACTGGTGGACAAATAAGTGGAATGATGTAAAGTCTTGGGGTAAAAATATTTTAGGAGATACTTGGGATTTAATTAAAAGTAAAGGCGCGGAAGTTATTGGTAAGCATATTGTAAAATTTGAAAAAGGTCGGGAAAAAGGTCGGAAAGATTTTAAACCTGATCAAAAAGCCACAGGCGGCTATATCACCCAGCCTACCTTATCATGGATTGGTGAAGCGGGTAACGAATTTGTCATTCCAACTCAAAATAACCGGGGCCGTGGGAAGATGTTGCTTGCACAAGCTGCTTCTCATCTTGGAATGTCTGTTGTGCCAAGCAGCAGCGGAGCAGCAAGTCCAGTTTCTAGCTCTCCAGCTCCAATAACGCCAAATGCTTCTGCCGGTTCGATTGGTGGAACGGTTTCAATGAATGGAAACATCCAAGCTGCCAGCATAGGCGAGCAATTTAATCATGATTTTGAACAAGGGCTGAATCAAAAGGTGGTTTCACTTGATCAATGGAAGCAAAAAAACATTCAGCAGCCCTTTAATCAAATGACATCAGATTCAGGAAAGTACGGACAACAAACGGTATCGGCATTTGCTACTGGCCAGCAAATGACACCAACAGGAACTGATAGCTTTTTGCAAAGTCGTGTAAAAGCACCATACCAACAAGTGATGACAGCATCACCAACTTGGGGTTCTGGAACTGTTAGTGGCTTTGCAACAGGTCAAAATGCCACATCAATTGGCACAAGCCAATACGTAGACCAACACGTCAAACAACCATTCCTGCAAGCCAAACAAGAATCACCAGGATGGGGTTCAGGAATGATCGACGCCTTCAATAGCGGCATGCGTTCAAAAGCAAGTGAAGTCACACAAGCTGCCAAAGAAATGGCGAAGAAAGTGGAACAGGCGTTTAGAGAAGAACTAGACATTCATTCTCCTTCACGTGTCATGATGAGTCTAGGGAAATTCGCATCGATTGGTGTCGTCAAAGGGCTCGATTCAGTTGATGTGAAAAAGTTTGCTGAAAATCAAGCGGGTTCATTAATCGGAGCGTTCAGCGGTATGGGTGCTTCAGGTCTTAGTGTTCAGCAATGGCTCATGGCAGCTCTGATGGCCACTGGTACATCGATGAGCTGGCTTCCAGGTCTTATGACAATCGCTCAGCACGAATCAAATGGTAACCCGAAAGCCATCAACTTGTGGGATTCCAACGCCAAGAAGGGAACGCCTTCTAAAGGGTTAATGCAAACCATTGGACCGACCTTCCATTCCAATAAAGGCAAGGGCATGAATGATATTTGGAACCCAATTCATAATGCCGTAGCAGCCATTAACTACATTAAGGGCAGATATGGAACAGTCTTCAATACACCGGGATTACGGAGTATGAGAAGAGGCGGTCCTTATAAAGGCTACGCCAATGGCGGATTGATTACTCAGGAGCAGGTAGCTAGAGTCGGTGAAGGAAACAAACGCGAATGGATTATTCCAGAAGAAAGAGGTATTCGCGGGAGATATTTATTGACGCAGGCAGCGAAGGCACTTGGAATGCAAGTCTATGATCCATCAAATGCATCTGCTCCTTTACCAGAATCACAGATGCAGCAAGTCACCTCAGCACAGCCAGCTGGGAATGCAACAACGTCAGGTAATAAACAAATCACCATCCAGTTCAATGGTGATCAGCATTTCCATAATGGACAGGATCAGCAATCGCTTGTCGAAAAAATTAGACAAATGCTTGTAGACGAATTGGAAGTAGAACTTCAGACAGGAACGAAAGGGGTCGTGATCGATGGGTAAATCAGTGTATCAATTGTGGATTTCCCAAGGCAAGGAGAAGCTGCGATTCCCTGTGCTTCCATCCGAACTTGA
The DNA here is from genome assembly GCF_038627835.1 of Bacillus sp. FSL M7-0307. Lineage (NCBI taxonomy): Bacteria > Bacillati > Bacillota > Bacilli > Caryophanales > Bacillaceae > Bacillus > Bacillus sp. FSL M7-0307. The sequence goes on along the minus strand of NZ_CP152023.1, from coordinate 2,786,137 downwards.
GATCACAAATAATGTGCAAAATGAAACAGTGAAGGTCTCCTCTTTTGGAGAACTGACTTTTATTGATGTACCATCGGCTAAACAAGTATCATTCACCTCATTATTTCCTAAGAAATATTCGCCAATTGCAGAATATAAAAGCATTCCATCACCAGAGAATGCAATAGCGAAAATTGAACGAATGATGCGTTCAAAGAAGTCTGTGCGACTGATTGTGACAGGGACTAAAATCAATATGACGTGCAGCATTGAGAGCTTCACTCACAAGGAAGGGTCTTATGACATAGGCGATCGTGAATTTACGATCGCGTTAAAGGAATATAAAACCGCATCGCCTAGGAAAATCAAACGAAAGAAAAAAGCGAAACAAACCAAAAAGAAAAGACCCTCAAAAACACCACCAAAATTGTACACTGTCAAAAAAGGAGATACTCTTTGGGCCATTTCAGGCCGTTTTTATGGCGATAGTACAAAATGGCGGCGTATTTGGAATGCCAATAAAGCAGCGATGATCAAACGAAGTAAACTCAATATTAAACAGCCGGGATATTGGATTTTTCCAGGGCAAAAATTGAAAATACCACAATAGGGGGGCTGACATTGATTGAGCTTTTTGCCATCAGAAGCGGCACGATGTATGAGCTTGTCACAGAGAGTGTGACACTTCAGGGGCAAAGGTATCAGGCCCCTCGCTCTATTCAGGCGAACATTATCACAAAGCAAGGCAGTCAAACATATTACCGTGTCTCAGAAGGAGACACGGTTCTTTTTAAATGGAAAGGAAAAGAGCTGTTCAGAGGCATCGTGTTTTCTAGGACGCCTGTTGAAGGAAAGCTGACCTTTACCGCATACGATATGCTCCAATATTTAGTGAAAAACCAAGATGTATATGTTTTTTCAAATCAACGGGCAGATCAAATTTTGAGGCGGATCGGGGCAGACTTTCAAATTCCTATGACATCCATCGCAAATACAGGACATGTCATGAAGTCTCTCGTTTTTAAAAATGACACGAGTTTATATGACATCATTTTAAAAGCATTGAAGGAAACGAAGCGGCAAACCGGTAGAAATTATCAAATTTTTTCTGCTAAAGGCAAGATGGGGCTGAGAGCTTGGCCCGATCCAGAGGACGTGTGGGTCATTGAATCAGGCGTCAACCTCATCGGTTATCAGTACAGCACCTCCATTGAAGAGACAGCAACACGTGTGAAGATGCGCACGTCTGTAGACGAACAGGGGAAGAATAAGAAAAAAGGTAGCAAATCAGATATTGTGGTGATCGAACAGGATAAAGCGGGTCAGAGTAAGTACGGCATTTTACAGCATGTGGAGACGGTCACAGGTCAAATCAACCAGCCGCAGCTTCAAAAAAGAGCGAAAGTACGCCTAGCTGAGAAAAAAGGCGTCAAACAAGAAGTGAAAAGCATACAAGCACTCGGAATCCCTGAACTGCAAAGCGGTCTGCCAATCTATTTGAAAATCCCTGAAATCAACATCAAAAAAACCTACTGGATCGATCAAGACAAGCATGAATTCAATGGAGTGAAGCACACCATGACAATTGACGTCGTTGAGAAAAATTCCATGCCAAAGGGTGATCAAGCATGAGATTAAGTGAAGCAATTAAACGACTCGCTGTCAATGCAGTAGATGCAGCTTCTCCAATTGATCTGGTGATTGGAGAGGTCACAATGGCTTCGCCTCTTCACATCCGATTAAATGAAAACAGTAAGCTGATCATTCCGGAAGAACTGCTTATTTGGCCTAAACGCTTAAATAAGGGTGAGGATGATGAGTTGAAAAGGGGAGACAGCATTATGGTACTCGCAATGGCAGGAGGGCAGTCCTTCTACATCATCGACAAATTGTAAGGGAGGTGATGAACGTGGCACTTTCACCAGAGGAAGAAATCGAGGAAACAGAAGAAGACGAAGAGGTAGAAACCTCGACGACGTATCGCATAGATTTTGAAAATGGTAGGCTGACAAATGAAGCCATTACAGGCATTGAAGCGATCCGTCAATTTATTTATATGACATTGCGAACAGAGCGCTATGCACATCCCATTTACAGTCACGACATTGGCACTGAAATTCAGGAGCTATTGACTGATACTGAAGCAACTGATGAATACAAAGAAATGGAGATTCCAAGATTGCTTGAAGAAGCATTGGTCGTTGATGAGCGGATTGATCATATTGAAGAGATAGAGGTCACGAAGCAAAATGATGCCTTTCAAGTCAAACTAGCCATTGTCACAGATGAAGGCACATTAGAAATAGAGGAGGTGATGGAGGGAGATGTTTGAGGAGCAAACGTATGAGGCGTTGATGGAAAGAATGCTGGACAGGCTGCCAGATGACATAGATAAAAGAGAAAACAGCGTCATTTGGAATGCCTTGGCACCTGCTGCTGCTGAACTGGCTCAGTCGTATATTTGGCTTGATCAAGTGTTTGAGCTTGTCTTTGCTGATACAGCACAGGGGGAATTTTTAGATCGACGAGCAGCAGAAGTGGGGATTGAGCGAAAGCCAGCCACCACAGCGGTCTGGTCCGTAACCATTCAACCAGAGAACGTAAACATTCCAGCAGGATCAAGATTCTTTATTGAAGATGTTTATTTTCAATTTTCAAAGGACGGTACACTAGAATGCGAGACAACAGGTACAGCCGGCAATGGGCAATTAACAGGTCAGCCGCTGCTATCGCTTGATACAATTCCGGGTCTAGAGTCGATGATCATGAAGGAATTGGTGATACCAGGGCAAGAGGAAGAAGATGATGCGTCATTATACGATCGGTATTTAATACGCGCAAGGCGAGAGGCTGTCAGTGCCAACAGAGCACATTACAAAAAGTGGGCCGAGGAAGTGGTTGGTGTCGGCAGAGCGAAAGTGTTCCCGTTATGGAATGGAGAGGGAACGGTCAAAATTGTGATCACAGACGGCAATCTAGATGTAGCCTCTGAGCTTCTTGTCAAAAGGGTCCAGGAGTATATTGACCCTGTACCGGGAGAAGGAGAAGGGCAAGCTCCTATTGGTTCAAAAGCAACCGTGGAAAGTGCCAAGTGGCTAGATATTGACATAGAAGTGTCCGTCGAACTTCAGATGGACTGGACACTTGAAGGTGCGCAAAAAGAAATAGAAGAAAAGGTCAAAGCACTGTTAAAATCAATCGCATTTGAAAAAAGTACGATTCGAATGTCCGCCTTAAATGATATTTTGTACCATTCAGAGAGCGTGTCCGATTATGCAAACGTCTTATTGAATGGGGAGTCAAAAAACTTAGTATTACAGGACATTGAGATACCACGTCTGAGGCAGGTGAAGGTTATTGAGCAAACTTGATGAAATGAAAAACTACTTGCCGCCATATTTCACAGAGATTTATGATGTGGATCATTTACTAAAAACGGAGGCGCCAGAGTTTGAACAATTGGACGAATCCATTTTTGATGTAACGGATCAGTTCTTCCCTTTAACAGCGACGTGGGGATTGAATCGGTGGGAGAGAATGCTCAAGGTGCAGCGAGAGTCAGATGATTCGATTGAGCTGCGCAGGGCACGATTACTCAATATGATGTCGAACATTCCACCAATTACGTATCTGTCATTAGAGAAATCTGTGAATCGATTTCTTAAAAATCCGAGTGCAATCATCCGTCTTACAGTCAACCGTTATCATTTTGCATTACGTGTCAACCTAGATGACCTGCAAAACACAAGATATATCGTCGAAATACTCGAAACGTTAAAGCCAGCACATTTGGCGTATACGTTCACCGCCATTCATCATACTGATGTTCATGAAACAAATGATCATCACCAGCGGCTCACACTGCGAAGCAGAGTGGGCTTTTTCGATCATATTCCAATTTTACTCAATGGTGAATTCGTATTAAATGGAACGTTCTATCTTAGCGGGATACGAGGTACTACGGAGGTCCCAGCTCGTTTTCGGCATTCATTAAAGATGAGAATGCCGCTTCAACAAGAGAAAGAAACAGCATATCGTCTGAATTATGTCATGACTGGAGCATCGTATGAAACGAAGCAAGCAGCTACGCTGACTTTGCGTGCAAAGAACCAGCTTTCACATCACGCGAAAAAGAGGATGACGTTCCGCTTACCAGTACATGTTCAAAATGAACAAGGCGGCAGTTTACTGATCAAGGAGCATTACTGGATTCTCGATGGATCCGTTCCGCTTGATGGATCAAAAATGCTGGCAGCAACTTCTAAAAAAATAGATCTATAAGGAGGATCACAATGGCTGATCAATTAACCGTAACCACACTATATGCACGTCAACAAATGGCAAAGGCACGAGCAGAAGGAACAAAACTCACAAAAGTCGTCAAAATGGCGTTCGGAAATGGAGGAACAAAGGATGGAAAACCGATCTCTCTTGACGGAACCGAACAAGCACTCAAAAAAGAACTGATTCAAAAAAATATTGACTCGTTTACCTTCATGGAACCGGCAAAAATCCGCTACACCTGCACCATCGCTGAAGGAGAACTAGCAGGCGAAGTCATCAATGAACTAGCCCTTGTCGACGAAGCCGGCAAATTCACCGCCATCCGCACCATGACAGACAAACAAAAAGACGGCGACATCGAATTTGTTTTTGAGATTGATGATATTTATTAATGGAGGGGAAAAGAAGTGGACATAAAATCACCTTTACCGTTTGAAACCTCTGACAAAGCCCATGCCAACTTATTTAACCGGATGGTCGATACACTTGTGGAGAATGACAATGCGCTCAGTAGACAAATAGAAGGAATCACAAATGAAAGCTTGTTCATTTTAACAGGCGATCAAGCCATTCAAGATGCATCAGTCAGCGGTGAGCAATATCCAAATGGGATTACGTTGATGGCTATAGCGAATGATACCGGATATCCTACAAAATTAGGTTTTGTGAAGAACGAAAAAATAAATGAGTATCGTTTTATACAATATTATTATGGCAACGGTAATGAAACAACTAGTTATTTTACTAGTACTGGTATTTGGTTTAGACAATGGTATATAGCCTCAGGGTGGACAGAGTGGCACAAAATCTCTGGTTTTCTTCATACGAACATTGGTACAACTGGTAAGCAGTTGCTTAATAATGCTGAGCGACAAAAAATCCTTTTTAATCGAAAAATCAAAGATAGTCACAATAATTTTGATATAAAAAATAGTCGTTTTATTTGTCCGGAAAACGGAATGTATCTAGTAAACGCTGGAGTCTATATTGAGACGGTTCAAATGTATGCAAATTTTGAGCTGTCTATTTTTTTAAATGGTAAAAATTATAAAAATATATCTCATTATAGACATCTCCCTGCCACACCCTCTGAAACGGCAAAACTTGATATAGGTTTATATGGGGCTGCGAATGTTCCAGCTAATAAAGGAGATTACGTTGAAATTTACATGTATATAGGCTATGCGGGAAATTCTGATCGTTATATATCTGATAATTCAGGTTGGTACAACTATTTCGATATTACGGAATTAGGCGGCCGCAATTTCCCGAGAGTGTAGGAGGATTCAGATGATTTTATATGAAGCCATTAAGTATAAATACCCCGATGCGGACCCGCAAAAAGATTTTGAACTAAGAAATGATGGCGATGGTTCGTATTTAAACGAGTGGCATCTAGATGTGCCAAAGCCAACGGTAGAAGAGTTGAAAAAATGGTGGGAGGAATCCCAAGCCAACCCGAGGTATGAACCACCTCTTCCACTAGATTATCTAGCACAAGAAGTAGCCAAAGAAAAGCTAGTGAGAAAACAGCTTGAACACCAATGTGATCTTTTAACAAATGAACTAAAGGCGCTGAAAAATGAGATCCTCTTCATTAAAGGAGGGAGTGAAACATGAATTATTGGGTTATGGCATTATATTTCCAATGGGTGACACCTGAATTAGTTAAAGAAGCAGTTGAATTAGGTGATTGTTCGATGGAAGATCTAAATGCAGGATACGAGCAAAGGATGCTCACTTTAGAGCAGTTGCAAGAAATAAAACAAGCATCAAGAGTGAAAACTGAATAGAAATAAAAGGACCATACCTGATTTTTCAATGACATGTTCAAAGCACTACTTGAGAACGATATTAGAGCAGTTCTTAAAACATACAAATGATGCGAGAATACAGCAGCTAATACAAAAAAGCAGAAATGTGATGATTCACAGAGTGATTAGATAACATTATATAGTGGAAGGAAGCGTATAGTGATAATAGATTTGAAAGGAGAATGATCATGGAGATTAAGACACCACGCACTTTTAAAACAACTGATAAAGCCCATGCTGATCTATTTAATGACATGGTTGAGGCTTTTCTTGACAATGATGTGGGTCTATTAGAGTCAATCAATCAACATATGAAAGATATAAATCCACATGCATCTGAAGCAGAAAAGAAAAAATGGAACGATTCTCAGGGCTATAAAATTACAGCGGATAATGGAAGTCATTTAATTAATGTGCGAGCTGATGCTAGGATTTTTGATATGATAAAAGGAAAAGGAACGTGTACTTTTTATGCAGCTTCTGGAGTCGAAGATTCCCCATCAAATCTTTCATTGAGAGGATTACAGACAGTAGGCCAAGATAACATTGGTACTGGCTTTGCTGTAGATATTACTGGTAATGCTTATAGTTTTTACTATAATGCTGCAGATACTACTATTAACTGGACAAAGCTCCCGTCAAATGCTGAAAGAAATAAATGGAATGATGGGCAATTGTCTAAGATTACTTCAGATAATGGAGGGGTGATTCTATCTGTTTCAGATGGTGAAGATTTACTTGAAAAGGTTGTTTCTTTAGGCCCGAAGCATGGTACATTTTATGCCACAGGTAAAGCATTAAACAGCCCAACTACAAGATCATGTCGTGGTATGTATCATTTTACTTCTCAAGATAGTAATGGAAAAGGTACATTTGGATGGGTCATAGCAATAGATTATAACAATTACATGTATACAAATTATCTTGATTTAAATTTGGGGTGGCAAGGCTGGAAACGTGTTTTAACAAAGGAGGATATGGATAATACTTCTTTTGTTGATACGTATGATCTCGATAATTCTTCTGTATCAGCCGTTGAAAATGTTCCAACAAAACTGAATTTTGGTGATACAAGATCAGACGATTTAGGAGAGTATAATCGTTCGCGAGCTGAAATTACACTGAAAAATAATGGTTTGTATTTAATTAGGCTTTATCTTAATAGCAATAACATTCCTGTTGGATCAGATAGCATTTTGTCATGTTATGTGAATGGTACAGAATTTCAACGATTAGGTAATTGGAATCCTGTTATCTCATCAAGTATATGTGTATTGTACCTTCAACAAAAGTTTAAAGCGGGGGATAAGTTAACATTTTATATTACACCCAAAAACACTGGAAGAACTATTACAGTAAATAGGGCTTATGTTACTTTGTCACAGCTAAGATAGGATTATTTGAAAAATAAAGTGTGTGTGCAAATCGGTGGAAGCTGTCGTTCAAAACTTAATGACGTTCACTTTTACTAGATTCTATTTTATGTGTTCAATACAACAAAGGAACGAGAACAGAAACGCAATGCACAATACATGTTGTTAAAATTATTGGGTCAAATTGCAGGAAGAAAGAATGAGTTTGACTCTGTTGTTTTTACAATAAAGGAAGGGAATAGACCCATGCAATCGATCCACTTTATTGGAGTGGCGTCAATCATAGGTAAGGGCAGACGTGACAAATTAATATTATAAAAATCAGGATATTTAAAAAATATGTACTTAATATTGTTCTAATGACTTGAATCCTAATGAATTCATCACGTTTGGTTCCAAATCTAAGAACGAAGTGAAATAACTGATTTTTATCATAACATCACCTAATTCGTAATGTTTTTTGGAAGGAGAATAAGATCATAAAAACACCTCAACCTTTTAAGACGAGCGATAAAGCTCATGCAGATCTCTTTAACGATTTAGTGAAAATTTTAATTGAAAATGATCAGGAACTACTAGAACAATTCAACCTTCATACGAGAGATCCAATTCCTCACGTATCTGGTTCAGAAAAGAAAAAATGGAACGAATCTCAGCTATATAAACTGACAAATGATAACGGGTCCCAATTGATCAATATTCCTGCTGGTGGCAGTATCTATGAGGGAATTAAAGCGCTAGGGGCTTGCTCATTTTATGCGCCAGGTGGTTCTGGAGTAGTCGATTCCCCAGCTATAGGCAATGCTGCACTAAGAGGCTTTCAGTTTGTAGGTCAAAATAATATTGGCGTAGGAATTGCAATTGATACATCAGGCAACTCATTTTGTTTTTCCTATCTTGTGAATGACATCGGAATCAACTGGATGCAAATGCCGACTCAAAATGAAAAAAACAAATGGAATGCAGGACAATTGTCTAAAATTACTGCTGACGATGGAAAAGCTTTTGAAAGAATTAATGCAGATGATCCTAGTATTTTAGATAAGCTGATAAAATTGCCGGGAGTTCATTCATGGTACATTCATGAAGCACATCCAGATCTTCCGACAAGAAGTTCAATGAGGGCTTTGTCTGTTTTTAGTGAAAATACCTATGGATGGGTCATCGGTGCAAACAATACAGGAGATGTCTATATTAACCGTTCAACAACTGATGTAACGGGTACACAACAAGAGTGGAGCGGTTGGAAACGTCTTAATGACCATAACCTATTAAATTCAAAGGGATTAAGACTTTCCATGTCAATAGGAACTGATATTTTAACGCTGCCATCCGGCTTTTACTTTGCAGTAGGATCTAATGTTGTAAATATGCCTGTCGATAATGATTCTTCTTGGTTTAATATTGATATCTTAGAAACGGTAAATGGTAGAAAGACTATTCATGTCATTAGAAGTTATGACAACACTCATTGGTTTGGTACTGTTCATACAGACGGTGTATTTAAAGGTTGGAAAAAATTAGTGACTGATGCTGATTTTGAAAGTGTCAAGTGGCTAGATGTCACACTAGTCAATGGTTCCTCTATTGGAGACAGAGCGGTCCAATATGTTAAATGGGGAAACTTATTATTGTTGAGGGGTCACCTAATAGCAAATAGAGAAGTGATCTGTGGAAGTATTCCAAATACAGGATTACCCGATAAAGGCATAGTAGTATCAGTTCCCATATCAGGTACAACGGGTCATAGTAAATTATATATCTATAATACAGGAGAGCTAAAACTAACTGGTTTACATGCAGTGAATAACAGTGCAGTAACTGGCTACTATTTAGACATGGTTGTTCCATTAAATTAAGGAAGTGATACAAATGATACAAGCCTATGAATACAATCAGCAAAATGAATTGATCAGACCTATCGAAGTGTTCGAAAGGGATGATGAAGGAAATTATATTATTCCAGAGCAATGCACAACAATTGCACCACCCAATAATCCTTCTTTTTATAAGGCTGCATTTGATGTGAAAAAACAACAATGGTATGAATCAGCGACCCAAGAGTATATAGACAGCTTAAAACTGGCCCCTCTCCCGCCAAGTGATATAGAACTTTTAAAGAAACAAAATGCTTTGTTATCAAAACAATTAACGCAGCTATTAGCTATGCAAAAAGTAGGTGCTTCAGATTGATGTTTCCAACTGTAGCGGATATCAAACAATTCTGGGACTGGCAGTGTTACGGCCCAGAGGACATTGCATTTTATGTAAGCATTGGCTGGATCTCGGCAGAAGACTATCAAAATATAACTGGAGAAATATACGAAGCCTAATGGCTTTATTTTTTTGCCGGAAAGAAGGTGATTCAAATGGAAGTAGATGTCGTTCAAAACTTAATGACACAAGGCCCATTCGCCGTTCTCTTTTGCTGGATTCTGTTTTATGTTCTCAACACAACAAAAGAACGAGAAAACAAACTCAATGAGCAAATCGAGGCACAAAATGATGTGTTAGCAAAGTTTAGTGAGAAGTATGACGTCGTGATCGACAAGCTCGATAAAATTGAACGGAATTTAAAATAGGAGGAAAACATCATGAAAACATTCGACAAAGGCACTGTGATTCGCACAGTGCTTCTTTTTATTGCGCTTATCAACCAAACGCTTGTCATGTTTGGACAAACAGTGCTGCCGATTAGCGAGGAGCAAGTGCAAACCGCAGGAGAGGCACTATATGTTGCAGGTTCCACAATTTTCACTATGGTCACTGCCGTGATCGCTTGGTTTAAAAATAATTATGTGACCTATAAAGGTCAATTGCAAAAAGATGCCCTGAAACAAAGAGGGTTAACAAAATAATTTTTGAAGGAGAAACAATATGGTGAAGATCATTCAAGCACTCATCCCAAAACAAAATCGCAACAGACCAGGAAACAGGATGAAGCCGCTCTATATTACGGTGCATAATACATCGAACACTGGACGGGGGGCTGATGCGGCAAATCATGCAGCATTTGTTGCTCGGGCAAGTACCGGGGTTAGCTGGCACTACACGGTCGATGATCAGGTCATTTATCAGCATTTACCTTTAAACGAAAATGGCTGGCACGCAGGAGATGGCAGGGGAACCGGCAATATGAAATCAATTGGAATTGAAATTTGTGAAAATGCAGGCGCTAACTTTGAACAGGCTGTTAAAAACGCCCAATGGCTTATTCGGAAACTGATGGGGGATTTAGGAATTCCTTTATCTAACGTGGTGCCACATAAGCATTGGAGCGGGAAGGAGTGTCCGCGTAAGCTGTTAAATCGGTGGGATGGCTTCAAAGCTGGTATTGCATCAGCATCTACAAGTCAAATGACAACAGCTAAACCTGTGAAAGAAACATCTATCAAAACCATATCAACGAGATCAACATCTAAAACCAACAAGGTCAAAAAAACATACAGTTTGCCTGCAGGTATTTTAAAAGTGACGAAGCCTCTTACAAAAGGGTCAGCTGTAAAAGCTGTACAACAAGCCTTAGCATCGATTTATTTTTATCCTGATAAGGGAGCGATCAACAATGGAATCGATGGGTACTACGGACCCAAAACTGCGAATGCAGTGTCTCGATTTCAAATGATGCATGGGTTAACCCCGGATGGCATATATGGTCCAAAGACCAAAGAAACATTAAGTAAGGTCATAGAAAGTTAACACATATGGAATGAATCAACCCTTATCCATTATAAAAAAGTAAAATAAAACCATTTTTAGCGTTATTTGTTGTATAATGGTAAAAATGAATGGAGGGGTTGTATGAAGCGGATATGTGTAATGATGTCTCTTTGTTTCATTGTCATGTTCCATTTTAATATGGAAAAGGTTGCAGCTAAGACCATTTATCGAGAAGTAGAAGTTGATTTCATCATGACGGAACAGGAAAAAGATCTGTGGGTACCAGGAGGTCAAAATAATCCTGAACAATATCCATCTACTTATGGCTACCAATTTTCTATACTAAATGCAGAGGGGTGTACTCTAGAGGTGACACTCTACAGAACATCTTTATCAGGAACGGATTTTCCGTCATCAGTCAAAGAGTATACAGGTAACCAATATGATCTAAGTGCAACAGACCGAATTTTATCAAGTGGGCGCTACATTTATAGACCCCATGGTATTAAACTGACCAAAAAAGAAGGCTGTGGGGATGTTGAGATAAAAGGAGTCTTTGGTTATCAAATTCAAGAACCAGACAAATAAGCTTTTATGAGTAAAATCAAATGAAAAAGCCTATCCGTCATTGGATAGGCTTTTGATAATGGAGCATAGCGGGATCGAACCGCTGACCTCTACGCTGCCAGCGTAGCGCTCTCCCAGCTGAGCTAATGCCCCGAAGTATTACGACATAACTTATTATAATCAATCCTCCTGTAAAATTCAAGCTGTAAAACACAAACACCCCGGCTATTTTTCTTTCTGATCAATCGGAATATAGTCAAAGATGTCTCCCGAATGAACCGAGTGGGCTAATCGTCTAAGCCAGTCATAATAGGCTTTTGAGCTTTCAAGCTGTTCAATGAGCTGTTTTGCTTCCTCTCTTTCATGTTCCTCCGCCTGATCATCACGAGCTACATCTTGAAGGCGTTCTTGCGCTTCTTCAATCGCTGCTAGATTAACCTCGACCTCTCGTTCCCATTTTTGCGGGAAGAAGTTCATGAAAAACTTAAAAAAGTCTTTCTCAGCAACAAAGCTGTGTTTTCTTCGGCCGCGGTGGAAGGTCTTTTTGACAATATTCATGTCTTGCAGTTTTTTCACACCCGTACTCATACTAGGCTTACTCATTTGCAGCTCTTCACGCATTTCATCCAGCGTCATTTCCTCATTTAAATACATCGTCCCATATAGAATACCCGCACTTCTAGTAATGCCATAGAGATCCATTGTTTCAGCGATGGAATCAATGACGAGATCTTTAGCAGCTAAAATGCGTTCTTCTGCTTGTGGCTGTTCCTGCTTTTTCATCTTGTCCCTGCTTTCTATTAAGTGAATTCAATACGTTCAAAAAAATCTTTATGGACTATATGTTAACGAAAGAATGCAAAATGTCAAAATAAAAGAAGCATATCCCCCTTTGACAGAAAAATTTGAACATGTTAAGTTAATTATGTTCAAAACGTTAAATTTTTATTTAACAAACTTACCAAAGAGAATCAGAGGAGGTTCCTTCTATGAGTCAAACACTATTTATCGATGGACAATGGGTTGGCGCTAAGAGTGGCGACACAAGAGATATCATCAATCCATTTAATCAAGAAGTGATCGCGACAGTCAGTGAAGGATCAAGAAATGACGCGCAGTTAGCCATTAAGGCAGCGAGAAAAACCTTCGATCAAGGTGATTGGGTAAACATGCCTGGACTTGAAAGAGGAAATATTGTGTTTAAAATTGCTGAATTGATTAGGCGAGACCTAGATGAATTAGCCAAATTAGAATCACTTGATACCGGCAAAACATTAGAAGAAAGCAAAGCGGATATGGACGATATTGCGAACGTGTTCCAATATTATGCGGGGCTTGCTGATAAGGATGGCGGGGAAATCATTGCATCGCCTATTCCAAACTCAAAAAGTGAATTAGTCCGAGAACCTGTCGGTGTATGCGGTCAAATCACTCCTTGGAACTATCCATTGCTTCAAGCGAGCTGGAAAATCGCTCCTGCACTTGCAGCTGGAAATACAATCGTACTAAAGCCAAGTGAAATTACACCATTAACCACGATCAAAGTTTTCAAACTTATGGAAGAAGCGGGTGTTCCAGCAGGCGTTGCCAACTTAGTACTTGGACCTGGAGCAACTGTTGGAGATGAGCTGGCTGTCAATGACCAAGTCGATTTAATTTCATTCACAGGCGGTATTGAAACAGGTAAGAAAATCATGCAGGGAGCCAGCGGGAATGTGAAGAAAATCGCCCTTGAGCTCGGCGGGAAAAACCCGAATATCGTCTTTCAAGATGCTGATTTAGACGTAGCGGTTGACCAGGCAATGAATGCTGTGTTTTTCCATGCAGGGCAAGTGTGTTCAGCAGGTTCACGCTTGTTAGTGGAAGAATCTATTCATGATGAATTTTTAGAAGAACTGGTGAAGCGTACGAAAAAAATCAAGCTAGGCAACGGCTTTGATGAAGGAACCCAGAGTGGACCGCTCATCTCAGCTGAGCATCGAGAAAAAGTAGAAAAATACGTCAGCATCGGTTTAGACGAAGGCGCAACATTAGAAACAGGTGGGAAACGACCTGAAGCAGAGGAGCTTCAAAAAGGGTTCTTCTACTTGCCGACGATTTTCTCAGGCTGTACATCAGACATGCGAATTGTACAGGAAGAAGTGTTTGGACCAGTCCTCACTGTCGAATCCTTCCGATCAGAGGAAGAAGTCATCGAGCTGGCAAATGACACGATTTATGGTTTAGCAGGAGCGGTGTGGTCTTCTGATATCGGCAAAGCCGAACGAGTGGCTCGTCAATTAAGATTAGGCACGGTATGGATCAACGACTTCCATCCTTATTTTGCCCAAGCACCGTGGGGCGGGTATAAACAATCAGGTCTTGGACGTGAATTAGGACGTACGGGCCTTGAAGAATATACGGAACTAAAACATTTATATCGAAATACAAAACCAGAAGCGGTTCATTGGTTTAAATAAATATCACTTATCTGGAGGAGATTCTATATGACTTTAAATATGAAAATTGAAAGCATGCAAAAATTCCATACGTTTGAAATTCCGACTGTTATCAAGCATGGCATTGGGGCAGTGAAACATGTTGGGGAAGAAGTGAAAGCATACGGCGTTTCAAAGGTATTGCTTGTCACAGATCCTGGTATTTATCAAGCGGGTGTTGTGGATCCAGTGATTGCTTCATTAAAAGAAGCGCAAGTTGATGTGGTTCTATTTAATAAAGTAGAACCAAACCCGCCAGTCCGTTTAGTGAATGAAGGATCTGCGTTATATGAAAAAGAAGGCTGTAATGGTTTAGTCGCAGTAGGCGGCGGAAGCTCAATGGATACAGCGAAGGCTATTGGTGTGGAAGCGACTCATGAAGGATCAGTTCTTGATTACGAAGCGGCTGAGGGGAAAAAACCGCTTGAAAATAGAATCCCTCCGTTAACCACAATTCCGACAACGGCTGGTACAGGTTCAGAGGTCACGCAGTGGGCAGTGATTACTGACGAAGAAAGGGAATTCAAATTCAACACAGGTGGCCCACTCATTGCAGCTCACCTAACAGTGATTGACCCTGAGCTTCATGTATCTATGCCGCCGCATGTGACGGCTATGACGGGTATCGATGCGCTTGCGCACGCGATCGAATGCTATACGATGAAGTTTGCTCAGCCAATTACAGATGCGGTAGCGCTCATGGCCATTGAATATGCTGCTCATTATATTCGCCGTGCCTTTGCTGATGGAGAGGATTTAGAAGCAAGATATGGAATGGCACAAGCTGCGATGCTTGCAGGACTTTCCTATGGAAGTGAATCAGCTGGTGCAGCCCATGCTATGAGTCAAACGCTTGGGGGTATTATTCCTGTCGCACATGGCCAATGTGTAGCGGCAATGATGGGACCTGTCATGGAATATAACTGGAAAGGGTACCCAGAGAAGTTCGCTCGAATTGCGCAAGCATTCGGAATTGATACAAGCAGAATGACAACAGAGGAAGCTGCAAAAGCAGCAGTGAATTGGATGTATGATTTAGTGGAAGACCTAGAAGTTCCTTCATTAGAAGAACAAGGTGTACCAAAAGATATGATCGACCGTTTATCTAAAGAAGCAATGAAAGATCCGCAAACAGTTGGAAACCCAAGAGACCTCAACGAAAAAGCATACAACTGGATTTACGCTCGCTGCTTTGATTTAACACCTAAAACAGTGTAACAATGAAAAAAGGCTCCCAAAAGGGAGTCTTTTTTACATCTTATAGCTGTTCTTTAATTTCTTTAATTTGATGAATATGGCGCTTTTCATGTGCGCCGATAAAATCAAGGTATTGCTTTAATGAAAGTTCTTCAAACACAGGATGTGCAATCACGCGTTTGAAATCTTCCTCTGTAAACGTTGATAAAATTTGATTTAATTTCTCACGAGCTGTATCAAGCTCATCTTTTAAATGTGTAGGTGTCACATGCTTGCGCTCTGGCTCAACAATACTAGGCGCAGTGGCTTTTCTTGAACGATCCTCTGCCATTTCCACCGGCTTTGGCTCATATTCTTTAATCGGTGCTTTTTTCCCCTCGGCAGCTAGATGTTTTGCTGCAACTAGGTCCATCTTCTTTAAATGATCTGCCACCTCTTGAATACTCCAAGTATCATCAGATAATTTTTGATTCAATTGTTCTTCGTTCAAACCTTGCAGCTCTTGCCACAATTCTTGTCTTGCATCATGTAATAAACTCATTTTCATCACCTCAAGATCAAATTTTAACATACTGGTACATGACAATCATTCTTGAGCTATCGTTGAATTCCTTTGAAGAATTGTGAGGAAATTTGAAACCTTTACAAAAGTGGTTCGTATTACCTGTTAGAAGGAATACACTTGGATGTGAGCATGGTCTAAATGAATGAAAGGCTGCTCATTTCATAAAGAAAGGGTGAGGAAGATGGATGTGTTTGGGCTGCCTCTTCAGACGCTGTACTTATACATATTGATGGTATCAGGAATCCTGACGCTTGTTTTCGTCTTTTTTGGCGATGTATTTGATGGATTGTTTGAAGCGATTCCTGTCCCGTTCCTTCAACCAACATTGATCCTCGCATTTCTTACCTTTTTCTCGGCTGGAGGATTTATCTCTGAAAAAACAGCAATTGTAGGAAGTGGACTTGGCGCAGTATTATCTACCATTCTCGCAGTGGTTCTCGTTACTTGTTTAAATGTATTTGTCTTAGTCCCGCTTTCCTCTGCTGAAGAATCTCTTTCATATACGGAGGCCGACCTAAAAGGAAGAACTGGGGAGATCATTGTATCTGTACCAAAAGATGGGTTTGGAGAAGTGCTGTTAATTAGTAACAGCGGGAAAATCTCAAAGCCTGCCGTCAGTTTCGACGAAGAGGAGATTCCATATGGAACCCGGGTGCTGGTCGTCGAAGTGAACAAAGGCGTGTTATCTGTTATACCAAATGAAGAAATCTAGGAGGGAATGCTATGCCAGGAACAACCATATTAATTATTATTGGAATTGTGCTTGTGATTCTCATTGCACTTATTGGTGTATTTGTTTCGAAATACCGGACAGCTGGTCCAGATGAAGCATTAATCGTCACAGGAAGTTACCTCGGAAGTAAAAATGTCCACGTGGATGAAGGTGGAAACAAGATTAAGATTGTAAGAGGTGGAGGTACCTTTGTACTCCCTGTTTTTCAACAAGCAGAGCCGCTCAGCTTACTATCTAGCAAGCTAGATGTTTCAACGCCTGAAGTCTATACTGAACAAGGTGTACCAGTCATGGCCGATGGAACGGCGATCATTAAAATTGGCGGATCAATTGAAGAAATCGCCACTGCGGCAGAGCAGTTTTTAGGGAAAACAAAAGAAGATCGTGAAAATGAAGCAAGAGAAGTACTAGAAGGACACCTTCGCTCCATTTTAGGGTCAATGACAGTTGAAGAGATTTATAAAAACAGAGAGAAATTTTCTCAAGAAGTACAGCGTGTCGCTTCTCAAGATCTAGCGAAAATGGGTCTTGTCATTGTATCGTTTACAATCAAAGATGTCCGTGATAAAAATGGCTATTTAGAATCACTAGGTAAACCTAGAATTGCTCAAGTGAAACGCGATGCAGATATTGCAACAGCAGAAGCAGATAAAGAAACACGTATCAAACGTGCAGAAGCAGATAAAGATGCGAAGAAATCTGAGCTTGAGCGTGCCACTGAAATCGCTGAAGCAGAAAAAATCAATGAGCTGAAAAGAGCAGAATTCAGACGTGAACAAGATACAGCAAAAGCAAGCGCCGACCAAGCGTACGATCTTGAAACAGCTCGTAATCGTCAGCACGTAACTGAACAAGAAATGCAAGTCAAAATCATTGAACGTCAGAAGCAAATTGAATTAGAAGAAAAAGAGATACAGCGTCGTGAGCGTCAATACGATTCTGAAGTGAAAAAGAAAGCAGATGCGGACCGTTATGCTGTTGAGCAGTCGGCTGCGGCGGAAAAAGCGAAGCGTCTTGCTGAAGCAGATGCGAAGAAATACAGCATTGAAGCAATGGCAAAAGCAGAAGCAGAGAAAGTTCGGATTGACGGGCTTGCCAAAGCGGAAGCCGATCGTGCAAAAGGGGAAAGCGAAGCAGAAGTCATTAGATTGAAAGGACTTGCGGAAGCAGAAGCGAAAGAGAAAATTGCAGAAGCATTCGAGCAGTATGGTCAAGCGGCGATTCTCGATATGATTGTGAAAATGCTACCTGAATATGCGAAACAAGTATCTGCTCCACTTTCTAACATTGATAAAATTACAGTTGTTGATACAGGCGGTAACGGGGAAGGCAGCGGTGCCAATAAAGTGACCGGCTATGCGACAAACCTTATGTCCAGTCTTCAAGAAAGTCTGAAAGCTTCTTCTGGAATTGATGTTAAAGAAATTATTGAGAATTTCTCTGGCAAAGGCAATGTGAAACAAAGCATCCAAGAACTGACGAATGAAATCAAACAGCCAAGAAAAAAAGAAATCGCTGATCGTCAAATAGAAGAATAAAAATCAAAAGACACCTTCTGATAGAGGGTGTCTATTTTACTTGGGGCACATGCCGGTCTCTTTTGATAGATGAAGAAAGATTCACAAGAATGCCTGCGGATATCATCATGAACACCAATGAAGATCCGCCGTAGCTAATAAAGGGAAGAGGAATGCCTGTAATGGGGAGAAGCCCAAAGACAGCTCCTAGATTAAAGACTGCTTGAATCATGATTTGAAAAGTAAGCCCGATCGTTAATAGCTTTCCAAATGGATCTTGTAAACCTTGAACGATTCGAACGGCGCGATACATGATGAGTAGGTAGGCACCCAACACAAACGACAGCCCCATGATTCCCAGCTCTTCACTGATGATGGCCATAATAAAATCTGTATGGGCTTCAGGAAGAAATCCTAGTTTTTGAATGCTTCCGCCTAAACCATTCCCGGTAAACCCTCCTGAATTCATGGCGAGATAAGAATGGATCAGCTGATAACCATCTCCATCCTCATACATGAAAGGATCACGAAAAGAAGTGATTCGTTTCAAGCGATAAGGAGCGGTCACAGCAAAAAAAGTGATCCCTGCCGCAGCCGTCGAACCTAGTAGAATGAGGTGGCGTGTTTTAAGTCCAGCACATAATAAGACGATACCACAGCTCAATAAAATAGAAACTGCTGTACCTAAATCTGGCTGTTTTAAAATCAATAAAAAAGCTAGACTTAAAAGAAGAAGTGGAGGCAGTACTCCTTTTTTAAAGGATGTAATGTACGCTTGTTTCCTTGCATATACATAGGCAAAATAGATGATCATCACTAATTTCACAGCCTCAGACGGCTGGATGATCAGAGAGCCCAATTGAATCCATCGCTGTGAATTGTTTTTGACAACACCAATTCCAGGAAGCAGGACAAGGATAAGACATAACAATGACAGCATCACAAGCCACCGAATATATTTACGGTAAGCTTGATATGGAACCAGGGCCGCAGCGATAAAAAAGAAGAACCCAATCAAAAGCCATTGCCACTGTTTCATGAAGAAGTAGCTGCCCTGTCCATATTTTATTTCGCCTAAAGGATAACTCGCACTGTACACCATCAGTAATCCAAAGAAACAAAGACAAACAATCGTCCCAGCAAGAATGTGGTCGATTTTTTTTAGGTGAGAAAGAATCAATGACATCACCTTCAATCCCAGTTACGTCCAAACATGTAGGATGAGGACCTCAGATTGACACTAAACACAAGGCCAATGGCGATCATATTGGTTAAAAGCGCACTGCCCCCATAGCTGATAAAAGGAAGGGCAAGACCAGTCACGGGCATTAGCCCTACTGTCATCCCTACGTTTTGGAAGACTTGAAAGACGATCAGTCCAACCACCCCAGCACATATATACAGCCCATAAAGGGTATTCGCATGCATAGCCACATGAATCATTCGATAGATCATCATAAGATATAAACAGATCAATAGGGAGGCGCCGATAAAACCAAACTCCTCACCAATAACTGCAAATATAAAATCTGTGTGGGCTTCAGGGATATTTCCCCCTTGTACTTGATTTCCTTTTGTATAACCGCTTCCTGATAATTGTCCTGACCCAATGCCAAGCATTGCTTGTTTCAGTTGATACCCATATGTCGAATCAAATTCATCTGGGGAGAGCCACCCATAAATGCGATCAAGCTGATGAGGTTTAATCACTTTTGTAAAGTGCTCAAAATGTTCATTGTGCAAGTAGGTCAAAAATGCAAGAAGCCCAAGAAAAGAAGCGATTAATGCAGCGATCATCTTACTTGAAATGCCTGACACAAGCATCAGTGTAAAAGCTATAGACAAGATCACAAGTGCCGTTCCCAAATCTGGCTGAATTAAAATCAGGAAAAAAGGAACAGCGGTCCAGCATATGATTTTCATTGTGGGAATCATGCTTTCTTTAAACGCAAAGCGCTGATGTTTGTATCGATTTAAAATAGCCGCTAACAGAAGAATGACAAAAATTTTCATAAATTCTGATGGTTGCACTTTCATGGGCCCAAAGCTGATCCATCTTTGGGAGCCATTTTGATTCGTGCCAAAAAAATGAACGAGAATGATGAGGAAAAGACCACCTGCAAATAATCGAAAAGATAAACGCTCAAGCAGTTCATAATCAAAGTAAGCAACTGCCGCCATAAGGCCAAAACCGACGATATACCAGAAAACTTGTCTTTTGACGAAATAAAACATATCTTGCGTTTCATACTGTCCCGATCCGCTATACACAGCCAGCAGGCTGATCACAAAGAAGCAAATGACAGTGAATAATAATGCGAAGTCAATGCTGTTCTGTTTTTTCATGTCTCCGTCACCTGCTATGACCTATTTGTCAGCTGGTTTAATACGACCTGCACCGCTGCAGCGTCATCAATATAGCCGATCGGAAAAATATAATCTGGTATTAAATCAACGGGCATAATGAAGTAAAGTAATGCGCCTCCCATCAACATCAATTCTCGAGAAGTACCCCGTGCGCTCATGAACGAGCTGTACATGCTTTTCAATTGATCAAGAAATGGCCCAACACCGCTTATCGTGTCTATCTTTTTTTCAAACTTTGCTGAGATCGTTTCTTTTCCCTCGTCTGATTGACTATAGGTCTCATATTCATTTAACTTCTGTTTCAATTCATTCTCGCTGAACGTTCCGTCATAGACATCATGATCTTTCAGCGTTCGCTCAATCTCTTCTACCGCTTGAATGAACGTATCACCGTGAACTCTTTCGTTTTTAATTGAAAATCCAGCCGTGATCAATAGATGATCTAAAGAAATGTGTAGAGCATCTGAAAGCCGCTGTAAATGGTTCAAAGTCGGTTTTCTTTTTCCGTTCATGATTCTAGACAGTGTGGCTTTATCAATTTCTGTTTGTGTACTCAGTTCTCTTAATGAAAGAGAACGTATTTGCAGTTGTTCTTTTAAAAACTGCCGAAGCTCAGTTGTTTTAAATTCCATCTCTTTCCTCACCCTTTTCATAAAGTTCAACTCTTTAATAGAAGAAGTCGTACCCAATATATAGGGGTGTTGACAAAATGTCAACGAATATCCATTAGGGATTGAATTTTATAAAATAGCAACTTATCATATGAAACATAGAGTAGGAAATTGCTAAAAGGGGTGTTCAGATGAAGGTTAGACATGCAGTACATAATGATATTCCTAAAATTGCCGAAATTCATGTGAAGAGCTGGCAAACGACTTATCACGGCATTATTTCACAAGAGTATTTAGATGCTTTGAATGTAGAGGAGCGGGAAGAGAGCTGGAGAAGCAGGTCGCTTGAAGGCACGTTTGTCGCAGAGGATGCTGACGGAGTATTTGGTTTTGCTTCCTTCGGAAAACAGCGTGATGAGAGATAT
Organism: Bacillus sp. FSL M7-0307; assembly: GCF_038627835.1. Taxonomy (NCBI): domain Bacteria; kingdom Bacillati; phylum Bacillota; class Bacilli; order Caryophanales; family Bacillaceae; genus Bacillus; species Bacillus sp. FSL M7-0307. Next base: position 2,764,568 of record NZ_CP152023.1, on the reverse strand, counting down.
TCAATATATGATGGTGAGCTTTATGCCATCTATTTGTTGCAGAGAAAACAGAAATCAGGAGCGGGTATGGCTTTGATTGCAAAAGGTGTGGATTATTTAATAGAGAAAGGCTATCAGAATATGCTGCTCTGGGTATTTGAGCAAAATTCAGCAAAGCAATTTTATCAAAAGCTTCAACCCAGTTTTGCCGTCACCAGCCAGTTCGAGATGGCTGGTGAGAAACATGAGGAAATAGGGTATGGATGGGAACTGTCTGTACTAAGTGATCATGTTCAACAAATTATATCGTCAGCTTCCAATAATAATGAGAGAAAAAAGTAAAAAGGGTGGCGAGTAAAATATAAGATATAAAAGGAGAAGCCTCTACTTTCCCTTTCACACCTGCTATTTTTAATGCCTCATAGAAACTTGCCAAAAAGTAGGCGAGACTGAGGATGTAACAGCACAGCATAATGGAGTAAGGATTCATTGTCGTACCTCCAGCATGAAATCTTCTACTATTAATAGATTCAATAGAGCAGCAAATTATGCATAAAAAAATAACCCGCTGAAGCAGCTGGGTTATTTTTGTTGAGGGAAAACCAAACGAGACGCACTAGGGATGAGTAAACAAAGAACAATACTACAAATGATAAATGAAGGAACCATATATGTGCTGTTATAAACTAATGAATACACCCATCCTGGTGTTCCTTTTGGTGCATATTGAGAAAAGAAAACTACGCCTGAAATAAAGAACGTCAGCAGCCTGAAAAAACTGGCGACAAATACAGCTAGGATAATATAGAAGAATTGTTTCTTTCGCTTTTTATCCTGAATGGCTTTTTTAATTGATCCTGAGAATAGCCCGCTTAAACAAATCACAACAGATGCGACAAAGTAATCGAGAAATCCTTGTACAGGTGTAGCAATAATAGGATTGTTCATCAGCTGCAGTCCTGCGATTAACACACCGATGATAAATCCAGCAGACACGCCCCATCTAATGGACATGAGGATGACAGGAATCATGATCAGTGCAATTGACCCGCCGTTTGGCATTCTTAAAAAGAGACCTGATAAATAATCTAAAACAAGTGCAAGAGAAGTCATGATGGCGATCTCCATCAGTCGTACTAATTGATTTGATTGCTGCATAAAAAAATCCCCTTTTCACGAATTGTGCAAGGAGAGACCATGTCAGGATGAGTATGTGATTCATAGAAAAACATATCGGCTTGCATACATGCATGTATGCAAGTGATTCCACATTCCTACTTCAGTATTAACTGACAGGTTCAAAGGGTCAGAACAACGAATTGTTCACTCTCAGCACGAGGCTCCCCCTGCGGTTATTAAATTTCAATCTATTATAAATATACTAAAGACCTACAGGATCAACAATAGTGAATTATGGAGTTAAGCCCTTTTTGTACGAATATATAGGAAGAGATCAGGAAAAATAAATTATTTAGAAAAAATACTTGTTTCTTCTTTTAAAAGGTGTTATATTTGTATTCGCCGCTGAAACAGCGCGGTTGAGAAATAACATTCAAGAAAAAAGTTGTTGACTTCATCTTGATAGAATGTTATATTAATAAAGTCGCCTCTGAGCGAAAATGAAGATGATCTTTGAAAACTAAACAAGACAAAACGTACCTGTTAATTCGAGTTTTTATAAAAAAATCCTATGATACTTCATAGGTAGTCAGTCAGACTGACGAGGCAGGAAATGATCACATGCTAAGTTCGCTACATCGTGTAGCAACGCATGTGTGATATGCATCCTGCATACCTCGGAGAGTTTGATCCTGGCTCAGGACGAACGCTGGCGGCGTGCCTAATACATGCAAGTCGAGCGGACAGAAGGGAGCTTGCTCCCGGATGTTAGCGGCGGACGGGTGAGTAACACGTGGGTAACCTGCCTGTAAGACTGGGATAACTCCGGGAAACCGGAGCTAATACCGGATAGTTCCTTGAACCGCATGGTTCAAGGATGAAAGACGGTTTCGGCTGTCACTTACAGATGGACCCGCGGCGCATTAGCTAGTTGGTGAGGTAACGGCTCACCAAGGCGACGATGCGTAGCCGACCTGAGAGGGTGATCGGCCACACTGGGACTGAGACACGGCCCAGACTCCTACGGGAGGCAGCAGTAGGGAATCTTCCGCAATGGACGAAAGTCTGACGGAGCAACGCCGCGTGAGTGATGAAGGTTTTCGGATCGTAAAGCTCTGTTGTTAGGGAAGAACAAGTGCAAGAGTAACTGCTTGCACCTTGACGGTACCTAACCAGAAAGCCACGGCTAACTACGTGCCAGCAGCCGCGGTAATACGTAGGTGGCAAGCGTTGTCCGGAATTATTGGGCGTAAAGGGCTCGCAGGCGGTTTCTTAAGTCTGATGTGAAAGCCCCCGGCTCAACCGGGGAGGGTCATTGGAAACTGGGAAACTTGAGTGCAGAAGAGGAGAGTGGAATTCCACGTGTAGCGGTGAAATGCGTAGAGATGTGGAGGAACACCAGTGGCGAAGGCGACTCTCTGGTCTGTAACTGACGCTGAGGAGCGAAAGCGTGGGGAGCGAACAGGATTAGATACCCTGGTAGTCCACGCCGTAAACGATGAGTGCTAAGTGTTAGGGGGTTTCCGCCCCTTAGTGCTGCAGCTAACGCATTAAGCACTCCGCCTGGGGAGTACGGTCGCAAGACTGAAACTCAAAGGAATTGACGGGGGCCCGCACAAGCGGTGGAGCATGTGGTTTAATTCGAAGCAACGCGAAGAACCTTACCAGGTCTTGACATCCTCTGACAACCCTAGAGATAGGGCTTTCCCTTCGGGGACAGAGTGACAGGTGGTGCATGGTTGTCGTCAGCTCGTGTCGTGAGATGTTGGGTTAAGTCCCGCAACGAGCGCAACCCTTGATCTTAGTTGCCAGCATTTAGTTGGGCACTCTAAGGTGACTGCCGGTGACAAACCGGAGGAAGGTGGGGATGACGTCAAATCATCATGCCCCTTATGACCTGGGCTACACACGTGCTACAATGGACAGAACAAAGGGCTGCGAGACCGCAAGGTTTAGCCAATCCCACAAATCTGTTCTCAGTTCGGATCGCAGTCTGCAACTCGACTGCGTGAAGCTGGAATCGCTAGTAATCGCGGATCAGCATGCCGCGGTGAATACGTTCCCGGGCCTTGTACACACCGCCCGTCACACCACGAGAGTTTGCAACACCCGAAGTCGGTGAGGTAACCTTTATGGAGCCAGCCGCCGAAGGTGGGGCAGATGATTGGGGTGAAGTCGTAACAAGGTAGCCGTATCGGAAGGTGCGGCTGGATCACCTCCTTTCTAAGGATATATGGAGCAGCGTACGTTTTTCGTCTTGTTTAGTTTTGAAGGATCATTCCTTCAAACATGTCTCTAGCGAGACAGGATTGTTCTTTGAAAACTAGATAACAATAAGTAATACATTCACATTGAATGCAATGCAAAGTTCATCACACATAGTGATTCTTTCTAAAGTAAGAAATGGTTAAGTTAGAAAGGGCGCACGGTGGATGCCTTGGCACTAGGAGCCGATGAAGGACGGGACGAACACCGATATGCTTCGGGGAGCTGTAAGCAAGCTTTGATCCGGAGATTTCCGAATGGGGAAACCCACTGCTCGTAATGGAGTAGTATCCATACTTGAATACATAGAGTATGAGAAGGCATACCCGGGGAACTGAAACATCTAAGTACCCGGAGGAAGAGAAAGCAAATGCGATTCCCTGAGTAGCGGCGAGCGAAACGGGAACAGCCCAAACCAAGAGGCTTGCCTCTTGGGGTTGTAGGACACTCTATACGGAGTTACAAAGGAACGATATAAGCGAAGAGGTCTGGAAAGGCCCGCCAAAGAAGGTAACAGCCCTGTAACTGAAATGTTGTTCTCTCCAGAGTGGATCCTGAGTACGGCGGAACACGTGAAATTCCGTCGGAATCCGGGAGGACCATCTCCCAAGGCTAAATACTCCCTAGTGACCGATAGTGAACCAGTACCGTGAGGGAAAGGTGAAAAGCACCCCGGAAGGGGAGTGAAATAGATCCTGAAACCGTGTGCCTACAAGTAGTCAGAGCCCGTTAACGGGTGATGGCGTGCCTTTTGTAGAATGAACCGGCGAGTTACGATCCCGTGCAAGGTTAAGCAGAAGATGCGGAGCCGCAGCGAAAGCGAGTCTGAATAGGGCGCATGAGTACGTGGTCGTAGACCCGAAACCAGGTGATCTACCCATGTCCAGGGTGAAGTTCAGGTAACACTGAATGGAGGCCCGAACCCACGCACGTTGAAAAGTGCGGGGATGAGGTGTGGGTAGGGGTGAAATGCCAATCGAACCTGGAGATAGCTGGTTCTCTCCGAAATAGCTTTAGGGCTAGCCTCAAGGTAAGAGTCTCGGAGGTAGAGCACTGATTGGACTAGGGGCCCCTACCGGGTTACCGAATTCAGTCAAACTCCGAATGCCGATGACTTATCCTTGGGAGTCAGACTGCGAGTGATAAGATCCGTAGTCGAAAGGGAAACAGCCCAGACCGCCAGCTAAGGTCCCAAAGTATACGTTAAGTGGAAAAGGATGTGGAGTTGCTTAGACAACCAGGATGTTGGCTTAGAAGCAGCCACCATTTAAAGAGTGCGTAATAGCTCACTGGTCGAGTGACTCTGCGCCGAAAATGTACCGGGGCTAAACGTATCACCGAAGCTGCGGACTGTTCTTACGAACAGTGGTAGGAGAGCGTTCTAAGTGCAGTGAAGTCAGACCGGAAGGACTGGTGGAGCGCTTAGAAGTGAGAATGCCGGTATGAGTAGCGAAAGACGGGTGAGAATCCCGTCCACCGAATGCCTAAGGTTTCCTGAGGAAGGCTCGTCCGCTCAGGGTTAGTCGGGACCTAAGCCGAGGCCGAAAGGCGTAGGCGATGGACAACAGGTTGATATTCCTGTACCACCTCCTCACCATTTGAGCAATGGGGGGACGCAGGAGGATAGGGTAAGCGCGGTATTGGATATCCGCGTCCAAGCAGTTAGGCTGGGAAATAGGCAAATCCGTTTCCCGTGAAGGCTGAGCTGTGATGGCGAGCGAAATTTAGTAGCGAAGTTCCTGATTCCACACTGCCAAGAAAAGCCTCTAGCGAGGTGAGAGGTGCCCGTACCGCAAACCGACACAGGTAGGCGAGGAGAGAATCCTAAGGTGATCGAGAGAACTCTCGTTAAGGAACTCGGCAAAATGACCCCGTAACTTCGGGAGAAGGGGTGCTTCTTAGGGTGTTAAAGCCCCGAGAAGCCGCAGTGAATAGGCCCAGGCGACTGTTTAGCAAAAACACAGGTCTCTGCGAAGCCGTAAGGCGAAGTATAGGGGCTGACGCCTGCCCGGTGCTGGAAGGTTAAGAGGAGCGCTTAGCGTAAGCGAAGGTGCGAATTGAAGCCCCAGTAAACGGCGGCCGTAACTATAACGGTCCTAAGGTAGCGAAATTCCTTGTCGGGTAAGTTCCGACCCGCACGAAAGGCGCAACGATCTGGGCACTGTCTCAACGAGAGACTCGGTGAAATTATAGTACCTGTGAAGATGCAGGTTACCCGCGACAGGACGGAAAGACCCCGTGGAGCTTTACTGCAGCCTGATATTGAATGTTGGTACAGCTTGTACAGGATAGGTAGGAGCCTTGGAAACCGGAGCGCTAGCTTCGGTGGAGGCATCGGTGGGATACTACCCTGGCTGTATTGACCTTCTAACCCGCTGCCCTTATCGGGCAGGGAGACAGTGTCAGGTGGGCAGTTTGACTGGGGCGGTCGCCTCCTAAAATGTAACGGAGGCGCCCAAAGGTTCCCTCAGAATGGTTGGAAATCATTCGCAGAGTGTAAAGGCACAAGGGAGCTTGACTGCGAGACCTACAAGTCGAGCAGGGACGAAAGTCGGGCTTAGTGATCCGGTGGTTCCGCATGGAAGGGCCATCGCTCAACGGATAAAAGCTACCCCGGGGATAACAGGCTTATCTCCCCCAAGAGTCCACATCGACGGGGAGGTTTGGCACCTCGATGTCGGCTCATCGCATCCTGGGGCTGTAGTCGGTCCCAAGGGTTGGGCTGTTCGCCCATTAAAGCGGTACGCGAGCTGGGTTCAGAACGTCGTGAGACAGTTCGGTCCCTATCCGTCGCGGGCGCAGGAAATTTGAGAGGAGCTGTCCTTAGTACGAGAGGACCGGGATGGACGCACCGCTGGTGTACCAGTTGTTCTGCCAAGGGCATCGCTGGGTAGCTATGTGCGGACGGGATAAGTGCTGAAAGCATCTAAGCATGAAGCCCCCCTCAAGATGAGATTTCCCATTCCGCAAGGAAGTAAGATCCCTGAAAGATGATCAGGTTGATAGGTCTGAGGTGGAAGCGTGGTGACACGTGGAGCTGACAGATACTAATAGATCGAGGACTTAACCTATATTCTAATGTGAAAAATGAACATTGTTATCTAGTTTTGAGAGAACATTCTCTCCATCAGGTTTGGTGGCGATAGCGAAGAGGTCACACCCGTTCCCATACCGAACACGGAAGTTAAGCTCTTCAGCGCCGATGGTAGTTGGGGGTTTCCCCCTGTGAGAGTAGGACGCCGCCAAGCTTTTCAAAGGATCAGTTCCAGTCGGAACTGGTCTTTTTTGTGTTTTTTGAAAGAAGATGAACCTAATTATGTTGTATGAATCAGATTGATTTAATTGACGACAAGTGTGCAGATGCTCTCAAACAACGAGAAAGTCTGTGAAGCATGTTCACTTTTAAATGTAGAGAAAAATAATAGAGAGAAAGAATAGCAGGTGTATAGTCAAAACATTCATTGCGTTTAACAGTTAAAATGAAGAAATATCTATATCATTAAAGTATAAAAATTGAAAGGCTGCTGATATTTTTAAAGGATTTACTCGTTTTTAAAGAGAATATAGAGAAGAGAAATACAGCTGTTAATCGCTGAATTGAAGCTATTTTGACTGGTAACATAAACATCATCTGTTAAAAGAAATACGTTATGAAAAATGAAATAAAATTTTTTTAATATAGCCTTTACAAATGAGTAAAACCTGTATATAATAATCTTTGTCGGATCGAGAGATTCCTACATAGTGGAGGATTAGCTCAGCTGGGAGAGCATCTGCCTTACAAGCAGAGGGTCGGCGGTTCGAGCCCGTCATCCTCCACCATATTTATTCTTACATAATGTTAGGATAGATAAAGCCGGTGTAGCTCAACTGGTAGAGCAACTGACTTGTAATCAGTAGGTTGGGGGTTCAAGGCCTCTTGCCGGCACCACTTTCATATGGTAAGATAGACAAGTCGCTTTAAAAGCGAGCCATTAGCTCAGTTGGTAGAGCATCTGACTTTTAATCAGAGGGTCGAAGGTTCGAGTCCTTCATGGCTCACCATTTTCATGCGGGTGTGGCGGAATTGGCAGACGCGCTAGACTTAGGATCTAGTGTCTTTATGACGTGGGGGTTCAAGTCCCTTCACCCGCATTGCCAAACAACATAAAGAAATCCTGTAATGCGGAAGTAGTTCAGTGGTAGAACACCACCTTGCCAAGGTGGGGGTCGCGGGTTCGAATCCCGTCTTCCGCTTATACCATCCACGCCGGGGTGGTGGAATTGGCAGACACACAGGACTTAAAATCCTGCGGTAGGTGACTACCGTGCCGGTTCAAGTCCGGCCCTCGGCATTATAAAATAAGCGCCCGTAGCTCAATTGGATAGAGCGTTTGACTACGGATCAAAAGGTTAGGGGTTCGACTCCTCTCGGGCGCGCCATTAAGATCGGGAAGTAGCTCAGCTTGGTAGAGCACTTGGTTTGGGACCAAGGGGTCGCAGGTTCGAATCCTGTCTTCCCGACCATCTTTATGGGGCCTTAGCTCAGCTGGGAGAGCGCCTGCCTTGCACGCAGGAGGTCAGCGGTTCGATCCCGCTAGGCTCCACTTTTTAAAAGATTATTTTATATCATGGCGGTGTAGCTCAGCTGGCTAGAGCGTACGGTTCATACCCGTGAGGTCGGGGGTTCGATCCCCTCCGCCGCTATAAAGGACCTTTAGCTCAGTTGGTTAGAGCAGACGGCTCATAACCGTCCGGTCGTAGGTTCGAGTCCTACAAGGTCCACCATCTATACGGAGGAATACCCAAGTCCGGCTGAAGGGATCGGTCTTGAAAACCGACAGGGGTGTCAAAGCCCGCGGGGGTTCGAATCCCTCTTCCTCCGCCATATTTTTAAAAAATGATATCATCGCGGGGTGGAGCAGTTCGGTAGCTCGTCGGGCTCATAACCCGAAGGTCGCAGGTTCAAATCCTGCCCCCGCAACCAAATTTTTTCTCTATTGGTCCGGTAGTTCAGTTGGTTAGAATGCCTGCCTGTCACGCAGGAGGTCGCGGGTTCGAGTCCCGTCCGGACCGCCATTTTCAAATGAATACATGGCTCGGTAGCTCAGTTGGTAGAGCAACGGACTGAAAATCCGTGTGTCGGCGGTTCGATTCCGTCCCGAGCCACTTTTACAAATAAATATCAGTATGGCGGTTGTGGCGAAGTGGTTAACGCACCAGATTGTGGCTCTGGCACTCGTGGGTTCGATTCCCATCAATCGCCCCATACATATTTTTGCGGGTGTAGTTTAGTGGTAAAACCTCAGCCTTCCAAGCTGATGTCGTGGGTTCGATTCCCATCACCCGCTCCATTTGCATATCGTTCATGGGCCTGTAGCTCAGCTGGTTAGAGCGCACGCCTGATAAGCGTGAGGTCGGTGGTTCGAGTCCACTCAGGCCCACCATGACTTTCCGCAGTAGCTCAGTGGTAGAGCTATCGGCTGTTAACCGATCGGTCGTAGGTTCGAATCCTACCTGCGGAGCCAAATGGAGAAGTACTCAAGTGGCTGAAGAGGCGCCCCTGCTAAGGGTGTAGGTCGCGCAAGCGGCGCGAGGGTTCAAATCCCTCCTTCTCCGCCATTTTTCTGGCCCGTTGGTCAAGCGGTTAAGACACCGCCCTTTCACGGCGGTAACACGGGTTCGAATCCCGTACGGGTCATTTTTTAAAGAGGTCTAATAAAGACCTCTTTTTTATTTTCCGCAAAACGAAAGACCGCCATCATAGCGGTCTTTTCTTACATATTCATGGAATAGATCGTATAAGACAAGTATGTCGCAAAGAATCCCCATAAAACATAAGGAATCAATAAAATTGGGACAACATTGCTTAGTTTACGTGAGACGATGACAAGCGCGAGTGCTGTCAGTGCTACAAGCAGGCAGTCGATCGTAGCTGCAAATAAATCTTTTTGTGTAAATTGAAAAAAGCTAAAGGCTTGATTGAATACATAATTTAAAAGAAAAAGAATCCAAAATGGTAATGTGATTTTTTGAAAACCATACTTTGCATAAATGATGGCGGCAGATAACGAAATGAGGGCGAATAAGACAGCCCAGACCGCACCGATGACACCACCACTAGGTGTCCATTCAGGTTTATTTAGTGCGTCATACCATTCTCTGTCGATAGGGAACAGGAACCCTGCAATAGAAAATAATGCGTATGTAATAAAGAAGACGATAACCGCCCAAATGATACTTTTTTTAGCCATCCAGAAATCTCCTCCCAATCAATTCACTCTTCAACTTATTTCCCAATTATTACATGATATAAACATCAAGCCCCCAATATGTGGGGACTAATGATTTTTTTTAGTATAAGGTTCTTCTTCGTACGGCTTCAAGTCACCAAACACCGTCATGACACCTTCTTCATCTAATGCTTCTTCATAAGCTTCGTGTGCTTTATTTGGATAGACCTTGCTTGCTTTACCTTCAATATCAGCAGCTGCAAACCCTTCGTAGTCTTCCACATAATCTTCATCTTCTGATTGTGTATACACATCATCGTAAGTCAATGGAGGAAATTCCATATCGGATGGGGTATCAGAGTTCCCATAGCGTTCTACGTCTTGGTAGGCATCTTCTCCATCATATGCAGCACTTTCTTCATTTTCAAATTGCCCTGAGGGCGGACTTAATAAGTCCTCTTCAATGGGACGGTTTTGTGAAACGGTCTGTTCTTTTGAATGCTCTGTGCATGTGACGGCGGTGGGAAGGGCTTCTAAGCGTTCTTTAGGAATAGGGGCTTTACACACTTTACACAAACCATAAGAGCCGTCTGCCATTGCTTGGAGTGCTTCAGTGATATCGGACAGGTGCTCATGTTCCAAACTGTTTAAGGCAATGTCTTTTCCGCGTTCGAATAATTCTGTCCCTTGGTCGCCAGGGTGGTTATCATAGGCTGACAGTTCGCCCACTGAATCATAAGGAAATGATACTTTCTGTTCATCGTCATGGCTTTTGGCTTCAATTTCTTGTTTTTCATCGAGAAGTCGCTGCTTCAACTGATGTAATTCGTTTTTAGATAACAAAGCGATCACCCTTTCATATCAAACATATTGTTAGTATGAGCAAATTTTTATGTAAGACTTGTGCCAATTTGAAGCAATTCTTCAATAAAAAACGCCTGCGGCTGCAGGCGTTTCGTGTTATGCGAGATAGTATTGTAAGATCAATGCGATCGTTAACAGGAAACCAAAAAACGTATTGGTTTGTGCTGTCGACTTCATGGCATTCATTAATTCAATTGGTTTTTCTTTTTGCTTAAATTCTTTAATGGCTGTATAAGCTTTTGGCACACTGAGTAAGACAAGAAGACTCCAAAGACCCACGATATCCATAAAGATATAAACAAAAATGAGTACATATGAGATCACAAACATGGAAAGTAGGATGTTGACTGCCGCTTTACGTCCAGCTAGGATAGCAAGTGTCTTTCGTCCATTCTCTTTATCACCGTCTAAATCACGGATATTGTTCGACAGTAAGATGGCACCAACTAAAATAGAGATGGGTAATGAAATGAGCACAGCTTTTGATGTCAATGTTCCTGTTTGGATATAGAAACTAATTAAAATGATGCCTAGTCCCATAAAAGCACCTGATACAAGTTCTCCAAATGGTGTATAAGCAATTGGTACAGGGCCGCCGGTATAAAAATAGCCTGCTGCCATACAAATTAGTCCTATGAGTGCAATCCACCAGCTAGACATCATGCAAATATAGATCCCAAGTAATAAAGAAAGCGCGAATAAGGCATAAGCGAGGCCTAAAACTGTTTTTGGTTTTACACCGTTTCTCACGATCGCTCCGCCGATACCGACAGATTTCTCATTGTCCAATCCGCGAACATAATCAAAGTACTCATTAAACATGTTCGTTGCAATTTGGATAAACATCGATGCAAATAGCATAGCTAAAAATAGCCCAACATGTATTTGACCACTCGGAAGTGCTAGGACAGTTCCTAAAGTAACGGGAATAAATGCCGCTGTTAATGTATGCGGTCGTAGTAAATTCCACCAAATCCGCCAGTTCTTATCAGGCTTAATTGGTGAAAGCTGATCTGATATCGATTGATGCTGCATAAAATATACTCCTTTAAATAAAAAAATACGTACACGTCCAAATTCCAGTTTAGCAAAGTTCAAAAAGGTGTCAATATATTGATGCGATGAAACAAGAAAAAGATGTTTGCTAATCGTTCCCATATAGAGAGAAAGCTTGATCTTCGAACAGGTCTTACCATTTTTTAAGAGATGTTCTCATTTCAATAAGCGGGAGCGAAAAAATCTTGAAAGCGTGATATAATAAGGATTCGAGGTTTTAAAAGCTGTTTTCTTTACTAAGTTCATCTGTTAAGGTTTATAATAGAAAAGCAGGTCATTCGACATACTCGAATGTTCATGTATTTTTTACATGATGGTTTTATTTTTATATGTTATTTCATGGATTTTGGAGGAATGTATCATGGTGACAACAGTGCAAAGTACTTTCCGGCAGGAAGCGCTTGCGACATTAGAAGAAGCGAATAACGTCAACCATGCTGTTTTGATAAGCTACTCCAGAAGAGTTGACGATCTGGATCCTCTTGCCTTTTTCCAAAGCGGCGAAGCGGATTTTTTAGGCGAGCGGTTTTTTTGGTCTGATCCAGAAAGCCAAATGATATTTTCTGGACTTGGCAGAGCGGCCGTGATTAAATCATCAGAGCAAGGCAAAGAACGATTCAATATCGTCCATCAAGAATGGGAGCAGCTGAAACAGCATATGTTCCATTTTCATGATGAGAAGGAGTTAAAGCAAGCGGCAGTTGGTCCGCTTTTATTTGGAGGATTTTCATTTGATCCATATGAAGAGAAGGCGCGTCACTGGGAAGCATTTGGCGAGGCTCATTTTTTTGTGCCATCGATGATGCTGACTGTTTCAAAAGAGGGCACGTTTCTAACGATCAATGAATGGAACGAGGTGGACGGGAATGTTCATCAGCTCATTCAAGAGTTAGAACAGAAAGCTTCTAATTTTGATGCATTGCCTGTCAGAAATCATGGACAAGCTGAGCTTGTTCATATGGAAGAGTTAGATGTCCAGGAATGGATGAAAGCAATCCATGAAGCGACAGAACACATTCGTGTGAACGAATATGAAAAGGTTGTTTTAGCAAGAGAAGTCTTGCTTCACTATAAAAATCAAATTGAACTCGCTCCACTATTAGCAGAATTACTAAAACATCAAACAACGAGTTATGTATTTGCTATAGAGCAGGGAAGACAAGCGTTTGTCGGGGCGACTCCTGAACGTTTAGTGAAAAAAAGCGGTGGTGAAGTCTTTTCATCTTGTTTGGCAGGTTCTATTGTACGTGGTCAAGATGAAGTAGAAGATCAGGCACTAGGTGAGGAACTGCTTCATGATGAGAAAAATTTGATTGAACATCAAATTGTCGTGAATATGATTGAGCAGGCATTTGAAGCAAACTGCCATCATGTGCATAAGCCAAATCAACCAAGTCTTTATAAAACGAAAAACATTCAGCATTTATTTACACCCATTGTGGGAGAAATCAAAAGCAGCTGTTCACTCTTTTCATTAATTGAACAGCTTCATCCAACACCAGCGCTTGGAGGATATCCTAAGGAAAAAGCGGTAGAGGTGATTCGTGAAATCGAACCGTTGAAACGCGGTTGGTATGCGGCGCCAGTGGGATGGATTGATTCTAAGGACAATGGAGAATTTGCTGTCGCCATTCGATCAGGTCTTATTGAGGAAGACCAAGTTCGTTTGTTTGCTGGATGTGGAATTGTAGAGGATTCCCTTGCAAAACAAGAGTATGAAGAAACGCAAGTGAAATTAAGACCAATGCTGTCTGCTCTTGGAGGTCGTCCTATTGAATAATCAAATCATGACAAGATATATTGGCAGATTAATGGATGAATTTGTGCAAAGTGGTGTGAAGGAGGCAGTTGTTTGTCCTGGCTCCCGTTCAACACCGCTTGCGATGCTCGCTCTTGCTCATCAAGAAATCAATGTCCATGTGTTAGTGGATGAACGGTCTGCTGCTTTTTATGCACTGGGTCTTGCGAAAGCGAGCCAAACACCAGTGCTACTCATTTGTACATCAGGTACGGCAGCAGCTAACTTTTACCCAGCTGTTGTCGAGGCACATTATTCCCGGGTACCACTGATTGTTTTAACTGCTGATCGGCCGCACGAATTGAGGGAGGTTGGGGCACCTCAAGCGATTGATCAGCAATTCTTATTCGGTAAGTTTGTTAAATGGTTCACAGACTTAGCCTTGCCAGAAGAAAGCCAAACGATGCTGCGGTATGTTCAAACTGCTGCTGCTAGGGCAAGTCACGTGTCAAAGCAGGAGCCAAAGGGACCAGTTCAAGTGAATGTGCCGCTGAGAGAACCATTGTTACCTGACTTGTCTATTGATCCTTTTGATAGAGAAGAAGGAGCTGCAAACAAAATTTTAGCAGCAGGTCAAGCTCGTCCGGATGACCGGGTTATGTCAGAATTAGTGTCTATCATGAACAAAGCGGCAAAAGGAATCATTGTTGCTGGTGAACTTCACTCGGCGGAAGAGCAGGCGTCAGTGTTACGTCTTGCAAAAGCTTTGCATCTGCCAATTTTAGCTGACCCGCTTTCTCTTTTGCGAAATGGACATGAAAGTGAAGAATACATCATAGATGCATACGATTCTTTGTTAAAAGATGAGGCGTTGCAGCAGTATCTCTTGCCTGAAATGGTCATTCGTTTTGGACCGATGCCTGTGTCTAAGCCTTTATTTAAGTGGCTGGAAAAGCATGCGGAAGTGAAGCAGATTGTCGTCGATGCTGCGGGTGGTTATCGAGATCCTGGTTTAAGCGCATCATACATGATTGAAAGTCATGCAGCCTCTTTTGTAGAAGAAGTCTTGATGAGAGCGGAAAAGCGTCAGGATACATCTAATTTACGACGCTGGCAGAGTGTCAATTCTTCTTTTAGAATACATGCAAATCAATACAATGATGAGGACCTGACATTTGAGGGAAATGTGTATCGTCAGCTGCAGCACCTTTTGCCAAAAGAGAGTGTGCTCTTTATCGGAAATAGTATGCCTATTCGAGATGTCGATACCTTTTTTGAAACGCAGTCAAAACCGTTTCGGATGATGGCGAATCGCGGAGCAAATGGCATTGATGGTGTTGTGTCCACAGCTCTTGGAACATATGCAGCCTTGAAACAACCCATCACTTTAGTCATCGGCGATTTGTCTTTTTACCATGATATGAACGGTCTTCTTGCAGCTAAGCTAATGGACATCCCGCTCACGGTTGTGTTGTTAAACAATGATGGAGGAGGAATCTTTTCTTTCCTTCCGCAGGCATCCGATGAACCGTATTATGAAAAGCTCTTTGGTACGCCGACTGGGTTGAATTTTGAGTATGCATCAAAGCTATATGGGGGAACCTATTCGAAGCCGACAACGAAAGAAGAGTTAAAAGATGTGTACTTGGCGCATATCCAAGAACCAGGGCTTCATTTAATTGAGATTGAAACTGACCGGCATTCTCGCGTGGGCAAACATCGCCAAATGATGGACGAGATATTGAGGGAAGTGAAAAAAGAATGCCTTCACTCATAATACGAATGCACGATGGTGTGGCGTATGAGGTGATAGACCATAACCCATCTGCTGAAAATGCCACGTTATGTTTACATGGCTTTACAGGGAGTACAGCTTCTTGGGCTTTTTTGAATACTTATACAGAAAAACATACGAGATTGATTCAGGTCAGCTTGCTTGGACATGGCCGCACAGACTCACCAAAGAGTATAAGAAGATATGCAATGTCCCAGCAGCTGGCAGATCTTGCTGAGATTTTAGATCAATTAAAGCTTCACAAAGTGAACATTCTCGGATATTCTATGGGAGGGCGTATTGCTTTATCATTTGCCTCCCGTTATCCAGAACGTGTAAACAAGTTGATTCTTGAGAGTACATCTCCAGGACTGAACTCTTTTAAAGAGCGGATGGCGAGGCTGAATCATGATCATCAGCTAGCTCAAAAGATCAGACATGAAGGATTAGCGCAGTTTGTGGATTTTTGGGAGAACATTCCGCTGTTTGCTTCGCAGAAATCCTTGCCAGCGGACAGGCTAACGCAACTGAGAGAGGGAAGGCTAAAAGCCGATCCTAACGGGCTGGCTCGCAGCTTAGAAGGTATAGGAACCGGTTCACAGCCGTCTATGTGGGAAGCATTAAAGCAGATAAAACAGCCTGTTTTACTCATTTGTGGAACACTTGATAAAAAGTTCTGTGACATCGCCAAACGTATGCAGCAGGAGCTTGAATACAGTCAATTCACAGTAGTAGAGCATGCCGGGCATACAGTTCATGTGGAACAACCACATTTTTTTGGTAAAATAGTAAGTGAGTTTATTTTATCGCAAGATTAGAGGAGGAAATATTGATGGCTATTGAATGGCAAACTGAGCGTCAGTATGACGAAATTTTATATGAAACATATAATGGGATTGCAAAAATCACCATTAACCGTCCGCATGTACATAATGCATTTACACCAAAGACTGTAAGTGAATTAATTGATGCATTCTCACGTGCTCGCGACAATTCAGATGTTGGTGTCATTGTCCTTGCAGGTGCTGGAGGAAAAGCATTCTGTTCAGGTGGAGACCAAAAAGTACGCGGTCATGGCGGCTATGTAGGAGACGATCAAATTCCACGTCTAAACGTCCTAGACTTACAGCGTTTAATTCGTGTCATTCCAAAACCAGTTATTGCGATGGTTGCGGGCTATGCGATTGGCGGCGGGCATGTGCTTCATGTCGTGTGTGACCTTACCATTGCAGCAGACAATGCGATTTTTGGACAAACAGGACCAAAAGTGGGCAGCTTTGATGCTGGTTATGGATCTGGCTATCTTGCACGTATTGTGGGTCATAAGAAAGCAAGAGAAATCTGGTACTTATGCCGTCAATACAATGCACAAGAAGCGCTTGATATGGGACTTGTCAACACAGTTGTACCATTAGAGCAGCTGGAAGAAGAAACAGTGAAGTGGTGTGAGGACATGCTAGAAAAGAGCCCGACTGCTTTACGATTCTTGAAAGCTGCATTTAATGCTGACACAGATGGATTAGCTGGTATTCAGCAATTTGCAGGAGATGCGACCCTTCTTTATTACACAACAGATGAAGCAAAAGAAGGACGCGATTCCTTTAAGGAAAAACGGAAGCCAGACTTCGGTCAGTTCCCTCGTTTCCCTTGATTCAATGATATGGATGAAAACAGCTTAGTGCATCAGACTGAGCTGTTTTCTTTTATGAAAAGGAGGTGTCATGATGAAGCAACCGAATTGGCTGCTGCACCGTGCGTATTTAACGCCAGACCGGGTCGCACTCATTTATCAAGACAACGAGTGGACATTTCGTGATTTAGCGAAAGATGTAGACCAACTTGCAAATCGACTGACACGTGCATCTTTTAAAAAAGGGGATACGGTTGCGATTTTAATGAATAACCATCCTCACATGGTCATGCTTGTTCACGCTTGTTTTTTATTAGGCTTCAAGATTGTGTTATTGAACAATAAGTTAACAAAAGCAGAGAGACGTTATCAGCTGGAAGATGCGAAAGTCATGGCTTTATTAACAGAGCCTGCATATGAAAATGAGCATCATGGTGATTTACCTGTTTATACAATAGAGACTTTACCTGATGCAGATCATGATATGGAAAAGAAGGTCGTACATGATATTGATTTAAATGAGACGGCGACTATTATGTATACATCTGGAACGACAGGACGCCCTAAAGGGGTGGAGCAAACGTTTGGCAATCATTTTCATAGTGCTGTTTCCTCGGCATTGAACTTAGGGATCAGGGAGGACGACCGCTGGCTCATTGCCTTGCCTCTTTTTCATATAAGCGGTTTATCCGCTATATTTAAATCTGTCATATACGGTATGACTGTCGTGCTTCATCAAAAGTTTGATGTAGGTGAAGTCAAGGATGCTATTGAACAGCATCGAGTGACGATGTTGTCAGTTGTTCAAACCATGCTGTCCCGTTTATTAAGTGGACTTGAAGAATGTCCGTCATCTTTGCGCTGCCTGCTGTTAGGCGGAGGCCCTGCGCCTTATGCGATGCTTCAAGAGAGTAAGGAGAAAGGATTTCCTGTGTTTCAATCGTACGGTATGACGGAGACCTGCTCACAAATTGTGACACTTGCGCCCGAATTTAGTGTGGAAAAGCTTGGATCAGCGGGAAAGCCCCTTTTTGGGTGTGAATTAAAGATTCAAGATGAGAACCGTCCGTGTCGTCCTTTTGAGCATGGTGAAATCATGGTAAAAGGTGCAAATGTCATGAAAGGCTACCTTTATCGTCAAGAGGCAACAGCTGCTGCATTTGAGCAGGGCTGGCTGAAAACGGGTGATATTGGCTATGTAGATGAGGACGGATTCTTATTTGTGCTTGATCGGCGGTCAGACTTAATTATTTCTGGCGGAGAGAATATTTATCCAGCAGAAATTGAAGCAGTTCTTTTAACACATCCAAATGTAAAGGAAGCCGGAGTGACGGGTATATATGATGAAAAATGGGGAGAGGTACCTGCTGCCTTCCTTGTGACAGATGAGCAGATTCCGGAGAATGAGCTCTATGCTTTATGTCAGTCGCAATTAGCCAAGTATAAATGGCCCGCCGCTTTTCACTTTGTGGATGAGCTGCCAAGGAATGCGTCGAATAAATTGCAGAGGCACAGACTCAAATCAAAGGGGTTTTTAGATGATTCAAATTGAACGTGTGATCTTATATCATGTCACGATGAAACTCAAACAGCCGTTTACAACGAGCCTTGGGACCATTTCAGAGCGTGAGTTTATTATTGTCGAGGTCAAAGATCAAACAGGATTAACTGGATGGGGAGAGGTATCTGCCTTCTCTTCTCCGTGGTATACAGAAGAAACCATCGAGACCTGCTATCACATGCTGAGGGCTTTCTTTATCCCGAACGTGCTGACCCGATCTTTTACACATCCTTCGGACATACCAGACAGCTTGTACCATTTTAAAGGCAATAGAATGGCCAAAGCAGGAATTGAGGCAGCTGTGTGGGATATTTATGCAAAGCGAGAAAATAAGTCCTTACGTGACGTCTTAGGTGGTACTAGAGATAGAATTCCATCTGGTGTCGTTGCGGGGTTAGGACCAATAGATGATATGATTCAGCAAATCGAGCAGTTTGTTGATCAAGGCTATCAGCGTGTGAAAGTGAAGATTAAGCCGGGACAAGATATTGGACTTCTACAAAAGATAAGAGAGTCTTTCCCTCACCTTCCGTTAATGGCGGATGCAAACTCTGCTTATGAATTAAAGGATATTAGCAAACTGAAGCAGCTCGACGATATTCGTTTATTAATGATTGAACAACCTTTAGCCGCAGATGACATTGTCGATCATCGGCATTTGCAAAAGCATTTAAAAACACCAATCTGTTTGGATGAAAGTATTTGTTCTTTAGATGATGCGAGAAAAGCTGTAGAACTTGGAAGCTGTCAGATTATTAATGTGAAGCCTTCACGAGTTGGAGGGCTGACTGAAGCTCTTAAGATTCATGCGTTCTGCAAGGAGCAGCAGATTCCGTTATGGTGCGGGGGAATGATTGAAACAGGCATTTCTCGCGCGCAAAACGTGGCACTTGCATCACTTCCGCAATTTACGATTCCTGGGGATATTTCAGCATCGTCGAAATATTGGGAGCAGGATATCATTTTTCCTGAAATCAAAGTTGAAAATGGGTTTATTGAGGTGCCTCGTTCTCCAGGTATGGGCGTAGAAGTTGATTATCAAGCGCTTCGTTCTTTCTCAGATAAAATTGATGTGTTTACAAAACATGATTTTGTGAAATGAAAACGAATGAATAGCCATTTGCACCATCAATAGAACCACTGTATAGTTGAGGAAAGTTTTTCCTTCCTGTCTGAACAAAAAGAAAGAGCGGTCATCCGCTCTTTCTTACTCTTCTACAAGCCCGCTGTCGTAAGCAAGCTGTCCAATATACTGATGCATGTCATTGGGCATGTCGGAAACATGTCCGTATTCATAATCCCAAAGATTTAAAAAGGAGTGAGCTGCTTGATAAAATGCAGCCTCGTCCGCGTCCTGAATTTCTTCAAGAAACGTTTGAGCAAGCCGATCGTTTTTCAAAGCGAAGCGCCTCCTTTAATGAGACTTAAAGGTCTTGAGGTTTAAACGTTTTACAGTCAGTTTCTTCACTTTTCTCAGCCGTATTTCCTGTATGGCTGACGACATAAATTGCATCTGCACCACAACGATTTCCAGCATTCCAGTAGGAACAGTTGTTTACTTCACAAAGGATTTTTTGACTCATACAGATGACCTCCTTTTGAGTATGTCTTTCATCTATAATGTAACCGAAGTAAGGGGCGTTCATTCATGTTAATCTTCCTGACGAATATAACGCTTATCTTTCATAAACAATTTCCAGAAGAAGTAGAACCCAGGGAAGAGGATGATAAACCCTACAATATACGTAATAAATAATGCCCTAAATGTGACGGGATCTGTAAACCCAGACATGATGGTAATATCAGGATAGGCCATATAGGGCAAATGCGCATGTCCATACACATAGCTTGCTAAGAAATATTGAATTGTAATGGCGATAACCGCTAAACGTGGTCTCCCTTTCCGATGTTTAAAGCGACTGTTTGGTAAAAATAGAGCCAAACCTGCAAGCAAAAACATGAGTAGAGAAACAAGAAGGATCGGGATGTTCTGCATCATTTTTGTGAACAGCCAATTGGCCTCACTTCTCAGTGTGAGCATGATAAAGAAAGCCATCATGAGAGAAAGTGGACCCGTAATCAGTGCTCCTCTTCTATAAATGTTATAAGCCTCATCTTCGTTTGCAACATTAGAAAAATCAGCTAAAAGCAAAGATGAGAGGAAAAGGGTACTGAAAATCGCAAAACCTACGAAAGAATAGACATTTGCGCTTGTAAAGACCAATCCTAAATCTAATGAGTAGACATTATTCTCCTGAAAGATGAATCCACCATGTGTAATGGGGAGAACCATGATGAGAATGGACGGAATAATAAAGCCGCTAATTCCTGAAATATATGTAACGGCTTTTCTATATTTTTTAGGCAGTGAATGAGAGAAGACGAGAAATCCGCTTCGCAGTGCAAGAAGCAATAAAATAATGCTGCCGGGTATTAATAGAACAGTGCCTAGCACAAATGTTGCACCTGGAAACAGGCTAAACAAGGCAACGACGATGGCTACAATGAACACGTTAGTTACTTCCCAAGTTGGAGAAAGATACTTATTTGCGATATTTGCGGCCTTTGTCTGCTCTTTGTTCATGTAAATCATTGACCAAAATCCTGCACCGAAATCCATTGATGCCATCACTGCATAGATAAACACGAATCCCCATAAGATGGTGATTGCAATGAGTGCATCAGTTGTTACATCCATTTGCATCAAGATCGCTCCCTTTTTAAGATTCTGTTAACCGTAAGTCTTCTTCAATTGAATGTTTTCTAAAGTAGTACGTCAGTACAATCACAGTTGCGATGCCTAAAATGAGATAGACAATGGCAAAAAGGATGAAAAGTGTACCGATAGATCCTGATGATGTGACGACTTCAGAGGTTTTGAGCATTCGATAAATCACCCATGGCTGACGGCCTGTACAGGCAAAGATCCAGCCAAATTCAATCGCCAAGAGACTAAGAGGCCCGCCAAATAAATAAAGGACAAGCAGCCATTTTGGATAATGTTCGCGTTTTAAAATTTTACGGTAAAACAGTGCTAACACAGCAAAGAAAATGAGCAATGAGCCGATAATGACCATTCCGTTAAATAGTGTGTGAATAAATAAAGGCGGCCACTCGTCTCTAGGAAAATCATTTAACCCTTTAACCACAGTATCAAAGCTATTTCCTGCAAGAAAACTAAGCGCCCAAGGGATTTCGATTGCTCCTTTGATTTCTTGCGTATTGGCATCAGTAAAACCGCCAATGGCCAGAGGCGCATGCGATTGCGTTTCAAATAAACCTTCAGCACCCGCTAATTTTTCAGGCTGATATTCATACAGAAGCTGAGCTGATTCGTGACCGTTTAAGGCTGTGAGAAAAGAGAAAAGTCCGCCTACAATCAGTCCAAGAAAAAGGGCTTTTCGATGAAAGGTATAGAGCTTTTCGTTTTTTCTTGTTTTCAACATTTTAAATGCAGCGACAGAAGCAATGACAAAAGCGCCTGTTGTAAAAGCAGACAGTACTACATGTGTAGCAGTGACAACAAAACTTGGATTGAAAAAGGCCTTCCAAGGTTCGATATTCGTTATTTCTCCATTGACCATTTGAAAGCCAGCGGGTGTTCCTTCAAAAGCATGTACGTTTGTAATGAGAATCGCTGAAGCTGCTGCACCAATGACAACGAAAATAACGGTAATGATGCGCATGGCTGGTGATAAACGATCTGCTGCGTACACATAAATAGACATAAATAGTGCTTCAATAAAGAAAGCATAAATTTCTATTTGAAATGGCAGTGACATGACCTTTCCGATGACCTCCATAAAACCAGGCCATAGAAGGGCAAGCTGCGTACCAGCAATGGTACCGGTTGGAATGGCGACCCCTAACAGAACAGCCTGCGCTTTTGTCCATCGTTTGGCCATGATGGCATAATGCGGGTCCTTCGTTTTTTGAAAGATGAGTTCAGCTAACAAAATCATTAGCGGGATGCCTACGCCAAGCGAGGCATAAATAATATGGAAGCCCATTGTTGTGCCGAACAGACTTCTAGCTAAAACGAGATCAGTCAATTTTTTCTCCGCCTTTCTTATCGCATCTCTTTTTATGGTGTTTATTATTCTCCACCATTTTTAGATTATTCTTCCTGACTAAGAAAGCTTGTTTTTTGACAAGTTGTAAAAGAGGGAGTAGAATATAATTATAAAACGTAATCGTTACGTTTTAATGATGAAGGGAGTTTTGACATTGAAAAGAGATATTCATCCAACCTCACATGAAGTTGTATTTATGGACGTAAACAGCGGTTACCGCTTCTTAAGTAGATCAACAAAGACATCACATGAGACCGTAGAGTGGGAGGATGGGAAGACTTATCCTGTCATTAAAGTAGAGACAAGCTCTGATACGCATCCATTTTATACAGGACGCCAGAAATTCGGAGAAAAAGGCGGCAGAGCGGAGCAGTTTAAGAAAAAATATCAAATGTAAACAAAGAAACACACCTGATCATGGTGTGTTTTTTTGTGCAGTAAAAAACCCCGGCTGATCGCTCGAGGTTCATGAATTCATTCAACATTTAAAGCTGTTTTTAATGTGTTTAAATTTTGTTTCATTAAGCTGACATAGCTTTCGCCATTTTTAGCATCATCTTCTGTAATGGATTCTAGATTTTTCAGTGTAAGGCTTTTTGCCCCAATTTCACTGCGAATCGTATCTGATACTTTACTGCTGACGTTATTTTCAAAAATGACATACTTGATGTGATGCTTTTCTGCCTGTTGTACGATATTTTCAAGCTGTTTTTGGGAAGGCTCTTCAGAAGCAGAGAGTCCTAGTACACTGATTTGCTCAATGCCATAGCGCTTTTCCCAGTAGCCGTATGCTGCGTGAGAAACAAGAATTTCTTTATGTTTTGCTTTAGATAACGTTGTTTTGAATTCCTGATCTAACGATTGTAATTCTTTTTTTAGTGATTCATAGTTTTTTGTGTATTCGTCTTTATGATCTGGATCTAGTGAAACAAGTGTGTCTTTAATGTTTTTTGCCATTTGCTGTGCATAAACAGGGTCTAGCCATGCATGGGGATCTTTATCTCCGTGGTCGTGTCCATCATGGTCATGATCTTCACCTTCATGATCGTGATCATGGTCCTCACCTTCTTCATGAGCATGTTCTTCTTGTGTTGATAATAGCTTGATGCCTTCGGCTGCTTTCACTGTTTTCACGCCTTGGTCTTTTAACGTAGAAGCCGTTTTATCAGCAAATGCTTCAGCACCTGTTCCGCTGTAAATAAAAGCATCTCCTTCAGCCATTTCAACCATCGTTTTTGAACTTGGTTCAAAGCTGTGTGCATCTGCATTGGCAGGGTACACACTTTGAGCATTTACGTGAGAGCCGCCAATTTTTTCAGTGAAATCTTGAATAGGGAAGATCGTCGCGTAAATGGTTAATTTCCCGTCTGCTTTTCCTTTTGAAGCATTTGTCCCCGCACTGCTTGAGCAAGCGGCAAGACCGACCGCTAATAAAGCAGCTGTTAAAATAAAAAAGATTTTTTTCATCTAAGAATGTCTCCTCTCAACCTATTAGATAGAAATGATTACGATTTAATGTCCTGAGTTATTGTATCGTAATAATTACGATTTGAAAAGAGGAAAATAAAAAATTTTCATCAGAAGATGTTTCCTCTAAAAAAATAGACGTCAAAACGTGACGAAATTTAAAACATTGTGCTATATTTATTTTTAAAAAAAGAAAAAGGAATGGACAAACTTATGAAACTTTTAGACGAAATCATCGAGTACAATCAACAATTTTGCGAAGAGAAGCGATATGAAGAGTTTACAACAACGAAGTTTCCACAGAAAAAAGCTGTCATTCTATCATGTATGGATACAAGACTTGTTGAACTGCTTCCGCGCGCCATGAACATGAAAAATGGCGATATTAAAATTGTCAAAAGTGCTGGCGCTCTTGTTTCTCACCCATTTGGAAGTATTATGCGAAGCATTTTAGTGGCTGTTTATGAATTGAATGCTGACGAAGTTTATGTGATCGGGCACCACGATTGCGGGATGAGTAAAATAGACAGCCAAACCCTATTAAATAAAGCCGTTGAACGCGGTATTCCCGAAAAACGAATTGAAGTACTGGAATACTCAGGGATCGATTTTCAACAGTGGCTCAAAAGCTTTAGCTCAGTTGAAGATAGCGTGAAGGACAGTGTGTCTGTCGTTAAAAATCATCCGCTTCTTCCATCTGATGTGCCTGTGCATGGTCTAGTGATTGATCCTGGGACAGGTAAGCTTGACTTAGTTGTCAACGGTTATGAAGAAAAGTAAGTTATTTTTCCTTTTTAGGTGGGACTGGATCCATGCCTCCAGGATGCAGCGGGTGACATTTTAAAATTCGCTTGATTGTGAGCCAGCCGCCTTTTAAAGCGCCATGCGTTTTGATCGCCTCTAGCCCATAGTTTGAACAGGTGGGATAAAACCTGCAGCTCGGCGGTGTCAGAGGGGAAATGCATTTTTGATAAAAGCGAATGATGCCGATAAAAATTTGTTTCATAGAGGTTCCTCCTTGTCTGTCTTTTCACAGTATAAGAAAAAAGGACAAGGAAGGGAAGTTTTATAAACTAAACTGGTCGGAGCAATATGTTATAATATAGGAAATTGCAATTATAGGAGTGGTGATTAATGCCTTCAGTTGAAAGCTTTGAACTTGACCATAATGCTGTAAAAGCACCTTACGTTCGTCATTGCGGCGTTCATAAAGTGGGATCAGATGGGGAAGTGAACAAATTTGATATCCGTTTTTGTCAGCCGAACAAGCAGGCAATGAAACCTGATACGATTCATACATTAGAGCATTTACTTGCGTTTAATATTAGAACACACTCAGAGAAATACGATCATTTTGATATCATTGATATTTCTCCAATGGGTTGCCAGACTGGCTACTATTTAGTTGTCAGCGGTGCACCGACACCAAGAGAGATCGTTGAACTGCTTGATGCAACATTCAAAGATGCAGTGGAGGTAACAGAAATTCCTGCTGCAAATGAAGAGCAGTGCGGTCAAGCGAAGCTTCATGATCTTGAAGGAGCAAAACGTTTAATGCGTTTCTGGCTGTCTCAGGACCAAGAAGAGCTATTAAAAGTATTTGGATAATTAGCAAGATGATGATGAACCGGACATATTGAATGTCCGGTTTTTTACATGAAATGAAACGGGAGCTGTTAAAATAGGGGATATTTGTTAAAATGGACATGTCAGTAAAAAAGGGGGATACACGAATGCGGAAAATGGTAGGAATCATTTTGATGCTCGCATTACTTAGTGCATGTGGAAACTCGGCAGCGAGCAATGACAAGGGAGAAGTGCCTGAGTTATTAGAAGTCAAACTAACAGGGCCGGAGCAAGTGGAGAAAAATGAAAACGTTATCGTAAAAGCAGCTGTCACATATGGTGATACGCCTGTTGATGATGCAGATGATGTTGAATTTGAAGTGTGGAAAGATGGCGACAAGGATAACAGCAAGATGATTCAGCCAAAGAAAAAGGAGAAAGGTGTATATGAATTGCATACAGCTTTCAAACAAGATGGCCTTTATATCATACAAGTCCATGTGACAGCTAAACAGCAGCATAATATGCCGAAGACAAACATCCATGTAGGTGATGTGAAAAAAGAGAGTTCATCTACTGAAGAAGAAGATACCTCACATCATTGAAAGCGGTTTTATTTTGGGTTAGGACGTTGGTTTGGTTCAGCATCCTGTGGTGAATCGACTTTATGCTTGTAATCATAAGCCTTTGATGTCGTCCACAGTGATAAAAAGACAACGATTGAGATAATGATAAAGCTGATAATCCCAAGTAACAGCATCTAACTCCCTCCTTATTTCCATATTAACATATATTTCATGCGGTCAAAATAGAAGAAAATGATGGCAGGTTTCAGTATAATAAAAAAAGGGTAATCCCATACTAAACGCAACTACATAAGGAGGAATCAACATGTCTGAAAAATTATTAAACGTCGTCAATAAACAAGTAGCAGATTGGACTGTGCTTTACGTAAAATTACATAACTATCACTGGTATGTAAAGGGAAAAGACTTCTTTACACTCCATGAAAAATTCGAGGAATTATATACAGAAACAGCCACTTATATCGATGATTTGGCTGAGCGTATGCTCGCATTAAATGGACAACCTGTTGCGACAATGAAAGAGTGCTTAGAAATTTCTAGCATTCAAGAAGCGGAAGGCAATGAATCAGCCGAGCAAATGGTGAAAAATCTGTATGATGATTTCTCTAATATTGCAGAAGAACTTAAGCAAGGCATGGAGCTGGCTGCAGAAGTTGGCGATGAAACAACAGGTGATATGCTGCTTGCGATTCATCAATCCATTGAAAAACACAACTGGATGCTCAAAGCATACTTAGGATAAGCGAATGTGAAAGGAATGTCGATCATCAAACAGATCGGCATTCTTTTTTTGTGGATTTGTGACAGGCAGCCCATTGAATTGATGGGGCTTTTAGCCGAAGAGAAAAGGGAAGGGAGGGGAGAAGATGTCCTCAATTGCAGGAATGATGAGCCAGCAAGTGGCGAGTATTCAAAAAACACTTAATATCAGTTTATTGAATTCACAGCTTGCCACGAACACAGCCCAAGCCATGGTGATGCTCGATCAAGTGCAGCAGCAGCCTCAAGCTGTTCAGCCCAAAGATTCAGACGCTACGTTTATTGATGTCAGAGTTTAACCAAGAAAGCCGCCGTCACAGGCGGCTCTTTTTATGCGCTTCACGAGTTTTTTGAGCAGCTGACCATGCCTTTATTTTTTGTCGTCCAAGCTATTCATCAAATGCGGCATATACTATTGAGGTAAGAAGTTCCACTATGAAAGGATGTTGATGCCAAGTGAGCAAGGATTTAGGCATCTTTTCGTTGTTTACAGTCAGTTTGTCGGCAATGGGCTTTCTGTTTGGTGGAGCAGGATATTTACTCATGATATTAGTGACACTAATGGCTATTGAATTAATTTGTTCAAGCCTAAGAGAATCTGTGACTGGACAACTTACGATGAAGCGTTTTTTGACCCGGCTTGTTCGAAAGGTTGTGACGATTTCTTTAATATCCATGGCACACTTCTTCGATGTCATGCTGAAGACTGGGGGGACAATTAAGGATTTAGCGCTCATCTTTTATATTATTTATGAATCGTACCAGATTGTCTCAACAGCCAAAGCTCTCGGAATTCCCATTCCACAGTTGTTTATTGATGTGTTAGACATGATTAAAAATAAATTGCGCAAAAAGCCGTAATTTCTTCATATCTGGTCATACTAAAGGAAAAAGGATGAATCAGATGGCGAGACACACATACTATGTATCCGTTCAAGACGGATCGATCTCACAGCACAGAGATGCGGCTGCTTGGCAATTTCAGATAGAAGCAGATGATGAACAAATCTTGCAGTTAAGAGAGTATTTTGATGAACAGTATATGACAGATTGGAAAGGTTTCTTTCGGGCGCATGTTCCATTTCTTGAATATCATTATGATAGTCCAAATGACGAAATGGATAGGAAAAGAAAAGAGATTTACTCGATGATTCATGATCTCGGTAACGAAGAGACAAAGAACTTTATTGAGACCAATGGACTGATGAATTGAAAAAGCATGTAGAGACATTCTACATGCTCAGCGTGTAGACAAACCCCTCGCATTCTTTGTCAGTCCTGCGTGCCGGTGCTCACGAATGTGAAATTCGCTCCGCGCCAGTACTCGTCCTTCCTAGACTGCAAAGGTTTTCTATCACGCTGAAAAGAAGACAAAAGGCTAAAAGAAAGTTCATTTTAGCCTTTTGTCAACTATCTGAAAGCATGTAGAGACATTCTACATGCTTTTATTTTCGAGGCTGTAAGATGCCGCCGATCAGATCACTGATTCCGCCTCTATTTTCCTGCTGTGAGTTGGTGATTTCGTGTGAGGTACTCTGACTCTGGGGTTTGTACCGGTTATCATCTATCCCGACCCGCATTCCAGATGTTCGTTCAGATGGCTGGATAATCACAATTTGGTCCTGTTCATGAAATTCAAACAAGTAGGATTCGCCCGATGTTTGTCCAATGAACGTTTTCCAGTTCACATCTAATTTGACTTTCGGTGCTTTGCCCGTCCAAGCGACAATAGCGTCAGGATCTACACGGCAAGGTGCTTTTAAAATCAGCGGGTTTCCATTTGTTTTGATGGCAACCTGCGCCCCGTGACCTTGATACGAGAGCTTTGAAGTAAATAGCCCTTTCTGTGATAAAATCCCAACGCCTACTGGTGTCACGCCATAGTGACATTCTTCAGTAAAGGCAAGTAAATCTTCACTTTCCACGCTAACATGCTGCCAAGGACCGTTCGGCTCAAGATTGATGACGGTCACATGCTCGCTGGAATCAGCCAAGTAGCAAGTACCTTGTCCACTCACTTCCATCATCTCAAGATTTTCACCTGTTAATTTTCTGCTAATATGATTAAATACTTGGCTGACCATATTTCCTTTATTCGTCCCAAGTAATCGTTTACGGTATTGAAATGTACCTTGATCGGCAATCATAGCGCCTTTTTTGGCAAAAAAGATCCCGTTGCCTTCTGCTTGTAAGGTCAGTTCTTCGATCGTGTTGAAATGAAATCCCATTTGTGCCGGCTCCTTTCCTTTGTCAAGATGTGAATCCGTAGATGCGGAATAGGTCGTTTAAATCAAGGGTCGTACCTTGTCCGGTAGCGGTGATTTTCCATTCGTTCTCAACTCTCGTTAGTTCAGCACAAATGATGGATGTACAAAATGAATAATCTTCTGTTAACTGAAAGGTACAAATCTCCTGTTGTGTGATTTGATCTGAAAGGCGCAAGTAGGCATTGGTCACCTGTCCAAAATGATGTGCCCGCTCGTGTGCATCATGTATGGTGGCAGTTACGACGATTTTATGAATATCGGGTGAGACTCTGCTTAGCTGCATAATGATGATCTCATTGTCCCGATGGCCTCCGCCGACCTGATGATCACCTAGATGGCGAACAGCTCCATCTAAGCTTTGCTGCTGATGATAATAGATCAGGTGTTTTGGAGACAGAAGCTTGTCCTCTTCATTTAAGAGAAACACTTGCGTATCTAAATCAATTGGCTGACCAGATAAGTCCCAGCCAAGTCCGATATGAATTTGATCTACATTTGGATTGTCTTTTGTTAAATCTAACTTTTGTCCTTTCATGAGGTGTTTCTTCACTGCCTCAAGAGAAGCGTCTTCTTTCTCATGTTGCCTCATTGGCCATGCTTTGTTATTTTCTTGTTTTGATCCATTTGTGATGCTCATGCTGGTTTCCTCCTCGTCTGTGTAGGACAAACACTTATTGATTTACGTCATCATGGGCAAAAGGTTTCATGATTAAAATGGGATGAGGATGGAGATGATAAAAAGGTTTTAGCAAGAATACTTATTTTACATACAGACGAGATAGAAGCACTCGTTTGTTTCACTTTTTATAAAAATTCTTCAGAGAAATGTGATCTGTGGTATGATGTTTTACAAGAAGCAAGGACAGGATATGAGGGATTTCACATGCATGTATTTAAAGACTATTATCATAATACGGTCAAGCTCTCTTTTGAAGAGCAGCCTTTTTCAAGTCATCCTAAGCATGTTTGGGCCATTTGCCGCTATCAAGGAAAATGGCTGCTTACTGAACATGAGGATCGTGGCTACGAATTTCCAGGAGGGAAAGTAGAGCCAAATGAAGAAGCAGATCAAGCCGCTATACGAGAGATTCACGAAGAGACGGGTGCTGTTGTTCGTGAATTAACGTATATTGGTCAATATCAGGTGCTTGGCAGAGAGAAAGTCATTGTCAAAAATATTTATTTCGCTGATATTGAAAGGCTCGTCAAGCAGGACACGTATTTTGAAACGAAAGGACCCGTTCTTTTCGCAGACTTACCAAGATCCATCGCAAAAAATAAAAATTTCAGTTTTATTATGAAAGATGATGTTTTAAGACAAAGTCTGGCTTATTTAGAAAAGAACGGTTTGATTCGTTAAAAAAAGCGCAGGGAAATGACCCTGCGCTTTTTATTTTTGCAGAAAACGGCGTTCCAGCCATTCGACAAGCTGATACATGATGGTGGCGAAGACGGCGATAATGAAAAGACTTAAGAACACGAGTGTAAAGTTGAAGACTTGAAAGCCATAGATGATCATATAGCCGAGTCCTTTTGAGGAAACAAGGAATTCTCCCACAATGACCCCAACCCAAGAAAGACCAACATTGACCTTAATGGCAGAGATCATCGTTGGAATACTTGCTGGCAAAATGACCTCACGGAAGACCGTTCTTTTTTTCGCGCCAAAGGTTTTCATGACTTTTAAATAATTCTCATCGACTTCTTGAAAGGCTGTATAAATGACGATGGTGGTAATGATCACACTGATAATGGCACCCATCGCGACAATGCTGATCATGCCTGGTCCAAGGGCAACAATTAAAATGGGGGCGAGAGCGACTTTCGGCATCGCATTTAAAATAACCAAATAAGGATCAAGTACATTTGCAAGACGGGTGGACCACCATAAGGCGGCGGCTAATAAAATGCCGCAAAAAGTACCAAGTAGAAAGCCGAGCACTGTTTCAAACAGCGTAATGCTCATATGATTAATTAATGAACCATCTGATAATTTTTGTACAAACAATTGGCAGACGGCAGATGGTGAACTGAAAATGAGCGGGTCAATCAGTCTGAAATGGCTCGCAAGCTCCCAAAGCGAAAAGAAACTGGCGAAAATGATCAACTGGTAGACTCGCGTCATGCGTTTTTCCATTCGAACTTTTTTTCGATAGGCTTCATGTAAAAGATCACTGTGTTTCAACTGTCTTCAGCTCCTTCCAAATCGTTTGAAAGAGCTCTTGGAAACTTGCTGTCTGTCTCGCTTCAAAAGGAGAGAGCGTCCTCAGATCATCTGGAACGGTAAACATTCGCTGGATAGAGCCGGGATGCTTTGAGAATAAGAAAATGCGATCACTCATCGCAATGGCTTCGCCGATGTCATGCGTGACAAGAACAGCCGTTTTTTGATAGTTTTTTAATGTGTGAAAGACGAGGTCTTCTAATGTCAGTTTCGTCTGGTAATCTAGTGCTGAAAATGGCTCATCAAGCAGAAGCAGGCCGGGATCAACTGCAAGCGTTCGGGCGAGAGCCGCACGCTGCCTCATCCCGCCTGACAGCTCCTTCGGGTATTTTTCTTCGACATCATTGAGTCCAAGCTTTGGCAGTAAGCTAAGGGCAGCTGAGGTGGCTTCATGTGAATCTTGTTTTGCAATTTTTAACCCGAGAATGACATTTTCCTTGATCGTTTTCCATGGGAATAAATAATCTTGCTGGAGCATATAACCGATTTGATGCTCCTGTTGATTCGGTTCTTTTCCTTCGATTAAAATTCGACCTTCAGAGGGTGGCGTAATGCCTGCGATGATGGACAGCAAGGTTGTTTTCCCGCAGCCGCTGGGACCAATAAATGAGATAAATTCACCTTGAGTGATCTCCATATTGATGTGCTTGATGGCCGTTGTTTTTTCTTTTAAAGAGAAGTACGTGTGGGTCACATGGTCAATTTGAAGGAAAGACATGTGCTACCTCCTGTTCTATTTGTGATCTGTGACCTTCTTGGCAATGGATGTATCGACAAGTTGTTTGTACGGAATAAATTCCGGCAGTTCACCACTTGCCTTCATGATTTCCTGTAATTTGTTCCATTCCTCTTCATTTAGAAGGGGATCTGTTGCGTAGGAGTTCTGCTGCTTGTAGCGTTTAATGGCTGTTGATAAGACATCAAGGTCTGTATCAGGAAATTGAGATTGGATTGTCTTGGCAATCTCCTCTGGTCTCTTTGCTTTGACCCATTTTTGCGCTTTGTAAATGGCACGAGTAAAGGCTTCAGCTGTCTCTTTGTTTTCCTCTAAGTAACTCTTCTTTGCCATAAAGGTGGTATAAGGCACCTTGCCGGAAGCCTCACCAAAGGAGGCGGTAATGTACCCTTTGCCTTCTTTTTCAATTAAGGAAGCTGTCGGTTCGAATAACTGCACAAAATCGCCAGTTCCAGAGGAAAAAGCACCTGAAATGTTGGCAAAATCAATATTTTGAATCATGCGAAGATCCTGTTTCAAATCAATGCCTTCTTTTTTCAGGACATATTCACCGACCATTTGCGGCATGCCGCCTTTCCGTTGTCCGAGAAAGTCCTTTCCTTTCAATTGATCCCAAGAGAATTGATTGATTTTTTCCCTTGAAACAAGAAATGTACCGTCTGTTTGTGTCAGCTGTGCAAAGTTCATGACAGAGTCTTTCGTGTCTTGTGCTTCCACATAAATAGAAGATTCAGATCCGGTCAGAGCGATATCAGCGCCGCCGGATAAGAGAGCTGTCATTGTTTTATCGCCGCCCCAAGTGGTTTTTAATTCAACCTCTAAGCCTTCATCTTTGAAAAATCCATCGGATAGGGCGACATAAAGCGGTGCATAAAAGACCGAATGGGTCACCTCGGCTACTTGTACGGTCTGCTCTTGGTCTTTTTTACAGGCGACAAATGGAATAAAGAGCAGGACAACGAATATGAATGCCAGTCTGACTTTAATGGAACGATTCAAGAGTAATTCGCCTCCTTTGTTCTAGATCACTAATTAAAGTATGTCAAAAGGGATTTTTGGTGAGTGCCTAGATGAAATAAGAAGCGCATTGTTTATTTATAGAACGTGTCTTTTTTTCTATACTAGAAGCATGAATGCTTTCTTGAATTTGGAAGAAATAAAGGAGCGGTTTCGTGTATAGATTGAGTTGGGTATTTGTTGGTTGGTATGTAGTAGGTCTTATTTTAATGGTCTTTTTTGAAGTGCCGGCATGGCTTCAGTTTGCGAATGGTATCTTTCTTGTGCTTTACGCCTGCTGCGTCATTGAAATTGGACGAAATATCTACGGGGCATGGAGCTTTGTGATCGTAAGAGCAGCCATTGTGGGTGTGTTGACGTTTACGGTTGAATGGGTGGGGATCACAACTGATTTTCCATTTGGGGCCTATGATTATTATCCGACGCTTGGATTTCTTGTGGCAGGAGTGCCTTTGACGATCGCTTTTGCATGGGTTGGTGTGTTTTTAAATAGTCTTTTTTTATCAAGACAACAATCGAAGTGGAAGCGAGCCATCGAAACGGGTATATGGATTGTACTGCTTGATCTCATATTAGATCCGGTAGCGGCTGAACGAAAGTTTTGGGTGTGGTATGACGGCGGAGGTTTCTTTGGTATCCCTTTTGAGAATTTTGTCAGCTGGGGTATCATTGGAGCAGGACTTTCATTTCTGTTCCCGCTCGTATCCATTGATCAGCAGGCATTGCGCTGGAATGGACGTATTTATCAGGCCATGGTGTTCTTCTTTGGTCTTTTAGCATTAAAGGGCGGGCTGGATGTCATTTTTTATTTAGCACTGATCATTGTCATCTTGTGTGAAGGAAGGGTTCGATTTGAAAGAAAGCGACAAAAACCGATCGTTTAGACGACTCTTTTATTTTTATCTTGAACGATATTTACTGAACAAACATTTTCGCTGTGTCATGATGAAAGGTACGGTTGACCCAAAGGAGAAGCATCCTGTTCTTTATCTTGCTAATCACAGTTCATGGTGGGATGGACTGATCATTTTTCTTTTAATAGAACAAATGTCTGAGCTGGATCATGCCATGATGATGGAAGAGAAGCAGTTGAAGCAATATGCTTTTTTTCAAAAACTTGGTGCATTTCCAGTTCATAAAGAGAAGTTGAAAAGTGTCAAGCAGGCATTAATGACCGCAAAGGAGAAGATGGAGGCTGGCGGGGCTGTGTGGCTCTTCCCACAGGGGAAAATTATGCACCAAGACATAAGGCCGCTTGAACTGGAAGGCGGAGCTTCTTTTTTAGTCAGGCAATTTGAGCAGGTCGTCATCAAACCTGTGACGCTGCATTATACATTTAATCAATTTCAAAAACCGACGGTATCGGTTGAGTTTGGAGAAGATGTCCTAGTAGCTGGCGGATCACTTCGCAGTAAGGAAGTAACAAGTTTACTCGGAGACCTGCTTGAAACACAGTTAAACGCTCATCAAGCACAGGTTATTGCTGATCCAGATTTTTCAACAAACGAACAATTTAGGCAGGTAACAAGGACAAGCCGGTCAACTAGTGATGCGTTTGATTCCTTTAAAAAGTGGGTGAAAACATGGCGGTCTTCTTAATTGTCATCAGTGTTTTGCTGCTCTGCCAATTGATGTTTACGATTTGGAATATGAAGCAATTTCCTGTACTCAAGCCAGCATCTCTTTCACGTGATGAACCCATTTCATTATCGATCCTCATTCCAGCGAGAAATGAAGAAAAACGGCTGGAAGCCTGCCTTCAGTCGATTGTTGATCAGTGTCTCCATCCGAAAGAGTTGATCGTGCTGGATGATCACTCGACAGATCAGACGAGAATGATTGCAGAGGGCTTCGCAGAGACATATCCATGGATTCGTGTGCAGTCAGGTCAAGTATTGAAGCGCGGCTGGCTTGGAAAATCATATGCTTGTTCCCAGCTTGCTGAGGCAGCATCTTCTGATTGGCTGTTATTTTTAGATGCAGATGTCCGCTTAAAACAAGGAGCTATTGAAGCGGTGTACAAGCAGTTATGCATACAAAAAACGGGCATGCTTTCAGGTTTCCCAGAGCAAAAAACGGGAACGCCTTTTGAGCATCTTGTCGTTCCTATGATGATGTTTACGATTGGCTGTCATCTGCCAGTGAAGTGGGTCAGAACATCTCAACATCCTGCTTTTGCCGCAGCACATGGCGGTTTTATTGCCATTGAAAAGAACTGTTATCACGAAATAGGTGGTCATGAAGCGATCAAGGATTCTCTTGTGGATGATATGGCTTTGGCTAAACGAGTGAAAGAGAAGGGCTTTCCGTTCACACTGGCAAGTATTCATTCTTTTGTCTACATGAGAATGTATGAGAGTGGACAGGAAGTATGGGAAGGATATCGGAAAAATTTGTTCCCGGGAGTGAATCGAAACATTGCTTTGTTAAGCAGTGTCTTTTGTTTATACTCCGCCCTTTATGTAGTTCCTGTTCTTTGCTTTATGATCGCACTGATTCATTTTGATGTGGTCAATCTCTGTTTAGCCCTTCTTTGCTACGGGCTGGGTGTATCCATTAAAGCGGTCATTGATATCGAAAATGGAAGAACGTCTACGATGGCCTTTTTATTGCCTGTCAGTATCATAAGCCTGATGGCCATTGGTTTTGCTTCTATGAAAATTGGGCTGAAAAAAGAAGGCTATGAATGGAAAGGAAGAAGGTACGAATGAAAAAAGTGATCATTATTGGCGGCGGACTTGGCGGGTTATCGGCTGCGATTCGCTTACAGTCACGCGGTTTCCAGGTCACCATTTTAGAAAAAGAAGCTTCTTTAGGCGGGAAATTACAACGCCATCAAGCGTCTGGCTACTCTTTTGATTTAGGACCGAGTACCATTACAATGAAGGCGTATTTTGAGGAAGTATTTACCTCCTGTCATAGACGAATGGAGGATTATGTGACGTTTTATCCGATTTTCCCCCTTACTAAAAACGTTTTTTCAGATGGACATACGGTCGAGTTTACGCCAGATATTGAGCAAATGGAATCACAAATTGCAGTTTTTAGTCCAGAGGATGCAAAGCAATACCGGGCATTTTTACAGGAATCGAAGAAGCTTTTTCAAATGGCAGAGGATCAGTTTTTAAATCGTTTATTATTGACTTGGAAGGATAAAGCGGATGTCAAGTTAATGAAAGCCCTTCTTGCTGTCAAACCTTTTACATCCGTTCAGCGCTTGCTACGTCAATATTTTCGTCATCCTCATACATTGGCGATGTTTGGCCGGTATGCGACTTACATTGGCTCTTCTCCATACGAGGCACCTGCTATTTTTAATATGATGGCTTATTTAGAAGGAGAAAAAGGCATTTATGGTATTAAGGGCGGTACGTATCGTTTAGTTGAGGCATTTGAGACACTGGCAAAGGAATTGGGTGTCCAAATTCATCTCAATAAATCAGTCAAAAAGATTCATGTAAAGAATAAGCGAATCCAAGGAGTTGAAACTGATCAGCAGATATATGAAG
Source organism: Bacillus sp. FSL M7-0307 (assembly GCF_038627835.1). Taxonomy (NCBI): domain Bacteria; kingdom Bacillati; phylum Bacillota; class Bacilli; order Caryophanales; family Bacillaceae; genus Bacillus; species Bacillus sp. FSL M7-0307. Next base: position 2,728,165 of record NZ_CP152023.1, on the reverse strand, counting down.
CAGATCAAGTCATTGCGGGGGCAGATGCACTGACTGTTTATCGCCAATTAATTGATGAAGAAGACCGCCCGAGCTTTGGAAATCAAAAACTGGCAAACATTGAGCCATCGTTATCAGGTTTTGTTCTTTTGTTGGGCGTCCCTAAAGTCTATGAACAATTGTCTCATCACAACGTGTTTTTTCCAGAGAATTATGAACAAGAATTTAAGGATATTTTTCAGAAAAAACAGCTTCCTCATGATCCGACGCTTTACATCTGTTATTCAGGTCATTCAGAGCCAGCTTTAAGTGGAGGGCCAGGAAGAAGTAACTTGTTTGTATTAGCCAATGCGCCATATGTGACAAAAGAGCAAAATTGGGACATGCTAAAGGAGACATATGGCCAGCATATGAAAACAAAACTAAAGGAAAAGGGTCTCTTTGATCTTGACCAGCTTGTAGAATTTGAAGCGGTACAAACCCCGCTTGATTTGCAGCAAAAAACGGGAGCGTATCATGGGGCCATTTATGGCATGTCGTCAAACTCATTCAAGCAGGCGTTTTTTCGAATCAATAATCAATCAAAGGATATTGAAGGGCTTTGGTTTGTTGGCGGCACAAGTCATCCAGGCGGCGGCACTCCGATGGTGACAAAATCAGGACAGCTCGTCGCAGAAGCCATCATCAAGCATTTGACGTAACACCGAATGAAAAGGAGAGAATTCAAGTGATTGTGGAAAAGAGAAGGTTCCCGTCGCCACATCCGCATATTCACTTATATACAGTGACATATGAGGCCGATGGACTTCGGATGAAGGGGCTGCTCGCTGAACCGGCCGGAGAAGGTCTCTATGACGGTTTTTTATATTTACGCGGCGGCATTAAAAATGTGGGAATGGTTAGACCTGGCCGAATTGTGCAATTTGCTGCGCAAGGGTTTGTCGTCTTTGCGCCCTTCTACCGAGGGAATCAAGGAGGCGAAGGGAACGAGGATTTTGCCGGAGAAGATCGGAAAGATGCATTTGCTGCATTTCAGCTGTTGAAACATCATCAAAAGGTGAAGCAGGAGCGCATTCATATCTTTGGTTTTTCCCGTGGCGGAATTATGGGCATATGGACCGCTGTTGAAATGAAGCATGAGGCCGCTTCCTTTGTGACATGGGGAGGCGTAAGTGATATGAAGCTCACCTATGAAGAACGTGTGGATATGAGAAGAATGATGAAGCGTGTAATAGGAGGTCCTCCGCATAAGGTACCAGAAGCATATGAGGCTAGAACGCCTTTGAATGATGTGCACCAAATTGAAGCACCTGTCTTAATCATTCATGGGGAGCTGGATGAGAATGTATCCATTGAGCATGCGTATTTATTAGAAGATGCACTGCGTCAGCATGGCAAGTCTGTGGAAACATGGTATTTTCACGGATATCATCATTATTTCCCGCCACAGCATAACCGGGAGATTGTCAGACGGCTGACGACATGGATGCACAGCCGAAAAGGCGGAAATGTGGTAAAATAAACGGTAGAAAGAAATATAGAAAGTAGGGGGATTTTCATTATGGGAATGCCTGTTGAATTTAATACAATGATTGTCACAAAAGGAAAAGAGACAAGAATTGAAGAAAATGTGTTTGAGCTCATGAAGGAAGGGTACCGCATTTATCCATTAAATATTCCGCTTGAGGTGCGTAAAACGAAAGACGGAGAAAAAACAGGAACAGCACATGTTGAAAAGCTGGAGCTCACAGACAATATCACGAAGGTGACGTATCGTCTTGTGTCATTGCATTCAACGAACTAAAAAAGCTGAGGGATTCATTCCCTCAGCTTTTTCCTTTTGATTAGACGAGTGGTCCGCCTTTTGCTTCAATATCACTTGCTGCATGGCTGAATTTTTTGAAGTTCTTTTTAAATTCATTTGCAAGGAAGTGTGCTTTTTCTTTGTAAGCCTCTTGATCGTCCCATGTTTTAGCAGGCTGAAGCACTTCATCTGGCACTCCTGGAATATGAAGCGGGATGTGTAATCCGAAGATGTCGTCAGTGATCATTTCAGCGTTGTCAAGATCTCCTTCGATCGCTGCCTGCACCATTGCTCTTGTATGAGCAAGATTCATTCGTTTGCCCGTACCGTAGCCGCCGCCAGTCCAGCCTGTATTCACAAGGAATACTTTTGCGCCGTGCTCATCGATTTTTTTGCCAAGCATTTCAGCATAGACATGAGCAGGAAGTGGCAAGAATGGTGAACCAAAGCAAGTAGAGAACGTTGTTTCTGGTGACGTTACACCACGCTCAGTTCCAGCTAATTTACTTGTGTAACCGCTCAAGAAGTGGTACATGGCTTGTTCTTTCGTTAAACGGCTGATTGGAGGTAAAACGCCGAATGCATCAGCTGTTAAAAAGACGATAGCAGATGGGTGACCTGCAATACTTGGTTTCACGATGTTATCAATCATTTCGATTGGGTAAGCCGCACGTGTATTTTCAGTAAAGAATGTGTCATCATAATCTGCTTCACGTGTTTCTTCATCAAGTACTACATTTTCAAGCACTGATCCGAAGCTGATGGCTTTGTAAATTTGTGGTTCTTTTTCTTCACTTAAGTTCACGCATTTTGCATAGCATCCGCCTTCAATATTGAAGACACCTGTGTTAGACCAGCCGTGCTCATCGTCTCCAATCAGCTTGCGGCTTGCACTTGCAGAAAGCGTCGTTTTTCCAGTACCTGAAAGGCCGAAAAATAAAGCAACATCGCCTTCTTGACCGACGTTAGCAGAGCAGTGCATAGATAAAATATCTTGTTCAGGAAGCAGGTAGTTCATAACAGAGAAAATGGATTTTTTCATCTCTCCTGCATATTCTGTTCCACCGATCAGAATCGTACGTTTTTCAAAAGAAACGATAATAAACGTTTCAGAGTTTGTGCCATCTGTTTCAGGATCTGCTTTAAAGTGAGGTGCAGATAAGATGGTGAAAGGTTTTTCGTTTGATGATGGTGTTGATCCATCAGGTCTGATGAATAGCTGCTTTGCAAAGAGATTGTGCCAAGCGAATTCATTTACAACTGTAATTGGCATACGGTATTTTTCGTCAGCACCGGCAAAACCATCAAAGACAAATAGTTCATCACGTTCTTTTAAGTATGACACAACCTTTGTATATAAACGATCAAATGCCTCTTTCGAGATCGGCTGATTGACTTGACCCCAATCAATTTTATGTTCAGAGTTTTCTTCTTTTACGATGAATTTATCTTTAGGCGAACGTCCAGTGTAGGCACCCGTTGTGGCGCGTACAGCACCAGTTGAAGTTAAAACGCCTTCATTACGTGCCAAAATCTTTTCAACAAGTTTCGGAACAGATAAATTTTGGTGCGTATTTTCTAATGAGAGCAATGACTGCAAATCTTCTTTTAAATCCACTGAGTTCATAAAAAAACCCTTCCTTTACCGTTGAATTTGTTTGTTTTGATTAGTATAACACATTGATAATAATAGTCTATACTATTTAAACATTTTTGTGTGTGTTTTTTCATTTCTGCTATGAAAATATGCTTTTTGGTGATGCTAATGATGAGGTGAAAAAAGAGGGGAGATAATTCCTATGAACCATTGACATGACGCAAGGGTTTAAGATAAGATATCTTATTGAACGGATACTCTTATCCCGAGTTGGTGGAGGGACAGGCCCGATGAAGCCCAGCAACCGGTTTCTTATGAAAAGGCATGAACATGCTGAGAAACCAAGGTGCTAACCTGATGCAAGGTACAAGAACACCTTGAGCGATAAGAGTGAAAGGCATGCGATCTCAGACCCTTTCCTCGCAATGAAGGAAATGGTTTTTTTATTTTTGGGATATCATATGAACAAATTGCCAATAACATCTCTAATATAAACATGTTGAAATATAAGAGGGAACGAGTTCCGTATCATATTGGAGGCCTCATCTTGGGATGATGTGGTCTTGTACAGGAGGAAATAGCCATTATGAGTCAAAATCGTCGTTTATTTACTTCAGAATCAGTGACCGAAGGACATCCAGATAAAATCTGTGATCAAATTTCAGACAGCATTTTGGATGAAATTTTAAAGAAAGATCCAAATGCACGTGTTGCCTGTGAAACTTCTGTAACAACCGGTCTCGTATTAGTAAGCGGTGAGATTACAACGTCTACTTATGTCGACATTCCAAAGACGGTGCGTGACACGATTAAGGAAATTGGCTACACACGTGCGAAATATGGTTTTGATGCGGAAACATGTGCGGTTCTTACATCAATTGATGAACAGTCTGCTGATATTGCGCAAGGTGTAGACAAAGCGCTTGAAGCACGTGAAGGAACAATGACTGAAGAAGAAATTGATGCGATCGGTGCAGGTGACCAAGGTCTTATGTTTGGTTTTGCAAACAACGAAACTGAAGAGCTTATGCCACTGCCGATTTCTCTTGCACATAAATTATCTCGCCGTTTAACAGAAGTACGCAAGAATGAAACACTTGCATACCTTCGTCCAGACGGAAAAACTCAAGTAACAGTTGAATATGATGAACAAAACAAGCCAGTTCGTATTGATACGGTGGTTATTTCTACACAGCATGCACCAGAAGTGACGCTTGAACAAATTCAAAGCGACTTAAAAGAGCATGTCATCCGCCCTGTCGTTCCAAGTGAACTGATCGATGAAGAAACAAAATACTTCATCAACCCAACAGGCCGCTTTGTTATCGGTGGACCTCAAGGGGATGCTGGTTTAACTGGACGTAAAATCATCGTTGACACTTATGGCGGGTATGCTCGTCACGGTGGCGGTGCTTTCTCTGGTAAGGATGCAACGAAGGTTGACCGTTCTGCAGCATATGCGGCTCGCTATGTAGCGAAAAACATCGTAGCAGCTGGTCTTGCAGATTCATGTGAAGTGCAGCTTGCTTATGCAATTGGTGTTGCACAGCCTGTCTCCATTTCAATTGATACATTTGGAACAGGAAAAGCCTCTGAAGAGAAATTAATTGAAGTGGTACGTGCAAACTTTGATCTTCGTCCAGCTGGCATTATTAAAATGCTTGACTTACGTCGTCCGATCTATAAACAAACCGCTGCATACGGACACTTTGGCCGTCATGACTTGGATCTTCCATGGGAAAAAACGGATAAAGCCGACACGCTTCGCAAGGAAGCATTAGGAGAATAACAACATACAAAACCGCTTATTTTAAGCGGTTTTCCTTTTGATTAAAAAAAATTCTACAAAAAGCGTAAAAATGTGAAACAAAATTGGACAAAATACTGTCTAATTATAGGTCTACTTTTAAGAAATAACATAACGTGGAGGCAATAATATGTGTGGGTTTGTTGGTGTATTTAATCACCGTCCATTGTCCGAAACTACTGAGCAGGAAGAGTTAATTAAGCAAATGAATCGTCTCATCGTTCATCGAGGTCCGGATGATGAGGGGTACTTTCATGATGAGCATGTAGGATTTGGATTTAGACGTTTAAGTATTATAGATGTTGAACATGGAAAGCAGCCGCTTTCTTATGAAGATGAAAAATATTGGATTATTTTCAACGGAGAAATTTATAACTATGTGGAGCTGAAAGAAGAGCTTGTGAAAAAAGGCTATACGTTCAGCACAGATTCTGATACGGAAGTCCTTCTTGCCACATATCGCCACTATAAAGAAGAAGCGGCATCGAAGCTTCGCGGCATGTTTGCCTTTTTAATTTGGGATAAAGAAGCGCAGTTATTATATGGCGCAAGAGATCCTTTCGGCATTAAACCGCTCTATTTTACACAAATGGATGACCAAGTGTACTTTGCTTCTGAACGCAAAAGCTTAATGGCTGTGAATGAGAATATTTTATTTGATGAGGCTGCTTTGCAGCAGTACATGTCTTTTCAGTTCGTTCCTGAGCCAAATACACTTGATCAAAAAGTGCACAAAGTTGAGCCAGGTCATCAGTTTACACTGCGTCCAGGCCAAGACATTGCATTTAAGACTTACTGGAAAGTTCAATTCAAACCTGAGCAAACACAAGAGCAGAAATTAGTAGAAGAAGTACGTGATGCTATCTATGATTCTGTAAAAGTCCACATGAGAAGTGATGTGCCTGTTGGTTCATTCCTATCAGGCGGGATCGATTCTTCTTTCATCGTGTCGGTCGCAAAGGAATTTCACCCTGAACTGAAGACATTCTCTGTTGGTTTCCAGCAGGATGGATTCAGTGAGGTGGATGTAGCAAAAGAAACAGCTGATAAGCTGGGATTGCAAAACTTTAGTGCTGTGATTTCTCCTGAGGAATATATGAATGAGCTTCCGAAGATCGTCTGGCATTTAGATGATCCTTTGGCTGATCCAGCGGCGATTCCATTGTATTTCGTGGCAAAAGAAGCGAAAAAACAAGTCACAGTTGTTCTTTCAGGTGAGGGAGCAGACGAGCTGTTCGGTGGATATAATATTTACCGTGAGCCGCTGTCTCTAAAGCCTTTTGAATCTGTACCATCCATGCTGAAAAAGCTTCTTCTTCGTCTGGCTCGTTTAATGCCAGAAGGAATGAAAGGGAAGAGCTTTATCGTTCGAGGCTGTACGCCATTAGAGGAACGTTATATCGGCAATGCAAAAATCTTTGAAGAGCCAGTGAAGAAAAACCTCTTAAAGCAGTATGATCCGAACATCACGTATCGTGACGTGACGAAAACATACTTCGAGGAAAGTGCAGGCTACAGTGATATTAACAAAATGCAATATGTTGATATCCATACGTGGATGCGCGGGGATATCTTGCTGAAAGCAGATAAGATGACAATGGCGAATTCTCTTGAGCTTCGTGTTCCATTCCTTGATAAGGTCGTATTTGAAGCAGCCTCTAAAATTCCAGAAGAGCTGAAAACGAAAGACGGCACAACGAAATATTTATTGCGTAAAGCAGCAGAAGGCATTGTGCCGGACCATGTGTTAAACCGTAAAAAACTAGGTTTCCCTGTTCCAATTCGTCATTGGCTGAAAAATGAGATGAACGCTTGGGCGAAAGATATCATTAAAAGCAGTCAAACAGATGAATACATTAACAAGGCATATGTGCTTGATTTATTAAATGATCATTGTGCTGGAAAAGCAGATCATAGCCGTAAGATTTGGACTGTCCTGATCTTTATGATCTGGCATAGCATCTATGTAGAGCGCAGCATTGATCCAGAGCAGTTGAATCACCAGCCGAAAGAAGTTATTTTTAGCTAATGAAAAAGGTTTTCAGCTTTGTGCTGAAAACCTTTTTTGTCATGATAGAAAGTGGTGGAAAAGGGTAAAATAACAAGTGGTACACAGTTATTGCTTAATATCCTGAAAAAAACATGATAAAGTGAAGATACATGTATGATGTTAACGCGATAAAAGGGAACGATAGTATTGTCCTTTTTCTACATATTCTCTGCGGATACGATCCATGTCTTGGATATCTTCATCTGTTAACTGGCGAACGACTTTGGCTGGACGGCCAAAAGCGAGTGAACCTTTTGGGATGACTTTTCCTTGCGGGACAAGGCTGCCTGCACCAATAAAGGCTCCTTCGCCAATTTCCGCACCATCGAGAATGATGGATCCCATGCCAATGAGGGCATTTTTTCGAATGATAGAGCTATGTAATGTGACTTGGTGTCCAATGGTAGCACCATCTTCAATCAGAAGTGTTTTTCCAGGACTTTGATGCAGACAGGATAAGTCTTGAATGTTGACGTTTTTTCCAATTCTTACAGGAGCTACATCGCCTCTAATGACCGTTTGGAACCAAACGCTTGAATATTCTCCAATTGTGACATCACCTGTAATGGTGGCGTTTTCTGCAACAAAGACCGATTCATGAATCTCAGGTGTAAACTGATGATATGGATAAATCACTTTTTCGACTTCCTTTCTTAATACAACATTTGTGAGGTGTTTACTTTGTGGACTTGGCATGCTGAAAGACCGGTTGGTACAATTGTAATTGTACATGGTGCTAGTGAATATCATGGCCGATATAAATGGCTGATCGAAATGTGGCGAAATGCAGGCTATCACGTCGTCATGGGTGACCTGCCTGGGCAAGGGACATCGACACGTGCGAGAGGCCACATTCGTTCTTTTCAAGAATACATTGATACAGTCGATGAATGGATTGAACATGCGAAGTCGTTCAGACTTCCCACATTTTTACTTGGACATAGTATGGGGGGACTGATTTCGATTGAATGGTTCAAGCAGTATACCCATACGAAGATTGATGGCCTTATTTTATCATCACCTTGTTTAGGTCTGCAATTTAAACCGAAGAAGCTGATGGATTTTGCGTCAAAAGGGCTAAATGTGCTGGCGCCGTCTTTTAAAGTCGAATCTGGGCTGTCGATCGAACTTGCCACACGGAATCAAGATGTGATTGAGGCGGATTCGAATGATTCTCTTTATGTGACGAAGGTGTCGGTTCGCTGGTATCGAGAACTGGTCAAAAATATCGATGCGGCGATGCAGCCTACGAATGTCTTTCGGTCGATTCCGCTCCTGCTCATGCAGGCAGGCGATGACAAGATTGTAGATAAAACAAGAGTGATGAAATGGTTCAATGGCATTGAATCAACCAATAAATCATACCGTGAATGGGAAGGGCTTTATCATGAAATTTTTAATGAGCCCGAGCGAGAAGATGTGTTTAAGGCGGCAAGAGCCTTTACTGATCAATATATTTGATTGTGAGCTTAAGTTGGGGGTGGATTGATTTGTCAGTACCAGAACGTCCTTTTGCACTGATGACGAAGGTGTATAAAGATATTTTTCCGCTAGTTCATCAGGAGCTAAAAAAGTGGCGGGCTCATGCAGAAATGATTGAAAATGAAGAACTGAGAACGCAGGCACTAGCGAGCATATCCAGTAAAACCTTTCACTGTGAAGGCGGGGGAATTTTATCTCTTCTTGCAGGTGAAGCGAAGGAAACGTGTATTGAATTCATTGTGGCGTACCAAACGATTAGCGATTACTTAGATAACTTGTGTGACCGCAGTACATCACTTGATCCAAAGGATTTTCATATGCTGCATCAAGCGATGAGAGATGCACTCGATATTCATGCGGAGCTTAAGCCGTACTATCAATTCCGTGATGATCAAGAGGATCATGGATATCTGCATGCGCTTGTTAGGACATGCCAAAATGTGTTATCACGTCTAGCGCATTATCCGATCATTCAGCCCTATTTACATACGCTGTGTGATTATTATAGTGATTTACAAGTACATAAGCATGTGGTTCCTCATGAGCGTGAACCTCGATTAGAGTCATGGTTCCGCCAGTATGAAAAGGATTTACCGAAGATGGAGTGGTATGAGTTTTCCGCATGTGCAGGATCAACGCTGGGCATTTTCTGTCTTGTGGCTTATGCACTGCAGCCTGATTTTACAGAGAAGCAGGCGAAGCAAATTTACGAAAGCTATTTCCCTTATATTCAAGGTCTGCACATCTTACTGGACTATTTAATCGACCAAGAAGAGGACAGGCTGGAAGGCGATTTGAATTTTTGCTCGTACTACAACTCTCATCATGAGATGATGGATAGACTACAGCATTTTATTGAAAAAGCGGATGAACAGCTGAAAGGCATTCCACACGAGAATTTTCACAAACTAATCAATAGAGGGTTACTTGCGGTCTATTTGTCTGATGAAAAAGTGACAGCCCAAAAAGAGATGAACAAGCTGGCAAAGCGGTTGATCAAATCAAGCGGGAAAACATCGTTCTTTTTCTATATCAATGGCAGAGCCTATCGCACCTATCAGAAAATGCCTTGGATGAAATCTTCATAAAGGATAAAGTAAGCTCATCAGCTTGTAGAAAACACAATGGTTTTCTACAAGCTTTTTTGTTTTGAACGGTTTTGCTTGGGCGATGTACACTTTTTAAGGCGAACCATGATCAGACGTATCCTCTTTTTTCATTACAATCCTCTTATTTGCTGCCGATAATATTCTTAGTGTACGAAAAATAGGAGAAAAGTATGGATCGAATGAATCGTATCTACTCCTTATGACGTATATTTGTTGAAAAACTTAAAAAAGGGGAAGGTCGAATATGTCATTTTTTAAAAAGTTTGCAGCAAGTGTAGGAATCGGTGCAGCAAAAGTGGATACAATTTTGGAGAAAGATGCGTATGAACCGGGAGAAGAAGTAAAGGGAACAGTCCATGTGAAGGGCGGAAAAGTGCCTCAAGATATTCGCTATATTGATTTAAAGTTGAAAACATGGTACACCATTGTAAAAGATGATGAAGAGCAACGAAAACACACAACCATCCATTCTGTCCGAGTGACTGAATCATTCACGATTCAGCCTGGGGAAGCTCAGCAGTTTACATTCTCGTTTCACCTTCCTCTTGATACACCAATGACTGTAGGTAAAGTAGAGGTGGCTGTTGTGACAGACCTTGATATTCAAGGTGGTATTGATAAATTTGATCATGACCGCATTTTTGTAAACGCACACCCTTGGGTGAATCGTGTGCTTGAAGCTGTTGGAAACTTAGGCTTTCACCTTCATGAAGCAGACTGCGAAGAAGCACCTTATTTTAGGCGCCGCCTTCCCTTTGTTCAAGAATTTGAGTTCATACCGACTTCCGACTATTATCGTCAAATGCTTGATGAGTTAGAGGTGATTTTCTTCATTGATGAAGAGGGGCTAGATATCATTTTTGAAGTCGACCGTAGAGCAAGAGGGCTGCGTGGCTGGCTGGAAGAAATGTATAATGACGGAGAACAGCTTGTACGTGTCCGCTTTACTCAATCAGAGCTTGCAGATGTAGAAGAGCTGGAAGTAGTACTTGAAGAAATCATTGACCAATACGCTTATTAAATAAAAAAACTCAAATCCATTAAGAGGATTTGAGTTTTTTTTCGATGGCTACCACGAAGGGCGGATCGTTTTGAATATTCATGTATTGATAAGAGATCACCTGTACTTCTTCGTGATGGAGTGTTTTGCAATAATCAAGAAGGATGTCCTTCTCTTTTTTTCCTTCGGGATGACCGTGGTAAATCACAAGAACGATCAGACCTCCAGGCTTAAGCCAATCAATGAGCTGTTTGATCGCTTCAATGGTTGTATGGGCCTGAGTTGTGACGGTTTTATCGCCTCCTGGTAAGTACCCAAGATTGAACACTGCACCAGATATGTGACCATAAGCTTCGGCTGGCAGATGCTCAGCAAGTTGTTCATGTCCGTCATGGATAAGGTGAACGTAAGGGTAGTGCTCACCAAGTCTTTTGCTTGTTTGCTCGATGGCTTCCTTCTGTACATCGAATGCGAAAACTTGTCCATCCTTCCCGACAAGGTCAGCTAAATAGCGTGTATCATGGCCATTTCCCATCGTTGCATCAATGACAATATCGCCTTTTTGACAAGCACGTTCTAACAGCTCTTTACTAAAAGGGAGCATCCGTTTTAAAATCATTTTGCCGCTTCTTCCAATCTGACGAAGCGTTTGCCTTGGTAGCTGTTACGTCTTTCAAGCTCAGCATTTATGGCATTGAGCACTTCCCATTTATTCACACTCCACATTGGGCCTACCATTAATTCAATGGGACCATCGCCTGTAATACGATGAATAATCATTTCTGGCGGCAGGATCTCCAGCTGGTCACAGACAAGCTGAACATATTCCTCTTGGCTGAGAAATTCTAGTTTGCCTTTCTCATATTGCTTCACCATCGGTGTTCCTTTTAACAGGTGAAGTAGATGAATTTTAATTCCTTGCACATCTAAATCAGCGACAGCTTTTGCTGTTTCCATCATCATATCTCGGTTTTCAAGAGGAAGACCGTTGATGATATGTGAACAGACTCGAATGCCATGTTTTCGCAGTTTTTCTACACCTTCTACGTAGCATTCATAATCATGAGCACGGTTGATGAGCATCGCTGTCCGCTCATGTACAGTTTGTAGACCAAGTTCAACCCATAGATACGTCCGTTCGTTTAACTCAGCTAAATATTCCACCACGTCATCTGGCAGACAATCAGGTCTTGTGGCAATCGATAAACCAACCACTCCATCCAGATTCATAACGGTTTCGTATTTTTCTTTTAAAACAGGCAGCGGCGCATGTGTGTTTGTGTAAGCTTGGAAATACGCCATGTATTTTCCATCTTTCCATTTTGTATGCATCCGGTCCTTGATTTCATTAAATTGAGTGATGAGATCATCCGCCCGGTTCCCTGCAAAATCACCAGATCCTGCTGCGCTGCAAAATGTGCAACCTCCATGTGCGACAGTACCATCACGGTTTGGACAATCAAAGCCGCCGTCTAATGCGACTTTAAATACTTTATGACCAAAGTGCTCACGCAAATGATAATTCCATGTGTGATAACGTTTTTCGCTGTTTGAATATAAAAAAGGGTTATGCTGATCCAAGTCAGTAACCTCCTTGCATAATAATAGGCATCCTTAAAGTTTAACAAAAATCACGAAAGAGGACAATTGAATCTGTCCAACATTTTCTTTAGTGAAAAAGCTTTACGTGGGCAAAATAGGCGAGAGCAATGATGAAATGGAGGGATGGCAAGATGGCAACAAGAAAATCAATCGATGAATTTGTCCAAAAAAGCACTGAGACTCTTGAGTTTGCAAGCGAACAGTTTGATTTGAGCTCTCGCCAAGAACATTATAACGAAGAAGAATTTTCAAAAGCGCAGCTCATGCTAGAGGACGCAGTGAATGAATTAGAAAAGTTAAAAGATGTCGCCAATGATCAGCAAAGAGAACGTTTAGACAGAACGCGTGTACAAATTCAAAGTCTTCAAAATCAAATGATTTTGGGTATTTCATACGAGAACGAATGATGAACAGATCCTTCTTTTAAGGGTCTGTTTTATTTTTTGGCTGTTTTCGCAAAGATTGTTGTTTTTGGATATATATTTGTAATAGGTTTTTATTCTGTTAAAGTATGTTATATATAGAAATTGCAAATATCTTCAAGGGGGTAGAAGAAATGTGGGAGACTCTTCCTAATTGGTTTTGGGCATTATATTACTTGTTTTTCTTAACAACATTAGGAACCGCAATATTCAGTGTCGTGAAAAATAAACATAGGGGATTGTCCATTCTAACCATTGTATTTACTGTTACAATTCCGATGATTAGCCTGATAAATAGCATTGGTAGAGTAGAAGGAATGAATGAATTTGAACACTTATTTAGTCAATTGCGACAGGGTGCAGTTTGGTCTATCTTTACAGTTATAGGCTATATATTTTTATTAGTATGGTGGGTGCTAATCCTGTTCAAAAGCAAGGCCAAAAACAAAGTAATAGTATCTAATTAAAACATTGTAGAGACCTCAATATTCGGGGTCTTTTATTATGCACTTTGACACGCTAAAACAAGCATTTGCTCTACTCGTTTTTCAAATGCTACATTCTTTTCCTTATCAAGCCATCGGAACCAGCAGAGATAGTTTTCCAAATATTGTGTTGCAACTCCTTAAAACGCTCCATCCACTTTTTCAGGCGATTATGAAAGTTATGAACGTGTTGAACACCCTAAACCAGAAGCAAACCTGGCTTCCGAAAGCTTTTAAGTAGCTTCGTCATTTTATCTGGTTCGTCTGCCTATTTTTTTCTAGAGTCCCTTGACTTTTCAATCAAGTGTCTATATTGTATTAAGTGTACTACATCAACTAATACACTATAGACACTTAAACGTGAAGAAAGGTGTTTAACCATGAAAAAAGAAAAAAAACCAATCAATTTAAAGTGGATGGTGCTGGCTGTTGCGTTAGCATGTACATTTTTTTTCGTTCTCGTTTTCATTGGTTTTGAAGTTCAAAAAGATTTTATTCCAAATTCGGTCCCTTTAATGCAAGGACATGATCAAGCGATAGGACTGCAAAAGCATGAATGAGAAAAGAGGGAGCCATCATGATTCAAATAGATCCAAGAAGCGCTGCACCAATATATGAACAAATCATTGAGCAGTTAAAAATTTTGTGCTTAAAAGGCGTGATGAAACCAGGTGACAAACTGCCTTCTGTGAGAGAGCTTGCCACCATTATTATTGCGAATCCAAACACCGTCAGCAAAGCGTATAAAGAGCTTGAACGGGAAGGAATTATTGAAACATTAAGAGGCCGTGGAACGTATGTGACAGAAGGTGCACAGTTAAAGCTGAATGAAGGGAAGGTGTTAGAGATGAAGGAGCAATTAAGGCAACTCATTATTGAAGCTCATTATGCCGGTATTGATATTCATCAACTCAAAGAGTGGCTGGAGGAGATCGGCTCAAGTCTAAAAGGAGGAAAACAAGTTGATTGAGGTCAGAAATGTATCAAAGAAATTAAATGGACGCGAAGTACTCAGCAACGTTTCCTTCAAGATAGGCGAAGGAGAGATCTTTGGTCTGCTTGGCCGGAATGGCTCTGGTAAAACAACACTTCTTCGCTTGATTCAGCAAATCCTTCTTCCGGATGAAGGAGAGATTTATTTTAAAGATGTACTCGTAAAAGACCACCCGTTAGTGAAACAAAATATTGTGTATATGCCAGTCGTAAATCCCTACTTTGACCGGTACAATTATGGACAGCTTGTGAAGCTGTTAAAACAACTGTATCCAAAGTTTGACGTGACATATGCCAATGAGCTTGTGAACCGGTATGAGATTCCGGAAAAAGTGAAATACCGTGAATTGTCGACAGGTTTAAAGAAACAGCTGTCTCTCATTTTAAGTTTTGCCATCAAACCAGCAGTCATTTTGTTAGATGAGCCGACAGACGGGATTGATGCAGTCACAAGAAATGACGTTCTTCAGCTGATGATTGACGAGGTGGCAGAACGACAAACAACGATTTTAATTACATCTCACCGTTTAGAGGATATTGAGCGTATGTGTAACCGAATCGGGTTTTTGGAAGGAAATCAGCTCACAAGTGTTATGGATTTAGACGAATTAAAGAATGACTACGTTAAAATCCAGATGGCATTTGAAGAGGATATGAACTTAAGTATTAGAAAAAAAGGCGTTGCCATCTTAGATCAAGCGGGTGTGTTCTATACAGCACTTGTACTCAAAACAGATGAAGAAGCAAAAGAGTATTTGAAATCGCTTGAACCAAAAGTCTGGCATGAACTGCCTGTAAATTTAGAAGAAGTATTCATTGCGAAGTTTGGAGGGAAACGCAGATGGTAAAGCGGCAATTGTTATATAAGGAATGGAAGCAGTCTGAGCTGACATTCATTTTAGTGATGCTTGTTGCGATCTTTGCGACGCCATTATCCTTTTTAATGGGATACTCATCCTTTCAAACTTGTTTAAACGATCCGACTTGTACACCACTCGATAATTACTTTTATTATGATTTCGGTTCTGATATGTTTATCACCTTTTCATGGACGATGAGTTTAATTTTTGCAATTACCCAGTTGGGTTTTGAAAGAAATAAAGGGCAAATTGATTTTACTTTATCTTTGCCGTTTAGCAGAACGACCATTTATCACACAAAGTTTTTCCTAGGTGCCGGAATTATCACGCTTGTTCATGTATTGTCATATGTCTTTACTTATATACTCATTTTATGCATTCAACCACAATATACGATTGCGTTTAACAGTGGTTATTTGATTGCACTTGTGTCCACCTTAATGTTTTATAGTTTGTGTCTTGCAGCAGGTGCTTTAACAGGAAGCGCAATTAGTCAAGCCATTGTTACATTCAGTACATCAATTTTACCTTATTTATTAATTTGGCTACCGATGTTTCATTTAGACTATTTATTAAAAACGGATAGAAGTTGGGTTGATATCAGTTATGACTACTTTATTATGCCCATAGCTCCAATTACTTATATAACAGACCGTTTTCAATTTCGAAATTTAGTTGAAAATCCAATTTGGTTTACAGGTGTAGAATTCATTGTGCCAATTGTGATGCTAATCGTATTTTATCTCATTGGTTTGTTCAGTTTTATTAAACATCCAGTTGAACGAAATGGACGATTCTTTGTTTACCCCAAAATGGATAGGCCCATTCAGATATTGGTCATTGCCTTCGGTGTTCTAGGATTTGGCTGGGTTGGATTTTCTTCAGACAACTCCATTTTTGGTTATATCGCCGGCATGTTCATCGGTGGAGCTGTAGGTGCACTGACGAGTTATTTCTTAATCTATCGAAAAAGATAAACAGAGAGCAGGGGAGTAGAGATGATTCAAATTCAATCGTTAGATCATGTGTTTAAAATTGGGAAAAAGGGCAGGGAGAACGAAATTCCTGTGCTCAAAGACATTGACTTGTCTATTAATAGAGGCGATATTGCATGTATCGTCGGACGAAGCGGTTCGGGGAAATCGACTTTACTGAATCTAATATCGGGATATATTACGCCAACAAGCGGACAAATTGTCGTTGATGGCACCAATGTGACCGGCTTTAATGAGAAAGAATGGGCAGACTTTCGGTTAGATCATTTTGGCTTTATCTTTCAAAGCTTTCAATTGATCGGGAGTTTAACAACATATGAGAACGTTGAACTTCCGCTCACTTTAAAAGGTGTGAAGCCGTCTGAGCGAAAAGTGAAAGTAAAGGAAATGCTGAAACGAGTTGGTCTGGAACATCACGCAGGACATTATCCTAATGAACTATCAGGTGGACAGCAGCAGCGTGTGAGTATTGCAAGAGCCTTGATCCTTAATCCGTCTATTATTTTAGCAGATGAACCAACAGGCAGTCTGGATTCAGAAACTGAAGGCGAAATTCTAGCCTTTATCCAGCAG
The DNA here is from genome assembly GCF_038627835.1 of Bacillus sp. FSL M7-0307. Classification (NCBI taxonomy): domain Bacteria; kingdom Bacillati; phylum Bacillota; class Bacilli; order Caryophanales; family Bacillaceae; genus Bacillus; species Bacillus sp. FSL M7-0307. Next base: position 2,711,407 of record NZ_CP152023.1, on the reverse strand, counting down.
CTTAATCGTGAAAAAGGAATTACATTTGTCATCATTACACATGACGATGAAGTCGCTTCCATCGCAGACACAACGTTCCAGCTTCATGATGGTGTATTAAAGAAAGGGGATCAGTCCATTGAAATTTAGAGATCAGGTCAAATTCATTAGAAGAAATATGAAGAAAAATAGATTGCGTGTGTTTATGACCATACTTGCAACGACAATGGCATGCTCTTTCTTAATCGTTCTAGCGTCAGTTGGTTTTGGTCTGCAAAAATCGGCTCAAGATGAAATCATGAAACAACAAATTATCACAGAAATTAAAGTGTTAGGCAAAGAAAAAGGTGACGTCAAGCTTGACGATTTAAAGAAATATGACCATGCGAAATCTGTCGTTGCAAGAACGTCAATCATTCCATCGGTTCACGTCGAGCTCGATAATCGCTCAAGTGATACGCAGGCTGTACTGACAGATATGAAAGAAGAAAAAGAGGCAGGCCTTGAACTAGACCGTGGAAAAGTCCCAACATCGGCGAATGAAATTGTAATTGGGTATCATATGGCAGAACAACTTTGGACGGAAAAAGAACGAAAAGACTATGAAAAAGAAATGAATCAGACATCAAATGGTGAAGATACACCGGAAGAGCCAAAAGGCTATACGAAGGAAATTTTAAATAAAGTCATTCAAATCAAGGTGCCAAAACTGAATGAAGAAAATGAAGTGGTGAAAGAAAAGACGTTCGATTTCCGTGTCGTTGGTGTATTGAAGAAACCGAATTTGGAGTGGCAGCAGGATCATAAGATTCTTATTCCGAATGCTTATGAAAAAGAATTTAGTCAAGTGCTCGATCTATCTCCTGATGCAGGAAATGTCGAAAAAATGACGTCTGTCTATGCTGATAAGTTCGACAATGTCGGTGCGCTCACAGATAAGCTGACAGATGACGGCTATCAAGTCATCTCTGTGACGAATCAGCTTGAAGGAATGGATATGTTCTTTACAGTCTTTAAAATTGGACTCATCTTTGTTGGATGTATTGCGGTGATTATTTCGGCGATCGGCATTTTCAATACGATGACAATGGCCGTAACAGAGCGGACACAAGAGATTGGGATCATGAAAGCCATCGGTGCGAATCCTTCCATTATTAAGCGAATGTTCCTCATGGAAAGTGCGTATATTGGGGTGATTGGATCGATCATCGGGATCATCATCTCGTACATCGTTAGTTTTGCAGTGAATTTAATCATTCCAGCGATTTTGTCTTCCATGTCTGAAGGGGGATCCAGTGATCAATTCTCGATCACCTTCTCCTATATTCCGCTAAGCCTTGTGGTCACAGCAACAGTGATTAGTGCAGGAGTCGCCATTATTTCTGGACTCAACCCAGCACGTAAGGCGACAAAAACGAATGTATTAACAGCATTAAGAAGAGAAATTTAAAGAAGAACCTCCTGTACCTATAGTGGGCTGACAGGAGGTTTTTTTATCGTCAAAAGATGTCTATTGCTTTGGTGCCCGGTACCCTGCACGCTCAGCTTCTTCTACGGAGCAGAACATTTTGGTCACGTTTTTTGTCCGTGAGTAGTATCTGCTGCTCGGTGTGTGATAGATGCCGTTGACACTTCCTTTAATATTACAGGCGGCGGATTCTTTTTTTGTTTCTTTTTGTGACTCATGACCGCCAGTATTGGCCCCATCATCTTTAGGAGCAGATCGCTGGGCCGATGACGTGGTGTCTTTGTTAACTTTTTGGTTTTCTTTTTTGAGTGTTTCGTTTGTAGAGGTTAGCTTGTCTATTTTCTCTTCAAGCTCATGGATGGTTTTTTCTTGCTGTTTGACTGTTTTCTTTTCGGAGGTGATGTTTTCTAATTTCTTGGATAGCTTTTCTTTTTCTTTGGTCACGTCTTCTAGAGAGGCCGTCAGCGTTTCTTTGTCTTCCTTTAGACGAGAAATGTCAGATGCTAATTGTTTTTGCTCTTTCAGCAGCTGTTCAGAAGATGGATCTGCTTGTGCTTTCGGAGCACCTGTGCTGGCAAACGGTAATGACATGATAGAAAAAACAAGACCAATGGTCAAAAAAGGATAGAAGAGTTTTTTTGAAAAAATTGGTTGATTTTGGTGTTTAAGTAATAAGAAATTGACGGCATATCCTATGGCGAAACAAATACATAAAAGACCTATGATGAGTAACATCATCGTCTAGCAGCCCCCCCTAAATCGCTATTTACACCTATCATACCTCATTTTTCCATTTTGGGGAGCGGTTCAATTAAAAAAACCCTGTTTAAACAGGGTTTTCAGCGTGTAGACAAACCCTCGCATTCGGTGTCAGTCCTGTGTGCCGGTGCTCACGAATGTGAAATTCGCTCCGGTACTCGTCCTTCCTAGACTGCAAAGGTTTTCTATCACACTGAAAAGAAGACAAAGGGCTAAAATAAAATTCATTTTAGCCCTTTGTCAACAATCTGAAACCCTATTTATACAGGGTTTTCAGCTAATGGCAATCCTTTGATTGCTTCTTTTACCGTTAAATAAGTGATCGTACTCTGGAAGTCTGTATCTAAGTCTTTCATTTTCATCGCAAGCTGTGGTTTGATCCCAGTGATGATGAGTTCAGTTCCAGTTAAGTTCAGCAGGTGATGCAGTTTGAAAATTCGCGTTGCAACGGAATCATCGACATCTATTAAACCAGAAAGATCGACAATTAAATAATCATCCTTTGAATCTTCTAATATACAAGTTAACTTCGCGACGATGGCATCAAAGCGTTCTTCTGATAATTTTCCGATGAGTGGAAGAGCGGAAACACCATTTTTGATTGGGACAATTGGCGTCGACAGAGAGGTGACTTCCTGTAAGGAATCTTCTAGGAGTTGTTCATATTCTTTCTGTTTTGTAATATCCTTTTGAAAGCCAATAAAAAATGTTTTGTCATCTTGTTCAATGTATAGAGGATCTATATTGAGTTCATTCCAAAAAAAAGTACCGTCTTTTTTATAATTTTTGAGCTGTGTGGTAATAGGTGTTTTGTTTTGAATTCCGTGACGTATTAAGTCAAGTTGCTCTTGATTTGTGTCTTTTCCTTGGAGGAATCGACAATTACGTCCAAGAATCTCATCTGGTTTGTATCCAGTCATTTGTGTAAAGCCATGATTCACATAAACGATAGGGTTATCCTCTAAAGAAGGGTCTGTAATGACAACACCAATCCGCGCATGATCCAGCGCTTTTTTTATGAGTTCAAGCTGTTTTTGCAAGCCGAAGATGTTCGAGCTGACCATATTACCCTCCTTTGCTGCTACTATCAGACATTTAAGATGGTTTTTTTAAAACCAAATGAATTCTTTTTAAACGTAACATAACATATGTTCTGTTTCAATGATTGCAATCGTTTTGTTAAATTTGTCATCATAGTTTGTCCTCCATTAGAATAGAGTAAGTAAGGAGACTTTTCATTAGAAAAAGAAGGAATCATTTGGGAATAATTCATAAAATGACAAAAATAGTTAATATGGATTAGGTGAAAATGATTCCAATGCATCAAGATTGTTTTTGGGTCATTCACATATAATGGAAGAAACAAGCTTTTTTTCTTCGTTAGAGAGAATAGACCTTTTACATGGATTATGACGGAACAGCAGAATGGCATTACAGGGGGCTGGACAGCCTGAAGTCGCTTTACTATTCTAAGGGCTTTAGGAAGGTGATGAAAATGCTGCAACAAGTCATTATTGCTTGCGCCATTGGAGGGGTCATGGGCATTCTCGGTCACGTAAAGAAAAAAGGCAGGCTAGAGAAGCCCAGAATGACAAAGAAGTTTATTTATCTAGGGTTTATTGAAGATTGGCTCGTTGGGATGATTGCTGCTACACTGCTTGTCTTATCCTCAAATCCCGAATCTAGTCTGCACTTGATCATCTTATCCATTATTTCAGGTTACGGAGGAGAAGCAGTTCTGCGAAGCTTCGATTTTGTGAGAGAAGAACGTTCACAGGATGCAGGCTCCAACCGTCATAACCGATCTCCACACGAATAATATCCTCACTTTACCCTAGTCTAGGGTACATTCCCATTGTATACAAACCTGCTTGCACTTATGATCATAATTCTATAAAATACTACTTAGATGACGGTTACGATAAGAACAGTGAAGAGGAGTAGTAGGAAAGCAGTATTTGTCTTTAGAGAATTGACGGCTGGTGAAAGTCAATCAAATCTGCTTCTGAACTCGCCTCAGAGTTGCAGTTGCGTTAAAGCTTCTGTCGCATGTCTGCGTTAAAGATATTAAGTGAGCGTATGAACAGTTCATGACGCTAACAAGGGTGGTACCGCGGGAACCAAAAAATCTCTCGTCCCTTTCCAGGGATGAGGGTTTTTTGTTGATTTTAGAAAAATCTGAATTCTTGCAGTGGTCATCTGAGCAGATAAAGCCGTACATATTAAAGGAGGTTTTCACATTGAGTTTTCAGCATCGGGAAATTGAAAAGAAGTGGCAGGATTATTGGCTGACACATAAAACATTCGCCACATCTGACTCGGAAGATAAACCAAAGTTTTATGCGCTAGATATGTTTCCTTATCCATCAGGAGCAGGGCTTCATGTAGGGCATCCTGAAGGATACACAGCAACGGATATTTTATCACGTATGAAACGTATGCAAGGATACGATGTTCTTCATCCAATGGGATGGGACGCATTTGGTCTTCCAGCGGAACAATATGCGCTGGATACAGGAAATGATCCAGCTGCATTTACAGAAGAGAACATTAATAATTTCCGCCGTCAAATTCAATCATTAGGCTTCTCGTATGATTGGGATCGAGAAATTAACACGACAGATCCGAATTATTATAAATGGACACAGTGGATTTTCTTGAAATTGTACGAAAAAGGATTGGCGTATATTGATGAAGTACCTGTAAACTGGTGCCCAGCACTCGGTACAGTCCTTGCAAATGAAGAAGTCATTGATGGGAAAAGTGAACGCGGAGGACATCCTGTTGAAAGACGTCCAATGAAGCAATGGATGCTAAAAATTACAGCATATGCGGACAGGCTGTTAGAAGATTTAGAAGACATTGATTGGCCTGAAAGCATCAAAGATATGCAGCGCAACTGGATTGGACGTTCTGAAGGTGCACATGTTCACTTCGAAGTAGAAGGACATGACGAACAGTTTACGGTATTTACAACACGTCCTGATACACTATTTGGTGCAACATATGCCGTTCTTGCACCAGAGCATGCACTAGTTGAAAAAATTACAACAGCTGCTCAAAAAGAAGCAGTTGAAGCATATATCAAAGAAATTCAATCTAAGAGTGACTTAGAGCGGACAGATCTTGCTAAAACGAAAACGGGCATTTTCACAGGTGCTTATGCCATCAATCCATTGAATGGGGAAAAGATGCCGATTTGGATTGCAGATTATGTGTTAGCCACATATGGCACTGGAGCGATCATGGCAGTTCCTGCTCATGATGAGCGTGATTATGAATTCGCCAAAACATTCGATCTTCCAATCAAAGAGGTTGTTGAAGGCGGAGACATTGACAAAGAAGCCTACACAGGTGATGGAAAGCACATCAACTCTGATTTCTTAAACGGCTTAGGGAAAGAAGAAGCAATTGAAAAAGCGATTGCATGGCTAGAAGAACATCAAAAAGGTGAAAAGAAAGTCACTTATCGTTTAAGAGACTGGCTATTCAGCCGTCAGCGTTACTGGGGAGAGCCAATTCCAATTATTCATTGGGAGGACGGAACATCTTCAGCTGTTTCAGAGGAAGAGCTTCCACTGATTTTGCCTAAGACGACGGAGATTAAACCTAGTGGCACAGGTGAATCACCATTAGCCAATATTAAAGACTGGGTTGAGGTTGTAGATCCTGTAACAGGCAAGAAAGGCCGCCGTGAAACGAATACAATGCCGCAATGGGCAGGCAGCTGCTGGTATTTCTTGCGTTATATTGATCCACATAACTCAGAAGAGCTTGCATCTCCTGAGAAGCTAAAGAAATGGCTTCCAGTTGATGTGTATATCGGCGGAGCAGAACATGCTGTACTGCATCTTCTATATGCGCGCTTCTGGCATAAGTTCTTGTATGATATCGGTGTTGTCCCAACAAAAGAACCTTTCATGAAATTGTTCAACCAAGGAATGATCCTTGGAGAAAACAATGAAAAGATGAGTAAATCCAAAGGGAACGTTGTCAACCCAGATGATATTGTAGAATCTCATGGTGCAGATACATTAAGACTGTATGAAATGTTCATGGGGCCTTTAGATGCGTCAATTGCTTGGTCTGAAACAGGTCTTGATGGTGCTCGTCGTTTCCTAGATCGTGTATGGCGTCTGTTTACAAATGAAGATGGCTCCATCAGTGATAAAGTGACAGAGCAATCTGGCGGGCCATTAGAGCGCAGCTACCATGAAACCGTCATGAAGGTAACGGATCATTATGAAGGCTTACGTTTCAATACTGGGATTTCACAATTAATGGTGTTCATCAACGATGCATACAAGGCTGACACACTGCCGAAAGAATATGCAGAAGGCTTTGTGAAACTTCTTTCTCCAATTGCACCGCATGTAGCGGAAGAGCTTTGGAACAAACTTGGTCATGAAGGGTCTATTTCTTATGAAGCATGGCCGCAATATGATGAGTCAAAACTTGTCGATGATGAAGTGGAAATTGTCGTACAGCTAAATGGAAAAGTGAAAGCAAAATTAACGGTTCCTGCTGATGCAACAAAAGAGCAACTAGAAGAGCTTGCGAAAAATGATGCACGGATAAAAGAACAGCTTGAAGGGAAAACAATCCGTAAAGTGATTGCGGTTCCTGGAAAACTTGTCAATATTGTCGCGAACTAATGAACGCACCCATCGGTTGATACCGGTGGGTGTTGTTTATTTCCCGGGACATAATTTTGTCGAAAACAAGGTGATTCCCCCATCAATCTCGTATTTAACAAGTTGATCAAGAAAATGAGGAGTGACGTCAATGGAAAAGGAAAGCAAACGTGAACAACTGCTCAGTTTATTAGGGGAAATGCCAGAGCGCCATCGTGTGGAGGCGTATACGTTAAAGATTGAGGAACGTGAATCGTACTTAGTAGAAACACTCATTCTCTCTATTCATGGGGTGGAGGAAGTTCCGGCTTATTTTGTGAAGCCGAAAGATACAGTGAAAAAAAGGCCTGTTGTCTTGTTCCAGCATTCTCATGGTGGGAATTATGTGGATGGGAAAGAAGAGTTATTGAAGGGGGCTCATTATTTGCAAGCGCCTTCATACGCAAAAGAATTCACTTCAAAAGGTTATAGTGTGTTGGCGATTGACCACGCGGGATTTGGTGAAAGAAGGGGCAGAACAGAAAGTGAAATTTTCAAAGAAATGCTGTTAACAGGAAAAGTGATGTGGGGCATGATGCTGTATGAGAGCATGTGTGCAATTGATTATTTGTTGTCCCGCTCTGATGTGCTCCCAGAGCGTTTAGCTGTTTTTGGGATGTCAATGGGCGGTCTTCTTTCATGGTGGACGGCAGCACTTGATGAGAGGGTCAGTGTGTGTGTGGATCTTTGCGCACAGGTTGATCATCACACATTGATTGAAACGAATCATTTAGATAGACACGGTTTTTACTATTATGTACCGAGCTTAGCTAAGCACTTTACAGCAGCTGACATCCAAGAAATGATTTTCCCAAGACCGCATTTAAGCTTAGTTGGAAAACATGATCAGCTTACACCTGCTGAAGGTGTTGGACGAATTCAACAGACATTAAGTCAAGCCTATCAAGCTGCTTCCTTAAAGGAACGTTATCAGCTTGTAGGTTTACATGCAGGTCATTTTGAAACGGCTGCTATGCGCCACGAGGCTACACGTTTTTTGAAAAAGTGGCTGTAATCAATAGACGGCATGGACATACTACTCCGATAGAAGATGAAGGAGGAAACAGATGAAAAAAATCACCATGATTGGCGGATGTGGTGTCATCGGACGTTTATTAACTAAAGAGCTCTCTTCGGAGTATGACGTGACCATCATTGATCAAACAAGGTGTGTAGAAGAAGTCATCATGGCAGATGCGGCAATTGAAGAGAATTTGTTTCAAGCCATCCCAAGAGATACAGATGTGATCATTCATCTTTTAAACGTGGACATGACGCATGATGTGATGAATGAAAAGGAGTTTGCAAAAATGAATGATGTGTTTTGGAAAAGCACGTATGATATGTTTCGTTCAGCGGCCCGGTTAAGCATTCCAAAAGTCATTTTTGCAAGCAGTAATCATGTGACAGATCGCTATGAAAAAGATGGTCACTCCTTATTAGGGCGAGAAATTACGACTGATGATGTACCAGCAACAAAAAATGTGTATGGCATTTTAAAATTTGCTTCCGAACAGCTTGGGCGTTTGTTTCACGATCAAACAGGTATGTCTGTCATCAATTTGAGAATTGGAACCGTCGTGACAGATGAGATGGAAGGATTGCACACCAAAAAAAGAACGAAACGAACGCTTCTTTCACATGAAGATCTTTTCAGCATGATCAAGGCTGCCATCGAAACAGACGTTCCATTTGGGACTTATTATGCCGTATCAGAAAACGAGGGAAAACCTTGGTCTACTGAGAAAACGAAGCAGGAGTTAGGCTACAGGCCAGATGTCAATACGGCAGAAATTCTGAAAGAAAACGATCAGGCATAGGGCATAATCATGACATTAGCTCATGATCTTTTTCTTTTCATTGATGAGGCTAAAAGCACGAATGGCATGATCATCTCTGTGGTCTGTCATGATGATTATAGACGCTTTCTTCCCCCGTTTGTTACATTTTAATCACGATATCGTCAAAGGCTGCAGCTTATGTTCAGACGAAATGATAACGCTTACAAAGAAAGGGCGTGATGAACATAGATCGTTCTATTAAAGGCCGATTGTTCAATGTATTTAATTACTCTTTTCTACTCATGTTCGCATTAATATGTGTGCTCCCGTTCATCCATGTCATTGCCGCCTCTTTTGCGACAGTAGAAGAGGTCATCTCAAAGAAGTTTATTTTGTTTCCAACGACGTTTTCTCTAGAGGCCTATCGCTATATCTTTTCTACAGATATTGTGTATCGCAGCCTGATTGTATCCATTCTTGTGACACTCGTTGGAACAGCGGTCAGCATGTTTTTGTCCTCACTTATGGCGTATGGGCTGTCTCGTCAGGAGCTAAAGGGCAGGCGAACCCTCATGTTTCTCGTTGTCTTCACGATGCTGTTTAGCGGAGGGATGATTCCGACGTTTATTGTCGTGAAAACACTAGGGCTGCTTGATACTTACTGGTCACTCATTCTGCCAGTGGCCATCAATGCATTCAATTTGATCATTTTGAAAAACTTCTTTCAAAACATTCCGGCAAGCCTTGAAGAATCAGCGAAGATGGACGGCTGTAACGACTTAGGGATCTTCTTTAAAATTGTGCTGCCACTTTCTTTGCCAGCTATTGCGACGATTTCACTTTTTTATGCCGTGACGTATTGGAATACGTACATGACAGCCATTTTATATTTAAACGATTCAGTGAAATGGCCGATTCAGGTCCTGTTAAGACAAATCGTCATTGTATCAAGCGGTATGCAGGGAGATATGTCAGATATGGGCTCATCAACACCGCCGCCAGACCAAACCATTAAAATGGCGGTCATCGTCGTGGCGACCATTCCCGTTCTGCTTGTCTATCCATTTATTCAAAAGCATTTCAACAAAGGGGCATTACTAGGTTCTGTAAAGGGTTAAAAAGATGGAATAACGGAGGGATCTTATGGGGAGAAAGAAATTATGGCTGATTGCCTTTGTTTTGTTATTTGCCGCAAGCGGTATTCTGTCAGCTTGTTCAAGTAAAGGAGCAAGCTCATCAGATGAAAAGGTTGATTTAGACAAAAAGGTGAAACTGACATGGATGGCGATTTTGTATCATCAGCAGCCGCCAAAAGATTCAGTGTTAGAAGAGATTGAGAAGCTCACAAATACAGAGCTTGATATTACGTGGGTGCCTGATGCGGTGAAAGAAGACCGTTTAAATTCAGCACTTGCCGCAGGAAACCTCCCACAAATTGTGACGATTCAAGACATTAAGAATTCATCTGCTATCAATGCGTTTAGATCAGGCATGTTCTGGGAAATCGGTCCATACTTAAAGGATTATCCAAATTTAAGTAAGATGAACGAACTGATTAATAAAAATGCCTCTATCGATGGGAAGCTTTATGGCATTTATAGAGAGAGACCACTTTCAAGACAAGGGATTGTCATTCGAAAGGATTGGCTTGAAAATTTAAATTTGGATACACCAAAAACGCTGGATGACCTTTATGAAGTAGCCAAGGCATTTACTGAAAAAGATCCGAACAAAAATGGCAAGGACGATACAATTGGTTTTACAGACCGTAACGATTTGATTTACGGTGCATTTAAAACGCTTGGTTCTTATGAAGGAATGCCAACAGATTGGAAAGAAGAAGACGGCAAATTTACGCCAGACTTTATGACGGATGAGTATATGAATACAATGAAATATATGAAAAAGCTGCGTGACAACGGCTATATAAACAAAGACTTCCCAGTCACAAGCAAAACGCAGCAGCAAGAATTGTTCTCACAAGGAAAAGCGGGTATCTATGTTGGAAATATGGTAGATGCAGTGAACTTAAGAGATGATGCAACAGATAAGAACATGGAAGTGGATATTATCAACCGAATCAAAGGCCCAGATGGCAAAGAACGTGTATGGGCATCAGGCGGTCATAATGGCATCTTCGCCTTCCCTAAAACAAGCGTCAAATCAGAAGCAGAGTTAAAGAGAATTTTGGCTTTCTTTGACCGCATTGCAGAAGAAGACGTGTATGGTCTCATGACGTATGGGATTGATGGAAAGCACTATAACAAACAAGATGGAAATACATTTGTGAGGGAAGAAAGCCAAGTGAAAAGCTGGCAGACAGATGTACAGCCGCTTGTCAGCCTCGTAGGGATTGATAAGCGTTACTTGAAAAATAAAGGCGATGCAGTTCGTACAAAATATGAAGAGCTAGAAGAAGACAATAAAAACATCATTGTCGCTAACCCTGCTGAAAGCCTGTATTCAGAAACAGCATCAGAGCGAGGAAATGAATTGAAGAAAATCATCGATGATGCGACCTATAAGTTCATTCTTGGTGATATCAACGAAGAACAGTTTAAGAAAGATGTAGAGAAGTGGAAATCAAATGGTGGAAATAAAATCATAGAAGAATATGAAACTTCCTTTAAAAAATCAAAATGATGAACATGAAGACCCCCGCTTAGTAAAAAGCGGGGGTGTTTTCATTAAAAGTCGAAGTTGTCTGGATCAGGACCAATTCGTTTATTTTCATTTAAGTCAGACAGGCGCTTCATATCCTCATCAGATAGGACAAAATCGAAAATATCGGCATTTTCTTTTAAACGATGGGCTTTCGTTGATTTAGGAATCGTAATGACGCCTTTTTGCACATCCCAGCGCAAAATAATTTGAGCAGGTGTTTTGCTGTATGTGCCCGCAAGCTCCGTGATCAGCGGGTGGTGCAGCAGCTCTCCCTGCATAAGTGGTGACCAGGCTTCCATTTGGATGCCATGTGTTTTCAAATACGTAAACAGGGTTTCCTGCGTGAGTTTTGGATGAAACTCGACTTGATTAATCGCTGGAATGATGTCCGCATCTTTCAATAATTCATCTAGATGATGCGGCTGGAAGTTACTCACACCGATGGCTCTGACTTTTCCTTCACGGTACAGCGTTTCAAGCGCGCGCCATGCTTCCTTGTATTTCCCTTCAACTGGCCAGTGAATTAAATACAGATCAAGGTAATCAAGCTGAAGTTTTTTCAGGCTGTCCTCGTATGCTTTTAGTGTCGCTTCATATCCTAAATCGGCATTCCACACTTTGGATGTCACAAAGATGTCTTCGCGGCGAAGGCCTGTTTCTGCTAGACCAAGTTGTATGCCTCGTCCAACACCTTCTTCATTGCCGTAAATAGAAGCTGTATCAATACTGCGATATCCTAATTGAATGGCTGTTTTAACAGCTTCAATTAATTCCGTTCCTTCTTCAACCTGAAAGACCCCAAGACCAAATCCTGGCATGCGGACGCCGTTGTTTAATGTTTTTGTACTTTGTAAATCGTTCATATGAAAGACTCCTTTACATGGTTTGTTTGTATTCTTTTTGTTCGATTCGATGACTCACCATCGTGAGTATAGCCGCCATGAGCACCATGATGCCGCCAACCCAGCCAGTATGCACAAGCCCAAGGGTATCTGTCACGATGCCGCCTAAAAATGAACCAATGGCGATACCTGCATTAAAGGCAGCGATATTCAGAGCGGAAGCAACATCGACAGCTCCAGGTGTATACTTTTCTGCAAAATCAACGACGGCAACTTGAAGGCCGGGTACATTCATGAAAGCAAACAGTCCCATCAGCATCACAGTTCCAATCCCGAGTGTCATAAATCCAGCAGTAAAGCTAAGGATAAACAAGATGAGACTTTGAATGATAAACATATAAATCAGTGCTTTCATTGGCTGTTTATTCGCTGCTTTTCCGCCAATGACATTCCCAGCGGCGATGGTCATCCCGTATAACAGCAGGATCAAGGCAACTGTTCCAGGCGCAAGACCTGTCACATGCTGCAAGAGAGGGGATAAATAGGTGAAGACGACAAAGGTTCCTCCATACCCTGTAGCAGTAATGACAAATAAAAGCAACATTCTTTTCGACTTTAATAAGGCTGCTTGATCCTTAAACGTTGTTTTTACGCCCTGTTTCAATTGAGACGGAACAAGGAAATAGTTAGAAATCAGTGCGATTAGGCCAATCATGACAATCACACCAAATGACGTCCGCCAGCCGAGCTCATGACCAAGAAACGTACCGAATGGCACACCAGTCACAGTAGCGACTGTTAAACCAGTGAACATAAAGGCAATAGCGCTTGCCCGCTTTTCTTTCACCACAAGGCTTGCGGCAATGGTCGAGCCAATCGACATAAATACGCCATGTGATAGGGCTGAAATCACTCGTCCGATTAAGAGTACAGAAAAAGTCGGGGCAATCGTGGCGAGTGTATTTCCGATCAAAAAGACGAGCATAATGAGCAAAAGCAATGTCTTTTTTTTCATCGTTGACGTAAGAGAGGTTAGAATTGGCGCGCCAAAGGTAACACCGAGCGCATATAAAGAAACGGTCCAGCCGGCCTGGCTGACACTCACGCCAAAGTCCTCTGAGATCATCGGCAGAAGACCTACAGAGATAAATTCAGTTGTACCTATAGCAAATGCACTAATCGCTAGTGCGAGAAGGGCAAAGTGATTTTGTTTGTTTTGCATCGTGATTCACATCCTTCTTTCATGACATTTTGATAGACGAAGCCGATCGGCAAGAGTTATTATCTAACATAGATGACAGAAAAAAAAGTACGTACTTTTTTGTAATATAGGTACTAAAAAGTGCCTGTTCAGCATCAAAAGGAGTGAAGCGACGTTGGAAAAGAAGAAATATAATATCTCTGTGGAGGCAACGCTTGAGGTGATCGGCGGGAAATGGAAGTGTGTCATCTTATGTCATTTAACACATGGGAAAAAGCGGACGAGTGAACTGAAGCGCCTCATGCCAAATATCACGCAAAAAATGCTCACACAGCAGCTGCGAGAGCTTGAAAATGACGGTGTGATTAACCGCATTGTATATGAACAAGTGCCGCCTAAAGTGGAGTATGAATTAAGTGAATACGGACAGTCACTTGAGCGAATTTTGAATGCGCTATGTGATTGGGGGGCAGCCCATATTGAACGAGTGTATGGCGAGCCGTTTTCAGTGCTGGAAGACAGTATTCTAAATGAACAGTTTAAATAAAAAAGTCCCGCTTCTTGTGAGAGCGGGACTTTGCTTTATGTGCCTTTTTTCTGATCACGGTATTTTCCAGGCGTCGTGCCTTCCAGCTTTTTAAAGGAGCGGATGAAATTTTGCGGATTTTTGTATTTTAGCTTTTCCGAAATTTCTTTCACCGACATATCCGTCTCCACCAACCAGTTTTTGGCGACATGATGTCTGTAAGACGAGAGATATTCACTAAAGGAGATATCCATTTCTTTTCTAAAAATACTACTTAAATAATTTGGATTGTAGTGCAGGCGTGTAGCGATTTCGTCCAATGTCAGATCTGAGTCAAATTCTTGATGAATGATATGAATGATTTTCTCTGAGATATTTTTATATTGAGAGTCTTCACGCGCGCCGAGCTGATCAATGATGGGTCGAATGATCTCATGTTTCAGCCACGCTTCTGTATCTTCAAACGTTTTAAACTCAAAGATCGTATCATAGAGCATTTTATTATCTTCGACTTCAAACAATTCAATGCCTAGCAAATGCATCAGCTCGATGAGATTGTTTAAAAAACGAGCGAGAGCAATCTGGTACTCATGTGGTCCAGCATTTTTAGAAAAAATGGATTGCAGAAGCACATGTAAATAGTGATCTGCCTTGCCTTGATCGCCTGCTTTAATGGCATCAAATAAATCATGCTGCAGTTGTTTTGGGAAATGAGTCTTAAACGTCTTTCCTTGCTGAATGTGTTCGTATAAAAGAATGGATTTTTTCTCTGCTTTGAGCCTGTATTTTAAGGCTTCTTTTCCCTCAATATAAGCATGTTTGGCCATAGAGAGCTCTTTAAATGAGCGACTGATCCCAATGCTGATCGACAAGCCCAGCTCTTCCTCAATTCGCTGCTGAATTGTTTCGGCTAATTGATTTAAATATTCAGTAAATTCCTCTTCTGACTTCGATTGGTTGAGGACAATCGTCGTTTGATGCTGATTGACAACGGTTGGCTGAAGATGCTCCTCTAGCGGAATAATCTGCTCAATCAGTCCATTTATCGCAAATAAAAGCAAGTCTGCATCCTTTTTTTCATACGGCGTTCCTTTTAGTGTATCGATTTGGGTCACAAGCATGGACAAATGGGACCAGTCACGAGGAAAGCCTAGACTTTGAAATCGGTTGTGAATCTCTTCTTCCGTCAGCTTGCCAAGCAGCAGCCGCACCATAAAGTATTGCTGTAAGTGTGTCACTTGCTGTTCAATTCGTTCCTCTAGATCATTGTTTTGATCTTTCATTTGTTTAATGCTCGATTCGATGAGCTCAAATTCATTTTGGAAAGGCTGTTTATGCAAAAACGACTCATTACGTGCAAAGGATTCGTATAATAAGCGAATCGGTTTATAAAAGTGTCTAGAGCCAAACCATGAAAATAATAATGAAAGCGCTAACAAAATAAAGCAAATAATAAAGGTGATCCACCCGATTGATTTCGTTTGTTGCTTTAGTTCGGGAATGGAGACAAAGGATAAGTATGTCCATTCGTTATAATCTGATTTTTGAAACGTAACTTGATAGTTTAGTTCATCGATTTTCATATCAAATTGTCCGGATCGTTCTTCAAGTGACAGGACATGTTTGACGAAATCTTGATTTTTTAACGAGTCACCAATTTGTTCTTTTCGATTATGTAGCAGCACTTTTCCGTTTGTATCAATGACAAACATACTATCAGATTGTGAGAAGTCAGGCATGTTGTCAGCAATCACGCAGCTTGGAATGCTGGCGACGGCGATCCCCTTCTTTTGGACACTATTCATCGGAAGCTGCTTGATTAAATTCACATTGTATTTGCAAAAGGATGTCTTTCCTTCTTTTGTTGAGACAAGTGGATTATTTTCTTCAAGTGCCCAGCTGGAATGACTCGGAATATTGAGGTAAGAGGTTAACGCTTTCTCTTGATCCCCGTTTGAGACATGATAAAGACCAGAATTGTTCATATACCAATCTTCCATTTTACTAACAAGTGTAATATTGGAGAGATCGGTGTCGAAGGTTTGCAGGTAATTCAGTTCTTGCTGGACTTGATTATAAAGTTGGAATTGGTCTGGATTTAAAGGTTCTGCCAGTGTTTGAAGGAGAGGCGGCGAACTGACATAGTGAGTGAGAGAATGATCTACTGTCTTTAGAATATGCTCAATATTGGATTGCGTTTGTTTGACGCTGTCCAGCTTTTCATTTGAAATATTTTCGAGTGCAGTTTTTTGCGAATGCTGATAAGAAAAAATACCGACAATAATAACAGGAATCGTACTAAGCACGAAAAAAAACGTCACCAGCTTGTAATAAAATTTATACTGCTTTCTTTTCATAAAACCCCCCATTTCAAACGAAACAATCTTTTCCCCTTAGTTTATTAATCCAAAAATCTGGTAGGTTTGTCAATAATCATTTTCTGAGATTAGGATCATTTTCTTATGTTTTATGTAACGTTTTGAGTAGCTTCCCCTGAGTAAATATGATCTGATGATATGATTGTAGACGGATTTTTCATCCTTAAGATACAGTTAACACATGCATCAGCATGAGGGGAGGCTTTATCTGTGAAAACACAGGATGTCACTGCCAAGGGTGTGCCTGCGGCAGCTTTGAAAAAAGAAAATAGAAAGCGCTTACTTAATCAATTGCTTAGTCAAAAATTTCTGTATTTAATGATTTTGCCAGGGCTCATTTATTTTCTTGTCTTTAAATATGTCCCTATGTGGGGGCTGATCATTGCCTTTCAAGATTACCAGCCGTTTCTCGGAATTCTTGGCAGTGAGTGGGTTGGCTTCAAACACTTTATTCGCTTATTTACAGAACCAACATTTTTCATCTTATTAAAAAATACGCTCATTTTATTTGCCATGAATGTCGTGATTTTCTTTCCGATTCCGATCTTATTAGCCCTTCTTTTAAACGAGGTCAGATTGGCACTGTTTAAGAAATTTGTTCAGACAATGATTTATATTCCTCACTTCATGTCATGGGTGATTGTCGTGTCCTTATCTTTTGTTTTGTTAACGGTAGATGGCGGGTTAATCAATGAATTGATTGCTTTCTTTGGAGGAGAAAAGATTAACTTCCTTCTTAGTCAAGAATGGTTTAGACCCATGTACATTTTGCAGGTAATCTGGAGAGAAGCGGGTTGGTCAACCATTATTTATCTTGCAGCGATTACAGCAGTAGATCCGCAGCTATACGAAGCAGCAAAAATGGATGGAGCCGGCAGACTCAGACAAATGTGGCACATCACCCTTCCTGCGATTAAAAGTGTCATTGTTGTACTGCTCATTTTAAAAATCGGTGATACGTTAGAGCTTGGATTTGAACATGTCTATTTATTACTCAATGCGACCAACAGGGAAGTTGCAGAGATTTTTGATACGTATGTGTATACAGCTGGTCTGAAGCAAGGACAATTCAGCTATAGTACCGCTGTTGGTTTATTTAAAGCAGCCGTTGGACTTATTTTGGTCATGATGGCGAACCGTTTAGCGAAGAAGTTTGGAGAAGAAGGGATTTATTAAAAGGGGAGATGAAGACCAATGACATTATCGATTGAAAAGGGATCACCGCTTGAGCATGCAGAGAAATTAGCACAAACAATAATGAAAGCGTATACACCGATTGAACTTCCGCCAGCTGGAAGGTGGCACTATCATCAAGGGGTTTTCCTTTGCGGAGTGATGAAGCTTTACGAAGCAACAGAAAACGAGGCGTACTTTGATTATGTGAAAAATTATGCAGACTCACTCATTGATGACCATGGGAATCTGTTATTCCGCAGAGACGAGCTTGATGCCATTCAAGCAGGGCTCATTTTATTCCCGCTGATTGAAAGAACGGGAGAGAAGCGGTATGTGAAGGCAGCAGAAAAGCTTCGGGGGCTTTACCTGACGCTGAATCGCACGTCTGAGGGCGGATTTTGGCATAAAGACAATTATGCCTATCAAATGTGGCTAGATGGTCTTTATATGGGTGGGCCTTTTGCTTTAAAGTATGCCCAGTTGACAGGAGAATCGGAGCTGGTGGACATGGTCATCCATCAAGAGCATCTCATGAGAAAGCATACCAAAGATGACAAAACGGGTCTTTACTATCACGCATGGGATGAACGGAAAGTGATGCCATGGGCTGATCAACAGACGGGCTGTTCCCCAGAATTTTGGGCAAGATCCTTTGGCTGGTATGTCCTTGCGTTAGCCGATATGATCGAAGATTTGCCAGAAGGTCATGAAGGACGAAAATTGTGGAAGGACACACTGACAGATATGCTGGAAAGTGTGGCAAAATATCAGGACGACAAAACGGGTTTATGGCATCAAATCATTGATAAAGGAAGTCATAGCGACAACTGGCTTGAAAGCTCAGGGTCATGTCTATTCATGTATGCGATGGCAAAAGCCATGAATGAAGGGTATGTCAGTCTTCGATATGTTGATCATGTGGTCAAAGCGTATCAAGGGTTGATTGAGTATAAAACGGAGGAAAAAGACAACGGCGATTTTACGGTGAACGACATTTGTATTGGAACATCTGCGGGTTTTTATGATTATTACGTTGGCAGAGAGCGGAGCACGAATGATTTGCATGGAGCAGGCGCTTTTATTATGGCGTTAACTGAACTAGAAAAGCTGTCTGTGTTTCAAAAGGTATGAGGCGGCATCAAAGGGCTGCGGCATGGCTCTTAAGTTTCATCGCTGCCTTTTATTTGTCCGCCTGTCAGGGGAAGACAGAGGGAATGGATGTCCTTATTTTTTCTGACATGTCAAAGGGAATGAAAGACCAATTAGTGGAGAAGGCTTTTCAACCAAATCAGGAGATATACGACGTTCACATCTTCCCTGCAATTCCTGAAAAACTTCTTGTTGAAATTACTGCAAAAGAGGGGGACGTGATGTTTGTCCCGGAAGAAATGTTTAGAACATATGATGACCCTGAAAGCTTTCAGCTGCTTGAAGAGATGCGGGTAGATGGCGAAGGGGCAGGACCATATACGGTAGAAGATGCAAAGACGGGAAATACAGTCGATTATGCGGTCCAAATCAAGAAAGGAACAAAGCAGCTAAATGGCTATACCTTTCGATTACACCGAGATATGGTCGCCTTCATACCTGTGTATGCGGAGAAATCTAAAGAGGCACTGTCTCTCATGAAGCAGCTTCGTGAAAACCAATAGAAAAAGGGGTGGGGGAATGTGAAAAGGGTCGCCGTTTGCGGGCTCAGTCACCGTGCTTTCAATATGTTTATCAAACCGCTCACCGAGGATTTCAATGAGCATTACAGGATTACAGGGCTCTTAGATGTAGATGAGAAGCGGTATACACTGTGTCAGGAGCGTTTTCCATCACTAAGGGGCGTCTCATTTTTTCATGAGGATGCATTTGATCAGATGGTGAAGGAAGCAAGACCAGATATCGTCATTGTGGCGGGGCGAGATGATACACATGTCACATATATCCTGCAGGCACTGGATCATGATCTGGATGTCATAACGGAAAAGCCGATGGTCACAACAGCAAAAGAAGCCAAACAGGTGATGGAAAAAGAGGCAGAAAGCAAAGGGAAGGTCACCGTCACCTTTAATTATCGCTACAATCCATTCCACAGAAAGATAAAAGAGCTCATTTTAGATGGAAAGATTGGAAGGGTCACGTCTGTTGAGTTAAGCTGGCTCATTGATACGTATCATGGAGCGAGTTATTTCAAAAGGTGGAACCGCTCGCGTCAATATTCTGGCGGACTGTCTATTCATAAATCGACCCATCATTTTGACTTGGTCAACTGGTGGATTGATCAAAAGCCGAAGCAAGTATTTGCCTATGGCGCACTGAATTATTATGGGAATGAAAGTCCTTGGAATCCTTTGCAGGGTGAAGGGAATCGATATTGCGGAACCTGTCATGTAAGAGATACCTGTCATTATGAAGCAAGGTGGAATCCGCGGGTAGAGCGCACAAAGGTGGAGGATGACCATATTGAATCAGGTGAGCAGCAGTCAAAGCAATACTCAAATTATCGCCCGGATGCCTGTATTTTTGATCAAGAAATTGATATTGAGGATACATATGTGGCGTCAGTGGTTTATGATCAGGGAGCTTTGTTAAGTTACTCGATTCAATTTTCAGCGCCATATGAAGGCTACCGGCTTGCGATTAACGGGACGAAGGGACGGATTGAAACAAATGAGTTTCATGTGCCATCGAGAATCCCATTTCAATTCCCTGAACAGACAATTGCATACTACCCGATGTTTGGTGGAAAAGAAACGATTGAAGTTGTGAAGCAATCAGGGGGTCATGGAGGCGGAGATCCGCTATTATTAGCAGATTTATTTTTAGGAAAAGATCCGCTCATTCCTTATGACATTTCGGCAGGAGCAGAGGCGGGTGCTTATTCCATTGCACTTGGCGAAGGCATGTGGCGATCAGTTGCAGAAAAACGCCCGATTGAAATAGAAGAATTGTTTCAAAAAGAGATGGTGTAACGAGAAAGAGAGGAGGGAAGAGAGATGGATCATGATGGATCAATGAGCAGAATGCTGCGCATGTGTGAGTGGGTGATGAGACTTGCCTATACGAATTTGTTATGGCTTTTGTTCACTTTACTTGGGCTTGGAATCTTTGGCTTCATGCCTGCAACAACAGCGTTATTTTCTGTGATGAGAAAGTGGATACAAGGGCATGAGCAAGTCAGCGTCTTTCAAACCTTTTGGAAAGTATACCGCGAAGAATTTGTACGCTCTAATGTCATTGGAGTGGTGCTGGTCATCATCGGGACAATTATTTATGTAGACCTTGCTTATATTTATCCAACGAGCTGGTTTTTACACTTGCTTCGCTTTGCGATCTATATCTTTGGTTTTCTGTTTATTGTCAGCTTGTTTTATATCTTTCCGCTGCTGGCTCATTATGATTGGAAAAAGCGTCTTTATTTGAAATTTTCCCTTCTGCTTGGCATCTCGTATTTGCAATATACGCTCTCTATGCTCGTTTTCTCGGCTGTTCTCTTTATCCTATTTGCTTATTTGCCAGGGATCGTGCCGTTTTTTAGCATCAGCATTCTCGCATATGGCCACATGTGGCTAGCCTATCAAGTGTTTAAAAAGATAGAGTTTGAAAGCGAGCAGCCGGCAGTTGATGTGAAGAAACGCTTCCCGTCTTTCCTTCAATCCAAGCGGGTGAATACGCAGTGATGTGTATGATTTGCTATAATGGTGTCACCGTGAATAAAAGGAGAGATGAGAGTCGTGTCAGTAAAAGAAATTTCAATAGAAGAATTAAAGCAAAAGCTAGAGCAAGAAAAAGCCATTCAACTCGTCGATGTGCGTGAGGATGAAGAGGTAGCAGAAGGCATGATTCCAGAGGCAGTCCATATTCGAATGGGCGATATTCCTGAGAAGCTAGATGCGTTTGATAAGACACAAGAGTATTATATTATTTGCCGTTCTGGTAAACGCAGTGAGAATGTCTGCTATTTCTTAGAAGACCAAGGCTATCAAGCAACCAATGTCGTTGGCGGCATGCTTGCATGGACAGGAGAAACAAAACCGAAACTGTAAAAAGAAGTCCTTTCATCGACAAGATGGAAGGCTTTTTTTGTTCATATGTCCGTCTCTATTTGCATAAAAATAGAGTAGCAAGAGAAGGGAGAGTGGCATATGTGCTGAAGGTAGCTGTATTTGATGAAGAACACGAGAAAGATTTGCAAAGCGAAATCAATCTTTTTTTAAAAGGAATGGACGACGACCAAATTATTGACATCAAATACAATGTGGCGGTGATCTGTGAGCAAGGAGGAGAGCAACTCTACTGTTTTTCAGCGCTCATTTTATATAAAAAATAAAAGGACCTGCTGAAAGGTCCTTTTGCCATGATCAACTAGCGTCAATATGTAAACGATGCTTTTTGCAGTGAACGCATTGAAAGAGGTAGCCTTGCAAGTCTCCTCCGTTCACGAGCCATTGTTTCAAGTTCTCTTTTGTGAAATGTCCACCACTGCAAATCTCTTCAATATCCTCTGAGAGTTCTTCCTCTAAATGCTCAATCTCTTTCCATCCAACATACTGCACAATCGCGCAAAAATCCCGGCAATGGCTTAACCAATATTCCTGCTGCCATCCGCGGTAACCCGGCGTTCTGTAGATCAGTTCATCTATATATTCCTCATGATCGACGTCATCACAACTCACATCGTCTTGAAACATTCCATTATATTTTTGAGCAGCTGATCCATCTTTAATGCACCAAGGACAAATGCCAGAAACGTCTTCAACAGAATAAAAAGGACCATGATATACATAATCTCGTTCTTTCTCACAAACGGGGCATATCGTCTGCTCTTTTTTAATCACATGTAATGAAACTGGGTCTGGGTTGTACTTGAACGTAGGTAACGTCATATAAACCTCCATTATGTAGAAAAGTGATGATTCAACACTATTTTATCGGAATACGCGATGTCATGACAATCTTCAATTATTTCAACGAGAAAAAAAGCCGTTCGGATGAGGAACGACTTTTCTCTTGTGATGATTATGCTTTTTTTACTCTTGGACTTCTTGGTTTATTGTACTTATTTGCTTGTTTAATCGCTCTTCGTTCTTCATTTAATGATTTGTACAGGGATACAATCATTAAAATGATGACAACAGAGAACGGTAAAGCAGCAAGTTTGGCTGTGTTTTGCAAGGCCTGAAGACCGCCTGAAAATAAGAGCACTGCCGCTACTGCTGACTGGATAATACCCCAGCTGATCTTTACACTATTCGCTGGATTTAATGATCCATAGGTTGTCTGCATTCCGAGAACGAATGTAGCTGAGTCTGCTGATGTGATAAAGAATACCGCAATTAAAATCAGTGCCAGAATGGATGTAATCATGGCGAGTGGGTATTCATTTAAAACACCAAACAGCATCGTTTCAGTAGACATGTTTGCAACATCGACGATATTGTTCTGTTGTAAGTCCATTGCAGATACACCAAAGATCGAGAACCAAAGGAACACGAGGATGGAAGGAGCCACTAAGACACCAATTAAAAATTCTCGAATGGTTCTCCCGCGTGAAACCCTTGCAATAAAAATACCGACAAATGGCGACCAAGAGATCCACCATGCCCAATAGAAGATGGTCCATCCATTAATCCATTCTCTCTTTTCTGGATCATTTGGTGATAATCTAAAGCTCATCTGTACAATATTTGATAAGTATTGTCCGATTGAATCAGTAAATGAATTTAAAATATACACAGTTGGTCCAACAATGAGTAAAAAGAACATGAGTAAAGCAGCAAGAATCATGTTTGTGTTACTTAAATATTTAATCCCTTTACCAATACCGCTCCAAGCAGAGAGAAGGAACAGGACCGTGACGATTGCAATAATGATGAGCTGAGTCAGGAAGTTATTTGGAATTCCAAATAAATAGTTTAATCCGCCATTAATTTGTGCGGCACCTAGTCCTAAACTAGTAGCTACACCGACCACCGTTGCAAATACTGCGATGCAATCAATGGTTTTTCCAATCCATCCATGAATTCTGTTCCCGAATACTGGGTATAAGGTGGAACTGATTAATCCAGGTGCATCTTTTCTAAATTTAAAGTATGCAATGCAAAGGGCGACAATTGCATAAATGGCCCATGCATGAAGTCCCCAGTGGAAAAAGGTATAACGAAGGGAATCACGGAAGGCTTGTGCATTTTCCGTCTCGCCTGTTGGGGATTGAATGGCAAAGTGGCTGATCGGTTCAGCGGCTCCGTAAAAAACAAGCCCAATGCCCATTCCAGCACTAAACAGCATGGCGAACCAAGAAAAAAGACCAAATTCAGGCTCTTCACCTGGCTTTCCTAACGTAATTTTTCCGATAGGGCTAAAGATAAAGAATAGACAAAAGCCGACTAGCAGCGATACGACTAATAAATAATACCAGCCAAAGTCATTTGTAATGTATGTTTGAATTTGATCTGTCACATTTTGCAGCGTATCTGGAGAAAGGGCTCCCCATAGAACGGCAATAAATGTGATAGCAATCACAATCCAAAATACACTTGATACGTTTTTCACACCATCTCACTCTCCTGTTGTTCTACACGTTTAAGCAGAGAATTTAATTTAATATCCCCTGTCTCAACTATTTTCAAACAAAAAGAGGCGAGTTTCTCACTCGACCTCTATTTTACCGTAACATGTTTTCCTTCCATTTATCAACCATCGATATGTGAAGATGACTTTTCTTCAATTCGTTTGCGCAGACGGTAGACATATTCTTTTAAACAAACAGCGAAAATCGTAAACGCTAAAACAATGGCGACTTTTAACGGGGTAATGGACAGCTTCATAAAGAAAGCGGCTGTCAAACTAATGACAACTGCAAGGACAATCGGAAGTGCGCGTCTAATCATTGAAATCTCTCCTTTACTTCTAGTGCGGCATTCATGCCAGCTAACCTGCCTGTCACAAGTGCTGACGTAATATTGTAACCGCCTGTGTAACCGTGAATATCTAAAATTTCTCCGCAGAAATAAAGACCGTTCATTTTTTTGGATGCCATTTTCTTCGGTTCAATTTCTTTGACAGAAACGCCGCCTCCTGTAACAAAGGCTTTATCTAAAGAAAGCGTCCCATTTGCATGGACGATGAAATGTTTACAATCATGAGCAAAAGCGCGCAGTTTATCTTTAGCGAGACCAGAAAATGTCTCCTGCGGATCAATGCCATTTCGTTCTAAAAGGAACAATAAATAGCGCTCTTGCATCCAAGATTTCAGGACATTTTTAATGGCTTTTTTTGGTTCATCTTTTAGATCGCGATGAAGCTTTTGGAATAGCTCCTCGTCATTGAGCTTTGGGTATAAGTCAATTTGAAGACGGACGGCCGGTTGCTTTTTCAGTTCCTTCACAACAAATCCGCTGCATCTCAGAACGGCAGGACCTGATAAGCCAAAGTGTGTAAAGATCATATCCATGACATGAGTGACGACGGGTTTTCCTTTTTTATTTAAAACACTCACGGCCACACTTCTTAATGAAAGACCTTGAAGCACTTTGTCCTTAATAAAACGCTCGTCTGACGTGACGGGTACTTCTGTTGGGAAGAGCTCTGTAATGGTATGACCAGCGGCTTCTGCCCATGCATAGCCATCGCCAGTAGAGCCTGTATGCGGCACACTTTTCCCGCCAACAGCAATGACAACGGCATGACTTGAAATTTTTTCATCATTATTTGTAACAATTCCAGCTGCTTGTCCGTCTTGATACAGAACGGTTTTAATCTTTTCATTCGTTCGAATGGTCACATTGAGCACGCGGAGCCTATCTAATAGGGCATCCACAACAGATTGTGCTTTGTTTGAGACAGGGAACATACGTCCATGGTCTTCTTCTTTTAGTTCAATACCTAGATTTTCAAAGAACGAAATAATATCCTCGTTATTGAACTCAGAAAATGCACTATATAGAAAACGGCCGTTTCCGGGAATATGCTTGATGATTTCTTCTACTGGAAGGCGATTGGTCACATTGCAGCGTCCACCGCCAGAAATGGCGAGCTTTCTGCCAAGTTTGTTTCCTTTGTCAATTAACAGAACCGATGCACCGTGTTCTGCCGATGCAATCGCGGCCATCAGTCCAGAAGGTCCACCGCCAATGACAATGACATCATAATGTTTCATGTTACATTCCTCTTTCTACTTTCAGTCATTTCTCTATTATAACGAAGATTGGGGAAGGCTGAAATATGAATTGATTGGTTTTGTGACTTCTGTATTGGATTTGTTACCTGTGCGATGAAATGATGTGTTAAAATAGTTAAGTTGAATATTCATTAGAAAAATGGTGGTTAAGCGCATGTCTAATAAACTGCTTCGTGGTACGTTGGTTTTAACGATAGGGACTTATCTCTCTCGTATTCTTGGTATGATTTACTTAATTCCATTTAGCGCAATGGTCGGAGCGACTGGTGGTGCGCTATTCCAATATGGATACAATCAGTATACGATCTTTTTAAGTATTGCTACGCTCGGCTTTCCAACAGCGGTATCGAAATTCGTCTCTAAATATAATGCAATTGGCGATTATGAGACAACAAGAAAAATGTTCAGGGCGGGTATGTCGGTCATGCTTGTCACCGGTATTATCGCCTTTTCTATTTTATATTTGACCGCACCGATTTTCGCCAAGATTCAGCTTGGAGGATCGAATGAAACGGGCGGTTTGACGGTCGATCAAGTGGTTTATGTGATTCGGATGGTCAGTTTGGGTCTATTGGTTGTACCCATTATGAGTCTTGTGCGAGGGTTTTTCCAAGGGCACTCGATGATGGGCCCGACAGCTGTTTCCCAAGTCATCGAACAACTTGTCAGAATCATCTTCCTATTAACAGCGACGTTTATCATTTTAAAAGTGCTTGACGGTGGTCTTGTTATTGCGGTTGGTTATGCCACATTTGCCGCACTCATTGGTGCGTTTGGCGGTCTATTTACGCTTTATTTATATTGGCTGAAGCGGAAAGATCGGCTTTTGGCAATGCAGCCGAATACAGGGGACTATTCTGGATTATCTTATAAGCAAATGTTTACAGAGCTGTTCAGTTATGCAGCACCCTATGTATTTGTTGGACTTGCCATTCCGATTTATTCTTATATTGATACAAATACAATTAACAGAGCGATGATTGCATCAGGACATCAGGATATTAGTACAGCGGTTCTGTCTATTGTGACGTTATATTTACCGAAGCTTGTCATGATTCCTGTGTCACTTGCAACTGCATTTGGTTTAACATTGATTCCAACCATAACGGAATCCTTTACAGCGCGAAATTACAAGCTGCTGAATCGGCAAATTGATCAAACGATGCAGGTCATTCTATTCTTCGTTCTGCCTGCTTCATTTGGTATCTCGGCATTGGCTGGACCAGTTTATTGGTTTTTCTATCCGTCTGTGCATCCTGAGATTGGAACTTCTATTTTGTTTTGGTATGCACCTGTTGCGTTATTGTTTTCTTTATTCACCATTAATGCAGCCATTTTACAAGGGATTAACAAACAAAAATTTGCGATCGTCAGTCTTTTGTTAGGGATTATCATTAAAACGGTTCTTAATATCCCGCTGATTAGCTGGCTGCAAGGAAACGGTTCTGTGCTTGCAACGGCATTAGGCTACAGTGCCTCGATTTTGTATATGTTCATCATGATCAAGCGCCATGCAGGCTATTCGTTCCGCAGGATTTTCAAACGGTTTATTTTAATTGGTATTTTAACGGCAATCATGGCTGTAGTGGCTTATGTGACATGTCAGCTTGTGAGTCAAGTCATTTCATATGAAGGTGGAATCGTACAAGCTGGTATTGTTATTTTGATTTCAATGATTACTGGCGGCGGTGTGTATATGTTCTTATCTTATAAAGTTGGATTGTTAGAGCGTGTACTTGGCAGCCGGATGCCGTCATTTTTAAGAAAAAAGAGTTAAGAAGAGGTGGAGAAGCATGAGGCTTGATAAATTGCTGGCCAATACCGGCTTTGGTTCAAGGAAAGATGTAAAGAAGCTGGTCAAGGCCCGGGCCGTCACAGTGAATGGAGAAGTGGCGAAGCAGGTGAAAGATCATGTCGATCCAACAAATGATGAAGTGCTCGTGCATGGAGAGCGTGTAGAGTATAAAGAATTCATTTATCTCATGATGAACAAGCCAGACGGTGTCATTTCAGCAACGGAGGATCTGCGAGATGAGACGGTTGTTGATCTACTAGAGCCAGAGGATATTGCAAGGGAGCCATTCCCTGTAGGGAGACTGGATAAGGATACAGTCGGTCTCCTCCTCCTTACAAATGACGGCCAGCTTGCTCATCAATTGCTATCTCCGAAAAAGCATGTCCCGAAAACGTATGAAGTTCATCTAAAATACCCGCTTGGAGATCAAGACATCACTCGTCTTGAAGAGGGAGTTGTGATTTTAGACGACTACCGGACGAAGCCGGCGAAGGTTGAAGTAGATGCCAACCAAGAGGCAGATACACGGATCCGTTTAACGATTACTGAAGGGAAATACCATCAAGTGAAGCTGATGGCACAAGCAGTGGGCAATGAAGTGATCTTTTTAAAACGGCTCTCGATGGGGGCTGTTTCATTAGACGAAGATTTGGCGCCAGGAGAATACCGTGAATTGACGGAGGAAGAGTTAGACAGCTTAATCAATCGTGATTAATATAGAGAAAATGAAAAGAACCGGCATATCGCCGGTTCTTTTTGTTATATGGAAGTTCATTATTCGCTTATGATGATATTTTTACTTTTTTTCTCGTTGTTTCCCATTTGCCTCTGCTTGGACTATGAACAAGATCGTTATAGGCAAGCACGTTTAAGTCTCTTTGGATGGTTCTAGGTGTGATCCCGAATTCATCAACCAGCTCTTGTGTCGTCACAAGACCTTTCTCTTGAATGAACATATAAACTGATTTTATTCGAGTCATCATACGGTTTGTTGAAGGTTTCAAAAAACCACTCCCTATCAATAAGATCGGATGGACTTGACTAACCACAACTTACTACACTAAAACTGCGACATAAGGACATGCAACAATGGTAAATGTTCGTGTTTCTTAATGTTTTATTCTATTATACACGTTATTATGCATCTAGTTCCACCAAAAAGTCAACTTTACGTGTTTTTAAACTTGTCTTCATGAATGAAATTATGTTATATATCATGATTTGAATCCGGTTACAACCCAATAAACACAAGGCGTATAAAGAAGTTTATCACTTAAGAAAGATCAAAAAATAAACACAGAAAATTTACAAAATAAAAAATCATTTATACAAAAAAGACACATTCAAATGAGAAATGTGTCTTTTTATTTTGGTTATCCTTCTAAGAAAAAGAGCTGCACGAAAAATAAGACGGCAAAAATGAGCACAAGAATATGCACTTCTTTCCATTTTCCTTTTGCCAGCTTCACAAGAGGATATGAAATAAATCCTAGTGAAATCCCAGTAGAGATGCTAGATGTCAGCGGCATGGAAAGAATCACAAGAAAAGCAGGAAATGCTTCGTCAAGCTCATTCCAGCGAATACGTGACACTGAATTCATCATCAAACAGCCGACAATGATTAAGACAGGTGAAGTGATGGACGGCAAAGACGAAATGGCTTGAACGAGTGGACCAAAAAACAAGGCCACAATAAACAATGCAGCAACGGTTAAAGAGGTCAGTCCAGTTCTTCCGCCAGCAGCAACTCCTGATGATGATTCAATGTAAGCTGTGGTTGGGCTTGTTCCAAACATTGAGCCAATTGTCGTTGCAGCAGAGTCAGCAAGTAAGGCTCTGCGTACTTTTGGGAGCTGACCATTTTTCATTAAACCTGCTTGTTCCGCAACCCCGATCATTGTTCCTGTTGTATCAAAAATCGTCACAAGTAAAAAGGAGAAGACAACAGCATACAAGTGATGGGAAAATACATCGCCAAACGCAGCGAATGGGTTTGTAATCAGCATTCCTTCAGGCAGTGCTGGGGTATCCACTAGCACTTTAGGAAAATGAAGCTGGCCTGTTGCAAGTGCAATTAATGTGGTTGCTAACATGCCGATAAACAGCGCTCCATTCACTTGAAGAACCATTAATATGACAGAAATCATTAAACCAACGAGTGTCAAAATGACAACAGGTGAGCTTAAATTGCCAAGCTTCACAAGATTTTGTGGATCAGCAGTGATGATTCCAGACTGTCTTAGCCCAATGAATGCAATAAATAATCCGATACCTGCTGTAATCCCGTACTTTAAATTATCTGGAATCGCCTCAATGAGTTGTTTTCTAAGGGATGTTAACGATAAAATAATAAAGAGTATTCCAGCAACAAATACCGCACTAAATGCTGTTTGATAGCTGAGACCCCCACCACCGACAACAGTGACGGTGAAATAGACATTCAGCCCCATACCTGGTGCAATGGCAATTGGATAGTTTGCAAAGAGTGCCATCCAGAGTGTACCGACAACAGCAGCGATAATGGTTGCAGTAAAGACTTGGTCAAAAGGAATGCCTGCATCTGAAAGGATTCCTGGATTGACGGCTACAATATATACCATCGTAAAAAATGTCGTCATACCAGCGAGTAATTCTTTCTTTATGTTGGTTTGGTTCTCTTTTAACTGAAACATAAAATCCTCCATTTACGAACATTATTACAAAACACTTAATATAATATTCGTTTTAAGGGTGGATTGCAACCTTTTTTCAAGGAGGAATGGAAAAATGAATTGGGAAGCAGAAGTCATACGAAAAAAAGACAGTTTGATTCAAGATACACAATCTTTTTTACAAATTGAAAGTGTCTTGGATGAAGAAGGCGGCACAGAAGGAAAACCGTTCGGTGAAAAAGTGGATGAGGCTCTTCAGTATTTGCTCAAAAAAGGGCAGGACGAGGGCTTCAAAGTGAAAAATGTTGATGGTTATGCTGGTCATATTGAATATGGAGAAGGCGAAGACATCGTCGGTGTGCTATGCCATGTGGATGTCGTGCCTGCGGGTGACGACTGGACAACCCCACCATTTTCAGCGGACATAAGAGAAAATAAAATCTTTGCAAGAGGAGCCATTGATGATAAAGGGCCGACCATGGCGGCGTTTTACGCATTGAAAATGTTAAAAGATGCCGGTCTGCCGCTGTCGAAAAAGATTCGAATCATCATTGGCACAGATGAAGAAAGCGATTGGCGCTGCGTCGATCACTATTTCAAGCATGAGGCGATGCCACAAATTGGGTTTGCACCAGATGCTGATTTTCCAATTATTCATGCTGAAAAAGGGATCATAGATGCCATCGTATCCTTTACATACGAACAATCAGAAGAAAACAAGCGTTACATCCTCAAGCAATTCACATCAGGCATGCGTCTCAATATGGTTCCAGATGAGGCTCGCGCAATTGTGGCAGCAGCAAACGATCACGATGCTGAAGCATTAAAAACGGCTTTTGCAGCCTATCTTGCGGAAAATCAGTTAACCGGTGAGGCAAACCATACAGCAGATGGACTGACATTCACATTAAAAGGTGTATCAGTTCATGCAATGGAGCCGGCGAATGGCACAAATGCGGGCATTCATATGGCGAATTTCTTATGTGAGCATGAATTAGATGAAAGAGGGCTCGCATTTACATCACAAATAAAGGCTTTATTTGATCAAGACACAAGAGGACAAAAACTCGGCATCGCTTGTAAGGATGATATTAGTGGTGACTTGACCTTGAATGTTGGCACAATCCGCTATTCGCAAAACGAAGAAGCGAAGCTTGGGCTGAATGTCCGCTATCCCGTAACTGCGGACGGTGAGGAAGTCAAAAAAGGGATTGAACGAATAAAAGGGGCAGCGATTGAGAAATTTGATGACAGTCCACCTCATCACGTCTCAAAAGACCATCCACTTGTGAAAACATTACAGCGTGTCTACGAAGAACAAACAGGAGATCCTGCCCATCTTATTGCAATTGGGGGAGGAACGTATGCAAGGTCATTAGAAGCAGGTGTTGCCTTTGGTCCTCTATTCCCAGGAAGACCTGATTGCGCACATCAAAAGGATGAATATATCGAAATCGATGATTTACTAAGAGCAACTGCGCTATATGCACAAGCCATGTATGAATTGGCGAAATAAGAAAGAAAAGAGAAGAGGGGATTCACCGTGAAAAAAATGTTCTTATGCTCTTCATTCAAAGACAGCTATTCTCTCTTGTCTGACTTTGCAGGTGACACCTTAAAAGGAAAAAGTGTGACATTCATTCCGGCAGCCAGTGAAGTGGAAGAAGTCACGCACTATGTCGATGCAGCAAAAGAAGCCTTTCATCAATTAGAAATGCGTGTAGAGACTGTTCATCTGCCCAAGCAAACGGTTCAGGAGATCACACAGATCATTGGAAAGAATGATGTCATTTATGTATCTGGCGGCAATACTTTTTATTTGCTGCAAGAATTAAGAAAGCACGGACTCGATCGTGTATTGAAAGAAGAGATCGGCAAAGGCAAGCTGTATATCGGAGAATCCGCGGGGAGTATTATCATGGCGCCAAGCATTGAATACATCTCACTGATGGATGATCAGGAGAAAGCACTAGAGTTATCCTCCTTTGAAGGATTCGATGAGATCAACAGCTATCCGGTACCGCATATAAACAATCCTTATTTAGGTGAAGCCGCGCAGCATATCATAGAGAAAGATCAAAATACGCTCTCTTTATGCCCGCTCACTGATGAACAAGTTTTGCTTGTGACAGGCGAACAGACTGAGGTCAAGACGGTCTGAGTTGTTCATATGACGATGAAAAAGGAACAGGAGCATACGCCCTGTTCCTTTTTTAATCTTGAAACACATCACTTGATAAATAACGTTCACCCGTGTCTGCTGTCATACAAATGACAATGTGATCCTTTGGCATTTGCTTGGCCGCTTCAATCGCTGCATAGCATGCCGCACCAGATGATGGACCGACTAAAATACCTTCAAGACGGGCGAGCTTTCGTGTGATGTCGTAAGCATCTTCATCACTCACTTGCACAATCTCATCATACACCTGTTCGTTTAAAATATGTGGGATAAATCCTGGACTTGTGCCAACAAGCTTATGTTTGCCAGGTTTCCCGCCTGATAAAACAGGAGACCCCTTTGGCTCTGCCACATGTATCGTCAATTCCGGGAATGCTTTTTTGAGTTCCTCTCCAGTGCCTGTAATGGTTCCGCCCGTTCCAGCAGTTGCGACAAAAGCGGCAAGGGGCTGCCCGATCTGTTGCACTGCATCGATAATTTCTACAGCCGTTGTCCCTCTATGAGCATCGGGGTTCGCACCGTTGTCAAATTGCATGGGAATAAAGCTGTTAGGAATTTGAGCAGCTAATTCTTCTGCCTTGCGAATACAGCCTGGCATTTTTTCCTCCCCTGGGGTTAAGACGACCTGTGCGCCGTATGCCTTTAAAATATTGATTCTTTCTTGGGTCATCGAATCAGGCATGATCAGAATGGCTTTGTAGCCTCTTGCAGCAGCGTTCATCGCTAAGCCAATTCCTGTATTCCCGCTCGTTGGTTCAATAATTGTTGCCCCTTTTGTGAGCTTTCCTTGTTTTTCTGCCTCAAGGATCATATTGTAAGCAGCCCGATCTTTTACACTTCCGCTAGGATTAAATGATTCCAGTTTTAAATAAACAGCAGCGCCATGTTCTGGCTGAAGGCGCTGTAATTTTACAAGTGGTGTATGACCTATTAATTCAGCTATATTTTGTGCAACCTTCATCATGTGACACCCTTTCTTCTCATTCCGCATTACTTTAGTTATACTATCATCAATGGGGATTCGTAAAGTTTGTTAAAAAGGACAGGTGAAAATATGGCCGAAAGCCGTCATTATTTTATCGGGATTCCAATCCCTGAACAACTCGCGTATCAAATGAAAGCGGATATAGACAAGAGGAGCGGACTTTCCTTTCAAAAATGGACAGAACCCACTGATTATCATGTCACCCTTGTGTTTTTAGGCGCGATTCCAGAGGACCGTTTAAATAAGATATCTGAGCTGCTTGAACAGCTGTCTCATGAGGTGTCTGTTTTCCCGTTGAAGCTGAATGAAGTAGGAATATTTGGTCAAAAGGAGCGGCCGAGAGTCTTTTTTGCAAAGCCTAGTGAAAGTAAGCCTTTGATGGATCTAAGAGAAAAGGTAAAAACAGCCGTTTTGACAGCAGGTCATCCTGTCGAAAAGAGACCCTTTCATCCACATATGACGATTGCGCGCAAATGGAATAGAGAACAGTCCTATATAGAACAAGCGCCCTTACGGAAAGAACCATATTCGATGGAGGTTTCTAGTATCGCTTTATTTGAAATTCGTCTAAAAGAAACCCCACGTTATCACGCGATCAAACAATTTACACTACATAAATGATTCTAGAGGTTGGAGTGAGCAGCAGATGGCGCAAATTATTAAAATCCAAGATTATATATCACGATATGAACAAGACCCGCATCATTACATCAATCAGTTTATTCGGTTGAAAAAACAAAGGTGGGACGAGTTAAAAAAGGCTTCAAAAGAGCAGGTGCAAAAGCAGGCTGACCAAGCCACCGAGCAAGCACCTGAGCAAGAGGAAGAAAAGAGAAAGAAATTCTCCTTAAAAAGAAAGCAAAAAGAAGCCGATATGAAAAAGGAACGGGACCTGAGTCTTTTTAACGAGCCAACAGATATAGAACAAGGTGTTTTTACAAACGTTCCTACCGATGAAACGAAGCTGATTCACTTTTTTAAGGATCATCTTTACGATGTTCAATTAAAATGGGCCAGCTCGACGATCTCTCATATTTCAACTGTCTCTCACCACATTCGATATGATGAAAAGCTGCGGATGCTTGCAAGGCAGCTGCCAGATTCTTATTTTGTGATGTACAAGCCGGTGCTGCTCATTCAAAAAGCTGAGATGGAATTGTGTCCAGTGCTCATTACGCCGCTTGAAGTCATCTGTTTATCTTTCTTAGAAGCAGAGCCAGACAGCGTATATATTGGATCGAAGGAACGTTTTTGGGAAAAGCGGGCGACTGGAAAAGCTGTTCAATCCGTCTTGAACCCTTGCGCAAGCCTTCTTCGCTCTGGAACTGTTGTGTCAAAAATTTTACAGCAAAGTGGTGTGGAGCTTCCTGTGAAAAAAATCCTCATCAGCCGCACCTCGTATATTGATTTGCCCGAAGTTCCATTCGGGATGGAGGTTGTCGATAAGAAGAAAGCGGAGGATTGGTTTGAAAAGCAGCGGAAAAACACCGCGCCGACAAAGCACCAGCAATTTAAGGCGACAAAGGCATTGCTCGCTTATGGTGAATCAGACAGCAAAAGAAGGCAGGAATGGCTTGATTAAAGGCATATCAAGGTCACCAAAAAATGAGACCTGAGTGGAGCTAATATATGAATGAATGGTACTTTATCGTCAATCCAGCAGCAGGACAAGGAAAAGGACTCCGCACTTGGAGAAGCATAGAGAAAGAATTACAAAAGGTAGAGATCTCATACAGATCGTTTCTTACCCAGCATGAAGGACATGCCGAAGTTTTGGCGAGACAGATTAGCGCTATGCAAGACGACAGATTGAAACGGTTGATCGTCATTGGCGGTGACGGCACAATTCATGAAGTGCTAAATGGTTTAAAAGAAATCGATCATGTGCAGCTAAGCTTTGTCCCAGCAGGTCATTGGAATGATGCTGCGAAGGGGCTGGGCATCCAGCGTCATGATGTGATCAAAGAAGTGAGAAAACAAAAGAGGATGCTGACGAAAACATTTTCTCTCGGTTCCTTTCAAGATCATGCAGAAAGTCCGCAATCTGTTCTTTTTCTCAATCATATTGGTGTTGGGTTTGATGCGCATGTTTTGAAGAGAACGGTACATTTTAGAGGGAAAAAGTGGCTCAACCGACTCAAACTCGGGTTTATCATCTACCCGCTGTCTTTTCTACATTCGTTATGGTCATTCAAACCGTTTGACCTTGCTCTTTTTATTGAAAATGAGAGAAAAGTATTTCGCCAAGTGTGGTTTGTGATCGTATGTAATCACCCTTATTATGGGGGCGGGCTGGAAGCAGCGCCCGAAGCGAGTGCGAGGCAATCAGGATTTCAAACGCTCGTTGTCACGGATTTGAATCCATTGAAAGTTCTCTTATTTTTAAGTGCAATGGTTTTTAAAAAGCACCTTGTAATGGAGGGAGTCACCCTTTTTCAGCATGAAGAAGCCTACTTGGAGGCAGATGAAAAAATCTTATTTCACGCCGATGGAGAAGTGATTGGCGCCACTCCAGTGTTTGTTAAGGCTAGTGATCGATCGTTAAAATTACGTGGCTAAGAAGCAGCCAGTGTGCGCACGAGCAAAAGAAACATGAAAAAAGACTTCCTTTTTCATAAGGTTCTTGTCCTGATTTTCTAGTTTTGCTTGACGAGTATAAGAAGGTAGCGATAAAATCTATAGGACGGCTATTGTTTAGCATCTCATTCTCAATAGCTGTCCTTTTTGTTTTTATGATCATATAAATAAAAAATAAACAGCCAATTGATCTCAATCGGCTGAATTTTGTCGACTAAAAAAGCATGATTTAAAATATTTTAAGAAATGATGGGTTGAAAATTGATATGAACTGGTTGGGACAAATATTAGGTAGCGAATGGCACATCTCTCCTGCTGGAGGCGCTACGGGAGATGCGTACTTCGCAACACACAATGACCAAAAGCTATTTTTAAAACGCAATACGTCACCGTTTCTTGCGGTTTTGTCAGCTGAAGGCATTGTGCCGAAGCTTGTCTGGACAAAACGGATGGAAAATGGGGATGTCATTACTGCGCAGCACTGGCTGAGCGGCAGAGAGCTGAAGCCAAAGGACATGAATGACCGTCCTGTAGCGGAGCAGCTAAGAAAAATTCATACATCAAAAGAGCTGCTCGATATGCTGAAACGATTAGAAAAGCACTCGCTTGACCCGGCATCGATCTTGATGCATCTCAAGGCATCGATCTTAAAAGAGCAGATTGACTCACATGATATCACGCGTGCTATCCAGTATTTAGAGAAACATGTGGAGGCAGTTCATTTCGAGGATAAGGTCGTATGCCATTGTGACCTCAACCATAATAATTGGCTGCTGACAGATGAAAATCAGCTCTTTTTAATTGATTGGGATGGGGCAATGATTGCAGATCCAGCGATTGATCTTGGACCGCTCTTATACCATTATGTTGAAGAAGAGAACTGGGAAAGCTGGCTCTCTATGTATGGTGCTCCGCTGACTGACAACTTGCGAAAACGCATGGCATGGTATGTGCTGGCTGAAACCGTATCGTTTGTCGTTTGGCATAAAAGAAAAGGAAATGAAAAGGCGCAAAAAGAAGTGCAAGCCGAGCTACATGCACTCTTAAAACGGTTAAACATCCATTAAGACAGTGGAATGTTCTCGACCCAGTCAGATAGATGCGATTGATGCGCTTCGATATGTGCATCAATTGAACTGACAGAAGTGCCTTTTTGGCTGTAATCATAAATATCGGTTAGTAGCTGACGAACGTCAGCATCCAAATCTTCTTTTGCCAGCATTAATTGAATCACTCGTCCCACCTGTTCATATTCTGCAACAGTCCCGCAGCAATCCAGCTGGTGATCAGTTAAAATATCTTTGATTAATTGAAGCTGATGTTGGCGGTTTAATCCCATACGTATGCTCCTTTCAAGCGTGTCATTTATGTGGTTAAACTGTGCATTCAGCTTTGATTTTATACATGAAGCAGACCAGCCCAAATAGCAGCTGGTCTTTTTCATATGTGCGGATAAGTTGCTGTCTTGCGGCTCTTTATGTTTCATGGTATCTTGATAAAATGTAAAGAAAATAGAGGTGTATCAAATTGAGAATGCGACATAAACCGTGGGCGGATGATTACTTAGCTGAAAATGCTCATATTGCTTTAGCCAACCCTGAACAATACAAAGGGAAATGGCATGAGCTGTTTGGAAATGATCATCCAATCCATATCGAAGTCGGTACAGGAAAAGGGAGTTTTATTGCCGGAATGGGCAAGCTTCATCCTGAGATAAACTATATCGGCATTGAATTATTTAAAAGTGTCATTGTGACGGCAGTCGATAAAATCAAAGAAACAGATGTAGAAAACGTAAAGCTTCTAAACATCAACGCAGAGACACTGACAGATGTCTTTGCGGAAAATGAGATTGATCGGGTGTATTTAAACTTCTCTGATCCGTGGCCAAAATCAAGGCATGAAAAACGGAGATTGACATTTAAAGCTTTTTTAAAGCGATATGAACAGATCCTCCGTCCAGGCGGTGAATTACATTTCAAAACCGATAACCGCGGACTATTTGAATATTCCTTGAAAAGCTTTTCGTCTTACGGACTCCTTTTAACGTATGTGAGCCTTGATTTACATGAGGATGGTCTCGAAGGAAATGTCATGACAGAATATGAAGAGAAATTCTCTTCCATGGGACAACCGATCTATCGATCAGAAGTAAAATTCCCTGAATAAAAAGCGAACAAAGCTGGCTGCAACGAACGATTGCGGTCAGCTTTTTTGATGAAAAGATTAGCACATGCGATTTTCCTTTGTATTTGCTACGATAGAAAAAGGAGGGATGACAGCAATGGAGACAATGAAAATAGGTGAAATGGAACTGTTCTGGTTAAATGGGGGAGATACACACATGGATGGCGGTGCCATGTTTGGCGTGGTGCCAAAGCCATTATGGTCAAAAAAATACCCTGTGAATGATCGAAATCAAATTGAATTACGGTGTGATCCAATGCTCATACGGTGGAACGGTCTTCATCTGTTAGTAGATTCCGGCATCGGGTCAGGGAAGCTGACAGAGAAACAAAAACGCAATTATGGCGTCACAGAGGAAACGAAAATAGAAGAATCACTTGCGGCTCTCGGTTTGCGCCCATCTGATATAGATTACGTCTTAATGACTCATTTGCATTTTGATCATGCAAGCGGGCTGACAAAACGTGAAGGCGATGAGCTCGTGTCTGTTTTTCAGCAGGCAAAAATCATCACGTCCAAAATTGAATGGGACGAAATGAGAGCGCCGAACATCCGCTCAAGAAATACATATTGGAAAGAAAACTGGGAGCCTGTTGCCGATCAAGTCATGACATTTGAAGATAGCATCGAAGTAACAGAAGGCATCCGCCTGCATCATACAGGCGGACATAGCGATGGGCATAGCATCTTAACGCTCACAAGTCAGGGAGAAACGGCTATACATTTAGCGGATATCATGCCGACACACGCTCATAAAAACCCGCTATGGGTCTTGGCATACGATGATTATCCAATGACCTCGATCCCAGCGAAGCAAAAATGGCAGGCATTCGCCGAAGAAAACAATGCATGGTACTTGTTTTATCATGATGCCATCTACCGTGCTGTAAAGTGGGATGAAGACGGGGCAATGACCCATGAGGTCAAAAGAGAAACCGGAAGATAAAAGATCATCTGTATGTTTTTTCGCCTTTCACACAAAATAACGACAAAATGAACTTGTGAAAGGAAGAGTGCAGGTGAATCAATTTTATCGTGTACATGGTGATGTCATCGAGACACCGTTAAGAGGGATGGAAGTCATGTCTGTCCCTTATTTAAACAAAGGGGTCGCATTTACAAAGGAAGAGCGGGAAGAGCTTGGGTTAAAGGGATTTCTGCCGCCGAAGGTGTTAACACTAGAGGATCAAGCAAAGCGTGCATATGAGCAGTTCAAAGCACAGCCAGACGCACTTGGGAAAAATGTCTATTTAACTGCGCTTCATGACAGAAATGAAGTGCTCTTTTATAAATTATTAAATGAGCATTTGGCAGAAATGCTGCCGATTGTTTACACACCGACCGTAGGAACAGCGATTCAGCGTTACAGCCACGAGTATAGAAAGCCAAGAGGAATTTATTTATCTATTGATGACCTAGAAGGAATGGAAGAAATTTTTGCATCTTACGGAGTGGATGAATCAATTGATCTCATTGTCGCAACAGATGCAGAAGGAATTTTAGGCATCGGCGACTGGGGTGTTGGCGGAATTGCCATTTCAGTCGGGAAGCTGGCTGTTTATACAGCCGCAGCAGGTATTGATCCTAGCCGTGTGCTGGCAGTGGTGCTTGATGCTGGGACCAACCAGGAAAGCCTTTTAAATGATCCGCTTTATGTGGGAAATCAGCACTCCCGCGTTCGAGGAGAGCGCTATGATCAGTTTATTGATCAATATGTTGAGCTTGCCCGTGCGACTTTTCCAAATGCACTTCTTCACTGGGAAGACTTCGGTACAAAAAATGCGCGCGCCATTTTGGAAAAATATAAGGACCGTATTTGTACGTTTAATGATGATATTCAAGGAACTGGAGCCGTCTCACTTGCTGCCGTTCTGGCTTGTGCAAAAGCATCGAAGGTTCCGCTGAAAGATCACCGAATCGTGATCTTTGGAGCAGGTACAGCAGGGATTGGTATAGCCGAGCAAATTCGTGATGCCATCGTGCGAGATGGTGTCAAAGAAGAGGAATCATATGATCATTTCTGGTGTATTGATAAAACGGGACTGCTCACAGATGATTCACCTGACATTCAGCCATTCCAAAAGCCGTATGCAAGACGTTCTGATGAAGTGAAGGACTATGCACGTAATGGTCCAAAGCATTCAATTGATTTGTTAGAGGTCGTGAAGCAGGCGAAACCTACGATCTTAATTGGTACCTCAACTGTAGGTGGGGCATTTACAGAGGAAATAGTGAAAGAAATGGCGTCACATGTAGAGCGGCCAGCGATTTTACCGATGTCTAACCCAACACCTCTTTCAGAGGCAAAGCCAGAAGATCTCATTGAGTGGACAGAAGGACGTGCGCTTGTCACAACGGGAAGCCCGTTTGATCCAGTTGAATATGGCGGTGTGACATATGAAATTGGGCAGGCAAATAATGCCCTTGTGTTTCCAGGGCTTGGTCTTGGAACGATTGTGTGTAAAGCCCGCCTCATGACAGACAGCATGTTTGTTGCGAGTGCTGAAGCGATTGCGAGCATGGTCAATGTCGGAAAACCGGGTGCTGCGATGCTTCCAAGTGTTGATCAGCTTCGAACAGTTTCAGCGACAGTGGCTGTCCGTGTGGCACAAGCAGCGATTGACGAAGGAATTGCGGAAGAAACCCCTGATGATCTCATTCAGGCTGTGCAAGACGCCATGTGGCACCCTGTATACAAAAAAATCAAAGCCATCTAAAAAAAGCTTCGCAAGGACTTGTCTTTGCGAAGCTTTCTTAATTAAGCAACAGAATCAATGACATCAACGATCATGCCTGTTTTTGCATCAATCATGACTTCATACTGTTCAAGCTCGCCAAAGGCGGAGCGTGTAATGCCAGATTTGTACACATCAATCGTTTCACCATTTACGGTATACGGTTCAGGTACAGTATAAATCCAAGAGCCATCAATCGGGCCGCGCTGTTTAAAAGCGGATTTCACAATTTTTAACGCTTTTTCAGACGAGATATACGTCGGGAAAAAGACTTTCTTTGCAACAATTGCAGCGGCTACGCCAATACTCGCACCAATCAGAACATGTTTTAACTTCAACGTGCTGCACCTCCGTATTGCTGTTTTTTCCATTATACAAAACTTGTCCAGCGATGTTAAGAAATCCGAATACTTGAAAGCATATTCAAAATTTCTGGAGAGATACTTGGAAAACCGAAAGAATTCTTATAGTATAAAGTGAGTGTTATTTTTATAGGAATTTATATGGTCATTACATAGAAATGAGGGTAACTGTCAAATGAACGAAGAAACAATGTCGCTTTTCCGAAATTTAACAGAACTACAGGGGACTCCAGGTAATGAGCACCATGTGCGTGCTTTTATGAAAAAGGAACTTGAGAAATATTCCGATGAACTCATACAGGATCGTCTTGGCGGAGTGTTTGGTGTCCGCAAAGGTCCAGAGAAGGCACCTAAGATTATGGTGGCTGGTCATATGGATGAAGTCGGCTTTATGGTGTCATCCATTACGAAAAATGGAATGATTCGTTTTCAAACACTTGGCGGCTGGTGGAGTCAAGTGATGCTTGCGCAGCGCGTGGATGTTCATACGGATCACGGACCAATTCCGGGAGTTGTATCGAGCACACCTCCTCACCTTCTGACACCAGAACAAAAAAGCAAACCAGTAAAACCGTCAGATATGCTCATTGATATTGGTGCAGACAGTGAAGAAGAAGCGAAAGAGCTTGGCGTCCGCCCAGGGCAGCAAATCGTTCCTGCAACGGTCTTTACCCCAATGGCCAATCCAAAAAAGATTTTAGCCAAAGCTTGGGATAACCGCTATGGGTGCGGACTTGCCATTGAATTATTGAAAGAATTAAAAGACGAAACCCTCTCATGTCAATTGTATTCAGGTGCAACCGTACAAGAGGAAGTAGGGCTCAGAGGGGCTGAGGTAGCTGCGAATATGATTCAGCCGGATCTGTTCTTTGCTCTAGATGCGAGTCCTGCAAATGATGTGACGGGAGACAAATCACAATTTGGCCAGCTTGGAAAAGGTGCACTTCTTCGTATTTATGATCGCACGATGATTACGCACCGAGGCATGAGAGAATTTGTCCTCGATACAGCCGAAACAAACAATATTCCATATCAATATTTCGTATCGCCGGGCGGTACGGATGCTGGACGTGTTCATATCTCAAATCAAGGTGTACCGTCTGCTGTTATTGGTGTATGTGCGCGTTACATTCATACAAGTCACTCTGTCTTGCATGTGGACGATTATGCAGCGGCAAAAGAATTAATTGTTCGTCTTGTGAAAAATTGTGATCAAAGCACGGTGGATTCGATTTATCAACAAGTGTAAACGATAAGAAAAAGGCTGCCTCTTTTAAGAGCACAGCCTTCAGCGTGTAGAAGCTGGTGCTCACGAATGTGAAATTCGCTCCGTGCCAGTACTCGTCCTTCCTAGTGCTGCAAAGGTTTTCTATCACGCTGAAAAGAAGACAAAGGGCTAAAATAAAGTTCATTTTAGCCCTTTGTCAATAATATGAAGGCTGTCTCATTAAGAGCACAGCCTTTTTCTTATTCCTGTTCAAACACGTATGACAACGCCTTAATCGCTTGATTCACTGTTTCGACAGTGATATTTGCTTTGTTTGATAGTTCCTTTAGTGGATGATGTAATTCTTTAGGACGAATCAAAATAAGGGGTTTTCCTTTGGCGATGGCAGAAGAAGCATCCATTGCAGTATTCCACTGTTTATATTTCTCACCAAAGCGGGCGATGACGACGTCTGCCTTATTTAATAATAGTTCGGTGCGGAAATTGTTCAAATCAGAA
Organism: Bacillus sp. FSL M7-0307; assembly: GCF_038627835.1. NCBI lineage: Bacteria > Bacillati > Bacillota > Bacilli > Caryophanales > Bacillaceae > Bacillus > Bacillus sp. FSL M7-0307. The sequence continues at coordinate 2,668,593 of NZ_CP152023.1, read as the reverse complement.
GCCGCATCGTCTTTCAAGATGGCATTTGGCTGCCCGCCTAAAATATCTTCTCCGATGTTATCTGATCGGTCATGATTCTCCATTGGACCAACAAACGTCACTGGGAGTTTCAACGACTGGCTTTTTTCCTTAATTTCATCGCGCCACTGGCTATGAATTTCTCCAGCTAAATAAACCGTTAATTGCATAACAATCTCCTCCTTGTGCACAAACTTAGTAAAGGTTTGCCCTGTTTCTTTTCATGTTACACAAGAAGTGCTTGATAAAGCAAAAAAAATATGATTATGATATTCATGGTAGAGACTATTTTTCATCGTAAGAAGACTACATATAATGGGAAGGACAGGCCTCTTCGTCTTTCCTATGAGAAAGCAGGAAGACGACGTTGATGACTTATTTAAAAAGAAAGGGTATTTCCCTTTCGCCAAAGGTGTATTTTATTGATGCACTCTCTTATATGGCTTTAGGTCTATTTGCTACATTAGTGGTAGGGCTGATTTTAAAAACAGCAGGCGGCCTGTTATCATTTCCTCTCATCGTGGAAATGGGAACGCTCGCAATGGGGCTGATGGGACCAGCAATTGGCGTAGCGGTTGCTTATCGCTTAAACGCTTCTCCTTTAATTATTTTCGCAAGTGTTGTTTCAGGTGCCGCTGGAGCAGAGCTTGGGGGACCTGCTGGAAGCTTCGTGGCTGCTCTCATTGGTGTGGAATTAGGCAAACTGATCAGTGGTGAGACAAGAATTGATATTATTTTAACGCCGCTTGTGACCATTATCACAGGTTTTCTCACCGCTGCTTTCATCGGCCCTGGGATTCAGGCGGTGATGACAGGGCTCGGCAGGCTGATCGTATGGGGGACTGATCAAAGTCCACTCATCATGGGCATGCTGGTTGCAACCATTGTTGGACTTGCTCTTAGCTCACCGATTTCAAGCGCTGCGCTTGCGCTGATGCTTGATTTAAGCGGTCTTGCTGCTGGTGCGGCAACGATTGGCTGCTGTGCGCAGATGGTCGGCTTTGCTGCTGCAGGATTTAGAGAAAATCGTTTTGGCGGTCTTGCTGCGGTAGGCATTGGAACATCAAAACTACAGCTGCCGAACATTGTGAAAAATCCGCTCATTCTCATTCCGCCGACGATTGCAGGACTGATTCTTGCGCCAATTGGTATTATTGGCTTTGGGATGGTCAATAATGCGGCAGGAGCGGGTATGGGAACGAGCGGTCTTGTCGGCCAGCTCATGACACTCACAGTCATGGGATTTCATCCATCCGTTTTCCTCGCAATTGCTCTTTTGCATATCGTTGGCCCGGCAGTGATTAGTTTGGTAGTATCAGAATGGATGAGAAAGAAAGGCTATATACAATTCGGAGATTTAAGTATACAAACTGGAGGAATCAAACATGAAAAAAATTGAATCAAACGAAGAATTACAAAAAGTGATTCAAGAAGACTTAACCGTATTACTATTTTCAGCTGACTGGTGCCCTGACTGCACATTTATTGAGCCGTTTTTGCCAGAGCTTGAAGCAAACTATCCAGAATTTGAATACTTCTATGTGGATAGAGATCAGTTCATCGACACTTGTGCAGAGTGGGAAATTTACGGAATTCCAAGCTTTTTAGTCTTTAAAAACGGACAAGAGATCAACCGTTTTGTCAGCAAAGATCGTAAGACAAAGGAAGAGATTGAAGCATTTTTAACAGATTCTCTTTCTAAATAACGAAAGGAGGGTCTTATCATGGCGAAAATGACATCAAGACAGCTTGCCAATCAATTGAAAAGCCGTCTGACGAACGACAGCTGGACCCACCAGTTTGACAGGGAAAAAGATACGCTTCGTGTGGAAGATAAACATACAGGAAAGGGCATCACGCTTGAGCTCCCGCCGATTATTGCAAAGTGGGAAGTAAAGCCTGATGAAACACTGGATGAGATCGTTTATTATGTGAAAGAGGCGCTCAGCGCTATGAAAGGTGAAGCGCAGCACATCTCAGGTAAAGAGAAGCACATTTATCCGGTCATTCGTTCAACGTCCTTTCCAGAAACATCAAGTGATAAGATTCCGCTCGTTTTTGATGAGCATACAGCAGAGACAAGAATCTACTATGCACTTGACCTTGGAAGCACCTACAGATTAATTGACGAGAAGATGCTGCAAAAGGAAAACTGGACAAAAGAACGAATCAGAGAAACCGCAAGTTTTAACGTCCGTTCACTAAAGACTGTCGTGAAAATGGATGAAGTGGCGGGCAACCGTTTTTATTTCTTCCGTGCAAACGACGGGTACGATGCAAGCAGAATATTAAATGAATCGATTTTACAAGAATACGCGCAAAAAGTAGAGGGGCAAATGGCTATTTCCGTTCCCCATCAAGATGTGTTCATCATTGCAGATGTACGCAATGAATCAGGCTATGATATTTTAGGGCAAATGTCGATGAGCTTCTTCGCCAGTGGCACGGTTCCGATTACGGCCTTGTCATTTTTATATGACGAAGGCAAGCTTGAACCGATCTTTATTCTTGCAAAAAGCAGACCAAAACAGCAGTAGAAGGGAATTTTGAAGAATGAACGTTTTTTATAATGCAGAAGGTGTCGGCGATACACTCCTTATTTCATTGAAAGATGTAACAAGAGAAGAAGTAGGTCATGAAACGTTTGGAGATGTCGTAAGAATCTTCAATCAAGACACAAAAGAAACAACAGGTTTTAATATTTTCAATGCATCTACTTACATGAAAATTGATGAAAACGGATCTGTACCGCTTTCTGAAACGCTTGTTCAAGATATCAATGAAATTTTGAACCGCAACGGTGTCAGTGAAACATTAACAGTTGATCTATCACCTAAGTTTGTGGTCGGTTATGTGAAGGAAAAAGAAAAACATCCGAATGCAGATAAACTGAACATTTGCCAAGTAGATGTTGGCGATGAAACCTTACAAATCGTGTGCGGTGCACCAAACGTTGATCAAGGTCAATATGTTGTGGTTGCAAAGGTTGGTGCTGTGATGCCGAGCGGTTTGGTGATCAAAGATGCTGAACTAAGAGGTGTTCCTTCAAGCGGAATGATTTGTTCTGCAAAAGAATTAGATCTTCCGAATGCGCCTGCTGAAAAAGGGATCCTTGTTCTAGAAGGAAGCCGCCAAGCTGGCGAACCATTTGAAGCGTAACCTCCCATAAACGGGTACAAATGAGCGAAGAATGTGTTATACCAAAAGTCACTAAGTATGTACTTAGTGACTTTTTTTCATCTACAGACAGCATGAACAGCAAAGTGTAGCACTTTTCTCGCTTTTCTGCATGAAAAAGCAATGGTATACTAAAAATCGCCCAAGAAAACGTAAGGGGAGTTAAAGTGAGTGATAAATGATGAGTTGGTTAGATAAATTTTTTAGTGTATTTTTAGGAGAAGAAAAAAAAGAAGAAAAAGCTGAGAGGCCTGAAACAGGTCCGATTGCACCAAAGCAGCCAGCTGTTGAACAGCATAAAGAATATAAAAAAGTTGAAGATACGAAAGTGTATTATGAATATCCAAAAGGCAATTTCCGCTTTCCTCTCGTTCCAGATGAACCTGCACGTGAGGCAGCAAAGCAGCAAGAAAGAAGGCGCACGCGGCCAAGTCAGCCAAAGGCAAAGCAGACGACCTATCAGCCAAAACAAACGGTGCAGCCTGATCTCAATAAAAAGCCTTTTAAACCAGAGCAAATCCCTTCACCCATCTATGGCTACCACCAGGATATGCGTCCAAAACATGCAGCAGCCAAAGAAGACACATCTTCTGTCAAAATGAAATCCGCAGAAGAAACGTCACAGCGTGTCACACTGTTATCAGAAGAAGCAGAGCGTGAACGGAATGTAAGACAGCAAATGAACATCCCGTCTATACGAAAAGAACAACGGTTGGAAGACATGATGTCAGCCCAAACAGAAGAACAAGTAGAGAAGCAACCTGTCACGACGCCGTTTACTTTGCAAGAGGAACTCGCTTATCAAGATCATGTTCAATCAACGATGGAACGTTTATATGACGAGCCTTTCAGTGAGACAGAGGATCAAGATCAAGCTTTGTCACAGACCAAAGACGATCGGGAAGCATTCTTACATATGGAGCAAGCTGAAGCATCTAAAGAGCCTCTAGAGATGGAGCAAGAACAGGCAGTCACCGTTGAACAAGAAGAGCCGATGATTCCGCTTGAAGATGATGCTGAGAAAAAAGAGAGCTTTACATTTGAAACAGCTGAAAGCGCATCACCAGCACTCGACATGGAGATAGAAAGCCCAGTAGAAGAAACTGCGGTGCTGGAAGAGAAGAACATAGAGGCTATGGAAGAAACAACAGAGGCTGCATGGATAGAAGAAAGTCAAGCAGACGTGTCAGCGGCAGCATTTGAACATGAAGAACCGGTGATCATACAGGATTCGCAAGATGATGATTCTATGCCGGAAGAAGAAATAACAGATGATGAAGTCATGCCAGTTGAAGAAGCATCAGATGAATTCGCTGACTCTGGGCAAGCAGAGATCGCCGCGGATATGGCAGAGCAGCATGAAGAAACGCCCGAAGTAAAACGAGAAGCACCGAATCGTGAAGAACCAAAACCGTCTTCTCCACAGCCAAAGCGCTCAAGCGGTCAAACCTCCACCGTTCCTTTTAACGTCATGATGTTAAAAAGTGATCAGCGCGTGCAAGGACAGAAGAAAACGGCAGATGCACAAGGATATGTATTTCCTAGTTTAGCCCTTTTAGACGTTCCGCCAGCACAAAAAGAAGAGGACGGAACATGGGTGAAAGAACGGGCAGAACTGCTCAATGCCACACTGAAAAACTTCAATGTCAGAGCAAGTGTTGTTCATGTGACGCAAGGTCCTTCTGTTACAAGATTTGAAGTGCATCCTGAACCAGGCGTGAAAGTGAACAAAATTACAAACCTGTCAGATGATATCAAACTCAGTTTGTCTGCAAAAGATATTCGAATCGAAGCGCCGATTCCTGGGAAGAACACGATTGGAATCGAAGTGCCGAACCTTCACAGTAAAATGGTTTTCTTGAGAGAAATGATCAGAAGCAGTGCCTTTAGAGACAATCCATCTCCATTAACGGCGGCGCTCGGATTGGATATTTCCGGTCAGCCCGTTGTGGTTGATTTGCAAAAAATGCCGCACGGCTTAATTGCTGGAGCAACAGGTTCAGGGAAAAGTGTCTGTATTAATACCATTCTCGTGAGCCTGATGTTTAAAGCCTCACCTGATGAAGTGAAAATGCTGTTAATCGACCCTAAAATGGTCGAACTCGCGCCGTATAATCACATTCCGCATCTTGTGAGCCCAGTTATTACTGATGCCAAGACAGCAACAGCTGCCCTGAAATGGGTAGTAGATGAAATGGAAAGACGCTACGAACTGTTTGCACACTCTGGTGTGAGAGAAATCAAACGATTTAACGAACTGGTGAAAGAAAAACAAATGGGTGAAAAACTGCCATATCTCGTCGTTGTCATCGATGAGCTGGCTGATTTAATGATGGTCGCACCAAATGAAGTCGAAGAAAGCATTTGCCGAATTGCCCAAAAAGCAAGAGCATGCGGGATTCACTTACTCATTGCGACGCAAAGACCTTCTGTTGATGTCATTACAGGCCTCATTAAAGCAAACATCCCAACAAGAATTGCTTTCTCTGTTTCAAGCCAAGTGGATTCAAGAACCATCATTGATATGGCAGGTGCTGAAAAGCTTCTCGGAAAAGGAGACATGCTGTTCTTAGAAAATGGCTCTGGCAAACCGACAAGGTTACAAGGGAACTTTGTATCAGATCGAGAGATTGATGAAGTGGTAGCGCATGTGAGAAAACAGCGCAAACCTGTGTTCCTTTTTGAACAGGAAGAATTGATGCTCCAAGGCTCTGCCATTACAGACGAAGATGAATTGTTTATGGACGCATGCAGATTTGCCATCGAGCAAAATAGTGCAAGTACATCCAGTTTGCAAAGAAGGTTTAGAATTGGCTACAATCGAGCAGCGAGATTGATTGATATGATGGAACGTGAAGGGATGATCTCTGGTGCAAAAGGTAGTAAGCCAAGAGAGGTCCTCATGACACTGAGTGACTTAGAACAATTGATCTAAACAAACCACTTCATTTTTTTGATAAACATGGTATGATAGCACATAGGTGCAATTTTTGAATTGGACGCTTTTCGCATGCCTGTCTGAACGCTTTTTAATGAAAATGAGCGAAAGCAGGTGTTAGAAATGGGAAAGTTGTCGGATACTAATCATAGTTAATATTGATTAGAATAGGAAGATCGGAAAAAAATCTTTATTTGGAGCTGCGATTTGTGATCAGCTAGAGACAAAAATCACAAGTTGCAAATTGAAATGAGCGTCATATACTGTAAGTCAGATAGACGTTTGTTGGAGGTACAATTATGACTGTTTATCATTTTGTTGGAATAAAAGGGACAGGTATGAGTCCACTGGCCCAAATTCTTCATGATACTGGGTATACTGTCCAAGGATCGGATATCGAAAAACATATCTTTACACAAAAAGCATTAGAAGAACGAAATATTAAAATTCTTCCATTTGACCCAGATAATATTCAGCCAGGGATGACGGTGATTGCAGGAAATGCATTCCCAGATACACACCCTGAGATTGAGCGTGCTCTTTCTGAAGGGATTCCTGTTATTCGTTATCATAAATTTCTTGGAGAATACATGGATTCATTCACAAACGTTGCAATTACTGGTGCTCATGGTAAAACATCGACAACAGGTCTGCTTGCACATGTGATGCAAGCGGCAAAACCAACTTCCTACTTAATCGGTGATGGATCTGGAATGGGGAAAGAAAACAGCGAGTATTTTGTATTTGAAGCGTGCGAATACCGCAGACATTTCCTCAGCTACCATCCAGATTATGCGATCATGACCAATATTGATTTTGATCACCCTGATTATTTCACGGATATTGATGACGTGTTCGATGCGTTTCAAAACATGGCACTTCAAGTGAAAAAAGCTATCATCGCTTGCGGTGATGACGAGCATCTTCTCAAGATCCAAGCAAAAGTACCTGTTGTGTACTACGGATTCAATGAAGAAAATGATTTCCAAGCACGAAATGTTGTGAAAAACACAGAAGGCACCACATTTGATGTATTTGTACGTAATACGTTTTATGATACCTTCTACATTCCTGCTTACGGAAACCACAATGTCCTTAACTCATTAGCGGTCATTGCATTATGCCACTATGAGGCCATTGATGTAGAGCTCATCAAAGGTGCTTTAACGACATTTGGCGGTGTGAAACGACGCTTTAATGAAAAAGTAGTCGGTGAACAAGTCTTAATTGACGATTATGCGCACCATCCGACTGAAATTGAAGTCACGATCGAAGCAGCTCGCCAGAAGTATCCAGACCGTGATATTGTAGCAGTCTTCCAGCCGCACACTTTCACTCGTACACAGCAATTTTTAAGTGAATTTGCAGACAGTCTGAAAAAAGCAGACTATGTATACCTCTGTGATATTTTCGGTTCAGCTCGTGAAAACATTGGGAAACTAAGCATTGAAGATTTGCGGGAAAAAATTCCGCAAGCCCAATTGATTGAAGAAGAAGAGACATCTGTGCTAAAAGCACATGAAAATGCGATCTTGGTCTTTATGGGGGCAGGAGATATTCAAAAGTATCTTCGTGCTTATGAGAAAGTCGCAGTATAATTGCCTGTCAAAAAGTGCCGATTCAATCGGCACTTTTTTATTTTGAATAAAATGTGACAAAGGGGCTAAATGTGACAAGATGTGCCGCTTTTTTTCGTTCGCTGTGGACAGGAATTGGCGAATAAGTGTAGAATTATTATTCAATCGGTCATTCTAGGCGATGTTTGAATGATACAACGAGAGGGTATTGAATTGAATATGCCCGCAGCAAAGGAGGTATCAGATGATTATTATTCTCTATTTAAGCGTTGCACTCATCGCAATTGCTTTCCTCATTCTTGTCATCTACTTGTCCAAAACATTGAAATCCTTACAGCTGACATTAAAGAATGTCGCATCAACTTTAGAAGGTCTTGAAGGACAGATGCAAGGCATCACCACAGAGACAGCACAGTTGCTACATAAGACCAATCAGCTTGCTGAAGATATTCAAGACAAATCGGCAAAACTTAACACAGTTGTGGATGCGGTGCAGGGAATTGGCGGCTCGATCAACCAATTTAATACAAGCATAAAGCAGGCAGCTGGTGCGGTTACTTCATCCGTTGAACGAAATCAAGAGAAAGTCACGGATGTGGTAAGCTGGAGTAACGCAGCACTTGAAATCTATAAAAAATGGAAACAGCGTAAACAACAATAATCAACCATTTTCGCATAGGAGGAATAATCATGAGCAAAGACGGAATCAATAGCAAAGACTTTTTGATCGGAACACTTATCGGTGGCATTATCGGTGCAACAACGGCATTATTTTTAGCACCAAAGTCAGGGAAAGAGCTTCGCGATGATTTGAACACCCAAGCGAATGCCCTAAAAGAAAAAACAGATCGTCTTACAACAGATGCAAAGGAAAAAGGCACTGAATATGTGACGATTGCGAAAGACAAAACATCTGAATTGTCTCAGCTCGTAGCAGAGCAGTCAAACCAGATTTTAGACAAAGTAAAAGACATAAAAGATCGTACAGCTGGAAAAGCTAAACAAGTAAAAAGCGAAGCAGAAGATGCTGCAGCAAATATTGCAAATGAAGCTTCAGATGTAGCAGATGAAGCAAAAGTAAGAGCACAAGAAGCAAAAGCAGACATTGAAGACGGCATCAAAGATGTCAAAGAAAAAGTAGAACAATCTACGAAAGGCTAACTCGCTGCTTAAGTTAGGAAGGAGCACATCATGTCTAAACAACTCATAGAAACAGAAGAACAGTTTGATCAACTAACAAATCAAGACGGAACCTTTGTCTTTTTTAAGCACAGTTTGACATGTCCAATCAGCCAAGCTGCTTTTCAAGAGTTTGAAGCGTTTGCGTCAGAACATCAGGATGTTCCTGCTTATTTCTTGCAAATTCAAAACACAAGAGAGCTTTCATCCTATGTGACTGAAAAGTCAGGGATCAAGCACGAAAGCCCGCAGGCACTCATCTTTAGCGGTGGCAAAGTAAAGTGGCATGCTTCTCACTCAAGCATTACAAAAGAAGCGCTTGAACATAACATGTAGAAAAACGTCAGCGATTGCTGACGTTTTTTTTATAAAAAAGGTTTACTTGTATCAAAAGTATGCTATAATCTTACACATAATACTTTATCGCTTAAAAGCGTTTGGGTAATAAAGAATTTTTTCGTGACAATTCCGAAATCTTTGTTTATAATAAACCCTATTATAAGAGATCAAAAATAAAAAGCGAGAGCGGGCAGAGGAAAGGATGACAAAAATGAGCAACAATGAATTGGAACAATTGAGACAGCAAGCAGATGAACTAAATCTTCAAATCTTAAAACTGATCAATGAAAGAGGAAACATTGTAAAAGAAATTGGAAAGGCAAAAGAAGCGCAAGGTGTCAACCGTTATGACCCTGTCAGAGAGCGCACAATGCTAAATCAAATTCTTGAAGAAAATGATGGCCCATTTGAAAATTCAACGATTCAACATATTTTCAAAGAAATTTTCAAAGCAGGTTTAGAGCTTCAAGAAGATGACCACAGCAAAGCACTTCTTGTTTCTCGTAAGAAAAAACCTGAAAATACAATTGTAAATATCAATGGAGAAGCGATCGGTGACGGAAAACAACGTTTCATCGTTGGACCATGTGCCGTTGAAAGCTACGAGCAAGTTGCAGAAGTAGCGGCAGCAGCGAAACAGCAGGGACTAAAACTTCTTCGTGGCGGCGCATTTAAGCCTCGCACAAGTCCATACGACTTCCAAGGACTTGGCGTAGACGGTCTAAAGATTCTAAAGCGTGTAGCGGATGAATACGGTCTTGCTGTTATTAGTGAAATCGTGAACCCTGCTCATATTGAAGAAGCGATTGAGCATATCGATGTCATCCAAATTGGAGCACGTAACATGCAAAACTTCGAGCTTTTAAAAGAAGCTGGATCTGTGAACAAACCAGTTCTTTTAAAACGCGGTCTTGCAGCAACGATTTCAGAATTCATCAATGCAGCTGAATACATCATCGCACAAGGAAATGACCAAATCATCCTTTGCGAGCGAGGCATCCGCACATACGAAACAGCCACAAGAAATACACTAGATATCTCGGCTGTGCCAATCTTGAAACAAGAGACACATTTACCAGTCTTTGTTGACGTGACACACTCAACAGGACGTAGAGATCTACTTCTTCCAACGGCTAAAGCAGCTCTTGCGATCGGAGCAGACGGTGTGATGGCAGAAGTACATCCAGATCCATCTGTTGCCCTATCTGATTCAGCGCAGCAAATGGACATTCCACAATTCGAAAAATGGTTAGATGCGTTAAGACCACTTGTCAACATTCACGCATAATCATAAATAGAAAAGCCGCCGGATGACAGCCCGGCGGTTTTTTTCATGAAAAAATACGATAAGACTGGCAATGAAAGGAAGAAAACACATTGCAAGCTTAAAACACGCTTGTTCACAATGTTTTCATTTTTAAAATTTGATAGAATCTGCTAAGATCATTGTCATAGCTGACGTTCACGACGACTTTTGGTGAAATATGATTCAATTTACAGGTAACAAGCTCATTAAAGTTTGTTTAATTTAGTTATAAAAAGAAAGGGAACGTTTTCATATGATGAAAAAACGTGTATAATTTCATAAAAGAAGGTCATTTTGATGTAGATTGAAAAATTATGTGTCTCTTTTCATCGTTTTAATGACAAATAGGATATTATTTTCCTCGTATCTGACATGTCTCTATCCAATTGGTGAATGCTATAGATATGAAGTGTATTTGAAGGAGTGATTTATGTGAATAATGTTACAATATATGATGTAGCAAGAGAAGCAAACGTAAGTATGGCAACGGTATCACGCGTTGTTAATGGTAATCCAAACGTAAAACCAACAACAAGAAAAAAGGTGCTTGAAGCAATTGATCGTCTCGGCTACCGTCCGAACGCAGTCGCACGAGGCCTTGCAAGTAAAAAGACCACAACAGTTGGGGTCATCATCCCTGATATTTCAAGTATCTTCTATTCAGAGCTTGCACGAGGAATTGAAGATATTGCGACGATGTACAAGTACAACATTATTTTGAGCAACTCAGACCAAAATACTGATAAAGAACTTCATTTGTTAAACACAATGCTTGGCAAACAAGTAGATGGAATCGTTTTTATGGGCGGAAACATTACAGATGTGCATGTGGAAGAATTTAAGCGCTCTCCTGTACCCATTGTACTTGCAGCATCTGTTGAAGAGCAGGCACAAACACCATCAGTCAACATTAACTATGAACAAGCCATTTATGATTCAGTTCAGCTATTAGTTGAAAAAGGACATAAACGAATTGCGTTTGTATCTGGACCAATGTCAGAACCAATTAACTCTATGAGAAAGCTTGCTGGTTATAAGCGTGCGCTTGAAGAAGCTGGTATCGTATTTGACGAAGCGCTTGTTGCTGAAGGAGACTACTCATATGACTCTGGTATTGAAGCGCTGGCTAATCTGCTTGATCAATCTGACAAGCCGACGGCTGTGATTGCAGCGACTGACGAAATGGCGCTAGGTGTCATTCATGGAGCGCAGGACAGAGGCGTATCAATTCCTGAAGATTTAGAAGTGATTGGCTTTGATAACACAAGACTATCCCTCATGGTGCGCCCTCAATTGACAACAGTTGTTCAGCCGACTTACGATATTGGCGCTGTTGCGATGAGACTTTTGACAAAGCTCATGAACAAAGAACAAGTAGAAGATCAAATTGTTGAATTGCCACATAGAATCGAAGAAAGACAATCGACGAAATAAAAAAGAAAGCAGGCTCACTTGATCAGTGGACGCCTGCTTTTTTTTATGCCTTTTTCTTTTCTCGTCGAACAGGCATGAGTGCTTTTTCTACCGTTTGTGCATTTTTTTCTGTAATTTCTGCTCTTCTTGGAATCGGTGGATATAAATCGTCAGGATCTAGCCATGTGGATGGAAGCGGAACAGGCGATTGTTTTTCCCATGCCCGAATCCATTCCAGAGGAAGCGCATCTGGTGGTGTAATGCCTTTCATCTCAAGCCAAATGCGGCTCCATGCTCTTGGGACGACACGCCAAATATCATAGCCGCCTCCGCCCACAGCGATCCATTTTCCATCACAATATTGATGCGCCAGCTCATGGGCAATTCTAGGAATTTCCTCATATATTTTCATGGTAGCAGATAAATGTGTCAAAGGGTCATAATAGTGGGCATCTGCTCCATTTTGCGTCAAAATGACATCTGGTTTAAAAAAAGCAGCAATCTCTGTCACTGCTGTTCGATAGGCTTCTAAAAATGATTCGTCTTCTGTAAATGCGTCAAGCGGGATATTATATGCATAGCCATAGCCTTTATCATGACCCCTTTCCTGTACTTGTCCAGTTCCAGGGAACAAATAGCGCCCTGTTTCATGAATGGAAACAGTACATACCTCTGGATCATCATAGAAGCTAAACTGTACACCATCGCCATGATGAGCATCTGTATCAATATATAAAATTCTAGCGCCATATGTCTTTTGAATATACTGAATGGCCACCGAGCTGTCATTATAAATACAAAAGCCAGAGGCACGTCCTTTAAATCCATGATGAAGCCCGCCGCCAAGATTGAGCGCATGCTGCGAATGTCCAAGCATCACTTGATCAACCGCTGTTAATGTCCCGCCAACTAGGAGAGAAGCTGCCTCGTGCATCCCTGCAAACATCGGGGTGTCCTCAGTGCCAAGACCATAACGTTCCCCCTCTGCGGTGGACAGTTTTCCTTCACTTGCCCGCTTTACTGCTTGAATGTAGTCTGCTGTATGGACAAGCTTTAACTCCTCCAGCGTCGCCATACGAGGTGCGACAATCTCATCATCCGTTAACGCCTTCATTTTTTGAAGAAGATCATAAGTTAAGTAGACACGAAGCTGATTGAAGGGATGATCTTGGTGAAACTGGTACGTTTGAAAAGATGGTGAAAAAACAAAGGTCGCTTCCTTCATTTGATCGTCTGCTCCATAGGCCAGAGCACTTTATAGCCTTTTGCACGAATCAGCTTCATCACATGATCTGCATGCATCGTTTGAAGGCGGAAGACGAGCACTTTAGAGGCTTCATTGGCATGTGGGTACACGAGTACACTCAGCATTTGAATATGCTGCTCTTTTAAAATGGCCGTAATGTCTGCAAGACCCTCTGTCACTTGCGCTACTTCAACCTCTAAATGTGATCCAGGCTGATCTGCACCTGTTAGTCTTACAAACGTACGAAGTAAATCTGTTTTTGTGATGATCCCTACAAGCTTGCCACGTCTCACAACGGGAAGACAGCCAATTCCGTGTTCAAAAAAGACACTTGAAATCTCCTCAACGAAATCAAGCGGATGAGCGGTAATCGTCTCTAGCACCATGATGTCTTCAACCGGCCGCTGAATAAAAAGCTGCCTTTTCTCTGTTTCAAAAATACTTGGACTGGCATTTTTAATATCCCGATCTGTCACCATCCCAATGACAGATCCCTGCTCAGATACGATGGGAATATGCCGAATGTGATGTGCACTCATTTTTTGAATGGCTTCTTCAATCGTATCGGTTTTTCGCAGCGTGATCACATCACGCTCCATAATTTGTTCAATCATCATGTTTACCAATCCCCTTTGCCAAAAAAACGAATTGAACGTTAATACATAAAGCGCTGATGGAAGCGAAGACGATCAAAACGCTCGATTGAATCTGGACTCACATGTTTTCCGATCCGTGCCATTAAACAATTGGCTGGATGTGAGCTGATCTCTGGCTCATCTGTTGCAAACCAAACCAGACCGCCGGCGTTCATCATTTTCTCCATCATTTTGCGGTACTCCCACACGTTTTTCTTCGTCCCTTTTAAATCCCAATGCCAGTAATATTCGGTTGTAATGATAATGTAATTCTCCATTTGCTCATCCATCATGCTCACATCCAGTAAATGCTTGCCAAGTGAGCAGCCTCTGAATGGAGGAGCGACTTCAATGGCACCGAGCTCAATTAAATTGTCCATGTTGCCTTCTGACCAGCGTTCAAGCGGATCAGGGTACAAATACGTGACATAGCCTACGACAAGCTCATCCACCCTAGCAATGATAATACGTCCTTCAGGAAGATCTGCTATTTCAACAAGTGCTTGTTTCTGTTCCTCAGGCGTGCGAAATGCTGTTAGTCCTTCATGAAACGTATAGTTCGCAAGCTCTGATGCAGGTACCGGGCCTTCAATCAGGATGGTGCCTGTTTCTCTCTCAATTGTTTTTGAATAATAAGTTTTAGGATGCTCCACGTATCCACCGCCTCAAATTCTAGTGAGTCGTCTCTATTTTATCTTAAATCTGACAATAATTAAAACGGTTTCATCAGAAGTTTTTTAAAAATTGAGAAAAAAAGTCATCTATACTATAATGGTCATTGTAAACGTATGCAAAGGGGGACTGTTTGATGAAAGTGGAAACGCTACCATCAGTAAAAGGGGACTATCATTTAAATGATTATGAGCAAGCATACAAAGAATTTTCATGGGAGAAAGCGAGAAAAAATTTCTCTTGGTATGAAACAGGAAAAGTAAATGCAGCTTATGAAGCGATTGACAGACATGCGGACTCGTTTCGTAAAAACAAGGTGGCGCTTCACTACAAAGATTCACAGCGGGATGAAAAGTATACGTTCAGGGATATGAAAATCAAGACAAACAAAGCAGGAAATCTATTAAGAGAACAGGCACATGTGCAAAAAGGGGATCGCGTGTTTATCTTTATGCCAAGATCACCTGAGCTCTATTTTCTACTGCTTGGTGCTGTCAAAATTGGTGCGATCGTCGGTCCGTTATTTGAGGCATTTATGGAAGGTGCCGTCAAAGATCGTTTAGAAAATAGTGAGGCAAAAGTGATTGTGACAACGCCTGATCTGCTTGAGCGGATTCCGTTTGCAGAACTTCCAAAGCTTGAATCCGTCATCATTGTCGGTGGTGAAAAAGAGGATGCAGGTGGTGTGCGGACGATTCACTTTGAAGAAGCATTTGAGCAGGCAGCGAAGGAACTTGAAATCGAGTGGATGGATGAAAAAGATGGATACCTGCTTCATTACACGTCAGGGTCCACTGGTACGCCAAAAGGTGTGCTCCATGTTCATGGGGCAATGGTGCAGCAAGGCCAGACGGGTAAATGGGTACTTGATTTGAAAGAAGAAGATGTCTACTGGTGTACAGCTGATCCAGGCTGGGTAACAGGGACGGTGTACGGTATTTTTTCTCCGTGGCTGAATGGAGCGACGAATGTGATTTTAGGCGGTCGGTTCAACCCTGATACGTGGTACGAAACCATTGAATCGCTTGGTGTGACCGTTTGGTACAGTGCACCGACAGCCTTCAGAATGCTGATGGGAGCAGGAGACGATCTCATTCAAAAATATGATCTCCGCTCACTCCGTCATGTGTTAAGTGTAGGAGAGCCACTTAATCCAGAAGTGATCCGCTGGGGAGACGCTGTATTCGGTAAACGAATTCATGACACTTGGTGGATGACAGAAACAGGTGCACAGCTGATTTGTAACTATCCATGCATGGATATCAAACCAGGTTCGATGGGGAAACCAATTCCAGGCGTTGAAGCTGCAATTGTGGATAATGCCGGAAATGAACTTCCGCCATACCGGATGGGGAACCTTGCCATCAAAAAAGGCTGGCCGTCTATGATGCATACGATCTGGAACAATCCTGAAAAATATGAATCTTACTTTATGCCGGGAGATTGGTATGTTTCAGGAGATTCTGCTTATATGGATGAAGACGGATACTTCTGGTTCCAGGGACGTGTCGACGATGTCATCATGACGTCAGGAGAGCGGGTCGGTCCATTTGAGGTAGAAAGTAAACTGGTGGAACATCCGGCCATTGCAGAGGCTGGTGTCATCGGAAAACCAGATCCTGTGCGCGGTGAAATTATTAAAGCATTTATAGCGCTTAGAAGCGGATACGAACCGTCTGATGACCTGAAAGAAGAAATTCGTACGTTCGTGAAAAAAGGGCTCGCTGCACATGCAGCACCGAGAGAAATTGAGTTTAAAGACAAACTGCCAAAAACACGAAGCGGTAAAATTATGAGACGTGTGTTAAAAGCGTGGGAGCTGAATTTACCTGCTGGCGATCTCTCGACAATGGAAGATTAATCTCTTCCGTCAGTTGACTTGATATCAAAAGTATGTTAAAAATGACTTTAGTTGAATATGAAAAGGTTTTGACTGAGATTCAGTAGAATCATCTTTCCCTGTCCAAGAGAGCTGACGGCTGGTGCGAGTCAGTACAAAGAGATATTCGAATTACCCTCACGAACCGCTTTTACGAAAAGGAGCATATGCTATCTGATTAGTGAAAGAACGGATCTGTCCGTTATCAGTGTAAGTGAAAAGACGTGTTGTTTTGTCTTTTAAGCAGGGTGGTACCGCGATATATATCGTCCCTTCGTTCATTCGAAGGGGCGTTTTTTATGTTGAATTGTAAAAAAAGGAGATTTGGATATGAGTCAATTGATGGAAGAATTATCGTTCAGAGGATTAATTCAGCAACAAACAGATGAAGAAGGTTTAACAACATTATTAGCAGAAGAAAAAATCAAGCTATACTCCGGCTTTGATCCAACAGCTGACAGCTTGCACATTGGTCACTTACTGCCAATTTTAACATTGCGCAGATTCCAAGAAGCAGGTCATCATCCGATTGCACTTGTTGGCGGCGCAACTGGACTAATTGGTGACCCAAGTTTCAAAAAAGCAGAACGTTCACTAAACCCAGCAGAAATCGTCGAACAGTGGTCAGAGAAAATCAAAGGCCAGCTCTCTCAATTCCTTGATTTTGAAGCAGGTGACAACCCAGCTGTTATTTTCAATAACTATGACTGGATCAGTCAAATGAATGTCATCACGTTCCTTCGTGATATTGGAAAGAACTTCGGTGTCAACTTCATGCTCGCAAAAGATATCGTCAGCTCCCGTATTGAAACAGGGATTTCGTACACAGAATTCAGCTACGTGATTCTGCAATCGTTAGACTTCTTGAACCTTTACAGAAATGAAAACTGTAAGCTGCAAATCGGCGGAAGTGACCAGTGGGGAAATATCACATCTGGACTGGAGTTAATCCGTAAGTCTGAAGCAGAAGGCGCAAAAGCATTCGGTCTCACAATGCCGCTTGTCACAAAAGCAGACGGCACGAAGTTTGGGAAAACAGAAGGCGGTGCCATCTGGTTAGATAAAGAAAAAACATCACCATATGAATTCTACCAATTCTGGATCAACACAGATGACCGTGATGTCGTGAAATACTTAAAATACTTTACGTTCCTATCAAAAGAAGAGATCGCATCGTACGAAGAAAAAGTGCAAACAGCCCCTGAAAAGCGTGAAGCACAGCGCCGTTTGGCAGAAGAAGTCACAACACTTGTGCATGGCCGTGAATCACTAGAACAGGCTGTCAACATCTCAAATGCGCTATTTAAAGGCGAGATCAAATCTCTTACAGCAGAAGAAGTGAAAGTAGGCTTTAAAGATGTGCCATCAATGGAGAAAGACAGTGCAGAAGAATTAACACTTGTTGATGTTCTTGTCGAATCAAAACTGTCTCCATCAAAACGTCAAGCGCGTGAAGATATCACAAACGGTGCCGTCTACATCAACGGAGAGAGACAAACCGACAAAGACTATGTTCTTTCAGATGAAGACCGAATTGAAAACCAATTTACGGTCTTAAGAAGAGGGAAAAAGAAATACTTCCTTGTGACGTATAAATAAATAGCAAGTATCATTGAAGTGCACCTCAAATGTTCGTATGTGGGGTGCTTTTCTTTTTTTAGAAGCAGGAATGACGATGAATGCTGCTTCAAGTTCAAGCGCCTGTTAAAAAAGAGGCCAACTATTTTGCAGGGCCTAATTGATTTGCTTCTTTTTAAAGGAGTGAATGTTTGTTTGTGTAATCATGTTCCACCTTACAAATTCGGGTTGTATAGGATTCGTACCAATCTGTTTTTCCCTTTTTTTGAACACGCTGATGCGCTGTATGTTCTTTCCATTCTTTAATTGCTGCTAATGAATCCCAATACGATACAGTGATCCCAACACCATGCTCATCTCGTACACTCTCAATTCCAAGAAACCCGTCTAGGTCTTTCGCTAATTGTTCCATTCTTTGAGCAGCAGCAGCGTATTCTTTCTGCTCAACCTTCGTTCGTTTTGATGTGAAAATGACTGCATAGTAAGGTGGTGCAGGTGTTTGAGTAAATAGCATCTAGTAGAACCTCCTTTTGTCTATTCACATTATATATGAAAGATAGAGAGGCCCGTAGTCTTTTTGTTTTAATTTCAAAAAGACCATGGTGCTTTTTCATTAGGTATTGTGCTGTAAAATCATCTGATAAATATTACCTTGTTCACTTTTCTGTCATATTTTTCTTGTTTAAAATAGAGACGTATCAGAAAATTAAGGGGGAATGAACATGATCGTTTTAAAGAAAAGGAGTTTGCAAATTCTGATTGCGCTTGCATTAGTGGTTGGATCAATGGCTTTCGTCCAGCCGAAAGAGGCCAAAGCGGCTGAGCATAATCCGGTAGTGATGGTACACGGCATGGGCGGTGCGTCTTATAACTTTGCTTCGATCAAACGATACTTGGTATCACAGGGATGGGATCAAAACCAGCTTTTTGCAATCGATTTCATAGACAAAACAGGTAATAACCTGAACAATGGCCCGCGTCTCTCGAGATTCGTCAAAGATGTACTAGCCAAAACGGGCGCCAAAAAAGTAGATATTGTGGCTCATAGTATGGGTGGTGCGAACACGTTATACTATATTAAAAACCTAGACGGCGGAGATAAAATTGAAAACGTCGTCACACTTGGTGGAGCGAACGGGCTCGTTTCACTCAGAGCATTACCAGGCACCGATCCAAATCAAAAAATTCTTTACACATCTGTCTATAGCTCAGCCGATCTCATTGTCGTCAACAGCCTCTCACGCTTAATTGGCGCGAGAAACGTCCTCATCCACGGCGTTGGACATATCGGTCTATTAACCTCAAGCCAAGTCAAAGGCTATGTGAAAGAAGGATTGAATGGCGGAGGACAGAATACGAATTAAAAAATGAAAAAGACAGCGATTTGTGCTGTCTTTTTTGATGTCATGGTTATATGGGAGCTGCTAGGTGTTGGAGAAGATTTTTAGGAGGAAAAAAATGACGCAAAAACTCAAACAACATTTCTTAGGCTACTTTCTCTATTTCCCATGTTCATTTCTGATCATCTATATGATTTGGATGACAATCGTCAAATCAGTGCAAAGGGTAGAAGTCATATCTAATTGTACATCCATCATTGGTATCTATTACTTAATAGCCAGTGTGTGGTTTGTCTTTTTAGTGCAAAAACAGACAAAACATCGTACATAGCCAAATAAAAACATGTACAAATCAACCACCATTCCTTACACTACAAGTAATGATTCAGATTCTTCGGAGGTGGGTATTTGTGCAACATCATCAAAAGGCTTTGATTATGGTCGATGTACAGAAAGCATTCGAGCACGAAAAATGGGGAGAACGGAATAACCTAGATGCAGAGAAGAATATCAGTCGTCTATTGACGTTTTGGAGAGAAAAAGGCTGGACAGTCATTCATATTCAGCATACATCGGATCAGCCGCACTCCTTATTTCATCCAGCAAATGAAGGGCACTCCTTCAAAGAGATCGCTAAACCGCTAGATGAAGAAACGGTCATACAAAAGAAAGTCAACAGCAGCTTTATAGGTACAAACTTAGAGGAACAACTAAGATCAAACGAGATCGACACTGTTGTGATCGCTGGACTCACAACACCGCACTGCGTATCTACCACAATAAGAATGAGTGGAAACCTAGGCTTTGATACATACCTCATTTCGGATGCGACAGCCGCCTTTGGACTCGCAGATCAAACCGGTACATATTATGACGCAGAAACGATCCATCGCCTCTCACTTGCAACACTGCATGATGAATTTGCGACTGTCCTGACAACAGAGCAGCTGATCACAAATTGGGCAAGCAAAAGCTCCTAGAATCATCTCTAGGAGCTTTTTGCTTGTTCATCCAGCGGCTGTTTTCGTTGTTCAATACTTGAGTAGATGAGATCAATTCCAATAAATAAGAAGCTGACAAAGAAAGATAAAATGAGTGTGCCGTGCTCCCAAATGGAGATATTGACTATGTTCATATTAAGGACAAACTTAATTGAGAAATGCACAACGATCCATGAGAGTAGAAATTCAAAGATAAACGTGAACCATTGAGGGAATCTTAGCAAAGTGGAAATTCCTTTACCAATGAATACTAAAAAGATCGACCAAAAAAGAACAATCCCACTGACGAATAGACAGAAGGTCAATAATGAAAGAAATGATGCATAGGTAATATATTCTCCAAAAAGAAAATTCACTCCTAATGAAACAACATAAAGTACAGAACTTGGAATGATGATGACAAAACTAATCGAAAAAAAGATGAGTAAAATGAGGAGAATTTCAGCGATAGCTCCAGGCGCTTCATCGACAACTTTTGTCTTTCTCAAAATCGCATAGATAATAATTGAAATGAGCATAAGTGCTAACATAAATGAAATAATCGACAAATTGCTATCCTCCTTAACGTTCCTTACATTATTGTTTTAAGTTGTGAGTTATCCAGTAAATGTAATTGTAAGAGGAAAACGAAAAAGAGTAAAGAGTAATCGGTGTTCTAATTTTCTTGTGTGTAAATTTGTAGCTAGAGAGTATCGTACAAAAGACCAAACAAAAAACCCTAGAAATCCTTGAACAATCAAGGTCTCTAGGGTTTGTTTGATCACTCTCTGAGAGAGCAATGAAATTAACGAGAGTAGAACTCAACGATTAGTTGTTCGCTGATTTCAGGCGCTAATTCAGAACGCTCTGGAAGACGAGTGAAAGTTCCTTCAAGCTTTTCAGCATCGAAAGTAAGGTATTCAGGTACGAAGTTGTTCACTTCAACTGATTCTTTCACAACTGCAAGGTTTTGAGATTTCTCACGAAGAGCAATCGTTTGACCTGGTTTCACAGAGAAAGATGGGATGTCTACACGGCTTCCATCAACAAGGATGTGACCATGGTTTACTAGCTGACGAGCTTGGCGGCGCGTACGAGCAAGGCCAAGGCGGTATACTAGGTTGTCAAGGCGAGTTTCAAGAAGGATCATGAAGTTTTCACCTTGTTTACCAGGAAGTTTAGCAGCTCTGTCAAATAGTGTACGGAATTGACGTTCGTTGACACCGTACATGTGACGAAGCTTTTGCTTCTCTTGTAATTGTAAACCGTATTCAGATAGTTTTTTGCGTTGTCCTGGACCATGTGGGCCTGGAGCGTAAGGGCGTTTTTCAAGTTCCTTACCTGTTCCGCTTAATGAAATGCCTAAACGGCGGGAAATCTTCCAACTTGGACCTGTATAGCGAGCCATAATGTGACTCCTCCTTATTGTTTTTATTTGTGAAAAATAAAAACCGTCTGTTCTTTGTCTTTTCCGTCATTATGTTTTCATGCATCCTCGCTCCAGCAGCAGGGAGTTACAAGATGCACCTCCATATAGAAGGAACAAAATGATACAAAAAAGCCGAACAAAAAGGCTGCCATATTTCACACAAACTCTATTATATGACGCCAGATAGGAGAAGTCAACCTATTTAAAGAGGAGAATGTCAAACGTGGTCGGCATTCATCCGGGAAGAAAGCAAAATAAAAAAGCAGACACATTGTCTGCTTTTCAAGCATCATGACGCATCAGTAGAGGCTGATAACGCATTTTGGACAACCTCTGTAAATTGAACTAAGTACGTTTCATCTATTTCATTGAAACGATCTTTCACTGGACTGTCAATATCGAGTACCCCAATGATTTGTCCATTTACTTTAAGTGGGATCACAATTTCAGACTGCGATGCGGCATCACATGCAATATGACCAGGGAATGCATGGACATCAGCGATACGCTGTACATCACCTGTCGCAAATGCTGTACCGCAAACCCCTTTTCCAGAAGGAATGCGTACACATGCGGGTAGTCCGTTGAATGGACCAAGCACAAGCTCTCCGCCTTTTGCTAAATAAAATCCTGCCCAATTGACTTCAGGAAGCGAGTGATAAAGCAGCGCCGCAGCATTGGCTAGGTTGGCAATGAGATCAGGTTCACCATCCGTAATCGCTTCTACTTGCTTGATGAGTAATTGATAGTCTTTCGATGGATCGCCAGACTGTTTTTCGACATGAAACATGAAAATCTCCTACTTTCTATCTCAAAAATACATAACTTGCGCTTCGCATGTGGGATTTGTCGAGCAATGATTAAAGGAACTTCCGCCTTCACCTTGAAGTATGTACACATGAAGAGGGGTGAGCGGATGAAAACATCAACAACCGTGCAAACAAAAGACCGTATTATTGAAGCTGCCATCAGACTTTTTAACCAAAAAGGATTTTCTGGAACCTCTGTCCGTGAGATTGCGAAGGAAGCAAACGTCAACGTTGCCCATATATCTTATTACTTTCAAGGAAAAGGAGGGCTGCTCGAGCAGCTCGTATCCGATTTTTATGAAGGGTACATTCAGATGATTGAATCGCATATCCAGCACATGGAAACCCGTCATGCAAAAGAATGTTTACTTCATGTGGTTTTTGATATTTTATCTTATCAGCATGAAAATCGTCAATTAACCCGTTTCGTTTATCGAGAAGTGACCATTGATTCAACGCTGATCAGGGAAATCATGTCCACCTATTTAACAAAGGAAAAATACTTGTTTCAGCTCATCATTGAAAAAGGAAAAAGCACCCATGTGATTTGTAAGCAGCTGTCACTCTCATCATTTATGATCCAGCTAAAATCACTTCTGATGATGCCATATCTGCAGCCGCAATATTTAACAGAGGTGCTTTATATCAACCCAAACGAGCCTTACTTTTATCAAACGTACTATAAGGAACTGAGCCGGTCGCTTCATCATCTGTTAGAACCAAATGAACCCGCACTTGATCCTCACCTGAAACTCATGATGTCTTCAAATTGATCATACGCATATCCGAGATCTTCCGCTTGATGGGCATCAGACCCGAATATGAGCGGAATTTTTTTCTGTTTTGCAAGATCAATCATCCATTGATCTAAATAGATACTTCTGGCATATGTTTTACGAAGACCTGATGTATTAAAATCTAAGGACATGCCTTTTTTTGCCGTTTCTTCAAGACAAAGGGTGACCCTTTGACATAGTTCTGGCGACATTTCGTATGGGAAAAGTTGTTTGAATTTCTGGACAAGGGTGATATGACCGATTCTCTTTGGCTTATATGGACCTAAAGATGATAGAATAGAAGAATGAATTTGGTCATAGTAGCTTTGATAGACGTGTTCGGTGCTGCCATAGATACTGATCAGCTGCTTGAAGGCGTGCTCATCAAAATCAAGACAAATATAATCATTGCCAGCAGGAAGAAAGTGAACAGATAAAATGCTATCGTCTAGTTCAGGGCCGTAGCAGTCTAAAAAGGCACTTGTTTCCTCTTCATACTCTTTGATATAGTCGACCTCAAGCCCAGTTTTTACTATTAACTGTCCTTTGTATTCCTGTTTCAGCTGATCCAGCTTCGTCAAATACGCTTCAAGGTCTTGA
Organism: Bacillus sp. FSL M7-0307; assembly: GCF_038627835.1. Classification (NCBI taxonomy): domain Bacteria; kingdom Bacillati; phylum Bacillota; class Bacilli; order Caryophanales; family Bacillaceae; genus Bacillus; species Bacillus sp. FSL M7-0307. The sequence continues at coordinate 2,644,702 of NZ_CP152023.1, read as the reverse complement.
AGCTTCATGGCACTATCCTGCTCAGGCGTTGGATCTCGAAACGAAGGAGGCAGCGGGGCATGCTCGGTAAAGGTGATGGAATCAAATCCCTTTTTCATTGCTTTTTCAATATAAGAATGAAAAGGATCAAGCGTACCGTGCGGGCAAAATGGCGTATGTAAATGTGCATCTTGTTTCAACATGTCGTCACCTCTTGTCGATATTTTGAAAAACGTCATGTTTATCAGCGAAAATAATGAAAAATCATGACCAAAAATGCTGGTTACATGGTATCATAATAACAATGAAAACGACAGCTTCCGCATACATAAAAACAGGTTACATCAATACATGTGGCCAAATGATAGAAAGCCTGAATGACTTTCTTGAAAAAACATACATAAAACGGTGAATGGATCGTATTGGCAAAAATACAATCCTGCTTATAAAAAACAAATGCAAAGCGGACACGAAAGGGTTCTCAGGTCTACTCGGGACACTACCCTGACATCACTTAGATCACAACAAGGGGGCTCATTATGGAGTTTATCATCGGTTTAATTGTCATTTTGCTTGCTTTGTTTTCAGTCGGTTATTTCCTCAGAAAAAATATATATAAAGAGATTGACCGGTTGGAAGCATGGAAAATTGAAATTTTAAACAGATCAATTGTAGAAGAAATTTCAAAAATCAAACATTTAAAAATGACCGGAGAAACAGAGCAGTTTTTTGAAAGATGGCGTGCAGAGTGGGACGATATCGTCACAGCCCATCTTCCAAAGGTAGAGGAGCTATTATATGATGCAGAGGAGTATTCTGATAAATATCGATTCTCCAAAGCAAAGCAAGTTCTTGCACATATAGGAGATCTGCTCACCGCTGCTGATTCAAACATCGAAGACATTTTAAAAGAGATTGCAGACCTTGTCACAAGTGAAGAGCAAAACCGAAAAGACATCGAGAAGGTCAAAGAGCAATATCAAACGGTACGAAAAAATCTACTTGCTTACAGCCATTTATATGGCACCCTTTATGACAAAATGGAGCAGGACTTGGACGAGGCCTGGGAAGGGATCAAGCAGTATGAAGAAGAGACAGAAAACGGAAACTACATGACAGCAAGGAAAATTTTGCTTGAGCAAGACCGCAGACTCGATCAGCTGCAATTATATATCAATGATGTACCGAAGCTCATCGCAGACTGCAAACAAACTGTGCCAGGTCAGCTGACGAAGCTGAAAGACGGTTATAAAGAAATGACAGACAAAGGCTACAAGCTAGAGCACATCCAGATCTCAAAAGAGCTGGAGAACTTGAATAAACAGCTGACCCGTGCGGAGAAGCTGCTGATTGATGAACTCAACTTAGATGAAGCATCAAGCATTCTGCAAATGATTGATGATGCGATTCAGACGCTGTATGATCAGTTAGAAGCAGAAGTAGAAGCAGGTCAGGAAATCAAGAGCAAAATGCCTGAGCTGACCGAAGCATTTGAAAAACTTGAACAAGACCACACGCAGACAAAGGCAGAAACGGCTCTTGTGAAAGAAAGCTACAAGCTTACAGCAGGAGAGCTGGATCAGCAGAAAGCATTCGAAAAACGATTAGAAGAAATTGAAAAGCTTATGAAGCAAATACGAGAGAAGCTTGATCGTGACCATGTCGCATACACATTATTAATGGATGAAATCAATCAGCTTGAGACCTTTATCGAGGATGCCAAAACGCTTCATGAAGCGTTTAAAGATCACCTTCAATCGTTACGAAAAGAAGAATTACAGGCAAGAGAAACATTGGCTGAACTTAAAACCATGCTGACAGATATAGTGCGCCAGCTGCACAAAAGCAACATTCCAGGTGTACCTGCTGACATCAAAGACCGTGCTGAAAAAGCGCAGGAGATGATTCAGCAAGTGCAGGAGCAGCTAGAAAATTTGCCGCTGAATATGCCTGCAGTGAACCAGCAATTAAAAGAAGCCTCTGAAACAGTCAGACATGTCGTTGATGAAACACATGACATGCTTCGTAAAGTGGATCAAATTGAACGGATTATACAATACGGCAACCGGTTTAGAAGTCAAAACCACATTCTTTCAGAGCAATTAAAAGAGGCAGAACGAAGATTTTATGCCTATGATTATAACGATTCATTTGAAGTGGCAGCAGCAGCTGTCGAAAAAGCATCACCTGGAGCCGTTCAGAAGCTTTTAACTCAGCAAGAAAAAGAATATCAGCATCAATAAAAAAGCTGAAGTCCATTTTAGGACTTCAGCTTTTTCCATGTTATGAAGCTTGCTTTTGGCGTTCTTCTGAAGCAGAAGAAGTGAAAAGAGAGATGACAAATCCAATCACGACTCCGAGTATGGCAGGCATAATCCAGCCTATACCAAGGTCATATAGCGGCAAGATCGTTTGAAAGAGATCTTTCACAGGACCAATCGGCAGTTTCGCCGCTGCTAAACCGTCAAACAGACTGACGCAGCCAGTTAAAATCAAAGTAAGGACATACACAGGTCTTCTATGACCAAGCCATTTGTCAGCAAGTGATAAAACGATAATCACAATTGCTAACGGGTAAATCGCAGTTAACACAGGTACTGAAAAAGCGATAATATGAGCAAGTCCAAAATTTGAAATGATAAAACTGAATAATGTGACGAGTGTAACGACCATTTTATAAGAAAGTTTAGGTAATAAATTTGAGAAATACTCTCCGCACGATGTCACGAGACCGATACTTGTGGTTAAACAGGCAACCGTAATCGCCGCGCCTAACACAATATTACCTAAACTGCCAAAAAGAAATTGTGAAGACTGAGCCAAGATTTTACTACCATCTCCAACAAAACCAATGGCGTGTGTACTTGAAGCACCTAAATAAGCAAGTGATAGATAAACAAATGTTAATCCGCAAGCTGCAATTAGGCCAGCTTTGATACAAGCAGATGTGAGTGCTTTTTTACTTGTTACGCCGCGTCCTTTAATGGCGTTGATGACAACAACTCCAAACACAATAGATGCAAGAGCGTCCATGGTTTTATAGCCTTCTAAAAACCCTTTGAAAAATGATCCATTGCTATAGGACACATCAGGTGTGCCAATGACGCCCATCGGTGTCAAAATGGCTTTGACGATAATAATCAAAATGATCGTAAATTTAATCGGTGTTAACACTTTCCCTACACGATCCACAATTTTCGTTGGATTTAGCGCAAGATAATACGTAATACCAAAAAAGGCCAGTGTAAATAAAAGAAGTGAGAGCCAAGCTGGTACACCAGCTAAAAAGGGTAGTGCACCAATTTCATATGAAACCGTTCCTGTACGAGGAATAGCGAAAAGTGGCCCGATAGATAAATATAAAATGACGGTAAACGCTGTTCCAAAAGCTGGGTGAGCTTTATCAGCTAATCCTTTCGCATCTCGACCTGTCAAAGCGATTGCAATAATCCCCAGAAGAGGTAAACCGACACCTGTTAATAAAAATCCGCCCATTGCTTTCCACACATTTTGCCCAGCATATTGACCTAGCTCAGGTGGATAGATCATATTACCGGCGCCGAAGAATAGAGCAAACAGCATAAAACCTATGATAACCGTATCTTTCGTCGACAAAGTTGCCTTCATTGCATTTAAAGCCTCCATTATTATGTTGAAATATTCTGTTAATTAGTTGCTAGGTAACCGTTCATCATTAACAATCACTAATTATAAAGGATGTACGCCTGATGTCAACATGTGTTTTCGTACAAAAGTCATGAATTTTTCTATTTTAGTATATGAAGAACAATAAAAAAACATCCCCTTCACTTTGGAAGAGGATGTTTAAAGAATGATTAGGATGCAAGCTGTTTAGGCGGGCCAGTCAACATAGAGATGAGTACGCCAATCCCTGCGCCGATGATCGCTGGTACAACCCACCCAATGCCTAAATCGTAAAATGGAATGAATGAATCTAAGAAGTTAGGTAAACCCCCTAGATTGAATTTGGCAGCAAGTAAGCCGTCAATAATGGCAAAAAATCCAGTGAAGATCAAGGATACGACATAAATCACTCGTCTGCCGTTAATCCAGCGGTCAAGGAACGATAATAAAATAATGACAATGGCCAGTGGATATATCGCTACGAGTACAGGCACCGATAGAGAAATGATTTGTGCCAGTCCGAGGTTTGCAACAAATGTGCTAAATAAAGAAACAATTAGAACGACGGTACGATAAGAAAGTGCTGGGAAAAGCTTTGAAAAATATTCCCCGCATGACGAGACAAGTCCAACACTTGTTGTGAGACAAGCGAATAAAATGGCTGCGCCAAGAACAATGTTACCAGCAGAACCGAATAAAAAGTTTGCAGAAAGTGAAAGTAGTTTTCCTCCTTCATTTGCTCCGACCATTCCAGTTGCATCAGGGCTTGAAGCACCAACATAAGCAAGTGAAATATACACGAGTGCTAGTCCCACTGCTGCAACAAGACCAGCTTTTATACAAGCCGATGCAAGTGATTTTCGTTCTGTGATCCCTCTATCTTTCACAGCTGTTACGACCACGATTCCAAAAACGATAGAAGCAAGAGCATCCATTGTTTTATAACCTTCTAAAAACCCAGTAAAGAGAGGGTTTGCTTTATATGTCGCATCAGGCGCACCGATCATTCCCATCGGTGTAGCAATGGCTTTAAACACAATAATGGCAATAACCGCTAATAAGATTGGTGTCAGCACTTTACCAATTCGATCAACCAGCTTTGAAGGGTTTAAAGCAAGAAGATACGTAATGGTGAAAAACACCAGAGTAAAGATGAATAATGGAATCCATGATTCAGCCTGTCCTTCAGAAAGAAATGGAGCTAATCCAATTTCATAAGAAACCGTACCAGTTCGCGGAATGGCGAAAAATGGTCCAATGGATAAATACAGAATAACGGTGAAGATGGTCCCGAATTTAGGGTGAGCTTTATCCGCAAGACCTTTGGCTCCGGTACCTGTAAGGGCGACAGCAATAACCCCTAATAGCGGAAGACCTACGCCTGTGAGTAGAAATCCGCCGATGGCAAGCCATACATTTTCACCTGCATATTGCCCAAGAACAGGTGGGAAAATCATATTTCCTGCACCAAAGAATAATGCAAAAAGCATTAGCCCAATAGCCAATGTCTCTTTTATACTTAAACTATTTTTCAAAATAGTCCCTCCTCAATCAGTGTATTGTGTCAAATTTAAATATTCTGACAATTTAGGTGTTTATATGACAATTGCACTATGGATGATATAGTGAAAATGAAAAGTTGTCAACTGCCATTTTCAGAAAATTCTCTGTCTGACTTCATTATGGTAACATATAAATGCATTTATTTTTTAAGTTTTTTTGTAAGGAGTTTAAGATATGATTTATCTTGATAATAGTGCCACAACAAAGCCTTATCCAGAGGTTTTACAAGTGCATCAGCAAGTGAGTGAGCGTTTTTTTGGGAATCCGTCTTCGCTGCATCAACTTGGAATTGATGCGAGCCGTCTATTAAGTGAAACGCGAAAACAAATCCTTCACTATACAGGCTTTACACAATATGAGATTATTTTTACTTCAGGTGCAACAGAAGCAAATAACATTGCCATCAAAGGGGCTGCTCTTGCCAAGATGAACCGAGGCAGACATATTGTCACAACAGCGATTGAGCATCCATCTGTCATCGAATCGTTTGAACAGCTGAAAACATTATTTGGCTTTGATATTTCCTATATTCAAGTAAATGAGCATGGCCGTGCAGATATGACGCATTTAAAAGAAGTGCTTCGCCCTGATACAGTGCTTGTCAGTCTCATGCATGTAAACAATGAAACAGGCGCGATTCAGCCGATAGAGGAAGCGGCCAGCATCATTCGGACGTATGCCAAAGAGGCGATTTTTCATGTCGACGACGTACAAGGAATCGGCAAGGTTCCGCTGCCTAAAAAGATGGATATTGATCTTTTAACGATGTCAGGCCACAAGATTCACGGCCTGAAGGGAACAGGTGCCCTCTTTTTAAAGAAAGAGATCGTGCTTGCGCCTTTTATCACAGGAGGAGAGCAAGAACTTGGCCTTCGCTCAGGGACTGAGAACCCTGCTGGAGCTGTCAGCTTAGCAAAAGCCATAAAGCAATCATTTGAATATTTAAACAAGCATCATGATGAGATGATCGCCTTAAAAACGGAGCTAGAGCAACAGCTTGGAAAGATAGAAGGCATCGTAATAAACACACCGCTGACGCATAGTGCACCGCACATTGTGAATTTTTCAGTGCCTGGTATTCAAATCGAAGTCCTTCTCCATATGCTCGAAAAAGAAGGCATTTACGTTTCGACAACGTCTGCTTGTTCTGCTAAGAAAAAGGAACCAAGCCGTGTCCTGCTGGCGATGGGGAAATCAGAAGAAGCAGCCAAAAGCAGCATGAGAATCAGTTTGACATATGGACAAGGACCAGAGCTAGCGCCGCAAATCATCACATCGATCGCACAAAGTGTGAAAAAATTAAAAGGAATGAGATAACAACATGAAGTATGACCATATTTTAGTCCGTTTTGGTGAGATTTCAACAAAAGGGAAAAATAGAAAGAAATTTATCGAAAAACTAAGACAGCATATCCGGTTTGTATTGAAAGACTTTGAAGCATTAAAGTATGCATCTGACAGAGACCGCATTACGATCATGCTAAACGGAGAAGACCCTGAACCGATTTCAGAACAGCTTAAAGGTGTATTTGGCATTCAAAGCTTTAGCCTGGCTGTGAAATGTGAGACAAATCTTGATGCCATCAAAGAAGCGGCACTCTCAGCGGTTCAGGAAGTGTATGAACAAGGAAATACATTTAAGGTCTCAACGAAACGCTCTTATAAACAATTTGAGCTTGATTCAAATGAAATGAACCGAGAAATTGGTGGACATGTTCTAAGGAATACAGACAACTTAACCGTTAATGTGAAACAGCCAGATGTTCACTTGCGAATTGAAATAAGAGAACACGCGACGTACATTACATTTAAAGATGTAAAAGGAGCAGGCGGACTGCCAGTTGGTTCAAGCGGAAGAGCGATGTTGATGCTCTCTGGCGGCTTTGACAGCCCAGTGGCCGGCTATCAGGCAATGAAACGAGGCATTCAAATTGAAGCTGTTCATTTCTTTAGCCCGCCTTATACAAGTGAACGTGCCAAGCAAAAGGTCATTGATCTAGCGGAATGCTTAGCTGCTTATGGAGGCGAAGTCAAGCTTCACATCGTTCCTTTTACGAAAATCCAAGAGCTAATACACAAACAAGTACCAGAAAATTATACGATGACTTCAACGAGAAGAATGATGCTCAAAATTGCAGATAAAATAAGAGCCAAGCGTGATGCGCTTGCCATTATTACAGGTGAAAGCCTTGGTCAAGTGGCAAGTCAGACACTTGAAAGCATGTATGCCATTAATCATGTCACAAACACACCAATCATTCGCCCGCTGATTGCCGTGGATAAGAATGACATTATCGAAGAAGCGAGACGAATTGGCACATATGAGACAAGCATTCAGCCATTTGAGGATTGCTGCACAATCTTTACGCCGCCATCTCCAAAAACAAAACCAAAGCTTGAAAAGGTAGAACGCTACGAAAGCTTTGCTGAATTCGAGCCAATGCTTGACGAGGCAGTGGAGCAGATCGAAACAATCGTCGTCACAAATGAAAAGAAAGCAGCTGACAAATTCGCTGATTTATTCTAAATAAAAAATTTCATAATAATTACCATAAAATCAATCGCATGAAGTCATGTGTTTCTACACATTCTATATTCACAAGGAGGTGAGAACACATGGCTCAACAAAACAGACAAAGCAGTTCTAATCAATTAGTCGTTCCAGGCGCTGCACAAGCGATCGACCAAATGAAGTACGAAATCGCTTCAGAATTTGGCGTAAACCTTGGACCAGAAACAACAGCTCGCGCTAACGGATCAGTTGGTGGAGAAATCACTAAGCGTCTTGTATCTTACGCTCAACAACATATGGGTGGCGGATCTTTCTAAGACACACAATTAAAAAGCTATGGCTTATGAGCGGGTTCATTCCCGCTCTTTTCTTTTTGTACATATAAATTGTTAGAATATTTTTAAAAAAGAAGACGAAATAAAAAAATTATGGCATAATACTAGGAGTAGGTCCTAATTCAAGCATTTTTCAGTTATGAGTGTTAGAATAGGTAAATTGAAACATGATTCGTTTCATAGAAAGAGGCTAAAAGGAGCTGTACCATGAAAAGAGAAGACTTAATTGCACCAGAACAATATAACTTAGTCAGTGAGATTGAAGCGTTCAGTCATGACCAGAAGAAAATCGCCCTGCACTGGCAGGACGGGAATGGCCATGAAGCGCATGTGACATATGCAGCATTAGTAGAAGAGGCGAATAAAATTGGTCATGTTCTATTAAATGCAGGCTTTAAAAAAGGCGATAAAATCATTGTGATGGTGCCGCGTATGCTAGAGGCATACAGCATTTATTTAGCCATTTTAAAAACAGGAATGGTTGTAATTCCTTGTTCAGAAATGCTTCGCGCTAAAGATATAGATTACCGAATTGAGCATGCAGAAGCAAAAGGAGCAATTGTTTACGCATCATTCATTCAATCATTCGACGGAACCAATCAGCCAAAAGATTTTAAAACATTCTCGATTGGTGAGAATGATCATGGCTGGACAAATATTGTTGCGCAAAAGGAAGAGCAATCAAGCGAGTTAAAAATGGCAGAAACAACACGTACGGACATGGCGTTTCTATCTTATACATCAGGCACAACAGGTAATCCAAAAGGGGTTGTTCATACACATGGCTGGGCGTATGCACATTTACGTACTGCGGCCAAGGCATGGCTCTCCATTAATGAAGGGGATAAAGTATGGGCAACAGCAGGACCAGGCTGGCAAAAATGGGTGTGGAGTCCTCTCTTATCTGTTTTAGGAAGCGGAGCAGAAGGTTTTGTTTATGGAGGGAAATTTAATCCGAATACGTACTTAGAGCTGCTTCAAAAAAATGAAATCAATGTTCTATGCTGTACACCAACAGAATATCGGTTTATGGCAAAAGTGGATGACCTCAGTCAGTACGAGCTGCCAACATTGCATAGTGCTGTTTCTGCGGGAGAGCCGCTCAACCGTGAAGTCATCGATACGTTCAAAAAACATTTCAATATCGAAGTGCGAGATGGTTACGGGCAAACAGAAAGCACGCTGCTGGTCGGGGTGCTGAAAGGAATGGACATCAAGCCGGGCAGTATGGGCAAACCAACACCTGGCAATGAAGTAGAGATCATTGATGAGAATGGCCAGATCTGTGCTCCAGGAGAAATAGGTGACATTGCCGTTCATCTTGAAACGCCGGCTTTATTCAAGGAATACTACAAAGATGCAGAGCGTACAAAGGCGCAGCGCCGCGGGGATTACTTTATCACCGGTGACCGTGCGAAAAAAGATGAAGACGGGTATTTTTGGTTTGAAAGCCGCAGGGATGACATCATCGTCAGCTCAGGTTATACAATTGGCCCGTTTGAAGTCGAAGATGCACTCATTAAACACCCAGCAGTGAAAGAATGTGCGGTCGTGGCAAGTCCAGATGAAATCAGAGGATCAATCGTGAAAGCATACGTTGTCCTGCGAGATGCATCTGCACAAAGCGATGAGCTGATTAAAGAACTGCAAACACACGTGAAAAATACAACAGCACCGTACAAATATCCAAGAGAAATCGAATTCATTGACGAGCTACCAAAAACTCCGTCAGCGAAAATTCGACGTGTCGAGCTGAGAGAAAGAGAGCTTGCACGAAAATCATCATAACAGTAGAAACAATAAGCGTCTGGATGGAAAACCATCCAGCGCTTTTTTTATTGGACAAATCAAATATGTAAAATTCGTTCATGATGTTTTATGTTAAAATGTGTAAGGATGATTTGAAAAGGAGAATGTTCTGAAGATGTCAATTGCGATTATTCATGGAATTGTGCTTGCCTTTGGTCTTATTTTACCTTTGGGCGCGCAAAATGTATTTGTATTTCAGCAAGGAGCCCTTCAGCCTCGATTATATCGCGTGCTGCCTGTGGTCATCACAGCCGCCCTCTGCGACACACTTTTAATCACTTTAGCTGTCATTGGGGTTTCGGTTGTTGTTCTCACCATTCCGATCTTGCAAATAGCTCTTTTTATCATTGGATTTTTCTTTTTACTTTATATGGGGTGGTCAGTTTGGAACACAAGCTCTGCATCAGGTAATCAAGAAAAGGTGGACTTGATGCCTGTGAGAAAACAAATCGTATTTGCCTGTTCCGTTTCACTATTAAACCCTCACGCGATTCTCGATACGATTGGCGTGATTGGAACGAACTCCCTTCAATATCATGGGGCGGAAAAAATGGCATTTACCGCAGCCTGTATGATTGTCTCGTGGTTATGGTTTATGGGTCTTGCCCTTCTTGGGAAAATGTTAGGGAAGCTAGATACAAACGGCAAGTGGATGAACCGTATCAATAAAGCCTCAGCCGTCATGATCTGGCTGGTTGCATTATATATCGCCTATCAGCTTATTGCATAAAGGATACATAGAGCAAAAGAGACGTGATGCGCGAAAATGGATGCTGAACATGTCATGGGAAGAAGCGTTGGATGGAAAACATCCGGCGCTTTTTTCTTTCTACTATCTCGGGCGAAGCTTCAGTTACATCCTGTTCATTTTTATCAGACATGCTGACAATTCAATTACCTGGAGGAAATGATCAAAATAGGATCTATGCTACACTATAATAAATGTATTTTATTGGATGTGGTGGTTTTCAAAATGGCTCATAGAGAACAGCGTAAAGGGGCAGTGCTTGCTGTCTTTGATACATTGACGTTTGGTGTACCAGTCTTGTTGTGGAATTTATATAAGAATACGAATAAAACATTGAAGCTGATGATCCCGCTTATTCCAATAGTAGGTTTGATCACTTATCTTTTAGCATCTCTTTACTAATGTGTTCAAAAATCATTTGCATGAGCGATACGCTCATGCTTTTTTCATTCGATCATTTTTTGAAGATGGTTTGATTTAACAGACGGAGGGCTTGTACGATATCATCCATTTGATTTTGGTCAGAGGAAGAAAGGCTGTCCATGAGCATGGATTCAATTTGTTGAAATGCTTTGTCCATACACGCACGGCCTTTTTTAGACAGCATAATGACATGTTTTCGCTTGTCATCTTTATCTTCTTGTCTATCAATGAATTGTTTTTCGTGAAGTTTTTTCAATTCTCTGCTGACATTCGGAAGAGACATGTGCTGACAATCGGCGATTTCACTAGGTGTTAGCGGCTCACTGACGGCTAGCTGCTCCAGAATCAAATATTGTAGAGTGGTTAGATCAGATGGTTTGATCTTGCTCATCATAGCATGTTTCAGCTCAGAAAAAGTAGAAGCAAATGCGACGAACTCTTTGAAAAAATACGGGTATTTCATCATTTTTCACCTCCTACATACCATATCAAATTTGTTATCAAAAAACAATTATCATTTGACAACTAAATGAGAGAGGTGTATGCTATTGGTTATCAAATGATAACTAAAGGAGCCAAGCCATGAATGTACTCATTATTTATACTCACCCTCATCACAATAGTTTAAATGGTGCTTTTTTAAAAGAAATCCTTAAAGGCAGTGAAGGAAATCCAAACGTACAAGAAGTGAGAATCATAGATTTATACAAAGAAAAATTTGATCCTGTACTTATTTTTAACGAAGAGAAAAAAAGACGTGATATGCATAAGGACCCTGAGATTCAAGAATATCAAGAGAAGATCAAATGGGCAGACAACATCGTGTTTGTTTATCCGATTTGGTGGGGGCGGCCGCCAGCCATGCTGCTTGGTTTTATTGATCGAATGTTTGCAGCGAATTTTGCTTACCGTCAAACAGGCGGGCTACTTCCAGAAGGTTTGTTAAAAGGAAAGAGGGCTGTATGTGTATCGACAATGCAAGGACCGACCCACTACCCTTTCTTCTTTTTGCAAAATGCCCATAAGATGTTAATGAAACGAGCTCTTTTGCAATATGTCGGAATTAAACCGGTGAAGTTCTTTGAATTTGGCATGATGGAAAGTCCAAAAGGGAAGCACGACGCTAAATTAAAACGAATTTACAACTATTTTCGGAATATCAGCTCATAAAACCACATTCCTTGAGTCACTTTTCTTCTAATTTGAACCTGTTATGTCTTAAAATGACAGAGAGAGTGAGTGACTCATTCTCTTTATTTGAAAAGGGGGATATGGATGAAGAAAACATTGTTTAAAGATGCGGCTCTTATCACACTTGATCCATCTTTAGGTTTTCTGGAGAAGGGAGATCTATTAATTGAAGGGGCACATATTTTAGAAGTCGGACCTTCGATTGAAGCAAGTGGTGCTGATGTTGTTGATGCGTCTGACATGGTCATCATGCCAGGGCTTGTGGATACCCACCGTCATGTGTGGCAGTCTGTCATACGGGGAATCGGAACAGATTGGTCTTTGCAAACGTATTTGAGTAAAATTTATTATGGCAACTATGGGGCGATGAGACGTCCGTCAGATGATCGAATTGCTAATTATTTAGGCGCATTAGAGGCATTAGATGCAGGAGTGACCACGTTTTTCGACTGGACGATGATCAATTCTATGGATCATACAGAAGAACTCATTGGAGGTTTAAAAGATGCGGGTATTCGAGCGGTCTTTGGTTTTGGTACCTCTGGAGATGCAGCGTATTGGGACAGAGAGAGTACGCTCACGAATATGGAAGACGCAGCCCGCGTGAAACAAAAACATTTTCAATCATCGGATCAGCTGTTGACGATGGGACTTGCCATTCGTGGACCTGAATTTTCTTCATGGGAGACGACCGTCTTTGAAATTGAAACAGCGAGATCACTAGATGCATTATGCAGTATGCACATTGGCTTTGGAAATTGGGGAGCGGCGGATCGATCGATTGAGCGGCTTCATCAAGCAGGGCTGCTCGGGCCTGATTTGAATATGGTGCATATCAATGCAATTGATGCAGATCAAATGAAGATGTTAGCTGGTAGCGGAAGCTCCATCTCTATTACACCTGAGATTGAGATGATGATGGGACACGGATATCCTGTCACAGGGCTCGCCATTGAAAATGGCGTTCTGCCAACGCTTGGTGTAGATGTGGTGACAGCGACAGGCGGAGATTTATTTGCCCAAATGAAATTCGGACTACAGGCAGAACGAGCGATTCAAAATCAATCTTTATTGATGGAAGGGACGATGCCAGGGCCTGAACTTGGATTGTCTGCACAGCAAATGCTTGAAGCAGCCACAATAAACGGGGCTCGTGCCTTGAAGCTTGATGACAAAATCGGCTCACTCACACCTGGAAAAGAAGCTGATTTTATCTTGATCGATCGGACAAGCATGAATCTTCTTCCGATGACAGATCCAGCTGGGGCAGTTGTTCAAACGGCACACCCTTCAAATGTTGATTCTGTCTATGTGGCTGGAAAAGCAGTGAAACAAAATGGGAAGCTGGTTGGAGTGAACTTAGAAGAGGTCAAACAAAAAGCTTATGCGGCAAGAGATCACATTTTATCGCATCAGTTTGAATCAACAAAATGAATGAAGCACAATATCCCCATAGGCCAGTGCCTATGGGGAATACTTTACAACGATTCTTTAATGACTTTTTTATAATATTGGACAGATAGGAATCCGAAGACGGAGTATAAAACGGTATAAATCGTCATCACAATCAGCATAGGAGTCCACAGTTCGCTGCCAAATAAAAACCAGCCAGATTGTACAGCAAAGTAGCTGTGCAGCAGTCCGACGAGAAGCGGAATGCCAAAGTTGAAGAGCTGTTTGAGCCGAATGCCTTTTAAGAGATCTGTCTCCGTAAAACCAAGCTTACGCAGAATCGTGTATGAGCTTTGTTCCTCTTCACTCTCATTCATCTGTTTAAAGTATAAAATACAGCCTGATGTCACAAGGAAGCTGAGGCCTAAAAATCCGACTACAAACATCATCAATCCGATGGTTTGTTTTTGCTGCTGAGTGTTAGCAAATCTAGACATGCTTTCATCACTCAATTTCGCAGACATAAAGACGTCATTGGCTTGTTCAACCTTTCCCTCATCTTTTATATTGATCGCAATATATTGGTTATTCTCACGCTGCAGTTTAGGATCTTTGTTTTGGTCGAGCTGCTCAAAAACACTTTCACTGACGACAGCAACAGGTAGGCCGCCAAAAGTAAACTGGTAAGAGATTAAATGATCCTTTTTCATATCAATTACTTTTAAATCAATTGGTTTTTTTATTAAAAGTTTCACATCACCGGTGCTTTGAATCGGCATGAATTTTTTCAATAAATCATTGTAGCCGCTTAACATGACTTCGTTGTTCTCTACATGAATATTTGGTGCGTTTTTCTCGCTGATCACAGGTAGTGTCAAGACTCCTGGAGCTTTATTCACACTGCTTAACTTCGTATCGATGATCTGATTTGCATCAAAATCGGCTTGAATGACCTCGAACTGCTTTTTCTCATAGGCAATATGCTGATCAGAAAGTGCACGAGTGAATGTGCCAGCATCCTTCTCTGACCCCATGACAAAATGTGCTGGAATTTGTTGTTCAGCTGTTTTTTCTGCTGAGTAGTAGGAAATATAGCTGAGTGATAACAAACCGATGGCAAGTGCAGATACTGTAGTAATAATCGTTAACAGCAATGCATTTGATTTTAAACGGAACATTATCGACGATAAAGACAAGACTTCATGAATGGCAAGGTAGCCATTTTTTCTTTTTCGTACGATATTGGCAATGAATGAAACAGAGCCTTTATAGAAAAGGAAAGTACCAATAATGACAGAACCTAAAATATAGATCATGGCTAAAAATAACGAAAACATCGATGTGTATGTGCCACTAAAAAGCTGAGAAGAAATGTAATAGCCTGAGCTGATGAAGGCAATGCCTAGAATCCCGATGATGATTTCAAAGACAGAGATTTTTTTAATGCGCTGCTCTGTAGAAGAGGTGGTTCTAAACAAAGCTAAGATCGTTTGCTTCTGAATGAAACGTCTATTTCTTAGCATGATGACAACATAAATCAAGAGAAACACGATGACCGTTTGCAAAAGAGCCATGCCAGAAAAATGAAGATTGGCAATTGCATGAACACCGGTCACTTTAAATAGAACCATCAGCATCAGCTTTGAGCCGATAAATCCGGTAAATATACCAATAGCCATCGCAATTATATATAGGATAAAATTTTCTGCATGGAGCAGCTTGGCAATATTTTGTTTCGTCATTCCAATGAGCTGCAAGAGGCCGATTTCTTTTCCTCTACGTTTGATGAAAATGCTATTTGCATATAAAAGGAAGATGCCGACGATGGCGATTAGCAGAATAGAAGCGGCTTTAATTGACGCACCGCCTTTAATAGACCCTTTTACATCATCAAGTGCTGGTGAATACTGCAAGGTGACAAAGGAAAAATAGAGCGCCACACTAAATACAAGTGCAAACACGTATAAATAGTAATTTTTTAAGTTTTTCTTCAGATTGCGGAAGACGAGCTGATTAATGTTCATGCTTCACACCGCCTAAAACACCTTGCGTTTTCATAATATCCTCGAAAAACATCTTTCTCTCTAGTGCGCCTTTATTCAATTGTGTATAGATCTGTCCATCTTTGATAAAAATCACTCGTCTTGAATAACTGGCTGCAACAGGGTCATGGGTCACCATGACAATAGTTGCTTTGCGCTTGTGATTGAATTCTTGCAGCTTGTTCAGTAAGTCAGACGCAGATTTGGAATCAAGTGCTCCAGTTGGTTCATCAGCAAAAATGAGGCTTGGTTCGTGAATAAAGGCACGAACCGCAGATGTCCGTTGCTTTTGTCCCCCAGACAGTTCATTTGGATATTTGTCTCTTAGTTCATAAATCCCCATATCCTCTGCAAGCTGTTGAAAGCGTTCAAAAGCTTCTTTTTTAGGCGTTTTGGAGATGGATAATGGCAAGAGGATGTTCTCTTTAACCGTGAGTGTATCAAGTAAGTTATAATCCTGAAAAACAAAGCCAAGCTGTTTCTTTCTAAATTCAGCGAGCTGCTGATCTTTCATTTGCGTCATTTCTGCATCCGCGATCCGAATCGATCCGCTGGACACATGATCAATCGATGACAATACGTTCAAAAGGGTCGTTTTCCCCGAGCCTGATGGCCCCATGATGCTGACAAATTCTCCAGCTTCTATCGTCAAATCAATGCCTTTCAGCACCTCTTGTTTATTGAATTTGTTTCCATAGTTTTTATATAACTTGCGAGCTTCTAAAATGTTCATCTGTCGAACCCCTTTTTTATTTAATTGATATCTCTAGTATAAAAAGAAGCCGATCAGACTTCCTGCGATTTGGCGAACAAAATAGACGTGCATGTGACATTGTTGTCACATGCTTGTTTTATATGTCAAAGCCTTATGTAGAATTCAGATTGATATTCAATTATTTTATCTGTTTTTCGCTATGATGTATCAAATTTCTTGTTTTTTTCTGATGAACCTTTACAGAGTATGTGATTTCATGTAAGATATGCATATCAAATATATGCATAGTAAATCTATGTATTAGAGGTGACGATGGATGAAAGTGAGTAAAGAGCTTCTAAAGGGGAGTACTGCTACCCTTATTTTAAGCTTGCTAAATGAAAAGCCAATGTATGGATATGAAATGATTAAGGAATTGGAGTCGAAATCCGAAGGAATTTTTAGCTTTAAAGAGGGAACGATATATCCTATTTTGCACACTTTGGAGGGGAAGGGATTCATTGTGTCTTACTGGGGTGAAGGGAATGGCAATCGAAAAAGGAAGTATTATCGGATTAATGAACAGGGCAAAGCGTTTATGAAGGAAAAGAAGGAAGAATGGAATGTGTTCAAAGATGCAGTAGATGGCGTTTTGAACGGGGAGAAAGTCGTATGGGACTAGAGAAAAAATTTGAACAATATATCAAAAATGTGTGTAAACGAATCAAAAATAAAGACGTACATTCAAGTATAAAGCTTGAGCTTCGTGATCATTTATACACACTGAAAGAGGAAGCGGTCAGTGCGGGCATGTCAGAAGAAGAGGCGGTAGATCAAGCGCTCGATCAAATTGGAGATGCAGCCATACTCGGAATGCAGCTTCATGAAACACACAAAACTCAAGTTGACTTTAAAACGATACTTCTTGTATTAGCTACTTGTTTATTTGGGCTGTTTGTAATGTATTATTTTCAGTTTCATTCTCATTTACTTCATTTTCAAGACACGAATATCTTTTATAAAAGTCTCATTTACTATGTATTTGGTCTTGCGTTGATGTTTGGACTGTTTGCTTTTGATTATCGGCGCTTTTTACCCTATTCATGGCATTTATACATAGGAACGATTGGAATGCTGATTCTTACAATGATGATTGGGACAAGAGTGAACGGTATTCTCTTTTTAAGCTTAAATAATGGATCGATCAATCTGACTGAAATTTTTCCATTTCTGATGATTATTTCGTTAGCGGGCATTTATCAATCTTGGAATTGGAAGAATGGTTTCAAGTCCTGGCTAGGGTTAGCGATTGTCACTTTACCCATTATTTTATTACATATAGTCGGATCTCTTTCTGCAACCATCACCTTTATGGTCATATGCATAACGATGATGTATGTATCTCATGCAAGAATGAGACAGCTTATTCTGTTTACAGCAGCAGGTATTGTCTATCTCATTGTTCAATTATTTTCTCTTTATCAAGCTGATATGTCCCACTTTTACCAATACTCACTTCATGAATTTAGCTCAAATGGTTTTCAGATAAATCCGTACGCATTGTATGATGTTCACACTGATTGGATGTTGACGTATATCATTTATTCATTCGGATGGTTCGCAGGATTGGCCGTTTTTATTTTGTTTGTGACTTTGATTTATAGAGTAGCTCATACAGCGAAACGAGTTCAATCTGCTTATGGCAAAATATTAATGATTGGTTTGGCAACCACATTTGCAGCAAAATTTATCTTAAGTATTTTTACAAACTTTGGATTATTGCCTATATCAGGAGTTTCCATGCCTTTTATGAGCTATGGGGGATCTCATATTCTTCTAGAAATGATGTCAGTCGGGCTGCTAATGAGTATTTATAGAAGGAAAAATCTAGGGGGGATGTCCCGTGAAGTAGCATGATATAGCTGTATAAAATAACCCAATCTCTTCAATGAATCGTTGAATGAAGAGATTGGGTTTCTTGAACTGCATGTTCACATGCTCGCAATATGCACAAAATCATTCTTTTTCGGAAAAATAAAGGTAAAAGTGGTCCCTTGATCTAATGTGGAGTTGACCTCGATCGTGATATGAAGAGCGTCAGCTCCCTTTTTTGTTAAATAGAGCCCCATGCCTGTGGAGGCCGTGTCATTGTGATGTCTTGTGGAGGTAAAGCCTTTTTCAAAAATACGGGACACGTCTCTTGGGTCAATTCCTCTACCTTGATCTGTGATGGTGAGCACCACTTGTTCGTTCATTTGTTTGCTTTCGATGATAATGTCAGATGATTGGCTGTACTTGACTGCGTTTGTCAGCACTTGTCTGATCATAAAGGATAACCATTTTGTGTCACTTAATACGTCTCGCTCTTCTAATAAAAGGTCAAAGCCAATTCCTTTTTGCATACACCACGATTGGAGCGCTTTGATTTCTTTCGTTAGCATGTTTTGGAGATCCAGTTTTTCAATAAATAAATCATTTTCAATATGTTGGATCCTGCTTTGATGCAGCTGTGCATCAAGGAGTAAATGTATTCTAAGCCATTCATATGTCATATTTGATTTGAGCGGCTGTTCTGTTATGCGGTCAATCATTAAGTGCATCGCCGTGAGCGGCGTTTTCACCTCATGTATCCATGAGAGTAGTTCATCTTTTTCTTCTTCCAGCGCAGTCTTTTGCTTAGCCGTCATCTGGCGGTATCGGTCGATTTGCTCTGACGCTGCCTCCTGTACAATTTGTTCAAAAGGGGAAGAGGGTTTGAGACGCATTTGATGGTCTATATTTTCGTCCCATTCTTTCAGTTGTTCATAATAAGCAGTTTCTTTCCGGTAACGAAAAAAAAGAAAGACAATGAAGAGTAATATAGACAAAAGCACGATATAAAAAAGAGAAGCGAGTGGAATCGTTGTATCCAAATAAGCAACAAAGAGAATGAGAAGCTGCAAACTAAGAAAGAACAAGATCCAGCTTCTTCGTTCTTTTAGAAATGCTTGCAGCATTATTGATCATCCTTTTCTTTTGCAAGATAACCTTGACCCACCTTTGTTTCAATGAAGGCGCCAAGGGAGATTTCGTCTAGTTTTTTTCTAAGGCGGTTGACGTTTACAGTGAGTGTATTGTCACTCACGAATCGTTCATCCTCCCATAATGCTTGGATGAGAGATTCCCTTTTGACGATATGATTTTTATGCTGAATCAATTCTTTGAGAATAAAAAACTCATTTTTTGTTAATTCAACCTCACCGTCTTCATTCGCCACTGTATTATTTTCGAGGTCAAGGGTAGCGCCGCACCAAACTTTTAAGTTGGCTGGTTCCGCATTATAATCATGGACTCGGCGAAGAACAGCACTTACTTTGGCGATGAGAACGTCAAAGTGAAAGGGCTTTTGTACAAAATCATCAGCTCCAAGCTGCATCGACATGACCATATCAGCAGGGTGATCACGAGAGGAAAGAAAGATGATGGGCACATTAGAATGATGCCGAATCATCCGGCACCAATGAAAGCCATCGTACTTTGGCAGCTGAATATCAATAATGACTAGATCAGGCTGGATGGAAGTGAACTCCTGCATGACCTGTTGAAAATTGTTGATCCCATACACATCATAAGACCAGTTGACTAAACGTTCTTTGATTTCTTGGAAGAGGGTTGTATCATCCTCAATCAGCAAAATTTTAAACAAAACGAGCACCACACTTTTTAAATTAGCTTGTACATCATTGTAGCGGAAAATAGGCACTCCCGCTAGAAGCAGACAGCAAAAAAGCAAGGGAAGAGGTCCCTTGCTTCGGTTTATTTACCTAAAAAGTGCTTTTTAAAGAATGATAATTGATATTCAAGTGTGAGCGGGTCATTAAAGTAAAACTCTTCCGCATTTGCTTCATACACACGATGTTTTTTCACAGCAGGAATGGACTTATAGATTTCACTGTTTTGATAGGAATTGTCCATCTCGCTGTTTTTGCTAATGATCATATAGTCTCCGGCAAATTCAGGGATGACCTCTTGTGACACCGCATAATAGCCAGCTTTTAATGCTTTTTCTTTTACTTTTTCAGGCATTTTTAGTTTCATTGCTTGGTAGAGGATTTCTGTTCCGCGTCCCCATGCATCTCCAAAGACGTAAAGATCTTTTGTGCCGCTTTCAAAGACAGATACGGTTGCATCTTCACCGATTTTTGCTTTGATTTCTTTGCCAGCTTCAGCTGTGCGCTTTTTGAAATCTTTCACCCATGCTTCTGCTTCTTTTTCTTTGTTTAAGACTTTTCCAATTTCAATATGCTGCTGAAGGTAATCGACTTTGTTATACGTGAATAAAACAGTTGGGGCGATTTTTTTTAGTTTTTCTACATTTTTTGCACCGCTTAAACCGATGATGACATCAGGCTTTAGCTTCATGATTTTTTCTACATTTTCATCTGAGACTTCTTCCACATTTTTTAATTTCTTTTTGAAACGTGGATTCTTTTTTGACCAAGAGTCAACACCCACAAGGTTCACACCAAGTGACAAGACATTTCCTGTATAAGAGGCGAGAACAACAACACGTTTTGGATTTGCTGGCAGCTTCACAGGTCCATTTTCAGATTGATATGTAATCGTGTCTGACGTTGATTGATTTTTTCCTTTATTTGAGGAAGAGTTGCTGCTATTGCCACATGCGCTCAACGCAAGTACGAAGATGAGCATCAGAGGGAACAATATTTTCTTCATGAATGTAGACTCCTTTGAAATCGGCACTTAAGCCGTGTATTTGGTTGTATGAGTGATAATGATAATTATTATCACTCAGATATCATACCATAGATGTGAGGTTTGTTGTCAATGATATTTTAGCTGTGGATAGAGGAATAATGATAGAAAGAAAAAAAGATCAAGGCAGTGTATGACCTGATCTTTTTTCTTATTTAAACCAGCCTTTTTCTTTGGAACGAGTAATGGCCTCAATTCGGTTTTTGACTTCTAGTTTATCTAAAATAACGGATATGTAGTTTCGGACAGTGCCGCTTTTTATGCTGAGTTCCTTGGCGATTTCTTTTGTGTTTTTTCCGTCTGCGACGAGTTCTAGAACCGACTTTTCTCGTTCAGTTAAAGGATTTTCGTCGCTATACAAGTCTTCCATTAATTCAGGGGCGTACACCTTTTTCCCTTTCATCACGCTGCGGATGGCACTTGCCAAATCCTCGCTTGGGCTGTCTTTCAGCATGTAGCCGCTAACGCCAGCTTTCAGCGCTCTTTGAAAATAGCCAGAACGGGCAAAGGTTGTTAAAATGATGATCTTCACATCAGACTTTTTGAGTTCTTCAGCGGCATCGAGCCCAGATTTTCCTGGCATCTCAATATCCATTAAACAAATGTCGACCGGGTGTTTTTTAGCAAAATCTATGGCGTCCTGGCCGTTTGTGCCTTTTCCAACAACCGTCATATCGTCTTCTAAATCGAGAAGCGATCCAAGAGCACCGAGCAGCATTTGCTGATCCTCTGCGATAAAGATGTTAATCATTTTATTTCCTCCTTATCTTTCGCTGCTGAATCATTTGGAATGCTCATGATCAGCTTCGTCCCGTTTTTTGTCTCAATGTGCAGGCGTCCATTTGCAAATTCCAATCTTTCTCTAATCCCTGCAAGGCCATGTCCCTTCGTTTGAGAGGATGGATGACTGCCTTTAAATGTGCCGTTATCCTCAACTGTAATGACAGCTTCCTTTGACTTTTGATGAATCGTGATTTGACAGACAGTGGCGTCGCTATGCTTGACGACATTCGTCACGGCCTCTTTGATGCACATGCTCACAATGTTTTCGTTAAGAAGAGAGATGTGTTTCGGCGCTTCTTTTTCATCATAAATCATGTCAATATCGGCGGCTTCAAGTATTTGCTTGATGTTCAATATTTCATCTTTGATCCGAATGCCTTTCATGGAAGAAACAATTTTTCGCACTTCATTTAGAGACGTTCTAGCTGTCTGCTGGACGCTTTTTAGTTCGGCACGAGCCTGTTCAGGGTCTTTATACACGAGCTTACGGGCAAGGTCACTTTTTAATCCAATGAGAGAGAGTTTTTGTCCAAGTGTGTCATGCAGATCGCGAGCAATTCGCTGTCTTTCTTCAAGTTTGACAAGATCGGCGATCCGTTCATTGGCATATTCTAATTTCTCTTCTAGCCGTTCACGTTCCTTCCTGCTTCTAATGCTAAGAGGGAGGAGGATGGCGCTGATCAGTGTAATCACGACAAACGGAATTTGCGTGAGAAACCAGCCCTTTTTTAAGATCAGGCTAAAGTTCACCGCTACGGCAGCGCTCGCTATATGGATATAGTATAAGATATAGAAAGGGACTTTTCTTTTGATATGCCCGTTGAAATAGGCGATACAAAAAGCAAAATAAATGTAGCTGTAGAGCATCACATAACCAGTCGAAATGGCGATTAATAGAAGGCCGAATACATATAACGACCAGCCCTTTGAGACAAAGGCAAAACGGTAGACCGCAAAAAAGACGACGTTTAAAATAATGCCGATCACAATGCCTAAAGTCGAAGGGGTCTTAAAGATAAAATAAAAGGGCAGGATGAAAAAAATCGCCCAAATATATGGGGAAATCCCATGCAGTTTTTGAATTTTAAGTTGTTTTTTCATCCGTGATTCACCTTTTTCATTTTTTCAGTCTTTTTCACTACTTTATCAAATTGAACAGATGAGCGCATCCTGCAAATACAACAAGCTCCTTCTATTGTAAGAAAGAGCTTGCGCCAATTATGCATTCTTCTTCAGAATGTCTCCTTTTATGACAGGGGTGATTCTAGTCTGACGTGCTTCTTTAAAGGTCACAAATGCTTTCGTCTCTTCATCCCATAGTCTGAATTTCATCGACTCAATACTAGTCTTTAACGTGATGGTTGGCACATTTTTAAGTGGTTCACTGTGTTCATGGGCATGTTCTAAATGATAATTCGGTACCCTCGGGCTTAAATGATGGACATGGTGGTAACCAATATTGCCTGTTAACCATTGAAGAAGCTTTGGCAATTTGTAAAAAGAACTGCCTTCTACAGCTGCCTGCACATAATTCCAATGTTCATCTGCTTCAAAGTAAGAATCTTCAAATGTATGCTGCACATAAAATAACCATACACCGATTGACCCTGAGATCAGGAAGATTGGACCTTGGACAAGCAGGAACTCCTGCCAGCCAAAAAGAAGACACGTTGCAGTTGCTAGCGCAATGATGCTCACGTTTGTGAAATACGTGTTCCAGCGCTCTTTTTTACGAGCATTTTTGACGTTGAAACGGTTTTTTAAGAGAAAAACAAAGATCGGTCCTAAAATAAACATCACAAAAGGATTACGGTAAAATCTGTAGCGAAATTTCGTCCAAGCTGATGCTTCTTGATATTCTTTGACTGTCAGGAGCCAAATGTCGCCAGTACCTCGTTTGTCTAGATTACTGCTTGTGGCATGGTGAATTGAATGATCTCTTTGCCATTGAAGATAAGGGAAAAGGGTGAGTACGCCCGTTACAAAACCGAACAGGTGATTCAGCGGCTTCTGTTTAAAAAAGGATTGATGGCAGCAGTCGTGAAAAATAATAAAGACACGTACTAAAAAACCAGCTGCAATAACCGCAAAGAAGAGGGTTAAAAGGTAGGAGATGTTCAGGCTATAATAGGCAAGAAACCAAAGCCCCAAAAATGGAATGAATGTATTAAAGAGTTGAATGATACTTTTTTTCGAATTAGCACCAGAGAATTGGCCAACTTGTTTTCTTAAAGTGGCTTGCTGCTGTGTGTTTGTTGAAGTCGTCATGAACGTTCAAGTCCTTTCCGTTTCTTTCTACTTCAAAGTATAGAAGGAAAGGTGTCATGCTCATAGTAGCACCCATCATGTATTCAATATGACATTTGTCATGTTGGACGCGGGAAAGGCTGATGGTTCAAGGGTTGTAAGCTTATTTTATTTTAAATAAAAAAAGTAAAGGCGCTTAGCCTTCACTTTTTATGCACGTGCTTCATGTACTTTTAACTGCTTGCCTTTAATCGTTGTGTGCCGCATGGCTTTTAGCACAAGAGGGCCTTTGCCATTTAAAATATCTACATATGTTTTCGTTTCCTGAATGGTAATAATCCCAATGTCATCAAACGCAACGCCGTCTATTTTGGCGATCGTTCCAACGAAATCAACTGCCCGGAGTTTCTTTTTCTTCCCGCCATTAAAATACAGCTTCATAATATCTTTTTCTATGCCGGCCTGCTTATTTTCCTTTTGAATCGGTGTTTCAATTTTTTCTTCAAAGCTTGCCACATGCTGTTCTGCTTCTTCTTTTGTAGGATAAGGCTGAATTTGAAAATGAATGCCAGCTTCCTCTTTTAATTCTTCAATGAGCGGCTGCCCGTGCCTTGTCATAAACGCAATCGTTTTTCCGCTTTTACCCGCTCTGCCAGTTCTTCCGGTCCGGTGAATATAGCGTTCTTTTTCATATGGCAAGTCGTAATGAATGACATGTGTCATATCACTGACATCAATTCCTCGGGCTGCAATATCTGTTGCGATCAAATAACGGAATTCCCCGTTTTTGAATTCATCCATGACGGCAAAGCGGTCTTCCTGCCTCATCCCGCCATGAATCTTATCGCAAGGAACATCCCACTCATCCAGCTTCATCGTCAGCTCATTCACTCGCTCCTGCGTATTGCAAAAAATGATACAGCTATCTGGATTTTCAATGACAATCGTTCGTTGAAGTAATGAAAATTTGCCTTCTTCCTCGGTTTCAATCAACGTGTGGGTGATTTGCTGCTTCGTCGTTTCCTCCCGAGCAATCTCTATCACTTTTGGCGATTGTAAAAACTGCTCACTCAAATCCTTCATTTCATCAGACATCGTCGCTGAAAATAACATCGACATCCGCTTTGGCGGCAGATGCTGAATAATAGAAGAGACTTGATCAATAAATCCCATGTTCAGCATTTCGTCTGCTTCATCTAACACGAAAAATGACAGATTGTCTAAAGAAAGTGTCCCTTTTTCGAGGTGATCCAATATTCGTCCTGGCGTTCCGCACACAATGTGGTTCTTTTGTGCAAGCTCTATTTTTTGTGCTTGAAATGGAGCTTTTCCATAAATGGCGGCCGCTTTGATTCGTTTAAATCGTCCGAGGCTGGTCAGATCCTGTTTGACCTGCATGGCAAGTTCTCTTGTTGGGACGAGGATGAGGGCTTGAGGTTTATTCTCAGCCCAATCCACCATTTCACAAATTGGCAGACCGTAGGCTGCTGTTTTGCCACTGCCTGTCTGAGATTTGACAATGAGGTCCTGCTTTGAAAAAGCAACGGATAATGTCTCGTGCTGGACGGGTGTAGGTGTATGGAAATGAAGCGCTTCTAGCGCTTGTTTCAATTCATCGCTTAATGGATATTGATCAAAATGTTGTAATGGCATCGTGTTCTCCTTTTCGTACATGTATACTTGTGACATCATACCATATCTTTTCAAAGACACCATGACCTTGAATGAAAAGGCATGAAAAAAAGCCCCGTAAAGGAGCTTGTCAATGATTAAAGGAATCTGCGTTTTACTTTTTCCCAATAGGAGTTATCTTTTAATTTGACCGTTTTGATCACTTTACCAGAAAGGCCAATATCAATTTGTTTGACATGTTTTGTACCTAGCGCTTCGTTATCAAGACCGATAATCGGATGGTCGTTACCGTCCTGAACAACCTTTAGTGTCAGCTTGCGATCACTGCTTAAAATGAAAGGAGCTCCAAGTGTACGGTATGAGTTGTTATTCAGTGATGCCAGCTCGGTTACTTGCATACACGGAAGCATCGGATCCACCACGGCGCCGTTGACAGATTTATTGTAGGCCGTTGAACCGGTCGGAGTGGAAATAATCATCCCGTCGCCTCTAAAGGTTTCAAAATGGAAATCATCTATATACACATCGATGACAAATGTTTTAATGATGCTAGAGCGGATCGACAGTTCGTTTAAACAATGGAACTGGTTTGTACTGTCAACGCTTACATCGATGATCGGATATTTTCTCACTTCAATTTGTTCAGTGTTCATGGCATCAATCATTTTATCAAAATGTTCTAACGAAAAATCGCAGTATAGGTGCGAATTCTCTGTTTTTGATACCCCTACATACAAGCAGTCATCCCGGAAGTTCGTTTTGCGGACCGCTTGAAGAAATGTACCATCTCCACCAATTGAAGCAATGATATGGGCATCTTCTGCACGCTTTACGACGTGAAAGCCTTGATCGGTAGCGAGCTTCTCCAGAGAAGAAATGTGTCCATCCAATTCATGATCTTTTTTGTAAAAGAAAAATACATTGCGACGATTGTCTGTCATTGACGTTCTCCCCTTTGTTGTCAAAAATAGATTTCGAGTAGTAAAGGGCTTACATAAAAACCCTTGCTCACATTTTACACTTTTTTCATATGAAAGTAAAAATATTAGAAAGACGCTTCATCATGATAGAGGCTTCCATTTGAGAAATGAGTCATTGTAAGTGATTAGACAACGCTGACTTTGAGCATAATTTAATAGCTCATTTTGGAGGCTAGAGAGGTCTGGGCGTTTCGTTGTGGAGATGATCTGAGCTATTAGATGTAGGAAGAGGATAAAATAACCAATTTTTCGTCATGATGAGCAAATGATAGAAGATGTAAAGTTGATCGTCATTTCACATCGGTGCTATCATATGTTGAAATGAAATGTAAAAAAACCACAGTTCCTGTGAAACATTTCATGTGTGTATTCGTATGAACGAAGTGAGACAAAAAGGAGGAGAAAGAAATGAATGCGAAAAGATGGGTAGCCTTAATCATTGCACTTGGTGTTTTCGGCTTTTCGATTGTGATTAGTATCACGACGGCCTTGTATGAAAGCTTCAATGATAATAAGATGAGCTATCAATTCGGGGACGAAATCGAAGAAAAGGTACTAGAGGATGGCAGCGGAGCGAGTAAAATTGCTGTACTTGAGATTAATGGTACGATTCAAGATAACGGTGGTGCATCCAGCCTTTTAGGCGGGGAAGCATATGATCATCGTGCGTTCTTAAAAGAATTAGATAAAGCAAAAGACGATGCGTCTGTGAAAGGTGTCTTGCTGCGTGTCAACTCTCCTGGCGGCGGTGTCTATGAAAGTGCTGAAATACATAAAAAATTAGAAGAAGTAAAGAAAGCGAAGAAGCCAATTTATGTTTCCATGGGTTCAATGGCGGCTTCTGGCGGCTATTATGTATCCACTCCAGCGAAAAAAATCTTTGCTTCACCTGAAACGTTAACAGGCTCTCTAGGGGTCATCATGCAAAGTTTGAATTATGCAAAGCTGGCAGATAATTTAGGCATCAAATATGAAACCATTAAAAGTGGAAAATTCAAAGACATCATGTCTCCAAATCGTGATATGACAAAAGATGAGCGTGCTATCATGCAAAGCATGGTTGACAACTCTTATGAAGGCTTTGTGAAAGTCATTTCTGAAGGACGCGGCATGTCTAAGCAGGACGTCAAGAAAATTGCTGACGGCCGGGTCTATGACGGAACACAGGCGAAATCGAACGGATTAGTGGATGAGCTTGGGTACTATGAAGATGCACTAAAAGCAATGAAGAAAAATGAAAAAGGCCTAAAAGGAGCAAAGGTTATCAGCTATTCACAAAGCTTTGGCTGGAACTCTCTTTTCAATATGAGTGCAAGCAAGCTCTTTAAAAGCGAAATTGATTTTCTGAACTTAAAAGAAACACTGGCTGGCTCAAATGGGTCTAAACCGATGTATCTCTATTCAAAATAAAGGAGGGATCATAGATGGATTCTACATTCGATGAAGTAACGGAAAGTCGCAGCCAAGAGGGAGAATCAAGGCCGACTCTTGCGAAGCGCACTTCAATTGAAGCGCAGGCCTTTGCAGGTTTCTGGATTAGATTTTGGGCATTTATCCTAGATTGGCTCGTCGTATGGGGTGTTAACCATTTGACGGTTTCTCCAATCTTTAGTCTCTTTGGCTGGTCAAAAGGTGGAGGCTGGTTTTCCCCATTTTCCGTCACAACCACAATTGTCTTTCTGCTTTATTTTGCGATCATGACGAAGATTTTCCAACAAACACTTGGAAAGATGGTGTTTGGAATCAAAGTCGTCTCACTTCAGCCGGAGAAGAAGCTGCCATGGGATGTCATTTTCTTTAGAGAAATTGTGGGGAGATATATTAATACGCTTTTTGTTCTCTATGCTGTGGTTGGGTTCACGCCGAAAAAGCAAGGGGTTCATGACTACTTTGCAGATACGGT
This sequence comes from Bacillus sp. FSL M7-0307, assembly GCF_038627835.1. NCBI lineage: Bacteria > Bacillati > Bacillota > Bacilli > Caryophanales > Bacillaceae > Bacillus > Bacillus sp. FSL M7-0307. Next base: position 2,616,069 of record NZ_CP152023.1, on the reverse strand, counting down.
GGTTGTTCATGAACATTTATATGAAAAAACAGAATCAAACGCATAACCAAAGAGAGTTTGGCCGGGTACCGGTCAAACTCTTTTTTTGGGTGATTGGGTATAAAATCCAGAAGGAGAGCCATAATCGTAGAGGAAGCATCATTTGTTATGGAGGAAGTGAGCACAGTGCTGTACGTTTGGATCGCAGCTTTTTTGTTCCTTGTGATCTTATTGATCTTTATGAAAGTGACCATTTCACTGGACTATTCACATGCAAATGACAATGACCATATTGCGGTGAAGATCATCACCTTATATGGAATCGTCAGACTGAAGAAAGACATTCCGATGGTGAAAGTGAATACGGAAGATCAAACGATTGATATTCGTGAAAAGAAAATGGCCAGCACCAAAACGTCTAATCAAGAAAAAGAAACCATGCATAAAAAAGTGGGAAAACGTGATGTAAAGGAAATCCTTCATCAAATGGAGCGTATTACAAAAGAAATTGTCGATCTAAACCGGATCATGCGAAAGTTCTTCATTCATATAAAAATCGTCTCATTTCACTGGTCCACCTGGATTGGTTTTCATGACGCAGCTTTAACAGGTGTAGCAGCCGGCGGTGTGTGGTCAGTCAAAGGAGCACTTCTTGCCTTTATGCAGGAGCATCTCACCTTTAAGCACAAACCCGTCTATGAAGTGATTCCCGCTTTTCAGCACAATGTATCACAGACACACTTTGCATGTATAGCTTATTTTCGGATTGGACATGCTATGCTTGCAGCCATTCGATTACTTGTCCATTGGTTAAAAGGGAGAAAGGCGAGAAAAAATGCCTCTCTTCAAGCAACGAAGAATGAATCATCTGTTTAAGGAGGAACCCGAAAATGGCAGATCATCCAATCCAAGGTCTGATGAAGACAGCGATGGAAAACTTAAAAGAAATGATTGATGTGAACACGATCATCGGCGATCCAGTCGAAACCCCTGACGGCAGTGTCATTCTCACTGTGTCAAAGGTTGGTTTTGGATTTGCAGCCGGCGGCAGTGAATTCAACGGTAACCAAAAGAAAGAAAAACGGTCTGATGAACAAGAACGAAAAGAACCGAGACTCCCATTTGGAGGCGGAAGCGGTGGCGGAGTATCGATTACACCAATCGCCTTTTTAATTGTGGGAACAAATGGCGTTAGAATGCTTCATTTGGATGAACACACACATCTGCTCGATAAAATATTGGATTCTGCTCCTCAAGCAATTGAACGTCTTCAGCACATGTTTAAGAAGGATGAACGGGAGCATCGTCACAAAGAACGAAAACTAGATGACATAGACCTTTAAAAAGTTAGCTGCCCTGCAGTTAACTTTTTTTTCAAAATGGACGATTAGGCTTTGCAGTTTTTTGCTTTCTCTACTATGATAGAACCATACATTTGATAAGGGAGGAATTGTTTTGGCATCGATCACATTTAAAGGGAGCCCAGTAACGCTTGTAGGAAATGAAGTGAAAGTAGGCGAGCAGGCTCCAGATTTCACGGTATTAACGAACTCACTAGGGGAAGTTTCACTTTCTGATTTAACAGGAAAAGTGACGATTATCTCAGTGATTCCTTCTATTGATACAGGTGTGTGTGACGCACAAACAAGACGTTTCAATGAAGAGGCAGCCGGTTTAGGTCCGGTCAATATTTATACCATTAGTGCAGACCTACCATTTGCACAAGCACGCTGGTGCGGAGCAAACGGAATTGAAAATGTCGAAACATTATCTGATCATAGAGATATGTCATTTGGTGAAGCGTTTGGTTTATATATGAAAGAATTGCGTTTATTGGCGCGTGCGGTCTTCGTATTAGACCCAAGCGGAAAAGTCGTTTACACTGAGTATGTAAGCGAAGCAACCAATCATCCAAATTATGAAAAAGCCATTGAGGCTGCGAAATCACTGTTATAAAAGCAGCATCGACAAGAGCTCCGGCTTCATACTGGGGCTCTTTTCAATGAGAACATATAGCTTTTAACAAAGCGAGGAGAGAAAAGCATTGCAGAAAGATCAAGTGAGTACGATTTATGAGCTGCTCGATACAGCTTCAATTCGTTTAAAAAAGGAACAGAACATTTCCTATATTGAAGCATTGGCAGAAGCAGGAGAAGCCTTTTTCCAGTCAAATGATCGAAACGGTTTACTAAAAGATTTAATAGAGAAAGCAGATTTCGCCTCTTATGATCATGAGCAGATTCGTAAAGCGTTTCAGCTCGCCGTACTGAAAGGACAAAAAGATATTTCACATCCAAACCGGCAGATGACACCTGATACAATTGGTCTGTTTGTCAGCTATTTGGTCAATAAATTTTTAGAAGGACAAAAAGAGCTGGTTGTCTTTGATCCAGCAGCGGGAACAGGGAATTTACTGCTTGCGGTCCTCAACAATGTAACAGCAGAAACAAAACGTGGTTTTGCCTCTGAAATTGATGACGTGCTCATTAAAATTGCGTGGGCACAAGCGAACTTAGAAGAAAAAGAAGTAGAGCTTTTCCACCAGGACAGCCTTGAGCCGCTTCTTATCTCACCAGCAGATGTTGCTGTATGCAGTCTTCCTGTCGGGTATTATCCAAATGATGAGTGCGCTAAAGACTATGAATTAAAGGCAAAAGAAGGTCATTCCTTTGCGCATTATTTATTCATTGAGCAAAGTCTTCGTTACACGAAAGAAGGCGGCTTCTTATTCTTCATCATTCCAAACGATTTATTTGAAGGAAAAGAAAGCGTACAATTAAAGGATTTCATCAAAGAACATGCATATATGAATGCGTTAATTCAGCTGCCAGTCTCTATGTTCAAAGACAAAAAGCATGCCAAAAGCTTATTTGTGATGCAAAAGAAAAAAGAGGGGCTCGAAGCACCGAAACGTATGCTATTTGCCAATCTGCCATCTTTCTCACAGAAAGAAGCAATGGTTGGCGTCATGAGAAAATTAGACCAATGGTTTATAGAAGAAAAAGAAACGAAAGAATAGCCAGAGTGATGTCTGGCTATTTTATTATTCAGAAAATAACGACTTATTGATGTAAGCGGTAACAGTTCGAAGGTGTACTTGAAATGCAAAGTTTTCAATGTTTAAATGAAAAAGTCAGATATTTTTCGGACTTATCGTTAAACTATAAAAGACCCGTTCAAACAGGTTGAATATAGCACCGAAAAAACGTGAAACCTTATATAACAACTGAGTAAAAGGAGCGACAGTAATGTCCAAAATTATTGCAATCAACGCAGGAAGCTCATCTCTTAAATTCCAATTGTTCGACATGCCAGAAGAAACCGTTTTAACAAAAGGTCTTGTTGAAAGAATCGGAATGGACAACAGTATCTTCACGATTTCTGTAGATGGAGAAAAGAAAACAGAAGTCACAGATATTCCAGATCATGCAGTAGCGGTTAAAATGCTGCTTGAAAAACTAATTGAATTTAACATCATCAAAGACTTTAATGAAATTGATGGCGTAGGACACCGCGTCGTTCACGGCGGAGAAAAATTCAGCGATTCTGTTGTATTAACAGATGAAGTCATCAATGACATTGATCAGCTTTCAGAGCTTGCACCACTTCACAACCCTGCAAACGTTGTAGGAATCAAAGCATTTAAACAAATTCTGCCTGACGTACCAGCGATTGCTGTGTTCGATACAGCGTTCCACCAAACAATGCCAGAGCAGTCTTACCTATACAGCCTTCCGTACGACTACTACAAAAACTTTGGTATTCGTAAATACGGATTCCACGGGACAAGCCATAAGTTCGTAACAGAGCGTGCAGCAGAGCTATTAGGCCGTCCTCTTGAAGAGCTTCGTTTGATTTCTTGCCACCTTGGAAATGGTGCAAGTATCGCAGCAGTTGAAGGCGGAAAATCAATCGATACGTCAATGGGCTTCACACCACTTGCGGGTGTTGCAATGGGAACACGTTCAGGTAACATTGACCCTGCCCTTATTCCATTTATTATGGAGAAAACAGGACATACAGCTGAAGAAGTACTTTCTACTTTGAATAAGAAGAGTGGTCTTTTAGGTGTGTCTGGTCTTTCAAGTGATCTTCGTGATATCGAAGAAGCGACAGAAGAAGGAAACGACCGTGCAGAAGTAGCACTAGATATTTTTGCAAGCCGTATTCATAAATACATCGGTTCTTATGCAGCGAGAATGAATGGTGTAGATGCCATCATCTTCACAGCTGGAATCGGTGAAAACAGCTCAGAAGTGAGAGCACGTGTACTTCGTGGTCTAGAATTCATGGGCGTATATTGGGATCCATCTCTTAACAACATGAGAGGCGAAGAAGCATTCATCAGCTACCCTCACTCTCCTGTAAAAGTCATCGTGATTCCAACGAACGAAGAAGTTATGATTGCAAGAGACGTTATGCGTTTAGCGTAACATCCTTTTAAAGCTCTTTTCCTCAGCGGAAAAGGGCTTTTTTCTATTGAAATCAGCATGCTATAATGTGAGGCAATATGAAAGGAGCGGTGTGAAGAGATGAGCGTCGAAGAACATAAACGTGAAGCGAAAACGAGGCTTCATGTAAAAGTCATTACCGTCAGTGATACAAGGACAAAAGAAACAGATAAAAGCGGCCGTCTGATGATTGATTTGCTCAAAGAACAAGGGCATCTTATTCTTTCATACGATATTGTGAAAGATCATATTGGGGCGATTCAAGACGCCGTTTTAGAAGGAACAAGCGAAGCGAAGATTGATGCCGTCTTGTTAAACGGGGGAACTGGTATTGCAGCAAGGGACGTCACGATTGAATCCATTACACCTCTTTTCTCAAAAGAGCTGCCGGGCTTTGGAGAAATTTTTCGCATGCTGAGCTATACAGAAGATATTGGATCAGCCGCTATCTTATCTAGAGCGACGGCAGGGGTGATTAACCAAAAAGCCGTTTTTGCCACACCAGGCTCTACCGGAGCAGTTCGGTTAGCCATGACCAAACTCATTATTCCAGAGCTTCCTCATGTCTTGCGAGAGCTTGAAAAAGATCAAAAATAGCCCAAAATGACTCTGCCAAGAAAATTTGGCAGAGTTTTTTTCATAAAGGGGTTGAAAAAACAATTTTTCCTTGTTACAGTGTATACATACTAAATGCATGTTTATAAATTAAAACTTATTTTTATGCAAAAAACATTCACAGAATCAAAACAAGCGAGAGGAGCTTTTCAAACATGTCACAAAATAAAAAAGTCGTATTAGCATATTCCGGAGGTCTTGATACCTCTGTTGCAGTTAAATGGTTACAGGAGCAAGGTTACGAAGTTGTTGCTTGCTGCCTGGACGTAGGTGAAGGAAAAGATTTAGCATTCGTTCAACAAAAAGCACTTCAAGTCGGAGCTGTTCAATCTTACATGATCGACGCAAAAGAAGAGTTTGCTGAAGAATTTGCACTTGCAGCACTGCAAGCACACACGATGTATGAAGGGAAATACCCGTTAGTGTCTGCACTATCTCGTCCGCTCATTGCCAAAAAGTTAGTGGAAGTCGCAGAGAAAGAAAATGCCGTAGCCGTTGCACACGGATGTACAGGGAAAGGAAACGACCAAGTTCGTTTTGAAGTATCAATCAAAGCTTTGAATCCAGACCTAGAAGTTCTTGCACCAGTGCGTGAATGGAAATGGTCTCGTGATGAAGAAATCGACTATGCACAAAAGCACGGTATTCCAATTCCGATTAACTTAGATAGCCCATATTCAATCGACCAAAACCTTTGGGGCAGAAGTAACGAATGTGGTATTTTAGAAGATCCTTGGGCAGCGCCGCCAGAAGGTGCTTATGATCTGACAAATCCACTTGAAAAAACACCTGACACACCTGAAATCATTGAAATCACGTTTGAAAAAGGAAAACCAACAGCGATTGACGGAATCCAGTATTCATTATCTGATCTGATCCTTCATTTAAATGAAGTTGCTGGCCAGCATGGTGTAGGCAGAATCGATCATGTTGAAAACCGTCTTGTTGGAATCAAATCTCGTGAAGTATATGAGTGCCCAGGTGCAGTTACCCTATTAAAAGCACACAAAGAACTTGAAGACTTAACGCTTGTCAAAGAAGTAGCACACTTTAAGCCAATCGTTGAACAAAAAATGGCTGAATTAATATACAACGGCTTATGGTTCTCACCACTTAAATCAGCACTAGATGCATTCTTACAAGAAACGCAAAAGAACGTAACAGGTGTTGTACGTGTGAAACTATTTAAAGGCCATGCCATTGTAGAAGGACGTAAATCACCATATTCACTTTATGATGAAAATCTAGCAACTTATACAAAAGCAGATGAATTCGATCATGATGCAGCTGTAGGATTTATTAACCTTTGGGGTTTACCAACAAAAGTAAACAGCATCGTGAATAAAAAGGAGCAGGTTAAAGCATGAAAAAGCTTTGGGGAGGCCGATTTCAAAAAACACCAGAAAAATGGGTCGATGAGTTTGGTGCATCCATTCATTTCGACAAACAATTAGTCAAAGAAGATCTGACCGGCTCCCTTGCCCATGCAAGTATGCTGAATAAATGCGGTATCATCGGCGATGAGGAGGCCGCTGCAATCAAAGACGGACTGAATACGCTCATGAAAAAGGCAGAGGCGGATGAACTTGAATTCTCAGTGGATTATGAGGACATTCATTTAAACCTTGAAAAAATGCTCATTGATGAGATTGGTCCGCTTGGCGGCAAATTACACACAGCGAGAAGCCGGAATGATCAGGTCGCAACCGATATGCATTTATATTTGAATAACCAAGTAGAGCATATCATTGAGCTGATCTCTTCTTTTCAAACAGTGCTTGTAGAAAAAGCTGAACAGCACGTTGAAACAATTTTTCCGGGATATACGCACTTACAGCGTGCACAGCCTATTTCCTTTGCCCATCATATGCTTGCCTACTTTTGGATGCTTGAGCGGGACAAAGCGCGTTTTCAAGATTCATTGAAGCGGATTAATGTGTCACCACTTGGATGCGGGGCGTTAGCAGGAACGACATTCCCAATTGATCGTGAATATACAGCAGAGCTTCTTGGCTTTGACCATATTTACGAGAACAGCCTTGATGGCGTGAGTGATCGTGATTTCATTTTAGAGTTCTTGTCTAATAGCAGTCTTGTGATGATGCACCTCTCACGTCTTTGTGAGGAAATCATATTATGGTGTTCTCAAGAATTCAAATTCATTGAGCTCGATGACACGTACGCAACAGGCAGCAGCATGATGCCGCAAAAGAAAAACCCGGATATGGCTGAATTGATCCGCGGAAAAACAGGGCGGGTATATGGCAACCTGATGGGGCTGCTCACCATTATGAAAGGCTTGCCGCTTACGTATAACAAAGACTTGCAAGAAGATAAAGAAGGCATGTTTGATACGGTGAAAACGATCGCTGGCAGCCTGCAAATCTTCACAGGCATGATTCAAACAATGACAGTGAACGAAGATGTCATGAAAAAAGCAACAAAAGAAGATTTCTCAAATGCGACCGAAGTGGCAGACTACCTTGCGAAAAAAGGCATGCCATTCCGTGAAGCACACGAAATCGTTGGGAAGCTTGTGTATACATGCATTCAAAAAGGCATCTATTTAAGTGACCTTCCATTTGAAACATTTACAGAAGCAAGCGGCCTCTTTGAACAAGACATTTACACTGTTCTTGATCCGTATGTTGCTGTTGAAAAAAGAACAAGTGCAGGTGGAACTGGATTCAAACAAATTCAGCTCGCTTTAGAAAAAGCAAAAGCCTGCCTAGCATAATTCGCCAAAACCATTCGTTTATACGGATGGTTTTTTGTCATGGGAAAAAGGAGATTGATCTTCACTGGAGAAAAGGAAAGCATACCAGTGTCAAGCTGAATAAGGAGTGACAACAGTTCATGAAGAAAACGCTTCAGGCTTTGTTTGATCAGCCTATCGTATCAGTGAAAACGTTAGGAGAACCATACGATGGCCGGGCTAATGATGTGTGGCTGATTTCCTTACAAGACCAAACGGAATATGTAGTGAAATCTCCAAAAACTGCAAGAGAAGAAAGTGAATTTGTGTATGGGATCAACTTGATTTATGGAGTAGATGTCCGTACTGTACAGGAGCATCTTGATGAAATCAATGAAAAGCTGGCTCATACGAATTCCTATCATATTCCGAAAGTTGTTCGTAAAGTGAAGAAGGCGGGGAAACACTTTTACGTCATGGAAAAAGTAGAAGGAATCCCTTTAACATCTTTTGAGGGCCGTTCAGCACAATTCTATAGGGATTACGGGAGGAAACTAGCGCATCTTCATTCATATCAAACAACCTTTTTCGGTGCAGTATACGGGGGAGAAAAGAGACATTTGAGAGAATTCCATGCGCTGTTAAAAAAGACAGTCTCCAAACTCATCAGCCGCTATTACGCTGATCAGCCTGAATATCAGGATTATGCAGAAAAGGTGCAGCAAAAGCTTGAAAAGCTAAGTCCTCCTGATGCAGCCAGTCTCATTTTAATTGATTTAGACCCATCGCAATATATTGAAGACGATGATCAAGTGGCGAGTCTAGTTGATACGGAATATGTCGTATTTGGACCAGCTGCGTTTGATTTTATTGCACTAGAATATCTTTTGACAAAAGAAGCTGCACAAGCTGTTCAATTGGGCTATGAAGAGATTTGCCCGCTTCCTCGCCAGCTTCATGAGGTGAGAGAATGCTATCGGTTTGTTTCGCTGCTTCTCGATATCCATGGTTCATGGGATATGAAAAAGTGGATGAATCACCCTATACGGTTTTCCCCTCATTGTTAAAGGGTTCAAAAGTGCGAAGGGAGCCGGTTTATAGTAAAGTAAAGATAATAAAAGAAACACATGAACTTGCAACCTTTGCTTTAGGAGGAGATTGTGTGCGACACGCATTAATAACAGCGGGTTCTAAAGGACTTGGCAGGAAAGTTACCGAGTCTTTACTGAATATGGGGTATTCTGTGACAGTGAATTATCGAAGTGATGATGAAGCTGTCCGGCAGATGAAAGAAGAACTGCAAGAATACGAAGAAAAGCTTCAATTTGTCCAAGGCGATGTGACAAACAAAGAAGATTTAAAAAACATGGTCGAGCTGGCAGCAGAGCGATTTGGGCGGATTGATGCCTTGATCAATAATGCTGGACCTTATATTTTTGAACGAAAAAAACTCGCGGATTACTCTGAAGACGAATGGTATCAAATGATGGAAGGCAACCTATCCGCAGTGTTCCATTTGTTTCGAATGGTGATCCCTATGATGAGAAAACAAGGCTTTGGCCGGATTATCACATATGGCTTCCAAGGTGCAGACCATGCGCCAGGATGGATGCATAGATCAGCCTTCGGAGCGGCAAAAGTGGGCCTTGCGTCATTAACGAAAACCATTGCGATTGAAGAAGCCGAAAACGGCATCACCGCTAATATGGTGTGTCCAGGCAAAATCGTTGGAGACATGAAAGAATCAACGATAGAGGAAGCACGTCAGATAAAAGACGATGAAACACCGATTGGTCGGTCTGGGACAGGTGAGGATATCGGTCGTATCATTTCATTTCTATGTGATGACCGTTCAGACCTCATTACAGGAACCGTCATTGAAGCAACAGGTGGTCTTAATGTCATTCACAGGCACTAAGTTTTTCAGCTTTTTATAGAGGGAATAGACAAAATGAGATCAAATTCGAAAGGTGGATATATTTACATGAAAGCTACATATCATGGACATTCAGTCGTACACATTGAAACAAACGGATACCATATTTGGATTGATCCATTTTTAAATGGAAATAAGCACACGGATATCAAACCGCAAGATGTGAAAGCAGATGTGATTTTGCTCACGCACGGGCATGGAGATCACGTCGGAGACACGATTGAAATCGCTAAAAACAATGACGCACTCGTGATTGCGCCATTCGAACTTGCCACTTATTTAGGCTGGCAAGGGGTGAAAACACACCCGCTTTCTATTGGCGGCGGCCGTGAATTTGAATTTGGTAAAGTCAAGCTGACGCAAGCGTTCCATGGCTCAGCGGTCATTGATGAAGAATCCAAAACGATTACGTATACAGGTATGCCATCCGGTATTTTATTTACTGCTGAAGGCAAAACAATTTATCATGCTGGAGACACGGCTCTCTTCTCGGATATGAAACTCATTGGGGAACTGAATCATATTGAGCTTGCCTTCCTGCCAATAGGTGATAACTTCACAATGGGACCAGACGATGCGAGAATCGCAGCAGAATGGCTTCGTGCGAAACAAGTCGTACCAATTCATTACAGTACATTCCCGCCGATTGAACAAGATCCTCATGCCTTTGCAGACAGCTTGCATGGCGGCGTGGGTCACGTATTAAACAGCGGAGAATCCATCGATATATAATCATGATAAACAAAAGCCGGCACCCTACCGGCTTTTTTATTTGCCTGTATCGTACTCGTGTAAAAGACAAATTGCTATTAAAAGCCTCCTGCCTTTATAATGAAATATAGATGAAAACGCTGAAAACAAAAAGGGTGAACGGGATTGGCGACAAAGCATGAGCAAATTTTATCGTATATTGATTCATTAGATGTCGGAGAGAAAATTTCTGTCCGGCGTATAGCGAAAGAAATGAAAGTCAGTGAAGGCACGGCTTACCGGGCTATTAAGGATGCTGAAAATAAAGGGTTCGTGAGCACCATTGAACGAGTGGGTACCATTCGAATTGAACAGAAGAAAAAAGAAAATATTGAAAAGCTGACATATGCGGAAGTAGTCAATGTCATTGATGGTCAGGTGCTTGGCGGACGAGCCGGCTTACATAAAACGTTAAATAAATTTGTCATCGGTGCAATGGAACTGGATGCGATGATGCGATACACAGCAGCAGGCAACCTGTTGATCGTCGGAAACCGAATCAATGCTCACCGGCAAGCATTAGAGGCGGGAGCGGCTGTGCTGGTCACGGGCGGATTCTCAACAGATGATGAAATTATTCAGCTCGCAGATGAGCTTGAGCTGCCCATTTTATCAACAAGCTACGATACATTTACCGTAGCGGCTCTCATTAACCGGGCCATTTATGACCAGTTGATTAAAAAAGAAATTGTGCTTGTGGAGGATATTTTAACGCCGATAGAACGGACCGTCTATTTATCGCCAGAAGACAAACTTGAGAAATGGTATGAAAAGAATTATGAAACCGGGCACGGCCGGTTCCCGGTAGCAGACGATCAAATGAAAATTCACGGCATTTTGACCTCAAAGGATATTGCCGGCCATGACCGTTCTACACCGATTGAAAAGGTGATGACAAAAAATCCGCTGACCGTTATTGGCAAAACATCTGTCGCTTCAGCTGCACAAATGATGGTGTGGGAAGGTATTGAGGTGCTGCCAGTTGTAAATGATCATGCGAAGCTGATTGGGATGATTAGCCGTCAGGACGTGCTGAAGGCGCTACAAATGATTCAAAAGCAGCCGCAGGTCGGTGAAAAGCTGGATGATGTCGTGTCACGAGGATTTAAGGAGACTGAGACAGAAAAACCAAAAACAGATGCGGTGTACCAATATGAAGTCTCACCACAAATGACAAATCAGCTCGGCAATATTTCGTATGGTGTGTTTACACAAATTTTAATCGAATCAGCCAACCGCTTCTTAAAGTCTCATAAAAAAGGCGAGCTAATTGTAGAAAGTCTTTCTGTCTATTTCTTAAAACCGGTTCAAATGGAATCCACGATACAGATCAAACCGAATATTTTAGAAGTTGGGCGCAAGTTTGGAAAGCTGGAAGTGGAAGTTTACCACCAGTCAAATATTGTAGGCAAAGCGATGCTGATGGTGCAGCTGATGGAGAGAGGATAATAGGCAAAAAAGGTCGGCATGAATGCGCCCTTTCAGCGTGTAGACAAACCCTCGCATTCGTTGTCAGTCCTGCGTGCTGGTGCTCACGAATGTGACATTCGCTCCGCGCCAGTACTCCTCCTTCCTAGGGCTGCAAAGGTTTTCTATCACGCTGAAAAGAAGAGAAAGGGCTAAAATAAAGTTCATTTTAGCCCTTTTCTCTATTATGCGTGGTCTTTTTCGCCTTCCTTTAAAAAGAGCGGAAGATAGTGCTTATAGGCTTTATATCCGGCCCATGTACTGCCGATACCAACTGCAACAAAAACAAACCCAATGACAAATGCCAGTGACGAGCGGTTTAAAAATAATTGATTTACACCGAAGAGCAGGACAAAGCAGCCAAGTGCCATACTTGATTTGGCAGACCAGAATTTCTTTTCGACCGGCCGGTTCGTACGGACATTCTTTGCTTTGTAGTATAAATAAAACATGGCAGAACAAATAATAAACACAATCAAAACAAGCATGTGCCAAGCCTCCATTGTAAGTGGTTACAACCCTATTTTAAACGTAAATAGGCTTGCTTACTAGAATAAATTGTCTATTCCTCACTTTTCTGTCTGGGTAGATTATGATTTAATAATAAAAAGAGTATCGCATAAGAAGGAGTATTTATGAAAAAAGAACTGATTAGAACCATATCATTATATGACACCATCATCATTCATAGACATGTAAGACCTGATCCAGACGCATATGGATCGCAGTGCGGCCTTACGGAAATCTTGCGTGCCACCTATCCAGAAAAAAATATTTATGTGACAGGAACCCCTGAGCCATCCCTTTCATTTTTATATGAATTAGATGAGGTGCCAGATGAAGTGTACAAAGGTGCCCTTGTCATTGTCTGTGACACTGCGAATCAAGCAAGAATTGATGATCAGCGTTATTCAATGGGCGATAAGCTGATGAAAATTGATCATCATCCGAATGAAGATCCGTATGGTGATTTGCTTTGGGTTGATACAGAAGCAAGCTCTGTTAGTGAAATGATTTATGAGCTGTATTTAGAGGGGAAAGAAGAAGGATATCAGCTGAATACAAAGGCGGCAGAACTCATTTATGCCGGCATTGTAGGAGACACAGGCCGTTTCCTTTTCCCAAACACAACGAAAAAGACACTCAAATATGCGGGTGAACTCATCGAATATCCGTTTTCATCATCAGACCTTTTCAATCAATTGTATGAGACAGATTTGAATGTCGTGAAATTAAATGGCTATATTTTTCAACATATCTCCTTATCAGAGAATGGCGTAGCTTCTGTTTTTATTAAACGTGACATTTTGGAGTCGTTCCAAACAACAGCGCAGCAAGCCTCACAGCTTGTTGGAACACTTGGAAATATTGCAGGGATTAAGGCATGGGTCTTTTTTGTGGAAGAGAACGATCAGATTCGTGTGAGATTCCGCTCAAAAGGCGTCGTCATTAACACCATTGCTAAAAAATATCATGGCGGAGGTCACCCGCTTGCAGCCGGTGCGTCCATATATGATTGGGCAGTTGCAGATGAGATTTTGCGTGATTTAGAAGAAGTATGTAAATCATCATCGTGAGAGAGGGGCTTCAAGTCCCCCCTCTCTTTTTTTGTGCTTGAGAAAAGGGTTACTTGGATACAGGGATAAACCAGCAGCCGATGTCAGTTGAATCTTCATAGGCTTGGAGATTTTGATGCTTTAATTCTTTTTTAATTAAATGGGCCATCATTTCTGTCTCGGCATAAGCACACATGCCGTCTTTAATCCGGCTTGCTTTGTCTCGTGCCATTTGACGATAGCTGTAAACCTCCATTGTTCTCACCTCTTTCTTGTGATGATCTCGTTCTTCTTTTAGTGTATAAAAATAACAAGTGAAAAGCGATCATTGAGTGCAGAAATTCATAAAAATTCCACATCATCTATTATTCAGCAAAGGAAATACGCACTTCAAGCGATAGCTTTGTATAAATGGTCAGCTCAGTGACTTTGGCGCGGTATGCCTTTTCTCTAATCGTATATTCTTTATTTTCCACGGTCCGTTTTAAGAGCTCTTTTGTTTTATAGACACTTTCAATATCCTTTGTGATCACCTCTGAGATATCCTCTTTCACCTGATCTTCAAATTTCAAGGTATCTGGCTCCGGGATTTTGTACTGCTCACGGTTGACGAGGTGAACATCTACGCTCTGAATAAGCAGACGCTGCTTATTGTCTTCATTTAATTTATGCAAATCTTCCCGATAGAGTGTGATTTGTTCTTTCAGACTGTCCATATGGTGCTGCTGGCTTCTGAGCAGTGTCACTTGCTTCTCTTGAAAGGTGCCATACGTAAAGAGAAAAATCAGCCAGCTGATAATTGCGCCGAACATCATCCCAGCAAAAAAACGCTGCCAGCCTGGACGTTTATACAGCTCAGGCACCCTCATGATGACACATGCTCCTGAGTGAGCCACGTAATCAGGAGATACCCCGTTTGCGCACCGCCCATAGCAGAGATAATTAACAAGATCTGCTTGAAAATATCACGTGTGTTCCCTTCGAAAATCCCTCTTTCAAAACTATAGACCGCATCAAAAGTTCCACCGATTGCCGCAACAAGTGCCCAAATTTTTAAGCGGTTGGCAAGACTTGAAATAATTGATAGCGGTGGCTGACCAGATAAATATGCACCTACCCCGCCGATAATGGCACCGCCCAAAATAACCCCCAGTGCGATAAAATAACAGCTAATAAAGTTTGGAATAAAGGCTTCCTTCACATCCATTTTTCCCACCTCACTCTATTCAATATATGGCGTGTGCTGGACAAGTATGAACGAGCGGAAAAGAAAGAACATTTGTTTCTCACCGCATCGCGTTTTATAATGAAAGAATGAATTTAGACGAAAGGAGTGGATTAAGCATGTCCTATGTTCATCTTCAGGTCCACAGTGGATACAGCTTGTTGAGCAGTGCAGCGAAGGTCAAGGAGCTCGTATTAAAGGCGAAAGAACTTGGCTATCAAGCGCTCGCTCTTACCGATGACCATGTGATGTATGGAACGGTTGAATTTTATAAGGAATGTAAAACACATGGCATCAAGCCGATTATCGGTTTAACAGCTTCTGTCTTCATAGATGAACAAGAGACAGAGGCTTATCCTTTGATCCTCCTTGCCAAAAACAATGAAGGCTATCAAAACTTGATCAAAATTAGCAGTGTCTTGAAATCAAAGTCAAAAACCGGCCTGAAAGAGAAATGGCTGAAAGCCTATCATCATGGCCTTATTGCCATCACACCAGGCGTATCCGGCTATATTGAAACGCTGCTGCAACATGATCAGCTAGATGAAGCAAGGGATGCAGCGAGCCATTTAAAAGATCTTTTTGGTGAGGAACATGTGTATTTAGCCGTTCAGCCGTTTCAGCAGGACGAAGAGCTGTCTCATAAGCTCAGGGAACTCTCAAAAAGGGCGAACATCCCGCTTGTGGCAACAGGTGACGTCCACTATATCCATCAAGAGGACAAAACCGCATATACATGTTTAAAAGCCATTAAAGCAGGCCAGCAGTTATCAGAAATAGAGGAAGACCAAGGAGACAAGCATTTCAGATCGATCGAAGAAATGATGAAGTGGTATGGTGATGATCCAGAATTGCTGGCAAGAACGGTTGAGATTGCAAACCGCTGTGAGGTCGATTTAAATCTTGGTCAGACGAAACTGCCAACTTATCCGACGCCTGATCAATCAACAGCTGATCAGTTTTTACGAAGAGTGTGCCAAGAAGGCATGAAACGAAGACAGATTGCTTCAAATGACACATATATCAAAAGGCTTGAGTATGAGCTGAGCATCATTCAAAAAATGAATTTCAGTGACTATTTCCTCATTGTGTGGGATTTTATGAAGTATGCTCATGATCATGGCATTGTCACAGGTCCTGGCCGGGGATCAGCAGCAGGCTCTTTAGTTGCGTATGTTCTGTTTATTACAGATGTCGATCCGATCCGTCACGGGCTTTTATTCGAGCGTTTTTTAAATCCTGAACGAATCAGTATGCCGGATATAGATATCGATTTTCCTGACACGAGAAGAGATGAAATCATTTCATACGTAAAAGACAAATATGGGGATATGCATGTGGCGCAAATTGTCACGTTTGGAACACTTGCTGCAAAGGCAGCTTTAAGAGATGTCGGACGTGTGATGGGAATTGATTCAAAAGCAGCAGACCGCCTTGCAAAGCTCATCCCATCAAAGCCAGGGACGACACTGAAAGAAGCGGTGACGGTCTCCTCAGAATTAAAAACACTGCTCCAGCAATCTGAAGAGCTGCAAAGAGTGTTTCAAACCGCTTTAAAGGTAGAAGGATTACCAAGACATACATCAACACATGCAGCCGGCGTTGTCCTAAGTGAGGAGCCGCTCACACAAGTCGTGCCTATTCAAGAAGGCCATGATGGAGTGTATTTGACACAATATGCGATGAATTATTTAGAAGATCTCGGTCTTTTAAAAATGGATTTTTTAGGTTTGAGAAACTTAACATTAATTGAATCCATTAAAAACCAGATTGAAAGACAGGAAAACGTCCACATTAACTTTAGTGACATTTCATATGAAGATCAGAAAACGTTTGATTTGTTATCAGCGGGAGATACAACGGGGATTTTTCAGCTGGAGTCACAAGGTATGCGTCAGGTGCTGAGACGACTGAAACCTTCTAGTCTAGAAGATATCGTGGCTGTCAATGCCTTATACCGCCCGGGTCCGATGGAGAATATCCCGCTCTTTATCGACCGAAAGCATGGCAGAGTGAAAGTCTCCTACCCGCATCCAGATTTGTATGACATCTTAAAGGATACATATGGGGTCATCGTCTATCAGGAGCAAATCATGCTGATTGCAGCAAAGATGGCAGGCTTTAAGCTGGGCGAGGCTGATTTACTAAGAAGAGCCGTTTCAAAGAAGGATAAAAAGGTGCTTGATGAAGAGCGAAGCCATTTTGTTGAAGGATGCCTAAAAAAGGAGTATCCTGTTAACATTGCAAATGACGTTTATGACCTAATCGTCAAATTTGCAAACTATGGTTTTAATAGAAGCCATGCTGTTGCATATAGCATGATCGGCTTTCAGCTTGCTTATTTAAAAGCGCATTATCCGTTATATTTTATGTGCGGTCTTTTAACGAGTGTGATTGGAAATGAAGACAAAGTGGCTCAATATTTCTATGAGGCAAAGGAAAAAGGGATATCTGTGTTGAAGCCTTCTATTAATAAGAGCGAATTTCCATTCACGGTTGAAAAAGGGGAGATCCGCTACAGCTTAAGAGCGATCAAAAATGTCGGAGTGTCAGCTGTAAAGGATATATACAGAGCAAGACAGGAAAAGCCATTTGAAGATTTATTTGATTTTTGCGCAAGGGTATCAACAAAGAGTGTCAACCGAAAAACGATTGAAGCCCTCATTTTCTCAGGGGCAATGGATGAGCTTCATCCAAATCGTGCTTCGTTATTAGCATCGATAGATATTGCGTTAGACCATGTGTCATTTTTAACACCTGAGGATCAATTGGACTTTCTTGGGGATACAACGTTCTCCATTAAGCCAAAATATGCGGAGATAGAAGAAATGCCGCTTGTCGATCTCTTGCAATTTGAGAAAGAAGCACTCGGGTTATATTTATCAAATCACCCAGTACAAGCGTATCGAGATCGTTTGAGAGAGAATGGTGCAGTGGAAATCATCAGACTTTCTTCCTATATAAAGCGAAAGATCTCAATGGGTGGTCTTTTGACAAAGGTGAAATCGATTCGGACAAAAAATGGACAATCGATGGCATTTGTCACATTCGGGGATGAAACGGGAGAAATGGAAGGTGTCGTCTTTCCAGAGCAATTTAGAAAGCTGTCCCCCTTACTTGAGGAGGGCGCAATGCTTTATGTTGAAGGCAGAATAGATGTCAGAAATGAGAGCAGTCAAATCATCGTGCAAGAAGCTGTTCTACTGGAAGAGATAGGCTCTAAAAGAAAAGAATCTGTCTACATTCGAGTCAAAGAAGAGAACCATACGCAGGAGCTGCTAGAACAAGTGAAACGAGTGATCTCCATGCACAGCGGAGAAGCAGATGTCTATTTGTATTATGAAAAGCAAAAAAAGACGATGAGACTTCCAGATGCATACAAAGTTCATGCAGATCATGCGGTCATTTTCCAGTTAAAAGAGCTGCTAGGTGAACAAAACGTTGTGATTAAATGATGACAAATCGTCTGAATATGTTTTACAATTTCACCTATTGTGTTATCATTTTAAAGATTCTGTGTATTTAAACTGCCAAGTATGTGCTTATCAACTTAGCAATTCATTAAATCATTTTCCACTTGAAGGAGTGTTCATCACATGTCATTAAGAGAAGAAGCATTACATATGCACAAAGAGAATCAAGGCAAACTCGAATCAAAATCAAAGGTACAAGTGAAAAATGCGAAAGACTTGAGCTTGGCTTACTCACCAGGTGTGGCAGAGCCATGTAAAGATATTTATGACGACACAAGCAAAGTGTATGATTATACAATGAAAGGCAATATGGTTGCTGTTGTCACAGACGGAAGTGCTGTGTTAGGGCTTGGAAACATTGGGGCAGAAGCATCTCTTCCAGTAATGGAAGGAAAAGCTGTATTATTCAAAAGCTTTGCAGGTGTTGATGCATTCCCAATCGCACTTGCAACAAACGATGTAGACAAAATCGTTGAAACAGTGAAGCTTCTTGAGCCGACATTTGGTGGCGTGAACCTTGAAGATATTGCAGCACCAAACTGCTTTATCATTGAAGAGCGTTTGAAAAAAGAGACAAACATTCCTGTTTTCCACGATGATCAGCACGGGACAGCGATTGTAACAGTGGCAGGACTTGTGAATGCACTGAAGCTGTCTGGAAAATCAATGTCTTCAATTAAAGTGGTTGCAAACGGCGCTGGAGCAGCAGGAATTGCGATTATCAAACTTCTTTATCATTTCGGTGTACGTGATATCATCATGTGTGATACAAAAGGCGCTATTTATGAAGGCCGTCCGAATGGTATGAATGCAGTGAAAAATGAAGTAGCTAAATTCACGAACCAAGATCGTAAAGAAGGTTCTTTAGAAGAAGTGATTGAAGGCGCAGATGTCTTTATCGGCGTTTCAGTAGCAGGTGCTTTAACTAAAGAAATGGTTGGGAAAATGGCAAAAGATCCTGTCATCTTCGCAATGGCTAATCCAAACCCAGAGATCATGCCAGAAGATGCACATGCAGCAGGTGCAAGTGTTGTAGGAACTGGCCGTTCTGACTTCCCGAACCAAGTGAACAACGTCCTTGCATTCCCTGGTATTTTCCGCGGAGCGCTTGATGTACGTGCGACACACATTAACGAAGAAATGAAAATTGCAGCTGTTGAAGCGATTGCTTCTCTTGTATCAGATGAAGAATTGTCAGCGGAATACGTTATCCCTGCACCATTTGATGCACGAGTAGCGCCAGCGGTAGCCAAAGCAGTGGCAAAAGCAGCAATGGAAACGGGCGTTTCAAGAATCAAGGTAGACCCAGAAGCTGTTGCAGAAAAAACAAGAAAATTAACGATTATCGGCGAGTAATCAAATTGGAAAAGTGTGCACGTTTTTTCTGAATTTGGAGGAAAAACGTGCACCATTTCCTCTCTTTCACGAAATTTTTTTCATCCTAAATGAGATTTTTTTGTAGACGTTCACAATTCACATATACCAACTACTCAGCGCCCCAAACCTATACTCATTTCTCATCAATTCCCCACTGAAAAAATTGAATGAAGGATGACAGCGTTTGACAAAAAAAGTACAATAGTTTCGGTACAGTTATGACATGTCCTATAATAGTGGATGTGCGTGTAAAGAAAAAACCCTTCAAAAAGGGAGGTAGTCATTTGTCAATCAAGAATATTTTCAGTAAAAAGAAAAAATATGCATCTGTACCCTCTGAACAGGCAAGTCAAGATGTGCCTGAAGGCATCATGACCAAATGTCCGCAATGTAAAAAAATAATGCTCACCAAAGAACTAGATAAAAATTTACGTGTTTGCATGAATTGCGGCAGACATTTGCAAATGAATGCAAAACAACGTATTGAAAGCCTTGTAGACGAAGGCACATTTGAAGAATTTAACGGTCACCTCATTTCTGAGAACCCGCTCGGTTTCCCAGGCTACGAAGAAAAGCTTGAGAAAGACAGAGAAAAAACATCTTTGAATGAAGCCATCGTGACAGGAAAAGGTGAAATTAAAGGTCAAAGTGCTGTCATTGCTGTCATGGATGCCACGTTCCGTATGGGCAGCATGGGCTCGGTCGTTGGTGAAAAGATTACACTAGCTATTGAGAAAGCAAAAGCGGACAAGGTGCCATTTATCATCTTCACTGCATCTGGAGGAGCAAGAATGCAAGAGGGGATTCTTAGTCTGATGCAGATGGCAAAAACAAGTTCAGCATTAAAGCTGTTCAGCGAGGATCAAGGTCTGATTATTTCTGTGATGACCAATCCGACAACTGGCGGTGTATCAGCTAGTTTCGCGTCTCTCGGTGATTACAACTTTGCAGAGCCTGGTGCATTAATTGGTTTTGCTGGTCGCAGAATCATTGAACAAACCATTCGTGAAGACCTACCAGAGGACTTCCAAACGGCTGAATTTTTAATGAAGCATGGTCAGCTAGATGCTGTGATTCACCGTGCAGAAATGAAAGAAACATTAGGCCAAATCTTAGCATTACACAGCACAGGAGGTGAACGAGAGTGGCTGGAGAACTAGAATTTGAAAAACCTGTCATTGAACTTCGAGCGAAAATTGATGAATTGAAAAAGTTCACACAAAACTCAGAGATGGATTTAAGTGCGGAAATTGAGCGCCTTGAAACACGTCTGAGTAAGCTTGAAACAGACATTTATACAAATTTAAAGCCGTGGGACAGAGTGCAAATTGCTCGTCATGCGATGCGCCCAACAACTCTCGATTACATTCAAGAGCTGTTTGATAACTTTTTCGAATGTCACGGTGATCGTTTTTATGGTGACGATGAAGCCATCGTTGGAGGAATTGCCACGTTTAAAGGACTTCCTGTCACAGTCATTGGTCATCAGCGCGGAAAAGACACAAAAGAAAACTTGCGCCGTAATTTCGGGATGCCGCATCCAGAAGGTTACCGTAAAGCATTGCGCTTGATGAAACAAGCAGATAAATTTAATCGTCCAATCATTTGCTTTATTGATACAAAAGGAGCTTATCCTGGTAAAGCAGCTGAAGAACGCGGGCAAAGTGAAGCAATTGCGAAAAACCTTTTCGAAATGGCAGGACTTCGTGTACCGGTTGTCTGTATTGTCATTGGAGAAGGCGGAAGTGGCGGAGCACTAGGCTTAGGCGTAGGAAACCACCTATTTATGCTAGAGAACTCAACATATTCAGTGATTTCACCTGAAGGTGCAGCAGCACTGCTCTGGAAGGACTCATCACTTGCAAAAAAAGCTGCAGAATCAATGAAAATTACCGCTCCAGACCTAAAAGAATTAGATATTATAGATGATGTTATTAAAGAAGTGCAAGGTGGAGCACACCGAGACGTGAAACAACAAGCAGCCTACATTGAAAAAACATTAAAACAGTCACTTACATCTTTGCTCAAACAATCGCCTGAAGAATTAGTCGAACAAAGATATCAAAAATACAAAGCAATCGGCAAAGTATCGATTGAAAATCAATATATTGGGGTAAACTAAATAAACGTACAGCCTTTTGGCTGGCGTTTATTTTTTTCGTCTTTTTTCATCAAAACGATCTGATGTAAGCGCTATTTGAAAATAATTTTCTTTTGTTTTCATAAAATTTGAAACGTCTGAAAACGTTGATTTGACAAGGTTTAGAGCACTTGAAACAACTGTTTTTTGAACAAAGTGCTTTCATGACTTTCTTAACTTTTGTTTAAAAACATTTTATTTAATTGTATAATAAGTACGGTTTTAGAAATTCGTATTGAAAACATCCGGTTTTGCTCATGATTGTTTTCAAGCAGTGGAAATGGTATGTTTAATTCATATATGGTCTCTGAGGTGAAAAAGATGAAGCGTATAGGAGTTTTAACGAGCGGTGGGGATTCCCCAGGAATGAATGCAGCTGTGCGCGCAGTTGTAAGGAAAGCAATTTACCATAATGTAGAAGTTTACGGTATTTATAATGGATATTCAGGTCTAATTAACGGTAAAATTGAGAAACTCGAAATAGGTTCAGTAGGCGATATCATTCATCGTGGAGGAACAAAACTTTACACGGCAAGATGTCCTGAATTCAAGACAGTTGAAGGTCGTGAAAAAGGGATTGAGAACTTAAAAAAATTCGGTATTGAAGGACTTGTTGTCATCGGTGGAGATGGCTCATTCATGGGAGCGAAGAAATTAACAGAGCTCGGTTTTCCATGTGTAGGTGTTCCCGGCACGATTGACAATGACATTCCAGGTACTGATTTCACTATTGGCTTTGATACAGCACTAAATACAGTCATTGATGCCATTGATAAAATTCGTGATACAGCCACATCTCATGAACGTACATACGTAGTGGAAGTAATGGGAAGACATGCAGGGGATATTGCCCTTTGGTCAGGTCTTGCAGGCGGAGCTGAATCGATTTTAATTCCTGAAGCAGACTATGACATGGACGAAATTATTGCCAGATTGAGAAGAGGACATGAGCGCGGCAAGAAGCACAGTATCATCATCGTCGCAGAAGGCGTAGGTAGCGGTGTCGAATTTGGTAAGAGAATTGAAGAAGAGACAAGCCTTGAAACGCGTGTATCTGTCTTAGGACATATTCAGCGTGGAGGTTCTCCAAGTGCGTTTGACCGAGTGCTCGCAAGCCGCCTAGGAGCGTATGCAGTAGAACTTCTTCTTGAAGGAAGAGGCGGACGCTGTGTAGGAATTCAAAGCAACGAACTCGTTCATCACGATATTTTAGACATCTTAGATAAAAAGCATACAGTCGATCAAAATATGTACCGACTTTCACAAGAGCTCTCTATATAAAACGAGAAGACCTTAGGAGGAACAGTAATGAGAAAGACAAAAATCGTTTGTACAATCGGTCCAGCAAGTGAAAGCATTGAAAAGCTGACTGAATTGATTGAAGCAGGAATGAATGTAGCCAGACTAAACTTCTCTCATGGAGATTTTGAAGAGCATGGTGCACGTATTGAAAACATTCGCAAAGCAGGTAAAACTTTAGGCAAGGACATTGCGATCCTTCTTGATACAAAAGGTCCAGAGATCCGTACACGTACAGTTGAAAACGGCTCAATTGAGTTAGTTGCTGGTGCTGATCTTATCGTGAGTATGGAAGACATTGTGGGAAACACTGAAAAAATCAGTGTGACGTACGAAGATTTAATTCATGATGTAGAAGTGGGCTCAACCATCTTATTAGATGATGGTCTGATTGGTCTAGAAGTAAAAGAATTAAATATGGACCGAAAAGAAATCGTCACAAAAGTGATGAATACAGGTACACTGAAAAACAAAAAAGGTGTTAACGTACCGGGTGTGAGTGTGAACTTGCCGGGTATTACAGAAAAGGATGCCAATGATATTCTGTTCGGAATTGAACAAGGTGTCGATTTCATCGCAGCTTCTTTTGTAAGACGAGCTTCTGATGTTCTTGAAATTCGTGAGCTGCTTGAAAAGAACAACGCAGCTGACATTCAAATCATTCCTAAGATTGAAAACCAAGAGGGCGTTGATAACATCGATGAAATCCTTGAGGTATCAGATGGACTGATGGTCGCTCGTGGAGATCTTGGTGTTGAGATTCCGGCAGAAGAAGTACCGCTTGTTCAAAAAATGCTGATCAAAAAATGCAACCGTTTAGGCAAGCCTGTCATCACAGCAACTCAAATGCTGGATAGCATGCAGCGTAACCCGCGTCCAACTCGTGCAGAAGCAAGTGATGTGGCAAATGCTATTTTTGACGGTACAGATGCGATCATGCTATCTGGTGAAACAGCAGCAGGAACATATCCAGTTGAAGCTGTGCAAACAATGCACAACATTGCCTCACGTTCAGAGGAAGCACTTAACTATAAAGCAATCCTTTCTCGCAGAAGCGAAGAAGTAGAGGTCAGCATTACAGATGCGATCGGTCAATCTGTTGCGCACACAGCTATGAAGCTTGATGTGGCAGCGATTGTGACACCTACTGAGAGTGGTCATACTGCAAGAATGATTTCAAAATATAGACCAAAAGCACCAATCGTAGCAGTCACAGCAAACGAATCAGTGGCAAGAAAACTTTCACTCGTATTCGGTGTATTTGCAAAGAGCGGTTCAAAAACGACATCTACTGATGAAATGCTTGAGAATGCAGTAGAAAAGTCAATTGAAACAGGCTATGTAAGACATGGTGATTTAATCGTGATTACAGCTGGTGTGCCAGTTGGTGAAACAGGTACAACCAACTTAATGAAAGTGTATGTTGTCGGTGACATCATTGCGAAGGGTCAAGGAATTGGCCGCAAATCTGCATTTGGACCGGTTGTTATTGCACAAAGCGGAAAAGAAGCAGAGGAAAAAATGTACGATGGTGCGATTCTTGTCGCAAACTGCACAGATCGTGATATGATGGGTGCTTTAGAAAAAGCGTCTGCCCTTATCACGGAAGAAGGCGGTTTAACAAGCCATGCAGCAGTCGTTGGGCTTAGCCTTGGCATTCCAGTGATTGTTGGCCTTGACAGTGCCACAACACTTCTAAAAGAAGGCGAAGAGATTACAGTAGATCCAGCACGCGGAGCGATCTACAAAGGCCGTGCAAGCGTCCTTTAAATCACACACGAGGGGAGTTATCTGACTCCTCTCTTTTTTTATGTTACACTAAAAAAAGTAAACAGCTTTCGATGAAAGAGACCCCATGAGGTGATATGGCTTGAAAAAATATTTTCTACTATTATTGATTCTGTTCCCAGCAGTTGAAATTAGTTTATTTTTAATCTCAAGTAACATCATTGGTATTTTACCAACGATGCTAGTCATTGTGCTGACAAGTGCACTAGGTGCTTACTTTGCAAGAAAACAAGGAATAGAAGCATTTCAGAAAGTGCAGCGAGATTTACAATATGGCAAAATGCCAGGGGCCACCATTGTCGATGGCTTCTGCATTCTGATCGGTGGTTTGCTGCTGCTCATACCTGGATTCCTTTCTGATCTGATTGGGGCTGTTCTGCTCATTCCCATGACAAGAAAACGGATCAAACCGCTCTTTGAGCGCTGGCTTAGAAACATGTCCAATCGCAAACGCTATACGATTATACGCTAAAGAGACCTTCGCATCAGGTCTCTTTTACTTTTGCGCACCATACCGAATGTACTGATAAAGGTCTCTGAAAACCCCTGCATTACGAAACGCCTGCCAAACGACAAGAGAAGCGGGACCGAGTGCAAGTCCAAGAAAACCAAAGCATTTTAACCCGACAAACAATGCCACGAGTGTTGCTAAAGGATTAAGACCGATTGATTTACTTAAGACTTTTGGCTCTGATATTTGTCTTTGAATGAGCACCACAATATACAAAATGCCCAGTCCAATGGCGAGTGAAAGATTTCCTGTCATGGCGGAGTAAATGATCCACGGAAGAAAAACCGTGCCACTCCCGATGTAAGGAAGTAAATCAACTAGACCAATACATAGAGCGATCACAATCGCATGCTCGACCTTTAAGATGAAAAGTCCAATCAGCACGATACCAATTGTCATGGCAACAAGGAGAAGCTGGGCTTTCATAAAGCCAGAAATGGCTTTTTTGATTTCAGATAAGATGGCACGTGTATGAAGCATCCATTTGGCGGGAAAGATACGAGAACCATATTTTTTTAATGTAAACCAATCTTTTGTGATAAAAAAAGTCGCTAGTGCGGAAAATAAAAGCGTCGCTGCTGCATCAGGCAAAAGACCTAAAAAAGCTGGAATGAATTCAAGAGTTTTTGAAAGGAAAGTCCCGATTTTTGCCGCTGCTTCGTCACCAAGTGCTTGGATTTGTCCTAAAATCGACTCCTTTTGACCTGCTTGAAGTGTATTAAATTGAGCAGTCAAATCATGATATAAAGGCAAAATCTGATCTGTGAAAAAACGTTCCACGATCCCAATCATTTGGTCAAGATGACCTGGAAGTACCTTTGCTAAATAAGCACTTCCTGAAATGATTTCCGCTACTAAAAGTGTCATGAATCCGGCTGCTACCACTAAAAAGAGTAATAGCACAATGATGACAACAAAACCTCTTGGCATCCCGGTCATGTTTTCGATTTTACATACGGCTGGATGAATCAAACACGACACGGCAAATGCAATCCAAAATGGATATAAAAACGGAAAAGACTGATATAAAAAAACAACCGCACAAACGGCGATGCTGAAAATCATCAAACTTCGCAAAAAAATGGCCACATACGTGTGATTCACACAATCCCCTCCAAAAAACAAGCATGTCCGATACTTCATTTTATTCAAAAAGATTAGTAATATGAAAAGGTCGCAATAAAAAGAAAGGAAGGGGCGGCATATGTTCACTCAAGCCAATTTATTTTTAATTCTTTTACTCGTCATTGCACTCATAGCGAAGAACAATTCGTTAATTTTAGCGGTTTCTGTGCTGATTGCGATTAAACTCATTGGATTAGATCAAAAAATTTTCCCGGTTCTGCAATCAAAAGGTATCAATTGGGGTGTGACGGTCATCACGATCGCTGTGCTTGTACCGATCGCAACAGGGGACATTGGATTTAAACAGCTTGGAGAAGCAATGAAATCCTCTTATGCTTGGATTGCACTCGGAGCGGGTATATTAGTAGCATTAATTGCAAAAAACGGCATTGTGCTACTCGAAAACGATCCGCATATCACAGCAGCGCTTGTATTCGGTACGATTTTGGCAGTCAGTTTATTCAAAGGTGTAGCTGTTGGCCCGCTGATTGGTGCTGGAATTGCCTATTTAGCGATGCAAGCAGTGAAATTTTTCAGCGGTTAAAAAGAGAGTGGCTCATGCCACTTTCTTTTGATATTTTTTCTGACGTGAGCTTTTGCAAAAAAACATAATTAAATATATTAAAAGAAGCAAAATCCCTTTATTCCATGCCCGAACCGGAAGGCTGGAAAAAAAAATATCAAAAAAAATTATAGTTAAACATTTAACAAATGTCTGATTATTGTTTATAATGGGAATAGGCTTAATTTTGAACTCATTGATCAAACAAGAGATATGAGGCTAAAAGCGCTCTAACCGTATAGGTAAATGTAAGCATTTTCTTTTCTAAACCTGCCAGCCTATTTTGGTTGGATAGCGCTTTCAAAAAGCGAGAATTTTGCAACGAAGGGGAATCTTTTTAAAAAGGGGAGATTGAACATGACAGCAACAAGAGGTCTTGAAGGTATCGTGGCAACAACTTCATCCGTAAGCTCAATTATTGATGATACTCTTACTTATGTAGGGTACAATATCGATGATTTAACTGAAAAAGCTACTTTCGAAGAAATTGTCTACCTGTTATGGCACTTAAAGCTGCCGAATGAGCAGGAGCTAAGCGAGTTAAAGCAGCAGCTCAATGAAAATGCTCATATTCCGCAAGAGATCATTGAGCACTTTAAATCTTATTCGCTGGATGGGGTTCATCCAATGTCTGCGATTCGTACAGCGGTATCCTTATTAGGTTTACTTGATGACGAATCAGAGATTATGGACAAAGAAGCGAATTACAGAAAAGCCATTCGCTTACAAGCGAAAATTTCTGGACTTGTCGCTGCATTCTCACGTATTCGAAAGGGGCTTGAGCCTGTACAGCCAAAAGAAGAATACAGCTATGCTGCAAACTTCTTATATATGCTAAACGGCGAAGAGCCTTCACCAGTAGAAATTGAAGCGATTGATAAAGCGCTCATTCTACATGCGGATCACGAATTAAACGCATCGACATTTACAGCACGTGTATGTGTTGCTACACTATCAGATATCTACTCTGGTGTAACAGCGGCTATCGGCGCATTGAAAGGACCACTTCATGGCGGCGCAAATGAAGGCGTAATGAAGATGCTGTCAGAAATTGGCGAAGTTGAAAACGTAGATTCCTATATTCATGGTAAGCTAGAGAAGAAAGAGAAAATTATGGGCTTTGGCCACCGCGTTTACCGCCAGGGTGACCCGCGTGCAAAACATTTAAAAGAAATGAGCCAGCGCTTAACAAATCTCACAGGCGAGCCAAAATGGTATGAAATGTCTGTACGCGCAGAGGAAATCGTGACATCAGAGAAAAATCTTCCACCAAATGTTGATTTTTATT
Organism: Bacillus sp. FSL M7-0307; assembly: GCF_038627835.1. Taxonomy (NCBI): domain Bacteria; kingdom Bacillati; phylum Bacillota; class Bacilli; order Caryophanales; family Bacillaceae; genus Bacillus; species Bacillus sp. FSL M7-0307. The sequence goes on along the minus strand of NZ_CP152023.1, from coordinate 2,587,832 downwards.
CTGCTTCTGTCTATCACAGTCTTGGGATTGATCATGACTTGTTTACACCAATTTTCGTGATCAGCCGATTCTCTGGATGGATTGCTCACATTTTAGAGCAATATGACAACAACCGTCTGATTCGTCCAAGAGCTGACTATATTGGACCTGATCTTCAAACGTTTGTTCCGATCAGTGAAAGAGACTAATGTTTATAGAATAGCGGAGGCTGATCCATCTAAACCAATCAGCCTCCATATCAACAAAAAACGAATCATGTGAAAAACTTCTTGGCTTGCAGACATCAAGCTTGGAAGTTTCAAATATTCACTACATAACCTGGGAGGTAATATCATTGTCACAAGGCGAAAAAATTACAGTTACTGGCGGCGTATTGAATGTACCAAATAATCCAATTATCCCGTTTATCGAAGGGGACGGAATCGGTCCTGACATTTGGAAAGCAGCATCAAGAGTTCTTGAAGCAGCTGTAGAAAAAGCATATAAAGGTGAAAAGCAAATCACTTGGAAAGAAGTATATGCAGGTGAAAAAGCTTACAATAAAACTGGCGAGTGGCTTCCAGAGCAAACACTTGAAGACATTCGTGAATATTTAATCGCGATCAAAGGACCACTGACAACACCAATTGGTGGAGGAATCCGTTCATTGAACGTGGCACTAAGACAAGAGCTTGATTTATTCACATGCTTACGTCCAGTTCGCTGGTTCCAAGGCGTACCATCTCCTGTGAAACGTCCAGAAGACACAGACATGGTCATCTTCCGTGAAAACACTGAAGATATCTATGCAGGAATCGAGTATGCAAAAGGATCAGACGAAGTGAAGAAGTTAATCGACTTCTTGAAAAACGAATTAGGTGTGAATAAAATCCGTTTCCCAGAAACATCAGGTATCGGAATCAAACCAGTTTCTGAAGAAGGAACATCTCGTCTTGTCAGAGCAGCGATCCAATATGCGATTGACCAAGGCCGTAAATCTGTGACACTTGTTCACAAAGGAAACATCATGAAATTTACAGAAGGAGCCTTCAAAAACTGGGGCTACGAAGTGGCTGAAAAAGAGTTTGGCGACAAAGTCTTTACATGGGCACAATATGATCGTATTGTAGAACAAGATGGAAAAGATGCGGCAAACAAAGCGCAAAGTGAAGCAGAAGCTGCTGGCAAAATCATTGTCAAAGACAGCATTGCAGATATTTTCCTTCAACAAATTTTAACTCGTCCAGCTGAGTTCGATGTTGTCGCAACAATGAACTTAAACGGAGACTACATCTCTGACGCACTTGCAGCACAAGTTGGTGGAATTGGTATCGCACCTGGTGCAAACATCAACTACGAAACAGGACACGCTATTTTTGAAGCGACTCACGGAACAGCACCGAAATATGCTGGTCTTGATAAAGTGAATCCATCTTCTGTTCTTCTATCAGGCGTGCTTTTACTTGAGCACCTTGGATGGCAAGAAGCTGCTGATCTAGTGATTCAATCTGTTGAAAAAACAATTGCATCTAAAGTCGTCACGTACGATTTTGCTAGATTAATGGACGGTGCAACAGAAGTGAAATGTTCTGAGTTTGCTGACGAGCTCATCAAAAACTTGTCTTGATTCTTAAACTTTAAAGTTAAAGGGGAAAAAGGAAATGGCAAACAAGCGTAAAAAAGTATCTGTCATCGGAGCAGGCTTTACTGGAGCAACTACAGCATTTCTAACAGCTCAAAAAGAATTAGCGGATGTCGTATTAGTGGATATCCCTCAGCTTGAGAACCCGACAAAAGGGAAAGCACTTGACATGCTGGAAGCAAGCCCTGTTCAAGGCTTCGATGCGAATATTACAGGAACTTCTAACTACGAAGATACAGCCGGTTCTGATGTCGTGGTCATTACGGCAGGAATTGCAAGAAAGCCGGGAATGAGCCGTGACGACCTCGTGTCAACAAATGAAAAAATCATGCGCAGTGTGACACGTGAAATCGTTAAATATTCTCCAGAAGCGATCATTGTTGTGTTAACAAACCCTGTTGATGCAATGACATATGCAGTTTATAAAGAATCAGGATTACCAAAAGAAAAAGTCATCGGACAATCAGGAATTCTTGATACAGCACGTTTCCGTACGTTCGTTGCTCAAGAATTAAACCTATCTGTGAAAGATGTGACGGGCTTTGTTCTTGGCGGACATGGGGACGACATGGTTCCTCTTGTACGTTACTCTTATGCAGGCGGTATCCCGCTGGAAACATTAATTCCTAAAGAGCGAATTGATGCAATTGTTGAAAGAACAAGAAAAGGCGGCGGTGAAATCGTTAACCTATTAGGTAACGGTAGTGCGTATTATGCACCTGCTGCTTCACTCGTTGAAATGGTTGAGGCGATCTTAAAAGATCAACGCCGCGTCATGCCGACGATTGCATACCTTGAAGGTGAATATGGCTACGAAGGCATTTACCTTGGCGTTCCAACAATCGTAGGTGGAAACGGCCTTGAGCAGATCATCGAGCTTGAGCTGACAGAAGAAGAAAGAAGTCAGCTTGACCGTTCTGTTGAATCTGTAAAGAACGTCATGAAAGTATTGTCTTAATATGAATAAAAAAGAAGGCTTCTCGTATGAGGAGTCTTCTTTTTGTTTACAAAACCAATCTTGTCGAAATTTTAAATTGTTCTCTTGTTAAGCTTTCGTTAAAATGAAAGAGAAAGCATGACTTCTCGCTTTTCACATAAGATACAAAAAACCGGATGCAGGGGAAATCACTAATTGGAGGCACAACATGAATAAAAAAATATTAGTTGTGGATGATGAAGAATCAATTGTAACACTTCTAAGCTATAACCTTGAAAGGGCGGGCTACGATGTCGTCACAGCAAGAGACGGAGAAGAAGCGCTTGAAAAAGCAGCAAGTGAACAGCCTGATCTGATTGTGCTTGATTTAATGCTTCCGAAAATGGACGGCATTGAAGTGTGCAAACAACTGAGAATTCAAAAAATGATGTTCCCTATTTTAATGCTGACAGCAAAGGACGATGAATTTGATAAGGTGCTCGGTCTTGAACTTGGAGCCGATGATTACATGACAAAACCTTTCAGTCCTAGAGAAGTGGGTGCTCGGGTAAAAGCCATTTTGAGAAGAGCACAGCAATCTCAGCCGGCTCCCGTGCAAGAAGAGAAGGAAGAGATCATTGCAGACCAAATCAAAATTGGAGACCTGCGCATTTTACCTGAACATTACGAAGTCTATTTCCAAGAAGAACGTCTAGAGCTCACGCCAAAGGAATTTGAACTGCTTCTTTATTTGGCTAAGCATAAAGGCCGTGTCCTTACGCGTGATCTATTGTTAAGTGCGGTTTGGAATTATGACTTTGCAGGTGATACTCGTATTGTGGATGTGCATATCAGCCACTTGCGGGACAAAATTGAAAAGAACACGAAAAAACCAACATATATTAAAACCATTCGAGGCTTAGGCTACAAATTGGAGGAGCCAAAGCCAAATGAGTAAAGTGAGAACCCGCCTTTTTTCTGGGCTCATTTTTCTCCTGTTTATTGTGTTTGTTGCGCTTGGTCTTTTCTTGGATCATATGTTTCATATTTTCTATGAAACAAAATTAACCGAACGAATGGAAAAGGAATCGAGTTTTCTCCTTTCTTCAATGAATGTTGAAGATTTGAACGCGGAGCAAAACAAGAAGATTCTCAATCAAGCAAAGCAGCATCTCGATATGAATGCGTCGATTGTGGACGTGAAGGGGAATATCATACATACAACGGGTCAAGCAGAACAAAGAGCCGTCATTTTAAACACGCTGGAAAATGAGCAGCTCCAAACAAAAGGAACGTTCATTGAGGATGAGAAAGATGCGCTGTTTCATTATGCAGTTCCAATGATGAAACAAAACGAACCGGCGGGATATTTATTTCTTCATGCTTCATTCCAGCCTTTGAATGAGATTGATGGTCAGCTCTGGCTTGCATTAGCCTTTTGTCTTGGTTCAGCCATCATTATCATCGTCTTTTTTGGCTATCGCATGTCGATGAAGTATGTAAAGCCGATTGATTATGCCACAAAGGTGGCCAAACAGCTTGAACGAGGGAACTATGATACAAATAACTATGAAGAGCTGATCATTGAAACAAGTGAACTCAATACATCAATGAAGCGTCTGGCAGAAAGTCTTCAAGACATGACAAGCGCTGGCGAAATGCAGCGAGATCGTCTGCAAACAGTCATTGAAAACATTGGAGCGGGGATTATTTTGATTGATAAAATGGGCTATATTCACTTAGTCAATCGAACATTCCGCAAGCAATTCAAAGTGCAAAAACATATTTACATGCACAAGCTGTATCATGAAGCCTTTACCCATGAAGAGATTATTGAGTTAATAGACGAAATTTTCATGACAGAAACCAAGGTCCGAAAGTTTTTACGTCTCGCTGTTGACATCGAGCGGCGTTATTTCCAAGTCGATGGTGTTCCGATCTTAAGTACGGACGATGAATGGAAAGGAATTGTTCTTGTATTTCATGATGTGACAGAAACAAAGCAGCTAGAACAAATGAGAAAAGACTTTGTCGCTAACGTGTCACATGAATTAAAGACACCGATCACGTCAATTAAAGGCTTTTCTGAAACACTTCTTGATGGTGCCATTGACGACAAAGAAGCGCTGACACAATTTTTGTCTATCATCCTAAAAGAGAGTATTCGTTTAGAAACGCTCATCCAAGACTTACTTGATCTCTCGAAAATTGAACAGCAGCATTTTAAGCTGAATATTCAAGAAGCCAATGCGACAGAAATCATTCAAGAGATTGAAGTGCTGCTAAAACAAAAGGCTGCTGAAAAAGGCATTGACCTACAAGTGCGTGTCCCGAAAGAGCCGGTCTATGTCATGGCAGATCCGCTGAGATTAAAACAAATTTTCCTCAACCTGATCAATAATGCCCTCACCTATACACCAGAGGGAGGAAATGTCACGATCACAGCAAGACAGAGGAAAGACAGCTATGAATTTGATGTAGCAGATACAGGGATCGGTATGAAAAAGAGTGAAATTCCAAGAATATTCGAGAGATTTTATCGAATTGATAAAGATAGAAGTAGAAACTCAGGCGGTACAGGGCTTGGTCTTGCCATTGTCAAACACCTTGTCGAAGCACATGAAGGAACGATTTCTGTTCATAGCAAACAAGGCAAAGGGACGACGTTTACCGTGAGTTTAAAGTCAAAATAGAGAAGAATGGAAAGTGGCGTTAAAATTTACATGATCTTTACAATGAATTCATGTTTTGTTAATCAATCATTGGTAGGATGAATAGGAACCCCTTCATCCAAGGAGCCAATTTTGGAAGGACGAAAACACTTGTTGTTTTCGTCCCTTTTTTATGCAGGCTCGTCTATTTTCTTTTCAAAATAAACTTTGATAAAATGAACATACAATGTGCGAAAGAGACGGCTGAGCCGGCTCAGTCGATGGAGGATTAAAAGATGACAGATCAAAAGAAATTAGTACTTGTGGATGGAAACAGTCTCGCTTATCGAGCCTTTTTTGCTTTGCCGCTATTATCCAATGATAAAGGCGTACATACAAATGCCATTTATGGCTTTGCGATGATCTTAATGAAGATGCTGGAAGACGAGAAGCCGACTCATATGCTCGTAGCATTTGATGCGGGTAAAACCACCTTCCGTCACGAGACCTTTAAGGAATATAAAGGCGGAAGACAAAAAACTCCGCCAGAACTATCAGAACAAATGCCATTCATCCGTGAGCTATTAGATGCTTATCAAGTGAAAAGGTACGAGCTTCCGCAATACGAGGCGGATGACATTATCGGCACACTGGCTGTAGAGGCAGAAAAGGACGGCTTTGAGGTCAAGATCTTCTCAGGAGATAAAGACTTAACGCAGCTTTCAACAAACCATACAACAGTAGCCATTACGAAAAAAGGGATCACAGAAGTAGAATATTACACACCGGCACATATTGAAGAGAAATACGGACTCAGGCCAGATCAAATCATCGACATGAAAGGGCTGATGGGAGACTCATCAGACAATATTCCTGGCGTGCCTGGTGTTGGTGAAAAAACAGCGATCAAATTACTAAAACAGTTTGAAAGCCTTGAAAATCTGCTTGATCATATTGACGAAGTCAGCGGGAAAAAGCTAAAAGAAAAGCTTGAAGAATATAAAGAACAAGCGGTGATGAGTAAAAAGCTGGCGACGATTCTCGTAGAAGCACCAATAGATGTATCAAGCAAAGAGCTCGCCTATGAAGGTCCTCACATGAAGCAGGTCATCTCGCTTTATAAAGAACTGGGCTTTCAAACGCTGCTAGAGCGTTTAGGAGAAGCGCCAGAATCAGATGAACCAGTTGAAATAGATGAAATAGATGTGAAGAAAATGACAGATGTTACGGAGGACATGCTGACAGATCACGCTGCACTTGTGGTAGAACAGCTAGGAGACAATTATCACGAAGCCGATTTGATAGGGTTTGCGATCCATAATGAGAACGGTGCATTTTTTATGACAAAAGAAGATGCCCTGCAATCTGAAGCATTTAAACAATGGGTACAGGATGAAACGAAGAAGAAATGGGTCTTTGATTCCAAAAGAGCGGTTGTTGCGCTCAGATGGCATGATGTTGATCTTAAAGGTGTCGATAACGATGTCCTGCTCGCTTCCTATGTGGTCAATCCGCAGAAATCTTATGAGGACGTTGCAAGTGTGGCGAAGGAATATGGCCTGAACATTGCCCTTTCCGATGAAAAAGTTTACGGAAAAGGAGCGAAACAGGCGATTCCACCTGAAGAAGAGCTAAAAGACCATCTTGGAAGAAAAGCAGCAGCGATCTCTGCGCTGCATGATTTGACCCTTGAAGCGCTAGAAAAAAATGATCAGCATGAGCTGTATGAAGATTTAGAGCTGCCACTTGCCCTCATCTTAGGTGAAATGGAATCTCTTGGGGTAAAAGTGGATGTTGAACGTCTTCAGAAAATGGGTGAAGAACTCACGAAGAAGCTGAAGGAATATGAAGAAACCATTCATCGGTTAGCAGGAGAAACATTTAACATCAATTCACCGAAGCAACTTGGTGTGATTTTATTTGAAAAATTAGGACTACCTATTATCAAAAAGACCAAAACAGGCTACTCTACGTCTGCGGATGTCCTTGAAAAGCTTGAAGACAAGCACGAAATTATTCGGTCCATTCTGCATTACCGTCAAATAGGAAAGCTGCAATCCACTTATGTGGAAGGCTTAATGAAAGTGACGCGAAAAGATACGCATAAAGTGCACACAAGATTTAATCAGGCACTTACACAAACAGGAAGACTAAGCTCAACAGATCCAAACCTTCAAAATATCCCGATTCGTTTAGAAGAAGGCCGAAAGATTCGTCAAGCGTTCGTCCCGTCAAAAGAAGGCTGGCTCATGTTTGCGGCTGATTATTCTCAAATTGAGCTGCGTGTACTCGCGCACATTTCTCAAGATGAGAACTTGATTGAAGCCTTTACCCAAGATATGGATATTCACACGAAAACAGCAATGGATGTGTTCCATGTGTCAGAAGAAGAAGTGACTTCCTCTATGAGAAGACAGGCCAAAGCTGTCAACTTCGGAATCGTGTATGGAATTAGTGATTATGGACTGTCTCAAAACCTTGGGATTACAAGAAAAGAAGCAGCGGCCTTCATTGAACGTTATTTAACAAGCTTTAAAGGCGTGAAAACCTATATGGAAGACATCGTGCAGGAAGCAAAACAAAAAGGGTATGTGACCACGCTTCTTAAACGTAGACGATATATTCCAGATATCACAAGCCGTAATTTTAATGTGAAAAGCTTTGCGGAAAGAACGGCAATGAACACACCGATCCAAGGAAGTGCCGCCGATATCATTAAAAAAGCGATGATTGATATGGCACGAAAGTTAAAAGAAGAGAACCTGCAGACAAATCTGTTATTGCAAGTGCACGATGAACTGATTTTTGAAGCGCCACAAGAAGAAATCGCCATATTAGAAAAAATCGTCCCTGAAGTCATGGAAAATGCACTTCAGCTCGATGTGCCGCTAAAAGTCGATTTCGCTTCAGGTCCATCTTGGTACGACGCAAAATAAAGAGAGAGAAAAAGGAGCGAGGAGCATGCCGGAATTACCAGAGGTAGAAACCGTCCGGCGCACTCTTCAGCGGTTAGTCAAAGGAAAAACGATTGAAACGGTCGATATCAAATGGCCAAATATCATCAAACGTCCTGGGGAACCGGAAGAGTTCGCTAGAAGGATGGTAGGAGAAACCATTCAAACCATTGAAAGAAGAGGGAAGTTTCTACTCTTTCATTTAGACCACTATGTGATGGTCTCCCATTTAAGAATGGAAGGGAAATACCGTGTACATGAAACTGGTGAGCCTTATGATAAACATGTACACGTCGTCTTTACGTTCACAGATGGTACCGAACTTCGGTACCATGATGTCCGTAAATTTGGGACGATGCATCTATTTCAGCCAGGCGAAGAAGAAAAAGAACTTCCGCTATCACAGCTGGGATATGAACCTTTTTCAGACTCATTTACACCAGAATATTTATGGGAGCAATTAAAGAAAACCTCCCGCGTGGTCAAAACGGCTTTACTTGATCAAAAGATTGTGGTTGGCCTCGGTAATATTTATGTAGATGAAGTGCTGTTTAAATCAGGCATTCATCCAGAAACAAAAGCGAATCAGCTAAGTCTTGCATCTTGTAAGGTGCTCCACAAACATATTATTGATACGCTTCAAGTGGCTGTTGATGCAGGAGGTAGCACCATTCGTTCCTACATCAATTCACAAGGTGATATTGGGACTTTTCAATTACAGCTTCTTGTATATGACCGGCGGGGAGAACCTTGCCAGACGTGCGGAAGTATCATAGAGAAAACAGTGGTGGGAGGGCGCGGCACTCATTTTTGTGTGACCTGCCAAAAACGCCCTTCATAAAAGTAAGCCGTCAGCATGCTTCCTTTTTGCCATGCATACGATAAAAAACATTCTTTTTTCAGCAAGGTGTAGACTGACACACAGCCCACCTGCTCTTCATATAGTGAAGAAGAGTCTAAGGACGCCTAGAGACTCTTGATCATCGTTGCATGAACAGAAAGGAAGAGTACAGGTATGATTTCGTTTTCGCTTCTGTTTTTAGCTATTGCCGTCAGCATTGACAGCTTTTCTGTAGGTTTTACGTATGGTCTTCGCAAGATGAGGATTCCATTTAAAGCCATCGTTATTATTGCTTGCTGTTCAGGAATTGTGTTGCTCATTTCCATGCTGATTGGCAGCCTGCTCACGACATTCCTCCCTGTCTCAGTGACAGATAAACTGGGTGGAGGCATTTTAATTGCTATCGGACTTTGGGTTCTGTATCAATTTTATAAACCAGCGAAAGAGCGTGATTTGCTCCTTCATGAAAAAACACTTCTCAATGTAGAAGTGCAGTCTCTTGGGCTTGTCATTCATATTTTGCGAAAGCCTACAAGTGCAGATATTGACCGCTCTGGCACCATTAATGGAATGGAAGCGGTGCTTCTTGGAATTGCTTTATCCATCGATGCATTTGGTGCAGGGATTGGTGCAGCGATTCTTGGTTTTTCTCCAATTGTCATGAGCATCGCGGTCGCTGTGATGAGTTCTCTTTTTGTATGCATCGGACTGCGTGCGGGTCATTATTTGGCCAATTGGCGCTGGATCGATAAACTCGCATGCTTACCAGGGCTGTTGCTCATTTTAATTGGGGTGTGGAAGCTGTAAAGGAGGAAATGAATTGACGCTCGTCATTGGATTAACAGGCGGGATTGCTAGCGGAAAAAGCACAGTCTCGCAGATGATAAAAGAGAAAGGCATTCGGGTGGTGGATGCAGATATCATTGCAAAAGAAGCGGTTTCTAAAGGAGCGCCTGCCCTTCATCAAATCGTTCAAACTTTTGGTGAAGAGGTTCTTCTGCCAAATGGTGAACTGAACCGGCAGCAGCTTGGAGCGATCATTTTTTCTGATGAAGAGAAAAGAAAACAGCTCAATGCCATCGTTCATCCTGAAGTCAGAAAGGAAATGCTCAAGCAGCGTGATGAAGGGGTGAGCAACAATGAAACATTTGTTGTGCTTGATATCCCGCTCCTATTCGAGAGCAAGCTGGAAGGGCTAGTCGACCGTATCATCGTTGTGTACACGACGCCTGATTTGCAGCTGTCGCGGCTCATGAATCGAAACGACTTGAGTGAGGAAGAAGCGCTGAATCGCATTCACTCCCAGCAGCCTCTTGAGGAAAAATGCCAAAAAGCAGACCGCGTGATAGAAAACACAAAAGATCTCGCTTTTATGAGAAAGCAATTAGAGAACATATTAAACGAATGGGAACATACAGATAAGTAAGAGTACATACAGTACTCTTCTTTTTTTATGTTTTTTTCTTAAAATTCTTTGAAAAGAACAGCCCTTTTTTGAAAATATACGTTTATATACTGGCAATTACATTCTAATGTGATATACTAATTTCATAAATAAATTTATTGAGTATAACACATAATAGAGGAGTGACCTGTTCATGAAGGTAAAAGCAGCGATCAATGGGTTTGGCAGAATTGGACGCATGGTCTTCAGAAAAGCAATGCTTGATGATCAAATTCAAATTGTAGCGGTGAACGCAAGCTATCCTGCCGAAACGCTAGCACATTTAATTAAATATGACACAAATCATGGACGTTACGAATGCGATGTGACAGCAGAAGATGACGCTTTGATTGTCAATGGAAAAAGAGTGCTTTTGCTTAATAATAGAGATCCAAAGCAGCTTCCATGGGGAGAGCTTGGGATTGATATCGTCATAGAAGCAACAGGGAAATTTAATTCAAAAGATCAAGCGATGGGCCATATAGATGCCGGAGCGAAAAAAGTCGTACTTACAGCTCCAGGTAAAAATGAAGACGTTACAATTGTGATGGGTGTCAATGAGGATGATCTTGATCCTGAAAAGCACGTCGTTATTTCAAACGCATCTTGTACAACAAACTGCTTAGCACCAGTTGTCAAGCTGTTAGATGATGAATTTGGCATCGACAACGGCTTAATGACAACGGTTCATGCTTATACAAATGATCAAAAAAATATCGACAATCCCCACAAGGATTTGCGCCGGGCAAGAGCATGTGCTCAGTCCATCATTCCAACGACGACGGGTGCCGCTAAAGCGCTTTCTTTAGTGCTGCCGCATATGAAAGGAAAATTGCATGGGCTTGCGCTTCGTGTGCCGGTTTCAAATGTGTCGATGGTTGATCTTGTGGTCGACTTGAAAAAAGATGTCACAGCTGAAGAGGTCAATGCTGCCTTTGCAACGGCTTCAAAAACATCTCTTGCTGGCATATTAGATTACACCGATGAACCACTTGTCTCCACAGACTTTAACACAAACCCTTATTCTGCTGTCGTTGATGGACTCACAACGATGGTGATGGAAGGCAGAAAAGTAAAAGTTCTTGCATGGTATGACAATGAATGGGGCTATTCTTGCAGAGTGGTTGATCTTGTAAAGTTTGTTGGTTCCCAGATGAAAGAGCTTTCAGCTGTTTGAAATGAGGAAGACTGAACGTCCCTTTTCAAGAAATGAGAGAAAATCCCACTAAAAACACAGCTTGCAAAATGGGTCTAAACAAAGTATACTATTTTTCGTGAACTTCTTGTTCGCAGACTCATTCGGGTATACTTAAAGGGTTAGGACCTCTTTGGACTAACTTTCCCCCGTGGTATATGTCCGGTCCGGCTGCTTAGAACTTCACTCTTTCATTCTTGTTTAAGGGGGGTCCATGATGGAAACAATCGGACGTCACGTTATCTCCGAGTTATGGGGATGCGACTGTGATAAACTGAACGACATGGATTTTATTGAAAAAACGTTTGTAAATGCAGCTTTGAAATCAGGAGCTGAAGTAAGAGAGGTTGCTTTTCACAAATTTGCACCTCAAGGAGTAAGTGGAGTTGTCATTATTTCTGAATCTCATTTGACAATTCACAGCTTTCCTGAACATGGTTATGCGAGCATAGATGTTTATACTTGCGGCGATCTAGATCCGAATATTGCAGCAGATCATATCGGAGATGAACTAGGTGCTGAAACAAGAGAAAACATCGAAATTCCTCGAGGCATGGGACCTGTACAAGTGAAACAGGCGCAAGCCAAAGCACTGTAAACATAAAAAAGATTGCAATGGGAGCTGGCCAAAAGCATTAAATGCCTTTGTGTTATGCTCCTTTTTATATTTGTTCCATACACGGGCATCCAGCATGATCTAACCTGTCTATACTTTTGTTCTAGGAAAACAAAGGTTTTTTTTATAAAATAAAGAAGAGGGTTTATGACAAAGGGGATACGTGTATGACTTTAGGGCAAAAGCTAAAACGATTCATTTCAAATCATACAGAAACATCTGACCATCATCCAGTGTCAGAGCTGAAAAGCCATTACTACAAATCGACACAAACTCAAGTTTTCCAAACGGTAGAAGCCGTTCTTTCAAGAAACGATTCCTATCAAGTGACATCTGTTTCAGCAGAACGAGGTGAAATCAGCGCAAACATACGAACGCCGAAAAAAGCTTTTCTCGTGGCGACTGTCATTTCAATTCGTCCTTTTGAAACAGCTGTCGATTTTAATGTGACAACAGAAACAGCACTGCCAACAGACTTTGGCTACAGTCAAAAGGCTGTTTTGTCCCTTTATAAAGAACTAGACAAACAACTTCCAAGAACAGATCGGAGCTGATGAAATGAAATGTCCCACATGTCAGCACCTTGGCACAAGGGTGCTTGATTCAAGACCAGTAGATGAAGGAAAATCCATTCGTCGGAGAAGAGAGTGTGAAAGCTGTCAATATCGCTTCACGACGTTTGAAAAATTAGAAGAATTGCCATTGATTGTGGTGAAAAAAGAAGGAATTCGAGAAGAATTCAGCCGGGAAAAGATGCTAAGAGGCCTCATCAAAGCGTGTGAAAAACGTCCTGTCGCTTTAAAACAGCTCGAGGATGTCTGCTTTAACATCGAGAAGGAATTGCGTAACCAAGGCATGTCAGAGGTGAAAAGCGAGCTTGTAGGGGAAATGGTGATGGACGAGCTGGCGAAAATTGATGAAGTGTCTTATGTCAGGTTTGCCTCGGTTTACCGTCAGTTTAAAGATATCAATGTGTTTATTGATGAATTAAAAGATTTATTAAAGAAAGAACGCTAAAAAAGAGCTGAAGATTCTTCATGCTCTTTTTCCTGCGTAAAGCGTAAAACGCAAAAAGAGTGTACAATGAAGACAACCGTATTAAGGGAGGATCAGCATATGACAGAGCATTGGAAGGAAGTGCTAGCCGTCGATCCGTATGTCGTCAAAAGCGCTTCATTGCTCGGTGACATCGATAGACAGCTTATTACTCTTTTATATCAGCCGCTTATTGGCATGTCCGCTTTCAGTTTATACATGACGCTATGGGGAGAGCTGGAACAAAATCGAATGTGGGGGAAACCCGCACCTCACCGTCAGCTGATGGTGATGCTGCAAACGAATTTAAATGATATTTTTGAGGAGCGCTTAAAGCTTGAAGCGATCGGATTACTCCGCACATATGAACAGGAAACGGAAGAAGGCAGACTGTTTACATATGAGCTCGTGCCGCCGCTGAGACCGGATGAATTTTTCCAAGACGGTATGCTGAATGTCCTTTTGTATCATCGGGTAGAGAAAGCAAAATATATGCAGCTCCGTGATTATTTTTCTTATCCAGGAGTTCCTGCTGATGCAAAGAACATCTCCCGATCGTTTGAAGAAGTGTTTCACGTCTTGCAGCCAGGAGAGCGCAAGATGACAGAGGAAATCAATCAGGCGTCATCGCTTGATGAGGGCTACGAATATGTGACAGTTGGCTCAAGTCAGCCTGCACCGCTTTCAGATGAATCTTTTGATTTTGATCTCCTGTTAGCAGGCATGTCGGACATGATGATTCCGAGAAAAGCTTTGACAAAGCAAGTGAAAGAGACAATTAAGAAGTTAGCGGTCGTCTATGGCATCACACCGCTGCAAATGCAAAATATTGTCGCAGGTGCCTGTGGTTCAGATCAGATGATATCAACTGAGGATCTGCGAAAAGCAGCGAGAGACTGGTATCAAATTGAATACAGGGGCGAACAGCCGAAGCTGATTGATCAAAAACAGCCAAGGCATTTACGTCACGATGCCACGCAACAGCCAGGTGCAGATGCGCCTGATGCGAAATTGATTGAAAAGCTTGATCATATTTCGCCTAGAGAGCTTCTAAAAGATATGGCAGATGGCATTGAGCCAACATATGCAGACTTAAGAATTGTTGAAGATATTATGCTTGAGCAGCAGCTAGAGCCTGGGGTCATGAATGTCCTGATCTACTATACACTGCTAAAAACGGATATGAAACTGTCCAAAACATATATGCAGAAAATCGCCGCCCATTGGGTGCGAAAGAAAATCAAAACCGTGGCAGCTGCTATGAAAATTGCCAAAGAAGAGAATAGGCAAATGACAGAATGGGCGCAGCAAAAAAATAAGCGTCAATCCTATGGATCAGGAAAAGTGATCCGCGAGGAGAAGCTGCCTGACTGGATGAAAGAAGCTGAAACGAAAGAACAGCCCGCAAAAGAACAGACAGATAACTTGTCTACAGAGGACCTTGAACGAGAAAAAGAAAAATTGTTAGATCAGTTTAATAATATGAAAAAGTACAATGCACATTAATGTGAGGTGAGATGGAGATGAAACCGATCGGTCGTTCATTTGATCAGCTAAAAGGGCGGGTAGATTTTCGCGTGAGATACAATCAGATTAAAGAAAGTGTCCTAGCTGATGAAGATGTAAAAGCTTTTTTAAAGGAGCATCAAGAGGACATCCAAGAAGACATGATCAATCGCAGTTTGAACAGGCTCTTTGAATATGTACAGCAATCAAAGGGCTGTTCTTACTGCTTAGAGGAAGAGAATGTAAATGTCATTTTAGACGGGTATCACCCGAAGCTTGTGATCAAAGGTCAGAGCATTGATATTGAATATTCCCCTTGTCCTGTCAAACTGCGGCTTGATAGACAGAAAAAACAGCAAGAACTCATGAAAAGTATGTATATTCCGCAGAATGT
The DNA here is from genome assembly GCF_038627835.1 of Bacillus sp. FSL M7-0307. NCBI lineage: Bacteria > Bacillati > Bacillota > Bacilli > Caryophanales > Bacillaceae > Bacillus > Bacillus sp. FSL M7-0307. Next base: position 2,572,659 of record NZ_CP152023.1, on the reverse strand, counting down.
TCTTCAAGCGACGTTTGCTGATTTAAATGTGGTTGGAAGACAAGAAGTCATTCAAAAAGTAGGTCAATTCTTGCAAAGTTATGATGAAACAGGTAAGGGCAAAGGCCTCTATTTACATGGAAAGTTTGGGGTCGGAAAAACATTTATTCTGGCAGCGATTGCGCAGCAGTTAGCGGTAAAAGAGTATCCATCTCTCCTTGTATACGTGCCTGAATTTGTGAGAGAGTTAAAAAATTCGTTAGCCGATCATACACTCGAAGAGAAGCTGAATATGGTCAAATCAACACCGATTTTAATGCTTGATGATATTGGAGCAGAGTCGATGACAAGCTGGGTACGAGATGAACTTTTAGGAACAATCTTGCAATACCGCATGGCAGAGCAGCTGCCGACTTTTTTCTCTTCTAATTTCTCACCGAATGAGTTAAAGCATCACTTTACGTACTCACAGCGCGGGGAAAAAGAAGAGGTGAAGGCAGCTCGATTAATGGAACGTATTCTCTACCTAGCTGAACCAGTTTTGCTTGAAGGGGAAAATCGCCGTCATTTATAAAAAGATAGGTCACGTGAAGGGGAGCGGATAAGATGAACAAAAGAAAATGGCTGCTTTTTCTCGTGATTGGCGTTCTAGCTGCTGTGCTATGGTGGCTCAACAAACAGCATCTTCAACTGTCGCCGAAAGATGTGAAGAATTGGATTCTTCAATTTGGGATGCTGGCTCCCTTTGTCTTTCTTTTCTTATCACTTTTTCGTCCATTTGTGCTTGTCCCTCTCACCGTCTTTTCGCTGGCAGCGGGTTTGGCATTCGGCAGTGTCCTTGGGACCATTTATGCCTTAGCTGGTGCGACAGCAGGTGCAACAGGATCTTTCCTGCTTGCCTCAACCTTCCGTTCAAACAAGCAGGAAACTGAATCAAGCAATCGGAAGCTAAAAGCGGTGACGTCCCGTATTCAAGAGCATGGATTTCTTTATATCCTCTTATTACGCATTGCACCCATTCACTTTGATTTTGTCAGTTATGCCGCAGCAGCTTCACGTGCGAATTATCGTGCATTTGCGGCAGCTACTTTTTTAGGATTAATACCTGGTACTGTGGCGTTAAATGTCCTTGGATCAAGCTTTGTGAGCGGAAATTATGCCGCCTTAGCGATTGTTTGTTTGATTTATTTGATCTTTATCTCAGTGCCACTGATTTTAAAAAGAAAGATGCCTGATTTATTTTAGGCGTCTATTTTTTATGTTCCCCCCATATATATGTAACAGATGTCGTTAGGGGGGACAAACATGCTTGAAATAATCTTTGAAGATGAATATGATACCGCCGCTTTTTTACATCTTGCTGAACACTTGGACAGTCGGCATCACATTTCGATTCAACAAGGGAAAGACCGGCTTCTCATAGAAGCGAAGAAATCAGGAGAAGCCATAGAGCACATTGTGCGGACATTGCTGATTCACTTTTTTTTGGAATGCAAAGAAAATGAACGCATGCGCAGCATCCTTGAAAACACATACTTATTTAAAGATCCAGAAGAGCAGCACCAAATTCTTTCAATCGCACATAGCATCATGAAAGGGGATCTAGATGATATCCCTGGAATTCATCAAGACCCGCCGAGGGAGGATCTGTTAAAAAAAGAGCTTGAGACGATTTCTTTACAGAAAGGTGTTTTTTCCATTGGTTCATTTATGACATTTAGGCTCTCAGCGTATGACAGAAGGCTGAAGAACTATGTTGAAGTATCCATCGAAGAATATAAAATGGAACAAGAATATCAAAACTTTATTCAATCCCTTCGAGACTATGTGATGTCAAGAGAACCTAAGCTTGAAAAAGTACATGTTGTGCATCAGGACCGCCTGATGATTTGGGAATTTCGGTACGCTTCTGAGCGTGATCAAAAACAATACATAGACAGACAGTTTGTAAGAGAGCATCCAATGTATATTGATTCGCAGTTGATTGCACCGCTTGTATCCATTGCGCCACAAAAAATTGACCTATTTACAGATGATACAGGTCACTCGATGGTGCAAACCATTCAAAATATTTTTCAAGAAAGAGTCGAGGTATTCCCGCCTCATTCGTTTCAAGATCAGCATGTACAATTTGTTCCTAGCCATTTGGAAAAGAAAAGTGAAAAGCTTTCTTGATTTTCACGAAAAAACGTTTTATAATACGGTGTAACTTCATACAGAGACCGTATTGATAAGGACATGAACAAATGAACACCCGCTTAAAGAGAGGGAAGCCGCGGCTGAAAGCTTCCTAGCAGAGGACCATTTGCTTTACCACCTTTGAACATCAGCTGTGAACTGTTTAGTAATAGCTGACGGGAATTCCCGTTATTGAACCACAAGCCGTATTTGCTTTTGACAAAGCAAGCTGCAAATACGGGAAAAAGGGTGGAACCACGATTCCGTTTATTCAACCTCGTCCCTTTCCAGGGGGCGGGGTTTTTATATTGCCAAAAAAAGGAGTGACTAGAGATGTCAGAACAAATTCAACTTACATTTCCCGATGGAGCAGTCAAGGAGTTTGACAAAACAGCTACAACAGAAGACATCGCGGCATCAATCAGCCCAGGCCTAAAGAAAAAAGCGCTTGCCGGTAAATTGAACGGCAAAGAAATAGATCTGCGTACGCCGCTGTTAGAAAGTGGAACAATTGAGATCATCACAGATAAGAGTGAAGAAGCGCTCGATATTATGCGCCACAGCACAGCGCATTTACTAGCACAGGCAATCAAACGCATTTATGGAAAAGAGCATCACGTCCAGTTTGGCGTAGGCCCTGTCATCGAAAATGGCTTTTACTATGATGTCGACATCGATGTAGCGATTACACCTGAAGATTTACCAAAGATTGAAAAAGAAATGAAAAAAATCATTAACAGCAATTTGCCGATTGAGCGCATTGAAGTTTCAAGAGAAGAAGCGAAAGCACGCTTTGAAGCAATTGGCGATGAATTGAAGCTCGAGTTGTTAGAGGCAATCCCGGAAGGCGAAGCTGTCACAATTTATGAGCAGGGTGAATTCTTCGATCTATGCCGCGGCATTCACTTGCCGTCTACAGGGAAAATCAAAGAATTCAAGCTGTTAAGCCTTGCAGGTGCTTACTGGAGAGGCGACAGTAACAACCAAATGCTTCAGCGTATTTACGGAACAGCTTTCTTCAGCAAAGAAGAATTAAACGAGCATTTACGTCTGCTTGAAGAAGCAAAAGAGCGCGATCACCGTAAACTAGGAAAAGAATTGAAACTGTTTGCGAACTCTCAAAAGGTGGGCCAAGGTCTTCCGCTCTGGCTGCCAAAAGGGGCAACAATCCGCCGCGTCATTGAGCGTTATATTGTTGATAAAGAAGTACGCCTTGGTTATGAGCATGTGTATACACCCGTTCTTGCGAGTGTGGAATTGTATAAAACATCAGGCCACTGGGCGCATTATCAAGAAGATATGTTCCCGGTCATGGAAATGGACAATGAAGATCTTGTTCTCCGTCCAATGAACTGCCCGCACCATATGATGATTTACAAAAACGAGCCGCATAGCTATCGCGAATTGCCAATTCGGATTGCAGAGCTTGGTACAATGCACCGTTATGAAATGTCAGGTGCTTTATCCGGCCTTCAACGTGTTCGCGGGATGACATTAAACGATGCCCATATCTTTGTTCGTCCAGATCAAATCAAAGATGAGTTCATCCGTACAGTTCGTTTAATTGAAGAAGTGTATCAAGACTTCGGTTTAAATGATTATACGTTCCGCTTATCTTACCGTGATCCAGAGGATACAGAGAAGTATTTTGACGATGATGCGATGTGGAATAAAGCGCAGTCCATGCTGAAAGATGCAATGGACGAGCTTGGACATGACTACTATGAAGCAGAAGGCGAAGCGGCATTTTATGGTCCGAAGCTTGACGTCCAAGTAAAGACGGCCCTTGGAAAAGAAGAGACTTTGTCTACTGTACAGCTAGACTTCTTACTTCCAGAGCGTTTCGATCTCACATATATCGGAGAAGATGGAAAACATCATCGTCCGGTTGTCATTCATAGAGGAGTTGTGTCCACAATGGAACGCTTCGTTGCCTTCTTAATTGAAGAATACAAAGGAGCTCTTCCAACATGGCTGGCACCTGTACAATTCCAAGTCATCCCGGTTTCACCATCTGTCCATTTAGATTACGCGAAAAAAGTGCAAGAACGTTTGCAGCTTGAAGGACTGCGTGTAGAACTAGACAGTCGTGATGAAAAAATAGGGTACAAAATTAGAGAAGCGCAAATGCAAAAGATTCCGTACATGCTGATTGTCGGTGATCAAGAAGCAGAAAATGGCGCGGTCAATGTAAGAAAATATGGGGAGCAAGATTCAGAAACAATGGACCTCGAAGCTTTTGTGAAACATGCAGTCGCAGAAGCAAAAAAATAATGAAGGCAAACGAAACAGTCAGTGATCTCATCTCTTGAGGTTGCTGGCTTTTTTCTTATGGAAAAAAATTCTCCACTGGTGATCCAAGTGCGCAAATGATACGTTTAGATAGTACTAAAGTATGGGTAAGTATGTACTATTAGATAGAGGCAAATTGGGGGAATGAAAGCGATGATTCAAACAACAAACACTTCATCAACACAAGTATTGGAGCAATCAGCTGTGCTTCGTGCGCTAGAGCACTCACTGGCGATGATTGAATTTGATGTCACAGGTAAGGTCCTATGGGTCAATGATATTTTTGCAAAAGCCATGAGATATTCAAAGGAAGAAATGATTGGTTTAAAGCATAGACAGTTTTGTCCTCCGCATATTGCAGAAGACGCAAGTTATCAAATGTTTTGGAAGCGTTTGAAGAATGGTCAAGTGTTTCAGGAAAAGGTGCAGCGGATCACGAAGTACGGTGACACCTTATGGCTTGAAGCGACGTATACACCAGTGCTCAATGAAGAGGGGAACGTAGTGGCCGTCGTGAAAGTGGCAACAGATATTACGGAGAGAGAAAACACAATGAAGCAGGTAGTAGAAGACCTAAAGGATATGTCTGCAAAATTAATGGAGCGAGCGGAAATCGGCATCCAGCATAGTCAAAGTGTAAATGCTTCTTTTGAACATATTGCGAGTGAAACGGATCAAAACATGAGTTTGCTAGAAGGGCTAACAGAGCAGGTGGAGTCGATCAGCTCAATTGCTACAACGATTAACAGTATCGCTTCCCAAACGCAGCTGCTCGCATTGAACGCGGCCATAGAAGCTGCGCATGCGGGTTCCTATGGAAATGGCTTTAGTGTCGTAGCGGCAGAAATCCGTAAGCTTGCGACAGATTCAAAGGAAGCGATCGTAAAGGTGGATCGTTATGTGAAGGCGATCCATTTAGAAGTTGAAAAGGTCAGCAACGGAACAAGCCGTGCAAAGACAAGTGTGTTTACAAACCGGGATCTTGTCAAGCAAGCAAGCGAGGAATTCATGAATGTAGGAGAAGCAGCACGAGGCTTAGATCGTCAAGCACAAAGTTTAGCAGCAATTGTTTAGCCGAAAACGAAAAAACACCCAATCTCGATCAGGAGAAGGGTGTTTTTCCTATGGTTTATTTTAAAATATCAAACAATTCGTGTAAGTCTTTAATTTCATAATCTGGTGTCACATCTGTTTCATTTTTCTTGCCATGACGATTGATCCAAACGGTTTGAATGCCTACGCGAGAAGCTCCGAGAATATCTGTTTTTGGATTATCTCCTACCATGATGACGTCATCTTTTGTGAGATTTAACAGCTGAAGGCAGTGCTCAAAGATGCCAGGATCAGGCTTTCCTTTCCCATAATCTCCTGAAATCACAATTTCATTAAAGTAAGGGGCAAGTTCCGGGACACCTGCAAGTTTTTCTTTTTGCAGACTAGGATCTCCATTTGTTAAAAGGAGTAATTCATAGCTGCCCTTCAGGCGCTCTAAAACAGGATACGTTTCTTCATAGACATACGGGCGTTTTCTGCGCTCTGCTGCAAAGAAATCTGCTAAGTATTGACCAAATGCTTCATCGTCAATTCCTGCCTCTTTTAAGCCGTTCGTCCATGCGTTTTTGCGATACTCTGGTGCAAGGGCGTTCAGCTTTTGAAAGCCTTCGCTAATCGGCTCACTAAAATTAGACCACAGTCCTTCAAAAGGATTAATGCCAATCATAACAGTATAATCATATGTTTCATAAGAAGAGTACAGCTTTCTTGCTTCTTCACGCACGATCTGTTCAAACGATTCTGGATCAAGTCCATATTTCTTTTCCGCTTCCCTGCATGTTTCCTGAAAAGTGGTATGAATGCTTTTTTCATCCCAAAGCAAAGTATCATCTAAATCGAAAAATACGGCTTTCATGATCTTCTCCCTTGTTATGTATGTAGTTACCCTCAATTGCATGTGACAGGCTCATGTTCATTTTACAATAGAAGGAGAGGGCAATAAAGAAAAGATTTGAGAGATTTTTGAGCATTGACCGTGCATGATAGAATAGATAGACAGTAGATATCACATACATCAATTGGGGTGGCCGGTTTGCTTCATTTAATTATTATGATGATTGAGCGTGTAGGAATCATCGTTATTTTGGGATTTGTGCTTGCCCATGTGAAGGGCTTTCGCAATCTCTTACTACATAATCAAGGGTTTCGAAAAAAAGCAATCCTTGTCTTTATTTTTGCTTCTTTTAGTATCATCAGCAATTACACTGGAATTGAAATCCAGCAGCAGATTGTGATGAACCACGAATTTTCATATCACCTAGGCTCATCAAGTTCTATCGCCAATACGAGAATTATGGGGATCGAAATGGGCGGCTTAATAGGGGGGCCGTTTGTAGGGATTGGTGCTGGGCTTTTAGCTGGCATTCATCGCTATTCACTAGGAGGGAGCACCGCGCTTAGCTGCGCAATTTCTTCCATTTTAGCCGGTGTGATTGCAGGCTATGTCGGCAGGCGATTTAAGCGGAAGAATCGAATGGTCACACCGCGACAAGCAGCGATTTTTGGTGTAGCGATGGAATCTTTACAAATGGTCATTATCCTTCTGTTTGCGAAGCCATTTGCTGATGCTTGGGGCCTTGTGAGTATTATTGCGTTGCCGATGATCTTTGTGAATGGAATCGGGAGTTTTATCTTTTTATCCATTTTACAGTCAGTAATTCGCCAAGAAGAGCAGGCGAAAGCGATGCAGACACATCGAGTATTTTCTATTGCAGATCAAACACTTCCTTATTTCCGGCAAGGGCTAAACGAACAATCATGTAAAAGTGTGGCAGAAATCATTCATCGTTTAACAGAAACAGATGCTGTCTCCTTAACAGATACAGAAAAGATTTTAGCGCATGTTGGAGATGGAACAGATCATCATATTCCATCGAAAAGCCTGATTACAGGGTTGTCTAAGCAAGTGTTGATGAGTGGAAAGATTATGAAGGCGCATTCGAAAGATGACATCAATTGTTCAGTCGCTCACTGTCCTCTTGAAGCAGCCATTGTGCTACCACTCACGTCTAATGGTCAAACAATCGGAACATTAAAAATGTATTTCAATTCTCCAGTCGGATTAAGCAGAGTAGAAGAGGAGCTTGCAGAAGGTTTGGCGATGCTTTTTTCCACACAGCTTGAGCTTGGGGAGGCTGAGACCCAAAGCCGTCTGCTGAAAGATGCAGAGATCAAGGCGCTTCAGGCCCAGGTGAATCCGCACTTTTTATTTAACGCCATTAACACCATCTCCGTTTTGTGTAGAACGAATGTAGAGATGGCAAGGAAACTGCTACTGCAACTGAGTATTTATTTTCGATCAAATTTACAAGGCGCCCGCCAGCTGCTCATTCCAATGCATAAAGAAATTCAGCATGTGGAGGCTTATTTATCACTGGAACAAGCGAGATTTCCAAATAAATATCAAGTGACCTTTCAAATTGAAAAAGAGCTGGAACAGGTGATGATCCCTCCCTTTGTGCTTCAAGTGCTTGTTGAAAATGCAGTGAGACATGCTTTTCCTAAACATCAAACAAATTGTGAAGTCATCGTATCCGCTTTGATAAAAGATGGGCATGTCTATATGAAAGTCACAGATAATGGCCAGGGGATTGAAGACGACAAGATGGCTCAATTATTAAAATCGCCAGTTGAATCAAAAGAAGGAACAGGTACAGCACTTTATAATTTAGACCAGCGGCTAAGAGGAATTTTTGGCCGGCAAGCTGCTTTATCCATTCATAGTGACAAAGGCACTGACATCTCATTTCGCATTCCAATGGATTATGTAAAAAAGGATGATTCTCGTTGATAAAGGTATTGATTGTAGATGATGAAGTTTTAGCAAGAGACGAATTAAAATATTTGTTACAAAGAACAAAAGAGAATGTTCAAATAGAGGAAGCGGAAAATATAGAATCTGCTTTTGACCGGATGGTCGATCACAAGCCCGATTTGCTCTTTTTAGATATCGATTTATCAGGTGAGAATGGATTTGATATTGCCAAAAGACTCAACCGAATGTCTGATCCGCCAGCGATCGTATTTGCTACAGCATTTGATCAATATGCGCTGAAGGCGTTTGAGGTGAGTGCACTAGATTACTTAACAAAGCCTTTTGATGAAGAGCGGCTTTTGCAAACGATGCAAAAGTTTAAGAAGTGGAAAGCTATTGAGACGCAGGAGCCGTCTCTTTCAGAAGACAAATTTTCTCACAACCAAAAATTAGCGATCTCTGTCGATGAGTCTATTGTGATCTTGCAGGTTGACGAGATTATGTATGTAGGGCTTAGTGAAGGAAAAAAGGTTGTGAAAACAAGAGATCATATGTATGAGGTGACAGAACCGCTTGTGGTCATTGAAAAGAAATTACCCGAGGCTTATTTTATGAGAGTTCACCGAAGCTATATCGTCAACACGTCTCATATGAAAGAAGTACAGCCTTGGTTTAATTCAACGTATAATCTTCATATGACAGACGGGTCTATCGTCCCTGTCAGCCGAACATATGCGAAAGAACTAAAGAAGTCGCTCCTATTAGAATAGGGCGGCTTTTTTCATTTGTATTTCAATCCTCATTTTTTGCATTTCAGTCAGGATATTAGGTGAGTTTTATTGTAAACGCTTCATTTGTTTGTTTCATGCCATATACTGAGGGCAGTCGAAGAAAGAGGTGAAAGGGCATGAGTGCCACAAAAGTATATGGATTTCTATCTCAAGCATTTATCTTTGCAACGGTAATGTTCGTTTCTAATCTCATTTCAATGTATTTACCGATTCCGATGCCTGCATCTGTTATTGGTTTGGTTCTTTTATTTATTTTATTAACAACAAAGATTGTGAAACTAGAGCAAGTAGAGCAATTAGGCAGTTCATTGACAGGTCTTATTAGTTTTCTATTTGTTCCTTCTGGTATCTCAGTCATTCAATCATTAGGTGTCATGCAAGAAGTAGGGGTACAGGTAGTGGGTGTGATTATCATTGCAACCATTATGTTACTTGCCGCCACTGGGCTGTTCTCTCAGCTTCTGATGCAGTTATCAGAAAGACCACAGCAGCGTCAAAAGACAAAGGAGAGCAAATCCACTCCTTCTCATTCAAATAAACCAGCTTCAACTACGCATTAAAGGAGAGGTGTAAGATGGGTACAAGTACTATGAGTCCTTATTTTGGCATTGTCGTCTCATTAGTGGCCTTTGGGATTGGCACATTTTTATTTAAAAAGTCTAAAGGTTTCTTCTTATTCACCCCGCTATTTGTTGCCATGGTGTTAGGCATTTTGTTTTTGAAAATTGGCGGTTTTTCCTATGCAGATTATAATGAAGGCGGTAAGATTATCAAGTTTTTCTTAGAGCCTGCGACCATCGCGTTTGCGATTCCTCTTTATAAACAGCGAGCTTTGCTGAAAAAATATTGGTGGCAAATTTTATCCGCTATTTTTGTCGGCTCACTTTGTTCTATTACGATTGTTTATGTAGTAGCAAAAGGGATTCATCTTGATGCTGCTGTTATGAAAAGCATGCTCCCACAAGCGGCGACGACAGCAATTGCTTTGCCAATTGCAAAGGATATTGGCGGAATTGCAGATATTACAGCCTTTGCGGTTATTTTTAATGCGGTGATTGTCTATGCGCTAGGTGCCTTCTTCTTAAAACTGTTTCGGATTAAAAACCCAGTGGCCAAAGGCCTTGCACTTGGTACTTCAGGACATGCACTTGGCGTTTCTGTTGGGATTGAGATGGGCGAAGTGGAAGCGGCAATGGCAAGTATCGCTGTTGTGGTAGTAGGGGTTGTCACCGTGATTGTCATCCCAATCTTCTTGCAATTGATTCTTTAATATCAGCATTGTTTGAAAAAGGCTTGCCCAAATCATTTCGTCATGCTAAAATGAAAAAGTTGTTTCAAGAGTTCGGTTACTTGACGGACAAATGAAAATTGTGTAGAATAGTTAACGAATTGAATAGATATCACAAGCAGAAGCACCCGCTTCTCACCTGATTGACACATGTTTGTAGTTGACAGGTTGACCGTACATTTATTTTTTCATGCAAATGTTCGCAGTGTGGGTGTTTTATATGCCCACACTTTTTGTTTGCCTGTAAAACATACAACGAAATGGTCAAAATGAATTGTGAACTCAATTCAAAATCTCATGGAGGTGGCTCACTATTAGCAAAGATCAATTAGTTAATGAAGGTATTCGTGCGCGTGAAGTTCGTTTGATCGGACAAAATGGCGATCAGCTTGGGATTAAAACCCGCCAGGAAGCTCTGGAAATTGCTACGAAAGCCAATCTTGACCTTGTGTTAGTTGCTGCAAATGCAAAACCACCTGTTTGCCGAATCATGGACTATGGTAAGTTCCGATTCGAACAACAGAAGAAGGAAAAAGAGGCACGTAAGAATCAAAAAATCATTAGCTTAAAAGAAGTTCGGTTGAGCCCGACAATCGATGAACATGATTTTAACACGAAGCTCCGTAATGCAATCAAATTCCTTGAAAAGGGAGATAAAGTGAAAGCTTCTATCCGCTTTAAAGGCCGTGCGATTACGCATAAAGAAATCGGACAGCGCGTGTTAGACCGTTTCTCTGAAGCTTGCGCTGAAGTAGCAACAGTAGAAACAAAACCTAAGATGGACGGACGCAGCATGTTCCTCATGCTTGCACCAAAAGTCGAAAAGTAAAAGTAACAGAGGGAGGAAACATCCAATGCCAAAAATGAAAACTCACCGCGGATCTGCTAAACGTTTCAAAAAAACAGGTTCTGGTAAACTTAAACGTTCTCATGCGTACACAAGTCACTTGTTCGCTAACAAATCTACAAAGCAAAAACGTAAATTGCGTAAGAGCGCAATCGTAAGTGCTGGAGATTTCAAACGTATCAAACAACAACTTGCAAACATCAAGTAATCTGGAATAGGAAACATAGGAGGGAATTACAATGCCAAGAGTAAAAGGCGGAACTGTGTCGCGTCAGCGTCGTAAAAAGGTTCTTAAATTAGCAAAAGGTTATTTCGGTTCAAAACATAGATTATATAAAGTAGCAAACCAACAGGTGATGAAATCTGGAAACTACGCTTTCCGTGACCGTCGTCAGAAAAAACGTGACTTCCGTAAACTATGGATCACTCGTATCAATGCTGCAGCTCGTATGAACGGTCTTTCTTACAGCCGTTTAATGCATGGCTTAAAGCTTTCTGGTATCGAAGTAAACCGCAAAATGCTTGCTGATCTTGCTGTGAATGACCTAAACGCATTCAACCAGCTTGCTGATGCTGCAAAAGCACAACTAGACAAGTAAGTCATATAAAAGATCATTCCGCCAAGGAGTGATCTTTTTTTCTCATCATGTGAGGTGAAATCAATGAATATCGCTCTGATCGTGCTGCTCATCTTGGTCAATGTCTATGGGTTTTGTCTCATGGGAGAGGATAAACGCCGGGCGAAAGCACACAAATGGAGAATATCAGAAGCGCACTTATGGAGTGCCGCAGTACTTTTTGGTGCTGCTGGGTCATTTCTTGGCATGCAGTATTTCCGTCATAAAACGAAGCACCCTGCCTTTCAAATGGGTATGCCTGCTTTAATTGTTGTCCAATTGGTGATATTGGTCTATCTCAATCTCATCTAAAAAGGGAGCAGACGCCGTTAAGTCGGCGTGTCAGCTCCCTTTTTTTGTTTGATTTTTTTGATGGGCTGATCCCAATCAATTTTTGTTTGAGGATACCGTTCAATGATGTTTTCCTCAAGTTTTTCAAAGTCTTCTAATGTGAATTCATTTAGCTTCTCAGGTGACTCGGTCCAAACGTAAATGGAGTGGACAAACAGAGGATGATCCTTAGAAGGAACATGTTTCTCCCCTTCAAACAAGACACCTTTATAGACGAAATTGAAATTTTTGCGAGCATTTTGCTGTTCGTCCATAAAATAAAAGCCTTCTTTTAATTGTGCTTGTTTCAGCTTTCTTCTCGGATTTGAGAAGAATTTTACCGCCATGTAGAAAATATAGACAAGCAGTGCAACAAGAGCAAGTCTAATGAGGATGACAAACATGACAGGATGCACCTCCAATACCGTTATCTGATGTACTACGAATGAGAAAGTCAAAAGGTTTCAACTTTTTTTAAAAAAATATTTCGATAAACGAAAAAATATTCATAAAAAGATCGTATTGAACGAAAGAGGTTTTGTATAATAAGAATGCACCATGAAGAAAAAGGAGGATAAACAGGATGACAAAACTAGATCAAACATTAACTATGCTGAAAGACCTAACGGATGCAAAAGGGATTCCAGGAAATGAACGTGATGTAAAAAAAGTCATGCAGTCATACATAGAAACATATGCAGATGAAGTCTCTACAGACCGCCTTGGCAGCTTAATTGCTAAGAAGGAAGGAAATGCAAACGGGCCTAAAGTGATGCTTGCTGGTCACTTAGATGAAGTAGGATTCATGGTGACAAAAATTGATGACAAAGGTTATATTCGTTTTCAAACGGTCGGTGGCTGGTGGTCACAGGTTATGCTGGCCCAGCGCGTCACCATTGTGACGAAAAAAGGGGACATTACAGGTGTGATTGGTTCTAAACCGCCACATGTCTTATCACCAGAAGCACGAAAGAAATCAATCGAAATCACAGATATGTTCATTGATATTGGGGCTTCGAGCAAAGAACAGGCAATGGAATGGGGTGTCCTCCCTGGAGATCAAATCGTACCTTACTTTGAGTTTACGGTAATGAATGACGAAAAAATGCTTCTTGCAAAAGCCTGGGACAACCGTATCGGCTGTGCAGTAGCGATTGATGTCATGAAGAATTTAAAGGATACTCAACATGAAAATATTGCATACAGTGTAGCAACTGTCCAAGAGGAAGTTGGCTTGCGCGGAGCTAAAACAGCGGCAGCTACCATCCAGCCTGATATTGGATTTGCTATTGATGTTGGAGTAGCAGGTGATACACCAGGTATTACTGAAAAAGAAGCAACAAGCAAACTTGGCAAAGGACCAACGGTTGTCGTATTCGACGCTTCCATGGTTTCTCATAAAGGGCTTCGCGATTTTGTTGTCCAAACTGCAGATGAATTAAACATTCCTTATCAATACGATTCCATGCCAGGTGGAGGAACAGATGCTGGAGGTATTCACTTAACAGGTCATGGTGTTCCATCACTATCCATCGGGATTCCAAGCAGATATATTCATACCCATGCAGCCATGATTCATCGAGATGATTATGAAAATGCGGTGAAGCTTTTAACAGAAGTCATTAAAAGACTTGACCAAAAAGCGGTAAACCAAATTACGTACGGTTCTTAAGACGAAGCCTTTCTCCAATATGGGGAAAGGTTTTTTAATTGCGTTGAATTTCCCAGGAAATGAACGTTGGAATGTAAGTTGTGTCAAAAGAACTGTTTTCAAGTAAATGAAGTGATATTTTTCTAGTGAGGAAGGCACATGTGATCCATCTTGTATTTATGTAAGATGAAATCAATAAAAAAGGACAGAGCCTCAAACTTGCTCTGTCAAAAGAGAGTTTATGGAAGTAGGTGAAGCTTATTTCAGATTAAATCAATTATTCCTATTTGTCAACTTGGTTTTAAAAGAAAGAAAAATCAATCAATTTATGTTATATTTGTAACAAATTGTTTATACAAAGGGGATGGTTAAATGAATGCGGTTTCAATTGTGATAGGATCGATGTGTATTTTAGCGATTGCCTATCGCCTCTATGGTACGTTTATGATGGTGAAGGTATTAAAGGTCACAGATGATCATCCTACGCCGGCCCATGCACTCGAGGACGGGAAAGATTATGTGCCAACAAACAAATGGGTCACATTTGGGCATCACTTTGCTGCAATTGCTGCTGCCGGTCCATTAGTTGGTCCGATTTTAGCCGCACAATTTGGGTATTTACCTGGTCTCCTTTGGCTCTTAATTGGAGCGGTGATTGGCGGAGCTGTTCATGATCTCGTGGTCTTGTTTGCTTCGATGCGAAAAAAGGGGAAATCACTATCAGAGGTAGCGAAAGAGGAGCTTGGTCCTGTGGCAGGATTTTGCACAGGACTCGCCATGTTATTTATTATTACAATTACAATGGCAGGACTGTCCATGGTTGTGCTTCATGCTTTAGAACGAAATCCTTGGGGAACCTTTGCGGTTGGTATTACCATTCCAATAGCGATGGGAGTCGGCCTTTATTATAAAAAGACTGGCAATTTAAAGCTGGCGACATCTGCGGGATTCATATTACTGATGTTGGGGGTATTCCTTGGACCGAATATTCAAGGAACAGCACTTGGAGATTTGTTAACACTTGATACAAAAACGCTTGCCCTTGCCCTGCCAATCTATGCGTTCTTTGCCGCGGCCCTGCCGGTTTGGCTGCTTTTGGCACCCAGAGACTATTTAAGCAGTTTTATGAAAATTGGTGTATTCATCGCGCTGATTGCGGGAATCTTTGTGGTTAATCCAACCATCCAATTTCCGGCGTTTACAGAGTTTGTGAGTGGCGGAGGACCTGTCTTAGCTGGACCTGTCTGGCCTTTTATTTCGATTACCATTGCTTGTGGCGCGATTTCGGGTTTTCATGCATTTGTTGGCTCAGGCACAACGCCAAAAATGCTAGATCGTTGGAGTGATATGAAGCCGGTTGCGTTTGGCGCGATGCTCGTAGAATGTTTAGTGGGAATCATGGCGTTAATTGCCGCTACTGCGCTTCATCCGGGAGATTATTTTGCAATTAATAGTACACCTGAAGTGTTCCGAACGCTTGGTATGAGTGTCGAGAATCTTCCGCAGCTAAGTAAAGAAATCGGTCTTGATTTAGAAGGAAGAACAGGTGGAGCTGTTACATTAGCTGTAGGGATGGCGTACATCTTTACGGGAATTCCGTTCTTTAGTCATTTGGCCTCTTATTTCTTCCAATTCGTGATTATGTTTGAAGCCGTCTTTATTTTAACGGCGATTGACGCAGGAACCCGTGTCGCGCGATATTTGATCCAAGACTTCTTTGGAGAAGCATATAAACCGCTGAAACGAAATGACTGGGTACCAGGGTCAGTCTTTGCAAGTGCACTTGCTTGTTTTATGTGGGGATACTTGCTTTACTCTGGAGACATTGGGTCCATTTGGGCACTTTTTGGCGTGTCAAACCAACTAATGGCCTCGGTCGGATTAATCATTGGGGCGACGGTTGTGTTAAAAATTGCGGATAAAAGGCGGTATATGTTGACTTGTTTAATTCCACTTGCTTACTTATATGTGACGGTGAATTATGCGGGTTATTGGATGGTTGCGAATGTCTATCTCAATCCTGAAGCATCTGGCTACAGTGTACTGAACGCCGTGCTTTCGATGATTATGCTGATTTTAGGTTTTGTCATTATCGTGTTCGCTATTAAAAAATGGATCGAGATTTGGCGCGATCCAGCTCTTCGAATGGAGACGCCAATCACTGGCTAAATGAACAAAGCCGGCTTGCTCATAGATAAGCAAACCGGCTTCTTGTTATTGCTGATGTTCAGGCTTTAAGCCCTGCTCTAATGTTTCAAGAATTTCATTTTTTTCATCTTCTGATGCCTCTTGCCATAACACCTCAAACAAAACGCCAAGACCTGGCAGCATTTTTTCCTCGCCGCTTTGAATCGCATCTAAAATCGTATGCTCAAGCTGCTCTTGATTATGGCCAGTAATGTTTTGAATCACTGCGCCTCTTAAATTAAAATCCATTGCCCACACTCCTTTTTTGATGGTGATAGCTCTATTCTGTGTCAAAGACAGGTTTATTATGTAGTGTGCTTGAGATATAATAAATTCATGAAATTTAAAGGAGTTAAAGTCGCTTGAAATATATAGAATCAGCTAAAAACGCACACATTAAACAATGGAAAAAGCTCCATACAAAAAAAGAACGAACGAAAACAGGGCTGTTCCTTGTTGAAGGAAAACACTTAGTAGAAGAAGCATTAAAAAGCGGGGTTGTGAAAGAGTTAATGGTCGCAACGCCTGATATGCTCCCTGCTGACATCGAGCCTGACATTGAGTTGTATGAATTAAGTCAAGAGGCTTTTACTGCGATGACGGAAACGGAAACACCTCAGCAAATCGCAGCGGTTTGTACAATTCCTGTATTTGAGGAGAAAAAGTATGAACGAATGCTTCTGTTAGATGCAGTGCAGGATCCAGGGAATTTAGGCACACTCATTCGGACAGCAGATGCAGCGGGTCTTGATGCTGTGGTTCTAGGCGATGGAACCGTTGATGCGTTTAACGGAAAAACGCTCCGTTCAGCACAAGGGTCTCATTTTCACCTGCCTATCTTAAAACAAACACTACAACAGACAATTCCAGCATTAAAGGCGCAAGGCATACCTGTATATGGCAGTGCTTTGAAAGATGCGAAAGAGTATAGACACATAGCATCAGAAGGTCCATTTGCGTTAATTGTGGGCAACGAGGGAGCAGGTATTGATCCAGAGATCCTTCAAATGACAGATCAGAATTTATACGTTCCGATGTACGGACAAGCGGAATCATTAAATGTGGCTGTGGCAGCAGCGGTTCTTGTCTATCATTTGCGCGGATAGTGTTGCATCACGTCCTATTTTTCACTATAATGAAACTAATATTTTAAAAACCATGATAGAGGAAGATTGTTTCACGGAGCGTCCTAATAGGGAGAATGCATCGTAGACTGAAAGTGCATTTAAGGAATGCTGAAACAGGAATTCACCTCTGGAGTTGTCACCGGGACCGCAGGTTTTGCGTAAAGGTGGACCGGATTCGTTTGATTCCGTTATGTCAATGAAGCTTATTCGCACATATATTTGTGCTTAACAAGGGTGGTACCGCGACCACAACTCGTCCCTTCTTTTTTGGAGGGGCGGGTTTTTTTATTGTCTTCAAACAATCAAACACCCGTTTATTCAGACGGTTTTGTATATTAAAAGGAGGATGACACTCATGCAAGAAACGTTAAAACAGCTTGAAACAGAAGCGATAGCGAAGGTAGAAGCAGCCAGCTCGCTCAAAGAAGTCAATGACATTCGTGTTCAATATTTAGGGAAAAAAGGTCCGATTACAGAAGTGCTGCGCGGAATGGGCAAGCTTTCCGCTGAAGAAAGACCAAAAATGGGCGCACTTGCAAACGAAGTAAGAGAGCAGATTGCTGGTGCCATTGCTGAAAAAAATGAGCAGCTAGAAGCAGAAGAAGTGAAAAAGAAACTGGCTTCTCAAACCATTGATGTCACATTGCCAGCAAGTCCGATCAAAATCGGGGCAAGACATCCATTAACGATTGTCGTAGAAGATATTGAAGATTTATTTATCGGAATGGGCTATACCGTTGAAGAGGGCCCTGAGGTGGAAACAGATTACTATAACTTTGAAGCGCTCAATCTTCCAAAAGAACATCCGGCGCGTGATATGCAGGACAGCTTCTATATTACTGAAGACACACTCATGAGAACGCAAACATCACCCGTTCAAGCACGTACACTTGAGAAATATAAAGGCCAAGGTCCTGTGAAGATCATCTGTCCTGGTAAGGTATATAGACGTGACAGCGATGATGCCACTCACTCGCATCAATTCATGCAGATTGAAGGACTTGTGGTAGATCACAATATTAGCATGAGTGACCTCAAAGGAACGCTTGAGACAGTCGCAAGAAAAATGTTTGGGGAAGATCGTGAAATTAGACTGCGCCCAAGCTTTTTCCCATTCACAGAACCTTCCGTTGAAGTTGATGTGTCATGCTTTAAATGCGGCGGGAAAGGCTGTTCCGTATGTAAGGGAACAGGCTGGATTGAAATTTTAGGTGCAGGAATGGTTCACCCGAATGTATTAAAAATGAGCGGATTTGATCCAGATACTTACCAAGGCTTTGCTTTTGGAATGGGTGTTGAACGTATTGCGATGCTGAAATACGGCATAGATGACATTCGTCATTTCTACACAAATGATATTAGATTCACGAAGCAATTTAAGCAGGACTAAGAGGAGGAAATCAACATGTTTGTTTCATATAAATGGTTAGAGGACTATGTCGATTTAGAAGGCATCAAGCCGGATGAATTAGCAGAGAAAATCACAAGAAGCGGAATTGAAGTGGAAGCCGTTGAGTATAAAGGCGAAGGCATCAAAGGCGTTGTGGTTGGACACGTCATTGAACGTGAACAGCATCCGAATGCGGATAAATTAAACAAATGTCTTGTTGATATCGGCGAAGACGCACCGGTGCAAATTATATGCGGGGCTCCAAATGTGGATAAAGGACAGCATGTGGCTGTCGCAACGGTTGGTGCAGTCCTTCCTGGAAACTTTAAAATTAAAAAAGCAAAACTGCGCGGTGAAGAGTCTCATGGCATGATTTGTTCTCTGCAAGAATTAGGCGTAGAGAGCAAGCTCGTACCAAAAGAATATGCAGAAGGCATCTTTGTTTTCCCGAATGACGTGAAACCAGGGGATGATGCCCTTCAAGCACTTCAATTAGATGACGCGGTACTTGAGCTTGGCTTAACACCAAACCGTGCTGATGCCCTTAATATGCTAGGAGTGGCTTATGAGGTTGCCGCCATTTTAGGGAGAGACATCAAGCTTCCTGATACAGCGCATGACACTTCTTCTGAAAAAGCAGCAGACTATATTTCTGTTAAAATTGAGGATCAAGAAGCGAATCCACTTTATGCAGCGAAGATCATTAAAAATGTAAAGATTGGACCAGCACCGCTTTGGATGCAAACAAGATTGATGAATGCAGGTATCCGCCCAATTAACAACGTCGTGGATATTACGAATTTTGTCTTACTTGAATACGGCCAACCTCTACATGCCTTTGATTATGACCGCTTTGGTTCAAAGCAGGTGGTCGTACGTAAAGCGGCTGAAAATGAAATGATTCAAACTCTGGATGAACAAGAACGTACATTGTCTTCGAAGCATCTTGTCATTACAAATGGCACAAAAGCGCATGCTGTTGCAGGCGTCATGGGCGGTTTTGAATCAGAGGTGCGTGATGAGACGACAACGATTCTTTTAGAAGCGGCATATTTCAACGGTCAAACCGTCCGTCAAGCATCTAGAGACTTAGGGCTTCGCAGTGAATCAAGCACAAGATTTGAAAAAGGGCTCGATCCGCAGCGGACGAAATCAGCAGCCGAAAGAGCAGCGCAATTGATCAGCATCTATGCAGGTGGTGAAGTGTTAAGCGGGACTGTGGAGGAAAACCACCTTGAAACAAGTATGAATGTCATCCACGTATCAACTGAGCGTGTGAACAAGGTGCTTGGTATGAGCATTTCAAAAGAAGATATGATTCAGATTTTCAACAAACTAGGCTTTACTGTGGGCGAATCAAATGATGTGCTTGTCGTAACGGTTCCTTCCCGCAGAATGGATATTACGATTGAAGAAGACCTCATTGAAGAAGTCGCGAGGTTATATGGCTACGACAATATTCCATCTACACTCCCTGCGACAGCTGGTACCGTTGGCGGTCTCACGCCATACCAAGTGAAGCGCAGAAAGGTGAGACGTTTCTTAGAGGGAGCAGGGCTTTCTCAAGCGATTACGTATTCATTAACGAATCAGCATAAGTCCACAGCCTTTGCTTTAAATCCAGCTTATCAAACAAGACTTTCCTTGCCGATGAGTGAGGAACGAAGTGTGCTGAGACAAAGCCTTCTGCCAAACTTACTTGATTCTGTTGCATATAACTTAGCAAGACAAGCTGATTCTTTTGCCTTTTATGAAACGGGTTCTGTGTTCTTAGCAGAAGCTGAAGGGGCAAAACCGGTGGAGAAAGAACATGTCGCTGGTGCGCTGACAGGCTTATGGCATAAAAATCTTTGGCAGGGCGAGAAAAAAGCTGTCGATTTTTATGTAGCGAAGGGTATTGCAGAAGGGCTGTTTGAAAAGCTTGGTGTATCAGAAGAGATCACGTATGTTCAAGCAGAGCGTGAGGGCCTTCACCCAGGACGTACAGCCGATGTTCATTTAAATGGAAAAGTGATTGGCTTTGTAGCTGCACTTCATCCAGTAGTGGAAAAGGAATTAGATTTAAAAGAAACGTATGTATTTGAATTTGATTTAACAGATGTAATGACGTCTGAAACAGAGGATATGAAATATACGGCTATTCCGAGATTCCCAGCAGTGACAAGAGACATCGCACTTGTCGTCGATCAGCATATTTCAAGCGGACAGCTGGAGCAAGTCATTTATGAAGCTGGCGGCCAATTGCTCACAGACCTTTCCGTCTTTGATGTGTATGAGGGTGAGCATATGGAAGAAGGTAAAAAGTCTGTTGCATTCTCTCTGCAATATTTAAACCCAGAACAAACGTTGACCGAGGAAGAAGTCACGGCTGTTCATACAAACGTATTGAAAGCATTAGAAGATACGTATCAAGCCGTCTTGCGCGGATAATAAAAAAGAGCTATCGCCTTATGGGCGATAGCTCTTTTTTGATTATAACCATTTTTTCGCTTTTTGGGTGTTGGCAAAATGAAGTTTTGTAAATTGGCGTAAAGCCTCTTCGCCGTGCTGTTTCATCAGCTTTGCTGCCGCTTTGTCAACATGCGGACCGGCCCCTTTTGGAATGTCAAAGCCTGCTGCTTTTGATAATTTATCCATTTCAATTAAAAAAGCATATCTTGCAATAATAGAAGCTGCAGCAACCGATAAGTGGATGCCTTCTGCTTTCGTACTAAAGTATGTACGCTCCCGAATGATCTTTTTCCCCGCAAGGTGCCTGAAATAAATGCCTGGTTCGGCAAATTGGTCAATGAGAATGGCTTCTGGTTTCTTGCCATCCAGTTTTTCTAGCACGGAGGTAATGACTTGGTTATGAAGCAGTGCCTTCATTTTCCCTTGGCTCATGCCCTTTTCCTGCATCGTATTGTATTTTTCATTCCGAAGCACGAGAAGGCTGAACGGAATGGTTTTGATCAAGTCTTTGGCAATGTTGATAATCTGCGGATCTTTTAGTCCTTTTGAGTCTTTCACCCCGAGCTCTTTCATGAGAGCAAGCTGACTGGAATCAACATAAGCCGCACAGACCGTAATGGGTCCAAAATAATCGCCAGTACCGACCTCATCTGAGCCAATAACCGACATGGAAGCAATGCCAGGTGGTGGGCTGTACTGTGTGATGGATGGTGTTTTTTTGCTTTTTGTTTCAGCTGCTTGTAAATGGTTGAACTGACTTGCTTCAGCTTCTGCCTTTTGCCCTTGGAACAGTACTTTTCCAGATTTGTAGGCTGTAATCGTACAGCCGGGAACCTTTGCTTGAAAAAGAGCGCCTGGCGGCAAAGTGTCAGTTAAATGCTGAGCGTACACGCTCTTCATTTTTTTCATGTCTTCTGATGTTGCTTTTAAGACGGATTGGGGCACAGTGGATAACTCCTTTTTACCTTGATATCATTGATTTCTAAAGTGTACCATAACAGGGAAGGGCTCGTCTTTCCATTCAATGTCTAAACATGTTATGATAGAGACTAGGATTCTCGTGGAATGGAGGAGAAACGTTGTCTGACGGCGGTAAAACGAAAACAACAGTTGAGATTTACGGACAGTCCTATACGATCATCGGTCAAGAAACGAAGATGCATATGCGACATGTTGCTTCAATTGTTGATGATAAAATGAGAGAAATCAATGAAAAAAATCCATACCTTGATATAAACAAATTAGCTGTACTGACAGCAGTCAATGTCGTCCACGACTACTTGAAATTAAAAGAGCAATACGAAAAACTAGAGCTTCATCTAAAAGAAAAGGAATGAAATTACCGTGATCGATATCATCATTTTGTTTTTGCTTCTTATGGGAACGCTTGTCGGTCTAAAACGCGGGTTTATTCTTCAATTTATTAAATTGATTAGCTTTGTTGTTTCTATTTTAGTGGCTTCTCTGTTTTATCAGTCACTTGCACCACAGCTTACGTGGATTCCAGCACCTAATTTTAGCGGCGGTCAAGCGCAGCTCGCTTTCTTTAGTGGGAATCTAGAAACAGCTTATTATAATACCATTGCGTTTATCATTCTGTTTATCTTGACCAAAATCCTGCTCGCTATCATCGGCGGATTGCTCACAACCATTGCAAGTATCCCTGTGATTAAACAGGTCAACAAACTACTTGGCGCTGTTTTAGGATTTCTTGAAACCTATCTATTTGTGTTTATTCTATTGTTTGTGGCTGCATTACTTCCAGTCGATGCGCTTCAAACCATGATGAGCAAATCAATGTTAGCAGATGCGATCGTAAGCAACACCCCTTACTTGTCCGGTCTTGTCAAAGACCTCTGGTCGACGTATGGAGTTTAAGAACTTCTCCTTTCCTGGAGAAGTTCTTTCTCATTCCATGACAGAAAGTTGTCGGATGAAGGGAAAGTTTGTATATTTATATAGGAAGATGCCAAAGCGGCTGGAGGATGAGAGATGAATAAAAAAGATATTATCAAACTTCTTGAAACAATTGCAGTCTATATGGAGCTAAAAGGAGATAATCCTTTTAAAATTTCTGCCTTTCGTAAAGCAGCTGCGGCACTAGAACAAGATGACCGCAGTCTTTCTCAAATAGATGACCTATTAGCATTACCCGGCATTGGAAAAGGAACCTTTGCTGTGATCACAGAGTATATCGAAAAAGGACAGTCTGAAACACTCGAACAATTAAAAAAAGAAGTGCCTGAAGGACTTGTCCCGCTCTTAAAATTGCAAGGACTCGGCGGGAAGAAGATTGCTAAGCTCTACCAAGAGCTTGGTGTTCACGATGCACAGTCTTTAAAAGAAGCATGTGAAGCGGAAAAAGTACAAACGCTTGCTGGGTTTGGCAAAAAAACAGAAGAAAAGATTCTTGCCGCTCTTGAGGAGGCAGGAAAGCAGCCAGAACGACTACCAATTGGCTTTGCATTAGATGTGGCAGAGCGAATTGATCATGCACTGGAACAGATGGAGGGAATCATCCGTTTTTCAAGAGCGGGTAGTTTAAGACGTGCGCGTGAAACGGTCAAAGATTTAGATTACATCATTGCGACTGACAACCCTGAACAAGTGAGGAAGCAGCTTGTTGCTCTTGATGATGTCAAAGATGTCATTGCGAGCGGTGATACGAAGGTATCGGTCATTCTTGCACTTGATTTTGAAATCAGTGTAGATTTCCGGCTTGTGACAACAGACCAATTTGCAACAACGCTGCACCATTTCACTGGCTCAAAAGATCATAACATTCGTATGCGACAACTTGCGAAGGAGCGCGGTGAGCGTATTAGTGAATATGGGGTTGAAACGATCGAAACTGGGGATGTGAAAACATTTGAAGACGAAAGCGCTTTTTATGCACATTTCCAACTTCCGCTCATTCCGCCAGAAATTCGTGAAACCGGAGCAGAGATTGATACGTATAAAGAAAGTATGCAATTTGTAGAACGAAAAGATATCAAAGGCGATCTTCATATGCACTCGACATGGAGTGATGGCGCTTTTTCTATTCGCGAAATGGCAGAGGCATGTATCACAAAAGGCTATGAATACATGGCCATTACAGACCACTCACAATATTTAAAAGTAGCAAACGGTTTAACAAAAGAACGTTTGCGTTTGCAAGCAAAAGAAATTGACAAGCTGAATCAAGAATTCGAGCATTTTTACATTTTCAAAGGGGTCGAAATGGACATTCTGCCGGATGGATCGTTAGATTATGATGATGACTTTCTAGCAGACATGGATTTTGTCATTGCGTCTATTCATTCTAGCTTCTCTCAGCCGGAGGAAGTCATTATGGAGCGCCTAGAAAATGCCTTGAATAATCAGCATGTGGATTTAATTGCCCATCCAACAGGCCGTTTGATTGGTAGACGAGATGGCTATGCCTTAAATATTGATCAGCTCATAGAGCTTGCGAAAAAAACGGGCACTGCACTGGAACTCAACAGCAACCCGTCAAGACTGGATTTAAAAACAGAGCATTTAATGAAAGCAAACGAAGCGGGTGTGAACATCATGATCAACACAGATGCGCACAACATCGCCATGCTCGATCATATGGAGGTCGGTGTCACAGCTGCAAGAAAGGGCTGGACACCAAAAGCAAATGTCGTGAATACATTTTCTCTCGATGAGATGAAAAAGTTTTTAACGCGTGACAGGTAGTCGTTAGGAGGCTGGACCATGCTGCAACAAAAAGTGTTAGCATCATTAGAATTTCATAAAGTAAAAGAAAAAGTCATGTCCTATACTGCTTCGACTTTAGGGAAAGAAAAAGCGCAGGACTTAACACCGCTCACAGATATTGAGAGCATTCAGCATCTGCTAGAAGAGGTAGCAGAAGCGCAAGATGTGATTCGTTTAAAAGGATCTGCGCCGTTTGGCGGGTTAACGGATATTAGACGAGGCGTCAAACGAGCAGAAATAGGCAGTATATTAAGCCCTGCTGAGCTGATGGAAATTGCGGCGCTGTTATATACCACAAAAAACATGAAGCACTTTCTCACCTCTATGTATGAGGACGGAGTAGAGATACCGCGTCTTCATACATATGCAGAATCGCTGATTTTACTGCCAGACGTGAGAAAAGAAATCGAAAGCTGTATTGGTGATAATGGAGAAGTGCTTGATCACGCAACGCCAGCCCTCCGCACCATACGAACGCAGTTACGATCACTAGAATCAAAAGTACGAGATAAATTAGAATCAATGATTCGTTCACAATCTGCCTCGAAAATGCTGTCAGACACCATTGTGACCATTCGTAATGATCGATTTGTCATTCCCGTAAAACAAGAATATCGTTCGAATTATGGAGGGATTGTTCACGATCAATCTTCTTCAGGCGCAACTCTTTTTATTGAGCCGCAGGTGGTCGTGGATTTAAATAACACCTTGCAGCAAACTCGCCTAAAGGAAAAGCAAGAGATTGAAAAGATTTTGCAAATGCTAACAGCGAGTGTCTCAGAGCACATTGATGAATTGCTTCATAATGTGAATGAACTTCAGACATTAGATTTTATTTTCGCTAAAGCCAAATATGCAAAAGCAGAAAAAGCCACAAAACCTACTGTGAATAACCAAGGGGAGATTTATTTAAAACGAGCAAGACATCCCCTATTGCCCCGAGATCAGGTTGTGGCAAATGATATTGAGCTAGGCAAAGATTTTTCTACGATCGTCATCACGGGTCCAAATACAGGCGGTAAGACCGTCACTTTAAAAACACTTGGACTTCTTACGCTGATGACGCAGGCAGGTCTTCATATTCCAGTCGAAGAAGGGTCAGAAGTGGCTGTATTCGATCAAGTCTTTGCTGATATTGGAGACGAGCAGTCTATTGAACAGAGCTTGAGTACATTCTCATCTCATATGGTCAATATTGTGGATATTTTAAAGCATTTGACGTCTAATTCACTCGTGTTATTTGATGAATTAGGTGCGGGGACGGATCCTGCTGAAGGTGCAGCACTTGCGATGAGCATCTTAGATGAAGTTCATCAAACAAATGCGCGCGTTATCGCAACGACTCACTATCCTGAGCTGAAGGCATACGGATATAACCGAGAAGGCGTTACAAATGCGAGTGTAGAGTTTGACATTGAAACCTTATCCCCAACATATCGTTTGCTCATCGGGGTGCCGGGACGAAGTAATGCATTTGAAATTTCTAAACGTCTAGGATTGCCTCATCATTTAATTGACCGAGCAAAAGCAGATATGCACGCAGAACATAATGAAGTCGATCAGATGATTGCTTCATTAGAAGACAGCAAAAAACAAGCAGAAGAAGAACTGCATGAGACGGAAGTCTATAGAAAAGAAGCAGAGAAGCTCCATAAAGAATTGCAAAAACAAATCCTTGAATGGAATGAACAAAAGGACAAACTGCTGGAAGAAGCTGAACAAAAAGCGGCAGAAAAAATTGAACAAGCAACAAAAGAAGCAGAAGAGATTATTCAAGAACTTCGGTCCATTAAAAGTGAGCATCGCTCGTTCAAAGAACATGAACTCATTGATGCGAGGAAGCGTCTTGAAGAAGCTGTCCCTGAGTTTGACCGTAAGAAAAAACCAGAGCCAGTGAAAAAAGCAGCAAGACAGCTAAAACCAGGCGATGAAGTCAAAGTGCTGACGTTTGGCCAAAAAGGAACGCTCATCGAACAAACGGGTAACAAAGAATGGAGTGTTCAAATGGGCATTCTGAAAATGAAAGTAAAAGAAAAAGATATGGAATTTATCAAATCAGCACCGGAATTTAAGCAAGAGAAAGCCATCACGGCGGTCAAAGGAAAAGACTATCATGTATCACTTGAGCTTGATTTAAGAGGAGAGCGTTATGAGAATGCCTTAAGCAGAGTCGAGAAATACTTAGATGATGCCGTCTTAGCTGGCTATCCGCGCGTGTCGATCATTCACGGTAAAGGCACTGGCGCCTTGAGAAAAGGGGTCCAGGACTTATTAAAGCAGCACCGTAGTGTAAAAAATGCTCGTTTTGGAGAACAAGGCGAGGGAGGATCAGGCGTCACCATCGTCGAATTAAAGTAAAAAGGAGAAAACGCATGAAAGCCTTTTGGGAAAATGAACTTGTGGAAATTGCCGCCTATTACAGCGTGGCCGTCCTATGTCTTGTCTTATTTCTTACCATATTTGAACTCGTGACCTCCTATAAAAACTGGGAAGAGATTCAGCGGGGGAACTTAGCTGTTGCTATGGCAACCGGCGGGAAGATTTTTGGGATTGCCAATGTCTTTCAGCATTCCATCGCTCAGCACAACTCCCTTCTTCAAATGATCGGATGGGGCGTATACGGCTTTGTGATGCTGCTTGTCAGCTATTTCATTTTTGAATTTTTAACACCACGATTTAAAGTAGACAAAGAGATTGAGAATGATAATAGAGCGGTCGGGTTTATTTCACTCATTATTTCTGTTGGGCTGTCTTATGTAGTAGCAGCCGGCATTTAAGGAGACGACATGGAAAAACTAGCCAAAGTATTAATTGTAGTTGCCTGCACTTTTGCGGTTATTGGTGCCGTTTACATGTTCCTGTAAAATGAAGAATACATTCTTGAAAGCTGTCAGGGAAAACCTTGACAGCTTTTCACTCATCAAAGGCGGCGAATCAGAATGAATCAAATCTTGCAAAAAGACGAACTCATAAAGCGCATTGACACTTGTCTCAAAAAGACATCTCTTCCCCAAGACATATATGAACCGTATATTGCACGTCCTTTTCAAACGACTGTTTTTTTTGATGATTTGAGTCCATATATCGACATTGATCCATCCGGCTATATTCTTATTCAATATGAACGAGGGATTAAAGTGCTTCATAAAAGAACAAAAGAGGCGGATGAAGTCGTTTATTGGATTTTAGAAGACACCATCTTTCTAACTGTGTATCTAGACATGATGAGACAATATCAAGTGGACAACATCCAAACACATTTACCTAATGACCCTAGTATCCATAAACAGATTGTGGAGAGAGTCCATGAGTCATTTCGTGCGATCGGTGGATTATACGAAAAGTGGCATCATGAAGGGAAAAGAGCCTCTATAGAAACACCGGCGAAAAAATGAAGATGTGCCATAGAACGAGCTCGATTTGAAAAAAGCAAACTGCCATAAGGAAAAGTTTGCTATAATAAAATAGTACGAAAGTTCAGGAAGGAGGGTTTTTATGCAGTCAGATAAACGATGGCTTCTGCATTACCCGAATCAAATTCCCCACGAACTCACCATCCCAAATGAAACATTGCAATCTTACTTATTCAGCTCCGCAGAGGCAGCACCTGAGCATACAGCCATTCATTTTTTAGGAAAAAACATCACCTACCAGCAGTTACAAGAAGATGCGCTGAAATTAGCCAGTCACTTGATTGACATCGGTGTCAAAAAAGGCGACAGAGTAGCGATTATGCTGCCAAACTGCCCGCAATCGGTGATTTCTTATTATGCGGTTTTAATAGCAGGCGGCATTGTCGTTCAAACCAATCCGCTTTATACGGAGAAAGAACTGGAATATCAAATGGAGGACAGCGGCTCTAAGGTGCTGATCACTCTCGATCTACTGTATCCAAAGGCCTATAAAATGAAAGCGCTGACAAGTATGGAACATTTGATCATCACAAAATTACAAGATTACTTGCCATTTCCGAAAAACATATTGTTTCCGATCGTCCAGCGAAGGAAAAACAACATGGTCATCCAAGTGGAGAAGAGTGATTCCATTCATCATTTCTCACAGATCATGAAAGAGTCGTCAGGAGAACAGATTCCGCAAATATCCTTTCAACCGAAAGAGGATGTCGCAGTTTTGCAATATACAGGCGGAACGACCGGTTTACCAAAAGGGGTCATGCTCACACACGAAAATATAGTAGCCAATACAGAAATGTGTGCATCCTGGATGTATAAAACGAACCGTGGAAAAGAGCGGATTCTTGGGATCATTCCGTTCTTTCATGTATACGGCATGACGACCGTGCTAAACCTTGCAGTCAAAGAAGGTCATCAAATGATTCTTCTTCCGCGTTTTGATGCAGCGGATGCCTTGAAGACCATTGAAAAACAGAAACCGACGCTGTTCCCAGGAGCACCAACGATGTATATTGCCCTGCTTCATCATCCGAATATTGAAAAGTATGACCTATCATCCATCACGGCATGCTTAAGCGGATCGGCTGCTCTTCCTGTTGAAGTCAAACAGAGCTTTGAAAAATTAACAGGAGGAAGGCTGGTAGAAGGGTATGGACTTTCTGAAACTTCTCCTGTCACTCATGCCAATTTCTTATGGGGAGCGAACAAAATAGGAAGTATCGGGTGCCCTTGGCCGAATACAGATGCCGGTATTTATTGTGAAGAAACGGGTGGACTCAAAGCGCCATATGAGCACGGAGAGATTATCGTCAAAGGTCCTCAAATCATGAAAGGGTACTGGAATCAGCCGGATGAGACAGCGGCAGTGTTAAGAGACGGCTGGTTTTTCACAGGAGACATTGGGTATATGGATGAGGATGGTTTTTTCTATATCGTCGACCGGAAAAAGGATGTCATCATCGCGAGCGGCTATAATATTTACCCAAGAGAGGTTGAAGAAGCCCTTTATGAGCATGAGCTTGTACAAGAAGTTGTTGTGGCGGGTATTCCTGATCCGTATAGAGGGGAAACAGTAAAAGCCTTTGTTGTCCCGAAGAAGGATGCCTATGTAACAGAGGATGAACTGGATCGTTTTGTTAGAACAAGAATTGCCTCATTTAAAGTGCCGCGTGTCTACGAATTTAAGGAATCACTGCCTAAAACGGCTGTAGGAAAAATCTTGCGCAGAGTGTTAATTGAAGAAGAAAAAAGAAAGCAATCATCTTCAACAGAAGAACCAGTCGATCAATGAGAGAATGAACCAGCATCATCCGGTCAAGCGGCCGGATGATTTGAATTGTACGTGTCTGCTCTGGTATGCTAAAGGTTGAAAAGAAAGAAGAACATCACTTGACAAATCACTCGTTTCTTTTTAACATAAAGTTATGAATGAATGCTCATTCAATTTAGAAAGGGACGAAGCACATTGAAGCAGAAAAGACCGAAGTACATGCAAATTATTGATGCAGCCGTTGTGGTGATTGCAGAGAACGGCTACCATCAATCACAAGTTTCAAAGATTGCCAAACAAGCAGGAGTAGCAGACGGAACCATTTATCTCTATTTTAAAAACAAAGAGGATATTTTGATCTCGTTGTTTAAAGAAAAAATGGGACAATTCATCGAACGGATGGAAACAGATATTCAAAAGAAACCGTCTGCCAAAGAAAAGCTTCTTCTCCTCATTCGAGAACACTTTCGCCTGCTATCGCAAGACCATCATTTGGCCCTTGTGACACAGCTTGAACTCAGGCAGTCAAACCTTGAACTGCGCCAAAAAATCAATGAGGTGCTGAAAGGGTATTTAAATATGCTCGACTCCATTTTAACCGAGGGAAAGAAGACAGGAGAATTTAGACAAAATCTAGATGTCCGCTTAGCGAGACAAATGGTATTTGGGACGATTGATGAAACCGCTACAACATGGGTCATGAATGATCAAAAGTATGACCTGCCTGCACTCGCAGAAAGTGTACATGATCTTCTCTTAAACGGAATACATCAATCTTAAAGACAATTGAAAAAGGATGATTGACATGGAAAAAATACTTAGCTTACACCAAGACGAACAGACAGCACTCATCACGATTCAACACCCACCTGCAAATGCCTTATCCTCTCAGCTTCTCACTGAACTCAACGACATGTTTGATCAGCTTGAACAAAACAGTGAAGTGAGAGCAATTGTCATTCATGGAGAAGGTAGATTTTTCTCAGCAGGCGCTGATATTAAAGAATTTACGACCTTGCAGGAAGAGTCTGATTATGCCAGCCTTGCAGACAGAGGACAGCAAGTATTTGAACGAATTGAACAATGTCCAAAACCGGTGATTGCTTCCATTCACGGGGCAGCATTAGGCGGCGGGCTTGAGCTGGCGATGTCGTGTGATATTCGAATCGCCACAAAAGATGCAAAGCTGGGACTGCCGGAATTAAATCTCGGTATTATCCCAGGATTCGGCGGAACGCAGCGCCTGCCTCGCTACGTTGGATCAGCTAAAGCACTTGAAATGATGGGAACAGCTGAGCCGATTACAGGAGAAGAAGCATTTGCCTGCGGACTTGTTTCAAAACTTGCGGAAACAGAGGAAGAAGCGCTGGAAACAGCGAAAACATTGGCGGCGAAATTTGCAGCGAAAAGCCCTAAAACGCTTGAGTATGTGCTTGAGTTATTGAATGCGACAAAAGTGTACTCATATGATGGCGGAATGAAGCTGGAAGCCAAAAAATTTGGTGAAGTGTTCCAGTCGAATGATGCCAAAGAAGGCATCCAAGCTTTTATTGAAAAGCGTAAACCGAATTTTAAAGGGGAATAAGGGATTAGTACGACACAAGGGGGAGAAATGAATGAATATTTTTGTTTTAATGAAGCGTACGTTTGACACGGAAGAGAAAATCTCTATTCAGTCTGGTGCTATTCAAGAAGATGGGGCAGAGTTCATTATTAATCCTTATGATGAGTACGCAATTGAAGAAGCGATTCAGCTTCGGGATGAGCACGGGGGAGAAGTAACGGTCGTGACAGTTGGCAATGAAGATGCGGAGAAACAGCTTAGAACAGCACTTGCAATGGGCTGCGATCAAGCCGTTTTATTAAATGTTGAAGATGATTTGGAGGAGTGGGATCAATTTTCCGCTTCTACGATTCTATATCACTATTTCAAGGATAAAGAAGCTTCCTTGATCTTAGCAGGGAATGTAGCGATTGACGGCGGGTCTGGACAGGTGGCCCCGCGTCTTGCTGAATTACTCGGCTTTCCATATGTCACAACCATTACAAGTATTCAAATCGACGGCGGCTCAGCTTCAATTGAACGAGATGCAGAGGGTGATGTGGAAGTGATTTCTGCCGAGCTCCCGCTAGTGGTCACCGCGCAGCAAGGTCTCAATGAGCCTCGTTATCCATCGTTACCAGGAATCATGAAGGCAAAGAAAAAGCCTTTAGAAGAATTAGAATTAGACGATTTAGATCTAGATGAAGACGATGTGCCATTTAAAATCAAAACAATCGAACGTTTCTTACCGGAGAAAAAAGAGGGTGGCAAGGTGTTGAGCGGCGAGCTTCAGGATCAGGTCAAGGAACTGACAGACCTGCTAAGAAATGAAGCAAAAGTCATCTAAACATCCACTTTACGATATCACGAGAACAAGGGGGAGCTTATAGGATGAGTAAAAAAGTTGTTGTACTTGGAGAAAGTCGTGACGGTAAATTAAGAAATGTGACATTTGAAGCGATTGCTGCCGCTCACGAGGTGGCTGATGGCGGTGAAGTAATTGGCGTTTTAATAGGGGATCACGTCAAAGACCAAGCGGATGAACTGCTTTATTATGGAGCGGATCATGTGATGCTCGTCGAGCACCCGCATCTTTCTTATTATACGTCTGATGGTTTTGCGCAGGCGCTTCAGGCAATATTAGATCAAGTCAATCCTGATGCAGTGCTCTTCGGTCATACATCGATCGGAAAAGACTTGTCACCCAAAATAGCTGCGCGCCTGCAAACAGGCTTAATTTCAGATGCAATAGATGTAAGCGTTACCGGTGAACACCTTGTTTTCACTAGACCGATTTATTCAGGAAAAGCTTTTGAAAAAGTCATTTCAACAGATCGTCTGCTTTTGGCTACTATCCGCCCAAACAACGTGGCACCGCTGGAGCGTGATGCGTCACGCAGCGGAGAAGTGACGCCAGTTTCTGTCGATATTCAAAACCTAAGAACAATCGTGAAGGAAGTCATTAAAAAAACATCAGAAGGTGTAGATTTATCTGAAGCGAAGGTCATTGTCGCCGGAGGCAGGGGGGTCAAGAGCAAAGAAGGCTTTGAACCGCTGAAAGAACTTGCCCAAACGCTTGGCGCAGCAGTCGGTGCCTCGCGTGGTGCATGTGACGCTGACTACTGCGATTATGCCCTGCAAATTGGTCAAACCGGTAAAGTCGTTACACCTGACCTTTATATTGCCTGCGGAATTTCAGGAGCTATTCAGCATTTAGCCGGTATGTCCAACAGTAAAGTTATTGTTGCGATCAACAAAGACCCTGAAGCTGAAATCTTCAAAATTGCCGATTACGGAATTGTCGGTGACTTATTCGAAGTCGTTCCGCTTTTAAATGAAGAGTTAAAAAAGATGAATATCCATTCTTAACGCTCATACACTCAGAATGCCTAGGTATTCTGGGTTTTTTTGTATGTCATCACGAAACAAAGGAGCGGTTTACAAGTGAATGGGACAGTAAAAGTCAATGAAGTGATTGGACGCATTTCTAAACACATCTATGGACACTTTCAAGAGCATTTAGGAAGAGGAATTTATGACGGAATTTGGGTAGGGAGAGATTCAGAGATTGATCATGTTGAAGGGATTCGTACTGATGTGCTAAAGGCCCTTCAAGCATTACATATCCCGGTGCTTAGGTGGCCGGGTGGCTGTTTTGCAGACGAGTATCACTGGGCAAATGGTGTAGGTGATCTGAGTGAACGAAAGCCGATGGTAAACACCCATTGGGGTGGTACGGTTGAATCCAATGCATTTGGTACGCATGAATTTATGGCATTATGTGAGCTGCTTGAATGTGAGCCATACATTTGCGGCAATGTGGGAAGCGGGTCTGTTCAAGAATTAGCCGATTGGGTCGAATACATGACATTTCCAAAAGGGACACCTATGTCAGACTGGCGCATTAAAAACGGAAAACAAGAACCTTGGAAGCTGACCTATGTTGGTGTAGGCAATGAAAGCTGGGGCTGCGGCGGGAATATGACGCCTGAATACTACGCAGATTTATATAAACGCTATCAAACGTACGTAAGAGAGTTTGCAGGGCAGCGTATTTACAAAATCGCCTGCGGCGCGAACTCTAATGACGTGAATTGGACGAAAGTATTGATGGAGCGGGCTGCACCGTGGATGGATGGGCTCAGTTTACATTATTACACGGTACCTGGTACATGGGAGAAGAAAGGATCAGCGACTGAATTCGATGAGGATGAATGGTTTATCACGCTGAAAAAGGCCTTTGAGATGGAACGGCTTGTCGAAGACCATGGAGAAATCATGGATCGTTATGACCCAGACAAGCGAATCGGGATGATTATTGATGAATGGGGGACATGGTATGATCCAGAGCCTGGTACAAATCCTGGGTTTTTGTACCAGCAAAACACATTAAGAGATGCCCTTGTGTCCGCTCTCCATTTTCATATTTTTCATCGCCATTGCGAGCGGATTCACATGGCAAATATCGCTCAGACAGTCAATGTGCTGCAAGCGATGGTACTAACAAAGGACGAAAAGATGCTTCTGACGCCTACGTATCATGTATTTCACATGTTTCAAGTGCATCAAGAGGAAGAAGCGCTTGAAGTGGAGTTCGTTTCACCGCCGTATGAACGAAGAGGTGAAAAAATTCCTCAGGTCAGTGTGTCAGCCTCGCGTTCATCAGATAAGATGCATATCAGCTACTGTCATCTGAATCCGCATGAACAAAGAGAGATATCCCTTGCCATTGAAGGGATTGATGAACAAACGAAAGTCACTGGACGTGTGCTGACGGCTGATCGCATGAATGCGCATAATACATTCGATGATCCTCATTCTGTTCAGCCAAAAGACTTTCAGCAAATGACTGTAAAGCCCGGCGAATTAACGGTAGAGCTGCCGCCAATGTCAGTGGTCATGATAACTATAGACCTCACTTAATTGCATATTTCGATGTTTGATGAGAAGAATGTTGGGGCATCATACATTGTAAATGAAGCGGAAAGGGAGTCATGTCATATGCTTAGAACCATTCTGATGATCATTGGTGCGATTGTTGTTATTGGTGCGATTATACGGTTTGTTTTTTAATTCATTTCATAAAAAATGATTCGTAAGCATTTCATTCGCAAGTCACATTGGTAGATGCTATACTAAAAAGCATAATTTACATTGGAGGAATGAATAATGGCAATCGTAAAAGCTACTGACGCAACATTTTCACAAGAAACTGCAGACGGTGTTGTTCTTGCAGACTTTTGGGCACCTTGGTGCGGACCTTGTAAAATGATTGCTCCAGTTCTTGAAGAACTTGATCAAGAAATGGGCGATAAAATGAAAATTGTTAAAATTGATGTGGATGATAACCAAGAAACTGCTGGTAAATACGGCGTTATGAGTATCCCAACACTTCTTGTTTTAAAAGACGGTGAAGTCGTCGAAACGTCTGTTGGTTTCAAACCAAAAGAAGCACTAGCTGAGCTTGTAAACAAACATCTATAAACCGATCTATGCCCGCGTGGCATGATCTCAAAAAGCGGTTCTCGTATAGTCGAGAGCCGCTTTTCTTTCATCGTGGTATAAAACAAATGTTCGTGATACACTAGAAGGAGTGAAAGCGGAAAACAAGGACGGATGAAAATATGAACAAATTGATCAAAGAAAAGCTGTCAGTCTTACCTGATCAACCAGGCTGTTACTTAATGAAAGATAGACAAAATACGATCATTTATGTGGGAAAGGCAAAGGTATTAAAAAATAGGGTCCGCTCTTATTTTACAGGATCTCATGATGCCAAAACGCAGCGGCTTGTCAGTGAAATCGAAGACTTTGAATACATTGTCACCTCTTCAAATATTGAGGCACTTATTTTAGAGCTGAATTTAATCAAAAAATATGACCCAAAATACAATGTCATGCTCAAGGATGACAAAACGTACCCTTTTATTAAAATTACGAATGAACGTCACCCTAAGCTGATTGTCACTCGCAATGTGAAAAAGGATAAAGGGAAATACTTCGGTCCATATCCGAACGTACAAGCAGCAAGAGAAACGAAAAAGCTGCTCGACCGTTTATATCCACTTAGAAAATGTGCGACACTCCCTGACCGAGTCTGTCTTTATTATCATCTTGGACAATGTCTTGCTCCGTGTGTGTATGACATTTCTGAAGAAACGAATAAGCAGCTCGTCGATGAAATCACAAGATTTCTAAACGGAGGTCATCAGCAAATCAAGAAAGAATTAACAGAGAAGATGCAAGAAGCGGCCGAACAATTAGAATTTGAGCGGGCAAAAGAGCTGAGAGATCAAATCGCATACATTGACTCAACGATGGAAAAGCAAAAGATGACGATGAGTGACTTATCCGATCGCGATGTATTTGCCTATGCTTATGATAAGGGTTGGATGTGTGTCCAAGTCTTCTTCATCAGACAGGGGAAATTAATCGAACGTGATGTCAGCCTATTTCCGATGTATCAAGACCCTGAGGAAGAATTTCTCACGTTTATGGGGCAGTTTTATGAAAAGAACAACCACTTTTTGCCGAAGGAAATTTTGGTGCCAGACAGCGTCGATCAAGAGATGATTGAGCAATTGCTTGAAACGAATGTTCATCAGCCGAAAAAAGGAAAGAAGAAGGATTTGCTTTTACTTGCCCACCAAAATGCCAAAATTGCTCTCAAAGAAAAGTTCTCGCTTATAGAGCGTGATGAAGAACGGACAATTGGTGCAGTGAAGCAGCTTGGAGATGCACTCAATATTTATATGCCATACCGGATTGAGGCTTTTGATAACTCCAATATCCAAGGAGCAGACCCCGTTTCCGCTATGGTTGTCTTCCAAGACGGGAAGCCGTATAAAAAGGAATACCGAAAATACAAAATTAAAACCGTTGAGGGGCCTGATGATTATGCTTCCATGCGTGAAGTCATTAGAAGGCGGTATACCCGTGTGTTAAAAGATGAACTGCCGCTTCCTGACTTGATTTTAATCGATGGAGGAAAAGGACAAATCAACGCAGCCATAGATGTGCTCGAAAATGAATTAAATCTGTCTGTTCCTGTGGCAGGTCTTGTGAAAGATGAAAAACACAGGACATCGAATCTGATGATGGGTGATACGCTTGAAATTGTTGCGCTGGAACGGAATAGTCAGGCCTTTTATTTATTGCAGCGTATTCAAGATGAAGTGCACCGATTTGCGATTAGTTTTCACCGGCAGCTGCGCGGGAAGAATGCTTTTCAGTCTATTCTAGACGATGTCCCAGGTATCGGAGAAAAGCGTAAAAAGCAGTTGCTTAAACATTTTGGCTCTGTGAAAAAGATGAAAGAAGCCTCTATCCAGGATTTTCAGGACGCTGGTATTCCGAAACAAACGGCTGAACTTTTAATGGAGGCATTAAAAAAATAGATTGTACTTTTTCCAAAAGTCTGTTAAGATGTGACTAATTTAATAAATGAACGTGTTGTTTGTTGAAGATAGAGGTGCGAACTTCAAGAGTAAGCCTTCAGAGATCGAGGGGATCTAGGAAGAGGGCTGAAAGGGGAGCGTCGCCGAAGTGAATAAAATCCACTCATTTTATTCGCTGGCTGTACATTGAAGAAATGTAGGGCTGTCAAGAATGTATTTCTTGGAGGGCTATCTCATTGTTTGCATCGTTTGATGATGATTTTAAAGCAATGGGAGATTTGTTCTCTCATTGCTTTTTTATTTGCAGTGCAGAGAGCAATCTCCGCAGCCTCTTCTCTCACACGTGATCTTTTGAAAAAGGGTGGTAGACATGGGACTAATTGTACAAAAATTTGGTGGAACATCTGTTGGATCGACAGAAAAAATTCGCAATGTCGCAGAGAGAGTCATCGCTGAACGCGAAGCAGGAAATGATGTGGTCGTGGTTGTGTCTGCGATGGGCAAATCAACGGATGTTCTAGTAGACCTAGCGAAAGAACTCACAAATGATCCAAGCAAAAGAGAAATGGATATGCTACTGACAACTGGTGAGCAGGTGACCATTTCATTATTAGCGATGGCGCTCCAAGCAAAAGGCTATGATGCCATTTCCTTTACAGGCTGGCAAGCTGGGATGAAAACAGAGAAGGTACACGGAAATGCAAGAATCGTGGACATCGATGAAGCAAGAATCCAAGAAGAACTGAGTGCGGGAAAAGTCGTCGTTGTAGCAGGTTTCCAAGGAATTGCGGATGATCTACATATTACAACACTTGGGCGTGGTGGATCAGATACGACAGCAGTGGCACTAGCTGCGGCACTCAAAGCGGACAAATGTGATATTTATACGGACGTACCAGGTGTGTTTACAACAGATCCTCGTTATGTGCCGTCTGCGCGAAAACTTGCAGGAATTTCATATGATGAAATGCTTGAGTTAGCCAATTTAGGAGCAGGTGTGCTGCATCCGAGAGCGGTCGAATTTGCGAAAAATTATCAAATCCCACTAGAAGTCCGTTCTAGTATTGAAAATGAATCGGGTACGTTAATTGAGGAGGAATCATCCATGGAACAAAATTTAGTTGTAAGAGGCATTGCATTTGAAGATCAGATGACACGCGTGACGGTATGTGGCCTTTCAAGCGGTTTAACAACGCTATCGACGATTTTTACGACACTTGCAAAGCAAAATATCAATGTTGATATCATCATTCAGTCTGTCACAAGCACCAATCAAACGTCGATCTCTTTCTCTGTCAAAACGGATGATTTGTCCAAAACAGTTGAAGTATTAGAAGAATATAAAGGGGCGCTTGGCTACGAGCAGATTGAGACAGAAAGCAAATTAGCGAAAGTATCCATCGTGGGATCTGGTATGGTTTCAAACCCAGGCGTTGCGGCTGAAATGTTCGCTGTGTTAGCTCAAAAAGACATTCAAGTGAAAATGGTCAGTACGTCTGAGATTAAAGTCTCAACAGTCGTTGATCGTGAAGATATGGTAAAAGCTGTAGAAGCCCTTCATGATGCGTTTGAATTATCAAAAGTGAGCGCAGCTGCTCATTCTTAAATCTTCAAAAGAGGTGCATCTCATAAAAAGATACACCTCTTTTTTATATTGGAAATCATCAGCATATGAAGAAAGAAAAACATGCGTAAACCGGTACGCCAACTGTGCTATGATAGAAGGGCATATAAAAAAGGCGTGACACGAAGTCCTCGCCTTTCAGAAGCAGTGTTAGCTAGGGTCTCTTAAATCCCATTTAACGGTCAAAATGACTTTATCAGCACGCTTTTTTACTTGTTCATAGGATTCAGCCACATGCTCATTGAGCAGCTGAATCTGTTCAGCGATAAAACCTGCTTCCATTTGAAAGCATGGCTCCTTTTGATAGCTGAGTCGATTCGATACAAGTGGACCTTCGAGCTCAAACTCAATTTCCTGTTTTTTAGAATGGACCATCGTGAGAGTTCCCCATCCGGCATCATGGAAAAATTCGGGGATCTTCTCCCATGACTCTTGAGGAAATTTACGAGCAAGTAGCTTACCCGCAAAATACATCATAGATGAATGATCCTGACCAAGAATGTCAGGCAGCAGAACTTCGCGTATCAGCTCGTAGGCAAATCCATTGACTTCAATTTCTTTTAGCTGTTCTAAGTTAGATTCGAATTTATTCATTGTATGGCTCCCCTCTTTCAACAATTTATTATAGCTTATGTGGGCATATGATGACAGAGTTTTCCCTGAAGTCTAAGAAATTCTTATTGTAGTAAAACGAATTTTGATTTAAAACTTTTAAATTTCGGAAAATTTTAATTTATGTACGCGGTTTCTTGACGCTTTTTTGACATAGGAGTAAAATGAAATTGTCAATAAATTTGAATAAAGTGCTTACAATTGAAAGAAGCGGGGGTAAGACAATTTTCAAGCAATTGCACTTTTTTTACTAGGGGGTAAAGTAATGTCGGGGAACAAAGAATTTTTTTATCGGAGATTGCATTCTTTGCTTGGCGTCATTCCGGTCGGTCTATTTTTAGTACAGCACTTAGTGATTAACCACTTTGCGACGAATGGACCAGAGGCGTTTAACAAAGCTGCACACTTTATGGAACAGCTTCCATTCAGATATGCACTTGAGCTGTTCGTGATTTTCTTACCACTGATCTATCATGCTGTTTATGGGGTGTACATAGCCTTTACGGCACAAAACAACACGTCTCGCTTCAGTTACTTAAGAAACTGGTTGTTCAGACTGCAACGGATTACAGGTATCATCACATTGATTTTTGTCACTTGGCACGTATGGGAAACACGCATTCAAGCGCAGCTTGGTGCTGAAGTAAACTATGACATGATGGCGAATATTTTAAGCTCTCCATTTATGCTAGGTTTCTATATTGTCGGCGTTTTATCTACTATTTTCCACTTTGCTAATGGCTTGTGGTCATTTGCTGTCAGCTGGGGAATTACAGTTTCACCACGCTCACAAAGAATCTCCACATATGTGACATTAGGTATATTTATAGCGCTTTCATATGTAGGGCTAAGAGCAATTTTCGCTTTTGTTTAAGAGGAAATAGATTAGTAGAAGAGGGAGAGGGGCTACAATGAGTAATTCTAGCATCATCGTTGTCGGAGGCGGCTTAGCTGGTCTCATGGCAACTATCAAAGCAGCAGAAGCGGGAACAGCTGTTAAACTATTTTCAATCGTACCTGTAAAACGTTCGCATTCTGTTTGTGCACAGGGCGGAATTAACGGAGCGGTCAATACAAAAGGTGAAGGAGATTCACCTTACGAGCATTTTGATGACACGGTATATGGCGGAGACTTTTTAGCTAACCAGCCGCCAGTAAAGGCAATGTGTGAAGCAGCGCCGTCCATTATCCACTTACTTGATCGTATGGGTGTAATGTTTAACAGAACACCAGAAGGATTACTGGACTTCCGCCGTTTCGGGGGAACACAGCACCACCGTACAGCATTTGCTGGTGCGACAACAGGTCAGCAGTTATTATATGCACTAGATGAGCAGGTTCGCCGCTATGAAGTAGCGGGGCTTGTGACGAAATATGAAGGCTGGGAATTCCTTGGCGCTGTCTTAGATGACGAAGAAGTATGCCGAGGCATTGTCGCACAGAACTTGACGACAATGGAAATCGAATCCTTCCGTTCAGATGCTGTCATCATGGCAACAGGCGGCCCTGGTATCGTATTCGGTAAATCAACGAACTCCATGATTAATACCGGATCAGCTGCATCGATCGTTTATCAGCAAGGTGCTCATTATGCTAATGGAGAATTCATTCAAATT
Source organism: Bacillus sp. FSL M7-0307 (assembly GCF_038627835.1). NCBI lineage: Bacteria > Bacillati > Bacillota > Bacilli > Caryophanales > Bacillaceae > Bacillus > Bacillus sp. FSL M7-0307. The sequence continues at coordinate 2,531,521 of NZ_CP152023.1, read as the reverse complement.
CACCCAACAGCGATCCCAGGAGATGACAAGCTGCGTCTCATGAGTGAATCAGCTCGTGGTGAAGGTGGACGTGTTTGGACATATAAAGACGGAAAACCTTGGTACTTCCTTGAAGAAAAGTACCCAGCATACGGGAACCTTGTACCGCGTGACATTGCAACGCGTGAAATTTTCGACGTATGTGTGGAGCAAAAGCTTGGCATCAACGGAGAGAACATGGTGTACCTAGATCTTTCTCACAAAGATCCAAAAGAGCTTGATATTAAGCTTGGTGGAATCATTGAAATCTATGAAAAATTCATGGGTGATGACCCGCGTAAGCTTCCGATGAAAATTTTCCCGGCTGTTCATTATTCAATGGGCGGATTGTGGGTTGATTATGATCAAATGACGAATATCAAAGGCTTGTTTGCTGCAGGAGAATGTGATTACTCTATGCACGGCGGAAACAGACTTGGTGCAAACTCATTGCTTTCTGCGATTTACGGTGGAATGGTTGCTGGACCAAATGCTGTGAAATACATTAGCGGTCTTGAAAAGTCTGCAGAAGATTTATCATCTGCAACATTCGACAGTGCCGTGAAGAAAGAGCAGGAGAAATGGGACAACATCCTTAGCATGGATGGCACAGAAAATGCATATGTGCTTCATAAAGAGCTTGGAGAATGGATGACGGACAACGTGACAGTGGTTCGTTACAACGAGAAGCTCTTAAAAACAGATCAGAAGATTGAAGAACTGATGGAGCGCTATAAGCATATTAACATCAACGATACAGCTTCATGGAGCAACCAAGGCGCTGCCTTCACGCGTCAGCTTGACAACATGCTTCAGTTGGCACGCGTCATTACGATTGGGGCTTACAACCGGAATGAAAGCCGAGGCGCACACTATAAACCGGAATTCCCAGAAAGAAACGATGAAGAATTCCTAAAAACAACGATGGCTACGTTCAAAGGGAAAAACCAAAAACCTGCATTCCACTATGAGGACGTCGATGTATCGTTAATTGCACCTCGTAAACGAGATTACTCGAAGAAAAAGGTGGAGAAATAAGATGAGTGAAAAAAACACGATTCAATTTATTATCACACGTCAAGATACAGCAGATGGCAAGCCTTATGATGAGGAATTCGAAATCCCTTACCGTCCGAATATGAACGTCATTTCTGCACTCATGGAAATCAGACGTAACCCGGTCAATAAAAAAGGTGAAAAAACAACGGCGATCAACTGGGACATGAACTGTCTTGAAGAAGTATGCGGCGCTTGTTCCATGGTCATTAATGGAAAGCCTCGCCAGTCATGTACAGCACTGATTGACAAGCTAGAGCAGCCGATTCGTCTTCAGCCAATGAAAACGTTCCCGGTTGTGAGAGACTTGCAGGTTGATCGAAGCCGCATGTTCAATTCATTGAAAAAAGTCAAAGCATGGGTGCCGATCGATGGCACATATGATCTTGGACCTGGACCAAGAATGCCTGAGAAAAAGCGTCAATGGGCGTATGAGCTTTCGAAGTGTATGACATGTGGTGTCTGCCTTGAAGCTTGTCCAAACGTGAATGATAAGTCTTCCTTTATGGGCCCTGCACCACTGTCACAAGTTCGTTTATTTAACGCACATCCGACAGGTGCAATGAATAAGTCTGACCGTTTAGAAGAAATTATGGGTGATGGCGGTCTTGCAAACTGTGGGAACTCTCAAAACTGTGTGCAGGCTTGTCCGAAAGGAATCCCGCTCACAACATCAATTGCAGCACTTAACCGAGATACAACATTACAAGCTTTCCGTAACTTCTTCGGAAGCGATCACGCAGAATAACATCACATTCAGTCCTCCTTGCCAATCATGATGAGTGTTTACAAGAGGCTGGATGCAAAAACATAACAAACGCCTCTTCCAATACGGGAGAGGCGTTTTGATTGCGAATAAGGAGTGAATCAAATGAGGCTGCCGTCATATATTGAAGAACCGTTTGAAGAGTGGAGGGCATCGTTTCGATTTTATGTGGAAACAACCGTCCGTTTTTCAGAAACGGATATGTTTGGTCACATGAACAATGTCACCCCGTTTGTGTATTTTGAAGAGGCGCGGATTGCCTTCTTTCAAAAAACGGGAATTGTAGATAAACGAATGAAGCGCGCGAGAGAGACGATTACGGTCGTGGCAAACCTTCAATGTGATTACATCAAGCAAGTGGAGATCGGTGAGAGGCTGCGTGTGTATGTAAAGCCGGAAAAGGTTGGATCAAGCTCTCTCATCCTTCATTATTTAGGAGAAAATGAGCAGCAAGAACCGTGTTTTACAGGCTCTGTTACGATGGTGCAAATAAGTAAAGACACCGGTGCCCCTGTGCCGTTTACAGAAGAGGAAAAAGAAACTTTTCAAGCCCAGCGACATTAAAGAATCACGGGTAGATGCTTCATTTTGTTATAATAAAAAAATCAGATGAAGAAGAAACAAAAGGAGATCACATGAAGATTTTTCAATACGACACCATTGATAGTACAAATAATGAAGCGAAAAGGCTTATTCAGCAAGGAGAAATACTTTCATTTGCCGTATATGCCCGGCAGCAGACAGCAGGGAGAGGCAGGCTTGGCAGACCGTGGGAAACGCCTACAGGGAATGTGGCTGTCACAATGACAGTAAAACCGCCAGTAGATATCTCCACCCAATCAACGATTGCCCCGCTGACGGCACTCGCCATTTATGATGTACTCAAACCACTTATGAGAGCAGAGGATCAGCTGGCAATCAAATGGCCAAATGATCTATTGATTAATGAAGCGAAAGTATCTGGCACATTAATTGAAGCAGACCGCAGCGCCATTTACATCGGTGTGGGCATCAATGTAGAAACAAAGCCGGAGCACGTTCCGTATAAAACCATTTGCCTATCAGAACTCACTGAGGTGAAAGCGGACCAGCTAGTGAAAGATTTGGCAGCTGCCTTTGAAAAATACCATGCACGCTGGCAAATGGAAGGATTTGAAGCCCTCACTGCCCTTTATAACAAACGATTATATCGGCTGAATCAACCGCTTCGTATTTCATTAGATCGTGAAAAGCAAACATGGCAGGAAGGGATTTGCTGTGGTGTGAACCGTTATGGTCATATTCAGTTAAAAGATGATCAAGGCCATATAAAAGCCCATTCAGCAGGAGATATTGATGCACCGCCCAAGTAGCCCAATTTTTCGTTCGATTATTCGGTGTTAGAACGGAGTTGCTTTAAGATCTTCACACTGAAAAAAAGACAAAGAGCTAAAATCAGTTCATTTTAGCTCTTTGTCGACAAGATGACGTCTCATTTATGCTTCTCTTTTTATTTGAGGTTGAACCATGTAGTCTTTTTTTGTAAAGACCACTCCATCTAGGATTTCTCTTGCGGTTCGAATGACTTTCACTCTGTTTTGTGAGATATCAATTTCAGTTTGCATAATACCAGCAGGATGACCAATTCGAAGTGTATCATCTTGACCTTGAAACAGCTGTGCCGGAAGCGTTTGATCCATGAAACAGCTGGCTGACACACAGACAGATCCGGTGATGGCAAGTGCTTGGTGCGGTCTTTGCATCGATAGCATCCGAACGATGATGTCCATATCTGCTGCTCTTCTCAATATTCCATTTGTATCTACATAATCAGCAGGCTCGCTGATGATCGCAAGCTTTGGAACAGCAGGAGACTGTAATGTGGCCAGTTCTTTTGGTGCGAAGTGACACATTTCAGCAGCGATGGAACGAATCTCTTCTAAATCATCCAGCAATTCGTCTGTAAACTCCTCAGGCAATTCAGTTCCTTTTAATTGAATATCTTTGGCACGGACAAAGGCGATTGGATTTGCAATGTCAACGATTGAGATCGGAATCTCTCCAAACTTTGTCTGGATCGTATCCATTTTGTTTCCAGTCGGAAAGGTTTTACCTGTGACAGCGCCTTCAGGTTTCTCAAAGGATAAATAAATGGGAGAACCTGTTCCTTTCACTCCTGGAATTTCTGCCTGTCCTTCAAATTTTACTTCTCCATTCTCGACTTCTACCTCTGCCACAATGATTTTATTCGTGTTGGTATTCAGAATACTTACTGTTGTGACAGGCTCAACTGCTTGGACAAGTCCTTTAATGATGGCATACGGTCCAACTGCTGATGAGATATTCCCACAGTTTCCTTTAAAGTCGACAAACCTTTCATTGATGCTGACTTGTGCAAACGTATAGTTCACATCCACATCTGGACGAGTGGCTTTATCGATAATGGCCACCTTACTTGTTAAAGAATTACCGCCCCCGATTCCATCAACTTGCAGCCGGTCAGGGCTGCCCATAATGTCTAATAGAAATGCTTCGAGCTCATCGTGTTCGTAAGGTGCATCATTTGCTTGAATGAAGACCCCTTTGCTTGTACCGCCTCGCATGATTGTGATTGGAACTTTTCTCATTGCTCTCACCCTCAATTGTTTAGTTACTATTTATCTAATCAAAATGGTAAAGTATAATAAGAAATAAGTTAAATACATTATTTTAAGAGAAACCGATAAAATATTTTTATAACAAGGTCAAAAGGAGGGCACACAATGGATGAGAAAGATTGGCGGTTTTTAAAGGTGCTATATGAAGAGAAGAACATCACAAAAGCGGCAGAAAAATTATTTGTATCGCAGCCTGCCTTAAGTTATCGATTGAAACAGCTTGAAGAGGAATTTGACATGAAGCTTTTCTTTAAAAGAAAGCGAGGCATTGAATTTACATCAGAGGGCGAATACTTGGCTAAATACGCAAATGACATGCTCAAGCAGCTCCAGCAAACGAAAGATGGCATGCTCAATATGCAAAAAAAGGTCAAAGGAACGATCAGGTTAGGGGTTTCGAGTAACTTTGCTCAATATAAACTGCCGGAAATTTTAAGAGAGTTTTCTAAGCAGTATCCACATGTTCAGTTTATGGTGAACACAGGATGGAGCACAAAAGTCATGGATTTATTAGGTACATCAAGTGTACATTTAGGCATTTTAAGAGGAGATTACGACTGGAATGGAGAGCGATTTTTGCTTGATAAAGAACGCCTTTGTATTATTTCAAAATCAGAAATACAGCTAAAGGACCTCCCGAAGCTGCCGCTCATTGACTATCACACGGATAGTTCATTAAAACGATTGATTAACAGATGGTGGCAGGAGACATTCACGATGCCTCCGCTTGTGACAATGGAGACAGACAGGCAAGATACATCAAAAGAAATGGTGAAGCATGGTTTAGGTTATGCCATTGTCCCGGAAATTTGCCTCAGACCAAGTGATGAGCTATTTGTAAAAGGTCTTTCGTATAAAGATGGACAGCCTGTTTTAAGAGATACATGGCTCATGTACCAGCCGGATTCGCTTCATTTGTCTGTTGTGAAAGCATTCATTGAGTTTTTAAGAAGTCAGCAAGGCTAATTATAAAAAAAATTTATTGAATAGACGAAAAAATCGATATTTTCATTATAAAAAAAGCTATTATATCCTTGAAATAGAAAGCGCTAACATTTCGGGCCGCAAGTGCAAAAGGGGCGCTTGTGGATCGTGTAAAGAAGAGGATGGAGGGATATGAAGTGCTAGCTATTTTAGGGATCTTGATGGTCGTGACTTTTACATTTCTTATTATGACAAAACGTATGCATCCGGTGGTGGCTCTAACCGTTGTGCCAATCATCTTTGCATTAATCGGTGGATTTTACAGCGGATTAGGGGACATGATGCTTGATGGACTCAAGACCGTTGCACCATCTGCTGCTTTATTGTTATTTGCCATCTTATTCTTCGGTGTCATGCTGGATGCTGGATTGTTTGACCCATTGATCAAACTGATTTTACGTCTTGTGAAAGGCGATCCGGTCAAAATTGCTTTTGGGGTAGCGATTTTGTCTATGCTTGTTGCATTAGATGGTGATGGGACGACAACGTACATGATTACCGTATCAGCTATGCTGCCACTTTTCTTAAGAATTGGGATGAACCCACTGATTTTAGGGACGATTTCATTATTATCACTAGGCATTATGAGCGGAATGACGCCTTGGGGCGGTCCAGCTACTCGTGCGATTGCTGCACTTGGTTTAGATGCAGCGGAATTCTTCATTCCATTACTCCCGACGATGATAGGGGGCGGTCTTTTTATCCTTTTTACAGCGTATGTTCTTGGAAAAAAAGAACGGAAGCGCATTGGGGTTGCCGAGATTCAGTATAAAGAAGAGGTCTCGATCTCTCCTGAATTGGCGGCATCAATTGAAGATGGCGTTGCAGATATGAAGAGACCAAACCTGATTTGGGTCAACTTCTTCCTGACGATTGCTGTCATGGTCACACTTGTATTGGATATCGTACCGATTCCTGTACTCTTTCTCATTGGCTTTGTCATTGCGCTTATGATCAACTATCCAAAAGTTGAAGATCAGCGTGAGCGGATTTTATCGCATGCAGGAAATGCTTTAACGGTCATTACCCTTGTGTTTGCAGCAGGAATTTTCACAGGCATTTTTTCGGGAACAAAAATGGTGGAGTCCATTGCTAACTTGGTCATTTACATGATTCCAGATTCATACAGCTCATTTTTTCCACTCATTGTCGCTTTGACGAGTATGCCATTTACATTTGTTCTTTCAAATGATGCGTATTATTTCGGGGTGCTGCCAATCTTAGCTGAAGCCGGCGCAGCTTACGGAATTGATCCAGTAGAAATTGCGCGCGCCTCTATTATCGGACAGCCTGTCCATTTACTGAGTCCGCTTGTGGCTTCCACATTACTACTTGTGAGTATGCTGAATAAAGATATCGGTGATTTGCAAAAGTACGCACTGTTATGGACCGTACTCACAGCCCTGTTTACAACACTTATTGCTCTTTTAACAGGAGCCATTTCGATATTTTAAAAGCTTGTTTGATAAAGGACGATGTCTCTATAGGGGACTCGTCCTTTTTTGTGCGGTTTGAAGGGGAGGAAATTGGACGCTCATCTACGGGAATTCTCGATTTTAACGTCACCTACCTCAAGTACCCGGCATATGATATCTCGACTATACAGAATCCCATTCTATAGAGACTAGAGCTCTCACCTTAGCAAGGAGGGTTACAATACTTGAAGGAGAAAGAGTTTCAATCCAAGCCGCTATTAACCAAAAGAGAAAGAGAAGTATTCGAATTGCTCGTCCAAGATAAAACAACAAAAGAAATTGCAAGCGAGCTTTTTATTAGCGAAAAGACTGTTCGAAATCATATTTCGAATGCCATGCAAAAGCTAGGAGTCAAAGGTCGTTCACAGGCCGTAGTCGAGCTTCTGCGTATGGGTGAGCTAGAGCTCTAACGTCAGCCGGTTTTCCTTCCGCACCAGGGAGGAGCCGGTTATTTCTATATCGTTTCCATGAGTCTCTTCTTGCAATTTCATTGAAAAACGAGGAAAATAGGAATGTACGTTTTAATCAAAGTGAGATGCTATAGTGAGGTATCAATGAAATGGAAACGAATGAGTCAGGCCATGTTGCAGAAATTGAAAAATCATTGCGCCATATTGCTGCAATCATTAAGCAAAAAGGTAGAGAAATTCTGAATCAATATACGATTACACCTCCTCAATTTGTAGGGCTTCAGTGGCTTTATGAATTCGGAGATATGACAATAGGTGAGCTATCACAAAAGATGTATTTGGCTTGCAGCACGACAACCGATTTAATTGATCGAATGGAAAAAAGTGAACTTGTTGAACGGGTGAAAGATCCGTCTGACCGCCGCGTGGTTCGCATTCATTTATTGCCTGAAGGTGAGCGGATCATTCAAGAAGTGATTGTCAAACGCCAAGAATACGTCAGTGAACTTCTAGGGGCTTTCTCTGAAGAAGAAGCCATCGTTTTCAACCAATCTTTAACGAAACTACAGCAGCAAATGAAAAGAAAATGAGGCGATTTTGTTGGATCAACCAATCGGCGTGATTGATTCCGGCGTAGGCGGTTTAACCGTTGCGAAGGAAATCATGAGACAACTGCCAAAAGAAAAGATTATTTATGTAGGCGACACAAAACGATGTCCATACGGCCCTCGAGCAGAAGAAGAGGTTCTTCAATATACATGGGAAATGGCGCACTACCTATTAAGACATCACCATATTAAAATGCTAGTCATTGCGTGTAACACTGCGACGGCGATAGCACTTGATGAAATTAAAGCAACACTTGATATCCCGGTCATTGGCGTGATCCAGCCCGGAGCCCGCACAGCGATCAAGGTCACAAACAATCAGCATATTGGTGTCATCGGCACAGCCAATACGATCAAAAGTGAAGCCTATAAAGAAGCACTGCTTTCTTTAAAAGCAGGACTAACTGTTCAAAGTCTGGCATGTCCAATGCTGGTGCCGTTTGTGGAAAGCGGTACGTTTTTAGATCATACAGCAGATGAAGTCGTAAAAGCTTCTCTTGAACCGATGAAAGAAAAAGGCATTGATACGCTCATTCTTGGTTGCACGCACTACCCGATTTTAAAAGAACCGATTCAGCGCTTTATGGGCAGTGGCGTCAACATCATTTCTTCAGGAGACGAAACAGCGAGAGAAGCGAGCACAATTCTTTCATATAAAGGGCTGTTAAATGATTCGCAGGAAGAGCCTGTTCATACTTTTTATACAACAGGGGAGCAGCAAAACTTTCAAAATATCGCTCAAGACTGGTTCGGCTACCTGCCAGGGAAGGTCGAAACGGTTTCGCTTGAACACGTATATCAGCAATAACCTACTTCTCATGGAAGTGGGTTATTTTTTTATGAAAAGGGTCTAATCCTCTGAGGGAGCTCGTATACATACTAGTACAAACCACTAGAGGAGGGTGAAGTATGCTGAAAAAAGGAACTACAGCAGCTGTTACGTGTATTGCGTCAGCCATGCTTTTATCAGGATGCGGATTGTTTCAAACAGACCAAGCGAAAACAGAGATTGATCCACCACAAAATGTCACGTTTGTGAAAGAAAATAAAGAAGAGAAACAAACAGCGAAAGAAGGAAAAGAAGAGAAGCAAGCAGATACCGTCATGAGAGAATTATATTTAATTGATAAAAATGGGTATGTTGTGTCTCAATCCATTCCGCTGCCGAAAAATGAAGGAAGTGCGAAACAAACACTTGAATACCTCGTAGACGGGGGACCGATTTCTAACCTGATGCCAAATGGATTCAGAGCCGTGCTGCCGGCGGACACGAGCGTATCTGTCGATATTAAAGATGGCACCGCGGTTGTTGATTTCTCAAATGAATTCAAAAACTATAAAAAAGAAGACGAACAGCGCATTTTGCAATCAGTCACTTGGACATTAACGCAGTTTGATTCGGTAGCGAAAGTCAAATTAAAGATGAATGGCCATGAATTAAAAGAGATGCCTGTGAATGGGACACCGATTTCAGATGATTTAAGCAGAGAGGACGGCATTAATATTCAGCACGAGGCTGCGGCTGATATGACATCGACAAAGCCTGTGACCGTCTACTATTTAGCTGAATCTGACAAACAGACGTACTATGTCCCGGTGACCAAAAGAGCACCAAAAGACGATGATGATCCAATTACAGCAGCCATTGATGAGCTCGTCTCTGGGCCAAGCAAAACAAGCCAATTGCTGACAGACTTTGATCAAGATGTGAAGCTGAATGATGTCCCGAAAGTAAAAGACGGTCATGTGACACTAGATTTCAATGAATCCATTTTTGGCAGTGCAGATGAAAAGAAAAAGGTCATTTCACAAAAAGTTCTTGATAGCATTGTGCTGACATTAACAGAGCTGCCAGATGTGAAAAGCGTGTCAGTGAAGGTAAACGGAAAGGCAGAGCTTGTGAACGAAAAAGGAACAGAACTCACAAAGCCAGTTTCAAGACCAGAACAAGTGAATACAGGTAGTTTTTAACGTCACACATTGATATAATGGAGAAAAAGAGGCATGCACATTCGCTGCCTCTTTTTTATTCCAAGCGATTAGAACGGATCGAGGTTGTCAAAGTTAATAGGAGAACCACGCTGACACCCGCGCGGAATGTATATTGTAACGGAGGTAAAACATGAGATTAGATGAAAGACAATACGACGAATTAAGAACAATTGAAATACAGGCAGGCTACATTACGCATCCAGAAGGCTCTGTCTTAATCTCAGCGGGAAATACGAAGGTGATTTGTAACGCATCTATCGAGGACCGCGTACCTCCTTTTTTAAGAGGAGAAGGAAAAGGCTGGATTACAGCAGAATATAGCATGCTTCCAAGAGCAACGGCTCAAAGAACGATAAGAGAATCATCTAAAGGAAAAGTCACAGGACGTACAATGGAAATCCAGCGTTTAATTGGACGAGCTCTGCGCGCAGTCGTTGACTTAGAAAAGCTTGGTGAACGCACCATTTGGATTGATTGTGATGTCATTCAAGCAGACGGCGGCACACGCACAGCATCTATTACAGGTGCATTTGTGGCCATGACACTAGCGATTCAAAAGCTTCAATCAGAAGGCGTTTTGAAAGAAAATCCGATCACTGATTATTTAGCCGCGATATCCGTCGGAATTGATTCTAAACAGGGACTTCTGTTAGATTTAAATTATGAAGAAGATTCTTCAGCTGAAGTGGATATGAATGTCATCATGACAGGTGCTGGACGCTTTGTTGAACTTCAAGGCACCGGCGAAGAAGCGACATTCTCAAGAGAACAACTAAACGGACTGCTTGATTTAGCCGAAAAAGGCATCAAAGAATTAATTGAAAAGCAAAAAGCAGTGACAGGAGAAGTTACCGAATAAAGAGAAGGGTTTGATCAGGATGAAAACTGCCATCATCGCAACGCACAATGCGGGCAAAGCGAGAGAATTCAAAGCCATTCTTGAGCCAAAAGGATTCACGGTCAAAACACTAGCGGACATCGGATTTACGGAAGAGATTGAAGAAACAGGACATACCTTTGAAGAAAATGCGATCATCAAAGCCGAGGCCATTCAAGCCAAAGCAGGTGAAATGGTGATTGCAGACGACTCGGGTCTGTCGATTGATTACCTTGGCGGAAAGCCTGGAGTCTATTCAGCGAGGTATGCGGGCGAGCATAAAGACGATGCTGAGAACGTGGAAAAGGTGCTAAATGAGCTGCAAGGCATTGAAAAAGAAGACCGCACTGCTAGATTTAGATGTGCCCTGGCTGTCAGTATACCGGGCAAAGAGACTCAAACGGTAGAAGGATCAGTAGAAGGCTTTATCGCAGAAGAACCGATCGGCGAAAACGGCTTCGGATACGACCCGATTTTCATCGTCAAAGACAAAGACCAGACGATGGCCGAGTTATCACCAGAGGAAAAAAACAAGATCAGCCATCGAGCGGTCGCGCTTCAAAAGCTTTCATCACTGCTAGACGCAAATGAATAAGGGGGAATGAAGCCATGAAGATACTCATCATTAGTGACAGTCATGGACTCACAGACGAACTTCAAACCATTGCCAAGAGGCATGCGGCTGAAGTGGACATGATGATTCACTGCGGAGATTCAGAACTCGAAACGAACCACCCAGCACTCGAAGGATACAAAGTCGTCAAAGGAAATTGTGACTTTATGGGCGATTTTGAAGAAGAGCTCCTGCTCCCACTGGATGGAGGCGGAAAACTATTTCTCACCCACGGACATCTGCATGGCATCAAACAATCCTTGCTCCAAGTCTACTACCGTGCAGAAGAGCTAGGCGCAGACATTATCTGCTTTGGCCACTCGCACATCCCTGGCAGTGAACTGCTAAGAGGAAAACTCCTCATTAACCCAGGCAGCGTGCACCTGCCAAGAGTGCGCAAAGAGCGCAGCTATGCTATACTGACACTAGATGGAAGCGAAGCAAACGTACAGTTTTTCACGGACGAAGGTCACGTCATACAAGACCTCGAAAACACTGTCACATTGGAAGGTATTTCATAAGGGTGCAGCATTTGCCCCTTATGAAAAAACTTTCGAAAAACCGTTGACTTTAAAGAACAATAGTAATATAATAAATCTTGTCGCTGAGGTAATACGCCAAAGCACACTACATAACAACATGTCCCAGTAGCTCAGCAGGATAGAGCAACGGCCTTCTAAGCCGTCGGTCGGGAGTTCGAATCTCTCCTGGGACGTATAATAAATCGGGTGCTAAAGCCCGTCAAATCAACCTTCTATATCGTATAGTGAAACGGTCAATATAACGGTCATGTAAGAAATTACACCGTATATCGACTTACTAACGATACAGGAGGTTTTTTGTATGACCAAAAGAAAATGATTATTAGATGTTAAGCCGGATGTTAAAGAGCTAATAGGGAAAATATCCGCTGCTAAACCTGCCCCTTCAAAACCTGCCCCTTCAAAACCAAAGAAAGAACAGTCTTCTACGATTAATGACACAATTATAAATGTTCTTGAAGTGATTACTAGGCAAATGAAAGGGAGCTGTAATAGAAGCCATATGATAAGTGATAATGTCCTTCATACAGAGCATTTTCAAAGCACAACAAATGTACAATATATTGCGGATATAACAGTCGACACTATATATAAATGGATAGATAGCATGAATGAGTAATCAAACCAAACTAACATGTCTGAAATGTCTCAAGGCTTTTCTCTCCCGATGTTTTGATAAAGGTTGGATTGAAATGAAGTTCTGGGAGACAATTAATATAAAGGTTGATCAAGAGGTGAAGGAGGTGCCTCATGCTTTACGACGGGGGTTTGCAAAGTCCTTGTTAGATAAAAAGGCGAATGTTGCTATGATTTCCAAAGCATTGGGACATAGTGATATATCGGTAACCAAACAATTTTGATTCGAATAGGATCAAGTATTTAAAAATTATGAAACAATATGCTCCGATGTGGGAGTTGCTATTGAAATTCTTTAGATGCTCAAGCTGCCTCAAATTAAATCCAAATGAAGTTGAAGTAAAGCAATCATACCTACTATAGTTAAAATTGATGGAGTTGAATTTGAAGCCCCAAATGAATCAAAGAAGACTAACCCATTAGTAACTTTCCAAGCCATCCGCTTTATAACTGAAGGCTAAAACAATAAGCAATTGTTATCAAAAGATGAGTATTGTGTGAAAATCACTCTGAGAAGAGTCTCTTAATAGAGACTCTTTTCTCTTTTTGTGAACTGGTTGAGTGGACAATGGGTCAGAACTAGTAATATCGAATTACACTAACTAATAAATCCTGTCTTTTATTTTGTCAGAAACAAAATTACCTATTTGTTTTGCAAGAAAGATATTTTTACAGTATACCTTTCTATTTATGAGAGTAGCATGAAAAGTGCTGCTCTTTTTTTATAAATATGTTATGATTTCCCTGTAAAGTGTTATAAGAAGTACTTTAATTATGAAGATAGCCGTAGTAAGTTTTATTAAATTAAAAGCTAATTATCTATGTTAGTGCAAAATAGATGTATCGAGAATAATCATTAAAGTTTTAACTTTTAGATATTGAGAAACTCTCTATAGTAAGAAGTAATCCTTTTGGAGAGGATGTAATTACAGAGTAAGAGTTATCCTTAATAGACTATTTTTTTTACAATTAAAATTTAATATTTTCAAATTAATAAACAAGTATTTTTTTCTGTGGATAGCTACAGGTTTATAATGGTTAATTATAGGTGGTATTTTAGTTGTTAGTTGTAATGGAGGATCGGTGATTAGTATGATTATGAAGGAAGCAGATATATTACACAAGATTTTACACCCTATTGTCTTACAGGCGGGATATAGAAATGAAGAAGTATCACTGGATTATATGATTACATCTAATATTGGCGGTGGTGAGATTAGGTTAAAACCAGATATAGTTTTATTTAGTGAAGAGGACAAAAAGACTCCTTTGCTGGTAATTGAAATGAAATCTTCTTACTCACTAACAGGAGAAAAACTGGAAAAAACTATAGGTCAAACACTCTTTTATTCAAAGGAAATAGGTTTACCTATTTTCGCAATTACTGATGGTATTTCTTTTTATTTATATTCAGAAAATAAAAATTTATTAGTCAAAATAGATTCACTTGAAAATGAGAGAGAAAGATTAGTAGATTTACTTTCTAAAGATAATTTGAAGGAGTTTATTGGAGGATTAAAGGTAGATAAAAATAAAATATCAAGTGTTATCGAATTAGAAAGAGAATGGTTATCACAAATAGATGAAGAGGTATTATTTTTAGAGGATGCAAATTATGAAATCAAAAACATTGGTAGGAAGGTTATAAGCTATCTTGGGGAAAAAGTTTTTGGTAAATTTTGCGAAAAAGAAGAAATTCCACATAGAAAGGTCAATCTAGATTCTAGTTTTGACTTTATAGTGGGTTTAGAAAAAGTTGAGGTTAAAGCAACATTAGTAGATAATAAATCAAATAGGAATATATTTATATATCAACAAGACAAGTCAGCTGTAACGATAATTTGTATCGCAATATATGTAGATTTAGACGATGAAGCACTTCTTGGATATAATTTTAAACATGCAGAGGTCATTGGGTACGCTAGAACCGATGAATTAGAGGATAATGGACGTACAGTTCGATTAATTAGACAATCTGAATTATCACCAATTAATAAATGGACTGAGAGTGTAAAAGGAGGAGTTAGTCGATGAACCTCCTAGAATTATTTGAAGAAGAGGATATTGAGGAATTAGAGATTCAACATAAAAGAATTGGTTTGAAGGTATTACAACGAGCAGTTGAGAAAATGACTCTATCTGGAAAGGTTAAACAACAATTACAAATAGTTCTTATCTCTCAGCTTCATAAAGATAAGGTAGGAACTATTGTGGAAGAAATAGTTGAAGCGAGAAGAGCGATTAATACTAACTTTAAAGCTATTAGGGTAAAAGAAGTATTTGAATCAAATGAAAAAGTAATTTATTTATTAAAACCATGTAATACTGAATCGGACTTTAACAATTTCATACTTATACTGGCAGGTATAATAGATAAAGATTTACCTAAATTTAACAACATAGTAACTCTGCCTGATGATAGAAAAGGGTCTATTAATGCATTTGAACAATATTTAAAAGATACATATGGTGAAGGCGGATTTAATCAAAATATAATTCAAAACCTTAGAGATATAATGGTTCTCCGCAGCAAAAAGTTCCCTACTCATTCAGATACACCAGATTGGATAAAAAAAGTTAATACATTAGGTTTTGACTTTCCTGTAAATGACTGGGGAGGTTTGAGTTTCAAATGTCTAGAACTATACCTTGAATCTCTCACTAATATTAAAATCACATTCTAGTAACATGTTTTTTAGAAATGAATGTACTTAAACTGAAATGGAAAAACTGTGATTTTTTTCGGTAAACTTTATATGAGCATACTGCACTTGAGGTGAGGAAGAGTTTCAAAGATGTACTAAAAAACTAATTGAAGAAGAAAGCGCTTTTATACTATTGTTTGTGGAAATATCATAGGGATAATAAGGAGTTTATAGAGAATGAAATGACGTCCTGCCGTGGTAAGGGGGAAATACCTCCTACGGCTTCCAGGGAGATAATTTATTTTAGGGAGGATAAATCATAATGAGTAAATTTGAAGAGAATTACACACAACATTCGGTTTATATTGAAGATTCGTTAGGTAATAAAGTTCAGAAAGCTCGAGAAGGTAAAGGAGATAAGCAGAAAATTTTTAATGATGCCCTTACTATGTATTTCAATCGTGAAAAGCAAATTGAATCTTTATTTAGGTTATTGGATGAATTGGTGGACAAGCAACTTGCATTGAATGGAGTTATTAAAGTGTTAGGTGCGGATGAAAATCATGGTATGCTGGACGAAGCGATTAAACAGATTGAAATGATGATTGTTAAGGCTTTTGGCGGGAATGAAGGGCATTATAGACATATCAGTGGTACAGACCTTTTCTATAACTATGAGTGGTATGAAGATGAAGACTATAAAAAAAACTTGGTTAATTATATCAAACGTACAGTTGAAAATGATTGGACAAATGAAATGGCCATGACGATAGTACGGGCTTAATAAAAGGGGAGATATTCCCTTCCCTTTCTAGAAGTTACCTTAAAGCTGATTTGAATTTCTGATAGTTGTCATAGTAGCGTCGATACTCTCCAAGTTCTTTTTCTAGTTATCCTGTTTTTGTATCAAATAAGCTATCAAAATGAGTAGCTGCTTTTTGGTCAGTTTCCTCAATGACATGAGCGTAAATGGATCCAAAATGTATAAAATGAAAATAGGCTTATATATGAAGGCAGCAAATAAATATATTTAAAGTAGAAAAGCCCTTCCTATTCGGAGGAGCTTTTCATTGTAATTCATCGCTCTCCAATTCCCATGGTGTTCTTGCCGATAAAAAGTTTAAAAGCACAAAAAGATGATGTGAAATTTGTTGATCAAACACCAATGTCACTTAACTTTGTCAGTTGTGGATTAAGACTACCTAATTTTTGTATAAATATAGTATAATAAACATATAAAACCTTTTGGGAAACGGTGATAATGATGAATAGCAATTTTTCTTTTTTTCAAGGGAAGTGGGCAGTACTTTCCAATTTAGGAGAAACAGCTGAGAAAAATGTATATCATGACCCACATACAACAGTAATGAAACTACGGTTATTTGCCGAAACATTAACAAAATTTATTCTAGCCGCTGAAAATATTAAGGAAGCATATGGCACGAAACAAGTAGAGCGCATCAATATATTACGTCGAGAAGGAATACTTGAACCAGAGTTAATAGATATCGTTGAAACGCTTCGTCGCAAAGGGAATGTGGCCATGCATGAAGCAGGTTATCAAAAAACAGAAGAAGCGAAATCTTTATTGCATTTGGCTTTTCGTTTGTCGACTTGGTTTATGGAGGTATACGGTGATTGGAATTTTCAAGCTCCAGAGTACATAGAGCCAAATAAACAAACAGGAATAGATACACGACAGCTCCAACAAGAGTATGAAGTGAAAGTGAGGCAGCTTGAAGAGGAATTAGAGACAATTCGCCATCAAGCTGAATTAGAGCAAGCAGATGAGAAAATGAAACGTAGAAAAGCGTCCAAAAACTTCATGCGTAGGCAGCAGCTGACTGAAGATGAAACACGTATCATCATTGATCAGAAGTTACGTGCTGCTGGATGGGAAGTAGACACGAATTTACTAAACTATAAAAAAAACAGGACGCTACCAGAGAAAAACAAACATATGGCCATTGCTGAGTGGAAGGTCGATGGCGGCTGGGTTGATTATGCATTGTTTATTGGACTCAAGCTTGTTGGTTTCATTGAAGCAAAAGCAGAAAAGAAAACGATTCCTGGGGCATTAGATAGTCAAACAAAAGTGTACGCGAAAAATGTCATGCAAGTAGAAGATGAACAGATTACACCAACAACTGGTGATTATCAAGTCCCATTCTTATATGCAACAAATGGTCGCCCTTATTTAAGACAGCTTCAAGAGGAATCGGGTATTTGGTTCTGGGATTCACGCAAACCATTTGAACATGCACGTCCGCTTGAAGGGTGGCATTCACCAGAAGATTTACAGCTTCTTCTTAGCCAAGATGATAAGGATGCGGATAAGCGTCTAGAAGAAGATGATATAACGAAGTTTGGATTGCGTCACTATCAGCAGAATGCGGTTCTGGCTGCAGAAAAGTCGTTAAAAGAGGGAAACAGAAGAATGCTTATTGCAATGGCTACAGGAACTGGAAAAACTCGTACCGCTATTGCGCTTATGTATCGCTTAATTAAGTCTAAAAAGTGTCGCCGCATTCTTTTTCTTGTCGATCGTAATTCACTCGGTAAACAAACAGAGGATTCACTGAAAGATACGAAAATTGAAGGTTACTCGTTTGCTGATATATATGATGTGAAGTCATTAGGCGATCTCACACCGGAAGTTGAAACGAAGGTGCAGATTGCAACCGTGCAG
Organism: Bacillus sp. FSL M7-0307; assembly: GCF_038627835.1. NCBI lineage: Bacteria > Bacillati > Bacillota > Bacilli > Caryophanales > Bacillaceae > Bacillus > Bacillus sp. FSL M7-0307. The sequence goes on along the minus strand of NZ_CP152023.1, from coordinate 2,513,574 downwards.
GGAATGGTTCGCAGACTTTTTTATAACGATAGCGAAAAGCTTCCAAGCGTCGGGCAATATGATTTCATCATTGTAGATGAGGCGCATCGAGGCTATACAAGTGATAGAGAAATGACAGAGGAAGAATTGGAATTCCGTGATCAGAATGATTATATTAGTCAATATCGGCGCGTTATCGATTATTTTGATGCGGCATGTTTAGGGCTTACCGCAACACCTGCTCTACATACAACAGACATTTTCGGTATGCCAATTTTTAAATATTCATATAGCGAAGCAGTGTTGGACGGATATCTAGTGGACCATGAGCCCCCTTATTTGTTTAAAACAGAACTCTCACAAGTGGGCATCACCTTTGAAAAAGATGAGGAAGTAGAAGTATATGATGTTGATAAAGGGGAGATTCAACTAGAAAAAGTAGAAGATACTGTGCACTTTGAAGTGGAGCAGTTTAATAAAAAAGTCATTACAGAACCATTTAACCGTGCAGTTTTAAATAAATTAGTTGATTATATTGACCCTGCAGGTAAAGAAAAAACGCTCATCTTTGCAGCTACTGATCAACACGCAGATCTTGTTGTTCGCTTATTAAAAGAAGCCTTTAAAGAACGTGGTGATGACATTGAAGATGATGCCATTATGAAAATCACTGGCTATATCTACAAGCCATTAGATGCCATTAAACGGTTTAAAAATGAGCGACTACCTAATGTCGTTGTTACAGTTGATTTACTTACAACAGGTATTGATGTGCCGCCGATCACAAATTTGGTGTTTTTAAGAAGAATACAATCTCGTATTCTCTATGATCAAATGCTTGGCCGTGCGACTCGTCTCTGCCCAGAGATTGGGAAAACACACTTTAACATCTACGATGCCGTTGGAATATATGACAAGTTGCAACATTATACAGAAATGAAACCAGTTGTGAAGAAACAAAACTATAGTATTGGTGAGTTGTATGATTCTCTTATAAATGCGACGACTAATGAGGAAGCTTCATTTTATCGTGATCAATTAGTAGCGAAAATTCAGCGTCGCAAACAAAGATTTGACGAAGAAGGCATTGGGAAGTTTGAAGAATTATCAAATGGAAAACATGTGGATGAATGGGTGAAGGAAATTCAAACATACTCACCACAAGAAGCCACCCAGCATAATATCCTATTTGAATACATGGAAACGTACCAAGTAACACGTGAAAAACGCTATATATCTGATAAGGAAGATGAAGTAACAGACGTCATTCGTGGGTATGGTGAAGGGAACAAGCGACCAGAAGATTATCTGGATGGTTTTGTTCGATTTATCAAAGAAAATATCAATGAAATTCCCGCTTTGCATCTGATCTGTACACGACCAAAAGATCTAACGAGACAAGATTTGCGAGAACTTATGACGATTTTAGAAACAAAAGGCTTTAAGCAATCTCATTTACAAACCGCTTGGAAACAGACAAAAAATGAGGACATTGCAGCAGATATTATTAGTTTTATTCGCCAAGCTGCATTAGGTGAAGCACTCGTTGACCATGAAGCACGTATTAAACAGGCAATGCATAAAGTGTATTCACTGCATGATTGGACGCCAAGGCAAAAGAAGTGGTTAGAGAGAATAGAAAAGCAATTACTTCAAGTGCCTGTTCTTGCGCCTACCGCAGAAGAGGCATTCTCGGAAGAGCCTTTTAGAACGTCTGGTGGCTACAAATTACTGAAACGTGAATTCGGTGATGATATTGATCAAATTGTGAATACGATCAATGAGAACCTTTATATCAGCTAACGACGGTGCCTCTTCATTGAGGCACTTTTTTGGGTTATAATGAAAAGGTTCGCTTTCAACTAAAAATCATCAAATTTGATTTAATAGATTAGAAGCTTTTCAGGAGGAAAAAAGATGAATAACCAAGAAATCGTTCAAAAATTATGGAATTTATGCAATGTACTTCGTGATGATGGTATTACATATCAACAATATGTCACGGAGTTAACCTATATTTTATTTTTAAAAATGATGAAAGAACAGCAAACAGAAAATGTAATACCTGAAGGATATAGATGGGATGATTTGCTAGAAAAAGAAGGGGTAGAACTCAAAACATTTTATCAACATCTTTTAATTAAGCTGGGTAATAGCGAGAATGCTCAATTGCGTCAGATTTACACGGATGCTGCTACAAGTATTACAGAACCAAAGAATCTAGAGAAAATTCTGAAGACCATTGATGGCCTTGATTGGTACAACGCAAAAGAAGAAGGTTTAGGTAATTTATATGAAGGCTTGTTAGAAAAAAACGCAAGCGAAACAAAATCAGGTGCTGGTCAATACTTTACACCGCGTGTATTAATTGATGTAATGGTGCAGCTGATTGACCCTAAACCTGGAGAAAGATGCAATGACCCTGCAGCTGGTACATTTGGTTTTATGATTGCGGCAGACCAGTATCTGAAAAATAAGACAGATAACTATTATGATTTAGATCCACAACTGGGCGTTTTCCAAAAGAAAGAAGCATTTACTGGCATGGAACTCGTCACAGGGACTCATCGTCTTGCTCTAATGAATGCATTACTTCATGATATCGAAGGGCGACTGGAACAAGGGGATTCGTTATCTAGTAATGGAAAATGGATGAAAAACTTTGATGTCATTTTAACCAATCCACCATTTGGGACGAAGAAAGGTGGAGAGAGCGTCTCCCGTGATGACCTGACGTTTGCAACTTCCAATAAACAGCTGAACTTCCTACAGTTAATTTATAACGCTTTAAAAGACGATGGTCATGCACGCGCAGCAGTTGTATTACCTGATAATGTCTTGTTTGAAAGTGGGGTTGGTGCACAGATTCGACGTGATTTGATGAATAAATGTAACTTACACACAATTTTACGATTACCAACAGGGATTTTTTATGCTCAAGGTGTAAAAACAAATGTCTTGTTCTTTACAAGAGGAACAACAGACCAAGATAACACGAAAGATGTTTGGGTATATGACCTTCGTACAAATATGACTTCATTTGGAAAACGTAATCAGCTAACAATGGCTCATTTTGAAAATTTCATGAAAGCCTATGTGGCAGAAGACCGTTGGAAAATAGAAGATGAACGCTGGAACATGTTTACACGAGAAGATATTGCAAAAAAAGATGATAGTTTAGATATCGGATTGATTGCAGATGCATCGCTATCCTCCTATGAAAACTTACCAGACCCAATCGAATCAGCAGAAGAAGCGATTGTGAAACTTCAACAAGCAATGGATTTATTAAATGAAGTAGTTGAGGAGTTACGTGCTGTTGAAGGTGACGAGGTGGTCATAAAATGAGTAAGAAAAAAAAGACCATTGAGGAATTGTTAGAAGAAGTGTTAGTTTCAGAAGAAGGACCTTCCGTTGAAGCATCTACAAATTGGGTATTTACAAAACTCGGTAATGTCGTTAATAGTGTAAAAGGGAAAAAACCTAAAGAATTATTGGGAAATAAAGGGGAAGGTACTATACCGTATGTAACAATTAGCTATCTAACAAAAGGTGTTACAGAGGAAACCCAGTATGTCCCTGAGCAGATATCTAAGGTCAAATGTAATAAAGATGACGTACTAATGGTTTGGGATGGTGCTAGGTCAGGACTTGTAGGAAAAGGTGTTGAAGGTGAAATTGGTTCTACTTTAGTTAGGTTAGATAGCAAAAGAATTGATAAGGATTATCTTTATTATTTTTTGCTGTCTAAGTATGACTATATTAACTCCAACCATAGAGGAACTGGTATTCCTCATGTCAATCCCGAAGTATTATGGAATATCACTTTTCCGCTTCCGCCCCTAAATGAACAAAAACGTATTGCTGGGAAAGTAGAGCGTCTTTTAGGTAAAATTGAAGAGGTCGAAAAGAAGATAAAAGATTTGCCTAATTTACTTGATCGACTTCGTAAAAGTTTATTGGAAGCAGCTTTTCTTGGTGAATTATCAGAAGCTTGGAGGATAAGTACTGAAAATATAGAATCGGTTACGAAACTAATTGAACGAGTTAACAAAGACAGAGAACAAAAGATTCTTAAGGAAAAAAAGATGGCGAAGATAGAAGGTAGAAGTCCGAGAAGGATAAAGTCTGGAAAAGTAATGGAGGAAGATGTCAATCTGCCAAACATTCCAGATACATGGGTATGGGATATTTTTCAAAATGTTGCCGATATTCAAGGTGGAGTAACTAAAGGTAAAAAATACGGTAATAAGAGTAAAGTTTCAGTTCCATACTTGAGAGTAGCAAATGTTCAAGAAGGCTATTTGTATTTTGACGAGGTAAAAGAGATAGCTGTATCACAGGAAGATGTGAATAAATATCAGTTGGCGATAGGCGATCTATTAATCACTGAAGGGGGAGATCGTGATAAATTAGGTAGATGTGCTATTTGGAACAATGAAATTCCTGGTTGTATACATCAAAATCATATTTATAGGGCTAGATTGTATGCGGGACTTAAACCTGAATACATTTCTTATATGTTAAGAACGCGTTTTGCAAAAACATACTTTTTTGATAACGCTAGCCAGTCAGTAAATTTAGCGTCTATTAATATGACAGTGTTAGGTAAATTGCCTATTCCTATTCCTCCTGAGGAAGAACAAGAAAAAATAGTTGAAGTCATAAATTATTATTTCAACATCTTTGGTAAAGTTGAAGAGGAATACTACCAGGTAAAAGAAAAATTAGACACATTAAAACAATCCATCCTCTCCAAAGCCTTTCAAGGTGAACTTGGCACAGACGATCCAAGTGATGAAAATGCAATTGAGTTATTAAAAGAAATACTACAAGAACAAGTGAAATAGTTGTAAGAAGGCATCCAAATTAGTTGGATGCTTTTTTGATGCGTACATGCCAAGTTGTGGTATTGGGTATGTTGGTGTCTTGGTTTGATACAGAACCACTCTTATTCACAAACTGACAATCGGTAAATTTCCGACACGATTCACATTATCAATATGATTTAGCACGGCAAAATAACAAGAATTGCAGTGAAACCCCATTCGTGTTCGAGAATGATGACGATAGCAAAGATGTAACCTTTTAAGTGATGTCAAAGAAAAGATACCGCTGCCTTTATCACATTATTTTCGATAAGTTGCCTGTTTCAAAAGGTTGCATTTTTTGCGACGTACTTTGTAGAACGGTAGAATAAGGGTGCGGGTAGACTCATATGGTATCTGATTAATTTTTGATACGCATCATAATTGATATTGACCTTTTGAAACAAGGGCGTTACGATTAGAGTATCAAATAACAAGGCGGAATTAATTATGGATAACAAAGAATTTGGATACGTTAGAGTAAGCAGCAAAGATCAAAACGAAGCACGACAACTGGATAGTATGTATGCTCTTGGAATTGATGAGCGTGATATTCATATAGATAAGCAAAGCGGGAAAGACTTCAATAGACCTCAGTACCAAGCTTTGAAATTGCGTTTGCGTAAAGGAGATACGTTATACATACATTCATTAGATAGGCTAGGTCGTAACAAAGAGATGATTCTGAACGAGTGGAAAGATATCACACAGAACATCAAAGCACATATTGTTGTAATGGATATGCCCTTGTTGGATACACGGAAATACAATGACTCCATCGGTTCTTTCGTGGCTGACTTGGTGTTACAGGTATTATCGTGGGTTGCTGAAGAAGAGAGAACCAAGATTAAGATTCGTCAAGCTGAAGGGATAGCTGCAGCTAAGGCACAGGGCAAACACCTTGGAAGACCTAAAACAACTATTACAACTGAGTTTGAGCAGGCTTATAAACAATGGAAAGCAGGAGAAGTTACAGCGGTTGAAGCAATGAAGAAATCAAGTATGACTAAGGCTACATTCTATCGCAGAGTTAAGGAATATGAAGAAAGCTAAAGGATTCCTATTACTTCTCTCTTTCTTTATATAAAGGATATGGGGGGATATTTCCACATTTTCACTGGCGACATGAAAGGGATAAACCTATAGTCGGTTCATCCACACACCATGAAAAAATTGACTTTTTCGAAACGAATCTAATTATAGTCTATTTGAACGTGAACGAATAGCGGATATATAAAGTAGCTCAGCAGGATAGAGCAACGGCCTTCTAGGCCGTCGATCGGGAGTTCGAATCTCTACTGGGACGTATGATGATTTGAAACTGTTAAAAAGCCAAAAACATTGATGAATCAAAGTTTCTGGCTTTTTTATTTTTTTCCTATTGTTTAACAAAGTATTTTAGCGATCTTTTATGACTCGAGTCCAACAGGATGGTCAGGCTAAAATCAACTTTAAAGTGGATTTAATATTTGGTGTTTATGAAAACGAAAGTTATCTTAAGAACCAATTAGCCCCGGAGAAATTTGTTCAACCCTTGCCCAATCAAATATGGTTTCGATTTGCATTTGATTCTTACAATTTATTTTTAGAAATCCTTCATTCTCTGTTGTGCTAATCTCAAAATGATCAATTATATTATTATTTCCTAAATGATTAATTTTTAAATCTGTTACACCAATGAATGATAATTCAACGTAGACAACATCAAAATTCCCCCAACGTTTAGGTTTATTCTTCACGGAGTCCTTTGTCATTAGTCTTATAAATAGGGTAGGACCATCTCTGTTTAAATCAATATTCATGATCTCTGCATTTTTAAATTGTGGGATCTCCCCAAAAATTTGAGTCATCGCTTGTGGGTTCATAAACTTTTCTTCTCTAATCATTTGGAAACTCCTCGTTTGGGTTATTTATTGTTTCTTCTTTCAAAATAATAATGGTCTTCTACACCTTCAACTTTACCATTGCGTGTGTTGTTTTCAGGTCTTACATTGTGGTGTGAAGGTTGGTTTCCGACGCCTCCTTCTCCAAAATCGTGACCATTTGAATGATCCTGAATAACAATCTTTTTACCATTAACATCATACGTAAGTTCTCTCGTAAGGATGGGTTGGTTTTTTTCATTTAATATTCGTTTTCCATTCTTATCTGTTAAGGGCACCATCTTTTGACTTTCAGGATTCTGTGTTCTTGGTATATTTAATTGGCGTTTAATTTCTTTTAAACTAGCTTTTCTAGATTCATGATGGTTTTTATTTAAGTTTTTCTGTACGTCTAGTGTTGCTTTAGTTTTTAATTTATTACTTACACTATTTAGCCCAAAGGGCAAAAGCATCCCCAGCGCCGCATTCATACTCGCTTCCTGCTGTTCTTTCGAGACTTTATTTCCAAACATGTCTCGACCCGTAATCGCTTCGCTGAAGCCGTTAGTTGCGGTGAGTCCATATAAGCCTTTTTGTGATGTTTTCAACGCATCGAAAGACTTCTGTGATGTCTTGTAAATGTCGACTGCTCTGACTGCGGCTGACGTGGCTTGAGTCGTTTTATAGACGGCTTTTCCGCCTTTGAAAATCCGGCCTGCCCAGCCGACAATCGGAATGTAGCCTGCTGCTGCCATGCCGCCTGAGGCGACTCGCTGTCCTGCGGTGAGTTCTTCTCCTGTGATTGGATCGACACCTGTTGCGGCACGTTTTGCATCGTTCGCGCCTGTCAGTTCATTGACGATATTTCCTCCGTAATCAAGAGCTTTTTCATACCACGGACGGTTGGCGAGCGCTTCTTGTTCCTTTGCGATCTTGCGGGCTTCTCCTTGATCTTTTTTGATTTTTAGATATTCAGAAGTTTGCTTCTCAATATCGCTTTTTGCCTTGTAGATTTCGCTATTTTGATACGCTTTCTTGTCAAAATTCATAGGCGAAATGGATTTTCCGTCATTTGTCGCATTCATCATTTCTGCGTACAATGCCATTGTAGCCTGCTGCTCCGTCTCTGACAAAGCATATTCATCTTTTAGATTTTGATCAAGCTCTATTAAATCTTTTACTGTCTTTTTTCGTTCATCTTCCGCATCTTCGATCTTTTCATCAAAGGTTTGGCTATCAAATACCTCCAGTGAAATGAGGTCATCAATATCTTGAAAAATCGTTTTGAGTGCCTTTTTTTGATCTTTTACAATGCTTTTAGCATTTTTTATACCCATATGGACAGCATTCTCTAAAAAGTGTTCTTCTACGAAGGTATCGCCGCCAAAGTTTGTATCATCAAGTGTCCCAGAAACACCTTCATGAAAGGCTTTTTGTTTATCAATGAAGCTGATGAACATGTCCACATTTCCGGCGAGTTCTTTGTAGAAGCTTTTAATGTTATCGGCACCTTTTCCAGTGAAGTCGTCACCGAGATTGGCAACACCTTGAAGTGCTTTTTTTAAATCTATCATTTGTTCGCGGAGTGCCTGATAGTGTTTTGCCCTTGTATCCATGGCACTGGTTAGTGCTTTTGCATCAAGTATTTTACCCAGAAAGGTTCACTCCCTTCTCAAATAAGTATGTTTATTTTAACAATATAAAAAAATGTAATGAATAGGAAAAAAGTAGTGAGTGCTAAAGCTCTAAATACTAGATTGGTCAACACACTGCTGAAGTAATTTGACCTTTCCATCCTGGCAAAAAGCGAGATGCCGGCGAAGGTCCTGGGTTTTATGAAATTGACGAGCATGACAACAACAAAGGCCCTTTTGAAAGTAAAAAGGACTATGTGGTATTCAACAACATTCTCATGTTCGAAGTGAATAAATATAAAAAGTAAATAACATCAAAGCCATCTAGTCTAACTAGGTGGCTTTTGCGTTTGTTCGACAGCTTTCACCAATTTTAAGGCAAATTTAAGCTTCTATTTCATTTCAATTACATTAAATCTTTGTTACAATAAGACAGCTTTGCCTGAAGACACGTTCATACTTTGGACATCTTTTTTTCATCAATTCTTAAAATTTTTATGTTTTGATATGAAACTCTTTTGATGATCCATGCGTCTTTATAAGTGTCAAAAGAAAAGAGGTTATCAATATGCTATTCAAAAAGCTATCAGAAAATAAGTCTGTAAAATGGATAGGATATACAAGCTTTTACTTACTTATTTTGCTATTATTGTTCTTTATTTACGGATTCCATACAGCAAATACGGGATCATTCATTTACAACGATTTTTAATTGGAGATTAAACTATGAAACTATTACACACGATTCATGAATACCAACAAACGAAACCGACACAGCCAGCATTTGTTTCTCAACATGCTTCGATCACATATGATGAGCTTTGGCGTCTATCAGACCAAATGGCTGGTGCGATCGATGCAGTCGCAGTTGGCAGTGAACCTGTCATTGTCTACGGTCATATGGAGCCAGAGATGCTGATTTCTTTCTTAGGTACTGTGAAATCAGGCAGACCCTATATTCCGGTCGATATCTCAATACCTGTCGAGCGCATCGTCTCAATCATTGAAAGCTCAAAAGCCAGTCTATTGATTTGTGCAAATGAGCAGGCTATACCAGATGTAGAAGAACACATTGAAGTGAAGAGTGCGGCATCGCTTTTAGCACTTGAAAAAGAAGCACCCCCATCCACGCAGTGGGTTCAACAAGATGATGTTTTCTACATTATTTACACGTCTGGCAGTACCGGAAAACCGAAAGGCGTTCAGGTAACAGCCAATAATTTAGAAAGCTTTACAGAGTGGATGTGCCGCGATTTCCCAATTGGTGAGGGGCGCACGTTCTTAAATCAAGCGCCATTTTCTTTTGACTTATCAGTGATGGATCTCTATCCAGCGCTTCAATCAGGCGGCACGCTTTACTGTTTAGTGAAAGATCTTGTGAATAAGCCGAAGGATATGTTTGCAGCGCTTGGTCAATCTGACGTTGAAGTGTGGACATCCACACCTTCCTTTGTGCAAATGTGCTTAATGGATCCTTCCTTTACAGGGGAGCTTTTACCAAAGCTAAACGTTTTCCTTTTCTGCGGTGAGGCACTTCCTGTCTCTGTAGCAAGTGCGCTTCTTGAGCGTTTTCCTAAGGCGCAGGTCTTTAATACGTATGGTCCAACTGAAGCAACTGTTGCGATTACATCGATTGAAGTCACGCAGGAGATTCTTGATCAGCACGATTCTTTACCAGTCGGTTATGCCAAACCGGATACAGATATCGTCATTTTAGATGAAGAAGGCAAGACACTGCCTGATGGGGAAAAAGGGGAAATTGTCATCGTGGGGCCAAGCGTCACAAAAGGCTACTTAGGTGAACAAGCCTTAACGGATAAAGTGTTTTTTGAACATGAAGGACGCCCTGCTTACCGCACAGGTGACGCAGGTGTGGCGCAGGATGGTTTGATTACGTGCCACGGTCGTCTGGACTATCAAATTAAGCTACATGGATACCGGATGGAGCTTGAAGAAATTGAATATCATGTGAGCGAGACAACGTATGTCAATGCTTGTGTGATTGTGCCATTCCAGCCAAACGGGCATGTGGAGTACTTAATTGCAGCAATTGTCCCAACTGAGCATTCCTTTGAAAAAGAATATCAGCTGACAAGTGCGATTAAGAAAGAAATGGCGGATTCACTGCCTGCGTACATGATTCCAAGAAAGTTTGTCTATCTTGAGCAGCTGTACATGACGCCAAACGGGAAGGTTGACCGTAAAAGAATCGCGAAAGAGGTTCTTCTATGATTCCGTTTAGTTCATTCTTTTTCTTCATTCTAATTGGTATTCTTCTTTTGCCGACGATGATTCTTGGTCTTCGCGGCAAAAGAATGCAGGGCTACAACATGTTTGCAACGGTTGTGGCACTCGCGCTTATTTTCTCAAAGGATGCACATGGCGCTTTGTTGCTGTTCTTGTTCACAGTATGGCAAGTCTTGATTATCCGCCTATATCTTGCGTACCGGTTGAAGGCGAACAAGGCGTCTGTCTTCTATATGGCAGTGGTGGCATCTATTTTGCCGCTTGTACTATCAAAGATTTTACCGTTCTTTTTAACTCATCAGCCGCATCAACCGCCACCAATGAACTGGCTGAGCTTTTTAGGGATCTCGTACTTAACATTTAAAGGTGTTCAGTTAATTATCGAGACGAGAGACGGCTTGATTAAAAAGAAAATCCCGATTCACCGTTTGGTCTATTTCATCGTCTTTTTCCCGACGATTTCGTCAGGTCCAATTGACCGTTACCGCCGGTTTGAAAAGGATATGGATACACCGCCTGAAAAAGAAGTGTACAGTGATCTTTTATATGCAGGGATTCATAAAATTTTTATCGGGTTCTTATATAAGTTCATTATTGGTTATCTCATTCACACATATATTCTGATGAATATTCACCACATTAGCAGCAGTCACTTTGTTCAACAGTTAACGTATATGTATGCGTACAGTATGTATTTGTTCTTTGACTTTGCTGGATATACAGCATTTGCTGTAGGTGTGAGTTATATCATGGGTATTAAATCACCAGAAAACTTTAATAAACCGTTTATCAGCCGTAATATTAAAGACTTCTGGAATCGCTGGCACATGTCGCTATCCTTCTGGTTCAGAGATTATGTGTTTATGAGATTTGTGTTCTTTATGACAAAGAAGAAGTGGATCAAGAACCGGATGGCTGTATCAAATATTGGGTACTTTGTCCTCTTTCTATTGATGGGTGCTTGGCATGGTCTCGCCCTTCAATATATTATTTACGGACTATACCATGCAGTTGTGATGTCCGGTTACAATTTATTTGAGAAGTGGAATAAAAAGCACAAGTGGTGGCCGGATAATAAGGTCACAATGGTTGTGTCGATCATTATTACATTCCATGTGATTTGTTTCGGATTTTATATTTTTTCAGGAAAACCATTTCATCATTAATGATTAAGGGAGTAGAAAATTATGGAATTTAAAAATCAAGTATACGGTATTATTGCAGAGGTTTGTCAGGACGACGTTGTGAAAGAAAATCCAGAGATTGCAATTTTTGACGAAGGTCTTCTAGATTCATTTGGTACAGTAGAACTACTTATGGCAATTGAAAGTCAACTTGGAATTACTGTTCCGATTACAGAATTTGATCGTGATGTGTGGGATACACCGAATCACATTGCTGAGCAGCTGGCAGAGATGAAGTAATGAAAAAGCGTTTTTTTGGGCCGCTTATTTTAGCGGCTGTTCTATTCATTGGTGTTCTTCTTGTACCAAATGCATGGCTCTCACATCTGATCCCAAAAGACAAATTACAAAAGTCAGCCACAGAATTAGATCCAGGGATGTTCCAAGGGCTTTATTTACAAGATGAAATGCTAAAAGATCCAACTTATTTGCCGATCTATGGATCTTCTGAACTATCACGTTTTGATCCATATCACCCTTCGAATTTCTTTCATGAAAATCCTCAAGGGTTTACACCTTATCTTGTTGGAAAAGGTGGATCGCAATCATTAATTCATGCCATGAACTTTGCAGCGCATATGGATGAATTAAAAGGGAAAAAGCTTGTGTTTATCGTGTCCCCGCAGTGGTTTGTCAAATGGGGATCAGACGAGAATCACTTTGCTCCTAACTATTCAGCGCTTCAGGCGCTTGATCTCGCTTATAATAAAGAAATTGATCCAGCTGTTAAAAAAGAGCTCATCAAAAGAATCATGAAGTTTAAGGCAGTAAAGAACGACATGGTCATCACAGAGCTTTTTAAAGCAGAGCTTTCTGGGAACAAATTCGCCTATGGCGCGATTTCTCCTATTGCAAAAATGTATTATGGCATGCTTCAAAAGAAAGACATGTACTATACGATCGGGTCTGGGCATGAGCGCAAGCTTCGTCCGTCTCCTTCAGTGAAAGGGAAAACATGGACTGAGCTTGAAAAAGAAGCGAGCGTCCTAGGATCTGAAAAAGCAGGGGACAACCCGTTTTATATTGATCAGAGACTGTTTGATCGCAAGCTGAAGCCGATCATGAAAAAGATGAAGGATTCTCGTCGCGACAATTCTTATGCAGAATCACCTGAATATAAAGATTTCCAGATCATGCTGGATATTTTAAAACAGGCAGGGGCGAAGCCTTTATTTGTGACGATTCCCGTCAACGGAAAATGGTATGATTACACTGGTTTTCCGAAAGAGGGACGTACAGATTATTATCAAAAAATCAATCGTCAAATTCGAGATAATGGGTATGAAGTCGCAGATTTGACTTCTCATGAGTATGACCCATATTTCTTTAAGGATACGATTCATGTGTCGTATAAAGGATGGGTATACATCGATAAGGCGATCGAAAAATTTTACAAAGAGCAGTAGAACGCAGCAGCTTTCTGCTGCTTTTTGTTTGTCGAATGAGTGGATTTCTTGTATAAATAAGGTGGAAGGGCTATGCTGAATATGGAGGCGATACGATGAATCGTTCTGAGAAAAAAGAACTATTAAAGCGTTCAAAGAAGCATTTTAATGATCATGCCTTTTGGAAAAAGTTAAAAAAGACGGCACAAAAAGCTGGAGTTTCTCTTGTCTATGCTGTGTTATTACTTTATTATACATTGCAAAAACCCGAAGTACCGGTTAAAGCGAAAACCCTCATCATTGGGGCGCTAGGGTACTTTATCCTTCCGATTGATCTGATCCCTGATACATTGGTGGGGATCGGCTACACAGATGATCTAGGCGCCATCACATTTGCTCTGCTTCAAGTGGCAATGTACATTGATGACGATGTCAAAGGAAAAGCGAAAGACAGGCTGGGAAAATGGTTCGGTGAAAAAAGCGATACGTCTTTCATTGATCAAAAGCTTGAAGATGGCGGTATGCCGTCTGCTTAAAGAAAAGCCTCCTAAACGGAGGCTTCAGCGTGTAGACAAACCCTCGCATTCTTTGTCGGTCCTGCGCTTCGGTGCTCGTTCTTCCTAGACTTCAAGGGTTTTCAACTACGCTGAAAAAAAGACAAAGGGCTAAAATAAAGTTCATTTTAGCCCTTTGTCAACAATCTAATGCCTCCTAAACGGAGGCTTTTTTCATTACCCTAAAAATTTCACGCAAACCGGATGCGGAACGGTGATGTCTGATTGTAAGACAGTGAGTCGACCGGTTTCTTTGTCACGTTTGTATAACACAAGATTGCTAGATTCTTGGTTTGAACCAACGAGAAATTCTTCTGTTGGATCAAGGACAAAGTCTCTAGGCCAATTTCCTTCAGATGAAGCAATTTCAACGAGGCTTAGTTTGCCGTCATGATCTGCTTTGAAAATGGCAATGCTGTCATGTCCACGATTTCCTGCATACACAAATTGACCGTCAGAAGACACATGAATGGCGCTGCCTTGATTATTCTCTGTGAAGTCATTAGGAATGGTTGCGATCGTTTGGATCTCTTCGAAATGACCATCTTCAAAATAACGAAGTACAATGACCTCTGAGCTGAGCTCTGTCATGACATATGCCACAGGTTTCGTTGGGTGGAATGTGATATGACGAGGGCCGCTGCCTGGTTTTGTTTCAAATGTATGGGCAAGCTCAAGTTTGCCGTTTTCTTTCTTATACGTATAAATACCGTCTGTGCCAAGGTCAACAGCCACCGCAAATTGTTCATCAGGCGTCAAACCCATAAAGTGGGTGTGCGGTTTTTCTTGACGGTCTTCGTTTGGTCCAGTGCCTTCATGCTGCGCCTGTGACAGTGTGCGGATCACTGAGCCGTTTTCAGCATCAATTTCATACATCTCTGCTGTTCCTTTATGATAGTTTGCTGTAAACGCCGTTTTCGTTTGGCTGTCCACGCTGACGTGACAAGGAGAAGCCCCATCGGCAAGCTCTTGGTTGATGAAACGAAGTGCGCCGGTGTCGGCATCAATTTGATACGCAGCAAGACCGCCCTGTGCCCCTTCTTTCACAACAGCATACACAAACTTTTGAGAATCTGAGACAGTTAAATATGTAGGATTTTCAAGTTCTGCAGCCACTTCTACTTGTTCAATCTGCTGCTTGTCCGTATTTAAAGTAAAAGAATAGATTCCTTTACTGTCTCCCTTTGTATACGTTCCGATATAACCTCTGATGTTAGCCATGTATTGCCCTCCTTCTATTAGATGCTCTCATTCTATCACAAATTCATAGGAAAACGCTTTAGAAAGGCATGCTGAAGGAAAAAACAAACGCAATGAAATCTCACAATATTCTTCAAAAACCATGTGAAAAAATATCACAAAAGCTTGTTCAAAAGAAAACCGTTCATGTAGAGTAAATAAATTGAAGAAAAAATACAAAAAATTTTAAGTTTTTTCATTCCTTGTCTAGCAAAGGTGTAAGCGTATACATTTTATTTTGATTAGTCTAAATTGTCTAATAATTTTAAAAATGCTGTTGACACTGTATGGAAAGCGGCGTAAGATGGGTTCAACAAAAGCAAACAGACACGCAGAGTAAGCGTGAGACACTTCAATATAAAGTGTCTGAAAATTCAACTACTTTTTGTTTGAAAGAGAGGGTGCTCACTGAAGATGGAAGACCAAAAGGAACAGTGGATCTTTTTAAACGATGAACTCGTGAAAAAAGAGCATGCGAAAATTTCAGTTTATGATCATGGCTTCTTATATGGTGACGGTGTGTTCGAAGGAATACGTGTATATAACGGAAATATCTTTCGAATGAAAGAACACTTAGATCGCCTGTATGATTCCGCTAGATCCATTATGCTGAACATTCCATATTCACTTGAGGAGCTCACTGAAAAAATGATTCATACAGTTGAAAGGAACGGCCTAAAAGATGCCTATATCCGCCTTGTTGTCTCAAGAGGAGCCGGTGATCTTGGCTTAGATCCAAACAACTGCGGGAGAGCCAACACAGTGATCATTGTAGAGCCGCTGGCCATCTTTCCAAAGCACCTATATGAAACAGGTATTGATATTGTGACAGTACCAACGAGACGAAATCGTCCTGACGTATTGAGTCCGAAAGTGAAATCATTAAACTATTTGAATAACATTCTTGTCCGAATTGAAGCCCATATGGCCGGTGTGAGTGAAGCGCTGATGCTGAACGATCAAGGGTATGTGGCTGAAGGTTCAGCGGACAACGTGTTTATTTATAAAAAAGGCAAGCTTTATACACCGCCAGGTTATATCGGCGCACTTGAAGGCATCACAAGAAATGCCATCATGGAAATCGCAGAAGACTTAGGCTACGAAGTGAAAGAAGAACCTTTCACAAGGCATGATGTGTATACAGCTGAAGAAGTCTTCCTGACAGGAACCGCTGCCGAAGTCATCGCTGTTGTAAAAGTTGACGGCCGTATCATTGGCGAAGGAAAACCAGGGTTCCACACAAACAAACTTCTTGAACAATTCCGCAAGCGAGTCGTTGAAGAAGGAGAAAAAGTAGTCTTTACCGATGAAAACATTCACGCAAGCTAAATAGATATCGATAAACGTTGAAGAGGACTAGTAGCTTTAGAGTCAGTATCTACAGAGAGCCGGTGCTAGCTGGAAACCGGTGTTACTTTCTAAAGTGAACTCACCTCTGAGTGTCTGCTTGAAATGATAGTAGGGCAGACCGAGTGACATTGCATCACTCGTTACCAAAATGGATGAAAGATGTCCATGAGACGGCAGCATGATTTGCCGTGAACAAGGGTGGTACCGCGAAAAACAAAGCTTTTTCGCCCCTTTGACCTAGTGAAAAGTAGTGTCATTGTGGGGTGAGAAGGCTTTTTTATATGGTCTCATATCTCTATCTTGAATGGAAAAGGGTGAAAGGACTTGACTGAAGCAAGACAAAGAGGAGGAAATCAAATGGGGACAAATGTACAAATGGAGACGGAAAAATCAAATGCACCACAAACGATGAACGGTGCACTCATGTTAATTGAAGCACTCAAAAGAGAAAAAGTAGAAGTCATTTTTGGTTATCCTGGCGGAGCCGTTTTACCAATCTACGATAAAATTTACGATTCTGGTTTATTTCATGTTCTGCCAAGACATGAGCAAGGAGCGATTCACGCAGCGGAGGGATACGCAAGAGTATCTGGTAAACCAGGCGTTGTTATTGCCACATCAGGACCGGGGGCAACAAACCTAGTCACAGGAATTGCAGATGCGATGATTGATTCACTACCTATGGTTATCTTCACTGGACAGGTGGCAACCTCAGTCATTGGATCAGATGCATTCCAAGAAGCAGATGTACTTGGTATCACAATGCCAATCACAAAACACAGCTATCAAGTGAGACGTCCAGAAGAGTTACCGGGTGTCATTAAAGAGGCATTTCACATCGCAACAACCGGCAGACCTGGTCCAGTCTTGATTGATATTCCAAAAGATGTCGCTGGTATTGAAGGGACATTTGAATACGATCAGCCAATTGATTTGCCTGGTTATCAGCCGAAAATTGAGCCGAATTATTTGCAAATTCGCAAGTTAGTAGAAGCTGTAAGCAGAGCAAAGAAACCAGTTATTCTAGCAGGAGCTGGCGTTCTTCATGGCAAAGCGTCGGAAGAATTAAGGCAATATGTAGAGCAGCAGCAAATCCCTGTCGCTCATACATTGCTTGGGCTTGGCGGATTCCCGGCAAAGCATCCTCTTTTCCTAGGAATGGCGGGTATGCACGGCACATATGCAGCGAACATGGCACTACATCAATGTGACTTACTCATTTCAATCGGAGCGAGATTTGATGACAGGGTAACCGGCAACCTCAATCATTTTGCAAAGCATGCGAAGGTGGCTCATATTGACATCGACCCAGCGGAAATTGGTAAAAACATTCACACCCATATCCCAGTTGTTGGTGACAGTAAGCTAGTGCTTCAAGAACTGATCAAGCAGGACGGGAAACAAGGTGAATCAGACGAGTGGAAGAGCCAGCTAAATCAGTGGAAGGAAGAATATCCACTCTGGTATGTCGAAAACGAAGCTGAAGGCTTTAAGCCTCAAAAGCTGATCGAATACATTCATCAATTTACAAAAGGTGAAGCCATTGTGGCAACTGATGTCGGACAGCACCAAATGTGGGCTGCACAGTTCTATCCATTTGAAAATGCCGATAAGTGGGTGACATCTGGTGGGCTTGGCACAATGGGATTTGGTTTACCGGCAGCGATTGGCGCGCAGCTAGCTGATCAAGAGGCAACGGTTGTGGCGATTTTAGGAGACGGAGGTTTTCAAATGACCCTGCAAGAACTTGCCGTTATCCGTGAGCTGAACCTTCCAGTGAAAGTGATTGTTCTCAATAATCACAGTCTTGGAATGGTAAGACAATGGCAAGAAATTTTTTACGAAGAACGCTACTCACATTCTAAATTTTCAGAGCAGCCAGACTTCGTGAAATTATCTGAAGCTTATGGCATTAAAGGGATCAGAATCTCATCAGACGAAGAGGCGCAAGAAAAGCTCGAAGAAGCATTAACGTCTAGAGAGCCTGTTTTCATCGATGTCAATGTAGCGAGAGATGAGAAAGTATTCCCGATGGTAGCACCGGGGAAAGGACTTCATGAGATGGTGGGGGTGAAACCTTGAAAAGAATTATTGTGTTGACTGTATTAAATCGATCAGGCGTACTGAACAGAATCACAGGCCTTTTTACTAAAAGACACTACAACATTGAAAGCATTACGGTCGGCCATTCTGAGATTCAAGATGTATCACGCATCACGTTCGTCGTCCATGTAGACCAAGAGAAAGACATCGAACAGCTGACAAAACAGCTGAACAAACAAATCGATGTCCTCAAAGTAACGGATATTACAAACCAATCAATCGTTCAGCGAGAGCTGGCTTTGATAAAAGTCGTATCTGCACCAGCATCTAGAATGGAGATCACGGGGGTCATTGAACCGTTTAGGGCTTCTATTGTAGATGTGAGCAGAGAGAGTGTCGTCATTCAGGTGACAGGTGAGTCTTCAAAAATTGAAGCACTCATTGAATTACTTAAGCCATACGGCATTAAAGAAGTCGCCAGAACTGGCACCACGGCCTTTGCGAGAGATAATCAGCAAAAGCCGCAAACAAATAAAACAATTTCAATTGTCTAAACAAAAGGAGAGAGTCAAATGGTAAAAGTATATTATAACGGTGATATTCAAGAAAACGTATTAAACGGTCAAAAGGTAGCTATCATTGGTTACGGATCACAGGGTCATGCACATGCATTGAACTTAAAAGAGAGCGGCGTAGATGTGATTGTCGGTGTGAGAAAAGGCGGATCTTATACAAAAGCACAAGAAGACGGTCATCAAGTATTCACAGTAAAAGAAGCAGCAGCACAAGCAGATGTCGTCATGGTATTACTTCCTGACGAACAGCAAAAGAAAGTATATGATGAAGAAATCAAAGATCAATTAGAAGCTGGCAACTCTCTTGTATTCGCACACGGATTCAACGTTCACTTCCATCAAATTGTTCCTCCAAGTGACGTAGATGTGTATCTTGTGGCTCCAAAAGGTCCAGGACATCTTGTCAGAAGAACATATGAGCAAGGCGCTGGTGTACCTGCACTATTTGCTATTTATCAAGATGTATCAGGTCAAGCGAAAGACAAAGCACTTGCTTATGCAAAAGCAATCGGCGGAGCAAGAGCAGGCGTTCTTGAAACAACATTTAAAGAAGAAACAGAAACGGATCTATTCGGTGAGCAGGCAGTTCTTTGTGGAGGTCTTACTTCATTAGTTAAAGCAGGTTTTGAAACATTAACAGAAGCTGGGTATCAGCCAGAGCTTGCATACTTCGAGTGTCTGCATGAACTGAAATTGATCGTTGACCTTATGTATGAAGAAGGATTAGAAGGTATGAGATATTCAATCTCTGATACAGCGCAATGGGGTGACTTCGTATCAGGACCACGCGTTGTGGATGCAAAAGTAAAAGAATCAATGAAAGCAGTCTTGACTGACATCCAAAACGGAACATTCGCGAAAGAATGGATTGTTGAAAACCAAGTGAATCGTCCACGTTTCAATGCGATCAATGCAAATGAAAATGAGCACCAAATTGAAATCGTCGGAAGAAAGCTTCGTGAAATGATGCCTTTCGTTAAACAAGGAAAGAAAAAGGAAGCGGTGAGCGTCGGTGCGAAAAATTAATTTTTTTGACACAACACTTCGAGATGGAGAGCAATCACCAGGAGTGAACTTAAATGCACAAGAAAAGCTAATCATTGCTAAGCAGCTTGAGCGCCTTGGGGTTAATATCATTGAAGCGGGTTTTCCCGCTTCATCCCGAGGGGATTTCTTAGGCGTACAAGAAATTGCAAGAACGATTAAGAACTGTTCAGTTGCAGGACTTGCACGATGTGTGAAAGGTGACATTGATGCTGCATGGGACGCATTAAAAGATGGAGCTCAACCAAGAATACACGTCTTTATTGCGACTTCTGACATTCACCTCAAGCATAAACTAAAGAAAACACGTGAAGAAGTGGTTGAACAAGCTGTTTCAATGGTGAAATACGCGAAAGAGCGCTTCCCAGTTGTTCAGTGGTCAGCAGAAGATGCATGCCGAACAGATCTTTCTTTCCTAGCAGAAATTGTAGAAAAAGTGATCGACGCAGGCGCAAGTGTCATTAACTTGCCTGACACTGTTGGATACCTAGCACCAAAAGAGTACGGAAATATCTTTAAATATATGAAGGAACACGTTCCAAATATCGATCAAGTCATCTTGTCAGCACACTGTCATGATGATTTAGGAATGGCTGTAGCGAACTCACTTGCTGCCATTGAAAATGGAGCAGATCAAATTGAAACAGCTGTCAACGGTATTGGAGAGCGCGCAGGAAATGCTGCTTTAGAAGAAATTGCAGTTGCCCTTCATATTCGCAAAGACTTTTACCAAGTCGAATCAACCATTCAGTTGAATGAAATTAAGCGCACAAGTGATGTAGTGAGCAAATACTCAGGTATGATTGTACCGCGTAATAAAGCAGTCGTTGGAAACAATGCATTTGCCCATGAATCAGGTATTCACCAAGATGGATTCCTCAAAGAAAAAACAACCTATGAAATTATCTCTCCAGAGCTTGTAGGCGTCACAACAGATGTGCTTGTCCTTGGTAAACACTCCGGAAGACACGCGTTTAAAGACCGCTTAAAAACACTCGGCTTTAAATTGACTGAAGAAGAGATCAATAAGTTCTTCGAAACTTTTAAGAACTTAACAGAGAAGAAGAAAGAAATCACAGATGATGATTTGATCTCTATTATATTAGAAGAAAAAGTAGCAGACCGTAAAATCGGCTATGAATTTGAAAGTCTTCAAGTTCACTATGGGACAGAGCAAATGCCGACAGCAACAGTCTCTCTTAAAAATCAAGAAACGCAGGAAGTCATTCAAGAAGCAGCTACAGGTGCAGGCAGTGTAGAAGCTGTGTACAACACGCTTGAGCGCTGTATGGAGGAAAGAATTCATTTGCTAGATTATCGTATTCAATCCAATGGAAAAGGCAGAGACGCACTAGCGGAAGTATATGTCACTGTTTCAATAGAAGGAAAAGAAACAGCAGGACGCGGTGTAGCGCAAGATGTGCTGGAAGCATCGGCTAAAGCTTACGTCAATGCAGTGAATAGACATTTAATCTTTAAATCAAACCTAATAGAAATTGAGAAACATCACGCCATCTCATAAGAAAGGAGGAAGGGACTCATGAAAAAGAAAATTGCACTTTTGCCCGGCGATGGAATCGGACCGGAAGTCGTCACATCAGCCGTCGCTGTTCTGAAAGAGACAGCGGATCAATTTCAACACGAATTTGAATTCGAAACAGCTCTCATTGGCGGTATAGCGATAGATGAAAAAAACAATCCGCTCCCTAAAGAAACAGTAGAAGTGTGCAAAAGCGCAGATGCGATTTTATTAGGAGCCGTTGGCGGACCAAAGTGGGATCAAAACCCACCAGAGCTTCGCCCAGAAAAAGGCTTGCTCTCCATTCGCAAGCAGCTGGACTTATTTGCGAACATCCGCCCTGTCAAAGTATTTGATAGCTTGAGTGAGGCTTCACCGTTAAAACAAGATCACATTAGCGGAGTAGATTTTGTCATCGTTCGTGAATTAACTGGAGGCCTCTACTTTGGCGAACCAAGTGAGCGCTACACGGATGATGAAGGAAAAGAAGCTGCGGTTGATACACTTCTTTATACAAAGGAAGAGATTGTTCGTGTATTAAAAGAAGCGTTCGACATGGCGTTAACGAGACGGAAAAAAGTAACGTCTGTGGATAAAGCGAATGTTCTCGCTTCGAGTAAATTATGGCGGGATGCGGTAGAAGAAGTTGCATCCCAATATCCAGATGTCGCATATGAGCACATGCTCGTCGATAATGCCGCGATGCAGCTTATTTATAAGCCCGCTCAATTTGATGTCATCGTGACAGAGAATATGTTTGGTGACATTTTAAGTGACGAAGCATCTATGATTACTGGCTCACTCGGCATGCTGCCATCTGCTAGTTTATCAAGCACCGGCCTTCATTTATATGAGCCGATTCATGGTTCAGCACCCGATATTGCGGGGCAAAATGTCGCAAACCCTCTGGCTACTATATTGTCAGCAGCCAGCTTGCTTAGAACATCCTTTGCTTTAGAAGAAGAAGCGGCTGCAATTGAAGCAGCTGTGGAAGCCGTTCTTGCCTCTGGCAAACGAACAAAGGACCTAGCATCAAAAGAGGGAACGTATGAAACGACTGATGATATCACGAAAGCCGTTGTAGATGCACTCAAACAACGTACGAAATCAATTGTATAAATAGAAATCTTGTTGAATTAGGTAGAGGGAGGAAAAAGGGTTATGCCTCGAACAATCATCGAAAAAATATGGGATCAGCATGTTGTCAAAAATGGCGAGGGAAAACCAGACCTTTTATATATTGATCTGCACTTGGTGCATGAGGTGACGTCACCTCAAGCATTTGAAGGATTAAGACAAAAAGGGCGCAAGGTGCGAAGACCACAAAACACATTTGCGACGATGGATCACAACATTCCGACTGTGAATCGATTTGTGATCAAAGATGAGATTGCGAAGAAGCAAGTCAGTGCTCTAGAGCGCAACTGTGCTGAATTCGGGGTCCGTCTAGCTGACCTTCACAGTGTAGACCAAGGAATCGTTCATGTCGTTGGACCAGAGCTTGGTTTAACACTTCCGGGGAAAACAATCGTGTGTGGAGATAGTCATACATCTACTCATGGCGCATTTGGTGCACTTGCCTTTGGGATTGGCACAAGTGAGGTTGAGCATGTGCTTTCCACACAAACACTTTGGCAGCAGCGTCCGAAGACACTAGAAATTAGAGTAGACGGAACGCTTCAAAAAGGGGTAACAGCCAAAGATGTCATTTTAGCAGTCATTGGCGCACATGGCGTGAAGTTCGGTTCAGGTTATGTCATTGAATACACTGGGGAAGTATTCAGAAACATGTCAATGGATGAGCGGATGACCGTTTGTAATATGTCAATTGAAGCAGGCGCAAGAGCAGGGTTGATCGCACCTGATGAAGTGACCTTTGAATATTGCCGCGGACGCAAATACGCACCGCAGGGTGAAGATTTCGAAGCAGCGATCAAAGAATGGAAAGAACTAAGAACAGATCCGGGTGCGACCTATGATAAAACCATTGTTTTAGATGGAAATCATATTTCACCAATGGTCACGTGGGGAATTAACCCAGGAATGGTGCTCCCTGTGGATGCAGCAATTCCAGGACCTGAAGATTTTGCACAAGAAGATGACCAAAAAGAAGCAAAGCGTGCTTATGAATACATGGGGGTTCACCCGCATCAGCGTATTGAAGATATTACGATTGAGCATGTGTTTATTGGCTCATGTACGAACTCAAGAATGACTGATTTACGCCAAGCCGCTTCTATGATTGAAGGACAAAAAGTAGCTGATCATGTCAGAGCGATTGTGGTTCCTGGCTCACAAAGTGTCAAACTGCAAGCAGAAGAAGAAGGTCTTCATGAAATTTTCCTAGAAGCAGGATTTGAATGGAGAGAATCTGGCTGTAGTATGTGCCTCAGTATGAATAACGATGTGGTCCCAGAAGGTGAACGCTGTGCATCTACATCAAACCGTAACTTTGAGGGACGTCAAGGGAAGGGTGCAAGAACGCATCTAGTCAGCCCGGCAATGGCTGCAATGGCTGCCATACATGGCCGATTTGTCGATGTCAGGAAGTTTAATCAAGAGAAAACAGTCGTGTAAGGAGTTGTGTCATAGATGGAGCCTTTAGTCACTCATAAAGGAAAAGCCGCTGTGCTTAACCGTATTAATGTAGATACAGATCAAATCATTCCGAAACAGTTTTTGAAAAGAATCGAACGAACAGGATATGGCCGATTTGCCTTTTTTGACTGGCGATATTTAGCAGATGGCAGTCCGAATCCAGATTTTGAACTCAATCAGCCGATTTATGAAGGAGCCTCTATTTTGATCGCAGGCGAAAACTTTGGCTGCGGATCATCAAGGGAACATGCGCCTTGGGCACTTGATGATTATGGCTTCAAAATTGTCATTGCCCCATCTTTCGCCGATATTTTTCATCAAAACTGTTTTAAAAATGGGATGCTTCCAATCCGCCTTGATTATGATGTGTGGAAAACGTTTGCTGCATCATATGAAAACAAAGGATATGAAATGACAGTTGATCTGGAAAAACAACAGATTCAAGACCATGAAGGGAATGTTACTCCTTTCGATGTAGATCCACACTGGAGAGAAATGCTCCTGAATGGCTATGATGAGATTTCATTAACATTGTTACTAGAAGATGAGATTCAGGCATTTGAAGAGAAACGTAGCAGCTGGCTGCGTGCATAAACAACGAGAAGCCGTCCCCGTGGTGTGACGGCTTCTTTTTTGCATGAAAACCTCTCGTTACTTGTGTTTACTAACCTTCGTTGGTAAACTGATAAAAAATATGCGCCCGAAAGGAACGTAAGCATGAAACATGACAAGAAGAAAGATAATGTCATTTTGTTTCCTGGTCTGAAAGAAAGACTGATTGAAAAAGGAATGGCAGCATTAAAAGATAAACAGTATCAAGAGGCGCTTCACTTATTTTCAGAAGCGAAATCGTATGATGACGATGAAGAATCCGATATTCATCTCGGTATGGCGATTTGTTTTCTAGAGCTTGGTGAGCTGCAGGATGCAAAGCGAGTATGTGAAAAGATGCTACATGAAGGATATGGACACTATTTCACTGTGCTTCAAGTGTATATGACCATCTTAATTCAGCTGAAAGAGTACGAGGAAGTCAAACAAACAATTGAGGCTGTCCTTGAAGAAAATCACCTTCCAGCAGAAAGCGCGGAGCATTTTTATAAGCTGCTTGAATTTAGCAGAAAGATGATTGAATCACCAGAAGAGATTTTAGACGAAGACGAGGAAGGCAGCGGAGAAATCAATATAGATGAAATGCTCGAGCGGCCAGAAGAGCAGGTGCAGTTCATCCATTCGCTGAAAGACCGAAACATCACGCCGCATATGGGTCTATTAAATACGATCCTACAAAAGCCTGATGGAAACCCTTTGGTCAAATCATTGATCCTGCAACTTCTGTCAGATCATGATGTGGCAAAGCCGGTTCATGTGACGAAGTTCGGTGATTCTTTAACGCTTGTTCCTTCTGAGGCTGTCAAGCCAGAGCAAATGCCACTGCTTCAGCAAGTCCTTCGAAAGCTCGATGACACACTCGGCAATGAGAACCCAACCCTTTACCAAGGGGTTGAAGAGTTATGGCGCCGGCACTTATTTGTGCTATATCCATTTCTTCCTAAATATACGGATCCGAATCTTTGGGCTGCGGCACTTCATAAAGTCGGCTATGAAATGCATGGAATCGAGATTGACCTCGAAGAATTGCATTTATTGTATGATTTTAACGAACGAGAGCTGAGAGAAGCTTGTACAATGCTGAAAGATATTGAAGAAATTTCTTATTTGTAATTTGTCGATTTAGTTGAAAGACGGACTTGTTATGTTATAATATAATGGTTGTATTTGTGCATATATCGTGCGGTTGTAAGATTCCAACGGTTGAAAGACGTTATGTATAATCAAGTCAAATGTTGTATACATAAGACCGCTTCTTTAGCGGAGTGCGTGGTTTTTGATTGGACGAAGTCTTTATGATGCTTTAGAATGTAACAACGCACAATCTGAATAGATTTTTGGAGGGAAACACACATGTCAGTAAAATGGGAAAAACAAGAAGGTAACGAAGGTGTCTTAACAGTAGAAGTTGACGCTGAAACATTTAACAAAGCACTTGATGATGCATTTAAGAAAGTAGTTAAGCAAGTATCAATCCCTGGATTCCGTAAAGGGAAAGTACCACGTGGTCTTTTCGAGCAGCGTTTTGGAGTAGAATCTCTTTATCAAGATGCACTAGATATTCTTCTTCCAGTTGAATATCCAAAAGCAATCGACGAAGCTGGTATCGAGCCGGTTGACCGCCCTGAAATCGATGTTGAGAAAATCGAAAAAGGCGAAAGCTTAATCTTCACTGCAAAAGTAACAGTGAAGCCAGAAGTAAAACTTGGTGACTACAAAGGTCTTAACGTAGAAAAAGACGACACATCTGTATCTGATGAAGATGTCCAAGAAGAGTTAAAAGCTATGCAAAACCGTCAAGCTGAGCTTGTTGTCAAAGAAGAAGGCGCAATCGAAAACGGCGATACAGTTGTTCTAGATTTCGAAGGATTCGTTGATGGAGAAGCATTCGAAGGCGGAAAAGCTGAGAACTACTCTCTTGAAGTAGGTTCTGGTTCATTCATCCCTGGTTTCGAAGAGCAATTGGTTGGTCTTGAAGCAGGTGCAGAAAAAGACGTTGAAGTGACATTCCCAGAAGAATATCATGCTGAAGACCTTGCAGGTAAACCAGCTGTATTCAAAGTGAAAATTCATGAAATCAAAGCAAAAGAACTTCCAGCACTTGACGATGAGTTCGCTAAAGATGTTGATGAAGAAGTTGAAACGATTGCTGAATTAACTGAAAAAACGAAGAAACGTCTTGAAGAAGCAAAAGAAAACGAAGCAGAAGGCAAACTTCGTGAAGAGCTAGTAGCAAAAGCTTCTGAAAATGCGGAAGTTGACGTTCCTCAAGCGATGGTTGACACTGAGCTAGACCGTATGATGAAAGAATTCGAACAACGTCTTCAAATGCAAGGGATGAACCTTGAGCTTTACTTCCAGTTCTCTGGACAAGATGAAGATGCGCTAAAAGAGCAAATGAAAGAAGATGCTGCTAAACGCGTAAAATCTAATCTTACTCTTGAAGCAATTGCTGCTGCAGAAGACCTACAAGTGTCTGATGAAGAAGTGGAAGAAGAACTTTCAAAAATGGCTGAAGCATACAACATGCCAGTTGAAAATATCAAACAAGCGATCGGTTCTACTGAAGCAATGAAAGAAGATTTAAAAGTTCGTAAAGCAATTGATTTTCTTGTAGAAAACCGTTAATATGGTGCATAATAATAAAACAGGGCGCGAGTGACTCGTGCCTTGTTTTGTACAATTTTTGACTTATCATCGCTTCTTTTGGAAACGATAGTGTAAGTCGCATCTTTCTGTCATACATATCTCAATGTGCAGTGTTACAAACACATCATTACCGTCTTTTAGGAAAGTATGGTAAAATGCATACATACTGGACCCAGAAGGGTAGCTGACTGTTAGCTACAGGCAAGTGAAGAAGAATAAGGGGTGAAAGAATGTTTAAATTCAACGAGGAAAAAGGTCAATTAAAATGCTCGTTTTGCGGAAAAACGCAAGATCAAGTGCGTAAACTGGTCGCAGGACCTGGCGTATATATATGTGATGAATGTATCGAGCTTTGCACGGAAATAGTTGAAGAAGAGCTCGGTACTGAGGAAGAAGTTGAATTCAAGGATGTTCCGAAACCTCATGAAATCCGGGAAATTCTTGATGAATATGTCATCGGACAAGAGAATGCGAAGAAATCCTTAGCTGTAGCGGTTTATAACCATTACAAGCGGATTAATTCCAACAGTAAGATTGATGATGTTGAGCTTTCGAAAAGTAACATTTCTATGATTGGTCCAACAGGAAGCGGTAAAACATTACTTGCTCAAACGCTTGCACGTATTTTAAATGTTCCATTTGCGATTGCAGATGCGACGTCTTTAACGGAAGCAGGTTACGTTGGGGAAGACGTAGAGAATATTTTACTAAAGCTGATCCAAGCAGCAGATTATGATGTAGAAAAAGCTGAAAAAGGCATTATCTACATTGATGAGATCGATAAAGTAGCAAGAAAATCAGAAAACCCTTCTATCACTCGTGATGTATCTGGGGAAGGTGTACAGCAAGCCCTTTTGAAAATTCTTGAAGGAACGGTCGCTAGTGTACCGCCTCAAGGTGGACGTAAGCATCCTCATCAAGAATTCATTCAAATTGATACAACAAATATCCTCTTCATTTGTGGTGGAGCCTTTGACGGCATTGAGCAAATCATTAAACGCCGCCTAGGTCAAAAAGTCATTGGATTCGGTGCGGAAAATAAAGTTGAAGATCTTGAAAAAGAAGTCCTTCTATCAAAAGTTCTGCCAGAAGACTTACTTCGCTTCGGTTTAATCCCAGAATTCATCGGTCGTCTTCCGGTTATTGCAAGCCTAGAGCCGTTAGATGAAAAAGCACTTGTAGAAATCTTGACGAAGCCTAAAAATGCGCTCGTTAAGCAATATACAAAAATGCTTGAGCTTGATGATGTTGAGCTTGAGTTTGAAGAAGATGCTCTTAGCGAAATTGCGAAAAAAGCAATTGAGCGTAAAACAGGAGCTCGTGGTCTTCGCTCCATCATTGAAGGCATCATGCTTGATGTGATGTTTGATCTTCCATCTCGTGATGATATTGAGAAATGTGTCATTACTGGTGAAACGGTTGCTGATGGTGAGCCGCCTCGTCTTGTCTTAAAAGACGGTACAGTCGTGAATAAAGATACAAAAACATCGGCATAAGCCCGTTTGATGACTCCTGAATCGTTTGATTCAGGAGTTTTTTATTTATCGTGGAAGTTGTGTTTATTCCGTCCAGCTCTAGGAAATACTAGCAGACAGAAACCAATACATAACGATAGATGAAGGAGGGAGCACCGATTGAGCTGGACAGGAATCGTATTATTCATACAACTGTTCTTTGGTATCGTCATCGGGTTGTACTTTTGGAACTTACTGAAAAATCAGCGCACACAAAAGGTGACGATCGACAAAGAATCAAAGAAAGAAATGGAAGCACTCAGAAAGATGCGATCCATTAAACTGAGTGAACCTTTATCAGAGAGAGTCCGGCCAAAGGGGTTTCAAGATATTGTAGGGCAGGAAGACGGTATACGTGCACTTAAAGCTGCCTTGTGTGGACCGAACCCGCAACATGTCATCGTCTACGGGCCGCCTGGTGTTGGAAAAACAGCTGCTGCTCGTCTAGTAATGGAAGAGGCGAAGCGTCACGCTGATTCACCATTTAAAAAAGATGCAGTATTTGTTGAACTTGATGCCACAACGGCAAGATTTGATGAACGAGGCATCGCAGACCCCTTGATTGGTTCCGTACATGATCCCATTTATCAAGGAGCAGGGGCCATGGGACAGGCAGGCATTCCGCAGCCGAAACAAGGAGCCGTCACACATGCTCATGGCGGCGTTCTCTTTATCGATGAAATTGGAGAACTGCATCCGATTCAAATGAACAAAATGCTCAAAGTGCTAGAAGATCGAAAAGTGTTTTTAGATAGTGCTTATTACAGTGAAGAAAATACGCAGATCCCGAATCACATCCATGATATTTTTCAAAATGGGTTGCCCGCTGATTTTCGACTGATTGGCGCCACGACAAGAACACCGGACGAAATTCCGCCGGCTATTCGATCAAGATGTTTGGAGATTTTCTTCAAGGATTTGGATCAGCATGAGCTGAAAATTGTTGCAGCTAAAGCAGTCGAGAAAATACAGAAGGAATTAAGTGACGAAGGACTGAACCTGTTAACATCTTATGTGAAAAATGGACGTGAAGCGGTCAACATGGTACAGATCGCCGCAGGTATGGCTGTCACTGAAAACCGAAAAGATATTACGATCGCCGATGTAGAATGGGTCATTCATTCAAGCCAGCTGACACCAAGATATGAACAAAAAGTACCGGAAAAGCCAAAGGTAGGAGTAGTAAATGGTCTTGCCGTGTATGGACCGAACAGCGGGGCTCTGCTTGAAATTGAAGTGAACATTTGTAAAGCGCTTGAAAAAGGCAGTATCAATATTACAGGTATTGCGGAAGAAGAAAGCATCGGCAATCAGTCTAAATCGATCAGACGGAAAAGTATGGCGAAGGGCTCAGTTGAAAATGTATTAACCGTGCTTCGAAACTTAGGCATACGAACAAATGAATATGATATCCACATTAATTTTCCGGCGGGTGCCCCGATTGATGGGCCGTCTGCTGGAATTGCGATGGCCACAGCCATTTTCTCAGCCATTCATCAAATCCCGATTGATCATTTAACGGCGATGACCGGTGAGATTGGATTACAAGGTCAGGTGAAGCCGATCGGCGGTGTCATACCAAAAATCAAGGCAGCCAAACAAGCAGGTGTCAAAACAGTGATCATCCCTTATGACAATCAGCAGTCGATCTTAAAAGAGATTGAAGGGGTTACGATTGTGCCTGTGAAGCACTTCCAAGAAGTGCTGGATCAGTGTTTGGTCAATCCGCCAGATGAGAAGAAAGATGGACTAGAAGAAGAAATGAAAAGGAAATCTGTTTAATCCCCATCTCATATGGGGATTTTTTAGTGAAATAGATCTTTTTTTCTTTTTCAAGATAAAAAGAAAGGGTATACTACGGTAAGATCATCATTTCTCAAGTCTTTTACATTGTACAAGACTGAAACAGGTATATTATAATGATTCATACTAGTGACGGAGGTGTCTATCAACATGGCAGATGAAATCAAAAAGAATGTTCCGCTCCTTCCGCTGCGAGGCTTGCTTGTTTATCCAACAATGGTCTTGCATTTGGACGTTGGGCGCGAAAAGTCTGTTCAAGCATTAGAACAGGCCATGATGAACGATCATATGATTTTTCTAGCAACACAGCGGGAAATTTCAATAGATGAACCAGGTGAAGAGGAAATTTTCAAAGTCGGCACCTACACAAAAATTAAACAAATGCTGAAGCTGCCAAATGGAACGATCCGAGTGCTCGTCGAAGGCTTAAATCGAGCGCAGATCGAATCCTACATGGAGCTAGAAGACTATACGTCAGTCGATATTAAAGAGTTGACAGAAGAAGAATTAAAGGACGCAGAAGCAGAAGCACTCATGCGCACTTTGTTAGATCACTTTGATCAGTACATAAAAATTTCAAAAAAAATCTCAGCTGAAACATATGCAACGGTGACGGATATTGAAGAACCTGGAAGAATGGCGGATATCGTCGCTTCCCACCTGCCTTTGAAATTAAAAGACAAGCAAGAAGTGCTGGAAACAGTCGATGTCAAAAAACGGTTGAACCGGGTCATCAGTCTCATTCACAATGAAAAAGAAGTGCTAGAGATTGAAAAGAAAATTGGCCAGCGTGTCAAACGTTCAATGGAGCGAACGCAAAAAGAATATTATTTGCGCGAACAAATGAAAGCTATTCAAAAAGAGCTTGGAGACAAAGAGGGGAAAACAGGCGAAGTCAGTACGCTTATGGCTAAAATTGAAGAGTCCGGCATGCCAGATTCCGTTCGTGAAACGGCTTTAAAAGAACTGAACCGTTATGAAAAAATCCCTTCAAGCTCTGCTGAGAGTTCTGTCATTCGCAATTATATTGATTGGCTGATCAATCTGCCGTGGGGCACATATACAGAAGATCGTCTAGATTTAAAGCTTGCAAGCGAAATTTTAGATGACGAGCACCACGGGCTTGAAAAAGTAAAAGAGCGGGTACTCGAATATCTTGCTGTTCAAAAACTAACAAATTCATTAAAGGGACCGATTCTTTGCTTGGCAGGACCTCCTGGGGTAGGGAAGACGTCACTTGCAAAATCCATTGCTAAATCACTCGATCGAAAGTTTATCCGTATCTCTCTTGGCGGTGTACGTGATGAATCTGAGATTCGTGGTCATCGAAGAACCTATGTAGGTGCGATGCCGGGCCGTATCATTCGCGGGATGAGCAAGGCGGGCACGATGAATCCGGTCTTTCTTTTAGATGAAATTGATAAAATGTCTTCTGACTTTAGAGGAGATCCGTCTTCTGCGATGCTTGAAGTGTTAGATCCAGAGCAAAATCATAACTTTAGCGATCATTATATTGAAGAGACATTTGATTTGTCTCAAGTGTTATTTATCGCAACTGCCAACAATTTAGCAACCATTCCAGGTCCACTTCGTGATAGAATGGAGATTATCACGATTGCAGGGTATACGGAAGTTGAAAAAGCAGAAATTGTGAAAGATCACCTTCTGCCGAAGCAGCTAAAGGAGCACGGATTAAAGAAAGGGAACTTGCAGCTTCGTGAATCAGCGATTTACGATATGATTCGCTATTACACGAGAGAAGCAGGAGTCCGCGGGTTAGAGCGTCAGCTTGCGGCGATTTGCCGAAAAGCGGCAAGAGCAATTGTGGCTGAAGACCGCAAACGCATCACAGTGACGGAAAAGAACTTATCTGAATTCCTCGGAAAAAGACTTTACCGTTATGGTCAGGCGGAAACGACCGATCAGGTCGGCGTTGTCACAGGCCTTGCATATACTACAGTTGGCGGAGACACCTTGTCCATCGAGGTCTCACTCTCGCCGGGTAAAGGCAAGCTTTTGCTAACAGGTAAGCTCGGTGATGTCATGAGAGAATCTGCGCAGGCGGCATTCAGTTATATCCGTTCAAAAGCAGATGAACTGAACATTGATCCTCAATTTAATGAAAAGCACGATATTCATATCCATGTTCCAGAGGGTGCGGTTCCAAAGGACGGGCCATCAGCTGGTATTACCATTGCGACGGCTCTTGTATCAGCACTCACAGGACGTCCTGTTTCAAAAGAGGTTGGCATGACAGGAGAAATTACGTTAAGAGGAAGAGTGCTTCCGATTGGCGGATTAAAAGAAAAAGCATTAGGCGCACATCGTGCAGGACTGAAAACGATTATTCTTCCAAAGGACAATGAGAAGGATATTGATGATATTCCTGAAAGTGTGAGAGAAGGATTAACTTTTATTCCGGTTTCACATTTAGATGAGGTGCTTGAGAAAGCGTTAGTAGGAGAGGGAAGATGAAAGTAACAAAATCAGATATCGTCATTAGTGCGGTGAAACCAGAGCAGTACCCGAGCGGGGGACTGCCTGAGATCGCACTTGCTGGACGATCAAATGTTGGAAAGTCCTCGTTCATTAACTCATTGATTAATCGGAAAAATTTAGCGCGTACGTCTTCTAAACCAGGAAAGACCCAGACGCTTAATTTTTACATTATTAATGATATGCTCCATTTTGTGGACGTCCCAGGTTATGGCTTTGCCAAAGTATCAAAAACAGAGCGCGAAGCATGGGGGAGAATGATCGAAACGTATATTACAATGCGTGAAGAGTTAAAAGCAGTCGTTCAAATTGTGGATCTGCGTCATAAGCCATCCGCAGATGATGTGAACATGTATGAATTTCTTAAATATTATGGAGTTCCTGTGATCATTATTGCGACAAAGGCCGATAAAATTCCAAAAGGCAAATGGGAAAAGCATGCGAAAGTCGTCAAACAGACACTCGACATTGACCCTTCAGATGAACTAATCCTTTTCTCTTCTGAAACAAAAAAGGGAAAAGACGAAGCCTGGAATGCGATCCTTGCGAAGATTAACAGCTAAAAAAAGGCATCTGCTATATGCAGATGCCTTTTTATTGTATAAGTTATTTCCTTTTTAAAAATAATAAGAGGAGACTGACAGCAATCAATACATATGGCCAGTACAATTCAAAACCGGAAGTAGGGATGGAAAGTGTGCTAAGTTGCTTCGTAATTTGTTGAAAGAAATAAAGGAATAGACCGAGTGCAATGAGAACAACACTTTCTATTCGATATTCCTTTTTCTGTGATGATTTCATCAAAAGTGCGAGGCCGATGATGAACACAATCATCGTAAATGTATCTGGCCAGTGTTCTAATTTCGGCTGAAGGATAAAGTGTAGCGCAAGGCCTGTCATGAGCATACCGATAAACACATGAGAGGTTTCCTGTTCCTTCTTTCCTTGATATAAGAAAGCAAGGCCAAAAAGCAGTACAAGTGTATACCATTTCTCCTGATCTTTCCAAATGTCAAATTGATCTCCTGAGAGAATGGCATATAGCGCTACAGCCAGCAAAGTGAGCGGCAGCAAAATAGATTTCTTCTTCAAAGATGTCACCTTCTTATAAGCAGATCATTTGTCCGCACGCGCCAAATCTGGTAAATTGCTTGAAGTGATGATATGGCATTCGATGTCGAACATTTTTCTACTATATCACAACATTTTTGAAATCTGTTCACAATTTTTATCCAGTTAAAAATGAATATATGTTATAATCATTATAAATAATAAATTCTATATTGTAATTATTATAAATTAGACAGGGCGTTGGGGGTGCAAGCTGAAGTTATGCATATTCTTGTTGTGGGTTTAGATTATAAAACAGCCCCTGTTGAGATACGGGAACAGCTGAGCTTTGAACCGAGCGAGCTCGGAACAGCGATGTCCAAGCTTAAAGAAGAAAAAAGCATTCTAGAGAATATCGTCATCTCAACATGTAATCGAACAGAGATCTACGCAGTTGTAGATCAGCTTCATACTGGTCGGTTTTATATAAAAAGATTTTTAGCAGATTGGTTCGGTTTAGAAAAAGAAGATGTCTCTCCATATTTGAAGTTTTATGAAAATGATGGAGCGGTTGAGCATTTATTCCGGGTTGCCTGTGGACTTGATTCTATGGTCATTGGTGAAACACAAATACTCGGTCAAGTGCGCTCAAGCTTTAAAGTTGCTCAAGAGGAGAAGACCATTGGTACCGTTTTCAATTATTTATTTAAGCAGGCGGTAACAGTTGCGAAGCGCTCTCATGCGGAAACAGATATTGCGTCTAATGCTGTATCTGTCAGCTATGCGGCAGTGGAACTTGCCAAAAAAATCTTTGGACGTCTTTCTGATAAGCATGTCCTTATTCTTGGTGCGGGTAAAATGGGCGAGCTGGCGGCTCAAAACCTTCAAGGTCAAGGGATTGGCCAGGTAACAGTCATCAATCGAACGTTCGAAAAGGCCAAAGAACTGGCAGGCCGTTTTTCAGGAGAGCCTAAGAGCTTGAATCAATTAGAAAAGACATTATCTGAAGCGGATATTTTAATTAGCTCTACTGGGGCTAAACAATTTGTGATTACAAAAGAAATGGTCGAAAAAGCGAACAAACAGAGAAAAGGCAGACCTCTATTCATGGTGGATATTGCAGTACCGCGTGATTTAGATCCAGCTATTTCTGAAGTAGAAGGTGCTTTTTTGTATGACATTGATGACCTTGAGGGTATTGTGGCAGCCAACCTGAAAGAGCGACGTGCAGTAGCTGAAGAGGTGGAGCTTCTCATCGAAGCTGAAATTGTGGAATTTAAGCAATGGCTTAATACGCTCGGAGTGGTTCCTGTGATTTCTGCTTTAAGAGAAAAAGCACTCTCAATTCAAGCGGATACGATGCAAAGCATCGAACGAAAGCTTCCAAACCTCACAAATCGTGAAATGAAGCTGTTAAATAAACATACGAAAAGCATCATCAATCAAATGCTGAAAGATCCTATCTTAAAGGCCAAAGAAATTGCCGGGGAGCCGAATGCAGAGGAAAAACTTTTACTCTTTAAAGAAATCTTTGATTTACAGGTTGAAGATGAAGAGCAAAAGGCAGAGCCGATGCAGGTGGAGCAAGGGGCATTTCAGCTGTTCAAATCAAATATGGCACAAGGCCTTGCTACAGTTGCCAGTGAGTGATTAGGCGATGATGGAATCCATTGTAGCGAGACTAGGCGAAGCGACGATCTTGATCTATGCACTCAGTGTCTTGTTCTATTTCATAGATTTTCTTCAACACAACCGGAAGGCTGGAAAAATGGCTTTCTGGTTGCTTTCTATTGTCTGGCTGCTGCAAACAGTCTACATGTTTTATATTATGATGGAAACAGACCGATTCCCTGTGTTGAATGTAGCAGAGGGGTTATATTTTTATACGTGGGTGCTTGTGACATTGTCACTCGTTTTGACAAAAGTATTACGCGTTGAATTTATTGTCTTTTTTACAAATGTAATTGGTTTTTCCATGATGGCGATTCACACCTTTACACCATCCGATCTTCATTCTGCCGAACTGACGGGAAAGCTGACGAGTGAGCTGCTCGTCATTCATATTACGATGGCCATTTTATCATATGGCGCTTTTTCACTTTCATTTGCTTTTTCACTACTCTATCTATTTCAATATCGTTTGCTGAAAAAGAAAAAATGGGGAAAATGGCTTTTGAGAATTGAAGACTTATCAAAGCTTGATCATATGGCGTATGTCTTAAATATTATTGGCGTACCGATGCTCTTGCTTAGTTTGATTCTTGGCATTATATGGGCATATATTTCGTATGATACGTTGTACTGGACAGATGCAAAGGTGCTCGGTTCGTTTATTATGCTGTTTTTATATGGCTTTTACTTATACATTAGACTGGTGAGAAATATGCAAGGCAAAATCGTGGCGCGTTGGAATGTCGCTTCATTTCTTGTGCTGATGATCAATTATTTTCTGCTTGGTAGCTTATCAACCTTTCATTGGTTTCAATAATGATGAGTCTTAAGGGCATTGTCGGGAGGAAGACGTAATGCGAACAATTAAAGTAGGTTCTAGACGAAGCAAACTTGCGATTACACAAACAAAATGGGTCATTCAAAAGTTGTCTGAACTAAACCCTTCTTATTCTTTTGAAATTAAAGAGATTGTGACAAAGGGTGATCAAATTTTAGATGTGACCTTATCAAAGGTTGGCGGAAAAGGTCTGTTTGTTAAAGAGATTGAACAGGCAATGCTGAACCATGACATCGATATGGCAGTACACAGCATGAAAGATATGCCGGCTTCTCTTCCAGAAGGTTTAGTCATCGGCTGTATTCCTGAGCGTGAAGATGTGCGGGATGCATTGATTTCAAAGGATCATCTCCGTCTTCATGAACTACCAAAGGGAGCGATTGTGGGAACGAGCAGCTTACGGCGCAGTGCTCAGCTTCTTCAGGAGAGACCAGATCTTGAGATTAAATGGATCCGTGGAAACATTGATACGAGACTCGAAAAACTGAAAAATGAAGAATATGATGCGATTATTCTAGCGGCTGCCGGATTGTCTAGAATGGGTTGGAGTCAAGAAGTCGTGTCGGAATTTTTATCTCCTGATACTTGCCTTCCTGCTGTGGGGCAGGGCGCATTGTCGATAGAATGCCGCGGAGATGACGAAGAGCTATTGCAGCTGTTATCTCAATTCACAAATGAGTATACAAAGAAAACGGTCCTTGCTGAAAGAGCCTTCCTTAAGCAAATGGATGGAAGCTGTCAAGTGCCGATCGCTGGTTACGCAACGATGAATGAGCGTGATGAAATTGAATTGACAGGTCTTGTGGCATCTGCGGATGGGCATACGATTATTCGAGAAACCGTAACAGGTACTGACCCTGAGGCAATCGGAACAGCATGTGCGAAGCAGATGGCTGATAAGGGAGCAAAGGATTTGATCGACAAGGTGAAAAAGGATCTGTCTTCCCAATGACGATAGCCAAATCGCTTTACGGACAGACGGTGCTTGTCACTCGAAATGAACGTCAAGCGGGTGCGTTTCAGCAGAAAATTGAAGCGCTGAACGGCCATGCTGTTTTAACCTCTCTTATCAGGTTTGAACCAACGCTGACAAAAGAAAAAGCGAAGGCATTTTTAGAAGATTTAGAAGCAAGCCATTGGCTTGTGTTTACAAGTGTAAATGGTGCGTCTTTTTTTCTCAGTTATATAGAGAAGCATCAATTACATCAAAGCTTATCCCACTTGAAAGTGGCGGCTGTAGGTGAAAAAACATCTGCCTATCTGATGCAGCACGGCTTAAAAGTGGATGTGGTTCCAGAGCGATTTATAGCAGAAGAACTGGCAGACGCTTTAATTGAACATGTACACCCAGAAGAATGTGTCTTTGTAGCAAAAGGCCACCTGTCACGAGATGTGGTGAAGAATACCCTCGTTCCGCTTGGTATTGACGTAAAAGAGTGGATTATATATGAAACAGTGAAGGATGAGGACGGAATTATCGCACTCAAGTCGGCAATGATGGAGCAATCATTTGATTTTATTACATTTACAAGCTCCTCCACTGTTCATTCTTTTATGCACGCCATGGAGGCTGATATCGATAGATTAGCTGCATCAGACACATGTTTTGTGAGCATCGGTCCTCTTACACAAGAGGCACTGCTTCAATACGGGATTTCTTCTGAAACCCCAGATACTTATACGATAGACGGGATGCTTGATTTGATGTGCCGTTTATCTGAAAGGAAGTTGAACCAATGATGAAATTTAACAGACACCGCAGATTGCGTACAAGCGCAGGAATGAGAGAATTGGTGAGAGAAACATTTTTAAGATCCTCTGATTTCATTTATCCCATCTTTTTTGTAGAGGGAGAGAATGTCCGGAAAGAAGTCCCTTCAATGCCGGGTGTCTATCACATTTCAGTTGATCTTGTGAAAGAAGAAGTCCAAGAGCTTGTTGACCTTGGGATTAAATCTATCATTGTTTTTGGGGTACCAGACCATAAAGACCATGTAGGCAGTGAAGCTTATCACGATCATGGGATCGTTCAAAAAGCAACGCTTGAAATCAAAAAGCATTTCCCAGAGCTTGTGGTCATTGCTGATACTTGCTTATGCCAATATACAGATCACGGACATTGCGGAATCGTTGAAGATGGAGAAATTTTAAATGATGAATCTCTTCAGCTCTTAGCGAAAACCGCTGTCAGTCAGGCTCGTGCAGGTGCAGATATCATTGCTCCATCAAATATGATGGATGGCTTTGTGCTTGCAATTCGTGAGGCGCTTGATGAGGCCGGCTTTGTTCATGTGCCTGTGATGTCATATGCTGTGAAATATGCAAGTGCTTTTTACGGTCCGTTTCGTGATGCGGCGCATAGCACACCGCAGTTTGGAGATCGTAAAACGTATCAAATGGACCCTGCAAACCGCTTAGAAGCACTGAGAGAAGCGCAGTCTGATGTAGAAGAAGGCGCTGACTTCCTGATTGTGAAGCCGTCACTTTCATACTTAGATATCATGCGTGATGTGAAAAATGAATTTACACTTCCTGTTGTTGCTTACAATGTGAGCGGAGAGTATGCAATGGTCAAAGCAGCAGCTCAAAATGGGTGGATTTCTGAAAAAGAGCTTGTTCTTGAAATGCTGACTAGCATGAAACGTGCAGGCGCAGAATTAATCATTACGTATCATGCAAAAGATGCAGCAAAATGGCTCTCAGAATAAAGAACGGATAGACAGGAGGACGTTGAAATGGGACGTAGCTATGAAAAGTCAAAGCAAGCATTTAAAGAAGCGCAGCAGTTAATGCCGGGTGGTGTGAACAGCCCTGTGCGCGCATTTAAATCAGTAAATACAGACCCGATTTTTATGGAACGAGGCAAAGGCGCAAAAATATACGATATTGACGGAAATGAATATATTGATTACGTCTTATCATGGGGACCGCTTATTTTAGGGCATACAAATGACCGTGTGGTTGAAAGTATTCAGCGAGTAGCTGAACATGGTACAAGCTTCGGTGCTTCTACTTTAGTTGAAAATGAATTAGCTAAGCTTGTATCAGAACGAGTTCCTTCTATTGAGGTCATTCGTATGGTCAGCTCTGGAACAGAGGCGACGATGAGTGCGCTTCGTCTAGCACGTGGTTTTACAGGCAGAAACAAAATTGTGAAATTTGAAGGCTGTTATCATGGCCACGGTGATTCTTTGCTTATTAAAGCTGGTTCGGGTGTGGCAACGCTTGGACTTCCGGATAGCCCTGGTGTCCCTGAAGGTACAGCAAGCAATACGATCACTGTTCCATACAATGATTTAGAGAGCATCAAAGTCGCTTTTGAAGAATTTGGAGACGACATTGCAGGTGTCATTGTAGAACCAGTTGCAGGAAATATGGGTGTTGTCCCTCCGCAGGAAGGTTTCTTGCAAGGATTGAGAGACATCACTGAGCAATATGGCTCTTTACTCATTTTTGATGAGGTCATGACAGGCTTCCGTGTGGATTATCATTGTGCACAAGGCTATTTTGGCATTACGCCTGATCTGACATGTCTTGGTAAAGTCATCGGAGGCGGTCTGCCAGTTGGTGCCTATGGCGGTAGAGCGGACATTATGAGACAAATTGCGCCAAGCGGCCCGATTTATCAAGCAGGAACGTTATCCGGTAACCCGCTTGCGATGACAGCAGGTCTTGAAACATTAAAACAGCTGACACCTGAGTCTTATGAAGAGTTTAGACGCAAAGGAGATCGTTTGGAAGAAGGCATTTCAAAAGCGGCGAAAGCACATGGGATTCCACTAACATTTAACCGTGCAGGTTCCATGATTGGATTCTTCTTTACAAACGAACAAGTCGTCAATTACGATACAGCGAAAACAGCTGACCTCGCTCTATTCGCTGAATTCTACAAGGAAATGGCTAATCACGGCATCTTCCTTCCACCTTCACAATTCGAAGGGCTGTTCCTATCAACTGCTCATACGGATGAAGACATCGAGTATACGATTGAGACAGTTGAAAAGGTATTTCAAAAATTAGCTCAGTAACCAAAAGCCGATATGGAGACATATCGGCTTTTTGCTTTGCATAAAACCAATCATATTTTCACCGCCTCTTTCATACACCTGTATTGACATCTAATTTTATTTTGAAGGATTAGATGAAAGGAGGACACCGACTTGTCTCAAAACAATCGATTACAGTTTTCGGTAGAAGAGTCCATTTATTTCAAAAACGGACAGGAAGTCAGTGAGCTGCTGTCAATTTCTCTCGATCCTGACATTCTCGTTCAAGAAGTGAATGATTATGTTTCCATTAGAGGTTCACTCGAGCTAACAGGAGAATACAACATAAATCAAGAGGAGCTAATGGGTGAATTCAGTTCCTATGCATCATACAGGCAGGCTGATGAGGTGAAGGTAAGAGAGGACGGAACGGCTGAGCTGCTGCATCAATTTCCGGTGGATATCACGATCCCCAAGAACAAAATTAGTCATTTAAATGATGTATTTGTGTTTATTGATGCATTTGATTACCAGCTGACAGAAAGCCGTTTGCTCACGATTCAGGCTGATTTGGCCATTGAAGGTCTGTTAGATGAAGGAACGCCTGAATCGCTTGTAGAAGAGCCATATGGATTTGTCCATCGTGCTGAAGAGGAATATGGCGATGTCACTTATGAATATCAGGCGCAGTCTGAATATGAAGAGCAAGAAATGCTGCCACGTGAAGAGCATGAAGAAAATGCAGAACAGCAGGCCGTTATGCAACATGAAGCGCGAACTGAACAAGAAGAGGATGAAATAGACATCGAGACGGTGATGGTGGAAGAAGCAGAAGAAGAGGAGGAATATGAGGAAGAAGAAGCCGTGGCGCTTGGGTATCGTTCCTTCCCAGAAGCTCAAGTACAAGAGCCGCCATTCTTTGACCCGCCTAAGCTGTTAGAAGAAGAGGAGCGGGATGATACGTTCTTTGAGGTGGAAGTGAGGAAAGACCCTGAAGCAGAGAGCAAGGAAGAAGAAGAGCCGCCAGCTTATCCAGCCTTTGAATCACCTGCTTATCAGATGGAACAGACGCAGGAAGAGCGGGATGACAGCTATCAGTTCGAACGATTATATGAACGTGAAGCACCAAAGGTGTATGAATCAGCTCAAGAAGCTGAGGAGTTTGAACATGACCAGAGAGAAGCGTCTGGCAGTGAGAATTCTCTTTATTTAACGAAGCTGTTCGCTAAGCAGGAGGAGGAAGATTTTTCTCGCATGAAAATATGTATAGTTCAGCAAGAAGATACGGTCGATCGTATTTGTGAGCGATATCAGTTGAATGTGCAGCAGCTCCTTCGAACGAATTCATTGTCGGTGGATGCAGAGCTTGAAGAAGGGCAGATTCTTTATATTCCTGAATATCAAAAAAGCAATGCATAGTATGAGATGATGGACCGAGAAAATGTGGTGAGAGAACGTGGATGAAATCCAATCTGTCCTATACGAATATGGGCTTGAGGCTGAATATATCGAACCTGTCAGTCCAGCTGTCGTTAGAGTGTATACAAAGCAGGGCGTATTTGCACTAAAGCGAGTAAAACCCCATCGACAAATGCAATTTACAGAGCAAATGCTTGAACTAGAATCAAAAGGCTATCGCTCCTTTGTGCCGATTTATCGCACGAAGAGCGGTTCCTTTTTCTCAAATCAACGAGAAAGCCAGTACACGTATTACCTTATGCCATGGCTGACGAATGAAAAGAGAGAAGAGCAGGACGATAAACATGAATATTTATTTCAAGAGATTGCAAGACTTCATAAACGAACAGAAGTCATGATGGACATTACTGAGCAGGAAATAGAAGCTCACTACACCCAAATGAAAAGCAAATGGGAAACAGAGAAAGACATGTATGAACGATTTATCGAGCGGGCAGAACAAACATGGTATATGTCGCCATTTGAGCTGGCTGCTGCTATGTATTTTTCAGAAGCGATGTCTGCAAGTGAATTTGCACTTGAACGTTTAGAGGATTGGCATGAGGAAATGAAAGACCAAGAGACGACACGTATTGTGTTAAACCATGGACAATTGTCGATCCATCACTTTTTGTACAATGATGTAGGTACAGGACATTTCACCAATTTTGAGCGGTCCAAAAAGGCTGCCCCCATTTATGACCTTTTGACCTTTTACTATCGTACATTCAAAACCTACCCTACTCCTTGTCCTGAATGCACATCTTTGTTTTATACGTATCAAAAGGGAAATAAACTTCGTGAGGAAGAGATTCATTTGTTCTTGAGCTACCTCGCTTATCCGCAGGGTTTGTTTGATACGGTGAAAGCCTATGAAGCAGGCGGACAGGATGAGATGGAAAGTTGTCAGGAGCTGTTAAGGGCGTATTGGCAAATGAAAAATTCTGAGCCGATCGTCATGAAAATACACGAAATTGAGCAAGCTAGACGCCTTGAAGAAGAACAAAATGCCTCGTCATCAGAAGAGTGACGAGGTTGTTTGCTGTCAAATGTCTAATATGGGGTAATCGTTACATAAGAGTGAGCCTGCAGCTTTCAGCTCTCTTAAAACCAATCAAGATGAAAGGCACAGGCGAGAAATATGAGAATTCCTAAGATGAGGACGTCAAATGTTGTGGGAAAAATGATCGTGCGAAAGCCTTGAAATATGGCAATCGGGAGAACGACTTGGGAGGCAACTGCCCGAATTTGTCTAAGCCATGGGGGGAGTGTGTAAGGATTGATCTTTTTCAAAATAAAACGCCCTCCTTCTTTATTTTGTTATTATCATATGGGCAATAAAGCAAAGGGTGCCTGCCCAATTTGTATAAAGAAGAAGAAAAGCGGAAAAGATGATTGACGAAAACAAAAGGCATTTAGTAATATTAATAAAAGATGAGTATAAGCTGATGAACGTGATATATCGTAAGCGTGGATCAGGAAGAGTACGAGCAAGACCCTAAAGAGAGGGAAACCAATAGCTGAAAGGTTTTCTAGGATGCACTTGTTTGGAAGGTCGCCTGTGAGCTTAATTTCTTGAAACATGTAGTAGAGAAATTCGGGAGATCCCCGTTATCCTTTAGAGAGTACGGGACACGTCTAAGTGTTTCGTGAAAAAAGGTGGTACCGCGAAAAAGCTTTTTCGTCCTTTTATAAGGATGAGAAGGCTTTTTTTTATGTTTCATCAGCCGAAAAAATGTGGAGGTAACACAAATGGAAACAAATAATCAAGAAATGCCAACAAAGTACGATCCAAATGCGATTGAAAAAGACCGCTATACGTACTGGCTTGAAGGGAAATTCTTCGAAGCACAAAATGACAAAACGAAAGATCCATATACAGTCGTCATTCCTCCACCAAACGTGACAGGAAAATTACACTTAGGGCATGCTTGGGATTCAACCCTTCAAGACATCGTGACTCGTATGAAACGGATGCAGGGCTATGATGTTTTATGGCTGCCAGGAATGGACCATGCGGGTATTGCAACACAAGCAAAGGTAGAGGCAAAGCTTCGCGAAGAAGGCGTGAGCCGCTATGATCTCGGACGTGAAAAATTTGTAGAAGAAACGTGGAAGTGGAAAGAAGAATATGCCGATTTTATTCGCAGCCAGTGGGCGAAAATGGGTCTAGGTCTAGACTATTCGCGTGAGCGTTTCACATTAGATGAAGGCTTGAATAAAGCGGTCCGCCAAGTGTTTGTTCAATTGTATGAAAAAGGATTGATCTATCGCGGAGAATACATCATTAACTGGGACCCAGCAACAAAAACGGCCCTTTCTGATATTGAAGTCATCTACAAGGATGTGCAAGGAGCGTTTTATCACTTGAGATATCCGCTTGCAGATGGATCCGGTTCGATTGAAATTGCGACAACAAGACCTGAAACGATGCTGGGAGATACGGCAGTCGCTGTACATCCTGAAGATGAACGCTAT
Organism: Bacillus sp. FSL M7-0307; assembly: GCF_038627835.1. Lineage (NCBI taxonomy): Bacteria > Bacillati > Bacillota > Bacilli > Caryophanales > Bacillaceae > Bacillus > Bacillus sp. FSL M7-0307. Next base: position 2,468,938 of record NZ_CP152023.1, on the reverse strand, counting down.
CAGCATTTGATTGGGAAAACAGTTGTTTTACCAATTACAGGCCGAGAGATTCCAATCGTCGGGGATGACTATGTCGATATGGAATTTGGATCAGGAGCTGTAAAAATAACGCCGGCTCATGACCCGAATGACTTCGAGCTTGGAAACCGTCATAACCTAGAGCGCATTCTTGTGATGAATGAAGATGGCACAATGAATGGAAACGCACTTCAATACAAAGGAATGGACCGCTTCGAATGTCGTAAACAGCTTGTGAAAGATCTTCAAGAAGAAGGCATTTTGTTCAAAATTGAGGACCACATGCATTCAGTTGGTCACAGTGAGCGCAGTGGCGCTGTAGTGGAGCCATATTTATCAACACAATGGTTTGTGAAAATGCAGCCGCTCGCAGATGAAGCCATCAATCTGCAAAAAGGTGATGAGCAAGTTCAATTTGTTCCAGACCGATTTGAAAAGACGTATTTACACTGGATGGAAAATATCCGTGACTGGTGTATTTCTCGTCAGCTATGGTGGGGACACCGCATCCCGGCTTGGTATCATAAAGAAACGAAGGAAGTATACGTGGGACTTGATGCGCCAGAAGATATAGAGAACTGGGAACAGGATAACGATGTACTTGATACATGGTTTAGTTCAGCGCTTTGGCCTTTCTCTACAATGGGCTGGCCGGATGCAGACAGTGAAGACTTCAAGCGCTACTACCCAACCAATCTGCTTGTAACAGGCTATGACATCATCTTCTTCTGGGTATCCCGTATGATCTTCCAAGGTCTTGAATTCACAGGAGAAAAACCATTTAAAGATGTCCTCATTCACGGTCTTATTCGCGATGAACAAGGGCGTAAAATGAGTAAGTCACTTGGCAACGGAATTGATCCAATGGAGGTCATCGACAAGTACGGAGCGGATTCATTGAGATATTTCTTAGCGACTGGAAGCTCTCCAGGTCAAGATTTACGTTTTAGCTTTGAAAAGGTTGAATCCACTTGGAACTTTGCGAACAAAATTTGGAACGCATCCCGTTTTGCTCTCATGAATATGGATGGTTTAACGTACGATGAGCTTGATTTGACAGGAGAAAAATCAGTTGCTGATCAATGGATTTTAACACGCTTAAATGAAACAATTGAAAGTGTCACACAGCTTGCTGATAAGTATGAATTCGGAGAAGTGGGCAGACACTTATACAACTTCATTTGGGATGATTTCTGTGATTGGTATATTGAGATGGCGAAGCTTCCGCTTTACGGAGAAGACGAAGCAGCGAAGAAAACGACTCGTTCGATTCTGGCATATGTTTTAGATCAAACGATGAGACTTCTTCATCCATTTATGCCGTTCTTAACAGAAGAAATTTGGCAGCATCTGCCGCACGAAGGTGAGTCTATTACGGTTGCGAAATGGCCTGAAGTGAAGCCGGAGCTTTCAAATGAACAGGCTTCTGCTGACATGAAGCTGCTTGTTGAACTGATTCGTTCTGTTCGTAACATTCGCAGTGAAGTCAACACACCAATGAGCAAACAAGTGGAGCTATATATCAAAGCATCCACTTCTGATGTAAAGGAACGTTTAGAGAAGAACCGTTCATATATTGAACGCTTTACGAATCCAAGTGTGCTTGAAATTGGCACGGATGTTCCTGCTAGTGATAAAGCGATGACAGCAGTTATTTCTGGAGCAGAGCTCATTCTTCCGCTTGAAGGTTTAATCAATTTAGACGAAGAAATTGCCCGTCTTCAAAAAGAGCTTGATAAGCTGACAAAAGAAGTTGAGCGCGTACAGAAAAAACTTGGGAATGAAGGCTTTATGAAAAAAGCGCCTGAAAGCGTCGTAGAAGAAGAGCGTGCGAAAGAACGTGATTATGTCGCAAAACGCGAAGCTGTTCAAAAGCGTATTGAAGAGCTGAAAGCATAATGTTGAAAAGACGGCTCCTAACGGAATGGAGTCGTCTTTTTTGAAAATTTCGTATGAAATGAGAGATGACATTGTTTACAACCTATCATGAAGCCATTGAATGGATTCATAGCAGACTCGCTTTCGGTGTCAAACCGGGACTTGAACGAATGAAATGGCTGATGGACAGACTAGACCATCCTGAACAAAAAATAAAAGCGGTGCATGTGGCTGGAACAAATGGAAAAGGATCAACGATTGCATTTACTCGGTCCATTTTACAGTCAGCGGGCTATTCAGTTGGAACCTTCACCTCTCCATTTATTTTAACGTTCAATGAACGAATTAGTGTAAATGGGGAGCCGATTTTGGACGAAGAGTGGCTGAGTTTGGTGAACGACATCAAGCCTTTAGTTGATGAATTAGATGATACAGAGCTTGGTGCAGCAACAGAGTTTGAGATCATTACAGCCTGTGCGTTTGCTTATTTTGCCCATGTGCACCAAGTAGACTTTGTCCTCTTGGAAACAGGGCTTGGCGGAAGACTTGATTCTACAAATGTGGCAGCGCCCATCTTAACAGCAATTACGTCGATTGGTCACGATCATATGGCCATTTTAGGCGACACACTTGATCAGATTGCAGCAGAAAAAGCTGGCATTATTAAAGCTGGGATTCCGATGATCACGGCCGTTCATCAAGCGGAAGCTCTTACTGTGATTCAACACAAAGCAGAAGAAAAGAATGCGCCGTTTATCTCGTTACATGATACTTGTACCTTTAAGGACCAGCAGCCGACTGAAACAGGTGAACGCTTCACATTCACTACCCCAAAAAGGGAGTACTCGCAGCTAGAGACAGGGTTAATCGGAACACATCAAAGGCAGAACGCCTCCCTTGCCGTTCTACTGATCGAATGGCTGGAGCAAGAAGGATATATCCATGTGCTAAATGAGCAAGTGTATGAAGGAATTCGGCAAGCGGTGTGGGCTGGAAGATTTGAAAAGATCCAAGATGAGCCTCTTGTTTATTTAGATGGTGCTCATAACGAAGAAGGAATGGACCGTTTAATCGAAACTGTACAAGCTCATTTTTCCAGTAAACAGGTTCATGTATGTTTTAGTGCGTTAAAAGATAAACCGTACAAGCAAATGATCGAAAAGCTTGAAAGGATTAGTTCATCGATTCATTTTGTTTCCTTTGACTTTCCAAGAGCTGAATCAGCGGAAAAGCTTTATGCTTGCAGCCATTTAAAAGCAAAATCGTTTGATGAAGACCCTCGTACAGTACTTGAGTTCATTCAGAAAAAAAGCGCTGACCCTGCAGCAATGATTCTGGTGACAGGTTCGCTTTATTTTATCTCAGATGTACGAAGTCGTATTTTACAGTAAGGAAAAGACGCAAATTGCTTCTATGCAGTGTGCGTCTTTTTTTTTGATATGTAGGAGAGGGGGAAATTCACTTTTTCGCAAGGTGATCAAAGGTGAATCGCTATGGTACAATCCGGTCTATTCTATTTCCGGAAGGAGTGACTTGATTTGATTGATTTTTTTATGTTTTGTTCAGGCATGGTCATGGGGTCATTTTTTCATCTAGTTGGTGAGAGGCTTCCAATGAAGCGGTCTATTCTTTTTCCTCGTTCACACTGCGGAGCTTGTAAAGAGCCGCTTTCTTTTCACGACATGCTCCCGCTTGTTTCTTATGTTGTATTGAAAGGGTCATGTAAGCATTGTGGAACCCGGCTCTCTTTGCTTTATCCACTGGTTGAGCTGTTGACAGGCGGCCTTTTTTTACTCGTTTATAGACATGCTGGTTTCTCTTTTGAGGGCCTTTTTCTTGTGAGTCTATGTAGTTTATTCGTGATTGCTGTCGTGAGCGATCTTTTTTATATGAGAGTACCCAACGAGCTCTTTCTCTTCTTTTTTCCTCTTTTCGTCATATACCGCACGCAAGAACCGCTTTTTATTTGGTGGGAAGGAGTGGCATCTCTTCTTATTTGTCTTCTTTTGTTTTATAGTTTAGAACAATTCAAGCCAAATAGTATGGGGGGAGCGGATGTCAAACTATTTGGTGTGCTTGCATTTTGCTTCGGATTTAAGCCATTTCTGATCATTCTTTTTCTTTCGTCTGTCACGGGAATGGTTTACGCAAAGGTGTTTTCTTACAAGGCAAATGAACCCTTTCCTTTTGTTCCTGCCATCGCTTGTTCTTTCTGGCTTTATCTTTTTTTGTGGTGATTTGTTAAGCCCAATTGGTCATTTTTTTGGATGAGAAAATTGGCGAACACTTTTTGAACCTGCCGACAAAAGTCTTGTTCTTTTTTTTATTGGCTATGTTAAAGTGTGAAACAGAAAGAAGGACGGGTTACATTCGCGCTATTTCATTGGACAGAAAGGTCTTTCTTACAAACAATGTCAGAAAGCGGGGAATGACAGTGAAAAAAAGGCAGGCAAAAAAACAAGGGTTAAAGGTCAATATTAATGGCAAGGAAGAAATGCTGCATGAAGAAGATCATCAACCTCAAAAACAGCAAGAGGATCAAGTGACGTTTTCGAATTGGGAGGAAAAGAGGCAGTCGGAACAGGAGACAGCCGCTTCCGAGGAAGAACCGTCCAAACCGAAAGAAGAAGATTTTCAATGGGACGATGCAGCTGATCACATTTACCATTCGGATCCAAAGGTCGTCACACCTTATCAAAAGAAAAAAGGTTCTTTTGACCAGAAGTTCAGTAAAAACCGCGGTCCCTTCATACGAGTGATGACAACGATTGTGTTTGCAGTCGTTCTAGGGACAGGCCTCGGTGTATTTGCATTAAGTTTAAGTAAAGATGGGTCTGCCAATCCATCAGGAGGCGATCATATCAGCGTCTCAGCATCTGGAAGCGGGCCTTCGGCGAAAGCTGGGGGAGATGCACCACCGGCTGATCTTGCAGATACGTCAAAGGACAATGAAGGTGAAAAAAGTGCATCAGGTCATTTTTCAACCTTTGTGGTGCAGGCTGGAAAGTTTTCTTCTGAAAAAGGAGCAGATGACTTAGTGGACAGTTTAAAAGAGGCAGGATATGCAGGTAAAAAGGTATCAATGGATGATGGATATTATGTGATTGCCGGACTTGCCACAGAACAAGGCATGACAAGTGCCGTTGGGAAAAAATTGATCGATCAGCACTTTGAAGCATGGGGAGGAAAAGAGCTCTCGTTTCAAGTGCCGGATGAGCTGACAGGTTTAATAGAGAAGGCATCTGTCTTATCCTCTAAGATGATTGCAGGAGATGATGTGGATCAAAAAGAAGTCACTCAGCTGATTTCTGAACTCGAAAATGCCAAAACAACCGATGCACCAGCTAAAAGCAGTTTACTGAAAGCTGTTCAGCTTTTAAATGACCCATCTGCTGAAAATGGCTGGAAATCTCAGCAAGCGCTATTAGATCAACTAAATACGTAAAATCATGTTTTTAACAGCCAAACTAGTCAAAAAATGACTAGTTTTTTTCTTTTGCTTCCAACATAATGATGTAGGAACATGAAAATGGCATTTTCGTCAATTGTCGGTAAGATATTCATTTGATAGGATAATGGGTATCTTACCTCTTAGGCTAAACCCTGAAAGGATGAACAAACATGAACCAGTTAATACTCGCATCTCAATCACCTAGAAGAAAAGAATTGCTTGATTTAGCAGGGTTTTCTTATGACATTCAAGCAAGTGATTTAAAAGAAGAAATAAATCGAAACCTTTCTCCTGCTGAGAACGTCCAATGGTTGGCAGAACAAAAAGCAAATGATATTCAAAAAATACATCCCAAAGCTGTGATCATTGGTGCAGATACAATTGTTGCAATTGATGGCAAATGTCTTGGAAAGCCAAAAGACAAGGAAGATGCAGCCTCAATGCTTCAATTATTGTCAGGTAAGACACATCAAGTCTTGACTGGTGTCACGATTCAATCAGAGAATAGAAAAGAAACATTTTATGAACAGACAGACGTGACATTTTGGCCGCTTACACAAGATGAAATAGACCGCTATATTGAAACCGGTGAGCCTCTTGATAAAGCTGGAAGCTACGGCATTCAAGGAAAAGGTGCCCTGTTTGTACAAAAAATAGACGGTGATTATTTTTCCGTTGTAGGACTCCCTATTGCTAAAACAGTCAGAGTGCTTGAAACATTTGGTATCACCCCTTTTTGATGACGGGAAGGAATCAAAAAAGGAGTGTAGATCTTGAATCATTTCCCTATGCTGCTGAAGCATTTTCCTCATGATGAAAAGCCGCGCGAACGATTTGTCAAATATGGCCCAAGCAGCTTATCAAACCATGAACTTGTCGCGATTCTTTTGAGAACAGGCACAAAAAAGGAATCAGTTCTTCAAGTGTCCGCAAGACTTTTACAAACATTTGGTGGTCTTCGTTCTGTGAAGGAAGCTTCGATTGAAGAATTGTCAAAGATTCGAGGAGTTGGAAAAGCGAAGGCGATCTCTCTTTTAGCTGCTTTAGAACTCGGCACTAGATTACACCATCAAACGACGGACAATCGTTATGTGATCCGCACGCCGGAGGATGGTGCGAATTTTGTGATGGAAGATATGAGATTTTTGACGCAGGAGAATTTCGTTTGTCTTTATCTCAATACCAAAAATCAAGTTCTTCATAAACATACTGTGTTTATCGGAAGTCTAAATTCGTCGATTGTTCACCCGCGCGAAATTTTTAAAGAGGCCTTTAAACGTTCGGCCGCTTCATTTATATGTGTGCACAACCATCCATCTGGAGATCCGACGCCCAGCAGGGAAGATATTGAAGTCACACAGCGACTTTTTGAATGTGGGAAGCTGATTGGAATACAGCTGCTTGATCATCTAGTGATCGGTGATCAAAAATTTGTGAGTTTGAAGGAAAAAGGGTATTTGTAACACTTTTTTTTTCAATGTTTTACGATATAATAGAGTTTATGAGTTTTTCCCTAAAGGGAATTTTGGTTTAAGAAAGGAAGATACATACATATGTTTGGAATTGGTACAAAAGACCTTGGAATAGATCTTGGAACAGCGAATACGCTTGTTTTTATTAAAGGAAAAGGAATTGTTGTGAGAGAACCTTCGGTCGTAGCTTTGGAAACTGATACGAAGTCTATAGTGGCGGTTGGAAATGACGCTAGAAACATGATCGGTCGTACACCTGGTAATGTTGTGGCACTGCGCCCAATGAAAGACGGAGTCATTGCAGACTACGAGACGACAGCAACAATGATGAAATATTACATTAATCAAGCATTAAAAGGTAAAGGGCTTTTTGCTCGTAAACCGTACGTGATGGTGTGTGTACCATCTGGTATTACAGCAGTAGAAGAGCGTGCAGTCATTGATGCAACAAGACAAGCTGGTGCTCGTGACGCATACCCTATTGAAGAGCCATTTGCTGCGGCAATCGGTGCTAACCTTCCTGTATGGGAGCCAACTGGAAGCATGGTTGTAGATATTGGCGGCGGTACAACAGAAGTAGCCATTATTTCACTTGGCGGTATTGTGACATCTCAATCGATCCGTGTTGCAGGAGACGAAATGGATGATGCGATCAGCAGCTACATTCGTAAAACGTATAATCTTATGATTGGTGATCGCACGTCAGAAGCGATTAAAATGGAAATCGGTTCTGCGCAGCCTGACGTACATGATGAGATGGACATTCGCGGCCGTGACCTTTTAACAGGTCTGCCAAAAACGATCTCTATTACGGCAGAAGAAATTGCAAAAGCGCTTCGCGATACGGTGGAAACAATTGTCGATGCGGTCAAAATGACACTTGAAAAAACGCCACCTGAGCTAGCAGCAGATATTATGGACCGTGGAATTGTATTAACAGGCGGCGGTGCATTGCTACGTAATCTTGACAAAGTCATTAGTGATGAAACAAAAATGCCGGTCATTATTGCTGAAGATCCGCTTGACTGTGTGGCGATCGGAACAGGGAAAGCACTAGAACATATTCACTTGTTCAAAGGAAAATCTAAAGATAATCGATAATTGGGCGTAAATAAAGAGGTGTAAGACATGCCGCAGTTTTTTATGAATAAAAGATTAATGTTGCTCCTTGTCTGTGTCATCGTACTGGTGGCCATGATTGGTTTTTCAGTGAAAAGCGGCAGAGGTGCTTCATGGCCGGAAAAATTAGTGGGGGATACGACAGGCTTTTTTCAAGGTGTCTTTCATAAACCATCACAATTTATTGCCGGTATTTATGGGAATGTACAAGATTTAAAGAACACATATGATGAAAACGAGCGTCTTCGAAAAAAACTTGATGGACAAACCCAATATGAGGCGAAACTTCAAGAACTAGAAGATGAGAACAAAAAGCTCCGCAAGCAGCTCGGATATGTGAACTCTATTCGTGACTACACGCCCATTCTTTCAACAGTCATTGCGAGAAACCCGTCCCTTTGGGATAGTTTTGTCATGATTGATAAAGGGAAAAAACAAGGCGTTGAAAAAGATATGGCGGTCACCAATGAGAGTGGTGCGTTAATTGGGAAAATTGAAAGTGATAAGCTCAACAATTTTACGTCGACTGTAAGGTTGCTAAGCTCTACAGATCAAAATAATAGAATTTCAACGAAAATTTTTGCGAAAAAGGGCAAAGAAGAACTCAATGGAATTATTAACGGTTATGACAGCAAGAAAAAAATGCTGACAATGAACATTTTAAAATCCGATGCTGATGGGGATGTCAAAAAAGGAGATCTTGTTGAAACATCTGGAGCAGGGGGCGTATTCCCGCAGGGCTTGACGATTGGGAAGGTAAGCGAAATTGAGCCGGACCATTACGGACTGACAAAAATTATTTATGTAGAACCAGCTGCTGAACTCAATAATTTAGACCGCGTGATTGTTGTGAATCGCAGCACAAGTACGGCAGATGCATCTCAATTAACGAAGGAGGAAGGCTCGTGAAACGTGTCCTTCTTGCTTTCGTCATGTTGTTTATTTTCGTATTTGACAGTATTTTTGTCGATTTAGTGAAGCTCCCATTTGTTTCAGACAATCAAATTTTAGCACCTCATTTCATCTTACTCGCACTTGTATTTATGACAGCTTTTGTGAATCAAAAATATGGTGTGATTTATGGATTTGTCTTTGGACTTTTATATGATATTTCGTATACAGGTATTCTTGGTGTTCATATGTTTGGCTTTGGTGCACTCTGCTATTTGTTAGCAAAAGCCTTCAAAGTCCTCCAAACGAATATGTTAGTCGTTGTCTTTCTATCGATGATTGCTGTTGCAGTGATGGAGTTTTATGTGTACGGCGTTCAAGCGACGATTCAACCAGGTATTATGCCTTTTAATACGTATGTCATCGAACGCTTTATTCCAACGATTCTTTTAAATACTGCTGCGTCTCTCATACTTGTTGTGCCGCTTAGGCTCTTTTTCATCAATGTGAAACAAGGACTGATCGACGAATAAAAGCAGGAGTTTGTCCAATTACGGCGAAATGAGTATGTTGTTGAGGTGAGCATCTTGAAAACTCAAAAACAGCAGTATGTGACAATAAAAGGTACAAAAAACGGATTAACATTACAGTTAAATGATGACTGTTCGTTTGAAGACCTTCTTTCTGGCTTGCGAGAGGTTCTTTTACTTGAGCAATATACAGACGGAAGAGAAGGACATAAAGTCAATGTGCATATTAAACTTGGTTTTCGATATTTAACAGAGGATCAAGAGGCGCGTTTAACTGAAGCGGTGTCTGAAAATGAACATCTCGTCATTCACTCTATTGAAAGTGACGTCATGTCAACTGAAGAGGCGAGACGTTTAAAAGCAGAGGCTGAGATTACTTCTGTAGCAAAAATTGTACGCTCTGGACAGGTGCTTTATGTCGAAGGGGATCTTTTATTAATAGGAGATGTCAACCCTGGTGGAACTATTCGTGCTGGGGGGAATATTTTTGTGCTCGGTGCATTAAAAGGTGTAGCGCATGCTGGATGTAATGGAAACAAACAAGCTGTGATTGCGGCATCTCATATGATTCCAACCCAGCTTCGCATCGCACAAGTGTTTAACCGTGCACCGGATCAAAAAGAAGATGGAAATGAAATGGAATGTGCTTATTTAGATATAGATGGCAATATGATCATTGAACGCCTGCAGCAATTGGCTCATATAAGACCTAATCTGACAAGGCTTGAGGGAGGAATGTGAAATTGGGCGAGGCTATTGTGATTACCTCAGGAAAAGGCGGCGTTGGCAAAACAACAACATCTGCAAACTTAGGCACAGCACTAGCAATTCAAGGGAAAAAAGTGTGTCTAGTTGATACCGACATCGGCCTTCGGAATTTAGATGTCGTGATGGGGCTTGAAAACCGCATTATTTATGATCTAGTCGATGTAGTAGAAGGAAGATGCAAGATTCACCAAGCGCTTGTGAAGGATAAGCGGTTCGAGGATCTTTTGTATCTTTTACCTGCTGCTCAAACAAGCGATAAAACGGCGGTTGAGCCGGAGCAGATCAAAGAATTAATTCAATCATTGAAACAAGACTTTGATTATGTTGTCATTGATTGCCCTGCTGGAATTGAGCAAGGCTTTAAAAATGCTGTATCAGGTGCTGACAAAGCGATTGTGGTCACGACACCTGAAATCTCAGCTGTGAGAGATGCAGACCGAATTATCGGCTTGCTGGAACAAGAGGATATTGAACCGCCTCGTTTGATTGTGAACCGCATTCGTACACACATGGCGAAAAATGGCGATTCGATGGATGTGGATGAAGTTGTCCATCATTTATCAATTGATCTTCTCGGCATTGTAGCCGATGATGATGATGTCATTAAGGCTTCAAACAATGGTGAACCGATTGTCATGGATGCTAAAAATAAAGTTTCCATTGCGTATCGCAATATTGCTCGCCGCGTACTAGGTGAATCTGTTCCTCTTCAATCCTTTGAAGAAGAAAACAAAGGGATGTTTGCAAAGCTGAAAGCATTTTTCGGTGTAAGAGCATAATGATTCACGTGAGATGAGACCGATTCGATGAGAATCGGTCTTTTTGTTGCATATCATATGAGGTCGCCACATAAAATGTACAAACTGTTTGTATGTAAAGGGTGATCTTATGAAAAGAGTGGACGAGTATCGAAAGAAAATAGCGCAGCGCCGCAAAATGAAGCAGCCAGCTGCTGCCCCTAAGAAGGCAGCTTTCAAGAAGAAAGATGATATTCCGCCATGGGTCATGTTAACAGAAGAAGAAAAGCATTCTGGCTCGGCTTCCTACGAGTCAACGTCTCACCAAACGAAAAAATTTCGCCATCCGTTATTTCATTCAAATACGTTTGTGCTTAAATGTTTACTTTCTGCCTCTCTTGTACTGATTGCCGCTATTTCATTTAAAGGGCAGGCGGGGCCTTTTCAGCAGCTGAAGCCGATGATCAGTCAAACCTTTGAACAAGATTTTCAATTTGCCGCCGCCAACCGGTGGTTTGAGAAAACTGTCGGAAACCCACTTGCCTTTTTAACCGATAGAAAAGAAGGGCAAAAGGACGTACAAGCCAATCAAGAACTGGCTGTCCCTGCCTCTGGAAAAGTACAGGAATCCTTCACGCAAAATGGTGCCGGAGTCAAAGTTGAAACATCTGCTGAAGCCATCGATAGTATGAAAGAAGGCTATGTCGTAGAAGTGAAAAAGAAAAGTGATACAGGGCTCACAGTCGTGGTGCAGCATGCAGATAACAGCTATAGCTGGTACGGCCAACTAAAAGAAGCTGACGTGGCTTTATACGATTTTGTCGATAAGGGGGAAAAAATTGGTCAAATTGCGCTTGATGAACAAGGGAAGGGGACATATTACTTCGCCATTAAGCAAAATGAACAGTTTATTGATCCCATTCAGGTGATGACCTTTGAATAGATGGCTGCTCATGCTGACAAAGGTCCATGTTCACCCGCTCCTTTGGATAGTCATGGCATTTGCCATGCTATCAGGTCAAATTAAGCCGCTGCTTTGTCTGCTCATCATCGTCTGTGTCCATGAGCTTGGACATGCAGCGGCTGCTTGTTATTATCACTGGCGGATTCGGCGGATTTTTTTACTGCCATTTGGCGGGGCGGTAGAAGTAGAAGAGCATGGCAACCGTCCGCTAAAAGAAGAACTGGCGGTCATTTTATGCGGACCGATTCAGCATGTCCCGCTCCAGCTCGTCGCCTGGCTTCTCATGGAAGCCTCACTTATTTCATATGACGTCTTTACGATGTTTACTTTTTATAATATAGCGATTTTTCTAGTGAACCTTTTGCCCATTTGGCCGCTTGATGGCGGAAAATTATTCTTTTTGCTCTTATCTGTTTTTTACCCTTTCCAACAGGCACATGCCCTTGCAATAAAAGGCTCACTCATTTTTTTCGGTCTTTTGACAGCAGGGTTACTCTGTTTTGCTCCGCTGCAATTCAACGGTTGGATCCTGCTCACTTTTTTAGCCTACTCGCTTGTAATGGAGCACCGGCAGCGGCATTATATCAGGGTACGTTTTTTACTAGAACGTTATTACGGTAAAAAAGAGCAAAAGGTAGAGAAACTCATTCCGCTGAGAGCCAGTGCTGAGGAGAAAATATATGAAGTGATGGCGCGATTCCAAAGGGGCTGTAAGCATCCCATTATTATCGAACGGAATGGTGTGAAAATGAGCCAGCTCGATGAAAATGAATTGCTCCATGCTTATTTTTCAGATCGAAGAACCACCTCTTCCATGGAAGATCTTCTTTTGCCGTACTAATGGTGAAAATACATTGACATTCAGCGTCTAATTTGATATATTTTTTAATGTTATGGATATGTAGCACCCGTGCTACAACCGCGCGGAGCAGGTGTAAAGTGCCTATTGGCCCCCTGTATTCGGCGAGTCTGAGTTTATTAGGAGGTGCAGAGATGTACGCAATTATCGAAACTGGTGGTAAACAAGTAAAAGTTGAAGAAGGTCAAACTGTTTATGTTGAAAAACTAGCTGCTGAAGCAGGTGAAACAGTTACTTTCGAAAACGTATTGTTTGTCGGCGGAGACACTGTCAAAGTGGGTAACCCTTCAGTTGTTGGAGCAACAGTAACGGCTAAAGTTGAAAAACAAGGTCGCGGTAAAAAAATTACTGTGTTCAAGTACAAACCGAAGAAAAACAACCACAAGAAACAAGGTCATCGTCAACCTTACACTAAAGTTGTTATCGAAAAAATCAACGCTTAAGGCGTGTGAGTGATATGATCAAAGCAACCATTACTCGGTCGCCAGCAGATGAAAGCATTACGTCTTTTCAGATGACTGGACATGCCGAGTTTGCTGAAAAAGGTCAGGATCTCGTTTGTGCAGGTGTATCTGCTGTTGTTTTCGGGTCAGTCAATTCAATTATTGCACTGACAGGAATGGATCCACTGCTTGATATTGGAGATGAAGGCGGGTATTTCTCTTTTGAACTGCCAGCTGATACAGATCCAGTCACCTTTGAAAAAGCCCAGTTGCTTTTAGAAGGCATGGTCGTTTCCTTAGAAACAATTGAACGAGATTATCACGATTATGTGAGAATATCTACAAAAAAATAGGAGGTGAACTTCATGCTTAGATTAGATCTTCAATTTTTCGCATCTAAAAAAGGGGTAGGTTCTACAAAGAACGGACGTGACTCTGAGTCTAAACGTTTAGGCGCTAAACGTGCTGATGGTCAATTCGTAACTGGTGGTTCTATCCTTTATCGTCAACGTGGAACGAAAATCTATCCAGGTGAAAACGTTGGACGCGGAGGCGACGACACTCTTTTCGCTAAAATCGACGGAACAGTTAAATTCGAACGTTTCGGTCGTGACCGTAAAAAAGTGAGCGTATATCCTGCGGCACAATAATTGCTAAAAACTCCGGTCATTGACTGGAGTTTTTTTCACTATTCAGGGAGCTTTTGCGCTTTTTACAAGTAGTACCGAAGATGATAAAAGAAGATGCACTCCATAAATATCAAAGAATGTTTGCTGACTTTGCCTCATTTTCTCCTATACGATCAGAAAAAACAACCTTTCCTCACATAACTAGTGTTTTTCTAAGCTGTCTTCTCTGTTATAATTCAGGGAGACATATTGATGATAAGACTCCTAAAAGAGAGACCAAACGATTGGGAGTGCGATAATGGAAGAGATACCAAGTAAACAAAACGAAAAATTAACTCACGTTGCATTAACGAATGAATTGATCCATCTGCTTAGTCGTTCAAGACACGACTGGATGAATAAATTGCAGTTAATCAAAGGCAACTTGACATTAGAAAAATATGACCGAGTGTTCGAAATAATAGAAGAAATGGTCATTGAAGCACAGCATGAATCCAAACTCTCAAATTTAAAAATTCCCCAATTGGCCTATTACTTTCTAACCTTTAATTGGGAGTCGCATTTTATCACCCTAGAATATGAAGTGCTTGGTGAAACCCGAGACTTATCAGCATATGAATCGCAGCTGCTAACGGTATCACGGGAGTTGTTTTCGATATTCGATCAATCAGTTTGCCAAAAAACTGAAAATCATTTAACGGTCACTTTCCAAACGGATCATGAAGAGAATGATGTGATCTTATATTTTGATTTCAAAGGAAAATTAACAAGTTTGGATGCGTTAAATGCGTTTCATGACGCAAACTATCCATGTATGAGTATAACGCAATTTCATGTGACGAATCATGAGTCCATGATTGAGCTTTGTTTGAGGCAAGAACGAGATATGTGATGCAGAGAAACGGAGGAAGTTATGTTTGTAGATCAGGTTAAAGTGTATGTTAAAGGCGGTGACGGCGGAAACGGTATGGTGGCGTTCCGTCGTGAAAAATATGTGCCAAAAGGCGGGCCAGCTGGCGGCGACGGCGGAAATGGTGCAGATGTAGTATTTGAAGTAGACGAAGGACTTAGAACGTTAATGGACTTTCGTTATAAGCGTCATTTCAAGGCGGACCGCGGCGAGCATGGAATGAGTAAAAACCAGCATGGCCGAAATGCGGAAGAAATGATTGTTAAAGTTCCGCCTGGTACAGTTGTGACAGATGCCGAGACGGAACAAGTGCTAGCTGACTTGACAGAGCATGGACAGCGGGCTGTGATTGCCAAAGGCGGACGTGGCGGACGTGGAAATTCACGCTTCGCAACACCAGCAAACCCTGCACCACAGCTGTCTGAAAACGGTGAGCCAGGTAAAGAACGTGACGTCATCTTAGAATTAAAAGTACTTGCAGATGTTGGACTTGTTGGTTTCCCAAGTGTCGGGAAGTCAACGCTGCTTTCGATTGTCTCTTCTGCGAAACCAAAAATTGCGGATTATCATTTTACAACGCTTGTGCCAAACCTCGGAGTTGTTGAAACAGACGATAACCGAAGCTTTGTCATGGCGGATCTGCCAGGACTGATCGAAGGAGCGCACGAAGGTGTTGGCTTAGGTCATCAATTTTTACGCCACATTGAACGTACACGTGTCATTGTCCATGTCATTGATATGTCTGGACTTGAAGGGCGTGACCCATACGAAGATTACGTGACGATTAACGAAGAGCTTGAGCAATACAATATGAGATTGACAGAGCGTCCGCAAATCATTGTAGCGAACAAAATGGACATGCCGGATGCAGCTGACAATCTAGCGGCATTTAAAGAAAAATTAACAGATGACTATAAAGTGTTCCCAATTAGTGCGATCACAAGAGAAGGGCTTCGTGAGCTCTTATTTGAAATCGCCAATCAGCTTGAAACAACACCGGAATTCCCGCTCTACAATGAAGAAGAGCTCTCTGATAACCGTGTGATGTACAAGTTTGATGAAGGGGAAGCAGCATTTGAGATCTCAAGAGATCCTGATGGTACATTTGTCTTAACTGGTAAAGCACTTGAGCGACTGTTTAAGATGACAGATTTCTCAAGAGACGAGTCAGTGAAACGATTCTCTAGACAGCTGCGCGGAATGGGCGTTGATGATGCCCTGCGTGAACGTGGTGCAAAAGATGGAGACATCATTCGTCTGCTTGAATTTGAATTTGAATTTATCGATTGATCAAAAGGAGGGTCCAGTTCATGGGCTCTCCCGTTTTTAAAAGGGGAGAAAACAGGTGAAAGAAGAAACGTTCTATTTAGTAAGAGAGGATGTACTTCCGGATGCGATGCGAAAAACGCTTGAAGTCAAAAAGCTTCTCGATCGCAAAAAAGCGGATTCAGTTGCCGATGCTGTTCAAAAAGCGGATTTAAGCCGCAGTGCTTTTTATAAATATCGAGATGCTGTTTTTCCATTTTATACAATGGTCAAAGAGCAGATCATCACATTGTTTTTCCACCTGGAGGATCGGTCTGGGGCTTTGTCTAGGCTGCTGCAAATTGTGGCTGACTCTGGCTGTAATGTGTTATCCATTCACCAAACGATTCCGCTGCAAGGAAGAGCGAATGTCACCCTGTCGATCAGTACGGCCGGCATGGCAGATGATATCAATACAGTCATGAATCAATTAAGAAAACTTGAATTTGTCGAAAAAGTTGAAATTCTAGGTTCTGGGGCGTAAAAGGAGAGATCATAGCAGATGAAGCAATTAACGGTAGGTTACTTTGGACCAGAGGCCACATTTACTCATTTGGCTGTCTGTTCTTGTTTTCCAAAAGATGCAGAGCAGCGGGCTTATGCAACCATTCCGCAATGTATGGATGCAGTGTCAAAGGGAGAAGTAGATTTGGCGGTCGTTCCACTTGAAAATGCACTCGAAGGATCTGTGAACTTAACGATTGATTATTTAATTCATGAGGACGCTTTGTCCATTGTGGGCGAAATGACAGCACCGATTCGCCAGCACCTGCTTGTCCATCCATCGAGAGCGGAGAGCTGGGAGACATTAGATGTGATTCAGTCACATCCGCACGCCATTGCGCAGTGTCATCAATTTTTGAAGAGGCAGTTCCCTGATATTCCGCATCGGCCAGTGGAATCAACAGGCTATGCAGCAAAATACATCAGTGACCATCCAGATGAAGCTGTTGGTGCGATTGCAAATGAAATCGCCGCAAAAACGTACGGATTGACGATTGCGAAAAAAGACATTCATGATTATCCGCACAATCATACACGCTTTGTTATTTTACATAAAGAGGCGAAGGCATCGTTCCCAATGAATTCTGGTTTTTCTTCAAAGCCAAAAACGACCATTGTTGTCAGCCTCCCAAAGGATGATCAGTCAGGTGCATTGCACCGTGTGTTATCAGCTTTTTCATGGCGGAATCTCAATTTGTCCAAAATTGAATCGCGTCCGACAAAAACAGGCCTTGGACACTATTTATTTATCATTGATATCGAAAAAGAGATGGATGATGTACTTGTCCCTGGCGCCATTCAAGAATTAGAAGCGATTGGCTGTGAAGTGAAACTACTCGGCAGCTATCAAACATATGAATTAACGAATGAAAAATAGTGTCCTCTTGGGGACACTATTTTTTTAGTCTTTAATGAGAAATCCAGCGTCATCAAGCGCTTGAATGGCTTGGTCAAGCTGCTTTTGGCTGTATGAAGTAAGGGTATGTAAGTGTACGCCGTCTGTCAGCTCTGATAAGTAGGAGGCGCCCGTATTAGAAATATGATGAACGAAGTCAGCCACTTGTTTGCGCGTACTCACTCGAATAGAGGCCGTCAGCTCCCCGTAGACAGGGTGCTCAATGATCACGTCTTTCACCGTTACACCGTAGTCTACAATCAGTGTCAGCTCCTCTTCTGTACGATGAGGATCGTGCTTGCAAGCGATAATCTGTTCAATTTCAGTTTCCGGTGTATGCTGCGCCATATACACATAGCCTTGGCTTGTGGCAATAATGGGTTCGTTTTTTGCTTTTAGTAATGAAATATCTTGTACAATGACTTGTCGTGAGACAGCGGCTTTTTTAGCTAAAAAACTTCCGGTGAGTGGTGTATCAGTCTCTTGTAGCCACTTTAAAATGGCGTTTCTTCTTTCTTCGCCAATGAGTTTTCTCTCTTGTTCCACGTTTTATGCTCCTTTCTTCTCCTTTTGCAAGCTCTCAAATGTATGCAAAAGCTGATCGATGTCATCCTTTGATGATCCTCGTCCAAATGATAGTCGAATGAATTGAAGGGCATCACGATCTGATACATGTAATGCCTTCACAGCAGGGGAAGGGTGGTGATAACCAGAAGCGCACGCACTTCCTGTGGATATACAAATCCCATGCCGGTTACAAGCTAACATTACATATTGTCCTTCAAACCCTTCAAAAAAACAACCAATAATATGAGGCAGCGTGCGGCGCTGGTCACTTTCTTGCAGCATGCGGACAGACAGCTTCCGTTTTTTTAGCTGCTGAAGAAAATAATTACGAAGCTGAATATCCAGCTGCTGCTGATGCTCTATTTTCAGCATGATTTGCTCGCTCGCGGCAACAAAAGCACCGATACATGGAACGTTCACTGTCCCTGGGCGTAGACCATTTTCCTGTACAGTAT
The DNA here is from genome assembly GCF_038627835.1 of Bacillus sp. FSL M7-0307. Taxonomy (NCBI): domain Bacteria; kingdom Bacillati; phylum Bacillota; class Bacilli; order Caryophanales; family Bacillaceae; genus Bacillus; species Bacillus sp. FSL M7-0307. The sequence continues at coordinate 2,450,543 of NZ_CP152023.1, read as the reverse complement.
CTTGATATATAGGCTTCCAAGGGACATGTGCCCCCATATAGACAGCACCGGCGCCCTTAGGTGCATACACTTTATGACTCGAAATGGAGAGGGCATCGACCCCAAGTTCTTTAATCGACACATGCATTTTTCCGAATGTCTGCACTGCATCTGTATGAAAAAGAATATCTCTTTCTTTTAAGAGCGTTGCTAATTCAGCTAATGGCTGAATAATCCCAGTTTCTGAGTTGGCATGCTGGATGGATACTAGTCCGGTTTCAGGCAATAGAGCCTGTTTGAGAATCTCCTTTGTGATGATTCCTTCTTGATTCGGTTCTATGACCGTCACCTTCACACCGAGACGCTGCAAGGCATTGACCGCATGATGAACGGAAGGATGCTCTACTGATGTGGTAATGACATGCTGTTTATGTGGAGGCAGCCCATTTATGATCGATTGAATCGCAAGGATATTGGATTCAGTTCCGCCACTTGTAAAGTAAATGCCATCAGGTTCGCCCCCTAGAATCGCTGCAAGTGATTGTCTGCTGTAAGCCAAGATTTCATTTGCTCTTCCTCCTGCATCATGCAGGCTGCTCGCATTTCCGTAACATTCTTTGCTCAACTGCTGAAATACATGCAGTGATTCCTCAGAAACAGGTGTAGAAGCTGCATAATCTAAATAAATCAAATCCATCCATCTCCTGTGTGAAAATTTTTTCTTGTATTTATTGTAGTGTTGTGTAATGATATGTGTCAAGACAGGTGTAAATGACAGGAGGGGCAATTGTGTCATCTATCAAAAAAGTCATTGTGGTGGGGTCGGGCATTGCGGCTCTTTCCTTTGTGAATACGATCTCAGAGAACTGCCAAGTCATCATGATGACAAAAAAACAATTTTCCTCTAGTAATTCCATGCTCGCACAAGGGGGAATCGCTGCAGCCTTTTCCGCACATGATTCTGTCGATCAGCATGTGCAAGACACTTTAGCTGCGGGGTGTGGTCACAATGATGACAAAACTGTACAGGAGATCGTCCGTCATGGAAAAGATCTTGTAAAGAAGCTCGTAGAAGAGGGCTGCCCATTTGATCGAGATGAAACGGGAATCCCGCAGTTAGGTAAAGAGGGAGCCCATACGACCCATCGTATTCTGCATGCAGGAGGAGATCAAACGGGAAAAACCCTCGTGCAGTTTTTGAAAGGGAAGCTCGGCTCACACATTCATGTATACGAAAATCATCATGTCATGGATCTATTAGTTCATGAAGGGGTATGTACCGGTGTAGTGTGGAAAGACGAAAAAGGTCATGTACATACAATGACCGCAGATGCAGTTGTATTATCCACTGGCGGCTGTGGATCCTTATATGAAACAAACACAAATGATCCGTCTGTGACAGGAGATGGTCTGATGCTGGCCTATCGCGCAGGGGCACAGCTAGTAGATCTCGAATTTGTGCAATTCCATCCGACCCTTTTGACCACTTCAGGTAAAGCGATCGGTCTCGTATCAGAGGCAGTCAGGGGGGAGGGTGCCTATTTAGAAGATGAATCAGGCAGGCGGATCATGAAAGGAATCCACCCGCAAAGCGATTTAGCGCCTAGAGATGTGGTGGCAAGGACCATTTTCCATGAGCAACAACTCGGTCATTCCATTTATCTTAACATCCGTGATATTCCGCGTTTTTCTGCACGTTTTCCTGCGATTGCTTCGATGTGTCAGCGTGCGGGAGTTGATATGGCAAACGGAAGGCTGCCAGTTTCACCCGGTATGCACTTTTTAATGGGTGGAATTAAGGTGAATGAACATGGAGAAACAACAGTTCCATCACTTTTCGCCATTGGTGAAGCAGCTTGTACAGGTTTACACGGCGCCAATCGACTGGCAAGTAATTCGCTCTTAGAAGGTCTCGTTTTAGGAAACAAGGCGGCACGGTATGTTGAGCGGTTGCAAGCCCAGCAAGATAAAAACCCTGCTCTTTCCATTCAAGAAGTATGGTCTGTCCCAACGGTGTCACAGGCTCAGCTCGGAAAATGGATGACAGCATATGCCGCAATTGTGAGAGATGAGAAAGGCTTACAGACTTTGCTCGATCATTTAGAACAAGTCTCTTTTCAGCAAATCAATGTGAAGAATATCACAAATGAACAGATCGAAATAACTAATCAATGGGCTTTAGCCATATGCCTTGTCAAATCCGCATTACTCAGAACAGAAAGCAGGGGCGGTCATTATCGCACCGATTATCCAAATCGGCACGATGCTTCGTGGCGAGCAAAACAGATTGTACATGAACAGGGCCATATTTATACCGTAAAAAATGAAAGGATTGGTGCCAAATGGAACGTTTACAGTTAAAGCAAATGCTCACTCATTTTTTAAAAGAAGATATTGGGTTTGGAGATGTATCCGCTGATGCCATCTTTGGAGACAAGAAAGGAACAGCTTACATCATGGCGAAACAATCAGGCGTATTGGCCGGGACACAAGTCATTGATATGGGATACAAACTGCTGAATGAACAAGTTCAAACTGAGCTGTTTTTCCAGGAAGGTGATTGGATTCATGAAGGGGCTATACTGGCACAAATAACAGGCCCCGTCAACGATTTGCTGAAAGGGGAGCGGGTGGTGTTGAATATCCTACAAAGAATGACAGGGATTGCTACACTAACGCATGAAGCAGTAGAGCGATTAGCTGATCCATCTATTACGATTTGTGATACGAGAAAGACGACACCCGGTTTGCGCATGCTGGAGAAGTATGCAGTAAAAGTCGGAGGCGGAAAGAATCATCGTTTCGGCTTATCCGATGGTGTGATGATTAAAGATAATCATATTGCGGCTTGTGGTTCTATCAGGGAAGCTGTGGAGAAAGCAAGAGCATACGCCGGTCATATGGTGAAAATTGAAGTGGAAATTGAATCAGAAGCACAGCTGATGGAAGCCATTGATGCCAAAGCAGATGTCATCATGTTTGACAACTGCTCTCCAGACGAAGTGAAGCGCTTTAAAAAAATGACCCCTGAAACCATATTGACAGAGGCATCAGGCGGCATCACGTTAGAGAATGTGGCTAACTACCGGGGGACAGGTGTAGACCTTATTTCACTTGGATTCCTCACACATTCTGCTCCATCATTCGATTTTAGTATGAATATGGAATTCAGCCATAAAGGGGGAACGACTCATGTCCATGCTTGATGTGTTAGCAGCGCAGCATACAGCCATGATGCCAGATGAATATAAACAGCGCTCTTATGATGAAATGAAAGAGAGAGTATTAGAGATTAAACGCGCTTTTGGATCAAAGCTTTTTATACCGGGTCATCATTATCAAAAAGATGAAGTCATCCAATTTGCTGATGTGACAGGTGATTCATTGCAGCTTGCACAAATTGCTGCTGACAATCACGAAGCAGAATACATTGTATTTTGCGGGGTTCATTTTATGGCAGAAACGGCCGATATGTTATCAAAAAAGAATCAGCACGTCTTTTTGCCAGATATGAGAGCAGGTTGTTCAATGGCAGATATGGCGAATATGAAACAAACAGACAGGGCGTGGGATCAGCTCACTGAGCTGTTTGGAGATACGATCCTTCCGCTGACTTATGTAAACTCAACGGCTGATATTAAAGCATTTGTCGGCAAACATGGCGGATCGACTGTCACATCTTCAAACGCTAAAAAAGTATTGGAGTGGGCGCTGACCCAAAAAGAGCGAATTCTTTTTCTTCCTGATCAGCATTTAGGGCGTAACACAGCCTATGATTTAGGGATTCCGCTAGAGGAAATGGCTGTCTGGGATCAAATAGAAGAAAAGCTCATCACCGACCAACCGCTTCATCGAATCAAAATGATTTTATGGAAAGGTCATTGCTCTGTTCATGAGAAATTTACCATTGAGAATATTGAACAAACGAGAAAACGTGACCGTGACATACAGATTCTTGTTCATCCAGAGTGTACGCATGAAGTCGTAAAGGCTTCTGATCTAGCTGGTTCAACGAAATTTATTATTGATACGATCAAGCAGGCACCAGCAGGAAGTAAGTGGGCCATTGGAACAGAAATGAATTTAGTGAAACGCATCATTGACCAGCACCCTGACAAACAAATCGAATCCCTCAATCCAGATATGTGTCCATGTTTGACAATGAACCGTATTGATCTGCCTCATCTACTATGGTCACTTGAAAGCATTGAAAAAGGGGAGCCGGTCGGTTTGATTCAAGTGAATGAAGAGACGACAAAAGAGGCATTGCTCGCTTTAAATAAGATGCTCACCATTAAATAATGAAGTGTCCCCTCCTATCAGAAAACAAGTTTTTATCATATTGGCTTGTAAATAGGCATAAATTTATGTTGAAACATATTGTACTTCTGACATAACCGCTACGTTCACGTTTTGCATAGGAGGGGAAAACGTTGAAAATTCATATTGTGCAAAAAGGAGACTCCCTTTGGAAAATTTCAAAGAAGTACGGAGTCGACTTTCAAGAATTGAAAAAATTAAATTCGCAGCTCAGTAATCCAGATTTGATTATGCCAGGAATGAAAATCAAAATTCCATCTAGTGGTGTTCCTGTAAAAACCGATCATCACAAAGCAAAAGAAATGCCAAAAGCAAAAGAAATGCCAAAAGCAAAAGAACACCCGTATGTAAAAGAAAAGCCAAAGGATGTCGTGCAAGTTCAAGATACGAAGCCGAAGGAAAAGCCGAATGAACCGGTACCTTATGTGCCACCAGTACCAAAGATTGAACAGCCAGTTTTTCCACAAGTTGATGTAAACTATTATCAGACGAATCTCTACCAGCCATTCACGCCTCCTCCCAAAAAAGAACATCATGAGAAAAAAGATCACGTTCATGAAAAGAAAGATCATATTCATGAGAAAAAGGATCATAAAGATCACAAGGACCATTTTCATCATGAAAATAAGGATCATTTCAAAGATGAAGTAGCAAAGGGATATGATCCATTCATTCATATCCCACATCAAAAAGAGGAGGGAAAAGATATGGAGCAAAGTAATTACCCAAACCTTCCTAATTTCCCGCAAATGCCGAATGTTGGAGGGTCAGCAGTAGGGGGCATGGCTGAAAATAAAGAGCATCACCACCATCATCAAGAATCATATGATCCTTATTATGGTTATGGTCATTACATGCCAGCAATGTATCCATATCCGCAGCAAATGGTACCCGCTTCTCCTATTTTACCGGGATCAGGCCTTTGTTATCCGGTACAGCCGTATTATCACCATCACATGATGCCGTACCCTTATCCGGCGGCTCAGCCGTATTACCCTGCGTATCAAGCACCAGCTTATTACGGTGAACATCACGAGCATCATGCAAACGATGGGCATCACTGGCACCACCATATGCATCCAAATGCAGGAGCGAATGCGAATGCGAATGCCAATCAAGGCTTTTATCCAAACGCTCCAAATGAAGCATATGGCAAGGAAGACTGCGGATGCGATGATGGTATGAAGCATCATCAGCCATGGCCTGGACATTATCCAAACCCTGTTCCATATGGTCAAATGGGTGCTTATCCAGCTCAGCCTTATATGCAGCAGCCTTATCAAAACCCATCTGTCTTTGCAAGACCAGAAGAAGAGGAAGAAGATTAATGACACAAGGGACGATCTCAATCGTTCCTTTTTTTGTTTATAACTGACAGCTTGTTTTTGTCCTCAACTGTACATGCTAAAACAGAGCCTGTTTTGCGCTCATGAGATTCAATTTGTACAGGGGGTTTTTCGTTTGAGACAAAAATGGCAAAAAACAATCGCCTTAGTGCTTCTACCTATTGGATTAACGGCATGTGGTACAAATAACAATGCGGGTGTAGATACACGTCATAATCAATCTGGCCAGCCAGTTGGATACCACTCCAATCAACAGGCAACAGACAACAATCAAGATCATCAAGGACCGGTTTCTGAGCTTATGGAGGGAATGAACGGAAGAAATACAACGAATGTTGATTATCGTTCACGCCCTACACAGGATCAAGTGAGAATGCCGCTTACTGGTGGAGATGGACGCTACAGTCATGGAGATATGAACTATCATAACCAAATGTCGTTCTCTGGCTACGATAAACAAGAGAACATCCAGCGTTCAAGAAAAATCGCCAACCGAGTGAACAAAATGAACCATGTGACAGACTCACAAGTCATGGTGACGGATGAAAATGTGTATATTGCTCTTAAAACAGATGGGCGCTTGACATCAGAGGGTGTATCACAAGTAGAAGAAGCAGCGACTCGTTATGCAGATGGAAGAGCTGTCCAAGTCATTAAAGACGAAGGCGCATTTACACGCTTCAGAGATATGAGAAAAACGCAATTTGAAACAGGTCAGACAGGCGTGACCCGCTAGGCGGGAATAAAAAAGGCTAAAGTTCATGACGAACTTTAGCCTTTCTTTAAAAATACACTTTGATCCCGATATAAAATTCATAAAAGAAATAACAGCCAAACCCAAGTAATAAAATACCGGCAATAATGGATGTCCACTTAATCATTGTTCGATTCATCACTTTTCTTGTTAGGGAAACAATTGTGAGAAGACCGATGTCATGAAGAAGAATCCCTGCCAAAATACCCGCAGCAGCCAATATAAATTCAGATGAATTTGTATTCGTATAAGCATCTGCCAGTACAGCACCAAACACAGATACCCAGAACACAAGGTTTCCAGGTGATACCGCGACGAGCAGCCCATTTCGGTATGTTTTAGCGAATGATTTATTCACTTTTTCTCCTGCTAAATGGATGTCTTGATCCGCATTTTTAATCGAATCGTAGGCAAGAATCATTAAAAAGATGGCACCGATCAGCCAGAGCGGAATTTGGATAAAGGGCAAAGATAAAAATTGAGCAAATCCAGCATATAAAGCCAAGATGAGCAATATATCGATGGTCATACCACCAGCGCCTACAGTTAATCCATGAAAGAATCCGTTTTTTAATCCCTGCTTTGTCATTTCAACCGTGATCGCTCCAACAGGTAGAGCAATTGAGAATCCAACGACGATAAATGTAAGAAATGTTTGCAATCGACTAGAACTTCCTTTGAATCATGTTTGTATAAAAATTCTCCGTTTAGATTAATTATACATATTAGGAGAAAAGGATCAATGATTATTTCTTATTTAATCGAAATGAGAGAGATAAATCGTGTATAGAAAGATGTATATCGTGAAGATCGTGTATTCATTGTAGGGGAAAGGAACTATTTTCCTAAAACTTCTTTTTTTCATTTCTCAGCTATGCTACACTGTTGTGGAAATCAATATAAGTGACTAGGGGTGCCCGGAAATGCGGGCTGAGAGAGAAGACAAGCTTCTTAACCCTTTGGACCTGATCTGGCTCGTACCAGCGTGGGGAAGTTGAAGATGATACATGTGCCATATGAATGGCATACATGTTTTTTTCTGACGACGAAACCAGGTTCTTTACATAGAATCTGGTTTTTTGCTGGTGCTGATTCCATCCTGACCGGTCACACGAAAAGAAGGAGAGAACAGCAAATGAATGAAAAGACAAATGTTCCATCAACGCAATCTTTATTATCAAACTTTGAAGGCAGTCGAAAGGTATATGAACAAGGCTCAAGACCTGACATTTTGGTGCCAAAAAGAGAAATCGTGCTCACAAATACAGTGACACAAGCAGGTGATATCGAAAATGAACCGATTCGTGTGTACGATACAAGTGGACCGTATACAGATGCGGAGGCTCATATTGATGTCACAAAGGGATTAAAGCGCCTGAGATCAGCATGGATTAAGGAAAGAGAAGATACTGAAAGCTATGAAGGGCGTCAAGTAAAGCCAGAAGATAATGGATATCGCTTGAATGGGAAAGAATCCTTTCAAGCTGCCCATACAGATTTTCATCATGTGCCGCTCCGCGGGAAACAAGGTGCTTGTGTGACGCAAATGCATTATGCAAAAAAGGGCATCATTACGCCTGAAATGGAGTTTATCGCTTTGAGAGAACAGCTAAGTCCTGAGTTTGTTAGAGAGGAAGTGGCTAGTGGGAGAGCGGTCATTCCAGCGAATATCAACCATTCTGAAAGTGAGCCGATGATCATCGGAAAGAATTTTCACGTGAAAATTAATGCGAATATTGGCAATTCAGCTGTGACGTCGTCCATTGAAGAAGAGGTGGAGAAGATGACATGGGCAATTAGATGGGGGGCAGATACGATGATGGACCTGTCTACAGGAAAGGACATTCATACAACGAGAGAATGGATTATCCGCAATTGCCCAGTCCCAGTAGGAACTGTCCCAATTTATCAGGCACTTGAAAAAGTGAATGGAATCGCAGAAAATTTGACGTGGGAAGTATACCGAGACACATTAATTGAACAGGCAGAGCAAGGGGTTGACTACTTCACCATTCATGCGGGCGTCCTGTTAAGGTATATTCCGCTCACAGTCGACCGGGTCACAGGAATTGTTTCAAGAGGCGGAGCCATTATGGCAAGATGGTGTCTCGCTCATCATCAAGAGAACTTTCTGTATACCCATTTTGAAGAAATTTGTGAAATTATGAAAACATATGACATTGCCTTTTCGCTTGGGGACGGGCTCAGACCTGGATCCATTGCGGACGCAAATGACGAAGCGCAGTTTGCAGAACTCGAAACGTTAGGGGAATTGACAGAGATCGCTTGGAAACATGATGTACAGGTCATGATTGAAGGACCTGGTCATGTTCCAATGGATAAAATCAAAGAGAATGTCGATAAGCAGATGGAGATATGCAAAGAGGCACCTTTTTATACGTTAGGCCCTCTAACAACAGATATTGCACCGGGATATGATCATATTACATCCGCGATCGGTGCGGCGATGATCGGCTGGTACGGAACAGCCATGCTGTGCTATGTGACACCAAAAGAGCATTTAGGTCTGCCGAACAAAGAAGATGTAAGAGAAGGCGTCATCGCCTATAAAATTGCCGCACATGCAGCTGATGTAGCAAAAGGACATCCTGCTGCTCAAAAGCGTGATGATGCCTTATCAAAAGCGAGATTTGAATTCAGATGGCGGGATCAATTTCACCTGTCACTTGACCCAGAACGAGCGCTGGCATTCCATGATGAAACATTGCCTGCTGAAGGTGCTAAAACCGCTCATTTCTGTTCCATGTGTGGACCAAAGTTTTGCAGTATGAAAATATCCCATGACATCCGCAACCAATCAGAAGAAGTGAAAAGAGAGATGGAGAAGAAGGCAAAAGAGTTTATCAGTCAAGGAAGTCAAATCTACCAATCCTAAAAAAAACCTCGCACTCCTCTAGTGCGGGGTTTTTATAAAACGGCTGAAATGGCTTTTCTCACGAGGTGCAAAAATGCTCTAACTGCAATCGCCATCGTTTCAATACTTGGGATGAGGGCATCTGTTAAATGAAACAGGACTGTTTGTCTCTCTGGAGATGTTCGTTTTTTCTTTTGTTTCATAAAGGCAGCCTCCTTTTCATTCAATATACTTCTTTTGAAGCGTATCTAGATAGATATGTTGTGCGAATTTAAACAAAATTTAAACTTCTTGTGTTTAGAAGGAAAGAAGCAGGGGAAACGGATTGAATAGAGAATGAATGAAAAGAGCTGACCGATCCGGTTAGTGAACAAGACAGAGTGGAAGGTGATCTTATGATGAAAGTATTTAAGGTAACATTTCATATGAACAATGGGGAAGTGCTCGATTTCGAGCTGAAACGTCCAGCTACCTATGATGTGTATAAAAAAATTGAGGAAGCCAATCATTGGTTTAAGCTGAATAATGAAATCATTAACCTATTAAATGTGAATAGTATCCATGTAGAAACAGAATAAAACGAAAAGCCGCTCAAAGAGAGCGGCTTTCAGCGTGTAGACAAACCCTCGCATTCGGTGTCAGTCCTGCGTGCCGGTGCTCACGAATGTCAAATTCGCTCCGCGCCGGTACTCGTCCTTCCTAGACTGCAAAGGTTTTCTATCACGCTGAAAAGAAGACAAAGGGCTAAAATAAAGTTCATTTTAGCCCTTTGTCAACAATCTGAAAGCCGCTCTTTTCGAGCGGCTTTCATTATGCAGTAAAATCATTTCGATTGTTCAGCTGACCTCGAGACAGCCAGTTTTTCTTATACAAATAGGCAATCACTTCAAGCCACAGACGCGGCGCTTTTTTAGGGAAAAAAGGTTTTTGATAATAGGCGTATGCAGCTTTTAAATCATCCCATTGATGACATGTTTTCGTTTGCGTGAAGCGGGCGACGTCAATGACCCTGACGCGGCCATCTTTTGTTAAAATTAAATTTCGTAGATGAATATCAGAAGGATTTAAACCTTTCGCGCGTGCTTCTTCCAATGCATCATCTACTTGTTCAATCATTTGTTTTTTGATCGGAATTCCTTTTGTCAGGCATTCATAGAAAGTATAACCTTTAATATATTCCATTAAAATATACTGATCTCCAGACTCGTAAATCTCAGGATAATAGGAGGAGCCGGAAAGTTTTTCATAAATTGCAGCCTCTTTGCGGGCGATGTTTCGATAAGAAGGAAAAAAGACTTTTAACGCCATTTTCTTGCCGTCTTTTTTGTATGAAAATACATAGGCACTTCTTCCTTTGCCGCACAGCTCAAGCTCAGCCGGTTTAAAGACGAGCTTATTAAAACGCTTTTCTTCTTGATACTGAATCGATTCGGCTAATCTTTTGACATCTGACATTGACTTCACCTTCTTTGGTTTCAGTTTATGCGGCTGAAAAACGAATGATGAAAAAACCATGTGATTCGGTAGAGCAATGGATTGTATAAAACATAACATTTACGCACGAAGGATACAACGAAAGACGCTCAATATGTGTCAAGACATCGATTTGGTTAATGTTTAGCAAAATGGGTCAAACTACATATGTCATGCATCGATCTTATGTTCTAAAGAGGTGTAAATAGTGAAAGTGAAAATAAAGTATTTCGTTACAGGGCTTATCATGACAAGTGTACTCTTTTTCGCTCTTGATATGGAAGCAGCAGAACACTTGCAAAAAGAGTCAAAAACCATCAACGTTCAGCTTGAAAAGGTCTATCTAGACGGCGATGTGAGTATTGAAAGACAGCGGGCATCATTAGAAGACAAAGACACATTTTGGGCCCAGTATAAGGGCTGGACATTGGTAGAACAGCGAGAAGATTTTGCCCTTTTTAGAAAACAAATTGATGATATATCGCCTTTGAGTAAAGCAAATGGATATATCGGATTATCAGAAGACGGCGTGATTTCTACGTTTCATGGAAGGCCTGACGGGTGGGCGGAGCCTATTCATCTCTTTTTTCAAATTGATACGTCCCGTTTGGAAAGTCATGTAGAGCAACAGCTTGCACAAGGCATTCCGTTTCGAACAAAAGATGAATTTGAGCATGTGCTTGAAGTCATGAAACCTTACCGAAATGAACAATCGTTTTAATCGTATGACAGCTTGCTGGTGTGAAGACCGCAAGCTCTTTTTCATGGGTTGACGATGAAAAAAGGCTGAGCGAACGTATGTTAACTTTTATTACGGTTTTCTCTTCGATTTATGTTACAATGGAGAACAGTCAAAGAGGTGAAAACGGTGATAGAGTTTGTAAAAGGGACCATTGATTATGTGTGCCCGCAATATGTTGTCATTGAAAACGGCGGAGTGGGATATCAAGTCTATACCCCAAATCCGTTTATCTATCGAGTAACAAAACAAGAAACGATTTATACGTATCATTACATAAAGGAAGACGCTTTTTCGTTATATGGATTCCAAACACGAGAAGAAAAAGCGTTGTTCACAAAACTGTTAAATGTCACAGGGATTGGACCGAAGGGTGCGCTTGCGATTCTTGCTTCCGGTGACCCTGGCGCTGTCATTTCAGCGATCGAACGAGAGGATGAAGCTTTCCTCATTAAATTCCCGGGTGTTGGCAAAAAAACAGCACGTCAGATCATTCTAGATCTGAAAGGGAAGCTCGCAGATGTGGTGCCTGAAATGATAGGAAACTTATTTAACCACGAGGATCATATTCAAATTGAAACACAGCAAAGCGCTTTAGATGAAGCGGTTGAAGCCTTAAGTGTCCTTGGGTATGGTGATCGTGAAATCAAAAAGGTTCTTCCTTTATTAAAAGAAGAGAAGAATCTTACAACCGATCAATATGTGAAAAAAGCTTTACAAAAAATGTTGAAATAGGGTGATGTCTCATGGATGAACGGCTCGTCTCAACTGAAGCAGACAACCATGAATCAGCCATTGAGCAAAGTCTGCGTCCACAGACGCTTAGTCAATATATTGGCCAGCAGAAAGTAAAGGATAATCTCAGCGTATTTATTGAAGCTGCCCGAATGAGGCAGGAAACGCTGGATCACGTTCTTTTATATGGACCGCCGGGACTTGGGAAAACAACGCTTGCGTCGATCATTGCCAATGAAATGAATGTTCAGCTGCGTACAACGTCTGGACCAGCGATTGAACGCCCTGGCGACTTGGCGGCGATCTTAACATCTCTTGAACCTGGCGATGTTCTGTTTATTGATGAAATTCATCGCTTGCAGCGTTCAATAGAGGAAGTGCTATATCCAGCGATGGAGGATTTTTGTCTAGATATCGTGATTGGAAAAGGAGATACAGCACGCTCTGTGCGGCTTGATTTACCGCCATTTACGCTTGTAGGTGCTACAACCCGTGTTGGGCTATTAACAGCGCCACTTCGTGATAGGTTTGGGGTTCATGCAAGATTGGAATACTATGAGCAAAGAGATTTGGCTCACATTGTAGCAAGAACAGCCGAGCTGTTTGAGATTGGGATCGACATTCGTTCAGCTGAAGAGATTGCAAGAAGATCTAGAGGTACACCGAGGGTCGCCAATCGTCTGCTCAGAAGAGTAAGAGATTTTGCGCAGGTGCTTGGAAATCATGCGATCACACAAGACATTGCAGAAGATGCTCTTGAGCGTCTGCAAGTTGACAGACTCGGACTTGATCATATCGATCATAAACTGCTTTTAAGTATGATTGAAAAATTTAGAGGCGGTCCTGTTGGACTTGATACGATCTCAGCGACAATTGGAGAAGAATCACATACGATTGAAGATGTGTACGAACCGTATTTACTGCAAATTGGTTTTCTGCAAAGAACACCAAGAGGGCGGGTCGTCACAAGAGAAGCGTATGAACATTTTCATATGGAGGTTCCGATTCGTGACTGAATTCCCTAAAATGTTGATGATTTTAGGTGGTGTTCTTTTTGCCGCAGGTTTAGTGTTTCAATTGGTTGGGAAACTTCCAGGCGATATTTTCGTGAAAAAAGGGAACGTAACGTTCTTTTTTCCTGTGATTACATGCATTGTCATTAGCATCGTCCTAACCATTTTACTCAATGTCTTCGGACGGATGAAATAACGTTAACTAGTTAACTACAGAATAGGTGAAGGAAATGAAGTTAGAACTATTTGATTTTGATTTACCAGAAAGATTGATTGCACAAGTGCCGCTTGAAAAACGAGATGCATCAAGACTGATGGTCTTAAATAAACAAACAGGTGACATCACACATGATACATTCTCGCAAATCACAGATTACTTTCAAAAGGGTGATTGTCTCGTTTTAAACAATACACGTGTATTGCCTGCACGTCTGTTTGGAACGAAAGAGGATACGGGTGCTAAAGTGGAGCTGCTTCTTTTGAAACAAGAAGAAGGAGACAAATGGGAAACGCTCGTGAAACCAGCAAAACGTGTGAAAAACGGAACAGTCATTACATTTGGTGATGGACGATTAAAAGCGGTATGTACAGAAGAACTGGAACATGGCGGAAGAAAAGTTGAGTTTCAGTATACAGGCATTTTTTATGAAGTACTTGAATCCTTAGGTGAAATGCCGCTGCCTCCGTACATTAAAGAGCAGCTTGACGATCGTGAGCGTTATCAAACCGTCTATTCCAAAGAGGTTGGTTCCGCTGCTGCGCCTACTGCCGGTCTTCACTTTACAAATGAACTGCTAGATGCTCTTAAAGCAAAAGGAGTGCATATTGCGTTTATTACGCTCCATGTAGGACTTGGCACATTTCGACCGGTCAGTGCTGAACGCATTGAAGAACATGAAATGCACGCAGAGTTTTACGAAATGAATGAAGAAACGGCAGAAGAGCTTAATCGCGTGCGCAAAGAAGGCGGGCGGATTATTTCAGTCGGAACAACTTCGACAAGAACGCTTGAAACCATTGCAAGTGCTTATGATGGTGAATTCAAAGCGTCAAGCGGTTGGACATCGATTTTCATTTACCCAGGCTATACATTTAAGGCAATTGATGGCATGATCACGAATTTCCACTTGCCAAAATCGTCTTTAATTATGCTTGTCAGTGCATTAGCTGGACGAGAACACGTCCTAAAAGCGTACAATGAAGCTGTAAAAGAGGAATATCGATTCTTCAGTTTTGGCGATGCCATGCTGATTCAATAACATCATACAACAAAGACAGGAGGGCTCATTTTTGTCGCAATTACCGATACGTTATGAGTTCATTAAATCATGCAAACAAACAGGTGCACGTCTTGGACGCGTTCATACACCGCACGGCTCCTTTGAAACACCTGTATTTATGCCAGTTGGTACACTGGCTACAGTGAAAACAATGGCGCCTGAAGAGTTAAAAGCAATGGAAGCAGGCATCATTTTAAGCAATACGTATCATCTATGGCTGCGCCCGGGGCATGACATTGTCAAAGAAGCAGGCGGCCTGCACAAATTTATGAACTGGGATCGAGCGATTCTAACAGATTCAGGCGGTTTCCAAGTGTTTTCTTTGAGTGAATTTAGAAAAATTGAAGAAGAAGGCGTTCACTTCCGTAATCACTTAAATGGAGATAAGTTGTTCCTTTCTCCTGAAAAAGCGATGGAGATTCAAAATGCGCTCGGCTCAGATATTATGATGGCATTTGACGAATGCCCTCCGTATCCAGCAGAGTACGATTATATGAAACGTTCTGTAGAGCGGACAAGCAGATGGGCAGAGCGCTGCTTAACAGCGCACCAGCGTCCAGAGGATCAAGGGCTGTTTGGCATTGTGCAGGGCGGAGAATACGAAGAGCTTCGTAAACAAAGTGCAAAAGATCTTGTTTCACTTGATTTCCCAGGATACGCCATTGGAGGTTTATCTGTTGGTGAACCTAAAGATGTGATGAACCGTGTGCTGGAGTTTACAACGCCATATTTACCGGCAGACAAGCCAAGGTACTTAATGGGTGTCGGCTCGCCAGATTCATTAATTGACGGTGCGATTCGCGGTGTCGATATGTTTGACTGTGTACTGCCTACGCGAATTGCAAGAAACGGTACGCTGATGACAAGTGAAGGACGCCTTGTTGTGAAAAATGCTAAATATGAGCGAGATTTCAGACCAATCGATGAAAACTGTGACTGCTACACATGCAAAAACTACACACGCGCTTATATTAGACATTTAATCCGTACAAATGAGACGTTCGGAATTCGATTAACAACTTATCATAATCTTCATTTTCTGTTAAAATTAATGGAGCAAGTGAGAGAAGCTATCCGTGAGGATCGTTTAGGTGATTTTAGAGAAGAGTTTTTTGAGCGTTATGGTTTTAACAAACCGAATGCGAAAAACTTTTAACGCATAAACGAAAGGCTTTACAATGCTTTAGAAAGGGGTGAGATAGAATGGATGGTGGTATGGGTTCAATCATTATGATTGTTGTCATGTTTGCTGTGCTTTACTTCTTGTTAATCCGTCCACAGCAAAAGCAACAAAAAGCTGTGCGTCAGATGCAGCAATCTTTATCAAAAGGCGATAAAATCGTCACAATCGGTGGTTTACACGGTGAAATCGACTACATTGATGAATCAAAAGTGGTCATCAAAACAAGCGAAAACAACCGTTTAACTTTCGACCGACGTGCTATTAGAGAATTAGCTGACAAAGGCTAATCCTCCAATACATAGCGATAAAAAAAGAGCGATATCATTCGCTCTTTTTTTATTTGCCCCGAAGATTGACGCCAATCATTCCCCCTAGCATACAAATTCCCAAAAAGGCTGCATGATAGATGAATTGTTCTGGTGAAAAGGTTTCTCCAAACCCTAAATATTGAAATAAAAAGACAGTGAGTGAAAAGATAAAAGAGGTCATGGCGCCAATGAGCCAGCCTCGTTCCTTTGCTTTCCCTCCAGAAATCATTCCTCCTAGAAAAAGTGCCGCAAAGGACAAGATCATGATCATCCATTTAAACGATGATTCCTGCATACTTGTGAAGGTAAGCATCAGTGATACAAGTAAGCTTGTCACAATCATCACGACAAAAATAGCAATTAAGCCAGATAAAATGCCTTTTCCTATTTGTTTCGTTTCCTGCATGTGATTCGTCTCCTCTCCAATTGACCGAAGCTTGTCTTTTACTAAAATGTATTCACGGAGGAGAAAAAATAGACATGTTCTCGTGATAAAAACCGAGGCTTTCTTTTCTACATAAATAAAGTGTTTTGACACAAGCTATGGTGGAGAAGGAGGGTTTACATCATATGCAGGACATCTTAATTATCTCCATGAGAACGATCATTTTATATTTTCTCATTTGGTTTATCTTTCGTTTAATGGGCAAAAGGGAGATTGGGGAACTGAGTATTTTAGATCTTGTTATTTTTATGATGATCGCTGAAATTGCGGTGCTCGCCATAGAAGAAGTAGAGGATCACATGTTACATACAGTATGGCCGATCCTGCTGTTAACCTTCATTCAAATCACCCTTGCCTATTTGTCATTAAAATTTCAAGGTGTCCGGCGTTTTCTCGACGGTAAGCCAGCCCTGCTCATCATCAACGGAAAAATAGATGAGGGTGCGATGAGAAAACAGCGATACAATTTTGATGATTTGCTGATTCAATTAAGAGAAAATAACATCGATAGTATCCAGGATGTCTCATATGCCATCTTAGAGCCTTCAGGGAAGCTCGCCGTTGTTGAAAAAGAAAACAAGCGCAAACATGCAGCGCTTGAGCTCCCTCTTATTGCAGACGGTGTGGTTCAGCATGATCATCTCAAGCAGATCAACCATGATGAACAGTGGCTGATAAAGGAGCTTGCCAAAAGAGGCTATGATGACATCGAGCAGATTTCCTACTGTAGCTTTAATCAGAAGGATTTTTATATTGATTTGAAAGATGAAGTGATCAAGAAAGAATGAGCTAAAGCAGCTTCCCAATAAACGGGATGCGGCGTAGCTCTTCTCGTTTCACTAGCCCAAGACAGATTAATAGAATGACATACAGCACGCACGTCAAAAAGATCATCATGACAAGCTCCAAAGGGGCGGAAAAGAGTCCGCTCGCTTGATGTTTCATCCATAAACTGACTGCCCCAGTACCGATGATCACAAGGACGCAAAGTCCATATTCTTTTAATGGTAAATGAATAGGCAGCACTTTACCGACAGTTGCCGCATGGAGCAATGTGACAAGGACGATGCCGATGAGTATCGCAAGCGCTGCGCCCATAATGCCAAAGCTTGGCTGTGAAGCAAGAACAAAGATCATGCCTGTTTTCACAACAGCTCCTATCAAGCTGTTGGTCATCGCTGCCCCAGCTAAATTTAATGCTTGAAGGACAGCCTGCAACGGCCCTTGAAAGTAATAGAGCAAAAAGAAGGGGGCCATGAATTTTACATAGACAGCGGCATGTGATGAACCATACATGAAGAGGGTTAAATTTTCTGCATACACGAAAAGGATAATACATGAAATGCCCCCGCTTAATAAACAAAGGCGCATCGCCTGCTTGAGCCGGTATTCGACCGTTTTGCGTTTGTTCTGTTCCATCCCCTCACTAATCGCTGGAACTAGTGCGGTGGAGAGAGAATACGTGATAAAACTAGGAAGTGTCAAAAGGGTGAGCGCAAGTCCTGTCAATTCTCCGTACTGCCTTGTTGCTTCCACAGCTGCATAACCGGCAATCGCAAGGCTTTGCGCGACGACAATCGGTTCTAAAAACCACGAGATATTGCCGATGAAACGGCTGCCTGTCGTTGGCAGGGCAATACTCATGAGCTGTTTAAACGTATCCTTCCCATCATGAATTGCCTTGAAAAAACGTTTTCGGATACGGATGGTCTTTTTATAACGAAAGGCAATCAGTAAGTAAGCAAGTGAAATCATTTCCCCGATGACAGATGAAATCATGGCGCCTGCTGCTGCATATTCAATTCCATAAGGCAGGAATGCTGTTGTACATACTGCCACGAGTGAAATTCTTGCGACCTGTTCTAGTACTTGTGACATCGCAAGCGGGCTCATTTGCTGTCTTCCTTGGAAATAGCCCCTTAACACACTAGAGATCGCAATAACGGGTACGACTGGTGTAATGGCAAGCAGAGGATAGACCGTTCTAGGATCTGTCAGCATATTTTCCGCCATAATAGGGGCAAACCATAAAAAGAGCGGCGTGAAAATCAGGCTGAGTGTTCCTGTTATCGCAAGGGACATCACTAGAATGCGTTTTGTTTTCTGTTTGTCACCACGGGCTTCTGCTTCTGCGACTAGCTTACTAATCGCAACAGGAAGTCCGAATTGAGTCAGCGTCACGGCGAGAAAAAAGGTAGGCGCTGCCATCATATAAAGCCCTACGCCTTCTTCACCAATGAACCTTGCAATCACAATTCGATTGACAAAACCCAATATTCTTGTAATAAAACCTGCTAAAATTAAAATAATGGTCCCTTTTAAAAACGTTTGCTTCGTCAAATCACAGATCACCTGCCTTCTCAAACGACATAGAATCATATACAATAAGATATGCGTGTATATCGTCCAAGCATGACAAGTCTCTCGATAAAAAACTGAAAAGGGGGAGCCTCACATTGACACAACATCCGGCTGCTATATACAAAGACCATTTAAAGCCTTTTCTGTTCAGTAAGCTTGAAGAATTCATCGTTTTGGGCTATAAAGATGTAGATTTAGAGGAATTATGGTCATACTTAGAGAATAAGAAGTGGAAGAAAAAACAAGAGTATCCGATTCATGAAATGGTTGCAGATATTTTATCTGTGAAAATTGGCGAATTTATGAACTATGCAACCGTTCAGTCGTTTAAAACGTCTGCTTTTTTGGACAGTGAAGATGGCAAGAATATGCTGGACGAACTGTTGAAATAAGCCATCTAAATGGATTCAGGTGTTTAAGGAGGAAATACATAATGAAAAAAGGGCGCATACTTGCGTTTTTCTTAGTGGTTCTGTTAATCGGAACTGGTGTGGGCTTATTAACGAAGCCCGTTGCGAAAGATATGACGCTAGGGCTGGACTTACAGGGTGGATTTGAAGTTCTGTATGATGTACACCCAGTGAAAAAAGAAGACAAGATCACAAATGGTGTTCTCGTCAGTACAGTAGAGGCTTTAAACCGAAGAGCCAACGTGCTTGGGGTCAGTGAGCCGAACATTTCGATCGAAGGAAACAACCGTATCCGCGTACAGCTTGCGGGCGTAAAAGATCAAAACAGAGCACGGGAGATTCTATCGACTGAAGCACAGCTTTCCTTCAGAGATACGAATGACAAAGAGCTTCTAAACGGATCTGATCTTGTTGAAAATGGTGCAAAACAAACATTCAATCAAACGAATGAGCCGATCGTGACGGTCAAACTAAAGGATGCGAAAAAGTTTGGTGACGTGACAAAAAAAGTAGCGGCAATGGCACCAAACAATCAGCTTGTCATTTGGCTTGATTATCATAAGGGAGATTCCTTCAAAAAAGAAGTCTCTAAATCAAATCACAAGTATGTATCTGCGCCGAATGTAAACCAAGAAATTAACAGCAGTGACGTACAAATTGAAGGAAACTTTACGGTTCAAGAGGCAAAAGACCTTGCGAGCATTTTAAATGCCGGCGCATTGCCAGTAAAATTAACCGAAAAATATTCAACATCTGTGAGTGCACAGTTTGGTGAGCAAGCACTAAACGAAACAGTCTTCGCAGGAATTGTAGGAATAGCATTTATCTTCTTATTCATGCTGTTTTATTACCGATTACCAGGTCTTGTTGCTGTCATTACACTGTCAGCTTATATCTATATCACACTGCAAGTCTTTGACTGGATGGGTGCGGTCATGACACTTCCTGGAATCGCTGCATTGATTCTTGGGGTAGGGATGGCTGTTGATGCCAATATTATTACGTATGAACGGATTAAAGAAGAGCTCAAGCTCGGTAAATCTGTCCGTTCTGCTTTCAGATCGGGTAACCGCAGATCGTTTGCCACGATCTTTGATGCAAACTTAACAAGTATCATTGCCGGCGGGGTTCTGTTCTTCTTTGGAACAAGCTCTGTCAAAGGATTTGCAACTATGCTTATCCTATCGATTTTGACAAGCTTTATCACGGCTGTCTTCCTATCAAGATTCCTTCTTGGGTTACTTGTAGAAAGCCGCTATCTCGACCGCAGAAAAGGCTGGTTTGGGGTTCGTCAGAAAGACATTATTGATATTCATGAAACAACTGAAAATACTGAACCGAAAACACCATTTGATAAATGGGATTTCGTCAGCAAACGTAAAGGCTTTATGATTTTCTCAGCAGCCATTACCATTGCTGGAATCATTGTGCTTTCAGTCTTCAAGCTCAATGCAGGTATTGACTTTGCAAGTGGTACTAGAGTTGATATTCAAAGTGACCATAAGCTGTCAACAGAACAGGTGGAGCAAGATTTTAAAAAGCTAGACCTTGAGACAGACAGTGTTGTGTTATCGGGTCAAAAAGAAAATCAAGCAGCAGCTCGATTTGTCGGTGTTCCAAATAAAGAAAAAATCGCTGAAGTGAAAGATTACTTCAAAGATAAATACGGAACGGAGCCTAACGTAAGTACAGTGTCTCCGACAGTTGGAAAAGAGCTTGCGCGTAACGCATTATACGCTATCATCATTGCTTCTATCGGGATTATCTTATATGTATCCGTCCGATTTGAGTATAAAATGGCGATTGCAGCGATTGTCTCTCTGCTTTACGATGCATTCTTTATCGTTGCCTTCTTTAGCATTACGCGCTTAGAGGTGGATGTCACCTTCATAGCAGCGATACTCACGGTCATTGGGTATTCGATCAATGACACGATTGTCACCTTCGACAGGGTGCGTGAGCA
The DNA here is from genome assembly GCF_038627835.1 of Bacillus sp. FSL M7-0307. NCBI lineage: Bacteria > Bacillati > Bacillota > Bacilli > Caryophanales > Bacillaceae > Bacillus > Bacillus sp. FSL M7-0307. The sequence goes on along the minus strand of NZ_CP152023.1, from coordinate 2,429,359 downwards.
AATGAAGAAACGCAAACCGAAAACGATCGAAGATTTATCGTACATTGTGAATTTAAGTTTACAGCAAACCTTTACGCGTTCTGTGAACACTGTACTCACTGTACTTGTAGTGGTGATTGCACTTCTCATTTTCGGTTCAGCATCTATTACAAACTTCTCCATCGCCTTACTTGTCGGCCTATTAACAGGGGTGTATTCATCCCTTTACATTGCGGCACAAATTTGGCTGATATGGAAAGGCCGTGAGCTGAAAAAGCCGGCTAAAATAGATACAGAACAAGATATTTAAACAAGAAAGACTGCCACCTTGGCAGTCTTTTTTTCATGCATCATACTTGTCATCGTCACAACAATAAGATGATATGTAAAAACATTTCGGGTTTCATTGATCTTGAAATGGTCTTTTGCTATAATGACATACGTTTAGATCAGTATAGAAAGCAAGTGTCTGTTTGGGGCATTTGGCTTTTATTCATTGGAGGGGCTGTTATGAAGGTTCGGGAAACTGAACTGCCAGGTATCGGTCACAAAGCCGAAATGATCACAAGAAATAATGAGAAGCTTGCCATTATCACACATGATGACGGCAGAAGAGAGATGTATCATTTTCAAGAAGATGATCACGAAGAATGTATTTCTGGTATCTTGCTGAGCGATGAAGAAGCAAGACAAATCTCGGCTATTTTAGGCGGCATGGTCTATAAACCAAAAGCGCTTGAGACAGTGGAGGTGGCCATTGATGAACTCATCATTGAATGGTTTAAGATTGAAAAGAACGCACCGGCTGTTAACCAGACGATCGGAGACCTGAGTGTTCGCCAAAACTATCAAGTGACAGTCATCGCCATTGTGAGAAAATCACATGAGAAAATTTTAAACCCAGGACCAGATACGGTGATTGAAGAAGGAGACACCCTTGTCATCTCTGGAGAAAGAAAAGAATTAAAGAGCCTCATTAAAGAAAAACTCAGCAGCTAAGCGCCCATGCTGATAGAAAACCTTCCGCAATTTTCTTTCTGTGTTTAAAAAGGACAAGAAAGAGGGAAGAATAAAAGAAAAAGCTTGGGGGATTTGTAGATGAATAAACAACAATGGACCATCATACTCGCATTTATTTTCGTATTAATTGTCTCAGTATTTGCTGTCATTAACGTGCGGCCTGTACAGGTAGACTACTTATTTGGAACGGCTGAATGGCCGCTGATTCTTGTCATTATCGGTTCTGTTCTTATGGGCGGACTCATTGTGGCTTTTGCAGGGATTTTCCAAATTGTGAAACTGAAACGTGAATTAAAAGTATTAAAAGCTGAACATGCAGCCGCTAAAGCAAGCCCTGCTTCTTCCCATAAAAAGGTGGACAAAGACGTTCAAAAGAAAACGAATGTCACGCCTTTAAAAGAACAGCCAGCGTCTTTTGACCGGAAGGAAAAATAATCTTCCAGTATCATTTCATAAAATAAAAATTGAAACCCCTCAGTCCACTCTAGTATAATAGTGTGGTTGAGGGGTGAATTTATGTTATTATCCAAAATGCGTTGGGAATATGAACATCCTAGCGAAGAAAAAGTGAAATCACTCTCTGAAAATCTGAATATTTCAGCGCTGACTGCATCACTTCTTGTACAAAGAGGGCTCGAAGAAGTAGAAGAAGCGAGGTCTTTTTTATTTGATCAAAAAGCCGAATTTCATGATCCATTCTTATTAAAAGGAATGAAAGAAGCAGTAGAGCGCATCAACAAAGCGATCGAAGAGCAGGAATCGATTGTGATCTTCGGAGATTATGATGCAGATGGTGTGACAAGTACGTCTGTACTTTTACATACACTAAAAGAACGATCTGCTAAGGTAGACTTTTATATTCCAGATCGATTTAAAGAAGGATATGGGCCAAACGAACAGGCTTTCCGATATATCAAAGAGCAAGGGGCATCGCTTGTTATCACCGTAGATACAGGGATCGCTGCTGTAAATGAAGCACGTATTGCAAAAGAAATAGGATTAGACCTGATCATCACAGATCACCATGAACCAAGCGAGGAACTGCCTGAGGCACTTGCGATTGTACATCCTAAGCAGCCTGGATGTGAGTATCCGTTTAAAGAGCTTGCGGGTGTCGGTGTTGCGTTTAAAGTGGCACATGCACTCCTTGGTAAACTCCCAGTAGAATTATTAGATCTTGCTGCAATCGGTACAATTGCCGATCTTGTCCCGCTGCTTGATGAAAATAGATGGCTTGCAAAAAAAGGTCTGATGCAGCTTCGTCAATCTAGACGGCCTGGGTTAAAAGCGTTATTAAAAGAAGCAGGCGCCACTCTTGAAGAAGCAAATGAGGAAACGATCGGCTTTCAAATTGCGCCAAGGCTGAATGCTGTTGGACGAATTGAGCAGGCAGATCCGGCTGTTCATCTTCTCATGACTGAGGATATGGATGAAGCAGAAGAACTCGCTCGTTTTGTACAAGAATTGAACAAAGAACGGCAGAAAATTGTGAGTACGATCACGGAAGAAGCCATTCAAATGGTTGAAGAGACAGGCGCTGACCAGTCTGCTATCGTCGTAGCAAAAGCTGGCTGGAATCCAGGCGTTGTTGGCATTGTTGCCTCAAAATTGACGGATACATTTTCTCGTCCGGCGATTGTGCTTGGAATAGACGAAGAAACGCAGATGGCGAAAGGGTCAGCACGAAGTATTCCTGGCTTTGATTTATTTTTCCATTTGAGCAAGTGCCGTGACATCCTGCCGCATTTCGGTGGACACCCGATGGCAGCAGGAATGACACTTCAAGCGGATGATGTTCCTTTACTTAGGGAAAGATTGAATCAATATGCAAATGAAACGTTGACAGAAGAAGATTTTATTCCAATTCAACGGGTCGATGCAGTATGTAAAGTGGACGAAATGACGGTGCAAGCCATTGAAGAAGTGGGGCTGCTGTCCCCGTTTGGCATGCAGAATCCTAAGCCGTTCATTATGATTGAAGACGCCAAGCTTGAAGACATCCGAACGATCGGGGCCAATCAAAATCACATTAAAATGTCACTAAAAGACGAAGACAAGCTGCTCGACTGTGTCGGTTTTCACCAAGGCAAACTAAAAGAAGAACTTGTCCCGGGGAGTCTAATTTCTGTCGTTGGCGAGGTCTCGATTAATGAATGGAATAACCGAAAGAAACCTCAGCTCATGCTAAAAGACGCTAGAGTCGATGAATGGCAGCTGTTTGATTTGCGCGGGAAAAAAGATTGGGAAAAGAAAGTATTAACACTTGATCCAGCAAAAACGATGGTCTTCTGTTTTGACGAAGAAACAAAAAGGCAATCGGAGCTAGTGGATATTCCGATTCATCTTATTGATGCAGAAAATGTATCCACGTTTGATGTGCAGGAAAAGTATGTGATCTTTGCCGATGTTCCTGCCGATGAACACTTGCTCAAGCTGCTTTTAGAAAACCAACAACCAGCAAGAATTTATACGGTGTTTCAGCGGAAAGAAGATCACTTTATGTCCTCATTCCCGAGCCGTGATCAATTCAAATGGTTTTATGGGTTCTTGTTCAAACGGGGAAGTTTTCCTATTAAAGAACAAGGCATGGAGCTTGCCAAACATAGAGGTTGGACAAAAGATACAATCATTTTTATGACAAAGGTGTTTTTTGAACTCGGTTTTGTTAAAATAGAGAATGGTGTGCTGTCAATAGTGCGTGATGCCCCTAAAAAAGATTTAACCGCATCATCGTCTTATACAGCAAAACAACGATTGATGGAACTCGATCAAACACTAACATATTCCTCAGCCAAAGAGCTGAAGGAATGGCTGAATAGCATGATGAGCGAAGTCTCACCTGTGCTTTGACGTACGAGGAGGAAAAGGAAAAGATGGATTTAAAACAATATGTGACAGTTGTACCTGACTACCCAAAGGAAGGTGTACAATTTAAAGATATTACAACGTTAATGGATAAAGGCGAAGTGTACCGTTATGCAACGGATCAAATCGTTGAATACGCGAAGGAAAGAGACATTGATCTGATTGTTGGACCTGAAGCGCGTGGATTCATTATTGGCTGCCCTGTAGCATACGCACTTGGTGTAGGTTTTGCCCCAGTTCGTAAAGAAGGAAAGCTTCCTCGTGAAGTCATCAAAGTCGATTACGGTTTGGAATACGGTAAAGATGTATTAACGATTCATAAAGATGCAATTCGTCCTGGTCAGCGTGTACTGATCACAGATGATTTGCTTGCGACAGGTGGAACGATTGAAGCGTCCATCAAGCTGGTTGAGGAATTAGGCGGCGTTGTGGCAGGGATTGCGTTTTTAATTGAGCTGACGTATCTTGATGGCAGAAAGAAGCTTGACGGTTACGACATCTTGACGTTAATGCAATACTAATGGAGTTTTACGCAAAAAGCACTCAGTAAGAAGGGTGCTTTTTTCCTATCAAAAATCTTTTAGCGGACTTCTTCTCTTTACATCTATCGAATTTTTCTTGATAATAAACTACAATACAGTTTTCATTTAAAAAGGTGATTCCATGGCGAACGAACAAGTTTTAACGGCGCAGCAGGTCATTGATAAGGCAAGAGAATACCTGTCCGCTGAACATATTCAATTTATAGAGCGTGCATACGAATATGCTGAAAATGCTCACAAGGAACAATACCGGAAATCCGGTGAGCCCTATATTATCCATCCTATTCAAGTGGCGGGAATTCTTGTTGATCTTGAAATGGACCCTTCGACCATTGCAGGCGGCTTCTTGCATGATGTTGTCGAAGACACGGATGTGACATTAGAAGATTTAAAAGAGCATTTTAACGAAGAAGTGGCCATGCTTGTTGATGGTGTGACAAAGCTCGGAAAGATTAAATATAAATCACAAGAAGAACAACAGGCTGAAAACCATCGTAAAATGTTTGTTGCAATGGCGCAGGATATTCGCGTCATCTTAATTAAGCTGGCAGACCGTCTTCACAATATGAGAACACTCAAACATCTTCCGCAGGAAAAGCAGCGAAGAATTTCAAATGAAACCCTTGAGATCTTTGCACCGCTTGCGCACAGATTAGGGATTTCAAAGATTAAGTGGGAGCTTGAAGATACAGCCCTCCGCTATTTAAATCCGCAGCAATACTACCGGATTGTGAATCTCATGAAGCGCAAACGAGCGGAACGTGAAGAATACTTGGACGAGGTTGTCAATGAAGTGAAAGACCGCGTGTCTGAGGTGAACATTAAGGCTGAATTCTCCGGCAGACCGAAACATATTTATAGTATTTATCGCAAAATGGTCATGCAAAATAAGCAGTTTAATGAAATATATGATTTGCTGGCTGTACGTATTTTGGTTGACAGCATTAAAGACTGCTATGCGGTACTTGGTATTATTCATACGTGCTGGAAGCCGATGCCAGGCAGATTTAAGGATTATATTGCGATGCCAAAGCCGAACATGTATCAGTCTCTTCATACAACGGTGATTGGTCCAAAAGGGGACCCGCTTGAAGTTCAGATTCGTACAGTGGAAATGCACGAAATTGCGGAATACGGAATTGCGGCACACTGGGCGTATAAAGAAGGCAAAGAGTCAGCAGAATCGACGGAAGAAGCCGTTTTCCAGAAGAAGCTGTCTTGGTTTAGAGAAATCCTTGAATTCCAAAATGAATCCACAGATGCGGAAGAATTTATGGAATCGTTAAAAATTGATCTTTTCTCTGATATGGTGTTTGTATTTACACCAAAAGGAGACGTCATAGAGCTGCCGTCTGGTTCTGTTCCAATTGATTTCTCATACCGGATTCATTCGGAAATTGGGAATAAAACAATCGGAGCCAAGGTCAACGGTAAAATGGTCACACTTGATCATAAGCTAAAAACAGGTGACATTATTGAAATTCTGACATCTAAGCATAGCTATGGACCAAGCCAGGATTGGGTAAAACTTGCCCAAACCTCCCAAGCGAAGCACAAGATCAGACAGTTTTTCAAGAAACAGCGCCGTGAAGAAAATGTCGAAAAAGGCCGAGAACTTGTGGAGAAAGAAATCAAAAACCTTGAGTTCGATGTCAAAGACATTTTGACAGCTGAAAATCTGCAAAAAGTGGCCGATAAATTTAATTTCTCAAATGAAGAGGACATGTATGCAGCTGTCGGTTATAACGGAATTACGGCACTCCAAGTGGCGAATCGTTTAACGGAAAAAGAAAGAAAACAAAGAGATCAGGAAGAACAAGAGAAAACCGTTCAAGAAGTGTCTGTAGAGTCAAAACCATATCACGGGAAAAAACGCGAAGCTGGCGTACGAGTGAAAGGAATTGATAACTTGCTTGTCCGTTTATCTAAGTGTTGTAATCCTGTTCCTGGTGATAGCATTGTTGGCTTTATTACAAAAGGCCGTGGCGTATCTGTTCACCGTGAGGACTGCCCAAACGTGAAGACAGGAGAAGCGCAGGAGCGGTTAATTCCGGTTGAGTGGGAGCACGAACAGCCTGCTCGAAACCGTAAAGAATACAATGTGGAAATTGAGATATTAGGATACGATCGACGCGGCTTACTTAATGAGGTGCTTCAAGCGGTGAATGAAACGAAAACAAACATTTCCTCTGTTTCTGGGAAGTCGGATCGGAACAAAGTAGCGACGATTCATATGGCTATTTTTATCCAAAATATTAATCATTTGCATAAAGTAGTGGAACGTATTAAACAAATCAAAGACATTTACTCAGTTCGCCGATTTATGAATTAGAAAGGAAGTATATCGTCTATGAGGCTTGTTGTTCAGCGTGTGACGAGTGCATCTGTGAAAGTAGAAGAAGAGATCACAGGTGCCATCAATGAAGGCTATATGGTGCTCGTTGGGGTTACACATGAAGACACAGAAGAAGATGTGCATTACTTAGCTGAAAAGCTCGCACACTTGCGTATTTTTGAAGATGAAAACGGGAAAATGAATCATTCTTTGTTAGATGTAAAAGGAAGTGTACTGTCTGTGTCTCAATTTACCCTTTATGGTGATACGAGAAAAGGCAGACGGCCGAACTTTATGAAAGCTGCCAAACCGGATGTGGCGAATTCACTTTACGAATGCTTCAATGAAACGCTTAGAGAAAAAGGCATCCATGTTGAAACTGGACGTTTTGGGGCGATGATGGACGTCTCATTGACCAATTCGGGGCCTGTCACCATGTTGATGGACAGCAAAGAATAGAAAGACATTAGACTGTAGATAAACTCTTGCTGAGAGTTTGTTTAGAGTCTTTTTCTTTTGGTATCAAAAAAGAGGCGCAGCGGCCTCTTTTTTCTATCGGAAATATTGTTTTAATCCTTCTGTCATTCCTTCTGTCACTCGTTCTTGGTAAGAGGCGCTATAAATGATCGCTTCTTCTTGAGGATTGCTTAAATAGCCGAGTTCATATAAAAGGGAAGGGCGTTTGTTTTCTCTTAAAACAAAATAATCTCCAAATTTGACTCCTTTATCAGGGATCTGTGATCGTTTTGCGACTTCAGTATGAACGCTTGTCGCCAGACGTTGATCTTTGGATGCCTGATAATAATATGCGGTGCTCCCTCTGATACTTGGGTCCATAAAGCTATCATAATGAAGACTTATAAATGCATCTGCATTTCGGTAATGTGAAGTGGCAACCCTCGATTGAAGGCTGATGAATGTATCATCACTTCTTGTTAAATAGACATTTGCTCCAGAAGCTCTTAACTTACCCGCCAGCAAATGAGCGGTTTTGATCGTGATATTCTTTTCAAATGCACCGTCTGCGCCGATCGTGCCGCTGTCTTTTCCGCCATGACCAGGATCAAGCACAATTGTTTTGCCTTTTAAAGATCCAGTGCCAGACGATGAATCCTGCTGAGGTCTTGGTGCTTCGCTGCTATTTTTCTTTGTTTGAACGACCCAGCTCGCCACGTAGCCTGTTCCGCCGTTTGATAATGTCACCTCGTACCAGTCACCTTGCGTACGAACAATTTGATAAGCAGCTCCTTTTGATGCTCTTTCTGCAATACCAGCAGAGGTAGAAGCGCTTTTTCTAATATTCGTTCCATCATAAACAATGTACGCTTTCTGATGAGATGACGAAGAGGATGAATTCTTTTCAGATGCTGAACTTGTTCCTTGGCTTGAGACAATATAATAACTTGCAACCCAGCCTTTAACGCCTTTTGCTTCGATTTCATACCAGCCATTTTGCTCCCGTAAAATGGTGACTTGAGTGTTACGGGAAAGTGAAGCGGCCACTTGTGCGTTTGGTGCCGCCGATTTACGAACATTCAAGCTTGATACGCCAACTGTGCCGGACTGTTTAGAACGAGCGGGCTCAGCTGAACTGGATGAAGAAGCGTTTTGTCCGCCAGAAATATAATCAGAGTGGACCCAGCCTTCCGCTTGTTTGTACGATATTTTTGTCCATTCGCCGCTTGTGTCCAGCTTTTTAGCGGAAGCGCCCTGAGGGAAAGTGCCAATGACTTGATAGGAAGTCCCTGGGCCTGTCCGAATGCGAAGGTCAGAGGCTGTTGACGTAATCGAACTGCTTCCTTGCGTACTTTGACCTTGCGTCTTTTGCTTAGCAGGCTTTTGTGCATCAGATGACTTGGTAATCAGCCATGAGACGACCCAGCCTTTTTGTCCGTTCGATAGCCCGATCTGTACCCATTCTCCTTGTTCAGTGAGAATGGGATAGCTTTCTCCTCGTTTCACAACTGCTGCGATCCCGTAGCTTAAACCAGGTCCGGTTCGCACATTGATTTCATCTGTTGCAACGACAGCTTGATCTGTTTGAGCCGTCGCATGTGTCATTGGCCAAGTGCTGGCAATGAGGATAAAACAGGTGAGCAGCAACATGATGTGATGGTGTGTTTTCAGATTCAAAACGGTGTTTTCCCCTCCCTTGTAAAACCGATGAATGTTAATTCGTTATGTAATGGATGAATTCCTTGCAGTTTCCCTAATAAAAATGAATCAATCTGTTTATACTAGATAAAAATGTGATAAAAGGATGTACAAACATGAGATTAAGCAGAAAATTAGGACGAGTGCAATATAATGGACATCGTGATATCGATCGCTGGCAGCACGACGAAATGGATCAACCAGGCTTCCTTGAAGAAACGGCATCTGAATACGGATGCACGTCAAAAGAAGAGCTGGAAAAGAAAAAGAGGCACGGCAAGGGTTGACAGAGTGGCAGCACCGACCTTATTATAATATAAATCAACACACTTGAAAATTTAAAATGTGGAACTGATGATAGAGAATAGTAGGGTAAATTGCGTGAGCAGAGAGGAATCGCCTTAGGCTGAAAGCGAATCCGCATGGCATTTATCACGAAAGAACACTCTGTAGGTTTCCTGCTGAACACTCAAAAAATGAGTCATTAGGCGGAGAACGTGAATCTGCGTTAAGGATTTGAGCGGGAACATGGCTAGATCATGTTCCAACTAGGGTGGCACCACGGGTATAACTCTCGTCCCTACTATACACATAGTAGAGGCGGGGGTTTTTTATATGTCCACATAAAAAATGAATGATGGTCGTAGGAGGACGAAAAATGAGTTTTAATATTCCAAGAGGCACACAGGATATTTTACCGGGAGAATCAGAACGCTGGCAGTATGTTGAACAAATTGCGAGAGATACATGTGCAGCCTTTCAATACAAAGAGATTCGCACACCGATTTTTGAGCATACGGAACTGTTTGCACGAGGAGTAGGCGAGTCAACAGATATCGTTCAAAAAGAGATGTACACATTTGAAGACAAAAAAGGACGTAGCATCACACTTCGCCCAGAAGGAACAGCTTCAACTGTCCGTTCTTATGTTGAAAATAAACTGTTTGCACAGCCTGCACAGCCTACAAAGCTGTACTACATTGGACCAATGTTCCGCTATGAGCGTCCGCAAACGGGAAGATATCGTCAATTTTATCAATTCGGAATTGAAGCGATCGGTTCAAAAGATCCTGCCATTGATGCAGAGGTCATTTCATTAGCGATGAGTGTGTATGAGAAAGCGGGTCTTTCCAACTTAAAACTCGTCATTAACAGCCTTGGTGACAAAGAAAGCCGTGCTGATTACCGCCAAGCACTTGTCGAGCATTTTGAACCAAGAATTGATGAATTCTGTCACGACTGCCAAATTCGTTTACATCAAAATCCATTACGTATTCTTGATTGTAAAAAGGACCGCGACCACGAACTGATGGCAACGGCACCATCCATTCAAGATTACTTAAATGAAGAATCACGGACTTATTTTGAAAAAGTAAAACAATACTTAACCGATCTAGGCATTGAATATGTCGTCGATCCGAACTTAGTGCGCGGTCTTGATTATTACAATCACACAGCCTTTGAGATTATGAGTAATGCAGAAGGCTTTGGGGCAATCACAACATTAGCCGGCGGCGGCCGTTATGATGGACTCGTTGAAGGAATTGGCGGTCCTGAATCACCAGGTATCGGCTTTGCGATGAGTATTGAACGTTTCCTATCAGCGATTGATGCAGAGAAGATTGAGCTTCCTGTTCAAGACGGCATTGATTTATACATTGCGGCATTAGGAGATCAAGCAAAAGATTATGCTGTTGGCTTATTGAATCGCCTAAGAAAAGAAGGCATTTCAAGTGAAATGGACTATACAGGGAAAAAGCTAAAAGCACAATTTAAAGCCGCAGACCGCTCGAAAGCCAAGTTTATTGCAGTTCTTGGTGAAGATGAGCTGGCGCAGCAAATTGTAAATGTAAAAGATACGACAACGGGTGAACAAATTGAAGTGAAGCTTGATGAGCTGATTCAAATGATGAAAGCCCACCAGAAAGCGTAAAGAAGGAGTGGAATGTTTGTGTTTGGTAGAACTTTTTATTGTGGAGAAGTAACAGAAGACCAAATCGGTCAAACAGTTGTATTAAAAGGATGGGTACAAAAACGTCGTGACCTTGGTGGATTAATCTTTATTGACCTGCGTGATCGTACAGGCATTGTGCAAGTTGTCTTTCATCCAGACCAATCAAAAGAGGCTCTTGAGACAGCAGAATCGATTCGTAATGAATATGTCCTTGATATTAAAGGGACAGTGGTCGCAAGAGAAGAAGCCACGATCAACCCAAATTTAAAAACAGGCAAAATTGAAATTCAAGTCGACACGGTCACTGTTTTAAATGAAGCCAAGACGCCTCCATTTGTGATTTCTGATCAAGCAGATGAGGTATCAGAAGATGTGCGCTTAAAATACCGCTACCTAGATCTTCGCCGTCCTGCGATGTTTGAAACGATGAAAATGCGACATGAAGTCACAAAAGCATTCCGCCATTTCTTAGATGATCACGGTTTTCTAGACATTGAAACGCCAATTTTAACAAAAAGTACGCCAGAAGGTGCACGTGACTATCTTGTGCCAAGCCGTGTACATGAAGGAGAATTCTATGCGCTGCCGCAGTCTCCGCAATTATTTAAGCAATTGCTCATGGTGTCTGGGATGGACCGCTACTATCAAATCGCTCGCTGCTTTAGAGATGAAGACTTACGTGCTGACCGTCAGCCGGAATTTACACAAGTCGATATTGAAATGTCCTTTATGAGTCAAGAAGACATCATGACGCTTGCTGAAGAGATGATGGCAAAGGTGATGAAAGATGTCAAAGGTGTTGACTTGACATTGCCATTACCTCGTATGACGTACGATGAAGCGATGAATTCCTATGGTTCTGACAAGCCAGATACCCGATTTGACATGAAGCTTGTCAACATTTCAGACACGGTAAAAGACTCAGATTTCAAAGTCTTCAGCGGTGCTGTAAACAATGGCGGAGCTGTCAAAGCCATTAATGTCAAAGGGGCTGCAGCAAACTACTCAAGAAAAGACATCGATGCACTTGGTGCATTTGCAGCGAACTATGGTGCAAAAGGTCTTGCTTGGCTAAAAGCTGAAGGGACAGAGTTAAAAGGACCAATCGCTAAATTCTTTGATGAGTCAAAACAAGCAGAATTAAAAGAACAGCTTCAAGTTGAAGAAGGCGACCTTTTACTCTTTGTTGCAGATAAGACGTCTGTTGTCCATGATGCGCTTGGCGCACTTCGTTTAAAACTTGGCAAAGAGCTTAAACTCATCGATGAGTCTGTCTTCAATTTCTTATGGGTAGTCGACTGGCCGCTGCTTGAAAAAGATGAAGAAGAAGGCCGCTTCTATGCTGCCCACCATCCTTTCACAATGCCAGTTCGGGATGATCTTGAATTAATTGAAACAAGTCCAGAAGATATGAAAGCTCAAGCGTATGATCTTGTGCTGAACGGCTATGAGCTTGGCGGAGGTTCTATTCGTATTTTTGAAAAGGACATTCAAGAGAAAATGTTTGGTTTACTTGGCTTTTCTAAAGAAGAAGCGTACGATCAGTTCGGCTTCCTTCTTGATGCATTTGAGCATGGTGTGCCTCCGCACGGCGGAATTGCGCTTGGACTTGACCGCTTAGTGATGCTGCTTGCCGGCCGATCTAACCTAAGAGATACCATTGCGTTCCCGAAAACGGCAAGTGCAAGCTGTGTTCTCACAGATGCTCCTGGCACTGTAAGCACAGCGCAGCTAGATGAACTGAGTTTGGCTATTAAAACAAAAGTAAAACAGTAAAATAGGCGCATGTTTATAGGCATGTAAACGCTTGAAAAAGGGACATGCCTATGATATGCTTTCATCAACCAATAAATAAAGTCCTGATACGTACGGTGGTTACCTAGTTTTGACCGAACATTTTTTTCTACGGGAGCTTGCCTTTCCTTTCTGCATAAATGCCTCTTCTGAGGACTTATAAAGTGAGGAAGAAAGCACCCACCTGCATGGTGCGGGGTTCAAAACGAAGGAAAAGCTGGCGGCGTGATCGGGACTTTTTTGTGTTTTTTTCTATTTGAGAAGGATGACGGAGAACGCTGAATATGATATGATTCTTTCGATTCATTTTAAATAAAGGTGGAGTGAGGCACTTGTTACATCAGTTTTCAAGAAACGAGCTTGCCATTGGCAAGGAAGGCTTAAATATATTAAAAAACAGTACAGTTGCAGTGCTTGGAGTAGGCGGCGTAGGTTCTTTTGCAGTAGAAGCCCTTGCTCGTTCAGGTGTTGGCCGTATTGTTCTTGTTGATAAAGATGATATTGATATTACAAATGTAAATAGGCAGCTGCCAGCTTTGCTATCAACGGTTGGTCAGCCTAAAGTTGACTTAATGCAGGCAAGAATTGCTGACATTAACCCAGAATGTGAAGTTGTTGCGCTCAAAATGTTCTATACAGAAGAAACATATGAACAATTCTTTGAGTATCCACTTGATTATGTCATTGATGCATCAGATACAATTCATTATAAAATTCATTTAATGAAAGAGTGCCTGAAACGCGATGTGAACATTATTTCGAGTATGGGTGCTGCAAACAAAACAGATCCGACACGTTTTAAAATTGATGACATCTCGAAAACACATACAGACCCAATTGCGAAAGTCGTTAGAACACGCCTGCGGAAGGAAGGCATTCGTAAGGGAATTGAAGTTATTTTCTCTGATGAAAGTCCGATTGTCATTCGTGAAGATGTGAGAAAAGAAGTGGGAAATGATGAAGCGAAAATTCGTAAGGCACAAATGCCGCCATCATCCAATGCTTTTGTTCCATCTGTGGCTGGACTGATCATGGGTGGTCATGTCATTATGAAACTGTTAAAAGACATTCCGATTACACGTGTGAAAGATAAATAAACAGCCCGCCTGCTTAGAGCAGGGGGCTTCAGCGTGTAGACAAACCCTCGCATTCGGTGTCAGTCCTGCGCTTCGGTGCTCACGAATGTCAAATTCGCTCCGCGCCAGTGCTCGTCCTTCCTAGACTGCAAAGGTTTTCTATCACGCTGAAAAGAAGACAAAGGGCTAAAATAAAGTTCATTTTAGCCCTTTGTCAACAATCTACAGCCCGCCTGCTTAGAGCAGGGGGCTTTTTTTATTTTTGCCGTCTTAAATTTTCGTACACTTGCTTTAGTGCACCTTCAAATTTTCCAGTTTGCTTTGGTTCATAATATTGCTTGTTTTTCAGCGGGTCAGGTAAATATTGCTGCTTCACCCAGCCATTTTCATAATCGTGCGGATATAAGTAATCGGCGCCTCTTCCAAGTGCAGCTGCCCCTTTATAGTGGGCATCTTTTAAATGAACGGGAACTTCACCAATTTTCCCCGTGCGGATATCATGCAGTGCCGCATCAATCGCTTGGTAAGCGGAGTTTGACTTTGGAGAAAGACACAGTTCAATCACGGCATTAGCGAGTGGAATTCGTGCTTCTGGGAAACCAACTCTCTCAGCTGTTTGAACAGCGCTTAACACACGTGGCCCTGCCTGCGGACTGGCTAAGCCAATATCTTCATAAGCCATCACAAGTAATCGTCTCGAAATGCTTTCAAGGTCTCCCGCTTCAATGAGTCTTGCAAGGTAATGTAGCGCAGCATCTGCGTCAGATCCTCTGATGGATTTTTGAAAAGCCGAGAGGACATCATAATGGGCATCACCGTTTTTATCATGCGAGAAGCTCTTTTTTTGTAAACATTCTTCTGCTGCAGCTAGAGTGATCGTGATCTGTCCAGATTCATCCGCTTTTGTCGATAAGACGGCTAGTTCAAGCGCATTTAAAGCGGAACGCACATCTCCTCCGCATCCATTTGCAAAATGATTCATTGCCTCCTCATCAACTTTGACCGAATAACCGCCAAGCCCGCGATGTTCATCCTGTAAAGCTCGAGATAATGCAGCTTTGATTTGCTCTGTTTCCAGCGGCTTCAGCTCAAATATTTGTGTCCGGCTACGGATGGCTGGGTTGATCGCATGATACGGATTAGCTGTTGTCGCGCCAATTAAAATGATCATGCCATTTTCTAAATACGGAAGAAGGAAATCCTGCTTCCCTTTATCGAGTCTGTGGACTTCGTCTAAAATCAAGATGACCTGACCACTCATTTTCGCTTCAGCGGCGACAGCTTCCATATCTTTTTTGTTATGAATCACCGCATTCAATGTACGGAAGGCAATGCTTGTACTGCCAGCGATTGCAGTTGCAATGGATGTTTTGCCGATTCCCGGCGGCCCGTATAAAATCATCGAGGACAAATGTTTCGCCTCGACCATTCGTCTAATAATTTGACCTTCTCCAACGAGATGCTCCTGCCCAATAATGTCTCCAATATGACTTGGTCGCATCCGATACGCTAAAGGTTTCATGATTATCTCTCCTAAAGCAATGTCTTGTTTGTATAGAGTACCGAAATTTCTTCAAATAGAAAAGGGATGCGTCCTCGTTTTGAGCTCAGAACCCGCAAATGAAAGTTGGCTAAAAGTATGATATAATTGCTTTTGGTCTATATAAGCGTATATGAAATCAGAAAAAAAATTGATGACATAGAAATAGAAAACGCAGAGGTGTTTAACTTGAAAATTTCTACTAAAGGCAGATATGGTCTGACGATCATGATCGAATTAGCCAAAAAACATGGCGAAGGCCCTACATCATTAAAATCAATCGCTCAAAACAATGATTTGTCTGAGCATTATTTAGAGCAGCTTGTATCACCACTTCGCAATGCACGTCTTGTGAAAAGTATCCGCGGAGCGTATGGCGGCTATGTGCTTGCCCATGAGCCAAACGAGATTACAGCCGGTGATATTATTCGTGTATTAGAAGGACCTATTAGTCCTGTTGAAGTGATCGAAAACGAAGAGCCAGCAAAGCGTGCACTTTGGATTCGTATTCGTGATGCAGTAAAAGACGTACTAGACAATACAACTCTTGAAGACTTGGCAAGCTATAAAGATGACGAGGATCAAGAGGCGTATATGTTCTATATTTAGATCAGAGGTGTACCGGAAATGGAACGTATCTATTTAGATCATGCAGCCACAACGCCGATGGATCAGCGAATTGTGGACAAGATGATGCCCTACTTTACAGAGATATTTGGCAATCCCTCTAGTATTCATTCATATGGACGCGAGGCAAGAAAGTGGCTCGATGAAGCAAGGGGAGTCATTGCAGGAGAATTACACTGTAAGCAGCAGGAGATCATCCTCACAAGCGGGGGAACAGAGGCAGACAACTTGGCCATTACAGGTGTGGCAATGGCAAGGCAGCATGAAGGAAAACATATCATCACAACAAAAACTGAGCATCATGCAGTGCTGCATACATGCGAACGCTTAGAGAAGCTTGGTTTTGATGTGACGTATTTAGATGTGGATCACACTGGATTGATTCATCTTGATCAATTAAAACAAGCACTAAGAGACGATACAATTCTTGTGACCATCATGTACGGCAACAATGAAACAGGTGTGATCCAGCCAATCAAAGAAATTGGTCAACTTTTGCATGATCACGCTGCTCATTTTCATACAGACGCTGTACAGGCATTTGGAACAGTGTCAATTGATGTACAAGATCTTCATATTGATCTCTTATCTGCATCTGGCCATAAACTAAATGGTCCGATGGGAACAGGCTTTTTATACGTCAACGAACGTGTGAAGCTCTCTCCGCAGTTATTCGGAGGAGAACAAGAAAGAAAACGCCGTGCTGGCACTGAAAATGTGGCGGGGATCATTGGACTTGCAGAAGCAGTTCAATTAACAAAGCAAAATAGAAGAGAAAAAGCAGTGCACTATGGTAAGCTCAAAGAAGCGATGCTGCAAGTATTCGAAGAGGAATCACTCAATTTCTCTATCAATGGACATCCGAAAGAGACATTGCCGCACATTTTAAATGTTCACTTCCCGGGCGTTTCCATTGAATCGTTACTTGTGAACTTAGATATGGAAGGGATTGCTGTTTCAAGCGGGTCAGCATGTACGGCTGGATCTGTCCTTCCTTCGCACGTATTAAGCGCCATGTATGGTGAAGAAGCAAAAGAGCTGACATCCTCAGTCAGAATAAGCTTCGGTCTTGGAAATGAAGAGGAACATGTGAAGCAGGCGGCGCGTAAGATAGCGGCTGTCGTGAAACGCCTAGCCAAATAAATGCTCCCTTTTGTTCGTGTGTGAAAAATGAAACAGCTAGGCACCTGAAGAACGAAACGCGCACGTTGTTTCATTGAAATTGGAGTTGATGAAGATGACAAAAAGACCTGAAGACACAAGAGTTGTGGTCGGTATGTCCGGAGGCGTCGATTCATCAGTTGCTGCGCTCATGTTAAAGGAGCAAGGCTATGATGTAATCGGCATATTTATGAAAAACTGGGATGACACAGATGAAAATGGTGTATGTACAGCAACGGAGGACTATGAGGATGTCATTCGTGTTTGTAACCAGATTGGAATCCCATATTATGCAGTGAATTTCGAGAAACAGTATTGGGACAAAGTGTTTCAATATTTTCTTGATGAATATAAAGCAGGCAGAACGCCGAACCCAGATGTCATGTGTAACAAAGAAATTAAGTTCAAAGCATTTCTTGAGCATGCATTGTCGCTTGGAGCGGATTATTTGGCAACGGGCCACTATGCCCGTGTCGACAGAACCGGCGATGAAGTCAAAATGCTAAGAGGTCTTGATACAAACAAAGACCAAACTTATTTCTTGAATCAGCTGACTCAAGAACAGCTTGATAAAGTGTTGTTCCCAATCGGAGATTTAGAGAAAAAAAGAGTGCGTGAATTAGCGAAAGAAGCAGAGCTCGCAACAGCAACGAAAAAAGATTCTACGGGCATCTGCTTTATTGGGGAAAGAAACTTTAAAACATTCCTCAGCCAATATTTGCCTGCACAGCCCGGTGTGATGCAGACAATGGACGGAGAAGTAAAAGGTGAACATGATGGACTCATGTATTACACGATCGGTCAACGCCAAGGACTTGGCATTGGCGGAAGCGGTGATCCGTGGTTCGTTGTTGGGAAGGACTTAGAGAAAAATATCTTATTTGTTGAACAGGGCTTCCACAATCCGCTTTTATACTCTGAAAGTATTTCAGCTGTTAACATCAGCTGGACTCGTCCTCATATTGTCGGCGAAAACGGTGAACTCACATGCACAGCGAAATTCCGATACCGTCAAGAAGATCATCATGTAAAAGTCAAAATGACAGGTGAGCAGGAAGCAATGGTGATCTTTGATGAACCCGTTCGTGCTGTCACTCCAGGACAAGCTGTTGTTTTTTATGATGGCGAAGAATGTCTTGGCGGCGGGACCATTGACGATGTCTTTAAAGATGGCCAAAAGCTGTCGTATGTGTAACATGTGTTAAAAACCTCAACGTCGCTGTTGAGGTTTTTTAATGAAAGGATGAAGAGAGCGAATGAATCATAACGAAATCGGTATTGAAGCTTTAAATCAAGGGAACATCGAACAGGCAGCTGAAGCTTTTACGAAAGCCATTGAAGAAAGCCCAAAGGACCCGGTTCCATATATTAACTTTGCGAATTTACTTTCAAGCGTTCATGAATTTGAACGTGCTTTGAACTTCTTTCAAAAAGCCATTGAACTTGATCATACAGCAGCTGCAGCCTATTACGGGGCAGGAAATGTCTACACGATGAAAGAAGACTTCATGAAAGCGAAAGACTATTTTGAGCAAGCGCTACAAGCTGGAATGGAAAACAGTGATTTGTTTTATATGTTAGGGCAGACACTGATGAAATTAGAGCAGCCGAAGCTTGCGATGCCTTATCTTCAGCGTGCAGTTGAGCTAAACGAAGAAGATAACGAAGCAAGATTTCAATTTGGCATGTGCTTAGCGAATGAACATCTACTGGAGGAAGCGGTCACAGTCTTTACTGAAGTGATTGCGCGAGATCCGCAGCATGCAGACGCCTTTTATAATGCAGGCGTTGCGTATGCGTATTTAGAGAAAAAGGACGAAGCGCTTGAAATGCTAGGAAAAGCCATTGACGTGCAGCCTGATCATATGCTTGCATTGCATGCGCAAAAGCTGATTCAAGAGGCAGAATAACCGGAAGGAGGGAAGACCTGTGCAGGAACATCCAGATCAAATGAAGCTTGAAGACGAACCGTTTTTAAAAGGGACGGTTCAAGCCGTTATTTTCCATAACGAAAGTAATTTATACTCGGTGTTAAAAGTAAAAGTCATTGAAACATCAGAGAATTTAGAGGAAAAAACAGCATCTGTCACAGGGTACTTCCCAGCGCTTCATGAGGAGGAAACCTACACCTTCTATGGCAAGGTCACAAGTCATCCGAAGTTTGGCGAGCAGTTTCAAGCCACTCATTTTCAAAAGGAAGTCCCTACAACAAAGCAAGGCATCATTCATTATCTCTCTAGTGACTTGTTTGAAGGGATTGGAAAAAAGACGGCGGAAGAAATCGTCGGTAAGTTAGGTAATCAGACGCTTCATCAAATTATGCGTGATCCGTCTGTGTTGTATGACGTCCCGCGCCTGTCAAAAAAGAAGGCAGATAAGCTGGCTGCCGCACTTCAGGAGCATCAGGGGCTTGAGCAAATCATGATCAGCCTGAATCAATATGGCTTTGGTCCTCAGCTTAGCATGAAGATTTACCAAGTGTACGAGAGTGAAACGTTGCAGAAAATTGAAGAAAATCCTTATCAGCTCGTCAAAGACGTAGAGGGGATTGGATTTATTAAAGCAGATGAACTCGGCGCTAGAACAGGGATATCTGGAAATGATCCAGACCGCATTCGTGCAGCCCTTTTGTATACCGTTGAGACAGCAAGCCTGCAAGACGGTCATACGTACATACAAACGAAAGATCTGATCATCGAAACCCGTAAATTGCTGAATCAAACAGGCAATGACTACAAAGTGACTGAAATGGACGTTGCCAATCAGATCATTGCACTTGGTGAAGGGAAAGACATGATCATTGAAGATGATCGCTGTTACCATCCTTCGCTCTTTTATGCGGAACAAAGTGTGGCAAAACGCATTCAAAAAATTGTCTCTCAAACAGAATATGCAGATCAATTTCCTGAATCAGAATTTCTGCTCGCACTTGGTGAATTGGAGGAGCGGCTGGGTGTCCAGTATGCACCGACCCAAAAAGAAGCCATTCAAAAGGCACTCATGTCCCCGATGCTGCTCTTAACAGGCGGGCCGGGTACAGGGAAAACGACGGTCATTAAAGGGATTGTCGAGCTTTACAGCGATCTTCACGGCGTATCTCTTGACCCGGGTGATTATAAAAAAGATGAAGCATTTCCGTTCGTACTTGCCGCACCAACTGGACGTGCTGCGAAACGAATGACAGAATCCACTGGACTTCCTGCTGTGACCATTCACCGGCTGCTAGGCTGGAATGGATCAGAAGGCTTCTCACATGATGAAGACCAGCCGATTGAAGGAAAGCTTGTCATCATTGATGAATCGAGTATGCTGGATATTTGGCTGGCGAACCATTTGTTTAAGGCGATCCCAGATCATATTCAAGTCATTATGGTTGGAGACGAACATCAACTTCCATCTGTCGGACCTGGTCAAGTGTTAAGAGACCTGCTTGCGTCACAAGCTATACCGGCAGTTACACTAACTGATATTTACCGGCAGGCAGACGGTTCAACAATTGTTGAGCTTGCGCATGATATGAAAAATGGTGTTTTGCCAAAGGATATTACTGCACGCTCGAAGGATCGATCCTTTATTCAATGCTCTAGTGACCAAATGAAAGAAGTCATCGAGAAAGTGGTCAGCAATGCTGCTCAAAAGGGTTATTCAGCAAAGGACATTCAAGTGCTTGCCCCGATGTATAAAGGAAAAGCAGGCATTAATGAACTGAATAAAATGCTCCAGCAAATTTTGAATCCTAAAAAGCCAAAAGGAAGAGAAATTCCATTTGGTGATGTCGTCTACCGGACAGGTGATAAGGTACTTCAGCTTGTCAATCAGCCCGAGAATAACATTTTTAATGGAGATATTGGAGAAATTGTCTCGATCTTTTATGCGAAAGAAAACACGGAAAAAGAAGATATGGCGGTCATCTCCTTTGATGGAAACGAAATCACGTTTACGAAAAAAGATTTTCATCAATTTACACACGCTTATTGTTGCTCGATTCATAAATCCCAGGGCAGTGAATTCCCAATCGTGGTGCTGCCAGTCGTGAGAAGTTATTATCGAATGCTTCGAAGAAATTTGCTTTATACTGCCATTACACGAAGTAAAAAGTTTTTAATTTTGTGCGGTGAGGAATCAGCATTAGAGTGGGGCGTAAAAAATAATGAAGACTCCCTCAGACAAACGTCTTTAACCATGCGTCTTACTGAAACGGAAGAAGTCATGGATGCTGAGCTAGCAGCCCTCCAAAAAGAACTTCCTTTCAGCGTACACGATGCCAATATTGGCATGGAGGGAATCACTCCGTTTGATTTTATGCAAGAGTAAATGGCTTCCATGGAAGCCATCATATTGTTAAACAAAGGGCTAAAATGAACTTGATTTTAGCCCTTTGTTTTTTTTCAGCGTGAAAGAAAACCTTTGCAGCCCTAAGAAGGACGAGTACTGGCGCGGAGCGAATTTGACATTCGTGAGCACCAGCACGCAGGACTGACAAAGAATGCGAGGGTTTGTCTACACGCTGATGGCTTCCTTCATGGAAGCCATTTCTTCGTATGAGTCATAGAGGAAACGCACACGATAAGACTGTTCCGAAAAGGTGGTTGATCACATTTTGAGAACATGTCGAGAGCTTGAAGGACAGACGATTTATACAGACGAGCTGTCTCATTCACTTGGGGCGATCAAAGATATTTGCTTTTTAGCCGGCGGCAGCTGCGGAGGATATGTATTAGATGGGAAAAAGAAAGACTGTGCTTTCATTCCATTCTCAGCTGGCGACAAACTGACAGACGAAGGTCTATATGTGAGCTGCCAGAAGGGAGTCGAAATAGATGCCTCCGCCCCATCCTTCTTCTTTTCGAAATTAAAAAAGAAAATGATCCATACGCCAGATGGTGAAACATTAGGTGTTTTGGAAGATGTATACTTTTGCATGAATTCGGGCACAATCGTAGCATATGAACTCTCGGACGGCTTCTTTACAGAGCTATCAGGGATTCGAAAGCAGCTACATGCTGCCGGAACCTTGATGGACGTTCAAAAGGAAGCACTTGTTCTAAACCGAACGTAAAGAGGTGCTGAATATGCTCATTTGCCCAAATTGCAAATGTAAAGACATCGGAAAAATTGGGGTCAATCAATATTATTGCTGGGGCTGTTTTATTGAATTGACGCTGTCAAAAGGCAAAATATCTACTCACCAAGTGGAGGAAGACGGTACACTAAGCAGTTTAGACGACCTGTTTAGTGATGATGAACGTTCAATTCAACTATAAGTGTTAAGGGGGAATTTCGAATGGGCAAAATGACTTCTTCACTATTAACGCTTGGTGCAGGTGCACTCGCATATCACTT
The DNA here is from genome assembly GCF_038627835.1 of Bacillus sp. FSL M7-0307. NCBI lineage: Bacteria > Bacillati > Bacillota > Bacilli > Caryophanales > Bacillaceae > Bacillus > Bacillus sp. FSL M7-0307. The sequence continues at coordinate 2,406,969 of NZ_CP152023.1, read as the reverse complement.
TGCAAGTCGATATGATATGCCATCTAAGCGGGATATGAAAAAGATGAGAAAACGAGTTATGCGAATGTTTTAAACAAAAAGGGACATCCACCATGAGCGGATGTCCTTTTTTTATGCCTGCCTGTACTCTAATCTCCGTGCAAGTAAGGACAAGCTGAAGTTAACAACAAAATACATCATGGCAGCCAAGAGGAAAATAGGAAGTAAATAAGATTGGCTTTGACCATTTAAAATCTGTGCGTGATGCAATAATTCTGGAAGGGCAATCACAACGGCAAGCGATGTATCTTTTAAAAGAGAAATAAATTGGCTGACAATCGGCGGTACCATTCGGCGTAACGCCTGTGGCATGATAATCATTTTTAACGTTTGCATATACGTTAAGCCAGAGGACCTGGCAGCTTCGATTTGTCCTTTATCAATTGATTTTAACCCACTGCGAATGATTTCTGACAGCATGGCGGATTCAAACACGGTTAAAGCCGCAATGGCAGAGGCGGTGATGCTCAGCTTAATACCGATTTCAGGCAGGGCGAAATACGTAAAAAAGATGATCAGCAAAAGCGGCAGGTTCCGGACGGTTTCAACAATGACCGCAAGCACCTTTGATAAAATAGGGATTTGTGCGAACCTCAATGTGCCAACGACTAATCCGATGATAAAGCTTAAAATGATGGAGATAAAAGCCACTTTTAAGGTGACAGCAAATCCTTCAAGTAAAAAGGCGAGATGATCGGGCTGGTAGGCACCTATAAAATCCATTGTGTTTCCTCCTTTCTAGTGGCTTCGGGCTAATCTTTTTTCTAAATAACCAACGCCTAGACTAAGCGGAATGGTCAATAGAAGATAGAACATGGCAACAAAGATGTATACATCAAATGTCACAAACGTTCTCGAAGCGATAAGGTCTCCTTGGTACATCAGATCAAACCCTGCAATGACACCTAAAATAGACGAGTTTTTCACAAGATTGATAAATTGATTCCCAAGTGGGGGAATGACAATTTTGATTGCCTGCGGCAGAATAATATATCGCATCGTTCCGCCATATGACAGACCAGAAGCTCTAGCTGCTTCCATTTGTCCAAGCGGTACAGCTTGTATACCTGCACGAATGGCTTCAGCGATAAAAGCAGACGTATAAATGGAGAGGGCAATGGTTCCTGCTGTAAAGCCATCTGCCACAATGCCAAGTACCGGTAAACCAAAGAAGAACACAAAGGTGATCAATAATAACGGAATATTCCGAATAAATTCCACATAAGCCGTCCCTAACCAGTTGAGCGGCCTTAGTGGCGCAATTCTCATGATGGCAATGAGTGTACCGATGAAAAAGCTTCCAATCAACGCAATGACACTTGCACCAATCGTATATTTAAACCCTTCTAAATAAAGATGGAAGTTCTCAGTTAAAATGGAAAACCGCAGCAATCAGTTCACTTCCTTCCTAATCAACAGAGGAGCCGGCAAGCGGCTCTTCTGAGGGTGTTGAGGTTGATTGAGTCAATTGATTATTCTTTGATCCATTTTTTATGAATCTTGTCATACTCTCCATTGTCTTTTAATGCCTTTAACGCTTTATTAATGGCTTCTGTCAATTCTTCATCGCCTTTTTTCACAGCAATGCCATATGGCTCATCGGTAAATGTTCCACCAACGACTTCATAATTTGAATCTTCGTCTGCCATGCCAAATAAAATTGCATTATCAGTTGTCAGAACTTGCCCTTGATTTGATTTTAAGGCTGTAAAGGCTTCTTGGTAATTTTCAAATTCTAAAACGGATGCTTCTGGTGCCTTTTCGCGAATGTTTTGAGAAGAAGTGGACCCTTTCACTGCAAGCACCTTCGTACCTTTTTTAAGATCATCAATCGATTGAATGTCGCTGCCTTTTTTCACAAGCAGTGATTGTCCTGCTTCAAAGTAAACATCTGAGAAATTGACCTCTTTTTTACGCTCTTCTGTGATCGTCATTGTGGCAACAATGGCATGAATATCTCCTTTTTGGAGTAAAGGAATTCTTGTTTTAGATGTCACTTCTTTAAATTCTGCTTTTCCTTCATCACCGAGCATTTCTTTAGTGATCGCTTTTGCGATATCAATATCAAACCCTTCAATATCCCCGCTACTAGGGTTTTTTAGACCGAATAAACGAGTATCGTTTTTCACACCGAAAACGATTTTTTTGTCTTTCTTAATGGCTTCTAATGAGCTGCCTTGTTTTGCATCGGTTGAGCCTTTCTCGGCAGAGCCGCAGGCAGCGAGAGCGATCATACAGCAAGTCATCAACAGTAATAGGCCAAAGCGTTTCATTTTTTTCATCAAATTCATTCCCCCTAGTGATTTAAAATACGGCTTAAAAAGAGCTGAGCGCGTTTCTCGCGCGGTTTTTCATAAAAGGCAGCTGGTGTAGATTCTTCAAGAATTCTTCCTTCATCAATAAACACAATACGGTCTGCGACTTCACGGGCAAACCCCATCTCGTGTGTGACAACGACCATTGTCATTCCTTCCCTTGCCAGCTGTTTCATCACATCTAGCACCTCACCGATCATCTCTGGATCAAGAGCTGATGTTGGTTCATCGAAAAGCATGACCTCAGGTTTCATTGCAAGTCCCCTTGCGATTGCCACACGCTGCTGCTGTCCTCCTGAGAGTCTAGAAGGGTAGGTGTCTGCTTTTTCAGGAATGCCAACTTTATTTAAATAAAATTCAGCTGTTTCCTTTGCTTCTTCTTTGCTCACTTTTTTAACCTTCATCGGCGCAAGCATAATGTTTTCAAGCACCGTCTTATGCGGATAAAGATGGAAGTGCTGAAACACCATCCCGATATTTTGCCTGATGAGATTGATGTTTGTTTTCGGATGCTGAACAGACACTTGATTGACAAGGACTTTTCCTTCATCAATGCTTTCAAGACGATTAATACATCTGAGCATCGTGCTTTTTCCAGACCCTGAAGGACCGATGATCACAACAACCTCACCTTTTTGAATATGTAGGTTAATGTCCTTAAGTACATGGAACTGGCCGTAATGCTTGTTGACTTCTTCGAATGTGATCATGAAGAACCTCCTCTTCTAATGATTGAGCTAAAGCGGATTCTAGCATAAATGAGGTAAAAATAAGAAAATAATGGAATGTTTTCTAACGAGATTTTACAGCAAACAGTGACTTTGGATGGAGCCGTATGTTTCATGTGTATTCATTTTTAACAAAGTTAGGACAAATTTTATTTACATGGATAATTGCAGAAGTTGGTTAAACAATAAGAAGAGAGGTGAAAAAGGTGAAGAAACGTCCGATCGAGTTTCTAATATATGCTGCAGGTGTACTGCTTGTCCTTGCGTCTTTACTCATTTTGGTTCAGCTCGACGAGTTATGGATGCCTATTTTTTTATTGCTTAAAGCGGTTTTGATCCCGCTTCTTATCGCTATTTTTATTTCTTATCTTCTTTATCCAATTGTTGAAAGACTACATAAGCGAGGTTTGCCAAGGACGGTCAGTCTCTTATTGATATATGTGCTGTTTTTTGGCGGCATTGGTTTGGCTGTGTATAAAGGGGCACCGGTTTTAATCGCTCAGTTAAATGAATTGTCGGAGCAAATTCCCATGCTTGCCGAAACGTATAATGGTGCTTTATCACATGTTCATCGTCATACAAGCCACTGGCCTGATGGACTACATGAACGGCTGGATCGTTTTATTGTCCAATCTGAGACGTATGCCGCAAATGGGGCAGAGCGGATGATTCTTAGCTGTAAAGTACTGCTTGATTACGCCTTAGTTGCTGCACTTATTCCGTTTCTTGTTTTTTATATGGTGAAAGATATGAACACGATGAAGCGGGCAGCATGGTATTTAACCCCGCCAAGCTTCCGAAAAAGGGGACATGCCTTTGTGAAAGCAGTGGATGACTCACTTGGGGATTATATTAGAGGGCAATTGCTTGTCTGTTCTTTAATTGGAGGTGCTGCCGCCATTGTTCTTTGGCTGTTTCATATTCCATATCCGCTTGTACTAGGTATGTTAATCGGCGCAACGAATGTCATTCCGTATTTTGGCCCGATTATTGGAGCGATTCCAGCTGTCTTTATCGCTTTTACCATCTCAGTGAAGTCAGTGATCATTGTGCTAATTACAGTAGCCGTGCTTCAATTTTTAGAAAGCAATGTACTGAGTCCGATCATTGTCGGGAGAAGCCTGCATATGCATCCTGTCGTAATCATGCTGGTGTTACTCGCTGGAGGTGAGCTGTTTGGCTTGATTGGAATGATTTTAGCCGTGCCGTCCGCAGCCATTATGAGGGTCATTATTGTGCAATATATTCACATGAGACGAAGCGTTCATTGACAAGACGAGCCGAGTTGTCTATAATAATTTCGATTCATACATATTGAATTCAATGACGGACCCTAGTACGTTAAAAAGCTGTTGCAGAGAGAGGCTTTATTTGCTGAGAAAAGCCTTATCAGACCTTTAACGGAAGCTAGTCCCGAGTGCAGATAAACACTGCCGCTCTCTTCCGGCGTTATCGGATTTGAAGGTGATAGACGCATATGTCTATAATCAGGGTGGTACCGCGAGAGCATCTCGTCCCTGTGTAAGTAGTTTTTTGCTTGCATAGGGCGGGATGTTTTTTCGTTTGTGTGAAGATTGAGGAATAATAAAGGAGGATTTATGATGAAAACTTTAACTTCAGCTCAAGTACGTCAAATGTTTTTAGATTTTTTTAAAGAAAAAGGACATGCTGTCGAACCGAGTGCGTCCCTCGTACCGCATGACGATCCAACACTTTTATGGATTAACAGCGGGGTGGCAACATTAAAGAAATACTTCGATGGCCGCGTCGTGCCTGAGAATCCACGTATATGCAACGCACAAAAATCAATTCGTACAAATGACATTGAAAATGTAGGGAAAACAGCACGCCATCATACGTTTTTTGAAATGCTGGGCAACTTCTCTATTGGAGACTATTTCAAAGAAGAGGCAATCGAATGGGCTTGGGAATTCCTCACAAGTGACGAGTGGATTGGCTTTGATCCGAATCTGTTATCTGTAACGGTACATCCAGAGGATGAAGAAGCGTATGTTCTTTGGAGAGATAAAATGGGTGTCCCTGAGGAACGAATTATTCGTCTAGAGGGCAACTTCTGGGATATTGGCGAGGGGCCAAGTGGTCCGAATACAGAAATTTTCTATGATCGCGGCGAAGCATATGGCAACGACATGAACGACCCTGAATTATATCCAGGCGGAGAAAATGAACGTTATCTAGAAGTATGGAATCTTGTTTTTTCAGAATTTAACCATAATCCAGATGGTACATACACACCGCTTCCGAAGAAAAACATTGATACAGGAATGGGTCTTGAGCGTATGGTCTCTGTGATTCAAAACGTACCGACGAACTTTGATACAGACCTGTTCATGCCGATTATTCGTGCAGTAGAAACGATTTCTGGAGAAAGCTATGGGGAGTCAAAAGAAAAAGACACAGCATTTAAAGTCATTGCTGACCATATTCGTACTGTTGCCTTTGCCGTCAGTGACGGAGCACTTCCTTCTAATGAAGGCCGAGGTTATGTGTTAAGACGTTTGCTGCGCCGTGCTGTGCGTTATGCAAAAACGATCCATATCCACCGTCCATTTATGTATGACCTAGTTCCAGTTGTTGCGGAGATCATGAAGGATTTCTATCCAGATGTTCAAGCAAAAGAAGAATTTATTGCAAAAGTGATCAAAAATGAAGAAGAGCGTTTCCATGAGACACTGAATGAAGGGTTAGCCATTTTATCAGAAGTGATCAAAAAAGAACGAGACAATGGCAGCTCACAAATTTCCGGTAAAGATGTGTTTAAGCTTTATGACACATATGGATTCCCGGTCGAACTCACGGAAGAATATGCAGAAGATGAGAACATGACAGTCGATCGTGAAGGCTTCCAGCTAGAAATGGAGAAGCAGCGTGAACGTGCAAGAAATGCCAGACAAGATGTGGGTAGTATGCAGGTTCAAGGCGGGGCTTTAGGCGATATTAAAGCAGAAAGTACGTTTGTTGGCTACGAAAATTTAACTGCAGATGCTCGCATTATCGAATTGCTTCAAAACGGTGAAATTGTCACAGAAGCTCACGAAGGGGAAACGGTGCAAATTTTATTAGATGAAACACCTTTCTATGCGGAAAGCGGCGGACAAGTGGCGGATAAAGGAACGTTAAAAAGTGCCGAAGCGATCATTGATATCAAAGATGTGAAAAAGGCGCCAAACGGCCAGCATGTCCACGAAGGAGTCGTCGTAAGTGGTACGGTTCAAAAAGGCATTGAAGTCACTGCAGAAGTCGAATCAGCGCTTCGAAAAGGCATTGTGAAAAATCACACAGCGACACATCTTTTGCACCAAGCGCTAAAAGATGTATTGGGCAGCCACGTTAACCAAGCGGGTTCACTTGTGAATGAAAACAGACTTCGCTTTGACTTTTCTCACTTTGGACAAGTAACGAAAGAAGAATTGTCACAAATTGAAAAAATCGTCAACGAAAAGATTTGGGAAGGCATTTCGGTTGCCATTGACCTGAAACCAATTGCTGAAGCAAAAGAAATGGGCGCAATGGCGCTGTTTGGCGAGAAGTATGGCGATATTGTCCGTGTTGTGCAAGTGGGTGATTACAGCATCGAGTTATGCGGAGGCTGTCACGTTCAAAACACTGCAGAGATCGGATTGTTTAAAATTGCATCTGAATCGGGTATTGGTGCTGGAACACGCCGTATTGAGGCTGTAACAGGTAAAGGTGCTTATGAAGAATTAAATGATCAGCTTGCGATTTTAGAAAAGGCAGCTAATGAACTGAAATCAAATACAAAAGATGTACCAAAACGCATCGCTTCCTTGCAGGCTGATTTAAAAGAAGTTCAAAGAGAAAACGAATCACTTCTTGCGAAATTAAGTCAAGCAGAAGCTGGCTCTATTTTAGAAAAAGTCATCGAAGTTGGCGGAGTGAACGTGTTAACTGAAAAAGTAAACGCCAAAGACATGAACCATTTAAGAACGATGGTTGATGACTTAAAAGCGAAATTAGGTTCAGCTGTCATCGTACTTGGTGCCGTTCAAAATGGAAAAGTCAACATTTCAGCCGGTGTGACGAAAGACGTCATTGAAAAAGGTCTTCATGCAGGAAAACTTGTGAAGCAGGCAGCTGAAATTTGCGGCGGAGGCGGAGGCGGACGCCCAGATATGGCACAAGCAGGCGGGAAACAGCCAGAAAAGCTTGAAGAAGCACTGGCAACTGTCGAAGAATCTGTCAAATCCGTTTTATAATCAGTCAATGTAGTGTAGAATAATGGTATTAGATGAGCGGTTAGAAAAAAGCTTGCTAGTAGAATGTTGGAAGAGAGGTGCAAGAAGCAGTGAGTTCATTTGATAAGACAATGAAGTTTAACTTCTCTGATGATTCAGCTGAAACCAATGTGAATGAAGTGCTCATAACAGTTTATGACGCACTCCAAGAAAAAGGATACAACCCGATCAATCAAATTGTCGGATACTTGCTGTCAGGCGACCCTGCTTATATTCCAAGACATCAGGATGCACGCAACCTAATTCGTAAACTAGAACGAGACGAATTAATTGAGGAATTGGTTAAATCGTACTTAGAGACACATAAAGAGGCGTAAAACATGAGAATTTTAGGCTTAGATTTAGGCACGAAAACCCTTGGTGTGGCAATCAGTGATGAAATGGGATGGACAGCTCAAGGGATTGAAACCATTAAAATTGATGAAGCAGGCGGAGACTTTGGTCTCAGCCGCCTGTCTGAGATCGTCTCGCAATATGGAACGGATAAAATTGTCCTTGGTTTTCCAAAAAATATGAACGGTACGGTCGGTCCAAGAGGCGAGGCCAGCCAATCATTTGCGAAAGTGTTAGAAAACACGTACAATGTTCCTGTTGTGCTTTGGGACGAGCGTCTGTCAACGATGGCAGCAGAAAAAATGCTCATCTCTGCAGATGTGAGCAGACAAAAGCGTAAAAAAGTCATTGATAAAATGGCGGCTGTTATGATCCTTCAAGGGTACTTAGACAGCTTAAATTAAAATGAGGTGAATCAAATGGAACACGGAGAAAAGCAAATTACAATCGTTGATGATAATGGAAATGAGCAGCTTTGCGAAGTACTATTTACTTTTGAAAGCGACCATTTTAACAAATCATATGTTCTTTACTACCCAATTTCTGAACAAGATAACGAAGAAATTGAAATTCATGCATCAAGCTTCACACCAAATGAAGACGGTGAAGATGGCGAATTAGAGCCAATTGAAACGGATGAAGAGTGGGACATGATTGAAGAAACGTTAAATACGTTCTTAGATCAAGAAGACGAAGAAGAATAGAACGAATAAAAGGCCTGTGAAGCAGATAAGAGTTATCTGCATGATCACAGGCCTTTTATTATTTATGGAAGCTTTGAAGTGATGGTTAATTTTTGATTATTTCGTTGTGCATTTTGAAAGTTAAGTAAATAAAGACCATGATCAAATGTTAAATGAAAATAATTTTCTTTCTTTAGGGAACCAATTTTTTTGATGGAATCGTTCTTTTCTTTAAGTATCGTGTAACCACTCTTTTTAGGTTCATCTGTTTCGACGAAAAATCGATTATGATCATCAATCACGATCGATCCGATACCCGAATCAGTGTTCTTAATTAGTTTGATTTTTTTGTGTTTATGTCATAAAAGATTAATTGGCTTTTATTGATTGTTCCTTCGGAGTCAGTAAAAGCCTTCTCGTAAACAAATTGATGGTCGTTAATGAGTTGACCATTATTGATTAAACTTTGATTCAATGGAATTTTTTTAAGCGACTCAGTAGTCAGATTGTAAGTGTATGCTTGCTGCTTTCCATTGTCTTTATTAAAAAAGAGGAGCTTATCATTGTGAACAGAGAGATGGGCGTTATTCATTGAGTCTAGTTTAAAGAGCTTTTTCGTCTGCTTTTTTTTGAGATCTTTCATATAAATATGAGTAGCATCCTTTTCTTCATCATGAGATATCCACACTGCACGATGACCTGTTAATTCAAGAGTGTCACTTAATGTCTCCGAAGTGTTATTCTTTTTGATCGACTCTATCTCTTGTGTGCTCAAATTCATGACGTAATAATTCATCTGTCCGCCTAATTCATCACTGTCAATCCAAACGACCCAGTCTTTATTAGCTTTTAAACCTTGAATGGAAGAACGCTCGAAAGTGGTTGTAAATAGTATGTTGCTTTTCTGTGTCTTTCTATTAAATTCAACTACTTTATTTGCCATCTTTGAAGGACTATGGTCATCTACACTTAAAAATAAACGATCTCCAATGGCTGAAACAGAGTTTGTCACAAGATAGTTGAGCATAGTTGTATGACCAAATTCTTTGTCCTCAATTTTAAACTCTATTTTATGATCTTCTGAAACGGTCTTTTTTTGACTACATCCGCCTAGATATAAAAGAGTTACTGAACCAATTAGTATCATTAAAATATAAAAGATTTTACGCAAAATGTGTTTCCTCCAGTATGTACTTTCACTCATTTGTATCTCCTAGTAAGATAAGATATAGGTATTAATGAAATATATCCTTATCAAGAAAATAATAGCATTTAGTTAATCAGGAAATAAATAGATCTACAGTTAAATTAAGTTTAATTTAAAGACATGATGTTAACGCCGACATTCAACTTCAAGCCTAGAGGAATTAAAGTTTTATATTAAGTCAATTCTTTTTTACATCCATTATGTCAACTTAAATTTATTTTAAGTTGACATAATGGACTGTTCCTTTTACTCTATTTTTAACAATGAATCGAGTGAGGGGTATGAATGTTGAAAATTCACGATATGATGCAAATGGCATTAATGACAGCAGTTATTGGGATGTTAGGGTTGATTCCGCCTATTTTTCTTGCGTTTACACCTGTACCAATCACAATGCAAACCGCAGGTCTTTTGCTTGCTGGTGGGCTGTTAAAACCAAAGCAAGCGCTGATTAGTTTACTTCTGTTTCTCCTAATAGTGGCAGCAGGCGCACCTCTTTTATCTGGAGGGAGAGGCGGTATAGGGGTCTTTTTTGGGCCAAGCGGCGGTTTTTTAATTGCTTATCCAGTGGCTGCCTTTATGATCAGCCTGTGGCTGAACCGGCTGAAGAAAGTGACGGCCTTACGACTATTTTTGATCTATGCGGTATGCAGTATCGGGATATTATATATAGGCGGAATTCCTTTTCAAGCCATGATGATGCATATAAAGATCACGCAAGCAGCTCTGTTCAGCGTCATTTATTTACCGGGTGATCTGATCAAAGCAGGAATATGTGCCGTCTTCACGGTGAAAATCATTCAAGCGATGTCATATCGAAAAAGGGACTTACATAGAGGGAGGCGAGCAGTTTGATGAGAATAACGGAAAGCTATGCAGCTCATGCAAAAGTGAAGCCAGATCAGATGGCGATTATAGATGAAAAAGAGAAGATCACTTATGAAGAATGGCATGAGCGTGTGCAGTCATCTGCACAATGGTTAAAAGAAACGCCTCATCAGCAAAAAAGAGTCGCTTTTTTATTATCAAATGGTGTTCCGTTTCTCCAACTCTTTGCTGGCGCAGCTTCTGCAGGGTGGACAGCGGTGCCTCTTGATCCGCGGTGGAGTGACAAGGAATGCGCGGAAAAGCTCTTATTAAGCGACGCGGACCTTGTCATTGTGGAAGATCGATATATCAAAAGGATTGAAAAGTACAAGCTGGACATGCCAGTGTTCTCTTTATCTGAATGGAAAGAAAGAATCAGTCTCAGCGTAAACGTTCAATCAAACAAAAGTAATACGGAGGAAGATCCTGCTTTTTATATGGGATTTACTTCAGGATCAACGGGATCGCCCAAAGCCTTTATAAGACGCCAGCAGTCATGGATCGAGAGCTTTCAAATGACAACCTCCGTCTTTCGGATCACACATAAAGATCATGTACTGATTTTGGGCACACTTTTATCTTCTCATTTTTTATACGGTGCGATCAGCACACTTTATTTCGGGGGCACCGTGACATTGTTAGAAAAATTTGTGCCAGATAAAGCAAAGAACATCTTAGAAAGAGGAGACATCACGGCTATTTATACGGTTCCGACCATGACAGAATCGTTACTGCAAATGGATGCTTTCGGAAAAAATCCGCTTCTTGTCCTATCGTCTGGTGCAGATTGGGGAAACTCTTCAAAAAAACAGCTCGTCAACCGCTATCTTCACATCACATTTTTTGATTTTTATGGAACATCAGAATTGAGCTTTGTCTCCTATTTATCTTCAGATGATTTTTTGCAAAAGCCTACTTCTGTCGGAAAGCCTTTTCCTTCTATTCAGGTTGAAATCAGGATGGCAGATCAAACCGTTTGCAAGCCAAATGAAATCGGGAGAATTTATGTGAAAAGCCCAATGTCTTTTTCAGGCTATTTACAAGATGAAAAGCCGCCTGAGGAGTGGCTGACCGTTTATGATATGGGGTGGCTTGACGAAGATGGTTACTTGTATATGAGCGGCCGCGAGAATGGCATGATTGTCTATGGGGGACTGAATATTTTTCCAGAGGAAATTGAGCGTGTGCTGAATGAACAGCCAGAGGTGAATCGGTCAATCGTGATTGGACTTACTGATCCATATTGGGGCGAAATCCCTGTTGCCATTATTGAGAATGTACAGCAAACAAAAACCATTCGGCAAGCTGTAAAAGAAACATTAGCGGCATACAAAGTACCAAAAAAATGGCTCGTCACGGACAAAATGATCGAAACATCAGGAGGGAAAATCGCTCGTGCCAGTATGAAAAAGTGGGCGGAGGAACAATTATCATGCAAGCCGTGATCGTACAAGCGAAGCGGACGCCTTTCGGTGAGAAAAATGGAATGTTGAAGGATTACCGGCCAGAGCATCTAGCCGCGCCCTTGATCCAGCATTTTTCAAACGTGACCAAGCCAGATGACATCATTTTAGGCAATGTCGTCGGGGGTGGTGGCAACATTGCCCGTCTGTCTTCGTTAGAAGCAGGGCTTTCATTACATATTCCGGGTATGACCATTGATAGGCAGTGTGCTTCTGGTCTTGAAGCCATTAGAACAGCGTGCATCATGATTCAGTCGGGGGAGGGATCAATGTATATCGCTGGTGGAACGGAAAGCATTTCTCGGTCACCAATGAAAGAAAGGGCCCGCTTTTCTCCAGAGTGGATAGGGGACCCTCATATGGGGGAAGCGGCAGAGCTGACGGCGTCGAGATTTTCAGTTGCGAGACAAGAGCAAGATGACTATGCACTTTTAAGCTGGGAACGAAGTATAACCGCATTCAAGCAAGGAACGTATTCAGAAGAAATTGTTCCGATTAGCGGGATGAGCACAGATGAAGCGGCAGCTAAAATAAGACCGATTGCAAGCTTGATAAAGCGGGCAAAACCTGTCTTTTTACCAGGCAAAGGTACTGTGACTGTGACCAATAGCTGTAAAGAGGCAGATGGTGCAGCTGCCGTCGTTGTGATGGAAAGAGCGGAAGCGGAGGCAAAAGGCTTCAGCCCTATGCTGCGGTATATCGGGAGTGCCGTGACCGCTATGGACCCGCATTATCCTGCTGCTTCACCAATTGATGCAATCAAGAAACTTTTACATAAAGAACAGGTGAAGATAGAAGATGTTGCACTTTTTGAAATCAATGAAGCGTTTGCGCTCAAAGTAGTGCTCATTGCCCGGACACTAGGTATTCCTTATGACCGTATCAATAAAAGAGGCGGTGCGCTTTGTCTTGGGCATCCATATAGCGCCTCGGGAGCTGCTATGATGGTGAGACTGTTTTACGAAGCCCGCGCCTTACCGAATGGAAGCTATGTCATGGCTGCAATTGGCAGTGGGGGCGGTGTCGGCTTAGCCGTACTATGGCAAGTTCTGTCATGACATGCATGAGCAAGTAATTGCCGAACTCCGTCGAATCATGTACTATAAAAGCTAGATGTGAGGAGGGCCATGCATGTTTTCAGAACAAAAGAAACGACCATTTTTTAAACGAAAAATGGGGATCGTCCTGTTATCTGTACTTGCTGTGATCATCATTGCAGCATTATCAGGTTTTTTATATGTAAAATCAGCACTCGGGCCGGTCGATCAAAAAAGCAAACAAACCATTAATATTCATATTCCAAATGGGACATCTGTCAGTGGAATTGCGAGCATTTTAAAAGAAAATGAACTGATTTCAAATGACACGATTTTCACTTACTATGCAAAGTACAAAAAAGCGTCAGGCTTTAAAGCGGGCTATTTTCATCTCAAACAAACAATGGATGCGGATCAGCTGATTCAAAAGCTGACATCTGGCGGGACAGACTACGCATTTCAGCTTGTGATACCTGAAGGGAAACAGTTGTCTGATATTGCAGCCATTATTGCAAACCAGACGAATTTTTCAGCGAAAGAAGTTGAAGCGAAGCTGGATGATCCAGCCTTTATTAAAAAATTGATGAAAAAATACCCGAAAACGGTGACATCACAAGTGAACGGGAAACAAGTCAAGCATCCGTTAGAGGGATATTTATTCCCGGCGACGTATCCGTTTTATCGTGAGGATGAATCACTTGAAACAATCATTGACACGATGATTAAACAAACAGATCAATATGTGAAAACGTACGAAAAGGACATGAAAAAGAGAAAGATGTCCATCCATGATGTCCTAACGATGGCATCCCTAATAGAAATGGAAGCAACCGAAAAAACAGACCGGGCAAAAATCTCAAGTGTGTTTTATAACCGGTTGAAAAAGGACATGCCGCTTCAAACAGATCCAACCGTTCTTTATGCGCTTGGCGAGCATAAGTCCCGTGTTTATTACAAAGATTTAAAAGTGAAATCACCTTATAATACGTATACAAACAAAGGGCTGCCGCCTGGACCTATTGCCAATGCTGGAGAATCTTCTTGGAAAGCAGCACTCCATCCAGAGAAAACAGATTTTGTTTACTTCCTAGCAAAGAAAAATGGCGAAGTCGTCTTTACGAAAACGTTAAATGAGCACAACAAAGCAAAAGCGAAATACATCACAGGCAGCAACTAACGCCCATGTGAGAGGAAAAAGACTGTAGACAATGGTGAAATTGCCTGCAGTTTTTTTCGTTGTTATATCCATTTTATAGGTTCGCAATTACCACATCTTTGTGGTAAAATATATCGGGTTGTTTTTACTTAGATGAACGAAAGATTGACGAGAAAGAGAGCTGCAGCAGGCAGGACTCTTCTTTTTCAGGTCATGAAGGAGCTAGACATATAATGACAATCGAAGATGATCAAATAAATGATTATATTGAAGATTTAATTGAGCCGAGTCCTGATGCCATCGCTCAATTAGAGGAGTATGCGAAAGAGCATCATGTGCCAATCATGGAAAAGGTGAGCATTGAACTGTTATTGCAGCTGCTTTCTTTGAAAAAACCGAAGAAGATTCTTGAGGTTGGGACAGCGATTGGTTATTCAGCGATTCGAATGGCAGAAGCTCTGCCAGATGCTGAAATCTATACGATTGAGCGAAATGCAAAACGTTATGAGGAAGCGACACGGAATATTGAAGAATTACATTTCAAAGATAGAATTCACGTGTTTTTTGGCGATGCGATCGAATCAGCTAAAACGGTTCAGACGATGGCGCCCTATGATGTGATCTTCATTGATGCGGCAAAAGGCCAGTATCAACGCTTTTTTGAGCTGTTTGAACCGATGCTGTCCGATGACGGAATGATTATTACAGACAACGTATTATTTAAAGGCTTAGTTGCGACAAATTATGAAGAAGAAATTGAAGATAAACGAAAAAAACAATTAATAGGCAAAATTGATCGATACAATCAATGGCTGATGTCAAATCCTGACTACCAAACGTGTATCATTCCGGTTGGAGATGGGATCGCCATTAGTACAAAAAGAGGTGACCAATCATGAAAAAACCAGAATTGCTTGTGACACCAAGCAAGGTGTCGGATGTACTGCCGCTCATTGAAGCGGGTGCTGACGCATTTTTAATAGGTGAACAAACATATGGAATCCGTCTTGCAGGTGAGTTTTCAAGAGAAGATGTGCAACAAACGGTTCAACTCGCACATGCACATCACAAAAAAGTATATGTGGCCATGAATGCGATTTTTCATAATGACCGTGTCGCACTGCTTGGAGATTATTTAACCTTTCTCGATGGGTTAAACGTGGATGGTGTCGTTTTTGGAGATCCGGCAGTGATCATGGCCGCAAAAGAAACAGGTGTCAACTTGAATCTACACTGGAGTACAGAAACAACTGGGACAAACTATTACACTTGTAACTACTGGGGCAGAAAAGGCGCAACACGTGCTGTTCTTGCCAAAGAACTCAATATGGACAGTGTGATTGATATCAAAGAAAACGCTGAAGTGGAGATTGAAATTCAAGTCCACGGCATGACTTGTATGTTTCAATCGAAACGGACACTTGTTGGCAACTATTTTGAATATCAAGGCAAACAAATGGACGTGGAAGGAAGAAATATGGAAGAAGGTCTATTCCTTCACGACCAGGAGCGTCAAAACAAATATCCTATTTTTGAGGATGAAAATGGCACACACATTATGAGTCCAAATGATGTATGTATGATTGATGAATTAGAAGAATTTGTCGACGCAGGCATTGACTCATTTAAAATTGACGGAATTTTAAAGTCACTTTCTTATATGACAGAGGTGACATCCCTCTATCGAAAAGCCATTGATTTACTAGTGACTGATAAGGAAGCCTATGAAGATCAAAAAGATGAATGGGTGGAGCGTATTGAAGAGATCCAGCCTGTCAACCGCTCAATCGATACAGGATTTTTCTTTAAAGAAACGGTTTATTAAGATAAAAGGAGGCAGAGGAAATGGCACTTTTAAAAGATGGAATTTCTGAAGTGATCGATGGAAAACGTGTCATTACAAAAAAACCAGAACTGCTAGCGCCAGCAGGAAACTTAGAAAAACTAAAAATTGCTGTGCATTATGGAGCAGACGCTGTTTTTATTGGTGGGAAAGAATTTGGACTTCGTTCAAATGCAGATAACTTTTCAATCGAAGAAATGGCAGAAGGTGTCGCATTTGCGAACAAATACGGTGCTCGCATTTATGTGACAACGAATATTTTCGCCCACAACGAAAACATGGACGGGCTGGAAGAATATCTTCAAGGGATTGAAGGAGCCGGTGTAGCGGGAATTATTGTCGCTGATCCACTCATTATTGAAACATGCAAACGAGTAGCTCCAAAGCTTGAAGTCCACTTAAGCACACAGCAGTCTCTTTCAAATTGGAAAGCGGTGCAGTTTTGGAAGGAAGAGGGGCTTGAGCGTGTGGTCCTTGCACGTGAAACAAGCGCTCTAGAGATTAAAGAAATGAAAGAAAAAGTGGATATTGAAATCGAAACGTTCATTCACGGGGCGATGTGTATTGCTTATTCTGGCCGCTGCGTGCTCAGTAACCATATGACAGCGAGAGATTCAAACCGCGGAGGCTGCTGCCAATCTTGCCGCTGGGATTATGACCTTTATAAACTAGAAGGCTCTGAGGAAGCGCCTTTATTCGGTGAAGAAGATGCACCATTTGCGATGAGTCCAAAAGATTTAAAACTCATCGAATCCATACCGCAAATGATCGAAATGGGAATTGACAGCTTAAAGATTGAAGGACGAATGAAGTCCATTCATTATGTAGCAACAGTTGTCAGTGTCTATCGTAAAGTCATTGATGCTTACTGTGCTGATCCAGACAATTTCGTCATTCAACAAGAATGGCTCGATGAATTAGACAAATGTGCCAACCGTGACACGGCTCCTGCCTTTTTTGAAGGTGTACCAGGAACGGATGAACAAATGTTTGGCATTCACGGAAAGAAAACGACCTTTGATTTCGTCGGACTTGTGCTTCATTATGATGAACAAGAACAAATTGTCACATTACAGCAGCGTAATTTCTTTAAAGCTGGCGACGAAGTTGAATTTTTCGGTCCAGAAATCGAAAATTTCACATGCAAGATTGAGACGATTTGGGACGAAAAAGGGAACGAACTCGATGCCGCTCGTCATCCACTGCAAATTGTGAAATTTAAGCTTGATCAAAAAGTATACCCTAGCAACATGATGAGAAAGGGGAAATAACCGGCACATGGGGAAAAAACCAGTGGTGATTGGAATCGCTGGCGGCTCGGGTTCAGGTAAAACGAGCGTCACCAATTCCATTTACGAAAAATTTAAAGGACATTCAATCCTCATGCTTCAGCAAGATTTATATTATAAAAATCAAAGTCATATGCCATTTGAAGAGCGCCTGCTGACCAATTATGATCATCCGCTTGCATTTGACAATGACCTGATGATTGAGCATGTAGAAGCGCTGCTAAAGTACGAGTCCATTGAAAAACCAATTTATGATTTTAAACTAAACACACGTTCAGAAGAGACGGTACATGTTGAACCAAAGGATGTCATCATCGTTGAAGGAATCTTTGCCCTTGAAAATGAACGTCTAAGAAACTTAATGGATATTAAACTGTATGTGGATACAGATGCAGATCTTCGGATCATTCGCCGTATTTTACGTGATACGAAAGAAAGAGGCAGATCGATTGATTCCGTGATTGAACAATATGTATCTGTCGTCAGACCGATGCACAATCAATTCATTGAACCGTCAAAACGATACGCCGATATCATCATCCCAGAAGGCGGTCAAAATCATGTGGCCATTGACCTCATGGTGACAAAAATTCAAACGATTCTTCAAAATCGCGGAGAGTAAATGGTGGAGAAGAACAAAGACCTTTACGTTGTAAAGGTCTTTTCAACATCATGCTCTTGTAGTCAATACTTTAGTAATGGCTAGTCTGAAATCATCGATGAGCATTGTAAGAAGCAGCCCCCTGAATAAAAGATTTGATATGATAGGAAAACAATGCTGCGAAATGAAAACAGGAAAATCACGATGGGATGCTGAAAGTTTCAGTTATTCCTGCTTTGTAAAAGTATATTAAAAAAATGACAAACAAATCATCACAAATTTTCAAACAATTCTTGATCAAAATGCAATTTTGTAATAATATAGCATAGACATATCGTACACTGACCATATTATGTATTGGAAGATGGAGAATGGATAAGCTATTCTTCTACATATGATCGAAATGGCCGAACGAGGTACAGGAGCTTCCTGTGCCTTTCCACAGTTTGTGCGATGAAGATAATACATCATCATGAGACCGCTGCTGTTCCTGCCTAATAAAAAGGCATAATAGTTGCATCTAAAAGGGACGCCATGTAAGATGGACTTTTACGAATATGGGACAGAAGGAATGAGGGCCGGAATATGTCCTCATTCTTGTATATTTCAGTCGTCACTCACATGCAGAAAGCTTGTATGATGAGGATTAATAGAAGGAGTGAATGATTCATGGCACAAGAGAAAGTATTTCCAATGACAGAAGAAGGAAAGCGCAAATTAGAAGAAGAGCTTGAATATTTGAAAACGGTTAAACGTAAAGAAGTTGTAGAGCGTATTAAAATCGCTAGAAGTTTTGGAGACCTCTCTGAAAACTCGGAATATGATTCTGCTAAAGAAGAGCAAGCGTTTGTAGAAGGTCGTATTACAACGCTTGATAATATGATTCGTAATGCCAAAATTATTGAAGATGAAGGTAACTCAAATATTGTTTCACTCGGTAAAACGGTGACATTCGTTGAATTACCGGACGGTGAAGAAGAGTCTTATACGATTGTAGGAAGTGCAGAAGCTGATCCGTTTGAAGGCAAAATTTCAAACGATTCACCAATTGCAAAAAGTCTTTTAGGCAAACAAGTAGACGACAAAGTCACGGTTCAAACACCTGGCGGAGAAATGTTCGTCCAAATTGTAAAAATTTCATAATTACGTTTATACGATGAACACCTCGTCCACAATAGGGACGAGGTGTTTTTATGCTGAAAACAAGAAGAATCCAATGGACAGGTGCCATTATTTTTATATTATTGCTCGGTCTTCTGTTTAGACTAGCGGAAATTCAGTTGTTTTTCACAGAATCTTTTTCAAAACTTGATATTAATTTGATCCAAGAAAGTGTCAGGCAGCGGACAGAAGAAGTAGTCATTTCAGACGGACGCGGCGAATTTTTAGATCGAAACGGCGAGGCACTTCTCACAAAAGAAGAGCCTGCGGTCATCATATTTCCTTTCCTGCAATATGACCTCCCTCACTTAAAGCAAACCGCTTCTATACTTGAGATGAAAGAAGATGAACTGAAAAGCCAGCTGACAGAAACGAAGAAACCACTCATTTTAAAAGATGATATGACGAAAAAAAAGCTGAAAGACATCAATGATATGAAATATTCAGGTGTTTACGGCGTATATATGAAAGAGAAGGACAAAAAAAGACTTGCCCTCCACACATTAGGCTTCACAAGTGAGAATCCAGAACTCTTGAGAAAGCGTTATCCGGACAAAAAAGAACTTTCAATCCGCACTGAGATCGGTACATTCGGTTTGGAAAGTACATTTGACGAATTTCTATTACCAGAGCAAGACACAAAATTGTTATATCATGTGGACGGAAGGGGAAACCCTTTGTTTGGGATGGACGTCAAATATACAGCAGAAGCTCATTCGTTTTATCCGCTGCAAGTGCAGACAACTATGGACGAAGACATGCAGAGGGAAATGGAGAATGTTCTCAAAGCGCAAGGGGTTGAAAAAGGCGGAGCGGTTCTGCTCGACATTCAAAATAGCAGTGTGCTGGCGATGGCGAGTGTTCCAAATGTGACCAGCAAAAACCGGCATGAGGCAAGAAATTACATGCTGACCGCAATGGCTCCCGGTTCTGTATTTAAAACGGTCGTGCTTGCCGCAACGATTGAAAAAAATTTGAACCAGCCACAAACGATGTATGATTGTCGAAAGAATTTATATGGAGAGCCAGAAGGAAAGCAGGAAGTACTGAATCTGTCTGAAAGCTTTGCGCAAAGCTGTAATTATACATTTGCGACACTCGCTGAGCAGCTCATCCAAACAGATGATCAAATCATTGAAAAGACAGCTTCAAAGCTTGGGCTTGTGGATCGAGCAGGCTGGGAAGGGGATGTATACCATAAGAGGCAATTCAAACAGTTTGATCGTGAAGAAACAGGCAATGTGTGGGGAGATAAAAGAGACAAGCATGTCAAAAAAGCCATTGCGCAAACGGCAATTGGTCAAAAAAATGTCACAACAACTCCCTTGCAAATCGCCAATATGATGGCAACGATTGCAAGGGGCGGAGAACGAAAAGAAGTGAGGATTGCAGATAAAGTGATGTATCAAAACGGAACAACGATGCTATCCTTTCAAAACAAACGACCTGATGGTGACAGTATTGACCGCTATACAGCTCAAACCTTGCAAAAGTACTTAAGGCAGGTGGTGACCTCTGACAACGGAACAGGAAGAAGATTTCAAGACCTGCCGTTCCATATAGCAGGGAAATCAGGCACTGCCCAAACCGGTAGCAAAGATAAACAGGGGAATCCACTTTATCACAAGTGGTTTGCCGGATACTTTCCGGCAGAAAAACCAAAATACGCTCTCGTCGTTGTTCACCTTGATGAGGCAAGTGGCCGGGCTAAGACAAATGAAGCGTTTTATGATATTGTAAAAAAGGTCAATGAAATTGAAAAGAAACAGACATAGAACATCCCTTCATGTCATGTTAGAATAGTAACGACTTAGGGAACAGAGGCAAAGGAGTGCAGAGATTTTGAGTAGAAATTCTCGATTTGAACATCGTGATAAGCGCAGAAAGGCTAATATGGTGCTTAACATATTAATTGGTATCGTTGTGGTGCTTATTTTGGTTGTCGCATCGAGTTTGTTAATTTTTAATAAACCGAAAGATACAAATGTAGCAGACGAACCATCAAAAACAGCACCTGCATCGAGTGAAAATAAACAAAACTCAGAAGAAGATGTGAAAGATCAAAAGAAAGATACATCCGATGATGCGGATGCAAAAAAAGACGATTCATCTGACAAAAAAGACGATACAAAGAAAACAGATGAAGAAGAAGAGCCAAACAAAGATGCGTTAAAAGACGCCACAGAAACAGATGGCGGTAAAACAAGTGACGTAGACAAAACATATGAAAACGATAACTGGGAGCCTGTAGGAACAGAGCAATCGGGATCACATACAGCAACCTATGATGCTAACTCAAAAGACTGGAAAGAAATGATCAAAGCCATGTCCTATGCGACAGGAATCTCAGAAGATCAAATGACTGTTATTTGGTTAGGAAATAACGGAGGACCTCAAGATGCAAAAGGAACCATCCGTGATAAATCAACAGGTGAACGCTACCGTGTAGAAATTACGTGGGTGGACGAAAAAGGCTGGAAACCTGTGAAGGTTGAAAAATTAAAATAAAATAAAAAAGATGCATGCAAAAAGGCTAAAATGAACTTCATTTTAGCCTTTTTCTTCTTTTCAGCGTGATAGAAAACCTTTGCAGTCTAGGAAGGACTAGCACCGGCGCACAGACCTGACTGACTACACGCTGATCTTTTTTATTAGACATTAGATATTCGCTTTAAAATGAACAACCGCTGTATACAAAATCTTATCATCAATGACAGTTGTTTGATGACTCACAGAATGAACAGTCAGCAAGATCGCCTGATTATGTTCAATTTGTTTTTGGATCTTTTGTTCAAGTTCTTTTAAAGACGTTGCTTCAAAAAATTCAATTTTGTCCTTTAAAAAATCCAGTTGAAAATCCATTTCATTCATCCCTCCATGCTCTAGATTCATCATAATCTCTCACATTCAAAAGGGCAAATATTTTTCTACCCCACCCAGTATTTTTTAGTAGGAAAGAATCAGAAGATGTGGTAGGATAAGAACTGTTCGACGGAATAAAGCATACTATACGGATAGGAATAAATAGATAAAGTGGAGGGAAAGAAAAATGGGACGTGAGTTTCTTTCTTTATTTGATCATTGGGCTGAATCTTATGATGACACTGTAAGTGGTCATGACGAGCAGTATAAAGAAGTGTTTCGCCGGTATCCGGCCATTCTAAAAGAGATTACTCGCCGTGCAGGTCAACATGTCATTGAGTTTGGAAGCGGGACAGGAAACCTAACAGCGGCACTGCTTCAAGCAGATAAGAAAGTGTTTGGCGTTGAACCTTCAGAGGCCATGAAGAAAGCGGCTCTTCAAAAAGGAATACCAAATGTATTTCATGACGGGGATTTTTTATCGTTTCCATCTCCACCTTTTGAGCCAGACACGATCGTCAGTTCATATGCTTTCCATCATTTAACGGACGACGAAAAAAAACAAGCCATTCACACCTATGGCAACATCCTTCCCTCAGGTGGTAAAATAGTCTTTGCTGATACAATGTTTCAAAATCAAGCAGCACATCAAGCTGAAACGAACAAAGCGAAAGCCGCTGGATTCGATCAGCTTGCAGAGGATTTAGAAACGGAATATTATCCATCCATAGGTGTGTTAAAGCAAATCTTTGAAGAAGAAGGTTTTAGCACATCTTTTCATCAAATGAATGATTTTGTGTGGATCGTAGAAGCGAAGAAAAGGGAATGAAAGGATGTTTTTGATTTGAAAATCGCAGTGATAGGTGCAATGGAAGAAGAAGTGACGATTTTAAGAGACCAACTAAAGAATGCCACACAAGAAAACATCGCTGGGTGTGAATTTACAACAGGTGTTTATGAAGATAAAGAAGTGATTTTATTAAAATCAGGGATTGGAAAAGTAAATGCAGCGGTCAGCACAACACTTCTGCTTGACCGCTTTCAGCCAGATTATGTGATCAATACAGGATCAGCTGGCGGTTTCCATCACTCATTAAATGTAGGTGATATTGTCATCTCTACTGATGTTAGACATCATGATGTGGACGTGACGATCTTTGATTACGAATATGGACAAGTGCCAGGATTACCAGCTGCTTTTCTCGCAGATGAAAAGCTTGTGAAGCTGGCAGAGGAATCTGCTTCAGAAATCGATCATATTCAAGTGGCAAAAGGAACGATTGCAACAGGAGATTCATTTATGAATGATCCTGGTCGTGTCGCGTTTGTAAGAGAGAAATTTCCAGAGCTGTATGCAGTGGAAATGGAGGCAGCTGCAGTTGCGCAAGTTTGCCATCTATTTGAAACGCCATTTGTGGTCGTTCGAGCGTTGTCAGATATTGCTGGGAAAGAATCCAATATCTCTTTTGATCAATTTCTAGAGCAAGCAGCGATTCACTCAACAGACCTTGTCCTGCGTATGATAAAGCAAACACAATAAAAGAAGGGGTTTCCCCCTTCTTTTCCATACAAAGGAAGGGATTTATATGGCTGTCATACATGATATTACGGAATTAATTGGCCACACACCGCTTTTAAAACTGTCAGGGATGGGTGTGCCGGCAGGTGTTGACGTTTATGCAAAACTTGAAATGATGAACCCAGGCGGAAGTATTAAGGATCGCTTAGGTGATATGCTGATTAAAGAAGCGCTAGCATCGGGCAAACTGCGCCCAGGCGGCACCATTATTGAAGCAACTGCAGGAAACACAGGTATCGGGCTTGCGCTAAGTGCAAGAAAACATCAATTGCATCCGATCTTCTGTGTACCAGAACATTTTAGTCAAGAGAAACAACAGCTCATGAAAGCGCTTGGTGCAGAAATTATTCATACACCAAGAAAAGATGGGATGAAGGGTGCGATTGATCGAGCCCTTGAACTAGAGGCAAGCCTTGACAATGCTTATTGTGTCTTACAATTTAAAAACCAAGTAAATCCATTGACTTACTATAAAACGCTCGGGCCAGAAATATGGTCTGACCTCCAGGGGAACATAGACGTGTTTGTAGCAGGAGCGGGTTCTGGCGGAACATTTCAAGGATGTGCTGCCTATTTAAAAGAGCAAAAAGAAGCGCTAAAAACAGTGATCGTGGAACCAGAAGGATCTATTTTAAATGGCGGAAAGCCGGGGCCGCATAGAACGGAAGGAATTGGCCTTGAATTTATTCCAGATTATATGGAATCGACTTTATTTGACGAGATTTATACCGTCAGTGACGATGATGCTTTCCGAATGGTGAAAGAAGCAGCTGAAAAGGAAGGTGTTCTGATCGGAAGCTCGTCTGGTGCCGCTCTATTTGCCGCTTTAGAGGAAGCGAAAAAGGCATCACCTGGGACAGTGATCGTCACCATTTTTCCTGATAGCAGTGAGCGTTATCTAAGTAAAGGTATTTATGAGGGAGGAAAATAAAATGAAGCCAAAAACAATGATGATTCATAGTGGAATCACTGGTGATGAAAAAACAGGAGCCGTGTCTGTTCCTATTTATCAAGTCAGCACCTATAAGCAGCCTAAAGCAGGCGAGCACACTGGATATGAATATTCCAGAACTGCGAATCCAACAAGAACAGCACTGGAAACAGTCATTCGTGATCTTGAAGGCGGGGCAAACGGCTATGCATTCGGTTCAGGGATGGCTGCAATTACAGCTGTGATGATGCTGTTTAACAGCGGAGATCATATCGTACTGACTGACGACGTGTACGGCGGAACCTATCGTGTGATGACAAAGGTGCTCAACCGGATTGGCATTAAAGCCACATTTGTAGACACAAGTGATCCTGAAGCGGTGAAAAAAGCAATTTTACCAGAAACAAAAGCCGTCTATATTGAATCACCAACCAATCCATTGCTGAAAATGACCGATCTACAAGCCATAAGCCGGATCACAAAAGAAGCTGGCATCTTGATGATTGTCGATAATACGTTTTTTACCCCATATTTTCAAAAGCCGATTTCATATGGGGCTGACATTGTCTTGCACAGTGCCACAAAATATTTAGGCGGCCATAGTGATGTGGTGGGCGGACTTGTCGTGACAGCTACTGAAGAGCTTGGTGAAGAACTGCACTTTGTTCAAAACTCTACAGGCGGTATTCTTGGACCGCAAGATGCGTGGCTTCTAATGCGAGGGATGAAAACGCTCGGACTAAGAATGGAAGCACATCAACAAAACGCGCAGAAAATCGCTGAGTTTTTAGAACAGCATCCTGCGATTACACGTGTCTATTACCCAGGTTTAAGCGCTCACCCAGGTCATGAGCTTGCAAAAACTCAAGCAACAGGCTTTGGCGGTATGATTTCTTTTGATATTGGAAAAGAAGAAAATGTCGACGTGTTTTTAAGCCAATTGAAATTGTTTACAATCGCAGAAAGCCTTGGGGCGGTTGAAAGTTTAATTTCTGTTCCTGCTCGCATGACCCATGCATCCATTCCAAAAGAGCGCAGAGAAGAGCTTGGCATCACAGATGGTTTAATCCGTATTTCTGTCGGTATTGAGGATATTGATGACTTATTACATGATATTGAACAAGGGCTCGACGCACTAACGAATGGATAGATTTACATGCCCCTCGCTTTCTCTCACTATGGTAAGCTATCAATAGACATTGATAACGGGAAGGTGAATCAAGTGAAGAAAAAGTGGGATGGTTTAGTGACAGATTACAAGCAATACGCTTTTATTTTGCTTGCTGTTAGCACCTTTTTATATATTGGTACGATTTTACCGAATCAGCACCTAGAAGCATCACCAAAAATGCTGATGATGGCAGTTGATTGTGTTTTCTTATTAGCCGCTTTTCTTTGCGTGAAACGTGCGATCTTTTTTCAAAAAAAATTGCAAGAACTTGATGAAGATTAAGTCGAAAAGTCTCCTCATATGATGAGGAGACTTTTTTTAATTGCACTGGATAATCGGACAAGAATGTCTGTAGAAATTTAGTCAAACACACAAAAATCATCTAATTTACTAAAAACAGGTTTACAAAATGGTGCTTGCTGGATATACTTACAAAGTAATTAAAAACGTAAAGGAGGCTGAAGAATATGTTATTCGTATCTACTTGTGATCAATTCAACAACCAATTTCATCATGTCATCAGCCTGTGGAAGAGCTCGTGTCCTTCCTTTACCTTTTACGGTTCACGCTACAAAACTGTTTAAGTAAACGAGGATTTCACGTATCATCCATCGCAGGTTAGAAGACACTGTCTTTTGATCTGCATTTTTGTGTGCCCGCAGGTCAACTGATAAAGAAGATCTGCGGGCTATTTCGCGTGCTGCGAACTGAAGGGAGGTGAGCGTATATGACAATCCATTTATTTTTTATTACTTTGACGATCCAACGTAAATACAAAGACATTGAAACGGTTCTTTATGAACAACAAGTCGAAACATTTTATGAAGAAATGAAGCAGAAACAACTAAAGTACATGAACTAAAAAGGACAATAAAAAGATGAAAAGGAGGAGATTGACATGTTTATGATGCTTGCAATGCTTGATTGTTATACAAGGGAGAAGGACCAGGTTTAGACACGCTCCACATTGATCACCTGCACATATGATAACCGTAAAAGGAGATTGTGAGGTGATCAATGAATGTCGATGTCACCATATATGAGGTTTCCGTCAGTGGGGCACGGGTATGCGTCTATTCCGCATTCTTTAAAGCACGGGTACGGCAATCCATACAGAATGCAAAGAGAGCAAGAAGAAATGCTCAGACGCTATATGTACAATTATCCAACCTATTGGTATTAAAGAAAAGGAGCAGGAAACGTCATCGTTTCCTGCTCCTTTTACATTAGCAAATCCAGCTTGCACCGATGATGATTAACAAAATGAACAGTACAACAAGCAATGCGAATCCGCCTGCAAAACCGCCACCGTAGCCACCGCAGTAGCCTCCAGAATAACCGCCAAAGCCCATAATCTAGCACCACCTTTATCTAATCAAGATACATTCATAAAATATGCAGCTCATGCGGAAAACGAAATCAATCTGAACACAATTAATGAAAATGCCTATTTGTTTAAATATTTTTCATTACGTGCGAAACATTTTCAGAAAAGGTGCCGTCTAATAAAAGACAAAGGAATTAGGACTAGGTCTTAACTTTTGTTAGGCGAGAGCCGATATGAAAAGTAAGAAAATTCGTAAATAGTTTTATTTACTGGTGCAAAGCAGGTGTTGACATTGATTCAAAGCTGGATTGGAAAACAAATGAGGGAACCAAAGGGCTTGTTCTCAAAATGGGTTGCCCGCTATATGGAAAAAAATCATCATAATATCAATCAATGGACGATTCAACTCTTAAATATACAAGAAAACGACCGGATTTTAGAAATTGGTACTGGAAGAGGTATGACATTATCTAAAGTAGCAGAAAAACTTGATCGAGGAAAAGTATATGGAATCGATGCTTCGCGTCATATGGTAAAATACGCGAAAAGAAAACATAAGAGGCTTGTCGAGCAGGAAAAAGCCGTTATCACACTTGGAAAGGCTGAGCAATTACCTTTTGAAGACAGATCATTCAATAAATTGTTCACAGTGCAGACCATCTATTACTTGCCAGATATCGAACAAGTTATGAAAGAGGTATATCGTGTTCTTCAAGTGGATGGAGAAGTATTCTTATCTTTTCAAAAGCAGGAACTAATGAAGGAACAAAAACGCTCACAGTCTCTTTCAACGTACAGTGAAGAAGACATCAGCTGTCTTTTTTCAGCGTATCACTTTAGAGACGTCTCTGTTTACCATTATGATACATACATCTGTATCAAAGCCTTAAAATGATGATGAAAATATTTCCCAGGTAATGAACAAGCAATTAAAAAAGGCTCTTCGTCAGAAGGGCCTTTTTTGCATGTGGGAATTGATCATTCATCAATAAAAAAGACACTTCACAAGAAGAGTCTTTTGCATTCATTTCATATGTAGGGGCCAGCCAGGTGTGTAAGGAATGATAGTATATATAAGGAATTTGTTTGTCGATTAAGGATACCTGTCTGGCTTATTCCTTATATCGACAATGTTCTTCAAATGTTTAGCTTTTTTTTCAATATTTTCTTTTTTATTTGACTGGAAAATACATTTTTCTCTCCTGGATAGACATTTTTCATTTACTATTTGAGTCAATGTGTGGTTGAAAGAAGGAAAAAGCCCGAGAAAGAGAGAACTTTGGAGAGACTTCATTTTTAAACAAAAAGGGAGGAATGAAAACATGTCGGGAAACAAAGGTGTCGTTTATAAAGGAGCAGGAAATGTAGCAGTTGAAGATATTGGATACCCTGATTTGGTTTTAAGGGATGGCCCTGGTGTACCTAAAGCCAATATTGGACGTAAGTGTGAGCATGGCGTCATTTTAAAAGTGGTGACAACAAACATTTGCGGGAGCGACCAGCACATGGTAAGAGGGCGCACAACTGCGCCTGAAGGACTTGTCCTTGGTCATGAGATTACTGGTGAAGTCGTTGAAGTTGGACGAGATGTAGAGTTTATCCAAAAGGGTGATCTCGTATCAGTTCCGTTTAATATTGCCTGTGGCCGTTGCGTCATGTGTAAGGAACAAAAAACCCATGTGTGTTTAAATGTAAACCCCGATCGACCTGGCTCAGCTTATGGATATGTAGATATGGGCGGATGGGTTGGCGGCCAATCGGAGTACGTCATGGTGCCATATGCTGATTTCCAGCTACTCAAATTTCCGGACAAAGATCAGGCGATGGAAAAAATACTTGATTTGACGATGCTTTCTGATATATTCCCGACAGGTTTTCATGGTGCTTATACGGCTGGCGTAAAACCGGGCTCTACCGTCTATATTGCTGGTGCAGGGCCAGTAGGTCTAGCAGCAGCGCATTCCGCTCAGCTCCTTGGCGCTTCTGCTGTCATCGTCGGCGATCTCAATGAACAAAGGCTGGAGCAGGCGAGAAGCTTTGGCTGCGAAACAATTAACTTACGAAAACATGATCGAATCGGTGAACAAATGACAAATATCCTTGGAGAGCCAGAAGTCGACTGTGCGGTCGATTGTGTCGGCTTTGAAGCTTCAGGTCATGGAGATCAAGGAGAAGCACCAGCCACCGTTTTAAATACAATTATGGATATTACCAAAGTTGGCGGTAAACTTGGAATTCCAGGACTTTACGTCACAGAAGATCCAGGTGCTGTGGATGAAGATGCAAAAGTTGGATCTCTGAAAGTGCGAATTGGACTTGGCTGGGCCAAAGCCCATACCTTTGTGACAGGCCAAACCCCTGTCATGCAATATCATCGCAGCTTGATGAAATCTATTTTAAGCGGAAGAGCACAAATCGCCAAAGCCGTTAATGCCACCGTGATTTCCCTTGATCAAGCCCCTAAAGGATATAGCGATTTTGATTCGGGTGTGGCGAAGAAATTTGTGATTGACCCGCATGGCATGATTTCTAAATAATGATCCATCGAAAAAACTTACAGGGTTTTTCCTGTAAGTTTTTTGTTTGTTACATATAAAAAGATGAAGCTGTTCTGCTACATTCCATGTCAATTGTTAGCCGTGCCTGAGTATATAATCCTCTGTTAAATCAACAAACGCCTTCAAAGCAGGAGACATCCATTTGTTTTTATGCCAGAATAGTTGGATTTTCGTTGTGAGACAGGGTCCCATCCAATTGATTTTAATCATATGGCCTTCTGTTATTTCTCTTTTTATAGAAATTTCGGGAAGTACAGCAATTCCTAAACCAGCCATTACACATTTTTTTATGGCTTCTACATCTGCTAGTTCTAGTTTACTTCTCGGTTTTGCTCCTGCCTGTGTCAAAGAGTGTTCGAAGGCATAACGATAATCGCAGTCTTCGGTTAACAACAATCTTTGCTCGTCTAAATCGATAGGATATACTTTTTGTTTTTTGCTCAATGGATTTGTTGGACAGCATACAATCGCCATCGGTTCATCTTTTAATTCTTTTACAATTAAATGTGAGGATACGACAGGATTCATCGATAATAGGGCGACATCAATTTGTCCTTCCAGTAATAGATTTAAAACATCCTTTTCAGCTATTCCGGGACGAAAAATCAGTTCTACTTTAGGATACGTTGTTTGAAAGTCCGTTAAAATATGAGGAAGTCGATAGGTACATTGTGTTTCAGATGCACATATTCTCAAAATGCCGCTTGGCTCACTCATCCCACCAACAGCCTCTAATGCTTCTCCTGTTAAACCTAAAATCTTATCCGTATAATCTTGAAACTTCATACCAGCTTCTGTTAAAATTACCCTTTTTCCAAGCCTTTCAAATAGAGGGGTTCCTAGCTCTTCTTCTAATGCAGCGATATTTGCCGTGATACTAGATTGAGCATAGCCAAGTATTTGTGCTGTTTTTGTAAAGTTTAATACTTTTGATGCTGTTTGGAACATCATCAGTTGCTTTATTTCCAACGTCAATCCCTCCTAAATCGGATGAGCCGATTGATGCAATCAGAAAACTTCTATAGATAGATCATAACATTTTTACTATGATAAAAGTAGGCGCTTTCATTATTTAGAATGTTCAGATTTTATAGGGGGGATGGCTTTGTTTGAAACGATTGTCAATTCAATAAATGACTTTTTATGGACATATATTTTAGTCGTTATGTTAATAGGGATTGGAATCTACTTTACGGTGAGAATGAAGTTTATGCAAATTGTCTTACTAAAAGAGATCTTCCGTTCTATTTTTGAAAAAGCCCCAAAAATAAAAGGGAGTCAAGACATTTCTTCAATGCAAGCTTTCTTTATCGGAGCAGCGACGAGGATTGGAACTGGAAATATGGCAGGTGTTGCTATTGCCATCACAGTTGGTGGTCCTGGAGCTATTTTCTGGATGTGGTTTGCAGCGGTTTTAGGGGGAGCTTCTGCATTTGTCGAAAGCACACTCGCTCAAATATATAAAGTGAGAACAAGTGATGGTTTTAAAGGGGGGCCAGGCTATTATATACAAAAGCAATTTGGACTGAAATGGCCAAGTAGGATCTTTGCCTTTTCTGTTATTATTAGTTTTGGCTTAATTTTTAATGCAGTACAAACGAACACCATCACAAATGCCTTTCGATATTCATTTGGTATCAGTCCAATTGGCATGGGGGTATTCGTAACCATTCTTACGGCTCTCATCATTTTTGGTGGTGTAAAGAGAATTGCCCGCTTTACCCAAATCATTGTGCCAATCATGTCCTCGTTTTATATTATCTTAGCACTTTATGTGATTGTGACAAATATCGCTGATGTACCCGCAGCATTAGCAAGTATTATGAAAAGTGCGTTTGGATTAGAGCAAATGGTTGGAGGCGGAATCGGCGCTGCAATAATGAACGGTGTCAAACGCGGTTTATTTTCCAATGAAGCAGGAATGGGAAGTGCGCCAAATGCGGCTGCTGCTGCCCATGTTTCACACCCAGTAAAACAAGGGTTTGTTCAATTATTAGGCGTATTTTTTGATACATTAGTTGTTTGTAGTTGTACAGCATTTATTATTATGCTATCAACAGTAGAAACAGCAGGTGATTTGTCAGGTATTGAAATTACTCAAGCTGCAATGGCGCAGCATTTCGGTTCTTGGGCTAGTATTTTCTTAGCATTTGCGATCTTTACTTTTGCATTTAGCTCCATTGTAGGTGGCTACTATTACGGTGAAGCCAATATCGGTTTTATTCATAACAGTGTAACCGCGCTATTCGTGTATCGAATCACTGTTTTAATGATGATTATGTTTGGTGCTCTCGCCAACTTACAAATCGTTTGGACGTTAGCGGACTTGTCGATGGCGATTATGGCCATTGTTAACTTGGTTGCCATTGCGATTTTAGGCAAATTTGCTTTTGCGGCTCTAAATGATTACATGGGACAAAGAAAGGTAGGAAAGAACCCTGTTTTTTACGCTTCTACCATTCCAGGTTTAAAAGGAATAGAATGGTGGGGAGCAGAAAAACAAGCGATTAAATCAACAAATGAAGGGGTAGAAAATCAATGATAAATTTTGAATATGATTGTCATACGAAAATGATCATGGGGGCGGGGAAATCTAAAGATATTGCCTCTATTGTAGAGGACATTGTATTGCCTAGTGCTACAATTATGATTGTAACTGACCCTGGTGTAAAAAGCGCAGGATTGGTGACGCCTATTGAAGCCTATTTGCAAGAAGCTGGTTATTCCGTTGTCGTCTTTGATCAAGTATCTCCAAACCCTAGAGATCATGAATGTCTAACGGGTGCAGAGCTCTTTAGAAAAGTACAAGCATCAGCGGTTATTGCGATTGGTGGAGGAAGCCCAATGGATACGGCAAAAGCCATTGCTTTATTAGGTCCAAATGGCGGTAATCCTGAAGAGTATATAGCAGGCAAGAAAGCGTACACAAATGTATCACCCTTAATTTGTATTCCAACCACGGCTGGAACTGGCTCTGAGGTGACCCGTTCATCTGTGATTACGTTAGCTGCTTCACATAAAAAAATCACCTTAAAACATGCCTTGCTTCGACCAACTATTGCGATTTTGGATCCTGCTCTTACTTCTACGGTGCCAAAAAGTATAACAGCGGCAACAGGTGTTGATGCACTGGTACATGCGATTGAAGGCTATACATGTAAAGAAACAAACCCTATTTCTAAGGCGATGGGGGCAAGCGCAATGAAAACCATTGTGACCTATTTACCGAAGGCGTATGAAGACGGATCTGATTTAGAAGCAAGATACAAAATGCAGGAAGGCAGTTTACTCGCTGGCTTATGCTTCGGTTCCGCTGATGTAGCAGCCGTGCATTGTTTAGCCGAAGCGCTCGGCAGTCTTTATGATACGCCTCATGGTATCGCAAATGCTGTATTTTTACCTTATGTCATACAATTTAATGCAGCTGAAAACAAATCATTGCACATAGAGCTTGCAAACATCATGGGCTTTGCAGATAAAACGGATGCAGATGATGTGGCGATTCAAAAATTAATGGATGGTATATATACATTCACAAAGAATTTAGGTATTCCATCACTAAAAGAATTATCTTATGTAAAAGTAGAAGATTTTGAAAAAATGGCTGAACTAGCAGAACAAAACAACTCTACAAAAAGCAATGTTCGTGCCGTTACGAAAGCGGACTACTTAGATATACTAAAGGCTGCTTTTTAATATAATCATACAGAAAAAGAGCCGAATAGAATGACTGAATGATAAACACAAACTGTCCTAGACTTTACACAAGAAGCAAACGACTATGTCGTCAATATGGAGAATTACAAATATACCACCCTCCTAATGTATGATTTAGGTGGTGGTTTTTCTATGTCCCATTTGACTAGGTATCATGTATACATGAGTGGTATGATAGACGACAACATCTCAAGAGAAAGGATAGGATAAACGATGAATTTTCACAATAAAACAGTCGTTATCACTGGCGCAGCCAATGGAATTGGTGAATCGATCGCGTATGGCTATGCGAAAGAAGGGGCGCGTGTCGTGCTTGCGGATATTGACGAAGAGAAGGGCAAGCGCTTGGAAGATCAGCTGAAAAAGGAGTCCTTTGAGGCTTTTTTTAAAAAAACGGATGTGAAACAAGAGAAAGATATTCAAGACATCATGTCGGCTGCCGTGGCACGTTATCAAACGATCGATATTCTCATCAATAATGCAGGGGTTATGTGTACAAAATCGCCTTATGAGCTAACGGTTGATGAGTTTGATCATGTGCTGCATACAAACCTACGAGGTGCTTTTTTATGTGCAAGGGAAGCGGCACGTTATATAAAAGAGAATCAATCAGGCGGTTCTATCGTTAATATCTCATCCACTCGCGCGACCATGTCAGAACCAGATACAGAAGCGTATGCTGCATCAAAAGGCGGGATATCAGCACTTACTCATGCGCTGGCTGTTTCCTTTAGTCAGGATCATATAACAGTAAACAGCATTTCCCCTGGGTGGATTGAAACGAAGGATGAGAAAAATTTGCGAGAAATTGACCATCAGCAGCATCTTTCCAATCGAGTAGGAACGCCAAAGGATATTGTCAAAGCTTGTTTTTATTTAACAGATGAAGACAATCAATTTGTGACAGGAACCGATTTGGTTGTTGATGGCGGCATGACTAGAAAAATGATTTATGCGGATTAACATGAAAAAAAACATTGACGCCTTGACGGAGGCGCAGTACAATATGTAACAATTCAGCTGAAGATCGTGATGAAAAAAAGATAAAGCGCAAATAGAGAAGAGTATGTAATGGCTGCCTCACACAGAGAACTCCGTGAAGCTGAGAAGGAGCTGGGAAGCGTTACAGAACCAAGCCTCTTAGCTCTGCACCGGATTCATTGTGATGGTGATGCAGCGGCATTCTCCCGTTATAGAGAAGGGTTAGCGATAACCTGCTAAGGTTCATCTGGTAACAGGTGAATGAACTGAGGTGGCAACGCGGAGTCAATCCCGTCCTCAAGACAGAAATGTCTTGGGGGCGGGATTTTTTTTGATGACAAAAAGGAGGACACTACGATGAAAAAACATTGGCGGGATATGAGCATGTTACTTGGAGCGATTGGTATTGCGAACATAGGAGAATGGATTTATATGATTGCTCTCCACCTGCTGATTTTTCAGGAAACGGGCTCCGTTCTTGCTGTAACAGCCGTCTATATGTTAAGACCTGTCTCGGCTCTTTTAACAAATAGCTGGTCTGGTAGTTTAGTAGATAGACTGAATCAGCGGAATGTCATGATCAGTCTAGATTTATGCCGGGCCGTTCTGATTGCTTGTTTACCCTTTGCCTTATTTTCTGGCCACTTATTGATCGTATATGTGATGCTATTTCTCATTCATATGGCACAAGCCATGTTTCATCCAGCTTCGATGGTGTATATGACAGCACTAATCCCGGCGGATAAACGAAAACGGTTTAATGCCATTCGATCTTTGCTTCAGTCTGGTGGATTTTTACTCGGACCCGCCGTAGCAGGGCTGCTTTTTCTCATTGGTACACCAGTCCTTTCAATTTATGTAAATGCAATCTGCCTTTTGATATCTGCTGTTTTGACGATGTGTTTACCGATTTTGTCAAAAGCAGCCGGGGCACAAAAAGGCTTTTCTCTCTCGGTATTAAAGGAAGATGCAAAACTTGTCTTTCATTTCAGTCTCACATCCCGTCAAGTGATGGCCGTGTATTTATTATTTAGTGCCGCCATCACGGTGCTGCCGACTGCCATTGACTCGCTTGAAGCAGCTTTTGCAAAGGAAGTGCTGATGTTGACCAATACCGAATATGGGTTTCTTGTCAGTGTAGCTGGAGCAGGGATTATCACAGGGGCATGTCTCAATACGGTCATTGTCGAAAGGCTGCCTATTTCAGTGATGCTTGGTGCGGGAAGTTTGTTTGTGGCTTTTGGATACTTGATCTATGCTTTTTCAAGCACATTGACTGTCGCAGCAGCTGGCTTTTTTGTTCTAGCTTTCTTTTTAGCATTTGCAAACACCGGTTTTATGACTTTTTATCAAACGAATATCCCGGTAGAGGTTATGGGGAGAGTGGCAAGTTTTTATGCGTTATGTGAAGCTGTTCTGACGATGATGATGACAGGAATATGCGGCGCATTGGCGCATGTGTTATCGATACGTACTTCTGTCATAATCGGCTGCATATGTATGCTTCTTATTTGTCTGTTGCTATGTTTTGTCATTTTTCGTCCATTGACTGTCAAAAAAATAGTGCATCTTACTTAGAAAATTAAAAAAATTATGTTATCATTATTTAAGTAAGTTAATTAAATTGATGAGAAAAGGAGTCTTACAAATGAAAGCACTACGCTGGCACGATCAAAAGGACATTCGACTAGAGGAAATTGACGAACCAACAGTTGCTCCAGGAAAAGTGAAACTGAAAGTAAAATGGTGCGGCATTTGTGGTAGTGATTTACATGAATATTTAGGCGGGCCGATCTTCATTCCTGTGAATGAACCTCATCCACTTACAAAAGAAAAAGCACCCATTACACTGGGACACGAGTTCTCTGGTGAAGTTGTAGAAGTTGGAGAAGGCGTGAGTAATTACAAAGTAGGCGATCGAGTGGTTGTTGAACCTATTTTTGCAACTCACGGGCACCAAGGTGCTTACAACTTAGATGAAAACATGGGCTTCTTAGGACTTGCTGGTGGCGGTGGAGGATTCTCTGAATATGTATCTGTCGATGAAGAATTACTTCATTTGTTACCAGACGA
Organism: Bacillus sp. FSL M7-0307; assembly: GCF_038627835.1. NCBI lineage: Bacteria > Bacillati > Bacillota > Bacilli > Caryophanales > Bacillaceae > Bacillus > Bacillus sp. FSL M7-0307. Next base: position 2,370,771 of record NZ_CP152023.1, on the reverse strand, counting down.
AATTTCATATGAGCAAGGTGCACTTGTTGAACCTTCTGCAGTTGCTTTATATGCCGTTCGTTCTAGTAAAGTACAAGCTGGGGATACAGCAGCTGTGTTTGGCTGTGGACCAATTGGTTTACTTGTCATTGAAGCATTAAAAGCAGCTGGTGCTACTGACATTTATGCAGTGGAATTATCAAAAGAGCGCCAAGAAAAAGCAAAAGAACTTGGAGCGATCATTGTAGATCCTTCTCAGTATGAAGATGTTGTTCAAGAAATCGCACGCCGTACAAATGGTGGAGTCGATGTTTCTTTTGAAGTGACAGGTGTACCTGTTGTATTGAAGCAAGCAATCCAATCAACTAGAATTTCAGGTGAAACAGTCATTGTAAGCATTTGGGAAAAAGGCGCAGAAATTATGCCGAATGACATTGTCATTAAAGAACGTACAGTCAAAGGAATCATCGGCTACAGAGATGTTTTCCCATCTGTATTAAACTTAATGAGAAAAGGCTATTTCTCTGCAGACACACTCGTCACGAAGAAAATCAAGCTGGACGATGTGATCGAAGATGGCTTCCATGCATTAATCAATGAAAAAGATCAAGTGAAAATTTTAGTCAGTGCTGAATAAGTAGGACGAAAAAGAGAATGGCATCTGCCATTCTCTTTTTTTTAACGTCCAAGAGATTTTCCGTACACGCTGACTCGTTTCTCTAACAAAGCAAAAGCGAGTTCAAAGAAAATACTAAGCATCCAATAGATCAAAGCAGAGACCAGATACGTTTCTAAAAACTTGTAGCCATCATTTGCAATGATGCGCGAGATTCCCATGATTTCCAGTACACCAATTGTAAACGAAATGGATGTGGCTTTTAACAGCTGAATGAGCTGATTCCCTAGGTTTGGCAGGGCAACCACAAACGCTTGCGGTAAAATAATGCGAATCATCGCCTGTCTGGTGGTCATGCCAACGATTTTCGCCGCTTCAAGCTGCCCTCTGTCTACTGCAAGAAGTGCGCTGCGGACCACTTCTGTTAAATGTGCGGCTGAATGCAGGCTGAAGGTGATAAGGGCAACGGTAAGCGGGGAGACCATATCCGGGTGAAAGGTCAACCCAAAAGTGCTATTCATTTTGGTCAGAACAAATGGAATGCCATAAAAGAAAGCAAACAACTGAACAATGAGAGGTGTTCCTCTAAAAAATGAGACATAGAGCGTGACAAGCTGGCGGAGCACAGGGATACGAAAGAGGCGAATGAAAGCAAAAACAGATCCAATCAAAAGGCTCACAGCCATAGATACTAGTGCAATCAATAAGGTGAAGGGAACGCCCTTTAGAATATGTGGTATTTGGTCAATGGCAAATGATATATCAATGGTTTGCATCACATCGCCTCCTTAGCGTGACAGGCTGGTGCGGCCTTTCACAAATTTTCTTTCAAGTAGCATCGTGATCAGTTCAATACTGATGCAAATCAGCCAATACACAATTGCAATGATGACGTACACTTCAAACATCCCTATCCCGTAGTTATTGCCTAGGATGATTTTGACCTGTCCCATCATATCAATGAGTCCGATTGTAAATGCAATGGCGGTATCTTTCACGAGATCAATGGTGTAATTTCCAAGGTTCGGAAGTGCAATGAGAAAGGCTTGCGGAATAATGATCCTCATTAATGCCTGCGTATCTGTCATCCCAACAATGTAAGCTGCTTCAAGCTGATCTTTCCCAACAGAGGAATATGCACTGCGAAAGACTTCAGATAAATAAGCGCCCGTATGTAACGAGAATGTGATCATCACAAATAACACACGATCCCAATGATTGATTTGAATTCCGGCCATGAGTAAAATCTGAGGCAGGCCAAAATAAATCAGAAATAACTGAACAATGAGCGGTGTACTTCGTGTAAATGACAAATAAATGACCGCCAATTGTTTCAGCACTGGAATTTGTTTGATTCGAATGCAAGCAAACAGCAATCCGATGATGATGGCAAAAAACAATGACACCACAATCATAAGAAATGTGAGTGGCAGACGATCAACCACTTGTAAAAAGATTCTCAGCCAATCTCCAGCTGTAAACGTCATGGCGCTTCCTTCCTTTCTTCATATTGATAGCCTTGCTCTGATATATAGTCAATATCTTGAAAGAAATCAACGCCAAACCATTTCTTCGCAAGGTCAGGTAATGTTCCGTCTTCTATCATCTCTTGTGTCACTCGGTCCAATTCTGATGCTAGTTTCTTTTGACTAGGCTGTAAGACAAGATAAATAGGTTCCTTTGAGACAATGCCGCCCACTTTGACTTTCAGGTGAAGATGTTTTTGTATCGTATCAAAGGTTGAAATATTCATAAAAGCCGCATCGGACCGTCCACTTTCGACTCGTTTTAAATTGAGTTCGTTTGAAGGACTTTCAATGGTCGTGAGCGGAATTTTCCGATCATTTTCTTCATTATATTGATTTAATATGGAACGAAGGCCGCCGCTAGGACTGACGGGAGCGAGTTTTTTTGATGTCATATCGTCTAGAGATTGAATATCTTGCTCTGATTCATTCACAATTAAACCTGTCATCGAATAGCCGTATGGCACCTTAGGATAAAGAAAACGTTTTTCACGTTCAGGATTACTAAAAAACCAATTAGCCGCCATTTCAAATTTCCCAGCGCCGATCCCAATTAAATTGGATTCTTCCTCGCCAAAGATATAATCAAAATGAATGTGTGGCAAACGTTTCTCGACTTCATTTAAATAATCGATGTTATAGCCAATCGGCTCGTTGCGGTCATTTGTGGCTAAAAAAGGCGGATTGACTTCTGCGCTTAGTGCGACTTTGACAATTTGTCTGCCATCATCTGTTGTCGTTTTCACACTGCTGCAGCCAATGAGAGAGAGGAGAAACAGAAGGATACTAGCGGCGGTGAATAAAGTCTTGCGCTTCATCTGTCTTCCTCCAATCCTTTCCACATCCCGCGATGAATTCTTGATAAAAATTGTTTCGTCCGTTCATGCTGAGGCTTCATCAGGACGTCTTCTGGTGAGCCTTTTTCAACGATTTCCCCATCTGCCATAAAGATCACTGTATCCGCTACATCCTTTGCAAACGAAATTTCATGCGTCACAATGACCATCGTCATGCCTTGGCTCGCAATATCTTTCATCATTTCAAGGATTTCTCCAACCATTTCTGGATCTAGTGCAGACGTTGGTTCATCAAACAAAAGTACCGCAGGATTCATGGCAAGCGCACGGGCAATCCCAATCCGCTGCTGTTGACCGCCGGATAATTCACTTGGAAACGCATCTTTTTTATGAAGCAGTCCAATTCGTGTTAACAATTGCTCTCCGATTTTTTCTGCCTCTTTTTTAGACATGTTTTGAGACACAATCAATCCTTCTGTGATGTTTTCAAGTGCTCGTTTATTTTGAAACAAGTGATAATGCTGAAACACCATAGACGATTGCTGTCTGAGTTTTAGAAGATCTTTTTTTCGATATTGTTCAAATTGAATCGTAGCTTCTCCAACTGTCAGCGTTCCTTTGTCTGGGATATCAAGGCTGTTTAGACTGCGGAGAAGTGTTGTTTTTCCTGATCCGCTCGGTCCAATAATGGCGACCACTTCACCTTCTTGTACGGTGAAATCAATTCCTTTTAACACATGAGTTGACCCATAGGATTTATGTAGATTAGTAGCAGAAATCATAAAAGCATCACGTTCCTTTGACATATGTACTTAATATTGATAAAATTTAACACATTAAATCCTATAAGTAAAGTGTGTTTTAATAATACCTATTGGATAAATCGGATATGATAGATTGCGAGAAACAGAGGAGTTGGATACGTTTTGTCTAAAGCATTATTTGTCGATACAGATTTTCAAAAAAATTGGCTAAATCAACTAGAATCCCTTCGTGAAACGATCGAACATTCTGCAAAAGAACATGATGAGGGTGCCTATTTTCCTAAACAGAATATCGAATCATTAGTAGAACTGGGCTATACAACGTTGTCTCTGCCTGTTGAGTACGGGGGCGGGGGTCAATCTGTAAAGGATATGGTCCTTTTTCAAGAAACGCTAGGAAGTATGGATGGAGCAACTGCCTTATCGATCGGCTGGCACCAAGGAGTTGTTGGTGAAATTTATGAAAAGAAACTATGGAATGAGAAGCAGCTGCAATTTTTTGCTGAAGAAATCAAAAATGGGGCTCTTGTGAACCGGGCCGTCAGTGAGGCGCAGACAGGGAGTCCAACAAGAGGAGGCAAACCTGGAACAACTGCAACGAAATCAGGAGATCATTGGGTGATCAATGGCCGGAAAACATTCACAACGATGTCACCAGCACTCACATACTTTCTCGTCGGTGTATGGATCGAAGAAAAAGAAGCGATGGGCTTCTTCTTAATTCACCGTGATACAAAAGGTGTTTCTATAGAAGAAACGTGGGATGTTGTTGGCATGAGAGGAACAGAGAGCCATGATTTAATTCTAGATCAAGTGGAAGTCCCAGATGACATGTTGGTTGAAGTGCAAAAAGGACCTCGGGGCGGTATGCTGAATCCTTGGATCGCACATATCCCTTCCTGTTATTTAGGGATTGCGCAAGCGGCAAGAGACTATGCTGTTCAGTATGCCATCACCCATTCACCGAACAGTATTAGCGGAACGATTAGCGAACTGCCAAATGTCCAAACACTGATTGGCGAAATTGATTTACTACTAAAGCAAGCACGCCATGTCATCTATTCAACGACAACATTATATGAGCAGCCAGAGAAAAGAGAGCTGTTAATCAATGAATTCGGTGCTGTGAAGCATACAGTCGTTAATGATAGTCTGCAAGTGGTCGATAAAGCCATGCGTTTAGTCGGTGCAAAAAGCTTAAACCTTAGCTGCCCGCTTCAACGTTACTATCGAGACATTCGTGCTGGCCTTCATAACCCACCAATGGACGATATGACAATTTCAAAAATTGCAAAGCAAGCGATTGAAGAGAAAAAATTGAACGTACAATAAACAGAAAGCCGGATAAAACCGGTTTTTTTTATTGAAAAAGAGGACGAGCGGCTCTTATTTCTGATCAGTCAGCATGCTACAATCAATTGCAATCATGAGCAAAGAGGGTGATTGTTTGCAAAAAAAGAAGATGAAATGGCTGATTGCTGCCGTGATGCTTGCAGCACTTTGTATGAGCGAGCCAGCATCAAGTGAAGGAACATCTCCAAAATGGTCCGTCGATGAATTCATGAAAGATCGGGAAGGCACATTTGTGATTCAAGAAGTAAAAGAAAAATCACCATGGGTGTATAACAAAAGAAGAGCGAACAAGCGCTTTGCACCACAATCAACGTTTAAAATAGCAAATGCCTTAATCGGACTTCAAACTGGCGCAGTTAAAGATGAATACGACATCAAATATTGGGACGGAGTAAAAAGAGAGATTGATAACTGGAATAAGGACCATACACTGGGCTCTGGCATGAGAGATTCAGTCGTCTGGTATTATCAAGCCATGGCGCGTGATATCGGGGAAGAACGCATGAGCCATTGGATAAAAGCCATTCATTATGGGAATCAAGACATATCTGGCGGAATCGATCAATTTTGGCTAAGCAGTACGTTGCGCATTTCTCCAGTAGAACAAGTTCATTTCCTTAAACAGCTATATGAAGAAAGTCTCCCATTTGACCTATCGGTTATGAGAACCGTCAAACGAATGATGATACAAGAAGAAGAGAAACACACCACGCTATACGGAAAAACAGGCTCCGGATCAGGAATCGGCTGGTACGCAGGCTTCATCAAACATGAAAACAAAACCTACATCTTCGCCACAAATATAGAAGGCACCGGACTAGAAGCAAAAGAAATCACCTATCGTATTTTGAAAAAATATCATTTGGTAGAAGCATCCGTTTAGGGTGCTTTTTTTATGAGTGAATTTGGGGATATATTGATAAAAAGATGATACTTGGGTTAGTTTGAAAGGATGATATATTTTTAGAAAAATATTGAAACGTTATCTCAAATATATTATGATATATGACGTATTGTTACAAATGTTACAAATATATGATAAGGAGATTAATATGAATCTAAAAAGAAAAGTAAATTGGAGAAGAAATATTGCAGCGCTTCTGGCCTTTGTGATGCTTATATCAATGTTACCTTCTGACATTTTTGCAGAAGAACATGTAGAAAATACAAAATCAAGTCATAACAGCATGCCAGAAACAGACGATTCAAAAACCCTTGAAATAGCAGGGATTGATGAAGCTGAAATTGGTAAAGACGGAGAAGTTCTTTCGGAAAGAACAGCCAATAGCAAACTTTTCTATGAAGGAGAGGGAGTATTTACGCAAGAAGTATATCCTGACCCCATTCATATAAAAGAGTCACCAGATGCTGAGTGGGAGGACATCTCTCCAGAGTTAAAAGCAACTTCGAAAAAAGAAATAGAAACGGAAAATGCAAGGTTAGATTCAACCTTTCAAAAACAAATGAAGCAAGGGCTTTATGCTACATTCGAACACAAGAAGCATCAAATTGAATTTTCAATTTTAAAAGCTTCAGGAACAAACAAATCAGAAATTCGTTCCAAAGATACCTCTGCACAATTTAAAGAAAACACCAACGAACTTACATACGAAGAGGTATTTCCACATATTGATTTACGATCATTTACTTTTAATGAAAATATCAAAGAAGATATTGTACTCAAACGATATGATGGCTACAATTCTTTTACATTTAAAATAAAGACAGATCTAACTGGAGAAATTGAGGAAGATGGTTCTATTAGATTCTTTGATCAGAAAAAACAGACCATTTTTCAAGTTCCAAAACCGTTTATGACCGATTCAAATCTAGATGAAAAGTCAGGCGAAGTGGCTCGATCAGAAGATGTGAGCTTTGAATTGCAAAAAGAAGATGATGGCTATTTACTTCGTGTAACTGCTGATGAGAAATGGCTTAAGGATCCTGAACGAGTTTATCCTGTGTCTATCGATCCATCGACTTCTTTATCTGTTTCATCAGACACATTCATTATGAGTGCATACCCAACAACAAACTATTCAACATCTTCGCAAAAATGGGATGCTAATCTGAAAAGTTATGTCCTGAAAACCGGTTATTATGATAAAACAACTGGTACAAACTACGCGTTCATGAAGTTTAATTCATTCAAACCGATTCAAAATATGAATGTAACAAAAGCGACGCTCAAAACGTATGTTGCTCATTCATATTACGGGACGAAAGCAACTGGTCTTTGGCTTGATACAGTGAATGCCAACTATGATCAGACAAAGCTAACATGGAACAATAAACCAAGTTCTAAAAACATCGGTAAGGCCAACGTATATAAAGGACAATGGGCGAGTTATGATGTGACATCGACCATCAAAGCTTGGAATAGCGGAACAGCTAACTATGGCTTTAAATTACATGCTAATGGAAATGGACAAGACCATTGGAAAAAAATAATCTCATCAACAAACTCTACCAATAAACCAGTCATTGAAGTCACGTATACGATTCCACAAGCAAATGCACCAACTGTAAAAGGTTTTAGTAATGGAAATGGGACAGGTTACTTAAACTTAAGTTGGAAAAAGGTGTCTGGCGCAAAAGGTTACAAAGTGTGGCTATACAACGGAAAAGAATATGAAGCCATTTCAGTTGGAAATGTAGCATCATGGAGTACAAAAGGAAAGAATATTTGGCCGACAGCAAGTGAGATTGCAGCTAAGAAATATAAACTTCATTTAGATGGAAAAGGGGGGACAGAATTAGCAGTTGATCCTTCCCCGGTTTACAAAAACTCAGGTGGTAATTATGCGACAAGCAAAAATTATTGGGTAGCTGTAAGTGCGATTTTTGACCAAGGTGAAGGCGCAATGTCAGCAAAAGTAAAACCTGTCGTGCCGAATGTGGCTAGAGCGAAAGCACCTAGTACAAAAGGATTTAATAATAATAACGCAACAGGTTACTTTGATCTTTCTTGGACTTCAGTTTCCGGTGCGACCGGTTATAAAATACAAATGTTTAATGGGAAAAGCTATGAGACATTGGATCTCGGTAATCAAACATCATGGTCAACAAAAGGAAAAAAAGTATGGCCAACAGCTGCTGAAATTAAAGCAGGTAAATTTGCATTGCACCTCCAAGATGGAAAAGGGGCTGAGCTTCCAATTCATCCTGGTGCGACTTATAAAAATGCTGGAGGAGATGCGGCTCAAAAACATTATTCCTTCAGAGTGATTGCCTACAATAAAGATGGAGAAGCTATTGCTTCACCGCCATCTGGACCAACTTTACCTGATCTATCTAGACCAAAAGCTTTATCTGGATATGCTTATACGAATACGAAAGAGAGCCAAACAGGTTATATCAATTTACATTGGGACAAAGTAAAAAATGCAAAAGGATATAAAATTAACATCTATAATGGTAAGGCATATCAATCATTTGATGTTGGTGATGTCGATCATTGGACAACACAAAATAAGAATATTTGGCCGACTCCTACTGAAGTTACAAGTGGGAAATATGTGCTTCATACAGATGGTAAAGGCGGGGAATTAGCGCTAGACCCATCACCAGTTTATGAAAATGCGAATGGAAATTATAAAGGACGCAAGAACTACTCCTTTACCCTTTCCGCTTACGATGCAAATGGAGAAACCATTCCAACACCAGCCTTTAACCCGACATTCCATGAAGGTGCCGAATTCCTTGGAATAGAGGATTACTGGTCGATTATTGATATACCAGACGGTCAGCTGAATGGTGCAACTGGTAATGTGATTGTCAGTGAAGAAGAAATGTCGATTGATGGAAGAGGACCGGGACTTGGAATTGGTCGAACTTATAACAGTTTAGATGCAGCTGACCACCTGTTTGGACAAGGGTGGTACGCAGATGTAGAAACTAGTATCACGCCAACAAAAGAAGGTGCCATCTATCTTGATGAGGATGCCACAACTCATGTTTTTACAAAAAAAGCAGATGGTACGTATCAACCACCAACCGGTATTTTCCTTGAATTAACGGAATCAAAAGATGAATACATGTTAAAAACGAAGGATCAAACCTTTGCGCACTTTAGTAAAAACGGTGGGAAAATCACCAAGATTGTAGATGGACATAAAAATACAACGACATACAAATATAACGAAAACAATCAGCTCATATCAATGGAAGATGCATCTGGCCGAAAAATAACGATGGAATATGATGAAGATGGTCATATCACCTCGGTTCAAGGACCAAAAGGGAAAAAACTTTCATTTGAGTATGATGCAGGCTTACTAGTAAAAGTCATTGATTCAGATGGAACGAGTATCTCATATGAATACGACAAAGAAGGAAAATTGATTAAACAATTCTCTCAAAACAGCACAGAAGATCAGCCTGTTTTTACAGAATACCAATATGAAAATCACCGTTTAGTCAAAGCGATCAATGCAAAAAAAGAAACCTTTGAGTATGCATATGATATGTCTAAAAAGACACTCATGCTGACGCAGCCAAACGGTCGGAAAATACAGTATACGTATAATGAAGCAGCCAACCCGATTCAAGTTGTAGATGATGCGGAAGGTTTGAAGATTACGACCAAAACCAAATATGAAGGAAATCAAATCGTTGAAGAAGCGGATCCGAATGATGTAGAAAAAGGAAAAGCTACAGAAAGCTATTCGTATGACAAAAATGGCAACGTCATTCTGGCGAAAGATGCTTACGGGACAGAAACCTACGAGTATAACAAAAACAATGATGTTACTAAAGTGAAAGATACAGAAGGAGATATTACAGATATCGCCTACGATGGATTAGATGCTGTATCTGAAACGGATCAAAGTGGAAATATGTCTTCAGCAAGTATTTATGATTCGTACGGGAATTTGGTACAAACGAGTAAAGAACTTGCTGCAGGTGCGAGTATATTGAAAAATGGCAGTTTTGAAGATACGCTAACTGGCTGGAAGCTTACAGCATCTAAGGATGATGGGAAATTAGCGCAAACAGCTGGGAAAAGTGGTCCGTTATCTGGCGGCAGAGTATTAGAGGTCAGTTCACAGTCGACCACTGAAGGAACTGAACTTGGCTATTCTTCTGCTACTCAAGAAGTGACACTAGAGCCAAATACGACGTATACACTTAGTGGGAAAATAAAGACAGAGCTAACAAAAGCAAGAGCATTTTTTAACATCGATTTAAGAGATACAAACAACAAACGAATTCAATGGATCAGCAACGGTTACAGCACATTATCAGGCAAAAACGATTGGACAAAACGCCAAGTCACGTTTACGACGCCATCTCATGCAGGTAAAGCTGTGATCTATATGGAAGTGGATCATCGAGATAGGGCTGGAAAAGGAAAAGCCTGGTTCGATGAGATTCAGCTGGAAAAAGGCGAAGTTTCATCAAGTTATAATCCAGTCAAAAATAATTCCTTTACGGATAAAACAACAAGCTGGAGTGGGTCAGGTGGTTCGTTAGATAATGAAGAAGGCTTTAACGATGACGTTTCGTTAAAAATGACCAGAACCTCTTCAACTCAAGCAAATGCCATCTATAAACAATCTGTACCGATTGAACAAAGTGCGAATGATCAATCTGTGTATGTCACCTTGACTGGGATGTCTAAGGCTGAAAATGTCAAAGCCTCAAATGATAATGATTACTCACTTCAAGCGTTCGTTACGTATACAGATGGCACAACAGGAACATTTAATGCGAAATTCCCAACCGGTACACAGGAATGGAACCGAGCGGCGGTTGTCATACCAAAAACAAAACCATTGAAAAAAGTCGACGTTCAGATTGTTTTCCAAAAAAGCGCGACTGGCACGGCTTGGTTTGATGATATCCGTCTAGTAGAAGGTAGTCTGTTAACGAAAACCACTTACGACGAAAAAGGGAACTATGCAGTTAAAGAAGAGGACGAGCTTGGTTACTCATCTCAATCTGCCTACGATGAAACAGGCAAAAAACTTTCTGAAACAGATGCGAAAGGCGAAAAAACAACATTTGAATATGACCAGGCTGATCAACTAAAGAAAATCACTTTATCTAACGGGACATCCATTGTGAGAACCTATGATAAAGAGGGCAATGAACGGTCGAAAACCATTCGTGCAGAGTCAGATCAGACGTATCAGTTTGAATACGATCTGATGGGTAAATTGACAAAAACCATTGATCCATTAGGGAATGTGTTGAAAAGTGAATATGATGCGAATAGCAACTTGATCAAAACCATTTCTGCAAATGGACATGAAGTGTCTCTCACGTATGATGGAACAGACCGAGTGAAATCCAAGTCATACAATGGAACAGAAAAATATAACTTTAGCTATGATAAAAACGGAAACGAAACAACGGTTGTCAACAAAGAACAAAACACAACCAAAAACAGAACGTTCGACCAACAAAACCGCATCACAAAGTTAGCAGAGCGTGGCAGCAGCCAAACTTGGACGTATCCAGCCGATTCAGATAAACTAAAATCCTTTGAATGGACACACGGAAATCAAAAAGGGACGAACCAATTCAGTTACAATAAGCTTGATCAAATGACGCAGATGAAGGATTCGAGTTCTACGTATTCGTTTGATTATGATGAAAATGGAAATGTTCAGTCCTTTATTACAGGTAACGGCAGTGGTGCTAGTTTTGCTTATGATGAGCGCAATTTAATTAATGATTTGCACATTGGAACAAGCCAAGGGGCAACGATCTTAAACGAAGCTTACGAATATGATCAAAATGGAAACAGAATAACGATTGATCAAGGAAGCAATGGGAAGATTCGTTATGAATATGGAAAATTAGATCAATTGATCAAAGAAACTCATCCAGAAGGCACGGTCATTGAGTACACATATGATGGGTTTGGAAACAGAAAAACCGTTACGATTGAAAAAAATAGCACTAAAAAAACAATCAACGCATCATTCAACATCATGAACCAACTGACAAAGGTAAATGATGAGACTTTAACTTATGACAAAAATGGCAACCGAACGTCTGACGGGCAATTCCTTTATGAATGGGATGCAGAAGATAACATAACGGCCATCACGAAAAAAGGCGAAGACAAGCCATTTGTCACTTACAAATATGATGAGCGTGGATACAGAATTCAAAAAACAGTGAATGGAAAAGTCACCAATTACTTTTATGACGGCGATAGCCTGAATGTTTTATACGAAACAGATAAAGATAACGTAGTCACAAAAGCATACACATACGGTGAGAGTGGACAACTCCTTGCATTCACGCAAAACGGGAAAAAATATTTCTATCACTACAATGCACACGGTGATGTCATAGCCATCACAAATAGTGCAGGAAAAATCGTTGCTGAGTACGAATACGATACATGGGGCGTTCCAACAAAAGTAAAAGAAGATGAAGAAGTAAAAGGCAACCCATATCGATATGCAGGTTACCGCTTCGACGAAGAAACAGGACTTTACTATCTAATCGCCCGCTACTATGAACCAAAAAATGGCGTATTCCTATCACTTGACCCAGACCCAGGAAGCGATGGAGATGCACTAGATCAAAACGGATATACCTATGGAAACAACAACCCAGTCATGAATGTGGACCCGGATGGTCATTGGGTATGGTTTGTTGTCAATGCAGGATTTGCGGTATATGATGGATACAAAGCTTATAAATCAGGAAAAGGTTGGAAAGGTGCAGCAGTTGCAGCCGCATCAGGATTTGTAGGTGGTGGAAAGTTAAAGGCTGCGAAAAAGGTATTTAGTGTTGGGAAGAAGTCTTATAAACTTTCAAGGAAGAAAAAAGGTGGAAAATATAGAGGTCATATAAGAACTAAAAAGAGGTTTGTACCGGACAGCTATTGGAGTAGAAAAGCATCTTTTGTGGGGAAGCCAAATAGTCGGGTCACTCACTATCGATTAAAAGAAGGTAGAAAGGAGAAATCGACTGTAATATATGATAAGTTCGGCCGTAAGAAATATCGAGTCGATCACTCTGATCATGGAATGCCAAAAACCCATTCAAAACCACATCTTCATGAATTTATTTATAAAAAGGGCTATGGAGATAGAGGTAAGAAAAAAACATATAATTTTTGGAGGTGAATGAAATGGATTGGTATTTAGATAGTAAAATTCAAAAATATATAAGAGATTTTGATGTAATCCATTTAATGCAATTGAACGAATTTCGTTATTACAAAGATTATAATGAAGCCTATGAAAAAATAAAGTCAATCGAATTAAACATACCATATAAAAACTCAAAAGAAAATTTTGAAATACATCTAAAGTTTATAAATGTTAAATCTATTGAAATAAAAGATTTAGACTTTCATGAAGAATCGATATTAAGTTTTAACATATCAAAACTTAACAAAGGTTGGGAAAGATTAAACTATTTAGTTGAGGATTTCGAAGAACAGACCTTTAAATTCTATTGTGAAGATTATAAAGTTCTTAGTGTCTTAAAAGTATGAAGTATTAGGGAATTATATCCCCCTTACTTAAGTAAGGGGGACTTTAATATATAAACATTTTCTGCTCAAATTTTAAAAAGTACCAAAGTATTTCTTGTTCAAAGAGTGTCATTGATTATTATCACTGACAGTTGGTGGTGTTAAGAAATCTAGCTTTAAATCATGAAGATGAATATATATTAATGACGTATTAGAGTGAAATTCAGTTATTTCCGAATTAAAAACTTCCTGACGATTTTAAAAAGGAACTCATTCGAAATTATTAAAACTAATTAATTTTATTTATATTTTTATATTTCTGTATATTTTTAGATTAGATTTCATTCAATGTAAACACGAACACTGATTGTAAACTGTGGTTAGATTTTGATACTTTAGAATATTTTTAGTTTCGTCTGATGTTTTAAATTGATGAGGTGGAACAAGTAATGAGAATCGTATTAGCAAAAGAAGAAAATTTATTCGAAGTAAATGAATTAATAAAGAAAATCAATTTAAACGTAGAAGAGTATCATTGGGTCATAAGTGATGTGACACTCTCATTGCTTCATGATCGGAATAATCAATCTCATTCAGAAGTCATGCTGGATTATAAGGATTTTTTATTTCTGAAGGGTGAACATTTCAAAAAATTCCTAAACTACTATTCTTATTCTTTTATTTTCGCTGTTTTGACCGCATTGCCTCGTCATATAGATCATTTGAATATTAGTTCAATACCTCAAATTGAAGATAATGAACGATATTGGAACGTGAATTATACACCCGTTATTCCTCAAGCTATGTTTGAAATCGGATTTTTTGATTCGACAGATGTTATTTTTACAGGAGATCAGATAATCTTAAGCGAATTTCGAAAAAAAGCGGACTTTATTTCATTTGAAGAATATTTAAAAACTCTGTGACACTCTAAGAATAGAGTTCATTCTGAAAAATACGTTAGGAGAGTGTTTGATTATAAACATTGAGAGAAAGGTCCATGAAAATCAGCCGAGATAAACAAGGTTTATTCGATGATTTAAAACAACGTTATCAATACTTATTAGATTCATCTTATCCAGATGAAATCGTCTCTTTTGAAGAGGAAACTGGTATATATTCAGATGATTTTTATGTTTTTTTCACTTGTTGCAGGCAGCTTAAGTCTTGTGATCGATCATAAACGAATACCGAAAAGACAGTTAAACGTGCTGCGTCAGTCATTTGAAGAGCAATATCCTCAAATCAAAACGTATCAACACATCCTTGAATCGTATCCTTTATTGCATTCCTATGTTCAATATCATGAAGAAACAAGAAAACGAATCATTGCACTTATACAATAACCTTCTGGAGGACAAACGATGACATGGTTTTTTAGATGAAAAAATCCAGAAACAAATCCCGATTTCAATATCAAGCATCTAAAGCAAATCAATGAATTTCACTACTTTAAAGAGTATAATGAACATTACGACTTGATCTATTGTATTGACGTGCACAACCCATTTGAATCTGTGATTCAAGCCGACATATATCTAAAATTCACCAATCTACCTTCTGTTTAAATCAAAGGTTTGTACTTAACAGACGATTCTAGTTTTTATTGGACATTCAGTCTTCCCCATCCCAACACAGAAAGGTGCAATGACATTGAATCGAATCATGAAATGGCTCTTATTTGCGGCGGTCATCGCTGGATTATTGGTATGCGCATTCTTTGTGTTCCGTTTCAACCAGCCTAAGCCGACGACGAACATCCATTATGCAGACACACAAAACAAACAGCAAACACTGGATATATATATGCCAAAGGGAAAAGATGAAGACAAAAAGAAGAAGCATCCAGTCATGATCTATCTCCATGGCGGAGGCTGGACAGGCGGCGATAAGAATAGAGTCGCTTCAAAGGCTGATTATTTTACGGGTCAAGGGTATGTGTTTGTTTCAATGAATTACAGGCTTCACCCTGATGCCAACTACGAGCAGATGGCAGATGATACGGCAAGCGCTATTAAATGGGTCAAGGATCATGCAGATGAATATCAAATCGATTCGTCAAAAATCAATGTCATGGGTCACTCAGCGGGCGGTCATTTGACGGCGCTGGTTGCCACAGATTCGACCTACTTAAAACGTGTGGGGTTGTCGCCAAAAACGATCAATTCCATCGTGATTTTAGATGGACCGTTAAACATCAATCAATTTATACAAGCCATTCCCTCGTATAAAAAAGTCTTTGGCAAACAAGAGGAGAATTGGACAAAGGCATCACCTGTCACTTATATGAATCAAAAGAATGTACCTCCTGTCTATTTGGTTACAGGCTGGGAAAATCCTGAGGTGTACCGATTTGCAGAAAAACTGAATCATGAGAAAGGCTCTAATTTTGTGTTTCGGGTTCATTCGCTGAGCCACAGTGATTTAAATAAATGGTTTGGATCTGACAGAGCGCCAAAAGAAGCGCAAGAGATGACAAAGGCTGTGATGGCTTTCGTCAAAAAACAAAATCAATAACAAAGACTGTATGCTAGGGCAATCCATTTTGCCTCAGTATATGATAAAGTGGTTTGAGATTAAAGGAGTGTATGTCGTTGTCATCAAGAATGGAAAATAAAGTGTTCAATTGCGAAAAAGAGCTGACGCTGAATATTATCGGCGGGAAGTGGAAAATGCTGATCTTATGGCACCTTGGCAGAGAAGGGACAAAACGGTTTGGTGAGTTAAAGTCGTTAATGCCTGGAATTACGCAAAGAATGCTTGTCAATCAGCTAAGAGAATTAGAGGAAGATCACATTGTGCACCGGGAGGTTTATCCTGTCGTCCCGCCAAAGGTTGAGTATTCTCTCACGGAACTCGGAGAAAGCTTAATGCCGATTTTAGAGGCGATGTATGATTGGGGCAAACAATATCTCGACAGCAATTTTTTAAAGGATGATAAATAGAAAGACGATAGATGTAGACAAAGAGCTAAAATCATTTTATTTTAGCTCTTTGTTTTCTTTTTAGCGTGACTTGAAAACCTTTGCAGTTTAGGAAGGACGAGTACTGGAGCGGCATCACAACACAGACTTGACACCGAATGCGAGGGTTTGTCAGTACGTTTAGATACTGGTCGAAAAGACAGTGTCTTTTTTGTAACCATATGCGAAAAAGTATAGTATGTAAAAAAAAAGTGCGTACTTGGATTGCTTCCATCCTGTTGTTATACTCATTTCATCGTTCAAGAAGCCCTATTCACAGAGCTCTTGAAGATGAGATGAAAAAACGGGAGTGAACGTTCATGAAATTACAATTAGCGTTAGATTTAGTGAATATACCAGAAGCGATCGAGCTGATCAAAGAAGTAGAAGCGTCTATTGATGTGGTGGAAATTGGGACACCTGTTGTGATCAACGAAGGGCTTCGTGCTGTAAAAGAAGTCAAACAGGCGTTTCCGAATTTACGTGTGCTAGCGGATCTCAAAATTATGGATGCTGCCGGTTATGAAGTGCAGCAGGCATCCGAAGCTGGAGCGGATATCGTCACCATTCTTGCGGCAGCGGAAGATATGTCTATCCAAGGAGCGGTGAAAGAAGCAAAAGCAAGAGGGAAACAAATTTTAGTCGATATGATTGGTATCAAAGATATCGCCGGCCGTGCGAAAGAGCTGGATGAGCTTGGGGTAGATTATATTTGTGTGCACACAGGCTATGACCTGCAAGCGGTTGGTCAAAACTCATTTGCTGACCTCATGACCATTAAACAAGTGGTCAAACAGGCGAAAACAGCGATTGCAGGCGGTATTAAGCTTGATACATTGCCTGAAGTCGTCAAATTAAATCCAGATTTGATTATTGTCGGCGGCGGCATTGCGGCTCAAGACAATAAAGCAGAAGTGGCTGCGCAAATGAAGCAGTTGATTGCACAATCATGAAAACAAGTGACTATGTGAGAGCAATTCTAAGCGAGCTTTCTGAGCACTCGCCCGCTATTCAAGACGAACAATCAGAGCAGCTTGTCAAAAGCATTTTAGCGGCTCGAAAGGTCTTCGTCGCAGGGGCTGGCAGGTCTGGTTTGATGGGGAAATCGTTTGCGATGAGACTCACGCATATTGGTGTCGAAGCTTATGTGATCGGTGAAACGAATACGCCTGCTTTTACATCTGAGGATTTATTGATTGTAGGGAGCGGTTCTGGCCGAACAGAGACGCTGCTTGTGCTCGCGAAAAAGGCAAGGGCGATTGGCGGAAGTGTCGCGGCGTTCACACTTTCAGCTGAGTCACCTATAGCTGATCTATCGGATGAAGTCATCTTACTTTCAGGTGCGCCAAAGGATCAACATGAAGGAAATCATCATACGATTCAGCCGATGGGCTCATTATTTGAGCAAACTTTGCTTCTTATGTACGATGCGGTCATCTTGAGATTGATGGAATTGAAAGAGCTCGACACCCATAAAATGTACGGTCACCATGCGAACTTAGAATAGCCGTGATGAAAACCTTTCCTTTTTTGAAGGAAAGGTTTTTTTATTACATGGTACTTAAAAAGAAGGATCACTTGACATAAAGGAATGGATGTAACTATAATAGTTACATCTTGAAAGAAAAAACGTAAGCAGTGGAAGGAAGATGAAGATGAAAGTGCAAATTTGGTCAGATATCGCCTGTCCTTTTTGTTATATAGGAAAAAAACAGTTGGAAACAGCGCTTGAGCAATTCCCTCATAAAGAACAGGTAGAAGTAGAGTTTAAAAGCTTTGAGCTTGATCCGAATGCACCTGTTGCAGTGGATTATGATGTGCATGATATGCTTGTCAAAAAATATGGCATGAGCCGCAGCCGGGCCATCGCGATGAATGAACAGGTGAAACAGGCGGGCAAGGAGAAAGGAATCGATTTTCAATTCGATCCACTCGTTTTGACAAACACCTTTGATGCCCACCAGCTCGCTCAATATGCTGGAAAAATGGGAAAAGGCGATCTCGTCATGGGAGAGCTGTTTCAAGCGTATTTTACAGATGGAAAGCATGTTGGTGATCGTCAAACCCTTTTAGATATTGCAGAAAAAGCAGGCCTTGATCAGAACGAAGTACAGAAGGTTCTAGACGGGCAAGAATTTGCAGACGATGTGCGAGAAGACGAAAAAGAAGCAAGACAGCTCGGGATTTCTGCTGTGCCTTTTTTCTTGATCAATGATCAATATTCGGTTGCTGGTGCACAGCCAGCAGATACGTTCCTTCGTGCACTTGAAACGGCTTGGACAGAAGAGGCAGCGCAAACGGAGAAAGCGGCTGATGCTTCATTTGAAGAAGCATGTGCAGATGGCGTATGTGCAGTGCCCTCGCCAAAAGAAGAATTATAATCGGCATTTTCCCTATCTTTAATAAAAGATAGGGATTTTTGTTGATTAATCATAAAGACACCTTTATACTTAAGTTATCTTAATTATAAAGGTGATGACAGTGACATCCAAAACAACGATGATCCAAGAATTAAACCAAATCGAAGCGCGCATCAATCAAAAGCTCCGATTAGAGTTTGAAGAGTTATTTGTAGATGAGTTAACTGATAAGCAGCACATTGTCCTTGATTTCGTAGAGCGAAAAGGGGGAAGCTCACCTATTCAAATTGCTCAGCAACTAGGCATCACCCAAAGTGCTGTGAGCCAGTTATTAAACACGCTTGAAAAAAAAGAATGGATTCGCCGCAGCATCAACCCGCAAAACCGCCGGGAATTGCACGTTGAACTTTCTGAAAAGGCAAAGACGTACTTGGAGAATATGAGAAAGATAGAACTTGCGATCATTGAAAAATACTATTCAAAATTAAGCCTCGAAGAGATCAACACATTGACATCCATTTATACAAAGCTTGATCAATTGATTGTAGATCAAAATGAAGGGGAAGGATGATGATCCATTGATGATGCTCAAACAAGAAGTACAGCGAATTGCCTCTTCTTATACGGAAAAAAAGAAACAGGCACTGCTCGTGATCGGCCTGATTCATCAAGGAGAAAGACACGTTTTTCATTTCGGAGTTCACCCCATACAGCAGCGCGTCCAGCCTGAGGAGGTCATTTTTGAAATCGGCTCTATTTCAAAAGTCTTTACGACAAGTATATTGGCAAGCATGATTCAAAAAGGGCAGATGAAGCTAGACGATTCCATTTCACTGTATTGTCCCGAAATAAGAAAGAATCACCCCATCCAATTGGAACAGCTGGCAACCCATACGTCTGGACTTCCTTCACATCGTTTTCTCAGAGATTTACAACTAAGGTTCCTTCCAAAAGTGAGAAGAGATATGTACTGTCAATACTCCCTTGATGAATTAATGAAACTGTTACACTCGAAAAAATGGAATGAGCGAAAAGAATACCCATCTCGTTACTCCAATGTAGGGATGGGGCTCCTCGGGTTGATCATGGGATGGTCTCTTCACAAAACATATGAAGAGTTGCTGACTGAATATATCGTGGATGAGCTGAAACTATCGAACACCTTTATTACGATCAAGGAGGACGTCAAAGAGAAGATGATCCTCGGTCATCAAGAGAATGGAAAAGAGGTTCCTCCGCTTCAGATGCAAGACTACCAAGGGGCTGGTGCGATTCGGTCGACGATCACTGATTTGCTTTCATTTCTCTCTGCACACATGAGTGCAGACGCCGCTTCTCCATGGAAAATGACCCACGAACCAAAGGTAAAGATAGGGAAAAACATGTCAATGGGACTCGGGTGGGTCATAGATGATACGGGGTTGATTTGCCATAATGGGGCAACTTCTGGTTTCTCCAGCTTCATGGGCTTACGCCCGCATTCAAAAACAGGAGTAGTCGTCTTGTCTAACTATCGCAATCGTATCACGCAAGATTCTCCCGACCGAATTGCCTATGATGTGATGAATATGCTTGAACAAGAGCCTAAAGTCAAATGAGCCTTCTATGAAGAGGGCTCATTTTTTCTTGCGTTCAGCGCTTTAATCGTTTCACCAGGAACGAGTTCAGGCTCATAAAATGTTTGATCAGGGAGATTCTTTTTCCCTTGTACTTTTTTAATCATCCAGTCTGCCGCATCTCGTCCCATTTGCTCTTGAGGGTGTGTCAGCGTTGTCAGTTTCACATGGGCATTTTTTTGGGCAATATACGAGTTATCCTGTCCAATAATGGAAAGATCATCTGGAATAGATAAACCTATTTCACTACATACATTTGCTACTTCTAACCCGACTTCATCGTTATAGCAAACAAGGGCGGTTAGCTCATGCTGGTGCGCTTGTAAAAAGGTTTTGATATGATCCCCTAAATACTGCTTCGATTCTGTATCGAAAAAAAGGACATGTTCTGGTAGGAAATTGAGCTTCGCTTCACCGAGTGCATGAATATAGCCTTTCATTCGATATTTTCCTTGTAAATCATCTGTTTTTGAAATCAGTCCAATGTGCTGATGTCCAGAGGTGATCAGCTCCTTTGTCGCTAAATAGCTGGACTTTACATCATCCAAACAAAGGAAGGGAACTTCTAACTGCTCATAGTAGGCATTGATCATAATAAGCGGGACATCCTGCTCTTTAAAGGATAGGTAGTACGAAATGTTTGGATTATATAAGTTGCTTTTTGTCGGTTCGACAATTAATCCGTCCACACCAAAGGACAGCATCATTTCAAGCGCTTTTTTCTCTTGCTCCACATCGTTATTTGTACTCGCCAGTAACAAAGAATAGTTCTCTTCATTTAATCGGCTTTCGATGCCCCGAATGATCGACGGGAAAATGTAATCGGATATGTATGTGGTGATGACGCCAATCGTTTTCATATGAGCATGTCCAGCAGGTTTTGTTTGATATTGATTGGTGACAAATGTGCCTGAGCCTTTTTCGCTTCGTAAAAAACCTTCACTCGATAATTCCAAGATGGCTTTTCGCACCGTATGCCGGCTTACTTGATACATCTCTTGTAAGCTTGATTCGGTTGGAATACGCTCCCCGATCCGGTAATCCCCTGTCAGTATTTTGCTTTTTATATCATCTATAATGATCTGGTACTTCTTTTTCATCGTTTCACTTCTTTCACAGTTGATCCTCTACTCGGGTTGAGAAGAACTTGTATGAACATATTCTAACATGGTTGCTTAATCAAAAACAGGCGCTTACAGTGTCTATCGTCTGTTCCTTAGAGAATATGAAAGTTTTTGTCTAATTATGTATGCACAACTATATTTATTATTGACATATGTACGTACAAATATTATATTGTTTTTGTGCACAGGTAAAGATGAATCAAATGAAAAAGATATTTGAAACCGCTATCATCTTGGAGGTGAACAAAATGAATCGTGAAAAGACGGCCAAAGCCATTAGAGAAGGACGGACATCTTTGGGCATTGAATTTGGTTCCACACGAATTAAAGCGATTTTAATAGATGAAGAGTTTCAGCCAATTGCGCAAGGTGCATTTGAATGGGAAAGTTCTCTTCAAGAAGGAATATGGACGTACAATTTAATTGAGATCATTACAGGTCTTCAAGTGGCGTACCGTCAGATGAAAGAACAGGCAGCACAATTGTATGGGGTGACGATTCAAACCATTGGCTCCATCGGGATATCTGCGATGATGCATGGCTATGTCGCCTGTCATCATACAGGAGAACTCCTCGTCCCGTTTCGAACGTGGCGGAATGGAACAACGACCGAGGCGAGTCAAAAGCTAACAGATGTATTCCAATTTCATATTCCAGAAAGATGGAGCATCGCTCACTTATATCAAGCGATATTAGGAGAGGAAAAACATCTGTCCCGGTTAGAGTATGTGACCACTTTGTCAGGCTACATTCACTGGCTGTTAACAGGGAAGCAGGCCATCGGAATTGGCGATGCGTCGGGAATGTTCCCCATTGATGAAAAAACGAAGGATTACAACGAAGTGATGCTTCATCAATTTGAAGCATTGATTGCAGAAAAAGGCTATCCGTGGAAGCTTCGTCATCTTTTGCCGCGCGTCTATTTAGCAGGCGAAGAAGCTGGTGTGTTAACAGCAGCTGGAGCAGCGATTTTAGACCAAGGCAAACAGTTGCAGCCAGGTATCCCTTTTTGCCCACCAGAGGGTGATGCAGGAACAGGAATGGTCGCAACAAACAGTGTGGAAAAGAGAACTGGGAATATTTCAGTTGGGACATCTGTATTTGCCATGATTGTGTTAGAGCATCATCTAAAAGGTGTGTACCCAGAAGTGGATCTTGTCACGACACCAGATGGCCTGCCAGTCGCGATGGTTCATGCCAACAATTGTACAAGTGACCTCAACGCTTGGATGAATCTATTCAGAGAAGCGTTTGAAGCAATGGGTCAGCCAGTTGAAACAGAAAGATTGTACGAAACTCTATTAAATCAAGCTTTAGAAGCAGATCATGATGGGGGCGGGCTTTTAAGCTATGGCTATTATTCTGGTGAAAATATTACGAGACTAAAAGAAGGAAGACCTCTTTTTGTTAGATCTCCTCAAAGCCGGTTTACCCTTGCTAATTTCATTCGGACGCATCTCTTCTCTGCATTTGGCGCAATGAAAATTGGGATGGATCGTTTAAAAGCACATGAACAAGTCAAGATTGATCGCTTACTAGGACATGGCGGTTTATTTAAAACACCGATAGTTGGGCAAAAAATGGTCGCTGCTGCACTCGGGACACCTGTATCCGTCGTATCAACTGCGGGAGAAGGCGGTGCGTTTGGGATGGCGGTCCTTGCTTCATATATGCTCAATCACCAGCAGCAAACACTGAGCCATTTTCTCAAGCATCAAGTGTTTGCCCATACATTAGAAGAGCTTATTGATCCTGATCCACTGGATGTTAAAGGTTTTGAGGAATTTATAAAGCGCTATCAAGAAGGACTCCCGATAGAAAAGACGGCAGTAGAACATCTCACGCCACAGAAAGGAGCGGCACCTGTATGTTAGAGCGGTTAAAAGAAGAAGTGTTTCAAGCGAATCTAGATCTGCCAAAGTACGGACTTGTGAAATTTACATGGGGCAATGTCAGTGCGTGCGATCGTGACAGTGGACTGTTTGTCATTAAGCCAAGCGGCATAGCGTATGACAAATTATCAGCAAAAGACATGGTCGTGGTCGATTTTGACGGTCAAGTGGTCGAGGGGGAATTCAATCCTTCTTCCGATACTGCCACACATGCTGTTCTTTACAAACACTTTGAGGAAATTGGCGGCATTTCACATAGCCATTCAATGTGGGCAACGGTATGGGCGCAAGCTGGACTTGATTTACCAGCAATGGGCACAACACATGCAGATACATTTTACGGACCTGTTCCGTGCGCTCGATTTCTCACAGAAGAAGAGGTGAATCGCGGGTATGAGGTGGAAACAGGACACCTGATCATTGAAACGTTTGAGAAAAGACAGATAGATGTCATGGCGGTTCCTGGTATTTTGCTACAAGGTCATGGTCCCTTTACGTGGGGAAAAGATGCAAAAAGTGCGGTAACGAACAGTGTCATTTTAGATGAAGTAGCGAAAATGAACCTGTTTGCAAAGCAATTGAACGAATATGCGGAGCCTCTTCCGCAGGTGATTTTAGATAAACATTATTTGAGAAAACATGGAACACATGCGTATTACGGACAAAAACCTTCAAGATAAAGAAAAGAGGGATTTCTATGTTAACAAGTCAGAAGAAAGAATGTTGGTTTGTCGTCGGGTCACAGCACTTATATGGGGACGAGGCACTGAAGCAAGTGAAGGCAGATGCGCAAAAGATAACAGATGCCTTAAATGAGAGCGGTTTGCTGCCTTATCCAATTATTCTGCAGGAGCTGGCGGTTAGTGCGGATCAAATCACAGAGCTGATGAAAGAGGTCAACTATCGTGATGAGGTCATCGGTGTGATGACTTGGATGCATACGTTTTCTCCAGCAAAAATGTGGATACGTGGTACGTCTCTTTTGCAAAAGCCTCTTTTGCATCTCGTCACGCAATACTATGAAAACATTCCGTGGGACACGATTGATATGGACTATATGAATCTCCATCAATCGGCACATGGAGACAGAGAGTACGGCTATATCAATGCACGTTTAAATAAGCAAAACCAAATCGTTGCAGGTCATTGGTCGAAGCAGGAGGTGAAGCAGCAAATCGCTGATTGGATGGACGTTGCGGCTGCCTATCATGAGAGCTTCCACATCAAAGTGGCTCGGTTTGGTGACAATATGCGCCACGTTGCGGTGACAGAAGGAGATAAAATTGAAGCGCAGATCCAGCTAGGATGGACCGTTGATTACTTTGGAATTGGCGATCTTGTGAACTATGTAAATGCTGTGGAAGAAGCAGAAGTTGATGCTCTGTTTGCTGAGTACTTAACGTTATATGACGTGGATTATGGGAGTTATTCGGCAGAAGAATGGGAACAAAGTGTAAAAGTGCAAGCACGATATGAAATTGCCATCAAACGTTTCTTAGATGAAGGCGGCTACAATGCCTTTACGACAAACTTTGAAGATTTACATGGCATGAAGCAGCTTCCGGGTCTAGCTGTTCAGCGCCTCATGGCAAAGGGGTATGGCTTTGCAGGTGAAGGGGATTGGAAAACCGCCGCACTGGATCGTTTATTAAAGGTGATGAGCCATCATCAATCCACAGGTTTTATGGAAGATTACACATATGAAATGACCTCTGGTCAGGAAGCAGTGCTGCAATCTCATATGCTAGAAGTAGATCCAGCGCTTGCACATACAAAACCTGTCATTGTCGTGTCTCCGCTAGGCATTGGAAACCGGGAAGACCCAGCACGTCTTGTGTTTGATGGAAAAAAAGGCGAGGGCGTTGTTGTCTCCATTGCTGATTTTGGAACACATTTCAAATGGCTGATTCAAGAAGTGGAAGCCTTTGAGCCGCAGGAAGCAGCACCTCAATTACCGGTGGCACGAGTCCTCTGGACAATCAAACCGAACTTTCAAGATGGCGTCAAAGCATGGATTAAGCACGGCGGAGGTCATCATACAGTCGTATCTCTCAATTTAACGGTTGATCAAATTGTTCATTTTGCAAAGCTTGTGAATGCAGAATATGTGGTTTTATAAAGAAGGGTGAAATGCATTCTACTGTGAACGGTAGAATGGCAGGGAGAAATGAAAGCGGTTTATTAAGTGAGGGGGTCATCCACTTGGAGAAAAAAGTATCAAGTAAATTTATCTTCTTTTTCGGGTCCTTTGCAGGTATCTTATTTGGATATGATATTGGCATTATCGCAGGGGCGGAAGGGCACATTCAGGAAGAATTTCAGCTCAGCCCGTTATGGCTTGGCATCGTCGTTTCTTCATTAATGGGCGGGGCGATCATTGGTTCCATTTTAAGCGGTCTGATGGGGGATAAGTTTGGCCGCAGAAAGCTCATTTTGGTGTCATCAATTATCTTTTTTGTCGGTGCGCTTGGCTCAGCCATTGCACCAGAAGAAATCTCATTAACCATTGCCCGGATTTTCTTAGGAACAGCTGTAGGGACAGCCTCATCGCTCGTGCCTGCTTACATGTCTGAAATCGCTCCAGCTAAAATCCGCGGGAAATTGTCCGGCCTGAATCAGCTGATGATTGTGAGTGGATTATTGCTTAGCTATATCGTCGCATTTGTGTTTGAACCAATTCCAGACAGCTGGCGCTGGATGCTGGGAAGTGCTGCTTTATTTGCGATCGTGCTTTATATTGGCATGCTGAAACTTCCTGAATCTCCAAGATATTTAATTAAACACGGAATGGCTCATAAGGCACGTGAAGTATTAGGATCACTTCGTTCATCACGTGAAGAGATTGAAGCAGAAATGCAAGAAATTTTAGAAGTGGCAAAAGAAGAACGCTCAGGCATTCGTGAATTATTTCAAAAGAAATTCCGAATGGCTCTCTTTATTGGGGTCGGAATGGCGACACTCCAGCAAATACAGGGGGCGAACTCTATTGTGTATTATGCAACGAGTATCGCAAGAAATGTAGGTCTTGCTCCGCAAGTTGCCGCAGGTTTTACCGTCATTGTTGGTGTCATATTTGTTGTGACGACCGTGATCTTTTTACAATTCGTCGACCGGTTCGACCGCCGAACGATTCTCACAGTTGGGGGAACGGGGATGGCCCTGTCTTTCTTTGCACCAGCGGCATTAGGTGCGCTCGGAGTGAGTGAAGGTATATTAAACTGGGTCACATTAATTTCACTTTGCTGCTTTATTTTGTGCTATGCCTTCTCATGGGCACCGATCACATGGATTATCATTGGTGAAATTTTCCCACTTTCTGTAAGGGGTATTGGAGCGGGCATTTCCTCTGCCTTTAACTGGACGGGATCATTAGCAGTTGGCCTTGTGTTCCCAATCTTGGCTGACCAATTCAGCTTCGGCGTCATTTTCTCTTCATTTGGGGTCATCTGCTTAATTGGCCTGTTGTTCACGCGCTTTG
Organism: Bacillus sp. FSL M7-0307; assembly: GCF_038627835.1. Classification (NCBI taxonomy): domain Bacteria; kingdom Bacillati; phylum Bacillota; class Bacilli; order Caryophanales; family Bacillaceae; genus Bacillus; species Bacillus sp. FSL M7-0307. The sequence continues at coordinate 2,343,857 of NZ_CP152023.1, read as the reverse complement.
TATTAGTCGAAACAAAAGGAAGAAGCTTAGAACAAATCGAAACCGATATGGCTGCACGTGTCTAAAGAAAACCATCTATCCTGTGTGGATAGATGGTTTTTTTAATCAAGTATTTGTTTCAGTTCATCTGGCAGTAAATCCATTAATTGATCAGATGAGGATACGTCCAGCACTTCAAGAAGCGCATAATATTTCGCATAAATTTCACTCAGTTGATCAGGATGATTTGCTTCATATCGATTCAAGTGCAATTGCGTCAGTTCAAGTGCAATGTCCAGTTTGTTTCGTTCGATGGTTTGTGTTGTGTTGATCAAATCGTTCACCTCTTATTTTAAAGTTATTGAAAAATGTTACGGTGCAGTTCCGCAGCTGACCTTAAATTCATGGTCTCCTATCTTTTTTGAATAACAGACGGAAGGCGTCATTCCCGTCTCACTTTTCCAAGCCTGCCAATACACATCATACAGCTGACCATATTGAGGGTCTACACCGTCCTTTTTTGCAAAATAGCAAAATAGCTTTGGTAAGGGTAGCCTTCTTGATAAATGGCATGCCGTATCGCTCCTCTCTCAGTCTCATTTGTAAAAACCCATGGCGACAGCAAGGGAAGGGTGATGATTGCGACGAGCAGAATGAAAAATGAAAAGAGCTTATGTGTTGTTTTCAGCATTGAATGTCCTTTCCTTCACAAGAGATCATTTGTATAATATGTTAAATTTGTCCTGTTGTAAAGAAAGAGACTACTAGATCACCAGTGGATTTTATCAAAAATAGACAATCATCTAATCACAAATTGCGCCTCTGACATACGATAGAGTGTAAGTGAAAGACAACTTGAAGGGGTGTTGAGATGAGCCGGAATCGATTAGACAATTTTTTCTTTGGGCCTCGCAGAGGGAATCATGGAGAAGTTGAAACGGTTGTATCCCCTACACGTCAAATTGTCAACACGACAACAAATGAACAAACGATCAGAAAGATTCATCCAACTCATATCACAAACGTCAATAAAAACATCAAAAGAATTGAAAACTACTACCCTGTAACGCAATCTACTCGAAATGAGTATATTATGGAAGAATATGACTGTGGCAGTGATATCAAGAATCCTTGCTGCCGCCCGGTCAAACGCTGTAAGTGGTAGTTTAATGGTAAAAAGAAGTGAGGCATCCTGTGATGGGATGCCTTTTTATTTTTGCATAAAAATTTTGATCAAAAGCGCCTTTCAAGATAAAATTGGAAGTATCAATTCATTCTGATGGAGGCGATTTTCTGAATATTCGATTGTTAACACCAGAAGATGCTCAAGAATATGCGAACTTGAGATTAGAAGCACTCCGATTAAATCCAGAGAGTTTTGCTATGAGTTACGAGGAAGAGAAGCTAGATACGAAGAATAAATATAAGGCTCGTTTTGCCTCTACACAATCTATGTGGACATTCGGTGCCTTTCATCAAGGTCAGCTGGTCGGCTCGGTTACACTCATACAAGAAACCTTGCAGAAATTAAAGCACCGTGCCAATGTGGTAGCGATGTATGTAACGGCTAATGGACGCGGAAAAGGAATGGGGAAGGCACTTCTGACAAAAGTACTTTCTTTTGCACGCGAAAAAAAAGACATCGAACAAATATATTTAACAGTGGTCACAACAAACGACCCAGCCAAACATCTTTATAAGTCTGTTGGATTTAAGTCGTATGCGGTAGAAGAAAAAGCACTAAAAATAAATGGTGCATATGTAGATGAGGAAAAAATGGTGCTATGTTTATCATCGTTTGGAGGGGATATAAATGAGCCAGCCAGTCATGCGCATCACATTGGCAGCCGGACCAAATAGTGAGCTGGAATCCTTTGCGCTTCGTGCAGCACTTGAAAACTTTGGCGCAAAAGTCGATATGCATTGGATAGGCAGACCGAATGACCTGATTAATGTTTTATCCGGGAGGAATAGAGGCGAGACGGATTTCATTCTTTTATCCTTTCACGGAGAAGAAGGAGCGTTTCTCATGCCGGAGTTAGGAGAAGATGTATACGAAGAGGGTGAGCCGAGAGGTGCTGCTTTTGGTGCGGATGACATAAAGCGCTATGCTTCGTTAAATGGAGTCCACATTATATGTACAGGCTGTACACTAGGCGAAAAAAAGTTGGCAGAAGCTTTTTTAGAAACAGGGGCGATATCCTATACAGCGCCCGATGACTACATTGATGGAAATGCGTCATTTATTTTTGTTCTCACCATGCTGTATGAGCTGGTGAACAACTCAAAGACAGTCAGAGCAGCTTTTGACCAGGCACGCTCTATTGATGAAGAAACAAAGTTATTCCAACTGTATATGCAAAAATAAGGGCTGAGCAATCAAGCCCTTTTTATATGTCTCTCGTAAAATATGTCGAAAATGTGACAAATGTGTTTTTTGCAAACTAAAAAGGGGCTGCGAAAAGTCTATCCTACAAACACACGTCATCCAGACAGGACGGCATCACGAGAGGAGAATCATTGTGTCAATCAAAGGGAAAGTCATTCTTGTTCTATGCGGACTTGCGATTGTCATCGGAATCGCTGGATTTTATCATAATCAGCAAGCAAGCGGGACAGAGAGAAAAAAAGTAGAACAAGATGCGAGCTACAAACAAGTTGAAATTGTCACACTTGTGAATGACGGGAAATTCATGAGATATGCTGTCAACTATCCGCTGTTTCATCAAGAAAAACTAGATCAGGAGATCAAAAGATTTGCAGAGACAGCGTTAGAAAGGTTTAAAACATCGTTTAGTCAAGCGAGTGATGTCAATGAAGAAAAACGATACGAGTTAAACATCGATTATGAGATCATTCATTATGCCAAGCAAACCGTCGCAATCAAATTCAATACATATGAAGTGAAGGGCGGAAAGCAAGGCGTCAATCAAACGAAGGTGATGAACTTTGATTTCAAGAAACAGACATTTTTATCAATCAACGATATCTTTCTATCAAAGAAGGACAACCTTCAAAAATTATCTCATATGACTTTTGAGGAATTAAAAAAAGATCGAACGCTAGCTGAAAATCAGTCGCTGCTCAAACAGGGAACGTCTCCTGTGGCGAAGAATTATCAGTATTTTGCCATCAAGGATCGCTATATCGAATTCTACTTTCCAAGAGGACAAATCGCTCCAAATCATCAAGGCCCTCAAGTGTTAGCGATTAAGAAAACACTGCTGAAAGGAATATTAAAACCTGAATATATTAAGAAAGAATTGAACAAAAACGAGAAAAAAGAACCGATTCCAACAAGAAAGATTGTGAAATTGCCAAAACCATCCACATTTCATCCGAATCAAAAAGCCATTGCACTCACATTTGATGATGGGCCCAATCCATCAACGACCTCAAAAATTGTAACAGCATTAAAAGAGAACAAAGGACATGCTACATTTTTTGTATTAGGCAGCAGGGTTCAGTATTATCCCGATATGTTAAGTGAAATCAGAAAGGGTGGAAATGAAATTGGAAACCACTCCTATAACCACCCTTTGCTCACAAGACTTCCTTTAAAACAAGCGGTCAAACAAGTAGAAGACACGCAACAGATCATTGAAAAAGCGAGCGGGTTCACACCGACTCATTTTAGACCGCCATATGGCGGGACAAACGGGCAAATCAACGAAGCTCTTCACATGAAAGTGACCCTTTGGGATGTGGATCCTGAAGACTGGAAATATCGAAACAGCCAATACGTCGCGAACTACATTCTAGCCCATGTATCTAGCGGTGAAACGGTCTTAATGCACGACATCTATGACACCTCAGCAAACGCAGCCGTCACGATTATCAAAGAACTCACAAAACAGGGATATCAATTATTGACGGTATCTGAGCTTGAGCAGTGGAAGGAAGCGCGTGAGAAGAAAGGTGAATTGAATACGTAATGATTATGCGAATCTTAGTAGATTCGCATTTTTTAAAGCATATTATGGAAATAAAGGGAAATCATGTTAAAGTGAGTGTAGCAAGGGAGGGCTTCGGATGGTATTCATGAGGTTGATTAGCCTATATATGCTGACAGCATTTAGTTTGGGTTTTATCGTTAACTATGTACCTGGTTTGATGCTGCCCATCTATATACTTGCGATGATCGGGCTTATTTTATGTCTCGTTCATATTGCGCTGCATTATATTCATCGAATCAGAAATATGTTGTTTCATGAGAAACGGTAAGAATACTTGCGTACGCTAAGAAACCTCTCTCTAAAAGAGTGAGGTTTTTATTTTTGCGGTTTTTGATGTTCTAACAGTTGTATATTTTTCTCATTTGATTCTTTCATGTGTCTTAATAACGAAACGATACTCCAAGTAAACCAAATGAGGACAATCAGTAAAATGATGGTGATCCACATGCTGGGGCATCCAATCTGCTGAATGCTTCTTTTTGAATGTATCAAGGATACCGTATAATGAATGTATTGAAATGAACAGTTCGTGCTATTTATTCGACAATTGATGTAAACAAAGAGCGAAGGAGGTAGATATATTTGAAACGAGTAGATGTAGTATCAGCTATTATTTACGATGCGGAAGAAAATATTTTAGCAGTTAAAAATGTAAAGGGATATTGGGAACTGCCTGGTGGGGCTGTAGAAAAAGGCGAACACCTGCATCAAGCCGTGATACGCGAGGTGAATGAAGAGACAGGGTATGTTTGCAAAGTAAATGAAATTCATTCGGTTCGAGAAGCAGTCTTTCAAGACAAAAAGCATCATGCTCTGATAATCACCTTCTTTGCTGAAATCACCGGAGGGCAAATAGATATTCTCGATCCAGATCATGATATTGAAGAAGTAAAATGGGTCAGCAAGCAAAACTTTCAAAAGTTAAACCCAAAGTTATATAACTTATTAAAATTAAACGAAGACTCACAAGCTTTTTATCAATTTGAAGGAAATAGAACAGTTGGTTAACAAGTTGATATAGGTATGAAGGAGAGATATGGATGTTTTTATACTACGGCCCCACAGGAGCTCCAGTAGAAAATCCGGGAGAAGAATTCATGAAAAGAATTTTTTTTCAGGAGGGTGAAGAGTATTGGAAACAAGGAAACGGTGAATCTTCCATTGAGATAGAAGAAGATTGGGAAAGTGAAAGTCTAGTTTTCTTTTATACGGAACCGTATGGGTTCTTGATCATGAGATATCCAAATTTTTTGGTCCCTTTTAAAAAGGGAGAAAAAATTGAAACGATCGAGCATTTGGTCGCAGGCGCCCCATTGTATGTGCCGTCATGTAGCTACATCAATCGGGATCAAGCTTATCAAATCGTTCACCATTTTTTGACGACAAAAACAGTTCCTGACCTTGTTGAATGGGTAGAGTTGAGGGATATTGATTTTCAGTATGATAAGAAAAGTTAGAGGGAGCAAGATGAAAGTGAGTACATATGAGAAGTTACATAACTTAGATGAAACTATGCATTTACATGTAGGGTATGATGAACATGGTTTTGATTATGAAGGCGTGTTTTTTTAGAGTTTAGATAGGAAATGTACAAAAGGTTTGTTTGATCAAGTTCCAAGTGAGGAAAGAGGAATATTCAAGCAACTGACAGATCACTATCCTGAATTGAAAATAAAAGTAACATCAGAACGAGATCCAAGTGTCCCGTACCCAAGAGATACTTTATCTTTTGATGTTAAAAATGGTGTTACAGAAAATGTCGTTAAAATAAAAAAATAGAAAAGAGGCTATAGAATGGATTTTATAAATGACATTAGTGAAGAAGCTAAAGTTGCACTAGGCTTAGCAATAGCCGAAAAAATGTATGCATTCATAGATAAAGAAGATGATGGTTACCACATAGGAGAAAAAGCTCTAGAAGATTGCTGGAAATGGCTTTCTGGTAAAGAGTTAAGTGCAGATGATTTATGTAACTACATAGATAGTGAAGATTATATAGATGTAGCCGAGTTCGCAAATAAAGAAAAAGATGAACAAAAACAATATGGCTGGTATTCAGTATTAGATGCAGTTTCTTACACAGCGTATCAAGCGTATAGACGAGAAAATAAAAAGTTTGTTTCTCAAGTGCTAGAGGTAATAGATGATGAAACATTAATTGTAATGTGGGGAAATGCAATTGAATCAAAAAAGATTGATATGGCTGAATTAAATACCTTGAGAAAATATTTAATTGATCATTATCCTAGCAAAGATCACGATAATAACAAAATATTTCTAATTAACAAAGAGGACATCGCAGTCATTTAAATTAGTTTTATTGGGCAATATGAATAAAGGGCAGCTATTATCAAAAGAAATGCAGAGAGACCGTAGCTTAGTGCCGAAATTAAAAACAGACCTAATGAGGTCTGTTTTTGTTAGAAGTTAGGAAGTTTATTTTCATTTCCCCTTCTCCCGCTTCCGTTTCTCCTTCTCAGCCCGGTAAAACTCATGAAACATCTTCATCAGCGCCCGCTTCTCAATACGGGATACATAGCTCCGCGATATCCCGAGCTCCTTGGCTATTTCCCGCTGCGTTTTTTCTTTCTTTAAATCAAGGCCGAACCTGCCGACGATCACTTCTTTTTCCCGGCCGTCGAGAATGTCGATATACTCCTTTACTTTTTCAAGCTCCATGTTGAGCTGAATGGTATCAATCACATCTTCATTTTCAGATTTTAAGACATCAATTAATGAAATTTCGTTGCCTTCTTTATCCTGACCGATTGGGTCATGTAAGGAGACGTCTTTTTTTGTTTTTTTGAGCGCGCGTAAGTGCATGAGAATTTCGTTATTAAAGTCAAAAGGGGCGTACATAAATTTCCCGTAACAGCTTGACTAAATAAGTGTTGAGTCAGTTTTCTGTAATAAATGCTTGAACATTTTTTAGCGAATGAAGGGGATACCTTAAAAAAACAGGCTACATTTTCAATTGCATGTGATTGTATGTACGAAAGATTAATATTACACAACATGAAAGTTGGAATGCAAAAGTGATGTAAAATAATTGGACTGCCACTCTAAATAATCAGTTACCATGATTCCAGGGATAATCATAAGTATAATTAGTATTAAGTAAAATCAGTCAATGCTTATAAATCCTCCAATCCTTGAAATAAAAAGTAGAGCACTGTTCAACATAGAAAACCGTAAACCCAATGCATGAAAAATAAAGACCCCCATGCCCCAACAAGATGATTGCTTGTCATATCAAAATATCTGATCAATGAAAAATTAATCTAACTAAAGCTAGAATAGATGTTACAAAACCTAATATGTTTCCTATCAAACTTTAAAACAAACTCAATGGTTCTCTTCACTATAAACGCTTCTTATGTAATCAGCGTGTAAAATTTAATCAGTTACCTCTCCGTCTTTAGCTGCAAGGAAAGTTTCAGGATCGTTATCTGGTTGGCAGTGTCGCGCAAGGTGATTATCCGTGTAAAATAACACTTGGAATAAAAATCCTTCTCACTGTTTAGAGTTCATATTGAGAAGGGTTTTTCATTTTTTAACTAGGTATTATTAGCCGACCCAGCCTTCTACTGCAGAACCAGTTGGAACACCTTTGAAACAAACTTCAATGTTATCAACTGCATTTCCACAAGAAATCTGTACGGAGTCAATTAACTTTTGTTCTTTTTTACCGTTCTCAGAAAAATATCGGATCTTCCCAAGTACTAAGGTATCACCAACAGCTTTATAAAAAATGCTTAAAACAACAGGCTTGATGTGGCTTTCAATGGTATACTATACTCCCCAAAAATTTTTGGAAGCATAAGTGAAAAAATTGGGTAATTATTGAATAAATGGATTTTTCAGAGATATTTTTTACTGATTGTCTCAGTGGCTATGTTCATTTGGTTGTTTGATCTCATTTTTTTATTGTTGAAATTGTTTTTTTTTACTTTCACCTCATTTTTAATTTTCATCTAAAATTGATAAGTCATTCTACAAAAATATCCATTATATTACATTTTGATTTTTCATTTTTTTATGACTTTCCTCAAATTGAATAAGTTGATATGATTCATTCAACCGACATGTTTTATTAGTTGAACTTTCATACAGCATTCTTTCATGATTTTTAGAATAGCTTCTTTAACCTTAACCTTTTTATTTGTTCGCCAGCCTTATTTAGAGAAGTCACAGGAGTCCATTTTGTTACGGCTTCTGGAAACTTTATTTTAATTACATGTTCAATATGGACCGAACTGACCCCAGCTCTTTCTAACATATCTCCAATATCAACTGCATTTGTCATATTAAAGCTATTTTTACATAGATCTGTAATATCCTCTGTCGAGAATCCAGAAACATGTAAAGACTTCACAATACTATTTAGATCTATATGAAACATCTCTTGAAATGTACTGGTAATTTCCTTAATGGAATACCCAGCATTTTTTAATACTGTAGAAAGTCCGTCATTACCCATTTGGAATAGCCCTTGTACGAGTGCTGCAACATCTTGAACAACAAATCCTTTTAGCTTCATACGGACTGCTAAAGTGTTGCTGTCCCAATTGAAAAGGGAAAACATAGTTGCTCCGATATCAAAAGAGGGAAGGTTTATGTCTATCAATTGCTCAAAAATTTCTTCGTCATTGAATCCCAATACGCCTCTGAGTCCAGAAGCAATATCTGTGACTGCGTAATTTGCATTCTTTAATAACCCTGCGATTTGATGACGGGCTAAATCAAACGAGTGCTGAAGGTGTACAATTGCTTCTTCTACATTATATTCGGCTTTTTGAAATGCTTTTACAAAGTCATCGACTGATATATCTTGGAATGTTTCTTTAAGAAAATTCCCAACCTCGCCTGTGAATTCTAAAATGCCGTTTTTGCACATCTTGAGAAATTCTCCAGGATCGATTAATTGAGATTTCAAGTAATTCCAGCCCTTATTTTGAATATCTTTAATTAGTAGAGTGGGCAATTCTTTTAAATCTTTAATAAGAGCATTGGTTTCTAATGAAATGGTTAGATGATTTCCAAAAAAAGAGAAACTTGCTTCCATGCTTAATTGAAATTCGTCGGGAGTTATCCGTATCTTGGTATCTCCGCTTATTGAAACATTGAGGTTGAGGGAAACCCCTTCCCATTGTATTTTGATATTGTTAATATCAAATTTCAGAGTGGCTGTGGCTTCTAATTTTTTTGTCCCTTCAAGTGTGCAATTCATATCAAAGTCTGCAATTGTTCCGAGACTAAAATGTAGTGTAAAAGAGAATCCGTTGTCTAATACAAGAATTTCGGTTTCCTGCTTTAAATTAAATATAGAAACTGCAGCAGATAAGTAAAAATATTTTTTTTCATTCGGCGTCCCATTCATACCAGTTGTATCAATCATGACAATTGGCCCTTTTTTTCCAGAAGCATCTGAGATGCGAAGAATATCTCGGATTCCAATAGGGGATCTCAATTCTGCATTAGCAAAAATACCTGTCTCGTAGTTAAACTGTAGTACTGTTTTGGTTTCTAAGCCAAAGAAATTGACATCAGCATTTACAATTAGCCCTTTATAAGTCTTCCCGTCAAAGGGGTTCTGAAACCCTTTTGGACTTGTTGCAATACAAAGCAACAGGTTCTTCAGTATTATCTTATCTAGAAGCGGAATCCAATCCACATTAACTTGTGTGAAAGCTTTGATCAATCTGTTGAGCATAATCCCTTTTTTAGCACTCGGACTAGGTAATGTTTCTGCAAACAAAGCAGTTGGAATTTCTCCGTTTTTTAACTCCATTACAGCTGTTAGTATTACTTGATCACTAGGGTTGTCTCCTCCTAAGAGAATTTTTCCTCCAACAGTCAGAATAAAAATAGGTCCAGTAAACGTTATGCCAAGAGCAAGGTCCATAATGGTTATACCGGGTATACCAAATGGATTCTTCCATTGGGACTGGTCATCTTTGAGGCTCAGTAGGAGATGAGGGTCTCCTTCTGAGCTTAACCCCCCTATACATTCCAAGTCTAGCCGATTGTTTTCAACAACTAAACTTACATTACCGTGAAGACTAATTGTTTTGTTCTCAGGAGAAAAGACTACACGAAATCCTGAAAATTGCAGGTTTCCTTTAGGTTCAGGTTCTTGTATTAATCCTGTTATTAACGGAGAATGACGAATATCCCCACTGAGATTTGTTGAGAGGGTAAGTTTATCTATCTCACCAAAGAGTGGTTTAAACAAACTAAAAGGTTTTCCTTTTAGAGAGATTTTTGAGAAAAAGATGGTTCCTTTTTGTAATTGAGCAGGAATACTTGGACTCAATTGTAAATTAGGGGGAGTTGCTACCCTATCAATAGTGGATATAATCAAACCAGAATCCAAAAAATTCATTTGAATTCCGAATTTATCAAGAATTGGAGTGAGAACAACATTTAAAACAGCTGGGGACCATGGTTGAGGAAAGTGTACTCCATATGTGTAGCCTGATTCTGTTTCATTGGTTACTGTATCGAACAAAAGTGTACCTATCCAATGAACATCTCCTCCATAAATCCCCTTTAAATTATAAGCGCCTTTTATATTGGCTGAAATTTGTCGTAATGATTCAGAAGGATTCGAAATGTCGAATTTAGCAACCATATTCGATATGCTTAAGCGTAATGATGGAGTAGCTATTTCATACGTATCATCCGAAGAAAGATGAACTTGAATATGATTAAGGTGCTCAGAGTTAAATACGAGTTCTGAATTGGGATTTTTCCAAGCATCAAAGAATGTACCATGAAGTTCTGGAAGAAAAGTTTTCAATTCCCACTGTGGTGAAAATTTTGATAACGTGAAAATTGATTGCAATTGTTCATCTTTAAAGTAAAAATTGATTGCAATTGATAAAGGGGGCTCTGAAAAATGAATTTTTTCAATGATTCCTCGTATCTTTATGCATTGCTCTTGATCTAGATACCTTACAGATACTTCCCCAAGTTGCAGTGTTTCTCCTGAGATGAATTGCTGGATAATCGTAATAATATTCGCGGATTCTATAAAATTTATTGGAATATTGAATGTTGTTCCGTTTGTATGCTGTTGAATTAACTGTTTCAATTGATTGTAATCCACTATCTTACAACTCCTTTTCTACAAAATCGTGATGTTTAATTGTTCATATTTTATTCAATTTGAAAATTTTTATCAGCAATTAAAGTTTTTTAAAAAGGAAGTTGAAAGAGGTTAAAAATTGTCATATTAATGATGAAGAATTTTTAGGTGAAATAGATGATTTATTAGACAATATTGTTTTAAATTCACTATACTAATTAGACCTTGTTGGACTTTTTCAGCAGTTTCTGATTTGTTTAATTTGAAGACCAAAAAAAGGTTCTAATAGATTCAAGAATAAAATGTGGCTAAAGGGAAATAGAACTAATGTTGTTTTTCGAATCAAACAAGGAATTTATGAGTAGGTGCTAGAGTTACATTCCGGGATGCTTCCTTCATTTCGCCATTTGTTTTTGAGCAATACCATCTTCTTGAAACAGATAATACTATCCTCTATTTTCCCATTATAATCAAAAAGGTTTATTCCTAAAAATTCTATATATTTCAGATGGGGTATCCTATGTCGTTCTCTAAAGGAGAACAAATGTTGAGAATTTTAGGTGTATCGCATTTCTTATTTAAAGAACGTTTAATGCTTCAAATAAGTTCATAAAAAGTTCGTCTTTAAAATCTACAGCACTTCTGATTCCTTTGCGGAAGCAATCCTTTGCTTGTTGTTTTTTATCTTGTTTATAATAAATCAACGCTAGGTGATGGTAAGCTTGCGGAAGTACGTCAGAGTTTATTTTTCTGTATTGAACCAAGGCTTGTTCAATGTAATGTGGAGCCTTATTTAAGTTGTCCGTTTTGTGATAGCAGTTGCCGAGATTGAAAAATGCAGTGGCATAGATGTGAGTATTTTACTTTTAAGTAGTACGGCATCTTTTAAAGCTAAAAAACGTGAATTTTGCTTGCGTTCTGGTTTAAAATTTAACTGAAATTTCATTAGAATTTTGTTATATAATTATTGTGTTATTAAAAACAACTTTGAACTTTGTTATATTTTGAAATTCTAAGTAGAACAGGGAGTTATATTATGTTATTCAAAAATTTAGATAGGTTTAATTTTTATAAAGCTGAAAATGAGGTGAAAAAAGGGAAAAAGAAATTCATTGAGTTTATTGATAATACTTTGAAAATGAAGGGAGTAGATGGAGCATTAACAGTATTAAAGTCGTCAGGTTTATCTGTAAACTTATTTAACAGTAAGAGTCACAAGGAATTGTTAGAAGGTACAATAGAACACATTGCTTCTTATTGTAACGCTGACCAGCATTATAAAATCAATAACATCAAAAAGAATATTTTAATATTTGAGAACCTCTTTAATCAATTTGCAAAAGAAAGAACTAAATTTTTTAACACATTTGAAAATATTGATGAAAAGTATAAAGTTGTTTCATATTTAATCTCCTTAGAACTATATCTTAATGAAATTTTAATTGATTCAAAAGAAAATACCAAAAACAAATTTGTGGATTTTTCCAATACTAACGACTTTGAATTGAAAACAGCTCTATATGAGGCTACTATTGGTTCGACAGGACTGATTTTAAAATACTTCATGTTTCAGAAGTATGAGTTTAATGGATATAAAAGAAACATTTCACCGAAAATAATTAAAGCTTCTCAAAAACATATAATCTTTAGTCAAATGTGGGAGCAGTTAAATGATATTTTGGAGTACTGGAAGTACTCTGATGTCACAATAACTAAAGAAGCAGATGGAAAACCATTATTTGAAATATCTGATAAGGACTTCGAGTTAAATAATTTAATTTCTAATGAACGATTTATTAATTTGCGTGAGAGTTGGCAATTGAATCAAATAAATGAAATACAAAATAAGTACCTAGGAAAAAAAGATGATTTTGATAGACAATTATCAGAGGTTACTAACTATCTCAATCATTTGTTTTCAGTTTTATATTTTGGCTCACCTCGTCTAGATGTCAAAATTGATGGAATAGAACTTAAATATTGGATCTATGCATATCAATTAATAATAAATGAAAGTAAAAAATATTTGAAACGGAGAAAGCACTTATCAACATTAAACTTAGATAAAGTTTGTCTTAGTAAATCAAAAGAAAATTGGAAAAGATTTTTTGAGAAAAATGGGTTTTCTCGAGAAAATTCAATAAAAATTATAAACTATTTTACATTTAACAAAAAATCTTTAGATTTAATTGATTGTCCATTTATTGAAGTTAACGATCAACTTATAGTTATACCATCATTAACATCTCAGGCCGATGTTGCCAGAGCATTAGCTTCAAATTTTCTAAATGAAAATTTAAATATGGACTTTAAAGGTCCCAATTTCGAAGAAAGGACTATAAAAGGTCTAGAATTAAGCAATATAAAATGTTCGAGGCTTTATAAAAGAGATGATAATACAGAATATGAATGCGATTTAGCATTTGTTTTAGATAATGAGTTATTTTTCGTAGAGTGCAAGGCGCATGTACAACCCTTTACAACAAGACAACATGCGAACCATTTAAACAAATTATACAATGAAACTTTTCAGATAAATCGAATAGCTGACTTTTATGAAGTCAACTTGCATTTAGTTAAAGAACAGTTAAATTTAAAAGATAGCTTCATACCTAAAAAAATACATAAAATTTTATTAACAACATCCATGATAGGACGACCTATGTATACAAATGGTGTGCATATTGTAGATGAATCTTCATTTACAATGTTTGTAAATAGAACACCACCTAGACTCGATTACTTTGGGAAAGGAGCGTCAATAAGCATAGAAAGTGAAAAGTTTGATGTGTATAAAGGAGAATTAACAGCCCAGAAAATGATTGAATTTCTAAATTCGCCACCACAAATAAAAATATATGAGGAATTGTACAAAGAGAGAAGTTTGTCTTTAGGATTATTTAATGTTAGTAGGAATGTTAAAGTCAATTCAACTGTACACATGGGTGTTAAATTAAACAAAACTGACAAATCTTTGATTCGGAAATTCTATTTAGAAACATAAGTTTTTAACAAATATATACTACATTAACTGATACTATATCATCATTAGGAAACCATACCAAATTATGTAGGTGTGGTTTTTGCTCTATTTATACAAAGTACATCTAATTTTTGTTTGTTGCTTTTGTATCAATTCCAATTCTAATTGGTTCTATTCTTTTTCTAATATGATTGTGTATAAAATCTTCATTAAAACCGAGTTCTTTCAGTAAATAAAATTCTAGAATATTTTTGAGAAAATAATACGCATTTAACAAATCTCCATCTTTAAGAGCCTTATTCGCTAAACTGAGGTTATAATGGGTGTAATAATTTCTTGTGTATGTAATTATTTTTGGGAAATCAAGTCTATGTATTTCAACTGTATAGAAAAAGAAATTAAAATCTGCTATTCTATTTCTTCAAGGGACTTGCTTTTTATTGTTCCAGTTTTTACTGAACCCCAATAGAAATTCTATAGCATCAGCTTTGTCATCCTTTTTATCTGATGTAATTCTTTCAATTCTTTTTTTATATTCTCCGAAACTTCCACTACAAATCCTTATGTTTCTAGAGCTTGAATCAAGTTTAAGAAATGGCGGCTGATTGACAATTCTTGTTTGTATAAGTCGTAAATTTACTCCTTGTAGCATAAACTTAGCTTGATGTACATAAATCTCTTCCGATCCAATTATGCTTTTTGTTGAAATTCGTGAACAATCTATTAAAGTTATTTTAGCATCATCGTTAAAATAGCTCATAGGAGCATTTTTTATTGGGGATGTGAATGTTTAATACAATTCGTCCTTCGCTTTGATTTAAGTAAAGATCTCCTCTATAGTCTGACCTAGAATTTCCTATACTCCAAGACCCGGTCGTGGTGAATTTGACTTTCATTTGTTGTCGCTCCTAATAAAGTTAAAAATATGATGAAATTATTTCAAATCAGCCCATTAATTACGAGCTAATAACAAAAGAATATCTAAACTCATTCCAAGAATATTAACTAATGTGTTTTAAATTCAGCATTTGGACAAACACCTTTTACATAGCATTACCCAAGGGGTGATGCATTTAATGAAGGTGGTAATCATCGAGGGACCTCAAGCTAATAAATGCGTTAACGATTGCTATCATTATTTAATAAAACTTTATAGGAAGGAGATCCAGGGTGATAGCAATATATGTAAGGGTATCGACCGAGGAACAAGCGATCAAGGGATCGAGCATTGACAGCCAAATCGAGGCCTGTATAAAGAAAGCAGGGACTAGGGATGTGCTGAAGTATGCCGATGAAGGATTTTCTGGAGAGCTTTTACAACGTCCGGCGTTAAATCGCTTGAGGGAGGATGCAAGCAAAGGGCTAATAAGTCAAGTCATCTGCTACGATCCAGACCGTCTTTCTCGGAAATTAATGAATCAGCTTATCATTGATGATGAACTGCGAAAGCGAAATATACCATTGATATTTGTAAATGGAGAATACGCCAATTCTCCAGAAGGTCAATTATTTTTCGCAATGCGCGGAGCAATCTCAGAATTTGAAAAAGCCAAAATCAAAGAACGAACATCAAGCGGCCGACTTCAAAAAATGAAAAAAGGCATGATCATTAAAGATTCCAAACTATATGGCTATAAATTTGTTAAAGAGAAAAGAACTCTTGAGATATTTGAAGAAGAAGCAAAAATTATTCGGATGATTTTCAACTACTTCACTGATCATAAGAGCCCTTTTTTTGGCAGGGTAAATGGTATTGCTCTACATTTAACCCAGATGGGGGTTAAAACAAAAAAAGGCGCCAGAGTATGGCACAGGCAGGTTGTTCGACAGATATTAATGAACTCTTCTTATAAGGGTGAACATAAACAGTATAAATATGATACAGAGGGTTCCTATGTTTCAAAACAAGCAGGAAACAAATCTATAATTAAAATTAGACCTGAAGAAGAGCAAATCACTGTGGCAATTCCAGCAATTGTTCCAGCTGAACAATGGGACTATGCTCAAGAACTCTTAGGGCAAAGTAAAAGAAAACACTTGAGTATCAGCCCTCACAATTACTTGTTATCGGGTTTGGTTGGATGTGGGAAATGCGGAAATACCATGACAGGTAAGAAAAGAAAATCACACGGTAAAGACTACTATGTGTATACATGTCGGAAAAATTATTCTGGAGCAAAGGACCGCGGATGCGGAAAGGAAATGTCGGAGAATAAATTGAATCGGCATGTATGGGGTGAAATTTTTAAATTCATCACAAATCCCCAAAAGTATGCTTCTTTTAAAGAGATTGAACAATCAAATCACCTGTCTGATGAATTAGAACTTATTCAAAAAGAGATAGAAAAAACAAAAAAAGGCCGCAAGCGTCTTTTAACGCTAATCAGCCTATGCGATGACGATGATTTAGATATTGATGAAATCAAAACACAAATTATTGAGTTGCAAAAAAAGCAAAACCAGCTTACTGAAAAGTGTAACGAAATTCAATCAAAAATGAAAGTATTAGATGATACAAGCTCAAGCGAAAATGCTTTTAAAAGAGCTATCGACTATTTTATAGCAATCGGTGCAGATAACCTAACTCTTGAAGATAAAAAAACAATTCTTAACTTTATCGTGAAAGAAGTTACCGTTGTGGATTCTGACACCATATATATTGAAACTTATTAAAGAGGGGTGTATGCACCCCCCTTTTGTAATTACAATTTCATTTTCAATACACCGCGCAGCATATGTTGCCAGCTTTGTTCCTTTTCCAGAGGAATAGCTTTCGATGGCTTTAATGAGTCCGATCGTCCCGATGGAGATGAGGTCTTCAGCGTCTTCCCCGGTATTTTCAAATTTCTTGACAATATGGGCGACGAGCCGAAGGTTATGTTCAATCAGCATGTTTCTTGCGTGTTCATCGCCCTCTGCCATGAGGGCTAAGTATTTTTTCTCATCATCTCCCGAAAGGGGTTGTGGAAAGGCATTGTTTTTGACATAGGACACTAAAAACACCAATTCTTTGACCATCAATCCCATCGCTGTAAATACTCCTGCCACGATTTTCACCTCCACCATGTTTAGGCCGCTGCCTATATCCTCAAATGTATGTGAAGGAAGGATTGTCTGTGTCTGTACGATGAAAAAATCATCTTATTTGAAAGAAACGTGCTTCTGTGGGTATGTTTTTGCTGCACATCTCATATGTTTGCGGTTTCTTTGCGGTGCTTGGCGGTCTAGAAGCGTGCTAAAATATGTAATATTAGACCGAAAAGGAAGGGGTTTTTTCGGAACATGGGGAAGGTTCTTTCTTCACATGTCGGTATGAAAATTAATGAATGGTATCGAATGATACGGCAGTTCAGTGTTCCAGATGCGGAAATCTTGAAAGCAGAAGTAGAAGCGGAAATTGAACGTATGGAAGAGGACCAGCATTTACTGATTTATTATCAGCTCATGTGTTTTCGACACCAAATTATGCTCGACTATATACACCCTTCAAAATATCAACCTTTCTCAGTATCTAACCTTGTCGATAAAATCGAAAATTCCAATCATGAGTTATCTGATATGCTGCATTATTACCATGCATTTTTTCGTGGCATGCATGAGTTTAGTCAAAAAGAATATTTGGAGGCCGTCAAATATTATCGTATGGCAGAAAAACAGCTGTCTATGGTATTTGATGATATTGAGCAGGCCGAGTTTCATTTTAAAGTAGCAGAAGCCTACTATATAATGAAACAAACGCATGTCTCCATGCACCATATTTTAAAAGCGCTTGAAATATACGATCAGCATGATGCATATTCCATTCGCATTATTCAGTGCCTCTTTGTCATCTCGGGAAATTATCAAGATTTAAAACGTAAAGATCGGGCACTGCCTCACTTGAAAAAGGCGAAACAACTCGCATCCGTAATTGATCACCCGCGCATTTATAGCTCAGCACTCTATAATTTAGGGAAATGTTATGGGGAGTTAGGTTATCGAGAAGAAGCAGAACGATATTTAACCGAATCGGCTGACCTCGCCAAAAAAGAGCTGCTTCCCACGCTGCCTCATACACTTTATACACTGGCAAAGCTGCTTTTTAGACAAAATGAGCAGACTGAAGCAAGGCGCATATTAGAGGATGGGAAATTGGCCGCAAAGAAGCATGAAGACCAGCTGTTCTGTCATATGTTTGAGTATCTGGATGCTTTATATGTTCAGGAAATCAATGAAGAACAACTGCAAAAAACCATTGATTATTTGGAAAAACTTAGCCTATACTCTTATATAGAGGATATCTCACTAGAAATTGCGACAGCCTTAGAAGCCTCTCAACAATACCAGAAGTCCAACCAGTATTATCAAAAATTGTTATGGGCTCAAAATCAAATCCAAGAAGGAGAGTGTCTGTATGAATTCTAAGCAACGTTCGACAGTTGAAGAGAGAAACCAAACGTGAGACAAAAAGCGGGCCTAATGGGCCGGCTTTTTTTATGTGAAAAAGAAGCGTAGACGATCACGATACTTGAATGAATTCATCAGAAAGCGGGCAATTTAATGTGTAATGATGTTCTGTGGAGGCGGTCTGATGAAAGGGTTGCATATCTTGTTATGTATATTGGTATTATGCGCTTTTGTTCCTGATAACATAGAGGCGCGTACATTAAAAAGAATCGACCTAGAAAAAACGGGACGAGCCTTTTGGGACATGAGAGAGGAACGGAAAAAGATTGCGTTAACCTTTGATGATGGGCCTCATCCGGTATACACAAATCAAATACTAGATGTACTGAGAGAGCATGAAGTGAATGCCAGTTTTTTTGTCATCGGGAGCCGTATTCATGCATATCCCCTGCTCGCAGAGCGGATTGTGAGCGAAGGAAATGAGCTTGGCAATCACACGATGAACCATACGTATTTTGACCTTTTGTCATCGAAAGAAATCAAGCAAGAATTAAAAGAATCAGCGGCTCATATCGCTTCTCTCCAGCCTGGCGGACCCTTATTATTTCGTCCTCCGGGCGGGCGCTTGACGATGAAATCATTCCGCATTCTTTCTAAGCAAGGATACGATATCGTAATGTGGTCCTTTACGCAAGATCCGAAGGACTGGTCAAGGCCAGGTGCACACAAAATTGCCAGCCGTATTATTGAGAATATTCAGGGCGGTGATATCATCCTTTTACATGATGGCGGAGGAAATCGTAAGCAGACAGTAGAAGCGCTGAAACAAGTCGTACCTGAACTAAAGAAAAGGGGCTATGAGTTTGTGAAAGTAAGCGAACTACTGCACCATGACAGAGATTATCTGCCGGTTCAATTACAATAAGAAACAGTCATTCATTGAAACCAAAAGTCTTGTCGTTTACTATATGAAGAGGGCTTTTGGAGGTGAATGTTGTGAAGAAATTTGTTTTCCTTTTTATCCTGATATGTGTTGCGGCTGGGTGCTCGAAGCAGGCGCAGGAAAGTGTGATTGCATTTGGTGACAGTAACACAAGAGGATCGAACTGGGATTTTCGAGATTATCCAACATCTGAAAAATGGGTGAATCTCATGAAAAACGTCGAGCGCGGCCAAATCAAGGTACAGAATGCCGGAATTGGCGGGCAGACAACGGAAGATGCGAAGCTGCGCTTTGAGCAGGATATTTTAAAACAAAAACCAACTTACGTCCTCATCATGTTCGGTACAAATGATGCGGCGATTCTAGACGGGAAACATCCCCGTGTGACCAAAAAACGATTTAAAGAAAACTTATCCTACTTCATTTCTGAAAGTAGGAAAGAGGGAATTACCCCGATCCTCATGACGTGCGTGCCTGTGGTGGAAGGAGGCAAAAAGGGCTTGTATTATTACTCTAGATATAAGTCATCTTATTTTGCTGAGAGAGGCGGGGCGAGAGCTTGGCAAAACTCATACAATGACATCACAAGACAAGTAGCTGAAAAACAGCAAGTGCCGCTTGTCGACAATTGGAAAGCGTTCATCCGAGAAGCGGGTGAAGATAGTGACAACGCCTTGATTCAGTCTGGCCTCATTGACCCTTCTGGCAATCATATGACACCAAAAGGGGCAAGAATCATTTATAACGAAATCAAAGAGCGTGATGTCATTAAACATTTTTAAATGCAGGCCATCAGCCTAAACAAGACGATCCATCCAGCATAGTCTAACAGTATATCTTCTTAGAAGGAGGTAACTGATATGTGGGGATGTCCTTATCCTTACCCTGCGTGTTCACCTTATCCAGCTCAAGGAGCAGGAATCGGTTACGCTTTTCTTGTTGTGTTCCTTGTCGTCATTTTGGTCGTAGGTGGAGGGTTATGGTTTTGGAATGAACAGCCTTGCAAATAAGACACCTCTTCTTTGATCAGAAGGGGTGTTTTTTACGGAAAATAGTAGTAAGCCTATAGCGCAAGTGATATAATATCAGTCACCTGAGTTTAAAAAAGGAGAGTGCTCGGGAGGCATGGTTCCTGGATATATGGAATTAAGAGGAAACAGAGAGCATATGCCCGAGCGAACGTCTTTTCATTTCTGTCTCAATTAATTCAATAAAGTCGCGATTTAAGTTCATTTCATTTGCTTTATAATACGATTCTATAAGTAAATCATCTGACAGCTTTTTCATACTAGAAACCCATATGATGGGAAAAACACCTCCCCTGAAAAAGTTGGCATAAAACTTGAGGAAAAGACATATCATCATAGGTTGATCGAATGTCTTTGAAGTACCTTTAATCTACCATGAATGGGAAACAAGAACAATCGTTCTGTTATCCACATGGTTAAGTGGATAACTTGTGGGTAGAGTGTTTATAATTGAATGAAAGCGTGATGAAATATAGGTGGATAATGTGTGTAAAATTATCCACACCTGTTGAAGGTCCTCATCATATGTCGAAAACTTTTTCGTTGTATTCGATAGACAGACAAATTGTGATTTGATTCGACACAATCGCTGAAAAACCAATGGAAGAAAGGGTGCAAATTGTGCTAAAGAAGTATTTCTTACCGGATGAATTTGTGAAAAGTATTTTCCACATTTCGCCGCAAAAACTAAAAGAACGAAATGTAAAAGGAATTATTACGGATTTAGATAACACACTAGTAGAATGGGATCGTCCAAGTGCGACCCCGCGTTTAATTGAATGGTTTCAAGAGATGAAAGATCACGGGATACAGGTGACGATTGTATCGAACAATAATGAAAAAAGGGTCAAGCTTTTTTCTGAGCCGGTTCATATCCCGTTTATTTATAAAGCGAGAAAACCGATGGGAAGAGCCTTTAATAAGGCCGTCGCTGATATGCAATTGAAGAAAGAAGATGTGGTTGTCATTGGCGATCAGCTTATGACAGATGTGCTTGGCGGAAACAGGCATGGCTTCCATACCATTTTGGTTGTACCTGTTGCGGCATCGGACGGATTTTTCACGAAGTTTAACAGGCAGATTGAACGCAGAATTTTAGGAGCCTTAAAGCGTAAGGGCCACATTCAGTGGGAGGAAGAGTAATAATGGAAAAGGTTGTTTGTATTGGCTGCGGTGTAGCCATTCAGACGGAAGATAAAGATCAATTAGGATATGCGCCGGCAGCATCTCTATTGAAAGAAGATGTGATCTGTCAGCGCTGTTTTAGGTTAAAGAACTACAATGAAATTCAGGATGTGTCTTTAACAGAAGACGACTTTTTAAATATTTTACACAGCATTGGCGAGACTGATTCTCTGATCGTCAAGGTCGTTGATATTTTTGACTTTAACGGAAGCTGGATTAATGGACTGAGCCGTATTGTTGGTGGTAATCCCATTTTACTTGTCGGCAACAAGGTAGATATTTTACCAAAATCCGTGAAAAAAGACCGTCTTGTTCAATGGATGAAGCGAGAAGCAAAAGAAAATGGGCTCAATCCGATCGATGTGTTTTTAATCAGTGCGAGCAGAGGACAAGGTGTGCCTGAGGTCATGGAGGCAATTGATCATTACCGTGAGGGCAGAAATGTCTATGTTGTCGGCTGTACAAATGTTGGGAAATCAACATTTATTAATCGCATTATCAAAGAGGTGTCTGGAGAAGAGAATGTGATCACCACATCCCAATACCCAGGGACAACACTTGATGCGATTGAAATCCCGCTTGATGACGGGTCTGCTTTATTCGATACACCGGGTATCATCAACCGCCATCAAATGGCGCACTATGTCGGCAAAAATGACTTAAAGATTTTAACGCCGAAAAAAGAATTGAAACCGAGAACGTTCCAGTTAAATGAAGCTCAAACGCTTTACTTTGGCGGACTGGCACGATTTGATTATGTAAAAGGCGGCAGAACATCCTTTGTCTGCTACATGCCAAATGAACTCAACATTCACAGAACGAAGATGGAGAATGCAGATGACTTATATGAAAAGCATGCAGGTGAGCTGCTTTCACCGCCATCAAAAGAGGGGATGGAAGATTTCCCGCCGCTCGTTCCGCACACTTTCACCATAGATCAGCCAAAAATGGACATTGTCTTTTCAGGATTGGGCTGGGTGACTGCGAATGATGCTGGAAAACAAATCAAAGTGTATGCGCCAAAAGGCGTGCACGTGTTTATGAGACGTTCGTTAATTTAAATGTTCAGAGGGGGAGAGACCTTGAAACCTTTATACGGAGTAATCGGTAACCCTGTTGGCCACTCAATGTCTCCGGATATTCATAATGCAGCATTAAAGGATGCTGGAATTGATGGACATTATCATGGCTTTCAAGTAGAAAATGATGACCTGAAAGATGCGATTAGCGGCATGAAAGCGTTAGGAATCAGCGGCATTAACGTCACTGTTCCGCACAAGGTAGAAATCATGAAGTACCTCGACAAAATTGATGTGACAGCTGAACGCCTGCGTGCCGTCAATACGGTTCGCCTCGAAAATGGTCAACTCGTTGGGTACAATACAGATGGAGAGGGTTTTCTTCATTCGTTGCTTGAAGCCTTGGATCGGCCGTTATCAGAGCTGTCATTTCTCATGATTGGTGCTGGCGGAGCGGCAAGAGCGATTTATATGACAATTGCTGAGTATGCACCGAAAAGCTTTGACATTACGAATCGTACCATTGAAAAAGCTGAGGCTTTAATTGAAAGTGCCGGTGGGAAAATTACATCTCGTGCCATTGCATTAAATACAGCAGAAGAGCGGCTTGGGGAATATGATGTCATCATCCATACGACCTCGATTGGTATGTATCCGAATGTTGAAGAAACCCCAATTTCTTTAGCGAACGCAAAAAAAACAGCGGTCGTTTGTGATATTGTGTATAATCCAATAGAAACAAAGCTGCTAAGCGAAGCAGCCGGGTTAGGTTTGAAAACGGTCGATGGCGTCGGCATGTTTGTTGGTCAGGCGGTAAGAGCCTTTGAACTGTGGACGGGCATTACACCTGACGCCCGAAAAATGAAGTCAATTGTCATAGAGAAATTAGGAGGAACACCATGTTAAAAGGTAAGCAAAAACGTTTTTTACGTGCGCAAGCACATCATTTATCACCTATTTTTCAAGTTGGAAAAGGCGGGGTAAATGACAATATGGTCAAGCAAATTTCCGAGGCGCTTGAAGCAAGAGAACTTTTGAAAGTCAGCGTATTGCAAAACTGCGACGAGGACAAAACAGAGGTTGCAAAAGCACTTGTAAAAGGTGCAAAAGCTGAACTCGTTCAAACGATCGGAAATGTGATTGTCCTTTATAAGGAATCAAAGGAAAATAAACAAATTAAGCTGCCGTAAAGGTGGATATGATATGAAAAAAATAGGGTTGTTCGGCGGTACGTTTGATCCCCCGCATAATGGGCATTTGCTGATGGCAAGTGAGGTGCGTTTCCAAGTAGGGCTTGATGAAATTTGGTTTATCCCAAATCACAAGCCCCCTCATAAAACGGGCCGAAAACGAGCAGAGAGTCATCACCGCGTAAAAATGGTGGAAAAAGCGATTCAGTCAAATCCTCATTTTCGAGTTGAGCTTATTGAAATGGAGCGGGAGGGCCCATCTTATACAGTAGATACGGTTGAGCTGTTGAAGAAGCGCCATCCTGAAGATGAGTTCTTTTTTATGATTGGAGCGGACATGGTCGAGTATTTGCCGAAATGGCACAGAATCGATGATTTGCTTCAGATGATCACCTTTATTGGGATGAAAAGACCAGGTTATGAAGGAAGTACGGCGTATCCTCTTTTGTTTGCAGATGTTCCGGCTTTTGATGTATCATCGACATTGATTAGGCAGCGAATGAAGCAGGGGAAACCTGTTGATTATTTGATTCCGAAAGCTGTTGAGTGTTATATAAAGGAGCATCATTTATATGAATCGTGAAGAAGCGTTAAACTGTGTCAAACAGCAGTTAACAGAGCATAGATATACACATACAATTGGGGTCATGGAGACGGCCATTTCATTAGCTGAACGTTTTGGTGTAGATGTGAAAAAAGCAGAGGTCGCGGCTATTTTCCACGATTATGCTAAATTTAGACCGAAAGAAGAAATGAAGGGCATCATCCAGCAAGAACAGATGAACCCTCTATTGCTTAAATATTCACCTGAGCTTTGGCATGCCCCAGTTGGTGCCTATTTGGTCAAAAAAGAAGTTGGAATTGACGACCGAGATATTTTAACAGCCATTGAATTCCATACATCCGGCAGACCGAACATGACATTGCTTGAAAAAGTTATTTATGTCGCCGACTATATAGAGCCAGGACGCCATTTTCCTGGTGTAGAGGAAGTAAGAGAGTTAGCAGAGCAGGATTTGGATCTTGCCTTGATTCAATCTTTAAAAAACACCGTCAGCTTTTTAATGAAAAAGAATCAGCCAGTTTTCCCAGATACACTTGCTACTTATAACTCACTTGTGCAAAAGAACAACTAAGGAGGAATTTTGATGGATGCATCATCAATTTTAAACATCGCAGCTGGAGCGTGCGATGATAAACGGGCAGAGGATATTATTGCCCTGAATATGCAAGGGATCTCACTTGTTGCAGATTATTTTCTCATTTGTCACGGGAATTCTGACAAACAAGTACAGGCCATTGCAAGAGAAGTAAAACACCTTGCAGAAGAAGGCGGCATCGAAGTCAAAAAGATGGAGGGCTTTGACGAAGCAAGATGGGTCTTGATTGATCTAGGAGATGTCATTGCTCATGTGTTCCACAAAGAGGAAAGAGGATACTATAACTTAGAGAAGCTTTGGGGAGATGCGCCGAGAGAAACGCTTTCGCTTGGCATTAACTCATGATTTATCAAGGGTTTGCAGGTGTGTATGATGAGCTCATGACACATGCCCCTTATGATGAATGGGTTCAGTGGATACAGCGGTATATCAAGCCAAATAGTGCGATTATCGATGTAGGTTGTGGAACTGGAGAGATCTCTCTTCGGTTAGCTGCAAAAGGCCACATGGTCACAGGAATTGATCTAAGTGAAGAGATGCTGGCATTTGCGCAGCAAAAAGCACAGGCTCATAAGCAGTCTATTCAATTTTTACATCAAGATATGAGAGAGCTTGAGGGGTTTGAACAAACTTTTCAAGCAGCGGTTATTTGCTGTGATTCTTTGAATTATCTAAAAAACGAAAATGACGTCAAAAAAACCTTTAAAAACATGTTTCAGCTTTTAGAAGCAGGTGGGGTTTTATTGTTTGATGTTCATACCCCTTATAAAATGGAAGAGGTATTTCCTGGCTCTACTTATGCCGATCAAGATGAAGAGATCAGCTATATTTGGCAGAGTGATCAAGGAGATCATCCATATTCGGTCATTCATGATTTAAGCTTTTTTGTAAAAGACGGAGACGTGTATGAGCGTTATGATGAAACGCACGAACAGCGTACGTTTCCTTTTGAGACATATGCAGCGTTCCTTGAGTCCGCTGGCTTTGAACAGATTGAAGTGACCGCTGATTTTACAAATGAAGCACCTCAGGAATTGGCCGAAAGGTATTTTATTTCAGCGAAGAAACCAAAAACCATCGTTTAATGGACGATGGTTTTTTAAAACCCTTTTTTCGCTTGTTGCGAACATGTTTAATTTCTGAGATCATCAGTAAACACACTCGGCGGGTATTGATGCGCAACCGCTTCTACATCCTCATCGAACTTGTCGTGAGTGTTCTGAAAAAGTTGGTGGAACATATCTTGAACACCTGCTTCAAGTGCTTTAATGCCCTCGCCGGTGACGCCGCCTTTTACACACACCTTCTCTTGCAGTGTAGGCAGGGTATACACCCTTTTTTCAATCAAACGGCCAAGTCCTACAAGCATATCTTCTGATAAGGTGGTGGCTTCTTCTTTTGAAATATCCGTTTCTTCAACAGCGGCTTCAATCATTTTCTGAACAAGAAAGCTAATAAAGGCAGGACCGCAGCTGACAATATCTGAGGCTGCCCGTGTGATTGAATGATGAATTTCGATTGGTGTTGAAATGCGGCAAGCGAGTTGTCTGAGTGCTGCTTTTGTCGTGACATTGCATGATGAACCAAATGTTAAAAGTGATGCGCCTGATAACGCGCGGTTGGTGATGCTTGGGATCAGTCTGGCTGTTTGACAAGGAACAATGTCTTGAAGCTGTTCAGGATGAACCGGACTTGTAATGATGACAATGGTTTGCTGTTCTTTTAAAAGTGGGCTCAGTTCTTTTAAAAGCGGATAAATATCAAGTGGTTTGACACAAACAAAGATGAAATCTTTATCTGTTACAGCTCCTGAAAGCTGTTTCGTCACTTCGACCTCTGGGTGATTCTTTTTTATATTGAACGCTTTTTCGATGGTCCGATTTGTAATGGTGATGGATGAGGGATTGACTGCTTTTGATTCAATAAATGCCTCAGTAAGTATGGTACCCATGTTTCCTGTACCGATTAACCCTATATTCAAACGTTCTCCCTCCTTAGACGCATAGGATCTGTTATCTTCTAAACAGTATGTGAAGCAGCGTGAAAATATGATTGAAAGAAGCGTGAACAAGTGAAGCAGCTCATTTCGTTGAAAAAATACAGTCTTTATCTGATAGTGGGAATCATTATCCTCGTCATCATCTGTTTCTTCTTTTTAGCAGGAAAAGAGAAAGGCAGCGCCGAGCCAGGTGTATTGAAAGAACAACATGAAACGCAAGTCACATTAGAAGAAAAACAAGAGAGTGCAGAAAAAGAGCCAACATCCATCGTAGTAGAGGTCAAAGGAGCTGTACGGAAGCCGGGCGTTTATGCATTTATGGCTGAGGACAGAGTTGAAGAAGCCATTAAAAGAGCAGGTGGTTTTACGAGCAAGGCAGATACAGTTGACATCAATCAAGCAGCAAAATTAGAGGATAGTATGATGATTTATGTACGAAAGAAGGGGGAGGCTGACAAGCAGGGACAAACAGCAGCGGCTGATACGCCGCCGGGAAATGAACAGAGTCAAGGGGTGAATGTCAATCAAGCTGATGCAGCGGAATTGCAGACCATTAACGGAATAGGCCCAGCCAAAGCGGAAGCCATCATTGCGTATAGAGAAGAACATGGAGAATTTCAGCAAATTGAAGATTTACGGAATATTTCGGGTTTTGGAGAGAAGACCATTGAACGGCTGAAAAATCAACTGACGGTCAAGTAGAATTGACGGTATAGAAGAAAGGCATGTACACTTAATACCAACCATCATTCTGGAGGGATCAGCTCGTGGAGAGAATTTCATGGAATCAATATTTTATGGCTCAAAGCCATTTGCTTGCCTTGCGAAGCACCTGTGAGCGGCTAGCTGTTGGGGCAACGATCGTAAGAGACAAGCGCATCATCGCAGGTGGATATAATGGATCCATTGCCGGCGACGTGCATTGTGCAGATGTAGGATGCTATGTGATAGATCATCACTGCGTTCGTACAATCCATGCGGAGATGAACGCTATTTTACAATGTGCCAAATTTGGTGCACCAACGGCTGATGCTGAAATATATGTGACGCATTTTCCTTGTTTGCAGTGCTGTAAAGCGATTATTCAAGCAGGTATTCGAACAGTGTATTATGCGAAGGATTATAAAAATCATCCATATGCTGTTGATTTATTCGAACAAGCCGGAGTTCAAACAGAACAGGTTGAACTAGATGAGATGATTATTGACTTAAAAAACCAAGAAAAATTAGCCTTTGTTGCGGATTTAATAGGCAAACTAAGTGAATCAGGACGTAGCGAAACAGAAATTCGTCAAATGCATGAAAAGGCGAATCAATTATTTACTTCCTATGTCTAAGTATTTGCCGTTCGGGGCGATTTCAGCAGCTGCTGGAATTGCTCTGGCCGCATATCATCTTCATTTGTATTTTCTCCTTTTTCTTCTTGTATGTCTTCTTTTCAGTCTGCTGAAAAAAACACCCCTGCTCTTTTTAATGGTCAGTTTGTGTGGAACGATCTATATGCTCATTTTTATGGTGCATCAGTTTTTTGAAACGGATCATCCCATACAAGAAAAAGTATTTTCTCATTCGGTTGTGATTGAAACGATTCCGAAAATAGATGGCAATCGCTTTTCAGCGACTGTTTCATCAGAGAATGGTCGACTAGCGGCATTTTATACGATTCAAACGGAGCGTGAAAAAGAAGCGTTAAAAGATGTTGAGCCAGGTATGAGCTGTCATATGACAGGTGAGGTTCGGTTACCTAAACATGCTACCATACCGAACGGGTTTCAATATGATCAATTTCTAAAAACAAAAGGCATTGATGCTATTTTCTTAACGCAGTCTATGAAAAGCTGCACGAAACATGACAGTCCTTCACATGACCTTTCATCTATTAGGCAGAAGGGGCTGAAATTTCTAGAAGATCATGTCCCGAAGAGTTCTGTTGGGATTGTGCAGGCACTTATTTTTGGCGATCGTGATTTAATAGACCCTGATACATTAAGAGATTATCAAATGCTTGGCATCATTCATTTATTAGCCATTTCAGGACTTCATGTTCAAACATTGCTCGCTTGTCTATTTTGGTGTCTACTCCGCGCTGGCGTGACAAGAGAGACAGCACGTATTCTTTTAATATCCTTTTT
Organism: Bacillus sp. FSL M7-0307; assembly: GCF_038627835.1. Classification (NCBI taxonomy): domain Bacteria; kingdom Bacillati; phylum Bacillota; class Bacilli; order Caryophanales; family Bacillaceae; genus Bacillus; species Bacillus sp. FSL M7-0307. The sequence continues at coordinate 2,314,807 of NZ_CP152023.1, read as the reverse complement.
GCCGGTTTATGCTTGTTTAACAGGTGCTGCACCGTCTGTGTTAAGAGCCTGTCTCATGGCTGGAATTTATTTAGTCATCACAAGCCTGCCAAAAGAAATGAAACAGCCTTCTGCGGTCGTGTTAAGTGCAGCGTTCTTGCTTTTATTAGCTATTCAACCACTTTATATATTTGATGTCGGTTTTCAGCTGTCATTTGTGGTGACCTTATTTATTTTGCTATCCACTAGTATTTTATCAAAAGCAAAAAGTTCGGTGATGCAGTTATTCCTCATTTCCTTGATTGCACAGCTTGCTTCGCTTCCTGTTCTTTTATATTATTTTCAACAATTTTCCTTGCTGAGTGTTCCTTTAAATATGATGTTTGTTCCTTTTTACACAATGGTTGTCATGCCTCTGTCCTTATTCTTTTTTCTTTTATCTATCATTTATCTTCCGCTTGGACAAACACTGTTTCAGCTGCTTGATTGGGTGATCCAGTTTGGTCATCAATTGTCTGCACACATGGCTGCTTACGATGGTCTTACTCTGATTTTTATGAAATCGACATGGTGGCATGTGCTCCTAGAGGTTTCCTCCATTGTTTTTCTATTCATTGTGATGGAATGTAAAACTTCTATCAAATCTTATCTTGTGCCGATTTTGATTCTCGTTTGTGTGCTGGCTGTACACTATTTCACGCCGAATTTTCTCCAAAAAGGAGAGGTCACGATGTTAGATGTAGGACAAGGGGATAGTTTGTTTATTCAGCTACCTTATCGAACCGGGCATATATTAGTCGATACAGGAGGCAGACTTTCTTTTGAAGAAGAGCCATGGAAAAAAAGACGTAAAGTATCTACAATTGGGGATCAAACGCTTATTCCATTTCTGCATTCTAAAGGCATAGCAAAACTTGATGTCCTCATCCTTACCCATGCAGATCAAGATCATATGGGAGAAGCGATGCGGTTAATAAAGCGAAATAAAGTCAAACGCCTTGCAATCCCAAAAGGCTTTGCTCGAAATCCAGAGGATGCGCAGCTTTTAAAGGAAGCGGCCGATCAAAGGATTCCTATAGATGAGTTAGAAAGAGGGGATCAGCTGAGAATTGGAGGACAAAAATTTGACGTTCTGCATCCCGCAAGTGACCAGGTGACGAGTAAAAATAATGATTCACTGGTCCTCACCTTTACGCTTGGCGGCAAGCGTTTTATGCTGACTGGGGATCTTGAACAAGAAGGGGAACGAGACATCATTCAAGCTTACCCCAAGCTACGAGCGGATGTCTTGAAGGTTGGGCATCACGGGAGTAAAGGATCAACAAGTGAAGAATGGCTTCAGCATTTGAACCCGTCATATGCACTGATTTCAGCAGGTGAACGAAATCGGTATCACCATCCTCATCAAGAAGTTTTGAAAAAATTAAATGAGCATCAAACAAAGGTGTATCGTACAGATATCGATGGAAGTGTGACCTATGAATTTCTTGAAGAGGATGGAACATTTTACGCTCATCCTCCATATGATATCTTACAAAATCAATAAAAAAACTGCCAAAACGGCAGTCATCTTGCATTCATGTAGTTAAGATCCAACGAGGTGTATCACTGTTGCCAAAATAAACATTGAGGCGAAAAATCCGAATGTGACGATAAAACCAACAGCTGAGTCGGTCACATCATTCCGCTTGCTTTGAACATTCTTTTCAAATTCATTCATTTTCATCCCTCCTGGCTATTTTTAGTATACTTGAACTCATTTGGAATTGCTAGAAGGTAAAGTAACCGTTTTCCATTTTCATGATCATTTTGTGAATATCGTCTGACTGTAAGCTGACCCGGGAGCTTACGTGAGACGTTTACTATAAATGAGGAGGCGGCACTTTCAGCTTCCTCTTTACTAATGTCTCTACACACTTTAGGATAGAGGAGGAAGTGAAAGAGAGGGATTTAAGCGAATGGTCTTTGAAGTATGGAACAATTTAAAAAAAGGGGATATCCATCCCGTTTATTGCTTATATGGAAAAGAAACGTATTTACTTCAAGAGACAGCTGCAAAATTGAGACAAGCTGTCGTCGACGAAGAAACAAAGGATTTTAATTACTCTGTCTTCGATATGGAAGAGGTGCCGCTTGAGCAGGCTGTGACGGACGCAGAAACATTTCCGTTTATGGGAGAGCGGCGTCTCGTTGTGATCAAGAACCCTTATTTCCTCACTGCAGAAAAGAAAAAAGAAAAGATCGAGCATCAGCTTTCTGTGTTAGAAGCTTATTTAGAAAAGCCAGCACCCTACACGATTCTCGTGTTATTGGCCCCATATGAAAAACTGGACGAACGTAAGAAAATCACCAAATTGTTAAAAAAGAAAGCGGCTGTAGTTGAGGCGAAAGAGTTAAATCCGAAAGAAACAACAGATTTCACCATCACGCTGGTGAAAACAGAAGGAAAAACAATCTCGGCTGAAGCGGCAGAACAGCTTGTCATGTTATGTGGCGGGAGCCTGTCCTCACTTTTTCAAGAGGTTCGAAAGCTAAGTACATATATTGGGCAGCGAGAGGAAATTGAGCTGGCGGATGTCAATCAGCTCGTTGCACGAAGTTTGGAGCAGAATATTTTCGAACTGATTAACCAAATCGTGAACAGGCGCCGGTCTGAAGCGATGCAAATGTTTTATGATCTCCTAAAGCAAAATGAGGAGCCCATTAAAATATTGGCACTCATTTCAAATCAATTTCGGTTGATATTGCAGACAAAGTACTTTGCTCAACAGGGATACGGGCAAAAACAAATTGCGTCAAACCTGAAAGTCCACCCATTTCGGGTCAAACTCGCGATGGATCAAGCAAGACTGTTTTCAGAAGAAGAGCTAAAGTACATCGTCAAAGAGCTCTCCACGATTGATTATGAAATGAAAACGGGTAAAAAGGACAAGCAGCTATTATTAGAATTGTTCCTGCTTCGGCTATTAGGGGCTTGAACATAAAAAAACGACCTTCTCAAAAGAGGGTCGTTTTTGTTTAGATGTATAATTGCCAGTCTGTCCTTATGGCTGAGCCGTTCAGGACGGACGTACAGTTAAACAGGTGCCTCATCACTGAGGCGTTGCAAACATTATGCAGAAAGTCCGTTTACTTGTTTCGCAAGTCTTGATTTGTAACGCGCAGCTGCGTTTTTGTGTACAAGACCAGTTTTAACGGCTTTGTCAATGCGTTTTGCAGCAGAAGAAAGAGCAGCTTTTGCTTGCTCAGCATCGTTGTTAGCTACAGAAACTTCAACTTGTTTAATCGCAGTACGCATCGCAGACTTGATTGTTGCGTTGTGTGCACGGCGTTCGTTATTCGTTTTTGTACGTTTGATCGCTGATTTAATATTTGGCATGTGTTTCACCTCCTAAGATACAACCTAAACACAATTGTCTTAAGGTTAAATCTTCACAATAGAACAAATTGTATTCTATCAAACACACCTTTAGAATGCAATATAAATGTAAAGTATTTTTCATTGATGAAGCGCTCGAATGTTTCTTGAACGAGATGGAAAGACTACTGTTAATTACTTGATGGAAGGAGCCTTTTCATGAAGAAACAGAAACTCGATTTAAGCGCTTATCAAATCCGGACCGATTTGGCCGTTGAAACAAAAGAGATACTAGAACAAGAGAACGATCCGAATGTGGTCAAAAAGGACGGTATTCAAGGAATTGTTGAGAAGGAGAAGGAAGAGCATGGCATCCGCATCCGCACTGTGGAGATTACGACAGAAGGAGAAGAACTGACCGGAAAAAAGGCGGGGACATACTTGACGCTTGAGGCGCAAGGAATTCGGGAGAAAGACTCTGAGATGCAAGAAAAAGTGGTTGAAGTTTTTGCCCATCATTTTGCTCAGTTTTTAAAAGATCACGGCATTCAGGCAGATGCGAGCTGTCTTGTCGTAGGACTCGGAAACTGGAATGTCACGCCGGATGCTTTAGGGCCGCTCACAGTTGAAAATTTGCTGGTGACACGCCATTTATTTGAATTACAGCCTGAGAATGTGCAGGAAGGCTATCGCCCGGTGTCTTCACTATCGCCTGGAGTCATGGGACTGACTGGTATAGAAACAAGTGACATTATACAAGGTGTCATTGAACGATCTAAACCAGATTTTGTGATCGCCATCGATGCACTGGCTGCACGTGCAGTAGAACGGGTGAATACGACGATTCAAATTTCTGATACAGGTATACATCCAGGATCGGGTGTCGGAAATAAACGAAAAGAATTAAGCAAAGAGACCTTGGGGATTCCAGTCATTGCCATTGGTGTACCGACAGTAGTCGATGCAGTGACGATCGCAAGTGACACGATTGATTACGTGTTAAAGCATTTTGGTAGAGAACTGAAAGATGATAGACCTTCCCGATCTTTAGTACCAGCGGGTCTGACATTTGGGAAGAAAAAAGTGCTGAATGAAGAAGATTTGCCAGATGATGAAACGCGTCAATCCTTTTTAGGAATCGTCGGAACGCTTCCTGAAGAAGAAAAAAGACAGTTGATCCATGAAGTGCTTGCGCCGCTTGGACAAAATCTAATGGTCACACCGAAGGAAGTGGATACATTCATTGATGACATGGCGAACGTACTCGCCAATGGGTTAAATACAGCACTTCATCAAAAAATCTCTCAAGACAACATGGGTTCTTATAATCATTAATCAGTTCTACTTTCTCTAGCTCGCTCATAGTGTAATTACTAGAAAGCGTGCTGGAGGGAGTAAATCATGAAAAAAAGACCTCGCCGTCCTCGACAGTTGGTCGTTGCGATTAATGGAACAAAAGTAGTGAAGAGTATTTTTTTGTTTATTGTCTCTCTGGTGGTTGTGTTTGTCATGTCAGGGGCTTTGACGTCTTTAAAACCTGAGCTTAGGCCTCAAGCATCATTATATGGTGTGGCAGATGAGCTGTCAGGGGCATTCTTTGCAACTCTAATGGGGATGGAAAATCAATATTTTGCTTCAGCAGTCCCTGAAGATCAAAAAGGATTTCATTTCTCCGGGCTGTCACTCAAACTTGCCACAAGTATCAATTTAGAAGACCCCCGCAGTTTTCTAGGAAGAGAGCTGCCAGGCTTTGAACATTTTGATACAAAAATCATCCTAGCAGGTGAAGGTACAGACTATACGAATATGCCAATGGAATCGCCGCCTCCAAGTGAAGTCATCAAAGATGAAAAAGAAGCAAATCTAGCTGAGCTGGACAAGCTTGATGAAGATGAACCGAAAACGCCTGCAAAAGAGCCGAACCAGTCGACAGGAAAACGAAAAGCTGTATACATTTATCACACACATAATACGGAATCATATTTACCATTTTTAAAAGGAGAAACAAACCCAAACAATGCGCGCCACTCAAAAGTGAACGTCACCCTTGTCGGGGAGATGTTTGGTAAAGCGCTCGATCAGCAAGGAATCGGCAACACAGTGGATAAAACAGAAATTGAAAAAAGACTGCTGAAAAAAGGATTGAAGTATCCTCAATCATATAATGAATCCAGATTGGTTGTAAAAGAAGCTCTCGCTAAAAATGATGACCTAGATTACTTAATCGATATTCATCGGGATTCAAGAAGAAAGAAAGATACGACAGTAGAAATCAAAGGCAAGAAATATGCGAGAATCGCTTTTGTTGTAGGGAAGAAAAATCAAAGCTATGAGAAAAACTTAAAGCTGGCGACAGAGTTCCACCATTTGATGGAGAAAAAATATAAAGGACTTAGTGTCGGTGTGTTTGCCAAAGGAGAAATTGGTGATAATGGAATCTATAATCAAGATTTATCTGACAAAGCCCTCCTATTAGAATTTGGCGGTGTGGATAATAATATGGAAGAACTGAAAAACGCATCCAATGCAGCAGCTGATGTGTTCAGTGAAATTTTCTGGGACGCAGAAAAGGTAGACGGCAAAGCAAAGGATGAGAAAAAACGGTCTTAAGGTGGTGGAGGACATGGGCTCATTTATCGGAAAAACCATTATTTTATCGCTCGTATTGCTATTCGGTGTCTTTTTAGGAATGCAGCAAGCCAATAATGGCATGCTGCAAATGAAAGGGTATCATGATCCGCAATTAAAAGGGGCCTTCACTGTCCAAATGAATGATGATCAAGAAAAAGAAGCCTCTATCCTCGGAACAGCTGTCACACAAAAAGACTTAGCAGAAAAACAAAAGCAGCTAGAAGAAATGGAGAGCTTTAATGCCTTCTCTAAGGCCGGAAAAGCATTATCAGATGGTATGACGCATGCAGCCCGTACACTTTATGATTGGGTGAATGGTAAATAAACTGTTGTAAGCATTATGTTGGATGTTATTTCATAAGATATCACACCTTTTCATGAAAGCCGCTAACCGATGAGTGGCTTTTCTCGATTTCGATTGAATCTTTACAGCCCTATTGATATAATCTAACCTAGCGCAACCCGCGTTTTATAGTAGGAGTGATAGATTGTGACAGATAAAGAAAAACGATTAGAACGGCAATCAAGAATTCGAAATTTCTCCATTATCGCCCATATTGACCATGGGAAATCCACATTGGCTGACCGTATTTTAGAAAAAACAGCGGCGATTACGCAACGAGAAATGAAAGAACAATTACTTGATTCCATGGACTTAGAGCGTGAACGCGGCATTACGATCAAATTAAACTCTGTCCAGCTGAAATATCAGGCGAAGGATGGAGAAGAATATATTATGCACCTGATTGATACACCAGGGCATGTCGACTTCACCTATGAGGTATCTCGAAGCCTAGCTGCCTGTGAAGGTGCAATTCTTGTGGTGGATGCAGCACAAGGCATTGAGGCACAGACACTTGCGAACGTTTATTTAGCTCTTGATAACAACTTAGAAATCCTGCCGATCATTAACAAAATTGATCTGCCGAGCGCAGAGCCTGAACGTGTAAGACAAGAAATTGAAGATGTCATCGGGTTGGATGCATCTGAAGCTGTTCTCACCTCTGCTAAGGCGGGCATCGGGATCGAGGATATTTTAGAACAAATCGTCGAAAAGGTGCCGGCACCAGCTGGAGATCCAGAAGCACCACTTCAAGCCCTCATTTTTGATTCTCTCTACGATGCGTATCGTGGCGTCATTGCTTACATACGAATTGTCGAAGGAACCGTAAAACCGGGTCAAAAAATTAAGATGATGGCGACAGGCAAAGAATTTGAAGTGCTTGAAGTCGGCGTATTTACACCGAAAGCAATGCCAACAGACGAACTCACTGTTGGAGATGTTGGCTATTTAACAGCTGCCATTAAAAACGTTGGTGATACACGAGTAGGGGATACGATCACAAGTGCGGTAAACCCTGCGAAAGAAGCTCTGCCTGGATATAGAAAGCTGAACCCAATGGTGTACTGCGGCCTTTATCCAATTGACACAGCGAAATATAACGACTTGCGTGAAGCGTTAGAAAAGCTTGAATTAAATGATTCTTCACTTCAATATGAGGCAGAGACATCCCAAGCACTTGGCTTCGGCTTCCGCTGCGGCTTCCTTGGCATGCTTCATATGGAAATCATCCAAGAACGGATTGAACGTGAATTTAAAATCGACCTCATTACGACAGCGCCAAGTGTTATTTACGATGTGTATATGACAGACGGAGAAAAAATTGTTGTAGATAACCCATCCAATTTGCCTGATCCGCAAAAGATTGAGCGAATTGAAGAGCCATACGTGAAGGCAACAATGATGGTGCCAAATGATTATGTTGGTTCTGTGATGGAGCTTTGCCAAGGAAAGCGCGGCAATTTCATTGATATGCAATATCTTGATGCAAACCGCGTGAGCATTGTGTACGAAATTCCTCTGGCAGAGATCGTATACGAATTCTTTGATCAATTAAAGTCCAATACAAAAGGGTATGCATCCTTTGATTACGAGCTGATCGGCTATCGCCCATCCACTCTAGTGAAAATGGATATCATGCTCAATGGCGAAAAAATCGATGCACTTTCCTTTATTGTTCACCGTGACTATGCGTATGAACGCGGAAAGATCATTGTAGAAAAGCTGAAAGAACTGATTCCGCGCCAGCACTTTGAAGTACCAGTTCAGGCAGCGATCGGTCAAAAGATTGTTGCTCGGTCTACCATTAAAGCAATGCGCAAGAACGTACTAGCGAAGTGTTATGGTGGAGATATTTCCCGGAAAAGAAAGCTTCTTGAGAAGCAAAAAGAAGGGAAAAAGCGCATGAAGCAAGTGGGTTCTGTAGAAGTCCCGCAAGAAGCATTTATGGCCGTGCTGAAAATGGACGACAGCACACCGAAAAAATAACATCCTCAAGGCAACCTGCTTTACAATGCTCGCCTTGACGTTTATAGTCGAAAACAAACGAAGAGGCCGCAGCGATAAACTGCGGCTCTTTACCTGTAAAGAAGGTGTCAATAATTGAAAGCAGCATACATTCACATTCCATTTTGTGAGCACATTTGTCACTATTGTGATTTCAATAAATTTTTCATTAAAACCCAACCTGTCGATGAATACTTAGCCGCACTTGAAAAAGAAATGCAGCACACGATCGATCAAAAAGGAGAGCAAGAACTAAAGACGATCTTTATTGGTGGGGGAACCCCGACATCACTGACAACCAGCCAGTTAGATCAACTTATGGACAGCATTCACCGCGTATTAAAACCAACCAAAAACTTAAGCGAGTTTGCAGTAGAAGCAAACCCCGACGAACTATCGCTTGAGAAATTGAATGTCTTAAAATCAGCAGGCGTTAATCGGCTCAGCTTTGGTGTTCAAACATTTGAAGATGACCTGCTCAAAAAAATCGGACGGGTTCATCAAAAGAAAGATGTTCTCACATCTTTCGAGCGAGCAAGAGCAGTTGGGTTTGACAACATTAGTCTTGATCTTATGTTTGGTTTGCCTCATCAAGAGAAGCATCATGTCATGCATTCACTAGAGACCGCTTTTTCATTAGGTGCAGAGCATTATTCGGTTTATTCGCTGATTGTCGAGCCGAAGACGGTTTTTTACAATTTAATGCAAAAAGGGAAACTGCATTTACCACCGCAAGAACGTGAGGCTGAAATGTATGAGCTCGTCATGGATGAAATGGAACGGCATGGACTCAAACAATATGAGATTAGCAATTACGCCAAACCAGGTTTTGAAAGCCAGCATAACCTCACCTATTGGAGCAACGAAGATTACTTTGGTTTTGGAGCTGGAGCGCACGGGTATGTAGATGGCGTCCGTAATGTGAACGCTGGACCAGTGAAGCATTACTTAGAGCTCATTGAACAAACAGGGTTTCCATATAAGGAAACGCATCAGGTGACAAAAGCAGAACAGATCGAAGAAGAAATGTTCTTAGGTTTGCGGAAAATTGAAGGCGTGAAAAGTGCTCACTTTCAAGCGAAATTTGGAGCATCACCAGAAGCACTCTTTCCCGCCGTTCTTGAAGAATTAGCAGAAAAAGGTCTCATTGAACAGGATGAGATTGGCATTCGTTTAACAAGAAAAGGAAAATTGTTAGGAAATGAAGTATTTCAAGCGTTTCTCGGTGAGTTATAATTGACATTTTAATTTGAGTTTGGTAATTTTGTTTATACAATTAGCACTCGTTGAAAGAGAGTGCTAACAGGGGTGATGATGATGTTAACAAATCGTCAGCTTTTGATTCTACAAGTCATTATTAATGACTTTATTCGTTCGGCGCAGCCAGTTGGATCAAGGACTCTTTCCAAAAAAGAAGACATTACATTCAGCTCTGCGACGATTAGAAACGAAATGGCTGATTTGGAGGAACTCGGTTTTATTGAAAAGACCCATTCTTCATCAGGAAGAATTCCTTCCGAAAAAGGATATCGTTATTATGTAGATCATTTGCTCTCTCCGCGAAAACTGTCATCTAAAGAGCTTGTGCTCATCCAGTCAGTATTTCAGGAGAAAATTTTTGAGCTGGAAAAAACAGTTCAAAAATCGGCGGAAATTTTATCAGATCTCACAAACTACACATCGATTGTCCTTGGTCCAAAGCTAAGTGAAAATCGATTGAAGCAAATTCAGCTTGTCCCCGTCCAGCCTAATAAAGCAGTAGCGATTATGATTACAGACAGCGGGCATGTTGAAAACAAAACCATTACCTTCTCTGAGCATCTTGATGTCTCCGATATTGAGAAGCTGATGAATATTTTAAACAGCCGCTTAGCCGGAGTCCCGATGGATCAGCTGAAGGACAGGATGTATAAAGAAGTAGTGATGCTCCTTCGCACGCATTTAAAAGACTATGATCATATTTTAGATGCGCTTGGTAACACATTCACTTCAACACAAAATGAATCAAAACTTTTCTTTGGCGGGAAGATTAATATGTTGAACCAGCCAGAGTTTCATGACATTGACCGTATTCGTTCACTCATGATGCTGATTGAACAAAAGAATGATGTCATGCAGCTGTTTCATCCAAATCAGCAAGGAATCACCATTAAAATCGGTTCAGAAAACAATTTGGAAGCAATGGAGAACTGCAGTTTAATCACAGCAACTTATGCGATTGATCAAAAATCACTCGGCTCCATCGCTGTCATTGGTCCAACCCGTATGGATTACGGGCGAGTCGTTAGTCTTTTGCATCATGTATCAAAAGACTTGTCAAACGCACTTTCCAATTTGTATGATGAGTAGGGTGATAAAAGGTGGGGGCACAGCCCCTTCGTATAATTGAATCTTTTGAGGGAGGTGAACACAATGTCAGAAGAAAAACAGACACCTGAGCAAGCAGCAGAGGTTGAAGCACAAGAAGAAGCAGTTCAAGCAGAAACTGAGGAAGTAAAGCACGATGAACAGTCTGCCTTCCAAGAGAAGATTGATGAATTGCAGCAGCTTCTAGATGAAAAAGAAAACAAAATTCTGCGTGTTCAAGCAGATTTTGAAAACTATAAACGCCGTGCTCGAACTGAAGTGGAGACCGTGCAAAAATATCGTTCTCAACATGTTGTCAGCGACCTTCTCCCAGCTCTCGACAACTTTGAAAGAGCGCTTGGAATCGATCCAGACAATGAGCAGACGAAAAGTTTGTTAGAAGGTATGCAAATGGTTTACCGCCAGCTGGTAGAAGCGTTGAAAAATGAAGGCGTTGAACCAATTGAAGCTGTCGGCAAAGAGTTCGATCCAAACCTTCATCAAGCCGTCATGCAAGTTGAAGATGAAAACTACGATTCAAACATCGTTGTAGAAGAATTGCAAAAGGGCTATAAACTCAAAGACCGAGTTATTCGTCCATCAATGGTAAAAGTAAATCAATAACTACATAATGGGAGGTCATCGAATATGAGTAAAATCATTGGTATTGACTTAGGAACAACAAACTCATGTGTTGCAGTACTCGAAGGCGGCGAGCCAAAAGTTATTGCAAACGCTGAAGGAGCACGTACAACACCATCTGTTGTCGCTTTTAAAAATGGAGAGCGCCAAGTAGGTGAAGTAGCGAAACGTCAATCAATTACAAACCCGAACACCATCATGTCTGTTAAAAGACATATGGGTACAGATTATAAAGTAGAAGTTGAAGGCAAGAACTACACGCCGCAGGAAATCTCTGCAATCATCCTTCAACACCTTAAATCTTACGCTGAAGCTTATCTTGGCGAAGAAGTAACAAAAGCGGTTATTACAGTTCCTGCTTACTTCAACGATGCAGAGCGCCAAGCAACAAAAGATGCTGGTAAAATTGCTGGTCTTGAAGTAGAACGTATCATCAACGAACCAACAGCAGCTGCACTTGCTTATGGTTTAGATAAAACAGATGAAGATCAAACGATTCTTGTATATGACCTTGGTGGCGGTACATTTGACGTATCAGTCCTTGAGCTTGGAGACGGCGTCTTTGAAGTACGCTCAACTGCTGGGGACAACCGTCTAGGTGGAGACGATTTTGACCAAGTCATCATCGATCATCTAGTGGCTGAGTTCAAAAAAGAAAACGGCATTGATCTTTCTAAAGATAAAATGGCGCTTCAGCGTTTAAAAGATGCTGCTGAAAAAGCGAAAAAAGATCTTTCTGGTGTATCTTCTACACAAATCTCACTGCCATTTATCACAGCTGGAGATGCAGGTCCTCTTCACCTAGAATTAACGCTAACGCGTGCTAAATTCGAAGAGCTTTCTGCAGACCTTGTAGAGCGTACAATGACACCTGTACGTCAATCACTGAAAGATGCTGGTCTATCTGCTAGCGAGATTGATAAAGTCATCCTTGTTGGTGGATCAACTCGTATTCCTGCAGTACAAGAAGCAATCAAAAAAGAAACAGGTAAAGAGCCTCATAAAGGCGTAAACCCTGATGAAGTGGTTGCACTTGGTGCGGCAATTCAAGGTGGAGTTATCACAGGAGATGTCAAAGACGTTGTTCTTCTTGACGTCACACCACTTTCTTTAGGAATTGAAACAATGGGCGGCGTATTCACAAAGCTGATTGAACGTAATACAACAATTCCAACAAGCAAATCTCAAGTATTCTCAACGGCTGCTGACAACCAAACTGCTGTAGACATTCACGTCTTACAAGGTGAGCGTCCAATGGCAGCAGACAACAAAACATTAGGTCGTTTCCAATTGACTGACATTCCACCAGCACCACGCGGCGTACCACAAATCGAAGTATCTTTTGATATCGATAAAAATGGTATTGTCAACGTACGTGCGAAAGATATGGGTACAGGCAAAGAGCAAAATATCACAATCAAATCTTCTTCAGGTCTTTCTGATGATGAGATCGAAAAAATGGTCAAAGAAGCAGAAGAAAATGCTGAAGCAGATGCAAAGAAAAAAGAAGAAATCGAAGTGCGCAATGAAGCAGATCAATTAGTGTTTACAACAGAAAAAACATTAAAAGATCTTGAAGGCAAAATCGATGAAGAGCAAGTGAAAAAAGCGAATGATGCAAAAGATGCGCTAAAAGCTGCGATCGAAAAAGGCGAGCTTGAAGACATCAAAGCGAAAAAAGATGAGCTACAAACAATCGTTCAAGAATTAACGACAAAGCTCTATGAAGAAGCTGCAAAACAAGCACAAGCTCAGCAAGAAGGCGCTGAAGGTGCTCAAAAAGCAGATGACAATGTAGTGGATGCAGAATACGAAGAAGTAAACGACGATCAAGAGAAAAAATAATCACCTTTACTTTTGAAAAAGACTGCTGAAACGTACTCGTCAGAAAGTCAAAGTCAGGATCTCTTGGCTTTGACTTTTTTCTTTTCAACGATGAAAAGGAATTGAAAAAGATCAATTTAAAATGATACAATCGTATTTATGTGAGAAAATCGGGAGTGTGAAGAGATGAGTAAGCGTGATTACTATGAAGTGCTTGGCGTGAGTAAGAGCGCCTCAAAGGACGAAATCAAAAAGGCATACCGCAAGCTTTCAAAAAAGTATCACCCTGATATTAATAAAGAAGCTGGCTCAGATGATAAATTCAAAGAAGTAAAAGAAGCCTATGAAACCCTTTCTGACGATCAAAAACGTTCACATTATGACCAGTTCGGTCACACCGATCCAAACCAAGGATTTGGTGGCGGCGGATTTGGCGGTGGAGGAGACTTTGGCGGCTTCGGCGGCTTTGATGACATCTTCTCTAGTATTTTTGGCGGCGGAGCCAGAAGAAGAGATCCAAATGCACCGCGTCAAGGAGCGGACCTTCAATATACAATGACCCTTTCATTTGAAGAAGCAGCATTTGGGAAAGAAGCAACGATCGAGATTCCCCGCGAGGAATCATGTGAAACGTGTCATGGATCAGGTGCAAAACCTGGAACACAGGCGAAGACATGCTCACATTGCGGCGGATCAGGTCAACTAAATGTCGAACAATCCACGCCATTTGGTAAAGTAGTCAACCGCAGAGTATGTAACTACTGTAGCGGAACTGGTAAACAAATTGAACATAAGTGTTCAACATGTGGTGGATCTGGTAAAGTGCGTAAGCGCAAGAAAATCAATGTGACGATCCCAGCAGGTGTGGACGATGGTCAGCAGCTTAGAGTATCTGGTCAAGGTGAACCAGGTGTAAATGGAGGACCTCCAGGCGATCTATTTGTTGTTTTCCATGTGAGGGCGCATGAATTCTTCGAACGAGATGGAGATGACATCTACTGCGAAATGCCGCTTACCTTTGCGCAGGCTGCACTAGGTGATGAAATTGAAGTGCCGACATTACATGGGAAAGTCAAATTAAAAGTTCCTGCGGGCACACAAACGGGTACGAAGTTTAGACTCAAAGGAAAAGGTGTAAAAAATGTACGCGGTTATGGTCAAGGCGATCAGCATATCGTTGTACGCGTCGTAACACCGACGAATTTAACTGAAAATCAAAAAGATATCATTAGAAAATTTGCTGAAGTGAGCGGAAATAAACCGGACGAACAAGAAATGAGCTTTTTCGATAAGGTGAAACGCGCATTTAAAGGCGAGTAAGACGGATAAGGAGTTGGTAGTATTGAAGTGGTCAGAAATTAGCGTCCATACAACAAATGAAGCGGTGGAACCGATCACCAATATTTTGCATGAAGCAGGAGCAAGTGGTGTCGTGATTGAGGACCCGCTTGATTTAGTCAAGGAACGTGAAAATGTATACGGTGAGATCTACCAGCTCGATCCGAATGATTATCCTGAGGAAGGGGTTATCGTCAAAGCCTACCTTCCGATGAATAGCTTTTTGATGGAAACGGTAGATGAGATCAAAGAAGCCATCAACAATCTTCTTCTATATGATATTGACCTTGGACGAAATACACTGTCAATTTGTGAAGTAAACGAAGAAGAATGGGCGACTGCATGGAAGAAATACTATCATCCTGTGAAAATCTCTGAGAAATTTACCATCGTCCCAACATGGGAAGAGTACACACCCGTTCATTCTGATGAATTAATCATCGAAATGGACCCTGGAATGGCATTTGGAACCGGTACACATCCAACAACGGTTCTTTGCATTCAGGCGCTTGAGCGCTATGTGAAGGAAAACGACACGGTGATTGACGTTGGAACAGGATCTGGCATTTTAAGTGTTGCCGCTGCAATGCTCGGTGCAAAAGACATTCATGCATTTGATCTCGACACCGTTGCAGTGGAAAGTGCAAAGCAGAACATCGAATTAAATGGTGTGAGCGAGCAAGTAACGGTAAAACAAAACAATTTACTTGATGGGATTTCAGGTGAACGCGATGTGATTGTGGCCAACATCCTTGCAGAGGTCATCTTGCGCTTTACAGATCAAGCGTATGATCTATTGAAGAAAGACGGTTACTTTATTACATCAGGCATTATCGGACAAAAGAAATTACAAGTCAAAACTGCTTTAGAAGAAGCCGGTTTTGAGATTGTTGAAGTGCTGTCAATGGAAGATTGGGTCAGCATTATAGCGAAAAAATAAAGCGAGTAGGTGTCAGGACACGTATGCAACGATATTTTATCGACCTCACAAAAGAAGAAGTGACGGAAAAGGGAAACATCGTCATAAAGGGTGAAGATGTTCATCACCTTGCAAACGTCATGCGGATGAAAGCAGGAGAGGACATTCTTTGCTTAACGACAGACGGCTTTGAAGCGCTCAGTAAAATTGATACAATAACAAAGGAAGAAGTGATTTGTCACTTGGAAGGCTGGACGAATCAGAATCGAGAACTTCCGATCAAGGTGACGATTGCAAGCGGTCTGCCAAAAGGGGATAAGCTTGAATGGATTATTCAAAAAGGCACCGAGCTTGGCGCAAGTGCTTTTATTCCGTTTCAAGCGGCTCGTTCGATTACAAAACTTGACCAAAAAAAGTCATTGAAAAAACGAGATCGCTGGGAAAAAATTGCGAAAGAAGCTGCCGAGCAGTCTTACCGGAATATCATTCCGCATGTTCATCCAGTATCAACATTTAAAGAGCTGATTCAACTGGCCGGTGAATTCGATAAATGTGTCGTTGCATACGAAGAATCATCGAAAGAAGGCGAGCAAAGCCGGTTTCAAACGGTGCTCCAACAGATGAAGGGCGGACAAACCTTATTAGTGGTTTTTGGTCCAGAAGGCGGTTTAGCAGAAAAGGAAATTGAAGAACTTGAAGCGCATGGTGCAGTCATTTGCGGGCTTGGACCACGCATTTTAAGAACAGAAACAGCTCCTCTTTACGCGCTTTCTGCTATATCTTATCAAACAGAGTTATTAAGAGGTGAATCATGATGGGAACAGTAGCGTTCCATACACTTGGCTGTAAGGTCAATCACTACGAAACAGAAGCCATCTGGCAGCTGTTTAAAGAAGCTGGCTATGAAAGAAAAGATTATGAATCAAAAGCAGACGTATATGTCATTAATACATGTACCGTCACCAATACAGGCGATAAAAAAAGCCGCCAAGTCATTAGAAGAGCCATTCGTCATAATCCGGATGGTGTCATTTGTGTAACAGGCTGTTACGCACAAACATCTCCGGCAGAAATCATGGCGATTCCTGGTGTTGATATTGTGGTTGGCACACAAGACAGACATAAACTGCTTGGTTATATTGAAGAATACAGAAGAGAAAGACAGCCGATCAACGGAGTTGGCAATATCATGAAAGCACGGGTCTTTGAAGAACTAGATGTTCCTGCGTTTACTGACAGAACACGTGCTTCATTAAAAATCCAAGAAGGCTGTAACAATTTCTGTACATTCTGCATTATCCCTTGGGCTCGCGGATTACTGCGTTCTCGCGATCCAGAAGAAGTCATCAATCAAGCGCAGCAGCTTGTCGATGCCGGCTACAAAGAAATTGTATTAACAGGTATTCATACAGGTGGATACGGTGAAGATTTAAAGGATTATAACTTTGCTAAGCTTCTGAAAGAATTAGATGAACGTGTGGCGGGATTAAAACGAATCCGCATTTCATCCATTGAAGCAAGTCAAATTACAGACGAAGTGATTGAAGTGCTCGATCAGTCAGATAAAATTGTGAGACACTTGCACATTCCGCTTCAATCTGGCTCTAATACTGTACTGAAAAGAATGCGCCGTAAATACACAATGGAATTCTTTGCAGAGCGTTTAACGAAGCTCAAAAAAGCATTGCCAGGTCTTGCTGTCACTTCAGATGTGATCGTTGGATTCCCAGGAGAAACAGAAGAAGAATTTATGGAAACATACAATTTTGTCAAAGACCATCAATTCTCTGAGCTCCATGTGTTCCCTTACAGCAAACGGACAGGTACGCCTGCTGCAAGAATGGAAGATCAAGTAGATGAGAATGTGAAAAATGAACGAGTTCACCGCCTCATTGCTCTTTCTGATCAGCTTGCAAAAGAATATGCATCGGCATATGAAGGCGATGTCTTAGAGATTATTCCAGAAGAATCCTTCAAAGAACAAGACGGAACGCACAATCTGTATGTAGGATATACTGATAACTACATGAAGGTTGTATTTGAAGGAACAGAAGACATGATCGGCCGTTTGGTAAAAGTGAAGATTACGAAAGCAGGTTATCCATATAACGAAGGACAATTCGTCCGTATAAGTGATGACGTGCAGACGGATCAAGTGAGAATGACTTCATAATAGATGAAAAACCGGCAGCCATTAGGCAAGCCGGTTTCTTTTATGTTGACCGATTCGGAAGAAGGAACAAAATCAAGGCGTGAAAAGGGCGGATGAACGGGAAAAAGAGGAGAGAACTTGCAACATTAAACAGCAGACTAAAGTGAGCAATCTGCTGGGCAGGAGAGCTTGCGAGAAGCGCAACAAACTCTGTGATAAAGGCGAGAAAAGGAAGACATAAAAGAACACCTAGAACATTAAATACGACGTGTGCATACGCGGTTTGGCGTGCTGCATAACCGCCAGAGATAGCAGCCATCACGGCAGTAATACATGTCCCGATATTGGACCCTAAAACAAAGCTGATGCCTTCTTTTAGAGCGACAGTCCCTTCATTCATAAATCCCATCAAAATACCGATACATACGGAGCTTGAATGAACAATCGCCGTGAGCACTGTACCAGAGAGAAGAGCTGTCCAATCGGAGTGCTGCATCATTTCAAGGAAATGCAGTGTCTCTGGCTGGCTGGTCATCATACCTGCAATTTTTGAAAAACCTTGAATGCAAAAAAAGATCATGCCAAGCCCAAATAAACTTTTTCCTGCATATCGAAAAGACTTCCTGCCCAAAATGATACATAAAAGACCAGCTGCAATCAGAACCCACATAAACACGTCCATCTTAATGGCAATAAATTCTGTCGTAAATGTTGAGCCGATATTCGTTCCAAGAATCATGGGTATGGATTTTTTAAACGTGAGAATACCTGTACTCACAAAGCCGATAACGATGACCATAAACGCCGAACTGCTTTGAAGAACCCCTGTAAACACAATACTGACCAAGAATGCTTTGACTGGATGATCTGTAAAGAGAAGAAGAGATTTCTCAATACGAGACGACGTGAGCGCCATTAATCCTTTCCTAAGCAAACCCATTGCCCATAAAAAAATGAAAATAAGTGCACAAAAATAAATGATCGCCATCATAGAAAAGTCCTCCTCTTACCAATGAATATATGGACTTGTCTACCTGCTCATGACGAAAATATATTTCCAAATCACTTAGTTGACCTCAACCTAGGCTTATATTATAATGTCTAGGTACATGTTTTGCATGTATATCTTTTTTTAATGCAGTCGATTGGTGTATTCGGAGGGAGGGAAAGAGAATGTCAAAAACGGTCGTTAGAAAAAACGAATCGCTTGAAGATGCTCTTCGTCGCTTTAAACGCAGTGTATCCAAAACTGGAACATTGCAAGAAGCAAGAAAGCGTGAATTTTATGAAAAGCCTAGCGTAAAGCGTAAGAAAAAGTCTGAAGCTGCTAGAAAACGTAAATTCTAAAGAGGGTGGATTTTATGAGTCTTCTTGAGCAATTAAATTCTGATATGAAGCTTTTTATGAAAAACCGAGAGAAAGACAAGCTTATTGTCATTCGTATGGTAAAGGCTTCACTGCAAAATGAAGCAATAAAGCTTAAGAAAGACAGTTTGACCGGAGATGAGGAACTAACCGTCCTTTCCCGCGAGATTAAGCAACGTAAAGACTCCCTCCATGAATTTTCGAAAGCTAATCGCTTAGATTTAGTAGATAAAGTTCAAAAAGAGATTGACATTTTAGACGTTTATTTACCTGAACAGCTTTCTGAAGAAGAACTGCAGGCGGTTGTGAAAGAAACAATCGCTGAAACCGGTGCTTCATCGAAAGCTGATATGGGTAAAGTCATGAGCGCTATAATGCCAAAGGTAAAAGGTAAAGCTGATGGTGCTGTGATTAACAGACTTGTCAGCGAGCAACTGTCTCAATAAAAAAGTATCCTTCTCATGTTAGAAGGGTACTTTTTTTATGCCTCCATCATTCTGTCATATAAAAATGAAACCTATGATACATTTGTAACGTATGTAAAGGAACGGTAAAATGAAAGAAAGAGAGGGGGGATCACCAAATAGATGAAAAAAATGAAAATTTCTATTGCTCTCTTCAGTTGTTTTATAATATGCTTGTTATTAGGGGTTCAATTGACCGCGAAATCAGCAGATCAGAAAGTTCATGTTATCCCAATTGAAGATACAGTAGAAAAAGGACTTTCTAAATTCATTGAACGATCATTTGAGCAGGCAAAGTCGGAACGGGCGAAGCACATCATTCTCGACATCAATACACCAGGTGGTGCAGTCGATGCGGCGCTTGAAATAGCCGATACCATTCGTGCATCCGACATCCCAGTGACAGCGTTTGTGAATCATAGAGCGCTTTCAGCCGGGGCATTCATCGCCCTAAATGCCGATCAAATTTATATGACCCCAAACGGAAAGATGGGGGCTGCTGCGATCATTGACGGTGAAGGCAACGCTGCCGATCAAAAATCTGAATCTCTATGGCTTGCTGAAATGAGTGACGCTGCTGAAAAGCAGGGGCGTGATCCAAAATATGCTCTTGCGATGGCAGATGTAGATATAGACGCAAAAGAAGCTGGTGCACCAAAAGGAGAATTGCTGACCTTTAACACAGATCGGGCGCTTCAGTTCGGTTATGCAGAAGGAGAAGCGAAAAATATGGATGACTTGCTTCAGAAGCTGAACTTAGCAGATGCTTCTGTTCAATACGATGAAGTGAGCTTTGCTGAAAAGGTTGCGCGTTTTCTCACGCATCCGATCGTCATTCCTATCCTTTTATCCATCGCGAGCTTAGGGTTAATTGTTGAATTATATTCTCCCGGCTTTGGGGTCCCAGGTACCATGGGAGTCACAGCGCTTCTTCTATTCTTTTATGGTCATCTCGTGGCAGGTTTTGCAGGATATGAGACATTGTTCCTGTTTTTGGCAGGGATTGTGTTGATCATTCTGGAATTATTTTTGCCAGGGGGAATCGTGGGTGTCATTGGACTAATCTGTGTCGTTGTCAGCTTATTTTTAGCAGCTGGAAGCTTTACAGAAATGGCGATTTCCATCTTGATTGCCACTGCTGTTTCAATCATAGCAGTTATTTTATTGACAAAGGTGTTGGGGAAACGTATGAAATTTTTTAAAAAGTTCATTTTAACCGATTCAACCAATAAAGAAAGTGGTTATGTCTCAAATGAAACAAGAGATGATCTTGTAGGACAAATCGCAGTGACAGCAACAGCACTTCGTCCATCTGGTACGATTGTATTCGGAGACGAGCGCATTGATGTTGTGTCAGAAGGTGCTTTTATCGATAAGGATGAACAAGTAAAAATTGTGAAAGCGGAAGGCTCACGCATTGTCGTGAGGAAAGTATAGATATACTGATTTTATAGGAGGAATAAAATGGATCCATCTACTTTACTATTATTTGTGATTATCGCAGCAGGTTTGATCGTTCTATCGATCTTCTTCACCTTTGTACCGGTGATGCTGTGGATTTCTGCCCTAGCGGCTGGCGTAAGAGTGAGCATTTTTACACTTGTAGGAATGAGACTTCGCCGAGTGATTCCAAACCGAGTGGTCAACCCGCTCATCAAAGCGCATAAAGCAGGTCTTGATGCGACGATTAACCAATTAGAAAGCCACTATCTTGCAGGTGGTAACGTAGACCGCGTTGTCAACGCACTGATCGCAGCTCAGCGTGCGAATATCGAATTGAATTTTGCTCGCTGTGCGGCAATCGATCTAGCAGGACGTGACGTACTTGAAGCTGTCCAAATGAGTGTAAACCCTAAAGTCATTGAAACACCATTTATCTCAGGTGTTGCGATGGACGGGATTGAAGTAAAAGCAAAAGCACGTATTACAGTTCGTGCAAACATTGACAGACTTGTCGGTGGTGCAGGGGAAGAAACGATCATTGCTCGTGTAGGTGAAGGGATTGTCTCTACAATCGGTTCATCAGATAATCATAAAAAGGTTCTTGAAAATCCTGATATGATTTCTCAAACGGTTCTTGGTAAAGGATTAGATTCAGGTACAGCATTTGAAATTCTCTCGATTGATATCGCAGATGTTGATATCGGTAAGAACATCGGGGCAATCCTGCAGACAGACCAAGCAGAAGCCGACAAAAACATTGCACAGGCGAAAGCAGAAGAACGCCGCGCGATGGCTGTTGCACAAGAACAAGAAATGCGTGCGAGAGTTGAAGAAATGCGCGCGAAAGTAGTAGAAGCAGAGGCTGAAGTACCACTTGCAATGGCCGAAGCACTACGTGAAGGTAATATTGGAGTTATGGACTACATGAACATTAAGAATATCGATGCTGATACGGATATGAGAGATTCATTTGGCAAAATGACAAAAGGTCCATCTGATAATGAAAAAAAATAAGCATCCTCTCACGCTTTAAGGAGGGAGCCCATTGGACATTCTATTTGAAAATCCGTTACTAATAGCGATTATCATCGGTATTATCTCTGCGGTCTTTGGGAAAATCGGCAAACAAGAGGAGAAGGAACAAAATAACCGGCAGCAAAAGCCGGCTCCTCAAAAGAAGGCAGAACAAACACGACCAGCCCCGGTCAAAACAGACCAGTTGGACGATTTTGGCGATGTACATGACCATGGCGGGATGAAGAAACAAGGTTCACAGTCCTTACAGGATCGTTATACCGCTACACTTGCCGAAATGGAAGAAAGAAAAAGCGAGCTGAATAAAGAGTTTCAATCGCTTGAAAGACAGCTTACTAGGCCAAAGGCAGCATCTGCTGAAATAAAGCCGAAAATCATTGAGAAGCTCAACCAAGATACGGTCGTTCAAGGGATGATCCTTGGTGAAGTATTTGGAGAGCCTCGTGCGAAAAAGCCGCATCGAACGATGAAACGACCATATAAAAGATAAAGAAGAAAGTCCCCTTATTCTTAAGGGGGCTTTTTTGTTGCGTAATGGAGATTTTTCTTAGTCAAAATGATGAAACGGCTGTTTTACGGGATTCATTAGCATGATATGAACCGCTAAGGAATAGGATGATATAGAGGCTTTCTCATCAGTCTCACCATCTTTCAGTTTGATCTCATACACATGAGGTGGGAAGGGGTTCTTATTGAATGGGAAAAAGAAAAAATCGACTTAAAGCATGGCTGACAAGAACACTTGAAATCCCTCCGGACGTGATGATGGATCTTCCCCGTATTACGATGGTTGGCAGACTCCATATTTACATAGAGAACCATAAAGGGCTTTTACTTTTCAGTGATCAAGAGGTAAGGCTGATGCTCAAGCAAGGACAGTGCATTATTTCAGGAAAAGACTTTGTGATTAAAACGATTTTGCCAGAAGAGATCTTATTAGAGGGGAAAATCGATGAGGTCCGTTATATTGATTCTTAACTGACGGAGGGGAGAAACGTGAAGAACAAATGGTTTGCCTATTTTATTGGCAGAGTGGAAGTGGAGATAAGAGGAAGCGGTATTGAGCGGCTGATCAATGAGTGCACGAGACAGGGGATCACAATTTTTCAAGTGAGCCGCCGTCAAGACAGCGTGCGCTTATTTATTCGCCTCTCAGATGTACATGCCTTTAGAAAAGTGCGCAGACATCATGAGGTGAAATGTTCGTTTCATCAAAAGAAAGGGTTCCCGTTTCTTCTTCTATGGTCGAGAAGAAATATTGGCTTCACCCTCGGGATGGCTTTTTTCCTAGTGACGATATTGGCTCTTTCAAATATGGTGTGGAAAATTGAGATTAAAGGTGCGAATCCAGAAACAGAACACCAAATGAGAAAGCATCTGGACGAAATAGGGGTACAAAAAGGGCGTTTTCAGTTTCTTATGGGGACCCCTGAAAAAATACAAAAGTCATTGACGACCAATATTCAGAGCATTACATGGGTCGGAGTTGAACTGAACGGAACGACGTTTCAAATGAAAGTGGTCGAAAAAAATGAACCTGAAAAGGAGAAATATACGAGTCCTCAGCACATCGTTGCCAAGAAAAAGGCGGTCATCACGAGAATGTATGTAGAAAAGGGGGAACCGCTTGCCCAGGTCGATGAACATGTGAAAAAAGGGCAGATGCTCGTCTCAGGTTTAATTGGGAGTGAAGATCAGAAAAAAACGGTCGGAGCCAAAGCGAAAATATATGGTGAAACATGGTACCGATCTGAAGTTTCTGTCCCTCTCCGAACATCTTTTGATGTCTTTACGGGTAAAATGAAGACAAAGCACAAGCTCTCCTTGTTTGGAGGCTCCATCCCATTTTGGGGATTTTCCTTTAAAAAAGATGATTTTCAGCAGCCGAAAACAGAAAAAGAAGTTCACCCGCTTCATTTCTTGAATATGCAGCTGCCGTTCTCCTATGAAAAGGAAATCACACGAGAAAGTGAAAAAATAAATCGAGAATACACAAATAAAGAAGCGGTTCAAGCAGGGATTAAAATGGGTAAAAAAGAATTAGAAGAAAAGCTAGGTCAAACAGGTGAGGTGAAAAGTGAAAAAGTTTTGCACGAGACAACAGGGAATGGTAAAGTTAAGTTAATCATCCTTTACCAAGTAATAGAAGATATTGTTCAACCAACACCTATTGTTCAGGGAGACTAGAGAATGACAGAACATTTACTTGAGATTCAACAAAAATTGGATAGCCCAAACGAAGCCATTGCTTTATTTGGCAATCAAGATGCTTATCTGAAACTGATGGAAAACGAGCTGAATGTCTCCATTATTACACGTGGAGAGAAAGTGTATGTTTCTGGTCAGGAAGCATCAAGAGATACTGTGAGCCGTTTGATTACATCTCTCTTACATCTCATTCGTAAAGGAATTGAGATTTCTGAACGGGATGTCGTCTATGCCATTAAAATGGCGCAAAAAGACAAGCTCAATTATTTTGAAAATATGTATGAAGATGAAATTACGAAAAATGCCAAAGGAAAGTCGATCAGAGTCAAAACGATCGGCCAGCGTGAATATGCTGCGGCAATGAAAAAAGATGATCTGGTCTTTGGGATTGGACCTGCTGGTACAGGTAAAACGTATTTGGCAGTGGTCAACGCAGTACATGCCCTGAAAAATGGACATGTCAAACGGATTATCCTGACAAGGCCAGCTGTTGAAGCAGGAGAAAGTCTTGGCTTTTTGCCAGGAGATTTAAAGGAAAAAGTCGATCCTTATTTAAGACCGCTATATGATGCTCTGCACGATGTGCTTGGCAGTGATCATACGGAACGTTTAATTGAGCGCGGAGTGATTGAAATTGCCCCTCTTGCCTATATGAGAGGGCGGACGCTTGATGATGCATTTGTGATTTTAGATGAAGCGCAGAATACAACGCCAGCTCAAATGAAAATGTTTTTGACGAGACTAGGCTTTGGTTCTAAAATGGTCATTACAGGAGATATTACACAAATTGATCTGCCTAAAGGTATGCAGTCAGGTCTTGCGGCTGCAAAGGACATGCTTGCAGAGATCAAGGGTATCTCATTCATTGAATTAGACCAGACAGATGTGGTCAGACACCCGCTTGTGGCGAAGATCATTGGAGCATACGAAAAGCAAAAATGAACTGAGTGACCCGATCGCCTTAATCGGGTCATTTTGTTTCGATCGTGGTTTAAAGTAAAAAAGGAGGTACTTTCCTTGAGAAAGAATCAGAAAG
This sequence comes from Bacillus sp. FSL M7-0307, assembly GCF_038627835.1. NCBI lineage: Bacteria > Bacillati > Bacillota > Bacilli > Caryophanales > Bacillaceae > Bacillus > Bacillus sp. FSL M7-0307. The sequence continues at coordinate 2,289,720 of NZ_CP152023.1, read as the reverse complement.
GCAGTAAGCGCAAAAGGCTGCTGTCTAAAAAAGAACCTCAGAAAATGGAGCGCTCACGCTATTTAAACGTACTGCTATACGCTGGTTTAGCGGCCATCCTGTTTGTGGTGCTCTTCTTCCATGTAAAGCCTGAATCGCTCGACCTAGATTTGTTTTCAGTGAGCGAACAGACCATCTATTCTCCGTCTACCGTTGATGACCAAGAAGCAACAGAAGAAAAGAAACAAGAAGCAACGGATCAAGTAGAAGACCAATATACACTCAAAAAAGCGTATTCTGATAATCGTGTTGACCTCATTTCATCCCTCTTTGAAGCCATTAAAGAAGAGAAGAAAGCAGCAGCTGATGACAAAGAGAACCCGCCAACAGATCAAGAGATGGTGAAGCGTGTAAAAGAGAAACTCACAACCGATATGCAGGAAGCTGTTTCGGATCAATCGATTAAAGCACTGCTCCAAGCAAGTGACGAAAACCTTTCTTTTACAAAGGACTCCATCATCACAGTGGTCAATTCGCTCATGGGTAAAGAAATCACAGCTTCTAAGCTGCAAGATGAAAAGAAACAAGTGAAAGCAGAGCTTGAAAACAATTCGATTCCGTCAAAATATTTAAATGCAGCGAAAGAAATTGGTGAATTTGCGATTATTCCAAACTATGTATTTGACCCGGTGGCAACAGAGAAGAAAAGACAAGAAGCAGCTGATAATATTCAGCCAGTTCAAATCAAGCAAGGGCAAATTTTAGTGGAAGAAGGCGAGCTCATTGACCGTGAAGTGTATCGTAAATTAGAACTGACCGGTCTTTTAAACAGTTCCAATTTGTTTAAGCCTGTAAGCGGTCTTATCATCTTAATCGGTCTTTTCTTAGCGGCGATTGTCCACTCACTGGAATCGAGGAAAAAGTCGCTCGTCCATAAGAATAAATCGTTACTGCTGTACTCGCTCATTTTCACCATTATTTTAATCATCATGGAAGTATTCAGTCTCTTCCAGGAAACGAAGTATACGACCATAGGCTATGTCGTGCCTGTGGCACTTGGCACGATGCTGATTAAGCTGCTGATCAATGAGCGGCTGGCAATCTTCTCCGGCCTTGTATTTGCCCTTTGCGGCAGTATGATGTTTAATCAAGGAGTAACAGGCGTCTTTAACTATGTCATCTGTGCTTATTATCTAATAAGCGGGATGGCGGGAATTTTATTTTTGAGAAAACATAATGCGAGATCGAAAATTTTGCAGGCGGGGCTTTGGGTAGCTTTGGTGAATGTACTTGTTGTGCTGTCCATTACGCTGATTCAAAATTCTTCTCCATCAGGGCTTGAAATAGGTGTAAACCTCATCATGGCGATTGTGTCAGGGTTTGCATCGGCTATTTTGGTTATTGGGTTAATGCCAGTCTTTGAGAGCATGTTTGGCATTCTTTCGACCATGAAGCTTATTGAATTATCGAACCCGAATCATCCGCTGCTGAAAAAGATCTTAACAGAGACACCAGGTACTTATCATCATAGTGTCATGGTGGCGAATTTAGCGGATGCTGCATGTGAAGCAGTCGGTGCAAATGGATTGTTGGCAAGGGTCGGGGCTTATTATCATGACATTGGAAAAACGAAAAGACCACAATACTTTATCGAAAACCAAATGAACATTGATAATCCACACGACAAGCTTTCTCCTCAGCTGAGCAAGAATATTATTATTGCCCATACGACAGATGGTGCTGAAATGCTGAGAGAAAAGAAGTTTCCAGAGGAACTTGTGGACATTGCAGAACAGCATCACGGAAAGTCCCTGCTGAAGTTCTTTTACTATAAGGCAAAAGAACGGGATGATCAGGTGACAGAAGAAGAATTTCGTTATCCTGGTCCAAAACCGCAATCGAAAGAAGCGGCCATTATTTCTGTAGCTGACAGCGTGGAAGCGGCGGTTCGTTCGATGCATAATCCAAACCCTGAACGGATTGAAAAGCTTGTGAAAGGCATTATTTCAGATAAGATGCAGGATGGACAATTTAGTGAATGTGATCTGACATTTAAAGAATTAAATATTATTAGCCAAACAATTTGTACAACATTAAAGGGGATTTTCCATTCTCGGATTGAATATCCAGATGCCCCGAAGCAGAAGGTGAAGTAAATGACATTGTTAATCGATTTAATAGATGAAACAGGACAAGTAACGAAAGAGCAGCTTGAAGAAGTGGAAAAGCTTCTTCAATTTGCTGCGGATGCCCTTGAGGTAAAAGATCAAGCGGAAGTATCAGTGTCGATCGTTTCGAATGAGGAAATTCATCAAATTAATAAAGAATACCGAGGAAAAGATGCACCAACAGATGTGATTTCATTTGCACTTGAGGAAGAAGGCGAAGGGGAAATTGAAATCATTGGTGCTGATGACATTCCGCCGGTACTAGGTGACATTATCATTAGTGTTGATCGAACGAAAGAGCAAGCAGAGGAATATGGACATTCCTTTATGAGAGAGCTAGGATTTTTAACGATTCATGGTTTTCTTCATTTGCTTGGTTATGATCATATGACAGAAGAAGATGAAAAAGAAATGTTCGCCAAACAGACAAAAATTTTGGATGATTATGGCCTTTCGAGATCATCGTAAGAAGCGAACGCCGCTTGTCCGTTTTTTTCGGAGTTTTTATTATGCATTTAGAGGAATATGGCGAACTTTCTTGAATGAACGGAATTTTCGATTCCACACAGTCGCAGCCATCATCGTGGTGATTTGCGGCTTTTGGTTTCACATTCATCCGGTTGAATGGATGATCATTCTGCTTTTATGCGGCGGGATGTTTGCGTTAGAACTTGTGAATACAGCGATTGAACATACAGTAGATCTTTTCACAGAAGAGAAGCATCCTCTTGCTGAGAGAGCGAAGGACGCCGCAGCAGGCGCTGTTTGCGTTTACGCCGCCATTTCGGTTATGATTGGGTTGATCATCTTCTTACCGAAGATCATGCAATAGAACAATATTACTATTTATTAACATTTTTAGAAATGGGCGTGAAAATGTCACGTGAATTATGTAAAATATAAATGTGACAGTGGTACCATTTCTTCTGAAAGTGGGAACTAGAATGAACAAACAAGAGTTGATTTCAGAAGCAGTCAAAGCAAGAGATTTTGCATATGTACCCTATTCTAAATTCAAAGTCGGTGCAGCATTATTATCGCATGACGGAAAAGTGTATGGCGGCTGCAATATTGAAAATGCAGCATATGGTATGTGTAATTGTGCGGAAAGAACAGCACTTTTTAAAGCTTACTCAGAGGGCATCACATCTTTTCAAATGCTTGCAGTAGTGGCTGATACAGATCGGCCTGTTTCACCATGCGGCGCATGCAGACAGGTCATTTCAGAGCTATGTGCACCTGATATGCCAGTGATTCTAACGAACTTAAAAGGACATATATACGAAACGACAGTAAACGAACTATTGCCAGGCGCATTTTCACCGGAGGATTTAAATGACTAACGAAAGCTTCAAATCAGGATTTGTATCAATTATTGGAAGACCAAATGTAGGGAAATCGACCTTTCTTAATCGTGTGATTGGACAAAAGATAGCGATTATGAGTGATAAGCCCCAAACGACTCGAAACAAAGTGCAAGGTGTTCTGACAACGAACACGTCACAAACGATTTTTATTGATACACCAGGAATTCATAAACCGAAGCACAAACTTGGCGATTTTATGATGAGGGTGGCTCAAAATACACTCAAGGAAGTCGACCTGATCTTGTTTATGATCAACGCACAGGAAGGCTATGGCAAAGGTGATGAATTCATCATTGAACGACTAAAGCAAACATCGACACCGGTGTTCCTTGTCGTCAATAAAATTGACCAAATTCATCCGGATGAACTGTTCCTTTTAATTGATGAATACCGCACACGTTACCCATTTAAGGAAATTGTGCCAATTTCAGCACTTGAAGGCAACAACATTGATACGCTTCTTCAGCAAATTGAAGGTTATCTTCCAGAAGGCCCTCAATTTTATCCGGCAGATCAAGTAACAGATCACCCAGAGCGATTTATTATTTCTGAATTAATTCGTGAAAAAGTGCTGCATTTAACGAGAGAAGAGATCCCTCACAGTATTGCGGTTGCAATTGAATCGATCAAGCCAGATGAAAACGGCAAGATTCATGTTGCAGCGACCATCGTCGTAGAACGTGATTCACAAAAAGGGATTGTGATTGGTAAGCGCGGCAGCTTATTAAAAGAAGTGGGACAAAAAGCGCGCAGAGACATTGAAGCACTTTTAGGCTCAAAGGTGTATTTAGAGCTTTGGGTAAAAGTGCAGAAGGACTGGCGTAATAAATCCACACATCTTCGTGATTTCGGATTTAGAGAAGACGAATATTAAAAACCCATACAGTTGTTAGTAGATCTGACAATGGTGCGGTTCGATTAGTAAAAATTGTTTATCATGAAATGGAGGTAGCCTGGTCAAGATAAAATTAATATGTTGGATGTAGCGTTGCTGCTTCTAATAAAGAAAGGTGGGGTTTTTATGTTGAATTTTACATGGAACGTATTTTCACAAACAGGAAGCGTTGACACGTATCTGCTTTTCAAAGAGTTAGAAAAGGAGAACCTGGAAAGACCCGATGTACTTGAAGAAGAAATAGCACGACTTGATTTTCCAATCTTATAATTCTTGACCCCCTCCAATGCTCGGAGTGTAGACAAATGCTCATTAAAAGTGAAGGAATCGTCCTTAGAACAACAGATTATGGCGAAACAAACAAAATTGTCACGCTGCTCACTAGAGAACATGGGAAAATTGGTGTGATGGCAAGAGGCGCTAAGAAATCGAACAGCCGCCTGTCAGCCATAAGCCAGCCGTTTTTATACGGAACCTTTCTGATCCAATCATCAACAGGACTTGGAACGCTCCAGCAAGGTGAAATGATGGAAAGCATGCGGACCATTCGGGAAGATTTATTTCTGACCGCATATGCCGCATATATGACAGAATTACTTGATAAAGGAACAGAAGAAAAGAAGCCAAACCCTTACTTGTTTGAACTTCTTCTTCAATCTTTACGCCATCTCAATGAAGGCACAGATGCTGATATTATTTTATTTATCGTAGAGGTTAAAATGCTCTCAGTGATGGGGTTGAAGCCTGAACTGGACCAATGTGTACACTGCGGTCAAAAAGAAGGGCAGTTCCATTTCTCAATTAGAGATAACGGATTCATCTGTAGGCAATGCTTTTCTAAAGATCCATATAAACTGCCCTTATCCCCAGCAGCAGCAAGACTGCTCCGTTTGTTTCATTATTTTGATTTATCAAGGCTTGGTCAGGTTGACGTGAAACCACAAACGAAACAAGAAATTCGTCAAGTGCTCGATCATTATTATGAAGAGTATTCAGGTCTTTATTTAAAATCAAAAAAATTCATGAATCAAATGGAATCCATGAAAAAGCTAATGGACGGTGAAAACAAAAGTTGACATCTCTCGTGACTTTTTGTAAGATCATCTAAGATCAAATATGTTGCATTGACAGAAAGAAGTACTTACGTATCAGCCATAAAAGCGACCTTAGGACGGTGTGAGCTAAGGATGGACACGTAACGAAAGGCATTCTTGAGCAACGTAAAACAAAGCGGCTGGGTGCTACGACACCAGCAAATAGGGTGGAACCGCGGGAAAAACTCTCGTCCCTATGTTTGCAAGGAACCTTGCGAGCATAGAGACGGGAGTTTTTGTGTTTTGCAAAGAGGTTCTAGGCCCCACCGCCATACATAGCGGATGGTGTAAAAAAGATGGAGGTGCGATCATTGAATATTCAAGACATGATTTTGACACTGCAAAAGCATTGGTCAAATGAAGGCTGCGTATTAATGCAGGCATATGACACAGAAAAAGGTGCTGGAACGATGAGTCCATACACGTTCCTGCGAAGCATTGGACCAGAGCCATGGAAGGTAGCCTATGTAGAACCTTCAAGACGCCCGGCTGATGGCAGATATGGAGAAAACCCAAACAGATTGTATCAGCATCATCAATTTCAAGTGATCATTAAGCCATCACCTGACAATATTCAAGAACTGTATCTAGAATCATTGAAGGCGCTTGGCATTGACCCGCTGAAACATGATATCCGTTTTGTTGAAGACAACTGGGAAAACCCATCTCTTGGCTGTGCAGGACTTGGCTGGGAAGTTTGGCTTGATGGAATGGAAATTACGCAATTTACGTATTTTCAGCAAGTTGGCGGTTTAGAATGTAAGCCAGTTTCTGTTGAAATCACATACGGAATTGAGCGCCTTGCTTCTTACATTCAGGACAAAGAAAATGTGTTTGACCTTGAATGGACAGATGGCTTTACTGTAAGAGATTTATTCTTAATGGCTGAATACGAGCATTCTGTGTATACGTTTGAAACATCTAATACGGATATGCTGTTCGATTTATTTACAACATATGAAAAAGAAGCACATAGCCAAATGGACAAAGGACTTGTTCACCCGGCATATGATTATGTACTCAAATGTTCTCACACCTTTAACCTGCTTGATGCCAAAGGCGCGATTTCTGTGACTGAGCGAACAGGTTATATCGGAAGAGTACGTCAGTTAGCGAGAAAAGTAGCCAAAACATATTACGAAGAACGAGAAAAACTAGGATTCCCTATGCTAAAAGAGGAGGCGGCTTCTCATGAATAAACAAGATGTATTACTTGAAATCGGCTTAGAAGAGATGCCGGCTCGTTTCATGCCAGAAAGCACAAAGCAGCTAGGTGACAAAGTAAAAGCTTGGTTCGTAGCGCAAAATATTTCATTCGAAGACGTTGCTTTATTTAATTCACCAAGACGTCTAGCTGTACTCGTTAAAGGTGTTGCAGAAAAACAAGAGGACATCAAAGAAGAAGCAAAAGGACCGGCTAAAAAGATTGCTCAAGATGCTGAAGGCAATTGGACAAAAGCTGCCGAAGGTTTTGCCCGCGGACAAGGCGCTTCAACTGATGATCTGTATTTCAAAGACATCAAAGGTGTGGATTATGTCCATGTCCAAAAGTTTCAAGAAGGTAAGCAAGTCAAAGACCTTCTTCCAGCATTGGGGGACATTGCCGCTTCATTGAGTTTTCCAAAGAACATGAGATGGGGAAGCGAGGATTTACGCTATATCCGTCCAATTAAATGGATTGTTTGTTTATTTGGTCAAGAGATCATCCCTGTCGAAATTGCAGGAGTGAAAAGCGGACGGGAGACTAGAGGACATCGTTTCCTAGGAACGACAGCCAGCATTGACACACCAGCTTCTTATGAGCAAACATTAAGAGATCAATTTGTCATTGTAGATTCAGATAAAAGAAAACAATTAATTACTGAGCAATTACATGCCCTTTCTTCCGAAAAAGGCTGGGTCATTCCAGTTGATCCTGAGCTTCTAGAAGAAGTGAACGATCTTGTTGAATATCCAACCGTTCTATTTGGTTCTTTTGAAGAAGAATTTCTTGCGCTGCCAGAAGAAGTGCTTGTCACGACAATGAAAGAGCATCAGCGTTATTTCCCTGTGAAAAATGAACAAGGGGAATTACTGCCGCACTTTATTACGGTCAGAAATGGAAACAGTGAGGCACTTGAAAATGTGGCAAGAGGGAACGAAAAGGTCCTTCGCGCACGTTTATCAGATGCGGCATTTTTCTATAAAGAAGACGAAAAACTCGTCATTGAAGACAACATTCAAAAGCTTGATAAAGTCGTATTCCATGAGAAACTTGGCACGATTGGCGACAAGCTGAAAAGAGTAACAGACATTGCCATCCGCCTTGCTAGTCATGTGGGTGCAGATGAAGAAACGTCTAAACGCGCTGCAAGAGCAGCCAGTATTTCTAAATTTGACCTTGTGACTCAGATGGTCTATGAATTCCCAGAACTGCAAGGAATCATGGGTGAAAAATATGCTAGAGCACTTGGCGAGCATGAAGAAGTGGCAAAGAGTATCAACGAGCACTACATGCCGCGCTTTGCCGGTGACGATGCGCCGTCAACACTTATTGGGGCGATTGTTGCAGTGGCGGATAAGCTAGATTCTATTTGTTCATTCTTCTCAATTGATGTCATTCCAACAGGCTCTCAAGATCCTTATGGATTAAGAAGACAAGCGAGCGGTATCGTTCAAATCCTGCTAGACCGCCAATGGAATCTTTCATTTAAAGAGCTTTTAGCACTAGCTCAAGTAGAGACAAAACATGAAGCGGCTCTCATTGAATTTTTAACACACCGTTTGAAATATGTTCTCCAAGCAGAACATATCCGTCATGACGTGGTGGAAGCAGTCCTTGATGTTGAAAATATTGAACCATATGCGGTTGTGAAAAAAGCGGCTGTTCTTGAAGAGAGCGTGAAACAGGAGAGTTTCAAAGAAACGGCTGAGGCACTAGGCCGCGTCATTTCAATCAGTAAAAAAGGGGAAGACGCACAGATTCAGCCTGAACTGTTTGAAAATGAACACGAACAAAAGCTATTTGAAGCGTATCAGCAAGCGGAAAAAGCCGTCAACGAGTATATGGCAAAAGGTCAGTACCAATCAGCACTTGAAGCGCTAGATACATTAAAAGCACCAATTGTTCATTATTTCGACCATACCATGGTTCATGCCGATGATGAAAAACTGAAACAAAATCGTTTGGCACAAATGGTCAAACTTGCAAAAGTCATTCAATCATTTGCGAATATGAACAATTTAATTGTAAAATAAATACCTAAGAACGGTTGCCTTTTTCGAAGGGCAATCGTTTTTTACTCATTTAATTCACGGTTTTTGAGTGGATTTTTGTTTCATTCGGACGAAGATGCGCTATAATATGATGAGTTATGAAATTGATATACATAAAGTAAGGATTCGCTCTCTCTATTTAAAGGTGGTGAGTACAATCGAGTTAAATAAACGGCAAGAGCAGATTTTACAGATTGTCAAAGAGAATGGTCCGATCACTGGAGAGCATATCGCCGATCGGCTGAACTTAACAAGGGCTACCCTCAGACCGGATTTAGCCATTTTAACGATGTCTGGCTTTTTAGAAGCAAGACCAAGGGTCGGCTACTTTTTTACAGGCAAAACAGGCACGCAGCTTCTGGCAGATAAGCTGAAAAAACTTCAAGTGAAAGATTTTCAGTCCATTCCGGTCGTGATACACGAGAATGTTTCGGTTTATGATGCGATTTGTACGATGTTTTTAGAGGATGTGGGCACATTATTCGTTGTGGACGATCACTCTATTTTAACAGGCGTGTTATCAAGAAAAGACCTCCTTCGAGCAAGTATTGGGAAACAAGAGCTTCCATCTATACCTGTCCATATTATTATGACAAGAATGCCGAACATTACCGTTTGCCGCAAAGAAGATTTTATTATGGATGTGGCCAAGCACTTGATTGAAAAGCAAATAGATGCACTTCCTGTTATAAAAGATACGGATAAAGGCTTTGAAGTGGTCGGCAGAATTACGAAAACAAACATGACGAAAATACTTGTTAGCTTATCAGAGAACGAAATTATCTAATTACAGAAGACTGCGAGGGGATGTTATGAGTAATCGCGTAATTTTTGTTGTATCAGATTCAGTAGGAGAAACGGCAGAGCTCGTGGTCAAAGCGGCACTTAGCCAATTTGATGGCGGCTCATCCGACCATTCGAATATTAGAAGAATCCCATATGTAGAGGATGTCGGTACGATTAAAGAAGTGATTTCATTGGCGAAAGCAGATAATGGAATCGTTTGCTTTACTCTTGTTGTTCCAGAAATGCGCCAATTCCTAATAGAAGAAGCAGAAGCGAATGGCGTCATATACTATGACATTATCGGTCCACTTATTGATAAAATGGAGACGGCATATGGAAATGAAGCGAAACATGAGCCAGGTCGTGTACGTCAATTAGATGAGGACTATTTTAAAAAGGTAGAAGCCATTGAGTTCGCTGTGAAATATGATGATGGGCGGGACCCAAGAGGTATTCTAAAGGCTGATATTGTGCTGATTGGTGTATCACGTACGTCTAAGACACCACTTTCTCAATACTTAGCACATAAACGCTTGAAGGTAGCAAACGTTCCGATTGTTCCTGAAGTTGATCCGCCAGAGGAGTTATTCTCAGTTGATCCCAAGAAATGCATCGGCCTGAAAATTAGTCCAGACAAACTGAATCATATCCGTAAAGAACGTTTAAAATCACTCGGTTTAAATGACCGTGCCATTTATGCGAATATCGAGCGGATTAAAGAGGAACTAGAATATTTTGAAAAAGTGGTTGACCGCATTAACTGTCAAGTTGTTGATGTATCGAATAAAGCAGTTGAGGAGACAGCAAATGTCATTCATCAAATGCTGACCAAAAGAGGTTCCGAATAAACTCAGGATGCTCCTCCTGGGTTTTTCCTATGGTGGGAAACGGGTAAACAAAAACAATAGCATATTTGCTGCATTTGTATTATAATAAAAAATTGTGATAAAATGATTGATTTTAGGTTTAAGTTAAGTCAAGAACGAATAAACTAATATTGGCAGAAGTCAAGTGATTCTGAACATAACTTTTCGACAAAATGAGTTTTACTGTTGATTGCTTTATGGGGGAAAAGTATGGTCTTTTTGCTTCTCTAAAGCAGGAATAAGGTGGAGGGATGGAGAATTAGTCACCTGAATGAACGTAAAAAAGAAAGGACGATTTATGTCGATGCAGATGCTTGTCCTGTAAAAGACGAAATCCTTTCTGTCGCATCTCAATTTCAAGTACCTGTGACTTTCATTGCTTCATATGAGCATTTTCAAACCAAACGATCACCACTTGAAGATTGGCGGTTTGTTGATACACATAAGGAAGCAGCAGATTTAGTCATTGCGAACTTAGCTGTCAAGCACGATATTGTTGTCACCCAGGATATTGGTCTGGCCTCCTTACTGCTTCCAAGACAAGTCATTGTTCTGTCTGAAAGAGGACGAATGTACACAAACGAAACAATTGATTTTGATTTGGAACGCAGGCATGTTTCCAGTAAACAGCGAAGAAAAGGTGTATACGGAAAAGGTCCCAAAAAGCTTTTAGAAGAGGATAAAAAGCGATTTATTGCCCAACTACAAAAAATCCTGTCGAATCATGAAGGATTTTTGAATTAAAAGGCGAATAATGTACGACGGAGTGTTATTAGGATGAGCAAACGTATACCAGATGAACTTTTGGAGCAAATCCAAAAAAACGCAGACATTGTCGAAGTGATTGGAGAATACGTACAGCTTAGAAAACAAGGGCGGAATTACTTCGGTCTTTGTCCATTCCATGGTGAAAATACTCCTTCATTCTCTGTTTCAGCAGATAAGCAAATCTTCCATTGTTTTGGCTGTGGTGCAGGAGGCAATGTATTTTCGTTCCTCAGACAAATGGAAGGCTACTCATTTATTGAAGCCGTTTCACATGTTGCTGATAAGTACCATATTGATTTGCCGGATCATGTAGCGAATGCGCAGATCAGTTCCTCACAGCAAGAGGATACAGCAGATCATAAAATGATTGAGGCGCATGAGCTTCTTAAGAAATTTTACCACCATTTGCTGGTAAATACAAAGGAAGGTCAAAACGCACTCGATTATTTAAGGTCCAGGGGCTTTACGGATGAAACAATTGCCAAGTTTGAGATCGGGTATGCTCTCGACTCGTGGGATTTCGTGACCAAGTTTTTAGAAAAACGAGGGTTTGATCCTGCGATGATGGAGAAGGCTGGTCTTTTGATTCAACGAGAAAACGGCACAGGTTTTTTTGACCGCTTTAGAGATCGTGTCATGTTTCCAATTCATGATCATCACGGGACGGTCGTCGCTTTTTCTGGAAGATCACTTGGTGATCAGCAGCCAAAGTATATGAATAGTCCTGAAACGCCACTTTTTCATAAAAGTAAGCTGCTTTATCACTTTCATGACGCGCGTATGCATATTAGAAAACGCGAACGTGCAGTCCTTTTCGAAGGATTTGCTGACGTCATCTCGGCTGTCACAAGTGGTGTTGGCGAAAGTGTTGCAACAATGGGTACGTCTTTAACAGAAGAGCACGTAAAGCTTCTTAGGCGGAACGTTGAAGAGATCATTTTATGTTATGACTCTGACACGGCCGGGTATGAAGCGACCATGAAAGCATCAGATTTGCTTGGAAAAAGAGGATGTAAAGTTCGCGTTGCCATGATACCAGATGGACTTGATCCAGATGATTACATTCGTAAATATGGCGGCGAGAAATTTAGGAATGACATCATAGATGCAAGTGTGACATTAATGACATTTAAGATGAATTTTTTCCGAAGAGGAAAGAATTTGTCTGACGAAGGAGACCGCCTGACTTACATGAAGCAGGTTCTCCGAGAAATCAGCCGATTAAACGGTTCCTTGGAACAAGAGATTTACATGAAGCAGCTGGCCGGGGAGTTCTCCATTTCACTTGACTCATTAAAGGAGCAATTGGAGCTTTTTGAAAAGCAGCAGCGACAAGAGGCCAAGAGCTCGCAAGAAGAAAATGGGCTTGAAAAGCGGCGTGCACATCTGTCAACACAGGTAAGACGAAAACGTCTAAGGCCGGCATATGAAAACGCAGAGCGAATGCTCCTTGCACATATGTTGAAAAATGATGACGTGATCCGAAAAGTGCTTGATAGGATAGGGTTTGAATTTAATATAGATTCGCACAGAGCGCTGGCAACATACATTTATGCATTGTATGAAGAAGGCAAGGAGCCGACCCCGCAGCATCTGATGAACCGTATAGAAGATGATGTGATCAATCAGCTCCTGACGGATATTTTCATGATTCAAGTTGGAGACGAACTAAGTGAAGCTGAATTAAGTGATTATGTAAAAAAAGTGTTGAATCATCGGAATTTGTCAATGATAAAGGAAAAAGAACTAGAACGTGCAGAGGCGGAGAGGCAAAAAGATTTCTTCAAAGCGGCAACACTTGCAAAAGAAATTATTCAGTTGAACCGTTCGCTGAAGTAATACGTCTACTATTTATGACAAGACTTACGGCTGGCAATGAATCCTTTAATGGGAGGAGCATAAGACCGCAAGCATCTTGCCTTCATCATTATTTATTTTATTCCTATTTGCTCATTCTGTTTGATAGAGAGAGAAAGGCAGAGCAGAAGCAAATCGCAAGTTACTTTAGAATTCGTTGCAAGCTTTGGAAGGAGGGATCCATAATGGCTGATAAACAAGCCCACGAAACTGAAACTGAATTAACCTTTGAACAGGTGAGAGATAAGCTCACTGAAACGGGTAAAAAACGGGGCGTTTTAACATACGAAGAAATTGCAGAGCGTATGTCTAGCTTTGAAATTGAATCAGACCAGATGGATGAATACTATGAATACTTAGGCGAACAGGGTGTAGAACTCATCAGTGAAAACGAAGAGACTGAAGACCCAAATGTTCAGCAGCTGGCTAAGGCAGAAGAGGAATTTGACCTAAATGATTTAAGCGTACCACCAGGTGTCAAAATTAATGATCCTGTTCGTATGTACTTAAAAGAGATCGGGCGCGTCAATTTGCTATCTGCGAAAGAAGAGATTACGTATGCTCAAAAGATTGAAGAAGGCGATGAGGAATCAAAAAGAAGATTAGCGGAAGCGAACCTTCGTCTTGTTGTCAGCATTGCGAAACGTTATGTTGGTCGTGGTATGCTGTTCCTTGACTTAATTCAAGAAGGAAACATGGGGCTCATGAAGGCGGTTGAGAAGTTTGATTACCGCAAAGGATACAAATTCTCAACATATGCGACTTGGTGGATTAGACAGGCGATCACACGTGCGATTGCCGATCAGGCGAGAACAATCCGGATCCCGGTTCATATGGTGGAAACCATTAATAAATTAATCCGTGTCCAAAGACAGCTTCTACAAGATCTAGGTAGAGAACCAACGCCAGAAGAAATTGCGGAAGACATGGATTTAACACCAGAGAAAGTAAGAGAAATTCTTAAAATTGCGCAAGAGCCAGTATCTTTAGAAACACCTATTGGTGAGGAAGATGACTCGCATCTTGGTGATTTTATCGAAGACCAAGAGGCGACTTCTCCATCAGACCATGCTGCCTATGAGCTCTTAAAAGAGCAGCTTGAAGATGTATTAGATACGCTAACGGACCGTGAAGAAAATGTGCTGAGACTGCGTTTCGGACTAGATGACGGAAGAACACGCACATTAGAAGAGGTAGGAAAGGTTTTTGGCGTAACAAGAGAGCGTATTCGCCAAATTGAAGCGAAAGCTCTTCGTAAATTAAGACACCCAAGCAGAAGTAAACGATTAAAAGACTTCTTAGAATAGAAACCGGACGGATCTTGAGAGAGATCCGTTCTTTCTTCATCAAAATGAAAACGCTTTTTTGATCTGATTATATTTTACTGAATAACAAATGAATTTGCAACGTTCTTAGAGAAAAGATGTATAAAAAATACATCTAAATGTGCTGAAGGCTTCTTTTCTCATTTTGAATCATTTTTGTCTAATCTGTGAACTTGACCAAAGTTTTGTATCATAATTCGTTTACTTTTTGTAAAATTAAAGTAGAATTAGAATTGTTTGCATAGTCTCAAAGGGGTTTTTCACAAAGGGGAGGATGAAAGAAATGAAACGGAATCCACTTATACCATTCTTATTGATTGCCATTTTAGGTATTGGACTCACTTTTTTCTTATCAATGAAGGGGCTGAAAGATGAAGACAAAATTGCCTCTGGGGGCAAAGAGCAAAAGCAAGAAGAGACCGCAAATGCAACGCCGGAAGAATTGTATAAGCAGAACTGTATTAGCTGTCATGGGGAAAACTACGAAGGTGGCGCTGGTCCTGCATTAAAAGGTGTTGGCGACAAGCTTGAAGTAGCAGACATCAAGAAGAAAATTCAAGAAGGCGGAAATGGGATGCCAGGCGGGCTAATTCCGAATGAAAAGCTCGATGAAATGTCAGAATGGGTATCCAAAATTAAATAATAAAGCGCAAAAAGCTCTTTTTCATCAGAAGAGCTTTTTTCATTTGAAAACGACTTTTAAAAAGTCCATAATTTATATAAGATAGACAAGTATGAACATTAAAGAAAAGTAGTGATATGGATGAATGAAATGAATTTGTCAAAACGATTAAAAAGAGTCGCAGACTTTTTACCAAAAGAGGCGGTCTTTGCTGATATTGGCTCAGATCATGCCTATTTGCCATGTTATGCGATATTACATCATAAAGCATTGAAAGCCATTGCTGGTGAAATTACTGATGGACCACTTCAATCTGCGAAGCAGCAAGTACATAGGCTTGAATTAGATGAGCAGATTTCAGTCAGAAAAGGAAATGGCCTTGAAGTGATTGAAAAAGGCGAGGTAAATGCTGTCACGATTGCAGGGATGGGCGGAGCACTTATTGCAAGCATTCTAAATGAAGGTAAACACAAGCTCACAGGGCAGGAGAGGCTTATTCTTCAGCCTAATATTCATGCCCACCATATTCGTTTATGGCTCTATCAAGAGGGGTATGAATTGATGGATGAAGTGATTTTAGAAGAGGATGGCAAAATATACGAAATCATCATTGCCGAAACTGGCGACAAAGATAAAGCCTATGAAGGCATGTCGATTGAAAAAGGCATGCTCGTTGGTCCGTTTCTTGCCAAAGAGCAAAATGATGTCTTCCGGCGCAAATGGATGAATGAGCTTCAGCACATGGAGCATATAGAAGGCCAGATTCAAAAAGCAGCGCCGACGGAAGAGAACAAAGAACGTCTGAAAGAGCTGAATGCGAAAATAAAAATGCTAAAGGAGGTTTTGACTGTTGGCTAAAACAGTGAACGGGCATGAAATCATCCAATTATTTGAGCAATTCTCACCAAAGGCATATGCGGTGGAAGGTGATAAAATTGGGCTCCAGATTGGAACGCTGAATAAAAAAGTGACCAATGTCATGATCACCTTAGATGTATTAGAAAATGTGGTAGATGAGGCAATTGAGCGGAAGGTGGATCTCATTATTGCCCACCATCCGCCAATTTTCCGTCCATTAAAACATGTGGCGACAGATCAGCCGGCAGGACGGATCATTGAGAAATGCATCAAACATGATATTGCGGTGTATGTAGCACATACAAACCTGGATGTGGCTGATGGAGGAGTCAATGACTTGCTTGCAGAGGCTTTAGAGCTCGGGGAAACAAAAGTGCTAGTTCCAACATACGAAGATCCAATTAAGCAGCTAGCTTTGTATGTCCCAGTGGAATTTGAAGAGGCCATCAGGACGGCTTTAGGAAATGCGGGAGCTGGCCATATTGGCAACTACAGTCATTGCGCTTTTTCAAATGAAGGGACAGGCAGTTTTCTGCCATCAGAAGAAGCTGTGCCATTTATTGGTGAGACGGGTAAATTGGAATTTGTGAAAGAAGTACGAATTGAAACCATTTTCCCAGCGAGTATTGAAAAACAAGTGATTCGTGAAATGATCAAAGCACACCCTTATGAAGAAGTGGCTTACAGTGTACACACGACAGATCTTCCTCCTATTCAAAAAGGCCTTGGCCGTATTGGAGAATTAAAAGAACCTATGACACTTAAAGACTTCACTCAATTTGTGAAAACGAAGTTAGATGTGAATGGAGCGCGTTTTGTAGGAGATCAGGAAGCGGTCGTGAAAAAAGTAGCTGTGCTTGGAGGAGACGGAAATAAATATATCCATCAAGCGAAAAGAATGGGTGCAGATGTGTACGTGACTGGCGACCTTTATTTCCATGTCGCTCACGATGCCATGATGCTCGGACTGAATGTAGTGGACCCAGGTCATTACGCAGAAAAGATCATGAAAGAGGGCGTGAAGACAAAGCTAGAATCGCTATGTACAGATAAAAAATATGATGTGCAATTCTTTGTATCAGAATCAAACACAAATCCGTTTCAATTTGTGTAAATAAAAACGTCAGAGCATAGCAGCTCTGACGTTTTTTTATTTCTTTGTTTTCACGCGAGGTAATATCTTAGAAAGAGGAACCGTCCGTTCAATTTTCCATGTCGATTCATCATCAGGTTCATAGTTTTCTAAGAAACGAATGACTTCTTTTGTAATAGGTGTTGGTGTGGAAGCACCTGCAGTAACGGCAACTGTTTTTACACCTTGGAGCCATTCAAGCTTTAACTCACTGAGATCACCAATTCGGTAAGCCTGCGTTCCTGCAATCTCCATTGACACTTGCGCCAGACGATTTGAGTTATTGCTTTTTGGATCGCCGACCACAATGGTCAGATCGGCTTGGCCTGCTTGCTGTGACACAGCTTCCTGACGTACCTGTGTCGCAAGGCAGATTTCTTGATGGTACTCGACGTGAGGGTATTTTTCTTTAATGAGCTCCATCAGATCATGAACATCCCACTGAGACATTGTCGTCTGATTGGTGATGAGTAGTTTATCTGACGTTAAATCGAGCGCTTTAATATCAGCTTCTGTTTCGACAAGGTGCACTTTGTCAGGTGCAACACCGACGGCTCCTTCTGGCTCAGGGTGCCCCTTTTTCCCGATATAAATAATGTCATATCCATCAGCTGTTTTTTCTGAAATGAGTTCATGTGTTTTCGTGACATCTGGACACGTCGCATCAATGGCGACAAGGCCTTTTTCTTCTGCAATTTGACGGACTTCAGGAGATACGCCGTGAGCGGTGAAAATCACTGTGCCACTTTCAACCTGTTTTAAAATATCTAGACGGTTTGGTCCGTCCAGTGTGTAAATTCCATCTTCTTCGAAGGCATCTGTGACATGTTTGTTGTGCACAATCATACCTAATATATAAATTGGGCGTGGCAAGTTTTTATCAAGTGCGGCATTTTTAGCAATGACCATTGCATCTACAACGCCATAGCAATAGCCACGCGGCGAAATTTTAATTACATTCATTTATTCGTCCTCCTGTAGGGAAGTGCTGCTAGAGAAGAACAATATAAAAAGCCGTGAAAAACGGCTTTTGATCATTCTCTTCCTTCATTATAGCCAAAGTAAGCGCATATATCAAAGATTGTTATACATGGGAAACACTTCGCCTTTAAAAGATCACTAGACATATAGTTTCGGAATGGAACTGCCCGATCTTTTTTTCGGTTTTGCTTCAGGAGCAGATGATGTGTGTACAGTCCCTTTTTTGACAAGGATGTCCTCTGGTTCTTCTTCTTTTCCTTCTTCTATTTCATCATCAACCGGTTCGTGCGGAACGTCTGTTTCTGCAGTGATTTCTTTTGGTTCTTCGTCTGCATCATTCGTATTTGTTTCATCATCATCCGCACTGCCAAGCTGGCTATAGAGTTTAATCATGGCAGGCAAATTTCTGACTAAAGGACCGTATTGCTGAATCATAGGCGTGAATTGCTGCGCCATTCCGAGTACTTTTTGAACATTTCCTAACATGCTTGAAAGGTTCGCAGGGTTTGCGAAGCTCTGGATTCCTTGTAATCCCGCACCACCTCCAGCTCCAGAGATCCCTGCTCCTCCAGCTCCAGGAAGAAATTTTGCCAGCATGCCCTTAATTCCGGCGCCGCCGCCTAGTGCTCGGCTTTCGCCTCCAGGAATGCCACCCATCCCGCGTAGACCGCCGCGAGGCATCATTTGTTGAAATTGGTTGCCTTGCCCTTGAAAAGGCTGTTCGATCGGAGCCTGCTGTCTCCGTTGAAAAATCCCGGGCTGACCGCCATTTCCAAGGTGCCGGCGTGAGGGACGATGCGGCTGAAAATCGCCCATAGGCCTTTGCCCTAACATACTTGTACCTCCCTTACTGCATTCTCTTTCTCTTCATAGGTTATGCAGGGAAGTATCATTTGGTTTCCTGTGAGAAAAGCGGACATGGTTTTTTTGCTGAAAATCAGCTATAATGAGGAGATGAGCAAAAAGGCATTGCCTTAAGGAGTGAAAACATGAAAGAAACGAAATTTACGACATATGAATTAAAGTCTTTTATTATAGATGCTATTCATGAACTGGGCTTTTATGAGCCGACTGATATTCAAAAAAGAATCATCCCTGCTGTTTTAAAAGGTGAAAGCGTGATTGGACAGTCACAAACAGGGACAGGGAAAACCCATGCGTATTTATTGCCGCTTATTCATTCAATTGATCCAAGCAAAGAGCAAGTACAAGTGGTCATTACTGCACCAACACGAGAATTAGCGAATCAAATTTTTAAAGAAGCACAAACGATCTTAAAAAATACGTCTCCAGAAGAAGAAATCAAGGCAAAGCTTTACATTGGCGGAACGGACAAGCAGAAATCCATTCAAAAGCTAAAGAATCAGCCGCACTTAGTGGTCGGCACTCCTGGACGTATTGCTGATCTTATTCATGAGCAAGCGCTGAATGTGTACAAAGCAACATCTCTTGTCATTGATGAAGCAGACCTTATGCTAGATATGGGCTTTTTAGAAGATGTGGATCGTATTGGTTCACAAATGCCAGAACAGTTGCAAATGCTCGTGTTCTCAGCAACTATTCCAGAAAAATTAAAACCTTTCCTCAAAAAATATATGGATAATCCGAAATATGCACATGTTGAACCGAAACGCATTACGGCTGAAAACATTCAGCATATTTTAGTTCCATCTAAACAACGTGATAAATTAAAATTACTTCATGAAATGGTGACGAATGTACAGCCTTATTTAGGGATCATCTTTGCCAATACAAAATCAACTGTTGATGAAATTGCCTCATTCCTACAGGAAAAAGGAATGAAAATTGGGGTGCTTCATGGCGGTTTAACGCCTCGTGAACGTAAAAAAGTGATGAAACAAATTGAAGATTTGGAGTTCACCTATATTGTGGCATCTGATCTTGCTGCCCGCGGGATTGATATTAAGGGCGTCAGCCACGTGATTAACTATGAGCTCCCATCCGATCTTGATTTTTATGTTCACCGTGTGGGAAGAACGGCTCGCGCTGGTTCATCTGGCATTGCAATGACCATTTATGATCTCGCTGATGAGGATGCACTCGTTCAAATTGAAAAAATGGGTGTTGTGTTTGAAAACAAAACAATTGTTCATGGCGAATGGCGAGATGCAGATGATCGTTTGAAGCGTCAAAGACGTAAAAAAGCACCAAATGAAATTGAAGAAAAAGCAAAACGCCTTGTCAGAAAACCGAAAGCCGTCAAACCTGGATATAAAAAGAAAATGACACGTGAGATGGATAAGATCAAAAGACAAGAACGTAGAAAGTCAAAGCGTAACGGAAAGTAGGGGGACACATTGTTGAAGATTGGATCACATGTATCCATGAGCGGAAAACATATGCTTCTTGCAGCGAGTGAGGAAGCTGCCTCTTATGGTTCAAATACTTTTATGATTTATACAGGTGCACCGCAAAATACGCGCCGTAAAAAAATTGAAGATCTCAATATTGAAGCTGGACAAACGCATATGAAAGAGCATGGTATGACAGATATCGTCGTTCATGCACCGTATATTATCAATATTGGGAACACAGTGAATCCAGCGACATTTGAGCTTGGAGTGGACTTCCTTCGCTCTGAGATAGAGCGTACAGAAGCGCTAGGTGCAAGACAAATTGTTCTTCATCCAGGTGCGCATGTCGGAGCAGGTGCAGATGCTGGAATTCAAAAAATCATTGAAGGTCTCAATGAAGTCATTGTGAAGGGGCAGGAGGTTCAAATTGCGCTGGAAACAATGGCGGGAAAAGGATCAGAGTGCGGAAGAAGCTTTGAAGAGCTTGCCCAAATTATTGACGGTGTGACACATAACGAAGCACTTTCTGTTTGCTTTGATACGTGTCACACGCACGATGCAGGTTATCCCATTGTGAGTGATTTTGATGGAGTTTTAGAAGAATTTGATCGAATTGTCGGGATCGACCGAATCAAAGTTCTTCATATTAATGATAGTAAAAATGTACAAGGCGCAAGAAAAGACCGACATGAAAATATCGGTTTTGGAGAAATTGGTTTTGATGCCCTGAGCTATATCGTTCATCATCCACAGCTTCAAGATGTGCCGAAGATTCTAGAAACGCCTTATGTAGGTGAAGATAAAAAGAACAAGAAACCACCTTATAAATTCGAAATTGCGATGTTGAAAGAAAAGCAATTTGATGAAGGTTTACTAGATAAGATTACGGGTCAATAAAAAGTGCATGCAATGTGATGAGGTGCCGCTAAATGCGGCCCTTTTTTGCCTAATTTGTGAACTGATTAAACAGATCGTTGACGGTCTGTGCAGTTTGTTTAGACGTAATCGCTTCCACTTGCTTAAGCAACCGGTTGCGCTCTGCATCGTTAAAAATATTGACGTTTTTCCCATTCATGAGTTTGGCGACTTCAGCAGCCTGATTGGATGTTAAACTGACCCCATACTGTTTCGCATACCTTAACAAGTCATTTGCTGTGATCTGATTCAGACGCTGCAACACAATTTTTTGGATTAAAATCAATTCCATTCCTCCCCTCTGTATCAATGTATGGGCGAAAACGGAAAATGTGCAAAAAATTTTATTTTACTCTGTGAAATGATAAAATAGTAAAGTGAATAAAATGTTCATTGAAAACTAAACATGTGTAGAAGGGAGAACGTATGGCAAATAGTAAACAGCATAAAAAGGAATCAGTGCCTCATTTTATTTTGAGAATTTTTCTGATTCTAGTAGGAGCTGCATGTGCAGCAGTCAGCATTGAATTATTTTTAGTGCCAAACAATATTATTGATGGAGGCATCATCGGTATTTCGCTTATTTTGGATTATCTTTTTACGGATAACCCATTCATTAATTTTGCGACGATTGTTGTCATTTTAAATATTCCATTTATGATATCAGGATACAAACATATTGGGAAAACCTTCTTGATTTCCACTGTGATTGGGATTGTCAGCTTGGCCGTGATTGAATCTTCACTCCATCATGTAGAAGCATTTACGACGCAGCCGATTTTAGCTACTGTATTTGGAGGGCTGTTACTCGGGTTTGGCGTTGGGCTTGTTATACGGAATGGAGGCTCAATGGACGGAACGGAAATTTTAGGAATTCTGCTGACGAAAAAAATTCCTTTCTCCGTCGGTGAGTTTGTCATGATCGTCAATGTGTTCATTTTTATTTGGGCGGGCTTTGTCTTCGGACCGGAGCAAGCTATGTATTCTGTCATGACATATTATTTGGCAATGAAAACAATTGATGCTGTCATTCAAGGACTAGATGAAACAAAAGCTGTCATTATCGTTTCGGATTATTATGATGAAATTTCAGATGCGATTCTTCATCGTCTCGGCAGGGGAACGACCAAGCTTAGAGGAAAAGGCGGTTATACCGATGAAGAAAAAGATGTCATTTACGCCGTCGTGACAAGACTTGAAATTACGAAGCTGAAATCTATTGTGTTTGAAATTGATGGTCAAGCCTTTATTACGATTATGGATACGCATGAAACAAAAGGCGGTAAATTCAAAACAGCCATTCATTAGCTTTTATTTTACTTTTTTATCTTTCTTTTATATAATGAAATGTATGTATGGACAAAGAAAATGGCTTTTGCCATTTTCTTTTTGTTGTATAAATCGTAATCATTCTTTTTATATTGGATTAAAGGTGGAAAGATTTATGGCAAAGCCAATTATTGAAATGAAGGACATTTCGTATTCATATGGACAGCGAAATGTCATCGATCACATTCATTTAACGGTAGAGGAAGGAAACTTTCTAGCACTTGTTGGACCGAATGGATCTGGTAAAACAACCTTATTAAAATGCCTGCTTGGCTTGATTAAACCCCAGCAGGGAGAATTGAAGCTGTTTGGCACACCTGCTCAAAAATTTAAAGACTGGGATCAAATTGGATTTGTTTCTCAAAAGGCGAATAGCTTTAATACAGGGTTTCCTGCTTCTGTATACGAGGTCGTGGCAAGTGGTTTAACGGCGAAGATTGGTTTATTCAAACGCATGAGTAAGCAGGATAAGCTTCAAGTAGATGAGGCCATACGCTCAGTTGGCATACAAGACTTAAAACACCAAAACATTGGTGAGCTTTCAGGCGGTCAGCAGCAGCGTACATTTATTGCCCGTGCACTCGTCAGTCAGCCGAAGCTGCTTATTTTAGATGAGCCGACAGTTGGGGTAGACCAAAGAACAGTAGAGGGCTTTTATCAGCTGTTAGAAACATTGAACAAAGAAAAAGGGATGTCTTTAATTCTCGTTACACATGACGTAGGAACCGTTTCTGACAAAGTCACGCATGTGGCTTGTTTAAATCAGACACTTCATTTTCATGGAGATGCGGAAACGTTTGATTCGATGGATGATCAGGCGCTTTCTCAGTTTTACGGGCATGACATTCAAGTGATTCATCACGATCATCACCATCATGGGGGACATGAATAATGCTATTTCCATTTTTTCATTATGAATTTTTACAAAATGCGTTTATCGCAGGGATGCTGATCGGCTTTATTGCGCCCTTGCTTGGTGTATTTATTGTCGTGAGAAGGCTCTCTCTCATCGCAGATGCGCTTAGTCACGTGTCACTTGCTGGGATAGCGGCAAGTTTATTCCTTGATAAAAAATTTGGACTTTTGACAGGGGTTAGCCCGCTTTACTTAGGAATGGCTTTTTCTGTGGCTGGCTCGTTGTTTATTGAACGTCTGCGCTCTGTGTATAAACATTATCAGGAGCTGGCGATTCCCATTATTTTATCAGGTGGTATTGGGATCTCTGTTATTTTCATTTCACTTGCAAATGGTTTTAATACAGATTTGTTCAGCTATTTGTTCGGAAGTGTCAGTGCGGTTTCAAGGCTCGATCTTTGGATCATTGTTGGGATCTCACTAGTCGTTGTATTAGTGGTTGTGCTCTTGTATAAAGAATTGTTTTTGCTTTCTTTTGATGAAGAACATGCGAAGGCTTCTGGTATTTCAGCTAAGTGGATTCATTTTATTTTTATTTTAGTCGTTGCACTTGTCATCGCAGCATCGATGCGTATTGTTGGTACACTCCTAGTGTCCGCACTCATGACACTGCCAGTTGCGGCAAGTATTCGGATTGCCAAAGGGTTTAAACAGGCGATTTTCCTTTCCATCTTATTTGGGGAATTGTCTGTCATGGTCGGCTTGATTTTAAGTTATTATCTTGATTTAGCGCCGGGTGGAACCATTGTGATGCTGTCTATTTTGATTTTAATCGGGTGTATTAGTATTGGGAAATTCAGAAGGGGGAATCATCATGAACGTACAAGAAGCGCTTGATTTATTAAAGGAAAAAGGCTATAAATATACAAGCAAACGTGAAGATATGCTTCAATTGTTTTCTGATTCTGATAAATACTTGACCGCTAAAAATGTATTAACAGCATTAAGTGAAGACTACCCAGGGCTTAGCTTTGATACGATTTATCGAAACCTGTCTTTATATGAAGATCTTGGGATATTAGAGACAACGGAATTATCAGGGGAGAAACTGTTCCGTTTTAAATGTTCGTTTTCCCATCATCATCACCACTTTATTTGTTTGACATGCGGTAAAACAAAGGAAATCGACGCTTGCCCTATGGACAAGCTTGATGCTGATCTAGAGGATTATCACATTAGCGGACATAAATTTGAGATTTACGGAACGTGTCCTTCTTGCGAACCGAAGGAAGTTCATTCATGAAAGAAGCCAGCCGATGGGCTGGCTTTTTGTTTTGTCATGTTGAAAACGTTTTACAAAGGATAGCTGTTTCATTAAAATGAGAACAACAGATCATCTATAGAAGCAGATTTGAGTCTTTAGAAATAGGGGGAGGGGTCAAAAGTGGCGTATTATATCGTATTCGATGTAGGCGGGACAAAAACAAAGCATGGGGTCATGGATCGAAATGGTGAGCTGATCACGAGCGGCGACTACGAAACAAACTGCCGGCAGCTTGAGCCGTTTTTAGAGGACATGGAGAACGTGGTGAAAGAGTATCAAAGGACTTGGGATATCAAAGGGATTGCGATGAGTCTTCCGGGGTTTGTTGACAGTCAAACGGGTTATACGGAATTTGCAGGAGCGATTATTGCTTTAAATGGCCAAAATGTCAAAACGCTTTTGGAAGAAAAAACATCACTTCGTGTAGAAGTAGAAAATGATGCGAACTGTGCAGCTCTGGCTGAAAAATTTAGTGGTCATGCGAAAGAGTGTGACAGCTTTATATGTATGACGCTTGGGACTGGTGTCGGCGGCGGTATTTTTGCAGGCGGAGAGCTTGTTCGCGGTGCCTCTTTTCGCGGCGGTGAATTTGGCATGATGCTGACAGAAACAGAAAACGGTCAGTTTACGACACTCAACAGCAGTGCTTCGACAGCTGGATTGATACGAAGCTACAAAGAGCAGCAGGGAATTCCACAAAGTCAGCAAATCGACGGTCAAGAGATCTTTGAAAAAGCCAAGCATGATCCGGCCATTGAGAAGATGATCGATCAGTGGTACAAACGAATCGCAATTGGCATTTACAATGTGGCAACTGTTCTCAATCCAGAGAAAATCCTCATTGGCGGGGGCGTGAGTGCAAGGCCCGATTTGATTCCAAACATTGAGAAACATTTACATACTTTGCATGCATGGAAAAACATACAGGTGACACTGGAAACGTGCTACTACTTCAATCAGGCAGGCATGATGGGTGCACTTTACCATTTTTTAATAAAAGAAGGACATTATCGTACAATCCAAAAGCCGATACATTAAACGTATCGGCTTCAGCGTGTAGACAAACCCTCGCATTCTTTGTCAGTCCTGCGTTCCGGTGCTCACGAATGTCAAATTCGCTCCGCTCCAGTACTCGTCCTTCCTAGGGCTGCAAAGGTTTTCTATCACGCTGAAACGAAGACAAAGGGCTAAAATAAAGTTCATTTTAGCCCTTTGTCAACAATCTGAAGCCGATACATTAAAAACGTATCGGCTTTTAATCTGTTTTAGTAAGCAGTTTGCAGACGCTTTTCATACTGTTTGATCCATTGGGATGCTTCTTGCCAGTTATTAACCCGAATGATCCGTTCATCAATTGGCATTTGATTATACGGTGAGTTAAACAGAATCACTGGAATGTCAGCTTCTTTTGCAATCATTGTGGCATTGCCATGGTGATCTTCAAAAAACACATCGATCTTATGTTTTTGAACAGCTGCCACCTTATGATGTCCGCCAACAAGCTCGATGTCGTCATAATGGACATGATTCTCCTCAAACCATTTGTAGGTGATGTCTGAGTGATGCTGCCTTCTGGCTGTGATATAAATCAATTGATGATGATGTTTCATTTGATTGAGGATTTCTTTTGCACCCTCGGCAGGCTTTGCCTGTTTATAAATAAGAGGCTCATACTCATTCATCCAGCCCCAAAATTCTTCATTTGAAATCTTTAAAAGCTTCGTCAAATCATATTCCGTCATATCATCTAGTGTGATGTCACATTGAAACGACTCATTTAAGTAGGGGACAAAGGTGTCCTGCGCCGTGACTGTGCCATCGATATCAATTCCTAAACGTAACATGCCCACACTCCTCATATTTATCCTCTTAAAGTGTAACATAATCAATTCACATTTCCAGCAAGTTTTAGCAAACATGAAACAGACATTTTTGCTCATACTAAAAAAGCTCCTTTCTATTAACCAAAAGGGGGAATTGATCATGGAAAGAGACGAAGATTTCAGAAGAAATGATCGTGAAATCGACACACACTTTAGTAATGATGATGGCTATTTAGAGGAAACAGCTGCTGAAATTGCAGAGCCATATCAAGCATCGAGAGATCGTGAAGACAGAAGAGAACGTGACCATGTAGGTGACGATTCAGGCAGTAAGGGGATAGGCTATACAGCACTCGCGATCGCGATTATCTCACTATTTGTCTTGCCGGTGCTATTAGGCGTAGCGGCAATCGTCGTTGGTTATATTGCAAGAAGAAAAGGAGCACATGCGCTTGGCGCATGGTCAATCGGGATCGGAATCGTTTCCGTCATCCTCGGCATCTTTATCACCCCGTTCTTTTAACAGGACAGGAACAGAAAAACGCCTGACAGTGATGTCAGGCGTTCTTTGTTATGCGTTCGCTTGTTTTGCTTTTTCAGCTTCCATTTTCGCATAATGTTCTTCAGCGATTTTATCGATTTCTTTTTTCAGTTCTTCGACCATTGTTTCTTCTGGTACTTTCCGAACAATTTCACCTTTGCGGAATAAGAGGCCTTCACCTCTAGCACCAGCGATGCCGATATCAGCTTCACGCGCTTCACCCGGACCGTTTACAGCACATCCGAGAACAGCAACTTTAATTGGTGCTTTAATTTTAGAAATATATTCTTCGACTTCATTTGCAATGCTAATGAGGTCAATTTCAATTCGTCCACAAGTTGGACAAGAGATGAGTGTTGCTGCATTTGATGCAAGACCAAATGATTTTAATAATTCACGTGCCACTTTGACCTCTTCGACCGGGTCAGCACTTAATGAAATACGGAGTGTGTTACCAATCCCCATATTCAAGATTGCGCCAAGACCAGCTGCACTTTTGACAGTACCTGCAAATAACGTACCTGATTCTGTAATCCCAAGATGAAGAGGATAATCAAAGGCTTTTGCCGCTTTTTCGTATGCCTCAATCGCAAGGTTTACATCAGATGCTTTCATACTGACAATGATGTCATGAAAGTCTAGGTCTTCTAAAATTTTAATGTGATGCAGTGCACTTTCAACCATACCATCTGCTGTTGGATAGCCGTATTTATCAAGAATCTTTTTCTCGAGCGAACCGGCGTTTACCCCAATACGAATTGGAATGCCTTTTTCTTTTGCCGCTTTCACAACAGCTTCGACTTTTTCTCGTCTTCCGATGTTTCCTGGGTTGATACGAATTTTGTCTGCACCTGCTTCAATCGCTTTCAGTGCAAGCTTGTAGTCAAAATGAATGTCGACAACAAGGGGAATGTTGATTTGTTTTTTAATGTCCGCAATCGCATTTGCTGCACGCTCATCTGGGCATGCGACACGCACGATTTGACAGCCAGCTTCTTCTAAACGTTTAATTTCAGCTACTGTCGCTTCGACATCATGTGTTTTGGTTGTCGCCATACTTTGAATGACGACTTCATTGTTTCCACCTATAGTTAAAGGTCCCACTTTGACGGGACGCGTTTTTGTACGATGTGTGACTTCACTCACTTGTCAATCGCTCCTTAGTGTACATGCAATTCGTTTGCAGTGTACGACGTGTTTTACATCTCATATTGTAACAGTCTCTTCGTATGAATGACAAGGAATTAACGTTTTATCTCTTATAGACCGGAAACTTGTATGTGCTGCCTGCCCGAATTTCGTTCGCTTTGACGCCTTTATTCAGTGCTTCAAAGTCTTCGATCACTTCATCTAATGGCTTACTTGTATGTACGATAGAGACGACGGTTTGACCTTGTTTAACAGTGACAGTTTTATATGCCTGTTTATCAGCTGTTTGAAAGGCGCTGGCGGGAACAGCAGGGCCTTCCTGAACGGGGATCGTTCCATTTTTCAAATCAAAAAAGATAATAAAGAGGACAAACAAACTGACTAGTAAAAAAATAATTCGCCGCATTTTACTCACCGCTTTTAAGAGTTTACTTCAGTGTATGCATGTCCTGAGTTGATAGAACCAAAAAGAGTGAAAAAGCTAGGGAAGGGCTGTTCTAGTGAGTTCTAGTATGACTTGTAATCGGAAAAATCTTTGATAAGCCGAAGCGCTTTCTTTATTATGATAAAATAAAAAAAGGGGGAGAGTATATGAAGAAAATCAGTCAGAATATATATGTAAGAACACTAACAGAAAGTGATGCAGAAGCTCTATTAACACTTGAACGAGAGAATCGCACCTATTTTCAGCAATTTACACCTTTGGTTCAGGATGATTTTTTTACTGTACCTCGTCAAAAGGAACGGATTAACCGCAGTATGCAAAGGCGTGCAAAAGATGAAGCCTATATGCACGGTATTTTCTTAAATGAAACAGATGCATTAATTGGAACGATCTCACTCCATTCTGTTGAAAGAGGACCGATTCAAGGGGCATTGCTTGGATATGTGCTTGATGAAAGGCAAGGCGGGAAGGGGTATATGACAGAGGCGATTCGTTTGATTATCGATTATGCCTTTTATGAACTGTACCTTCACCGTATTGAGGCTGGCGTAAAACCATCTAACATTGGTTCCATTCGTGTGCTTGAGAAGACAGGGTTTGAAAATGAGGGACTTCATCGTAAAAAAGTAAAGATCAATGATAAGTGGGAGGATCACTATTTGTTTGCGATCATCCATCCAGATGAGTCATAGGGTCAAAACAAATAAAAAAGCTCCCCGAAATGAGGGAGCTTATTTTTTTGCAGGTATTTCTTTAACGACAAGATATAAGAAAATAAAGTTAATCACCCAATTTAATAAAAATGAGTTCGCAACCGGCGTGTTTAATGCACTCATGATGGCGAAAAAGACGGTTGTTAATGTGAGTGAATAGGCAGAGAGCTTCCAAAGCATTTGAAAGGACAGCTCTTTTTGCTGCATTCGTTTAATAAATGTACCAAGCATGGCTAGGAATGTTGCGCTGATGAACATGAGAGCAGCAGTAGATAGGTACAGCAGGACACAAATGACAGGGATAATGATCGCTTGATTCTGGTTTGTGACGCTGGCAAGTTCATCTTTTGTGAGTGTTCCGCCAAGCAGCTGGTATGGAATATCTGTCATTTGTCCGTCAATGGCAATCACTGCTTTTTCTTTCAATAACGCAATGGCTGTTTGTTTTGATTCAAGCTCACTTGATTTTATTTTTTCAGCGGGATCAAAGATAATCGTGATGCCGTTTTCTTCTTTTTCGATCGGCGTGCTTTGATCCGCTTGAAGCGTTCCTTTTTCAATGGAAAAGTCGGGTAAATCTTTTTTTATCACATGCTGAAATCCTGACATCGCATTTGAAATCTCTTTGCTCATATGATAGCCCTGGGGGACAGCTGCGATGATCGAAAGGATAAAGATGAATAAAATGGCCTTTCCAATCCCAGTAAAACGTGCTCTGGCAATATCTTTTGGTGAATAAATTCCTTTTAACAATAAACTAAATACGTTCAACCGATTCACTTCCTACATTCTTTTCTATTTCTCACATTGTATCAATGTCTATCCATCCAGTACAAGTACGGCCTTCATTGCTGGTTAAGATAGAAGGAATGAGGCATAATGTATACAGCATATAAAAAGGAGGCGGCTGCGGATTGGACGTGCTGTATTGGATTTTGATCGGCTGTGCATTTATCATTGCGTTTGTGGGACTTGTCTATCCAATCATTCCTAGTGTGGTTTTCATGGTTCTTGGGTTTATTTTATATGGGTTCTTTTTTAGCTTTGAGAAATTGACGCTCACCTTTTGGCTCATTCAAGCCATGTTTACAGCTGTGTTATTTGCCGCGGATTATGTCTCCAATCTGATTGGGGTGAAACGCTTTGGCGGCAGCCGGGCGGCCATTTGGGGAAGTACCATTGGGCTTTTAGCCGGTCCTTTTGTGATTCCGATTGCTGGAATTATCATTGGTCCATTTATCGGCAGTGTCATCGCAGAGCTGCTCGTTCATCAAAAAGATCTGAAGACAAGTGTGAAAGTTGGGCTTGGCTCATTAATTGGTTTTGTGTCAGGCGTATTTGCAAAAGGGTTGATTCAAGCACTGATGCTGGGAATCTTTTTGTTTTATGTGCTTCGCTAAATGGAAAATCGGTGTTTAAAACTCTTTCTGAAGGGTTAAATACAAAATAAACACTGAAATGTTTCAGATCATGAGCAATAACGTTGAAACAAGCCGTTTCTTTTGATACTCTTTGATTAGGGTGAATTGCTTGCTTACTAAGGAAGCATTTCAGTACATACATTTCTAAGGAGGAATTTAACCATGGCTTTTAAACTTCCAGAATTACCATATGCTTACGATGCATTAGAACCACATATCGACAAGGAAACAATGACGATTCACCACACAAAACACCATAACACTTATGTAACAAACTTAAACAAAGCAATCGAAGGTGTATCAGCTCTTGAAGATCAATCAATTGAAGAGCTAGTGGCTAACTTGAACTCTGTGCCTGAAAACATTCGTACAGCTGTACGTAACAATGGCGGAGGACATGCGAACCACTCATTATTCTGGACGCTTCTTTCACCAAACGGTGGCGGCGCACCAACTGGTGAACTTGCAGATGCGATCGAAAAAGAATTAGGCGGATTTGAAAAATTCAAATCTGATTTCGCTGCAGCAGCTGCAGGACGCTTTGGTTCTGGTTGGGCATGGCTTGTTGTGAACAATGGCAAACTTGAAATCACAAGCACACCAAACCAAGATTCTCCTTTAACTGAAGGAAAAACACCAATCCTAGGACTAGACGTTTGGGAGCATGCTTACTACCTAAACTACCAAAACCGTCGTCCTGATTACATTTCAGCATTCTGGAATGTTGTGAACTGGGATGAAGTGGCTCGCCTTTACAGCGAAGCTAAATAAATGATTTGATTTGAAAAGACCTGCTTCTCTCTGAGAGCGGGTCTTTTTATATTTTCCCTCCTTTTTTTACATATCTGCCTTTTGATGAGACAGACTATTGTGTAGAAAAGGAGAATGAATGATATGAGCAGATTAAAGAAAATGTTCGGGGACATGGATGTCACAAGAGATTTATTGCTCCTCCTCACGATTGGCGGATTATACGCACTTGCGATTGCGCTTTCGAATACGTTTGTGAACGTGTATTTATGGAAACAGTCTGGGCGATTTACAGACCTTGCGATTTATAACTTGGCAATTGTTGTCCTTCAGCCCATTACCTTTTTATTTGCTGGACGGCTCGCTAAAAAAATAGATCGTGCATTTGTCCTTCGTTTCGGTGTCATCTTCTTAGCCGCTTTTTACTTAATTGTTCTCATGGCAGGAGAGCAAGCGGCAGCTCGGCTCGTGTTATTAGGCAGTGTGCTTGGAATCGGCTATGGTTTTTACTGGCTTGCCTTTAACGTGCTCACTTTTGAGATTACTGAACCTGAAACAAGGGATTTCTTTAATGGATTTTTAGGAGTGCTTACCTCTACAGCCGGTATGATCGGGCCGCTCATTGCAGGAATTGTCATTTCTCAATTAACGGATGATACAGGCTATACAGTAATTTTCACTTTATCGCTTTTTTTGTTTTCACTAGCGGTTGTGATGAGTTTTTTCCTCAAGAGGAGACAATCAAAAGGAAAATTTATCATTAAGCAAATTTGGAAAGAGCGCCATGCGGACGAGAATTGGCGTAAGATCACAACTGCTCACTTTTTTCAGGGGCTCCGTGAAGGCGTGTTTGTCTTTTTAATCAGTGTCTTTGTGTTTATTGCAACAAACAGTGAGCTTGCTTTAGGCACATTTGGTCTAGTCAATTCAGGTGTTGCCTTTTTTGCCTATTTTTTTGCTACTCGTTTGATTAAGAAAAAATGGCGCAAAAAAGCGATTATGTTTGGCGGGCTTATTTTATACGGCGCTTTATTTTTAATCGTCTTTCACTTGTCCTATGTATCACTGCTTATGTACGCAGTAGCCATTGCGATCGGCTACCCGCTTCTGCTAGTTCCGTATGTCTCTTTAACTTACGATGTCATCGGTCATGCCAGATATGCAAGAAAAGCCCGAATTGAATATATTGTCGTCAGAGAACTATTTTTAAATGCAGGGCGTATTTGTTCGATTGTCTTTTTTCTTTTATCTGTCACCTTACTGGGCGATCGGCTTGGGATTCCTGCTTCACTTGTCATACTCGGAGCGGGGCACACCCTTATTTATTATTTTGTAAAGGACATTCATTTAAAAGAGAAAACAGCTGATATAGAAGAGGCTGACGGTCAAAAGCCTGTTTCTCAAACGAACCTTATGAAGGGAGAAAGGTAAAATTTCTTACCAATGGAACATCAAATTTCTAGATAAATGATAGAAAAACCGCTAAAATGATGATGGCACCTTTTATACATAAAAAGGGGTGCCATTTCTTTCTTGATAGAAAAGGTGATGTGATGAGAAACAAGAAAAACAAAAAAGACGCGAAGGAAGGGCGCAAAACACTTCCGATCCGGCTGAATTTATTATTTTTAGCTGCGTTCATTATTTTTACCGGTGTTGTGGTCAGACTCGGTTTTGTGCAGATTGTGAATGGAGAAGATTATAAAAAGCAGGCAGAAAAACAAGAAGACGTGAATGTCAGTTCATCTGCTCCGCGCGGAAAAATTTATGATCGAAACTATAACACGATTGTCAGCAATAAAGCGCTAAATGCCATTACATATACGAGAACCTCGACGACTTCACAAGAAGAGCGGCTCAAAGTGGCAACAAAATTAGCGGATATGATTCACGTAAGTACGAAGAAAATCACAGATCGTGATAAAAAAGATTTCTGGATCTTAACCCATCCGAATGAAGCGAAAAAGCTTGTTCAAAAAGAAGCCGATTTAAAGGGTGACGATAAGGTCTCTGATGATAAACTATACGAGCTCCAGCTGAAACGCATCACAGACAAGGAATTAAATCAACTGACGAAAAAAGATTTGCAAGTGCTTGCGATTAAAAGACAAATGGATGCAGGCTATGCACTTACGCCTCAATTCATAAAAAATGAAGACGTTAAACCAAGTGAAATTGCTTACGTCTCTGAGCATTTGGACGAGCTACCAGGTGTAGATGTCACAACAGACTGGTCACGCAGCTATCCTTATAAAGGACTGCTCCGCAGTATGCTCGGCAGTGTGTCTTCAAGTGATGAAGGTCTTCCGTCATCACTGCTTGAACATTATCTATCTCTCGGCTACAGCCGAAATGATCGTGTAGGAAAAAGCTATCTTGAATATCAATATGAAGATGTGCTACAAGGTCAAAAAGAAAAAGAACAAAGTACAACGGATAAAGAAGGCAATGTCACAAGCTCTAAAGTGTTAACAGAAGGAAAGAGCGGGAAAGACCTTGTGCTGACGATTGATATTCAGCTGCAAAAAGCGGTGGAAAAAATCATCGAAAAGAACTTGAAAAGTGCGAAGCAAAGAGGCGGAACAGAACTTCTTGATCGTGCGTTTGTTGTCATGATGGACCCGAGAAATGGGGAAGTGCTCTCGATTGCGGGTAAACAGATTACCAATAAGAATGGGACATACAAATTTGATGACTATGCACTAGGAACGATGACATCATCATATGCGATGGGATCAGCAGTAAAAGGGGCAACTGTACTGACAGGTTATAAAACAGGCGTCCTTCACATTGGAAGCACCCAATACGATGAACCGCTCTATATCGCTCAGTCACCGCCGAAAAAATCCTATCAAAATATGGGACTCATTAATGATTTAACCGCACTAGAACGTTCATCAAACGTGTATATGTTTAAAACAGCGATTGCAATCGGGAAAGGGGAATATCGTAAGAATCAGCCGCTCCCAATTGATACAAAGGCGTTTGATACGTTCCGTTACAATTTTAGTAAATTTGGTCTTGGAGTTGAGACAGGTATTGACCTGCCAAACGAAGCAACTGGCTATCGTGGAACGTCTACACAATCCGGTCTTTTACTTGACTATGCGATTGGACAATATGACACGTTTACACCGCTACAAATGGCGCAATACGTTTCAACGATTGCCAATGGCGGCTATCGTTTACGTCCTCAGCTCGTAAAAGAAGTGAGAGAGCCAGATCCGCAAAGAGGCATTGGGGCTGTAACGGAGTCCGTCAAGCCGGATGTACTGAATAAGCTCGATATGACAAGTGATGAGATCAAACGCGTACAGCAAGGATTCAAGCTTGTGATGCAGAACCCAAGAGGGACAGCATATTCGAACTTTGGCAACAAAAAATATAATCCAGCTGGCAAAACAGGGACCGCTCAATCATTCTATGACGGCCCGATTAAAAGCAAACGCGGCACACCGACATATAACACAACACTTGTTGCGTATGCGCCTGCTGATAATCCAGAAGTAGCGATTTCAGTTGTCGTGCCTTGGGTGTATCAAGATTACAACCAGCGCTATCCGATTACAAATGATATTGGTGAACAAGTATTAGACAAGTACTTTGAACTGAAATCGAAACAGGAAAGCAACGACACACAAGCGAAGAACAAAAACAAAATTGAAAATGAAGCAGAAACAAATAACTAGACCTATTCTAGGTAAAAACGCTCACTTTTTGTGGGCGTTTTTTTATATTTTCTTCAAACTTTTCGATATAAATTGACAAAAATCATAAAAAACCCCGCAATTTCTCTACAAATCTTCGACATTTACAAAACCTTAACATTCCATTTAAACGAAATTAATAAAGAACCTTTAATGTATTACTCGTAGGACAAATTATTCAGGGGGTATTCTTGAAATGAAAAAGAACAAATTATGGCTGCTTACTTTCCTTACTATCGCATTGTTAGCATTCGTCACAGCATGCGGAAACAGCAGCTCAAGCGGAGATTCAAAAGACAGTAAAGGAAATGCTTCAAACAAAGATGAGGCATCAGGTTCCATTACCATCTCAGGATCATCTGCGATGCAGCCTTTAGTTCTTGCGGCAGCAGAAAAATTCATGGATAAACATCCAAAAGCCGATATTCAAGTACAAGCCGGCGGTTCAGGAACAGGACTTTCTCAAGTATCAGAAGGATCTGTACAAATTGGGAACTCAGATGTATTCGCAGAAGAGAAAGACGGAATCGACGCAAAAGCTTTAAAAGACCACAAAGTAGCAGTTGTTGGAATGGCTGCAGCTGTTAACCCTGAAGTTGGTGTCAAAGACATCACAAAGGACGAATTGAAAAAAATCTTCACTGGTAAAATCAAAAACTGGAAAGAGCTTGGCGGGAAAGACCAAAAAATCACACTTGTGAACAGACCTGACTCATCAGGAACTCGTGCAACATTTGTGAAATATGCACTTGACGGCGCGACACCTGCAGAAGGAATCACAGAGGATTCTTCAAATACAGTGAAAAAGTTGATTGCAGAAACACCAGGTGCGATTGGGTACCTAGCATTCTCTTATTTAACAGATGACAAAATTACACCGCTTAGCATTGATGGTGTGAAACCAGAAGAAAGCAATGTAGAAAGCGGTAAATATACAATTTGGGCATACGAGCACTCTTATACAAAAGGTGAGCCAGAAGGTTTAGCAAAACAATTTTTAGATTACTTGATGAGTGACGAAGTACAAAAAGAAATCGTTAAAGACCAAGGCTACATCTCAGTCTCTAATATGAAAGTAGAAAGAGACGCAACAGGCAAACAAACAGATAAGTAAAAGGTCTTGAATTGATGATGAAGGAAAAGTGGAGCTTTTCACTTTTCCTTTTATGACATTCATAGGAGTGTAGAAAAAGATGAAACAGATAGAACATACAGAAGCGAGCGATCGACTGATCAGCTCGAAAAAAAATAGGCAAATGGATGAAGTAAGAGGAAGTATTTTGGTGAAGTTTTGCGCATTCTTAATGATTGCTGTATCAATTGCCATCACAATCTTCCTTGGTATTAAGGGTTTACAATCTTTCATCGTAAATGGTGTAAGCCCAATTGAGTTCTTAACCAGTATCAATTGGAACCCTACAGCAGAAAATCCGCAATACGGCGCATTTCCGTTTATCTTTGGATCAATCGCTGTCACGCTTCTATCAGCACTCATAGCAGCACCGCTAGGCATCGCAGGAGCGATCTTTATGACAGAAATTGCACCTGCATGGGGACGAAAAATTCTCCAGCCAGTGATTGAACTGCTTGTAGGGATTCCATCCGTTGTTTACGGATTCATAGGTCTTACAGTATTGGTGCCGTTTATTGGACACTTCAAGTCAAGCGGTTCAGGGCACAGTGTTTTAGCAGGAACGATTGTCCTGTCTATTATGATTCTGCCGACTGTTACATCCATTGCAACTGATGCAATGGCTTCACTTCCAAAAAGTTTACGTGAGGGATCGTATGCATTAGGCGCAACAAGATGGCAAACGATCAGACGTGTTCTTGTACCGGCAGCGCTTCCGACATTAATGACAGCGGTCGTGCTTGGAATGGCAAGAGCATTTGGAGAAGCCCTTGCCGTTCAGATGGTCATTGGAAACACGCGTAATCTACCAGAAAGTATTATGGACACAGCTGGTACATTAACAACCATTATTACGTTAAACATGGGACATACAACGTATGGAAGTGTTGAAAACAATACACTTTGGTCAATGGGACTTGTCCTTCTAGTTGTATCATTTATGTTCATACTCATTATCAGATACTTGTCATCTAGGAGGAAGATTTAATGAATAGCAAAATGACCGATCGTTTTGCCACAATCGTTTTTGGATTATGTGCCGTCATTATTACGGCGATACTTGTTGGCTTGTTTTCTTATATCATCTTCAACGGTGCCAAAGAATTAAATTTTGACTTTTTGACTACCCGCTCAAGTGCGATTGGCTCTGGCGGCGGTATCAGGGATCAGCTGTTTAACTCGTTTTACATTCTATTTATTACGATGCTGTTTACTGTGCCTCTTGGCGTGGGCGGTGGGGTGTACATGGCAGAATATGCACCTCAAAACAAAGTGACTGATTTTATTCGTACATGTATTGAAGTGTTATCGTCTCTGCCATCGATCGTCATCGGTATGTTTGGTTTGCTGATGTTTGTTAATTTAACAGGATGGGGCTATACGATCATCGGAGGAGCCCTTGCGCTGACTGTCTTTAATCTGCCAGTGATGGTCAGGGTGACAGAAGATGCACTTCGATCTGTACCGAAGGATCAAAAGGAAGCATCGCTTGCGCTCGGTGTGACAAAGTGGCATACAGTGAAGACGGTTCTGATCCCAGGTGCGATTCCATCCATTATTACAGGAGCGATTTTAGCATCGGGAAGAGTTTTCGGTGAGGCGGCTGCTCTTCTTTTCACAGCAGGTCTTTCAACACCGCGTCTTGATTTTACAAACTGGAGTCCTTTCTCCGATACGTCACCACTGAATATTTTTAGACCGGCAGAAACATTAGCCGTTCATATATGGAACGTCAATACACAGGGGATTATTCCAGATGCAGAGGCCATTGCAAATGGTGCATCAGCCGTACTTGTGCTCTCTGTATTAGTATTCAACTTAGCAGCTAGATGGCTTGGTTCATTTATTCATAAGAAGCTTACGTCAAAATAAATAGTGAGAGGTGTGAAGGGGATATGGTTCAAATGCTAGCAGAAAAAAAAGAGATTGCAGCAAAAAAGGCTCCACTTCAAGCGGAACAGATTCTACAGGTGCAGGATTTAAGTATTTATTATGGTGAAAAAAGAGCGGTCAATCAAATTTCATTTGAAATTGAAAAAAATGCAATCACTGCACTAATCGGCCCATCAGGGTGCGGAAAATCGACTTTTTTACGCAGCATTAACCGCATGAACGACCTGATTCCAGGTGCACGAAGTGAAGGGGCGATCATGTACGAAGGGTTAAATATTTTGGATGACCGTATTAATGTGGTGAATTTAAGAAGAGAAATCGGGATGGTCTTCCAAAAGCCAAATCCATTTCCTAAATCTATCTACAACAACATTACGCATGCGCTAAAATATGCGGGTGAAAAAAGGAAATCAGTGCTTGATGATGCGGTAGAAGAAAGCTTAACAAAGGCAGCGCTATGGGATGAGGTCAAAGATCGTTTGCACCGCTCTGCCTTATCATTATCAGGTGGCCAGCAGCAGCGTCTCTGTATTGCACGTACCCTTGCGATGAAACCTAGCGTGCTTTTATTAGATGAACCGGCTTCTGCCTTAGACCCGATCTCAAATGCAAAAATTGAAGAGCTATTATCGGAATTGAAACATGATTATTCGATTGTCATTGTCACACATAATATGCAGCAAGCGTTACGTGTATCTGATCATACAGCCTTTTTCCTGAACGGTGATCTAGTGGAATACGATGCGACTGAACGTATCTTTACACGTCCTGAGCAGCAAAAAACAGAAGACTATATTAATGGTCGATTCGGATAAGGCGGGTGGATTTTGATGAATGCAGTAGCAACTGAAACAGCCAAAAAAGAAGTGTTTCGTGTGAATGATATGAACCTTTGGTACGGACAGCATCACGCACTGAAGCATATTGATTTAGACATTAAAGAGCATGAGGTCACAGCGATTATCGGTCCGTCCGGCTGCGGAAAGTCAACATTTATAAAGACCTTAAATCTCATGGTCAAAACAGTGCCAGGTGTGAAAATCACCGGGGATATGATGTATAACGGTGACAATATTTTAAAAGGCCGTGTCGATCTAGTGGAACTGCGTAAAAACGTCGGGATGGTCTTTCAAAAAGGAAACCCATTCCCTCAATCTATCTTTGATAATGTCGTCTACGGGCCAAGAATTCACGGGGTGAAGAGCAAGCAGCAATTGAAAGAAATTGCTGAAAAAGCGCTTCGTGATGTTGCCCTTTGGGATGAAGTGAAAGATCGATTAAGTGCGCCTGCATTAGGTCTTTCCGGCGGTCAGCAGCAGCGTCTTTGTATCGCAAGAGCCATTGCCACAAGCCCGGATATTCTATTAATGGATGAACCAACATCTGCGCTTGATCCTGTTTCAACATTAAAGATTGAAGAATTAATCATGAAACTGAAAGAGAAATATACGATTGCCATTGTGACGCATAATATGCAGCAAGCGGCAAGGGTATCCGACCGAACAGCGTTCTTCTTGATGGGCGAGCTTGTTGAGGTCAATGATACGAATGTGATGTTCTCAGAGCCAAATGATCAAAGAACAAATGATTATATATCAGGACGATTTGGATAATCAAAAACCCCCTGGAGGTCAATGCCGCCAGGGGGTTTTTGATGTTATTTTGTTAAGGCTTTGACGATTTGTTTGAATGTCATACCTGTTTTTAAATTGAATTTGCCGGCACGAATTTCTTTATGGTAGCCTGCGTCTATCACGTAATCATTAAAATCTTTAGACGAGTTGATGATTCCGTCCTTTTCAAGCATGTCTGAAACATCACTTGTGCTCATACCGTTTTTAATCACGAATTTAACCGTTTTGCCTTTTGGTTTGTCCGTTGTTTGTTTATCGTTCTGAGAATCGCCGTCTTCATTTGCTTTCAGCGCTTTTTCTTTATAATCAAGAAGTTGTTGATATGTTTCACGGCTGACGGAGACTTCTTTTTTAGAGTCTAAGTAATTTTTCACGTCAGTGTCTGTCACTTTCGCTGCAAGGGTTTCTTTTGTTGTAGAATCAGCTGCCGCTTCATCTTTTCCAGTAAGGAAAAAGACGATCGCCAGAACACCAGTTGCAAGAATCATACCTGCTGCAAACGTTTGGATGCTTTTTTTTGTCATACAAGCACCCTCTCGTTGTCTTTAATGATCATGTTCACATCTTCTACAGATACATGCTCAGCGCGCGCAATGGCCTCAGGAGACATGCCATTTTGATGCTTTGAAATGATTTGTCTTGCAATAGATGGATCAATTTCTGAATGCTTGCGGACAACGATGTTTGTTTCAAGCAATTCTTCTTCAAGAACCTTCATTTTCTTTTTCAGTTTATAGATTTCTTGCATTGCAGATAGTTGAAGTGTTTCAAGTTCTTGTTCGACTTCTTTAATCGGCTCTCTTTGAAAATATGAGAATGCGATCAGTACAATACTGACAACAAGCAATCCGATAATTGCAATTTCCATGTTTCATCACCTTTTATTCATATTTTAATGCTGAAAGCCAAAAAAGGCTCTCATGTTTGTTTCAGACAGTTTTCGACCCTTCTTTTTTATACCATAAAAAAGCTAGTTTCAAAAGGAATTGCTGAAAAAATCACCTTTTTTTCATCATTTTTCTTTTTATAGGGAAACCGAGTATGAAAACCTTGCCCGCTGTTAAAATAAAAGAAGACGGATCAGATGAAAAAAAGCTGTGGAACAAAGAGGGGGTTCTCATGTATACAGTACGACAAAGAACGTGTTTTTATAGGGGAGAAGGCGATTTTTCATCACATGACCAGACAATATGGATCAGGATGCGGGTGGAATGCATTGAAAAATGAAATTGGTGAAAAAACATTCTAGCATTCCTTAGCTAGAAGTGGTATTATAGTTAGGTCTGAATGTGAATTGATTTTAGTTTGGAGGGAAAAACATGCGCGTAAATATTACTCTAGCTTGCACTGAATGCGGTGAGCGTAACTATATTACTAAAAAGAATAAGCGAAACAATCCAGATCGCGTTGAATTCAAAAAGTATTGCTCACGTGATAAAAAACAAACTTTACATCGTGAAACAAAGTAAGCAGCAGGGAATTTTCCTGCTGTTTTTTTATGATGGGAGATGAACCTGTATGAAAAAGGAGCTCCGCCTTCAAACATTGGCCATGCTTGATCAGATAAGCGCTGAAGAGTTCAATCGCCACGCCGCTCTACTTCATGAACACTTGTTGCAGCTGCCAGCATGGAAACAGGTGAAAACGATTGCTTTGACTATGTCTAGGGGAAAAGAAATACCGACAATGCCTCTGATTGAAAAAGCGTGGGAAGAAGGAAAAACAGTTTGTATTCCCACCTGTTTTCCGAAAACAAAAGAGATGGTGTTTTATGAATATACACCTGAAACAAAGATGACATCCAGCTACTTTGGGCTATTGGAGCCAGACCCTCTTGAGTCTACAGCTGTACATAAAGAAGCCATTGATTTGATCATTGTTCCTGGGGTGTGCTTCGATCAACGTGGTTACCGGATTGGGTTTGGTGGCGGCTATTATGATCGCTACTTAGCGGACTACCACGGGGTAACCATTGCCCTTTGTTTGTCTTTACAGCAGACGAGGCATATTCCGGCTGAAACGCACGACATCCCGGTGTCTATGATTGTCAGTGAAAAAGGTACGTTATATCAAAAGTGAAAGCCCGCTCATTGTCCAAAAACGGGCTTTTTGTGTTGAGATCGTTTCATTAGTTCATGGCATTTTAGCTAGTAGGAGGCATGTTTTGAAAAAATTTCGAGGAAAGAAAAGATACTTCCTTAATTTGTGGGAGGAAGTGAATACTTTTGACTTACAACTTGATCATGATTATTGGTTCGATTTTTTTCATACCCATCTTGATTTTTGGGGTGTTGGGAAAAATAGCTTGAAAATAAGAAGAGAGCATATTAAAGCTCATGTCGCCTTGTACAATAGAACACTCAAGCTGCTTGAAGGTTTTGAAAAGCCATATCAAACATGGATTTGTATTTACGAACAAGATCCTG
Organism: Bacillus sp. FSL M7-0307; assembly: GCF_038627835.1. NCBI lineage: Bacteria > Bacillati > Bacillota > Bacilli > Caryophanales > Bacillaceae > Bacillus > Bacillus sp. FSL M7-0307. The sequence goes on along the minus strand of NZ_CP152023.1, from coordinate 2,247,395 downwards.
CATTAGACGCAGTATATATCCATACACCAAATCCAAACGATCACAACTTCCCGCACAAGATCGAAGAGTTAGAGTGGAATGGTAAACTGCCTCATACGTTCAAGGATTTGATTGACCTTCAACAATTTGATGTATCTTATCTTCAAACAGAGTATGGAGAAGAGTTTTATATTCAATCAAAAGAACAAGGGATTAGGCTGTGAAAACTGACTAATAAAAGACGCCATTGTCAGCGATAAAAATGAGGGTTCATGCATAAACAAATCCTATTTAAGCCACGATACGAACATAGGAGGGAATATGATGAATAAAATGATTTGGAGCATTGTGTTCACACTGTTTGCATTCGTTCTTGTGCAAAATCGTTATCGGCTCATGAATTTGATCTTAGGTCAAAACCAAGTGCGTCACTTTTTTATTAAATGGCTGATGAAAATCCCATATTTTCGGACGAAATTTATTCGCCAAGCATTCTAATCCCGCAAAAGCCGGGATTTTTTTGTTGAGAAATGCGTATAAGAGTAATTCTTGCTATAATAATGTAAAAAATGGAGCGCGAATGAATGAATGTCATAGATAGTCTATTTTGGCGAGTGATTGATGAACTCAGACAAAAAGGATACGAGATGATTCAAAGTCCGTACCCAGAAGATGAAATCTTTTTTGAAGCACCACGAAACTCAGGATATGATCTCATCCGTCTATATAGAAGAGATGTGAATTTTAGACAGGAGATCGTTCGAGATATGGAAGAGCAGGCCTTTCGGATGAATCAGTTGAGAGAAGCCATGCGTAAACGTTCTCTTCATCTCCTGCAGCTACAATTTACAGCTGATCATCCAGTAGATGATTGGGAAGACATAAACGGTCAACCGCAAAAACAGCAAAAGGTGACGGTGACACCTGTTTTACTGAATGAAGAAACCCTTCAAAACGATGGACACGAGCTGCAAAAATGGCTGAATACATCACTTTCGATTGATGTAGAAGAGGCGAAGGCAGATACAGTCGAAGATGTGATGCAGCTTAAAATGAACGTGCTTCAGGCATTTCAAGATCAGGAAAAGCAGCGTGAACGAGAACGGGCCGTTTTTCAAAATGGCAGACCGATTTTTACCTATTTGTTAATTGCAGTTCAAGTGGTGATGTTTCTTTTACTTGAATTATCTGGTGGAAGTACCAATACAGCCACTTTAACAGCATTCGGTGCGAAAAATAATGTGCTGATTTTAGAGGGTGAATGGTGGCGTTTTGTGACACCTATGTTTTTACACATTGGTTTGACGCATTTACTCTTTAATACATTTGCTCTTTGGTCCGTTGGAGCGGCTGTTGAGAGAATTTATGGTTCAGGAAGATTTTTGCTGATTTATTTAATTTCCGGCATCTTTGGCTCCATAGCGAGCTTTGTGTTTAATACAGCCATCGCAGCAGGAGCATCAGGTGCGATCTTTGGCTGTTTAGGCGCATTGTTATATTTAGCGATCTCTAACCGGAAGCTCTTCTTTCGTACGATGGGGACAAATATTATCGTGATTATCCTCATCAACTTAGGGATAGGTTTCACTGTATCAGGGATTGATAATGCAGGGCATCTTGGGGGGCTTGCTGGCGGATTTTTAGCCGCTTTAGCGGTCCGGCTTCCTAAACAGTTTCAGCCTGTCAAAATGCTTCTTGCTAGTCTTCTTCTCCTTCTTATTGGCGGCTTTGGATTGTATACAGGGTTTCATTCAGCAGACGATCAAAAAGAAGCGGCGGCAACTAGCGAGGCAGCGAGTTTATTTGATGAAAAGAACTATAGCGAAGCAAGTCAGCGTCTAGAGGAATATGTAAAGCAAAAGGATGCCTCAGCTGAAGCACTTCATATATATGCGCTTTCCGAAGCGCAGCTTGGACATCTTGACAAGGCCATTGAGTATTTGCAAAAGTCGCTTGAAAAAGATCCAAATGAGCCGAATAAATTGTATCACTTATCGTTGTTATATGTAGAAAAAGGCGAGACAGCGGAAGCAGACGACTTCATCGAAAAAGCATTAAAACAAGATCCGCAAAATGACCAATTTTTAAAGTTGAAACAATATATTGAAAACACTCAAACACGTTGAATGACTTGACTGAAAGCGTATTTATGAATACGCTTATCCTATCTGTTGATTTAGAGAAATGGTGAAAATAATGAAAACGTTATATGATGTACAGCAGCTGCTCATGAGATTTGGAAATTACGTGTATTTCGGAGATCGTGAAGTGGAATTAGAATTTATGGCAGATGAATTGAAGGAAATGTACACATCGGGTATCATCGATCGAACTGAATGGTCAAACGCAATGACCATCCTTCAAATGGAACTAGCCAAATTAAATCGAAAAACAATGTGAAGGTGGAGGACATATGACAGGGGATTGGTTTGTAGGAGTTGATCTTGGCGGTACGACAATTAAGCTTGCGTTTATTAATCTTTATGGTGAAATTCAGCATAAGTGGGAGATTCCTACGGATAAATCTGGGCAGACAATTACAGTCGACATTGCCAAGTCAATTGACCATAAACTAGTTGAGATCAGCATGCCGAAATCAGCACTAATTGGGATCGGTATGGGAGCACCTGGACCAGTGGATAAAGTATCCGGAATTGTCTATAAAACAACGAATCTGGGCTGGACAAACTATCCCTTGAAAGACCATTTAGAGGCAGAGACAGGACTTCCATCTGTCATCGAAAATGATGCGAATATTGCTGCACTCGGTGAAATGTGGAAGGGTGCAGGTGATGGCGCCAAAAACATCCTGATGGTTACACTGGGAACAGGAGTTGGCGGCGGTATTATTGTCAATGGAGAAGTGGTTCAAGGCGAAACAGGTGCTGGTGGAGAAATTGGTCATATTTGTGCCGTTCCATTTCAAGGAGCACCATGTAACTGCGGGAGAACAGGCTGTATTGAAACCATTGCGTCTGCCACAGGTATCGTCCGAATCGCAAAGGATACATTACAAACAAAGAGCCATACATCATCACTTGGTTCACTTACTTCGCTGTCTGCAAAGGATGTATTTGAGGCAGCAGAAAACGGAGACGAACTGGGGATGCGTGTCGTAGATGAAGTGACAACCCATCTTGGTCTTGTCCTTGCGAATCTGGCTAGTGCCTTAAACCCAACAAAAATCGTCATTGGCGGGGGTGTATCTAAAGCGGGCGAGCTTCTTCGCAGTAAAGTAGAGCGTGTCGTCAAACATCATGCCTTCCCCCCATGTGCTGAGGATGTTGAAGTGGTAATTGCCTCACTAGGAAACGATGCAGGCGTAATCGGCGGTGCATGGATGGCAAAAAACAAGTGGCTGTCTTGAACAAAAATGTCATAATGATGTCATTTTTATTAAAATCAGCGATAGATAGGCATGAAATTGAATGATTAGCATATTCATAAGTTTGTCATGGGGAAAAAGACATTGATTTTCCAGCATAGACAGGATAAGATATACTTTAGTTATTTTTGAAGAAGCACCAATAATTGGGGATGTCCCTAACCTGAGTGCGTTTTTAGCATAAGGAGGTTACAATGCGAAAGAAAAGATTAAAGGCGATGTCATTTTTACTGATTGCGACTTTGTTAATGTGGGTGAAAACCTATGTTATCTATAAATCTAGCTTTAATATCAAAATTGAAAATTTCATGCAGGAATTTATCCTGTTTATTAATCCGCTTAGCTTTCTCTTGTTTATCTTCGGTATCGGTTTATTCTTTAAAGAAAAAAATCGCAATCGATATATCATCGTGACGAGTTTTGTTCTGACATTTATTTTGTTAGCTAACATTGTATTTTATCGATTCTACAGTGATTTTCTAACCATCCCCGTCCTATTTCAAACAAACAATATGGGTGACCTCGGGTCAAGTATTACCTCTTTAATTGAACCAGTTGATTTTCTGATGTTTGTTGATATCATCATTTTAATTTGGCTCTATAAAAAACAGCCTTCCTTTAGAACAGATGTAACGATTTCACGTAAGGGACGTGCAGCTTATTATTTATTTGTGGCAGCCACTTTCTTTTTTAACCTTGGTCTGGCTGAAACAGAAAGACCAGAGCTGTTAACTCGTTCATTTGACCGTGAGATGCTAGTGAAAAACATCAGCTTATATAACTTCCATATTTATGATGGGGTTCTGCAATCGAAGCAATCCGCTCAGCGAGCACTTGCCGACAGCAATAGCTTAACGGAAATTGAAAACTATGTAAGCGCAAATCAAACAGATCGTAATGAAAAGACGTTTGGTCAAGCAAAAGGACGAAATGTCATCCTTGTCTCACTTGAGTCTACTCAGAGCTTTGTGGTCAATGAAAAATTAAATGGGAAAGAGATCACGCCGTTCTTAAACAAATTGATCAAGAAAAGCTACAATTTCAGTAATTTCTATCATCAAACGGGTCAAGGGAAAACATCCGACTCCGAGTTTATTGTTGATAATTCACTCTATCCGCTTGGAAGAGGAGCTGTATTTTTCACAAATCCAAGCAACGAGTTCAAAGCCGCACCTGAGTTGTTAAAAGAGGAAGGCTATCATTCTTCTGTTATTCATGCGAATAACAAAAGTTTCTGGAACCGTGACCTGATCTATGACAGCTTTGGCTACGACAAATTTTTTGATATTAAATCATTCGATGTAAATGAAGAAAATTCAGTTGGCTGGGGACTAAAAGATGGTCCGTTTTTTGAGCAGTCAGTAGATTTAATGAAAACGATCCCGCAGCCGTTCTATACGAGATTGATTACATTAACGAACCATTTTCCATTTGACTTAGATGAAGAAGATAAGCTCATTGATGAATATGACTCAAAGAGCAAAACGTTGAACAAATACTTCCCTACAGTGCGTTATCAAGATGAGGCACTAAAGCTTTTCTTTAAAAAAATGAAGGAAGCAGGGTTATACGATAACTCCATTTTTGTGTTATATGGGGATCACTACGGGATTTCTGAAAACCATAACGAAGCAATGGGACAATTCTTAAACAAAGACATTACACCTTTTGAAGAAGTTCAGCTTCAAAAAGTACCATTTGTTGTACACATTCCTGGTATCACGGATAAACATCCAAAAGAGATTGATACAGTTGGCGGCCAAGTGGATATCCGTCCAACAGTCATGAACCTTCTAGGAATCGATACAAGCAAGCAAATTCAATTTGGTCATGACCTATTATCAAAAGATACAAATGACTTCACAGTGCTTCGAGATGGAAGTTTTATTACGAAGGACAGTGTTTTCACAGCCGGTGTGTGCTACAACAAAGAAACGGGTGAGCCGAGAGAAGATGAGTCTGGTTGTCAGTCTTATGAAGAAAAAGCAAAACAGGAGCTTCAATTCTCTGATCAAATTATCTATGGAGATCTCCTTAGATTTTATGACCGAAACAACTCGGACCATTCACCATCTAAAAAAGAAGATGACACTGAGCTAAAAAAGGCGTCTTAATTTAAAAGAAAACCTCTGCTATTTACATGCAGAGGTTTTCTTTTTTTACTTACTGGTTCATATAGTGTGAGAGGAGGGATGTAAATGAAAAAGTCGTTTGGCACAATTGAATGGCATCTGGGTGAAGCAAGGAAGGAGGATGTGGCAAAGCAGCTTGGTATAGGGAAAGAAGCTTTCCGTTTGTCCAACCAGTCAAATACGGAGCACCTCCTTTTACCGGGGTATAGACTTCCAGAAGGGACCCATTCATTTCAATCGGTAGGTGAGGTGCAAAGCTTCATTGCGCCTTACCGGCTCCAGCAATCAGATGATTGGATCAGCGGAACATTTGAATATGATAGCGCTCACTTAGAACGGGAGCTTCAATATTTGAAAGCTGTTTTTCCTTTTCTTCAGATGAGTGTGATTGGTCAATCAGTGCTTGATACGCCCATTTATGAAATCCGTACGGAGCCTGTACAACATTTACATTCCATACATGTTAATGCCTCTTTTCATGCAAATGAATGGATCACGACCTCTGTTTTATTAAAATGGCTTAAATCACTTTGTTTAGCGGCCTCGGACCCAGTGCAAGCAAGACATCATGAAGCGGTTCGTATATTGCAGACCACTGCTTTATCTATTGTACCCATGGTAAATCCAGACGGTGTTGATTTGGTTCGCAATGGTCCAGAATCTTTAGGGCTGTGCCGTGAGGAGTTCGCGCCGCTAAATGGAGGATTTTCCGATTATCGAGAATGGAAGGCAAATATTCGAGGAATTGATTTAAACAATCAATTTCCTGCTTATTGGGAAATCGAATATTATCGTAATAAGCCGAAGGCACCGTCTTATAGGGATTTCCCAGGGCATCAGCCGTTAACAGAACCAGAAGCGAAAGCAATGGCACATCTCGCCTTACGAAAACGCTTTGACCGGTTAATTGCCCTTCATACACAAGGAGAAGAGATATACTGGGGTTTTCTTGGCCACGAACCGGCCATTTCAAAAGAGACGGTCGAACGGTTAGAACGGGTGAGTGGTTACAAAGCGATTCAATATCTTGATAGCTATGCAGGTTATCGAGATTGGTTTATTTATCAATGTAAAAGTGAGGGCTATACGGTGGAACTTGGGCGAGGTAAGAACCCGCTTTCTATGAGTCAATTTGATTCGATCTATGAAAAAACAAAGCGGTTATTGTGGGAAGCATGTAAGTATTAAAAGCACCTAATTGGTGCTTTCAGCGTGTAGACAAACCCTCGCATTCTTTGTCAGTCCAGCGTGCCGGTGCTCACGAATGTGAAATTCGCTCCGCACCAGTACTCGTCCTTCCTAGGGCTGCAAAGGTTTTCTATCACGCTGAAAAGAAGACAAAGGGCTAAAATCAAGTTCATTTTCGCCCTTTGTCAACAATCTTTTAATACGTTCAAACCAATCAATTTCTTATGGTCAATAAAAACCGTGCTGATGTGATTGACGAGAGCATCCCTGTAAGCTATTGTGAAAGAGTGGATGTAAAAAAAAGGATATGAATTAGGGAGATGTCGATGATTGAATGCTCAAAGCCTGTGGAAACGGAATTTTACTTATCTATTTGTTTCTAAAATGTGTAAAATTACTGCTGATAGTTTATCTTTTAACACCATTTTGTGGCTTTTAGTGCTAGGGGGAAAAGGAGCAATTGGAACAGCATTTTTTATTGCCGTTAGTTTTGTCCCTCAAGCCATTATTGGGCCGTTTATTACCCCAATGATGAAGCCGCATCAATTGAAATTTTGGATGTGCTTTGCTGATTTAACTCGGGCGGCGATTATACTTGTGATTGTGGTGAGTTACTTTTATGATTTTTCTCCTTTAGCACTCATCATTGGCGGTATGTTGCTGCATTCAGCGACTGGTGGTTCCTATGAACCAGCTTCGGTGTCTATTATTCCAAAGCTTGTGCATGAAGATGTGATACAAAAGGCGAATGCAACCATTCAATCAGCCAGTCATGTGGTCAGGCTTGTGACTGTGACGATTTGTGGTGTCATGATTGCATTTGTAGGGGTAGGATATACAATGCTTGTGATTATTCCTCTTTACCTCATGTCCGCTTTGCTGGTTTTGCTGATTACATATAAAACGGAAGCGATCATGGATAAAGGAAAAAAAGGATTATCATACGGAAAACGATTAATAAGGGGATTTTCACTTGTGAAAAGTCATCATATTTTGTTTCCATTAGCCATTTTTTGTGTCTGCTCCAATTTTGCTGCGGCACCGTGGGAGGCATTGTCGGTTATTTATTTAACAGAAGATTTACATAGTGGACCAGTAGTATATTCATTCATCAAAGTGACCACGGCATTAGGTGCATTTTTGATGGGATTCGTTTTAACAAAGGTGAAAGTGAATCGATACGGTCTGTTGTTTATCGGGGCAGGGATCGTTGATGGAATTGCATTTTTCATTACAGGGATGAATGCCTTATTACCACTTGTGTTTATATCTGCATTTGCCTTAGGTGCAGCCATCAGTGCAGTCAATGTACCTGAACATACGATGATTCAATTGTCAGTAAAAGCGGAGGATCAGCCGCAAGTGTATGCGATTATTAACATGATCTCGTATTTAATGATACCGTTAGGCGCTCTCATTGGTGGCTATATGGCGACGTTATTCGGTTCAGGATATGTCATTGCAGCTGGTGGACTGATCGAAGCCATATCAGGTATATGCCTGCTCCTTTTTACAAATATTGGGAAGGTAGAGAGATCAGATTTGACGATAGAACGGGACAAACCAAGCTTAAACGCCACATGATCATGGCATTTTTGAATCACGATGGGTTACAATGAGAACGAGAAAGAAATAGGATGTCATTGAAAGGAGCAAGAACCATGGCGATAGCAGATGTCACCATCATTCCAATAGGCACTGAGACACCAAGCGTGAGTGCATATGTAGCAGACGTACAAAGACTGTTAGAGGGCTTTCAACAAGAAGGGAAAATCAAATATCAGCTCACACCAATGAATACATTAATTGAAGGGGAGCTATCCGTTTTATTTGAGGTCATTCAGCGTATTCATGAGGCTCCATTTGAAAAGGGTTTACACCGAGTAGCAACCAATATCCGCATAGATGACAGAAGAGATCAAACGACCACCCTTTCAAGCAAATTAGAAAGCGTGAATAAACATTTGAATCAATAGAAAAAGCCTGCTAATTGCAGGCTTTTAATGTGCAGTTGGATAACCGCTATAGATGATGGTCATGACGGTAAACCATCCAAAAACCAAAAATGTGGCGCCAGCGAAAGCAATGGCCAGTACGTTCACTTTTTTGAGTGAGCGATAGATGCCGAGAGCGGCTAAAATCGTGACTAGACCAAAAATAATGACGAGCATCATATGAAAGTCCCCCTTTGTCATCAATCCCCTTGATTTCCTTTCTTTTCATTTTAACCGTTTTCATAAAGCTTGTCGAGTACATTCAAGTTGACGATTGTTTGAATTTTTATTGAATAGCCTTCATAATAAAAAAGAATGAAAAAAGTAGTAGGTGATGAAAATGAATTGGAGAAGAATGCCACTAGGCTATGTGCAAGCGAACGCATATATTTGGAAAAATGAACAAGGAGAATGTTTAATTTTTGATCCAGGCGGTGAAGCGCAAAAGCTAATTTCTTATGTGAAAGAAAAACAGCTGAAACCACTTGCAGTCTTACTGACACATGCCCATTTTGATCATATTGGTGCAGCAGATGAGGTGCGTCAAGAATGGGGAATTCCGCTTTATGTCCATGAAAAGGAAAAAGAATGGCTGACAAATGCTCAGCTAAACGGTTCAGCTCGACTAATTGGTAACGGAATTACGGTCAAAGAAGCGGAACAATTGATTACGTCAGAAGGACCTCTTCAAATTGGATCGTTTACATTAGAAATGTTCCACACACCAGGTCATTCACCTGGCAGTGTGTCTTACTATTCAGCGGAAGAGGGATTTGTGATTTCTGGTGATACTTTATTCCAAGGCGGTATCGGGAGAACTGATTTAACGGGTGGTAATCAAGACGTGCTACTTCAATCGATACATGACAAATTGTTGTCATTGCCAGAATCAACTCTTGTGTTAAGTGGACATGGCGAGGAAACAACTGTGCTTACAGAACAGGAGCAAAATCCGTTTATCAATGGGTTTTCTTTATAATAGCACGCACGAAAAAAGCATCTCTTTCAAAAGAGATGCTTTTTTCTATTAATGTCCGGTACCGGGAACCATGATGAAAATCGAATAATATGTAAATCCGGCAAAGAAAATCGTCAAGTACGCTCCGAAAATGTAAATATACATTCTTTCGGATAAATTCAAGTAGGATAAAAATACAAAAAGAACGGTTTGACCGAAGAACAGCAAGGATGCATCTTTCATATGTCCTAAATAGAACATGACAGCAAAAATACCCGTCCAAAAGCCAAGAACGCGGAACATGCGATTCATTTCTTTCCCTCCCCTTAAAAAACCCCTTTGATTCATATTATAGCTGATGATCACTTGTTATGTAAACATTTACATTTTTGACAACGTGTGAACATTCATTCTTTCGTTAGAAAAAATTTTTTTGAAAAAGTGATGAAAAAGTGTTTATGCCTAAATTTATGAGGGTACTTAGTCCATAAGAGAAAAGGTTAACGACCTAAGGAGGAAGACTAATGAGTGACATTACTTTTTATTCATACCCAAGCTGCACGTCTTGCCGCAAAACAAAACATTGGTTAAAGGCCAATCAAATTGATTTTAAAGAGCGTCACCTTTTCAGAGAAACGCCAACTCTAGACGAATTAAAAAAAATCCTTTCCTTAACAACAGAAGGAATGGATGAAATTTTAGCTACTCGAAGCCAAGCTTTTAAAAGCTTAAATTTAAATATTAATGATCTAAAAGTAAATGAGGTACTTCAGCTTCTCATTGAAAAGCCAAAGCTGCTCCGGAGACCCATCATCATTGATGGAAATAAATTAGTGGTCGGCTATAATCCAGGGGAACTCATGAAAATTTCAAAAAAGAAAGCGATTCATCAATCGGTTTCCTAATCAAAAACGAAGATCAGCTGAATGATGTTTCAGCCGTCTTCGTTTTTGTGCTGAACTGGGCTAGCTGGGTTCGAACCAACGATCACGGAGTCAAAGTCCATTGCCTTACCACTTGGCTATAGCCCAATATGAAACGTGTAATGCTATTGTTCACCATCTGCGGTCATTTATACATAAAAAGTTGGTTGTCACTAGTTGTAAGTGAAAAAGGAGCGAACGACAGAAATGAAAAACGAAAAATCTGAGCAATTATATGAATTTATTCTTAAAGAAGCCCCTGTCATGACCGAAGAATGGCTGAAAACAAGAACAGAAGAAGGCTCATTATACTCCAAACATGCTTCAGAGGAGACAGAAAAGAAGCTGAAAGAACAAAACACAGCATTTATCCAAACCATTGCAGCAACGTTAGTCACGCTATCAGATAAAGTAGAAGATCATCTAAAAAAGTGGTCAGTTGATATTGCCCGCGATCGAGCTGTTCATGAAGTACCTTTATATGAAATCATCGGACAATTTAAGGTGTTCCGCCACATTTTTTGTTCCAGAATTGAGACCTTTACACAACAAACAGAGCTTGAAGTGACGCTCAAAGATGTGTGCGATTGGAATCAGCATTTTCACGCCACATTTGATGACATGATTGCACGTTTATCAGAAGAGTATGACCGCGTGACAATCAATCAGCTTAATGCACAAAGAGAAATGATTCAAGAACTTAGTGCGCCTGTTATTCCAGTTTCAAAAGAGATCGGTATTTTGCCGCTGATTGGTGAAATTGATACGTACAGGGCAAAAATCATTTTGGAATCAGTGCTAGAACAGGCATCTAGACTGCGTCTAACCCATTTATTTATTGATATATCTGGCGTTCCCGTTGTTGATACGATGGTTGCTTATCAGCTGTTTAAAGTGGTTGATAGTGCGAAGTTGCTAGGAATTGAGACGATTATATCAGGCATTCGCCCAGAAATCGCTCAAACTGTAGTGAAACTGGGCATTGATTTCTCAAAAGTAAATACTGAACACAGCCTTGCAAAAGCTTTAGAAAAAAGAGGATTTCGTATCTTTGAAGAGCAGCAGCAAGAAGCAACGTGAACCAAAAAATGTTACTAATAAAAGTAACGGGTCCGTTGACGAGGAGAAACAATATAATGAGCATATGAATGAGATGACCAATTCGCATACAGATTTGGTCTCTTTTTTTATCCATAAATCAGACACGAAAGGATATTCTTTATCTTCAAATCAGTAACCTATTAAGGAGGATTAAATTTGGAGACACCTCCTTGTAACAGATCATCCATAATGAAAGAACAAAATGAAATAATGATGATCATCAAAAAAGAGGTGCCAATAGCACTTCTTTTATATTTTCTCCTCTGAACGGAACCCGTTGTTGTAAAAGTCAAGTTTTTTGATATGCGCTTCTGTTATTTATAGATGAAATACACCTCAAATTGAACATTTTCACATCTTTTCAGTCATGAAAATCATAAAATACGCTTTTGTCAGGTACGTTCTGCCATCATACAATGGGGTCACTGAAAGGAGTGAACCACTTGTATGGTATTGAATATTTGGGACAAGAGCTGCTAGAAGAGGCATGCCGCATGAGAGCATCTGATGTGCATATTGTTCCGAGAGAAAAGGAAGCTTCAGTCTCTTTTCGTGTAGACGCTGACCTCATTCAGCAGCGGATCATTGACAAAAAGAGCGGAGAGCGGCTCATTGCTCATTTCAAATTTTTATCTTCTATGGATATTGGTGAAAGAAGGAGACCACAAAATGGGTCATTGGCTGTGATGCTAAGACGCGGTCAAGTGTTTGTTCGGCTCTCTACACTACCGACTGTAAATGATGAAAGTCTAGTGATTCGGATTTTACCGCAGGATCATGTGCCGAAAACAAAGTATTTGTCACTGTTCCCGAAGGCTTCAGCGAGATTATTATCGTTTCTGAATCATTCGCATGGGCTCATTTTATTTACTGGACCAACAAATTCAGGGAAAACGACAACACTTTATTCATTGATCCAGTTTGCCAAAAAACATTTTAATCGAAATATTATTACCCTTGAAGATCCTGTGGAAACAAGAAATGAAGAAGTGCTGCAGGTTCAAGTAAATGAAAAAGCTGGTATCACGTATGCGGCAGGTTTACGCGCTATTTTAAGACATGATCCAGATATGATTGTGCTTGGAGAAATAAGAGATGCGGAAACAGCCAGAACAGCTATTAGAGCAGCTTTGACAGGTCATTTAGTCATGAGCACACTGCATGCAAAAAATGCAAAAGGAGCTCTTTATCGAATGCTGGAATTTGGAGTGACGATGAATGAACTCGAACAAACAATGGTTGCCATTGCTGCTCAGCGGTTAATCGAACTCGCATGTCCATTTTGCGGCGAAACGTGTGAGCTTTATTGCAAACTAAATCGGTCAGTCAGACGAACAAATGTATTTGAATTGCTTTACGGAAAGGAGCTTGGTGAGTGTATCAAAGAGGCAAAAGGAGAGTACGCTCATTCGTCATACGAAACACTGCAAAGATTAATTCGGAAAGGAGTGGCACTCGGCTATTTATCAAAAAGCACATATCATCGCTGGGTTTATGAAGAAGCGAGCCTCTAAAGCCTGGTCTAAAAAAGAACAAGCTGAATTCTTATCGAAACTGGCTCAATTGATTCAAGCCGGATATACATTGGTTGAGGCATTAACGATGGTGAATATTCAATTATCAAAAAAACAGCAGCAGCGATTAACGCCAGGCATTCAGTGGCTGCTTGAAGGAGAGCCTTTTTACGTTGTGCTTGAGCGACTTCATTTTCAGCGAGAAGCCGTCGCTATTCTTTGTTTTTCAGAGAAACATGGCAGCCTAGCGCGAGCTCTTGAACAAAGCGCCCGTTTTTTAGAGAGAAAAATTATGCAGATAGACACATTCAAGCGCATGTTACGATATCCAATTTTTCTTATGTTTACGGTTTTTGTTGTGCTCATCATTGTTCAGCAAATGATCGTTCCTCAATTTTCTTTATTATATTCATCTATGAATACAAGCATGTCATGGCTCATTCAAGGAATGTTTGGCCTCTTCCAATTCCTACACGCTTTGCTGCTCATGATCGGTTGTATATGTATCTGTCTTTTTGGATATTATGAGCTCTTTTTTAAGAAAAAATCGACCCTTGAGAAACTAAAAGCCATCAGCAGGCTGCCGGTGGTATTTAAAGGGGTGCAGCTGACGCATACGTATCTTTTTTCCCTTCAACTAAGCGGACTTCTTCAAGCTGGGTTATCGATTTACGAAAGTTTGCAAGCTTTTAAACAGCAGACCTATTTACCCTTCCTTCAAGAAATGTCTGAACAAATGATAGGAGAGTTAAGAAAGGGTGAGAGTATGGAAGATCAAATAAGCCGGTCCCCTTTTTTCGAAAGGCATTTTGCAGCTGTCATCAATCATGGGGAAGCAAGCGGGATGCTAGCAAGAGAAATGTACACATATAGTCAATTTCTTTTAGAGAATGCAGAATTGAAAATTGAAAAATGGGTTTCATGGCTGCAGCCTGTCATCTATGGCTTAACAGCATTTCTTATACTCATTGTGTATTTATCTATTCTTTTACCAATGTATCAACTAATGGAACAAGTGTGAAAAGGAGGACTAAGGCATGAATGATAAAGGATTTACACTGTTAGAAATGTTAATTGTCATGCTTGTGATCTCCATTCTTTTATTGATCACCATTCCAAATATCACTCGGCATCATCAAAGCATTCAAGCAAAGGGCTGTGAAGGGCTGAAATCAATGGTGAGTACACAGGTAATGGCATATGAATTAGAGCATGATGGCAAGACGCCATCTTTAGCTGAATTAGAAAAAGAAGGCTATGTCAAAAAGGGATTAACTTGTCCGAATGGAAAGGCAATTTTCATTCAAAATGGGGATGTGAAAAATGAATAAATCGCTTTTCCAGGAGAAAGGATTTACACTCATTGAGCAGCTCTTGATCGTCATGATTTTCTCTATCTTATTATCGATAATAGGTGGAAAAGTTCCCAATATATTAGAAAGTGCTGAAGCAAAAAAGCAAGTGAACTTGCTAAAACAAGATCTTCAATTGGCATCTTATACTGCATTTATTAAAAAAACACGAGTAACTGTTGAGTTTCACCCGACCAATGTATCTTATCAAGTCATCGAGCAGAATAGTAAGCAGATCATTGCTTCTCATGCACACAAAAAAGGTACCATTAAGCACTCTACATTCCAACAAGGCCTTCACTTTAATAAAAACGGACATCCCAATAGCGGCGGTTCTCTCATTGTTCAATTTGGCAGTCAAATATATAAACTCACGATTTACTTAGGGAGCGGGCGAATTCATGTTCAGAAACAATAAAGGATTTAGTACGTTTGAGATGCTCTTTTCTTGCCATCTCTTTCTATTTGCTGCTCTTGTGCTCGTGCCATCCTTTGAAAAACTGACAATAGGGAAAGAAGAATTAAGAGCCAAACTGGAAGCTTATCAAATTTTACATGAGTATATGAATAAAGCTTTTATAGAAGGTCAAAAGAAAACAAGTACAAAGAAACGAGGCGAGATCACATATGAATTCATTTGGGGTCAGGAGAAGGGATGTGTTTCATACAAAGTACAAAAAAAGCAGACGATTTGCTTTTGGCATTTGGAGCGATGAACAAGGCTTTACACTCGCACAAGCAATATGGCAATTGCAGCTATTTTTGCTGCTTTCTTTTGGCTGCATGCTGCTTTTATCAATTACTGAAAAAGCTCATCCGTTTGCAGAAATCAATAAGTTTTCACAATTGGAGTGGAAACAAACTGTCCTGCAATTAGAGGAGGATCTAAATTGTGCTGTCGCTGTAAGAGCGGTGAAAGAAGGAACAGCACTGGAGTACATGTCAAATCAAGGGCGGGTGGTGACGATTGAGCCATATCAAGAGATGCTTCGTAAACGAACGGATCAGGCAGGTCATCTCCCTTTATTACAAAAGGTGAAACAATTCCATGTAAGAACAAAACAGCAAACCACCACTCTCCAAGTCACAGATGTATTTGGTCAAGTACATGAAGCTGTTTTTTTCACTTACAAAGGAGTGATTCCTAAAACGTGAAAAGAGAAGATGGGTTTATTTATCCACACGTACTTGCTGTCAATCTTTTATTTTTATTGATTCTAGGCTCGATGACCATTGGGTTTCAAAAAGAGTTGAAAAGTGCAGAGCTCACGATTTCTTTTTATCAAAAACAGCAGTTATTTCGAATGGGTCTAAATGAAGCCGCAAATAAATTAAATCGGATTTGTGATCAGCCATTGAGCCCAATTGTCACAGAAGAAGGCCGAGTGACATTGAAGCGAATTGGGTGCGATCACAGAAAAAAGATAGTCCGCCTCTTGGTTAACATCGAAACAAATGGTGGTGTAACTGACGAGCGGGAACTAGAGATGAATAAGGAGACAGGAGAAATCAATCAATGGATCAGCACTTATTAGCGAGTGTATAAAACGATACTCTTCTTGGTAACACTTTAAGGAAGAAGAGGTGAGTGTTCGATGAAGACAAATGATTACGTAAAATATATGACGCAGGAAATTATTAAATATATGAATACACCACGTGACGAGCGGAAAGAACATAAACAGGAAAAAATGGAGACAAAACCACCATTTTCTCAGCGTTTATTTGGTGTTCTGCCTTTTGGCTTCTCAATGATGCTAAAAAAAAGTCAACGTCATCGTCATCGACAAAAGTAAAAAGCCGCCAGCAGGCGGTTTTTTAATGCCATTTTAGCTGTATTCTTCGACAACAATGACTTTATTGACCTTGTTCGAGTATGGGTTATAGGAAATGGTGACATATACCCCAAATTCTTTGGCCTGATCTTTCAACGTAATATGATATTGCTTCACGGATTCTTTCTCCCGGTGCCGATCCCACACTTTTTGTTTGAATAAAACATGTGCTAACGGATACCGTTTTTTTGCTTCTTTGACTGCCCTTGTTTCCCATTGATCTGCGGCAGCAGTGATTCCTTTTGCCTCCGCTAGATGGGCGCTTTGGATCGAAGGGCTTAACAGTAAACTGAGCATGATCATGATTCTTCCATATTTCAACTAACATCACCTCACCAATTATTATCCTGACCAAATCCTGCACTTTTATGTAAATTTTTAAGAAGTACAAATGTCACAGAAAAAAATATTGAATATGGCGAAAGAATGAGAAAATGGAAGAATTTTCTCGGTAATGTTCTTGTTTAAGAACAAAATGGACTAATTTGACGTTTTGGATTTTATAGGTAATTCCTTATACTGAGTGTAATCGTTCTTTTTAAAGAACAATTGTTCAAGGAGTTGAAAGAATCAATGAAACAGCCGCTCTTTGTACTATTTTGTGCTATTTGTTTGATTTTCACTTCTTTTTTTATTACGTCTACTAATGCTTCTTTTAACGATGTCGAGCATTCGAATTTTGTCATGAAAACATGTGAAAATTTCGAAGAGACAGATCAGCATTGTCAGCCGAAGAAATGGGATAGAAGCCATTTGAAACTGATCGATCAAACGATCATTGAGGGGACAGTCTGTGCGCCTCAAAAGTTGAGCATGTCACTAAAAAATATTGGACAACCCATCGCGCACTCTGAATGGAAGTGGGAACTGTATAAAGTAGAGAGTGCTCAGATGCCATTACAAGATGGCCATGTTATTGAAAAAGGTGCTATACAGTCCCTCTCATCAGAAGAAACGACGACTGTCACGGCAGTTAAAGCAAAAACAAATGGAATCTATTTGTTTAAAATCTATTATCCTAAAGGGTTTGGTGGTTCTGAAAAGCCATTCTTTACGTCTCAACATATGCAGCTTTCGAACTGTCAAGAAAAGGCGTCCTAAATAGGGTTTGCCTGCTGAATGAAACATGATATGTAAAGGGGAGAAAGGTATGAAAAAGTGGATGAAAATGTCTGGGAGTATTCTTTACGCGCTGGTCTTCACGATGATGATTGTGTGTATTATTGTCGTGTTGTCATCAAGAACAACAGGAGGAGATCCTCAGATTTTTGGTTATGAGTTCAAGCAAGTATTATCTGGATCAATGGAACCGGAATTTTCGACTGGTTCATTGATTGTCGTGAAACATGTCACCTCACCTGAAGCACTCAAAAAAGGGGATATTATTACGTTTCAAACGAAGCAAGACCAATCCTTTGTGACTCACCGCATTGTTGGGGTGAAAGGAAAAGGAGTAAATAAAGCCTTTGAGACAAAAGGAGACCACAATATGTATCAAGACGGCACGCTCGTCAAAGCGAATCAAGTGACTGCGCAGTATACGGGAGTGAACATTCCTTATGCAGGAAAGCTTCTTTCGTATGCAGGAACTTCTGCTGGGACCGCTCTTTTGCTCATCATTCCAGGGGTGATGCTGCTTGTTTATTCAACCATTCATTTTGTTGGTGCTGCCAAACATCGAAGACATACGGCTGAGTTACATATGTCAGAGGAACAAGCATAAATTTTCGTTTGTAACCTAAATCAGGTTTCAATAAAACAATTTATTAGGGGGTTCAATCATGGCAATGAAAAAATCAATTCGTTTAGGTGTTTTATCGGGAGCATTAGGTCTTGCTTTAATTGGAGGGGGAACGTGGGCTGCATTTAATGATGTTGAGACGGCAAACGCGGTCTACTCTACAGGAGAGCTGAATCTATCTGCAAAAGAGAATTCCGGCGCCATCAACCTTGCGAACATAAAACCCGGTGACCGTATAAAGAAGGAATTTAATTTTGAAAATAAAGGGTCTCTTGCAATTAATCAAGTCCTGATGAGTCTTGATTACAGCCAATTTCAAGATGGAACATCAGCGAAAAATGGCGGGAAGAATACAGCTGAAGAATTCCTCAGCCAATTTCAGGTGAGTGTTCTAACGGTTGGAGCCGAAGGTGGGAATGGATACCCGAAAAATATTATTTTAGACCATGCAAACCTGCTTGACCTGCATTTATTAACGTCAAAGCAGGATCAGACCGCATTTGAAAAGCTTCGTCATGCCGTCGATGAGAAGTTTTTACATGAAAGTGGTAAAATTAATGTTGCCACCGTTGATGGGTCAACAGCTCCAGAGTATGACGGCATTCCAAAGAATCCGTTTGATTACGATAAAATGGAAATGATCATTGAATTTGTCAATGACCAGACGAAGGATAAAGCGGGTCACTATATCCAAAATAAATACCAAGGCGATGCGATTCAAATTGATCTTTCCTTCGAAGCGACTCAGTGGAATGGTTTAACGATCAATCCAAAAAAGCATACGGATGAAAAAGGCTACGTGAAAGAAAACGAAAAAGCACACAGCGAAGATAAAAAATAAAGTCAGTCTTTAGACTGATAACAAGATCTGCATAGCAATTGGAGGAGTATGCGCTAAAACATGCGCATTACTCCTCTTCTTGCTTTTTTTTCCAGATTTGATAATCTAAAAATTCACGAAATTGCTTTTTCGAAACCCCTGATGTCATTGCATCTCGAACTAGTTTTTCCCATTCACTATCTAATTGACCATCGTATTCGGTTTCATCATTTTCGTTTAACAGTGTATGAACCGAGACGTCCAGAACAGCGGAGACTTTTTCAAGAAATTGAATGGAGGGGTTTGTTTGCAAGTTTCTTTCTATTGAACTTAAATAAGACTTCGCTACCCCAGCCTTTTCGGCCAGTTCTGATAGTGAGTAGCCTTTTTCATTGCGGTATTGTTTAATACGCTGGCCAATCAATGTCATCACCTTCCTTTCGATATTATAGCACATTCAGAAAGGTTTGATAGAATGACTTCTTGCCATAGGGGGAGACTCAGAGGACTTTTCGCGTGATTTGAGAAAATGACGGACTTCTTCAACTGTTAGTCCTGCTTTGCGCGCTTCGCGTAATAATTGAACCCATTCACTGTCTAATAACTTCGTTTTCTTTTCCATACAAATACCCTCCTAAAATACTGAATCGTGTATTTCAGGCACTTAACGCATGAAATGGAAAAACACAGGTGATAAGACCTCATAGATTGCTTGCGTCATGTTTCCGCCCAATACAAACAGACAAACGTTGCTTTTGATTGATCGAAAATTTGATATCACATGAAAGGGAGGGAGACTCGCTAAGTCAGCCTCCTCTTTTTTGCTGTAAGTAAAAAAGTCCGCCATTTTCAATCGTAAGACTGATTTTTGGTTCGTATAAAGTTTTAAGTGCTTGTCTTTCTATTTCATATTCTACAGATGTGTCTGAAGTCCCTTCATAAAATTGGTTTAAAAGTTCCGAGTCTTCTTTCCACTTTTGAACAGCTCTTACCGCCCAATCATCCGGCTCTTCATTGGCATAACGTTCCATCAGGCTGTAAAGCCGTTTGACGCCGCTCTCTGGCTTAATCATCGTACTCATTGTGAAGCAATAATCAGGAATTTGAGACGATAGCTCACGCGCTTCCAGCTTCTCTTGAAATTGTTCGATGACTTCTCCGCGTATTAGATGAAGTCCAAGAGACAGCAGTTTATCTTTTTTACGGTCTGCCAGATAGGATATTTTGACATTGAGACCAAGCCACGGCTCCAGTGCGATCTGGCTGTTTGTGAGCGGTCTGACTTTTTCGTACAGCCGAATAAAACGGCCTTGCTGTTTCACAGCCTCGAATATTTGGAATAAACGAGGGGAGCCGAAGTGGACAAATTCTCCTTCGACCGAGTCATCAGCTTTTTTTTGATCGGTAATCAAAGTCAATTGCCGCGGCTCAGGTACGCCTCCCGTTTTTTCGAGCCAATGCCAATAAAAAGGGCGGTTCATGATCAATTTATCCATTTCGATTGTCAGTTGTACGGTCAGGTGCCCTGCACTTTCTTCAAGTATGTCGCATTGATTTGCCTGAAAGAAACGGAGAAGAAATGTGTGAATCTCGCGCTGCTCCATTTGTCAACTCTCCTTTATGAACCTTGCTGTCTTTCTTCTAAAAGCGGTGTTTGTGCTTCTGTTAAATAGGAAGCAAATTGGGTTAATTTCTTTTTCATGTCTACGTCAGACTCGTGCTGGAAGAGAATTTGATGCAATTCTGTTTCAGCATCTTGGATATCAATTCGGGTTAAAATATCATCTAGATCGCCAATGACGTTTTCAAACAGCTGAATTTTTTCATATAAAAGTTTTAAAATATGTTCTTCGACTGTCCCGCTAGTTGCCATATTGTAAATGTGAACACCCCGCTCCTGACCGAGCCGGTGAATACGTCCAATTCTTTGTTCCAAGCGCATTGGGTTCCACGGAAGGTCGTAGTTGATGATTTGGTTGCAAAACTGAAGGTTGATCCCCTCGCCGCCTGCTTCTGTCGCGATGAGCACTTGCGCCCGCTCTCTAAATAAATCTTTCATCCAGTCTTTTTTACTCCGTTTAAACCCGCCTCGAAAAGGGACCGAACTGATGCCGTTTTGCTGGAGAAACCATTGTAAATAAATTTGTGTCGCACGGTATTCAGTGAAAATAATGACTTTTTCATTTAATTGCTGAATGAGTTTAACGACTTCAAGTGCTTTAGAATTTTGTTCTACCTGGTTGATTTTCTCCATGATTTGCATCATCGCAGAAGCGCCTAGAATGTGTTTTTCCTCTTCTTGCATTTTTTTGATGGTCATATAGACGGCCTCACGGCTCGAACAGCATTCTCGTTCTAAGGTCATAATTGAAAACATGTGCTTCGTATAGGAAGGGTTTTCTTTTAACTTACAAATTTCATCATATAATGCTTGTTCTGTTGGGGAGAAATCAATAGAAATTGTCTTCACATGACGCTTTGACCACTCGATGCCAGTGTCTTGTCTCCGGTTCCGAATCATGACTTTATTGACTAACTGTTTTAGCCGGTCATGGTCTTCAAGTTGAAGATCTTTTTTGGCAAAGAGGTCTTTAAATTGTGTTTCATTACCTAAATGGCCTGGCTTCAACAGAGAGACGAGATTAAAAATTTCTCCTATCCGATTTTGGATAGGTGTGGCTGTGAGCAGTAGGCAGAACTTTTTATTCAAATTTCTCACAAACTCATAGTTTTTCGTTTTATTGTTTTTCAGTTTGTGTGCTTCATCAATAATGACCATATCGTAGGAGATGGATAAGATCGTGTCTCGATGCGGCTGTCTTTTGGCTGTATCAATTGAGGAAACCACAACATCGCACTGCTCCCACACATAGCTCTTCTTTTGCTCGACAGCATCTATGTAAAATTTCGTCCGCAGTTCTTGTACCCATTGGGACACAAGGGAGGCGGGTACGAGAATGAGAATCTTTTTGGCAAGTCCGCGAATCATGTATTCTTTGATAATCAGTCCTGCTTCAACGGTTTTTCCAAGACCCACTTCATCTGCTAAAATGGCTTTCCCATTCATCTCTTCTACGACTCTTCTAGCGACTTCGAGCTGGTGTTTTAAAGGAGTAAATGCAGGCAGGTGCGCAGGTGCTTGCAGTCCTTCAAATGAATCAATGGCTGTCACTTTTTGTACCTGTGCTGCTAAACGGTACATATCCCAATTCGCCCAGGGACCGTCTGCTGTAAGCCGCTTTTGAAATTCACTTGCCCATTTTTGATCAAATATCGTTTGAATATTCAATGTGACCGCCTGCCTTTCTGGTAGAGTGATGATAAAATCGTTCTGTTTTTAAACGCTTCATTTTTTGATAGCGATTTAAAAGATGTTATATATCAATAAAAGCGAACGATAATGAATGATTATTTTAAAAATGTTAATGATTTTTCTGTTGCTCTTCATCCATTTCTAATGGTAGGATGTTGGTAAGTGATCTAGAGAATAAGTCACCCATTTTGATAGTATGTCCAATAAAGGTGAAGAATATGAGCGGATGATGGTATGGGGAGAGACCTAGCGGTTATTTTGCACTGACAGGCGCCGAAGGAGCAAGCTGAATTGGTTCAGTGAATCTCTCAGGCAAAAGTACTCTTACCGGACGCAACTCTGGAGAGTGTTTGCGCAGCGATTTTTAGCAAACCACCAAAGGGGAAAACGCACAATGATGTTGTGCTGTAAACTTTCAGGTGCAAGGACAGAGACTTCTTTTTGATAAAAGGGAGCGCTCTGTCCTTTTTTGCTGTGATTTTTTTCTGAAAATTCAGCTTGTAATGTGCACTGTAAGAAAAAAGGGGGAAACGATTGATGTTGAAACGAACACCGCTTTTTCATGCGTATGAAACGTTTGGCGCAAAAACCATTGACTTCGGGGGCTGGGAATTACCTGTCCAATTTTCTTCCATTAAAGAAGAACATGAAGCTGTTCGAACAAAAGCAGGACTGTTTGACGTGTCTCACATGGGTGAGGTGGAAGTCACAGGTCAGGGAGCCCTTCCTTTTTTACAAAGGTTATTAACCAATGATCTGTCAAAGCTGACAGACGGTAAGGCACTATATACAGCCATGTGTTATGAAGATGGCGGAACGGTGGATGATCTGCTCGTCTACCAAAAAGAAAAGAACAACTATTTGCTTGTGATCAATGCTTCAAATATTGAAAAAGATGTGGATTGGCTGCTGAAACATCAAGGTGAGGAAGACGTTTCGATTAAAAATGTCTCTGATCAAACCGCCTTGTTAGCCCTTCAAGGACCTCTTGCTGCTGACATCATCAAAGGTGTTGCGGATGAAGAGGTAACATCACTGAAGCCATTTACGTTTTTATCAAAAGCAATCATTGCGCAAAAAGAGGTGCTTGTATCAAGAACCGGCTACACAGGAGAAGATGGCTTTGAAATCTACTGCCAGTCAGAAGATGCTGTTCACCTTTGGACCGCTTTATTAGAAGCAGGACAGCCGAAAGGACTGATTCCATGTGGACTCGGTGCACGTGACACCTTAAGATTTGAAGCAAGACTCCCGCTTTATGGCCAAGAGCTCACAAAGGATATTTCTCCTTTAGAAGGCGGCATTGGTTTTGCTGTTAAAACGGATAAAGAAGCAGATTTCATCGGAAAAGATGCACTTAAAAAACAAAAAGAAGAAGGTCCGAAGCGAAAGCTTGTCGGGATTGAAATGATAGATAAGGGGATTCCGCGGACAGACTATCCAGTCTTCTCAGGAGATAAGCAGATTGGTGTAGTCACAACCGGTACACAATCTCCAACATTAAAGAAAAATATTGGGCTTGCCTTGATTGAAACATCAGAGGCGCAGCTTGGGACAGAAGTGGAAGTGCAAGTTCGTAAAAAACGTCTAAAAGCCAAAATCGTCGCCACACCATTTTATAAAAGAGCCAAATAACGAGGAGGAATAGAGGATGAAGCACAGGTATTTGCCGCAAACAGAGCAAGATCAAAAAGAAATGCTGGATGTCATCGGTGTTCAGTCGATTGATGAGCTTTTCTCAGATATCCCAGAGAAAGTCAGATTCAAAGGTGCATACAACATCAAAGAAGCCGCATCTGAAACAGAGCTAGTGCGGGAATTGTCTCGTCTTGCTGCAAAAAATAAAGATACAGTGGCCTATGCCTCGTTTTTAGGTGCTGGTGTGTATGATCATTACCAGCCTGTGATTGTCGACCATGTGATTTCACGTTCTGAATTTTATACAGCGTACACACCTTATCAGCCTGAAATTTCTCAAGGTGAATTGCAAGCAATCTTTGAATTTCAAACAATGATTGCTGAGCTGACCGGTATGGATCTTGCCAACTCCTCGATGTATGATGGCGGAACGGCATTAGCTGAAGCGGCGATGCTGGCTGCAGGACATACAAAGAAGAAAAAGATTGTGGTCTCTGAAACGGTTCATCCTGAATCAAGAGCGGTGCTGAAAACATATGCGAAAGGACAGCATATTGAAGTCGTCGAGGTACCTGCGCGAAAAGGTCAGACCGATCTAGCTGCATTAGAAGAAGCCGTCTGCGAGGAAACAGCAGCGGTCCTTGTACAATACCCAAACTTCTTCGGTGTTGTCGAACCGTTAAAAGACATTGAACCGATTGCACATAAAGGGAAAAGTCTGTTCATCGTCTCAAGTAACCCGCTTGCACTTGGTTTACTGACACCTCCAGGAAAGCTTGGAGCAGATATTGTCGTTGGTGATGCGCAGCCATTTGGCATTCCAGCTGCATTTGGCGGACCTCATTG
Source organism: Bacillus sp. FSL M7-0307 (assembly GCF_038627835.1). NCBI lineage: Bacteria > Bacillati > Bacillota > Bacilli > Caryophanales > Bacillaceae > Bacillus > Bacillus sp. FSL M7-0307. Next base: position 2,222,676 of record NZ_CP152023.1, on the reverse strand, counting down.
TGGATATTTCGCTGTGACGAAAAAATTAATGCGGAAAGTGCCGGGGCGTTTAGTCGGACAAACAGAAGACGAGAACGGTGTGCGAGGATTTGTGCTGACCCTTCAAGCGCGCGAGCAGCATATCCGAAGAGACAAAGCGACTTCAAATATTTGTTCAAACCAAGCATTAAATGCGTTAGCCGCTTCTGTTGCGATGACGGCGCTTGGAAAAACAGGTATCAAAGACATTGCCTATCAAAACGTACAAAAAGCCCATTATGCCAAGACGCAGGCAGAAAAACACGGGTTACAGGCTGAAATAGAGGGCGCTCATTTTAATGAATTTGTGTTGAAACTGAATGAACCTGTGAAAGAAGCCAATAAACGATTACTTGAAAAAGGAATCATCGGCGGATATGACTTGGGACGGGATTATCCAGAGCTTCAGCAGCATATGCTTGTCGCTGTGACAGAACTAAGAACAAAAGAAGAAATTGATACGTTCATCAAGGAATTGGGGGATCGTCATGAATAAACAAGATCAGCCGCTTATTTTTGAATTATCCAAAGAAGGAAGAATTGGTTACAGCCTGCCTGATTTAGACGTACCTGAGGAGAAGCTCCCAGATTTATTTGATGAAACGTATATCCGCCATGAAGATGCGGAGCTGCCAGAGGTTTCTGAACTGGATATTATGCGTCACTACACAGCATTATCTAGACGTAATCACGGGGTCGATTCTGGCTTTTATCCTCTAGGCTCTTGTACGATGAAATATAATCCAAAGATTAACGAAAAGGTGGCACGTCTTGCAGGCTTCTCGCATGTGCATCCACTTCAAGAGGCAGACACTGTGCAAGGTGCATTAGAGTTACTTTATGATTTAGGTGACCATTTAGAAGAAATTACAGGAATGGACGCTGTGACATTACAGCCTGCGGCAGGAGCACATGGCGAATGGACGGGGCTCATGATGATTCGTGCATACCATGAAGCAAGAGGAGATCATAAACGAACAAAAGTCATCGTGCCTGATTCTGCTCATGGGACAAATCCCGCATCTGCAACAGTAGCTGGATTTGAAACGATTACGGTGGCATCTAATGAACATGGGCTTGTCGATTTAGACGACCTGCGCCGTGTTGTCAATGAAGAAACGGCGGCTCTCATGCTCACAAATCCAAATACACTTGGCCTTTTTGAAGAAAATATTTTAGAAATGGCTGAAATCGTCCACGGAGCAGGCGGGAAGCTTTATTATGATGGAGCGAACTTAAATGCCGTATTAAGCAGAGCAAGACCGGGGGATATGGGATTTGATGTGGTTCACTTAAATCTTCATAAAACCTTTACAGGTCCACACGGAGGAGGAGGCCCTGGTTCAGGTCCAGTTGGCGTGAAAAAGGATTTGATTCCATATTTGCCAAAGCCAGTGCTTGTGAAGAAAGATGATCGTTATTTCTTTGATTACGATCGTCCAGAATCCATCGGCCGTGTGAAACCGTTCTATGGCAACTTTGGCATCAATGTCAGAGCGTATGCGTATATCCGCTCTATGGGACCAGACGGCTTAAAGGCTGTAACTGATCATGCGGTGTTGAATGCAAACTATATGATGCGCCGCTTATGTGCTCATTATGATTTGCCATTTGACCGCCACTGTAAGCATGAATTTGTCCTTTCAGGTAAACGTCAAAAGAAACTAGGTGTGCGGACACTTGATATTGCCAAACGATTACTTGATTTTGGCTATCATCCGCCAACAATTTACTTCCCGCTAAATGTAGAGGAATGTATCATGATTGAACCAACTGAAACAGAATCAAAAGAAACCCTTGATGCATTTATTGAAGCGATGATTCAAATCGCAAAAGAAGCGGAAGAGAACCCAGAAATCGTACAGGAAGCACCACATACAACCGTTGTGAAACGAATGGATGAAACAAAGGCAGCACGGAATCCAGTGCTAGTTTTTGAAAGAAAATAAAAAGACTCATGGGGGCAATAGCTCCCAGAGTCTTTTTTGTTAGTTCTTTGTTTTAATGCGGCCGCCCCATTTTTTAAAGCCGCCCTTTAAATTATAAATCTCACGACAGCCATTTTTACGTAACGTTTGAGCAGCCTTTCCGCTTCTCAAATTATTTTGGCAATAGAGATAAACAGGCTTGTCAGGGCGTATTTCATTTTTGCGCTGCTTTAATTGTGAAAGGGGAATGTTTCTTGCGCCTAAAATATGTCCACCTTCAAACTCATTTGGTTCTCTCACATCAATGAGTTGGGCTTTGCGGTAACCTTTGATAAATTCTGCTTCCGTCAGCGTTTTCATAATGCGCTGCTGATAAATGTAACTGCCGATGGAATAAAGAACGAAAAGTCCACAAAGTGAGAGGACGATATAGTTGAATATTGGCAATACGACTCGACTCCTTCTTGAGCATCAGCACAGTCACCTGTCTGATGGTACGTTTTAGACAAATACTATTATAGTAAAGCAAAAGAAACTTGTCATCATAAATGGTAAGAATTATTTTCAATTCCTTCCCTATTTGATAGACTGATGAAGAGAGAAAATCGGTGGTCACCACCATCATCTAACATTGACTACGTAAAAGAGAAGGGATTTTATATGCAAAAAGAGAAATGGTGTTTCATTGATACAGGAAACCAAGACCCTGCCTTTAACATGGCCATGGACGAAGCCTTGCTTTATTGGCATAGTGAGAAGCTGATCCCGCCTGTGATCCGTTTTTATGGTTGGAATCCAGCGACATTATCTGTTGGATATTTTCAACATGTTGAAAAAGAAATCAACATGGAAGCGGTTGAGCGCTATGGTCTTGGATTTGTCCGCAGGCCTACAGGAGGCCGCGGCGTTCTTCATGATCAGGAATTGACCTACAGTGTGATCGTATCAGAAGAGCATCCAGAGATGCCGGCGACGGTGACAGAGGCATACCGCGTCATTTCAGAAGGGATTTTAGAGGGCTTTAAAGAACTGGGACTCGATGCGTATTTTGCTATTCCTCGTACAGAAAAAGAAAAAGAAAGCTTAAAAAATCCAAGATCGTCTGTATGTTTTGATGCGCCTTCATGGTACGAGCTTGTTGTAGAAGGCAGAAAAGTAGCAGGCAGTGCGCAAACAAGACAAAAAGGTGTGATCCTCCAGCATGGCTCGATTTTAATTGATCTTGATGAGGATAAATTGTTTGATTTATTTCTTTATCCAAACGATCGGGTGAGAGAGCGGATGCAGCGCAGCTTTAAAAACAAAGCGGTGGCGATCAATGAAATTTCAGATCGAACATGTACGATAGACGATGCGCGTGTTGCATTTAAACGAGGATTTGAAAAAGGATTAAATATCGAGCTTGTGCCTTATGAGCTGACAGATGAAGAGTTGGCATTTGTTCATCACCTCGCCAAAACGAAATACGCCACAGATGATTGGAATTACAAGCGTTAAGACGAAGGACTCTTCTTGTTTTTTAATGGGCGATGGTGTAGAATTGTTATGATTATTAAGTAAAGGTGCATTTTGGAGGGGTTTTATGACTACACCTAGTATGGAAGATTATATTGAACAAATTTATATGCTGATAGAAGAAAAAGGATATGCAAGAGTATCTGATATTGCAGAAGCCCTCGCTGTCCATCCCTCCTCTGTAACAAAAATGGTTCAGAAGCTAGATAAAGATGAATACCTCATTTATGAGAAATATCGTGGTCTAATTTTAACCCCGAAAGGCAAAAAAATTGGAAAACGTCTCGTATACAGACATGAACTGCTAGAGCAATTTTTAAGAATCATTGGTGTAGATGAAGAGAAAATTTATGATGATGTAGAAGGTATTGAGCATCATCTCAGCTGGAACAGCATTGACCGTATTGGCGACCTCGTCCAATTCTTTGAAGAAAACGATGAGCGATCTGTTCAGCTGAAAGCGATTCAAAAGAAAAATGAACAAACAAATCAAGAATCTTAAGAAAAAGGACACCTGGCGATGGGTGTCCTTTTTGAATATAGTTCTAATGAAAGGCAATTGCTCCTACACTATTAATAGTGTGACAGAAAAGGGGGCTCCTTGATGAAGATAGATGGTGTGTTCTCAGGTGGAGGCATTAAGGGTGCAGCACTTGCAGGCGCCTATGAAGCGCTTGAAGCAAGAGGATTTCAATTTGTCCGTCTCGCTGGAACAAGTGCGGGAGCGATCATTGCTTCACTCATCGCAGCGGGTTTTACGAGTCAGGAGATTCGGGAGCTGTTAGACGAAATGGATGAGCATCAATTGCTTGACCGAAGGTGTCAATTCATCCCGTTTAAAATGCTCAGGTGGGTGTCTATTTATTGGCGTCTTGGTCTTTACAAAGGTGACCGTCTAGAAAAATGGCTGACAGACGTGTTAAAACGAAAAGGCGTCACCGTATTTGGGGATCTGAAAAAAGATACGCTCAAAATCGTCGCTTCTGATTTAACAAATGGCAAAATCCTCGTCCTTCCAGATGACCTTCCTTCCTATGGGTTAAATCCAGAACGGTTTTCTGTTGCCAGGGCCATTCGGATGAGCTGCAGTCTGCCGTATTTTTTCGAACCTGTCAAACTGAGGTCTTCAAAGGGAATTTGTACCATAGTGGATGGCGGCGTGCTCAGCAACTTTCCCATTTGGCTATTTGCAGAAGAGAAAAAAAGACCGTTTGTCGGTGTCACATTAACCCCAAACGAAAAAGAACGCCCTCAACATTCCATCCGCAATGCGTTTGAACTGTTTGGCGCTCTATTTGAAACGATGCGTGGTGCTCATGACGAAAGACATATTGCCACAAAACACGAACGTCATATTATTTTTATTCCTGTAGAACACGTCATTGCCACTGATTTTCATCTCATGACAGAAAAGAAAAGGGCGCTCGTCGATCTAGGCAGACAGAAGGCCGAGCAATTTTTAAAGAGCTGGACATTTTAAAATAAGGCGCGATTTTTCTTTTTGTTTTTCTTGCCTTCAATCACTGTCAAATGTGTTTGGCTTTTCTTTTTGAGAAGGACGGGCTTCGACTTGTGGTCAGTCGGCACGCTTCGCAAATGAGTGACCCGGTTTTTCATCTGGCTTTTCGTTTTTGGTTTAGGCTGCTGGTAGCGACGTTTTGATTGTTTGACTGCTTTACGATAAAGATTTCCTTCTGTTCCAGTTCTTCGATTCATCAGCCATCTAAATAGGAAGAACATAACCGCTCCAATGATCACAACTGATAGCAGCATTGTAAAGAGTCTGCTTGGATTCGTTGTGAGTAAATACACAAATCCCAAAACACCTAAAGCGAAAATAATGGTAAAAGCAGGATGTACTCGGCGATTCATAACTGTCCACCTCCGAAAGAATTTACCGGATTTATAAACTAGATCACTTGATGAGCAGAATCTGATGCTTGTTTCGCAGATGCTTCCTCTAAACGAAGAAGTTCATTAAAACTTGCAATGGCTACCTCGACTTGATCATCAGAGGGTTCTTTTGTTGTGAGCAATTGCAGCCAAAGGCCAGGATAGCCAAGCACTTTAAGCACTGGCACGTCACGGAGTTTGTTTGTGAGCTGAAGCACTTCAAATGAAATGCCCAAAACAACCGGAATAAGCGCCAGACGATTCAGAACTCTCACCCATAAAGGATCTGTCGGTACGAGTAAATAGACGAACATGCCGACAATGACAGTGAATAAAATAAAGCTGCTTCCGCATCGATAATGCAGGCGAGATTGGCTTTGGACATTTTCCACTGTGATGTCAAGATTCTGTTCATAGCAGTTTATGACTTTATGTTCTGCCCCATGATATTGAAATACCCTTTTAATTAAAGGGGTCATGGAAATAAAGTAAATATAGCCTAATAACAGGATCAATTTAAAGAATGTTTCCACTGCAATTTGTGCGAAGTTTCCAGAAAACACCGGACGCACAAGTTCGGCTAAAAAGACAGGCACTAAAGTAAAGACAAATTTACTAAAAAGAAGAGAGAGAACTCCGATCACAGCAATGCCGAAGATCATTGATAATTTCGAGCTTTTTTGTTCTTTTTCAAGAGAATGATCTTCAGAAGGATCTAAGTCATAGCGCTCGCTGGAGAAGTTTAAGTGCTTACTGCCGTTTGCGCTTGCTTCAACAAGTGCAGCAACACCCCTGACAAAAGGGATTTTCTTAAGAAAGGCGGTTCGTTTATTGGAGGTCCGGGGAAGCTTTAAAAACTCAATGGATTGATCCTTACGCCGGATCGCTGTCACATAGTTCTTTTTACCTCCGAACATGACACCTTCCACAACTGCCTGCCCTCCATATGCTGGAGGTTTTGTTTGATTGGACATATTTCATCAACCTGCCTGTTTCCTGTAATTTACATGCATTTCCTTATACCTTTATTGTACAGGAAAAGAGGGGAAATCACTAGCTCACAGGTCGATTATCTACTAGAATTCTATCTACCTCTTTTTAGCCAGTATACCCTGTTATAAAAATTTTACACTCTCGCACGGAAATCCTTTTTTTTCATGACATTTTGGACATACTACTTGCTGGAGGTGTTCATATGAAACGTGATGAAAAGAAAAACCAAGAAGAAAAAAATCAATCAGTACAAACGTCTTCAATGGTGGCAAGGGCAGCAGCCACAGGTTTTGTCGGCGGAGTTTTTTGGGGCTTTATCGGATTTCTGACCCATATGTTTCATTTTTCAGAGGTGAGTCCAAATATGCTGTTGCAGCCATTTGTGCTTGGTGAATGGAAAAAAGGCGGACTTGGTACATTTATGAGTATTGTTCTTTTAGGGATTTTATCTATTGGGGCAGCCTTTATTTATTATGGACTGCTCAAACGGATCAAAGGTTTTTGGATGGGACTGATTTATGGAGGGATTTTGTGGCTGCTTGTTTTTTATGTATTTAATCCTATATTCCCCGATGTGAAGCAAGTGCAAGATTTGCAGCAAAGCACCATTGTGACGACATTTTGCCTATATATTTTATATGGCATGTTTGTCGGATACAGTATTTCATTTGAATACAATGAATTAACGAGTCAGAAGCTTGCAAGAGCACTCGGGAAAAAGACAGAATAAAGTGTAAATCCACCTTTCATATGATAAAATTATTTTTGGAAACGAAAGGTTTCTAAGGAAAAAGAAACAGACATCGATATAGAGTGAATTAGGGTGAAGGAGTGGTCATATGCCTCATTTTCTAGTGCTGAATGGGCCCAACTTAAATAGGCTCGGCAAGAGAGAGCCAGGAGTTTATGGAAGTAAAACATTAACAGATTTAGAAACGGATTTGTTTCAGTTTGCAGAAAGAGCGAATATTCAATTGACGTTCTTTCAATCGAATCACGAGGGAGATTTGGTCGATGCGCTCCATGAAGCAGAAGATCAGTACGATGGCGTCGTGTTTAACCCGGGTGCTTTTACCCACTATAGTTATGCACTGAGAGATGCCATTGCAAGTATTACGTTACCTGTCATCGAAGTACATATCACAAATGTTCATAAGAGAGAGGAATTCCGCCATCATTCGGTTCTTGCTCCAGTATGCCAAGGTCAAATCGTTGGACTTGGTTTAGAAGGATATAAATTGGCGATTCGTTATTTAGTCAGTGAAGGGGGAGCAGTATCATGAAACTTGAAAAACTAAGAAAACTTTTAGCCGAATTAGACATAGATGGTTTAGTGATTACGAGCAGCTTTAATTTACATTATATGACGAGTTTTACTGGATCAGCGGGTCTTGCCATCGTTTCAAAGGATCGAGCCGCCTTTATTACGGATTTTCGTTACACAGAGCAAGCCAAGGATCAAGTAAAGGGCTATGACATCATTGAACATAAAGGAAACATTGTGGAAACTGCTGTCCAAACGGCAAACGAATTTGGGGTGAAACGTCTTGGTTTTGAACAAAACCATATGACATTTGCCACCTACCAGCAGTACTCGGGGAAAGCAAGCGGTATCGAGCTTGTTCCAGTCTCGGAATCAGTTGAAAAGTTGCGCTTGATTAAGTCTAATGAAGAGATTAAGATATTAGAGGAAGCTGCGAAGATTGCAGATCATGCCTTTGATCATATTCTCACGTACATCAAGCCGGGCCTGACAGAAATTGCGGTCATGAACGAGCTTGAATTTTTCATGAGAAAAGAAGGGGCAGAAGGATCTTCATTCGATATGATTGTTGCCTCTGGCGTTCGTTCAAGCCTGCCACACGGGAGAGCGAGCGAAAAGGTGATTGAATCTGGTGACTTGGTGACACTGGATTTCGGTGCCTATTATAAAGGCTATTGTTCAGACATGACAAGAACCATTGCTGTAGGAACACCAAGCGACAAATTAAAGGAAATTTATCATATCGTATTAGAAGCAGAAAACGCTGGTGTGGATAAAATCAAGCCAGGCTTAACAGGAAAAGAAGCTGATCGCATCACACGAGACATCATTGAAAAGTATGGCTACGGTCAATACTTCGGGCATTCGACTGGACATGGGCTTGGTATGGAAGTACATGAAGCACCTGGCCTTTCCTCACGCTCAGATGTCGTGTTAGAAGAGGGAATGGTTGTGACAGTTGAACCAGGCATTTACTTGCCGGATGTCGGCGGCGTGAGAATTGAGGATGATATTGTCCTGACAGCTGACGGCAATAAACGATTGACCCACTCACCGAAAGAACTTATCATATTATGATGGTGAAATGTAGGAGGATGACAAAATGATTTCAGTAAACGATTTTCGTACAGGCCTGACAATTGAAGTGGACGGCGGTATTTGGCGTGTAGTGGATTTCCAACACGTAAAACCAGGAAAAGGCGCAGCGTTTGTCCGTTCGAAACTGCGTAACCTGCGTACAGGTGCGATTCAAGAAAAAACATTCCGTGCAGGTGAAAAAGTAGCGAAAGCTCAAATTGAAACAAAAACAATGCAATATTTATATGCAAATGGCGATCAGCATGTATTCATGGATACAAGTTCATACGAACAGCTTGAACTAAGCGAAGCGCAAATCAAAGATGAGTTGAAATATTTGCTTGAAAATATGTCGGTTCAAATCGTCATGTACGGTGATGAAACACTTGGAGTGGAACTTCCAAACACTGTAGAACTAGAAGTAGTAGAAACAGAGCCTGGTATTAAAGGTGATACGACATCAGGTGGATCAAAACCTGCAAAAACAGAAACTGGTTTAATCGTGAACGTTCCTTTCTTTGTGAACCAAGGTGATAAACTAGTGATCAATACATCTGACGGTTCATACGTTTCAAGAGCGTAATGAACGGAGAGAGACTGTAAACCTCGTGTTTACAGTCTCAGCGTGTAGGCAAACCCTCGCATTCTTTGTCAGTCCTGCGCGCTGGTGCTCACGAATGTCAAATTCGCTCCGCGCCAGTGCTCGTTCTTCCTAGACTCCAAAGGTTTTCTATCACGCTGAAAAGAAGACAAAGGGCTAAAATCAAGTTCATTTTAGCCCTTTGTCAACTATCTGAGACTGTAAACCTCGTGTTTACAGTCTTTTTTTATTTGGAAAAATAGGACGCCTCGTTATGACACCCCTTACTCTATTCTCTCATCCATCTCTCTTCCTTTTGAAAAACAAGACTACTTCTAGCTAGTGAAGCATATAGTGTAAAAAAAGCTGGAGGTTCTATATGAAACAATTTCTCCCGGGCATACACCCATCAGTCGCTGCCATGGCAGGGATGAGGTTTTTATCTGCCGCGATTGAACTGACGGCCGCCATCCTCATTTTAGTGACAAATGATGTGCGTAAAGCGGTTGTCATCAATAGTATATTAGCGATCATCGGGCCGCTCATTTTTATTATCACGATGACGATTGGAATCTATCAAATTGCAGGGCAGTTATCCTATGCGAAGCTTGTGTTTATTTTCATTGGTGTCGTATTTATTCTTGTTGGAATTTATAAGTGAAATGGCTTGGCATAATTAACGGCATGCATCATACATTTTAGAGAAGAAAAAAAGGAGGGGAATTCGTTGCGGAGTTTGTTGGATATTCTCCCGCACTCAATTGGACAAGAACTCAGCGTGTTAAAAGAAGCAGAGTGGGCGCAAATAGAAGAAATCCGCATTCGCACCGATCGCCCGATTGAGCTGATGCAAGGTGGAAAACCACGCTTTCTTTCCTATCATACAACAGGTGAAGATGCGGCTCAGCTATTAGGCAGGCTCAGTAATTACAGCATGTACACACTTGAGGAAGAGTTAAAACAGGGCTATATCACCATATCTGGCGGACATCGGGTTGGGCTTGCTGGAAAGGTCATCGTCGAAAATGGATTCGTCAAAGGCTTAAGAGATATTTCTTCATTTAATATTCGCATCGCAAAAGAGAAGATCGGAATTGCTTTGCCGTTTCTCCCTTATTTATATGAAAAACATTGGTGTAACACACTGATTATAGGTCCGCCGCAAACCGGGAAAACGACATTGCTGCGTGATCTAGCACGTCTTGTCAGTACAGGAACAACAGCCATTTCTCCTAGAAAAACAGGGATTGTAGATGAACGATCTGAAATCGCAGGTTGTATAAGAGGAGTGCCGCAGCATTCTTTTGGGCACCGGATTGATGTACTTGATGCGTGCCCAAAGGCTGAAGGATTAATGATGATGATCAGATCCATGAGCCCGGAAGTCATCATTGTCGATGAAATCGGAAAAAGTGAAGATGTACAGGCACTGTTAGAAGCAATCCATGCTGGAGTCACCATTATCGTCTCAGCTCATGGGTATTCACTTGAAGACTTATCTAAACGGCCATCATTTGAACCGTTATGGCAGCTTCGTGTGTTTGAGCGATATGTGGAATTAAATAGAGAAAAAGGGCCTGGCACGATCGGACGGATATTTGACCAAGATGGACAAGAGCTGAAGCGGAGGCGGGGAGTGGACGTATGTTAAAGCTTATTGGTGCTATTTTCATTGTTGCGGCTACGACATGGGGAGGATTCGAGTTTGCGAAGCGGTACAGTGATCGGCCAAAGCAAATCCGCCAGCTCCGATTTGCACTCCAATCTCTTGAAGCTGAAATTATGTATGGTCAAACTCCTTTAGCTAGAGCCGCTGACCAAATTGCGTCCCAAGTAGGACCGCCTGTGAATCGGCTATTTGAACAATTTGCAGAAAAACTCAACGTCGGAACTTTTTCTGCGAGGCATGCATGGAATGAAAGTCTAGAGGATGTATGGAAAAAAACCGTATTAAAAAAAGGCGAATATGAGGCGCTGAAGCACTTTGGAGAAACCCTTGGTCAGCATGATGTGACGGCTCAACAAAAATATATCAAGCTAGCTTTAGGCCATTTGGAATCAGAGGAGAAAGAAGCTGAAGTCGCCCAAGCAAAAAATGAAAAAATGGTGAGAAGTCTTGGTTTTCTAAGTGGGTTACTACTGATTCTGTTATTGATGTGAGAGGAAGGGAGTCGAGAGCATGGGCGTTGATGTAAACGTCATATTCCAAATTGCGGGAGTGGGTATCGTCGTGGCTTTTCTCCATACGATTTTAGATCAAATGGGGAAAAAAGAGTACGCACAGTGGGTGACACTGCTTGGATTTATCTACATTTTATTTATGGTTGCTACCATTGTGGATGATTTGTTTAAGAAGATTAAAGCCGTATTTCTATTTCAAGGATAGGGGAGGGCTTACAAATCGAAATCATTCAAATTGTTGGACTTGGTTTAATCGCTACTTTTCTAGCATTAATCGTCAAAGAACAAAAGCCAACCTTCGCCTTTATGCTTGTTGTGTTTACTGGGTGTGTCATTTTCCTTTATTTAATCGATCAAATCTATGCCATTATCTCCATGATTGAAAAAATTGCAGCAAGTGCAGGCGTCAATATGAAATACGTTGAAACCATTTTGAAAATCATTGGCATTGCCTATATTGCAGAATTTGGTGCCCAGCTCACAAAGGATGCTGGACAAGGCGCCATCGCTTCAAAAATAGAGCTTGGCGGCAAGATTCTTATTTTGGTCATGGCGGTACCGATTTTAACGGTCATCATTGAGACGATCCTAGGTATGATCCCGTCTATGACTTGATGGAAAAGAGGTGATGATGATGAAACGGGTGACAGCTGTGCTGGGGTTTATGATGTTCTTTTGGATGATCGTTCCGTATGCAGGTGCAGAAGAAAGTGTGCCTTTATCAAGTGAAGAACCGGTCGCAGAAGAAGTTGCGGGTGGACAGGCTGATGCCTTAGAGCTTCATTCTATCAGTGACTTTTGGGAAACGATATTGGACGAGTATGGCGGCTTTCTGCCTGAAAGCCAAAAAGGTACAGTGAAGGAAATGATCGATGGCGATAAAGAGCTATCTCCCCAAACGTGGCTGAAGGCTTTTGTTCATTATCTGTTTCATGAGCTGATTGCCAATGGAAAGCTCTTAGGCACACTTATATTACTCACCATCTTTTGTTCGCTTTTGCAGCTTTTACAAAATGCGTTTGAGCAAAGCACTGTTAGTAAAGTTGCATACGCTCTTGTTTATATGGTGCTTATCATTATTGCATTAAACAGTTTTCATGTTGCGATCTCTTATGCAACAGAAGCCATTCAAACGATGACTAGTTTTATTCTTGCTCTTATTCCTCTTTTATTAGCACTTATTGCCTCATCAGGCGGGCTTGTCTCAGCCGGATTCTTTCATCCTGTGATTTTGTTTTTAATGAACACGAGCGGTGTTTTTATTCAATATGTCGTTCTTCCGCTCATCTTTTTATCAGCGATCTTGAGCATCGTCAGTACATTGACCGAACAATACAAAGTGACCCAGCTTGCCCAGCTGTTAAGAAATGTAGCTATTGGGGGGCTTGCTGTTTTTTTAACCGTATTCCTCGGCGTCATTTCTGTACAGGGGGCATCTGCTGCTATCACTGATGGCATCGCTCTTCGCACAGCCAAATTTATTACCGGAAATTTCATCCCTGTCCTTGGCAGAATGTTTACTGATGCGACAGATACCGTCATCAGCGCTTCTGTGCTGCTGAAAAATACGGTTGGTCTTGTAGGCGTCGCCATTTTGATTTCAATTGCGGCTTTCCCAGCGATTAAAGTGCTGTCGCTCGCTCTGATTTATAAATTGGCCGCTGCGATTCTTCAGCCTTTAGGGGGCGGGCCGATTATAAGCTGCCTTGATGTCATTTCAAAAAGTGTTCTTTATATATTTGCTGCATTAGCTGTTGTATCGCTTATGTTCTTTTTAAGCATTACCGTTATCATCACAGCTGGCAACCTCACCATGATGATGAAGTAAGGAGGGGACACCATTTGAGTTTTCTCACAGAATGGATCACAAGTATTATCCTATTTATTTTATTTGCGATTGTGATTGATCTTTTGCTTCCCAATTCAAGCATGCAGAAGTATGCAAAAATGGTCGTCAGCTTACTGTTAATTGTGGTGATGCTCAATCCGATCTTTGCGTTATTCCGGGCAGATCCTGACCAAATTTTCTCAGAAATCATGAAAGGGAAGGACCAAGCGCAATCAGAAGAAATAAAAAATCAGATGAATTTAGAAAAAAAAGAAATACAAGCTTCACAGCGTGCATATATTTTAAAGCAAATGGCTGTCCAACTAGAAAAAAGCGCAAAGGAGCCACTGGAGAAGGAGAGCTATGAAATGAAACACGTAGAAGTGTTGGCAGATGAGGAGCACCTTGATCAGAATATGGAGGCAGATCAATTTCGCATCAAAGCAGTCCTTGTCCCGCTCACAGGTGATGCTGTAGAAACGGTGGCAAAGGTCGACATTGATCTCTCCAGGCAAAAGGAGGAAAGCGCCGGGGCGTCAGCAAAAGAGATGGCGAGGGTGAAAGAGACGCTTGCAGATGTATGGAATACACGGCCTGAACACATTGCGCTGAACATTGAGGGAGGTGACGCAGCAGATCATGAATAACAAAGACTGGAGACAAAAACTGAAATCAATGTTCCAAGCACCTGAAAAAGGTGAAGGGAAACCAAAATTAACGAAGCACCATTACTTACTGCTTGTCTTCATCATCGGCGTGTCATTCATGTTAGTCAGTCAGATTCTGTCACCGCCATCAAGCAAACAAGAGGCTGCTGTTCCTGCGTCTAAAAAAACATCCTCAGAAGAGCAGGCGGTGTTCAAACCATCCTCTTCAGGTAAGTCAAACAACTCGATAGAGGATGTTGAACAAGAATACGAAAATCAGCTGAAAGAGATTTTAGAAACGATCATTGGTGTTGAGGATGTTTCCATTGTGGTAAATGTAGACGCAACTTCTTTAAAAGTGTTTGAAAAAAACAAATCCAATAAAAGCACTACGACCGAGGAAACAGACAAAGAAGGCGGCGTGCGAAGTGTCACGGATCAAACAAAAGAAGAAGAGATTGTCATTATTAAAAATGGAAATGAAGAAACACCTGTTGTTGTCCAAACGAAAAAGCCAGCCATTCGAGGTGTCCTCGTTGTTGCTCAAGGAGTAGACAACGTTCAAATAAAGAAAACCATCATTGAAGCGGTTACACGAGTGCTTGATGTACCGAGCCATAGAGTGGCTGTTGCCCCTAAAAAAATCAAGGAGGATTCGGAATGATGTTAAAAAAACAAACGGTTTGGCTATTAACGATGCTAAGTTTAGTTGTCGTATTAAGTGTGTACTATATCATGTCTCCACAAGGTGAGAATGCTGTGACAGTAGAAGATACAAAATCAAAAGGAATGGAAGAGAAAAAGGCTGAGCCAGAAAAAGGGACTGACAAAGGAACCGAAAAGAACGCAGAAGAGAAATCAACTGACAAAGAAACCAATGCGAAACAAGAAGATGTTGAAACAAGTGGAGAAGAAGGAAAGGCTGTTTCAGAGCAGACCGACGATGAACTTTTCACAACCTACAGACTTGAACTGGAAGATAAGCGCAGCAAGCAGCGTGAAGAGTATAACGAAATCGTGTCTAGCGATGATGCAACAGCGCAAGAGAAAAGTGAAGCTTATGATCAAATGACAGCGCTTAGTGAGGCAGAAGGAACAGAGCGTCAGCTGGAGACATTAATCAAAACAAAAGGATATAAAGATGCGCTCGTCAGCGCAGAAGGAGATAAAGTGAACATCACGGTTCGTTCTGATAAAAAATCAAAGTCCCAAGCAGCAGATATTATTGATTTGGTCACAAAAGAAATGAGAGGGCTTGATAACGTAGCCGTCACTTTTGAGCCATCGAATCAATAAAAAATGCACAAGCGCCCTTTTCTGAAAAGGGCGTTTTTTCATGCGGGTTGACGCCCTTTTTCAGGTGCTTGTGCGAGGAGTGTCATCACATTAATAGTTGAATTCAACGAAATCCTCCTGTAAGATGGTTATAGTATGTACTTTTAGTACTAGCCTATAAAAAAAGATAAATCCATACATAGGGGTGCAAATCCATGTTAAAAATTGAAGAGATTCATGAACTAATTAAATTAATTGACGAATCAACAATTGATGAATTTACGTACGAAAATGAAGGTGCAAAAATCAAGTTAAAGAAAAATAAAGAAGTCGTTCAGCAAGTTGCGGCACAAGCACCAGTGGCTCCTGTCCAAGCAGCTCCAGCTCAACAAGCTCCTAAAGCACAAGCTCCAGCTCAGACCGAAGCCCCTGCACAAGAGGCAACTGCGTCTGAAAACCTGCATAAAATCACATCCCCAATGGTTGGCACATTTTACGCTTCTTCTTCACCAGAAGCAGATCCATATGTGACAACAGGTTCTAAAGTGAAGGAAAACTCAGTTGTATGTATCGTTGAAGCGATGAAACTGTTTAATGAAATCGAAGCAGAAGTAAAAGGCGAAATCGTCGAAGTATTAGCTGAAAACGGTCAGCTTGTAGAATTCGGACAACCCCTCTTTCTAGTGAAAGCAGAGTAAGGAGTACGATCATGATTAAAAAGCTATTAATTGCAAACAGAGGAGAAATCGCAGTTAGAATCATCCGTGCTTGTAAAGAGCTTGGAATTGAAACAGTTGCGGTATTTTCTGAAGCGGATCGTGATGCGCTGCATGTTCAAATGGCTGATGAAGCATATTGCATCGGACCGACTGCTTCAAAAGATAGTTATTTAAATGTGACAAATATTGTCAGTGTGGCAAAACTAACAGGTACAGATGCCATCCATCCAGGATATGGTTTCCTTGCTGAAAATGCAGACTTTGCAGAGCTTTGCGAGGAATGTAATGTCATCTTTGTTGGACCAACTGCGTCAGCAATTTCCAAAATGGGAACGAAAGATGTGGCAAGAGAAACAATGAAGCAAGCTGGTGTTCCAATTGTCCCTGGTTCTCAAGGAATTGTAAAAGATCTTGATGATGCTGTTTCAACAGCAGCTGGTATTGGGTATCCTGTCATTATTAAAGCAACTGCAGGCGGCGGTGGTAAAGGTATCCGTGTGGCTCGCACAGAAGAAGAGCTCATTAACGGTGTCACCATCACGCAGCAGGAAGCAGCACAAAACTTCGGGAACCCAGGTGTCTATTTGGAGAAATTCATTGAAGACTTTAGACACGTTGAAATGCAAGTCCTTGCTGATCAGCATGGGAATACCATTCACTTAGGTGAACGTGATTGTTCTATCCAAAGAAGAATGCAAAAGCTTTTGGAAGAAACGCCATCACCTGCACTAAATGCAGATATTCGTGAGCAAATGGGTGAAGCTGCCGTAAAAGCAGCCGAAGCTGTTGAATACACAGGTGCTGGAACGGTTGAATTCATTTACGATTATAATGAAGAGAAGTTTTACTTCATGGAAATGAATACACGTATCCAAGTAGAGCATCCTGTAACGGAAATGGTCACTGGTGTTGATTTGATCAAAGAACAGATCAAAGTAGCTTCAGGTGAAAAGCTTTCCCTTACGCAAGAGGATGTCGTATACGAAGGCTGGGCGATTGAATGTCGTATTAATGCAGAGAACCCTGAGAAAAACTTCATGCCTTCTGCTGGTGAAATTAAAATGTACCTTCCGCCAGGCGGTTTAGGAGTACGTATTGATTCTGCCGCTTATCCTGGTTATGTGATTCCGCCATATTACGATAGTATGATTGCGAAAGTGATCACATATGGTAAAACGAGAGAAGAAGCAATTGCAAGAATGAAACGTGCGCTTCAAGAATTCGTCATTGAAGGAGTCTACACAACGATTCCATTCCACCTCAGATTACTAGAGCACGAAACATTTGTGAGCGGTAATTTTAATACGAAGTTTTTAGAAACGTATCAAATTATGAAATAATAACAGCTTTCGGAGGTGAATGATCGTGTCAGAAAACAATTTGCTTGAAATGAACCTTGATGAAGATCAATTGGGAAAAGTGCAAATTGCGCCAGAAGTGATTGAAGTCATTGCTGGGATCGCTGCATCAGAGGTCGAAGGAATTGCGGAAATGCGCGGCAACTTCGCTGCTGATGTGGCAGAACGCTTTGGGAAGAAAAATCACCGTAAAGGTGTGAAAGTAGATGTCTCTGATGAAGGCATCACAATTGATGTGTATTGTGTGGTTGAATTTGGCCTATCCATTCCAAAGGTATCCACTGCTGTTCAAGAAAATATCCGTCAAACCCTTTTAAACATGACGGCCTTAACGATTAATGAAATCAACATTCATGTCGTCGGCATTCAATTTGATACAAAAACAGCTGAAGCTGAAGTTGATCAAGAAATGTAAAAAGGGTTGAAGTGAAACCAAGGAGGCATTGCCTCTTTGGTTTTTTAAAGCCCATTTTTGGGGAAATTCCGCATGATGATTACGTCACGCATGGAGAGATTCGTTTTTCGTCATAGCTCGCATGGATCTTGGTGCGACTACGGTCAAAATATGTTATGATCTCTGTATGGCTTAACGACAAGCGGATAAAGTGGTTAAAGGAGTAAATAATGAAAAGAAGAACTGCAAGAGAAAAGGCGCTACAAACATTATTTCAAATTGATGTCAGCAATATTGATCCGAAAGAGGCCATTACACATGCGCTGGATGAACAAGAATCAGATCCTTTTTTCGAGGAACTGGTTTTCGGTGTGCTCGAACAAAAGGACAAGCTCGATGACATGATTTCACAGCATCTTGTGAATTGGAAACTTGATCGTATTGCGAACGTAGACAGAGCCATTTTAAGGCTGTCTGTGTACGAAATGGTATATCAAGAAGATATCCCGGTGAGTGTTTCAATGAATGAAGCCATTGAACTGGCTAAATTGTTCGGTGACGATAAGGCGACGAAATTTGTAAATGGTGTACTTTCAAACATTAAAAACGACCTAAAGCAGTAATAGGAGGATTCGACATGACAGCAACAATCATCGATGGGAAAGAAACAGCAAAAGAAAAGCGTGAACAATTAGCAAAAGAAGTAGAAGAGCTAAAACAAAAAGGAGTCACACCTGGTCTTGCCGTTATTCTAATCGGTGATGATCCGGCTTCACTTTCTTACGTACGCGGGAAGAAAAAAGCAGCAGAAGCCATGGGCATGCATTTCCAGCTTGATCATTTAGATGCTTCTTTAACAGAAGAGGAATTGCTAAAGATGATTGATCAGTACAATGCAAATGATCAATTCCACGGAATTCTTGTTCAGCTTCCACTGCCAAAACATATTTCTGAAAAAGCCGTCATTGAACGAATTTCACCAGAGAAAGACGTAGATGGTTTTCATCCGCTGAATATCGGGAAAATGCTACTTGGGGAAGACACATTCCTCCCTTGCACACCAGCAGGTATTGTTGAATTATTGAACAAAACAGGTGTGGATCTCTCTGGTAAAGAAGTGGTCGTTGTAGGACGAAGCAATATCGTCGGCAAACCAGTTGGACAATTGCTATTAAATGAAAATGCAACCGTCACCTACTGTCATTCAAGAACGGCGAACATTTCAGAACATACGTTAAAAGCGGACATTTTAGTTGTTGCCGTCGGTCGAGCAAACTTTATTAAAGCTGACCAAATTAAAGAAGGCGCTATTGTCATTGATGTAGGAGTCAATCGTCTAGAAACAGGGAAACTTGTAGGGGACGTTGACTTTGAAGCAGCAAAAGAAAAAGCTTCATACATCACACCAGTCCCTGGCGGAGTGGGTCCAATGACAATTACGATGCTTGCACACAATACGGTTAAATCAGCAAAACGTACATTATCATAAGCTTGATCCATTCATCCACCTGCGTGCTGCCGGTGGATGAATGTGCGTTTTTGAAGAGGAGGAATACGTCATGAGTGAAAAAGCCTTTGTGACGGTCACAGCCCTTACAAAATACATAAAAAGAAAATTTGATGTTGACCCTCATTTAGAAGATATTTGGATCAAAGGTGAGTTATCAAATGTGAAGATTCATTCAAGGGGGCATGTTTATTTCACCTTAAAGGACGAAAATGCACGTATGCAAGCTGTTATGTTCCAGCGCTCCGCGTCCAAGCTACCTTTTTCACCAAAGAGCGGAATGAAAGTGTTCGTACGTGGCGGAATTCAAGTCTACGAACCGAGCGGAAGCTATCAATTATATGCAAAAGAAATGCAGCCTGATGGTGTTGGTGCTCTTCATCTTGCCTATGAAGAGCTGAAGAAGAAACTAGCAAGTGAAGGCTTATTTGATGAGCGCTATAAAAAAACAATTCCTGAATTTCCAGAGGTTGTTGGTGTTATTACATCCCCAACAGGAGCAGCTGTTCGAGATGTCATTACCACGATCAATCGGCGCTATCAGCAGGCCAAGATCATTGTGCTTCCGGCATTAGTCCAAGGAGAAAATGCTCCGCGTTCGATTGTGGAACGGATTAAAGAAGCCAATGAAAAACAGCTTTGTGATGTCTTGATTGTCGGGAGAGGCGGAGGATCGATTGAAGAACTTTGGGCCTTTAATGAAGAAGCAGTCGCAAGAGCGATCTTCGCATCAGACATTCCAATCATTTCTGCGGTTGGGCACGAAACAGACTTTACCATTAGTGATTTCACTGCAGACATGAGAGCACCCACACCAACAGGAGCAGCAGAACTAGCTGTTCCAAGCACCGCCGACTTAATCGAACGAATCAAATCAATCGACATTCGGTTAACAAGAGCGGTAAAAAATCGAACGTCACAAGCAAAAGACCGTCTTGTGGCACTTCAATCCTCTTATGCTTTCCGTTTTCCAAAGCGATTACAAGAGCAAAAAGAGCAGCAATTTGATATGGTATTTGATCGTTTTCAAAAACAGCTGACAAGACAAATGGAACAAAAACGCAGTCAACTTGACCGCCAAACATATAGGCTGAAGCCGCTTCATCCAAAAGAGCAGCTGCTTCAGGCGAAAAAACGCCACGCCAATGAAACAGAACAGCTCACTCGGAGCATGAATGTGCAAATGAAATCAATTCATTCGCAGTTCCAATCGGTTCTTGGTAAACTAAATGCATTAAATCCGCTTCAAGTCATGGAAAGAGGCTATAGTTTAGCCTATAAAGAAGATGAGCTCATTAAAAGTGTGAATCAAGTAGAAACGAAGGATCAACTGACGATTACAATGAAGGATGGACGTCTGATTTGTGAGGTTATTGAGAAGGAGGGCAATCATCATGACAGAATCAAATAAACAAAAAGAAGAACAAATGACATTTGAAGAGGCCATGAAAGGACTTGAAGAGATTGTGGGAAAGCTCGAAGAAGGCGATGTACCGCTTGAACAAGCCATCCACTATTTCCAAGAGGGCATGACACTCTCAAAACTTTGCCATGAAAAATTACAGCATGTTGAAAAGCAAATGGATTTCATTTTAAAAGAGGACGGTGAACTGGCTCCTTTTTCAGTGAAGGAGGCAGATGCTGGTGACAAGTAACTTAAACGAATTTTTAACAACACGAAAACAAGCAATTGAAGATTATTTATTTACATATGTGCAGGAATTGTCTATTCCAGAAGAGCTGAAATCTTCTATGCTTTATTCTCTGAAAGCTGGCGGAAAAAGACTGCGTCCTGTGCTTGTTCTTGCTCTTTTAAATGCGTATGGAAAAAGGGAAGAAGACGGTATACCAGTAGGCTGCGCAGTGGAAATGATTCATACGTATTCCTTGATACATGATGATCTTCCTTGTATGGACGATGATGATCTGCGCAGAGGAAAGCCGACCAACCATAAAGTATATGGCGAGGCAACAGCCGTTCTTGCAGGTGATGCGCTGCTCACTGAAAGCTTCCGTCTGATTACATCGCAATTATCTGACGATGTACCTGCTGATCAAAAGCTTAGAATCATCGATGAACTTGTTACATCAGCAGGTGCACTCGGAATGGTTGGCGGGCAATTTGATGATATGGAAGCAGAACAGAAACAAATTCCTCTTTCTGAACTAGAATCGATTCATGCGCGCAAAACAGGAAAGCTACTCACCTTTAGTGTGGTTGCTGGTGCGATACTGGCAGGTGCACCTGATGATGAGATCGAAAAGCTGAGAGAATTCAGCTATCATATTGGTATTGCTTTTCAAATCCGTGATGATATTTTAGATCTTGAAGGCAGCGAAGAGAAAATAGGAAAGCGGATCGGCTCCGATACAGCAAATGAAAAGTCGACATATCCTTCTTTATTAACGCTTTCAGGAGCAAAAGAAAAGCTGGATGAACATATCACTCGTGCGAAAGAAATTGTCTCAAATCTTGAGTTAGAGCAAAACTTGCTGCATGATTTATGCGATCTGATTGCCTCACGAGATCACTAAAAACAGCCTAGATTTGAGGGTCCTCGAGCAATTGTGGTAAACTGTAAACAGTTTATCATGATGAGACAACTCTTATTCCTGAATTGGTTTTCATAGGAATAAGGCATTATATATGTAGATAGAAATTTTGTTGAAAGCGAGTTGATCCTGATTGGATCTTTTATCAATAAAAAATCCAACGTTTCTAAAAGGAATGTCAAATGCAGAATTAGAGGAGCTTAGTGCGGACATTCGCACGTTTTTAATTGAGTCGTTAGCGAACTCTGGTGGGCACATTGGTCCAAACCTTGGTGTCGTTGAACTTACTGTTGCACTTCACAAAGTATTTGACAGCCCGAAAGACAAATTTCTTTGGGATGTTGGACATCAGTCTTACGTTCACAAGCTGTTAACTGGAAGAGGCGCCGAGTTTGATACACTTCGTCAATATAAAGGGCTCTGCGGTTTCCCTAAACGAAATGAAAGTGAACATGATGTTTGGGAGACTGGACACAGTTCAACCTCATTATCTGGTGCAATGGGAATGGCGGCAGCGCGTGACATTAAAGGAACAGATGAATACATTCTCCCGATTATCGGCGATGGTGCACTAACCGGCGGTATGGCGTTAGAAGCACTGAACCATATCGGGGATGAAAAAAAAGACATGATTGTGATCTTAAACGACAATGAAATGAGTATTGCGCCAAACGTTGGTGCGATCCATACAATGCTTGGCAGACTACGTACAGCTGGTAAATACCAATGGGTAAAGGACGAGCTTGAATACTTATTCAAGCGTATCCCAGCAGTAGGCGGGAAGCTTGCTGCAACAGCAGAACGTATCAAGGACAGTCTGAAGTATTTGCTTGTCTCTGGTATGTTCTTTGAGGAAATGGGCTTTACTTACTTAGGACCAGTAGATGGACATTCCTATGAAGATTTGTTTGAGAATCTTGAGTATGCAAAGAAAACAAAAGGCCCGGTTCTCCTTCATGTCATCACGAAAAAAGGAAAAGGCTATAAGCCGGCCGAATCTGATAAAATCGGTACATGGCACGGAACAGGACCATACAAAATCGACACAGGTGACTTTGTGAAACCGACAGCAGCCGCACCGTCATGGAGTGGTCTCGTCAGTGAAACCGTCAGAAAGCTGGCACGGGAAGATGGGCGAATTGTCGCAATTACACCTGCAATGCCCGTTGGCTCAAAGCTTGAAGGGTTTGCAAAAGAATTCCCAGAGCGAATGTTTGATGTTGGAATTGCAGAGCAGCACGCTGCAACAATGGCAGCTGGACTTGCTACACAGGACATGAAGCCATTTTTAGCGATTTATTCAACGTTCCTCCAAAGAGCCTATGACCAAGTGCTGCATGATATTTGCCGTCAAAATCTCAATGTGTTCATTGGAATTGACCGTGCAGGTCTTGTCGGTGCAGATGGAGAAACGCATCAAGGTGTGTTTGACATTGCTTTCATGCGTCATATGCCGAATATGGTTCTCATGATGCCAAAGGATGAAAATGAAGGACAGCACATGGTCAACACAGCCATTCAATATGATGATGGTCCAATTGCCATGCGCTTCCCGCGTGGAAATGGACTAGGCGTCAAAATGGATGAACAGCTGAAAACCATCCCAATTGGTTCTTGGGAAGTTCTTCGTCCCGGGAAAGATGCTGTCATTTTAACATTCGGTACAACCATTAAAATGGCGCTGCAGGCAGCAGAAGAACTGCAAAAAGAAGGAAAATCAATTCGTGTTGTCAATGCACGTTTCATTAAGCCTCTTGATGAAGGCATGTTAAATGAGATACTGTCTGAAGGTTTGCCAATTTTAACAATAGAAGAAGCGGTGCTTCAGGGTGGATTTGGCAGCAGCGTACTAGAATATATTCACGACAAAAAAGCGTCTCATATAAAAGTAGAACGTATGGGCATTCCAGATGAATTTATTGAGCATGGAAGTGTCGATGCGCTACTTGAGGAAATTGGACTGACGAAAACACAGGCTGCTGAAACGTTACGTGACCTGCTTCCCGCAGCACCAAGAAAAGGAATTGGATCATGACATCAAAGAAAGAACGACTTGACGTTTTATTAGTCGAACAAGGACTAATGGAAACGAGAGAGAAAGCAAAACGCGCCATTATGGCAGGGATCGTTTACTCAAATGAAAACCGTTTGGATAAGCCAGGAGAAAAAATCGCTCGTGATACCCCGCTGACTGTGAAGGGGAATCCGCTGAAATATGTCAGCCGAGGTGGGCTAAAGCTCGAAAAGGCACTTCAAGAATTTGATTTAACCGTTGAAGGAAAGCTTTTAATTGATATCGGCTCATCAACAGGGGGATTTACAGATTGCGCACTCCAAAATGGAGCAGTCAAATCCTATGCTGTGGATGTTGGCTACAATCAGCTTGCGTGGAAATTACGACAGGATGATCGGGTGATCGTCATGGAACGCACCAACTTCCGCCATTCTGTTCCGGCAGATTTCACCGAAGGATTACCAGAGGTTGCATCTATTGATGTATCATTTATCTCGCTCAAACTCATTCTTCCCGCATTAAAGCATATTCTTATCCCAGGCGGCGACTGTATTGCGCTAGTAAAGCCGCAGTTTGAAGCGGGCAGAGAGCTTGTTGGAAAAAAAGGCATTGTGCGAGAACCTTCTGTACATCTTGGTGTGCTAGAAGAAATGAATCAATTTGCTGCAAAAGAAGGCTATGATGTAAAGGATGTTTCGTTTTCACCGATTACAGGTGGAGATGGAAATATCGAATTTCTCCTCCACTTGGTCCTGCATCCCGATCAAGAAGAGAATACGGCACTTCCAGTATCTGAACTTGAAAAAGTCGTCAAAGAAGCCCATGCCGTATTGAAAGAAAAGAAAAACAGTCCTGAGCCGGCTGACACATGAATTATTGAAACAAAAGGAATAATAGCTCGCTATTATTCCTTTTAGATTGTTGACAAAGGGCTAAAATGAACTTGATTTTAGCCCTTTGTCTTCTTTTCAGCGTGATAGAAAAC
Organism: Bacillus sp. FSL M7-0307; assembly: GCF_038627835.1. Taxonomy (NCBI): domain Bacteria; kingdom Bacillati; phylum Bacillota; class Bacilli; order Caryophanales; family Bacillaceae; genus Bacillus; species Bacillus sp. FSL M7-0307. Next base: position 2,197,947 of record NZ_CP152023.1, on the reverse strand, counting down.
CTTTGCAGTCTAGGAAGGACGAGTACTGGCGCGGAGCGAATTTGGCATTCGTGAGCACCAGAGCGCAGGACTGACAAAGAATGCGAGGGTTTGTCTACATGCTGAAAGGAATAATAGCTCGCTATTATTCCTTTTTACATGGTCAAAAGATCAGAATTGACCGTTTCTCACGTAATGCTTGTTTTTTGAAGTGTGCATCATATAACATAGAACGTAAAGACAAACTGAGATTCTAACGCCTAGGGGGGTCAAAATGAACAAAGGTCAAAGACATATTAAGATTAGAGAAATTATCGCAAGCCAAGAAATCGAAACACAAGACGAATTAGTCGATATTTTGAAAGCGGATGGATATAACATCACACAGGCGACCGTATCAAGAGATATCAAAGAACTGCATTTAGTCAAAGTGCCAACAAATAATGGAACATATAAATACAGCCTTCCTGCAGATCAGCGGTTTAACCCGCTATCAAAATTAAAGCGTTCCTTAATGGACGCATTTATTAAAATGGATGCTGCCAGTCATTTAATCGTTCTAAAAACAATGCCTGGGAACGCTCAAGCCATCGGTGCTTTAATGGATAATTTAGATTGGGAAGAAATTATGGGAACCATTTGTGGGGATGATACCATCTTAATCATTTGCCGCACGCCAGACGATACGGATACCGTTTCGTCCAAAATCTTAGAGCTTCTATAAAGAGATCAGGTTTACAAAAAGAGGTGTCAAATGAGTGTTAGCAGAACTAACCATTAAAAACTTTGCAATCATTGAGGAGTTAACGGTTTCGTTTGAAAAAGGACTCACAGTTCTAACAGGGGAAACAGGTGCCGGAAAATCAATCATGATTGACGCTGTCTCACTTCTCGTAGGGGGAAGAGGATCATCCGAATTTGTCCGTTATGGCGAAAAAAAAGCAGAGCTGGAAGGTCTTTTTCTTGTACCAGCAGATCATCCTGTATTTGCCCTTTGTGAGGAGCAAGGAATTGATGCATCTGATGAAATGATGATTCTTCGCCGTGATATCAATCAAAGTGGGAAAAGCATTTGCCGCATTAATGGTAAGCTTGTCACCATCTCGCTTTTAAGAGAAGTTGGCCGGCTTTTGCTTGATATACATGGACAGCACGATAATCAGCTGTTAATGGAAGATGAAAATCATTTGCATTTGCTTGATCAATTTGGAGCAGATGAAATTGCACCTGCTCTCTCACAGTATCAAGAAGCGTATGATCAATATATGAAGACAGCGCAAAAGCTCAAACAGCTGTCTGAAAATGAACAGGAAATGGTTCACCGGTTAGACTTATTGCAATTTCAGCTGGAAGAGATTGAAGCGGCACAATTAGAGCCTGGAGAAGATGAGAAGCTTCAAGAGGAACGTCATCAAATCAGCAATTTTGAAAAAATCTTTTCCTCGCTTCAAAACGCATATAATGCTCTGCGTAATGAGCAGGGAGGACTTGATTGGGTTGGAATGGCTTCAAGCGAGCTTGAGCAAGTTTCTGAGATCAACGACGATCTGAAAAAGCTCTCTGAGCAAGTGTCAAACTCCTATTATTTATTAGAAGATTCTACTTTTCAAATGCGCAGCATGCTTGATCAATTAGAATTTGACCCAGCCCGTCTTGATTTTATTGAGTCTAGGTTAAATGAGATGAAGCAGCTGAAGCGAAAGTACGGCACAACCGTTGAGGAAATTTTAGAATATGCGGCTAAGATTGAAGAGGAGATAGACCAAATCCAAAATCGAGATAGCCATTTGCAGACACTTAAAAACAAACTTGACGCGATAAGCCGGGATGCATTGCTTGAAGCGCTCAACGTGTCAGAGCTCCGTAAAAAATGGGCGAAAAAACTGGCGAAGCACATTCAAGCTGAATTGAAGGATTTATATATGGAGAAGTCTTCTTTTGATACCGCTTTTACGATTCGATATGCACCATTTGGCAGTACGGACTGCCCGCTTTTAGATGGAAAACCCGTACAGCTCGGGAAAAATGGCATAGATCAAGCGCAATTTGTCATTTCTACAAATCCGGGTGAACCGATGAAATCTTTGTCAAAAGTAGCATCTGGAGGAGAAATTTCACGTGTCATGCTGGCAGTGAAAAGTATTTTCTCAGCGAAACAAGAAGTGACGTCCATTATATTTGATGAAGTGGATACAGGCGTTAGCGGCAGAGTCGCACAAGCCATTGCTGAAAAAATTTATAAAGTTGCAGCAGGCTCACAAGTACTCTGTATTACCCATCTGCCGCAAGTCGCAGCAATGGCTGATACACATCTTTTTATTTCTAAACGCGCTAAAGCTGGTAGAACAATGACGAACGTCAAACCACTAAGTGATGATGAAAAAGTGAGTGAAATCGGCCGAATGATTGCTGGTGTAGAAGTCACTGAGCTCACAAAACAGCATGCAAAAGAATTACTGCACCAAGCAAATGATGTCAAAACGACAGGGTAGCTGAAACAACAGCTACCTTTTTTATATTGTCTCATATTCGCCGTATATACGCATGAAATCGTCTTTTTCTTTTATCAATTTATCCAATCATTTTCTAAAGGTGCCGGTTATAAATCCTCGCTAAGAAGGCAAAAGTAAAGATGTAGCCAAAACATTAATGTTCTGGTGTGGGTAAGGAGCGAGGAGAGTGAAAAATGAATGCCCGAAAAGATGAGAAAAGCCATTGGTGTGATTCTCCTTGTTTCTTTAATAAGTACAGGGTTTATGAGCATAGTGAAGGAATATATCAGCATTCCAACAACTGTCGCAGTATTTGAACACGAGAAGCATTCGATTGATACATCAATTGAAGCGTCAGCCAATGCTTCTTCACCAGCCTTTAGTCTTTCAGAGAAAAAGAATCAACTTGAAGTAACGGGACAAAAGGCGGGAAAAGCCGAAATTGTTTATGATTTTAAAGGATTTCCTATTAAGAAAACAAAAGTCGATGTTCTTCCCGAATTAAAAGTCATTCCTGGAGGACAATCCATTGGCGTCAAACTCCACTCTGTCGGAGTTCTCGTTGTCGGTTTTCATCAAATCACAACAGCAGACGGCAAAAAATCACCAGGTGAAGCCGCAGGCATTCAATCAGGGGATATGATCATTGAGATCAATGGTCACAAAATGGAGAAGATGAATGACCTCACCCCATTTATTCAGAAAGCCGGAAAAACGGGGGAAACCCTTCATTTACTCATAAAAAGAGACCATAAAACCTTTCAAACGACATTAACACCCGCGAAAGATGCAAGTGAAGGTACTTATCGAATCGGTCTTTATATTCGTGATTCCGCAGCAGGAATCGGGACGATGACCTTCTTTGAACCATCTTCTAAAAAATATGGCGCCCTTGGGCATGTGATTTCTGACATGGATACAAAAAAACCAATCGTGGTCGACAATGGTGAAATTGTCAGATCAACCGTCACATCCATTGAAAAAGGGACAGGAGGCAACCCTGGAGAAAAATTGGCCAGGTTTTCTTCCGAAAGAAAAACGATAGGTGATATTTCACGTAACAGTCCATTCGGTATATTTGGTACATTAACCGAAAAACTTGAAAATCATGTAGCAGACAAACCACTTCCAGTTGCATTATCAAATGAAGTAAAAGAAGGTCCAGCCGAAATATTAACGGTTGTGGACCATGATAAAGTAGAGAAATTTGATATTAAAATCGTCAGCACAACACCGCAAAAATTCCCGGCAACAAAAGGAATGGTGCTTAAAGTAACGGATGAGCGCTTATTAAGCAAAACGGGCGGGATCGTTCAAGGAATGAGCGGAAGTCCGATCATCCAAAATGGCAAAGTCATTGGAGCGGTCACTCACGTGTTCGTCAATGACCCGACAAGCGGATACGGCGTACACATTGAATGGATGCTGTCAGAAGCAGGAATTGATCTTTATCAAAAAAACAAAAAAGCAAGCTGACGAAAAACTGCCGCGAATCTTCCGGCAGTTTTTTTCTACCCTTTCTTTCTCTTCCATCATGTTATAAAATAAGGAAAAAGAGATTTTTCGACAAAATGGAAAACAGTGTATTGTCAAATTGCAATAATCGTCGATTCATTAAGAAAAACGTAGAAAAAGCTAGATAATGCTCTATTATTCGGAAAATTAAACTTTTTTAAAGGGGATAGCATGGTTTTGTCGAATTGAACACTCAGAAGAGAAATGCAAAAGACTAAGGAATCGACATTGGGGAGGAAAGAACGTGGAGAAAATTAAAGTGTGTGTAGCTGATGACAATCGAGAACTTGTTGGCCTTTTGACAGAGTATATTGAGGGACAGGAAGATATGGAAGTACTTGGCGTGGCGTATAATGGTCAGGAATGTCTGACATTATTTAAAGATAAAGAGCCCGACGTTCTCCTCTTAGATATTATCATGCCTCATTTAGACGGTCTTGCTGTACTGGAACGCCTCCGTGAAAACAATGAAATGACCAAACAGCCAAGTGTCATTATGCTGACGGCTTTCGGACAAGAAGACGTAACGAAAAAAGCGGTCGATTTGGGCGCATCCTATTTCATTTTGAAACCATTCGATATGGAAAACCTCGTAGGTCATATTCGTCAAGTCAGTGGAAACGGCACACAAGTCAGCCATCGATCTTCATCTATCCAAAACAGTGTCCTTCGCAGCAAAACTGAACCGAAACGTAAGAACTTAGATGCGAGCATTACGACAATTATTCATGAGATTGGCGTGCCAGCTCATATTAAAGGCTATTTATACTTAAGAGAAGCCATTTCGATGGTGTACAATGATATTGAACTACTCGGCAGTATTACAAAAGTATTGTACCCAGACATTGCAAAGAAATTTAACACGACAGCCAGCAGGGTAGAACGAGCGATTCGTCATGCCATTGAAGTGGCTTGGAGCAGAGGGAATATTGACTCCATTTCCTCACTCTTTGGTTACACAGTCAGCATGTCAAAAGCCAAACCAACCAATTCAGAATTTATTGCGATGGTGGCTGATCGTCTGCGTTTAGAGCATAGAGCAAGCTAAGTCAACGTCCATAAAAAAACGTTTCTTCAATGAGGCGTTTTTTTATTTTTGTAAAATATTGCTAAAAAATGGATATGTTGATAAAATCATCTTTAATGTTTAAATTGGACAAACGGGTCGCTTTATTTTCAGAATAAAATGAAAAATGAAGCATGAAAGAAATGAATAGGACATAAAATAGTGGTAATCAGCTACGCTAATCAACTGGCTTATAGAAGAAGAAAACGCTCATTCGTAAGAAAAAGGATGAGAGGAAAAGGTCTTATGTAATTGGTAAATAAAGCAAATGAGATCGAAAGTTCTATTTCTATTGACCCGATTGGTTGGCGTTTTAAAGTCACTGGCTTCTTAGAGATTGTGCCATTTGAACTGAATATTCCCATTGTCGAATTTAATAATTTTCACATTCTTTTACTATGCTATAATAATGAAAAGAAGAGGGTGAGGTTATGGGAAAGCTGAAAATCCACTCTGCTGAGGTTGCGAACGAAATTAGCAAGTGGACGAGGGTCATTTCTCAGAATGACCTAGAAAAATCTGCTGTCTATAAAGAGAAAATTCAGAATTTGCTAAAAAATACAGATGAGGACCGAGAAGTTCTTCTTTATTATCAGCTAGTCGACGGCAGACATGAAATGTTACTTGGAAATATTGAAAAAGCCAATCAGATTATGAAAAGTGTCGGAACGCTGGATGAAAAAGCAGATGACATTATTAATTTTTATTTTTACTTTTATAAAGGCCAATATGCCGCCTATGTCAAAAAATATGATGAGGCGATTAGTTTTTATAAGATTGCAGAGCAGCGTCTAAAACGTGTGAATGAAGATCTTGAAGTAGGGACTTTTCATCATAAAGTCGCTTCCATTTATTACGAACTGAAGCAAAATTTCATTTCCATTAATCATATTAAAAAAGCCATTGATACGTTTAAAGCGCATGAGGAATATACCGCGCAGGCGATTGACAGCTTAATCTTACATGCGAGCAACTGTATTGATTTACTACAGTTTGATGAAGCTGAGGAAAAGTACCAAGAGGCACTTGAGAAAAGTAAGCGCATTAACAATGAAGTGCTGATTGGGAAGTGCTATCACAATTTAGCGGTTCTTTATTACGCAAAACATGATTATGAAAAAAGCGCACAATACGCCAAAAAAGGGATGAGCATTCAAATTCATCGCGACAATAGCCATTATTTCATCCAATCTTTATATGTTCTCGCAAATGCCTTAGTTCATTTAGGAGATCATGAGGCGAAAGAATATATTAAAGAGGGGATTCAATATAGCTGCGATATCCAAAATAATGAATATATAGTAAAATTTGAAATTTTGGATCTGATGTGCGAAAATAGTGGAGCGGCAGACGTATTCTCTGAAAAATTAGACTACATAGAAAAAAATAGATTATATGTGGAGCTTGAGGATTTGTCTGAACAAATATCGAAATACTTCAAGGAACGAAATGATTATCAAAATGCCATTCGTTTTCTTGAAAAGAAATTCGATGCACAAATACTTCAAAAGAAAGTGGAGGTTATCTTATGAAAAAGTTGTTGTTAGGTGTAACAATCGTTACAGCAGTCGCAGTTGTTTCTTCCCTTTTTGCTCTTGACGCAGAGACGACAGAGCAAGCCATCAGAGCGATTACGTGATCGAATTTACCTGTCAACCTCTTCTCTCTAATCAGAAGAGGTTTTTTTATGTGCTCAAACTGGAAAAACGAAAACAGACACGTCATAATATAGGTAATCATCATATTTAGAGGTGGCATATGACGAAAATTTTTGCACATAGAGGCTTTAAAGGAAACTATCCAGAGAACACCATGATTGCCTTTGAGCACGCACTCCATTCTGGAGCGGATGGAATTGAGCTTGATGTTCAGCTCACCAAAGACGGCAGACTGGCTGTCATTCACGATGAAAAGCTGAATCGAACGACCAATATGAAAGGGTTAGTGAAAGACTATACATATGAAGAGTTAAAAAGAGGGGATGCCAGTCATTCTTTCTATGAAGAAACGGGTGCGGTCTCCATTCCTCTTTTAGAAGAAGTATTAGAGCTAGTGACGCAGCGACCATCCTTTATGATCAACATTGAATTAAAAAACTCTATTTATCGATATCCAGGGATTGAAGAGAAAGTAAAAGAGCAAATTGAGCACTTTCAAATAGAGGATCGTGTGCTTGTCTCATCATTTCATCACGGCAGTTTAGCTCTTTTTCACAAGCTGATGCCGCACATTGAACTGGCGGTCCTCACGATGGATGTGATTCATCAGCCGGAGATGTATTTAAAAACAATACCGGCAAAGGGGTACCATCCGAATATAAAGGGCGCTGGGGTGACAAAAGAAGTTGTATCCGCTCTCCATGCGGACCAACAAGTGATCAGACCGTTTACTGTAAACAGTGAGAAGCAAATAAAAAATATGTTGACCTTGGGTGTTGATGGAATCTTTACAGATTTTCCTGATCGTGCCGTCAAAATAAGAGAAGAAATGAAATAAAGACCTGCTATCAACAGCGGGTCTTTTTCATGCTTATCTTTGCTTAAAACGAGTTGTTACTTTATTTCGTTTACGGTCTCTATATAAAATAAATCCTGCAACAACATAAAGACCTCCCCCTAAAAATAACAACCCTGCAATTCCTTGCAGCCATAAATATGGAAATGGTGCAATGATGATGCCGAAAACAGTGTCACGCAGCAGCTTAATGCCAAGTGCTGCAAAGGCTCCAGGTATTAAAATAATCACTAATGCGAGTAGTCTTCCCATCGAATGTCCCCTTAAACGTCATTTACTTCCATTGTCTAATTCAAAAAATATTTTGTCAAGAAAGGAAAACGTGGTAATATAGGTGTTGTGCAATTTTTTGCAACGGAAATATATGGTGTGCAAAATTTTTCATATAAAGGGGTAACGGGATGCAGAGAGTCTTGATTGTCGGTGCAGGACAAGGTGGATCAGCACTGCTTGAAACATTGCTGAAAACAAATACGGTTCAAATCATTGCGATCGCCGACCTTGATCTCGAGGCACCGGGGATGGATGAAGCGAAAAAGAATGGAATTGAGACGACGACGGATTGGAAAGAATACATAAAAGATGACATTGATATCATCATTGAAACCACAGGCAGTTCTGCTGTACTGAAGGAACTAATTGAACAAAAACCAGAGCATGCTGTGATTGTGCCAAGCTCAATGGCATACGTCATTTCAGAATTAATGGCAGAGAAACAACAGCTTATTCAAATATTGAAGGAACAAACCTATAAACATGACCGCATTTTTAATGCAACGAATGATGGCATGATTTTTATTAATATGGATGAAGAAGTGGTCCTGTTTAATCGATCGGCTGCCAAAATGGTGGGGTGCTCGCAAAAGGATGCGATTGGCCGTCACATTCGAGAAGTGATTCCGAACACGAAACTTCCCGATATATTAAGGTCAAGGGAGCCGGAATTTAACCAAAAACAATTTTTGAATCAGCAAATTCAAATTGTGACCACCCGTCTGCCGATTATTGATGACGCGGGGAGAATGTTAGGTGCTTTATCCATCTTTAAAGACATAACAGATGCGGTGGAGCTTGCGGAGGAAGTAACGAACCTCAAAGAAGTAAGAACGATGCTTGAGGCGATTATTCAATCATCAGATGAAGCCATATCGGTTGTCGATGAGCAGGGGAAAGGTATCTTGATCAACCGTGCTTATACGAAAATGACCGGTTTAACGGATAAAGAGGTCGTGGGTAAACCAGCAGGAGCTGATATTTCCGAAGGGGAAAGCATGCACTTAAAGGTGCTTGAAACAAGAAGACCTGTTCGAGGCGTCAGAATGAAGGTTGGTCCAAACAAAAAAGATGTCATCGTCAATGTAGCACCTGTTATTGTTGACGGCATTCTAAAAGGCAGTGTCGGGGTCATTCACGATGTATCCGAAATCCAATCATTGACGAATGAATTAAATAAAGCAAGACAGCTCATCCGAACACTTGAAGCAAAGTACACATTTGAAGACATTATTGGAGAAAGTGAACAAATGCTTGTCGCACTTGAGCAGGCAAAGCTGGGCGCAAAAACGCCGGCAACCATTTTACTCCGCGGAGAATCAGGTACTGGGAAAGAGCTGTTTGCGCATGCCATTCACAATGAAAGTGATCGCAAGTACAACCGCTTTGTCCGTGTCAACTGTGCTGCCTTATCAGAAACTCTTTTAGAGTCAGAACTGTTTGGCTACGAGGAAGGAGCGTTTTCTGGTGCAAGGCGCGGCGGGAAAAAAGGGCTGTTTGAAGAAGCCAATCAAGGCAGCATCTTTTTAGATGAAATCGGTGAAATGACGCCAAGTACACAAGCGAAATTGCTGCGTGTCATGCAAGAAAAAGAAATTGTTCGGGTAGGCGGAACGAAAGCGATACCGGTCGATGTGCGTGTGATCACAGCGACAAATGTCAATATTGAAAAGGCGATGGCAGAAGGTAAGTTCAGAGAGGATTTATATTATCGAATGAACAGATACCCGATATCGATTCCACCACTCAGACAGCGTCTCGAAGATATTGAATCATTAAGTAAACGCCTCATTCAGAAGATCAATTTAGACTATGGGCGAAACGTCAGTGGCTTAACAGATCGTGCGCTTAATAGACTTCGATCATATAGCTGGCCAGGCAACGTGAGAGAGCTTGAAAATGTGCTTGGACGAGCTATGATCTTTTTGAATCCGCAAGAAGAATGGATCGATGAAGCACATATCGCCTTCATGGAGTCAGAAGAGCATGATGAAAAAGAGCAGCAGGAACTGGCTGTTAGTCAATTTGAGGGGGAGACGCTCTCGGATGCTGTAGAAGCATTTGAAGCGCAGCTGATCAAACAAACCCTTGAAAAACATCAATTCAATCGTACAAAAACAGCAAAAACGTTAGGGATCAGCATTCGAAATCTTTACTATAAAATGGATAAGTATCAGCTTGCAAAAGATAGCATGCAGTAACATGCATGTAACCTGCAAGAAATTGCATGATTTCTTTGCGAAAAGGTTTATTTTTCACACATTTCAAGCTGGCACGGAACTTGCATATAAAAAGAGGAACCGAGCACAAGGAAAGGTGGGCAAGTATGAAGCTTGACGATCTGATTATCAAAGCCTCGCAGCTGCAGAATAAAACAGCGGCTGTGGCTCATGCAGAAGACGAAGAAGTGCTTCATGCCATCAAAATGGCAATCGAACGAAAAGTCGCTCGCTTCCTGCTGGTTGGAAACAAACGCAACCTAAAGGAGCTAGTCAAACAGCATGAGATCAATGAAGACTGGATAGATATTATTCATTCAGATTCACCCGAAGAATCTGCCAAAATTGCCGTTCAGGCAGTAAGTGAAAATCATGCAGATATTCTCATGAAGGGTCATGTCCCGACAGCCGTATTGTTAAAAGCTGTCCTAAATAAAGAGTATGGGCTTCGGACAGCGAGTGTCCTTTCACATGTTGCAGCCTTCGAAGTACCGGGCTTTGACCGTTTTATCTATGTGACGGATTCTGCGATGAACATTGCGCCTGATTTAAATATGCTGAAAGAAATTACGATGAATTCCGTTCAAGTCGCACAAGCTGTCGGAAATGATATGCCCAAAGTGGCGGTATTATCAGCGGTAGAAGTCGTAAACCCAGCGATGGATTCGACACTCACAGCTGCAAGCCTTGCGCAAATGAATCGAAGAGGTCAAATTTCTGGTTGCCTGATTGATGGGCCGCTTGCTTTAGATAATGCCATCTCTCAAACGGCAGCTTCTCATAAAAATATTACGAGTGACGTGGCTGGTCATGCTGATATTTTGCTTGTGCCAACCATTGAAGCAGGCAACATTCTTTATAAATCTCTCATCTACTTTGCTCATGCAAAAGTGGGGGCTGTGGTGGCAGGAGCGAAGGCCCCGATTGCTTTAACAAGCCGGTCTGATTCAGCAGAAAGTAAGCTCTATTCAATTGCACTTGCCATCTGTACATCAAATTAAGTGAAAGTAATAGGAGGAAAAGAAAATGGAACTTTTTAAATATATGGAACGATACGATTATGAACAGCTTGTATTTTGTCAGGATGAACAGTCTGGTTTAAAAGCCATCATTGCCATTCATGATACAACACTTGGGCCAGCACTCGGCGGAACAAGAATGTGGACATATGAAAATGAAGAAGCAGCTATCGAAGATGCCTTGCGTCTTGCAAGAGGTATGACCTATAAAAATGCGGCGGCAGGGCTTAACCTTGGCGGCGGTAAAACGGTCATCATCGGTGATCCGAGAAAAGACAAGAATGAAGAAATGTTCCGTGCTTTTGGCCGTTACATTCAAGGATTAAATGGCCGTTATATCACCGCTGAAGATGTCGGTACAACGGTAGAAGATATGGATCTTATCCATGAAGAAACAGACTTTGTCACAGGAATCTCTCCTGCATTTGGTTCTTCAGGAAACCCATCTCCAGTGACTGCTTACGGTGTATATAAAGGGATGAAAGCAGCTGCAAAAGCAGCATTCGGTACAGATTCACTAGAAGGAAAAACAATTGCCGTTCAAGGTGTTGGAAACGTGGCTTACAACCTATGTAAACACCTGCATGAAGAAGGCGCACAGCTCATCGTCACTGATATCAACAAAGACTCAGTTCAGCGAGCTGTAGAAGACTTCGGTGCAAAAGCGGTAGACCCTGATGATATTTATGATCAAGAATGTGATATTTACGCACCATGTGCACTCGGTGCAACCATTAACGATGTGACGATTCCTAAATTAAAGGCAAAAGTCATTGCAGGTGCAGCGAATAACCAGCTGAGAGAAACACATCATGGAGATCTTATTCATGAAATGGGCATCGTGTATGCACCGGATTATGTCATCAATGCAGGCGGTGTGATTAACGTTGCAGATGAGCTTTATGGCTATAATGCAGATCGTGCAATGAAAAAAGTAGAAGGCATTTACCAAAACATTGAGCGAGTGATTGAAATCTCTAACCGTGATGCCATTCCAACTTATAAAGCGGCAGACCGATTGGCTGAAGAGCGAATTGAAAGAATGCGCAAATCAAGAAGCCAATTCCTGCAAAATGGTCAACATATTTTAAGTCGTCGCTAAATGGATGAATGAGTTGAAACGGAGGTTTTGTTTTTGCTGACAAAAGAATGGCGTATTCTCACGATTAATCCTGGCTCTACCTCAACAAAAATCGGTGTGTTTCATAATGAACGATCTATTTTTGAAACGACATTAAGACATACAGATGAGGAAATCAAGCAGTTTCCTCATATCATTGATCAATTTTCTTTCCGTAAAGAAACCATTTTGAAAACACTGCATGAACAGGGGATGAACATCTCAAAGTTTGATGCAGTTTGCGCACGCGGTGGTCTTCTTCGTCCGATTGAAGGTGGCACATATGAAGTAAATGAGCAAATGGTTGAAGATCTAAAAGAAGGGTATGCTGGCCAGCACGCCTCTAATCTAGGCGGAATCATTGCCCGAGAAATTGCACTTGGTCTTAACATCCCAGCTTTTATTGTGGACCCAGTAGTCGTAGATGAACTACAGCCGATTGCTCGTATTTCAGGACTGCCAACAATTGAGCGGAAAAGCATTTTTCATGCGTTAAATCAAAAAGCAGTCGCAAGAAAAACGGCTGCTTCGTTTGGAAAACGTTATGAAGATTTGAACATGATCATTACCCATATGGGCGGCGGAATTACGATTGGTGTACATCAAAAAGGAAAAGTCATTGATGTGAATAACGGTCTTCATGGCGAGGGTCCTTTCAGCCCAGAGCGGGCAGGTACTCTTCCAACAGGTGACCTTGTCAATTTATGCTTTTCTGGTGAATATTCGCAAGAGGAAATGCTCAAACGCATTATTGGTGAAGGCGGTCTTGCGGGCTATCTTGGTACGACAGATGCAGTAAAAGTAGAGCGCATGATCGAAGCAGGTGATGAGCGTGCGGCGCTTATTTATGAAGCGATGTGCTATCAAATTGCCAAAGAAATCGGTGCGGCTAGTGCGGTCTTAAAAGGAGCTGTAGACGTCATTGTGTTAACAGGCGGCCTTGCGTACAGCAAACAAATTACGTCAAGCATTAGAGGATACATTGACTGGATTTCAGATGTTGTTGTGTACCCGGGTGAAAATGAATTGCAATCCTTAGCAGAAGGGGCGCTTCGTATTTTAAAAGAAGAAGAAACACCAAAAGAATACCCAAATGATCAAAAGGCGGAGAAAGGAGTGACAAGTCATGGCAACTGAATATGACCTCGTCATTCTTGGTGGAGGCACAGGCGGCTATGTAGCAGCCATTCGTGCCTCTCAACTTGGATTGAAAACAGCAGTCGTAGAAAAATCAAAGCTCGGTGGAACATGTCTTCATAAAGGCTGTATCCCATCTAAAGCGCTTCTTAGAAGTGCAGAAGTCTATCAAACGGTCAAACGTGCCGCTGAATTTGGCGTTGAAGCAAGCGGAATTGCCTTACAATTTGCCAACGTACAAAAAAGAAAAACAGAGATTGTCGACAAATTAGCAGGCGGCGTCAAACACTTAATGAAACAAGGGAAAATTGATGTATACGAAGGAATAGGGCGTATCCTAGGCCCTTCGATCTTTTCGCCAATGCCAGGCACCATCTCGGTAGAAATGGCGAATGGCGATGAAAATGAAATGCTGATTCCAAAGCAGGTCATCATTGCGACTGGATCAAGACCGCGCGTCCTGCCTGGGCTTGAAGCGGATGGAACACACATCCTTACATCAGATGAAGCACTTGAACTGCAAGAACTTCCTCAGTCCATGCTGATTGTCGGCGGAGGCGTGATTGGGATCGAGTGGGCTTCCATGCTTAACGATTTTGGCGTAAAAGTCACAGTGATCGAATTTGCAGATCGCATTTTGCCAACAGAGGATCAAGATATTTCTAAAGAAATGGAAAAGCTTTTGACGAAGAAAGGGATTACCTTAGTGACAAATGCGAAGGTTCTGCCAGATACTGCCGAAAAGCACGAGAATCTCGTCAAGATCCAAGTGGAACAAGGTGGAGACACTCAGTCGTTTGAAGCAGAGAAACTGCTTCTTTCAGTTGGCCGAGTGCCAAACGTGGAAGGCATAGGTCTTGAAAACACGGACATTCAGACAGAAAAGCAAGGCATTGTCGTGAATGAGCATTATCAAACGAAAGAGTCGCATATTTACGCAATAGGTGATGTCATTGGCGGTCTTCAGCTGGCGCATGTCGCATCACATGAAGGCATGATTGCAGTAGAACATATGGCTGGTCAAGATCCAAAGCCGCTTGATGAAACGCTCGTGTCTAAATGTGTTTACTCTCACCCAGAAACCGCTAGTGTTGGGCTGACTGAACAGGCGGCAAAAGAGCAAGGCTACGAAGTCAAGATTGGGAAGTTTCCCTTCATGGCGATTGGAAAAGCGCTTGTATTTGGAGAGTCTGATGGATTTGTCAAAATCATTGCTGACCAAAAGACAGATGATATCTTAGGGATTCATATGATTGGTCCTCATGTAACAGATATGATATCTGAAGCTGGATTAGCCAAAGTATTAGATGCAACTCCGTGGGAAGTGGGGCAGACGATCCACCCGCACCCAACCTTGTCAGAAGCAATTGGCGAGGCAGCACTGGCTGTTGACGGAAAGGCGATCCATTTTTAATCAAGGAGGGAAACATGATGAGTAACATGCGTCATCAGGAATTAGGATTATCAGATGAACAAGCGATTGATATATATAGAACCATGCTTTTAGCAAGAAAAATTGATGAACGGATGTGGCTTTTAAACCGTTCTGGAAAAATTCCATTCGTCATCTCTTGTCAAGGACAGGAAGCGCAGCAAGTCGGTGCCGCTTTTGCCCTCAATAGGGAAGAGGATTACGTTTTACCTTATTACCGTGATATGGGGGTTGTCCTTGCATTCGGGATGACGGCGAAAGATTTAATGATGTCTGGTTTTGCGAAAAAAGACGATCCAAACTCAGGCGGGAGACAGATGCCAGGTCATTTTGGGCAAAGATCAAACCGAATTGTGACTGGATCATCACCTGTGACAACACAGGTTCCTCATGCGGTTGGCATCGCACTTGCCGGGCGTCTAGAGCAAAAGAACTTTGTTAGCTTTGTCACGTTCGGTGAAGGCTCTTCAAACCAAGGAGACTTCCACGAAGGCGCCAACTTTGCTGCGGTGCATAAGTTGCCTGTTATTTTCATGTGTGAAAACAATAAGTATGCGATTTCTGTCCCGTATGACAAACAAGTGGCATGTGAGCGTATTTCAGATCGTGCAATAGGGTACGGAATGCCTGGTGTGACGGTTGATGGAAATGATCCGCTTGAAGTGTATGCAGCGGTCAAAGAAGCGAGAGACCGTGCGGCAAGAGGCGAAGGCCCAACATTGATCGAAACCATTTCTTACCGGTTAACTGCGCATTCAAGTGATGACGATGATTCTAGCTATCGAGAAAAGGAAGAAGTGCTCGAAGCAAGAAAGAAAGATCCGCTCATTCAATATGAAACGTACTTAATCGAAGGAAATGTCATGACTTCTGAAATGAAAGAAGACATGACCAAAGAAATTATGCAAATCGTAAACGAAGCCACTGATGAAGCGGAAAACGCAGCTTATGCCGAGGCAGAAAGCGCACTTCGTTACGTGTATGCGGAGTAAGGGGGAAGAAAAATGCCTGTTATGTCATATATAGACGCTATCACATTAGCGATGAAAGAAGAAATGGAGCGAGATCCGAAAGTGTTTGTGCTCGGAGAGGATGTCGGGAAAAAAGGCGGCGTATTTAAAGCAACAGCGGGTCTTTACGAGCAATTTGGAGAAGCGCGCGTCATGGATACACCTCTTGCCGAATCAGCGATTGCAGGTGTAGGTATTGGAGCTGCTATGTATGGAATGCGTCCGATCGCGGAGATGCAATTTGCGGATTTTATTATGCCAGCCATCAACCAAATCATTTCAGAGGCTGCAAAAATTAGATATCGTTCCAATAATGATTGGAGCTGCCCAATGGTCATTCGTGCTCCTTACGGGGGCGGCGTACACGGGGCGCTTTATCATTCACAATCGGTCGAAGCCATTTTTGCCAATCAGCCAGGCTTAAAGATTGTGATGCCTTCTACACCTTATGATGTCAAAGGGTTGTTAAAAGCCGCAGTGCGTGATCCAGATCCTGTATTGTTCTTTGAACACAAACGTGCATACCGTCTCATTAAAGGAGAAGTGCCTGAAGAGGATTATACGCTCCCTATTGGAAAAGCGGATGTGAAACGAGAAGGCGATGACATTACGGTCATTACATATGGCCTTTGTGTTCATTTTGCCCTCCAAGCAGCAGAGCGCCTTGCGAAGGACGGAATTTCTGCTCATATTCTCGATTTACGTACAGTGTACCCGCTTGATCAAGAAGCGATTATTGAAGCGGCATCAAAAACAGGGAAAGTACTCTTGTTAACAGAAGATACAAAAGAAGGAAGCATCATGAGTGAAGTGGCTGCCATCATTTCAGAGCACTGCTTGTTTGATTTAGATGCGCCAATTAAACGTCTAGCAGGACCTGATATCCCTGCAATGCCTTATGCACCGACAATGGAGAAATTCTTCATGGTTAATCCGGATAAGGTAGAAGCTGAAATGAGAGAACTAGCGGCGTTTTAAGAAAGAGGAGGGTTTCAAAGTGGCAACTGAACAAATGAAAATGCCTCAGCTTGGTGAAAGTGTAACAGAAGGAACCATTAGCAAATGGCTCGTTTCACCTGGCGATCATGTGAATAAATACGATCCGATTGCGGAAGTTATGACAGATAAAGTAAATGCAGAGGTTCCGTCATCCTTTACAGGAACAATCACTAAACTAGCGGCTGCAGAGGGTGATACACTTCAAGTAGGAGAAGTGTTTTGTGAAATTGAAGTAGAAGGCAGTGCGCAGCAGAGTGCGAAAACAGAAGAGGCGCCTGCGCAAGATGAAGCACCAGAACCTGACCAAACAAATGTGGATCAGAGTCAAAAGAAACGATACTCTCCGGCAGTCCTGCGTTTAGCAGATGAGCACGGAATTGATTTAGCGGCTGTTCAAGGAACGGGAGCTGGCGGCAGAATCACAAGAAAAGATTTGCTGAAGCTTATCGAAAGTGGAGGCGCACAAGAAACGGCAGCACCTGTGAGTGATAGTACGGGTCAAACGGAGCCTGCGAAGCCGTCACAAGCAAAAGCGGCTCCTTCCATCTCTTCAATGCCTGGAGATGTTGAACTGCCGGTCACACCGATTAGACAGGCGATTGCCGCAAATATGCTAAGAAGCAAGCATGAAATTCCACATGCCTGGACGATGATGGAAGTGGATGTGACAAACCTTGTGACAAGAAGAAATCAGCTAAAAGATCAATTCAAAGCAAAAGAAGGCTTTAATTTGACGTTCTTTGCATTCTTTGTCAAAGCAGTGGCTCAGGCCTTAAAGGAATTTCCTGAAATGAACAGCATGTGGGCTGGAGATAAAATTGTTCAAAAGAAAGCGATCAACGTCTCCATTGCTGTTGCAACAGATGACGCTCTTTTTGTCCCAGTGATTAAAGATGCGGATGAGAAAACGATTAAGGGAATCGCCAAAGAAATTCATGAACTTGCTTCCAAGGTCAGACAAGGCAAACTGAAGCAAAGTGACATGGAAGGCGGCACTTTCACTGTGAACAACACAGGATCATTTGGTTCAGTTCAATCAATGGGGATCATTAACTATCCGCAAGCAGCCATTTTACAAGTAGAATCTATTGTAAAGCGCCCGATGATTGTAAATGGTATGATTGCCGCAAGAGATATGGTGAATCTTTGTCTTTCATTAGATCATAGAGTACTCGATGGTCTTGTATGCGGTAGATTCCTGCAAAGAATTAAACAAATTCTTGAAGGCATTGACGAAGAGACGTCCGTCTATTAAGCTCATTTATATGTCCCCTTCTCACAATGAGAGGGGGATTTCCATATCAATCAGAAAGGAGCGATGAGATGTCTGGATTAGATTTCTTTGCTTTTCTTACGATTGGTCTGATGTTTATAACAGCCATTGCGTTCGCTTTTCTTCGGTATATTTCCAAATCACGCAATCATCCTGAACGCTTACTGCTAATCATATCAATCGTTTCAATCATTCAAATCGCCTATTGCTTGTTGATGATAGGTGGATTTAAAGGAGTCGCCAATAGTTTATTAGGCATTTCCCTTCTTATAGGTACACTGCTAGGGTATGCACTTGAATATTTATACAGACGTTATATCAAAAAAACGCCCGCATCGAAATGATGCAGGCGCTTTTTATTCTGCTGGAACAATAAAGGTCAAATGCTGTTTTAATACTTCAAGGGAAGAAGGAGCAGTCATATATACCTCACCATCTGTATCTGCATCCATTTCCTCTTTTGTATGAATATGAATGCGGGATGCTTGAATAAGAGACAGGTCACCTTTAAAATCTTCTAGCTC
Organism: Bacillus sp. FSL M7-0307; assembly: GCF_038627835.1. Taxonomy (NCBI): domain Bacteria; kingdom Bacillati; phylum Bacillota; class Bacilli; order Caryophanales; family Bacillaceae; genus Bacillus; species Bacillus sp. FSL M7-0307. Next base: position 2,179,375 of record NZ_CP152023.1, on the reverse strand, counting down.
TTCGCGGTTCATTGAAAAAATCTCTTTTAAAGCAGAGAAACTCGTATTTCTGCAAATTAAAATTTCGGCTTTTCCATCATCAATTGAAGCATTTGGCAGATCTATTTTATTTGTACCGATAAAGTGCCCATTCATGACAAGGACAATCACAGCTTCTTCTTCCCAGTTTTCCTCTTCGGTTTCAATGCGTACGTAGAAAGGTTCTGTCTGCTGAAGGGTTCGAAGAGCGCTCGTGAAGTAGCTGATTTTTCCGAGGACAGCTTTTTCTTTATCATTAATATTGTTTGAGGTATCTGCGATGAGACCAATCCCCCAAAAATTTAAAAGGTATCGATCATCTGCCTTGATTAAATCGACCTTTTTTTCAGTGCCATCTATCACCATTTGAGCGGCCTTTGGCATCTGCTGCGGGATGCCCAGCGTTCTAGAAAAGTCATTGCACGTCCCGCCAGGTAAGATCGCTACAGCTGGCCTTTTTTCTAAACCGCCAATTCCATTCATACATTCATGGACGGTTCCGTCTCCGCCTAGTATAATCAACAATTCAATCGACTCATCCATCTCGCGGCAGAAATGATAGGCATCATTCGGCTGTTTTGTAGGCTTAAGGATGAGTTCATCAATATGTAAAGAAAGAAGAGGCACTGTTTGACCTAGTGTTTTTTCCATGTTTTTTTGTCCAGCATTTCCGTTATAAATGAGTATCGCTTTTTTGAATTGTGCCATCACGCAGTTCTCCCTTTCATCACTTTATTATCACTTTTCCCCAATTCCACAGGTCATAAACGACGTTTGAAAAAAGTGAAGGGGGCGAAACAAGACATTTGCCCGCCGGCGTTTTCCTTGATATGATGTAGTTAAAATGGTTTGGTACGTAGAAGGAGTGGACGGTTATGAATATTGATTTTAATTTATTTATGAATGATATTGTGAAACAAGCACGAGAAGAAATTAAACAGGCAGGCTATACGGAACTGACAACAGCTGAAGAAGTTGATGAAGCGCTAACGAAAAAAGGAACGACACTTGTTATGGTGAATTCAGTGTGCGGCTGTGCAGGCGGTATTGCAAGACCAGCGGCTGGTTATTCTGTTCATTACGATAAGCGTCCAGATCAATTGCTCACAGTGTTTGCTGGACAGGACAAAGAAGCTACCGCAAGAGCACGTGAATACTTTGAAGGCTTCCCGCCATCTTCACCATCATTTGCTCTATTAAAAGACGGGAAAATCATTAAAATGGTCGAACGTCACGAAATCGAAGGACATGAACCGATGGAAGTGGTGTCAAAACTTCAAGCCGCTTTCGATGAGTATTGCGAAGAAGTGTAACATGTTACTTTTGAATGAATTATTCAAATGCAGTCCGGTCTTTTGATCGGTCTGCTTTTTTGTTTTACATGACATACGAATCAAAATAATTTTAGCAAAATACTATTGCATATCAAAAAGAAAGTGTTTAAAATACATTATAGTGAATAAATATTCAAATCTACTCATGATTTTAAATACTAGGAGGCATTATCATATGAAAAAGTGGTTATTATTACTTATGACAGCTGGTCTTGCAGCTGCATTAGCAGCATGCGGAACTTCTTCTAATAATTCAAACGCATCAGGAGACGACAAAACACTCATTATGGCGACTTCAGCAGATTATCCGCCATTTGAATCAAAAGACGGTGATAAAATTATCGGTTTTGATGTCGACCTTGCTACAGCTCTAGCGAAAAAGAACGGCTACAAGCTAGAAATTCAAGATATGGACTTTGCAAGCCTCGTGTCAGCTCTTAAAACAAATAAAGCTGATATTGTGCTTGCAGGCATGACACCTACTGAAAAGCGTAAAAAACAAGTTGATTTCTCAGATGTTTACTACAATGCTGAAAACTTGGTTGTATCAAAGAAATCTAGCGGTATGAAAACAGAGAAAGATTTAAAAGACAAAACGGTTGGTGTTCAATTAGGTTCTATCCAGCAAGATGAAGCAAATGGATTGCAAAAGAAATATAACTTAACGGTCGAAGATCGTAATAAAATCTCTGATATCATTCAAGAAATTAAGGCAGGCCGTTTTGATGCAGCCATTATTGAAGATAAAGTAGCGGCTGGCTACTTGAAAAAGGAAAAAGATTTCCAAGCGTTTGGATTGAATAGCTCAAACGAAGGTTCAGCCATTGCATTCAAAAAAAATAGCGACTTAACAGCGAAATTCAATAAATCATTAAAAGAAATGAAGGATAATGGCGAACTTGATAAACTAATTAAAAAATGGTTTGCTGATGAAAAGTAAGTCAGGAAAAGGATCAGCGTCATTCATGAAAATCAAGTAGAAAGCGCTGAAAAGTTCAACATGTGTTGAACTTTTTTCCTGTTTTATTCTTTGATTTTATCTGAAGGAAAAAAAGGAGAATATCATGATGGATTTTAAAGATGTAATACCTCAGATGCCCTTTATTTTAGAAGGTCTTAAAGTAACGCTTTCTATTGTTGTGGTATCATTGTTCCTTGGTTTTATTTTAGGAATCTTATTAACGCTCTGTAAAATTAGTGTATTTAAGCCGCTTATCTGGCTAGCAGATTTTTATACGTCAATCTTCCGAGGCACACCGCTTGTGCTTCAGCTTTTGATTATTTATTTTGGTCTTCCCCAGCTGCTCGGCTTTCAAATTGATCAATACTGGGCAGCTGTAGCCGCATTTTCACTAAACTCGGCGGCGTACGTTTCTGAGATCATTCGTGCAGGAATCAATGCCATTGATAAAGGGCAAAAAGAAGCGGCCGTTGCTTTAGGTATTCCGTATGCTAAAATGATGAAGGACTTATTGCTTCCGCAAGCATTCAAAAATATTTCACCAGCACTTGTGAACGAAACGATTACACTGACAAAAGAATCAGCGATTGTCACAGTCATTGGACTGGGCGATGTCATGAGACGAGCTTATCAAGCAGGTGCCGTCACCTATAACTATCTTGAACCGCTTATTTTTGCGGGTCTCATCTATTATGTCATCGTGCTTATTCTTACCTTCGTCGGCAAATCGGTGGAAAGGAAGTTAAAATCAAATGATTAAAATAGAGAAACTCACAAAATCTTTCGGTAAAAATGAAGTGTTGAAAGGGATTGATACCACGATTAAAGAAGGCGAAGTGGTAGCTGTCATCGGGCCGTCTGGTTCAGGAAAATCAACATTTCTTCGCTGTATTAACTTACTTGAAAAACCGACTTCTGGAGTGATTACGATTCAGGGGACGGAAATTACCAATCCAAAAACAAATGCATTAAAAGTGCGCGAAAATATTGGTATGGTGTTTCAGCATTTTCACTTATTCCCGCACAAAACAGTGCTAGAAAATATTACGTATGCGCCAATGAATGTAAAGAACCAATCGAAGGAAGACAGCATCAAGCAGGCAGAGGAGCTTTTAAAAAAGGTCGGACTTCTAGAGAAAAAAGATGATTATCCGAATCGGCTGTCAGGTGGTCAAAAGCAGCGTGTCGCCATTGCACGTGCCCTTGCGATGACACCAGATATCATGCTTTTTGACGAGCCGACGTCTGCTCTTGATCCAGAAATGGTAAAGGAAGTATTAGAGGTCATGAAAGAGCTCGCTCAATCTGGGATGACGCTGATGATCGTCACACATGAAATGGGCTTTGCAAAAGAAGTGGCAGACCGTGTGATCTTTATGGATGATGGGAAAATTGTAGAGGATGCAAATCCTGTAGAATTCTTTGAATCTCCGTCTTCACAGCGTGCTCAAGATTTCTTACAAAAAATATTATAATGAAAAAAACGAGGAGGAGACTTAACATCTCCTTCTTTTTTTGATTATAATGGGGAAAGTAAAAAAAGTTCATCATTTCACAAAAGTAGACAGAAAAGAGTGAATCACATCATGTTTAAAATCGGCTACCGAACGCTGAAAACAGCATTAGGAACAGCTCTAGCCATTTACATTGCACAAATGCTCGGTCTGCAAAACTATTCAGCTGCCGGCATTATTACGATCTTATGTATTCAGGTGACGAAAAAAAGGTCACTCCTCGCATCTGGGGCCCGCTTTGCCGCATGCAGTCTTGCCATCTTATTTTCTTATTTATTTTTTGATCTGATTGGGTATCATCCTTTCGTCATTGGACTAATGCTGCTCGTCTTTATTCCAACAACGGTCTTGCTTCGGATTAAAGAAGGGATTGTCACAAGTTCAGTGATTATCCTTCATTTGTATATGTCTGGAGGCATTACGCTTCATCTCATCTGGAATGAGCTTTTACTCATCACCATTGGTGTAGGGGTCGCACTCATTATGAACCTGTATATGCCTAGCGTTGATAAAAAGCTGAAACAATACAGTGAACAGATTGAAGCGAATTTTGCGAAAATCTTTGAAGAAATCGAGCAATATTTAATGACCGGAAAACAAGACTGGACAGGAAAAGAAATACCAGAGACGCATCAATTGATTAAAGAAGCGAAAGCTCTTGCATACCGTGATGTTGAAAACCATGTCTTAAGACATGAAAATCTGTATTATCATTATTTCAACATGAGACAAAAGCAATTTGAAATCATTGAGCGGGTGCTTCCGAAAATTACGTCCATTTCTGTTACAACGGAGCATGGGCAAATCATTGCAGAATATATTAGAGATTTACGAGAACATATTCACCCAGGGAACACGGCGCATAAGTTCTTAAGACGCCTGATTGATATGAAAGAAGAGTTTGATGCACTGCCGCTTCCGCAAACACGTGAAGAATTTGAAGCTAGAGCCGCACTCTTTCATTTTCTCGGGGAAATGGAACAATATTTGGTGCTGAAAAGTTATTTTAAAGGGATGAAAGAATAAAGACGCATGAGTTCCTCCTTCATTGGTCAATCTAATGAAAAAGGAGGAGCCTATGCGTCTTTTATTTTATACTGTGCTGACCATGTCCCTTTCACCCATCTGGCCGCTCGGGCAAAACCCGCTTCCAGGTGATCCGTATGTCATTATTAATAAACAAACGAATGAGCTTGCGTATATTGATCATGGGAAAATTCAAAAAGTCTACCCGGCTTCTACTGGCAAAACAGCTGATTTAACGCCAGAAGGTGAATTTACGATTATGATCAAAGCGAAAGATCCTTATTACAGAAGAAAAAATATTGAAGGCGGCGCAAAGAATAACCCACTCGGCCGAAGGTGGATTGGATTTGATGCGCGAGGAACCGACGGGAGAATCTATGGCATTCATGGAACAAGTGATGAGACATCGATAGGGAAATTTATTACGGCAGGCTGTGTACGTCTTCATAATCAAGATGTAGAACGGCTATTTGATCAGCTTCCAGTTGGTACAAAAGTATGGATCACGAAATCAAGCGATGCATTTGAAAAACTGGCTAAAGACAAACAGGCCATTCGTTAAAAAACGAATCACCTGCTTGTCTGCTTTTTTATCAACACTTTATAAAAAGGCTGCCGCTCCTGCTAAAAGTGAAGAAATTAACAGTAAGCTAATCATGAGCAATACCATAAATTTCATGAATTTCTGAGACATATCGCACCCCTATAATCAAATGTTTTTGCGACGAGCGCACCTTTCTTTATTCTAGCTCGTTTTTACGCAGGCGACAAGTGATGTACAAAGGAAGTGAACGGATGAATCAAATCGATCATATTGCCATTGCCGTTTTTTCTATTCAAAAAACAGCATGTATGTTCTCCAGGCTGTTTAACTGGGAATTTTCAGACATAGAAGTACTTCCGAATCAAGGGGTCAAAGTATCTTTTGCTTCCCTAGGTAATCTGCACATTGAGTTGATTGAACCGATGTCAAATCACAGCACATTACATACCTTCTTAACAAAAAGAGGAGAGGGGCTTCATCATATTGCATTAAAGTCAGGTGACATTCAGGCTGATCTCAGTCAACTTGACGAGCTCGGCATGCAGCTCATTCAAAAGGACGCACAAAATGGTGCGAACGGAAAGCGCATTGCGTTTATTTCACCAAAAGAAACGTCAGGTGTGCTATTTGAATTGTGTGCGCCATTGAAAGGAGAGAAATAGGAAGATGCATGAATCGTTCAATGACTTGTCTGAATGGCGCGAGAAAGCTTTAAGGGGTGGCGGTGAAAAACGAGCAGCGGCTCACCGAAACAAAGGAAAGCTGACTGTTCGTCAGCGGCTTCATGAACTTCTTGATGAAGGCAGCTTTATGGAAATCCAGTCATTTGCTAAAGGCTCCCGCTCAGAACATTTAGGGGATGGCGTTGTCACTGGGACGGGACTGATTCATGGGAAACAAGTAGGCGTTTATGCACAAGATGCGACCGTGTACGGGGGTTCACTAGGGGACATGCATGCGAAAAAAATAGCGGCTTTAATGGATTTGGCGGCTAAAAATCAAATGCCTGTTATCGGTCTAAAAGACTCAGGTGGTGCGAGAATTCAAGAGGGTGTGGTATCATTAGAGGGATACGGTCAGATTTTTAAACGGAATGTGCTTTACTCTGGTCAAATTCCGCAAATATCCGTTATTTTAGGCTCCTGTGCGGGAGGTGCAGTTTATTCACCTGCATTGACGGATTTTGTATTCATGACGGAGCAAACAGCTCATATGTTTTTAACTGGTCCGAAAGTGATAGAAAAAGCAACAGGAGAGACGGTCTGTCCTGACCGGCTTGGAGGTGCAGCAGTTCAGCATCAAACAAGCGGGAATGTGCACTATACAGGGAAAGATGAGAGAGACGTGTTAAAAGCAGTTCGAACGCTTTTAACGTACATACCAACGAAACGACGGCCTGTCATTCATCGTAAGGTGCAAAAGCATGATGCAAGCGATCTTGGGAACATCTTGCCAAAGGAGCCATCACGCACTTATGATGTCAAACAAGTGGTGACAGCGATCACCGACCACGGCTCATTTTTTGAAACGCAGCGTTGTTTCTCCAAAAATATCGTCACAGGTTTTGCCAGATTACAAGGGTCTTCCATTGGTCTTGTAGCCAATCAGCCTAAGGTGCTGGCAGGAAGCCTTGACCTCGATGCTGCTGATAAAGCGGCTCGGTTTATTCGATTTTGCGATGCATTTCATATTCCCATTTTAACCCTTGTGGACGTTCCTGGTTTTTTGCCAGGTGAGAAAGCTGAGCATGCAGGCATTATCCGCCACGGCGCAAAGCTTCTGTATGCGTATGCTGAGGCGACCGTTCCAAAAATCACTGTGATTTTGAGAAAGGCGTTTGGCGGCGCATACGTTGCGATGAATAGTAAGGGATTAGGTGCTGACTTTGTATATGCATGGCCAGAGGCAGAAATTGATGTCATGGGAAAATCGTTTGCAGACGAAATTGTTCATCCTGCTTTGCGTGAGGTGGACAATGAACCTAGTGTCATGAAGGCAGCACAATTAGGATTAATCGACGATATTTTAATGCCAGATGAAACGAGAGAGCGGCTCATTCGCTCATTTGACCTGCTTCGCAGTAAGGAAGAAGATAGACCGTTAAAAAAGCATGGAAACATGCCGCTATAAGAGGAGGAGCTTCATCATGATCAATGAGAAACGCTTATTAGACGAATTTTTAGAACTTGTTCAAATCGATTCAGAAACAAAACATGAAGAAAAAATTGTTGAAGTCCTAAAAGAGAAATTTACTGATTTAGGGCTTAATGTAGTTGAAGATGATTCAAAAGAGACAACCGGCCACGGAGCAGGCAATCTTATTTGCACACTTGAAGGGAATCAAGAGGCAGATACGATTTATTTTACTTCTCATATGGATACAGTTGTACCAGGTAATGGCGTTAAGCCAGTCATTGAAGACGGCTATGTCAAGACAGATGGCACAACCATTCTTGGTGCTGACGATAAAACAGGGCTTGCTGCAATGTTTGAAGCGATCCGTGTCCTAAAAGAGAAAAATGTACCGCATGGCAAGATTGAATTTGTCATTACAGCTGGTGAAGAATCAGGACTTGTAGGAGCAAAAGCGTTAGATCCGAAACTGATGACAGCAAAATATGGTTATGCCCTTGATTCAGATGGCAAGGTCGGTAACATTATCGTGGCTGCGCCAACACAGGCGAAAGTACGCGCAACCATTTACGGAAAGACAGCTCACGCAGGTGTGGCACCAGAAAAAGGCGTCTCTGCGATTACGATTGCATCAAAAGCGATCGCCAGCATGCCGCTTGGCCGTATTGATGAAGAAACAACGGCGAATATCGGCCGTTTTGAAGGTGGAACACAAACGAATATTGTCTGTGATCAAGTGGATATTCTGGCAGAGGCGCGTTCTTTAGAACCGGCAAAAATGGAAGCACAAGTAGCAAAAATGAAAGCAGCCTTTGAAAAAACCGCTAAAGAAATGGGCGGAAGTGCCGATGTACAAATTGACATCATGTATCCAGGCTTTAAATTCTCACACGGCGATCAAGTCGTTGAAGTGGCGAAAAAAGCGGCTGCGAAAATTGGCCGCCCTTCAGAACTACAGACAAGCGGGGGAGGCAGTGATGCAAACGTCATTGCTGGAAATGGCATCCCAACTGTCAACCTAGCTGTTGGATATGAAGATATTCATACGAAAAATGAGAAAATGCCGATTGAAGAATTAGTCAAGACAGCTGAAATGGTTCTCGCCATTATCGAAGAAACGACAAATCCATCGTAAAGGCAGGAGACTCTGTGAGCACGCAAAAGATCATTATTTTCCAAGTGGGACAAGAGGATTTTGGTATCAGCGTAGAGCATATACGCTCGATTGAGAAGGTCCCTTATTTACAAGAAGTATCGAACCTTCCAAAAGAGATTAAAGGACTCATGTCGTTAAGAGGAGAGGTCATTCCAGTCAGTGACACAGGTGTCATGCTGCACGGAAAACCTCTGGATGTAACCGAACAGTCTAAGGTTCTACTATTTGAATTAAACGATCAAATGATTGGCTGCCTTGTTTCTGATGCAAAAGATATCATTGATATCGAGCTAAGTGAGATCAAGCCATTTCATATGAACACAAAAGCATCTGAATATTTCTTCGGCGTCGTTGAGAGAGAGAACAAGATGATTTTACAAGTGGACCCTAATAAGTTTCTTGGGAAAATTGAGGATCTTGATCAATTGCCTGAGCGATTGAAAGAGGAATTGGCATAAACAAAGGCCCCTTATCCATGGATAAGGGGTCATTTTGCGTGCCGGAGCTCACGAATCTTTTATTTGTTGCGCTCTACAGAAGACAAATATAGCCCCCTTATCATGTTTAGGTAAGGGGGCTATAATTTATTCAGCTGCTGGGTTAATTGAATCGTTTGCCGCAGCTTTTGTTTTTGATTTTTGGTACATCACATTTAAAATAATCGTTTGAATGGTGAGTAAAAGTCCACTTGTCATCCAATATAAAGGAAGAGCAGCGGGAGCATTAATTGATAGAAACAGCATCATGACTGGGAAAATCATGCCCATGATTTTTGCTTGTTTCAGTGCAGCTTCTGTTTGGGTGCCTGATTGCTTTGCGAATTTTTGTGTGACATAAAATTGCAAGAAATACATGGCCCCTGCAAAGATTGCCACCAAAAGATCAGTTTGTCCTAAGTTAAACCATAAGAACGAATGCGTTGCGATCTCAGGTGTTGAGCGAATTGCCGAGTAAAAGCCAAGAACAATTGGAATTTGAATCAGCATCGGCAGACAGCCCATTGCCAGCGGGTTCACATTGTTGTCTTTATATACTTTCATCATTTCCATTTGCAGTTCTTTTTGTTTTTCAGGTTCTTTCGTTTTTTTCAATTTGCTTTGTATTTGGTCAATCTGAGGTTTAACGAGTGCCATTTTCTCTTGCATCACTCTCTGCTTTTTAAATTGGTTTGCAAAAAGCGGGAAAATAAGCAGCCGGACAATCAATGTCACGAACATAATGGATAAACCGTAGTCATCATGGAAAAAGTTCGCAAGCCAGATAATCAACTCAGAAAAAGGCTGAACAAAATAATGATGGAAAAACCCATCAGAGCTTGTATTTGTTTGCGCACTCGCAGCAAATGCCGGTGACGCTACCATCATCAAAAATAAAGTCGTACAAATAGTCAATAAACGTTTCAATTCGTTTCCTCCTCAATAATAAAATCTAATAAGAGAGAGGAAGCGAATGGTCTTCATCATCATTTGATGATCTTTTCATTCGAATGACTTTACTAATCCAAGTTGTAATGCGATCATATATGATAAACAGAAAGTCTGTTCGATTCAAACAAGATGCGTCCAACTCTTCTAAACGATGTCCTCCGAGGTGCTCGTTCATTCGGCAGTCTTTTAATAAGAAAGCAATACCGATGGCGGTCAGCGCTGGAAGAATAATCGTAAAGAATTCAACAAGGAAAAAGACTTCATTGAATGTATCAATAATCATGATTATCACATCCATTTCATTACTCACAGTGTACTATACACATTGTTAAATGTCTAACTGAACCATTCGTTTCCTCTATTAAATAAAATACTTAATTTAACTAAAATGGTAATTGTCATCCAAACTTCATAGTTCTTCTCTTATAATGAAGTGGAATAGAAGAAATGGAGGTTTTGAAATATGACAAGTATTTACCCTAAATTTCGAGCAGCTGCGGTACAAGCAGCACCCATCTATTTAAATTTGGAGGCAACAGTTGAGAAGTCATGTAAAATGATTGACGAGGCAGCTTCAAATGGTGCAAAGCTTGTGGCATTCCCAGAGGCATTTTTGCCTGGTTATCCTTGGTTTGCTTTTATTGGTCATCCAGAATATACAAGAAAGTTCTATCATGAATTGTATAAAAATGCAGTGGAAATCCCCAGCTTAGCCATTCAAAAAATAAGTGAGGCAGCAAAAAGAAATAAAACGTACGTTTGCATATCATGCAGTGAAAAAGATGGTGGCTCTCTCTATTTAGCTCAACTTTGGTTTAATCCAAATGGGGATTTAATAGGAAAACACCGAAAAATGAGAGCTTCTGTAGCAGAAAGACTAATCTGGGGTGATGGAAGCGGAAGTATGATGCCGGTTTTTCAAACGGAGATTGGAAATCTTGGTGGGTTGATGTGTTGGGAGCATCAAGTGCCGTTAGACCTTATGGCGATGAATGCCCAAAATGAGCAGGTACATGTTGCATCCTGGCCAGGTTATTTTGATGATGAGATTTCAAGTCGATATTATGCCATCGCGACACAGACATTTGTGCTAATGACTTCATCTATATATACTGAGGAAATGAAAGAGATGATTTGTTTAACACAGGAGCAAAGAGATTACTTTGAGACATTTAAGAGTGGGCATACGTGCATTTACGGTCCAGATGGAGAACCGATCAGTGATATGGTTCCAGCTGAAACAGAGGGGATTGCTTATGCTGAAATTGATGTGGAAAGAGTAATTGATTTTAAATATTATATTGATCCAGCTGGACACTACTCTAATCAAAGTTTGAGTATGAATTTTAATCAACAGCCCTCGCCGGTTGTTAAACATTTCTATCAGAGTAAACATGAAGTGTTAACCTATGAGGATATTCAATATCAAAATAGTATCATTGAAGAAAAAGTTTAAATGATTGTGGAGCCTTCTCTTTTTTAGGAGAAGGTTTTTTTGAGGAAAGGTGAATCAAATCAATGTATAATTGAGGATAAATGTAATCTACAATGATTGATTCAATCTGAACCGATTAAAAATATAAGTAGACAAGAAAATGGGGTTATTCCAATGTCAAATATTATTTTTCATATAGACATGAATGCTTTTTATGCCAATGTAGAAATGGCGTATGACCCTTCTCTGAGAGGGAAACCATTAGCCATTAGCGGAAATGCAAAAGAGCGCAAAGGGATTGTTGTGACCTGCAGCTACGAGGCAAGAGCACTCGGTGTGAAGCCCCCGATGCCACTCTGGGAAGCGAAGCGGCTTTGTCCGGGACTGATTGTGCGTACACCCAACTTCGACCGGTACCGCAGCTCCTCACAAGAAATGTTTACCATACTAAGAGAATATAGTGACTTAGTTGAACCCGTTTCAATTGATGAAGGCTATATTGATTTAACCAATACCCCTTATGCGGAGCATGCCGTGAAAACCGCTCATGATATTCAAACGAGGCTAGTAGAAGAGCTCATGCTTCCTTCTAGCATTGGCATTGCACCAAATAAATTTCTAGCTAAGATGGCGTCTAATTGGAAAAAGCCAATGGGCATTACCATTTTGCGTAAACGAGATGTCCCGAGAATGCTCTGGCCGCTCCCGGCAGGTGACATGCATGGGGTTGGACAGAAAACGGCAGATAAGCTGAAAACCATCGGAATTCATACAATTGAAGATTTAGCGAAAGCGAATGAATATGCGCTGAAAGAGTTATTAGGCATCAATGGACCGAGGTTAAAGCAAAAGGCAAACGGAGAGCATGACGGGATTGTAGATCCAGAAAGAATATACGAATTTAAATCTGTCGGCAATTCTTCCACTCTTCCTCACGATTCTGATGATACAGATGAACTGGTCTCATTAATAGAGAAACTGTCGCAATCGGTGAGTGCCAGATTACGAAGAAAAGAAGTGATGGCGAATCGGCTGCTCATTATGATTCGTTATGCAAGCTGGAAAAATATCACACGGAGCGTCACACTCACGAATCCAACTGATCGAAAGGAAGATCTATTTGAGGCGGCAAAGCAGCTATTCCTAAAGCATTGGAATGACCAGCCAGTAAGACTTTTAGGTGTGACGGGGACCGATCTTGTGGAACGAAAATCAGCCGTCAAGCAGCTTGATTTATTCTCTTATACAGAAGATGCAAAAGACGAACCGCTCCAATCTCTTTTAGACGGATTGAAAGAAAAATACGGTAAACCACTCATTCAAAGAGGGGTGACCATTAAGGAAAAAGAGAGCAAAACAAGTGGTACAAGTTTTAATAAAGACTTTTTTCAGGACGAAAGAGGAAATGACTAGCCTGAAAACTTGATAAAAGAGGTGATGTTGTGGTAATTTCAAAGGGTACATCATTTCAGCAGTAATCAATATAGTGTGTTAGAAGGGACGTCAGAATTATGTCAAAACAACAAATCGGTGTCGTTGGACTAGCCGTTATGGGGAAAAACCTTGCCCTAAATATTGAAAGCCGCGGTTTCTCCGTGTCCGTTTATAACAGATCTAGCAGCAAAACAGAAGAATTTCTTCAAGAATCACAAGGGAAAAACGTTGTAGGCACATACAGCATTGAAGAATTTGTTCAATCGCTTGAAACGCCGCGTAAAATTCTTTTAATGGTAAAAGCGGGTGCAGCAACAGATGCAACCATTCAATCATTACTTCCTCACCTAGAGAAAGGTGACATTTTAATTGATGGTGGAAATACATATTACAAGGATACACAAAGACGTAACCAAGAGCTTGCGGAAAGTGGTATTCACTTCATTGGAACAGGTGTTTCTGGCGGTGAAGAAGGCGCACTTAAAGGTCCTTCTATCATGCCTGGCGGTCAAAAAGAAGCGCACGAGCTAGTGAAACCAATTTTAGAAGCCATCTCTGCGAAAGTAGATGGTGAGCCTTGTACAACGTATATCGGTCCAGATGGAGCAGGACATTATGTCAAAATGGTTCATAACGGTATCGAGTACGGAGACATGCAATTGATCTCTGAATCATACTTTATCTTGAAGCATGTCGCTGGTTTATCAGCAGGGGAGCTTCATGAAGTATTCTCAGAGTGGAATAAAGGCGAACTTGACAGCTACTTAATCGAAATCACAGCTGACATTTTCACAAAAGTGGATGAGGAAACGAACCAGCCACTAGTAGATGTCATCTTAGATAAAGCCGGCCAAAAAGGAACTGGAAAATGGACAAGCCAAAGCTCACTTGATTTAGGTGTCCCGCTTCCAATCATTACGGAATCTGTTTTCGCACGTTTTATTTCTGCGATGAAAGATGAGCGTGTGGAAGCAAGTCAATTAATTCAAGGGCCTGAGCCAACTCAATCAGCTGAAGATAAACAAGCATTAATCGAAGCTGTTAGAAAAGCTCTCTTCATGAGTAAAATCTGCTCATATGCACAAGGTTTTGCGCAAATGAAAGCAGCGTCTGAAGAGTATAACTGGGATTTGAAATACGGTGAAATTGCGATGATCTTCCGTGGTGGATGTATCATTCGTGCAGCCTTCCTGCAGCAAATCAAAGAAGCTTATGACCGTAACCCTGAATTGAAAAACCTATTGCTTGATCCTTACTTCAAGGATATCGTAGAAAGCTATCAATCATCACTTCGTAAAGTGATTTCACTTGCAGTAGAACAAGGTGTTCCTGTTCCTTCATTCTCAAGTGCACTTGCTTACTTTGATAGCTATCGTACAGCTGTCCTTCCAGCTAACTTAATTCAAGCACAGCGTGACTACTTCGGCGCACATACGTATGAGCGCACAGATAAAGAAGGCGTCTTCCATACTGAATGGATGAAATAAGTATAAAACCTCAAAAGACCTTACCTTGGTAAGGTCTTTTTTGTGTTTACATCTATTCGGCTAAAAATCCGAAAAAGAGGGATGCTAAGTAAAAAAGAACAGAAAGTAGGGATAGAAGTGGGCATTTTATATGCACTTCTCCCAGCGATATTTTGGGGAAGTATTGTTCTCATCAGTGTCAAACTTGGCGGGAATGCCTATCAGCAAACACTCGGCATTACCCTCGGCGCTTTTTTGTTTTCAATCGGCGCCTATTTGATCAAAATGCCGGAACTGACACCGCTTATTTTTGCGGTTTCCGTTATCTCTGGGATCTTTTGGAGTATAGGGCAAATGAATCAGCTTTCAAGTGTCGCCTTTCTAGGGGTGTCAAAGGCTGTTCCTTTATCAACGGGTATGCAGCTTGTGAGCACGACATTATTTGGTGTCATCGTCTTCAAAGAATGGCAAACCATGACGGTCATACTTATTGGTTCTTGTGCTATTTTATTTATTATTGCTGGTGTTGTCATGACATCACTGGGTCAAAAAAAGAGTGGCGGGAACGAAGGCGGCAATTTTAAAAAGGGAATCATCATTTTGCTCATCTCAACCGTAGGCTACGTCGGATATGTTGTCATTTTAAGATGGTTTCATATAGATGGCTGGTCTGCGCTCGTTCCGCAATCTGTCGGCATGCTGCTTTCATCGTTAGCGATCAGTCTAAAGCAAGACCCATTTAGCAAATATACATTCAGAAATATCATTGCTGGTCTTGTGTGGTCGACAGGAAATCTAGGGCTTCTCTTGGCGATTCCGCTCATTGGCGTAGCAGTAAGTTTTTCCATGTCTCAAACAGGAATTGTCATCTCGACTTTAGGCGGTATTTATTTATTAAAAGAGAAAGCATCTAAAACAAGCTTTGTTATTGCAGGCTGCTTGATGATTATCGCAGGTGGTGTGCTGCTAGGTTTTACAAAATAGGAGGTTAAACGAATGTATCCAGATTTGGAAGAAAAAACAGTTCTCATCACAGGAGCAGGTACAGGGATAGGTCAGGCGATGGCGCGCCGGTTTGGACAAGAAAAAGCCAATGTAGTGATCAATTATTTCTCCGATAAAGAAAACCCGGACGACACGATTGCTGAGATTCAAAAAAGTGGCGGACAGGCTGTCAAAATTCAAGGGGATGTATCAAAAGAAGAGGATATGAAGGCGATGATTGATCAAGCTGTTGATACATATGGCAGTCTTGATGTCATGATCAATAATGCAGGAATAGAAAATGAAGTTCCTTCAACTGAAATGACGCTAGATAATTGGAACAAAGTGATGTCTACCAATTTAACAGGTATGTTTTTAGGCTGCCGTGATGCATTAAAATATATGACAGAACATGGGATCGAGGGGTCGATTATTAATATGTCGTCGGTCCATCAGCAAATTCCGTGGCCTCATTTTGTCCATTATGCAGCAAGTAAAGGAGGCGCCAAGCTTTTGACAGAAACGCTGGCACTAGAATATGCCCCTAAAAAAATTCGCGTAAACAGTATTGCACCAGGTGCAATTGATACCCCCATCAATGCCGAAAAATTTGATGATCCAGCATTGAAAAAGGGCGTCATTGAGCTGATACCAATTGGCTATATCGGAAAGCCTGAAGAAGTGGCAGCATGTGCTGTCTGGCTTGCATCAAAAGAGGCGAGCTATGTGACAGGGTTGACGTTATATGTAGACGGCGGTATGACCAAGTACCCGGGATTCCAAGCAGGAAAAGGATAATCGTGCATATGTTGATCACGGGCTGGGCTCAGAGGATAACACAACATCAAATTATGATCTAGTATGTTGTCATGCTAGTGAAAAGCGTGAGCATAAACATTGCACACGCTTTTATCCATTTATTCGCCTTTTTCAAATATGGCTTCTTTGTTCTTCACGATGATGCCTACTTTCGTTTTGATACGAGGAACGCCATCTTTTTGAAGATAATCATATAAAATGGGTTCTATTTCATTGATATCTGTACGAAGTATTTTAGGTGATAACTTCTCGATAAATGGATCGTTTTTAACTGCTAGAGAGTTCGCCATTGTATCGAGTGCAATTAAACTGAAAGGTCTTCCTTTGTTTAGCCAAGATTTCATTCTGAGCCATGTTGGAAAGCATGCTGATGCCAACCTGCCCCAACTGTCGTTAAAAGAGGAGCAATGAGACTCCATCCAATCAAGTATGTGATGTGAACGGAAACGATATAGGCTGGAGAGAGCCATCATTGGCAATTCCTTTTCACTTACACATTTCAATTGATCAAAAATACGTCTCATTCCTTCCTCGGCTGGTAAACTACTGGCTGCTGCCCAAGAAAGCGGATGAAAAAATTTATCGGCATCATTCTCCCAAAGCTCTCTTACCCAATCCGAAGCTGCAGTACCTAAAACATCAGCTGCGATCTCCAGCATTCTTGATTTGACTTCATGATTTTCCGTTCCATAAAATCTAGCTTTCACAGACATCAACATTTTTTGTGTATCGTGTTTTTTCAGGGCATTGATGACATCGTATTGAAGAAACCATCTTGTGATTGAGAAATCTAATAAAGACTCCAAATCATGTTGAACCGCTTGTAATGTGGGTATTTTCTCTTCTGCTGTGACCAATACATCTTCTTCTGGCTGACAAGCCTCTCCGTCTTCTTCATAAAAATCATCGTGCAATAAAAATTTCTTTGGAGAGTGGATGATCGCTAAGTGATACCATTCAATTGGACGTAAAGAATAGGTTAAGAGCCGCCTGTGACAATCATTGCATAATCGATAAGGCTGAGCTGGTTCATCAGAAATTTTTACAACATCAATCTTGTTTCTTTTACAGGCTTCACACAAATGAGTGACTGCCATGATATCCACTCCTTTTGATTGCAAAGATATGAATAGATTCGAAAAGTAGCAGCAAAAGACGTTTACCTATCCATCAAATTGAGTGGGAATAGAATCTGTTTCCATCTCTGGGCAGTTACTTCTCATGATTTATGGGATGAAAAATTGGGTTTTTGAATGAGCTAAGTCATTAGCACTTATTTTAACAAAGTTCTCAAAGACTGTCTTCTGAAGAAGAAGCTACTTTATGGTTCATTCGGAGAGTATTTTTTAAAAGAAAAGGGGTCTCGTTCATATCTGGATGAGATCTTTTTTGTTCTGAAAGCTTGTTGTGAGTATTGATACGGTCATTTTTAAAATAAAATACAGACATATATAATTAAATGTCTAGACATTTAAAAATAAAAATATATAATATTAACTGGAAGCGCTTTTATTACAACAATGGGGTGAGAGAAATGAAACGTATTTTATTAGCATGCAGTTCAGGTATGTCTACGAGTTTACTAGTCACAAAGATGAAGGCACATGCTGAGTCTATAGGGGAAGAAGCAGAGATTTGGGCAGTCGGACAAGACCAAGCGAGAAAAGAAATGGCACATGCCGATGTTGTATTAATTGGACCGCAAATGAGCTTTTTAAAAGGGGATCTTCAAAAAGAAGCTCAAAAATATGGGATTGAAGTAGAGGTCATCGATATGCAGGCGTATGGGCTAGCAGATGGACAAAAAGCGTATGAACAAGCGGTTTCATTGATGGGGGAATCTTAAAGGATGGAAAAGAAAACACTCGAAGGACTCACGGAAGAACAAATCAGTTTTCAATTGATCTTACACAGCGGAAATGCACGAAGCAAATTGCTTCAATCTCTTAAACAATTTAGAGAAGGTCATGAAACAGTAGCATCTGACCTTCTCAAAGAAGCGGAAGATGATTTGCGGAATGCACATGATATCCATTTTCAAATGGTACAGCAAGAGGCAAGCGGAGAAACGATTTCATTCTCCTTGCTGCTCATGCATGCCGAAGATCATTTCATGTCAACGATGACGATAAAAGAGCTTGTGGGAGAGCTCTTACCGATATTGCAATCACTGAAACAATAAAGGGTGTAAACAAGGGGGGAAACCAATGTTTGATAAAATAAGTGCGATTTTGGTTCCGATTGCTGGGAGATTGAACAACAATCGCTATCTAGGGGTATTAAGGGATGCCTTTATGCTTGCGTTCCCATTAACGATTTTTGGTTCCATCATGGTCGTATTAATGAATCTGCCATTTTTAGATAAGATCATGAGTCAAACAGCACTGGAAGGTGTTCAGTCTGCACTGAATATTGCACCTAGTGCGACCATCAGCATTATGAGTGTGTTTGTTGTATTTGGGATTGGTTACTATTTATCGAAAAGCTATGATGTGGAAGCTGTCTTTGGCGGTGTGATCGCTTTAGCCTCTTTTCTGCTCCTTACGCCATTTTTACTAGAACAAGAGGGCGGTGCATCCATTGCAGGCGTCATCCCAGTCGATCGTTTGGGCGCAAAGGGAATGTTCCTTGGAATGATCACAGGCTTTTTGTCTGCTGAAATTTATCGCTATTTTGTCCAAAAGAAATTTGTCATCAATATGCCGCAAGGGGTTCCGCCAGCTGTTTCTAAGTCTTTTGCTGCACTCATCCCGGCTACTTTGACACTCACAACCTTTTTACTGATCAATATCATCATTACACAAGGGTTCAAAACCAACATGCATGACTTGATTTACAATGCGATTCAGGCGCCGCTTGTCGGACTTGGAAGCGGTATCATTCCAACCTTGATCGCTATTTTCTTTATACAAATTCTTTGGTTCTTTGGGCTCCACGGCCAAATTATTATCAACTCTGTCATGGACCCAATTTGGAATACATTGTCCATTCAAAATCTAGAAAGCTACACAAAAACAGGTGAGGTTCCGAACATCATCAGCAAGCAGTTTATCGAAATCTATACAGTGGGTATGGGTGGAACCGGTATGACGCTAGCTGTTGTGTTTACGATTTTAATTTTTCTTAAAAGTAAGCAATTGAAACAAGTAGCAAAGCTCGGCTTAGGACCAGGTTTATTTAACGTCAATGAACCCATTATCTTCGGTTTACCGATTGTGATGAACCCGCTTATTCTCATTCCATGGATTTTGGCGCCAATGGTGATTACTTGTATTTCTTATTTTGCGATGGCCGCAGGTATTGTGCCGCCTCCGACAGGCGTGAATATTCCATGGACAGTACCGATCTTTATTAGCGGAGTCATGGCAACAAATTCATTAGCGGGCGGTCTGCTTCAGCTGTTTAATTTAATGATTGTGTTTGTCATTTGGTTCCCGTTCCTAAAATTTATTGATCGTATGAATGTGAAAAATGAAAAAATAGTCACGACAGAAAAAACGAAACAAACAAACATCAAAGGTGAAGGAGACTCAATACATGTCGATGGAAACTAACAGTCAATCATATACATTTCCAGAAGGTTTCTGGTGGGGATCTTCTGCCTCTGCTACGCAAACAGAAGGCAGTTATCCAGGAGATGGAAAGGGACCGAACATTTGGGATCACTGGTTTGAAAAAGAGCCGACTCGTTTTTTTCAGGGCGTCGGTCCAGGTGTGACCTCGCAATTTTATCGTAAATACAAAGAGGATATCCGACTCATGAAGGAGATTGGGCACAACTCGTTTCGTCTATCTATTTCATGGTCACGCCTTTTACCTGAGGGAAAAGGGGCTGTTAATGAAGAAGCTGTGGCTTTTTACAATGATGTGATCAATGAACTGATAGCGAGTGACATTGAACCTTTTGTGAACTTGTATCATTTTGATATGCCAATGGCGCTTCAGGAGACGGGAGGATGGGTAAACAGGCAGGTCGTAGACGATTATGTCAGCTATGCGACATTGTGTTTTCAGCTATTTGGCGACCGGGTGAAAAAATGGTTTACCCATAACGAGCCGATTGTTCCTGTAGAGGGTGGATATATGTATAGCTTCCATTATCCGAACGAAGTTGATTTCCAAAAGGCAGTGCAAGTTGGATTTCATGAGATTTTATCAAATGCTAAGGCCATTGCGGCTTATAAAGAGATGAAGCAGGATGGGAAAATAGGCATTATCCTCAACCTTACTCCTTCGTATCCGCGAAGCCAGAATCCGCGGGATGTCGAAGCAGCTGAGATGGCTGACGCCTTCTTTAACCGGTCCTTCCTAGATCCAGCTGTGAAAGGACATTTCCCTGAAAAGCTAGTGGACGTGTTAAAGAAAGAAGGATTGATGCCGGCTATGGAGGAAGGAGACCTTGAACTCATTCAAGAGAACACGATCGACCTTCTCGGCATCAACTATTATCAGCCAAGAAGAGTGAAAGCAAAGGAACATATGCCTCACCCTGATGCACCATTTATGCCAGACCATTATTTCGATTCTTTTGAAATGCCGGGCAGAAAAATGAATGTGTACCGCGGCTGGGAAATCTATGAAAAGGGTATTTACGATATATTGAAAAAAGTCCAGACAGACTATGGGAATATTGAATGCTTTATTTCTGAAAATGGAATGGGTGTCGAAGGAGAAGAGCGGTTTCAGGATGAAGAAGGAATGATTCATGACGATTACCGCATTGATTTTATTTCTGAGCATCTTAAATGGGTGCATCAAGCCATTCAAGAAGGAAGTCATGTAAAAGGCTATCATCTGTGGACGTTTATGGATAATTGGTCATGGTCGAATGCCTATAAAAATCGCTATGGATTTGTCTCAGTGGACCTTGAGAAAGACGGGAAACGTACCATCAAAAAAAGTGGCTACTGGTTTCAATCGGTTTCAGAGAATAATGGTTTCTAATCAAGATACTTGCTCTTTCCTTGAAAAGGGCAAGTATTTTTCTTATGTAAAGATGAAAGGATTGAAATGAAAGTGGCTCGAACCTTTTAAGCGCACTAGGCTTAGTGTAGAATGAGAGGAAGGCTAGAAAGCGCTATGATAGGATATGAAAAAACAAGTCAGTTGGTGGTGTGAGATGACAAAGTACGAACTCATTTCAGAAGAAATTAGAAAAAGAATAGGAACAGCATATTATCCAGAAGATCAACCCATTCCAGATGAAAACTCGCTTGCCGCTGAATTTAAATGCAGCAGAATGACGATGAAGCGTGCGCTTGATCTTTTAGTGGCGGAAGGTCTGCTCTTTAGAAAAAGAGGTCATGGCACATTTATTGTGAAGGCAGCGCTAAATCAAGGTGCGATCAACGTATCAGGTCATGAAAATAAAGGGTTCACGAAAGTGATGGCAGATAAAAACGTGACGAGCCAAATCATTCGCTTTGATGTGCATTTTCCAAGTGAAGAGGTGGCAGCTCATTTATCCATTGACTCAAGCACACCCGTCTATGACATTATTCGGCTCCGTTTGGTGGAAGAAGAGCCATATGTATTAGAAAAAACCTTTATGCCTGTCAATGTCATTAAGGGAATAGATGAAGAGGTTTTATTGGGGTCTATCTATAGCTACATTACAAACACACTTCATTTAAAAGTGGCAGGAGCGCACAAAAAAATTAGAGCGGCTAAATCAGATCAGCTTGATCAGCAATATTTAGGCTGTGACCCTACGGATCCGGTGCTAGAAGTGGAGCAGGTGGCTTATTTAAACACAGGCCGGCCGTTTGAATATTCCTTTAGCCATCATCGCTATGATAAATTTGATTTTTCAACGGTTGAAATTACGAAAACACGACTTTAAAAAAAGAGCAGAACCCCCTCAATCGGGAGACTGCTCTTTTTTTGTTGATTTTATATATTCCACCAGTGATATCCATCTTTTTCAAGAAGCTGATCTGCTTCTTTTGGTCCCATAGAACCAGCAGGATAATTTGGTTTTAACGTTTTGGTTTCAGCCCATTTTTCTGAAATTGGATCAACAAAGTTCCAAGACAGTGCTACTTCATCCCAGTGGGCAAAGTTTGTTGCGTCACCTAGCAAACAGTCATGAATTAGCTTTTCATACGCTTCTGGTGTATTCATGATGTCGTTGTAATTTGTTTGATAGTCAAGCTTAATTGGTTTAGCATACGTTCCGCCATCAAGCTTGCGAGCATTCAGGTGAAGGGTGATGCCTTCGTCTGGCTGAATGTGAATCACAAGTAAGTTTGGATGCATGGAATTCCCGTTTCCGTAGTACAGGTTCATCGGAATGTCTTTAAATTGCACGACGATTTGAGTGGATTTCTTTTCTAGACGTTTTCCTGTACGAATGTAAAATGGTACCCCGGCCCATCTGAAGTTATCGATGAGAAGTTTCCCTGCAACGAATGTTTCTGTGTTGGAGTTTGGGTCCACATTTTGCTCTTCAAGATAGGAAGGAACCATATTGCCATCAATCGTTCCTGCATCATATTGTCCGCGGACAAAGAATTGATCCACTTCATCTTTCGAGAATGGACGAAGCGCACGCAATGCTTTCCGTTTTTCGCTACGGATTTCCTCTGTATTGAGCTTAATCGGTGGCTCCATGGCTAGTAGTGCAACCATTTGAAGCATATGGTTTTGTACCATATCTCTCAGTGCACCAGAACTCTCGTAATATCTCGCACGGTCTTCGACACCTAATGATTCACTCGATGTGATTTGAATGTTTGAAATATAGCGGTTTGTCCAAAGCGGTTCAAAGATCGCATTCGCAAAACGAATGACCTCAATGTTTTGCACCATCTGTTTACCAAGATAGTGGTCAATACGATAAATTTGATCCTCTGTAAATGCATCTCGGATCTCTTCATTTAATGTTTTGGCACTAGGCAGGTCATGACCAAACGGTTTTTCAATAACAAGTCGAGACCATCCAGTCGTTTCTGATACGCCTTCACTTTTTAAAAACTTCGCAATGGTTCCGAAGAATTCTGGTGCCATCGCTAAATAGAACATCCGGTTATTCGGGATACTGTATGTATCTTCAAGACCAGAAAGAAGCGTGTTCAGTGCTTGATAGGAAGCAGGGCTTGAGACATCAAAATCATGGTAATAGAAATGAGAAATAAATTCCTCTGCTTTTGCTTCTGCATCATCAGAAGAGACCGATTCTTTTACCACAGCTCTTAGGTCTTCATGAGACCAAGGACGACGTCCAACACCTACAACGGCGAATTGATCTCCAAGCTTTCCGCTATGATAAAGTCTATGTATAGAAGGGTAGAGCTTGCGTTTTGCAAGGTCTCCTGTTGCGCCAAAAATGACAATGACTGCTTTTGGATAGTTAGTTTCTGTATTCACGAAAAGTACCTCACTTTATTCGTAGCATTGTTGTAAAAACCGAGAATGTATGTACATTTTCTTTATTTTAAAGGTTCATTGTTCGTAAAGCAAACATTTGATTCGACTTTTTCTGCCCGAGTTTGACTTTTTTCAAAAATTCCGCTGAATTCACATTTATCCTGTCTTCATGTATTCTATATGAATGAAGAGATTGTATACCGGCTGTAGGAGGAAATCGTAATGGAACTGCTCTTTTTAGGAACAGGTGCAGGCATTCCTGCAAAAACAAGAAACGTCACTTGCACTGCGCTGAAGCTTTTAGAAGAGAGAAAAGCCGTGTGGCTTTTTGATTGCGGAGAAGCGACGCAGCATCAAATATTACATACAACGATTAAACCAAGAAAAATTGAGAAGATCTTTATCACGCATATGCACGGTGATCATGTATATGGTCTCCCGGGTCTGCTTGGCAGCAGGTCCTTTCAAGGCGGAGAGGATGAATTGACGATATATGGTCCAAGCGGCATTAAAGCTTTTGTAAACGCGGCACTTTCAGCGACACAAACGCATTTGACTTATCCGCTGCATATCATAGAAATAGAGGAAGGGATCGTTTTTGAAGATGAGACCTTTCAAGTAGAAGCAAGACGAGTGTCTCATGGGATCCCAGCTTACGGTTATCGGGTCGTGGAAAAAGATGTACCCGGCGCACTAAAAGCCGAAGACCTAAAAAAAATCGGTGTAAAACCTGGACCTTTGTATCAGAAGTTGAAAAATGGGGAAACCGTTACACTCGAAGATGGAAGAATGATTGATGGAACCGATTATTTGGAACCCCCTAAAAAAGGGAGAATCGTTGCATTTTCAGGAGATACCCGTTTGTGCGAGAATATAACAAGGCTTGCCAAGAATGCGGATGTGTTAGTCCATGAAGCAACATTTGGGAAAGAAGATGCAGAACTAGCCTATAATTATTATCACAGTACGACAGAACAGGCAGCAAAAACAGCGCAGGAAGCAGGCGCAAAAAGACTGATTTTGACCCATATTAGTGCACGGTACCAAGGGGAAGAGTCACTGAAACAATTACTCAAAGAAGCCCGCGATATATTCCCGCTGACTGAAGCTGCACATGATTTCTTTTCTTTTCCTATTGACCGTACCCTGTAAAAATTGGATGAATCGTCAAAAAAAGTTGTGTGATTTTTTTGATATTTATGATGACGCTCTTTTTCAGGTAGTGGTAAAATGGTGAAGAAAAAACAAATGACGAATTACACTATGAAGAATACGGGAGGCACAATCAAAGATGAGCGGTTTTACAGCGTTAAGTGAAGCAGAATTAAATGACCTATATGCAGCACGACAAAAAGAGTATGAAACGTACAAAAGTAAAAACTTACACTTAGACATGTCTAGAGGGAAACCTTCACCAAAACAGCTCGATTTATCTATGGGCATGCTCGATGTCGTGACATCAAAGGATGCAATGACAGCTGAGGATGGTACAGATGTGCGAAACTATGGCGGCTTGACAGGCCTTCCTGAAACAAAGAAATTTTTTGCAAGTGTGCTCAATCTGAAGCCAGAACAAATCATCATTGGCGGTAATTCTAGCCTGAATATGATGCATGACACAATTGCCCGTGCCATGACTCACGGCGTATATGGCAGCAAAACACCTTGGGGCAAGCTTCCAAAGGTAAAATTCTTAGCACCAAGCCCAGGGTATGATCGTCATTTTGCCATTTGTGAGCATTTTAACATAGAGATGATTACGGTAGATATGAAGTCGGATGGACCTGACATGGATCAGGTAGAAAAATTGGTTGCAGAAGATGAAGCCATCAAAGGGATTTGGTGTGTACCAAAATATAGCAACCCTGACGGCATTACGTATTCAGATGAGGTTGTCGACCGTCTTGCTTCCATGCATACAAAAGCAGACGACTTCCGTATTTTTTGGGATGATGCCTATGCAGTCCACCATCTAACAGATACGCCTGATACGTTAAAAGATATTTTTCAAGCAGTAGACAAAGCAGGACATGCAAACCGTGTGTTTATGTTCGCCTCTACTTCTAAAATTACGTTCCCAGGCTCGGGTGTTGCACTGATGGCATCTAGTCAGGACAACGTCAGCTTTATTCAAAAACAGCTATCAGTTCAAACCATTGGGCCAGATAAAATCAATCAATTAAGACACCTTCGTTTCTTCAAGAATCCAGAAGGATTGAAGGAACATATGAAAAAGCATGCAGCGATTATTAAGCCGAAATTTGACCTCGTTCTTTCGATCCTTGATGAAAAGCTTGGTGGAACAGGCATCGCTGAGTGGCACAAACCAAATGGCGGATATTTTATTAGCTTAAATACACTCGATCATTGTGCAAAAGCTGTTGTGCAAAAAGCGAAAGAAGCCGGTGTGACACTAACAGGTGCAGGGGCGACATATCCTTATGGAAACGACCCGCTTGATCGTAACATCCGTATTGCGCCAACGTTCCCAACGCTTGAAGAACTAGAGCAGGCGATTGACATCTTTACGTTATGCGTTCAGCTTGTCAGCATTGAAAAGCTGCTGTCTGAGAAAAGTCAATCAGCACCAACGGTATAACGAAAAAACTCCTTGACTGATGTCCGGTCAAGGAGTTTTTGTTTTTAGTTAGCTGTTTGATAATAAGAGACAGGCTGTTTTGCTGCACACCATACATCATAAATCGCAAGCTGCACAATATGTGGTTCATCGTGATGAATATAGTGCGAGCTGTTCTGCGCCTGAATCCATCCGCTTTGGGATGACAATGTGAGCATTCGTTTATGAAGCCTGAGCCAAGCTTCATGTGCTGGATGAAACAAGCGGCTTTTGCCTGATGAAATGACAAGAAGGGGCATCATCCCATAATGCGTTTGCTCCTCTTTGATCGTACGCAGCATTTGCTCAAAGTCCTCATGTGTACATTCTGCTGTGAACTGCGTCATATATGAAGTGCGTTCTTCCTTTGATAAGAGCGGCAGAATGACCTGCTCTTGATCCTCACTTGCTGGGTCTAGAAGGACCATACCGATAACATCTTCTTTTCTGCGGCTTGCCCATAAGCGGCTGACAAGAGAGCCAAATGAGTGCGCCACAATGAGAAATGGCGGCTGAATATTGGCTTGATGTAAGAGTGTATCTAAATCATCCGCAAGATCATGCAAAGTTCTTCCTTCTTTGCTTTCGCTGCTTTTTCCATTACCTAAACGGTCATATAAGAAAACACCAAGCTCTGGGTCAATATCACGAGCGATATTCGCCCACGTATCGCCTGAAATTCCATATCCTGCTTCAAAAATAATGGTGGCTTCCTTTTTCCCTTGACGATGCCTTGTATAAAAGTGATGTCCATCTATATGATACGTTCTTTCAATCAATGCCGAGTTCATTCTTCCATCTCCTCTAAGTGGTTCTTTAGCTAAAAGACGGCACAAAAGGCAAAGATGTTTCTCTTAAAAACAAAAAAGATGCCTATTTCAAAAAATAGACACCTTTTTGCTTAGAGATGTTACCAAGCACGATCGTATTGGCGCGGGCTTTCGATGGATGTACGAAGCTCTTTAGCGGCTGTTTTTGGGAAATACGGATCTCGTAAAAATTCTCTGCCGATAAAGATTAAGTCAGCACGCTGATTTTGTAAAATTTCTTCGGCCTGTACACCAGATGTGATCATACCGACAGCGGCTGTTTGGATGCCGGCACCTTCTCTTATTTTCTCAGCAAAGGTGACTTGGTAGCCGGGGAATGTTTTAATACTGGCTTGCACCACAGCGCCTGAGCTCACATCAATTAGATCGACTCCTTGCTCTTTCAGCCATGCGGCAATGCCAATATAATCTGCAATATCTAGTCCTTTTGTTGTGTAATCAGAAGCGGATACACGGACAAATAATGGTCCATCCCACACTTCATTGACTGCATCAACCACTTCTCTCAAGAAGCGATAACGATTTTCTGGTGAACCGCCATATTCATCTGTCCGGTGATTGGCAAGCGGTGAGAGAAATTCGTTAATCAAATAGCCATGCGCACCATGAATCTCAATGATGTCAAATCCAGCTTTCTTGGCGCGGACAGCGGCATCTTGAAACGCCTGAACTGTGTCTTTTATTTGATCGATAGACATCTCAAGAGGTGTTTTAGATTGCTCGTCAAATGGAATGCTGGATGGAGCAAGAATGTCACCATCTAGCTCAGCCTTGCGTCCTGCATGGGCTAGCTGGATGGCCGTTTTTGTTCCGTACGCTTTGATTTGTTCGTTTAATGAGGCAAATCCTTCAATGTGCTCATCACTCCAAATTCCGAGGTCCTGATCACTAATTCTTCCCTCAGGTGAAACAGCACTTGCCTCGACCATAATTAATCCGGCCTGACCTTGCGCACGGGAAATATAATGTGCAAAGTGGAAAGGCTGTAATTTTCCATCACGGTCATAGGATGAATACATACACATCGGGGACATGACGATGCGGTTTTTGAGTGTGACACCTTTTAATGTCCAAGGTGAAAAAAGCTTTGTTTCCAATTACCTTCGCCTCCTCATAGAATGGTATAGCCGATTATAACAGCCATTCAAACATTCGTCATAAAAGGTGCTCAAACCATATAGCTTTTGTACATGATTTTGTATAATGAAAGATATGGACATCAAAGGGGGATAAACGGATGAAATGGCAAACGGAAAGTGAACTAAAGGAGCTACTCACAGCTCTTATGCAGTATGAAAGCATATCTGGTACAACGGGAGAAGTCGCATTAGCGGAATATTTATATTACTTGCTGAGGGAGCGGCCGTATTTTGAACAGCATCCTGATCACTTGGCTTTGCATCCAATGAAAGATGGCCGGTATTTTTTAACGGCACTTGTCAAACGAAGTACGCTGCCACGTACTGTTTTACTCCTCAGCCATTTTGATGTCGTGGATACAGAGGATTACGGAGAATTTCAAAATATGGCGTGTAAGCCCGAAGAGTTAATGGCGTCCTTTTCTCAAAAAAGTGCACTTCTTCCAAAAAGGGCAAGAGAGGATTTAGCTTCAGGTGACTGGCTGTTTGGACGAGGGTCCATGGATATGAAAGCAGGCCTGACTGTCCAGCTTTCCATGCTAGAAAGAGCCATGGCGGGGAGGTTTGAAGGAAATATTCTGCTCGTCACAGTGCCAGATGAAGAAGTGAATTCACAGGGGATGCTGGAGGCTGTTCCGAAACTAAAGGAGCTCAAGCAGAAGTATGACCTTGATTATACCGCGTGTTTAAACAGTGAGCCGATGTTTGAAAAGTATCCCGGGGATGCGCACCAATACATCTATACAGGTAGTATAGGGAAGGTACTTGCGGGATTTTTCTGCAAAGGAATTGAAACACATGTAGGTGAGCCCTTCTCAGGATTAAATGCAAATTTTATGGTATCTGAATTAAACAGGCTGTTAGAACTGAATAGTGATTATTGTGAGGAAGTAGATGGTGAAGTGACACCACCTCCGACCAATTTGATGCAAAAGGATTTGAAAGAAGCTTACTCTGTTCAAACGCCTCACACGGCTGTTTCTTTATTTAATGTGCTGATGATGAACCGCTCTAGTGAAGAGCTTCACGGGCTCCTCTATGAAACTGCGAAACAAGCAGCAGCCCAAATCGAAGCCAATCTCAAACAGAAAACCGCTGCATTTCAACGCTTTAAACATTTTACACCCATCGATACAAACATCACGGTGTTAACGTATCATGAGCTGTACGAAAAAGCTGCTGAACGATCCGGCAAGCAGGAGGTCGAGCGAATTGTCAACTACGCCTTTGCCAACCGGGGTGAGCTAGGGGATCGTGATTTTTCAACCAAAATTGTATCAGAACTGACGAGCCTTTGTAAGGAAGATGGAGCACTGATTGTGTTGTTTTATAGTCCGCCATTTTACCCATCTGTTTCTTCAACAGATGATCTGCATATTCAAACGACCTTAAAGAAGATTCAAAGAGAAGCAAAAGAGATCTATGGAATCGAAGTAGAAGAAGTCAAATATTTTCCTGGTTTATCTGATTTAAGCTACTTACAGCTTGAAAATCAAGATATAGAGGATTATACAGCCAACATGCCGCTATACCAAAAAGGTTACTCGTTACCACAAGGAGAAAAAGAAGCTCTTAACGTTCCTGTCATCAACGTTGGTCCATTAGGAAAGGATGCGCACAAATGGACAGAACGGCTGCATGTCCCATTCTCTTTTGGCGTTTTGCCGTCGCTCTTAGAATCAACAATTCATGCTTTATTAGAAAAGAATTAAGTGAAAGCTCTATCGTCATGATAGGGCTTTTCTTGATATCAATCACCTTCTGTCTAAAGAAATAGAGTATGATATAGAATAATACTTACATATATTTGAAGGGGGATTGTGAGAGTGAAAACAGGAGTACTAACAAAAACAGAGATCATGAGATCACTTCATGAGAGTTTGCGTAAGCTTGAGGAGTTAGTATGGACATGTGATGAGGCTACATTAGATGAATCTTTTGGGGAAGGCAAGTGGTCGATTAAACAAATTGTTGGACATTTGTATGATACAGAAGAAGTCTGGTCAGAGCGGATAGAGCAGGCAATATCAAATGAGCACACGCTTTTCGCATCATATGATCCAGAGATATATGTGAAGGGAAGAGCTTATGAAATGTATACCGCACAAGAGGTCAGTGCATTGATTGAACGCCTAAAAGAAAGCAGAAACAAAACACTGCAGCTATTAGAAAAGGATACATGGGATTTTTCAGGCCTCCATCCTGAAGAAGGGATGATGACAGTCCAAATTTTAGCTGAAACCATTGCTTTACATGAAATTCATCACCTCGATCAAATCAAAGCCATCATGTCCATGAGAGCATCGAGTGATAGATGAAAAGCACCTGTCATCAAGGCAGGTGCTTTTCTCACTTACTTATACGTACTCGCTGAAAACATGTCGTTTA
This sequence comes from Bacillus sp. FSL M7-0307, assembly GCF_038627835.1. Lineage (NCBI taxonomy): Bacteria > Bacillati > Bacillota > Bacilli > Caryophanales > Bacillaceae > Bacillus > Bacillus sp. FSL M7-0307. Next base: position 2,148,782 of record NZ_CP152023.1, on the reverse strand, counting down.
ATTCTGCTGCGCGTTTTGTCGCTGTTTTCACACAATCGACAATCGCTTCTTCAAATTGATAGGAAGCAAGGGTATTAAGTCCTGCTTCTGTCGTTCCACCTTCGCTCGTAATTTCTTTGCGCAATTCAGCAGGTTCCTTACCGCTATCCTGAAGCATATTTGCAGCGCCTGCAATCATTTGACAAATGAGCAATTTCGCTGTCTCTTGGTTCATCCCAAGTTCCGATGCACCTCGCTCCATTCCTTCAATCAAATGATAAATAAAGGCAGGACCGCTGCCTGCAATCGCTGTGACCGCATTCAGCTGTGATTCATCTAAAACCGTCACATGACCGATCGTTTCAAACAGCTGAACTGCTTTTTCCTTTTGCGCCTCTGTGACTTCATCACTGACAGCAATGCCAGTAGCTGATTGTTGTATGGCCGCTGATGTATTTGGCATGGCACGAACCACCGCCGTTTTTGCGCCAGCATAATGCTGAATGGTTTCAATAGAAATGCCCGCTAAAATAGAAATAATCAGCTGTCCATTTAAATGGGGCCTTACTTCAGAAATGCCACTTTCCGCATCTTTTGGTTTTAAAGCAAACACCAGCATATCGGCTTCTTCATAAATAAAGGAACGAGCGAAATCTGTTTTGACTCCATAACGTGCATGTAATTCTTCTAATCGTTTTTCATTTGTTTTATTTGTGACAATTATATCTTCATTTGACATAATGCCGCTCTTTAAAAGACCTTTAATCATAGACTCGGCCATTGAGCCTGCACCAATAAATCCAATTTTACTCATAAGCTGCTCCTCCTTGTAGAAAATAAAAAAACCTCTCGTCTGCAAAGGACGAAAGGTTTTTCGCGGTACCACCCTCAATTAGCATGCAATCATGCATACTCAGCTCTAGTCCCTTAACGCGGGAAACGTTTAGGTTTGCCTAACAGCTCAAAGGGCAGGTTCAGCAAATAAGAGGATGGTGAAGCCTTACAGCCGGCGGACCTCACTCTCTTGCATCATTATTTTGCTTACTAATCCTTGTCATCGCGCATCTTATATTTGTTGTTCATTATGCAACGATGGACAAGTTTGTGTCAATAGGGAAAGATAAAAAAATGACCATCTAAACCGCATGACAGTCTGCCCTTTGCAAGATACAATGAATAAAGAAGAGGAAGTTCAGATGATCTATGAGTCAAAAAGCAGGAGATGACGTATAAAAGTGAAAGAAGAAATGATTCAATTATCCATTCCCACACCGTTTGCGGTTGGGGATGTCCATGCATATGTATTAAAAGGCGATGCCGTGACCTTAGTCGATTGCGGACCGATGACACAAGAGGCGCAGCATGCCTTTGTCACGCAATTAAAGGAACATCATTTATCAATAGATGATATTGATCAAGTGGTTTTGACACATCATCATGCAGATCATGTCGGTCTTTTAGATCTGATGAAACCCCATGTCCGTGTCATCGGACACGAGTTGAATGAGCCCTATATTAGTCAGGATGCAGCGTTTAAACAGCGTCAAATCCATTTTATGAATGATTTTTTTCAGCAGTTAGGTGTGCCGCTTCGTCAAGGTGAGTGTGAAAGAATTGTGAGGCAGTCCTATACATATTCATGTACGGCACATGTTGATGACGTCATAAAAGAAGGCGATCGTTTGAAGGGACATGAGCATTTCCAAGTGCTGGAGACCCCAGGACATGCACAATCTCATCTTTCTTTTTTAGATGAAACAACAGGGAATTTCATCGGCGGTGATCTGCTGCTTACGACCATTTCTTCCAATCCGTTAATGGAAGCGCCGGTGAAAGGAACAGAACGTCAAAAATCGCTGCTTCAATATAAAGCATCACTCAAGCGTTTATTGCATTTGCCCATTCAGGCGATTTATCCAGGGCATGGCCAGCTCATTACCTCTCATCACGAATTGATCGAAGAAAGATTTAAAAAACAGGAAAAACGGGCAAATACGATGTATCAGCTGCTTCAACGAAAGGAAATGACCGCCTTTCATCTTTGCCGCACCTTATTTCCGGGCCTGTATGAAGAAGCATTATTTCTGACAATGTCTGAGACAGTCGGGCAGCTTGATGTGCTTTTAGCGGCTGGACAAATTGAAGAAGTACAAAAAGACGGAACCCTCTATTATCGAGCAAATGAAGGAGTGAAATAAATGGGGCGACTAACAGGAAAGAGAATATGGATTACAGGTGCTTCAGGCGGTATTGGTGAAAAGATGGCGTACTTGGCAGCAGCCGAAGGAGCAGAAATCATTGTGTCAGCAAGACGAATTGAAAAGCTCACAGGTGTAAAAGAAAAGATTATAAGTGCTGGCGGCGTATGTCACATCGTTCAGCTTGATGTCAGTCAGCTTGAGGACATTGATCAAGCCTATCAACAAGTGGGTGCTGTTGATATTTTGGTGAACAATGCCGGTTTTGGTGTGTTCGATCTCGTCGAGGACGCATCCATTGAGGAAATGGTGTCGATGTTTGAGGTCAATGTCTTTGGTTTAATTGCCTGCACAAAAAAGGTCCTTCCTGAGATGAAACAAAGAGGGAAGGGACATATTATCAATATTGCGTCACAGGCAGGCAAAATTGCCACCCCTAAATCCGCCATCTATTCCGCATCAAAGCATGCGGTTCTCGGATTTTCAAACAGCCTCAGAATGGAGCTGGCAGACAGCGGAATTCATGTCACAACCGTCAATCCAGGACCGATTGCCACAGACTTCTTTACCATTGCAGACCGCAGTGGTGAATATGTGAAAAATGTTGATTTTATGATGCTCAGTGCTGACAAGGTAGCAGGGAAGGTCGTATCCGCCATGATGACGAAAAAAAGAGAGATTAATTTACCAGGATGGATGAATGCTGGCAGTAAATTGTATCAATTATTCCCGTTTTTATTTGAAAAAGCAGCACGGAAAGCGATGATGAAAAAATAACAAAAAAAGAAACCGGTCACAGGCTGGTTTCTTTTTTTGTTTGATGGGGCTTAATATTGGTGACGCCAAAGACATTGCCATCAACATCTTCGAAGCTAAAACCGCCTAAGTCTGGGTCAGCTAATATTTGAATATCCGATACGGTGACGTTATGCTCGCTTAAATAATGGTGAAAGTTTTTTAAATCCTTCACAAATAAATCAATCATACTATGCCGAACTCCTGTAAAAGAGTTCATAAAGTAGATTCGTTTCTCGTGTTTTGTTTTGACGAGATAAAAAGAAGGTCCCTCGCCATGAGTAAAAGTGAGCATGGCGGCTTCTTCTGATTGATGTAGAACGATCATCTCTAAAATCTGTTCATACCAAGAGACAGCCCGGGGGATATCAGTCACAGGAATTTCAATAGTAGCAATTTGTTGAATGGTCAATGGCTTCACTCCTTTTTCTATATTCGTCTTGCCGCTTGCTGAAGTGGGTCCCATACACTGTTAAAAGGAGGGGCATAGCTAATATCTAAATCTTCAAGGTCTGTCACAGTCAGCCCTTGATAAAGAGCCGTTGCCATGACATCAATTCGTTTATCAACACCTTCTTTACCGATGATTTGTGCGCCAAGCAAGGTGTGATCATCGCTTCTGTAAATCAGTTTCACTTTCATTTTCTCTGCATCTGGGTAATATCCAGCGTGGTCAGTGCTGTCGATGGTGATGGTGGAGAAAGGAAGGCCCGCGTCTTTTGCTTCTTTCTCTGATAAACCCGTTCGTCCCGCTGTCACGTCCATAAATTTCATCACCGCTGTGCCGGTTACGCCTTGAAACGCGCGGTTTGTTCCTGTCATATGAAAGCCTGCGATTCTTCCTTGTTTATTTGCTGTCGTGCCGAGCGGAATATAGTCCAGTTCCTTTTTGATACGGTGATAGGTTGCTGCGCAGTCACCCGCCGCATAGATATCTTGTACATTGGTCTGCATGTATTCATTCACAACAACTGCACCATTTTGAAGTCGCTGAATTCCTGTGCTGTCTAAAAAGGATGTTTGCGGAGTGACACCAACGGCAATGATGACCATATCTGTTTCAATGGTCTGCTTGTCTGTTTGAACAGCTGTTACATGTGTCTTGCCCTTTAACTTTTGCACTGTTTCACCAAGTACTACTTGAATGCCTTGATTGTCCGCTTCTTCTTTCAGATATTTTGCTATATCGGGATCAAAGCCTGGGCCAAGTGCTGTACCCCGCTGAATGATATGAACGTCTTTTCCTAGCGCTTTTAAATTTTCTGCCATTTCTAAGCCGATATATCCTCCGCCGATGATCGTGATATGTGTGACGTCTTTTTTTAGATTGTCTAAAATAGACAGCGCATGCGGGATTGTTTTTAATACGTGGACACCTTCTAATGAATGGCTGTCTAGATCAAGTGTGACGGGGCTTGCTCCTGTCGCAATTAACAGGCGGTCATACGTTTCTGTAAAGGGCTCTTTTGTTTTAGAATGAATACCCGATACTGTTTTTTGCTCCGGGTCGATTGAGGTCACTTCGTGTAAGCATCTGGCATCAATTCCGTATTTGTCACGAAAAGTTTCAGCGCTGCGTGCGATGAGTTTCCTGTGATGGTCAATGAGACCGCCGATCAAGTAGGGGAGTCCGCACTGTCCATATGAGAAAATCTCTCCTTTTTCAAAAGCTACAATATGTGCGTCTGGATCCTCTCTATATATTTGCATAGCGCAGCTCATTCCTGCTGCATCTCCGCCAATCATCACATATTTCATTTGGTATGCTCCCTTCTATCTATCAAACTGAATACTCTTATTTACCCTCATTTTCCTTTATTTAATGCTTTTTTTTTTCGCAAAAGAAGCAAACTTTCGTTGAAAAATAAAGACAGCGCCTTCATTTTAAGCTACAATCGGATTATCGTCTTTTTGGTTATGAGTTTAGTTTAGATTGGTGGGAAAGACTTTGGGTGACGAACGACTAGATTTTAATACACTATATACACGCCATACGAGAGAGGCATGGGCGGCTCTTGGAGAATATATGCCGGTATCTGTTTCAGAAGAAGAAGTGAGAGCACTTCAAGGATTAAACGACTACTTATCGCTAGAAGAAGTTCGAGATATTTACATACCGCTTATTCGTTTTCTGACATTGCACGTCTTTGCAGAAAAACAAAAAAATCAGCATGTAAATGCTTTTTTAAACTACCCGCATCATGCGAAAATCCCCTTTTTAATCGGGATTGCAGGAAGTGTGGCCGTCGGAAAAAGCACGACAGCACGTATCATTGAAACACTTTTATCAAGGCTTGGAGATGGACTGAAGGTGAGTCTCGTAACAACGGACGGCTTTTTGTATCCACAAAAAGAATTAAAAGATCGAGGGCTGATGGAAAAGAAAGGCTTCCCGGAAAGCTATGATGTTAAAGCGCTTCTTTCGTTTTTAAATGAATTGAAATCAGGGAAACAAACTGTGCATGCACCTGTATATTCACATCTGACCTATGACCGGCTTGAAGGGGTGTATGAGACAGTAGAAGATGCAGATATTGTGATCATTGAAGGGATCAACGTGTTGCAATCACCGGCACTGGATGATCTGAAGGATGAGCCGCGCGTGTTTGTATCAGATTACTTCGATTTTTCGATTTATGTAGATGCCGCTGAGACGCAAATTCAATGCTGGTATAAAGAACGGTTCCGTTTGCTGCGGGAAACAGCCTTCCAAGACCCTGAATCTTTCTTTCATCAATACAAAGATTTGACGGATGAAGAAGCAGATCAGATGGCAAGCACGATTTGGAATACAGTGAACCGGCCAAATTTATATGAAAATATTTTGCCGACAAAATATAGAGCCGATTTGATTTTAAAAAAAGGCGATCAGCATAAGGTGGAAGAGATCGCCATCCGCAGGGTATAAAGAAAACCGCTCAATTGAGAGCGGTTTTTTTAATGACCTCCACTTACTTTCACAGCCACGGCAGCCGCCGTTCGTTTTTTTAGGCGGTAGTATCCGATGAGTAAAAACGGAACGCCTGCAGCGGTGACAATTGCCAAGACTGAAAAAATAGAAAGGGGATGGGCTGCGCCAAATAAGTCAATACACAATCCTCCGACAAACGGTCCGACGACGCTGCCGAGCTGAGAAAACCCCATTGCGCCGAAGTATGATCCTTTCACTTCAGGTTTTGCAATATTGTCTACAAACAGATCCATCATTGCAAAGAGCAGCACTTCACCAATCGTAAACACGACAATGATAAAAGCAAGCGTACCGAGACTTTGTGAAAAAGCAATGGCAAACAAACTGCCTGCTAGAAGCACATTTCCAGTCGTTAACGACAAAATCGTTGAATAGCGCTTAGCGATCATAATCAGCGGGTACTGAACGACAATGACAACCACTGCGTTTAAGGATAAAAGATACCCAAACAGTTTAGGGCCATCCTCAATCATAGGGGATGCCGATAAATATTGAGGCAGTGTTGAGCTTAGGTGTGAATAGCCAAATGAACATAAAGTAACGCCAATGAGGATGATGCTAAAGACCGTATCTTTCCGAATAATGGAAAGAGCTTTTTTGACACCGATTTGTTTGGTGCTTTCTGGAGCAGCCACTGGATGCTTTTGAAATTGCCATGCCAGCGTTAACCCGTACAACAAGTAAATGAGGGCAGCGACGAGAAATGGAAAAGTCGTTTTTGATGACCCGAGATATAAGCCAAGCAGCGGGCCGAAAATGACACCAATGTTAATGGCCGTATACCGTAAGTTAAAGACAAACAACCGAATGCTCGATGGGGTGACATCGGATAAGAGTGCTTTAGACGTTGGTTCAAACAGCGCCCGGCACAGTCCATTTAAAGCATTCATAAAAAAGAAGACCCAAATGGCATCTGCAAACGCGAAGCCAACAAAAACAAGTGTCCAGCCAAAGATGGATAAAAGCATGACCTTTTTTCTGCCGATTCGGTCGGAAACATAGCCGCCGTAAAAACTCGCAACAATCCCAATAAGAGAGCTGACGGCAATGATCAATCCAGCTGAAGAGGCTGAGGCGCCTTTGACTTGTGTCAAATAAACGGCTAAAAAGGGAATGCTCATGGATGTCGCCATTCGGCCAAATATCGTGCCGATGATGATCGTCCAACTAAGTGGATGTAAAGTGCGTAAGTTATTTTTCATGCTGTGTCTCCCCTGAGTTTGTAAGATGTTCCAATCATACATGAAAAATTGTGCAAATTAAATACACAATTTGATGGAGGAGTCATCCGTCAAATGACAGAGAAGCTTGAACCGTCCCGTTCATTCGAAGAGCATATACCTCGTTTTCAAGGTTTTAAGCCTTGATGGGTCATGATTTTTTCAGAAAAACGAAGCGGGTTTTTCAATGATCATGTTTTCGTTTTGCGAAAATCAATTGAGATCGATGGCAATAATTTGATGTAAGGAAAGGTTTAGAACATCTTCGTCATTCACGATTTTCATTCGGCGTGTTTCATAATGAATGGCTTTCACCCAGCCCCAAAATTGTGCTTTCATACCGGATGCGATATATGTCACGCAAATCGCTTGATCCTCGGTAATCGATTGTGTGATCAAAACATTCATTTCCTCTAGCTGATCGGAGCTGAGCGGAAGAGGTGTATATTCTTTTTTCTTTCGTTTTTGAGCAAGTAGTTGCTCTCGGTGCTCTGGTAGCATCATTCGGCTTGATTCCCACATGATGTTGTATCCAGGTGTTAATTTATTGGGATTCATGCTTGTTCGCCTCCGTTATTTGTAATGCCCGCCAATTTTTTCGGCGCGGTGATATGCCTGCCCTGCGCTTGTCAGTGACGAAGCATGCAATAATGCCGCAGGTCCATATTTCAGATGGATTTCATCAAATACTTTGCTGAGTTGATCTTTCTTCAAATGATGATCAAATAAAGTCAGCTGATAGTGGCTGTCAGGCTGCAGCTGTGAGAGGGTAATGCCTACACTGCGAATGGGCTGGCCATCCCAGTGCTGCTGGCATAGCTGAATCGCTGCCTCTGCAATATCTGAGCCATATTGTGTCGGTGAATGAAGCTTCATTTGTCGATGAAAGCCTGTTGGATGTGAAAAATCAGCCCCTCTTACACCAACAGACACCGTTTGACCGAGATAATGCTTAAAACGTGCCCGCCTAGCGACTTCCTCACTCAATTCAAGAAGAGCGACTTTGATCTCCTCAAAAGATGCATAATCACGGGGAAGGGTCATATGATGCCCAACGGCTTTTTGCTGATCATGTGTGTGAATAGTGACTGGGGAGGGATCGTGTCCTAAAGCTGTTCGCTGCAGAAGCTCCCCATTGATTCCCCAGCGTTTTTTTAATTGGTCTAACGGATAAGCAGCAAGTGTGCCAATGGTACTGATGCCCATTCGTTTCAAATGATGCTCCATTCGTTTGCCGACGCCAAATAATTTTCCAATTGGAAGCGGCCATAAATCAGCAGCAACCCGGTCGGCACTCAGTTCATAGATGCCGGATCTGTTTTTTTTGGCAAAATGGTCACAGGCCATTTTAGCGAGCACTTTATTAGGGCCGATGCCCACACGTGCGTAAATGCCAGTCTGGTTCATAATCGTTGTTTGTATATGTTGAGCGATCTCATGTGGAGAGCCGAATAGTGTAAGACTGCCTGTAATATCAAGAAACTGTTCATCAATGGAATATGGCTCGACAAGGTCTGTGTATTGTTCAAGCAGTTCTGTAATCATGACAGAGACATCGAGATAGCGCTGCATACGTGGACGTACGACCACTGCTTCAGGACATTTCTCCTGTGCTTCCCATAACCTTGATGCATTTTGTACGCCACGTTTTTTAGCGAGAGGGCAGGCTGCAAGAACGACTCCGCTTCTTCGTTCTGGATCTCCAGAGACAATGAGCGGCACATTCTCCAAATGAGGCGCCTCCACCTTCTCAACTGATGCATAAAATGACTGCATATCCACAAGCAGAATGGCTCGTTCATTCATTGTACTTCACCTCTTAGAACATATGTTCTATACCTATTGTAAACAACATGAGGTGAAATTCATACTGGTAAATCATTCAAAAGCTGTCCATACAAAAAAGACGAAGTGGTGAACACTTCGTCTCGTCTGCTGCAACGATTGTTAGGCATGTGCCATGTTGTGGAATGTTTGGAGCGGTTCAGAACGCAGACGATAAGCCATCAGCTTTTTCTTTGGCTTATGTGTAAACTGCCGAACCACATCCACATGGTCATCATAATGGAACAGATAAAGGGTGACATCATGTTTCCCATGCTTTGTTTGCATAGTAAGCGGCGTTGGCCCTTCATTCGGATGAAGAAAACGTTCTTCATCACCTGGGTAAATATAATAGCGTTCAATAAAGATCGCATCATTAAAATGTTGAATGACTTCAGCTGCTCGCTGCTTATCAAGCGAACGACCTTGAAAAGTAATATTTGTTTGCTCACTTGTTACTTTAGCATGTACGGCGTAGCGGCTAAAAAGGCGCTCAACAACACCAGAAGGCAAAGAGGTGACAAGCAGCTTTAAAAGACTAAACACAACAAGTGAAATAACAACCCAAACCAATCTCATCATCTCCAATAAACATTTGTACCATTTCCTATATGAACCATCTTAACATAACAAATGAATGAAACTTTCGCACAAAAAGTGAACTTTTTGAAATAAGTGTGAAGATTTAAAAGGAGATGGCGGCTGAAAGACGAAGAACCAACAAGTGAACATGAAAAAAGACTGGCATACTGTCTTTACAATCATTTGATCAGACAGGTAGACTATTGAAACAATCGTATTTTTGAGAAAAAATTAATTCAAGCAAGGAAAGCCAAAATGAAAAAGGGGCGAGGCCATCATGATACGTCAAGTGAAACCGTCAGATTTTTACGCAGTCACATCCGTCATTCAAAGCTGGTGGGGAGGCAGAGATTTGCGTGCAAAATTGCCAAAGCTCTTTTTTGAACATTTCCAGCAAACAAGTTTTGTTATCGTTGAAAAGGGAGAGCTGATCGGCTTTTTGGTTGGTTTTTTATCACAATCTCATTCGGATGAAGCCTATATTCACTTTGTTGGCGTCCACCCAGATCACCGTAAATTAAAGATAGGTAAAATTCTCTATCAAGCTTTTTATGAAGCGGCTGAAAAGGAAGGAAGAACAACAATTAAAGCTGTCACAGCTCCTATCAATAAAGTCTCCATTGCTTATCATACAAAACTCGGGTTTCAGATAGAAAAGGGAGATAAAACAGTAGATGGCATCTCAGTCTTTTCAGATTACGATGGCATTCATGAAGACCGTGTGTTATTTGTGAAGAAGCTGGAGGCGATGAAATGATTGTTCATTTAGATCACACAATAAGTGATGTAGCAAAGCAGATCTTACATATTCAACTAGCTGCATACCAACAAGAAGCTGAACAAATTGGCTATGCTGATCTTCCGCCATTAAAAGAGACCGTTCAAGATGTCATGAGAGCAAAAGAGCAATTTATTGGTTTTCAGCAAGATGATATCTTATTAGGTGTAGCCTCTTATGAAGAGCTGGAAGATTGTTTGATCATTAGTCGATTGGCTGTGCATCCAAAAGCGCTAAAGCAGGGTATTGGAACAAGACTTATGTCCACAATCATAGAGAAGAATGTCCCGATAGAACTGACCACAGGGCAAGAAAACACCCCTGCAAAAAGGCTATATGAAAAATTGGGGTTTTTTGAAACAAATGTGATTCATGTGGCAAAAGAGCTCACCCTATCAAAAATGAAATGGACACCGCGACGCAAGGTTGAGGTTGTCGAATTCAAAAAAGAATGGCATGAAGAATTCCGTCAAGAAAAGCAGCGACTCAAGCAAATCATTCAAAAGAGCTGGATAGAAGGATACCATATTGGCAGCACGTCAGTTACAGGACTTGTTGCCAAACCAATTATAGATATATTAATAGAAGTAAGCGATATAGAAGAGATTGATAGAAAAAAAGAGAGATTTGAACACCTTGGATACGAAGCGCTCGGTGAAAATGGTATAAAAGGGAGACGTTTTTTTCAAAAGGGTGGCTTGAATCGTACGCATCATGTCCATGTTTATGAAAGAAATCATCCTGATGTGAAAAGACATTTATTGTTTCGAGATTACTTAAGAGTCCACCCAGAACGAGCTGTAGCGTATGCGTCTGTCAAGGAACAATTAGCAAATCAGTATCCGGAAGATATACAAAGCTATATGGCAGGAAAGAATGAAATCATAAAAGAAATAGAAAATGAGGCATATCGCTGGGATAGAGAAGGAAGAGAGGAAGCTCTTAAATAAGCTGCCTCTTCTCCTCGTTAATTAGGAAGCTGAACATTGCCTTTTACAATATAGGCCTGTGAAGCAGCAGTAGACGGAAGAGCGGGTAATTGATCCTTTACTATGACCCCGCGGATATCTGTGATTCGAACAGGAAGAGATGTAGACCCCATATGAAAGCCAAGGAAATGGTTGTAGTCTGTCTTTTCCATGTTCACCCATTTTCCATCTTTGTAATATTCCATTTTCATAATCGGATATTTATGATTGCGTACTTGAATCGCAGCCCACCACTCACTGCTACCTTCTTTTATTCTGTAAGCTACATTTCCGCTAATCGGTGCTTTTATAATTTTCCAACTAATTGGGATTTTCCCATCTGCCATATTTCCGATTTTGGCAAAGGCATTAGGTGAAAGATCAAGAGCTCCTTTTGCTCCTTCTGGATATTTATCGGTTACATACACAACGGTTTTTCCTTTTGGTCCCGTTACTTCAAGGTAAGCCCCTGCAAGTGCCGCATTTACCCCTTTATAGTTATAGTCATGGGGATTTAAAGCCGTAATTTTCATGTCAGATGGAATAGGATCTAATAAAGCGGTGCCCCCTGAGTAACCAGATCCCGTATAAGTCGCATAGCTTTCTCGTACTTCATCAAGGATAGATGCCGCTTTCATGTTTGGCATAGTGAAACTCAACATCAATATCAGCGCCCCGATGAAGCAGAGAGATAATCTTTTTTTCACGATCTAAAACCTCCTGTTTCTTATTTTAAAATGGATAGCGTCATCAGTATAATTCTAAAAAACAGGATGCAGAAAGAGCCAATAGATAGATATAATCCTAGTGAGAAGAGGGTGTATTTCAAAGAGTGTGACTTTCGGATTTAGTCGTGTGTCATGTTTTATGGTGTTTTATGTGTTACAATGTAAGCATCAATTTAAAAAGGATGTTCGCCATGTATATTCACATCACAGAACTGGCTAAAACGTATATAGAGAAACAGCAAACAGGAAACGAAACGAAGGAGTTACTGCTTCGCTACGATTCAGAAGGTTGTGGCTGTGCAGTGAGTGGCGTACCAATGCTTTGGTTAACAAGTGAAAGAACAGGTGAATGGGAACCACTTAATAATAGCCAACATTTAAAACTATATATACACACAGCACAAAAGGTGTTTTTTGACGAGGAAATGACGATTGATTTTAATGAAAAAGCCAATACACTTATGTTGAAAAGTCCTCAACAAATACTCAGCCCTAGAATGGGTATACTTGTAAAGTAAGGTGGAAACGTAGTGGATCAAAAGCTGAAAGTGATACAAAACACGGCACAAAATAAAACGTGGGTGTCGTTTTTAAATAATAATCATCCATATAGCCTTTTGCACTGGTCAATCGGTGGAATGGATTCAGTAAAAAAGGACGTCTGGCTTCTCCAAGATGAAGTCACATTTGAAACGGAAGAATTTCCAACGCTTGAATTAGCAGTCAGTTGGATAAAAGAGAATATGGAACACGTAACAGACGTGTTATAAGCCCTTTGCTAAAGAGGGCTTTTTTTGTGGCCTCATCATCTCATCAAACAGGAGAACTGTCTAATTTGAAAAATGAGATTTTTCAACGATAAAAAGTCATTTTTAACAAACATTTCGACAAAATGAGAAAAATAGAAAGAGAAAAGGAGAGGCTGTAAATGCCGAAAAATCGGCAATGGAAGCGGTTATTGCGGGATACCGAAAACTTTACGAAAAACGACATTTCATATTTCTTCCATTCGAGGAAATATGATAGAATACAACATGTATCGTACATGAGGAGGGAGGTGCTAAGGTGAATTGAAGCTCAAGCTGTCATCGCCTCAGGTTGGAATCAAAATAAACGAATGGTATAGGCAGATTTGCGGATTTCATGTCATGAAAGCAGAGAAGCTAAAGGCCGAGATCGAGCAGGAAATCCTTGAGATGGAGCAAGATCAGAACTTGCTGCTTTTTTACCAGCTAATGGATTTTCGACATAAGGTCATGCTTGAATATTTTGAACCGGCAAAAAAAGCCTCGAATGATGAGGAGATTAAGAAGCTTCTAGAAACAATTGAACATTCGCAGACCAAATTAACGGATATGCTTGAATACTATGTTCATTTTTTTACAGGAATGTTTGAATTTGAACAGAGAAACTATTTGAGTGCCATTGCTTATTACCGTTCCGCAGAAAAAAAGCTCAATCTCATATCAGATGATATAGAAAGAGCAGAATTTTATTTTAAATTAGCAGAAATATACTACCACATGAAACAAACCCACTTTTCGATGCACTATGCTTTGCAAGCGTTAGATACGTACTCTGCCTACAGAACGTACACGCTGAGAATCATCCACTGTGAATTTGTCATCGGTGCAAACTATGATGATTTGAAATGCTATGAACATGCATTGCCCTACTTTAAAAATGCTCTAAAGCGAGCACGCTCAATTGGAAACCCTCGAGTCATAGGTTCGGCCCTTTTCAACTTAGGTAACTGCTATTACCAAATGAACGATCTTGCTGCAGCAAGTCGCTATCTCAAAGACTCTCTTGAAGTGTTTGAAAAGGAGAATTTAACCCATCTGAATCGCTCTCTAGACCCACTATTTATGCTGACCCAAATCCTGTTTAAACAAAAACAAATAGAAGAGTCGTTAACCCTCTATCAACAAGGTATTATGAAAGCCTGTGATTTAGAAGATGAAATTTACATCTGCAAGTTTCAGTTTTTAAAAGCATTATACGTTGATGCAGAAATAAAAATCATAGACGATACATTAGATTTGTTGGAGGACAAGCGCTTATACCCAGATATTGAGGAACTGGCACTTGATGCGGCACATTATTATAATGAGCTTGGATTATTTGAAGTTTCTACCCGGTATTACGAAAGGAAAATTCAAGCCATATCAAAAATTCAAAATGGAGGTCATTTATATGAAAATGAGTTTGATAGTTCTTTTATTGGCAGCAACTGCAGGATTATCGGTCATGAGTCAGCAGCAATCGGAAGAGAGCCATATGGAGCTGGCGGGCAGACACCATACAACAGTGGTGACTATCGTATAAGTTAGCAAAAAGAGGAGACGAACGGCTGTTCATTCTCCTCTTTCATTTTGATTGAATTGAAATGCTTCCAGAAATGCTTCGACCTCTTGTTCATAGACTTCCTTATTGTCACTATAAGACATCGCATGCGCACCATGTGGCGCAATAAATAGCCGTTTATCACCCTTTTTGCGTGCGTATAACTGCTCGCTTTGCTCACAAGGGATATAGTCATCATGGAGGCTATGAATAAAAAGGATAGGTTCTTTCACCTTGTCGATTACATCAAGTGGAGAAACTTGTCGAATGCTGTATCCGTCCCGCCATTTCAACACTTGATCACTTAGTGGAAGAATCCACTGTCCTGAAAGACGAAAATCCGTTTTTAATCGATACAGAAGCTGATCCTCAAAAGAAGCAAAAGGACAATCAGCGATGTAAAAATTGGCGCTTGCATCCGGTTTTGCAGCATATAATAAAGTTGTGACTGCGCCCATCGATTCTCCGTGTATACCAATGATTGCTTTTTCCCCAAGTTTTTTTCTCAGCCACTTGACGACTTGAGCCAAATCTTCTTTTTCATAATATCCATAGCTCGTTGTTTTTCCGCCGCTCATCCCATGTCTTCTATGATCATAAAGCAGCACATTCCATCCAAGCTTTTGGAATAATTTCATATACTTCACGGAATTAATCAAACTGACTGTAACCCCGTGACAAAGAACGATGGTGCGTGTTGTATGAGGGAGCGGTACAAAATAGCCATGAAGATCATAACCAAATGCTGAAGGAATACAAACTTTCTCTTTTTGAAGCTGTTGAAACTCCTCGTGATGATAGTGCCCTTCATCTGATTCTCGTTTCATGAGCTCTTCATCCGTTAATTTTCGTATATACATCATTTTATTGGTAAAAAAAATGCCGATTGCAGCTAGTGGAAATAATACCAAGGCAAGTATAGCGAGCCATTTCTTCTTCAAGCTAATTCTTCCTTTCCGAAGGGTTTCTATGATGATCATACCACAAATTGGGAGTTTGGCGTGACTCTTGCTGAGCAAATAAAACGGATGATACACTAAAGCAAAAGGAGAGAGGCAAAGTGAAAAAGACCAATCAAGATCAAGCAAAGCTAAAGGACGGCATAAAGGATGATGTGAAACAGCAGCTCCTTCAAATGAAGCAGAATCTGGCCGCCGAAACAGAAAAAAGAGAAGAACAAAAACGACAAGACCTCCTTCGGCAACAGAAAGAAAAAGAAAAAAATAAAAGCTTCTCAGAGCTGCTAGATGAAAGTCATTTAGACTGGAGAAAGTATAAAAGTTAAAAAAGGGAGCTGAGATGCTCCCTTTTTTATGTTATATCATTGAGATGAATCATACTACATGAGCCTGAGAGAAAACACGACTGACTCCCTCGTATCACTTCATTTCAGAATCGCACCAATAGGATTTTACGTTCAAACCAAAACAAAACGTATTTTATAAACGATAAATCAAAACGAGGAGTATTGATTTATTTAAATTCCTTTTTATCCCAAAAATAGTAGTTAAGACCCTTTTAGGAAAGAGTCATTCCTCTTATAATTAAGATGTATTACAAAATTTGGGAATGGAGATGATTCACATGAAATTGAGAAGAACAATGACTGGAGTTGCTTTATCTTTAGGCTTGCTTTTACCTATTTCTGGACAAGCTCTTGCTACAAATCATTCAACAGATGCAGATCTGCGTACGAAGGCTACTAAAATTGTAGATTGTTCCGAAACTCCTTTTAAAAAAGAAGCGAATAGATTATGTATGTACTCAGATAATGGTGTTTTTGCAAATAGTTTCAATAATTTTGGTACTACATTTTACTTTAAAGGCAAAGCTGGAAATTATGGATATTATGAAAGTAGCAGCAAAAGTTAATCAGTCAACGGGGGCTTTTAGCCCCTCAGTCTTAGAGGAAATCTTAATTAGCTCGCTGCTGCTGGATGAACGGGAAACAAAACGTAAGTGGCAAGTTGTTCTCCCATTTGCATGTAGAACATGAAAACGTACATCCATATATACATACGCTAAAAAAAGATCACATGCATGCATGTGATCTCTTTTTGCTTTCTATTGATTCAAACGATGCGTCTCATACACAGACTGTTTTGTGAAATATGACAAAGCTTTTACTTCTTGATCGCTTAATGAACGTGCATTTGCCGCTGCCACATTTTCTTTTAACTGTTTCACCGAGCTTGCGCCAAAAACAACAGAGCTGACTGCAGAATGCTTGAGCAAGTATTGAATGGACAGCTCTGTCAGTGATAGGTCATAAGCGACTTTCTTTAACGAAGGAATGACCTGCTGGAGCTCTTCAAATGAATAGTCAAGATACCCATTCTTTTGAATCGCAGCACTTGCTTGCGAAAGGGGTTTTTCAGTTAATAATCCTTTTGCTAAAGGACCTCTTGCCACGACACTAATGCTTTGTTCTTCAAGAAGAGAAAACCATTCTTCTGGGCGGCGATCGAGTAAACTATATTGCATCATCACACTCACGATGTTTGATTTTTTGGCGTATTCTTTAATGACATTTGGGCGAATCGACGATATGCCGTAATAGCGAATGACACCTTCTTCAACCAATTCTTCAAATGCTTCGATGGTTTCGTCAATTGGATCGTCAATTGTGCCGCCATGCAATTGATATAAATCAATATAATCTGTTTGAAGTCGTTTCAGACTTTGTTTCACTGCCTCTTTTATATATGCTTTTGAAGGATCCCAGTCCCAGCCAGGTTTGCCTTTTTCAAAGCGGTTGCCGCCTTTTGTGGCCAAAATCAAATCTTGGCGTCTGTTTTTAATGGCTTCCCCGACGATTTCCTCATTTGTTCCAAAATCATATAAATCAGCTGTATCCAAATAGTTAATCCCAAGATCAATGGCTTCATCTAATAAAGAGAGCGCTTTTTCTTTTTCAGTCCCGAGAGACATACATCCTAGTGCCGCCTCACTAACCAAGAGATCAGAGGTGCCAATTCGTCTTTTTTTCAATTCAATCACACTCCTATCCTTTCACATTAAGTGAAACAATTCTGGAATTCAAGCTAGGTGATTTCAAAAGGCGCATTGAAGCAGGCATCCGCATTTTGGCTTCTCCTAAAACATCTATGTTAAAATGAATGAAGTAAAAAGTGAAAGTAGAACGAGGAGCTGACAAAATTGAAGGACTTTGAAGAAAAAACATTATCGTCAAAAACATTATATAACGGAAAAATCATTGACTTGGTTCTTGAAGATGTAGAATTGCCGAACGGAAAACCAGGCAAACGCGAAATCATTAAACATCCAGGTGCAGTAGCAGTCATTGCACGTACAGACGAAAATAAAATCATTTTGGTCAAGCAATACCGTAAAGCACTGGAGAGAGCCATCGTTGAGATTCCGGCTGGAAAATTAGAAAAAGGAGAAGAGCCGGCACATACAGCACTGAGAGAATTAGAAGAAGAAACAGGTTATACAACTCAGGCGCTCCAAAAGCTGACAGCCTTTTATACATCACCAGGGTTTGCGGATGAAATTGTTCACATCTACCTTGCTGATCAACTCGTCCCGCTTAAAGAAAAACGAGAGCTGGATGAGGATGAATTTGTCGAAGTGATGGAAGTCTCACTAGAAGAAGCACTGCAACTCATCGAAAAACAACATATTTATGATGCAAAAACAGCCTATGCCATTCAATACTTACAATTGCAAGAGGTACTTAAGTCTACAAAATGAGGGAATTCTTTGCAGATATCCATATTCATATTGGTCGAACAAGAACAGGCAGGGCTGTCAAAATTACAGGTGCAAGGTCACTGACCATTGACCAAATTCTCATTGAAGCGTCTCAAAGTAAAGGGATGGGGATGATTGGTGTGATTGATGCGCAATCTCCTGAAGTCCTAGAAGAATTGATAGAAGGTGTAGAGGAAGGAACGTACACTGAACTAAGCGATGGCGGTTTATCATTTGGAAAGACCGTTTTGCTTTTAGGCAGTGAGCTAGAAATCAATGATGACCAATCAAAAGGTCCGATTCATGTGCTTGCCTTTATGCCCACGCTTCGTAAAATGTCTGAGTTTTCCGCATGGCTTTCTCTTCATATGAAAAATGTGCATTTGAGTTCACAGCGTTTATATGTGGATGGAAGAACGCTTCAGCATAAGGTGAAGGAACTAGGGGGATTATTTATTCCTGCCCATATTTTTACGCCGCATAAAAGTTTATACGGCAAAGGGGTTAATACTTCTTTAACCGAAGTATTCGATCCAGAACTCATTGATGCTGTTGAGCTTGGCCTTAGCTGTGATACGTCTATGGCCTCCCAGCTAAGGGAGCTAAACCGTTATCCTTTTTTAACAAATTCAGATGCCCATTCTTTAGGGAAAATTGCGCGGGAATATACTAAGATCCGAATGGATCATGCCTCCTTTGCTGAATTTGAGCTAGCGCTTCAAGGAAAAGATGGCAGAAATATCACTGGAAATTATGGGCTCGCTCCGCGGCTCGGAAAGTATTATCATACGACCTGTGAGAAATGCGGGGTAAGACCTGACAGTCAGGATCAAGAAAAGTGCCAAGCATGCGGCCATACCCGAATGACAAAAGGGGTGAGTGAGCGGTTAAAGGAGCTTGCTGACCAAGAAAGTGACAAAGGAATAAGGCCTCCTTATGTTCACCAGCTTCCCCTTCATTTTATTCCGGGTGTTGGAGCCAAAACGTTAGAAAAGTTAAAAGCTGTCTTTCATACAGAGATGAATATTCTTCATCAAGCAACAGAACAAGAATTAAAAGCGGTCCTGCCTGAGAAAACAGCCGATTACATCATCAAAGCAAGAAGAGGTGAAGTTGGACTGATCGCTGGCGGAGGCGGAGTCTACGGTAAGGTGGATATCAATCATGAATCAACTTAAATGGACATGTCACACATTTGAACAACTGTCTAAAGAGGACCTTTACCTGATTTTAATGGAAAGAGTGAATGTGTTTGTTGTAGAACAAACATGTCCTTATCCTGAAATTGATCATCGTGATCAAGAGGCGCTGCATGTCATCGCCAAAGAGAACGGCACGATTGTCGCTTATTGCCGCATTTTCCAAAGCGGGATCATGTACAAAGAGGCGTCCATTGGTCGTGTCCTTGTGACGAAGGCCGGCCGGAAAAAAGGTTACGGGAAGATCCTGCTCGATCAGGCGATAAAAAAGCTCAGTGAATTAGGCGAAACAAAGATTAAAATCCAAGCACAGGCTTATTTGAAATCGTTCTACGAATCGTTTGGCTTCGTAGCTGTCTCAGATTGTTATGATGAGGATGGAATTCCGCATCTTGATATGGTAAGAAAAGAAAGATAGGCGTGAATACGTCTATCTTTTTTAGGTGCGTTCATGTATCATAACGACAACGAAAGGGGTTTTGCGAAATGGGAAAAAGCAAAGCAAAGAAAAAGAGAGAACACCTTCAAAGGCAGCACAGCCGAAATCCAGAACAATCGAGAGGAAATATGCCGCATTTTAGTACACACGAAAGAAAGACAAAAACAAAACAAGAAGCCTTGCAGCATATGATGAAAAAACATAAAGGCAGGAATGCTTATGATCGCTATGAACAGGATCATAAGCATTTTTATTTTGCTTTTTTGTGACAAGTAGATCAAATAATTGGAAAAATTTTAAAAAATAGGACAAACGGTCGTTTCTTTTTGTCTAAAAATGTAGTTAAATGACAAAAAGAAATGAAAGGGAGAGTGGGTATCGTGAAGGTCAAATCATTTGGAGCAGGGCTTTGTATGGCAAGTATGCTACTGGCATCGATGACATTCGGCGCATCAGATGTATCTGCAAAGGATCAAGCAAAAAAAGAGTATATGATTGGTTTTTCTTCTTCCGTTCAAGATAAAACACAAAAACAGCTTGTTGAAAAAGCTGGCGGTCATGTGAAAGAATCAATAGAGAAAATAGATATGATGAAAGTTTCGTTGAACGAAGCATCAAAAGAAAAACTACATCAAGCAAAAGAAGTTACTTTTATTGAGGAAGACCAAAAAGCGAAAACAAGCGGTCAAAGCGTCCCTTATGGCATTAAAAGCATCAAAGCACAAAAGGTACATAAACGAGGATATACCGGACAGAATGTCAAAGTAGCTGTTCTTGACAGTGGAATCGACGGCAAGCATGAAGATTTACATGTAACTGGTGGTGTCAGCTTTGTTCCAACAGAGTCCGATCCGCTTGTTGACCCGCATGAACACGGAACCCATGTTGCGGGCACGATCGCAGCACTAGATAATAAGGTAGGCGTCGTGGGTGTGGCACCAAAAGCTTCGATCTATGCGGTGAAAGTGGCAGATGAAAATGGTGACGGCTACTATAGCTGGATCATTAAAGGCATTGAATGGGCGATTGAGAATGAGATGGATGTCATCAATATTAGTATGGGGGGAGCAAGTGAATCGGAGGCGCTGAAAGAAGCGGTAGATCGAGCATATGACAACGGGATTCTCATTGTCGCATCTGCAGGAAATGCTGGGAGCTACGGGTCACTTAATACGATAGATTACCCGGCCAAATACAGCTCTGTCATGGCAGTCGCATCTGTGGATCAACGAAAGCAAAGAGCCTTTGATTCCTCTGTTGGGGAAGAAGTGGAAGTATCAGCACCAGGCGTTTCAACATTAAGTACCATTCCTCATAACGAATATGGATATAAGAGTGGAACGTCTATGGCATCACCTCATGTAGCTGGTGCTGCGGCAGTCATTCTATCAAAACATCCGAATCTGACAAATGATGAAGTGCGTGAAAGGCTGACAAAAACGGCAACAAAACTTGGCGAACCTTTTTATTATGGCGCTGGGCTTGTGAACGTACAAAAAGCTGCACGATAAAGGAAACGAGAAAGCAGTGTACAGCTGCTTTCTCGTTTTTCTTTTCATAAAACTGTCATGTTTCGTCTGCTCTCTCATAGAATCTAGTAACCTTTACTATTTGGGAGGAAGGCGCATGCGGAAAAAGTCTTGGAAAGAACATCTTCTTCAGCACGTGAAAGATCATTTATCAATTTATTTGTTTGTTTCTGTACTATTTTTAATGGGCGTCATTTTTGGAGCCATTATCGTCAATAGTATGACAATGAGTCAGAAAGAGGATTTATTCTATTATTTAAATCAATTTTTTGGTCAACTGACGAATGAGAAAGCAGCAGAATCAAAAGAAATGTTTTTGCAAAGCTTTTTACATCATATGAAATATTTAGGCCTCATGTGGATACTCGGAATTTCCATCATTGGCCTGCCGCTTATTTTTCTTATGATCTTTCTAAAAGGGATTGTAGTTGGATTTACTGTCGGTTTTTTGGTCAATCAAATGGGGCTTAGCGGTTTTTTTCTATCTTTTGTCTCGGTGCTTCCTCAAAATATCTTGCTCATTCCAGCGTATTTAGTGATCGGAACTTGTGCGATTGCGTTCTCCATTCGTTTAATTGGTCAGCTTTTTATGAAAAAAACCATCAGTCAAGCGCCAATCCATTGGTTTGGCCGGTATGCTTCTGTTCTACTGATGATTTTAACCCTCGCTGCTCTTTCGTCCTTTTTTGAATCATACTTATCATTCATGCTGATGAAAAAGCTGGCAGGTGTTCTGTTTTGATGATTTTATAATCGTTATTAAATAATAATCAATTTATTTATCAATTTAAAATGATTATAGTTGGCTCTCTGCACATCATTTGATATAATGATCAAGTAATGTGGCGTAGGAGGGAAAGTCAATGGAAAATCGGATTGATCGAATTAAGAAACAGCTTCATTCTTCCAGCTATAAGCTCACGCCACAGCGTGAAGCAACAGTAAGAGTACTGCTTGAGAATGAAGAAGACCATTTAAGTGCAGAAGATGTATACCTCCTCGTAAAAGAGAAGTCTCCTGAAATTGGTCTTGCTACTGTTTATCGGACGTTAGAATTGCTTACTGAACTGAAAGTTGTTGATAAAATTAACTTTGGAGACGGCGTTTCGCGATATGATCTTCGCAAAGAAGGAGCCGCTCACTTCCATCACCATCTTGTCTGCATGGAATGCGGAACAGTCGATGAGATAGAAGATGATTTATTAGAAGATGTTGAAGAGATTATTGAACGCGACTGGAAATTTAAAATTAAGGATCATAGATTGACATTCCATGGTATTTGCCACCGGTGTCATGATGATGAATCCGGCAAATAATCCGAATTGGAACCTTTTCATTCAAAATGAAAAGGTTTTTTGCATGTTCGCTGTATATTCCTTGTCCCACCTGGCATATGCTGAAGTAATGAGAACACGAGAAAGGACATGAAGAACATGCGAAAATGGCTCAAAACAACAGGTGAAGTAATGAAAGTATTTATCTTGTTCACTGGTTTTACCGTCCTGTTCTATTATGCTATGATATGGATAAATTCAGAATATGAAAGCTATCATCGTTATGATAAACCAGAAGGTGCAGCGATAAAAGTGATGGAAATGGATCAGCCGAAACAAGACAGCTGGCAGGATCGATTGATTTATTTTTATCAAAACGGGGAGTAGAAACCATTGAAGGATCAATTATCCGACTTTATTCATTTTATGACAGTAGAGAGAGGACTCTCTGAAAATACCATTGTCTCTTATAAAAGAGATTTACAGAACTATTTGTCTTTTTTAATGACGCATGAACAATTGACAGATGTAAAAGACGTCACACGCCTTCATATTATTCATTATTTAAAACAGTTAAAAGACGAGGGGAAATCGAGTAAAACGTCCGTCCGTCATCTATCATCGATACGCTCCTTTCATCAATTTTTGCTCCGTGAAAAAGTGACAACAGATGACCCGTCATGGAACATTGAATCACAAAAAACAGAGCGGAAATTACCGAAAGTTCTATCATTAGATGAGGTAGAAAAGCTGCTCGATACACCTAAGCAGCAAACACCATTTGACTACCGTGACAAAGCCATGCTCGAACTTTTATATGCAACAGGTATTCGCGTAAGTGAAATGCTTGATCTGACTCTTGCAGATGTGCATCTGACCATGGGGTTTATCCGCTGTTTTGGAAAAGGAAGAAAAGAGCGGATCGTGCCTATTGGTGAAGCTGCTGCAAGTGCGATTGAAGTGTATATAGAAAAAGGAAGAAACAAGCTGCTCAAAAAACAGCCGGCCGATGCCTTATTTCTGAATCATCACGGAAAAAAAATGTCGCGGCAGGGCTTTTGGAAGAACTTAAAGAAACGAGCCATAGAAGCAGGTATTCAAAAAGAATTGACGCCTCATACGCTCAGACATTCATTTGCGACACATTTGCTTGAAAACGGTGCGGATCTTAGAGCCGTACAGGAAATGCTCGGACATGCCGATATTTCTACTACACAAATTTACACACATGTCACAAAAACAAGATTAAAAGACGTGTATCACAAATTCCATCCAAGGGCATAAGTAAAGCATGGCACGGTGAACGTGTATCATGCTTTTTTATGTTTGGACCGTTTATGGTTGTCAATTGACTTGAAAACGGTTTATACTTGAGATGTCTGACCTCTCCAGTTGTGAAAGGTGAAAGGACAAGAATATTGAAGGAGGCGCTTTTTTATGCCTGATTATCAGTATAAACGTATTTTCCTCATTGTGATGGATTCAGTAGGAATCGGGGAAGCACCTGATGCTGCTGATTTTAATGATGTAGGTGCAGATACACTTGGACATATTGCTGAAAAAATGAACGGGCTTCATATGCCGAATATGGCGAAGCTTGGGCTAAGTCATATTAAAGAAATTAAAGGAATTCCAGCGGACGAAAAACCGCTTGCGTATTATGGGAAAATGCAAGAAGCATCCAACGGGAAAGACACAATGACAGGGCATTGGGAAATCATGGGTCTTTACATCGACACACCATTTAAAGTCTTTCCAGACGGCTTTCCAGATGAACTGTTAAATGAATTAAAAGAAAAAACAGGGCGCGGCATCATTGGGAATAAACCAGCGTCTGGTACAGAAATTCTTGATGAGCTTGGCGAAGAGCATATGAAAACAGGCGATTTAATCGTTTATACTTCAGCAGATTCTGTGCTGCAAATTGCTGCACACGAAGAAGTTGTGCCATTAGACGAACTTTACCGCATTTGCGAAATCGCACGTGAACTGACTTTAGATGAAAAATATATGGTAGGGCGCATCATCGCTCGTCCATTTGTCGGGGAGCCGGGTGCATTTGTCAGAACACCAAATCGTCATGACTATGCATTAAAACCATTCGACCGTACCGTCATGAATGAATTGAAAGATGATGGACTTGATGTCATTGCGATCGGAAAAATCTCTGATATTTATGATGGTGAAGGAATCACCTCTTCACTCAGAACGAAATCCAATATGGATGGAATGGACAAGCTAGTGGAGACGCTGAAAACAGACTTTACTGGGCTAAGCTTCTTAAATCTGGTCGATTTTGACGCGCTTTATGGACATAGAAGAGATCCAGAAGGCTACGGTAAGGCACTAGAGGAATTTGACGCACGTCTACCTGAAGTGTTTGATCTATTAAAAGAGGATGATCTGCTTGTGATCACAGCAGATCACGGAAATGACCCGGTTCATCACGGAACAGATCATACAAGAGAATACGTTCCGCTTATTGCTTACAGCAAAAAGCATCAAGAAGCGAATGAGCTACCAACAGCGAAAACATTTGCTGATCTTGGGGCAACGGTAGCAGATAATTTTAAATCAACGCTGCCAAAATACGGAACAAGCTTTTTATCTAAACTCAAATAGGGGGAAATCACGTGGGAGCACAGTTTTCAGAAGCGGCGGCATATATTAAACAAGCATCGACATATGTACCAACAGTTGGATTGATTTTAGGTTCAGGTCTTGGCATTTTAGCCGATGAGATTGAAAATCCAATCAAATTGAAATATGAAGATATTCCTGGATTCCCTGTTTCAACAGTAGAAGGGCATGCAGGCCAGCTCGTCATTGGAACGCTGAAAGGCACGGTCGTTTGTGCCATGCAAGGACGTTTCCATTACTATGAAGGGTATGATATGAAGCAGGTGACATTTCCTGTCCGTGTAATGAAAGAAATCGGCATTGAAACATGTATTGTGACAAATGCAGCGGGCGGTGTGAATACGTCCTTCCATCCTGGCGATCTTATGTTGATTACAGATCATATCAATATGATGGGGACCAATCCGTTAATTGGACCAAACGACAGTCAAGGGGTTCGTTTCCCTGATATGTCTGCACCGTATGATAAAGATTTGCTGGCACTTGCAGAGAAAACGGCTAAACATTTAGGCATATCTGTGCAGCAAGGGGTTTACGCAGGAATGACTGGCCCTTCATATGAAACACCGGCAGAGGTTCGTTTCCTCAGAACGCTTGGCGCTGATGCAGTCGGTATGTCGACTGTGCCAGAAGTGATTGTAGCACGTCATGCAGGCATAAAAGTACTTGGTATTTCATGCATCTCTAATGCGGCTTCAGGTATTTTAGATCAGCCGCTTTCTCATGATGAAGTGATCGAAGTGACGGAAAAAGTGAAAGCAAGTTTCCTTGATTTAGTGAAAGATGTTGTCAAACAACTCTCATAGATCGTGTGAAAAAGCCTTCTGTTCATGAAACAGAGGGCTTTTTTTTATGGCAATCAAACGATCTCTGAATAAAACAGCCTTTATGAGGAAAAAATAGAAAGGATTACGATAATGGAGGTCTGCCACTTGAAACGTCATATATGTGCATTGTTTACTTTAATGATCCTTATCTCAATGGTTTCACCATCAGCGATGGCAAAAGAAAAGATTGAAAAGCCAGGAGAAAAACAAACATCAGAATTGGCGCATGAAGCCAAATCAGCGATTTTAATGGAACGTGACACGGGAAAAGTGCTTTACAACAAAAACAGTGATGAAAAGCTTGCCCCTGCAAGTATGACCAAAATCATGACGATGCTTCTCATCATGGAAGCGATGGATCAAGGAAAATTAAAAATGACTGATAAAGTAAGAACGAGCGATCATGCAGCATCTATGGGGGGCTCACAAATTTTCCTTGAACCGGGAGAAGAAATGACGGTTAAAGACATGCTAAAAGGCATTGCGATTGCGTCAGGAAACGATGCTTCAGTTGCCATGGCAGAACATATTGCTGGATCTGAAGAACAGTTTGTTGAGCAAATGAACAAAAAGGCAAAAGAGCTAGGGCTCACCTCAACGGTCTTTCAAAATCCAACAGGACTTCCTGAAAAAGATCATTACAGCACGGCTCATGATATGGCAAAAATGGCAAAAGAGCTGTTGAAATATGAAGAGATCACCAAGTTCACAGGTGTATACGAAGACTATCTTCGTCAGAACACGGATAAAAAATTCTGGCTTGTGAATACAAACCGTCTCATTAAATTTTATCCAGGTGTGGATGGGGTGAAAACAGGGTTTACAGGCGAGGCGAAATACTGTCTAACTGCATCCGCTAAAAAAGGGAACATGCGCGTGATTGCTGTTGTATTCGGCGCAAGTACACCAAAAGACAGAAATGCCCAAGTCGTCAAAATGCTGGATTACGCTTTTAGTCAATATACAACGCATCCTCTGTACAAGCGTGGTCAAGACGTAGCAGAGATCAAAGTGAGCAAAGGGAAAAAGAAAAAAATTCAGCTTGTCACGTCTGAACCGATTTCTCTTCTAACGAAAAAAGGTGAAAATGTCGATCAGATCAAAAAAGAAATTAAATTATCTCAAGATGTCACAGCCCCATTTTCAAAAGGAACGAAGCTTGGCACCATCATCTTGAAAAAAGATGGAAAAGTGCTTCATGAAAGTCCTGTTGAAGCGAAAGAAGATATGGAAAAAGCCGGTGTTTGGACGTTCTTCAAACGGGCTATGGCCGAATTTGTTAAATGGAAGTAAAAGGTGAAAGACTGCTGCAACTGGCAGTCTTTTTTGCTATGAACGAAAAGAACATCTAAATGTGACGAATGATCACTAGTTTTGTCATGGTGAAGGATTTGCATGTGAAGAAAGAGAAACATTCTTTATCCGAAAATAGAGCAAGGAGGAAGAAAAGATGAGCCTTGGTATTGATTTTCAAATAAAAGAGAGCGTACTTTGCATTCGGTTGACAGGGGAGCTTGATCATCACTCCGCAGAGACATTGAGAAAAAAGGTGACGAATTATTTGGAAACAGAGGACATTCGCCACATCGTGCTGAATTTAGCTGATTTATCGTTTATGGACAGCTCTGGGCTCGGAGTAATTTTAGGAAGATACAAAGAAATTAAACAGCTTGGCGGTGAAATGGTCGTCTGTGCGATCTCGCCAGCAGTGAACCGTTT
The DNA here is from genome assembly GCF_038627835.1 of Bacillus sp. FSL M7-0307. Taxonomy (NCBI): domain Bacteria; kingdom Bacillati; phylum Bacillota; class Bacilli; order Caryophanales; family Bacillaceae; genus Bacillus; species Bacillus sp. FSL M7-0307. The sequence continues at coordinate 2,121,049 of NZ_CP152023.1, read as the reverse complement.
ATTTGATATGTCCGGCTTGTTTAAAATTATTCGTATGGAGCCTTCAGAGCAAACTGCGCTGCAAACATTGGGGGTGGCATCATGACAAATGAAATGAATCTGACTTTTTCTGCTTTAAGTCAAAACGAATCCTTTGCGAGAGTAACGGTGGCAGCATTCATCGCTCAGCTCGATCCAACATTAGATGAGCTAACAGAAATCAAAACCGTTGTATCAGAGGCGGTCACGAACTCGATCATTCACGGGTATGACGGGAATCCAGACGGCAAGGTGCACATTAGCGTCACACTGGATGACCATATTGTGTATCTGACGATTCGAGACGAAGGCATGGGCATTTCAGATCTTGAGGAAGCAAGGCAGCCGCTTTTTACGACGAAACCAGACTTAGAGCGTTCCGGGATGGGTTTTACGATCATGGAGAACTTTATGGATGATGTCATGGTGGACTCATCTCCAGAAATGGGCACAACGATCCGCTTAACAAAGCATCTATCAAAAAGCAAAGCGCTTTGTAATTAAGGAGCTGCTCATATGGATGTGGAGGTAAAAAAGCAAGCAAAAAAAGCACAGCTGTCTAATGATGAAGTGAAACAGCTCATCAAAAAAAGCCAAGACGGAGATCAACAAGCAAGAGACCTCCTCGTAGAAAAAAACATGCGTCTTGTTTGGTCCGTTGTTCAGCGCTTTTTAAATAGAGGATATGAACCAGATGATCTGTTCCAAATAGGCTGTATTGGCCTGCTGAAATCTGTTGATAAATTTGATTTGTCTTATGATGTGAAGTTTTCGACCTATGCCGTTCCAATGATCATTGGTGAAATTCAGCGTTTCATTCGTGATGATGGAACCGTCAAAGTCAGCAGGTCCTTAAAGGAACTTGGAAATAAAATTAGGCGGGCAAGGGACGAATTGTCTAAATCTCATGGACGAATGCCGACTGTTCAGGAAATCGCTGAATATCTGGACATCACACCTGAGGATGTCGTCCTCGCTCAAGAAGCGGTCCGCTCACCATCATCTATTCATGAAACCGTGTATGAAAATGACGGCGATCCGATTACGTTGCTCGATCAAATTGCCGATCATTCAGAAGAAAGATGGTTTGATAAAATTGCGCTGAAAGAGGCGATTAAAGAATTAGAAGAGCGCGAGAAACTGATTGTCTATTTAAGGTATTATAAAGACCAAACACAATCAGAAGTAGCAGAAAGACTCGGAATTTCCCAAGTGCAAGTCTCACGGCTTGAAAAGAAGATTTTAAAACAAATCCAAATGCAAATGGATCAAAAAGACAGCTAGCCAATTCGGCTGGCTTTTTTTGTGTGGTAATTACCGGTAAATCAAGTTCTTTCAGTATGAGAACCATTTTTCACCACATACTATTTTTAACCCATCGTATAGGAAGTGACTTGGATGGACGGACAAATCTTTATTCGGCTGCGCCATCGGATTAAGACTGGTAATGATCAGCTTATTTATTTAGAGGATATTGCCCAAATCACTGGAGATGACAGTGCTGTGCAAAAGTTGAGCAAAATGCCGATATACCATGTCAGCAAAAAGGATCGTCACATCGTTGTGTTAGATATCATGCATGTGGTCAAAACGATCAAAAAAGCGTGGCCTGACATCGACATTCAAACGGTCGGAGGCTCAGAAGCCATTGTTGAAATAGACACAGGCAAACGCCAGCTGTCCCCCGTATTATTCGTGTTTGTATGGCTCCTCTTATTTGTCGGAGCGGCCCTTGCCATCATGAATTTCCATGAGGATGTTAGTATGCGGCTTGTTCATATCCGCCTTTACGAGATGATTACTGGAAACACGGTTGAGCATCCTTATTTATTACAAATTCCATATAGCTTTGGACTCGGTTTTGGCATGATTTTATTTTTCAATCATGTGTTTAAAAAGCGTTTAAACGAAGAGCCAAGTCCGCTTGAAGTGGAAATGTTTAAATATCAGCTCGATCTTGATCATTATGTCGCACTCAATGAAAACAAAGAAACATTGAAAGATATTCATGATCGGTAAATGGCTTTTTGTGGTGCTTGTTGGGCTCGGCGGCGGTTTAACGGTAGGGGCAGGATTTGTGGCGTTTCTCACAGTGCTTGGTATTATCCCTCGATTAATGCAATTAACGAAAACGCAGCGTTTCATTCAAGGATATGAGGCTGCCGTGATAAGTGGAGCGGTCGTTGGCGGCTGGGCTACTTTAAGTCAAGTCCATTTGCATTTATCCAAATGGCTAGCGCTTCCGATCGGTCTTTTATCTGGCATTTTTGTCGGCATGCTTGCAGCCGCACTCACTGAAGTGTTAAATGTACTTCCTATCTTAACGAAAAGAATTGGAATGGACGGGAAAATTGTGCTGCTGCTCATGGCCATCGTCTTAGGGAAGGTGTTTGGCTCGTTATTTCATTGGCTTATTTATATTTAAAAATGTGGAGGGAACAACAAGTGTCAAGTTTAAAAGAGAACTATCCATCTAAAGTGAAAACGTATCAGCCGAAACCTCCTTATGTACTAAACTGCATCAAGGCTTTTCTTGTCGGCGGTTTGATTTGTGCGATAGGCGAGGGATTGCAAAATTTCTATATTACCTTTTTCGATTTTAATGAAAAGACAGCAGGGAATCCAACGGTGGCAACCCTTATTTTAATTTCTTCTATTTTAACTGGTATTGGTATTTACGATAGAATCGGCCAGTTTGCTGGAGCGGGATCAGCTGTACCGGTGACAGGATTTGCAAACAGTATGACAAGTGCGGCTCTTGAGCATAAAAGTGAAGGGCTTGTGTTAGGTGTAGCGACCAACATGTTTAAACTGGCTGGGAACGTCATTGTGTTTGGTGTCGTCTCGGCATATGTCGTAGGGATTATTCGATACGTCTTGGAAAAAATGTTTTCGTAGGAGGAATAAAACGTGAAACTAACAGGTAAGCAATCTTGGGTATTTGAACACAAGCTTTATGTGAATGCGGAAGGAACAGCTGCAGGACCGAAAGAAAAAGAAGGCCCAATCGGTCATCTCATTGATAAAACTTATGATGAAATGCACTGTTATCAAAAGAACTGGGAAATGGCTGAAAGGCAGCTCATGGATGATGCCATATCAATGGCCTTATCAAAAGCGAATTTGCAAAAAAGTGATATTGACCTTTTGCTGGCAGGAGATTTACTGAACCAAAACGTGACAGCCAACTATGTGGCAAGAGAACTCAAAATCCCGTTTCTTTGTTTATTTGGTGCCTGCTCCACATCTATGGAATCAGTCGCCATTGCCTCAGCGCTAGTAGATGGTGGCTTTGCCAATAGAGCACTTGCTGCGACAAGCAGTCACAATGCGACAGCAGAGCGGCAATTTCGTAATCCAACAGAATATGGCGGGCAAAAACCCGATACAGCAACAAGTACAGTGACAGGGAGCGGTGCTGTCGTCATCAGCCAAGAACCTTCCAAAATTCAAATTACAAGTGCCACCGTTGGACGGGTGATGGATCTTGGGATTACAGATCCATTCGATATGGGTTCGGCTATGGCGCCTGCAGCGGCAGACACAATCAAACAACATTTAGAAGACTTAGGAAGAACAGTAGATGATTATGATCTCATCTTAACAGGAGATCTATCTGGAATTGGATCGCCTATTTTAAAGGATCTTCTCAAAGAAGATGGCATTCAGCTTGGACGGAAGCATGATGATTGCGGATTAATCATATACACACCTGATCAAAATGTATTCGCTGGAGGCAGCGGCTGTGCCTGCTCAGCTGTCGTGACATTCAGTCACATCTTTCAAGAAATGAAAGCAGGGAATTTGCAAAGAGTATTGGTTGTGGCAACCGGGGCGCTTCTCAGCCCAATGATGGTTCAGCAAAAAGAGACCATTCCAACCATTGCGCACGGAGTTGTATTTGAGCGTGCAGGAGGAGAAAGCTAATGGATTATTTGATTGCTTTTGTTGCAGGCGGACTGATTTGCGTGATCGGCCAGCTTTTACTTGATGTACTGAAACTCACACCGGCACATGTCATGACCACCTTTGTTGTGGCGGGGACGATTTTAGACGGGTTTGGTATTTATGATAAATTTATTGAATTTGCAGGAGCGGGTGCTACCGTGCCTATCGTAAGCTTTGGTCATAGCTTGCTTCATGGGGCGATGCATCAGGCTGATGTCCACGGATTTATTGGAATCGGAATTGGGATTTTTGAGTTAACCTCTGCTGGAATATCAGCTGCGATTTTATTTTCATTTATCATTGCACTTATCTTTAAACCGAAAGGATAACCTAATATGGGGCAAAGACGCAAAGTCATTTTAGTGACAGACGGAGATATATATGCTGCCAAAACGATTGAGCTTGTCGCAAAGAAAGTCGGCGGAAGATGTATTTCCAGCTCAAAAGGGAATCCGAGCAAACGAACAGGACCAGAACTGGTCCAGATGATTTTGAAAACGCCATATGACCCAGTGTTTGTCATGTTTGATGATTCTGGTCTAACAGGTGAAGGAACAGGGGAAACGGCCATGAAGCACGTAGCACGTCACCCTGAAATTGAAGTGATTGGCGCCATTGCAGTCGCATCTAAAACCCATCAAGCGGAATGGACAAAGGTACATGTCTCCATTGACCGGGAAGGTGAACTGACAGAATACGGCGTTGACAAACATGGACTTCCAGAAATGGAACCACACAAAATGAGTGGAGATACAGTGTATTGTCTCGATTCACTACAGCTTCCGATTGTTGTCGGCATTGGAGATATTGGCAAGATGGGACGGAAAGATGATCTAAGCAAAGGGTCCCCCATTACAATGAAGGCAGTCGAATTAATTTTAGAAAGGAGCGGTTTCCATGAAGAAAGACAAGGTGCATGTGTACCGAGATCCAAAGAAAAATGAAGATTTTTTCAAAGACAATGTCGGGATGGGTCTCAGCTTTGACCTTGGCGTTCGGAAAATTTATGTCCATGATCAGGAAATCCAGCTTTACTATGTAAATGGATTATGTGATACACAATATGTGATCTATTTATTAAAAGAACTGATTGAAATCAATGACAACGAACCTGAATCAGATGATCTTGCACGTGTGGTAGAAAACCGTCTTGTCAATCAGCAAGTCTCAAAAGTTGAAACGCTTGATGAGGCAGTGGATCAAGTGCTGTCTGGACTTGTGGCAGTCGTTGTCGAAGGTGAAAATTACGCATTTATTATTGATGTCAGGAGCTACCCTGGCAGAATGCCGGAGGAACCGGATACAGAAAAGGTTGTCAGAGGTGCAAGAGACGGCTTTGTTGAAAACATCATTGTGAACACAGCACTCATTCGCAGAAGAGTGCGGGATGAAAAGCTGCGATACAAAATGCTTAAAGTAGGCGAGCGTTCTAAAGCAGACGTCTGTGTTTGTTATATTGAAGACATTGCTGACCCTGATCTTGTTGATATTATCGAAAAAGAAGTGTCTGGGATCAAAGTTGACGGACTGACGATGTCTGATAAAACAATTGAAGAATTTATCATTAAGCAAGGATATAATCCCTTCCCGCTTGTACGATACACCGAGCGCCCAGATGTAGCCGCTAACCATATATTAGAAGGGCATGTCATCATCATTACAGATACATCACCTAGTGTCATCATTACGCCAACCACTATTTTTCATCACGTTCAACATGCTGAAGAATACCGCCAGGCGCCAGCAGTTGGGACTTTTTTAAGATGGGTGCGTTTTTTAGGCATTTTATGTTCTACTTTTCTTTTGCCGATCTGGTTTCTTTTTATTCTAGAACCGAATCTTCTGCCAGACAACCTAAGCTATATTGGATTTAACAAACCCTCCCATATCCCTGTCATTCTCCAAGTATTCCTTGCTGATTTTGGGGTGGAATTTTTACGAATGGCGGCGATTCATACGCCGACCGCCTTGTCGACTGCCATGGGTTTGATTGCAGCCGTTTTAATTGGACAAATTGCAATTGATGTCGGTTTATTTACACCAGAGGTCATATTATACGTCTCGCTAGCAGCCATCGGCACATTCACCACTCCAAGTTATGAACTGAGTGTCGCTAATAAAATTATCCGACTGATCATATTAGCACTAGTAGCGATCTTTAAGCTGAATGGATTGATCATCGGTTTTACGCTGTTACTTATTTATTTAACATCCATTCGTTCCTTACAGACACCTTATATGTGGCCGTTCATTCCTTTTAATGGAAAGGCTTTGTGGCAAGTGCTCATTCGGACGTCTGTTCCTGGCTCAAAAGTAAGGCCGAGCATCGTTCACCCTCAGAACAGATCAAAAATTCCGCCAAATTCTTAACGCTCGTTGAAAGTGGCTGAAGATTGTGATATTGTATTTTTAACTTTGAGAAACGGCAAAAGGCAGCTTGTGCAGCTGTCTTTTTTCAGCCGAGGCGGAGAAAGAGGGAATGACATTGTATTTACACGGCACTTGCAGACAAAATGAACTCGGACATTTAGAAATTGGTGGTGTTGATGCCGTTTCTTTAGCTGAAACGTATGGGACACCACTTTATGTATATGATGTGGCTTTAATACGGGAGCGTGCAAAAAGCTTTCAGAAAGCATTTATTGAAGAAGAACTAAAAGCTCAGGTGGCATATGCGAGTAAGGCGTTTTCTTCTATTGCTATGTTCCAGCTGGCAAAAGAAGAAGGCTTATCACTTGATGTCGTTTCAGGTGGGGAGCTGCACACAGCCATTTGTGCCGGGTTTCCAGTAGAAAAAATCCATTTCCATGGTAACAACAAAAGCAGAGAAGAATTAAAGATGGCACTAGAGCACGGAATTGGCTGTATTGTCGTTGATAATTTCTATGAAATGACGCTCATTGAACAGCTTGGTCAAGAGCTGTCAAAACAGGTGAAAGTACTACTCCGCATCACGCCGGGTGTCGAAGCACATACGCATGACTACATTACAACAGGTCAAGAAGATTCAAAATTCGGTTTTGATCTTCATAATGGACAAGCAGACGAAGCGGTGAAACAAGTGCTTAAATCAGAAGTGATCGAGCTCTTAGGTGTTCATTGTCATATCGGCTCACAAATTTTTGATACGGCTGGTTTTGTCCTTGCGGCAGATAAGATTTTCTTGAAGCTAGATGAATGGAGAGAATCATTTGGCTTTATTTCCACAGTGCTGAACTTAGGCGGAGGTTTTGGCATCCGTTATACAGAAGAGGACGAACCACTTCCAGCAACTGAATACGTGGAGAAAATTATTCAAGCGGTGAAAGAAAATGTAGCCCGCTATGAATTTGAGATGCCTGAAATTTGGATTGAGCCAGGCCGCTCACTTGTTGGAGATGCGGGAACCACTCTTTATACGATCGGCTCATCCAAACATGTACCTGGAATTCGCGATTATGTAGCCATTGACGGCGGAATGAGTGATAACATTCGACCTGCTTTATATCAAGCAAAATATGAAGCAGCGAGCGCCAATAAAATGAGCCAAACGCATGATCAAACTGTGTCCATTGCAGGGAAATGCTGCGAGAGTGGAGATATGCTCATTTGGGATATTGATCTGCCAGAGTTATCACAGGGAGACTTGTTAGCTGTCTTTTGTACAGGAGCTTATGGCTACAGCATGTCAAACAACTATAACCGCATCCCGCGCCCGGCTGTAGTATTTGTAGAAGATGGTGAAGCGCAGCTTGTCGTTGAGCGTGAGACATATGAGGACATTGTCAAATTGGATTTACCTTATCAATCAAAAGTGAAATCATCGACTTAAAAAAAGCTGCCTGATCATCAGGCAGCTTTTTCTATGACATTTATTTTCCACCAGTAAATACAGAGACGATCGCGTTCCAAATAGAGACAAAGAAATCCCAAATCTTCTGTAGAAGGTTTTTCCCTTCATCTGATTCTATGAATTTTGTAATCTTGTCTTTTGCTTTATCAATTTGAGATCCGACTTGTTTCCAATCGATATTGATATTTTTCATTTTATCGAAGAGAGAGACAAGTTGATCTTTCTGGTCCTGCGTCAGATTTAAGTTCAAATCAGAAGCGGCTTGATCTACTTTTTCTTCCACTTCTTTTGTTGTTTTAGGAACTCCATTTTTGGCAATGTCATCTTTGATTTTTGCAATCAGGGCAGAAGCATTGTCTTTTCCAATAGAGTCACCCAATTTAGATGTTGTTACAAGCTCTTCGTTAGCCACCTGTTTCACATCTTCGGGAATGGCTTTGTCGCTTGACACCTCATAGGCTTTTAATAAACCTGTCAGTGCTGCTGTGCCAGATACTTCAAACGGCGCCGTCACGACAACCTTTGCATCTTTCACGCCTGCGGTCATTAAAGCATTTAAATACATCTCATCTGTAATGGTCTTAATGTTATGTGTATCCACAGTCAGACCCGTACCTGATTTTTCAATAGTGATAGATGAAGATGATAATGCTCGAGTCCCGATTTGAGAGCGAGGGATATACTTTCCTAAATATTCGTGCTCTTCTTTATTGGTTACTTCAATTTTTGTCGCATTTTCAGGTGGATTCAACTCGTCAAGCACCTTCTGGCGATCAGCCGGTGTTAAGTCTTGCCCGAGTGTGACGATGACATCGCCGACAGCTGCATCCGCTAAGCTGACTTTTGGCGCACCAATCAGTAAAAGGAGCGCTGCCATCATACCAAGCATTGTTTTTTTAAACATGTTGACCTCCTTCAAGTCGAAAGCGTTTCTCGATGGTGAGAAACTCATCTTTTGAGTACATGATTTGAATCGTACTCCATCATATAGACGTAACAAATCAGTCTGACGTTTCAATTATCTTTTAAAGATGTTTGAAACCTCCAATATGATGAAGTGTTTTGCTCAGTCTGTGATCATTTCCTTAGGAGAAAAGGATCAAGCTCTTTTATTTTATCAATGTTGGCAAAAGAGGTAAATCACATTAGGTAAGCAGGGGATGTTTAACATGACCGAAAATGTGCTATAATGAGCGTTGTTTAACCTGAAAGGAGAATGTGAAAAATGGCGAAAAAAGGATACATACAATTAACGAATGGAAAGAAAATTGAGTTTGAACTTTACCCAGAGGCTGCTCCAGGTACAGTAGCAAACTTTGAAAAATTAGCGAATGAAGGCTTCTACGATGGATTGAAATTCCACCGCGTGATCCCAGGGTTCGTAAGCCAAGGCGGCGATCCAAACGGTAATGGAACTGGAGGACCTGGTTACACAATTAAATGTGAAACAGAAGGAAACCCTCATCAGCACGAGAGAGGTTCATTATCAATGGCACACGCTGGTAAAGACACTGGCGGCAGCCAATTCTTTATCGTACATGACCCACAGCCGCACTTAAACGGTGTTCACACTGTTTTTGGCAAAGTAACATCTGGTATCGAAGCTGTTCTTGATATGGAACAAGGACAAGGCATGGAAAAAGTCGAAGTTATCGATGCTTAATCCAAAACACCGCTTAATTGCGGTGTTTTTTTATTTTAAATCTGATGTTCCTGTGATCTGTGCCGTGAAGCGGTAGGTGATCATCCAATATAAAAGGGCTAAGGCGCTGATAGAGGCTCCAAATAAACATACCCCATTCCAGCCAGCGTTTGCGTATATGTTAGTTGATACAATAGAACCGAGCGCACTGCCGAGGGAATAAAAAATCATATAAGCAGCAGTCAGTCGGCTTCTCGCCTCAGGCCGGACCATGAAAATCATACTTTGATTGGTCACATGAACGGCCTGCACAGATAGGTCAAGAATGACGATACCAACGATTAATAAAATGAGGGAATATTCAGTGAAAAAAATAAAACACCATGAAAAGAGTAATAGGACAAGGGCGATGCACGTTGTTAACTGTCCTAAGCCTCGATCAGCAAGGCTTCCAGCTCGAGCGGCACCTAATGCTCCGGCAACTCCAGCAAGGCCAAATGCACCAATCGCCGTATGTGACAGATTGTATGGCGTAGTGCTGAGAGGCAGCACAAGTGAAGTCCACAGCGTGCCAAACACAACAAAGATCAGAAAACCCAGTACGCCACGGATGCGTAGAATTCGTTCTTGTCTGAACAATGTAAACATTGAAGCGAGCAAGTTTACATAGGATATGGCGATTCTCTTGTTGTCAGCACGAGGAAGATACCGGTACAACACCCCAGTTATGATCAGCATCATCACGCCGGAAACGAGATAGACTGATCTCCAGCCGGCGAGATCGGTTAGTACACCAGCAAACGTTCGTGCGAGAAGAATACCAATCACAATTCCACTTTGAACCAAGCCTACTATGCGGCCGCGTTCTTCAGGAGCGGCCCATGTCGCTGCGAATGCTACGAGTACCTGAGTGACTACAGCAAGCAGTCCCACCGCAGCTAGTCCTATGAACAGGACGGTGGCGGTAGGGGCGATACCGACTAGAACGAGAGATAACACGGATACTAGCATTTGAGCTACAATGAGCCGCCGTTGGTTGAACAGATCACCAAGTGGTACGATCAGTAGCAGTCCTAGCGCATAACAAAGCTGAGTAATCGTAATGACCATACCAATGGCTGAATAGCTGATACCAAACTCGGATGCGAGGGAGTCTAATAATGGCTGTGCAAAGTATATGTTTGCAACTGCCATCCCGGAGGCTGTCGCAAACAGTAGAGCCATATTGCGAGTCATCGTTGATCGGGTGGTTATTTGTAAATGAGTCGTTTCCAGATCAGAATGTTCAACGGCATTCATTTTTCTTTTTTCATGCATGTCATCATCTCCTTTTGTACTAAAGAGTATAATATACTGTTCGGTATAAAATAATTCCTGTTAAGGATAACCATAGAAACGTTTTAAAGTCAAGGTGATGTAGTGAAGATCTTGAGAGAGGCAGTCAATTTGACAATGATACGTCAATAAAATAAAATGATAATGTACCGATAAGTAAAAAATATCCTTATAAGAAATAGATGATTGATCTAGTGAAGAGATTTTTATGATAGAAATGAGGGTTGATGATGGTTCGACAACGGGAATTTGATGAGGAAAAAGCGTTAGATGAGGCTTTGTTGCTTTTTTGGGAGAAGGGGTACAGAGCCACTACATTAAGCGACTTAACTGCAAAAATGGGAATACAGCGGCCAAGCTTATACTCAGCGTTCGGTGATAAAGAGGAATTGTTTGAAGCAGCATTACGCAAATATACAACTCAGCATGCAGCACATATTCGATCAAAACTGCAAAACAATCTATCTGCAAAGGAAGCATTTCATACATTATTTGCTGAATTAGTAGAAGAGGAATATGGAGATGGGCCGAGTAAAGGGTGCTTCTGCATCAATACAATAGTCGAGCTTGCCCCCCACGAAGAGAAATTTGAAATTCTCACAAGAGAGCATCAAATGTATCTTTCGGTCATTTTTGAAGAAAAAATTGTACAAGGTATTCGCTCGGGTGAGCTCGAAAGCAGTCTGAATGCCAAAGCCTTAGCACAGGCGTTGGTTGTTTCTTTTATTGGACTTACAGTTCTCATGAAATCTCGCCCAGAGCGTTCATTTGTAGATCATTCTGTGGCGACGATACTATCCATATTGAAATAAATAGTCTATATAAAAAAGCGTATTTTGATCAATTGATTAAAACACGCTTTTTCTTTTAGGGTGTGATGGACACGTTTTTGTGATATGATAAGAGAACAAATATTCGTATTCGTGAGTGTCACCATATGTAGCTCTAAAAATAAGTGAAAGTGCACATCTAAAAAGCGTGTGATCATGCAAAGAAAGCAGGAGATACTTTGAAACCATTAACAAAAGAAGAAAAAAACCAGATGATGATTGCTATTCAACGTTACTTTGCCGAAGAACGAGAAGAGGAGATTGGTGAATTAGCAGCCATCAATATATTAGAATTTATCACAAAACATCTTGGAAGCTACTATTATAATCAAGGGGTTCGTGACAGCCGAAATATCGCTGTTCAAAGATCTCAATTGTTAGAGGAAGATCTATTCGCATTAGAGAAAAGAATATAATCAAAAAGCTCGTCTTTCTTGTTTACCCTGCTAACAGATAAAGAGGAAAAAAGACCCCCTTAATAAAGAACGCATATTCGTATCATATGTAATGATGAAAAGGTGGAACCAAAAGTCCATTTGAATCGTTATATAAGTAACCATTAATGAAAATCAGCTTTTTTGGTTTTATTTCATCAAAAGAAGGAATAGAACATACAAATAGGCGAAGTGCAGATGATGGAGGTTCTAAATATGGGGAAAATCAAATTAAAAATCGCAATCTTATTTGTTTTACTGCTTTGTTTAGGCGCAGGTTATTTATACATGAATGGCATGAAAATTGAAGATGTGCCAACAGCCATTGGCGAAAGCTTAACAAATAATGACAAAGATTACACAATCTATGAATATACCATTACAAAAATTGATGGTGATGAGTATTACGGTCAAGCCAAAAATGGCACGAAAATCATTTTTAATGGAAAGAAATTTGAAGATGATGTGGCCGATCTGAAAAAAGGCGATCGTATTAAAGCATACTTTAGTAATGAAAAAAGAATAGACGGTCTTATAAAAGTAGTAAAAGTCGTCAATTAACAAGTCTCCTTTCCCATAAGGAGGCTTTTTTTATGAACAGGTGAATAAATCTTGATTGTTGCATTTGACAACAAGGATCGCTATAATAGCCCCTAGGGACAGCTAAATATCGATTGTATCCTTCGGGGCAGGGTGAAAATCCCGACCGACGGTAATAAAGCAAATGCTTTACAGCCCGTGACCCGTTAATTTATTAACGGTTGATTCAGTGAGAAGCTGAAGCCGACAGTGAAAGTCTGGATGGGAGAAGGATAACGAAAGCTATGTATGAACAAAAATAAGTGTTGATCATAGTTTTATTTCTAATGCAAAAAAACCAAAGCCCCGGAATTTTTCCGGGGCTTTCTGTATGTCAATATAGTCATCGCATGCAGTGTTTATTAGGTGATCCCTCATTTACCTTGTATGGACCATAAAAAGCGACGAAGGTGTTCAATCGATCACATGTCCCAAACATCGCTTTTTCATAAAGTGAGAAATACAAAAGAAAGAGAAAGGGAGGATCACATGTTTACGGGGATTATTGAAGAAGTGGGTACAGTCCAGTCATTGAGCAAAAGATCCGCAGATGCCATGGAAATCATCATCAAGTGCAGTCGTGTACTAGAAGATGTTCACCTAGGCGATAGTATCGCCATCAATGGCGTTTGTCTCACTGTCACAAGCTTCACAAAAGAACAGTTTGCGGCAGATGTGATGCCTGAGACGGTCAAAGCGACATCACTTGATCAGCTTGCACCAGGTAGCCAAGTGAATTTAGAGCGAGCGATGTCCTCAAATGGACGATTCGGCGGTCATTTTGTTTCAGGCCATGTTGATGGAACGGCTGTGATTACCCGTGTAGAAAAGAAGAGTAATGCCATTTACTATGATTTGAAAATGGACAAGACCCTCACAGATATGCTCACAAAAAAGGGATCGATCGCAATAGACGGCGTCAGCTTGACTATTTTCGATTTGCGAGATGCTCATGTGACAGTTTCTATCATTCCACATACGCTTGAAGGAACTATTTTTCCGACTAAATCTATGGGGGATGTAGTAAATATTGAATGTGACATGATCGGTAAATACATTTATCGCTTTTTAACAAAAGAGCAAAACGAAAAGCAGCCATCACGATTAACCCCATCATTTTTAAAAGAGCACGGATTCTAGGAGGCGATTGTATGTATCATTCAGTTGATGAGGCAGTAAATGCCCTGAAACGAGGAGAAATCATTATCGTAGTAGATGATGAAGACAGAGAAAATGAAGGAGACTTTGTGGCACTTGCTGAGCATGCAACGCCGGAAGTCATTAACTTCATGGCTTTACATGGAAGAGGTCTTATTTGCACACCAGTTCATGCCTCGATTGCGAAACACTTGGATCTGCATCCCATGGTCGAGCGAAATACGGATGCACATCATACAGCATTTACAGTGAGCATCGACCATACGTCAACGACAACTGGTATAAGTGCTTTTGAGCGCTCAACGACCATTTTGGCCATGTTAAATAAAGAGTCAAAACCAGAAGATTTTGCCCGCCCAGGTCATGTTTTCCCTCTTATTGCGAAAGAGGGAGGCGTAGTAGAAAGACCAGGTCATACAGAAGCGGCCGTTGATCTTGCTAAACTTGCGGGTTCAGTGCCAGCGGGTGTCATATGTGAAATTATGAATGCAGATGGAACCATGGCCCGCGTACCCGAACTACAAAAAATTCAAAAAGAACACGATTTAAAGATGCTGACGATTGAAGCATTGCAGGCATATATAAACAAGCAAACAACGACAATGAAAACAAAATAAAAATCACAAAAAAGGATGATGAACATATGAATACAATACAAGGGAATGTAGTAGCAGAAGGATTAAAGTTTGGAATCGTCGTCGCTAGATTTAATGATTTTATTACAAGTAAATTGCTAGATGGAGCAGAAGATACATTGCTCAGACACGGAGCAAACGGTGACGATATTGATGTCGTGTGGGTGCCAGGGGCTTTTGAAATTCCGTATATGGCAAAAAAACTAGCAGAAACAAAAAAATATGATGCAGTCATTACACTTGGAACCGTGATTCGCGGGGCAACATCCCATTACGATTATGTTTGTAATGAAGCGGCTAAAGGAATCGCACAAAGTGCCATCTCAACAGGGGTGCCGATTATCTTTGGTGTACTGACAACAGAATCTATTGAACAAGCCATTGAAAGAGCCGGTACAAAGGCTGGAAATAAAGGCAGTGAATCGGCTGCAGCTGCTATTGAAATGGCCAACCTAAATCGAACGTTTCGTTAATTTGATGAAAAAGAGTTTAAAAACAACCTAAAAGTGTTTATAATGTGTGATGAGCAAGTGATTCATAAGACATTTGCTGGAAAATAGGATAATTTTAATATTGAGGGGTATATATGTTAATTCGTTACAAGAGGTCTTTTGAAAAAATTGCCATGGGACTCCTGTCTTTTATGCCGGGTGAGAAAGACGTCAAACAGCTTCAGCAGACGATAAAGTCGTATGAAATGGATGAAGATCGGCAGCTGTTCCTTTGGAAAGATGGCGAGGATATCGTCGGTGCGATTGGTGTGCTGAAAACAGACGACCAAGTACAAATCGAACATATTAGTGTCAATCCGTCCCATCGTGACCAAGGCATCGGCAAGGAAATGGTATTAGCCGTGGAAGAAGTATTCAAAACGAAAACACTCATTCCAAATGAATTAACGCAAGGCTTCTTTCATAAGTGTCACAGTGAAACAAACTAAATATCACACATGTAAAAGCAGAGGTTATATGCCTCTGCTTTAGATTGTTGACAAATGGCTAAAATGAACTTGATTTTAGCCATTTGTCTTCTTTTCAGCGTGATAGAAAACCTTTGCAGTCTAGGAAGGACGAGTACTGGAGCGGAGCGAATTCGATATTCGTGAGCACCGGCACGCAGGACTGACACCGAATGCGAGGGTTTGTCTACACGCTGAAGCAGAGGTTATATGCCTCTGCTTTTTTTACGTTCCATCTGCTTTTCACGTTCAAGCAATACGTCCGTCCGATCACGCAGTCTATGTTTTTCAATTAAGAATGTATGGGATAAGTTGCTCTCCTGTCCGAAGGTTAAGCCTTCTTTTTCCGCCATCTCTTGGCATAAAGAAAGAAGCGTTTCATCTCGGATTGGCAGCATCACACTTTCGTAGGGCATGTCTTCATCGATTTTCTTTTTCAGTGTTCTCAGCAGTAAAAGAAACGCCTCTTCATCAAGACCTAATTCTGTTAGTATGTTCCGGTCCGAATCTAATATATGAAGGCTGTTTGAAATCAGCCGTTTTGCTCCTTTTCCATTCCCTCGTCTTTGATGATACAAAGCAACAGCAAGCTGAATGAGACCCACCCAGTACTTTTTACGCTGATGAGGAGGATCTTCTTTCCAAAATTCTTCAAGAATTTCATGACACTCAAAATAATCTCTTGTCGTATGAAATTCATGTAAAAAAGCCACGTACGCTTTAGGATACACAGCAGTCATCTCCTTTTCCACTATCAGTCTAACATACCGAAAAGAAAAGAAGAAAGAGCGCCCCTTTATGAAAGGACGCTCTGTTTCTTTAATAAACCCAAGCCGCGCCAACGATGATCAGCAAGATGAACAGCACAACAATAAGCGCAAATCCTCCGCCGAAGTAATAACCATCTCCCATAATGTTACGGCCTCCTTTTTCATCAGTTCTGATTACAATGGTATTCTATGTATAAATGCCCTCATTGGTATGGGCGAATCCACTGTTTTTCTTTTTTTGCCTGCTGCCTCATGGTCGAAATTATATTGGACGAGAGCTTTATGGTGTCTTATACTAAAGGTTAGCCGATGAAAACGGTACTTAGAAGACAGTAGAAATGGTGAGAAAAGAATGCTGGAATATCAGGTGAAAATAGATTCGTTTGAGGGTCCTTTGGACTTGCTTTTACATTTAATTAACCGTTTGGAAATTGATATTTATGATATTCCCGTCGCTAAAATTACGGAGCAGTATTTATTATATGTCCACACGATGAGGGAGCTTGAACTTGATGTTGCAAGTGAGTATTTGGTGATGGCTGCAACCCTCCTGAGCATTAAAAGCAGAATGCTTCTCCCAAAACAAGAGGAAGAGCTGTTTGATGAAGACCTGATGGAAGAAGAAGAGGACCCTCGTGATGAGCTGATTGGCAAATTAATTGAATACCGCAAGTATAAAAATGCAGCGCAAGAACTGAAGGAACGTGAAGAAGAGCGGCAAAACGCCTTCACAAAACCACCAAGTGATTTAAGTGAATTTGCAAAAGAAGCAGAAGCGAAGGACACAAACTTACACGTCACGGTGTATGATATGTTAGGTGCGTTCCAAAAGGTATTGAACCGCAAAAAAATAACAAAACCAGCACCATCAAAGATTACAAGACAAGAAATCCCGATTGAAGACAAAATGAATGAGATTATGAACCATTTAAGAAAAACAAAAAAGCGGACCAATTTCATGACTTTGTTTCAACATGATCAAAAGGAACACCTTGTCGTGACGTTTCTTGCTGTTCTCGAATTGATGAAAAGCCATCAAATCATGCTGGAGCAGGAAGGAAACTTTGAAGATATTTATATCATAGGGAGTGAAACGATTCATGACGCTTGATATCGTGAATTGGAAAGCCATCTTAGAAGCGCTGCTATATGCAGCAGGTGACGAAGGCTTAACAAGAAAACAGCTCATGTCTGTTCTTGAAGTTGATGAGGCAGCGTTGCTTGATATTATGTCTGCCGTAAAGGGAGAATATCAAAAACAAGAACGAGGGATTGAGCTTATTGAATATGCAGATTCATATATGCTGCTGACGAAAAAAGAATACAGCGTATATTTAAAAAAATTAGTAGAGACACCATCGAAAGGTTTGTCACAGGCAGCGCTAGAAGTGCTCGCCATTGTCTCGTATAAACAACCGATTACACGCAGCGAAGTCGAGGAGATCAGAGGCGTTAAATCAGAACGAGTGTTGCATAGTTTAGTTGCCAAAGCACTGCTCTGTGAAGTAGGACGTGCCGATGGACCGGGACGAGCGATCCTTTATGGGACAACACCTACCTTTTTAGAGCAATTTGGTTTAAAAGCCTTAGATGAATTACCGCCACTTCCAGAGAATGTGGAAGCAGATGGGGTGCAAGAAGAGGCTGATCTCTTTTTTGAAAACTTCAATCAAACATTTGAAGAGATAAAATAGTTCAAAATAAGGAAAAATGTATGATAAAATATAACAAAGATTTTAGGTCTAAAACCTTTGTTTGAAAGATAAAATGGTGACAAAGCCATGAGGGGAAGGTAAACACGAAACAAATGGCACATATGAATGTAAAGGCTCAAGTTGATCAAGCAGGCGTTTTTTTATCAAAGGTTGCAGTTGAAATGAATGATTTTCTGAACGAAGCTACCTTATCAAGCTTGAAACGATTAAACCCGGAAGCGGAAGCCTATTATTGTGACATATTAAGTACATTGCGGAAGCTTGCAGTTTATAGCGAGGATGCCGCGGCGGTTTGCAGGAAAATCGGGCAGCAGCAGACATTCCCGCAGCAAGCCGCACAGCAGACGCTTCATCGTATTTATCATCAATGTATTGAAGAATTTTTTACACCAAAAAAGGATACATGGTATGAAGATAGCCGTTCAGCCTACACAGGAAAAAGCTGCATTGTTTTCCATCATGAAGTATCGGCTGAAGTCAAACGTTTGTTTTCTTCATTAGAAAAAGAGTTTTTAACGATGAGAGAAGAGCTGGAATATACAACATCTCATCAGCAAATGAAAATGGTATAAAGAAGAATGAAAAGTGACTCTAATCATCGAGTCGCTTTTTTTTATGGACGAGGGCATCATAACTTTTTCAGCCGCGCATACACTTGTACAAAACGGACAAGGACGTGAATGAACATGCCCTATTTAAAAATTGGAACAGCAGTCCTTCTTCTATTGACACTCTTACTGCCTTTTTCCTCACACGCTCAAGCAGACGTCTCATTATCGGTGAGTGCGAGAAGCGCCATTTTAATAGATGGACAGTCAGGCAGAGTCCTATTTGGAAAGGACGAGCACGAAAAAAGAAGAATCGCCAGTATCACAAAAATTATGACAGCTGTATTAGCCATTGAATCAGGAAAAATGAACGACATGGTCAAAGTGTCAAAACGTGCGATTCAAGCGGAAGGTTCTTCGATTTATTTAAAGGAAGGACAGAAGGTGAGCTTAGAAGACTTGACATACGGGCTCATGCTGCGCTCTGGAAATGATGCAGCTGTTGCCATTGCAGAACATGTTGGCGGCAGCTTAGAAGGGTTTATTTTTATGATGAACCAAAAGGCCTCTGAACTAGGCATGGAGAATACGAATTTTCAAAATCCGCATGGACTCGATGATCATAAAAACCATTATTCATCAGCTTACGATATGGCAATCTTAACGAAATACGCCATGAAGCATCAGCAATATCAAAAAATTGCCGGTACCACCTTTTATAAAGCAAAAACAATCGAAGGTTATTGGAAAAACAAAAACAAGCTGCTCACTGGTTTGTATCAATATTCGACTGGAGGGAAGACAGGATATACAAAACTTGCAAAACGCACACTTGTCTCCACAGCTGCAAAAGGAGATGCTGCGCTCATTGCTGTGACGATTAATGCACCGGATGATTGGAAGGATCATATCTCAATGTTTGAGTATGCATTTGATCACTATAAAACGTATGTGCTTGCTGAAAAAGGCAGGCTCGCTTCGTTAAAAGGGACTTTTTACGAAAAAAAAGCGTTTATTAAGCGGGATGTGGACTATTTTCTAAATGAGGATGAGAAAAAACTAGTGGAAATCGAAACGGAAATGCTGACGCCTGAAAAGAAATGGGAGAAAAACAAAGAAGCGATCCCAGATGTAGTAGGGAAAATGACGTTCTTACTCGATGGTCAGGTGATTGAGCAAGTCCCCATTTTTTATGAAAACAAACGCAACCGAATGCCTCAAAAAAGCTTTCAAGAAATGTTTAAGTCTGTCTTTCAGACATCGATAGGCGGATCTTCATGGTCAATCTGATCTGGGTATTCCTCACGGTCATCGGTCTTGTCTATGCAATGTTTAACGGAACGATGCATGAAGTGAATGAAGCGGTCTTTAAAGGATCAAAAGAAGCGGTCACCATTTCAATAGGGCTGATTAGTGTTCTTGTATTCTGGCTAGGATTGATGAAGATCGCAGAAGAAGCGGGGTTGTTACATTTCTTTAGTAAATTATGCCGGCCCTTTATCTCAAAACTATTTCCTGAGATTCCTGCGAATCATCCAGCGATGGGGTATATTCTGTCCAATCTCATGGCAAATTTCTTTGGCCTTGGCAATGCTGCCACTCCACTTGGGATTAAGGCGATGGAGCAGATGAAAGCATTAAATGGCGGAAAAAATGAGGCGAGCCGGTCTATGATTACTTTTTTAGCAGTCAATACATCTTCTATCACACTTGTGCCAACGACTGTCATTGCCATTCGTATGACCTATGGCGCAGATCAGCCAACAGATATTGTAGGTCCAACCATTTTGGCGACACTTATTTCAGGTATCGGTGCGATTATGATTGATCGCTATTTCCACTATCGCAGAAGCAGGCGGGGGTGATCTTGTGGCATTTATTAACTGGCTGTCACTTGCTTTGATTCCACTGATCATCGCAGGAATATTGATTGCAGGGACGATTAAAAAAGTACCGACGTACGAAACATTTGTAGAAGGCGGGAAAGAAGGCATTCAAATTGCCTTTTCAATCATTCCGTATTTAGTCGGTATGCTTGTCGCCATTACGATTTTCCGAGCATCAGGTGCCCTTGACTTTGTCATGGAATTATTGAAACCTGTGTTTACAGCGATTGGTATTCCTACAGAAGTGGTGCCGCTAGCTTTGATACGCCCTATATCAGGAACAGCGGCGCTTGGTATGACATCAGACTTAATTGCGACTTATGGTCCAGATTCTTTTATCGGCAAGCTTGCCGCCGTTATGCAAGGGTCAACAGATACGACCCTTTATATTTTAACCGTCTATTTTGGAGCAGTTGGTATTAAAAAAATGGGAGATGCACTGAAAGTGGGGCTGCTTGCAGACCTGATTGGGATCATTGCATCGATTATTATCGTCAGTTTGTTATTTAGCGGCGCCTAATCAGGTGCTTTTTTTATTTCGTGGATGGAAAACAGCTTTTTTGTTGAAATTAGACAGATGAAACGCTTATTTTTCCACGAATGCTTGTTTGTTTCAAGCCAAGCAAGTAAGATAGTACATGAGGTGAAAGACAAATGGAACGTTTACAGAAAGTAATTGCCCATGCCGGCGTCGCTTCTAGACGAAAGGCTGAAGAATTAATTAAAGAAGGACGAGTTACCGTTAATGGTGAAACAGTGACAGAGCTCGGAGTAAAGGTGGGCTCTTCAGATAAAATTGAAGTCAATGGCTTAAAGCTTGAAAGAGAAGAACCGGTTTACTTTATGCTTTATAAACCGCGCGGCGTCATTTCAGCTGCCGAGGATGATAAAGGACGCAAAGTCGTGACAGACTTCTTTGATGATGTTCCGCAGCGTCTGTATCCAATCGGCCGGTTGGATTATGATACGAGCGGTTTAATTTTGATTACAAATGATGGCGAATTTGCCCATAAGCTCATGCATCCGAAATATCAAATTGATAAAACGTATGCAGCGAAACTAAAAGGCATCCCTTCAAAAGAATTGCTTAGAAAGTTAGAAAAAGGAATCATGTTAGACCATAAAAAAACAGCACCTGCCCGTGCCAAAATGCTTTCGATTGATAAACGAAAGCAAACATGTATTGTGCAATTAACCATTCATGAAGGCAGAAACAGACAGGTTCGCCGCATGTTTGAAGCAATCGGACACGACGTTTTAAAACTCAAAAGAGAGCAATATGCTTTCCTTCATATTGAAGGCATGAGACCAGGAGATCGCAGAGAATTGACGCCGCATGAAGTAAAACGCCTAAGAGCGATTGCGGATCATGGGAAAAGCGCTTTTTAATTTTCACATAAACTTCAAAAAATGAAGAAGCATCAAAAGAAGGAGAATGCTATAATTTACCTGAATGTCTATGGGGAAGGGGTACTTCAGATGAAGAAAAGACGATTTTTCATACGGACGGGCATTCTCCTCGTGATGCTTGCTGCACTATGTTATACGATGTATAACTCAGTATTTGCCAAACAGGATCAAGTCAAAGAAGGATCTATTGCGCCTAACTTTGTCCTTCAATCGGTAGATGGGGAACGGATTGAATTAAAGGACTTAAAAGGCAAAGGCGTCTTTCTCAATTTTTGGGGTACATGGTGCGGTCCATGTAAGCAGGAATTCCCTTATATGGCAAATCAGTATGAAGTGTTCAAGGATCGCGGTGTCGAAATTGTTGCCGTGAATGTGGGGGAATCCAATATTGCTGTGAAGAACTTTATGGATGCTTATGGCGTGAATTTTCCTGTTGCCATGGACAAAGATCGTCAAGTGACAGAGGCATATGATATTACGCCGCTGCCAACCACATTTTTAATTAATCCTGAAGGCAAAGTAATCAAAGTCATAAAGGGAACGATGACAGAACGTAATGTCTATGAATATATGAATTTGATTAAACCAAAGGGGTCATAGAATGAAAGAGGTAAAGTGCGAGTGTGGACATATTAATCCAATCGGTACTGTTCTATGTGAATCATGCGGGAATCCCATTGCAGCAAAAGAGAAAAATTCATCAAAGCTGCTTGATATGAGATATGACGGCAGTGCAAGACGCTCGCAAACATACAACAAAACGATTGTTGATAAAGTATGGAACTTTTTTTCTTCCGTAAAAGTGGGTGTGTGGCTCATTGTCATCACACTGTTAGCTTCTTCGCTAGGAACTATTTTTCCGCAGGAGCGGTTTATTCCGCCAGGTGCATCAGCTTCCACTTATTATGAGGAGCAATATGGGTCGTTTGGCAAGTTATATTACATCCTTGGATTCCATGATCTTTATAATTCTTGGTGGTTTTTAGCCCTTGTCGCATCTATCGGAATTTCCCTTGTGATTTGCAGCCTTGATCGAGTGATTCCACTTTATCGTGCACTCAAAAATCAAGGGGTTGTCAAAAAAGAAGGCTTTATGAGAAGGCAGCGTCTTTTCAGCGAAACAAACAAAACATTAGATCAACATACATATGAAGGCATCGTTAGTAAGATGAAACAAAAGCGTTACCGCGTACGAGAAGAAGATGGACATATTTTAGCTGAAAAAGGCCGCTTTTCCCGCTGGGGACCTTACGTCAATCATATTGGATTAATTATATTTCTCATTGGATCCATGCTCCGGTTTGTTCCGGGAATGTACGTGGATGAAACATTATGGGTAAGAGAAGGCGAAACGGCACCAATCCCAGGGACGGGAGGCCAATACTTCTTAAAGAATAACGCGTTTTCAATTGACCGCTATGAATCTGAAAAAGAAAAAGAAGTCTTTGAAAATGCGATTGAAAAGGCTGGCGATGGTCAAGTCGTCAAAAGTTATAAAACCGATGCCGTTTTATACAAACGTGAAGGGGAAGTTGTTTTTGGTGAAAAGCCAAAGCTAAAGCAGGTAACAGAACACGATATTAAAGTGAATGAACCGCTTAAGTTTGACAATTTCTCATTATATCAAGTGGATTTTAAACAAAATGAACTCGATCAAATGGTCTTTCAGCTGATTCGAAAAGATACTGAGAAATCTTTCGGAACAGTGAAGATTAATCTGCTGGAGCCTAAGTCAGAATATGATCTTGGTAGCGGTTACAAAGTCAAGGTGATGAGTTATTTGCCTGATTTTTATTTTGACGAAGATGGCACACCTAGTACGAAAACGAGGAATCCAAATAATCCTGCGTTCGTATTTGAAATGATCTCTCCTGAAAAACCAAAAGGTGAAAAAAGCTTTGTCGCAATTCAAGAGACAGTAGAGGGTTCTGATAACAATCTTTATAAAATGAAATTTGACCGGGTTGAAACAAAAAACGTGACAGGTTTAACGGTTCGAAAAGACTTAACACTCGGGGTACTTATTATTGGCGGAATCATCTTTATGATTGGTGTCGTACAAGGGATGTACTGGCAGCATAGAAGAATCTGGCTGTCGGCAAAGGATGGAAAAGTATTTGTGGCAGGACATACAAACAAAAACTGGTTCGGCTTAAAGTCTGATCTTAAGGTGTTGCTGCACGGCAGTGGCATCAAACAGCCAGTGGATCAAAAAGAACTGCCTGATACAACAAGTATCAGCAAAAGCAAGGGGGAAGGGTTAGATGGCGGCAGTCAGTGAAAACCTGTTATTTGCAGCTTTTCTATTTTATTTAGCGGCAGTTCCTTTTTTTGGAGGGGCCATTAAAGGAAAAAAGAAAGAAGAGGGTCCGCGCAAAAATAAGGCGGCACTTATCGGCATAACGCTCACCATCATTGGTTTTTTGAGTCAATTTGGCTATTTTATTTCAAGGTGGATCGCGTCTGGTCACGCACCAGTCAGTAATCTGTTTGAATTCACCACAGCCTTTGGCATGATGCTGGTGCTCGCATTTATTATTTTATATTTTGTCTATCAAGTGTCTGTGCTAGGTTTATTCACACTTCCAATCGCTTTATTAATCATTGCTTATGCAAGCATGTTTCCATCGGATATTTCACCGCTGATTCCTTCGCTTCAAAGTAATTGGCTATATATTCACGTCACGACAGCAGCGCTTGGTCAAGCCATTTTGGCGATCAGTTTTGTGGCAGGTGTGATTTTTCTTTTGAAGCATGTCGATCAAACAAAACCGGGGAAGAAAACCTTTGGCTTAGAGCTGGTCATGTTTATGATTGTGGTCACCCTTGCATTTATCGCTGTCACGTCCATCTTTAGAATGACAGGGTATGAAGCGGAATTTAATTGGGTAGATAAAAATAAAGAAGAGAGCGTCATGGTCTATGAGCTGCCTGCCTTAGTAGGACCTCATAAAGGAGAACTTATCACAAAAGATCGTTTAGAGCCTGTGGTTGATCTGCCGCCTGTTTTTTCAGGTAGAAAGGTGAATACAGTGCTGTGGTCATTTGGCGTTGGGCTGATCATTTATGGACTGCTAAGATTGATCATTCGCAAACGACTAAGTGCGCTGCTTCAGCCGCTCGTAAGACAGGTGAATCTTGATTTAGTCGATGAAATTGGATACAGGGCTGTTTCCATAGGATTCCCTGTATTTGCGTTAGGTGGTCTTATTTTTGCGATGATCTGGGCACAAATTGCATGGACGAGATTCTGGGGATGGGACCCGAAGGAAGTATGGGCTTTAATTACATTTTTATTTTACGCCGCCTATCTCCACCTTCGGTTATCACGAGGCTGGCATGGTGAAAAGTCCGCTTGGCTTGCTGTGATCGGATTTGCGATCATTATGTTTAACCTCATCTTTGTCAACCTAGTGATTGCGGGGCTTCATTCTTACGCGTAATCGCATGAAAAAGGCCAACTTTTATGATTCGATTCGGCTTTTTGTTAAAATGTATGTAACAACGGAGAAAGCAGGAGGATTGTCTAATGGAACACACAACTCAAACGAAAATATTAGTCGTCGATGATGAGGCAAGAATTCGCCGCCTTTTAAAAATGTATTTAGAACGGGAAAATTATGAAATTGATGAAGCGGAAAATGGGGATGAGGCCATTCAAAAAGGACTTCAAACCGATTATGACCTCATTTTGCTTGATTTAATGATGCCTGGGACAGATGGGATCGAAGTGTGTAATCAAATTCGAGATAAAAAAGCCACACCAATTATTATGCTGACAGCAAAAGGTGAGGAAGCCAACCGTGTGCAAGGTTTTGAGGCAGGAACGGATGATTATATCGTCAAACCTTTCAGTCCGCGTGAAGTGGTTCTTCGTGTGAAAGCACTGTTAAGAAGATCGTCTCAAACGTCATATCTCAATACTGGAACAACCACAAAAGATGTTCTTGTGTTTTCTCATCTATCCATTGATCATGATGCACACCGGGTCACAGCAGATGGAAAAGAAGTCAGCCTCACGCCGAAGGAATACGAACTTTTGTACTTCTTGGCAAAAACGCCGGATAAGGTCTATGACAGGGAAAAGCTTCTCAAAGAAGTGTGGCAGTATGAATTCTTTGGGGATCTGAGAACAGTGGATACCCACGTCAAAAGGCTTCGCGAAAAACTAAATAAAGTGTCACCAGAAGCAGCGAAAAAAATCGTGACAGTATGGGGTGTCGGGTACAAATTTGAGGTCGGCGCTGAATGAAGCTGTGGAAAAGTGTCGTAGGAAAGCTATGGTTAACCATTCTTTTCCTCGTGCTCATTGTTTTATCGATTTTAACTGTGCTTCTTTTAGAGTTCATTGAGAATTACCATGTGGAAGAAGCAAAGTCTGATTTAACACAAATGGCCAACAAAGTAGCAGTCATTTTAGAAAGCCATGAGGATCAATCGCTTGCAAGGTCGATTACATCAGAACTAGCTGATAAATTGACAAGTATCGCGATTGTTCAAGAGGATGGACTAGAATGGTATTCGTCTGAAAAAGGCGGGAAGCTTCCTGCTATCACAAAAGAACAAATTGAAGCAGACAAAGATTTGAACAGAGCACTGACAGAACGAAAAAAAATCAGTAAACGAGCTGAATCTGATACAGGCAATCAGAAGGATGAACGCATTGTAGTAGGTGTTCCTTACGAGGCGAACGGAAAGAAAGGGATGGTCTTTCTTTCTCAATCCCTCCTCGCTGTAGAGCAGACAACAAAACATACGACGCGTTATATCTTCCTCGCAGCCGGAATTGCGATTGTGCTGACGACGATTTTCGCTTTCTTCTTATCCACTCGTGTCACCTATCCTCTCAGAAAGATGAGAGAGGGAGCACAAGATTTGGCGAAAGGAAAATTTGATACAAAGATTCCTATTTTAACGCAAGACGAAATTGGGGAACTGGCGATCGCCTTTAATCAAATGGGCAAGCAGCTTAAATTTCATATAACCGCTTTAAATCAAGAAAAAGAACATTTGTCCAACATTCTCAGCAGTATGGCAGACGGTGTCATCACGATCAATATTGATGGAACGATCCTCATGACAAACCCTCCTGCAGAAAGATTCTTGCAGGCTTGGTATTACGAGCAAAATATGAAGATCAAAGATGGGGATGAACTGCCGCCAGAAGCGCGTGAATTGTTTCATACTGCCGTCAGTACGGAAAAAGAGCAAATGATCGAAGTCACGCTGCAAGGGCGTACTTGGGTTCTTCTTATGTCTCCGCTTTATAACCAGCAAGATGTCAGAGGGGCGGTTGCGGTGCTTCGCGATATGACAGAAGAGAGAAGACTGGATAAGCTAAGAAAAGACTTCATTGCAAATGTCAGCCATGAACTCCGCACACCTATTGCTATGCTGCAGGGCTACAGTGAAGCGATTGTCGATGACATTGCCGGATCAGAAGAGGAAAAGAAAGAGATTGCCCAAATTATCTATGACGAATCACTTCGAATGGGGCGTCTTGTGAATGATCTTCTCGATCTCGCGCGTATGGAAGCTGGTCATATTACACTGAATCTTGAATCAACTGATACAGAAGAGCTGACTGAAAAAATCTACCGTAAATTCCTTGGAATTGCGAAAGAAAAACAAATCAACCTGACGTATGAAATTCAAGTAGAAGAACCGTATTTTGTATTTGATCCAGATAAAATAGAACAGGTTTTTACAAATCTCATCGATAATGCCATTCGTCATACACCTGAAGGCGGAGAAGTTCACTTCTCAGTTCAATCGGTGGAAAATGGGCTCAAGATGGATGTGAAAGATTCGGGAAGCGGCATTCCTGAAGAGGATCTCCCATTTATTTTTGAACGGTTCTATAAAGCAGATAAAGCAAGAACAAGAGGACGTTCCGGTACGGGGCTGGGCCTTGCGATTGTGAAGAACATCGTAGAAGCGCATCAAGGCTCCATTCATGCACATAGTAAAGCTGGAACAGGTACTCACTTCACTTTCTATATTCCGAAAAAAAAGCAGGAACTCGTCTAATCTTGACGAAGAATCTTGTTACATGAGAAACACTTCTTTTCGAAAGAAAACGAAGTGTTTTTTCTATTTTCATATTTTTAAGGAGAAGTTAAACAAAAAGCCCTTTCCAAATTGTCGATCTTGTAATATATTTGTCATAAAGTTGTAATGTAACGTTTTGTGAGAGTCACTCGACAAAAATAAGTGAACGGAGGGGTTTCCTATGCATGAAACCTTTCAAAAAATATATGATTCGTACCATCAAGATTTGTACCAATTTTTATTTTATATGGTAAAAGATAAAAATCAGGCAGAGGATCTCGTGCAGGAGGTTTACATTCGGGTACTTCACTCATATAAAACTTTTGAAGGAAGAAGCAGCGAGAAAACATGGCTGTTTTCAATTGCAAGGCATGTGGCAATTGACTGGTTTCGCAAACAGCAAACCATCAGACAACGGGTGCTCGGCACGTTTGATTGGGATAAACAGGATGTAAAAGATCCAGACCTGCTCCCAGATGAATTGGCTGTACAGGATGAAAATATCAAAGAAATTTATGCCGCACTTGATCATTGCACCATTGATCAACGAGCCGTCATCATTTTAAGGTTTATCCAAGGCTACTCAATCATGGAGACGGCCAAGGCGCTAAAGTTCTCGGAAAGCAAAGTCAAAACAACGCAGCACCGAGGCCTGAAAGTGCTCCGAAAACATATGGAGCTTTTGAAGGAGGAGCTAGTGAATGAAAACGAACAGGTCCAATTGGAGCGAAGAACGAATTAAAGTATTACTCAGTCAGCTTCCAAAGGTGGAGGACAACCGTTCATCTAAGCAGATTTACCAGCAAATGCTGATGGCAAGCGGGAAGAAAAAGAAAAGTGCCAGATGGATCGGTCCAGCGGTCGCAACCGTTGTGGTCTTATTTATGGCGTTTTTGATTTCTCCTCATTTATTTCAGCCGGCTGCTCAAGATATAAAGAAAGTGAAAATGGACTCGAGTGCTGAAAAAGGACAGGTGAATGCTACATTAGAGGCGGTAAAAAACACAAATGATCCTTCACATGTTGCTTATGCATCTGACAAAGAAAAGTATATGACGATTTCATACATAGATGAATCGACTTCTCAAGTTGTCCCAATCAGTATTCAAAAAGAAAATAAGCATGACGATGTGCAGGCGCTTCTTGATACATATGAAAAACTGGAGCTGCCTGAAATGACAAAACCTCTTCAAGCCTATATGGATATGGTGGATGTGAGTGAAAAAGGAGACACACTGATTTTTCAGCTGAAAAATGATTTGTCTCTTGATACATTAAAAGAAGCCAACCGTTTTAAAGACTTGGTAAAAGAAACGTTAAAATGGAGCCAATATAAACAAGTACAGGTCAAGTCTGTCAATGGCTCGCACCTTCAATTAGGGACGAATGGCCGTCTTGGTACCATTTCAATTAATAAACAAACAAAGCACGCTTACTACGTTTTAGAAAATAAGAGCGGGACATTTTTGGTGCCCTCAAAAGATGATTATCCTTCTTATAAAGATGCGGTAGAGGCGATGAAGCGGGCGAATGATGCAGGACTCGATCCACTCATTAAAGAAGAGCCTATTAAAAAAGTGACATCAAAAGGTAAACATGCAACCATCACGTTTGGAGCATCAGCACAATTAACGGACTCAATTGATCATATTTTACTTATTGAAGGGCTGCTGCTCACAGCGAAAGATTTCGGTTTTACAGATGTCACGATACAAAATGCAGGAACAGATCAAGTAGGCCCATATGAATTAAAAGAACCGCTAGAGGTACCGGCACTGCCAAACCCAGTTGTTATCAAAGAACGCTAAAGGACGCAACTTATGCGTTCTTTTTTCATGTATAGAAAAGGGCTTCCTTGAGGTATACTAAGCTGTCATGAAAAGAACTTCAAAGAAGGGAAGTCACTGATGAAAAGGTATTGCTACATATGTGCTAGCTGTTTCTTGTTCTTGACCTTATCACCGTTTGCCCATGCAGAGAAAACAACCGAGTGGGTGGAACCAATCAAAGGTGAAGTCACTGATTTGTTTGGGACAAGAGGTGGTTCGCATAAGGGGTTAGACATTGCTGCACCAGAAGGAGAATCCATTTTTGCTGCAAGCGAAGGTGTGGTTACTCGTTCCTATGTATCTGCTACATATGGAGAAGTTGTATTTATTCGGCATCCCAATGGATATGAAACCGTCTATGCGCATTTAAATGCGCGTTTTGTGAAGAATGGTGATCATGTACAAACAGGGCAGCCGATCGGCATCATAGGCAACACAGGCGCTTCTAGGGGCACTCATTTGCATTTTGAGGTGCACAGGGGTAATTGGTCAGTTAATAAAGAAGATGCAGTAGATCCGCTCACAATCATTGCAAGAGATCGTTTCCAAGAGCCAGCCCTTCATGTAGATGGATATGAGAAACATACATATGTCATACAACGAGGGGACACGCTCTGGTCCATTGCTAAAGCACATCAAATGACCGTTGATCAATTGAAGAAAATCAATGCACTGACAAAGAATCTCATACGTACAGGTGAACGTTTAATCGTTTCAACAAAATAAACCTCATGCAAAAGCATGAGGTTTACCATTTTTTTATAGGTCAATCAGACGTACAGAAAGAATATCGCTCACTTTAGTTAACGTTTGGACAATTTCATCTTCAAGGTGCTTGTCAAAAGAAAGCATCATGATGGCTTCGCCGCCTTTTTCTTTACGGCCTACTTGCATTGTCGCAATGTTCACATCGTGGTCGCCTAATATCTTTCCAACTTGACCGATCACACCAGGTGCGTCAGTATGCTGAATATAGACAAGGTGCCCATCTGGGTAAAAGTCAATATTGAAACCATTAATAGAAACGACACGTTCACCTAGATGCGGGATATACGTTGCTTTTAATGTAAAGGTGGAAAGGTCACCTTTGACTTCAATGGAAATGCTGTTCTCATAGCCAGATTCGCTTGAAGAAATTTTCTCGCTAAAGCTAATGCCGCGTTCTTTTGCCACCATACCAGCATTGACTTCATTTACAGTCGAATCGACACGCTCTTTCAAAAAGCCAGAAAGCAGACTTTTTGTAATAAACGATGTTTCGAGTTTTGCGATAGATCCTTCATATGAAATGCTGACTTCTTTTACAGGTTCTCTCATCGATTGAGAAACAAGACGTCCAAGTTTTCCTGCAAATTGATGATAAGGCTGGATTTTTTTGAACTCGTCTTTTGTCATCGCTGGTAGATTAATAGATGACATGACCGGGAGTCCTTTTGCAAATTGAAGAACTTCTTCAGAGACTTGTGCCGCCACATTTAATTGTGCTTCTTTTGTAGATGCACCAAGATGCGGAGTGGCAATGACGTTTGGATGATCCACAAGTGGATTCTCAGTAGGTGGTTCTACTTCAAATACATCGAGAGCAGCCCCTGCGACATGACCATTTTCAAGTGCTTCAAGAAGGTCTCGTTCGTCAATGATGCCGCCGCGTGCACAGTTCACTAGACGAACACCTTTTTTCGTTTTTGCGATTGTTTCTTTATTGAGAAGTCCTCTAGTTTCTTTTGTTAAAGGTGTATGTACCGTAATAATATCTGATACTTCAAGCACTTCATCAAGTGATTTTGCATTGACACCAATTTTTTCGGCACGTTCTTTTGTGAGGAAAGGGTCAAATACGTTGACCGTCATGCCAAATGCTCTTGCACGCTGGGCGATTTCACTTCCAATTCTGCCTAAGCCAACAATCCCAAGAGATTTTCCGTAAAGCTCAGCACCGACATATGCGCCTCTGTTCCATTCTTTTGATTTAACAGAAATATTCGCTTGAGGAATATGACGCATGAGAGATGAGATCATCGCAAACGTATGCTCTGCCGTTGAAATCGTATTTCCATTTGGTGCATTGATGACAATCACACCGTGTTTTGTTGCTTCATCAATGTCAATGTTGTCGACTCCCACACCGGCACGGCCAACAATTTTTAATGAAGTCATTTTTTCATAAAGTTCTTTTGTCACTTTTGTGGCACTTCTGACAAGTAAGGCATCAAACGTGTGTAATTCATCTTCTGCTTCTGTTACATTTTTTTGAACAATTTCAACAAAATCTGATTCTAATAGTGGTAAAAGACCATCATTGCTCATCTTATCTGAGACTAATACTCGAAACATCGTAAGATTTCCTCCTAAAATAAACGTCATAAATATCTGATAATTTACCATATTCCTTTTCACTGTGTCAATCAAATTAAAGCAGTAAAGCGAAAAAGAAAACACGAACATTTTTTAGTGTCTTGATCAAGAATGGACACCTTTAAACAAAAGATAACCAATTTTTACGCATTTGTCATTATAAATTTTAGGTTTTTTGCGATTTCTTAAAACTGATGAATTTGCTCAGGATTTTTATCTGTACAAATGTTCATATATCATATATAATGATGTCGAATTGAATAATGATCAATCTTCGGGGCAGGGTGTAATTCCCTACCGGCGGTGATGAGACATAGTCTCTAAGCCCGCGAGCCTTTTTTGGCAGGATTCGGTGTGATTCCGAAGCCGACAGTATAGTCTGGATGGGAGAAGATGGAGGTTCGTAAACGTTGAAAACATGTCTGTTTATACGTTTATTTGTGTAGCCTAAATTTCCCGCTCCTGTGTATGTATTCAGAGCGGTTTTTTTGTGGCTAAAATTGAACAATCCTCTTTTCGAAAGATTTGATCGAAAAGGAGAGAGAATATTGAATCAAAGTAGAGTAAAACGTTTAGTTGTTACCAGTATGCTTAGCAGTATTTCGTTTGTATTAATTTTATTAGATTTCCCTTTTCCGGGACTTCCAGCGTATTTAAAAATTGATTTTAGCGATATTCCGGCGATTATTGCGATTTTGATTTATGGGCCAGGTGCAGGGATTGCCGTTGAGGCTTTAAAAAATGTACTACATTACCTCATTCAGGGCAGTATGTCCGGTGTTCCTGTTGGGCAAGTAGCCAATTTCATTGCAGGCACATTATTCATTTTGCCAGTCGCTTTTATGTTTAAAAAAATCAAATCAGCAAGAGGAATGGCGTGGTCAATGGTCATCGGTACAGTGCTTATGACCGTCATGATGAGCATTTTAAATTACTTCTTGTTCCTTCCAGCGTACACATGGTTTTTAAACGCACCTGAACTATCAGATCATGCGCTTAAAACAACCATTACAGCAGGAATCTTACCTTTTAACTTTATTAAAGGAATCATCATCACCATCGTCTTTAGTTTCATTTTTGTCAAAATGCGTCCGTGGTTTGAAAATAAACGCCGACTTCAAAATAGTTAATATAAAAAAAGCCCCTTTAAAAGGGGCTTTTATCCTATTCATGCTTAAGTGGATCACCATCGAAAGTTTCGTCCGCAACTTTGATTGAGTCAGTTGGGCAACCTTCAAATGCATCAAGCATATCTTCTTCAAGTACTTCTGGAACTTCTACAGTCCCCTGATTGTCATCAAGCGTGACAAATGCAATGCCTTCATCATCATAATCATAAATGTCTGGAGCAGCTGCACCGCATGCGCCGCAAGCAATACATGTGTCTTTGTCTACAATTGTATATTTTGCCATGTTAAAAAAATACCTCCCAGATTGTTCGATGGAACAAATGGTTTAACCTTTTTAGTTTCACCGATAAAAAACCAATTTCCTCAAACCTTATTGTAATGATTTTAAATTCA
The DNA here is from genome assembly GCF_038627835.1 of Bacillus sp. FSL M7-0307. NCBI lineage: Bacteria > Bacillati > Bacillota > Bacilli > Caryophanales > Bacillaceae > Bacillus > Bacillus sp. FSL M7-0307. The sequence continues at coordinate 2,087,593 of NZ_CP152023.1, read as the reverse complement.
CATTTCAACTGTAAAGTGATTGAGAATGCTTATCACATAAGGGTTTGTTCATAACTTTCCCCCATTAATTGAGTTTAAACATTTCTTCTTCAATGAAATCTGTTAAAATAAAGGGAGAAAATATTCGAATTTTGTCAGGAAGACAGGTGCTTTGGTCAATGACGATTCATTACTTGGATGTCATGTTGATGGACAGCGTACATAAATTGAACGGCGAACGCTCCATTAGTGCTGTCTACCATCTTTTTAAAGGAAAAAAATCATCACAAACGATACAGGATGCAAGTTTGTTTCAGCTTTCTAGCTACTTCGGCTGCTATCCAGCTTTTACGAGGGATCAGCTGAACCGTTCTGTGCAAAGGCTAAAAGAGCAGCACTTCATCAGAAAGACAGGGGATACATTCATCGCCACAGATGCAGGAATAAGTATGCTCAGGCAGTGTTTCACTGAAAAACCGATGCCAATTTATTTTGATGGTGCCAAGTATCATGATAAAGCAAAGGTGTTATGGATGAGGCTGTCTTTACTTGTGCAGGTCCTTTCACATCATGCAGCGGGGTCACAACAATATGCACCGATTCAAAGAGATGTATCGGTTCAAAGCTGGACGAAATCCTTTTTCTCGCAATATCACCAGAAGAAAAAGCTTTCTGAAGATATCCATCATGAGCTTGAAACACTTCTTACTCATTTAACTGATCAAGAGGCACTGCTTTTTGTTTATTCATTGACTTCCAATGAAAGAATCGGACGGACGTACCAGCAAATGGCGGAATGGATGAAAGAAGATGTATGGTATGTTTACTTGCGTTTTTGGAATGTGCTCCATTATTTTATTCAATGTGCGCAAAAAGGTGAGGCACCGATCATCCAGCGAATGATACATGATCTTCAATTCAAACGTGTGCTGACCACCTCTACCCATAAAACGCTTGAGCTTGTACAAAAAGGGTTCAGTATTGATCAAATTGCTCATATTCGTTCATTAAAAAAAGCGACAATCGAAGATCATATTGTGGAGCTCTCGATACATGAGCCGAGCTTCTCGATTGAACCATATGTCAGCAGTGAAGCTCAAAAGGCGATACATGAGGTAGCCGGTCAGCTCCAAACCAACAAGATGAAGCTGATCAAAGAAAGTCTCGAGCATTCATTTACTTATTTTCAAATACGATTGGCATTGACAAGGATGGTGAAAGCAAATGGATAAGCTTCATCAGACGCTGATGCGATATTATGGTTATGATGCCTTCAAAACAGGTCAGGAGGACATTATTCGAAGTGTACTTCAACAAAAAGATACGGTTGCCATGCTTCCTACTGGTGGCGGGAAGTCCCTTTGTTATCAAATTCCGGGCTATTTGACAGACGGGTTAGTGCTGATCATTTCACCTCTTTTATCACTCATGGAAGATCAAGTAGAACGCATGAAAATGCGCGGTGAAAAGCGAGTGGCTGCGCTTAACAGTACACTGTCCTTTCAGGAAAGAAGACATATTATTCGGCATTTGCCATCATATAAATTTTTATTTGTCGCACCTGAAGCGCTTATGTCAGAGGTATTGGTAGAGCAGCTCAAAGCGATGCATGTGGGTCTATTCGTTGTAGATGAAGCTCACTGTATATCGGAATGGGGACATGATTTCCGCCCGGAATACTCCAAGCTTGGAGAATGGAGAGAAGCGCTCGGCAATCCTGTCGCCTTAGCACTAACGGCAACTGCGACGAAACAAACCTTAAAAGATACTGTGCAAACGTTGCGGCTAGAGCATCCAGATGTTCATATTCATTCAGTCAACCGGCCGAATATTGCACTATTAAAAGAGGCGCATGAAACGAAAGAAGCAAAAGAGAAACGAGCACTTGAGCTTGTGGAAACCCTTCAAGGGCCTGGGCTGATTTATTGTCCGACCCGGCAAATGACAGAAGATATTTCACGTTTGGTGAAACAAAAAACGCATCAACGTGTAGAGTTTTATCATGGCGGAATGGAGTCAGGGGACCGCATGCTGATCCAGCAGCAATTTATCAGTGGTCAAATTGATCTCATTTGCTGTACAAGTGCTTTTGGAATGGGAATTGATAAAGCAAATATACGCTTTGTGATTCATATGAGTCCGCCTCAGTCAATTGAAGCATTTATGCAGGAAATTGGAAGAGCTGGACGGGACGGGAAAAATAGTGTGAGCGTTCTTTTATATACTGAAGAGGATGCGGATATTCAAAGTCATTTGATTCAAGCAGAAGGTTTTGATGATCCAGAAATTGATTTTTTCTTAGCCCGAATATCACAAATGCCGATAAATGATGAAAAGAAATTACGTGAACAATTGATGGAAGCAGGGCTTCAGGAGACGCGTGCGCGAATGCTCTCGCATTATTACATGATGTACCAAACTGAACAGCCCCGTTTGCTCATGAAGAAGCTGAAAGAAAAGCTGCAGGATAGACAAACAGAGAAGCTAAAAAAAGTGTGGCAGTTTAAAGAGCATATCACTGGCCATCGCTGCTTTAGGCAATCTCTGTTATCATACTTTGATGAGCAGCTTGATCTAACGGAGGACGCTTCATTTGGGAACTGCTGCTCTTCATGCGGACTTGACCTGTCTGATTACGAAAAAAAAGATCAACCATTGGAGCTGAATGAAATGAAACACTGGAAGACCGAGCTGGATCGTCTGTTTCACCTGACAAAAGAGGCGCAGCATTGATTGAACAACATCGCCGTATTATTGAAAAATTAACCGATCGACAAGTAGTAGAACAGTTGTATTTCACACAGCTGCTCATGCTGATTGTCTCTTTTTTACTAGGGATGTTTATGTTTGATCATTGGACTGATTTTACAGCCCTATGGCAGATCCGAGATATGCGTATCCTGACTTACGGAATTGGCGGCGCTTTGCTTGTGATTATTGTCGACGCTATTGTCATGAAGGTGTTTCCGGCTCATATGTATGATGATGGCGGATTAAATGAAAAAATGTTCAAAAACCGCAGCATCCCGCATATTGTTTGGTTAACGCTGCTCATTGCCTTTTCAGAAGAAATTTTATTTCGCGGGATCGTTCAGCAACAATTTGGACTGGAGATTGCAAGCATTGTGTTTGCACTTCTTCACTTTCGCTACTTGTCAAAAATACTCTTGTTTATCCTTGTGGTTTCTATTAGTATTTTTTTAGGACTTTTATACGAGTGGACAGGGAATTTATTCGTTCCTGTCATGACACACTTTGTCATTGACTTAGTCTTTGCATGTCAAATTCGTTTTAAATATTGGGGGAGGGATGAACATGGAAGAAATGTCGAGAATGAAGAGAAAAAAGCAGCAGCTGACAAACATCCATGATGATGATGTAGAGGAAAATATTGAAGAAGAAAAAGTGCATCCTTCAGATGACTCTCACTTTCCTACACGAGAAGATTTTCATGAATATAAAAAGCAGCGAACCAAAAAGGTGCGTAATCCATTGTTTACGACGCTGGCTATTATCTTTCCTATTATTGTCGTCACGGTTTTCTTCCTGTTGATTTATTACACATCAAAGGAAATTAATGATAACAACAATCAAGGTGTTTATATTGATAAAACATCTAGTGCTGACACAGATCCAGTCCCGTCAGCACTTGTTGAAACAAAAAATGATTCAAGCGCTGACAAAGCGGATGCGTCTGATGATGAGAAGAAAAAGAAAGATGCTGATAAAGAAAAGCAGCGTTCAAAAGAAAAAGCAGAGCAAAAGAAAAAAGAACAAGCCGCTAAAGAGAAGGCTGAGCGTGAAAAGGCCGAAGCTGCAAAAAAGCGTGAGCAGCAGCAACTCGCTCTTCAAAAACAGCAAGAAGAGAAAAAGCGAAAAGAAGCAGAAGAGAAGAAAAAGCAGGAAGAAAAGCCTGTTCGTGTCGTGCAGCATACTGTTGGACCAGAGGAAAACTTGTATCGAATTTCCATGAAGTATTATCAAAACCGATCAGGGGAAGAGAAAATTCGAGCTTACAATCATTTAAAAGGAAATAGCGTGTACAGCGGACAAGTATTGAATATCCCATTAGAAAATTAATATTTGACATGAATGAATCGAAAAGCACATACATATGTAGAAAAAAGGGACAAGGGTGTATGTGATGACATTGCACGCAATCAGCCGCTATATGGATCAGCCGACACAGAAAATGATTGAAACATTGATCAAAAGGAAACGCAAATACGAGGGATTTGCAAAACAATGCAAAAGGTGGCAATGGACAGCCCTTTTATCACTTGCGATTCTTCTGTTTTATTTTGTGATAACAGCTAATAGCGGGGGCTCCCTGCAGCCGGAAGCGATGATTGCCACATTGCTTGGCCATGAGGTGTTTCTGTTTTGGATCATGGCTGAAGTGTTTGCTTTTTACGCATCGTATTATTATAAGAAAAAAGAAGAAAAGGCTGAGGATGAATATCATAAGCTCAGATGTGAAATTATACAGAAAAGCACAGATTTATGGCCTCAATCAAATCAGTGGAAAGAGCGCGAGGCCGTTTTTCACTTCATGCAGACGCAATATGACATCAATCTCTATTATGAAAGTAAATAAATGAGCAAAAGACGTTTAAACAGTTGAAACGTCTTTTTTCATTCAAGCGTCCTATAAAAGAAAGCTGATACAAGGGAGTCATTCATAATGAAATATGCCATTGGATTTACTGCTGCCATAGCGGCTGTGACAACAGGTGTGTGTGTAACAGCGAAAATGGTGAAAACGGCAAAACAAAACAACATCAAAAAGCATTACTTTACAATAGAAGGACTTAAGTCAGATCGACCTGCTGTCATTTTCTTTATTTCTGATACACATCGCCGTCTAATTAGTGATACTTTATTAGCGGAAGTGGAAGAGCAGCAGCCTGATGTCATTATGATCGGCGGGGACTTAGCTGAAAAGGGAGTCCCTTATGCTAGAGTCGAAGAAAATGTGAAACGTCTAGCAAGGATTGCCCCGGTGTATTTTGTGTGGGGGAATAACGACCATGAGCTGCATCAGCAAAAACTTAAAGACATCCTCCATACCTATCAGGTGACGACATTGCAAAATGAGACGGCTGTGTGGGATTTTGAAGGACAGCCCATTAAAATAGGCGGAATCGATGATATCCGGCTTGAAAAAGCAGATTATGAAGCGATACGGCCGGAGTTTGTCAAAGAAGATGTGAATATCCTTTTATCACACAACCCAGATGTGCATCACTTGATGAGTGAAGAAGAGGGAATTGATCTCGTTTTGAGCGGTCATACCCATGGGGGTCAAATTCGCATTGGGAAATTTGGTCCGTATGAAAAAGGAAGAACAGGCCAAGTCAAAGGTGCTTTCTTTCTGATTAGTAATGGTTACGGAACAACAAAGATTCCGATGCGTCTTGGAGCAGAACCAGAAACCCATCTGATCTATTTAATGCCGCTAAAAACGCGCTAAGTTGATGCCCCATCAATATTTTCCATAAAAGTCACCGTAAGCATAGCTTCATGCTTGTCTTCCGTCTTGACACAGTGTAAACTGAATACAAAATTAAGAACCTATGACTCATCATCTCATATACTACAGTATGATGTGTGTTAGAAGAGGCAGGAGGGAACGTTATGCGGCTAGAGCGTCTGAATTATAATAAAATCAAAATTTTTCTCACACTAGATGATCTGACAGACCGAGGTCTTACGAAAGAAGACCTTTGGAAAGATTCGTTCAAAGTTCATCAGCTGTTTAAAGACATGATGAACGAAGCGAATCAGGAGCTCGGTTTTGAAGCGAATGGACCGATTGCTGTTGAAGTATTTTCTCTTCAGGCGCAGGGGATGGTCGTCATTGTGACAAAGAGTCAGCAGGAAGATGCTGATGATGAGTTTGATGAAGATTACATTGAAATGCAAGTCAAGCTCGACGAGAGCAAGTATGTGCTCTATCAATTTGCCTCGTTTGAAGATGTGATTCAACTGTCCCATAGTTTAAGTCGTATTGGACTTTTAGGGGGTACAGTTTACCATTATGAAGGTCAATATTTTCTCAGCCTAGATGATTTCGAAGAACTGTCTGCAGATACGGTCATTTCTATTTTAGCGGAGTTCGGTTCACCGACGACATTAACCATTCACCGGTTAAAAGAATACGGAAAAGTGATCATGCAGGAAGATGCAGTGAAAACGATTCAACTGTATTTTTAATCACTTTTTTCTATTATATTTAATACTGTTGTGATGAAACAACAGTATTTTTTTATATCCATTTTTATATTTATAAACGCTGATATTTTATTTTGATAAAAAACGCTTTTTACCTTTGCTTTACCAGTACGAAGGTGTATACTATTGCTTGAAAGGGAGCAGTAGATCATGAAAGATTTCTAGGGGGTTTATTTTAATGGCAGCCGATCAAAACGCCGCTCATAACGCAGAAGATAAGCTAGATGTTTTAAAGTCAACTCAAACCGTCATACATAAAGCGCTTGATAAATTGGGCTATCCGCAAGAAGTGTATGAATTGCTGAAGGAGCCAATTCGCCTATTAACGGTCAAAATTCCAGTACGTATGGATGATGGATCGGTGAAAATTTTCACTGGTTATCGTGCGCAGCATAATGATGCTGTCGGTCCAACAAAAGGCGGAATACGATTCCACCCGAACGTTACTGAAAAAGAAGTAAAAGCGCTTTCAATTTGGATGAGTTTAAAATGTGGTATTGTGGATCTTCCTTATGGCGGAGGAAAAGGCGGTATTATCTGTGATCCAAGAGAAATGTCATTTAGGGAGCTTGAAAAACTAAGCCGCGGCTATGTTCGCGCAATTAGCCAAATCGTTGGACCAACAAAAGATGTTCCAGCACCAGATGTGTTTACAAACTCTCAAATCATGGCATGGATGATGGATGAGTATTCTAGAATTGATGAATTTAACTCGCCAGGATTTATTACAGGAAAACCAATTGTTCTTGGAGGCTCACATGGACGTGATACTGCAACGGCAAAAGGTGTAACGATCTGTATCAAAGAAGCGGCGAAGAAAAAAGGAATTGACATCAATGGGGCTCGTGTTGTCGTTCAGGGATTCGGAAATGCAGGAAGTTACTTGGCTAAATTTATGTATGATGCCGGAGCGAAAATCGTAGGAATTTCAGATGCTTACGGCGGTTTGTATGATGAAGATGGTCTAGATATTGACTACTTGCTTGACCGACGTGACAGCTTTGGAACCGTCACTAAATTATTTAATGATACAATTACAAACCAAGAGCTGCTTGAGCTAGATTGTGATATCTTAGTACCTGCAGCCATTGAAAACCAAATTACAGAAGATAATGCGGCGAACATTAAAGCCAAAATTGTCGTAGAAGCAGCAAATGGACCAACGACATTGGAAGGGACAAAAATTCTTTCAGATCGTGGTGTACTGCTTGTTCCAGACGTACTTGCAAGTGCGGGTGGAGTGACTGTTTCTTACTTTGAATGGGTTCAGAATAACCAAGGGTTCTACTGGACAGAAGAAGAAGTGGAAACTCGTTTAGAAGATATGATGGTGAAATCATTTAATAATATTTATGAAATGGCGCAAAACCGCCGTATTGATATGCGACTAGCAGCATATATGGTCGGTGTACGTAAAATGGCTGAAGCTTCTCGATTCAGAGGCTGGATTTAAGCGACTTATTTGCATCGCGCCTTAAAATCTCCTATCCTTAAATAGGAGATTTTTTTATTGGGATTATGCAAAGAATCAAACAGCCAAGCAATTGTTATTGCAGTGAAACGACAGGAGTGGAACAAATGAAACAAGAAAAAGCGATCATAATAGGAGGCGGCCCGTGCGGTCTATCAGCTGCCATTGCATTCAAGCAAATTGGGATTGATGCACTTGTGATTGAAAAGGGCAATGTGGTCAACAGTATTTATCATTACCCAACACACCAAACCTTCTTCAGTACAAGTGAAAAGCTTGAGATCGGTGATGTCGCTTTTATCACTGAAAACCGGAAACCCGTTCGTATTCAGGCGCTTTCCTATTACCGAGAGGTGGTCAGACGAAAAAGCCTGCGTGTGAATGCTTTTGAAAAGGTAAACGCTGTGACGAAAAAAGATGGCCGTTTTACCGTGAATACATCAAAAGACGACTATACATGTGACTATGTTGTGATTGCGACTGGCTACTATGATCATCCTAACTATATGAATGTAAAAGGGGAAGACCTTCCTCATGTGTATCATTATTTTAAAGAAGGACACCCCTACTTTGATAAAGATGTGACGGTGATCGGCGGGAAGAACTCTAGTGTTGATGCTGCCCTGGAACTTGTGAAATGCGGAAGCAGGGTGACGGTTTTATATAGAGGAACTGAATATTCATCCAGCATCAAACCTTGGATTTTACCAGAGTTTGAAGCGCTTGTTCGAAATGGCACCATTCGAATGGAGTTTGGTGCAGAGGTGAAGGAAATCACAGAACAGGATGTTGTCTTTACAAACCAGCAGGGCCAAACAGATCGAGTGAAAAGTGATTATGTGTTTGCGATGACAGGTTATCATCCTGATCATTCATTTTTAGAAAAAATGGGTGTAACAATCGATCCAGAATCAGGCCGCCCAGCATTTGATGAACAAACAATGGAAACAAATGTAGAAGGTATTTTCATTGCAGGGGTCATTGCAGCTGGTAACAACGCCAACGAAATTTTTATTGAAAATGGAAGATTTCATGGCGGGTTAATTGCAGAAGAAATCAACAAAAGAATCAACGGGTAAAAAAAGAACTGGGTCCTTCTAAGGGATTCAGTTCTTTTTATGTAAATTGGGATTATATAGAAGATTATTTTTGGGAAAATGGGCTCGAGTCATATAAAAAAGGGGTGATTCGTGGTACGATAATAAAGGATAATGTAGGGAAAGAGGTCTGATTATGATCGCAATCATTTCAGCAGGTTTAGCTCCCGGCATCGCACTTTTAAGTTATTTTTATTTGAAAGATCAATACGACAATGAGCCGGTTCATATGGTCATCAGATCTTTTATGCTAGGTGTCATACTTGTGTTTCCAACCATGTTTATTCAGTATGTCCTCCAAGAGGAAAATATCGCCACGAATCCTATCGTGATTTCATTTGTGACATCGGGTTTTTTAGAAGAATCATTAAAGTGGTTTATTTTAATGGTCAGTGTCTATGCGCACGTACAGTTTGATGAACACTATGACGGGATTGTCTATGGAACAAGTGTCTCGCTTGGATTTGCGACACTTGAAAATATTCTGTACTTAGTTGGTCATGGGGTAGAGTACGCGTTTACACGTGCCTTGCTGCCTGTATCAAGCCACGCTTTATTTGGTGTGGTGATGGGGTTTTATATAGGTAAAGCTCGTTTCTCTGATAAAAAAGAGCAGCGAAAATGGCTGATTCTCTCTTTAATACTTCCTATCCTTTTTCATGGCTTATATGATTTCATTCTTCTTGGCATGAAAAATTGGGGATATATCATGTTGCCGTTCATGATTTTTTTATGGTGGTTTGGTCTGCGGAAAGCCAAAAAAGCCCGTGCGGTGAAGATGGTACAAATTTAAATTGGAAAACGTCCTATACGTCTTTAGGGCGTTTTTTGTCTTTTCCATCCAATTCCCTCCTGTGATGAATGTATAAAAATAGGGATCGGAAGAAACATATATTCAAACATCAAAAGTACAGGAGGATCAAATATGGACAAAGCTCGTTTCATGAAACAAATCGTCCTTATCTTCTCAATTGTTCTGCTCGCGTCTTCATTGATGACAGCTGAAAAAAGTGAAGCTTTCACAAATCAAGTGATTCAGCGGGGAGCTACAGGAGAAGATGTCGTCGAGCTCCAGGCAAGGCTCCAATACAATGGTTTTTACAATGGAAAAATAGACGGGGTGTATGGCTGGGGAACTTACTGGGCCGTGCGCAATTTTCAAAGCCAGTTTGGTGTAAAGAAAGTCGATGGACTCGTAGGGGAAAAAACAAAAAGCCTATTAGTTCAAAAGACGAAATACTATAAAGAGTTTGTGCAACAGCAGTTGCAAAAAGGGAATCAGTTTACGCACTATGGCGGGAAACCTCTTGATCAGCAAACAAAGGCTCCTGCGCAAAGAAACACGCAAAAAAAGACAGCACAAGGTGCAAAAGAGAATCAAAAAAGTCAAAGCGGAGGAAACAGCTCGTCTGGAAAGCAGTCAGGAAATGGTCAAGCAAATCAAACGCCGAAACAAACAGCAGCCAACATGCCAGGTGGTTTTTCAAGCAATGACATTCAGCTCCTTTCACAAGCTGTTTATAGTGAAGCGAGAGGTGAACCTTATGAAGGACAGGTAGCGATCGCAGCCGTCATCTTAAACCGTTTAAACAACCCGACCTTTCCAAACACGATTGCTGGTGTCATTTTTGAACCGCTTGCGTTTACCGCTGTAGCAGATGGACAATTTTATATGGCGCCAAATGAAACCGCTAAAAAGGCAGTATTTGATGCCATTAATGGCTGGGACCCATCTGAAAGCGCCGTTTATTACTTTAATCCTGATACAGCAACAAGCCCATGGATTTGGGGAAGGCCACAAATTAAACGAATCGGGAAACATATTTTCTGTGAATAAAAAGAGGTGTAAATAAATGATCAGAGGAATATTGATTGCTATTTTAGGAATTGCTGTCATCTCAACAGGATACTGGGGCTATAAGGAGCATCAAGAAAAAGATGCAGTGCTGCTTCATGCAGAGAACAACTATCAAAGAGCCTTCCATGATCTAACGTATCAAGTCGATCAGCTGCACGATAAACTTGGCGCAACACTTGCGATGAACAGCCAAACATCTATATCTCCAGCACTTGCAGATGTATGGAGAATGTCATCAGAAGCGCATAACAATGTCAGCCAGCTTCCGCTCACATTGATGCCTTTTAACAAAACAGAAGAGTTTCTAGCGAATGTCGGTGACTTTAGCTACAAATCGTCACTTAAATCTTTATCAGATGAACCATTAAACAAGGATACACACAAAACCATTACCACTTTATATGATCAAGCGGCAGATATTCAAAACGAGCTTAGACAAGTGCAGCATCTCGTACTCAACAAAAATTTAAAATGGATGGATGTTGAAATGGCACTGGCTGATGGAGATCGAAAAAACGACAACACCATCATTGACGGATTGAAAACCGTTGAGAGAAATGCTGATGCGTTTGCAGATGTTGATCTCGGCCCTACAAATGTGTCAACTGAATCAGAAACGCAAGGCTACAACCACTTAAAAGGCCAAAAGATTTCAAAAAAAGAAGCGATCCGCATCGCCCAGCAATTTGCGCCTGACCATAACCAAGATTTTAAGGTGAGAAAAAGTGGGAGTAAAACGAACCGTGATGTCTACAGCCTGTCAATGTCTGACCCTGACAACCGGGCAAACTTTTATTTAGACTTGACTGAAAAAGGAGGCCATCCTGTTTATCTTCTTCAGAACCGTGAAGTGAACAAACAAAAAATCAGTTTAAATGATGCCTCAGAAAAAGCACTAAGTTTCTTAAAGAAGCATGGATTCGATACTGAATCATTTCATTTAGATGAGAGTGCACAATTTGATAATATCGGCGTATTTACCTATGTCCCTTTACAGAATAACGTATTGCTTTATCCAGATAGTATTCGAATGAAAGTCGCTTTAGATGATGGAGAGGTTGTGGGATTCTCAGCGAAAGACTATTTAATGAATCACAGAAAACGTGACATGAAAGCACCAAAAATTTCTCAAAAAGAAGCTGAAAAGACCTTAAATAAACATGTGAAGATCGAGGATACACATGTAGCTCTTGTTCAAAATGATATGTCAGAGGAAGTTCTCTGCTATGAGTTTTTAGGAACCATTAAAAACGACACGTACCGAATGTTCATTAATGCAGATACTGGAAAAGAAGAAAGAGTAGATAAACTAAAAAATGCAGAACCTATATATAAAGACCTATAGAAAAGGAAGCGAGGAAAAGGCGAATAAGCCTTTTCCTTTTGTTTTATACATGGTTTAATATAAGAGAGGATACGATTTCACAGATGAAAAGAGTGATGAGGAATGTTACAAATAGGGGATGCAATCACAATTGAGTATGTCAATGAGAACAAAGAAGTGAAAACTGCAAAATCGAAAGTTTTGGAAAATAATAACGATGATATTTGCATTAATTATCCAGCTGATAAAGAAACGGGGCGCACGATCTATTTAAATCAAGAAACAGAAATCACCGTCTTCTTTTTCGATGAAAATCAAATTCCATACAAATGTACAAGCAAAGTCATTGGGAAAAGAAAAGAAGATATCCCGATGATTGTCGTTTCGATTCCGCCAAAAGAAGAAATGATCCGGCTTCAGCGAAGAGAATATCTTCGAGTGGATACGATGGTGAAAGCGTCCATTACGCAAAATGGTGAAGAAACCTTCGACACATTTATTGTCAATATGAGTGCTGGCGGTGTAGCAATTGCTGTTCCAGAAGGTGTCTCACTAAAAGAATATGGCGAGGTCGTCACAGAGTTTGAACTTTCACTTAAAGAACCAGTGAAAATTAAAGCGATTGCAGAAATGAATCGTGTTTATCAAGATGAACAGACGGGGAAAACAAGAGCGATCATGGAATTTACTGAAATCACAAACGACCACCAGCAGCACATCATGAAGTACTGCTTCCAGCAGCAGCTTCTAACACGTGTGAAAAAAGTATAAGAATAAAGGTTGTCAAAAGCTTCCATACTAGAGAGAAAGAATCTAGCGTTGGAGGCTTTTTGTATGAAAACAATGGAAAGATGGCTATTCAAAGCAGTGCTCATTCAGCTCATTCTGCTTTTGGCGGTTCAGGTCACCCTTCACTTGACGAAAGGAGAACTATTTTTGTCAAAAGTCGTACAATACGAGGGTGTGAATAACATGAGCATTGAAGATTGGATTGAGACATTTAAGCAAAAGGATTGATAGAAAATTCCCCCGTTTGAGCGGTGATCGTGTTACAATTCATAAGGGAGATTCAATCAAGGAGAGGTATTATGAAAAAGAAATTATCTATCGCAATTGACGGTCCTGCTGCAGCAGGAAAAAGCACTGTGGCAAAAATTGTCGCAGCGAAAAAATCATATATTTATATCGATACAGGTGCGATGTACCGCGCAATTACACTTGCAGCACTCAATCAAGGCGTAGACCTTGAAGACGAACAGGCACTTGATGCTTTATTGAAAAAGACAGTCATTGAACTTGTGTCAACTGACGAAGGTCAAAAAGTACATTTAGACACGATCGATGTCACAGAAGACATCAGAACAGACCGCGTAAGCAATCAAGTCTCTGTTGTTGCAAAGCATCGAGCTGTTAGGGAAGAAATGGTCCGCAGGCAGCAAGAGCTGGGGAACCGAGGCGGTGTCGTCATGGATGGAAGAGACATTGGCACGCATGTTCTTCCAGATGCAGAAGTGAAAATTTTCTTACTTGCGTCAGTAGAGGAAAGAGCAAAACGTCGTTTTGAAGAAAATCAGAAAAAAGGCTATGATGTCAATTACGATCAGCTGATCGAAGAGATTGCAAGACGTGACAAGCTTGATTCTGAGCGGGAGGTATCACCGCTGAAGAAAGCAGATGACGCCATTGAAATTGACACGACTTCTCTTTCTATTCAAGAGGTTGCAGGTAAAATTTTAGATGCAGCAGAGCGTGTAGAAAAACAGTAAGAAATTTTAGAAAACTTTTATAAGTTAGAGGTTTATCTCTTGACAAACAAGGTCTTTTATTAGAAGTTTATACTAATACTATTTTTATTGATCATTCAAGCAATTCTGTTGATTTGAATGTTTCTATAATACATATTCGGCTGGCAATCATCATGCTAAGGACACATATTCACCCAGTCGTTTTAACTAAGCTGTGTAGGTTTGGACCAAGGAGGTTATCGAAATGACAGAGGAAATGAATCAAATCGATGTTCAGGTACCAGAGGTTGGAGATGTAGTGAAAGGGATTGTTTCTAAAGTTGAGGACAAGCATGTCAATGTAGATATCGTCAATGTGAAACAACCTGGGATCATCCCAATCAGTGAATTATCAAGTCTTCACGTTGAAAAAGCATCAGATGTCGTGAAAGATGGCGACGAGTTAGAGCTTAAAGTAACAAAGGTCGAAGACGATGCTTTGATTTTATCGAAACGTGCTGTTGATGCAGACCGCGCTTGGGAAGACCTAGAGAAAAAGTTTGAAACAAAAGAAGTATTTGAAGCAGAAGTAAAAGACGTTGTCAAAGGTGGTCTAGTGGTCGACATTGGTGTTCGCGGATTTATTCCTGCGTCTCTTGTTGAGGCACACTATGTAGAAGACTTCACTGACTACAAAGGAAAAACACTCTCGCTTGTTGTGGTAGAGCTTGACCGCGAAAAAAACCGCGTGATTCTATCGCATCGTGCAGTCGTTGAGCAAGAACAATTAGACAAGAAGCAAGACTTCCTGCAAAAGCTTGCAGTAGGCAGTGTGATTGATGGAAAAGTGCAGCGCCTGACTGACTTTGGTGCATTTGTTGACATTGGCGGCATTGATGGATTAGTTCACATTTCTCAACTATCCCATGCGCATGTCGAAAAGCCATCTGACGTTGTTGAAGAAGGACAGGAAGTGAAAGTCAAAGTTCTTGCTGTTGACCGCGATAACGAACGTATCTCACTATCTATTAAAGAAACATTACCAGGACCTTGGAGCCAAATTGGTGAAAAGGTAAAACAAGGTGATGTTCTTGAAGGAACGGTTCAACGTCTTGTGAGCTTTGGTGCATTTGTTGAAATTCTGCCAGGTGTAGAAGGACTTGTGCATATTTCCCAAATTTCACACAAACATATTGGTACTCCTCAAGAAGTCCTTGAAGAAGGGCAGACTGTGAAAGTGAAAGTGCTTGATGTCAATGAAGATGAAGAGCGCATTTCACTTAGCATTCGTGAATTAGAAGAGAATCCTGAAAAACAAATCGAAGAGGATTACCGTCAGTATCAGGCGAAAGAAGAAAATACAAGCGGATTCCAGCTTGGTGACCTGATTGGTGATAAACTCAATAAACTAAAATAATTTGGTGATCAAAATTGACGCGAGCAGAAAGAAAGAAACAGCATATTGAGCATGCTTTGTCGACTGGCCAGCATGCAGCAACAGGTTTACAAGATGTTTCCTTCGTTCACGCCAGTTTACCAGATCTTGCGACATCACAAATTGATACACATACGACAATTGGCGGACTGACTTTCGGTTCGCCAATTTTTATCAATGCAATGACTGGTGGAGGCGGAGAATCGACCTATGAGATTAATCGCTCTTTATCTATCGCAGCGAAGGAAACCAATATTCCAGTAGCAGTCGGATCACAAATGGCCGCACTGAAAGATGCAGACGAACGTCGTACGTATGAAGTGGTTCGAAAGGTGAATCCGGATGGACTCGTTTTTGCCAATTTAGGCAGTGAGGCGACAATTCAGCAAGCACGGGATGCCGTTGACATGCTGGAGGCAAGCATGCTCCAAATTCACTTAAACGTGATTCAAGAGATCGTCATGCCTGAAGGAGATCGTGATTTCAGAGGTGCTGTTGAGCGGATCGCAGCCATCACTGAATCAATTGAGGTACCTGTTGTCGTCAAAGAAGTTGGATTTGGGATGAATAAGGAAACAGCAAAGAAATTATTTGATGCTGGAGTTGCTGCTGTTGATGTAGGCGGATTTGGGGGAACGAATTTTTCTAAAATCGAGAACCTGCGCCGTCAAAAAGCACTTCGCTATTTTGACCAGTGGGGAATTCCAACTGCAGCGAGTCTGGCTGAAGTACATACAGCCTTTCCAGATCAAACCGTCCTAGCTTCTGGAGGCATTCAAGATGCACTTGATGTGACAAAATCAATTGCTCTTGGTGCGTCTGCCGCTGGATTAGCCGGCTTTTTCTTAAAATCCCTGACGAGTGGAGGAGAAAAGGGCCTCATCTCTGATATCATTGATCTACAAGATGATGTGAAGATGTTGATGACAGTACTTGGCATGAAGACAATTGAGGAGCTACGGCAAGCTCCGATTGTGCTTACAGGGGAAACAAGTCATTGGCTGAAAGAAAGAGGCGTGGATACTACGTACTATAGTTTAAGAAATAAGAAGACAAAGGACTAAATGAAATTTTAGCCCTTTGTCTTCTTTTCAGCGTGAAAGAAAACCTTTGCAGTCTATGAAAGACAGCTACTTTTGCGGAGCGAATTTGACATTCGTGAGCACCAGCGCGCAGGACTGACATCGAATGCGAGGGTTTGTCTACACGCTGAGACATGTGATGATCACATGTCTTTTTTTATTGATTTCTTTTGCGAGCGTCTTCCGGGCCTTCTAAAGTTGTTGCCCCTTTGTGATGAATGGATTGATCACGGTCAGATTCAACTCTTCTTGATGCCTTTAGGCGTTTTTCCTGTCTATCCTTACCCATCATACATCCCTCCTCAACTATTAGGGTGTCACCTCTTGTTTATTTCATGCAAATCCCGCACCTTCTCATACGTTTAAAAACTGGAGATTTTCCCATAATGTAATTGAGGTGATGAGGGTTGGAGGCATTGTACTATTATTGGTCAATATGGTTCGTTTGGATTATGGTGACATTTATCATGGAGAAAAGCACGTGGCGCAATGTGCTGGGCGTATGTGTCCTCATTCATATTATATGCAGTCATGTCATGGTTTCTATTTTAGACATTAGGATCAATGCAGGATTTTTGATGACCTTTTTATATGCTTGCATGTCATTCGTTATCTTTCGGCCTGCTCATCGAATCATGCGAATCATGCAATTAGGTTCTATGGTCAGTGCGTATGCCTTTTTTATGATTTTTGCATTATATGATCCAGTTTGGTTCACGATAATAAAGGTGGACTGGGTTGTATTTGCCTTGCTGATCTTGATGTGTTTAACATATGGGCATCAGTTAACGGAACGGATCACTTTATGGATGATGGCTATATGTCTGGGGGAAGCCCTTTATGCGCTTACGATTCATCGCCTCACATCTTCCATTGTCATAGGAGATCTCTCGTTTCTTTCCATGGCTGTTCAAGGAGCTGTCTTTCTATTAGGTGTAGGTCAGCTTGAAAAACTCTTGAACACCCGTTCATCTAGAAAACCAGTAAAAGGGGCTGCAAAATCAACATGACGGATTACACGTTTCCTGTGATTATTGGTGTCATCTTTGGGATGGCGGCTAGGCTTTATATGCTAAGAACTGATTATCGGCAATATCCCACATATATTCATGGACAAGTGATTCACATTGCGCTTGGTTTTATCGCATCAGGGCTTGGTGCTATTATTATGCCTGCACTGATCCAGGAAGAATTCACTGCTATTACCTTTCTGACGCTTGCAGCCACGCAATTTCGTGATGTGCGTAATATGGAAAGAAATACATTGACCCAAATGGATTCGTATGAGCTTGTCTCACGAGGCAGTACATATATCGAAGGCATTGCGATTGCCTTTGAAAGTCGAAATTATATTGCCATTCTTACTGCCCTTATTACAACGACCGCCTGTATTTTCTTCTCGCTCGTCGTGGGGACAGTGGTCGGTATTCTTTGTTTTTTCATGGCAAAACTATTAATGTCAGGGAGCCAATTAAAGGATATCGTGAATATTCAAAAAGGGGAACTTCGCTTTGACGGCGCAGGACTTTACGTAAATGATATTTACATTATGAATATCGGGCTGCCTGAAAAGCAAAAATTGATTTTAGAGCATGGAATGGGGTTCATCTTGACTCCAAAGAATTTTAACTCGGCCACAACCATCGCAAACCTTGGGCAGCGACAAGCCATCTTATTTGATTTATCCAACGTGCTTGGTGTATACCGAGATTCTGGTGAACCATCGCTTTGTCCGCTCGCAAAACGTGATCTGAATAACGGCACACTTGGCGTATTCATTTTACCGCAATGGCAGCGTGAAGATTTGGCTGTCCGTGTATTAGAAGAGGTGCCTATTTTAGAAAATGCCATTAGAATGCCGACAGATTTCATTAAAAAGAAAGTGAGGTAATAGGGCATGGCGAACACCATTGAACAATTTATATTGGCTGTGGCGACAACAAATAAAGAGCGGGTCATTGGCGGAACAGCCGTTTTTTTCTGTGAAAATAAAGAAGAGCTCGACATGTATGCCATGAATTTAGAGGCCATTTTAGATGGAATTGCACACGGCATTGGAGAAGATCTTTATTTGATTGTCAAACATTTTTAAGTTATTCATTGTGGTCTGATTAAAAATTGATATAATATATAAGTTGAACCCTTCATGTTTGAAGGGTTTATTTCATAAAACTGAATGAAAATTATAAATCCCGGTTGAAACATGATGATGAACATATTGAATCGCGGCTGGATTGAAAGGAAGGGTACTATGGGTAAACCTGTCGTAGCCATTGTTGGAAGGCCCAACGTTGGAAAATCTACAATTTTTAATCGAATCGCAGGCGAAAGAATATCGATTGTAGAAGACACACCTGGTGTAACAAGAGATCGAATCTATAGCTCTGCTGAATGGTTAAATTATGACTTTAATTTAATAGATACTGGTGGAATTGATATTGGAGATGAGCCGTTTTTGGCGCAAATTCGCCATCAGGCTGAAATCGCAATGGATGAAGCGGATGTTATTATCTTTATGGTCAATGGAAGAGATGGCGTCACATCTGCGGATGAAGAAGTCGCAAAAATTTTATATCGCACGAAAAAACCTGTCGTACTTGCTGTCAATAAATTGGACAACCCTGAAATGAGAAGCGACGTGTATGACTTTTATGCACTTGGATTTGGTGAACCGTATCCGATTTCTGGAACGCACGGACTCGGTCTAGGTGATCTGCTTGATGCTGTCGCAGAGCATTTCAAAAACTTACCAGATACACAGTATGATGAAGAAGTGGTACAGTTCTGCTTAATTGGCCGCCCAAATGTAGGGA
The DNA here is from genome assembly GCF_038627835.1 of Bacillus sp. FSL M7-0307. Lineage (NCBI taxonomy): Bacteria > Bacillati > Bacillota > Bacilli > Caryophanales > Bacillaceae > Bacillus > Bacillus sp. FSL M7-0307. Next base: position 2,068,576 of record NZ_CP152023.1, on the reverse strand, counting down.
AATCCTCTTTGGTGAATGCGATGCTCGGTGAAGAACGTGTCATTGTCAGCAACATCGCTGGTACGACAAGAGATGCTGTAGATACAATGTTTACGTACAACCAACGTGACTTTGTCATTGTCGACACAGCAGGTATGAGAAAAAAAGGGAAAGTATATGAAACAACAGAGAAATACAGTGTACTTCGTGCGTTAAAAGCCATTGATCGATCGGATGTTGTCGCTGTAGTTCTTGATGGTGAAGAAGGCATTATTGAACAGGATAAACGTATTGCCGGCTACGCACACGAAGCGGGTAAAGCCGTTGTGATCATTGTGAACAAGTGGGATGCTGTTGAAAAAGACGAGCGTACAATGAAGGAATTTGAGCAAAATATTCGCGAGCATTTTCAATTCCTTGATTATGCACCTGTCTTATTCATGTCTGCTCTTACGAAAAAGAGAATTCACACGTTAATGCCAACAATTATTACCGCTAGTGAAAATCATGCGATGCGCGTTCAAACGAACATTCTAAACGATATTATCATGGATGCTGTAGCGATGAACCCAACGCCGACCCATAACGGACAGCGTCTGAAAATTTACTATGCAACACAAGTGGCGATCAAACCGCCGTCCTTTGTTGTGTTTGTAAATGATCCAGAACTTATGCACTTTTCTTATGAGCGTTTCCTAGAAAACCGAATTCGAGATGCATTTGGTTTTGAAGGAACACCAATTAAAATATTTGCGAGAGCGAGAAAATAAAAAGGGTGAGCAGGATGAAGAAAATTTCAGTACTTGGAGCAGGGAGCTGGGGAACAGCTCTTGCGCTTGTATTAGCTGATAATCATCATGATGTACACATGTGGGGACATAGACAAGAATTAATTGATCAAATCAATGAGAAACATGAAAATCATGATTACTTGCCTAATGTTGCATTGCCAGCGTCTATTCAAGCGACAACAGATATGAAACAGGCACTAGAAGGGACAGATGCGATTATTGTCGCTGTGCCAACAAAGGCCATTCGAGAAGTATTGAAACAGGCAAATGAGTTCATTACGTCAAAGGTGCCATTTGTTCATGTCAGTAAAGGAATTGAACCAGATACACTTCTTAGAATTTCTCAAATGATTGAACAAGAAGTCCCGGAAGCGAAAAGAGAAGCAGTTGTTGTCCTGTCAGGACCAAGCCATGCTGAAGAAGTTGGCTTGCGTCATCCGACAACTGTTACAGTTTCATCAGAACATATTGAAGCGGCTCAATTTGTTCAAGATTTGTTTATGAACAACAACTTCAGAGTGTACACAAACCCTGATGTGATTGGTGTGGAAATTGGCGGGGCGCTGAAAAACATCATCGCTCTTGCGGCAGGAATCACAGACGGACTCGGATATGGTGATAATGCGAAAGCAGCGCTCATCACAAGGGGTCTTGCTGAAATCGCCCGCCTCGGCACAAAAATGGGAGGAAACCCTCTTACGTTTGCCGGATTAACAGGTGTTGGAGATTTGATTGTCACATGTACAAGTGTTCATTCGCGTAACTGGCGCTGCGGGAATTTACTCGGTAAAGGATATAAGCTCGAAGAAGTGCTTGAAAAAATGGGGATGGTTGTCGAAGGCGTCCGCACAACAAAAGGCGCTTATCAGCTCTCCAAAGAATACAAGGTCAGCATGCCGATTACAGAGGCTCTTTACGGCGTCCTATTTGAAGGGAAAAAGGTAGACGATGCTGTAGAATCCTTAATGGCACGTGTGAAAACACATGAGATGGAAGACCTTGTGAACATGTTCGAAAACCAAACAAAATAATTGGAAGACTGAACTTAGGCGTGTAGAGGATGCAAGAAGGGGAAGACTTGCATAACATAACAATGAAGTTTGAATAGAGCTTTGCCTCTACAGAATGAGGAAAAATAGTCGACCTAATGACTGAAGCAGAGTCCCCCTCTTTGCTTCAGTTTTTTTATGCACTTTTTTCTGAATTGATTGGAAAAATGATTGATATTTTACTTAATTTTGGTTTAGAATGAAATATAAACGCTTACAATTCGTTTGTGTTAAAGGGGGACAGGCACGATGAGTTTTGCTTTAATCAAGATGTGGTTTGCGCTTGGTTCAATGGGGCTCATGTTTTTAGCCGTTGTAACCATTTATCTTAGTAGGTTTAAGCTGAAGAGCCGATTTCTGAAAATAACAGCCTCAACTGTCGCGTACAGCTTAATGCTCATATCAGGTATCATTGTGTTTTTAGTTGTATTTAGCGGGCCAGTCAATGAATAAAGAAAAAGGAAGAATGTGATGATCAAAGCAAAAATCAGTGTCATGCTGTTAACACTTATTTTACTTACGGGGTGCCTCTATCCAGAGAATCGTAAAGCTGAAAACCGCGTGCCATATAAAGAGCAGCTGCAAAGTGTGCAGACCGCAATTGAAGATTTTCAAAAAGCGACAAATGGCCTTTTACCGATTGAAACAAAAGAAGGCGACACACCTATTTATCAGAAGTATGTCATTGACTTTAAGCGTCTGTCACCAAGATATTTACACGATGTACCGTCGACATCTTTTGAAGGCGGGGGCGAATATATCTATGTCCTCACAGACGTCGAACAAAACCCAACGGTGAAACTGCTTGATGTCAAAATGACGCAAACGATCAGTGAATTACGTCTAAGGATCAAAATATATCAAGATGAACATACATATCCGCCATATGGCAAAGTAGTATCTAAAGATTTATATACGTTAAATGAAAAAAAACTAGGGTTAAAAGCACCGCCTACAGTGACGAGCCCTGTCACGGGTGAATCACTTCCATTACTGATTTCCTCAAATGGCGAAATCTATGTTGACTATCGCAGTGATTTTGCCCAGATTTTGAAAAATACGAAACAAAAGCTGAAACCAGGTGAAAATATTCAAGATGTCTATTGGCAGGAAACCCCGTTTGTACCAGCGTTTTCTGTTCCATATACGATCAACAAAAAAGGTGAGCCGGCTTTTTTAGAAAAAAAGACGTCATAAACAAGAATGAACCTTTCTCCTCTGCATATAAATGAGGAGAAAGGTTTTTTTATGGCTAAACATACTCTCAAAACAAAAAAGGTGTCATATTCAAATAGGACAACGTCATACACATATATTGTCCTGACACCTTTCAAGCACCGTTTGATTGAAGTATAGAGTATTTTATTTGAAAACGAGGATAGCAAGTCCGGGAGGGGATCACTTGGAAAAAGTCGATATTTTCAAGGATATCGCTGAACGAACAGGAGGCGATATATATTTAGGAGTCGTTGGAGCTGTTCGTACAGGGAAATCTACGTTTATTAAAAAGTTTATGGAGCTCGTGGTGCTCCCGAATATCAATAATGAGGCAGACCGTGCAAGAGCACAGGATGAATTGCCGCAAAGCGCAGCAGGAAAAACCATTATGACCACAGAACCAAAATTTGTGCCAAATCAAGCGGCATCCATTCACGTGAGTGACGGCCTGGATGTCAACATTAGGCTTGTCGATTGTGTAGGCTACACCGTGCCTGGTGCACGTGGTTATGAAGATGAAAATGGTCCGAGAATGATTAATACGCCGTGGTATGAAGAACCAATCCCGTTTCATGAAGCAGCGGAAATTGGTACACGCAAGGTCATTCAAGAGCATTCCACCATTGGTGTTGTGATTACAACAGATGGATCAATTGGAGAAATCCCAAGACATGACTATATTGAATCAGAAGAACGTGTCATTGACGAACTCAAAGAAGTTGGAAAGCCGTTTATTATGGTAATCAACTCTGTGAGACCTTATCACCCTGAAACAGAAGCGCTGCGGCAGGAACTTAGTCAAAAATATGATATTCCTGTACTCGCGATGAGTGTCGAAAGTATGAGAGAACAAGACGTCCTCAGTGTACTTCGTGAAGCATTATATGAATTCCCAGTGCTTGAGGTGAATGTGAACCTGCCAAGCTGGGTCATGGTACTAAAAGAAGATCATTGGCTAAGAGAGAGTTATCAGGATTCAGTGAAAGAAACCGTCAAGGATATTAAGAGATTAAGAGATGTTGACCGAGTGGTAGGTCAGTTCAGTGAATTCGATTTTATCGAAAGAGCAGGCTTAGCAGGCATTGAAATGGGTCAGGGGATCGCAGAAATTGATCTGTATGCGCCGGATGATCTATATGATCATATCCTAAAAGAAGTGGTTGGTGTGGAAATTAGGGGCAAAGATCACCTTCTTGAGCTCATGCAAGATTTTGCACATGCGAAAACGGAGTATGATCAAGTGTCTGACGCTTTAAAAATGGTGAAGCAGACTGGATACGGAATTGCGGCACCAGCTTTGTCGGATATGAGTTTAGATGAGCCGGAAATCATTAGGCAAGGATCAAGATTCGGCGTCAGATTAAAAGCAGTCGCGCCATCTATTCATATGATTAAGGTAGATGTAGAAAGTGAGTTTGCGCCGATTATCGGAACAGAAAAACAAAGTGAAGAGCTCGTCCGATACTTAATGCAAGACTTTGAAGATGATCCGCTTTCTATCTGGAATTCCGATATATTTGGACGCTCACTCAGCTCGCTTGTCAGAGAAGGCATTCAAGCAAAACTCTCGCTGATGCCGGAAAATGCAAGGTATAAACTAAAGGAAACGCTTGAACGAATTATTAACGAAGGATCAGGCGGTCTGATCGCGATTATTCTATAGGATGTGAGACCTCTCATTGATGGGGGTCTTTTTTTGCGTGCGGGTTAAGTCATAAAAAGACAATTGTATAAAGATTAGTCAGATTCAGGCTGAAATTAGGAATATTCGTTCGCAAAAGTGCCCTTAATCCTTGACGAATAAGGATTCTTCCCTTTAAAATGCTTGATATGGTATTTCATATGTGTTAATCTACTTACAGAAAATCTTCACTTTGTTGGACAAACATTCCTTCAAAGAGAAGTTTTCTAATGAAAAGCCATGTATGACGCTTTCTAGACGCTCTTTTTTTCAAAAAAAGTGTATAGAAAGAAGATGAATTGTGAAGAAATGATAACAATCTATTGAATGCATATTTTTGGGAGGAGGTGAAAGGCATGAACAAGACAGAACTTATTAACGCGGTTGCTGAAGCAAGCGAGTTATCTAAAAAAGACGCGACAAAAGCAGTTGATTCTGTTTTTGATACAATTTTAGATGCACTTAAAAATGGTGACAAAATCCAACTTATTGGTTTTGGTAACTTTGAAGTACGTGAGCGTTCAGCTCGTAAAGGACGTAACCCACAAACTGGTGCAGAGATCGAAATCCCTGCAAGCAAAGTACCTGCTTTCAAACCAGGTAAAGCACTTAAAGACGCGGTGGCAGGTAAATAATCGTTATGTGTAATGATCCTATTGAAGGAGTTATACATATACAGTTTCACACTGGTCTAGAAAAGCCCCTTTGATAAGGGGCTTTTCCTTTTGAATCAAATGGTTTGTTTAGAACGCTCTCCTTTGCTTTTAGGATCTGAAGTGTGCTAGAATCTGAATGAAATGTAATCGCCTTTGGAGGATATAATACATGAGTGAAATAAATAAAGAATTAATCGAACACGCAGTACGCGATATATTAAAAGCAATCGGAGAAGATCCAGATCGTGAAGGACTTCTTGATACCCCAAAACGAGTAGCAAAAATGTATGAAGAAGTGTTCTCGGGATTAAATGAAGATCCAAAAGAACATTTTAAAACCATTTTTGGTGAAGATCATGAAGAACTCGTTCTTGTCAAAGATATTGCTTTTCATTCAATGTGTGAACACCATCTTGTGCCATTCTATGGCAAAGCCCATGTCGCTTATATTCCGCGCGGCGGAAAAGTAACGGGACTCAGCAAGCTGGCAAGAGCAGTAGAAGCCGTGGCAAAGCGCCCGCAGCTTCAGGAGCGCATTACATCAACGATTGCAGATAGTATGGTGGAAACTTTAAATCCACATGGTGTGATGATTGTCGTTGAAGCAGAGCATATGTGTATGACGATGCGCGGAGTGAAGAAGCCCGGCGCTAAAACAGTCACTTCAGCCGTACGCGGTACATTTGCAAATGATGCGGCAGCAAGAGCAGAAGTGCTTTCCTTTATTAAAAACGACTAATCCATAGATGGAAGGTGAACAGATTGAGTGAAAATAAAGCATCTGATTTTGTGGTGATTAAAGCCATTGATAATGGTGTCAATGTGATCGGCTTAACTAGAGGTTCCGATACAAGATTTCACCATTCCGAAAAGCTCGATAAAGGTGAAGTCATTATCGCACAATTTACTGAGCACACATCAGCCATCAAAGTGCGGGGCGATGCTGTCATTCAAACAAGCTTTGGTGAAATTCAAAGCGAAGCAAAGAAATAACGCACGACTATGCACTTGATAGCATGAAAGTCAGGCCTGATATGGTATAATAAATCTCTATACAATCTAGAGAGCTACATATGAAACTGTAATTTTTGGGACAAGGGTGATATCTTTGCAAGACATCTACGGAATTTTATCTAATCTGAATATAAAATTAAACAAAAAGCTTTCTCATCCTTATTTGGCGAAGCATTTGCGTGCGCCGCTCATCGATGAAGATAAGCTCCTTCTTTTTCATGCAATGTTTGATGAAGCTCAAATCGATGCTGAGAAAAAAGAAAATTATATTTTAACGGCGATGCTTGTGCAAATTGCCCTTGATACCCATGACGAAGTCACAACTGCTGCAGCCATCAAACAAGACGAGTTCAAAAATCGTCAGTTGACCATCCTAGCAGGAGACTATTTCAGCGGTCTCTATTACTCTCTTCTCTCTGACATGAAAGATATTTACATGATCCGCACTCTCGCCACGGCGATCAAAGAGATTAATGAACATAAAATTAGACTATATGATCGATCCATTCAAGATGCAGCCCACTTTTATAAAAGTGTTGCTACAGTGGAATCTGCGCTATTCCAAAGAATTTCTGAGCACTTTCAATTGACGCATTGGAATGAAATTGCAAGTCGCTTCCTTGTTTATAAACGTTTTATGAAACAAGCAGAAGACGACAAACATTTAAAACTTTTTTTGAACGATAGCTATACGGACGCCTATACATGTTTTGACAACTTTGAGAATGAAGGCTATGAAAAGGCCAAACGATCAATCAAGGAGCATCTAGTTTCTTCTCCGATCGTTCAAAAAGAGCTATTAAATCGCTTGGATCATATGAAAAATGAACCTGCGTACCATCAGAAAGTGGAAGAAGGGTAAGTCATGCAGCAATCAAAAGAACAGCGAGTACACGGTGTATTTGAAAAAATTTATAAAAACTATGACCAAATGAACTCTGTCATTAGCTTTAAACAGCATAAAAAATGGCGCGATAAAACAATGAAGCTCATGAATGTTCAAAAAGGAGCCAAAGCACTAGATGTATGCTGCGGAACTGCCGATTGGACAATTGCGCTTGCAGACGCTGTTGGAGAAACAGGCGAGGTCAAAGGCCTTGACTTCAGTAAAAATATGCTGAGTGTTGGCGAAACAAAGGTGAAAACAGGCGGCTACAATCAAATTGAGCTGCTCCACGGCAATGCAATGGAGCTCCCTTTTGAGGACAACTCATTTGATTATGTCACAATCGGTTTTGGCCTTCGAAATGTCCCTGATTACTTAACAGTGCTAAAGGAAATGACACGAGTGGTAAAACCCGGTGGAATGGTTGTCTGCCTTGAAACATCACAGCCTGAGATGATTGGGTTTAAACAAGGGTATTATGTCTATTTCAAATACATCATGCCGCTCTTTGGCAAGCTGTTTGCCAAAAGCTATCAGGAGTATTCATGGCTTCAAGAATCAGCCAAAACGTTCCCTGGCATGAAAGAACTGGCGTCTCTTTTTGAAGAGGCCGGTCTATCTGATGTCTCGTATCATCCATTTACAGGCGGTGTAGCAGCAACACATATCGGAAAGAAGCTTTGAATAAACGATATTTGGGTGAAAATAATGAAACTAAAAGCAATGATTTCTTTTCTAAATCATGATATCGATATAATTGAAAAAGAGCTTGAACAAACCGTTCGCTCTGATTATGCATTATTAAGTGAAGCCGGTCTTCATTTGCTGCAAGCGGGCGGGAAACGAATCCGCCCCGTTTTTGTTCTCCTATCAGGCATGTTTGGTGACTATGATATTAATAAAATTAAATATGTAGCCGTAGCGCTTGAATTAATTCATATGGCATCACTTGTCCATGACGATGTCATTGATGATGCAGAACTAAGAAGAGGAAAACCGACGATTAAAGCAAAATGGGACAACAGAATTGCGATGTACACGGGGGATTACTTATTTGCAAGGTCACTCGAGTACATGACGAAAATCAATCACCCAATGGCACATGAAATTTTGTCAAAAATGGTCGTCGAGCTCTGTCTTGGGGAAATAGAACAAGTCAAAGATAAATACAACATGGACCAAAACCTTCGTACATATTTAAGAAGAATTAAACGAAAAACAGCTTTGCTTATTGCAGGCAGCTGTCAATTAGGCGCGATTGCAGCTGGAACAGATGAAAAAACACATAAAGCCCTTTACTGGTTTGGGTACTATGTTGGTATGTCGTACCAAATCATTGATGATGTCCTTGATTTTACATCAACTGAAGAAGAATTAGGCAAACCTGTTGGTGGGGACCTTTTACAAGGAAATGTCACTCTTCCTGTTTTATATGCGCTTCAGAACCCGACGTTAGAAGGTCAGTTGAAGCTGATCAATAGTGAAACGACAGAAAAGCAGCTGAAACCTGTAATTGAACATCTCAAACAAACAGATGCGATCGACCGTTCCATTCGAGTGAGTGAAATGTATTTGAAAAAAGCATTTGAACAGCTCGATCAACTTCCGCGCGGGCGGGCTAAATCATCATTAGCGTCGATTGCAAAATATATTGGTAAACGAAAATTCTGATCAACGTTTCGTTGATTGGTTTTTTTGTGAAATTTTTTGTCAAAAATTGATTATTATAAAAAAAAATGATACGATCACTTTGTAACAATGTAAGCCTATACATACATAACGACGGGGTGGAAAACGTATATGGACAAAACATTTCTTATGGTCAAGCCTGATGGTGTGGAAAGACAATTAATCGGTGAAATTGTGTCAAGATTCGAAAAAAAGGGGCTTCAGCTTGTTGGAGCAAAGCTCATGAGCATTCCAAAAGAAGTAGCAGAAACACATTACGGAGAGCATAAAGAAAAACCATTTTTCGGTGAATTGGTTGACTTTATTACGTCAGGACCTGTATTTGCGATGGTATGGCAAGGTGAACAAGTCGTAGACGTAACAAGGCAGATAATTGGAAAGACAAATCCGAAGGAAGCGCTTCCGGGAACGATAAGAGGTGACTATGGATTAACTGTTGGCAAAAATATTATCCATGGCTCAGACTCACCAGAAAGTGCCGAAAGAGAAATCAACCTTTTCTTTAAACAAGAAGAACTGACAAACTGGGATCAAACGATCTCCAGCTGGATTTATTAATGTTCAAGCCAAAGTGTTCATCAAATGATCACTTTGGCTTTTTTATATTGAGATTTCTATACGAATTTTCGCATGAGATGATACAAATTTATGATAAAAACAGCTATACTAGGACAAAGATAGATGAGACAGGAGAGGACATTGATGGATCAGTATCAAGTATTTGTTGGAAAATGGAAAAAACTAACTGGGATAGATCTGAACTTATATAAAGAAGCACAAATGAAACGAAGATTAACATCCCTTTATGATAAAAAAGGATATAAAGATTTTGAGGCATTTGCGTCTGCTCTTGAAAAGGACAAAGCGCTATTAGATGAAACGATGGATCGAATGACGATCAATGTGTCAGAATTTTACCGAAACTATCAGCGCTGGGAAGTACTTGATCAAAAAATCCTGCCGCTGCTTTCAAAAAACAGTGGCACCCTAAAAATATGGAGTGCAGCTTGCTCTACTGGAGAAGAGCCGTATACACTCTCAATGCTGCTATCAAGCCATCCGCTTGTGAAAGACTTCCAAATTATTGCAACGGATATTGATGATAAAGTCTTGCAATCCGCGCAAAAAGGAAGATATCATGAACGATCTTTGCAAGAGGTGCCAGATCAAATCAAGCAAAAATATTTCACAAAAGAAGATTCTTCATTTTACACGGTGAAGGATGAGATTCGAAAGCACATTCAATTTAAGAAACACAACCTTTTAGCGGATCCATATGAAAAACAGCTGGATCTCATCGTGTGCCGAAATGTTCTCATCTACTTTACAGAAGAGGCGAAAGAAGAAATTTACTTAAAAATGAGCAGCAGTTTAAAGCAAAATGGCGTATTATTTGTTGGTTCTACAGAACAAATTTTTCACCCAGAAAAGTTTGGATTAACCTCTGCTGATACTTTCTTTTATCAAAAGAAGGGGTAGTAGCTGACTTTTTAGTAGGAAGTGTGTTATCATAGTTTTACTTAAAAGCGTTAATGCGATGAAGGGAGAATAAGTCATGAGGTACTTAACAGCAGGTGAATCACATGGTCCACAACTGACCACAATTATTGAAGGAGTTCCAGCGGGACTTTACATAGAGCAGGATGACATCAATTATGAACTGTCTAGAAGACAAAAAGGTCATGGCCGTGGAAGAAGAATGCAGATTGAAAAAGACCAAGCGAAAGTGTTAAGTGGTGTTCGCCACGGGAAAACATTAGGTTCTCCTATTGCACTTGTTGTTGAAAATAATGATTGGAAGCACTGGACAAAGGTCATGGGTGCAGAGCCGATTACTGAAGAAGAAGAGAGTGAAATGAAGCGTCAAATCTCTCGTCCAAGACCAGGACATGCGGATTTAAATGGTGCGATTAAATATGGTCACCGTGATATGAGAAACGTATTAGAGCGCTCATCAGCACGCGAGACAACGGTTCGTGTAGCAGCAGGTGCAGTAGCTAAACAAATTTTGGCTCACCTTGGAATCAAAGTGGCTGGTCACGTCCTTGAAATTGGTGGAGTAAAAGCTTCCCATACCGCTTATAAATCTATTGAAGATTTGCAAAAAGTAACAGAAGAATCACCTGTTCGCTGCTATGACAGTGAAGCTGGTCAAAAAATGATGGATGCCATTGACGAAGCGAAGAAAAACGGCGATTCAATTGGTGGTATTGTCGAAGTCATCGTTGAAGGGATGCCAGTTGGAGTCGGCAGCTATGTGCACTATGACCGCAAACTGGATAGCAAGCTTGCAGGCGCAGTACTGAGTATCAACGCTTTTAAAGGTGTTGAATTTGGTATTGGCTTTGAGGCAGCTTCTAAAAATGGCAGTGAAGTTCATGATGAAATCATCTGGGATGAAGAAAAAGGCTATACGAGAAAAACAAACCGCTTAGGTGGTCTTGAAGGCGGAATGTCAACTGGCATGCCGATCGTCGTAAGAGGGGTTATGAAACCAATCCCAACCTTATACAAACCATTGCAAAGCGTGGATATTGAAACAAAAGAACCTTTCTCTGCAAGTATTGAGCGTTCTGACAGCTGTGCTGTTCCAGCCGCAAGTGTTGTGGCAGAAGCAGTCGTTGCATGGGAAATCGCCAATGCTGTAGTTGAGCAGTTTGGCCTTGATCAAATTGATCGCATTAAAGAAAATGTGGACAAAATGCGCCAGCTTCAGAGGGAGTTTTAATGAAAACACTGGAAGTGAAGACGTCTTCAGCCACTTATCCTGTATATATCGGTGATGGGATTAGACAAAATATCGTAGACTTGATTACTTCCACTGGGCGATCCTACACGAAGCTCTTTATCGTGACAGATTCAGCCGTCGATGCCCTTTATGGAGATGAAATGGTTCAATTACTGAAACAGAAATGGTCTGTACAAAAAGTAGTGGTGCCAAACGGAGAACAATCAAAATCTTTTGCGCAGTTTGAGCAGATTCATACGAAAGCCATCCAATTTCAACTCGACCGCTCCTCATGCATCATTGCATTAGGAGGCGGGGTGATTGGAGACTTGGCTGGCTTTGCTGCTGCCACTTATATGAGAGGCATTGATTTTATTCAAGTACCGACCACGCTGCTTGCACATGATAGTGCAGTCGGCGGAAAAACCGGAATCAATCATCCGCTCGGCAAAAATTTAATTGGTGCGTTTCATCAACCGGCTGCTGTCATCTATGATACAAGTATGCTAGAGACACTCTCACCAATAGAGCTGAGATCAGGCTTTGCAGAAGTGATAAAACATGCACTGATTTCAAGTGAAGTCTTTTTATCAGAACTGATGTCCATTCGTTCGTTGACAGAATTATCAAAGGATGAACTGGCACATATGCTTTATCAAGGGATTCAAGTGAAAGCATCCATTGTTCAAGAAGATGAAAAAGAACAAGGTGTGCGGGCATACTTGAATTTAGGTCATACACTAGGGCATGCCATTGAAGCGGAGTATGGATACGGTGCGATCACGCATGGAGATGCCATTGCAATTGGCATGCAGTTTGCTTTATATGTCAGTGAAAAAGAGCAAGGACTCAGCCTAGATCGCGAGAAACTTAAAGTGTGGATGAAAGAACTAGGGTTCCCAGTACAAGTCACACAAACGATTTCAACCAAAACATTTGTCGATCGCATGATTGGTGATAAGAAGGCAAGAGGCGGGAGTGTTCAGTTTGTTTTGCTAAAACAAGTTGGAGACGTCACCCTGCAATCTTTCACAAAAGATGAGCTGTATCACTGGCTCGAAGAATGGAAACGGGAGGAGGGCTGTCTATGATGTTTCGCGGGATACGCGGGGCTACAACTGTGACAGAAGATACAGAAACAGAAGTGTTAACCAAAACGAAGCAGCTGCTAGAAGCGATTATTTCAAAAAATCAAGTAGATCCAGAGCGTGTCGTGCAGATCTTGATTTCAGCTACACAAGATATTCACTCTGTTTTTCCAGCAAAAGTACTCAGGCAGTTTGAAGGATGGACCTATGTGCCTGTCACTTGTATGCAAGAGCTTGACATTGATGGAGGTCTAAAGAAGTGCATTCGCGTTTTAATGACCGTTCAGACAGATGTCAAGCAGGAAGACATACAGCACGTATACTTGGAAGAGGCTGTCACGCTTCGGCCTGATTTACAGTTGACAAAAAACAAGGAATTATAATACGATATGAACAGCCGAAGTTTACACACAGGTGTGAACGGCATTGCAAGCTTAGAGAAGATGAGAATGAGACTAGGGTAGTTGAGATGAGTAGAGTTGAGCAGAGATACGATACTTCTATTTAATCATACTGCCTAAAAGAGCGAAGCCTCTTTTAGGCTTATTTCGTATACTCAAACAAATCCTCAAGATGTCCCCTCATTCTCCTTAATTCCATTTAAGGAGTGTGCTTATGAAATCCCAATCAAACCTTACCCAATTTTTAAGAGACAGTCAGTTTTACAAAACCATCCCGATTGTTGAAACCATTACAGTTGATACGCTCTCACCCATTCAAATTGTCGAGAAACTGAAACAGGATATTGTGTATTTGCTAGAAAGCAAAGACGAATCTTCTAGCTGGTCGAGATATTCCTTTATCGGATTACATCCTTTTTTAACATTACATGACGAGCAAGACCATTATATTGCTCGTGACGCTGCGGGAAAGTCAGTGATGCAAAAAGCGGAGCTGAAAGAGTTGCTTGACTGGATGAAAGAGCAATATCAAATCAAGACACCTGAAATTGATATCCCATTTACTGGCGGAGCCGTAGGGTACTTAAGTTACGACCTCATTCCCAACATTGAGCCGTCTGTCAAGCCGCATCCGAATGCATCAACAACAGATAATTGCACATTATTTGTTTGCCAAACAATGATCGCATTTGATCACGAAACAAACCAAGTTCATTTTATTCAGTACACGCAGCTGAACGGTCATGAAACAGACGAAGAAAAAATTCTGGTTTATCGAGAAAATCAAAAGCAGCTTGAACTGATGGTACAGCAGCTTCATACAAAAATTGATATGAAAGAACTGATTATCTCAGGGAATATGAATGAACCCCCTTCGTTTGAACAGGTGACGTCTACCTATGAAAAAGCAAAATTTTTAAAGGATGTCGAAAAAATCAAGGAGTACATTCGAGCGGGTGATATCTTCCAGGGTGTACTTTCTCAGCGTTTTGACATTCCAGTGACAGTGAGCTCATTTGAATTGTATCGTGTGCTTCGGATTGTCAATCCATCACCGTATATGTATTTTATGAAATTAAAAGATCGAGACTTAGTCGGAAGCTCGCCAGAACGATTAATCCATGCGAAAAACGGTCACTTAGAAATCCATCCAATTGCTGGTACAAGAAAACGAGGAATGACAAAAGAAGAAGATGATGCACTAGCAAGAGAGCTGCTCGATGATGAAAAAGAAAAAGCAGAACATTACATGCTAGTGGATCTGGCTCGAAATGATGTGGGGCGTGTGGCAGAATATGGCAGTGTGTCTGTCCCAACTTTTACAAAAGTCGTGAACTTTTCGCACGTCATGCACATTATTTCTATTGTGACAGGGAAGCTGAAGCAGGATACACATCCAGTAGACGCGCTTATGTCCGCTTTTCCAGCAGGCACATTGACAGGCGCCCCAAAAATTAGGGCGATGCAATTATTAAACGAAATGGAGCCTGAGCCAAGAGAGACGTATGGCGGCTGTATTGCCTATATTGGTTTCGACGGCAATATCGATTCCTGTATTACCATTCGCACAATGAGCGTCAAACATCAGACTGCTTCTATACAAGCAGGTGCCGGCATTGTCGCTGATTCCGTTCCAGAAAACGAATGGGAAGAGACGTGCAATAAGGCAGGAGCACTTCTAAAAGCCATTCAGCTTGCTGAACATATTTTCTCAGAAAAGGAGAGTATGCCAAATGAATCAACGACTATCAGCTCTTGTTAATGGAGGAAAACTATCAGAAAAAGAAGCGAATGGCCTGATGCATGATATGATGAGCGGCTCGTTAACAGATGCTGAAGTCGCTGCTAGTCTATCTATTTTAGCGCATCGAGGAGAAACAGCCGAAGAAATGACAGGCTTCGTGAAAGCCATGAGGCAGCATGCAGCACCAGTAGAAAGATCACTTGATGTCGTTGATACGTGCGGGACAGGAGGCGATGGTTTATCAACATTTAATATATCAACAGCTGCTGCCATCGTTGCTTCGGCTGCTGGGGCGAAAATCGCCAAGCACGGAAATCGTTCCGTCTCCTCTAAAAGCGGGAGTGCTGACGTGCTAGAATGTCTTGGTATTCAAATTCAATCCACACCTGAAGAAACAAGACGACAAATACAGCAGAAAAACATGGGCTTTTTATTTGCACCGCTCTATCATTCTTCTATGAAACAAGTAGCCGCCGTACGCAAGCAGCTCGGATTTCGGACGGTATTTAACTTATTAGGACCGCTTTGCCACCCGATGCAGGCCAAAAAGCAAATCATTGGTGTGTATGCAAAGGAAAAGGCAAAGCTCATGGCGAAAGCTCTTGCTCCTTTAGAGCCAGAACATGTCCTGTTTGTTTGCGGAGATGATGGGCTGGATGAATTAACCATTACAGCAAATTCATACATCATTGAACTCAAAAAAGGTGTCATGACAGAATATACGTTAAACCCAGAAGACTTCGGACTTGAAAAAGGGCATTTATCAGACATTCAGGTCCAATCACCAGAAGAAAGTGCCAAATTGATTCAGAATATATTGAATTATCAAGCGGGTGGAGCACCGCTTCATATTACAGCGCTTAATGCTGGGGCCGCATTATATGTGGCAGGAAAAGCAGAGAGTCTGATGGCAGGAACAATGAAAGCATTAGAAACGATCAAAAACGGATCAGCTAAAGAACAATTAGCCCGTCTAAAACAAAAAACGAAAGAGGAAGAGATCTATGCTTAATCAAATTATCGCCCGTAAAAAAGAACATGTGAAAACCTTGCAATTACCTGAGGATGGACATTATGAAAGACGATCATTTAAAGAATCCCTTATGAATCCTCACCGCTCGATTGGACTGATTGCTGAGGTGAAAAAAGCGTCTCCTTCCAAAGGAATCATTCAGCCTCATTTTGATCCTTTACAGACAGCAAAAGCATACGAAGCATCAAATGCAGATTGTTTATCTGTCTTAACGGATGAACCGTTTTTCCAAGGGAAAAACGAATATTTGTCTCTTATTAAAGAACACATCACACGTCCTATTCTAAGAAAAGATTTCATTATTGACTCTATACAAGTAGAAGAATCGAAACGGATAGGGGCAGATGCCATTTTATTAATTGGAGAGGTGCTTGAGCCGCAAAAGCTGTATGAGCTCTATACAGAAGCGAAAGAAAAAGGACTGGATGTCCTCGTTGAAGTACATGCAGCACATACACTAGAAAAGATCTTACACCTATTTACTCCTGAGATTATCGGTGTGAACAACCGGAATCTCAATACGTTTACAACAACAGTTGAACAAACAAAAGAGATCGCGCCACTTGTTCCAAAAGACGTATTACTAGTAAGTGAAAGCGGCATAAAGACATTTGATGATCTGACCTTTGTGAAACAGCACGGAGCAAACGCCGTTCTTGTTGGTGAATCTTTAATGAGGGAACAATCACAGGAGAAAGCCGTTCAGGCATTGTTCGGAGAATGAATAGGATGAAACCTTATTTAAAATATTGCGGGGCTGTCTCACAAGAGGATGTCGCATGCATCTCGCAATCACAAGCGGATGCCATCGGTTTTATTTTTGCCCCGAGTAAAAGACGAGTTCATCCAGATCAAGTGAAACACTGGCTGTCACAAGTAAAATGCAAAAAAGAGATAGTGGGGGTATTTGTGAATGAAAAAACACCAAAAGTGTGCGAGATCACAAACAACCTCTCCTTAGATATTGTGCAGCTTCATGGCGATGAGACGCCAGAAGTTGCACATGACATCAAACAGCAAACGAAGGCGCTCGTTTGGAAAGTGTTCCATCACGACCCCGATGTAAACGACACACTTGAACATATGACGGCATTTGCTCCAAGTGTCGACGGTTTTCTCATTGATGCGAAAGTGAAAGGAATGAGAGGCGGTTCTGGAACAGCTTTTGCATGGGAGGCAGTGCCTTCATATGTTCAGCATGCAAAACAACTGGGGAAAACTTGCGCCATTGCTGGCGGGATCACGCCAGATACCATAATAGATCTGCTTGCTTTTGGTCCAGACGCCATAGACCTTTCAAGCGGTATAGAAGAAAACGGGAAGAAAAGCAGTACAAAGATGAAAGTGCTCGAAGAAAGGATGTTGAACCATGTACGCATATCCAAATGAGATTGGCAGATACGGAGAATTTGGAGGGAAATTCGTTCCTGAAACGCTCATGCAGCCACTAGAAGAGATCGAACAAGCTTTTCGTGAATTAAAAGAAGACCCTGCTTTTCAAAAGGAATATATATCGCTTTTGAAAAACTATTCAGGCAGACCAACTGCACTCACATACGCTGATCAATTATCGGCATATCTCGGTGGTGCTAAAATCTATTTAAAAAGAGAAGATTTAAACCATACAGGCGCTCATAAAATTAACAATGCGCTTGGGCAGGCACTGCTAGCGAAAAAAATGGGGAAATCAAATATCATCGCCGAAACAGGAGCAGGTCAGCACGGTGTAGCTGCTGCAACAGTGGCCGCAAAATTCGGTTTATCCTGCACTGTATTTATGGGAAAAGAAGATGTGGAAAGACAATCACTCAATGTGTTCCGAATGAAACTGCTCGGCGCTGAAGTCATACCTGTTACTAGCGGGAATGGAACATTAAAGGATGCAACCAATGAAGCCATCCGCTATTGGGTCCAGCATTGCAGTGACCACTTTTATATGATCGGCTCAGTCGTTGGACCTCATCCGTATCCTCAAATCGTCAGTGAATTTCAGCGGATGATCGGAGATGAGGCAAAAGCACAGATACTTGAAAAGGAAGGGCAGCTTCCTCATAAAGTCGTTGCCTGTGTTGGCGGCGGAAGCAATGCGATAGGAATGTACCGGGCGTTCTTAGATGAAGAGGTCGATATCATTGGTGTAGAAGCTGCTGGGAAAGGAATCGACACTCCGCTTCATGCAGCAACCATCACGAAAGGGACAAAAGGTGTCATACATGGATCTTTGACATACTTGATCCAAGACGAATTTGGTCAAATTATTGAGCCCTATTCCATTTCAGCTGGATTAGACTATCCGGGGATCGGGCCAGAGCATGCGTACTTGCATGCGAGCGGCCGGGTTCAATATGTGAGTGCGACAGATCAAGAAGCACTAGATGCGTTAAAGCTGCTCACAGAAAAAGAAGGAATCCTGCCAGCGATCGAATCTGCACATGCTTTAGCAAAAGCGTTTGAGATGAGCCAGAACATGAGTGAAGACGACATTGTTCTTGTCTGCTTGTCAGGCAGAGGAGATAAGGACGTGCATACATTAATGAATGTGCTTGAAAGTGAGGGTGAAACAAAATGATCACATTTCAATTAGAGCAAGGTCAGAAATTATTTATTCCATTTATTACAGCGGGTGATCCATCAGAAGAGATCACCATTGATTTAGCCCTCGCGCTTCAAGCAGCAGGGGCACATGCGATTGAACTAGGTGTGCCGTATTCTGATCCGTTAGCGGACGGCCCTGTCATTCAAAGAGCTTCTAAAAGAGCACTTCATCATGGTATGAATATCGTAAAAGCGATAGAATTAGCAGGAAAGATGAAAAAAAACGGCGTAAAAATTCCTGTAATTCTATTTACGTATTATAATCCTGTGTTACAATTAGACACAGAATACTTTTTCGCTTTACTGCGCAAAAATCATATTTCGGGACTCTTAACACCCGACTTGCCTTTTGAAGAGAGCAGCGAGCTGCAGAAGAACTGTCAAGCACACGACATTTCATATATATCACTCGTTGCACCAACAAGCAAGGAACGATTAGAAAAAATTGTAGAGCAGGCAGAAGGTTTTGTGTATTGTGTTTCATCTCTCGGCGTCACAGGTGTCAGACAATCTTTCGACGCATCGATTACAGATTTTATTCAACAAGTGAAACAGCTGAGTCAAATACCAGTTGCTGTAGGTTTTGGTATTTCAACAAGAGAACAAGTAGACTCAATGAATAAAATGAGTGATGGTGTCGTTGTCGGCAGTGCACTTGTCAAAAAAATTGAAGAGCTTCAAGAACAATTAGTAGCGAGTGATACACGCCAAGAGGCTTTAAGAGAATTTGAAACATATGCAAAAACATTTAGTCCCCTCTATTCATTCAAATGAGGTGAAACATTTTGCAAATCAAAGATCAATTAAAACAGCTAAAACCGTATCAACCTGGGAAACCAATTGAAGAGGTCAAAAAAGAATATCAATTAGACAAAATTGTGAAATTGGCTTCAAATGAAAACCCTTTTGGATGTTCCACACATGCAAGAGAGGCCATACAAGCTGAACTTGAACATTTAGCGATTTATCCAGACGGATACAGCGCAAGTTTAAGAACGGAACTGGCTGAGTTTCTTCAAGTAAATGAAAAACAATTAATATTCGGGAATGGCTCAGATGAACTTGTGCAAATTATTGCTAGGGCATTCCTTGATCAACATACAAATACGGTGATCCCATCTCCGTCATTCCCGCAATACCGTCACAATGCAGTAATTGAGCATGCAGAGATTAGAGAAGTACCACTTCTAAATGGAGGAGCTCATGATCTAAAGGGAATGCTGGATGCGATGGATGACAACACAAAAGTCGTTTGGGTGTGTAACCCGAACAATCCGACAGGAAATCATTTGTCAGAATCTGAGCTCGTATCGTTTTTAGATCAAGTGCCTGCTCACGTGCTTGTCGTTCTAGATGAAGCATATTTTGAATATGTTCGCGCGGAAGACTTTCCGAACAGTTTATCTCTATTAAAAGCCTATCAAAATGTCATTGTACTGCGCACGTTCTCTAAAGCATATGGACTTGCGGCACTTCGAGTAGGTTATGGGGTTGCCTCAGAGGAGTTGATTACCGCCATTGAACCTGCGAGAGAGCCATTTAATACAAGTCGTATCGCTCAGGCAGCTGCACGTGCAGCCATAAAAGATCAAGACTTCATTCAATCGTGCAGACAAAAAAATGAAGCAGGTCTCAAGCAATATCAAGAATTTGCGGAACGTTTTGGACTATTTATCTATCCATCTCAAACAAACTTTGTGCTGATTGACTTTAAAAGAGATGCAGATGAGCTGTTCAATGCACTTTTGAAAAAGGGCTATATTGTTCGATCTGGTAAAGCTCTCGGATTCCCAACTTCTTTGCGTATTACTGTTGGAACAAAGGAGCAAAATGAAGAAATCTTAACTACACTTGCCGATTTATTACAAGGCATTCGTGCGTAGCATAACAATGAATTCATATCCTGTTTATGGGATATGGCTTTCGTTGTAACTCATCCAATATACATATAAGCTATTGAAACAGCTTGTTTAATTTTCGCGAAAAATCAGGTGATGAACATGAATGAAGCAAACGAAACCATATTAATCGCTGGACTTGGTTTAATTGGTGGTTCTATTGCACTGTCGATTAAAAAAGAATTTCCACATAAAAAAATTGTAGGCTATGATGTCTCTAAAGAACAAATGATTGCTGCAACAAAACTAGGGATCATCGACGAGACTGCCGAGTCCTTTATAGAAGGCTTGAATGAAGCAGCAACGATTATTTTGGCAACGCCAGTACAACAAACCGTCAAAATGTTAAGTGATATTGCAGCATCTGGAATTGAAAGAGAGCTCACGATTACGGATGTAGGGAGCACAAAGCAAAAGGTCGTTCATTTTGCTGAAAAAACGTTGCCTGATCATTACCAATTTATTGGTGGGCATCCAATGGCAGGGTCTCATAAATCAGGTGTCATTGCAGCGAAAGACTTTTTATTTGAAAATGCATTCTACATTTTAACGCCAGCAAAAGTAACAAGTCGTCAGGCTGTTGACCGTTTGAAGGATCTGCTGAAGGGAACCAATGCTCATTTCATTGAAATGACACCCGAAGAACATGATGCTGTGACAAGTGTGATTAGTCACTTTCCACACATCGTCGCTGCCAGTCTTGTGCATCAAGCGCATCATTTTGAAGAAGAATTTCCTCTTGTAAAACGGTTTGCTGCAGGAGGCTTTCGAGATATTACCCGTATTGCATCAAGTAATCCTGCAATGTGGCGCGATATCCTTTTGCACAATAAAAACAAGATTTTAGACCGATTTCATGAATGGAAAAAAGAGATTGACCGCATTGAATCCTTTGTGCAACAAGAAGATGCTGAGGGGTTATTCTCTTATTTCCAAGAGGCCAAGGAATATCGCGACGGCCTGCCTCTGAGGAAAAAAGGAGCTATCCCTGCTTTTTATGATCTTTATGTCGATGTGCCGGATCATCCTGGTGTTATTTCGGAAATTACAGGATATCTAGCAAATGAAAACATCAGTATTACAAATATCCGTATTATTGAAACGCGAGAAGACATTAACGGGATTTTACGCATTAGTTTTCAAACAGATGACGATCGAAAGCGGGCAGAACTCTGTATAAAAAATAGAGCAAATTACGATACATTTTATGCTGATTGAGGTGAGGAACATGAAAATTCATAAAAGTGCTCCTATGAATGGAGAAATTCATATTCCAGGAGATAAATCCATTTCTCATAGATCTGTGATGTTTGGCGCTATTGCTGACGGTACTACAGTAGTAAAAAACTTTCTTCCTGGCGCTGATTGTTTAAGCACGATTGATTGTTTTAGAAAAATGGGTGTCGACATCGAACAAAAAGGTACAGATGTTGTCATTCATGGTAAGGGACTAAAAGGACTTAAAGAGCCGAGCGATATTCTCGATGTTGGTAACTCTGGCACGACTATTCGTTTAATGATGGGAATCTTGGCTGGCTGTGAGTTCCACAGTACGCTGATCGGTGACGAAAGTATTGCCAAAAGACCGATGAAACGGGTAACAGGTCCGCTAAGACAATTGGGAGCCAAGATAGATGGCAGAGCAAATGGCGAGTATACACCACTTTCTATACGTGGGGGTAATTTAAAAGCTATCTCTTATGAGTCTCCAGTTGCCAGTGCCCAGATTAAGTCGGCTGTCCTTCTAGCTGGGCTGCAGGCAGAAGGAACAACGACGTTAACTGAACCGCATAAATCAAGAGACCATACCGAAAGAATGTTATCAATGTTTGGTGTCTCGCTACATGAAGATGCACAAAGTGTTTCAATTGAAGGTGGACAAACGTTAAAAGCAACAGATGTATTTGTCCCTGGAGATATTTCTTCAGCTGCATTTTTCTTAGTGGCTGGATCTATCGTTCCAAACAGCCGGATTGTATTGAGAAATGTCGGTTTGAACAAAACGAGAACTGGTATTATAGATGTGCTAAAACAAATGGGTGCAGACCTCGACATTCAAGAAGTGGATGCTAAAGGCGGAGAACCGTACGGTGATTTAACGATCTCTACCTCTTCATTAAAAGGGATCGACATTTCAGGTGATATGATCTCTAGACTCATCGACGAAATTCCTATTATTGCGCTCCTAGCTACTCAAGCAGAAGGAACAACGATCATTAAAGATGCCGCTGAATTAAAAGTGAAAGAAACCAATCGTATTGATACAGTCGTTTCAGAACTTAAAAAACTAGGTGCTCATATTGAAGCAACAGATGATGGAATGAAGATTCATGGTAAAACGAGCCTTAAAGGCGGCGCAGTCGTCTCAAGCTACGGAGATCATCGAATTGGTATGATGTTAGGAATTGCGGCTTGTATAACAGAGCAAGCAATCGAGATTGAAGATACAGATGCAGTACGTGTATCTTACCCAAATTTCTTTGAACACATTGAATACTTAACGCAAACAGTCTGAGGATTTCCTCAGGCTTTTTCTTTCCTTTTGCATATTTGAAAGAACTATAGCATAGCTTGTCTCAAGGTGAAACCTTGAAAAAGAGCATTTTGCTGATTCAAAAACAATTTTTTAGCGTATTCGGTTTACAAATCGTCAGTTTAGTAAAGTATTGATTGAAAAAGAGTCTTCAAAACACAAAAATGGCTTCATGTTAAAAGAGCAACATATTTGCTGGATATGCAGCTGTCGATTATGATATGAAGTAACAACAGTTTAGGTTTTTGGAAACAGAAAGGAACGGTTTGATTTGAATAGTTCATTACAAGAAGCCATAAAATTAGTTGAGGCTGGTGAGACTGAAAAGGGACTCCAAACACTTGCTCAAGCAGAGAAGCATCTTCATGATGAAGAAAAAGCGCAGGCAGCTCAGTTATATTATGACTGGGGAGATATTGATAAAGCACGGAATCTCATTAGTGATTTACATGATTTATATCCAGAAGAAACAGGATTAACCTGTTTTTATGCAGAGCTGTTAATAGACTCTGATGAAGAAGAGAAGGCAATAGCAGTTCTTGAAACGATTCCTGAAGATGACGATGCGTATCCAGAGAGTTTATTGTTAATGGCAGATTTGTATCAAATGCAAGGACTATTTGAAGTCAGTGAACAAAAGCTTTTAAAAGCGAAAGAGTTACTACCTCATGAAGCCGTCATTGATTTTGCTTTAGGGGAATTGTATTTTTCTCAAGGTCTTTCAAAAAAAGCAGCCGACTATTTCTACAAAGTGGCCGATCAACAAAATGAAATTGGCGGTGTCAATGTATATCAGCGGCTCGCTGAATCATTAAGCACAGCTGGAGAATTTGAAGATGCCCTTGAATGGTATGAAAAGGCTGTAAAGGATCAAGTGGATCCAAATACACTTTTTGGCTACGGATTTACAGCGATGAGGGCTGGCAGAACGAAAACGGCTATTCAGCAGCTTTCTGAACTAAAAGATATTGATCCTTCGTATTCGTCACTTTATATGCCTTTAGCCAAAAGCTATGAGGAAGAAGGACTATATCATGAAGCTTTAGAGATAGTAAAAGAAGGAATTAAAGTGGATGAGTATAACAAAGAGTTATATTTATATGGGGCAAAGATTGATTTGAAAAATGGCCATTCGGAAGATGCGAAAAAATTGCTTCAAGAAGCACTTGCTCTTGATCCAGGATATATTGAAGCGGTTCAAACGCTGCTTGCGATCTATTTAAATGAAGAGCTGTTTGATGAAATTCTGGATGTGATTAAAGAGGTTAAAAGCTTTGGGGAAGAAGATCCAAAATGGAATTGGTATGCTGCTTCTGCTTCTGTCGGAAGAGAAGAATACGATGAAGCCGCTGAGTATTTCAAACTTGCTCTGCCTGATTTTGATGAGGAACGTGACTTTTTATATGAATATGCTTCGTTCCTTTTAGAAGAAGGCAGACAAAAAGAAGCCTTGCCGTTATTACGAAAAGTTCTTCAGAAAGATGGCACGAATGAAGAAATTGAAGAAACGATTTTAAGAATTGAAGACGAAATTTCCTTATAGTTTGCAGGAATGAAGAACTGGTTTGTTGAATAATTCATGTATAGCAATTTAATTTACGATAGAGGAGGGAATAACATGCAGACCCCTGTTTCTGTCAATGAAAAGAAGGAATTTATCCGGTGGTTCTTAAACCATTATCAGTTAAAGCGAAGAGAGTGTGTTTGGATATTAAATTATTTAATGAGTCACGACTCTTTGATGGAAAAGGTTCATTTTGTAGAGCAAGCAGAATTTTGCCCAAGGGGAATTATTATGTCAACACACTGTGTGGATGAAGTTCCCTTTAGATTTTATAAAGAAAATATCATGACGACAGATGCAGAAAAATCATTTCATGATATTCGTTTGAATAAACAGCAAGACTTGTTTATTCAATTGAATTTCCGATCTGCATATCGTTCGCCGGAATATGCCGCTGTACTTGAAACAAATCCTCATATTCCTAAAGATCTTTATGAAAATGAAAAAGATAAAGATCTTGCTGAGAAAGTGCTAGAGCATTCTATCGCTACTTTCCAAAAAGAACGGCTGATGAAAGAAATCGATGAAGCGCTTGACCGTCATGATCAAGAAACATTTAATAAGTTAGCAAAAGAATTAAGCCTATTATCATAAACCAAGCCAATAAGCCTTGCCCTATACAGGCAGGGCTTATGTGATGAAAGAGGGGAACTAGATGAAGTTTCAGGCGGAGGACGCGCATCTCTTTTTACAATCTAAAGATTACATTGATACCGCTATCATTCCATTAGTTGGGATAGATGCAAGCCATATCAAACAAACCGTGTCTTTAGGTGAGTTTACAATGCTTGTGGCAGAGGATCTTGAAAGGCAACTGAAAGGCAGAGTATTTCTTTTTCCTCCACATACATATTTAGAAGTAAATCATCGTAAGCAAGAAGACATACTTGCAGTAAAACAATCATTGCAAGAACATTTTCAGCATGTTGTGTTTATCACATCTGATAACAAATGGAAAGAACAGCTAGAAGTGAGCGAATCGGCATTTATATTGCAGTCTGTTCCGCTTGAGCATTTAAAGGTCAATTTAAAGCAAAAAGTCATTCAAGACAGTGTAGAACAAATTTTGAACTTTTTGTTACAAAAATGGAACCCTTCATAAAAACCCTTACATTTGCATTGTACATAGCTTTTTAGGCTGTTGACCTTGTGAATAGATTGATATATTATGAGGGTGTCCTAGTTTTATGAAATTTTTTCTAATTCAGTTATAAAGTAGCTGACGACCTGAGGGGGGGAGAAAAAAATGAGCGAGAAGAGACATGGAGTGTCCAGGCGTCAATTTTTGAATTACACGTTGACCGGCGTGGGGGGATTTATGGCCGCTGGAATGCTCATGCCTATGGTTCGCTTTGCGCTTGACCCTGTGCTAAAAGGAACAGAGGATCAGGATATGGTTCAAGTTGTCAGTGTAGATGAACTGACAAAAGAACCGAAGCGCTTTGACTTTAAAATTGATCAAGTAGATGCATGGTATGAGTCAAAGGAATCTAGGTCTGCATGGGTGTACAAAGAAGGGGATGAAATTGTCGCTTTATCGCCAATCTGTAAACATTTGGGATGTACAGTGAACTGGAACAGTGATCCGAAAAATCCAAACAAATTTTTCTGCCCATGCCATTATGGGCTGTACGACAAGGATGGTACAAACGTACCCGGAACTCCACCGCTTGCACCGCTTGATCATTATAAGCAGCAAGTGAAGGACGGATACCTCTATCTTGGAAAAGCTGTGCCGAAAGGGGAAGGGTAACGATGCTTAACAAGATTTACGATTGGGTAGATGAGCGGCTGGACATCACACCGATATGGAGAGACATTGCGGATCATGAAGTGCCTGAGCACGTCAATCCAGCACATCATTTCTCTGCTTTTGTGTATTGTTTTGGCGGTTTAACGTTTTTTGTGACGGTCATTCAAGTCCTTTCGGGCATGTTTTTAACGATGTATTATGTACCGGATATTAAAAACGCATGGGAATCTGTCTATTATTTGCAAAATGAAGTGGCATTCGGACAGATTGTAAGAGGGATGCACCACTGGGGTGCGAGTCTAGTCATTGTTATGATGTTTTTACATACGCTGAGGGTCTTTTTCCAAGGGGCGTATAAAAAGCCTAGAGAGCTAAACTGGATTGTCGGTGTGCTCATTTTCTTTGTGATGCTTGGACTTGGTTTTACAGGATATCTTTTACCGTGGGATATGAAGGCGCTATTTGCGACGAAGGTTGGTCTTCAAATTGCAGAGGCGACACCTTTCATTGGGAAAGAGATTAAAACGCTGCTTGCAGGTCATCCTGACATTGTAGGTGCACAAACGCTGACGAGATTTTTCGCTATCCATGTCTTTTTCTTGCCAGCGGCATTATTTGGGCTGATGGCTGCCCACTTTATTATGATTCGTAAGCAAGGAATTTCTGGACCGCTGTAAAATTTTGCGTTTGATGAATGTTCAATGAGGAGGGGATGACTTTGCATAGGGGAAAAGGGATGAAGTTTGTCGGAGATTCCAGAATACCGGCAGAAAGAAAACCTAACATACCTAAAGACTATTCCGAATATCCGGGAAAAACCGAAGCCTTTTGGCCGAACTTTCTTTTAAAGGAATGGCTTGTAGGTGCTGTTTTTTTAATTGGATTTCTTGTCCTAACTGTTGTTCATGCACCTCCGCTTGAGCGGATGGCTGATCCGACAGATACGGGCTATATTCCGCTGCCAGACTGGTATTTCCTATTTTTGTACCAGTTGTTAAAATATGAGTTTGCTGCAGGGAGCTATACGGTAGTTGGCGCAATGATTATGCCTGGAATTGCGTTTGGTGCTCTTTTACTCGCACCATTTCTTGATTCTGGTCCTGAACGCAGGCCATATCGAAGACCAATTGCAGTTGGGATGATGATTCTTGCAGTTGGTGCAGCAACCTATTTAACATGGGAGTCTGTTGCTACTCATGACTGGGAAGCAGCTGCGAAGCAAGGTGAAATCAAGAAAGAAGCAGAGATTGATACCTCAGCTGAAGAGTATAAAATCTATCAAGAGCAGACATGTATCTCCTGTCACGGAGATAATATGCAAGGCGGGGCAGCTGGACCGTCACTTGTTGACAATGGTTTAGCACCAGAGGAAATTGCGAAAATCGCTGTAGAAGGTAAAGGCAACATGCCTAAGGGCATTTTTAAAGGCAGCGATGAAGAACTTGAAAAGCTCTCGAAATATTTATCTGAGGTCAAATCTAAATAATTCAGTTGTTTAAATGCAAGTACAAGGATATACTCAAAAGGAGAAAAAAGCTGGCGCTGTCAGCTTTTTTCTGATTTTAACAGATCGTGAGTGAAGAGAAATATGAGATGGATTCAATATCTGCTAGCCACACGCTACATGCTTGTGCTGGTGCTCATTGTCAACTTTCTTGGTACTGTGTACGGCTACTACTGGTATATCCCGCAGCTCGTTGAGACGCCGGCTATCTTTTTACCTTTTGTACCGGACAGTCCGACGGCAAGCTTTTTCTTTTTATTTGTATTACTAGCCTTTCTAATGAAACGCCATGCTCCTTATTTTGAAGCACTGGCCCTTGTCACTTTGATCAAATATGGATTATGGGCTGTAGGGATGAATCTTTTCGTGCTCGTTTCTGTTGATGATTTTCCGTGGGAAGGATATATGCTAATTGGTTCGCACTTTGCGATGGCGGTACAGGCTGTGTTATTTGCGCCGTATTATCGTTTTCACATGCGTCATTTGGTTGTAGCAGGCATATGGATTTTACATAATGATGTGATTGATTATGTATTTGGAATGATGCCGCGTTATTCTATGCTTTCTGCCTATTCAAATGAGATCGGCTACGTGACGTTTTGGTTAAGTATTGCCGTTCTTCTTGTTTCGTATTATCTTGTCATCTCGAAAAAATCGGTCAAGCTTGAACTCGCTTAACAATGTTGGTCTAACCTTGTCCTTTTCTTCATACGCTGTATGGAGAAAGGCTAGGAGGGACTTGCATGAAACGAAAGTCAATCGCGATGATTCTATTATTATTTCTCGTCTTGCATCCAGCAGCTGCAAAAGGTGAGGAAACAACAGCTGCTAAAGCGCTGCAAGAATTAACGGAACTATCAGATTCAATCTTTCAATTAACGAGACAAGCTAAATATGATGAGGCATTACAAGTTGCATTGTATGCTGAAAAGACATTTAAAGCTGAGAATTGGCGTGGAACTCTGACGAATACGCAGGTTCGGCAAATTACACTTGGCTATCAAGATATCATTAAAGGACTCCCGCAGGAAGACTTAAATGAGCGCGAAAAACTTCGGTATGCCTCTCAGTTTAGAATGCTTCTCGATGCGATACAATCAAATTCAGAACCTCTTTGGGGATCTCTCGAGAAGCCGATTATGGGGTCTTTTCCGACATTAAAGAAAGAAGTAAAAGATCCAGAATCGACGACGTTCTATGAAACTTGGAATGAGCTGGTTTCATTGTATGATATGATTTATCCGAGTTTAACCATTGATATCTCGCCTGAAAAGCTGCAAACGATTAAGCAGCACATGGAAGTAATTGAACAAGGTGAATTTTTAAAAGCATCGAGTGGGACAAAGCTTGAGCGTCTCACGAAACTCGAAGAAGATTTATCAAGTGTGTTTGCGAACGTTGATCAAGATGAAGCGGATCCATCGCTTTTATGGGTCATTTTAACAACAGGAAGTATGATTTTACTCACTTTAACGTATGTTGGGTTTAGGAAATACCGTGCTGAAAAAGAAAAAAAGCAAAAGCGACAAGCCGATTATCCAAAGTCATAAAAAAAGAAGCACCGTTATCGGGCTTCTTTTTTAGTGGGGATTGAGCGGCTTTTTATGTTCATCTAATGTGAAGCCTTCACCAAGTACGTCATGCACGTCACTCACTGATACAAAGGCATGAGGATCGACGGAAGTTACGACGCTCTTGAGGTGGACAAGCTCATTTTTTGGAACGACGCAGTAAAGGACGTTGCGTTCCTGTTTCGTATAGGAGCCGACACCCTTTAAAATGGTCACTCCGCGCTCCATTTCCTCTGTGATTTTCTTTTGAATGATGTCATCCTTTTCAGAAATAATCATCGCTCCTTTGGCAGCGTAAGCGCCTTCTTGCATGAAGTCGATGACTTTTGCAGCAACAAATACGGCAACAAGTGTATACATGGCTTCTTTGTAATTTAAATAGGTAAGAGAGATGGTAATGACGCACGCATCGAAGATAAACATCGTTCTTCCCATTGCGACTTGATAATGTTTGTTGATCAGTCTTGCAATAATGTCAACGCCGCCTGTTGTCCCGCCGAATTTAAAGATGATTCCGAGGCCTGTTCCGATAAACACACCTGCAAAGAGTGCGGCTAAGGCTAAATCGTGCTGAAGAGGCATATGTATTTGAAAGCGCTGGAAGATGGCTAGAAAGACAGAAAGACTGACGGTTCCGACAATTGTATATGTAAACATGGTTCTGCCAAGCATTTTCCAGCCGATAAAAAAGATCGGAATGTTTAACACAAGGTTTGAAATAGATGGGTCAATGTGAAATAGAAAATATAAAAGCAGTGTGATACCTGTAAATCCGCCTTCCGCCAAGTTGTTCTGCATATTAAAATGAACAAGGCCGAAAGAAAAAATCGCAGATCCTATTAAAATAAATACGATATTTTTAAGACGAATTTCTTTTAGCAAAAGATCACTCCTTTTTTTGCTTAGACAGCGATAATATTATATGGTATGGAAGAGAAACAAGCAAACTGAGTTTTAAACATTTGTCAAATATTTATGATTTCGCTAACATGTAAGAGATGGATAGGAGGATGAGCTTCATGACGAATGAAAAAACGCTGCGTCACGTGCAGCAAGAAGTCGATGATTACATAGGACAATTTAAAGAAGGCTATTTCAGCCCGCTTGCCATGATGGCCCGTCTGACAGAAGAATTAGGTGAACTGGCAAGAGAGGTTAACCATTACTATGGAGAAAAGCCGAAAAAAACAACTGAAACAGAAAAAAGCATGGAAGAAGAAATTGGCGATGTGCTGTTTGTGTTAACATGCCTTGCCAATTCACTCAATATATCACTTGAAGAAGCCCATGATCGTGTGATGCATAAATTCAATACAAGAGACAAAGACCGCTGGACGAAAAAAGAAGGGAAGTAGAGAAGATGACGAATCAAACCATCAAAGTCGTAATCGCTGGAGCAAGAGGAAGAATGGGGATAGAGGCTGTCAAGCTGGCAGAAGAAACAAGCCATTTTGAACTGGTAGCAGCACTTGATCACACACATGAGGGGAAAAAGCTATCTGATGTGCTTCATACAACATCTGATGCGCCCATTTATACGGATATTGACGTGTGTTTTTCAGAAACAGCACCAGATGTATTAATTGATTTGACGACCCCAGAAATCGGGAAAGTACATACAAAAAAAGCCCTTGAACATGGCGTACGTCCAGTCGTAGGCACAACAGGTTTTTCAGAAGACGACCTAAAAGAACTTCAGCAATTAACAGAAGAAAAAGGGATAGGCTGTATTATTGCGCCTAACTTTGCTGTTGGTGCTGTTTTAATGATGAAGTTTGCCAAAATGGCAGCAAATTATTTTCCTGATGTTGAAATCATTGAGCTTCATCATGATAAAAAATTGGACGCTCCGAGCGGTACAGGACTAAAAACAGCTGAAATGATCGCAGAAGTAAGAGAAAGCAAAAAGCAGGGGCACCCTGAAGAAAAAGAACTAATCGAAGGTGCACGAGGAGCAGATTATGATGGCATCCGCCTTCACAGCGTAAGACTTCCAGGCATGATTGCACATCAAGAAGTGCTGTTTGGAATGGACGGACAGACGCTCACGATCCGTCATGATTCTTATAACCGTGCATCATTTATGTCAGGTGTGAAGCTTTCTGTTGAACAGGTGATGCATATTGATCAACTCGTCTATGGCTTAGAAAATATTATCGACTAATAAGGAGTGGACCCCTGATGAACATTGCTTTAATCGCTCACGATAAGAAAAAAAGTGACATGATTCAATTCGCCATTGCGTATCGAGATATTTTGGCCGATCATACACTTTATGCAACAGGAACAACAGGTTTAAGAGTGAAAGAAGCGACTGGGCTTCCCGTTCATCGTTTCCAATCAGGACCACTTGGAGGGGATCAGCAGATTGGTGCCATGATTGCTGATAATGCAATGGATCTTGTGCTCTTTTTTAGAGACCCTCTCACTGCACAACCGCATGAACCGGATGTATCTGCACTCATCCGGCTTTGCGATGTGTATGCCATTCCATTAGCGACCAATATGGGGACTGCCGAAATTTTAGTCAGGAATTTAAATAAAGGTACGTTTGATTTTCGAGATGTAGCAAAAAACGGAGGAACACATGAAACCACTTGATATCCTTGCATTCGGTGCCCATAGCGATGATGTAGAGATCGGTATGGGTGGAACGATTGCAAAATACGTAAAAAAAGGGGCGCGTGTTGGGATTTGTGACTTGACTCAGGCTGAATTATCTTCAAATGGAACGGTTGAAAGCCGAAAAGAAGAGGCCAGAGCAGCCGCTGCCATTTTAGGCGTCACGACTCGAATCCAGCTCACGCTGCCAGATAGAGGACTTTATCTCAATGACGAAGCGATGAAAGAAATTGCAGGTGTCATCCGAACATACAAACCGAGACTTATTTTTGCCCCGCACCACCAAGATCGACATCCTGATCATGGTCATGCGGGTTCACTTGTAGAAGAGGCCGCTTTTTCTGCAGGTATACATAAATTTGAAGATTCATACAAGCAGCCAGCGCATAAAATAAGCCAGATGTATTATTACATGATTAACGGCCACCATCGTCCAGATTTTGTGATCGATATCTCAGACGAGATGAACCAAAAAATTGATAGCTTACATGCGTATAAAAGCCAATTTGTCAAAACAGAGAGTTCAGTGGAGACACCGCTTGTAAATGGTTATATTGATTTTGTCAAAATGAGAGAGTCGATGTATGGAAGGGAAGTCAATAAACCTTTTGCAGAAGGGTTTCTGACAAAGAAGCCACTTTTGATGGACGATGACTTACTTGGGGGGTAATTATGAAAAAATTGAAGATCGGAATCACTTGTTATCCAAGTGTTGGCGGATCGGGCATTATTGCCACAGAGCTTGGAAAACGTTTAGCTGAAAAAGGGCACGATGTTCATTTCATTACCTCGAGTATTCCGTTTAGACTCAATAAAGTGTATCCGAATATTTATTTTCACGAGGTGGATGTCAATCAATATGCTGTGTTTCAATATCCGCCTTATGACCTTGCACTGGCAAGTAAACTCGCAGAAGTGGCAAAACGAGAGAAGCTTGATATTATTCATGCACATTATGCGGTCCCTCACGCCGTCTGTGCGTTCTTAGCTAAGCAAATGACTGGACAGTCTGTCAAAGTCGTCACCACGCTTCACGGCACGGATATTACGGTTTTAGGCTATGACCCATCTTTAAAGGAAGTCATCCGGTTTGCGATCGAATCATCTGACCGCGTAACGGCTGTATCACATTCATTAGCTGCGCAGACATACGATCTGATTAAACCGAATAAAAAAATTGATACGATCCATAATTTCGTCGATGAGCGCGTATATTTGCGTGAAGATCACGAAGTGCTGAAGACGCATTATGGTCTTCTGCAGGATGAGAAGGTCGTCATTCATGTATCAAATTTCCGTAAAGTGAAGCGGGTGCATGACGTGATCCATGTGTTTAAACAGATTTCTGAACAGGTGAATGCAAAACTGCTACTGATTGGGGACGGCCCTGAAAAATCGGTTGTTTGCGAGCTTGTGAAAAAGCTTGGATTAACGGACCGCGTGCTATTTTTAGGCAAGCAAGAGAAGGTGGAGGAGCTCTATTCGATTAGTGATTTGAAGCTGCTGCTTTCTGAGAAAGAGAGTTTTGGTCTTGTACTACTTGAAGCAATGGCATGCGGAGTACCTTGTATAGGAACAGACGTTGGAGGAATTCCAGAGGTGATTGCACATGGAGAGACAGGATTCCTTGTTCCGCTTGGTGATGTAGATAAAGCAGCAAAACATGCCATCACTATTCTGAAAGACAATGCGCTCCATCAGCAAATATCGATGGCAGCCAAGTCTAGTGTGGAAGCCAATTTCTCTTCTGACAAAATTGTGAGAGAGTATGAAGAGCTTTACTTAGAATTGATCGAAGGTGATGTTGAAGATGAATGAACAATTCACACATGCGATCCCTATTTTACATACGCTGCACGAACATGGGTATCAAGCTTATTTTGTCGGCGGTGCGGTGAGAGATGTCCTTTTAGGCAGGGAAGTTGGGGATATCGATATTGCGACAGATGCCACACCTGATGTGGTGGAGTCTTTATTTGATAAAACAGTAGATGTCGGCAAAGAGCATGGCACTGTTATTGTGTTACTTGACGGGGTCAGCTATGAGGTCACTACGTTTCGGACTGAATCAGAATATGAAGACTTTCGCCGGCCTAAAGAAGTGGCGTTTATTTCATCACTAAAAGAAGATCTTTTAAGAAGAGATTTAACGATCAATGCAGTAGCCATGGATATTCATGGTGACATCATTGACCATGTAGGCGGCAAGCGGGATATTAAGCGGAGACGAATTCAAACGGTTGGAGATCCTGCGTGCCGCTTTCAAGAAGACGCGCTTCGGATGATGAGAGCGGTGCGGTTTTTAAGCCAGCTCGGGTTTGAGCTTTCTAAAGAGACGGAAGAAGCAATGAAAAAAGATAAACATCTGCTTGCCAACATCTCTGTTGAACGCAAAAAAATCGAAATGGAAAAACTTTTAAAAGGCCGCTACTGTGAGCAAGCCATCAAGGTGCTCATCTCCACCAAATTGTATGAAGAATTGCCCGGCCTCAAAAAGGATCAGCTGAATGAAACGTTCCAAGCTTTCCCGTATTATTTATTGGATGGGTTAGATGAGGTGTGGGGAGCCTTTATCCATTTACTTGGTCTAGATGAGGCGGAGGCGGTGTCCTTTTTAAAAGAATGGAAGTTATCAACGAAACTTTTAAAAGAAGCCGTTGCCATTAGCAAATATGTTGATTGTGACTGGGATGCGGAAAAAATGTTTGAAGCTGGTGAACATGTCCTGCTTTCTAGTATGAAAATCACGCAGCTCAAACATGAGCGTCGCATTTTCTTTGATGAGCTGGAGGCGGCGAAACGTTCATATGATGCGCTGCCGATTAAACAGCTTCAAGACCTTGCAGTGTCAGGAAAAGATTTGATGGCCTTTCGGCAAAAGCCAGCTGGTAAATGGATTGCAGAAGAGCTTGCTTCTGTGAAAAAAGCCGTTTTGCAAAACCAGCTTGAAAACCGAAAAGAAGCCATAGAGGAGTGGCTCATAGCGTGCGATCAGCGATTAGAAAACGATTAATTGAACTATTTACAGCATCTGAGCAAGATTTTGTCTCAAGCCAGCAAATATGTGATGAGCTTGGCTGCTCCCGAACGGCAGTATGGAAGCATATAGAGGATTTGCGAAAAGAGGGATATGAGGTCGAAGCGGTCAGAAGAAAAGGATACCGGCTGCTTCGTAAACCGGACAAAATTAGTGAAGACGAAATTCTGTTTGGTTTGGAAACAGAGCTGTTTGGCAGGCATATTTATTTTCAAGAAGAAGTCGCCTCAACTCAGCTCATTGCCCATGACCTCGTCAATAAAGGAGCCCCGCACGGCTCGCTTGTTGTCAGTGATCATCAGACAAACGGAAAAGGACGCCTTCAAAGAACGTGGCATTCACCAAATGGGACAGGCATATGGATGAGTTTGATTCTCCGGCCAGAAATACCGCTGTACAAAGCGCCGCAAATGACGCTTTTAGCATCTGTCGCGATCGCTGAAGCCATAGCGCAGCAAACGGGTCTCAGTCCATCGATCAAATGGCCAAACGATATTTTGCTAAACGGAAAAAAGGTCGTTGGTATTTTGACTGAATTAAAAGCAGAGGCTGACCAAGTTCACGCAGTCATTATTGGCCCAGGCATTAACGTGAATCAGACGGCAAATGATTTTCCTGAAGAATTAAAGGATGTTGCGACGAGTTTGCAAATAGAGCTGGGTGAAAAGGTAGACAGAGCGGCAATGATTCAAACCATCATGTCCACCTTTGAAAAAAGGTATGATGAATATATGACTTATGGTTTTGCTCCGATCAAACAATTATGGGAATCGTATGCGATGACCATTGGAAAGCGTATCATCGCACGCACCGTCAATGGACAATATGCTGGAACGGCGCTTGGGATTAATGATGAAGGGGTCCTCTTACTCGAAACGGAGGGCGGAATCCAAAACATCTACTCCGCTGACATTGAGATCAAGTCAACTTAAGTGGAACACCCGGCACATTTTTGATATACTTCGTGTGGGCAGTATCTGTAAAAGAACTGTACCTGTTAAGAAGAAAAATTCGATAAATTTCTGCCTTGATCCTAAGGGACTTGGACAGAGGGATGATTCGTCTGCACATGAGAGATAAAAGCGTGTGAGATCAGACAAGCCATCTCCTCTCCAGAATGAGGAGGAACAAATGAAGACAAAGTTAGATTTTTTCAAAATGAAAGAACAAAACGAACCTATCGTGATGCTGACAGCATACGACTATCCAGCTGCAAAGCAAGCGGAAAAAGCGGAAGTCGACATGATCTTAGTTGGTGACTCACTTGGGATGGTTGTCCTTGGACTTGATTCCACAGTGCAAGTGACGATGGATGATATGATTCATCACACAAAAGCAGTCAAAAGAGGCGCAAAAGACACATTTGTTGTGACGGATATGCCATTTATGTCTTATCATTATTCATTAGAAGAAACGATGAAAAATGCAGCACGCATTATGCAAGAAAGCGGTGCTGATGCCTTAAAGCTTGAAGGTGGAGACGGAGTATTTGAATCCATTCAAGCACTTACAAGAGGCGGCATTCCTGTTGTAAGCCATTTAGGGCTCACCCCTCAATCAGTCGGTGTCCTTGGCGGCTATAAAGTGCAAGGAAAAGACAAAGAGAGTGCACAGAAATTGATTGAAGATAGTCTGAAATGTGAGGAAGCAGGTGCCATCGCCCTTGTGTTAGAGTGTGTACCTGGTGAACTGACAAAACGGATTACTGACATGCTAAAGATTCCTGTGATCGGAATTGGGGCAGGGGCTGAAGCAGATGGACAAGTTCTCGTTTACCATGATGTGGTAGGGTACGGCGTGTCTAGAACACCTAAATTTGTGAAACAATACGCGCAAATCGATGCTGTATTAGAAGAAGCGCTCATACAATATACAAAAGAAGTAAAAGCACGCACATTCCCAGAGGATGCTCATATCTTTCATATGAAAGAAGAAGTCCTTGATGGTTTATATGGGGGGACTAAGGAATGAAGGTTGTCTCCCATATTCATGAATTAAAAGAAATGATCAAGCAGCATCAAAAGAAGCAGCATTCCATTGGATTTGTCCCTACAATGGGTTTCCTTCATGAAGGACATCTTACGCTTGCAAAAGAAGCAAGAGATCAAAATAACATTGTGGTGATGAGCATCTTTGTCAATCCATTGCAATTTGGACCGAATGAAGACTTTGAATCCTATCCAAGAGATATGAAAAGAGACCAGCGTCTTGCTGAAGAAGCTGGAGTAGATATATTATTTACACCTGATGTGAAGGAAATGTACAAAAATGAGCCATCGATTACGATGACTGTTCAAAAGCGTACAGACGTCTTATGCGGGAAGAAACGCCCAGGACACTTCGACGGCGTTGTCACGGTGCTGACAAAGCTGTTTCACCTTGTCGCACCAACCAATGTATACTTTGGTCTAAAGGATGCACAGCAAGTCGCTGTTATCGATGCGATGATCAAGGATTTCTTTTTTGATCTTCACCTTGTGTCTGTTCCTACTGTTCGAGAAGAAGACGGTTTAGCGAAAAGTTCAAGAAACGTGTATTTGTCTGAAACAGAAAGGCAAGAAGCACCTGCTTTATACCGGGCATTAAAAAAAGGACAGACAGCTGTAGAAAAGGGTGAACATGATGTAAATCGTATTTATCAATTAGTGGAAGAGGAGATTCTTCAAACAAGTGGAGAAATCGATTATATTGACATTTACTCCTATCCAGAGCTTGAACCCCTTCAGCACTTAACGGGGCAAGTGATCATTGCCATTGCTGTGAAGTTCTCCCGGGCAAGACTGATTGATAATGTGATTTTCCATGTTCCTGAAAGCGGTGAAAAACATGTATAGAACTTTTATGACCTCGAAACTTCATAAAGCGACAGTGACTGAAGCAAACTTACACTATGTAGGTAGTATTACTATCGACGAAGATTTGCTTGATGCGGCAGGCATGATGGCAAATGAGAAAGTGCAAATTGTCAATAATCACAATGGTGCTAGACTTGAAACATATATCATCCCTGGAGAAAGAAAGAGCGGTGTCATTTGTTTAAATGGTGCGGCAGCAAGATTGGTTCAGCCAGGAGATGAAGTCATTATTATCGCTTATGGGATGTTGTCAGAGGAAGAAGCGAAATCGCACACACCTAAAGTGGTCGTGTTAAATAAACAAAATCAAATTGAACAAATGATTGGGCAAGAGCCTGCGAGAACGATTTTATAACGCACGCTCACATGTAAACAGAACAGTTTCATCAAAAGGAAGCTGTTCTGTTTCAGCTATATTGCCCAGAGTGTGTTTCACTATGAGTGGAACGAGGAATTGAGGTGTCCATTTTATGACCGATCAAAGGTTTGTTGTCGTTGATATTGAAACCACCGGGAATTCACCAAAAAAAGGTGATAAAATCATTCAAATTGCTGCGGTGGTCATTGAAAATGGACAAATTGTCGAACGGTATTCAAAATATGTGAACCCAGGGAAAACGATTCCTGGATTTATTGAACAGCTGACAGGTATAAAACAGCACATGGTTGATGACGCGGTGTTTTTTGAGGACATTGCCCAAGAGGTGTATGATCTCATACAGGGCGCTTATTTTGTTGCGCACAATGTTCATTTTGATTTGAACTTTTTAAACGATGAACTAAAAGCATGCGGGAAAAATGAGCTGGATGTGCTAGCGATTGATACGGTTGAAATTTCTAGAATTCTTTATCCTGAGCTTGAAGGTTATAAGCTAACTGAATTAAGCGAAGAGCTCATGCTTCCACATGACCACCCGCACAGGGCGGATAGTGATGCGGAAGTTACTGCCATGTTATTTTTAACCTTATTACATCAATTAAGGAATACACCGCCAAATGTGTTAAAACAGCTTCGCAGGTTATCCTCTTATCTTCTAAGTGATATAGGACTTTTAATTAAGCAGCTTGAAACCAATCACACGAGTCAGGATGATTCGCTTGTAGAAGTAGGATCTTTTGCTGTGAAAGATGTGACCAATCCTATCACTGAATCGACATATGCAGTAGGCGCTGACGACGAGCAGCTGTTTGAGGAGATAAAAGAGAAGCTTCCTCAAACATTAGAAGGCTATGAAGTAAGAGAAGGCCAGCTCACGATGATGAACAAAGTAAGAGATGCGTTCCATGAAAGAGCTTATGCGTTAATTGAAGCGGCGCCGGGAATCGGGAAAACACTCGCTTATCTTATACCAGCTGCTTTAGAAGCAAAGAAATCAGGAAAACCTGTCATTATCAGTACATATTCTATTTTACTGCAGCAGCAAATGCTTCAGCGCGATGTTCCGCTACTCAAGCAGTTGCTCCCATTTGAGCCAGCCGCCTGTGTGTTTAAAGGGCGGGCACATTATATTTGTTTAGATAAGTTTGAGCATGTCCTGCATGAGGAAGATGATAACTATGATGTTGTCTTAACAAAAGCGCAAATTTTAATGTGGCTTCTTGTCACTGAAACAGGTGATTTGTCTGAACTGAATTTACCATCAGGAGCTGCAAATATAAAAGACCGTATCTCTTGTGTGCACATGCCATTTACATCGAAAAAACGTCGTTTTAAAGAACATTGTTTTTATGAACGGGCTAAACGAAAGGCCCAAACCGCTGATTTAATTTTGACGAATCACCGTCTGCTTTTATCCCAAACGGAAGGAGCTTCTATCTTTCAGCATGCAGACGTCTATGTGATTGATGAGGCCCATCAATTTGAAAAAACAGCCAATGAAACGCTAGGTGACAGTGCGTCTTATATCCAGCTTCATGCGAAATTAACGCAGCTTGGCTCTTTGCATGGCGGGCTGCTTAAGAAATTGAAAAAGAGATTTCATGGGGCAGGTTTATCAACTGACACCTTTATTGAAATGGACGAGTATCTTCAGCAGCTTCAGATGGAAAGTGACGCATTTTTTAGTACCGTTCATTCTTTTGTCAAAAGGACAAAACCAAAAGCGGACATCAATCGTCTCATTCATAGAGTCCGTCATCATTCAAAACATGCTCAGTGGGTCCGAATTAAAGAATCAGCGAGTAAGCTTTGTTCATTATTAATCGCTTGTGAGAAACTGTATGAGCAGCAAAAAAATGAGCTGCTTCACAAAAGTGATCAGTTCATAGAACACTTTGCATTTGAAGCAGAAGAATACGATCAAGTGATGTCGTTTATGCAGACATTCTGCAGTACGCTGTACCGGTTTATCTTTGAACCAAACAATGATGAAACCGTTTGGATTGAGATTGATGCAAAGGGTGCCAAGAATGCTGTCTTTATGCACGCACAGCCGCTGGATACAGGGGAGCTGCTAGCTGATCGGTTCTTTATGAACAAGAAAAGCGTCGTCCTCACATCAGGGACGCTCACCATCAATCGACGCTTTGATTATTGCTTGGAACGATTTGGCCTGCAAGATTTTTATCCACACCTTGTCCAAATTGATTCACCTTTTGAACTTGAAAAACAGCTTAAGGTCGTTGTACCGGCTGACATGCCGCCGATCACAAACCGTGATGAACGTGATTATGTGAAGCAAGCTGCAAAATATATTAAGATCATGGAAAAGCAGTATCAAGCGAAAATATTGGTGTTATTTAATTCACATGAGATGTTAAAAGCAGTGTATGAAGAGCTGAAATCAGAAGGTATGCAATCGGCATTGTTTGCTCAAGGTTTGACAGGTGGGAGCCCTGTAAAATTGACGAAAATGTTCAAATTGGCGAAGCAAGCCATCTTGCTAGGAACAGGGAGTTTCTGGGAAGGTGTGGATTTTCCTGGCTCAGAGCTAACGACCGTCATTATGGCAAGGCTGCCTTTCCGCCCGCCCGATTCACCGCTCATTGAAGCAAAATGTGAAGCGGCAAAAAAACAGGGGAAGAATCCCTTTAAAGCCGTCGCTCTCCCGGAAGCTGTGTTAACTTTTAAGCAAGGAGCAGGCCGCTTGCTTCGCTCGGAAAAAGACATCGGAACATTGCTGATTTTAGACCGCCGAGTGAAAACCGCTTCGTATGGAAAACTATTTTTAGAATCACTTCATCATGCGCCAGTTCACGAGATGTCCAAAGAGTCGCTTGAGGCGTATATAGAAAAGCTTAACAACGAAAAGCCGCTGTCATAAGCGGCCTTTCACTGGTGTGGGTTTGGAGTTAATTTATCGTAACGGCTTTTTATGTTCCGTTGTAAAAATAGTATCGGTTCTCACATTGAAAAGTATGACTAACAATATTTACGTACCGAGGAGGAATTAGAAGTGGAAAGTAAAATAGAGGTACTTTCAACTGTTCAAATTAAGCATTCAGAAGACCTATACAAAATCGTCGATTTGCTGAACAGAACGCTTAAAAGGGAAGATCTTATGTTTGGATTAGCATTAGATCAAGAAGATCAAAATCAAGCGATATTTACCATATATCGCACATAGGGGAAGCTTGACATGAAAAAAATAGTTTGGATTATTTCATCCGTTGCTGCGCTCGTTTTACTCATTGGCATCATTAGCTTTTCGTGGATTTATCAAATGGCCATGGGACAAAAAGAAGAAGGTCATGAGTCAGCGATTGAACGAGCAAAAAAGCAAGCATCATTAGCACAAGTAGAGCAAGTGGATACCTTTGTTGGGAAAGAAAAGCAATTTATTGTGGAAGGTAAAAACAAACAAAACGAAGCGATCTATGTGTGGGTACCTGCCAGCAAAAAAGAAAAAGTCATTGCTAAAAAAGCAAAAGAAGGCATTACTTCAAACCAAGCAGTACAAGCCGTTCAAAAGGAGAACACCATTTCTAAGCTAAAAAATGTTCAATTAGCACGAGAAGGTGACGTCCTCCTTTGGGAAGTAACGTACTTAAATGAGAACAACCAATATAGTTTCAGCTATGTTGATTTTACGACAGGACGAGTGGAAAAAAATTTAACACCATAGTTTCTTCTGTCTTGCGTTGACCATGCTGATTTAGAACGGTTATAATAAAATGTATGAAAAAAGAATCACACCTATCTAACAAGGTGAGTTTCTTTCTGGCTTTGGAGGGAAATATGTTGAAAACAACTATTAATCAAGTGTTCAAACACGTCGATGAAGAAGTAACCATCGGCGCATGGATTGCCAATAAACGTTCAAGCGGGAAAATTGCATTCTTGCAGCTTCGCGACGGGACAGGCTTTATTCAAGGAGTCGTTGTAAAAGCAGAGGTGGAAGAGGAAGTCTTTAAGCTTGCGAAATCAGTGACACAAGAGACATCGGTCTATGTTACAGGACAAGTAACAAAAGACGAACGTTCACCACTTGGTTTTGAATTACAAGTGAAATCCATTGAAGTGATTCACGAAGCAACAGATTACCCAATTACACCAAAAGAACATGGAACAGAATTCTTAATGGATCACCGTCATTTATGGCTGCGTTCTAAAAAACAGCATGCCATTATGAAAATCCGTAATGAAATTATTCGTGCTACATATGAGTTTTTCCATCAAGAAGGCTTCGTGAAAGTGGATCCGCCAATCTTAACAGGAAGTGCTCCTGAAGGAACAACAGAGCTGTTTGCTACTAAATATTTTGATGAAGATGCATACCTTTCTCAAAGTGGACAGCTTTACATGGAAGCTGCTGCGATGGCACTCGGAAAAGTATTCTCATTCGGTCCAACATTTAGAGCTGAAAAATCGAAAACGAAA
Organism: Bacillus sp. FSL M7-0307; assembly: GCF_038627835.1. Taxonomy (NCBI): domain Bacteria; kingdom Bacillati; phylum Bacillota; class Bacilli; order Caryophanales; family Bacillaceae; genus Bacillus; species Bacillus sp. FSL M7-0307. The sequence goes on along the minus strand of NZ_CP152023.1, from coordinate 2,025,868 downwards.
CGTCATTTAATCGAGTTCTGGATGATCGAGCCTGAGATGGCATTTGTTGAATTTAATGAGAACCTTGAGTACCAAGAAAATTATGTGTCTCACGTTGTTCAAAGTGTACTTGAAAATTGTAAAGTAGAACTGCACACACTTGGCCGTGATACAGCAAAATTAGAAAACATCAAAGCACCATTCCCGCGCATCACATATGATGAAGCGATTAAATTCTTGCAGGATAAAGGATTTGATGACATTGAATGGGGAGATGACTTCGGTGCGCCGCACGAAACAGCGATCGCCGAAAGCTATGATAAACCAGTCTTTATCACTCATTACCCAACCTCATTAAAACCATTTTATATGCAGCCTGCACCAGACCGTGATGATGTCGTCCTTTGTGCAGATTTAATTGCACCAGAAGGCTATGGAGAGATTATCGGCGGTTCTGAACGTGTTCACGATTTAGATCTGCTTGAAGCAAGGTTAAAAGAACATGGGTTAGATCAAGAAACGTACAAATGGTACACAGAATTAAGACAGTATGGTTCTGTACCACATTCAGGTTTTGGTCTTGGACTTGAACGAACAGTTGCTTGGATTAGCGGAGCGCCGCATGTGCGTGAAACAATTCCATTCCCAAGATTATTAAACCGTTTATATCCTTAAGACGTGAAAGCCTCCAACATATGGAGGCTTTTTCAAACGTCTTAAGGGCAGCACGTATGAGAAAACGTGATATACTGAAAGTGAAGAGGTGTATCCGATGAAAAGGCAGCAATTTATAGAAATGCAGAAAATGGGTTCGACCAGTTTGCCTAATTTGCTGATTGCTCATTATGAGCAGTTAGGACTGAATGAATCACAAATGATGGTCATGTTAAAGATTAAAATGAATGAAGAACAAGGCGTCTTTTTTCAGACATTTGAAGAGCTTTCACATGGTATGACCATTTCGGCTGAAGAATGTGCTTATATGGTGCAGTATTTGATTCAAAAAGGGTTTATTTCGATCCAGCCGTTTGAAGACAGGTCTGGTATTCAGCATGACCGGTACTCGGTAGAGCCCTTATGGGGTGTGCTGTATGACTTTTTAGAAGCAAAACAGGCGAAAGACGTACAAAAAAATCATGTCCAGGCTGAAAAGTCTTTATATGCGCTATTTGAAGATGAGTTTGGCAGACCACTTTCTCCTCTTGAAGGGGAAACACTCTCGATCTGGATGGACCAAGACCATCATGATGCTGAAATGATTCGTCTTGCTCTAAGAGAAGCCGTTTTATCAGGAAAATTAAATTTCCGCTATATCGATCGAATTTTATTTGAGTGGAAAAAGAAAGGGCTGAAAACAGCGGAAGAAGCGAAAGAGCATAGCCAGCATTTCCGTTCGCAGCAAAAAGCCCCACCTTCAAAAGAAGAAACATCTTCTTATAAACGACAAGTTCCTTTTTATAATTGGCTGGAACAATAACCAATAAAGGAGAAGGCATGTTATCAAAAAAACAAATCAATGAATGTTTAGATATTATAGGAGATATGTTTCCAGAGGCTGAGTGTGAGCTTGTTCATTCCAATCCATTTGAACTAGTGATTGCTGTCGCACTCTCAGCGCAATGTACAGATGTTCTAGTGAACAAAGTGACCAAACATCTATTTCAAAAATATAAAACACCAGAAGACTATTTAAGTGTGCCGCTTGAAGAGTTGCAGCAGGATATTCGTTCGATCGGTCTTTATCGTAATAAGGCAAAAAACATTCAAAAATTAAGCCAAATGCTGATTGAAGATTATGGCGGTGAAGTGCCAAGAGATCGAGATGAGCTAATTAAGCTCCCAGGGGTTGGACGGAAAACAGCAAATGTCGTTGTGTCTGTCGCTTTTGGAATTCCCGCCATTGCAGTAGATACACATGTCGAGCGTGTCAGCAAACGACTTGGGATTTGCCGCTGGAAGGATTCTGTTCTTGAGGTAGAGCAAACCTTAATGAAGAAGGTGCCAAAAGAGGATTGGTCCGTGACCCATCATCGTCTCATCTTTTTCGGCAGATATCACTGTAAGGCGCAGCGGCCGCAGTGTGAATCTTGTCCACTTCTTGATATGTGCAGAGAAGGGCAGAAGAGGCTGAAAAAAGGGCTGGTGAAACTGGCATGAGCGGAGCATCTGTTTTCACCTCATATGTCGAAAAGCTAAAAGAGAAAAAGATAGAGATCAGCGGCGAAAAAAAGGATATATTAAGAACCAATCCACTCGCATTTGATCTATCTTCAGAACCTTTACTAGATGAGCAACCGTGGCAGAAAACGGAAGAATTTGTTCCTTTAATGTTTGATCTGTGGAATGAATTAAAAGACAACATGCTTCCTCGCTTTCAAACGAGAAAATCTCGGTGTGAAGAGGATGATATGCTGCAAGGCATTGTCAGTATGATTGCAATGTTTTACTGGATCAAAGGAGAGAAGCTTCAAACCATTGATTGGGAGGAAATTAAACAACAGACGTTTCCAGTAGCCCCCATTAACTGGACAGAACGATTAGAGTTTATTTTGCTTAAACCTACCCAATATCATTGCTTTATTCAATTGGACGAGTTATACACAGAGCTCAAAAAGCAGTATGGAAAATACGAAGCACTCAGAAAGTTAAAACAAAATCGTTAAAAAAGCACTTGCCACATAGGGCAAGTGCTTTTTTGTTACTCGTCTTCTTTGCGAGAAGTAGAATTTGACTGAGTATTTGAGCTTTGAGAATTGGCTTTCTCGTCGTCTTTCTTTTTATCTTTATTGGCATCACTCTGTGAGTTGCTGTTCCCATTTGAACTGTCTGAGCCATCACTTGAACCGCCATTGCCGTTTTCGGTATTTCCGCCTTGATCTTGATCTTTTTTATCATCAGGCTTCTGCTCATCAGTGCCTTGGTTTTGATTATCATCTGTTTGATCTGTCTGTTCATCATCAGGTTGCTGTGGCTCTTCTTCTTCTTTGTTCTCATCATCTGCTTTTTCTTCCTCTTCTTCGTCATCTTTAATGGTGAGGAAGGTAGAAGCAGCTTTACTTGTGACATCGTCTACAGTCGCTGTTACTTGGAATTTATAGGTGGATCCTGGCTTTACATCAGAGATGACGGCTTCTTTAGAAGAGCTGTTTTGAATGTCTTTATAGCCGCCATCATCGACCGCTTGTTTCACATTAAATGTTGCATCTGCATCGTCATCATAACCCCAAGTGAGTGTAATCGATTTTTTCTCTTCATCATACACCGCTTTTAAGTCAGATGGTTTGTCAGCTTCTTTCTTTTCATATGTGTCAGAAACTTTTGTTGGGACAGTTCCTTTGACGAAGTATTCCGTTGTCTTCTTATCACTTGGTGTGTTTGGTCCAGCTAACTTCGCTGGATCTGATCCTTTTTCAACCGTTGCTTCAACGACACTGTCTGGCTTTTCAAATGAGCCGCTTCCATCATCAATTTGAGAAATTAATTTCTGGAAGACAACTTTGGCAACACGCTGCTCATAATCCGTGAGCCACATTTTGCCGTCTGCATCTTTTGAGTTGCCGATTCCGGTCCACACAGCTGCTGTGTATTGCGGTGTGTAACCGACAAACCATGAATCTTTCGCACCGCCAGAAGGGATGTTGTATTTATTAATATCATCTTGTGTAAAGTTGGTTGTACCTGTTTTACCAGCTACTTGAACATTCGGTACTTGTGCGAGTGTACCTGTTCCAGATTGTACAGCAGTTTTCAGCATATCTGTGATCATAAATGCAGTGTAATCACTCATGGCTGCTTTAGAGTCTGGCGTTAAGTCAAGCTTCGTTCCGTCATTAAATTCAACAGACGTTACGGCATGCGGTTCATTATAGTATCCGTTGTTACCAAATGCACTAAATGCACCAGCCATTTTAAGTGAAGAGACACCTTCGTCAAATCCGCCGATTGAGTAAGACTCAGGAATGTCAGAAGGTAAGTCCAGACCTAAGTTATTGGCGAATTGAACAGCATTATCTGTACCAGCTTCTTGGAAAGCTTTTAAAGCAGGGATGTTTCGTGATTGTGCCAAAGCACTTCTCATCGACATCTTCCCTAAGTGTCTTCTGTCAAAGTTGTTAATTGGTGTACCGTTAGAGTACGTATAAGGCGCATCATCAATTTGCTGATATGTTGACCATTTTTTGTTTTCGATTACAGGGCCGTAATCTAAAATTGGTTTGATTGTAGATCCAGGCTGGCGTTTTGCATCAGTCGCATAGTTAAAGCCGCCGGCTGGTACATCACGTCCACCGCCAATGGCACGAATTTCACCATTTTTTGTATCTAGCAGGGTGACTCCAGCTTGCATACCTTTCGTAAATCCGGCTGAATCCCCATTGATGATGTCATCCAGATGATCCTGTGCGTTTCGATCAAGAGAAGTATAGATTTTTAATCCATCTGTTGATACATCTACTTTGGCTTTTTTCTGTACTTCTTCCATGACTTCTTCAATATAAGCAGAGTACTTACTTGAGTTTTGACTCTTATATTTATCAGCTGAAACAACGGTTTTGCTGACAGGTGTTGCTTTTGCTTCCTCATAATCTTTTTCTGAAATATAGCCTTGTTTTTTCATTAGACCTAAAACGATATTACGGCGTTTTTCCGCTGCCTCTGGATGTTTCACAGGGTTATACGCAGAAGGACTTTGCGGCATACCCGCAAGTGTAGCAGCCTGTGCTACAGTTAGTTTATTTAAATCTGTCACTCCGAAAAATTGTTCAGCCGCTTTCCCAACACCATAAGCATAAGGAGAGAAGAAAATACGGTTTAAATACATTTCTAAAATTTCATCTTTAGAGTATTTTTGCTCAAGCTGAATCGAGAGCCACACTTCCTGAACTTTACGTTTTAACGTCTTTTGATTGTTAAGCAGGGAGTTCTTCACAACCTGCTGTGTAATCGTACTTCCACCTTCTGCTCCAAAACCGTCCTCGACGTTTGCGACCAGAGCACCGCCAATACGGATAGGATCAATCCCATGGTGTTTATAAAAACGTGCATCTTCAGTTGCAATAAACGCATCTTTTACCACGTCGGGTATATCTTTAATCGAGACATACGTTCTTTTCTCCGCCCCGACTTCTGCAAAGACTTTTTTGTCTTTATCATAAAGTTTTGAAGAATACGGCGTTTTTAGCTTGCTATCATCAATAGAAGGAGCGCTTGATGCAAAAACGGCAAAAGTTGTGATTCCGGCTACTAAACAAAGAAGACCGATCACGAGTAAAGATAAAAATATTTTTTTAAATAGACCTGCTTTCTTTTTGCCTTTTTTGTTCTTTTGCTTCTTATTGTTTTCTTGACTTGCTTTACGTCGCTGTTCACGACTTGTAAATTGATCAGACATCACATCTCAACCTTTCGTGTTAAACCTTTTTCGAACGTAAATGATGCTTGCTTTCATCCGAAAAATGAAGTGTCTCCACTACTTTAATATAATCAATTCTTGGCGAATATCCAAGTGTCATGAGGTGGCCTGCTTCCATTAATTCATCTTTGCTAATGGATTTACGGCCGTTTTGCTGCTGCCGCTCCCAAAAGAAGAAGAGGTCAGAAGCGGACAAATAATAAACGGAACCAAATGCGGATATAATAACAAAACAAATACCGCCTTGCTTTTCAACCTGTTTCATATGCTCAATTTGATGGTCGTGGAAATTTTTGAGCGGAAACGAGGTGGTGCTTTTGGTTTCCTTTGCTTCAAAATCGATATAGCGCCCTTTGTATACCCCGTTGTAGTCTGTTGTGGAGGATTGTTTAAAATAGGCTTCTTTAATGACAGCAGCGCTTCTTTTTGGATAATCCACATTGACAATTTGAACAGGGGTAGGCTTTTTATGAATGACTGCGATCCCGTTGACCAAATAGTACTGGTTCGTTTCATTTAAGTCAGCTTCAAGCGTCATCCCGCGGTTACTATAAGATGATTCGCCGCTGATTCTTTTTTTTGTCCCAATTTGTTGAATGGGCTGATACGATTTTCCGTTAGGATACCGAATCATCAAGTTTCAGCCTCCTTTTAATGCATTTTGTATTGGAGAGATCACCATGTTGTCACAACAAGAGCACATGATTACCCAGCATATTTTACATGAAACGAAAGCGAAAAATAAGGACAACCTGACAAGGACAAATGCGTACAAGCGCTTTTATGACCGTCATCCAGAGATGAAATGGTCTCTGCTTGCTTCTTTTGTCTCGAGAAATGCTGGATGGTCGATGACAGATTTAAAAGGCGAGCTCTTCCATCCGGGTTTAACGGATCAGCAAGGGCATCTGTTCTTTACAGCATATGAAAGAGCGAATTGGCTGATCTTTTCAGATGCTTACCCGCAGCTTCTCTTGTATGAATGGTCAAAAAGGTGCCGCAAACCTTTATTTCATCTGCTGCCCCATTTCGGTGTGTCTCGTTTTATGAGCGCTGAATGGGAACGATTTTGGCAAAAGCGTGACAGAGAGCGATTGCTGCATGCACTCATCATAAATGAACAATATACTATACAATCTCCTATTATACAAAATCCTCTACTGAAAAAGAATGTTTTTCACTCGATTCAATATCTTTTCAGCGAGTGGGCACATTTTCAAACTGTCGTTTTTCCGACAGTAGACGGGCATTTGTACGGGTTAACCATACGAAAGTTTTCCCAAGTAAAAGAGCGCATTACGTTAGGGAAAAAACTAGCAAAACTATTGTTTCGAGCCGATTTGTTTTCGGATTTTTATCATTTTTTGCATACCGTGCCGCATACGGGATCTCGATTTGATTTTGAATCGTTTTTAGGGATTGCGCGAAGGTCAAGCCCTTTCCTCAGAACGGTGTATCCAGTCATGACACATTCATTAGACGATCAAAGGGAAGATTGGTTTCAAAAGAAATTGAGTCCATCCTTGTTTGAAGCAGAGCGTTTACCAAAACAAATTGAGCTGACCGACTGGTATTTTCATAAAAAAAGGCAGCTTCGTTTTCTTTTCTCATTAGAACACTATTTTTTGCATAAATAAAAAGCAGGGGGTACCTGCTTTTTTTACGTGGATGGACGGTTAGGGCCGCCGAGCTTTTTATCAAGCTGATCTGTACTGTTTTCTTTCCCTTTTGTTTTTTGCTCTTTTGGTGCTTGCTGCTTTTTCATGACATCTACCTCCTTTGTCCTTAGAATTTACACAATCGGACGCGATCATACAAAGAAGGACAAGCACGTGTCGAAATGGAAGAAATTGCGCTTATCTTCACTTAGATTGGCGATTTAGTTCTAGTTTTGTCATGTATGAAGGAGGGAGTAAAAGAAAAGAGAATGTAACGAGAGATGATAAAGGAGGAATCTGATGATGAGCGAATTTGTATCAAAAGAATCCATTATGCAGTTGTTAGAGGAAATTGAGCGAAAGATTGATGAGGTGGAAGAAGAACTGTCTTTAGCTGTCAAAAAAACAAAAAACGCTGCCGTAGAGGAGCAAGAACAAATCATTGACCGTCTTGAATCTGAAGTGAAGGAATGTGAATTGAAAATTCATGCAGCAGAGTATAAGCTGGCGGCAAGACCCGCATATCACGCCGGATAGCTTTTCTATTTGAGCAATAAGTAAACGTTTGATAGGATGGTTCATAGAGGTGAACACTTTGGATAATCAAACATTACTGAAACATACACAAGAGTTGATCACGTGGATCGAAGAAGCATACGAGCAGTACCTTAAGGGAAAGGCAGAAGAGGAATACCCAGTTTATGATTTTTACAACGATATTCAGCCGGCCGTTGTCAAATTTGATCAGCAAATGGAAGAGTGGCTTACTGCTGCTACCTCATTTATTCATCAGGCCAAACCTAGATACTTACATCAAGAACAGCTTGAAGCCGTCCAAGAAAATGGAAAAGAGGTTGTGCTGCAATCTTATTTTGGCAAACAGCATGCACCTCGTGTGAAAAATTTAGTTGAGTCAGTGATTTATACACTGAACCTTTTAATAGAAGAAATCAACAAACGCAGCTGATGAAACAGTCTGCGTTTTTCTTATGGCTGCTGTAGGCACATCTTCTGCTTCCTGAACATAATATATCATTGACTTCAATATGTTTTCAGAGCGAGAGGAGCGAGATACATGTTCCCTTATTCAAACCAGCCATCTTATGAAATGAATCAATTTCAGCAACGGCCTTTTCCGTATCCAGATATGCAGCAGCCTCCGCAGCCTCCAGAATATTTCATGCCCCCATATCAAGGTGAAATGAACCAGCCGCCGTCTGCAGGCTATCAGCCGCCTTTTGGATATCAGGAAAACTTCCAGCCTTATCAGCCGCAGCCTGAAGCAATGAATCAGCCGCAAATGCAGCCGCCGGGCATGATGCCTATGCAGCAACCTATGAATCCTTATCCTTTGCCAAGGCCACAAAAACAGCAATCATCTCAATTTAAAAGTGTGCTGTCACAATTTAAAAAAACGAATGGGCAATACGATTTTAATAAAATGTTTGATACTGCTGGACAAATGATGAGTACAATGAATCAAGTGGGCTCATTGGCGAAAGGATTTACAAGCATTTTTAAAGCATAGCAAAACCCAATAGATATACATCTATTGGGTTGTTTGTTTTGGCGCAGTCACACGAAGAGATTGATCTTTCCAAACGCTCTTCATATTGGTTTCATCTATTTTTGCAGGCATTAAAATGGTTTTGGTAAAGCTCGAATAGGAGGAAGTCATGTCTGTTTTGATTTTTTCCTGTACCGATAAGTGTAAATATTGCGCTTTCACTTCTAGTGCGATATCACCTTCGACAAAATGGTCTGGAAATCGAATCTCAATATATACATATTGATCATCTTCTGCCACATCGGTTGTAATGGACGCAAGTGAATGGCTTGTGGTCATCAGCGCCTCCGCACTATTTAAAATGTCGTGAAACGGCGATGATGCAAAAAATTGTTCAATCGCTTCATATAGAATGTCTTCATTTGCTAACAACTCGTGTTTCTTTTCACTTTCATGTTTCATTTGAATCACCTCTCATCTATAGCCTATGCAAAAGGGGCTCAGGCGGTTATCAATTGATGAGAGGAAAAAATTATGATTAAATAGTGTTGAATGAAGCAAGGTGTATGGGCGTGAAGGTGTTTATACGCTAAATAGATCTAGAAGCAAAGCTTGAAGGGAGCAAATGAACATTGCTGAAAAAATTATTCGGTTTCGGAAAAAACCAAGATGATGTAAAGGAAGAAGTCATTTATTCTCCAGTTGATGGAGAGTTAATGGATATGACCGATGTACCAGATCCCGTTTTTTCTCAAAAGATGATGGGAGACGGCGTAGCTGTAAAACCAAAAAACGGCACCATTGTGTCACCAGTAGATGGTGAAATTATTCAACTCTTCCATACAAAACATGCAATTGGGATTCGAACACTCTCGGGGCTTGAGCTTCTGATTCATATCGGACTTGAAACGGTTGGATTAAATGGTGAAGGCTTTGAAGCACACATAAAAGAAGGGGATAAAGTGAAAGCAGGTGATCCTCTCATTACGTGTGATTTAGCGCTGATCGAAGAAAAAGCGGCAAGCACAGTGACACCAATTGTCATCATGAATGGTGATTTAGTAGAACATCTTACCAAAGAACCTAAGGGCTCTGTAGAAAAGCAGACGTCCAAACTTTTTACAGTGAAAATGAAATAATCCAAAAAAACTACCCTGAGTTGATAGGGTAGTTTTTTTATTGAGGAGATTAATCCTCCATTGGAACCCAGCCTTTACTTGCTTCCATGACAGTCCATAAACCTTCTGGAATCAAGTACTTGTCTTTTTGACTGCGTTTAATGACGGTTTCAATCTCGTTTTCTCTGCCTTCTTTAATCTTTACTGCCCAATCGGGATCAACAATGACTTCTCTTGCAACAGCGATGAGTGGAATCCCTTGATTGTATGCATTCAGTGCATCCGCAGCTGTAATGACGCTGCCGACACCGATGAGTGGAAGCGTGTCACCACAGCGCTCTTTTAATAGCTCCATCCGCGTCTTACTTGTATCAGCACCACGTCTTGCTTTAGCGTCAATCTCCATTAAAGAAATATGCAAGTAATCAAGGTTTTTCGTCTTAAGTACGTCTACTAAAGTAAATGTTTCTGTCATGGTTAAACCAGGTGTTTCTGGTTCTTCAGGTGATAATCGGTATCCAAAGATAAATGGTTTTGTTACATGCTCTTTGATTGCTTCTTTCACTGCATCTACTACTGCAATTGGAAATGCGAGACGCTTTTCTTCGCTTCCGCCCCATTGATCTGTACGCTGATTACTATGCGGGGAGTAGAATTGCTGTAATAAATATCCGTTCGCTCCATGGATTTCGATCCCATCAAATCCTGCTTGGATCGCGCGCCTTGCTGCTTCTTTAAACGAGTCGATGATGTGAGGAATTTCTTCTTCTGTCAAAGCTCTCGCAATTTGTTTTCCATCTTTGAATACATCACTTGGCGCAACGACATCACCGTTTGGGACTAAATGAGGGAGAGCCTGAGAGCCGCCATGATGAATTTGCATAATGGCTTTTGTTCCTTTCGCTTGAATCGCAGAAGCAAGCTTTTGAAGGCCAGGTATATCTTCATCCCTTGCAATAGAAGGCTGTCCTTCAAACGCCTTACCATCTGGCGTCACGTTTGCGCATGCGGTGATGACCATGCCCATTTCACTTGATCTAGCGGTAATAAAATCAATTTCTTCCTTTGAGATCGTGCCATCCTCATGAGAACCGAAGTGTGTCATTGGTGCAACGACTAAACGGCCATCAATAGAGGCACCCCCCGGGAATGTAAAAGGTTCAAATAAAGGCTTAAATTCGTTTTTCAATCTCATCATCTTCTTCCTTAATAAAATCATTTCACTATAGAAGTGTAATAGATCCTGTTACAACACATCAAAATATTTGCTCACAAGCGGCGCATCAAAAAATTGCCGCCTAGTCATGCAAACAAATATTCGGTACACTAGAATGAGAGGTGGATACCAGATGAAGAAGAAAACAATGAACGAACTCATAGAAGATTTAAAAAAAGACGAACAGGTCGAGCATTGGCATGAAATTGAAGCGAAGCCTGCACTGACTTCTCCAATTCCTGAAAGAGTAAATGACAGGCTCAAAGTGGCGCTTGAAAAAAGAGGTGTGAGCGAACTATACATTCATCAAAAGGAAGCCTTTGAACGTGTGATGGATGGTGAGAATGTGGTGACTGTGACACCTACAGCTTCAGGTAAAACGCTTTGCTACAATCTGCCAGTTCTTCAGTCGATCGCAGAAGATCAGACAAGCCGCTCCCTCTATTTATTTCCAACAAAAGCACTCGCGCAAGATCAAAAAAGTGAATTAAACGAAATCATTCATGAGATGGATGTTCCAATTCACAGTGAAACCTATGACGGGGACACCTCCCCAGCGATTCGCCAGCGCGTCAGACAGGCAGGACATATTGTCATTACAAATCCAGATATGCTGCACTCAGCGATTTTGCCTCACCATACGAAATGGGTCAGTTTATTTGAGAACTTAAAGTATATTGTCATTGATGAGCTTCATACATATCGAGGCGTGTTTGGCAGTCATGTCGCCAATGTCATTCGTAGACTAAAGCGAATTTGTGCATTTTATGGAAGTGACCCGACCTTTATTTGTACTTCAGCGACCATTGCGAATCCGAAAGAGCTTGCAGAGCAGCTGACCGGAAGCAAGGTGCATCTCATTGAACGAAACGGAGCGCCTAGCGGTAAAAAGAATTTTGTCTTTTACAACCCGCCAGTCGTCAATAAGCCATTAAATATTAGACAAAGTGCGGCCACTGTTGTGAATCAGCTCGCTAAAACATTTTTAAAAGAAAAAATTCAAACGATTGTTTTTGCTAGAAGTAGGGTAAGAGTTGAAGTCATCCTAAGTCATATTCAAGAACTAGTGAAAAAAGAAATTGGTCCTAAATCGATCCGTGGTTATCGCGGGGGCTATTTGCCGAAAGAGCGGCGCATGATTGAAAAAGGTTTAAGGGAAGGAGACATTCTCGGTGTTGTCAGCACAAACGCACTAGAATTAGGAGTAGATATTGGACAGCTAAAAGTCTGTATTATGACCGGATATCCTGGCAGTGTAGCGAGTACGTGGCAGCAGGCAGGACGAGCTGGAAGGCGTCATGAGGAAGCACTCATTATCATGGTCGCAAGCTCATCGCCACTTGACCAATATATTGTCAGACACCCTGAATACTTCTTTAACAGACCACCTGAATCGGCAAGAATCAATCCTGAGAACCTTATCATCTTAGTCGATCATCTAAAATGTGCGTCCTACGAGCTACCGTTTCGAGAAGATGAACAGTTTGGCAGTATGGAAGTAGAAGAAATCTTGCAATACTTACATGAAGAAGGGGTTCTTCATTTCAGCGGGAACCGTTATTATTGGTCAGATCAATCGTTCCCGGCTCATGGCATCAGTCTGAGATCTGCAAGTCAGGAAAATGTCGTCATTGTCGATCAATCCGATGTAGCGAACGTTCGAATTATTGGGGAGATGGATCGATTCAGTGCGATGACCTTACTTCATGATGAAGCGATTTATTTACATGAAGGGGTTCAGTATCAAGTGGAAAAGCTAGATTATGAGCATCTTAAGGCTTATGTGAAACAAGTCGATGTAGAATATTATACAGATGCGAATTTAGCAGTTCAGCTCAAGGTGCTTGAAATTGATCAAACAACAGAGAAAGAGGCGGTATCTGTTCACTACGGTGATGTGACCGTCAATGCAATGCCGACCATTTTCAAAAAAATTCGATTATCAACTGGGGAAAATATCGGTTCCGGCCCGATTCACTTACCTGAAGAAGAGATTCATACGAGTGCTGCTTGGTTTGAATTACATGAAGCAGAACGGACATTTGAAGAAAAAACACTTGAACAGCTCTTGCTCGGTATTGCCAATGTTCTTCAGCATATTGTTCCGGCGTTTGTCATGTGTGACCGTTCAGACATTCATGTCATTTCTCAAATAAAGGCAGCCCATACCGGGAAACCGACCGTATTTTTATATGATCATTACCCAGGTGGAATCGGTTTAAGTAAAGAGGTCCAGGCTCGCTTTGATGAAATTGCCTGTGCAGCCACTCAGCTGATTGAGCGATGCAGCTGCGAGAACGGCTGCCCATCTTGTATTGGCATGGAAATGAAAGAGATCAATGGAAAAAGCAGTATCATTCAATTGATGGCAGGATTTTAAGGGAAAGGAGGAATAGACCTACTCATGTCATTAAAAGGAAAATTAAACAGAATGAAAAAACACCTGTCGCACAATCAGTCAGATGAAAAGCGTGGGGCAGTAAAAAAGGGACAAACGCACACTGTAACGGCTGAAACCATTCCATTTCTAAAAGAGTGGGGGGAATTAGGTGCAGCTCCCTACTACTTTGAAGACTCTTTCTGCCTCATTCGGGAAGTGACCTATCCACTTGACCATCAGCATGGGCGATATTCATTTGCAGAACTGCCGGAGATGGTGAGTGCATGGAACAAAAGTGAGATTCAGCATTCTCTTTCTGCAAAAGGCTACAAGCCTCACGAGCTATTTTTCTTCGATACAGAAACAACAGGACTATCTGGCGGAACGGGAAATATGATTTTTTTGCTTGGGCATGCGAGAGTTTATTCAGATAAAGTGGTGGTAAAACAACATCTGCTCACGAATCCAGGAAATGAAGCGGCACTTTACAAAAGCTTTCTTAGTGAGGTGGATGTCGAATCACTTGTGACATATAATGGAAAATCATTTGACTGGCCTCAAGTCAAAACGAGGCATACATTATTACGCGATCAAATACCTGCTCTACCTGAATTTGGTCATTTTGACCTTCTGCATGGGTCAAGGAGATTGTGGAAACATAAATATGAGCGTATGGCTCTTTCGGTTGTAGAAAAAGAGGAACTGCACGTCAATCGAGAGGGAGATACACCGGGGTTCCTCGCACCAATGATCTATTTTCACTTTTTAAAGGAACAAAACCCGAAACTGATTGAAGGAATTTTGACTCACAATGAACTTGATGTCTTATCGTTAATCAGTCTCTACATTCATTTGTCTAAAAAAATCTTATCTAAAGATGCGGTGAAGGAAGACGATGAGAAATATGCATTAGCTAAGTGGCATCTTGCTCACCGTGATGTGCAGGAAGCAACAAAGCACCTGCAAGAATTAACGGGAGCAGCGTTTGAGCATGCGGATCAAGCAGCTTATGATCTATCGTTACAGTACAAGCGATTAAAACAATGGGATGAAGCGGCATGCATATGGAGACGTCTATTTGAATCAAGTGATGTTCATGTAAGATTAAAAGCGGGTGTAGAGCTTGCAAAGTATGAAGAACACCGTCAAAAAGATCCAAAAGCAGCCCTTTCCATTACCCAAACATTGTTATCACAATCGTCTTTAAGTGAACGAGACATTGTGGAACTTGACAAGCGAGAAAAGCGGCTCTTAAGAAAAGCTAGGCAATGAAATTATTGCCTGGGAAAGCGCAAAAAATGACAACGTTCGGCTCTCGGCCGAAAATAAAAATTGTTTAGCACTTTTATTGTAGAAAAGTCACGAATCCTGTAAAATAACGTTAGATATTGAATGAGGAGCGTAGAGCATGTATAAGGGTCTTTTCTACTTGTTTTTTCTTGTTGTCATATTGGTCGCTTTTGTTTTTTCAAACTATAAAGATGTTTTTCTTGCAAACTTTTAAAATAGGTTAATGCATTAGTACATGTACACCTCTTGATTCATACATTGTTAATGTAAGAAAATCAAGGAGAGGGGAATGCTACATGTACCATCATCATCATTGCAATCCAAATGTTACACAGCCAATTGTACATCCAACGAATCACTGCTGTACGCATAGTGAGTCAACTACAATTGTGCCGCACATCCACCCGCAGCATGTAACAAATGTTCATCACCAAAATTTCCAACATGTTCACTACTTCCCGCATACGTTTTCTCAGGTGGACCCGGCAACACATCAACACTTTAACTGCGGTGGACCTTGCTGTAACAGATAAAGTGAAATGGGACTTTTATAAGTCCCTTTTTTTAAAAGCAGGTGAAAAAATGAAAATTATCGCTGTCACAGGGTACAAGCCATTTGAGCTTGGGATCTTCAAACAAGACGAGCCTGCACTTCAATACATAAAAGCGGAACTTCGGAAAAGGCTGGCGGCACTCATTGAAGACGGGCTGGAATGGGTGCTCATTTCAGGTCAGTTAGGGGCAGAAATATGGACAGCTGAAGTGGTCTTTGAGCTTCAAGAGGAGTACCCAGATTTAAAACTTGCTGTCATTACACCATTTTATGAACAGGAAGAGCGCTGGAATGAACAAAATAAAGAGCTGTATGAAGGCGTTCTTGCACAAGCTGATTTTGTAGAAAGTGTCACGCATAGACCGTATGAAAGTCCGGCACAATTTAAACAAAAGAACCGCTTTTTTATTGAAAAAACGGACGGTCTTCTCGTCTTATATGATCCCGAGCATGAAGGCTCGCCAAAATATATGATCAAAGAAGCTGAAACCTATACCGACTACCCAATTATGTATATCACAATGGATGATTTAAGAGCACAGGTTGAGGCGGAAGATCCGTTTTTTGACTAAAAGCAAGAGAAAATTTGACAACGTCACGTATTTCTGAAAAAATATACTATGAATTCACGATATGAGGTGAAAAAGATGCTTGCTGATAAAGTAAAGCTTTCTGCGAAAGAAATTTTAGAAAAAGAATTTAAAACAGGTGTCAGAGGGTATAAACAAGAAGAAGTCGATAAATTTCTAGATATGGTCATTAAAGACTATGAGACATTCCATCAAGAAATTGAAAAACTCCAACAAGAAAATCTTCACTTGTCAAAACAGCTTGAAGAAGCGGTTGAGCAAGGGAAAAGACAGCCTGCACAGTCCAATACAACAAACTTTGATATTTTAAAAAGACTATCTAATCTTGAGAAACACGTTTTCGGCAGCAAACTTTATGATTGAGTAATACCAAAAAAGCTTGTGTCAGATGACATTGTCGTTTATAATAACGCATGTTGATTAACGTTCGGGTAATCGCTGTAATGCTTTGACATTGCAGAGGAAAGTCCATGCTCGCACGGTGCTGAGATGCCCGTAGTGTTCGTGCCTGGCGAAAAAATAAGCCAGGGCAGCCTGGGAAAGGCTGACGGCAGGAAAAATGCCTACGTCCTTTTAGGATATGGCAAAGTATCCTTGAAAGTGCCACAGTGACGAAGTCTCACTAGAAATGGTGAGAGTGGAACGCGGTAAACCCCTCGAGCGAGAAACCCAAACTTGGTAGGGGAACTTTCTCAAAGGAACCAAACGGAGAGAAGGACAGAGAATTCTGTAGATAGATGATTACCACCTGAGTACGAGGCTTTTGCCGTTTGCAGTACGATGGAACAAAACATGGCTTACAGAACGTTATATCCGTTATCATAAACATGATGAAATCAAAGCTCTCCTATTTCTACATATGGAGAGCTTTTATCTTGATTACAGAATAGAACGAGAAAACAGGTGATAAACAAATGAAAACCTATACACTCATCGCAACAGCGCCAATGGGAATTGAAGCGATTGTTGCAAAAGAAGTAAGAGACCTCGGGTATGAGTGCACCGTAGATAACGGAAAAGTCATTTTTCAAGGAGATGCACTTGCCATTTGCCGTGCGAATCTATGGCTGCGTACAGCAGACCGAATCAAAGTCCAAGTTGCTGAATTTTCGGCCAGGACATTTGACGAGCTTTTTGAGCAGACAAAAGCCATTGACTGGGCCGCTTTTTTACCGAAAAATAGTACATTCCCTGTCATTGGTAAATCTGTTAAATCTCAGCTTGCCAGTGTGCCGGATTGTCAGCGTATCGTCAAAAAGGCTATCGCGCAAAAACTTAGATCATCTTACAACATACAGTCTGAATGGCTAGAAGAGACGGGCCCTGAATACAAAATCGAGGTAGCACTTTTAAAAGATAAAGTATTGCTGACGCTCGATACGTCTGGTGTGGGTCTTCATAAACGTGGATACCGTGCAGATCAAGGCGGGGCGCCGATTAAAGAAACCCTTGCAGCGGCGCTTGTCTTATTAACGAACTGGACACCTGACCGTCCGTTTGTCGATCCTTTTTGCGGATCAGGAACAATTGCCATCGAAGCAGCGATGATTGGACAAAACATTGCCCCTGGATTTAACCGGGAATTTGCATCTGAATCATGGGAATGGATCGGTGAGGACGTTTGGAACAAAGCACGCCTTGAAGTAGAAGAAAAGGCGAACTATGATCAGCCGCTTCGCATTATCGCGAGCGATATTGATCATCGTATGGTAGAGATTGCGAAACTGAACGCAGAAGAAGCTGGACTTAGTGAACTGATTCAATTTAAGCAAATGCAAGTGAAAGACTTTCAAACAAAAGATGAGTATGGTGTGATTGTCGGAAATCCGCCTTACGGTGAACGTCTCAGCGATAAGCCAGCTGTGGAAAAAATGTATCAAGGCATGGGCGAAGCATTGAAGAACCTAGATACGTGGTCCATTTACATTTTAACGTCACATGAAAAATTCGAAGAGTGTTTCGGAAGAAAAGCGACGAAAAAGAGAAAACTGTTTAATGGATTTATTAAAACAGACTATTATCAATACTGGGGAAAACGCCGGCCTAGAAAGCAAACAACTGAATCGTAACAAATGTCCACACCACGAGAAGGTGTGGATTTTTTATGCTAAACAGGTATAAGTCTTGATGGGACGGAATAAACTGAACTTGATTTTAAAAAAAGAGGTGTCTTCATGATTCATTATGATCAATTTCAGTTAATTCAAAAAGCACTCGCTTCAACAGCCCGAGAAATAGAGGGGATTGAAACAGGACAATCTGCTAAACTTACGGCAGCCATCGAGAACTTAGCAATGGCTCAAAACTACATAGACCATTCAGAGCACGCATTTTTAATGAAGGAAAGCTACCAGCATCGCCTGCGCTCTTAAAAAAAGATTGTCATACCCCAGCATAAATGTTACTATTGAATGTCTGAATGATTCAAAAGTTGGGGGTTGGAGCAGGTGACAGCATCTCGTTTGCCTTTTTCATTAACAAAAGAACATAATTTTTACGAAGAACTGGGCAACTGGATTGGTGATGTGTTTTATGACATCTTGCCAGAAAAGGGCTTTGATCTTCGAGATGAACAAATATTCATGGCTTTTCAGTTAGAAAGAGCCTTTAAAGAAAAAAGTGTGATGTTTGCCGAAGCTGGGGTAGGCACAGGCAAAACAATCGTTTACCTTTTATTTGCGGTCACATATGCAAGATATACAGGGAAACCTGCGATCATTGCATGTGCAGACGAAACGTTAATTGAACAGCTGGTCAAACAAGAAGGTGATATCTATAAAATTGCCAATCACCTTGATATTCAAATAGATGCGAGATTAAGTAAATCGCATGATCAATATTTATGCTTAAAGAAACTAGAGAAAACGATGCAACGTGAAGATGATGAGAAGTGGCTCGACATTTATGAATCGCTTCCTTCATTTGTTCATGAATCTCATGGGATGCAGACATTTTATCCGTATGGCGATCGAAAAGAGTATCCAGAATTAACAAATGATGAGTGGTCAAGAATTGGCTATGACTCTTTTCAGGACTGCTTAACGTGCGACATGCGGCACCGCTGTGGCTTGAATTTATCAAGAGACCATTACCGAAAAGCCACAGACCTCATCATTTGTTCTCATGACTTTTACATGGAGCATGTATGGACAAAGGAGTCACGTAAACGTGAAGGACAGCTGCCGCTCCTTCCTGAGCATAGCTCTGTTGTATTTGATGAAGGACATCTTCTTGAGTTTGCAGCACAAAAAGCGCTAACATACCGAGTGAAGCAATCAACACTAGAGACGTTTTTGGAGCGTCTTTTGCAAAATGATATTCGTGAAGAGTTTGCAGAACTTGTTGAAGATGCACTTGCAACAAACGATCAATTCTTTTACCTCTTAAAAACGAATGCCAAAGAAATCAAAGGATCACACCGTCTTGAAATTGGTCGTGTAGATGAGGTGAAGCGTTCAGCAAGTGAATTATGTGATTTGCTTGAGAAGATTGGAGAAGCGCTCGTATTTGAATCAGAGATGTACACAATTGATCAATATGAATTGTCTGTTGTGGAAGAGTACATTGAACAGATGGCGTATTCTCTGTCGCTTTATCAGAAAAATGCCATTAGCTGGCTGGAGAAGCAGGAATTAGATACAACCTTTGTCGTCATGCCAAAAACGGTAGCAGAAGTGCTAGGTGAAAAGGTATTTTCGCAAAAAATCCCTTATATTTTCTCGTCTGCAACATTGTCTGAAAACCAATCATTTGATTATTTAGCTGAAAGCCTTGGGATCAAAGATTACTTATCCATGAGTGTGGCTTCGCCGTATGATTATGAGGAGCAAATGCAAATGTATTTCCACGGAATTCAGCACTCAATGACAGAGTCAGATGTGAAAGGTCAGCACGTGCTGGCTCAGGTGAAAGAAAATGGCGGTCGATCTCTTATTTTATTCCCTTCATTTGATGAACTGCATGTATTTAGAAAGCAGCTCGATGCATCAAATGAATCACTGCCTTTCCATGTGTATTTTGAAGGAGACGAGGAGATCAGTACCATTGTTCAAAAGTTCCAAGCAGATGAAACATCTGTGTTATGTTCCGTTCACCTGTGGGAAGGGCTGGATATTCCAGGACATTCTCTAACAAATGTGGTCATTTGGGGACTTCCATATCCACCGCATGACCCAGTATTTGAAGCAAAACGGAATGAAGCGAAAGATGCATTTACTGAAGTGGACCTTCCATACATGCTGCTTCGTCTAAGGCAAGGTATTGGGAGACTGATTCGGACAAGCCAAGATGCTGGCAGCATTCATATTTACTTTGGCAGTCAGAAAGATATTGAGCTACAAAGTAAAATTGAATCCGTTCTTCCAGTGAGGCCAGTTATCTCTTAATAATAGAAAATGATTCAACAAAAGGAGGATACGAGCAGCGTATCCTCCTTTTTCATTGACAAAAGAACATTTATTGAAGTAGCCTTGAAACGTACATACATATTTTATTGATTGGGGGAACGAACGCATGAGTCTTGAATCAAAAGAGAAAGCGTTTTATCAATTACTAGGAAAAATCGCCCATTATACAGAGGCGCTTCATTTACTTTATTGGGACTCTCGAACACAAGCGCCTAAAAAAAGCGCTGATTTCAGAGCAGAAACCATCGGTCAATTATCCAGCGATATCTTTAATATGAAGACTTCTGATGAAATGAAAGATCTTCTTGATGCTTTAAATAAAGAAAAAAAAGAGCTGTCAAAAGACACACAGAAGGCACTCGAATTATCGCAAAAAGAATATGATGAAAACAGTAAAATTCCAAAAGAAGAATTTAAAGAATACTCCATTCTACAATCAAAAGCAGAACATGTTTGGGTAGAAGCAAGGGAGAAATCAGATTTTTCACTATTTGCGCCCTATTTAAAACAGCTGATTGATTTTAACAAGCGTTTCATTCAATACTGGGGCGTGAAAAAAACGCCATATGATGTGCTGCTCAATAATTATGAGCCGGATATGACGGTTGAACAACTCGATCAAAAATTTGGCGCACTTCGAGACGCCATCGTTCCTCTCGTGAAAAAAATTGAAGCTTCGCCAAATAAACCAGATACATCATTTTTATCGAAAAGCTTCCCGATCGACAAACAAAAAGAGCTGAGTCTCTTTTTCTTAAAAGAGTTAGGGTATGACTTTGACGCAGGACGACTTGATACAACGGTTCATCCATTTGCTGTGACATTAAGCAGAGGGGATGTACGTGTGACGACGCGTTATGATGAGCACGATTTTCGCATGGCGATCTTTGGCACCATTCACGAATGCGGCCACGCCATTTATGAACAAAATATTGATGAGGCACTGAGCGGAACGCTTTTATGCGACGGGACATCAATGGGTATTCATGAATCACAGTCTCTTTTCTTTGAGAACTTTATCGGCAGACATGAAGATTTCTGGAAAACGTATTATCAAAAACTGCAAGAGGCATCTCCTGAACAATTTAAAGATGTCACTTTAGAAGAATTTGTGCATGCGGTGAATGAATCGAAGCCGACTTACATTCGAATTGAAGCAGATGAACTCACGTATCCGCTTCACATTATTATTCGCTATGAAATTGAAAAGGCCATTTTCAATGAAGAAGTAGCCGTTGAAGACTTGCCAGCGTTATGGAATGAAAAATATAAAGCATATCTTGGCATTACGCCGCCTAACGATGCGCTTGGTATTTTGCAGGATGTTCACTGGTCAGATGGTAGTTTTGGTTATTTCCCTTCATATGCACTTGGTTATATGTATGCGGCGCAATTAAAGCAGCAAATGATCAAAGATTTACCGAATTTTGATGAACTGATTCAAAATGGGTCTTTTGCACCGATAAAAGAATGGCTAACTGAACATGTCCATCAGCATGGAAAACGGAAAAAGCCATCTGAAATCATTCAAGACGCAACTGGTGAAGAATTAAATGTTCAATACTTAATTGATTATTTAACAGATAAGTACACGAAACTATATTTATCATAAATGAAAGGCACCCTTTGATCAGAAGGGTGCTTCAGTGTGTAGACAAACCCTCGCATTCGTTGTCAGTCCTGCGTGCTGGTGCTCACGAATGTTAAATTCGCTCTGCTCCGGTGCTCGCCCTTCCTAGACTGCAAAGGTTTTCTATCACGCTGAAAAGAAGACAAAGGGCTAAAATAAAGTTCATTTTAGCCCTTTGTCAACAATCTGAGGCACCCTTTAATCAGAAGGGTGCTTTTTTGCTGGTTGAATATTCTAAAAACGAACGTTTAAAGCTTAATGATTATTTAAGTTCGGTATTTTTCTAGAAAAGTGCTTTCCAAGTGTCTGAAATCTTGTTATAATTTGAACACTATGAAACACTCATATAATCGCGTGATGAAGGCACGCAAGTTTCTACCGGACACCGATACCGTCCGACTATGAGTGAGCAAAATGAAACAGCTTTTGTATGAGCTGAAGATCCCGTGGATCGTTTTCGCATTGCTTGCTCCTTAATGGACAGCAATGCTTTTTTTATGCAAAAAAATGAAAGTTGCTAATATGCTGGGAGGAAGAATGATGGAATTGTTACGTCAAAAGATCGAGAACGAAGGAATCGTTCTGTCAAATCAAGTGCTAAAGGTAGATGCTTTTTTAAATCATCAAATTGATCCTGTGTTGATGCATGAGATCGGTCAAGAGTTTGCTAGATTATTTAAGCATGATGGGATTACTAAAATTATCACGATCGAATCTTCTGGTATTGCACCTGCTGTCATGGCTGGACTTGCCCTTCATGTGCCAGTTGTTTTTGCCCGAAAGCGGCAATCACTGACTTTAACGGATAACCTTTTGACAGCAAGTGTGTATTCTTTTACCAAAAAAGTAGAAAGTACGATCGCTGTCTCTAACACTCACCTTAGTGAGGATGATTGTGTGTTAATTATCGATGACTTTTTAGCAAATGGAGAAGCAGCTAAGGGACTAGCCGCAATCGCAAAGCAAGCGAAAGCAAAAGTAGCTGGTTTTGGAATTGTCATCGAGAAATCATTCCAGCCTGGAAGAAAAGAGCTTGTGCAAATGGGCTATAGAGTCGAGTCACTCGCACGTATCGAATCGCTCGAGGAAGGAAAAGTCACGTTTGTACGCGAGGTACAATCATGAGTGCCGCTAAAAAAGCTAAAACCCTTTCGCTAGGGATACAGCATGTACTGGCGATGTATGCAGGTGCGGTTCTTGTCCCGCTCATTGTTGGAGATGCGCTTGGGCTCACGCCAGCCCAGCTGACGTACTTAATTTCGGCGGATATTTTCATGTGCGGTGCCGCCACACTGCTTCAAGTATGGAAAAACCGCTTTTTTGGCATCGGTTTGCCTGTTGTACTAGGCTGTACATTTACTGCGGTATCTCCTATGATTGCGATTGGCTCTAAATATGGAATTTCGTCTATATATGGAAGTATTATCGCCGCAGGGTGTATTGTCATTGCTCTTTCATTTTTCTTTGGGAAGCTTGTGAAATTCTTCCCGCCCGTTGTCACAGGTTCCGTTGTCACGATCATTGGAATTACCTTAATTCCGGTCGCCATGAACAATATGGCAGGTGGTGAAGGAAGTGCAGACTATGGTTCTTTTGAGAATCTTGGACTTGCTTTTCTTGTATTGTTTATCATTGTCCTTCTCTATCGATTTACAAAGGGATTCATGAAAGCCATTGCCATCTTAATCGGCATTCTACTCGGAACAGCAGTTGCTGCTTTCTTAGGGAAGGTGGAGACGGCAGAAGTGGCGAATGCACAAGTTTTCCGCATCATTGAGCCTTTTTACTTTGGGTTGCCTACTTTTGAATTTGCACCAATCATGACAATGACATTAGTTGCCATTGTGTCATTAGTCGAATCAACGGGTGTATACTTTGCGCTCGGAGATTTAACGAATCGTTCATTAAAAGAGAAGGATTTAGCAAAGGGATATCGTGCAGAGGGAATTGCCGTCTTATTAGGCGGTATCTTCAACGCTTTTCCATACACAGCCTACTCCCAAAACGTTGGATTGATCCAGTTAACAGGTGTGAAGAAAAATCAGGTCATTGTGGTGACAGGGGTATTATTAATGGTATTTGGCCTTTTTCCTAAAATCGCGGCATTTACAACGATTATTCCAAAGTCCGTTCTAGGCGGTGCAATGGTCGCCATGTTTGGGATGGTCATTGCGTACGGGATTAAAATGCTCTCGCGCGTCGATTTTGCAAAACAAGAAAACTTGCTCATTGTCGCATGCTCAGTTGGCATCGGGCTAGGAGTAACGGTTGTACCGCAAATGTTTGAGCATTTGCCAGAATCGATTAAATTGTTAACAAGTAACGGAATTGTCGCCGGAAGCTTTACCGCTATTTTGCTTCATATTATTTATCACATGATTCCTTTTAAAAAAGAAACAGAGCAGGAGCTAATGGAAGAACCTAAGCAATCTGTTATGTAATCACTTCTCTTTGGAGAGCTGAAAGCCCGCATCCTTTGGATACGGGCTTATTGTGATTAGCGCTATTAATGTTGTACCGGCGGCATTGTTTCGTTAATGACTGCAAATGTATAGCCCCTTGCTTTTAGTTGTGTAATCAGGCTATCTAAATAGTTCGTGGTAGAGGGTTGATCATGCATTAAAATAACTTTTGGTTCCCATGGTTTATTTTTCTCAAACATTTGCAGTTGATTCAATACCTCTTGAACATATTGTGAGTTTTTATATCTCCAGTCAAGGCTATCAATCGTCCAATCCCAGTAAATAAAGCCATATTGGTTTAAGCGTACTTTTTGATCATATGTTAAATTTGGAACACTGCCATAAGGTATTCTCACAAGACGGGTGTAAACGCCTGTAACAGAAGCAAGAATGCGCTGAGCTTCTCTCATTTCATTTGCGGGAGACTCACTGTTTTGATAAAAGCGGTTTATATCATGCGTCATGCCATGAAGCCCTAATTGATGTCCTTCTTGATAAAGTCTTTTCACAGCTGCTTGGTGAGCTTGGATTTGCGGTCCAAGCATGAAGAATGTCGCCTTCACTTGATGTGCTTTTAAGACATTTAACAGCTGATTTGATGTAGCAGAAGGGCCATCATCAAATGTTAAAAAGACCGTTTTATTCGTTGTCTGTTGGTTTGGATTGGTCTTAAATTGTTGATCCAATGTTCTTGTAGAATGATCTTTTGCTTTCAGACTGATACTTGTGTCTCGGAAGTCACTGCTAGTAACAATTGTTGCTTGCCCATTTGTCGCCTGCAAATGGGGTTTAGACATATCCCAGATAAAAAAGAGAAACAGTGTAAGAAGCACTAAACCAATTATCTTCGAGAGAAATATCGTGTTGTAGGGTGTTTGTTTTTTGGACACCTTTTTCATGACAATCACTCCAGTCAATTAAATTTTGTGCCGAATCATGTAGTAGATTCTGTCTTTTTTCACTGTTTTTCATGGTGTTCATATTGATTAAGTATACAGGAAAAAAACACCTTTTCATATATAATTATCAAATAAATTAGCATTTTATGGTTATTTATTTGTGTTGATCAGAAAAAAAGGTGATCCATCCATGTTTAAATGAAATAATTCTGAATATGATCGAAACGTTGATATTTATACGCTAAGATAGCAACAGATTTAACCATTAATGCGAAGTGAAAGGAGATTCCGTATGAAAGTGTTGTAAAATGCCGATTTCATTGAAAAAAAGGATGCTCATGTGGATATTGGAGATAGAGGCTATCAATCGCGAAATACATAGAGAAAAGCTCTTACCGTACAAAATAAAGAAGAAACAAAAGAAAGCAAAGTCAGTACAACTGAATCAGAGATTGGCTACTATGTAAAAGGTGAACGTGAAAAGTCATTTGCTTATTCCTTTCATACAGCACTTTTACTTGAAGTAAAGGTGGGGTTTGTCTACGGTCAGCACTTTTCATTTGAGAGGTGTTTTTTTGCATAAAGCTATGTTAACTAACTCTATTAATAATCATTTTTGTTCTTTAGATATAAAATAAGATGAGAGTGAATTGTTAAGAATCGTATTGAATGACATCAACCAAGAAATAGATCTAAACGAATAGGATGATTATTGAAATCTGTCTGCTCTCTCCATATGGTACTTATGATAAAGTTGGTTTATTAACATTCTCCAAATGGGTGTTAAAAGGTGGGATAAGTAAATGTTAGGATTACCAAGAGGGGAAGTTTTTTTAGTACCTTGGTCTATGGAGTGGAAAAACGAATATGAAAAAGAAAAGCGCCAGATAATAGCTGATATTGGTCCATACATAGTGAATGTACATCATATTGGAAGTACGGCAGTAAAAGGTTTAAGCGCTAAGCCAATTATTGATATTGCAATTGAAATAGAACATTTTTTTGATGGAGAAAAATGTGTAATAGCGTTGGAAGGACTCGGTTACTTATATAAAGGAACAAACGTATTACCTGAAAGACACTACTTTAATAAAGGAGAACCACGAACACATCAAATCCATATGTACCAAAGACATAATAAGTATTTACTTGAACAGTTAAATTTCAGAGATTACTTGAGAAATAATGAGCAAGCTAGAAATGAGTACCAACAGCTTAAACTTAAATTATCAAGTTTACATGTAAATGACAAACACAAATACGCACATGAAAAAACTGATTTTATTAAGTCAATCCTTGAAAAGATTTAGGTGAGGGTTTGCTCTTTAGATGTTCTTAAGAGAGGTCATTCACAGAGGAACTCCCAATTAACGGAGTTCTTTTATTTTTCATTAAATCAACATTATTTTTGAACTTAAATTGCATAAAAAAAGCAGGTTCGCTTGGCTTGGAACGAACCTGTGAAGGAGGAAAACTACATCATGTTTTCACCTATATTATCCAATATTTATCAATTGTCGTCAAGACAAAAAGTTAGACGGAGGAAAATATTTTGACTGAATTGTGTCGTTTTGGCATGTATATCCTTTTTTTGATTGGGGATATTAACCGAAAAAAGAGGTGAAGCCGATGGCATACATTCTTTCAGTTGGAACAAGTCTGCCAAAACATCATGTGGATCAGCAAGCAGCTGCTCAATTTGCAAGATCTCAATTTAAACGATCGTTTAAAGACATTGATCGACTATTAAAAGCTTTTAATAATGGCGAAATAGAGAGCAGGCAGTTTGTCCAGCCTATTGATTGGTATCAAGAACATCACACTTTTGAAGAGAAAAATAATCTCTATGTCGAAAAAGCATTGGCTCATGCGAAAGAAGCCGTTTTTCACTGTCTGCATGAAACAGCATTTCTTACAAAGCCAGTTCCTTTTGATGAGATTGATGCTTTGTTTTTCATCTCCAGTACAGGGTTATCAACGCCAAGTCTTGATGCAAAGCTGATGAATGTTCTTCCATTTTCTCCTTATACGAAACGAGTGCCAATTTGGGGGTTAGGCTGCGGGGGCGGGGCGGCAGGCTTATCCCGAGCTTATGAATACATCAGGGCGTATCCAGAAGCGAAAGTGCTAGTTGTTGCCTGCGAGCTTTGCAGCCTCACTTTTCAGCCGCAAGATCAATCAAAAAGCAATTTAATTGGAACCTCACTGTTCGGTGACGGGACTGCGGCCGTTCTTTTAACTGGAGAAAAGTCCGCCTCTAAGTATACGCGGTTAAAAACAGTACCTAAAGTGCTTGGCACGCAGTCAGTGACCATGAAAGATTCTGAGGATGTGATGGGATGGGATTTTACCGCCGACGGATTTCGGGTCATCTTCTCACGTGATATTCCGTCCATCATTTCTGGGTGGTTAAAAGAGCAAGTGGATCAATTTTTACATCAGCTAGGGTTTTCAACAGAGGATGTATCCGTTTTTCTTGCTCACCCTGGAGGAAAAAAAGTGATTGATGCCTATCTTGAAAGCCTATCTTTACAAGATCATCAGCTATTTTCTTCAAAAGAGGTTCTGAAACAGCATGGAAACATGTCCTCTGCCACCGTTTTATATGTGATAAAGCATTTTCTTGAACATCAGTCACTAGATGCAGGACAGGTGGGGCTTTGCGGAGCACTTGGTCCAGGCTTTTCGTCAGAATTATTGCTCATGAAATGGGAGGGGCTCTCGTGATGATTTTCTGGATAGTGATTGGCATTTTCATTTGTCAGCGCCTCATTGAAATGCTTGTGGCGAAAAGAAATGAAAAGAAGGTGAAGGCGATCGGAGCGATCGAATTTGGTGCAAGCCATTATCCTTATATGGTCGCTATGCATGCAGCATTTTTCCTCTCGCTTATTGGAGAGACATGGCTGCTGCATCGTCAACCGTCTCGTTTTTTCCTATTGCTGCTTGTGTTCCTGCTTGCTACCCAGGTGATTCGGTACTGGGCACTATGTTCACTTGGGACGTATTGGAATACAAAAATCTTAGTCGTTCCAAATGCGATGATTGTGAAAAAGGGGCCGTATCGCTGGTTAAAGCATCCTAACTATGTGGTGGTGGCGATTGAACTGATGTTCATTCCGCTGCTATTTAACGCATTTATTACTGCCATTTTGTTTACTTGTTTAAATGGATGGATGATGATGGTCAGAATACAAACAGAAGAAAAAGCACTGAATCAATATTTACTAAATTAATATTGAAAATCATTATCAATTGTGCTACACTTTCATTAATGATAAACATTCTCAATCATGAAGGATGGACGGTGATCACATGACAATGATTTTCTTACTCGGTACGGTCTGTGTATACAGCTTATTGATTGGCTTCGTATTAAAAGGTGTTTCAAAAAAATCTGCTTCCTGATTGCAGTCCATTGTGACTGATCGGGCAGCAGATTTTTTTTATTTCCTCAGATCAGAAGAAAAATCTCTTTATTTTGTGTAAAATGGTACACATACATAACTGACTTTTCTAAAAACAAAGGGGTTTATCGTCATGAAAGACTTGTCTATTCGAGATTCGCTCGTTCAAACTACAGGTGCTTTATATCAAAGCCTTCTGAAAAGGGATGATCACGAGCGCGCAGCCAAACTTGCATCTATTATGAAAAAGGAAGCTGAAGAAGAAGTGTATATCGCATTTACCGGCCACTATTCTGCTGGTAAGTCATCACTAGTGAATCATCTTCTTCATGATCACATCCTACCCACAAGCCCAATTCCAACGAGTGCAAACTTGGTTGTTGTCAGGAAAGGGGTCAGTGAAGTTCAGCTCCATACGTCTGATGGACGTTTTGCAAAAATGAGCGGTTCTTATGATAAAGAAGCGGTGCAGCGTTTTTGTAAAGATGGGGAACAAATTGAGATGGTGGAAATTAGCGGTGATTATAGTGGACTTGAAGAAAAAGTGGCACTCATCGATACACCGGGAATTGATTCAACGGATCATGCGCACTTTTTATCCGCCGCTTCTATTCTTCATCAAGCGGATGCTCTTTTTTATGTCGTTCATTATAACCATGTCCATTCTGAAGAAAACATTCGCTTCATTCGCTCGATTAAAGAGAAAGTGCCTAATCTTTATTTCATCGTCAATCAAGTGGATCGGCATGATGAACAAGAGACAACTTTTGAAGACTACAAAAAACAAATCGTTGAGATGCTTTTAAAAGAAGGCATTGAAGAAGAACATCTATATTTTACTTCTGTGACGGATGAGGCACACCCAAAAAACGAAATGATCCGTTTAGTGAAGAAACTACAAGAATTACAAACCATGCCTAAAGCATCGCTTCGAGCCTATACAGAGCAGAAAATTGAACATGTTTTAAAAGAACATATGGACTCGTTAAAAGAAGAACTGCATGAAGAGGACCTTGACGCGCAGCTTCAAGAAAAAAGGAATGAAGTGAAAGAACTAGAAGAGAAACGCCGATTTATTGAAAATGGTGCAAAGCAGGTAGAAGATGAAGTGTCTTCTGAAGTAGAGAACATCTTAAAAAATGCAAACCTCACGCCATTTAAGATGCGAGAGCTTGCAAGTGACTATATCGAATCGAAAGCACCTGGCTTTAAAGTGGGTTTACTTTTTGCAAAAAATAAAACCGAGCAGGAAAAGGAAAAGCGGGCAAATGATTTCTTAGCAGATGTAAAAAAGAGAATGAAAGCGGAAGTTGACTGGCACATTGCCGAGCTCCTTAAAAAAGAAATAAAACAGCATCAGCTTGGCGAAGCGTTATTAGACAAAGCCATGGCATTTGAGACACCTATTGAAGAATCCGTGCTTGAAAAGGTCATTCACCAAGGGGCAACTTTTTCTAACGAATACGTTCTTCAATATGCGAAAGATGCTGGTGAAGCATTGAAAAGACAGGCAAAACAGCAAGCGCTTCAATTGATTGAACAGATGATTGAGACCTTGAAAGACCAGCTCCGGAATGAACAAGAGAAGCAAGAGGAAAAATGGAAACAAGCGAAACAAGAGCTTCAGAGCCTTGAGGGGTACAACGAAAAAAATGAAAAAATAAGACTAGATATTCAGCATATATGGGATATTTGGCAAAACGGAACGGATGAACATATCCCGGGTGACTGGTTTTATGCGAAAAAGCAATGGATGCAGCACGACCAGCTGGAGAAGAATCACGCATCAATTCATGCTGAAGAGAGCGATCTAGCTGCTGAACGCACACAGCGCAATCAATACCGTCAATCGCAGCATTTAACGACAGCACAATCGATTGCACAATTTAAAGAGCTTTCCCGCATTTTATCGCCTTTAGATATTCTAAAGTCTCAAAGAGATTCCTTTGAAAAACGAACAGAACGGCTGCAAGCAAAAGAATTTACACTCGCATTATTTGGCGCTTTTAGTTCTGGAAAATCTTCTTTTGCCAATGCGCTTGTTGGACGGAAGGTGTTACCATCATCTCCTACGCCAACAACTGCAACAATTAACAAACTGACACGACCTACGGAAGATCATCCTCATGAAAGTGTCAAAGTGGTGTTTAAAACCAAGCAGGACATTCTAGAGGAACTCGATCAGATTCTTGGATTTTCGATCACAACAGAAAAAGGAGATTCGTTTAAGGCAAAGCTGGAAAGAGTGCTGAAAAAACGGCAGCTCGAACAGGATCACCGAATCATTGTAGAACATTTTCTACAAGCCTATGCCAAGTTTCATGATGACATTGACAACCAAACCAATTTACATGTCACACTTCAAGAATTAAAGCCTTATGTAGCGGAAGAATCTGTTTCTTGTGTGGTGAAGGAAGTGACGGTGTATTTAAGTACACCTCTGACAGATAAAGGGCTGACGATTGTCGATACACCAGGTGCAAGCAGTATGAATAAGCGTCATACAGAAATCGCCTTCCAGTATATGAAGGATGCAGACGCCCTTCTTTATTTAACGTATTATCAGCATTCTTTTTCAAAAGCTGATCGCTCATTTTTACGGAAGCTTGGACTCGTAAAAGATTCCTTTAGCATGGATAAAATGTTCTTTATCATCAATGCAGCTGATTTGGCTAAGGATCAAGCAGAGCTTGAAACCGTATTTGACTATGTACGAAGCGAGCTCACAAAAGAAGGCATCCGCAATCCAAACCTGCATCATGTGTCTAGTAAGGAAGAGATCGAGGGGAAAGAGCCGACATCTTATAATCAATATGCAACACTGAGAAAACAGCTCGACTATTTTATTGAGGAAGAATTAACGAAAGATGCCATTGAACTTTTGCATTTTGAAGCTAATACATTATGTACAACGGTCGATAGACTACGTGCGACCTTGCATCAATCAGAAGATGAGAAAGAAGCTGAAAAGAAAAACATCAAGACATCCTATGAAGCCATTCTCGAAAAAATGCAAGATGTGAAACGGTCTAAGCTTGTGACCGAAAGCGTAAAAAAAGACGTGCATGAACAGCTCTATCATATTGTACAGCGGCTTTCATTATTTGCGAATGATCTATTAAAGTCGGCTTTTTATCCTGGCATATCTCAAGGGAATTTTGGTCAGCAGTTAAAAAAGGCACTTGAGAAAGCGTTAAAGGAGTATGAATTTGAATTTGTGCAGGAGCTCAAGGCACTTGATATCCGAATGGAATCGTTTATCCACCATTATTTCCAGGAGGAGTGGGAAAAAGGGATGCAGGCTGTATGTGCGGAAGATCCTTACTTTTCTCTCAGCCTATCAGCCCCTGAGGAGAAAAACGCTGAGCTAAAACAAATTGAAGTCGAAGCAGAGATTGCACCATTTGAGCCGCTTTTAAAGAAACAAAAATCAGCGAAAGCCTTTTTTGAACAAAATGAAAAGGCTACGTTTATTGAAGCCATTCGAGATGTTCTACATCAAATGACAACACGTTGGGCAGATAACGAAAAAGAAGAGTTGCTGAGCAGATATGAAAAGCTAGTGAAGACCTATACGGAAAGGTACGAACAAGATGCTCTCCAACAGCTCAATGAGCAAAAACAGACATTTATGACGAGCCTTACAACAGATGCTGAAAAACAGGCGATCATTGAACAAGTTTATGAACAAACAAATGAATGGAAGAACCAGTTGAAAACGATATGATTCATGATAGACTATATAAAAAAGAAAGCAGCTGATAGACGATGACGAGCGTACACGAAGAAATTTCTGCACATTCACAGAAACAACATGCCCATATCCAATCTTTTCTTGCACTTGAACAAAAAAGAGAGCAGGCGATTGAATCGGCTGTGAAAAAATGTGAACACAATGAACCATTTTCAACAGATGAGATCAATGCCATTACGTCTAAAATGAATGAGCTTGCCCGAGGCGGAATTGTTCCGCTTCGTAAACATGTCACGATTGAGATGGTGGAGGAATACACCCAGCGTAAACAGAAGTAAAGAGTAACTTTCTCATTTTTGGTCATCTTAACAAATGAACCAGAAAGGGGAATGATCATGGCAAAAAAGCAAAACGTAAAGCAGCAGGAGGAGCGCATGCCGAAGGAAAAAGACATGCCATCCTACGCAGAAGCGGAAACGAAAAAAATGCAATATGGTAAAAAGTAATCGGGCTGCCTCTTCTTTATCAAAAAGAAGAAGGCGCCTTTTTTATGTTCGTTTCGATGTTCTATGATAGAATAGGAGTATTGTTTATAAAAAGGGAGTTTAGATGAATGAATAAACACGTATTACTTGTAGATGGAATGGCCCTTCTTTTTAGGTCGTTTTATGCGACGGCTGTCCATCGCAATTTTATGATAAATGATCGTGGTGTGCCGACAAATGGAGTGAATGGTTATTTGAAGCATTTGTTAACAGCTGTCCAAACATTTGAGCCGACTCATATCGTTTGCTGCTGGGATATGGGAAGCCAGACATACCGGAACGAATTGTTTCAAGATTATAAAGCCAATCGAGGCGAGGCGCCTGTTGAGCTTATCCCGCAGTTTGATTTAGCAAAAGAGGCGACAGAAGAACTTGGGATCATGAATATTGGTGTGACAGGTTTTGAAGCAGATGATTGTATTGGAACGCTTGCATCTATCTATCAAAACGAAGCACGTGTGACCGTCTTAACAGGAGATAAAGATTTGCTGCAGATCTTGAATGAACAAGTGACCGTGGCTTTGATGCAAAAAGGCATCGGGAATTATAAGCATTATACAAAAGCCCTTTTTGAAGAGGAAATGGGCATTTCTCCAAAGGCGCTGATTGATATGAAAGCGCTGATGGGTGATACTAGCGATAATTACCCTGGTGTAAAAGGAATCGGCGAAAAAACAGCATTGAAATTTATTCAAACGTATGAAACGATTGATCGACTGTTAGAAAATGTTCATGCATTAACGGCAGCTCAGCAAAAGAAAATGCAAGCAGGTTTAGAAGATCTGAAGCTTTCTCGTATACTGGCAGAAATTAAATGTGATGTACCACTCAGCTGTCCGATTGATCAAACAAAAATGAACATCAATCCAGAGCGGGTAGCCGCGATGCTGCGCTTGCATCAAATTAAAGGGATCGAACCAATGGTTAACCGCTTAAGTCAATTAGGAATCAGTTAAGGTTGTTCTTACGCAGAAAAGAAACAAAGGGCTACATGTATTAGCCCTTTGTGTTGCTTTTTTTCGCCTTATTTTCTAATTGCGATATTGGCTGTTTATCTTTTGTCTGCGCATCACCTTGAGGAGTCGTTCCGTTTGTGACACGGCCTCTGTTCTCTTTATCCAATTCGTATCACCTCACACATTAGCATAACCAAAAGAAAAGCGATTCATCCTTTTGAAAGGTGAATCGCTTTTCTAGCGAGCTGATCAGCCACTTGATTTTCCTTGCTCGGAATCCACTTAATGAAAAATAAATCAAATTCGCTTTGAAGCTGCAGCATTTCATCGATAAAATGACGAAAAGATGGATTTTTAGCAAATCCTGCATTGGCTGCACGATCCACTACTTGTGAATCTGTGCGGAATGAAACGGTCCGTAATCCTTTTTCTACGCATATTTTCATGCCTTCAATGAGCGCAGAAAACTCTGCTTCATGATTGCTCATGATGCCAAGAGGAATGGAGAAAGACTCAGCTTTTCCGTCATATTTCAAGAAAATGCCGATGCCAGATGGACCTGGGTTTCCGGCACTAGCACCGTCAATATATATTTCAGCTGGCAATTTATTTCCCCCTTTCATCAATTGGAACCATTTTTTTCGCCGCATAGGCATAAGGTGTGCCAATGGCAGCGACGATAAATTTAATCACATAAGTCGTGATGAAAATTTCGATCCATATATGGAATGGGTAGGTCCCAAGAAAGGCAATGGTTGTGAAAACGAGTGTATCAAGCAGCTGGCTAATCATTGTACTCCCCGCATTTCGCAGCCAGAGCGCACCGTCTGAAGGAAATATCCGGCGAATAAACGAATATACATAAACATCTAACATTTGACTGATGATATAAGCAGCAAGACTACCAAGAGCGACCCTTGGCATAAAGCCAAATATCGTTTCTAATGATGATTGGGAAATGTCAGATGGAGCGGGATGGAAAAGCAAAGCCTCCTGCATGACAACAGTTAATGTTAAAAGGGTGGCAAAGCCAATCCAGACAGCTTTTTTCGCTTCGGTTTGTCCATATTTTTCATTGAGGACGTCCGTTGCAAAGAACACACTGCCGTATAAAATGTTGCCAAGTGTTGCCGTTAAGCCAAATAATTCAACGGTTTTGACCACTTGTAAATTGGCAGCAACTGTTGCAAAACCAATCCAGACGAAAAGCCCCATCTTGCCAAATCCTTTATAAAATAGAAGAACAATGATAAAATTAATGATCGCAAATAAGATCCAAATACCTTCTTTAAACAAGTGACATGAACTTCCTTTCTAAATGTAAAATGTAACTTTTTGATTATAGCATAACGAACGTTTACCTTAAAAGTACGGGAAGGCGATGTGATCAATGAAACTAAGAGCACACTATACAATGAAAGTGAAATCGATTGGGTCCATTGCTTTTTTCCAAGAAGATTGGATGGAGCTCAAAGAAGCCTTGCTTTTAGCAAAACATATAGACAAAAAAGAACCGCAGTCACTTCTATCATTTGAAGATGAAAAGGGTGCGATGTGGTCGATGAAAGAACTTGAAAAGCTAAACGAAGAACTTAGGCTTGAACCCGATCAGCTTCAGGTCTATTTTGATGCGAGTTTTCGCAAAGAAACAGGTGATGCTGGGCTTGGAATTGTCGTGTATTATCAGCTCGGACAGGATGCATACCGGTTAAGGAAGAATCAGCCTTTTCAGAGCACCACGAACAATGAGGCAGAGTATGCGGCTTTATTTGAAGCGGTAAAAGCTTTAAAAGAACTGGGAGCCAGCAGAAACTCTGTTACGATTAGAGGAGATTCTCTTGTTGTGATGAATCAGCTCAAAGGGGAATGGCCTTGTTATGATGATATACATAACAAATGGCTCGACCGAATTGAGGCTGCGATCAAAGAGCTGAAGCTCACGCCAACATATGAAGTCATCGATCGTAAACAAAATGCAGAAGCAGATCAGCTTGCCAGACAGATACTTGCAGACGTCCCCATCGAAAGTAAGTTGAAATTAGAAGCAGACGGAGCTGAATAAAGTGGATAAAAAAACAGCAGTAAAAGAATTAACAGATCTTCAAGACACGTATTGTTCAGATTGCTTGATTAAGAAGCACTTTCGCAAAGAATTTGGCAAAAAATACGCGCACTCCTTTTGTATACAGCAATGCACGGTAGGAGAGAAGATCAAACAATACGGGAATGAATTACTCAAAAAATAAGCGTACACTCCGGTTTTCCCCTAGATGTATCATACGCTCACGAAAAAAAACGAATAGAATGTGTAAAAAAAGAACATATTCTGAAAAATGAGCCGATATAACTATAGAAAGTTTTGGTTGAGTTACTTTTTGACTAAGTGACGGATAATAGAGGAAAAGGGGAAGGCCGGCATGGATAATAAGGATTTTGAAACGGTATTACATCGGACATTTCAAGAGGTGTACAGTGATCTAGAGCAACTGGTAGATGTAGCAAAGAAGGGAAGACCTTTTCTCGAAAAAGATATCTCTGAAATTGAACAAAGATTAAAGCAAAATATTTTAGCGATTGAAATTCAGCTGAAAATCAAATAAGAGAGGCATAAGCCTCTCTTTATTTTGTCGTTTCATCATTGATTGAGTTGATTAGATTTTTGTTACGTTTGCAGCTTGAGGTCCACGATTACCTTCAACGATTTCAAAAGAAACTTCTTGTCCTTCTTCTAGAGATTTGTAACCGTCACCTTCGATAGCTGTGAAGTGAACGAATACGTCGTCTCCGCCTTCAACTTCAATGAAGCCGAAACCTTTTTCATTATTGAACCATTTTACTTTACCGTTTTGCATATTGCTTTTTCCTCCTAGTACTGTAGCACACCTTTTGGCATACTAAAAAAAATTTTTCATCACCTAACGACTTAAGCAGTTGTTAAATGATGGTTCCACTATACACCATCAAAAGTAAAGCGTCAAGCAGGCAAGCCAAATTTTGAGCAGAATGTTTGATTTTTTTGTTTTTTTAGTGAATGACATTTATCTATAAAACGTCCTAATCTCATGAAACCTAATGTATAACTTGTCCGTATATAGTAAAAATACAGAAAGAGGTGCGTCATGAATCGTTACACAATTGAGGAGTTTGTTCAGAATACGCAGCAAGAAGACAAAGGGGAAGGGGTCTTCGAACTTGAAACATCAAGATTGTTAGAAATTAATTTAACGGATACCATTTGGGCAAAGACAGGCTCCATGGTTTCATATCGCGGGAAAATAAAGTTTGAACGTGAAGGTGTGTTTGAACACGGTGTGTCAAAGATGTTCAAAAAAATGTTATCAGGAGAAGGAACCTCTTTGATGAAGGCCACAGGTGATGGGAAATTATATGTAGCAGACCAAGGGAAAAAAATCTCGATTCTTCGATTGGCTCAAGGGGAGTCTATTTTCGTTAATGGAAACGACCTGCTCGCATTTGAACCGTCAGTTCGGTGGGATATTAAATTAATGAAAAAGGTATCTGGCATGCTTGCAGGTGGATTATTTAATGTCAAACTTGAAGGACCAGGTCTTGTGGCAATCACAAGTCATTACGAACCGCTGACGCTGATTGTTCAGCCAGGTGATTCTGTTTATACAGATCCGAATGCGACGGTCGCATGGTCAGGAGATTTGCAGACTGAATTTGTGACAGATGTATCGTTCAAAACGTTTATTGGCAGGGGAAGCGGAGAGTCCATTCAAATGAAGTTTAGCGGAAGTGGCTTTGTTGTCGTGCAGCCGTTTGAAGAAGTGTATACAACGAATGGGAATCAAGGTTAAAAGAAAAAAGGTGTCCGTCATTGACGGACACCTTTTTATGATAATGCTTGAGCATACGATTTGTTGCTCATGATTAGATCTGATTGTTCGACGATATCTTCTAAAATGGTTTGAGAAGATTGTTTTAAGTGTAATTTTTTGATGTTTTGTTTCATGGATTCTAACTTTTCTTCGTCTTGCAACAAGTTGGTGACAGATTCTAAAATGTCTTCGTGTCTGTTGATGACAATGGCAGCGCCGTAATCTTCAAAGAAAAGAGCATTTTCTTTTTCTTGTCCTGGAACAGGTTTGTAAAGAATAACTGGGACACCAATTGCTGTTGCTTCTGTTAATGTAATCCCGCCCGGTTTTGTAATCATACAGTCCGTTACTCTGAACAATTCATCAATTTGTTCCACATATCCAAGCGCCTTCAATTGATTTGGGTGTGCTTGTTCAAGTTCGCTAAGCGATTGCTTCAGCGCTGCATTCTTACCGCACACAACAACAATTTGTACTTCACTGTCAAGAAGTAGTGCTTCACACAGTTCCTTCACATTTTTTAGTACACCGTGGGCACCCGCCATAATGAGAAGGACTTTTTTGTCTGATGATAATCCATATTTTTTATAGATGATCGATTTAGGCACGTCTACTTCAAATTGTGGTCTAATCGGAATGCCTGTTACCTTGACATCGCTTGGATGTGTGCCGATTTCTACTAGCTTTTGTTTCACATAATCGGTTGCAACATAGTATCGGTCAATGTTTTCATGTACCCAAATTTTATGAAGACAAAAGTCTGTCATCACATTAAATGTTGGAATGACTTTACCTGTTTTGTTTCGGTATTCAGGTACAACAATCATCGGGAATGTAATGATGATGATATCCGGATTGTGTAATTGAATTAATTCATCAAGACGCTTATTTCCCATCTTTAAATAAATGTTAAATTTGCGTTTATTGTAAATTTTATCTACACCGTAATAAAACAAGCGATAAAATTGTTTCCCAATGGAGAAGCTCTTTAAATATAAATATTGAGTCACTTCGGACACAATGGGATTTGATTCTTGATACAAATTAGAAACTATCACATGTTCAAACCCTTGGGATTTGCATTCATCATACAGTGTTTTTGCAACCTGCATATGTCCATTTCCATAATTTGCGGTCAAGATTAATATTTTTTTATTGGTATTCAAGAATATTCACCTCAAATGTAATCAACAACAACAAAACTTCGTACGAAAACTATAAATCTCATAGGTCTACATATACATAAAGATAACATATAAACAGCGAGAGCATATCATTCGTTACGAAAGAATTAAACTAATTTTAAAAAACAAACAGACTAAATTGATAATGGAAGACAGAGCCATTTGTATTTTAACACATTTTAAGCATTTATCATCAGACTACAGTCTATTTTATTCCCACACATATGGTGTTTCTTGATAAACATAGTAATTAAGCCAATTCATAAACAGCAAAGTAGCATGGGCTTTCCAGCGGTTCACTGGGACTAATGTGTCTCCATCTTCTATGAAATAGTGGACGGGTTTTTTGACTGTATCATGTTTCAACAAATCTCTTTCATATTCCTGCTTCAATGTATCTGTATCGTATTCAGGATGTCCAGTTAAAAATACTTGTTTATCATCATCTGAGACAATTAAACAAACACCAGCTTCCTCAGACGTGCTCAATACTTTTAGATTCGGCGTGTTTTTTAATTGTTCTGTATTAATATCTGTATGCCTAGAATGTGGGACATAGTATACTTCATCGAAACCTCTTACTAATCTTTCTTTTTTCTCTTTGACAAGATGCTCAAAGACACCGAATTTTTTCTCTGGAAGCTTGATTTTTTCAATGCCATAATGATGATATAGACCTGCCTGTGCCCCCCAGCATATATGGAGAGTAGACGTCACATTCGTTTTACTCCAGTCCAAAATGTCCTGCAGTTCTTTCCAATAGGAAACTTCTTCGAAAGCTAAATGCTCAATTGGTGCACCTGTAATGATCATGCCATCAAATTTTTTATGGCGAATCGAGTCAAAGGTCGTATAAAATTCATCTAGATGCTCTCTCGATGTATTCTTCGGTGTATGTGTACTTGGAATCAAAAATGTAAAATACACTTGCAAAGGAGAATTTCCGAGCATTCTCAGCAGCTGCGTTTCAGTTTGTATTTTTTTTGGCATTAAATTTAAGATCACGATATTCAAAGGACGGATATCTTGTTTGAATGCCCTTGTCTCATCCATGACGAAAATGTTTTCGCTCTCTAGTATTTGTTTTGCCGGCAGATGAACTGGTATGTTAATAGGCAACTCGCCACCCCCTGAACCAAAGCTAATTTCACTTCATTATAGGAACTTTCTGGCGATATTTCAATGTTTCAATTATGTTACAATGAAAAATAGAGCAAAAAAGAAAGCTGTTTCTGTCAAAAAAGGAGGCCATTAATCATGATTACAAAGCATTTATCAGATATTGACATTGCCCAAAAGGCAAAGCTGAGACCGATTCAAGACATCGCAGCAAAATTACAAATACATGACGAAGAATTAGAATGCTATGGTTTCACAAAAGCGAAAATATCTTTGACTATTTTTGACCGTTTAAAGGAACAAAAAGAAGGAAATGTGATTCTTGTGACTTCGATCAACCCAACGCCAGCAGGTGAGGGGAAGTCCACTGTAACAGTTGGCCTCGGTCAAGCCTTCGAGAAAATTGGGAAAAAAGCGATTATTGCCATGCGTGAACCTTCACTAGGTCCCACAATGGGTATTAAAGGCGGTGCAGCTGGCGGCGGATATTCACAGGTGTTACCTATGGAAGAAATCAATCTTCATTTCACAGGGGATTTTCATGCGATTACATCTGCACATAACGCTTTATCTGCTTTTATTGATAATCATATCCATCACGGAAATGAGCTTGGGATCGACGCACGCCGAATTGTATGGAAACGAGTGTTAGATTTAAACGATCGTGCTCTAAGACAAGTGGTCGTAGGACTTGGCGGTCAATTAAATGGGTACCCTAGAGAAGATGGATTTGATATTACGGTTGCATCCGAAATGATGGCCATCCTCTGTTTAGCAGACGACTTAAACGATCTAAAAAAACGTCTTTCTTCTATTGTTGTTGCCTACAATCAAGAAGGTGAACCGGTCACAGTTGGAAATCTAGGATATGAAGGCGTATTAACCTTGCTATTAAAAGATGCGCTGAAACCAAACCTTGTTCAAACGATTGAAGGAACTCCAGCCCTTGTTCATGGTGGTCCTTTTGCCAATATTGCACATGGATGCAATAGTTTAATTGCCACAAAAATGGCGGCAAAACTAGCAGATTACGTCGTAACAGAAGCGGGATTTGGTGCAGACCTCGGCGCGGAAAAATTTCTTCACATCAAAACAAGAGCCGGTGATTTTAAACCAGGCGCTGTTGTCATTGTAGCAACTGTCAGGGCGCTAAAAATGCATGGCGGAATGCAGAAAACAGAGCTCAAGGAAGCAAATGCACAGGCTGTATTAGAAGGTATACATAATTTAGAGAAGCATATTGAAACAGTGCAAGCCTTCGGTCTACCATACATCGTAGCAGTGAACCGTTTTATTACCGATACAAAAGAAGAAATTCAAGCAATAGAAAACTGGTGCGAAACGAATGGACATCCAGTCAAAGCCGTCAATGTATGGGAAGAAGGGGGAGCTGGCGGGGTAGCACTTGCCGAAGAGCTCACGACACTCATTGAAAAGAATGAAAACAGCTTTTCTTATTTATATGAGGAGCAAGATTCCATTGAAGAAAAGTTGTCAAAAGTCGCCAAAGTGGTTTATGGTGCAGACGGCGTCAACCTTACATCAAAAGCAAGAAAGCAGCTAGCTGCAATTGAGAAAAATGGCTGGGCCCATTTGCCGGTTTGTATGGCAAAAACGCAATATTCACTATCGGATGATCCAGCTTTAATCGGCAGACCAAAAGGCTTTACCGTTACGATTCGAGAGTTAAAACCATCTGTAGGGGCAGGTTTTATCGTTGCACTAACGGGAAGCATTCTGACCATGCCAGGTCTCCCTAAAAAACCTGCGGCACTTGAGATGGATTTATTAGAAGACGGCAGTGTGACTGGACTCTTTTAGCAGGAAGCATAAAAAGCGATTTTCTAAAAGAAGCATGTTACGATAGGAAAAAGTGAATCCTAGGAGGCTATGAGATGTCAATTTATGATATTCAGGTCAAGACCATTAACGGTCAGGAAAAATCAATGGCAGATTACAAAGGGAAAGTACTGATCATCGTGAACACAGCGAGCAAATGTGGACTGACCCCTCAATTTAAACAATTACAAGAGTTATACGATCAATATCATGAAAAGGGCCTTGAAATTTTAGGATTTCCGTGCAATCAATTTATGAATCAAGAGCCAGAAGGGGAAGAAGCAATTCAAGAATTCTGTTCGTTGAACTATGGTGTGACCTTCCCGATGTTTGCAAAAGTAGATGTCAATGGTGACAATGCGCATCCGCTTTTCAAATACTTAACGAGTCATGCCAAAGGTGTGCTTGGCACAAAAACGGTGAAATGGAATTTCACAAAATTTATCGTTGACCAAAACGGAGAAGTGACTGAACGATTTTCTCCTAAAACACCACCAAAAGAATTAGAAAGCTCCATTATCGCTCTTTTGGAGAAATAAGCATGTATTCGAGTAAGCAGCAAGAACAATTGGAGGCAGCTGCCTCCTTTGTTTCAAAACAGCTAAAGAATGAACCGACTGGACACGATGAAGCTCATATCAATCGTGTGCGCCAGCTTGCCGTCCATATTGCACAACAGGAGGGCGGGTCGCTTTTTGTCATTGAAATGGCAGCGATTGTCCATGATGTCATTGATGACAAGCTGTCTAGTGAATGGAAGCTTTCACCGCATGATCTCAAGCAGCAGCTCCTTTTGTGGGAAGTGGACACGCGAGATATTCGCTATATCATGGATATTATTACAACGATGTCTTTTCGTCACCGGCATATGCAGCATAAGCCAGTGACATTAGAAGGGGCCATTGTTCAAGATGCAGATCGGCTAGATGCGATAGGTGCAACTGGGATTGCAAGGGTGTTTACATATGCAGGTGCAAAAGGGGAGCCTCACTATACAGAGGGTGCTCACCAAGGCACAGTACTTTTGCATATGCAAGAAAAGCTGCTTCAATTAAAAGACTTGATGAACACACGTGCTGGAAAGCAGCTGGCTCATGAGCGGCATGAGTTTATGTGTCTATTTATCAAGACATGGAAAGAAGAATGCGGCCTTACTGATGAGTAGGGTCTTTATGTGTGTAAGGAGGATGTATAGATGAAAATAACTGCCATAGAACCAACGCCAAGCCCGAATACAATGAAAGTCATTTTGACAGAAGCGCTTGCAGGCGGTAAAAGCAATAACTACAAAAAAGATCAAAAAGACGAAGCGCCAGAGATGATCAAGCGCATTTTAACCATTGAAGGTGTAAAAGGTGTTTACCATGTAGCCGATTTCTTAGCGGTTGAGCGTAATGCGAAATTTGATTGGCAAGGTATTTTACAGCAAGTCAGAGAAGCCTTTGGACAAGAAACTGAAGGTCTTCAGGGAGAATCGCAGTCAGGTGATGACACATTTGGAGAAGTCAAAGTGCATGTTCAAATGTTTAATGGGATTCCGATGCAGGTGAAGCTGACAGACGGTGAAAGAGAAGAACGATTTGGAATGCCTGAACGTTTCCAGGCAGCGATTTTAAAGCTAAGAAGCAGTTCAGATAATGTTGTATTTGAACGTGTGTGGAAAGAACATGGCGTACGTTTTGGAGAATTTGCTGATATCGGTCAAGAAGTCACAGAAGAGCTGCAAGCTGCATATGACGACGAGCGTTTATCCCGTTTAACAGAGGCAGTGAAGGAAGGTCAAGAGGCTGTAGATAAACAAGTGAACCGAAAAGCATATGATGTGACAGAAGAGATGCTGCGTGATGAAGAT
Organism: Bacillus sp. FSL M7-0307; assembly: GCF_038627835.1. Taxonomy (NCBI): domain Bacteria; kingdom Bacillati; phylum Bacillota; class Bacilli; order Caryophanales; family Bacillaceae; genus Bacillus; species Bacillus sp. FSL M7-0307. The sequence goes on along the minus strand of NZ_CP152023.1, from coordinate 1,982,332 downwards.
TGGAAGAAACGTTTTGCTCATTTAGAGCAAATGCAGCCAGAGAAAAAAGATATACCTGTTTTAATGAAAGCGATGGAGGATCCAAAAACATCGATTCGCAGACAAGCTGTTGTGAATGCTGGCATGATTGAAGATCCAGACATTTTGCCTATTTTGTATAAAGGGCTTGAAGATAAAACAGTGACAGTTAGAAGAACTGCTGGAGATTGTATTTCGGATCTTGGTGATTCTAGTGCGATTGAAGCGATGATTCAAGCCTTAAAGGACCCAAGTAAGCTTGTCCGCTGGCGTGCGGCCATGTTCCTTTATGAAGAAGGTGACGAAACAGCACTAGAAGCTTTAAAAGAAGCGGAGCAGGACCCTGAATTTGAAGTCAGTCTTCAAGTGAAAATGGCCATCGAACGAATTGAGCACGGAGAAGAAGCAAAAGGCTCTGTGTGGAAGCAAATGACAGAAAGTAGAAAAAATGTATCAGAATCATAAGAAAGACGAGCGGGCTGCCAATAAAAGGCAGCTTGTTTTCTGAAAATGGCTTTTTTATTGGCAGAAAAATTTTTTTAGAAAAATTATTTTGAATATTGTTGAAATATGAGAAAAAACTCTATATAGTAGTAGCAATATAGAATATTGGAGGTCAGATTTTATGACACAATCCTTGCTGAGCACTTGCTTCAGCAGAGAAATCAGTCACTATCTATTATAGGTGGCTAAATAAACAGAAAATTTGTAAAATAAAATGAACTCAAAATCATACAGTCAACAAGACTAGTAGTATAGGAGGCTTTTTAAACAGATGGCAGAACTTCGCAGTAATATGATTAAACAAGGAATTGACAGAGCACCTCACCGAAGCTTACTAAGAGCAGCTGGGGTAAAAGATGAGGATTTTGGCAAGCCGTTTATTGCCGTATGTAATTCCTATATTGATATTGTCCCAGGGCATGTCCATCTTCAGGAATTCGGAAAAATTGTGAAAGAAGCCATTCGTGAAGCTGGCGGTGTTCCATTTGAATTTAATACAATCGGGGTAGATGATGGTATTGCGATGGGGCATATTGGGATGAGATATTCATTGCCAAGCCGTGAAATCATTGCTGATTCAGTAGAGACCGTAGTGTCTGCACACTGGTTTGATGGCATGGTGTGTATTCCTAACTGTGATAAAATCACGCCAGGTATGATGATGGCTGCCATGCGTGTGAATATCCCAACTGTATTTGTCAGTGGTGGACCGATGGAAGCTGGGAGAACAAGTGATGGCAGAAAAATTTCGCTTTCTTCTGTCTTTGAAGGCGTAGGCGCATACCAATCAGGGAAAATTAATGAAGAGGAATTAAACGAATTAGAGCAATTTGGCTGTCCTACATGCGGATCTTGCTCTGGTATGTTTACAGCAAACTCAATGAACTGTTTAGCAGAGGCGCTAGGGATTGCTCTTCCTGGAAATGGAACCATTTTGGCGACTTCACCAGAACGAAGAGAATTTGCGAAGAAGTCAGCAAAACAATTGATGGAGCTAATCAAAAAAGACATTAAACCACGTGATATTGTCACGGAAAAAGCGATCGATAACGCATTTGCTTTAGATATGGCACTTGGTGGTTCAACCAATACAGTTCTTCATACATTGGCGATTGCAAACGAAGCGGGCGTTGAATATTCACTTGAGCGTATTAATGAAGTAGCAGAACGAGTGCCGCATTTATCCAAACTCGCTCCAGCTTCAGATGTATATATTGAAGATTTACATGAAGCAGGCGGAGTGACCGCTGCACTAAATGAATTGTCCAAAAAAGAGGGGGCTCTTCATTTAGATACCATGACCGTCACAGCGAAAACGTTAGGCGAGAACATTGCAGGTCATGAGGTAAAAGATTATAACGTCATTTATCCAATTGACAAGCCATTTACTGAAAAGGGCGGCTTAGCCGTTTTATTTGGAAACCTTGCGCCAGATGGAGCAATCATTAAAACAGGCGGTGTACAAGACGGCATCACACGTCATGAAGGACCTGCGATCGTATTTGAATCCCAAGAGGAAGCACTTGAAGGAATCATTAATCGAAAAGTAGAAGCAGGACATGTTGTCATTATTCGTTATGAAGGACCTAAAGGCGGTCCAGGTATGCCTGAAATGCTAGCACCAACTTCACAAATTGTTGGAATGGGACTTGGTCCAAAGGTTGCTTTAATTACAGACGGACGATTCTCCGGTGCTTCTCGCGGATTGTCTATTGGACACGTCTCTCCAGAGGCAGCAGAAGGCGGCCCGCTTGCCTTTGTTGAAAATGGTGATCATGTCGTTGTCGATATCGAAAAACGCATTTTAAGCGTAGATGTCCCGGAAGAAGAATGGGAAAAAAGAAAAGCAAACTGGAAAGGCTTTGAGCCAAAAGTAAAAACAGGTTACCTTGCCAGATACTCAAAACTTGTGACATCAGCCAATACAGGCGGAATCATGAAAATTTAATCTGAAATTGAACATTTGAAAATTGGCTCTCTCTATAGTATCCTTTATTCACAACATAAGGATTATAGAGGGGGCTTTTTTATGTCAATGGCATATGAAGAATATATGCGTCAGCTCGTCGTACCAATGCGCCAAGAACTAACTAGTGCAGGGTTTCAAGAGTTGACGACTGAAGAAGAAGTAGAAAAAACGATGCAGGAAGCAGAAGGAACAACATTTGTTGTCGTCAATTCCGTATGCGGATGTGCTGCTGGTTTAGCACGCCCTGCTGCTACTCAAGCTGTCATGAAAGCAGAAAAAGCACCAGATCGAATGGTGACGGTCTTTGCTGGTCAGGACCGGGAAGCAACGGCTAAAATGAGAGAATACTTCACAGGTGAGGAGCCATCTTCTCCATCTATGGCACTTTTAAAAGGAAATGAACTCGTTCACTTTATCCCGCGTGACGAAATTGAAGGTCATGAAATGGAAGATATTATGAAGAACGTCTTATCTGCATTTGAAAAACATTGCTAATACAAATATTGAAATGTCCTGTGATCCATCAGGGCATTTTTTCTTGATTATGATGGAGGAACGTCATGCTCATTACAACAAGCTTTAGAGCAAATGAACAAACAATTGAAACGGCAAAGGCCCTCGCAAAGGACTTGCATGGTGAGTATATCGAGCGGCGCAAACAATCTGTCAAACAGCTTGCGATCAAGCGGGGGGATGTACTGGTTGTTGGGAAAGAACGATTTGAATGGTATCAGCCAAATGGTGAAAAGTTCTTTTTCCATCCAAGCTCAGCGATGTTTAGGGTGAAGCGGGTTCTGCGAGGGGAAAAAGATCCATTAATAGAAGCAGCACAATTAAAGCCGGGCGATTCCTTTTTAGATTGTACGCTTGGGTTAGGATCTGATGCGATTACCGCAAGCTGCGCTACAGGCGCCAATGGAGAAGTGGCAGGCATTGAAAAAAATCCGGTGACGGCATTGCTTGTTCGAGAAGGACTCAGCACATGGGAAACGGGTGTGAGAGAGGCAGACGAAGCGATGAAACGGATATCTGTTATCAGCGGGGATAGTATTGAGCAGTTAAAGAAGCTCCCTGATCGATCCTATGATATCGTCTATTTTGACCCAATGTTCGAAGAAACCATACAAGAGTCTGCTAGTATGATGCCGCTTCGTCATGCAGCTGAGCATCATTTTGACCATGAAACCGCTGTGAAAGAAGCAATGAGAGTGGCTAGAAAAAGAGTGGTTTTAAAAGATCATTGGAAAAGCACACGATTTACCACTGATTCCTATCAATTTCAGGTGATGAAACGTAAAACCGCCCAATTCCATTACGGATATATCTCAATAGAAGAAGACAAATCAACAAAACTTTAATCACTCTTAACAATAAAAAAAGCCCTATTTCAGGGCTTTTAATCGGTGATCTCCATATAGACAAAATAAAATAACGTCAGCAAGGAAGCTGTGATGAAAAACCCTTCAAGCATATCCATTCCTCCCAAATTTTAGTCGTCGTTACTGTCATTGTAAACGTTTTATCATGAAAAAGAAAGTCTCAACTCAATGACCAAATTGAATGACTGAAAATTCATTATATGCTAGAATAGCAGTATGATAACTTATGGAAGGAATTAGATATCATGAAAATGTGGATGAGAAAAACGCTTGTTGCACTCTTTACGATTGCGACTTTTGGTTTAATCTCTCCTCCATCGGCTTTGATGACAGACAAGCCATCTGAACTTTCTTCATCTGATAAATCACCTTATACAGCAGTTTATGATACATCAGATGATACGCGCAGCTGGGAATTATCGCAAGAAGACAACAAAGAGCGGGTAGACCCCTTTGAGCAATATAAGCAAGAGGTTCTATCAAGTGCAGAAAACCAATCCTTTCTCAAATTTGGTCGTAAAATCACACCTGTCATTGAGGACGAGTATAGAGAAGAGATTCAACCCAAAATTGAACAAGTGTTAACCGACTTTTTAACAAATTTCAAAGATGACGAAAAATTTCAAGATGTTGTTTTAACTGATCAGCCTTCAAGCGGAAATGGGGAAAAAATCTTCCACATTTATAATAGAAAGACTGGAGAAGATTTGCTTCGTTTTCATGTCAGGAGAGATCAGCCGCCTCACAGCGGATATTGGTTTAATTTTCACTACCATACAGCAGAAGATGGATTCCAGACGCATCATGAACTCGGTAATATTTACTGGGATAAAAACACCCCGCCGAGCTGGATGAGCCACTAGAAGGAGATGTCATGCCAATTGAAAAAGTATACAATGAACGAAATGGTTCGCATTACAAAACAGATGTTAAACGAGCGTGGAGTGAAAATAGAAGATATTGCACATATTGTGCTGAAACTCCAAGAGAAATACAACCCAAATCTTCCACTTAGTGTCTGCATTGAAAATGTTGAAAAAGTGCTGAATAAAAGGGAAATTGTCCACGCAGTTTTGACAGGACTTGCTCTTGATCAGCTGGCAGAAAAAAAGCTTTTGCCAGAACCTTTGCAGCATTTAGTTGAAACAGATGAACCGCTATATGGAATTGATGAGATTATTCCGCTTTCCATTGTCAATGTATATGGATCAATCGGTTTGACCAACTTCGGTTACCTAGACAAAGAGAAATTTGGTATTATTAGAGAATTAGATGAAGGTCGTCCTGGTGAAGTACACACCTTCCTCGATGACCTTGTCGCTGCGCTTGCCGCAGCAGCAGCAAGCCGCATAGCTCACTCTCACCAAGATATTAAGGACGAAGAGCAGGATCGAGTGAATCAAGCATAAAAAGAAAAACATGTCTGCTCATCATGCAGACATGTTTTTTTGGTTTCAATTGGTTTCAACAAAAGCAGAAATAAGGTAAACTACAACAAGAACATAAATAAAGGATGAAAAAAATGAAACAATACAAAGAGTTATGCCGTCATGTATTACAGCACGGGGATGAAAAAGGTGACAGAACAGGAACAGGCACTATCAGCACGTTCGGTTACCAAATGAGATTTGATTTACAGGAAGGATTTCCTCTATTAACAACAAAGAAATTACACCTGAAATCAATCATTCATGAGTTACTGTGGTTTTTAAAAGGTGATACAAATGTCAAATATCTTCAAGAAAATGGTGTCCGTATTTGGAATGAATGGGCAGATGAAAATGGAGAGCTAGGGCGTGTGTATGGTGCGCAGTGGAGATCATGGGCGAGCGGAGACGGAGAGACAGTGGATCAGATCAGCAAGCTGATCCATGATATTGAGAATCATCCTAATTCGAGAAGATTGATTGTCAGTGCGTGGAATCCAGGAGAAATTGATCAGATGGCGCTGCCTCCTTGTCATTGCTTGTTTCAATTTTACGTATCAAACGGTAAATTATCGTGCCAGCTCTATCAACGTTCGGCAGATATCTTTTTAGGTGTGCCTTTTAATATTGCTTCGTATGCACTTCTAACGATGATGATTGCCAAAGTGACAAACCTTGAGCCAGGAGAGTTTATTCATACGCTAGGAGATGCTCATATTTATCAAAATCATCTTCCGCAGGTCAAAATGCAGTTAGAGCGTGAGGAGCGCACACTTCCGCAGCTTCGCATCACTAGAGATGTCAAAAGTATTTTTGATTTTACGTTTGATGATTTTGTGCTCGAGAACTATGATCCACATCCGCATATTAAAGGAGAAGTCAGTGTATGATTTCCATGATAGTGGCGACAGGAAAAGACAGAGTCATTGGCAAAGATAATCAAATGCCTTGGCATTTACCCGCTGATTTAGCGTATTTTAAAAAAGTCACAAGTGGCCATTCCATTGTCATGGGCAGAAAAACGTTTGAATCAATTGGACGAGCACTGCCTAACCGCCGGAATATCGTGTTAACCACAAGTTCTTCTTTTCAAGCTGAAGGATGCGAGGTAGTTCATTCAATCGATGATATTTTAACCATTGCGAAGACCGAGGAAGAATTATTGATCATTGGCGGGTCTAAGCTGTACGAGGAAATGATGCCATACGCAGATCGTCTATATATCACGCACATTCATCATTCATTTGAAGGCGACCGTTTCTTCCCTTATTACGATGAAGATGATTGGACGGTTGTATCACGTGAAACAGGCCATCGTGACGAAAAGAACCCCTACAATTATGAATTTGTTGTCTATGACAGAAAAGAAGGATAAGTGAGTAGGAGGAGTACGGTTGTTTCGTTATTGGTTTTTAACGATTTATGTTGTTGTATCTTTTTTTAAAAGTATAAGGCATTTGTATGATCATGAATTAACAGATCCACGCATTTCCTATACGAAACGAATGCATCTCATCCATGAGCATGCAAAAAGGTTTGCCAGAGGGTGTATTGATCAATCAGGATCCGTCATGACCATTCATCAGCAAAAAAGGCTGCCAGATGGCCCTGTTATTTATGTCACAGAAGCACATCATCCAGTGACGACGACATTGCTGATTGGTCACTTAGAGAAGCCATTTGCTTTTATGGCAAAACCGCATCTGTTTCGCTATCCCATCTTAAAACAATGGTTGAAGAAGATGGCGGTGATCAAGCAGAATCAATCTGATGAGGCGTTATTAGAAGAAGCAAGAGAAAGAGTTCTATCTGGCCAGAGTCTGTTGCTTTCTGAACAGTATCGTGTCATGGCAGAGACGCTTGCTGACGAATGTAACTGCCCACTTGTTCCGGTTGAAACAAGCGGCACAGACCGTCTTTTAACAGGGAAGATCGTCAAAAGACTTCGTCCAGTTAATGTCGATATCCATATAAAAGCACCGGTCAAGATGAGTGATTACGCACAAAAGCGCGCATAGAAAAAACCAGCATCCACATTCGGATGCTGGTTTTTTGATCATGCTGGGATGTTGACGCAATAAAATAGAATGCAGAAGAACATGGATGCACTTCCTCCGAGAACAAAGCTGTGCCAAATCGCATGATGATAGGGAATTTTCCGCCAAATATAAAAGATCGTTCCGACTGAATACAAAATACCGCCTAATAGTAAGAGGCTGAATCCAGCTCCTGTTAATTGAATGTACAGAGGTTTAATTGCGATGATAATCATCCAGCCCATCAATAAATAAACAAGGGTGGATACAATGATAAACCGTTTGACGAAAAAGATCTTAAAGACGATACCGCCTGCAGCAAGCGCCCATACGATTGCAAGAAGAGTATAGCCAAGTGCGCCTTTTAATGGGCCAAGCAAAAATGGCGTATATGTACCAGCAATCAATACATAAATCGCAGAGTGGTCAAGGATTTCAAATACATCTTTTGTTTTTTTGTGCCGAATGCTATGAAGCAAAGTAGAGCTTAAATAAAGCAGCAGCATCGACGCGCCAAATATCGAAAAGCTAATAATGTCAGTGACAGTGCCGTATTGAACAGCGAATAAAACGAGAAAAACAATGGCGGGAATGGATAAAATGACGCCAATGCCATGTGTAATCGCGTTGGCAATTTCTTCTTTTACAGTAAACAATGGATGTCCTCCTTTATTGAACCGGTATATAACCATCAAGCGACTTCAGAAATGAGAGACCTTCAAGTGTAATCTTCGTTCCAGCTCTGCCTTTCCCTTTCGTCACATAGGCTTTTTTCTCAAGATCATCTAATCGACTCCTTACTTGTTGAGGGGTCAGCGGGATGTCGCCTTGTTTGCTTAACTCAGACAAGATACGTCTGCTGGCTGCTTCTCCTTTTTCATTTAGAGACTTAATGGCTTCGAGTAAGAAAACAAATTCTTGTTTCTCCATAAGCGTGAGCTGGTGTTCTTCTTTTTTTCCTTTACCAGCTGTTTGTTGAGGTAATAATACAAAAGGTGGCAAGTGATGCAAGAAAACTGTTTGCCCTTCGAGGATCGCGGCTGCATAATGAACGATATTTTTGAGCTCTTGGACATTCCCTTCAAACGAATATTGCTGTAAGACTTCCCACACACTTGAGTCGATGTCAGGTGTCATGTTCAGTTCTTGAAAGAAAGCAGCGGTTAAAATAGGAATATCTGTTTTTCGATCTTCTAAAGGCGGGAGAGGGATATGAAGCACATTGAGCCGATAAAACAGCTCAGGTAAAAAATTGGACGAAACGCTCATCGCCTCTAATGATAAAGACGAAGAAGCAATGATTTTTGTTGCAGGAGAAACTTCGAGAAAACGAATGACCTGATGCTGCATAGGAATACTAAATGCGCTGACTTCGTCTAAATAAAGCACATGATTTGCCGCATGAGTAAATGCTTCCTGCAAAGTCACTTCATCTACAATGGGGCAGTAGATATGTTTCATCGAAGCCTGCGCAGCAAATGTATTGGCCATTTCTTTTGCAAAGCGTGATTTGCCTGTTCCAATTTCACCTGTGATCAACACAGGCTGATCGTTTTTCGTGAATTGTTTTGCCAAATGAATGGCGTGTTTTATATCTTGGTGTTCTCCATATATATTAGCAAACGGATGTGTGGTCATCGAGCGATTCCTTTCTTTTGGTTCTAATTGGTTTTATTATAACACCCAATTAGAACAAATGTATAGAAAAACGAAAAAGTTCATGAAATTTATCTCCGATCCATGATCTATTGGTTTATTTTTTGAATATTCATGTTATAATGACAAATTAAATAAGGTTAAAGAGAAAGGATCTTGTACATGAAACCGTTGCTCAAAGAAAACACGCTAATTCAAGTGAAAGACATCTTAAAAGCCCATCAAAATTTGAAGGATGTAGTGATTCATACACCACTTCAAAAAAATGAGCGACTTTCTGAACGATATGAATGTAATGTCTACTTAAAAAGAGAGGACCTGCAAGTTGTTCGTTCTTTTAAATTAAGAGGCGCTTTTAATAAAATGAGCCAGTTGCCAAAAGAAAAACTAGAAAACGGCATTGTCTGTGCCAGTGCAGGAAATCACGCACAAGGCGTTGCCTATTCTTGTAAATATTTAGGTATCCACGGGAAAATTTTTATGCCTGCTACCACGCCAAGGCAAAAAGTATCTCAAGTGGAGCTTTTCGGAAAAGAATATGTTGACATTATCTTAACCGGAGATACCTTTGATGATTCGTATCATGAAGCAGTCAAATGCGGAGATAAGGAAAAGCGGGAATTTATCCATCCATTTGATGATTTAGATGTCATGGCAGGACAAGGAACAACTGCTGTAGAAATATTAAATGATATCGAAGTGGAGCCTCACTTTTTATTTGCAAGTGTTGGGGGCGGAGGTTTGTTATCTGGCGTTGGCACATATATTAAAAATATCGCACCAGAAACAGAAATTATTGCAGTCGAGCCGCTTGGTGCCGCCTCACTTCATGCTTCCCATGAGAAAGGGGAGGTTGTCACACTTGATTCAATAGATAAGTTTGTAGATGGAGCAGCGGTTCAGCGGATTGGCGAAAAGACGTTTACGTCGCTTCAGTCCGTTGTCGATAAGATTAGTCTTGTACCAGAAGGAAAAGTATGCACAACCATTTTAGAGCTGTATAATCAATGTGCAATTGTAGCTGAGCCAGCGGGTGCTTTACCGATCGCGGCTTTAGATGCACATCGTGAGGAGATTAAAGGGAAAAATGTCGTTTGTATTGTCAGCGGAGGCAATAATGACATTGGCCGGATGCAAGAAATCAAGGAACGCTCCATGATTTATGAAGGTCTCCAGCATTATTTCATCGTTAATTTTCCGCAAAGAGCAGGTGCTCTCAGGGAATTTTTAGATGAAGTGTTAGGGCCAAATGATGATATCTCACGCTTTGAATATACGAAAAAGAATAACCGAAGCAAAGGACCTGCGCTTGTTGGGATCGAATTGAAAGAAAGAGATGACTATGCAGCGCTGATTGACCGAATGAATAAAAAAGGCTTTCACTATGTTGAAGTGAATAAAGATCAAGATTTATTCCACCTATTTATTTAGGCTTAACAGATAATTGGAAAAGAGGATTGATCGTTTGTGCTGCTCAAAACAATATGTTTTAGACGGATGGATGGAGCTCAGATCAAGGTAACAGAAGTCCCTGTTTTAAAGGGAGATGAATCCTATGGTTTCATGCTCACCTTTAGACTTGAAGCTTTCTTGAAAAAAGTCTATGTATCTAAGGGAAAGAGGCATGTGTACTCTTTCAGGGAGGATGTGAAACGTAACGTCAAGTGGAGCACATATGAACAGATCTATCAAGAGCCTACATTGAAACACAATGCGTAAATAAGAATCTTTGTCAAAGGAGTAAAAGGCCGCTTGAAGTGCGCCTGCTCAGTTTGGCAAGGATTTTTTACATGAAAAGAAGAAAATGTGACAATTTCAAAAACGTTCTGACAGTTGTTTTGAAGATTGAAGGAAATAAGGTAATATCTTAAGTAAAGACTAAGACAGCAAGGATGAGACGATAGTGAAACAAATTAAAATTGTAACAGATTCAACTGTGGACCTTCCGCAAGAAAAAATCAATGATCTTTCCATTCATGTCATTCCGCTCAATATCTCCATTTCTGGGGTTGATTATATTGACCGAGTGAACATACAGCCAGATGAATTTATTGAAAAAATGGAGGCCGCTGAGGAACTGCCGAAAACGTCTCAACCTGCGATCGGTCAATTCGTCGAATTATATGAAAAACTGACGGCAGATGGAAGCGAAGTCATTAGTATCCATTTAACTGGTGGGATGAGTGGTACGGTTCAAACTGCTGAAAGCGCTTCTAAAATGGTAGACGGGAATATCACTGTCATTGATTCGAATTTTATTTCCTATGGTTTAGGGTTTCAAGTCACCAAAGCAGCAGAGCTTGCAAACAAAGGGGCAAGCCGTGATGACATCCTCAAAGAAATGGACAAAATTCGTCTTAAAACAAAGCTATTTGTCACAATCGATACATTAGAAAATCTCGTGAAAGGTGGACGAATTGGAAGAGGAAAGGCGCTGATCGGTTCACTTCTTCATATTAAACCAATTGCCAGCTTAACAGACGGCATATACACACCAGAAGCGAATGTGAGAAGTTACTCCGCTCTTGTCCGCTATTTGACAAAACAGTATGTACAGGCGGTGAAAGGGAAAACCGTTCAGGCAATTGGGATTGCACATGCAGACGCATTAGAACTTGCAGAAAAGCTTAAAGCAGCACTGCTTGATCACACACCTGATGCACTAGTTGACATTGCTTATACAACTCCGATTATTTCCTGTCATACTGGTAAGGGCGCTATAGGCTTTACTTTTTATACCGATTGATTGAAAAGGGGATGTAATTGTCATGTATACAAAAAGGGGAGCCTTATTTGGTGCGCTTACGATCATAAGCGTGCTTCTTTTAGTCTCATGTTCAAATGGACAAATCAAGGATGCGTTAAATTATCAAATCCAGCCGTTTGAGTATCAAAACCAGGATGGTCAAAAGGTGTCGCTCGACGATTTAAAGGGGAAAGTCTGGGTGGCAGATTTTATTTTTACAAGCTGTGAAACGATTTGCCCTCCGATGACGGCACATATGACAGAGCTACAAAAACGGTTAAAAGAAGAAAAATTGGATGCGCACATCATTTCATTTAGCGTCGACCCAGAGGTGGATTCACCGAAAAAGCTAAAGGAATTTGCAAAAGCATATCCATTATCCTTTAAAAATTGGGATTTTCTCACTGGTTACTCGCAGTCAGCGATTGAAAAATTTGCAATGAAAAGCTTTAAGACGATTGTGAAAAAACCTGAAGACGAAGACCAAGTGATACATCAATCTCTGTTTTTCCTCGTTGATCAAGAAGGAAAAGTGATGAAAAATTATGATGGCGTTCAAAATACGCCATATGATGAAATCATCAAGGACATCAAAACACTGAATCGAAGCTAGCATAAGGATGTTCAAATGAGCGAAAACATGATACACTTTTTTAATCAGAAAAAGGAGGGACATCATCGTTTGAAGGCTCGTTTGATTTTGATTGTGATGTCTCTAGCTTTTGTTCTTTCTGCATGTTCCGCGCAAGAGGCTGGCATAAAGGATAAACTAGAAGACACACAAAACGTAAAAGAACATATTACGATCGCAGCGGTTGGAGATTCCTTAACAGAAGGAATCGGAGATCAAAATAAAAAAGGGTATGCAGGCATCACCCGTGACAAGATAGAAGCGGTGGACGGCGTACAGTCTGTTACATTAAAAAACTATGCCATTAAAGGCAGTAGAACGGTAGATTTATTAAAAAGATTAAAAGAAAAAAAAGTGCAGGATGGACTGAAAGACGCTGATTATATTTTCTTTACGATCGGCGGAAATGACTTAATGCATGTCGTCCGACAAAATGTGCTCAACTTGACATTTGCTCCTTTTCAAAAAGAGCAAGGTCCTTTTGAAGAGCGTTTTAAGACCATTCTTGCTCAATTAAGAGAGCATAATGACCATGCAAAGATCATGTATGTCAGTATGTACAATCCTTTTAAGTTCAGCTTGTCTGAGCTGAGAGATATTGATGAGGTCGTCAAAGACTGGAATGCAGCTGCCGAAAAAGAACTAAAAAAAGACGGCAATGCTGATATGATCGATGTAGCAGATTTATTTGAAGATGATCAAGATGAAAAATTACTGGCAGATGATGATTTCCACCCAAACCAAAAGGGGTACTCTCTTATGGCAAATCGTTTATTCTCAGAAGTGAAAAAAGAAGGACTGCCGAAGGAATAGGGTGAAAAGATGAAAAAATGGAAGAGTTTATTTTTTGTTTTACTGTCAATTAATCTATTGATTGTTCTTGTATGCGGTATTTTTATGCTGCTGCCGAGCGATCAATCCGCTTCGAAAAAAGAAGTGAACAGCGAGTATGCTTTTAACATTTCTAGTTCAAAAGAATCGCTCACCAGCTTTGTCAATGATTATTTAAAAAACCAAGGATCAAGCGATATGCCAGACTTTCATGTTGCAATTGACCAAGATGTGAAAGTAACAGGTGCAATCAAAGCTTTTTCTTCAACGATTAATGCAAATGTATCATTTACACCAACTGTTGAAGATAACGGGGATGTTTTGCTGAAAGTAGATGACTTTTCAATTGGGCAATTAAGCATCCCAATCAGTTTTGTTTTAAGCTACATGGGTCAATTCTATGAACTGCCTGATTTCGTTCATGTGAAACCAGACCAAAAAACGGTGGAAGTGCGCCTTTCAGAAATGCCGCTGACGAATGATATGTATGTCAAAGCGAACAAAATTGATCTTGAGAATGATGAAATTGAATTCTCATATTATCATCCAAAGCAATAGAACGTGTAAGTCAGGAGTGAAACGATGAAGCGAGTCTATCAATATTTTAGTTTACTGTCGCTCTTATTTGCTGCATACTTTGGCATGACAGCTGCCTCTCATTTAAAAGCAGAAAATATCGACCAGTTTTACTTAAATATCGCCTATTGTGCATTATTTTTAGGTACCATGATTCTTGCTTTTGATTTTCAAAAACAAGAAAAAGCTGAAGATGTTTCGTAAATAGCCTTTTCCATTTGGAAAGGCTATTTGTCTTCTTTTCAGCGTGATTGAAAATCTTTGCATTCTAGGAAGGACGAGTACCGGAGCGGAGCGAATTTTACATTCGTGAGCACCGGCACGCAGGACTGACACCGAATGCGAGGGTATGTCTACACGCTAAGAGCCTTCTCCATCTGGAAAGGCTCTTTTTACATTTGGTGAGACAAGACGACTTTTGCCATTAGCTCTGGCTCTCCGTTTGCAAATCCATGAAGTAAAATAAGATAGGCCCGCTTTGTTTGCAGGTGAACTTTCGGAATATCTAGCAGTACACTTTGAGTACCGGCAGCTTTTAATTCAAAGTGATACTTATTCGGAGAGAAGTGGTGGGTTTGGGTGCCGTTTACATATCCGAGCTCCTTTGATAACATGCCTTGATCTCGTTCATATATATCAATGAAAGGGAGGTCTGGTGACAGCTGGATAAACGTGAGTGCTGATAGCTCATCTTGCTTAATCAGCGAGTCTTGCTTTTCTGTGAGCAGCGCAAAGCCGGTACGAGCTCCTGTGATACATAGCGTGTAAGTCTCGTTTCCATTAATCATCATACGAGAAGAAAGAATTCTTTCTTTTGTAGCCAGCTTGAATACTTCTATCTCATAAACACCCTCATCCCATTCCATATAAGCAGACAGCTGACCGTATGGCAGCTTTTTTTGGATTGGCTGCTGATTTACAAATACAGCAAGCTCACTTAAATCCGGTGCAGCGTGAAATAATCGAATAACAGCTTTGGAAATGGTGTTTCTCGGATGGTATGGGGGAAAGGTAGCTAATGGACGATATAGAAATTGATTCATCTCGTAGAGCTGCTGCACGTCTTTATCCCTTCTTTCTCTGCAATGTGTTTTTTGTAGCGTATGCAAGAAAGGGACGATCTGTATAGGCAAAAGAAACATAGAAAAAAGCCTGACAAAAAGTGTCAGGCTCTCGTATTAAGAAGGAGATGAATATTGATGATATTCAGCCAACTTAATGAACGTTTTTTCATCCTCAATTAATCCGCAAACGCCGCACTGGACTTTGATTTTCGGTCCTTGATAGTTCATGTGAAAAGGAGAAAGCTGATCTCCTTCATATGTTTCGACAATAGCTCCAGTTGCTGGATCAAGTTTCACAGGTTCTGAATGCTGCTCGATGAGATTAAAACGCGTTCTGTTGGTTTTGCAGTTCGGACAAAGATATGGACTTGTCATGGTTCATTCCACCTTTTTATCCGTAGCATGTCCTCCACGCTAAAATCTATGCTTAATCTTTTTGACTTTTATCCAGCTTTTTAAATAATTTGATCATCGTTTTCAGTTCTTCATCATCAAATGATTCAAATCGTTCCATGAAGTATTCTGTTTTCTTTTTCTCAAAATGCTCAGTAATTTCCTTACCCTTATCGGTTAAGTGGATTTTGATGATGCGTCGATCCTCTTTTGAACGGATACGAGTGATCCAGCCTTTTTCTACAAGTGTGTCGGTTACAGCTGTAATATGGCTTGCTGATACACCGAGAATTGAGGCGAATTCCGTTACTTTTTTTGCGCCTTGTTCACGCAGCAGATTTAAAATGAGAAATTCATTCCGAGATAATTCGTTTTCAAGCAGGCTGTTAATTTCATAACGTATTTGCTTAAATACGGTTCTCAGTAAAGTATCCATTTCATACATCATTTGTTTTCTTTGTTCCAATCATTAAACCCCCATTATATTTTAAGATACGACAGAATGCTTTCTTTTGTTTTTAGGTATACAAGTCGTATCATTTTCATTATTTTTTATCATGTTATAATATGATGATACCATTTTTTAAATGAAGGGGGCACTAATATGTCTGAAAAACAAGAATTAGCCACATTTGCTGGAGGCTGTTTCTGGTGTATGGTTAAACCTTTTGATGAACAGCCAGGCATTATCAAAGTTGAATCAGGGTATACTGGCGGACATACAGTGAATCCAACCTATGAGGAAGTATGTACAAATACGACAGGCCATAGAGAAGCCGTTCAAATTACCTTTGATCCAGACGTTTTTCCGTATGAGAAGCTATTAGAACTATATTGGCAGCAAATAGACCCAACAGATGATGGAGGACAATTTGGTGATAGAGGAGAGTCCTACCGTACAGGGATTTATGTCCATAATGAAAAACAAAGGCAACTTGCAGAAACATCAAAAGAGCAGCTGAGCCAAAGTGGAATTTTCCAAAAGCCAATCGTGACAGAAATTTTAGGGGCTGGTCCTTTTTATCCTGCTGAGGAATATCATCAGCATTATTATAAAAAGAACAAAATGCACTACGAACGATACCATGTCGGTTCGGGCAGAGCAGGTTTTATTCAATCTCATTGGAGTGATAAATAATGGCTAACGAAAAAGAGCAGCGCATCAAAGAATTAAACCGAATGCAGTACGAAGTGACGCAAAATAATGGCACTGAGCCGCCATTTCAAAATGAATTTTGGGATCATAAGGAAGAGGGCATTTATGTAGATATCATTTCAGGCAAACCATTGTTTTCTTCTTTAGATAAATTTGATGCCCATTGCGGCTGGCCAAGTTTTACAAAACCGATTGAAGATCAAGAGGTAGAAGAGAAAGTAGATACGAGCCATGGAATGGTGCGGACAGAAGTTCGCAGCAAGACGGCCGACTCTCACCTTGGTCATGTATTCCCTGACGGCCCAGGGCCAAACGGTCTTCGATATTGTATTAATTCAGCCGCTTTAAAGTTTATCCCGAAGGATGATCTTGAAAAAGAAGGCTATGGCCATTTGAAACACATCTTTCAATAATTGATTTTAAAAATCGTCACACGGAAGTCATCTGCTTCCGTGTGACGATTTTTTTATTTTTTATGGTGGGTATGATGTAATTGTTCAATGATGTGAAACAGCTTCTCTTTTGTAATGAGCGGTGCTTCGTTTGATGTGTAATGGGTCAAATGGACTTTTTGAAAATGAGGGTGAAGATGTGGTCTTGGTAAAATGGCATAAAATTGTTCATGTTCAAACAGTGCATCTCCCTCGTGAGGGAATGTGAGTTCCTCGTGAAGTTTTTCTCCAGGTCTTTTGCCGACAACGAGAATATCAGGAGAAGGAACGTTGATCTGACCGGCATATTCATGAAATGCTTTCAATAGATCAGCCAGCTGTAATGACTCCATCTTGAGAATGAATGTTTCGCCGCCTTTCATCATGATAGCTGCTTCAAGCGTGAGGGATACAGCTTCTTCAATAGACATAAAAAAGCGTGTCATCTTAGGATCAGTTACAGTTAGAGGTTGTTCACTTAACAACTGTTGAAGCATGATGGGGATGACGGAACCCCTTGAGCCAAGCACATTGCCAAACCGGACAGAGCAAAACCTCGTTTTCTGATTTGAAATACTTTCATTCGCTTGAAAAAACAATTTTTCTGAAATTAATTTTGTAGCTCCCATGGCATTTGTCGGAGAAACCGCTTTGTCGGTTGAAATGTTCACAACATGACTGACTTCGTGTTCAAGTGCTGCTTCGATGACATGCTGTCCGCCGATGATGTTGGTTTGGACAGCTTCAAACGGATTATCTTCGCAGGTGGGTACTTGTTTGAGTGCAGCTGCATGGAAGATGATATCTACTCCTTTGACAAGCTGCCTGACGCGGCTTGCATCCCTCACATCTCCAAGTGCAAATACAACCTCTGGATTTGCCGCATATTCATTTTTCATCATGTATTGTTTACTGTCATCTTTACTGAAGACAATGACCTTTTTAGGAGAGCAGGCTGTTAATTTTTTCACAATCTGCCGGCCAATCGAACCCGTACCGCCTGTGACCAAGATGATTTTGTCACGAAAAAAGGTCTTCAAACTCGTTTCTATTTGTTTGGACATATCTAATCCCCCAACTCTCATTTCTCTACTTTGCATCATATGTGAAAGAGAGGAAGACGTTTGAGGAAAAGAACCACTTCATGCATAAATTAGGTGAACCAATTATAACCATCTGCTTGACGACTTAATAGAATATGTAGAGATAGAAGATTAAGTAGAATAGCGAGGCACCTGAAGACTTCAGTACGGCGATCAGTTCAGCTCTCAGAATGTATTCACTGATACTGAGCTGCACGAGGGGAGAAGATCATACATGTATAGGGGAAATCGTATTTTAGCCATGATACCAGCTTTTAGCAGCAAGCAGGGGCATCATGCTGAACACATTCGCGTATTGGCGGAGCGGCCGCTAATCTATTGGACCATTCAGCCATTATTACAAATGATTGAATTAGATGAAGTCATCGTATCTTCAGAGGATGTGAATACTCAAATCATTTCGTCCCACTATGGAGCAAATGTCATTGAACTGCCAAGCACACATGTGACGGAACAAACACCTTCTTTAGTAGCTGTGAAGCATGCACTTGCTTATTTAGAACGAGAGGGAAAGACGTTTGATATTGTTTTGTATTTGCATCCAGCATCACCACTAAGGCAGACGGCAGATATTGAGAACTGCTTGCAGCTTCTAGTAGAGGGAGGATATGATTGTGCGGCTTCTTTTACAGAGGCGTTAGAAAATCCAAATGAAACTTGGACACTTCATGACACCAATGAAGCCAGCCTGTATAAGGACAATCATTATTTTTTTGTACCAACTCAGGAGCACCCTTATAAGTATGGACGTTTAAATGGAGCTGTCTATGCGTTTCATGTTCCATATGCAAAAGAATGCATTCATTCCTTTTTAGAAGGATCTGTTGGTGCATATATGATGGATCATGCGCAATCGCTTGTTGTGAAAAGTGAGGAAGATCGGAAAAAGGCAGAGAAGATTTTATTGGCTCGACAAGATGCAGAAGGAACGGCATAAGATGATGTCAATTAGAAAAAGCGCCCGGTCATAGGGCGCTTTTGACTATTTCATAAAGTCTGTAAGGCAGCGTATCAAATGTGTTCCAGCGAACGACTTGCTCGTAATTGTTCTCTGCAACCGATTGTCTTTGTTGAGGATTTTTTACATAGTGCTCGACCTGCTTAATCAAATCGTTTTCATGTGTGTAAAAAGCGAAGCTTGAAAATGACTGTGACGGTTGTAGATCTGTCAACTGAAAGCCTCCGCTTGCAGCGATATCAAATGCTCTGTTGTTGAGGCTCATATTTTGAACATTGACTTTGTTTTGATTATAGGTAAATTGTGCGGGCCTGTGCGGATTCAGAACAATGGCTGATGTTTGATAGATGTCTGCCATCTGCTCGGGACTCAGCCAGTGAGTCATCAGTGAGAGATCACGATATCGTCTGCGTGATTTATTCAACACGCGATGCCAATCTTTTCCTGCTACGAGAATGCGCCATTTGTTTTGATGTAAGAGTGTATCGATTGCTTTGATGCGGTTTGGATAAGGATAGCCAATGAGTGCAATGTCATAGATGCACGATTCATGTGGTGATTCTTTTTTCTGAAATACGTGTGTATTGGTTGGAATGGGAAAGTAGTGCGTGTGATTAGCGCCTAGTTGTTTGTAAAATGACAAAGCACCTTCGTCAATCGTTAAGATCAGCTGTGCATCATTTACGCATGCAGCTGACACATCTATATAAAAAGGGTCTTCTGTCATCCACAGTACAACGGGGATCTTTTCTTGTTTGAATTGATGAAGCAGTTCTGTTGGAATATGATCACCGATCATCATGAAAACAAAATCCGGAGAGAATGTCCGGATTTTGTGCATATAAGCGGGTAGAGTTTCCCTTTCCACTTTGACGCATGAAAAGGGGGAATCAATGAAGCTATCTTCTATCCATTGATCGAACATCTGATAGATTCCACCGTAGCCAGAGCTGATATAAAGAAGCTTCATGATGGCCCTCTCACATTAAGATGTGAACGTAACACTTTCTACTTTATCTACATCTAATAGAGTCGTTGCAGAGCCCGTAGGTGTCACAGAGCTTTCTTGTGTGACGAAAACAACACCTGTTGAAGCATCGAATGATACGAATTGAACGGGTCCGATTAAGTCACCTGAGTCCATGACAATGCTAATGACTGTTCCAGGTGCAAGTCTTGCGAAAATCCATCTTGCTGGTTGAGATACGTCGAGTGTTGTAGCAGAATCTGAAGGTGATGCTTCAGCTGCTACCTCACTAAATAAATCGTTCAATTTTTCTTCCACTTGAACTCCTCCTTCTTCGAGATTAACTGTTAACGCATGACTAAGCGGTTTGAAAAACAGCTTTAATAGCTCTTTTTTTAATTCGGCACGCTTTTCGCTCATGTTTTCCCCATCCTTTCTTCATCCATTCAAACACACCACTATGTATATGCCGTTCTCTTTTTTTGGTATAAGCAGAATGCTCATTCCTTGTTCTTTTTTCATTTAATGACTTCACACATTTTTGAAAAATGTTTTCAAATGCTGATGCTAAATGAAGTGATCCTCATACTCTAGTAAAGATCAAACGAGAAGAAAGAGGGAATCTGAATGGAATTTGAACAACTATTAAATGGCTGGAACGAAGAATTACTAGAAACAGAAGGAATACTTGAAGTTGTGTTGATTATACTTCTTCTTCATCTTTTAGAGGAAAGTGAAGAAGGGAGTGCGTCAGAGATTAAAGAATTGTTGCGCCCATGGCTTGAGCTCGGCATTCCGCTGCCGCGTGTTCATTTAGTCAATGGAGATGTGCTGCAAAACGTGGTTGTCGTACAATTGTTTGACTCAGTAGCAGTCTTTAAAAATGCGACAAATCAGCTAAGAGTAAGTGTTCCTTATGTGAACATTGTCAGCTGGGGGGCTTTTTAATCTATTTAAAAAAGGATAATGGTCATGAAAGTATCAGTGATATTAACAAGCTACAACAAACCTGATTTCATTGAACGTGTGCTAAAGAGTGTGGTAGAACAAACGTATCAGCATTGGGAGCTTTTGATCATGGATGATGGCTCTGAACAAGAAACGATCCAAAAGATGCAGCCTTATTTAGTGGATAAGCGCATTCAATTGTATTCTCATCAAATTCATCCTGCAAACCGGCTGAAGACTGTACGTTATGCAACGCTAATTAATGAAGCATTAACACGTATAACAGGTGAGCTGGTTTGTTATGTAACTGATGATACAGTATACAGAAAAGATCGTTTAGAGAAAATGGTCGAGGTTTTTCAATCGAAGCCTCACATAGATATCGTCTATTCCTCGCAGCGTGTCGTGCATGTGAATCAGCATTTGGTGGAAACGGCGAGCTTCGTTCGAGAAGCAGATCAAGTGTTGGAGCATGCATCCTTTCAAGTCGACCATTGCTCTGTTATGCATAGAAGCCGGCTGCTTTCGCTTATTCATGAAAAATATGGACAATACTGGGCTGACGAACCAAAACATTGGCATCATGCTGACTCTGTGTTTTGGATGAGACTGAATCATTTTGCTGCGTTCTTTCCATTACAAGAAGTACTTGATACCACATATAAAACGCCACAATCATTCCATCATATGTTTGCGAGTATGCCCTACGATTTAATTGACGGAGCTGTGATTGAAAGAGAAGGCGCTTATTATCAAATCGCTCACGGATATCTTCATCGTATTGACAGGCGCTGGGTGAATGAAAAAAACAGGCGTGCGATTCGTGTTCCCTCGTTATGTGCGATGAAATATGAAATGAACGAGCCGCTGACAGTCCCAAATTATACAGTCGTCACCGCAGATAACGGCAGAACATTTTATTATATTGAACATCAGACAAAAAGACGGTTTGCTTCAAAACGTGATGTGCAATATTTTCAGTTTCACCAAAAGGAGATATACACGGTAACAAAAGAGCAGCTGGAGACGTTTGAGGAAGGCAGCATCATTCAAGTATCTCCAATATTCAGCCCGCCAAATAGACGGCTGTTCAAATGGAAACAAGATGTCTATTTATTTGTGCATGATACCTTTTGCCGGATTGTCCCTGAGGTAGTGAAAATATTTGCATTTTACCATCAGCCAATCAAACTACAGCCTTCTCAATTTGCATTTTTTCAAGAAGGAAAGCCAATTGTGCCGCTGTATATGGAGTCACTTCAGGAATTTGACTTGTCTCTTTATCAGATGTCAGGACGAAAGTACTCCTCATAAGAGGGGTGCTTTTTTTCGAATTGACGAAAAAAGCAGGAGATCGAAAGGAAAAAGCGAAACGTGAAAAGGATAGGGGAACACGTTGAATATCATCAAGCCGCTGAAAATTGGGCAATACGTGCCGAATTTTCGGCATAGAAAGTGAGGGGGAAATAGTGGGGAAGGTTGTCGAAAGAGCGGATTGGTTTGAATTAATTTTAGAAGCCATCGATGAAGCGATTCACGTTGTAGACGATCAAGGGGTCACCATCTTTTATAATCATAATGCAGCGAAGTTCGACTGTTTAGCGAAAGAAGAGGTGATTGGCAAGTACATACTGGATGTGTATCCTTCATTAACTGAAAAGACAAGTACACTCATGCATGTACTTAGAACAGGAAAACCCATTTATCATTCTTTGCAAACCTATTTGAACAAAAATGGAGAAAAAATTGAGACCGTCAACACCACATTGCCCATTATAGAAGGCAGCAAGTTAATTGGGGCGGTAGAAGTAGCGAAGGATGTGTCGAAGCTGTCGGCACTTTCGAATCGTTTAGATCAAAAAAAGCGAACGGATGGTGCGCCTGGCACCACTCAAATGCATGATTTTTCTTCATTTTTAACAAATGATCCACACTTAAAAGAAATGCTGGAGAAAGCGAAAAAAGCTGCTGCATATCCTTCATCCGTTATGGTCTTCGGGGAAACTGGGACAGGAAAAGAGGTACTCGTACAAGCGATTGTTCATGCATCTGATCGGAAAGATCAAGTCTTTATCCCACAAAACTGCGCTGCTCTTCCAGAATCGCTACTTGAAAGTCTTTTATTCGGGTCTGTCAAAGGAAGTTATACGGGCGCAATAGATCGCAAGGGGCTGTTTGAGTTAGCAGATGGCGGTACGCTTTTTCTTGATGAGCTGCAAGCGATGCCGCTTACGCTGCAAACAAAACTACTGCGTGTGTTAGAGGATGGTGTCGTCCGCCGGATAGGTGATGCAAAAGCGGTTCAAGTAAATGTCAGAGTGATTACGGCACTCAATATCGACCCATTTGAAGCCGTTAAAAAACAAATGTTAAGAGAAGACTTATTTTATAGACTGCATGTGTCATCATTTCATATCCCGCCGCTTCGCACAAGGAAGCATGATATCCAGCTGTTATCCCGCCACTTTATTCAAACGTATCATCAGCAATTTTCTAAAAACGTCAACCGCCTTTCTGAAGAAACTATCCAAGTATTTATGGCCCATCAGTGGCCAGGGAATGTCAGAGAATTAAAACATACGATTGAGCATGCCGTCTTGATGATGCCAAAGGAAGCAGAAGAAATCACCCCAGCATATCTCCCTGCTCATTTGCGGACGCATCAGATAGAAAGTCATCCGCCAGAGTCCTCATTAAAAAGTCAAGTGATGTCATTTGAACAAACGCTGATTCAAGAAGCTTTACGAAAGCACGCAGGGAATATTAAGCAAACGGCAGCCGCTTTAAAGATTCCTCGACAAACATTGCAGTATAAGCTAAAAAAATATACAGATGCCGAAAAGTAGGCACTTCAAACAGTTGAATGTGACGGAAAAGCTCCTTTTATAAAGAATAGGGGCATTTTCCCATGTTGGCACATAACTTGCATAGTATAAAGTGAATGCTGATAGGGGGAATGGATATGAATCAAAAACTGTATCAACCTGCGCGACATTGGAAGGACATTGAACTTTGGAAGGACGTACCCGAGGAAAAGTGGAACGACTGGATTTGGCAGCTGACGCATACGGTCAAAACGCTTGAAGATTTAGAAAAAGTCGTGAACTTAACAGAAGAGGAAAAAGAAGGGGTGAAGATTTCCACGAAAACCATTCCACTCAACATTACACCCTACTATGCCTCACTGATGAATCCAGATGATCCAAGATGCCCAATCCGTATGCAGTCTGTACCGATTGCAGAAGAGCTTCATAAAACAAAATATGATCTTGAAGATCCGCTCCATGAAGATGAGGATTCACCTGTTCCAGGTTTAACGCACCGTTACCCAGATCGTGTGCTGTTTCTTGTCACAAATCAGTGCTCCATGTACTGCCGCTATTGTACGAGAAGACGTTTTTCCGGTCAGATCGGGATGGGCGTGCCGAAAAAGCAATTAGATGCCGCCATTGGATATATTAGAGAAACCCCTGAAGTGCGGGATGTGTTAATTTCAGGCGGTGACGGGCTGTTAATTAATGATCAAGTGCTTGAATACATTTTGAAAAACTTACGAGACATTCCTCACGTTGAAATCATTCGAATTGGAACACGTGCCCCGGTCGTGTTTCCGCAGCGAATAACAGATGAATTGTGTGAAATCTTGAAAAAATATCATCCAGTTTGGCTGAACACTCACTTTAATACAAGCATTGAAATCACAAAAGAAGCGAAAGAAGCGTGTGAGCGCCTTGTCAATGCTGGCGTGCCTGTTGGCAATCAGGCGGTGATTCTAGCGGGAATTAACGACAGTGTTCCAATTATGAAGAAGCTGATGCATGATCTCGTCATGATTCGCGTCAGACCTTATTATATTTATCAATGTGATTTATCTGAGGGGATCGGCCACTTTAGAACACCTGTTTCAAAAGGCCTTGAAATCATTGAAGGCTTAAGAGGACATACGAGTGGTTATGCCGTGCCAAGCTTTGTTGTAGATGCACCAGGCGGAGGGGGGAAGATCGCCTTACAGCCAAATTATTTATTATCTCAAAGCCCAGAGAAAGTGGTCCTGCGTAACTTTGAAGGTGTGATCACCTCTTATCCAGAGCCAGAACATTACGTCGCCGGCCAAGCGGATGCGTATTTTAATGAAATCTATGAAGAAAAGAAAGAACCGGCCATTGGCGTGACAGCTCTATTTGAGGATGAAGCAAAATCCTTTACGCCTGAAAATTTAAGCCGAATGAAACGAAGAGAGTCTTATGAAACGAATCCTGAACATGATACGCTCAAAAACAAACGTGAAAAACGAGATGAATTAAAAGAGAAGAAATATCAAGCCCAGCTCAAAAAAGAACAAACCGTAAAGGAGGAGAAATAACGTTGCTGACATGTGATTGGTGTGAGGAGAAGGAAGCGAACGCAGGACAGACCACAGTCTATTGGGAACTCATCACGGGCACACAATCGATTGAGATTTTGGAAACGCCTTCGATTTCTTGCACGCATTGCGGGATGACGTATCAGAAGGATGAGACAGTAAAAGAGATAGAAGATCAATTAATTTTAGTCGATCAAACAAAGCTTCCAGAAAAAATCTCATATGCAGAATTAATGAGCATGGAGCGGTTATTAAAGCGAAATTACTTTGATTTTTCTTCATAAGTTGTACCTCCGCCTATACAAGTCATCAAATTCCTGTATAATATAACAACAAAATAGAGTGTCGCGGAGGGAAAAACAGGTGAAGTCGTTTTACCATTATTTAATGAAGTACAGACATCCAAAACCGAAGGATGAAATCAGTCATTTTGCAAATGCTGCTTATGAAGATCACAGCTTTCCTAAAGCATCCACTGATTATCATGAGCTATGTGCCTATTTAGAGTTAAATGGGGACTATTTAAGCTCCATGACGACATTTGACGAGGCTTTTGAGCAATACGAAGTAGAAGTCAAAAAAAAATAACACACACAACCGCTTGTTCCGTATGGAAGAAGCGGTTTTTTCATGAAGAAATAAAATGGCGTTTTGCATGGTGTGGTTGCCCATGCAGAATTCCTTGCGCCGGCATACGATACGTTAAGACCAAAAGTCGGGCAAGGGGGAGACAGAATGAAGGCGAAAGCACCAAAATATAAAGTAGGGGATATTGTCGTCGTTGTCATGTACGGCACAGTTGGAACGATAACAAAAGTCCATCAAATTGACCAACATTATCTATATGAGGTCAATCATAATGAGGTGCTTTATTTTGAAACATCACTCCAGCTTTACGATGAGTACGACGGGGTGATTGTAGATACAGAAAAGCTGGACATTGAATATGAGTTCCTCATTGGCGATGTTGTATATGTAAAGGATTACGGGAAAGAGCTATTTAAAATCATTGGTCATCGGACTGAAATATGGCGTTACCTTGAAGATGGCTGGGAAGATGTCATTTATGAACTGACAAGGTTAAAAGACGGAGAATGGCTGGAAACAGAAGAAGAAGACTTGACGCTTGTTCTAAGGAAATATGAGATGGATCAGTTTGTTCATCAGCTTCTTTTTGTGCATTACGTTGGAGAAACCTCAAAAGAAATAGAGGAAGATATGGTGCAAACCGCTCTATTACAGTTAGAAGAGAAACAAGAAAGCGAAGCATCACTAGAATTTCTCGCTGTATCTATAGTGGATGAGCTTCTTGATATTTACAATGATTATAAAATTCTCTATGAATTTTTCAATGATCCAGAATATAAGGATATGATGGACTTTATTTTGGAAAGTTTAAACGAGCATTTTGGTTAAAAGAAGACTTGTCCTAACACGAATAAAAAGTAAGGAACACAGAAAAAAGCAATCACATAAAACCATCCCCTCAAGATACGGCCCATCACCTGATCAAAAGTATGACCATCTAATATGCTTAACCATTTCATTGCCTCATGCCCCTTTTCTTTTCGTTTACTGCATTTATATGTATGGAATGAGCCATTATGACAAATTGTAATAAAAATAAGGCGACGTTCATACATCATAAAAAAGGAGGCGGAAAGCAATGAAAGAAGCAGATTTGGTGATTGATACAGAGGAAATTGCAGAATTCTTCTACATGGAGCTGGTCAAAAGAGGGTACATACCATCTGAGCTGGAAACGTTTGAGCTTGCCGATATTACATTTGAATATATGCTGAGGAAAGCAATGATAGTTGAAGAAGAGGCACGGTAGGCACTATACTTTGAAGAGATTCTGAGTAGAAAGGGAGGGGGAATTGTTTCGCGTGTATGTGATCATTTTTTTCCTTTTGTTTGGCGCCATCGCTGCGCTTATGGTATCTGGTAAGTTTCAGGAATTGGACAACCAGATCATCTTATCGTTTGAGAACATTAGACTTCCTTTTTTAAATGATGTCATGCTGACTTTGACTGACTTTGGTATCAGTGCGCTGCTTGTCCCAATCATGCTCATCTTTAGCGTGATGCTGTTTATGTATAAACGCTACCACTCTATTATGCTGCTTTTTCTACTATATATAGCAGAAAAAACGGTCAATCATGAACTGAAAGGACTGTTTGCTAGAGAGCGTCCGGCCTTTGATCATCTAGTGAATGAGACCTATTACAGCTTTCCGAGCGGACATTCTATGAATGCAGCAACGATCTATCCATTTATCGCCTATCTATTCATTGAAATGGTTCCGTGGCTGAAAAAGAGACAAAAAGCAGTCTACATGGTGACAGGATGTTGTGTGCTGATGATCGGCATCAGCAGGATGTATATCGGTGTTCATTATGTCACTGATGTAGCAGGAGGCTTTGCGATAGGACTAGCTTTATTTCTCATATGTAAAAAGATTGACGAAAAATTGTCCGTCATTCGACAAAAATAGAAGAAGGAAATTCATAGATCCCAGCCAATTTTATATAAAAGGGGAGGGATTTGAATGCAATTGACGTTGAGATTTTTTCAAAAGAAACCTTCAGCTTATCACTTAACCATCTACCAAACACCTGAATATGGTGCTGCAAGCGGACATCAGCCTGTGTACCGGACAAAGATTGGCGGCAGGACACACCTTGATGTACTGGAAAAAGCATTCTCGACATTTAATGTACAAGATACAGTCCCTAATGATTACAATGCACGGTTTATCACAACAGGGGATATCGTTGTGATTGATGATCAGAAAAAAGGGAAGTGTTACTACCAGCTCTTTCCGGCAGGATGGAAACGCAGTGAACGCCTAATGACGATGAGTTAAATATAAACGACGATGCCAGCTTTACTTTCAGCTGGTATTTTCCTTTTTGATCTCAATCGTTTATAATAAATGGGACTAAACACATGTTAAACGTAAGTGGAGGCTAAAAAATGAGTGTACATATTGGAGCAGAAAAAGGACAAATTGCAGAAACGGTATTGCTTCCAGGCGATCCGCTTCGTGCGAAATATATTGCAGATACATATTTAGAAGATGTAGTGTGCTATAACGAAGTGCGCGGCATGTATGGTTATACTGGGACATATAAAGGAAAACGCATTTCTGTACAAGGTACTGGAATGGGCGTACCGTCTATTTCGATCTATGTGAATGAGCTGATCCAAAGCTATGATGTTCAAAACTTAATCCGTGTCGGTTCTTGCGGAGCGATCAAAAAGGATGTCAATGTACGTGACGTCATCTTAGCTCAAACATCATCAACAGATTCTCAAATGAACCGTGTGGCATTTGGACCGATTGATTACGCACCATGTGCTGATTTTGGTTTACTGAAAAAAGCCTACGACACAGCAGAAGCGAAAAATGTAGCTGTGCGTGTTGGGAATGTATTTACAGCAGACCAGTTTTATAATGAAAAACCACTTGAGCTGATGGACCAATATGGAATTCTAGCGATTGAAATGGAGACAACGGCTCTTTATACGCTTGCTGCAAAATTTGGCAGAAAAGCGTTGTCGATTCTGACAGTGAGTGATCATGTGCTAACAGGAGAAGAAACAACTGCTGAAGAGCGTCAAACGACATTTGACGAAATGATCTTAATTGCACTAGATTCTGTTTTATAATAGTATAAAGGGTGTGCTACGATGTAGCGCATCTTTATTTTTTTAGTAGAGCAAAAGGAAGGTATGTCATGAAGAAAAGCTATAAAATACTCTCAATCGCATCGATTCTTGGTTTGACGGCCGCATTATCAGGCTGCCAGTTGCTGGATCAGAAAAGCGGTACCACTGAATCTAACAAAACAAACGAACAAAAGAACGCAGCAAGTTCATCATCCCAGCAAAACTCAAACGATACGGCAGATTCATCTAATCAAGAGCTGACGTTAAAGAGTGAATATTTCAATGACATCAAGGTAGTGAGCGGACTGAAGACCATTCAAAACCCTGAAAATGTGCTTGCTTTAGTGAACAAAGAATATGCACTGCCAGGAACCTATAAACCTTCTGATCTCGTTGTACCAAAAGTGGAATTCTCTTTTTCAGAGGATATTGAAAAACGATATATTCGAAAAGAAGCAGCGGAGGCACTTGCAAAGTTATTCAAAGGTGCTAAAAAGGAAAACTTTGAGCTTGCTGCAGTATCTGGCTATCGTTCCTATGATCGTCAAAAAGTCATTTTTGATAGTGAAGTGAAACTAAAAGGGAAAGAAAAAGCCCAAGAAGCCGTAGCCTTACCAGGCGAAAGTGAACATCAAACAGGTCTTGCCATGGATATTTCCTCAAAAAGTGCCGGCTTTGAAATCTCTGAAAAATTTGGTGAAACACCTGATGGTAAATGGGTAGCCAAAAACGCTTATAAATATGGCTTTATCATCCGTTATCCAAAAGGGAAAGAAGACATCACGAAATATGAATATGAGCCGTGGCACTTGCGCTATGTAGGGAAAGAAGCTGCAAAAGCGATGCATGATCATGATTTAACATTCGAAGAGTATATGAACAAAGTGAAGAAAATATAAACAAATAAAAGGCCTCCCGAAGCTGGGAGGCCTTCTTTTATACGCCGTTTAAAAAAAGAACAAACCTGCTAAAGCGAAGCCGGTAATAAAACCGAGACCGATGCCATAAGCTGCACCCCAGCCATAATAACCTCCGTAATATCCATAACCAAAGCCCCCGCGGGACCCGCCGACTGGCCGGATATAAACTTTGCGGTTTGACACCCGCTCAATACGTCCAACATGTACTCTGCCATTTCGATCAGTAATTCTAGCTACTTTCCCCATATGCTGCTGACAAAGTTTATAGTAGCGCTCCATGTTTTTCCTCCTTATGACAAACTCTTTTCACTCTTATCCTATGCGAAAGACTTCATAGAGTTTGGACAAAACATATAGGAGATTCGCTCATTTTATACTGTACATTCAAATACAAGGTGACTCAGATGTTCTCGGTGTGTTTGAATCAGGTCATAGTGTGTCTGCAATGTATCATAAAGAGAAGGTGGTATTTGATCTGATAATTCCATTTCGGTCGGCTCCTCTTGCACCATGTGCTCATCGAATGAGAGAATCCGAATCTCACGGAATCCTGCGGACGCTAACTGCTTTTGCCATTCAGAAAATGAAAAGAGGGAGTGAAACCCATAAAACTCCCGAATGGCTGCCTGGTCTTTTGAGGGAAGCGGCACTTTTAACACAGCCTCATTAGCGATCAATTGTTTTCCAGGAGCAAGTACCCGTTTCATCTCAGCAAGCGCAGCAGGTAAATGGGTGAAGCTTAAAACAGATTCACTGATCAGTAGAGAGAACGAGTCATCCGCAAATGGCAGGTGTTCGATCGATGCTTGCTGTGCACGGAAAGGTAGTTGTTCCCGCTCGAATCGCAGATTGGCTTTTTCAATCATCAAAGGGTGTGTATCAATCGCCTCTACTTCATAACCTAAATGTCCTAAATATGCGGCTGTTTGTCCTGTGCCGCATCCAACATCCAGTATACGATCTTCAGACGTCAAGTTTAGTTGCTCAATCATCGTTTTTGTTAGCTCAATTCCACCAGGATGGGCACCTGATACACCAAAATAGGCAAGCATTTCTACATAGTCACTCATGGAATCCCTTCTTTCCTTATCATGTTTCTCTCTAAAGATTATGCATTGCAGGGCTAAATGGCTTATCTTTTCAAATAGAAGTTTGATCCTTTGGTTGACGGATGAAGAATCGTCCTTGATAATAATGAAAGGAGATAAAGGTGGTGTTTTTTTGAAAAAACAATTCAAGTTCGTGATAGCCATTCTGGTGACAGCAGCGCTTTCCTCAGCGATTACATTTGTTATGACAAAACAAGGTGCTGTCAGCGTTTCAGGAGATGAGAAGTTTAGTAAACTCATGGCTGCATATACGAAGGTAAAAAACGAGTATTACGAAAAAACGGATGATCAAAAACTAGTAGACGGTGCGATTCAAGGAATGATTGCATCACTTGATGATCCATACTCTACATATATGGATCAGGAGGAAGCCGAAGGATTTAACAACACGATTTCATCTTCATTTGAAGGAATTGGTGCACAAGTAGAAGAGAAGGATGGACAAATTTTAATTGTCGCACCGATTAAAGGCTCTCCTGCTGAAAAAGCTGGTTTGAAACCTCATGATCGTATTTTAAAAGTGGATGGTAAAAGTACAAAAGGCATGTCAGTGAATAAAGCCGTTTCTCTTATCAGAGGGAAAAAAGGAACGGATGTCAAACTGCATTTGAACAGACAAGGTGTTGGAAATGTGGATGTCACGATCACAAGAGATACCATTCCGCTTGAAACGGTGTATGCAAAACTAACAAAAGATAAAATAGGCGAAATCCAAATCACTTCTTTTGCTGAAACCACGTCTAAAGAATTGGATAAAGCGATTGATGACCTCGAGAAAAAAGGGGCAAAAGGTTTTGTCATTGATCTGAGAGATAATCCAGGCGGCATTATGACAGAAGCGATTGAAATGAGCAATGACTTTATCGATAAAGGAAAAGTCATTATGCAAGTTGAGGAAAAAGGGAAGAAACAAGTGTACAAAGCGGAAAAAGAACGTAAAGTTCATCAGCCGGCAGTTGTCCTTGTAAACGGTGGTTCAGCGAGTGCTGCTGAAATTATGGCGGCGGCTCTACACCAATCCTCTAGCATTCAACTTGTTGGAGAAAAGACATTTGGTAAAGGAACTGTTCAGAATGCGCAAAGCTACAATGATGGCTCTAGTGTGAAATTAACCATTGCCAAGTGGCTGACACCAGACGGGTCTTGGATTCACAAAAAAGGAATTGAGCCACAGGTGAAAGCATCTCTGCCGAGTTATGCGAAGCTGCCATACTTAAGTCCGAAAAAGACATATCAACTGAATGATCATGGAGATGAAGTCAAAGCAGCTCAAAAAATGTTCCAAGCGCTTGGCTACAAAGCAAAAGCCAATGGAGAATATGATCAAGCATTCCAGTCGATCGTGAAAAGTTTCCAATCAGATCACAATCTAAAGGCTGATGGTATTCTGACAGGGGACACAACGACGGTACTGATGACAAACATCCAAGATAAGCTCAAGAAAAATGACACGCAAATGAAAAAAGCCATTGAAGTGTTGAAAAAAGAAATGAAATAGAAAAAGCAGTCCTCATCAGGGGACTGCTTTTTTCTTGTGTTACGCTTTTTTAGCCACAGGTTCCGTTGTTTTCCCATTCTTTTCAAACAAATCACTTGTCACAGAATTAGATGCGACATTCTTCTGGAAGAATGGATTCAATATCAAGATGACCACAACGTTTGCTAGTAAGCCGAGAAAGCCTTCATAAAGGCCGAATGTCATTTGTGTCATATTCGCTGTAAAGGTAACGATAATTCCTACGATGAGCCCTGCGATCGTTGCTTCTCTAGATTGTTTTTTCCAGAATAAGCTGATGGCAATGGCTGGGAAAATTTGAACCATTCCAGAAACACCGATCAGCTGAAGCGTGACAAGCGCAGTCGGGAACAGCATACCGAATAAAAGAGCAAGCCCGATCACGATAAATACCATCGAACGTGTAATGATCGTTAACCGTTTAGGTGACACATTTGGATGGATTAAATCACGGTACAAATTATTGGCAAATAAATTCGACGCCCCAATGGCCATGATCGAACATGGAATGAGAGAAGCAAGTGCAATCGTTGAATACGCAAGCCCCTGCATCACGCCGCCATATGACGTCTGAATTAAATGAAGAAGAGCAAATCTTGGATTTGTATCTTCCGGTAAGACTAAAAAGGCAATGAAGCCAAGGAAGATGACCAAAATCAATACAATGTTGTAAAGAGGTAAAAACATACTGTTTTTACGGATGGCATCTGCGCTTTTGGCTGTGAAAACGCCAGTTGCTGCATGAGCCCACATAAATAATGCGAGTGCAGAAACACCTGATGCGGTAATAAACCACAAAATGCCTTTAGGGCCTCCTTCAGGTATCGTCAGAAGCTGTGGGGCCTCCTTAGCTAACGTATTCATCATCGGCGTCCAGCCGTTAAAATGAATAATCGGGAGGGAAACCACCATAAAGAGCATGATTACCCAAACAAGAATATCTTTAATAATAGCTGTATATGTAGGACCTTTAATACCACTGAAAAATGTATAAAGTGCAACTAAAATAAATGAAATCATAACAACTGCATTCACATTAATATAACCCGTTCCAGCGACAGTTAACGTATCTTGAATCCCGCTGAGCTGAAGACAAATGTATGGAATGAGCATGAGTACACCGACAATGGCAATCAAACTGGATAACAGTTTACTGTCAAATCGCTCACGTGCATAATCAGCAAGTGTTGTCAGCTTGTGATTTTTTGCAACCGTCCAAAGTTTTGGTAAGAAGAAATACGCAATAAAATAAGCAAGAACTGAATAGGGGATAGCGAAAAAAGCAACACTTCCCGCTGTATAAGCTGTACTTGTGAGCCCTAAAAAGGTATAAGCAGTATATAAGTCTGCGCCAACAAGGAACCAGACGAGAAGCCCGCCAAATTTTCTCCCGCCAACAGACCATTCTTCTACTGATTGTCTTGATGATTTATCACGACCAGCGGCAAAACCGATGACCACGACGATGAAAATAATACTTGCAGTAATCAATAAAGCTGTTAAGTTTCCTTGCATTCGTCAGTTCCTCCATTTGAATGTTGCATCCTGTAAATGATAAATGTGCAAACGGGTGTGAGTACAATCCATAGTAAGAGCCAGAAGTGGAAAAAGGGCAGCCCGATGACAAATGGATGAATACGATTCACAAAGGGGAGCAGTGCAAGCTGCCCAATGAATGGAATCGCGATGAGTAGTGTCAGTATCAGTTTTTTGTTCATGTTTTCCTCCTCTAATATTTTGTAATTTCATAATAATAGCAGTTGTCAGATTAGATCACAAGACCATTTTCAGAAAAAACAATCATTTTTATGAATATCATACTAATATAACGCTTTCATTTTTAAAAAGAGGTAAATAGTGAAGAGTGAGAAAGGAAGACTTGAAAATAAGTATGGAAAAATAATATTTAGAGCAAATAAAAAAGCCCCAGCATGAAGCTGAGACTGTGCCGTTTTTTATAGGAAATCAGATACTTCTTCGATGTCAAAACGATTGCTTTTATGAGCTTCTTTTGCTGCTTTGCCGACAGAAATCAACATCACTGGTTCGTATCGACCGCTCACATTGAATTCTTTCACGTACGCTTCTTTGCTGAAACCGCCCATTGCGCATGTATCATATCCCATTGCTTTCGCCGCAATCATTAATTGCATAGCAGCTAACGAAGCGTTTGAATAAGCAGCTTCACGTGCATATTGCTCGCTTTGGTAAGCACCATTGATTTGTGTCATCAGTGTTTCTTTAATATCTTCTGTGATGAAACCTTGTTCTGCTAGCTCACTGTAGATTTTTTCACCATTTAGATTGGCTTCAAGGTCACCAAGCACTGCAATCACAGCTGATGCTTGTGAGACTTGTTTTTGGTTATAAGCAATTGGAAGAAGTTTTGCTTTTGATTCAGCACTATGGAAAACAGTGAAATGCCAATGCTGAAGGTTCCAAGCAGATGGTGCTTTTGTTGTGATATCAAGAAGCTCTTTTAACTCTTCTTTTGTCATTTCATGAGTTGTATCATACTCTTTTACTGAAGCTCTTTCTTTTAAAATGTCAATCGTTTTTTGATCGCTCGCCATATGGATATTTCCTCCCGTTTTTGCAAATAGTATGGTACAATAAATAAAAAAGTGAGAAACTTACTTATTGTAACTAGAGATATATTTTAAATTGTATACCGTTAGTTTGTCAAACGATCATGAAAAGAAAGGCTGAAAAATATGGAATTTCAATTATGTCCAAACATTCAGCAAGCTTTTTTACTTCTTGGCAAAAGGTGGAATGGTCTCATCATTCATGTATTGCTTGATGGTCCGAAGCGGTTTAAAGACCTGACGGACATTATTCCATCCATCAGTCAAAAAATGCTCGCAGAACGCTTAAAAGAACTTGAGCAAGAAGGAATCATAAAGCGCACTGTACTTCCTGAAACGCCAGTCAAAGTCATCTATTGTCTAACCGAAAAAGGAAGTGCATTACATGGTGTGTTCGGAGAAGTATCGCGCTGGGCAGGGGAGTATGCTGGATCTCATGTAAAAAAGGAGCAAGCTTAGTTTTAGGTTTGCCCAAACGTTTTGTCTCCTAATGAATATGCTGATGTTAGGCACATGACAAAGGAGGAGAAAAGCATGTACCCTCATACTCCGTATTTTCGAGGCGGTGCCCCTGGCATTCCGCCATATGAATCTAGAGTCCCTTTGTTTTTTGGTTTTGGCGCTCCTTTAGTCGGCGGACTGCTTGGCGGATTTCTAGGAAGTGCGATTTTTAATTATCCTCGTCCATATTACCCGCCACCACCACCGCCTGTTCCACCACCTTATGGCGGCGGATATCCACCATATTATTAAGAAAAAAGAGTAAGCCTGCTTCCATTTCAAAGCAGGCTTTTTATAATGGAATATCAATTTCAGAGATGCCTGGATCATCATGCTTTAAAAACATAATTTCTAAAATACCATCTTGATACGAAGCCTTCGTTCCTTTTCTTTTCACAGCAGCAGGCAGGACAACCTTCTTTTGTTTATTCTCTTCAGGAAAATGATCAATAAACAGCAGATTGGCTGTATGTTTGATTTTTACTTTTTCAGTGTTCGGACGATCGAGCTCTATTTTGACAAACACGTGATCTGTCGTCTCAAATACTTCAACATTCGGCTCTTTCTTTTTTTTATCGTCTGTCTCTCTTGCTTTCTGCTTCTGAGACAGCGGATCCTGAAAGGGGAATTGAGCAGAATAATTGGAGCCGAAAACACTTTCCATGACTTGATTGACATATTGCTCAACGTCTTTAGGGTCTGAATTTTTTAACGCTTCTTTTGAAAATTGCTTTTGAAAAGGGAATAATCGGTTCCAGTCAAACATGCAAATCATCCTTTCTAAATGCCCTGAATTAGTATATGCCCATAATGTGATGTGCGTGCTATAATATACGATAGGTTTAGAAAGGAATGGTTAGATTGAACGAACAACAATCAAAAGGTGTCTTATATACGGCTGCATCTTTTACATTATGGGGGTTGTTCCCATTATATTGGAAACTGATGGAGCATATTTCGTCAGGCGAAATTTTAGCGCACAGAATCGTATGGTCCTTTATTTTTATGTGCGGTATTCTTTTATATTTAAAGCAAGTCCGTCCAGCGATGCAGACTGTGAAAGGTCTGATGATAGATGGAAAAGCACTTTTTTCATTACTTTTATCGGCTATTTTAATTTCGGTCAACTGGTATGTGTATATTTGGGCGGTAAATCACGATCTTATGCTGGAAGCGAGTTTAGGGTATTATATTAATCCGCTTGTATCAGTTTTACTAGGCATCATTTTCTTAAAAGAACGACTGAATAAAATGCAAACCACCGCCATTCTCATTGCCGCAGCTGGGGTCATCATCTCAACTGTTCAGTACGGCTCATTTCCTGTCGTGGCTTTCGTATTGGCTTTTAGTTTTGGGTTCTATGGACTGATTAAAAAAAGGATGAGTTTTACGAGTGCCATTGGATTAACCATTGAAACACTGCTTCTTGCACCAGCTGCGCTTGTTTACTTATTCTTCTTCTTAAAAGAACCTGTTGTCACGATGAATCCGAGCAGCTTCGGCTCTCTTGGGCTATTATTTTTTGCAGGTGTCTTTACAGCTGTACCGCTTCTTTTATTTGCTGAAGGGGCCAAAAGAATTCCTTTATACCAAGTTGGTATTTTGCAGTATATTGCACCGACCATTACACTCTTTTTGGGGCTGTTTGTGTATCACGAACACTTATCTGCAGCAAAAATCGTGACATTCCTCTGTATTTGGGTGGCGATTTTACTATTTACAACCTCTCAACTGCGAATGAAAAAAACAGCGAATTCTCATTAAAGAGACGAAGCAGTTTGCTTTTTTTTGCAGGCGGATCATGTCATAATAAGTTGTTACCAAAACTGTAGAGGTGATCACATGTCATCAGTCGATGAGCTTGCACACGCTTATCAATCTTTATGGAAAAATCGGCAGCTTGATGTAGTGGATATGACTTCATTACACGAGGCGATACGAGATGATTTGCTTGATGCACGCACCCATCCTCGCGCAAGAAAGTCATTACATCAAAAGTATGTACTCGCTGTGGAAAGAATTTTAGAAAGCACGATTGAACAGGGTCATCAACTACAGCTGATCAGCTTACATACGAAAAAGCTGCGAGAACTAATTCAAAATGAAGGAAGGAACCACTCATGAAACCAATTCAAACGGAAGATGTCACAGCACATCTTGAATCGTTTTTAAATCGGCCAGTCTTCGTTCATCTTGAAACGACAACTGGTTCTTATTCAGCGCATGTGAATGAGCAAAATATGACGGTCGTGGCGTATATCCGCAACGCAAAAGTCGTCTATTCACAGGCAAAAATAAAAGGACAAGGTCCATACCGTGTCGGGATGAAAACAGAAGATGGCTGGATTTACGCAGAAGGTTTAACCGATTACGTGTTTGATGAACAAGGTCGCCTGCTGTTAGCAGGACACCTGCCAGACGGAAAACTAGCGATCTCATTACAAATTAGTGAAACACCATTTCAGGTGTAGGAGAGAGGGGAACAGTGATGAACGAAC
The DNA here is from genome assembly GCF_038627835.1 of Bacillus sp. FSL M7-0307. Lineage (NCBI taxonomy): Bacteria > Bacillati > Bacillota > Bacilli > Caryophanales > Bacillaceae > Bacillus > Bacillus sp. FSL M7-0307. The sequence continues at coordinate 1,944,368 of NZ_CP152023.1, read as the reverse complement.
ATGTACTTGTGATGCTGCCTCACCCCGACGATGAATCCTTCGGGGTCGCAGGGCTCATCGCGCAAAGCAGAAAACGTGGAATTCCAGTGACTTATGCATGCGGGACACTTGGAGAAATGGGAAGAAATATGGGAAGTCCAACATATGCTAACCGTGAGACACTTCCTGAATTAAGAAAACAGGAATTAATCAATGCATGTAAAGAAATGGATGTCACAGACTTGCGTATGCTTGGTCTTCGGGATAAAACGTTGGAATTTGAAGATGATGAGTATTTAGCGGATGTGATGGAACGCATAATTGATGAAGTGAAACCAACTCTTATTGTCACGTTTTATCCAGGTCATGGCGTACACCCTGATCATGACGCGACAGGTGAAGCGGTCATTCGTGCTCTATATCGCAAGAAAAAAGAAGACCGTCCCGTCACATACTGCATGGCCATTACAAAAAATCGAGAAGAAGTGCTAGGAAATGCCGATATTGTGATTGATATTACGGATGTAGCAGATATCAAATTAAATGCACTAAGAGCGCATAGAACACAAACAGAAGGCATGCTAAGAGAGCTTGAACAAAAGCTGAAAAACAAAGAACCAGTCGTTCAAAAATGGTTTGATGAAGAAATTTTCTGGACGTATCAATGGAATGACTAAATGAAAGGCAGCTGACTTCAGTCAGCTGCCTTTTCCTGTTGTATCAGAATGCATACGTCTTTCAATCAACCTGAGACGAACAAATAGGACGATTGCACCTGCGGCAAGCCCAGTAATCAGTCCGATCCAATAACCGAACGCTCCAAATGAGGTATACGTGCCAATCAGGTAGCCAGCTGGAAGGCCGATGACCCAGTAAGAGACAAACGCAGCAATCAGTGTATAATTCACATCTTTATAGCCGCGCAGAGCCCCTTGAATGGGTGCAGCGATCGCATCAGACAGCTGGAAAAAGATCGCATACATCAAAAAGTGCTGTGTCATTTGTAAAACAGCTGATTCAGTTGTATATAAACCAGCGATCTCAGGTCTAAATAACAAGATGAGTCCTGCGGTACATAATGAGAACAAAACAGCTGTTGCAATGCCAATATAGCTGTAGCTTTTTGCGTCTTTATACCGCATGGCACCGGCTTCAAAACCTACAACAATCGTTAAAGCCATTGAGATACTAAGCGGCAGGATATATAAAATAGAAGCAAAGTTCATCGCTGCTTGGTGACTGGCGATTGTCACGGTATCAAAGTGACCCATTAAGAGCGTGACAGCTGCGAAAATACTTGTTTCAAAAAAGATCGCAAACCCAATAGGGATACCGATTTTCAATATTTGACCCATTCTTGCGACGTTGAAGCGAGGTAATGTCTGAAACAACCGAAAGGATGCAAACGGTTCGGCTTTGATGACAATACAAATACTCATGATGAAAATCGCCCAATACGTCATCGCAGATGCAAGACCTGCCCCTGCACCGCCAAGCTTTGGAAACCCAAAGTTTCCAAAAATAAAGAGATAATTTAAAACAAAATTAATAGGAAGTGCGGTTAACGTAATGAACATCGTCACACGTGTTTTTCCTAATGCATCAATGAAAGATCTCATGACTGAATAACCAAAAAGTGGGATGATTCCAATAGCAAGGAAGCTGAGAAAATGACGGGCAATGGTTTCTACGGATGGTTCAAGCCCAAGTCTGCCTAAAATAAAAGGAACACACAACGATCCGATGACAATCACCACGATACTTAAAAGAAAAGATAAATAAATGGCCTGGAAGACTGCCCGAGGAACGTCTTCTCTGCGGCCGCCGCCCATCAGCTGAGCCACTATAGGGGTAACAGCCATTAAAATACCAGCAAGACCAGTATAAACAGGTGTCCAAATGCTCGAACCGATCGCTACACCTGCCAGGTCTTCTGCACTCACTTTTCCAGACATCACCGTGTCTAAAAATGTGATAAGCGAAAGACCTGCCTGTGTAATTAAAATCGGAATCAATATGGTTAAAAATTGTGCCAATTTTGCTCGAATACTATTCGTTTCTCTCATCATAAGTTCCTCTCTGAACAGAAATAACGAGAGGAATTATATCATGCTATGTAAAAAAATCAATTCTCCGTCGGATTATTTTTCTTTGAGGGCTTCGTTTTTTTGAACATTTGGGCATAAATAAAAGAAAGACTGACAACACCTAAAATGCTGCAAGCATATTGAATCACTTTTTGAATGGTCATATTGAATTCACCTCCATACAAATAGAATGTGCACAATTTGTTATTTTATGACACAAGCGAAAGAAGGAGGGACATGGTGAGATGATCAATCGCACAAATGAAGAAGCGATGTTTAAGTTAGAAATGAAATCTCATTTGACGCAAATTATGATGGATGCAAGGAAAATCGTCGATTCGCTTGACCAGACCGAACAATGCCTTCTTTGTGAACTCGAATCATTGCATGATCAGTTTAATGAAATGCATGCAGAGGCTTCCTCGTTTTATTTACAAGCGTATATGGAAGAATTCACACCAGGTTTTGCTCAATTTTCTTTAGCCATTGAGAACTTATCAAAACAAAAGCATGGCGCACTGATTGTGATTCAAAGGAGAGATGAGGTTGAGGATTATATACAAAAAGGGACAAACCTCCATGCAAAAATTAGCGCATCATTAATAGAAAGCATTTTCTATCCTGGAAACCCACTTCATGATGGCGCTCTTTTAGTAAAAGAAAATACGCTTGTTTCCGCTGCAAACGTTCTACCGCTCACCTCAAAAAAAGTCAGCCCTTCTCTTGGCACAAGACACCGGGCAGCCATTGGACTTTCTGGCATGACCGATGCCCTTGTTCTTGTTGTATCAGAAGAAACAGGGAAAATGTCGTTTGCGAAAGAAGGAGTCCTCTATCCGTTAACTGTAAAAGACCAAGAAATCAGAAAGTAAACATGCACACGGCATTCTTCATTGCGAAGGGTGCTTTTTTTATTGAGGAGAAAAAACAGGCAATTAAGTAAAAAGTCATTTGATACAGAAAAATTTGTCATGTAGAATAGAACTATGAAACTAGCAACGTGCTTGTTTTGACAAATTTCTAAACGTCAACTTAAAAATTCCTTAAAAAATGTTGATAAATACAGCAAACAGCCGATAGAAACGATATGGCTTTGTTTTAGCATTTTGAGTTTGCTGCTCCAACCTATTTAGTATTGCCCAACGTCTTCATGTCGAGTAATATAATAGAAATAAAGATAAAATAGTGCAAGAGAAGCAGGGCCATTAAATGCTAAACTCAAAACTAGTACATAAGTCTTATGGAACGAAATCATGAAAGGCGGAGATTCATCTATGAAGAAAAAAGTAGTAACCGGCCTCACAGTTTCAGCGATCGCAGGCTCAGCTGTTATTGCTGCACCGGCAGAAGCACAGACGATCAAGGTGAAAAGCGGTGACTCACTTTGGAAGATTGCCGAACAGTACAACACAAGTATTTCGGAACTTCAATCTCTTAATCAATTAAAAACGACGATGATTTTTGCAGGACAAAGCTTAAAGATTCCTGGTGCAAAAAGTTCAAAATCCAGCTCATCAACAGGTTCAAAAGCAACGAAATCAAGTGCTTCAACAACATCTAGCTATACAGTCAAGCTTGGGGATTCATTATGGCTGATTGCGAAGAATCACAAAATGTCAGTTGCAAGTTTGAAAAGTTTGAACAGCTTAAACAGTGACCTCATTCGTCCTGGACAAAAGCTGAAAGTGTCTGGAACGACGAAAACGAGCGGCAGCCAGTCCTCAAATTCAAACTCAACATCTAATTCCAGCTCAAGTAACAAATCAACAAATTCTAATAGTTCGTCATCAGCATCTAGTACATATAAAGTAAAATTAGGCGATTCACTTTGGAAAATTGCCAATTCGTTAAACATGTCGATTGGTGAAATTAAAACATTGAACTCGCTAAAATCTGATATGATTTATCCAAATCAAGTATTGAAGGTAAAAGGAACGGTGACGTCAAAACCAAGTCAGCCGAAAGCACCTGCTCAACCTAGCACGCCTTCAAACAGCAATCAGTCTTCAAGTAGTAAAACAACATCTTATACGGTTAAATCAGGTGATTCATTATGGAAAATTGCGAATCAGTTTAAGGTGCAGGTTCAATCAATCCGCGCAGCAAACAGCTTGAAAAGTGATGTGCTTAGAATTGGACAAGTATTAAAAATCAACGGAACAGCTTCCGGTTCAACTGGATCTAATGGTTCTACGTCAAACGGTTCAACAACACCGGTCAACAATAATAAAAATGACGTTCCAATGAATGCAAAAATCACGACAATGATTCAAGAAGGTAAAAAACTCACAGGCATTCCTTACAGATGGGGCGGCAATACACCAGCTGGATTTGATTGCAGCGGCTTTGTTTACTATCTCATTAATAAGGTTTCATCAGTATCTAGATTGAGTACAGCAGGATACTGGAATATGATGACGCCTGTCAGCACACCACAAGTTGGAGATTTTGTTTATTTCACAACGTACAAAGCAGGTCCTTCTCATATGGGACTATACCTAGGTGGAGGAGATTTCCTTCATGCAAGTGACAGCGGAGTAGGAATTTCAAACTTAAGCAATCCTTATTGGAAAAAAGCGTACCTAGGTGCGAAACGTTTCTTCTAAAAAAGCCGATTTTCGGCTTTTTTTGTTTGCCTTCTCATCAGTTTGTCCATACTGATAGCAAAAGGGGGCAGTCATAAATGAAAAAGTCAGTGTGGATGATCATGATATGTTTGATCTTTACCGCATCAGCATGTCATGCACCGCCGAAAAAAGAAACGACAGAAGAAACAAGAGAAGTTGCCGCACCTAAACAAGCACCAGTCACAACGTCACTCATAAACGAAAGCGGTCAAAAAATAGGGAGCATTGAAATAAGAGAGTCCTCAGAAAATGGGCTGGATCTGCATGTGAAAGCGAAAGGACTGCCGCCAGGTCCTCACGGCTTTCATATTCATGAAACAGGAATATGTGAAACGCCAGATTTTGAAACGGCGGGGGCTCACTTTAATCCGACCCATAGAGAGCATGGCTTCGACAACCCAAAGGGGCACCATGCTGGAGATATGCCTAATTTAGAGGTAGGGGCAGATGGACAAATTGATGTTGTCGTGAATGTACCAGATGTGACGTTAAAGGGAGGCCAGAATCAATTAGTTAATCAAAACGGGCGAAGTTTTATCATCCATGCAGAAGCAGATGATTACTTAAGCAACCCTTCTGGCAACTCAGGGAAACGCATTGCTTGCGGAGCCATCACAAAAGAAATGGTAAAATAACAGAAGACGAACCTTTATGTATTGAGTGCATAAAGGTTTTTTTAGTATACTTGGTGAGGAAAATGATCGAAGAGAGGAATTAATCATATATGTTTAACCAACCATCACTCCCAGAAGAAATTCAAGCAATGATCGAAGCAAAAGGAAAAGTTCTCGAAGAAGAATTTCGTCCGCTTATCGGAACAGGCGGCTATGAATCACAAGATACGTCTATTATTCAAGATGCCATGATTGCACTTGCCCTAGGAAAAAATGTTCTGTTAAAAGGACCGACGGGCTCAGGTAAAACAAAACTAGCAGAAACTTTATCCGCATTCTTTCAACAGCCGATGCACAGTATAAACTGCTCAGTTGACCTTGATGCAGAAAGTCTTATTGGCTATAAAACCATCCATAATGATGGGCAAGTTGCTTCTATAGAATTCATTGAAGGACCCGTTACAAAAGCAATGAAAAAAGGACACCTTTTATATATTGATGAAATCAACATGGCTAAACCAGAAACACTGCCTATTTTAAACGGTGTGCTTGATTACAGAAAAATGATGACAAACCCATTTACAGGTGAAGTCGTTAGAGCAGAAGAAGGTTTTGGCGTGATTGCAGCAATCAATGAGGGATATGTGGGGACAGTGCCGCTCAATGAAGCGCTGAAAAATCGTTTTGTCGTCATTGAAGTTCCTTACATTGGCGGTGGCATTTTAAAAGAAGTACTGCACACTCAATCCGTATTAAAGGATGAGCGTTTAATCGATCAATTCGTACAGCTCTCATCAGATCTCATCGTCCAAGCACACAATGGACAGGTCAGTGAAGAAGCAGCATCCATTCGCGCACTGTTAGATACATGTGATCTTGCGCAATATATCCCGCCGCTTCGTGCAATTGAACGAGGAATTGTAGAGAAGCTAGAAGATGACCGGGAAAAAGCAGCGGTAAGAAATATCGCTCAAACATTATTCGAGTGAGGTTCTGACTTTTGAAATTCATCAAATTTAATGACAGCAGAATCGATTCATTTCTATTTATGGAATTAACGGATTTAGCCAAAACACTTGCCAAAAGTGATGATGTGGAGCTTGAATACGGTGTTCAATCGTACTATGAACCGTTTGAAAAGAAAATTTTCATCAGCCATTTTTGGGATGATCGTCATCAAGAGGATATGATGGCAGGCCTAAAAAGTGATGTGTTTCTGCGAGCAGTAGGGACAGTGTATAGCGATCTTACAGTATTTGAAGACATCATTCGCTATGCCCACACATTATCCATTCCTGATGTGTGCAAACAATTGTTTATGCTGTTTGAAGATATCCGGATTGAAGAGCGGATTAAACGTGACCGCCCAGGAACAAAAAAGGTATTTAAACGGAGAAGAGAGCTTTACAGACGTCACTTTAAAACACAATTAACGATTAACCAAGAGCGCAGTATTTTAACAGATGCACTCTTTTGTGCGATATACGTGAAGCTGACAGCCGAATCTCCGCTTGAAGAAATTCCACCCCTTCATGAGCGGATAGATCCAATGATTCCGTTTATTGAGTCAAGTCTTGAACGTGTATATGACGCACGCTCGACATCTGATATCGCCATCATTGTGAAGGAATTGACAGAAGGCTTCGATGAGCTCCTTGAAAAGGATATGCTGAACACATACTTTTTCTTCCCAGAATTGGACTATGAAAAAGCGGCAAAAGAACCGCTTTTCCATGACCTCAAAAGAAAGCCTAAATTAAGTGAGGATATAAAAGTCGATCGGGAAAAAGAGGGGGATGAAGACATCCATAATGAATATATGGAAGTATGGCATAGAGAAACAGAAGCACCATCTAAAAGTTTCCTTCAATTTGATTTAGAACACGGTGGTAAAAGCGATCTCGGCAAAGATGCGGCAAGAGAAGGTGACGATGGAGATCAGGCGCTTGGAACGGTTCAAGGTTCAGCCAAACAAACCCATCGAAAAGACTATTCAAAGCTTGAAGCACTAGAAGAGGCAGAAGGAGAAGAAAGCGGGGCAGATGCGCATGAGAATGGAAAAGAAAACAAATATGCATTTCCAGTCATGATTTCACCAGAACCTCCTGCACCAGAGCAAATAGATGTGTACAAGCAGCACGCAAAGGCAATCGAGCCTTATCAGAAACGCTTAAAACAAATGATTCAAAAAACACTTGAGCATAAAAAATCATGGCCAAAAACAGATCTTCATGCAGGACGTCTCAGCAAAAAGCTTATTCGTTATTTTACAGAGTCCAATCCTCGACTATTTTATAAAAAACAAGCGCCATCTTCTCAAATTGATGCTGTGTTCACTTTATTAGTTGACTGCTCTGCGAGTATGTTTGACAAGATGGATGAGACAAAAAAAGGGATTGTTCTGTTTCATGAAGCATTAAAATCAGTTCAGGTACCTCATCAAATTGTAGGGTTCTGGGAAGATACAAATGACGCAACTGAAACAAGTCAACCGAACTACTTTAACACCGTCGTATCGTTCAAAGATTCCTTATTTGACGCAGGACCATCCATTATGTCACTTGAGCCAGAAGAGGATAACCGGGATGGGTATGCGATTCGCCAAATGACAAAAATGATTTTAAAACGAAGAGAAGAGCAAAAATTCCTCATTGTTTTCTCAGACGGAGAGCCGGCTGCATTCAGCTACGAACAAAATGGGATCGTGGATACACATGAAGCGGTTCTCGAAGCGAGAAAAAAGGGAATTGAAGTAATCAATGTGTTTTTATCCAATTCTCCGATTGAAGAGGCGCAGATGAAAACGATCCAAGATATGTATGGCAAGTTCAGCATTTTTGTACCGGATGTCGATACATTGCCAGATGTGCTCTATCCATTACTCAAGAAATTGCTGCATAAAAGCATTGGGGCATAAGGTTTTGCCCCTTTCTTTAAAATATTTTTCGGAATGATTTAAATTTTTTGTTTTTCTTTGAATTTTTTATCTTTAATTGAACAAAGAATGTAGAAAGTAATCCGAAACAGTGGTAGAATATGATTGGAAGCGTTTTATTACATAAATTTGGTCATTGTGTTCTGGAAGTTATATCGAGATAGTGTTCAATCACTTGATGATCAAAGTTGGGGGTAGTGTTCAAAATGTTTCAAAATGATGTGAAACAACCGTTGAGTTGGGAAGAATTTCATGGTCCGAACCTCGGCTACGTGCTCGAGCTCTACGATCAATATGTCCAGGATCCTACTAGTGTTGATGAAGACATAAGAGGCATATTTGATGAACTTGGTGCACCACCGAGTGAAATGAAGGAGGAAATTGGGAAAAAAGAAAATAGCGTAGTTACTTCTGAACAAATCCAAAAGATAGCATCAGTCGTTAAACTGGCAGAAGACATCAGAACGTATGGCCATTTAAATGCTTCCGTCAATCCTCTTCGCAAAGAAAAGGAATTACAAGAGCTGTTTCCATTAAAGGAATACGGTTTAACTGAAGAAGACGTTAAGAATATTCCAATATCAATTATTAGTCCAGATGCACCTAAACACATTTCAAACGGCATAGAAGCCATTAACCATTTGAGAAATACGTATAAGCGTACCATTTCATTTGAGTTTGATCATGTACATGACTTCGAAGAGCGCAACTGGCTCTCTAAATCTATTGAGTCTGGCGAATTATTTAAGAAAAAACCAGCAGATAAACTAGTTTCTGTACTCAAAAGATTAACAGAAGTCGAGCAATTTGAGCAGTTCCTTCATAAAACATTTGTTGGACAAAAGCGTTTTTCTATTGAAGGATTAGACGCACTTGTTCCAGTACTTGATGAAATTATATCCGAGTCTGTTACACAAGGGACTTCAAATATTAACATTGGAATGGCACATAGAGGCCGTTTAAATGTATTAGCACATGTGTTAGGAAAGCCATATGAGATCATTTTCTCAGAATTCCAGCATGCGCCTAATAAAGAGCTTGTACCATCAGAAGGCTCTATCGGCATCAGCTACGGATGGACAGGGGATGTAAAATACCATCTCGGTGCTGACCGCCAAATCAAAGATGAAGATACAAAGAGTGCAAGAGTCACACTTGCCAATAACCCAAGTCACTTGGAATTTATTGACCCGATTATTGAAGGAAGCACTCGTGCTGCTCAAGAATCGCGTACTCAAAAAGGCTATCCAGTTCAAGACGTTGAAAAAGCGTTAGCCATCTTAATTCATGGGGATGCTGCATTTCCTGGAGAGGGAATTGTCGCAGAAACATTAAATTTAAGTCAATTAGTCGGCTATCAAGTGGGGGGAACGATCCATATCATTGCCAACAATATGATTGGGTTTACCACAGAAAGCAATGAATCTCGTTCAACGAAATACGCTAGTGACCTTGCAAAAGGTTTCGAGATTCCAATTGTTCACGTCAATGCAGACGATCCAGAAGCTTGTTTAGCAGCTGTTCAGCTGGCGGTAGAATACCGTAAACGGTTTAAAAAGGATTTCTTAATTGACTTGATTGGCTACCGCAGATATGGCCATAACGAAATGGATGAGCCTTCTACTACTCAGCCAATGCTGTACGATGCGGTCAGAAAGCACAAAACGGTCAAGAATATCTTCGCAGATAAGCTTGTCACTGAGGGCCTTCTGTCAAAAGAACAAAGAGAAGAAATTGAGCAGGCTGTCACGGCAAAAATTGAAGAAGCTTATAAAAAAGTACCTTCAAAGAAAGAACATACGATTCAAGAAATCGAACTGCCAGAGCCTGTATCTAACGGCTTCCCTGCAGTTGATACATCTGTAGAGTTTGATGTATTAAGAAAGCTGAATGAAGAATTAATTAGCTGGCCGAAAGACTTCCAAGTATTCGGTAAGCTAAAGCGGATCCTTGAAAAACGTGCAAAAGTGTTTACAGATGATCGCAAAGTGGAATGGTCACTTGGTGAAGCACTGGCATTTGCATCTATATTAAAAGACGGTACGCCGATTCGAATGACCGGACAGGATTCTGAGCGAGGCACATTTGCTCAAAGAAACCTTGTTCTTCACGACAGTCAAACGGGTGATGAATTCATTGCTCTTCATGAACTGAGTGATGCAAATGCATCATTTACAGTCCATAATAGTCCACTGTCAGAAGGCTCTGTCATCGGGTTTGAATATGGTTATAATGTCTATTCTCCTGAAACATTAGTGATTTGGGAAGCTCAATTTGGAGACTTCGCAAATGCGGCTCAAGTGTATTTTGATCAATTTATTTCAGCAGGCCGCGCCAAGTGGGGACAAAAGTCAGGGCTTGTGATGCTCTTGCCACATGGATATGAAGGACAAGGTCCAGAACATTCTAGTGGAAGAACAGAGCGTTTCTTGCAATCAGCTGCTGAGAATAACTGGACAGTTGCGAACCTGACAAGTGCAGCTCAATACTTCCATATTCTTAGAAGACAGGCGAAAATGTTGCTTCGTGAAGAGATTCGTCCTCTTGTCATCATGACACCGAAGAGTCTGCTTCGTAACCCGAACACATTATCCGAAGTCCAAGAACTAACAGATGGACAGTTCCGTCCAGTTCTTGAACAGCCGGGCCTTGTGCATGATCATGAAAAAGTAACACGCCTTGTGCTATCGAGCGGGAAGGTATCGATCGATATTAGTGATCGTTTTACTCAAATGGAAGACCCAAAAGATTGGCTTCATATTGCGAGAGTGGAACAATTATATCCATTCCCAGCCAAAGATATTAAAGCTATTTTATCAAAACTGACGAACTTAGAAGAAATCGTATGGGTGCAAGAAGAACCGCAAAATATGGGTGCTTGGGGATATATTGAGCCATATTTACGTGAAATTGCATCTGAAAAAGTGAAAGTACGTTACATCGGCCGCAGAAGACGTTCAAGTACGGCTGAGGGTGATCCAACTGTTCATAAAAAAGAACAAGAACGAATTGTATCTGATAGCTTGACTCGCAAAAACTAAGGGGGAAATGAAAAATGGCGGAAATTAAAGTACCTGAACTAGCGGAATCAATCTCGGAAGGAACAATTGCTCAATGGCTAAAACAGCCGGGCGATTATGTTGAGCAGGGGGAATACCTGTTAGAACTTGAAACAGATAAAGTCAATGTCGAATTGACAGCTGAAGAATCTGGTGTTCTAAAAGAAGTACTGAAAGATTCTGGTGACACTGTCCAAGTTGGAGAAGTCATCGGAACGATTGCAGCAGGTGAAGCTGGCGGAAGCGAGTCCGCAGCTCCAGCACCTGAGCAAGATTCTGCACCAGCTTCGAAAGAAGAACCAGCAGCTGAACAAAAAGAAGAGGCAGCAAAAGAAGAGCCGAAATCTGGTAATGGCAGAACGATCGCTTCTCCAGCAGCTAGAAAACTAGCAAGAGAGAAGGGGTTAGACTTATCTGAGATTCCAACCGCAGATCCGCTGGGCAGGGTACGAAAGCAGGATGTAGCTTCTTACCAAAAGAATGAAGCTCCTGCAAGTGCACCGAAAGCCGCGCCAAAAGCAAATGCTGCGGTGCAAAATGATCAAGCAGGGAAACCAGTTGAGCGTGAAAAAATGTCACGCCGCAGACAAACCATTGCAAAACGTTTAGTTGAAGTTCAACAAACGGCAGCCATGCTGACAACATTTAATGAAGTCGATATGACAGCTGTAATGGATCTAAGAAAGCGTCGCAAAGATGCCTTCCTTGAACAAAACGATGTGAAACTGGGCTTCATGTCCTTCTTCACAAAAGCAGTGGTAGCAGCACTTAAAAAATATCCACTTCTCAACGCAGAAATTCAAGGTGATGAGCTTGTCATTAAAAAATTCTATGACATTGGTATCGCTGTAGCCGCCAATGAAGGGCTTGTGGTACCAGTTGTCCGTGATGCAGACAGACTATCATTTGCTGGAATTGAAAAAGAAATCGGTCATCTTGCGAAAAAAGCAAGAGATAACAAATTATCGCTCAATGAATTACAAGGTGGATCATTCACGATCACAAACGGAGGAACATTTGGTTCTCTGCTTTCAACACCAATTTTAAACAGTCCTCAAGTTGGAATTTTAGGTATGCATAAAATTCAGCTTCGTCCTGTTGCAATTGATGAAGAACGCTTTGAAAACCGTCCAATGATGTATTTAGCTCTTTCATACGACCACCGTATTGTCGATGGTAAAGAAGCTGTTGGGTTCCTTGTCACGATTAAAAATCTACTTGAAGATCCTGAACAGCTATTGCTTGAAGGATAATCGAAGGAAAAAGCTAGTACCGATGAAGGTACTAGCTTTTTTTGTCTTTATTTTCTGGGTAGCCTCTTTTTGACCAAAATGTTGCCAGCCAAGAGCCAGATAAATTATGCCATACGCTAAAAATGGCACTGGGGACGGCGGCAAGTGGAGAAAAATGTGCTGTTGCAAGAGCTGCGCCAAGTCCAGAGTTTTGCATCCCTACTTCTATTGAAATCGCTCGTTGAGAAGGAATGTCCATTTTACACCATTTTGCAATGAGGTAACCCAATAATAGACCAAGAGCATTATGTAAAACAACAACGGCAAAAATAAGCAGTCCAGATTGCAGAATCTGTTCTTTATTTGCGCTGACAACAGCTGCAATGATGGCGACAATGCCAGCAACAGATACAAGTGGGAGTGCTTGTACAGCATACGTCACTTGTTTTTTAAAAAACAATTTGACGATGACGCCTAAAATAATCGGAATTAAGACAACTTGGACAATCGACAAAAACAAAGCACCCGGTGATACAGATAACCAAGATTTTGCAAAAATATAAATAAAAACAGGGGTCAAAATGGGAGCAAGTAGGGTCGAGATCGTTGTCACGGCAACGGATAAGGCCGTATTTCCTTTCGCCAAAAAGGTCATTACATTGGATGCAGTCCCGCCTGGACAGCAGCCAACGAGAATGACACCAACAGCGATTTCAGAAGGCAAATGTAACCCATAGGCCAATAAAAATGCAATGAGTGGCATCAGTGTATACTGCGCTAAAACCCCGATCAATACATAAAGAGGCTTTCTAAAAAGCTCTTTAAAATCTTCAGAAGACAGCGTCAGCCCCATGCCAAACATAATAATGCCAAGTAAAAAAGGGATATAAGGTCCAATCAAAGAAAATGCCGCCGGAAAAGCAAAGCCTAAACAAGCAAAGACAATGACCCAGATGGCAAATGTTCTTCCTGCAAAATGACTAATGCGTAAAAGGATGTTCATACTATCTTTCAACTCTCTTTCTTTTCATATCTTTTCTATTTTAAATGAATTTTCTGAAAAAACAACCTATGATTTTGCATCAGGTTCTTATAATATTATTATGTAAACTAATAAAAACCCACATAGTAAATGAACTATGTGGAGTATGCGATCAAAAAGGTGTCCATTTCACTTGTTGAGCCTGTTTTAGTCTTGCTTCTGGCTCACGCCAGTCAACGACATTCCACCACCGGTCTACATATTGCGCCTTTTCATTTCGATATTGGAGGTAATAGGCATGCTCCCACACATCAAGAGCAAGAAGGGGGATGATATCCCATTGTGAGAGGAACTGATGGCGCTCTGCTTGTAAAATGTCTAAACGCTGAGATCGCGGGGACCATACAAGGATCGCCCATCCGACACCTTCTACTTGTTTGGCAGCAGCTGAAAAATGTGACTTGAACGCTTCATAGCTACCAAATGATTGATCAATGAGACGAAGCATTTGACCAGTAGGTTTTCTTTTTCCTGAAGGACTCATTGAAAACCAAAAGATACAATGTAAATAATGTCCTGCCCCATGAAAGGCAAGCTCACGTTCCCAATGCTTGATCATCGTAAAGTCATTGGTTCTTCTTGCTTTTTTTAGCGCAAGTTCAGCTTGATTTAGCCCATCAACATAAGTTTGATGATGCTTTTGATGGTGCAAGTACATAATTTCTTTTGAAATATAAGGTTCCAGCGCGTCATACCGATAAGGCAGTGGTGGTAACTGATGATTTCCAACTGCTACATCGCGCACTTCTTCGTGTGGCTGCATGTCTTCTGCAATCCTTTCGGCTAGTTCGTACCATTCTTGTTCACTCGAATGGTCATCCTCCATTTTGAGTCGTAAATGTTCCACTTTTCGATGAATTTTATCATCTTGCCACACATGTTGAATCGTGCTAAGCCACTCTTTGAGCTGTGAGCGATATTCTTCTTTATTCATGTATACGCCTCATTTCCTCTAAAAATGTAGAACAAGCCATCATCGGAAACACAAATGGGTAGCTATGATAGGTGATGTAAAATTGTTTTGGTAGTCCAATGCCGACTGGATAGTACATGGCTTCTTCAGTATGGTGATGGTTCACTAAAAAGGAGACAGCTTTCAAAATGGCTGCGTTATTTGCTTTCTCATATTGGAGGAGCGCCTCTGTCGCCCATGCGGTTTGAACCACTGTGCCAAAGGGAAGCGGGACATAGGTTTTCAGTTCTGCACTTTTACACGATTCTCCGAAACTGCCATCTTCAAGCTGAATCTGCTTTAGGAAACGGCACGCTTTTTGCACAGCAGGGTGTGAGGAGGGGATGCCGGCCGCTTTCAGTCCTGTTAACGCTGCCCAAGTTCCATAAATATAACAAACACCCCATCTGCCAAACCATGATCCGTTTTTCTCCTGGTGGTCAATGAGCCATTTTACACATCGATCTTTTTGCCTGAGAATCGTGGGTGAAGCAGTATCTTTTTCTTCTAAACCAATCAAATGGAGCACACGGCCAGTAATATCAGGAGTTGACGGGTCAATCGCCGCATCCTCCGCAGATTCAAGCGGAAGGTGACGAAGCAGAAAGTGATCTTGATTTTTTTCGAAAGCAGAAAAGCCGCCATCACGGTTTTGCATGGAGAGAAGCCAGTCATATCCTCGTTTCCACTGAAGTGGAGTGTATTCCTTTGGGATCGCTTTTAACACAATTTGCGTGTCATCACAATCAGGATTATTCGTATTGATATGTGAGAAACCAAAGCCACCAGGAGCAGCATGCCGGTTATGAACTGCCCAATCCGCTTTCTTCATTTGCTGCCGGTCCAGCAAATAGATGAAGGAATTCATGATCATGGGATCTTCTCGTTTTCTTCCTGATTTTTGAGAAGCGTAACTGACAAGCGCTGTATCCCACACAGTCGAGGTGGAATTCTCAGCATATATCTTGCCTTGACAGGAGGTGACGAGCTTTTTCATACCCCTGACTGCTTTTTGGATGAGATGATGTCCAGGGGAGTATCCAAGGCTCATGAGGGCATAGACCATAAAGATGGTTGCACTTAAGTAACTGTACAGCGTCCCATCTTTTTCAAGACGGTCAAACATGTATCGCTTTGCCGCTTCATATCCGAAAAAGTCGAGCCGGCTGTCGAGGGCTGTATATGACCGCATATACATGAGGAAGTGATCAGTCGAACGTTCTTCTCTTGCCATAAACCAGTCAAATGGATTTTTAGACATGTTTTCATCAAGATGGGCTAATGATGGAAACGTAGCATGAGAGGTATACCGTTTGTTCAGTGCGATCATCATGGGTACAAAATGAATCCTTGCATAGGCACTAAGGTGGTAGAAGTGCAGCGGAAAAGACGTAGGGATGAGTAAAAGGGAAAGAGGTGCATAGAAGTAGGGCCAAGGGTGCATGCCATTTATGGCAAGCATCCACTTTGTCATAAAATGAACGTTCTTTAGGCCACCTTTTGAGCGAATATATTGTGCTGCTTTTTCCATATGAGGCTCGTCTTTTTGAAATCTGCCAGATGCGAGCATTCCGCAATAACCTTGTACTGTAGCTGTGAGATGTCCCGACTGGTCATGATACAAAGAAAAGGAACCATCTTCATTTTGTTTGGCATGTATTGCTTCGGCCAATTGATGGATCAATTGCTGATCAGGGTCACCAACGGCTTTTAGTAGCATAATGAAAAAAGAATTTGTCATCATAGGTCCTTCAAAGCAGAAAATAAATGCGCCATCTTCTCTTTGTCTGCGTTCTACCTGCATGTGCAGTTCATCGATATATTCGTTGACTCTCGTTTTTAAATCTTGCATTCGGCCATGC
This sequence comes from Bacillus sp. FSL M7-0307, assembly GCF_038627835.1. Lineage (NCBI taxonomy): Bacteria > Bacillati > Bacillota > Bacilli > Caryophanales > Bacillaceae > Bacillus > Bacillus sp. FSL M7-0307. The sequence goes on along the minus strand of NZ_CP152023.1, from coordinate 1,927,979 downwards.
TCCTTTCCTTTATCACTATATTCAGGAGTCGGCCTGTCACATGCCAGCACAAAAAAAGCCGATGACATCGTCACCGGCTCAGCGTGTAGACAAACCCTCGCATTCTTTGTCAGTCCTGCGTTCCGGTGCTCACGAATGTCAAATTCGCTCCAGTACTCGTCCTTCCTAGGGCTGCAAAGGTTTTCTATCACGCTGAAAAGAAGACAAAAGGCTAAAATCAAGTTCATTTTAGCCCTTTGTCAACAATCTGAGCCGATGACATCGTCATCGGCTTTCTTAAATGATTAGTCTTGCAGATTAATCCACACGCTTTTGACTTCTGTATAGTTGTTAAGGGCATATGATCCCATTTCTCTGCCAAGACCTGACTGTTTATATCCGCCAAACGGGGAGGCGGCATCAAAGACATTATAGCAGTTGACCCAAATGGTTCCTGCTTCTAGGCGTGCAGCGATATCGTGGGCATGCTTTAAGTTTTCTGTCCAAAGTCCTGCCGCTAACCCATAGTCAGATTGATTGGCACGTTCGACCACTTCATCAATGGAATCGTAAGGAATCGCAGATAGAACTGGGCCGAAAATCTCTTCTTTTGCGATTGTCATTTCATCTTCTACATCTTTAAAGACAGTAGGGGAGACGAAATAGCCTGCTTCATAAGGGCAGTCACCACCGACTACGGCTGTTGCACCTTCTGACTTCCCTTTTTCGATATAACCTAACACACGTTCATGCTGCTCTTTACTCACTAGAGGCCCAATCTGGGTATCATGATGAAGACCAGCTCCTTGTTTTAAGGATGTCGCATATTTAGCCATTTGATCGACAACTTCATCATATTGGCTCCGGTGCACAAAGACCCTTGATCCTGCACAGCACACTTGGCCTTGGTTAAACATCACGCCGTTTAATGCACCTGGAATGGCTTTCTTTAAATCGGCGTCTGGTAAAATAATATTCGGCGATTTTCCGCCAAGCTCTAAAGTAACACGCTTGATGGATTTGGCTGCTTTCTCCATGATCAATTTCCCAACACTTGTTGATCCAGTGAAAGCCAGCTTATTGACATCAGGGTGATCGGTTAATGCTTCACCAGCTGTTTCACCAAATCCAGGAACGATGTTAATCACGCCTTCTGGGAATCCGGCTTTATCCACTAATTCAGCTAAATATAAAGCAGATAGCGGTGTTTGTTCGGCTGGTTTTAAAACGATGGTGCAGCCTGTTGCTAGTGCAGCACCCATTTTCCACATGGCCATGAGTAGCGGGAAGTTCCAAGGAATGATTTGTCCCACAACGCCAACAGGCTCATGGCGGGTATAATTAAAATATCCCTGGCTGACAGGAAGGGTTTGTCCAGTCATTTTTGTGGTCCACCCTGCATAATAGCGCATGTGCTCAATGGCAAGAGGGATATCCGCATTGGTTGTTTCATTAATTGGTTTTCCATTGTCAAGTGTTTCCAGTTGGGCCAGTTCTTCTTGGTGTTCTTCCATTAAATCTGCCAGCTTAAACATCAAGCGGGCACGTTCGGCTGCAGACATAGAACGCCAAGGTCCATGGAAAGCCTTTTTAGCAGCTTTTACTGCCTCATCAATGTCGGCTGCACCTGCTTCATATACATCAATAAGGGTTTCTCCTGTGGCAGGGTTAGGTGTAGAGAATGTTTTGTTATCATAACTTGTGACAAACTGACCGTTAATGTAGAGTTTTTTCGTCCCTTGGAGAAAAGATTCGAGTTTTGAACTGATTTGAAGTGTTGTAGAGCTCATAAATAAACAAACCTCCTTAAAGATATGGGTTGTTCTGCGAGTTCTAGGTGGAAAAAGTGGACATGAAGCAATTTTATACGCACACATATGTAAACGTATACATTTATCATATTACACGACATCTTTGAAAGCAATCGATAACACTCATTGCATTTCACGAAAAATTGGCTACAATAAATGTATAGATGAAAAAAGGAGTTTTTAAATCATGATCCATCAAAACTGGCAAACGGCTGAAACGGTAAAACAAGTAAAATGTGTACATACAAATGCGAAAAAATATATGGTTGACCGGGCATTAACGGTTGGACACACATATGATGTGAAAAATGAAACAGAGGAATTTCTCTTTGTCGTTGATAATACGGGTAAAGTAGGCGGGTATTACAAAGAGTATTTCGAAGACAATTCTGCTGAATGATTTTGAGGGTCATCACTCATACTAAGAAAAACAGTAAAGGGTGATGATGATGAAAAAGCAGCAGCAAGAAGAGCAGAAACATCAAAATGCTTGGCATGACAATGAAGATGCTGATATGGCGATTACGCTTGAGCAGATTTCTGATGTGTATGCCGAAGGAACGATTGATACCCCGAAAGATGAATAGTCATTTAAAACAGTGATTTTACATAATCACTGTTTTTTTATGGTCTCATAACGAATGATTTCTTGAAAAAACTGAAACTTTTTTCCTGCTTTAACAGTCTAAATAAGTAGAGGAAAGAGCATCGGATCAAAAAGAAAAAGTTAAATGAAATTTAATCTATTCGTAATGGAATAACGACGATTTATAGCGTATTCTATAAGTGAGAATAAAACGTACCCACAGAGCCGTGTGGCCGTTTTGTCATAAAGGAATTTGATGCAGGAAGAGGGGGTTTACGTGGGTATTTTTTCTGTCAGTAAACAAAATGATCATAAAAAATTCGAATCCTTATTAATTGAAGGAGAAAGAATTGAGGCTGTTTACAGACTGCGTCACGACCAAATTTGTTTCACCAATAAACGACTGATCTTTGGCGATAACCGCGTATTTTCTAAAAAGAAAGTCAGGGTCTCCTTGCCGTATCGATCAATTGAAAGTTTTGCCATTCAAGAAGCTGGCGTGTTTGATCAGGACACTGGTATGCTGCTTGTTACAAGCTCAAAAGTATTTGAACTCGATTTTTCTAAAGATACAGATTTGAGTGACGTGCAGGCCATTTTAACAAAACATCTTTGCTGATCAACGATGCGATTACATAGATCACATGCACTTTTCTCATTCTTTGTTCTTATTTTTATCTATCGCACATCTCTTGAGCTTTTCCCACTACAGTGGGGAAGGCTTTTTTTCTATTCATGTGTTTGAATCACAACAAAAAAGGATAAAGATGAAACAGATACAGAAAGGAGAATGAACAATGAAAGTATTAGTTGCTGGAGCAAACGGACATACAGGGAGACTTGTCATTCGATATTTAAAAGAAAAAGGACATGAGCCGCTTGCTCTCATTCGAGATGAAAAACAAGCAGATGCGCTAAAAGAACTTGGTGCAGCGCCTGTCATCGGTGATCTTGAAAAGGATGTGACAGATGCTGTGAAGCAAGCAGAAGCTGTCATCTTTGCAGCTGGTTCAGGCTCAAAAACAGGTGCAGATAAAACCATCGCTGTTGATCAAGAGGGGGCAAAACGCCTCGTTGATACAGCCAAAAAAGAAAATATTCAGCATTTTGTGATGCTGAGTTCTTATAATGCTGACGATCCTCATCAAGGAAAAGGACAAGGCAGTATGGAGATTTATTATGAAGCGAAAAGAAAAGCCGATGAACATTTAAAACAGTCTGGTCTTTCTTACACCATTGTGCGGCCAGGAGCACTGCTGCATGAGGAGAAGACAGGGAAAATAGAAGCGTCTGCTCATATTCCAGACGATCGTGACATTGAGATTTCAAGAGAAGATGTAGCCACTGTCTTAGTGGAAAGCTTAACGGAATTCAATGTGAAAAATAAAGCCTTTGACTTAATCAAAGGTGATACACCAGTAGAAGAAGCACTTCGCAATCTTTAAATGAAGAAAGCTGCTGCCAAAGAGGCGGCGGCTTTTTTGATGTTTTCATTTCGCATGGAGCGGGAAGGTAAAAAGAAAGGAGTGATTGACCGTGAGCTTAACGAAAGAGCAAAAAGCTGATTTATATGAAAGACTTATTCAATTAAAAGAAGATGTGAAAGGATCAAAAAAGAAAGAAGAATCCATGCTGGCCGAATCGAATGAGATTTCAAATGGTGTTGGAAACCATATCGCAGATCACGGAAGCATCTATTTAGACCGCATGACCGAACAGACGCTAGATCAAGTCGATGATCAGCTCGAAGGTGAAATTGATGCAGCGCTTAAGCGGATGGAAGACGGAACATATGGAATTTGTGAAAAAACAGGAAAAGACATCCCATATGAACGTTTGAAAGCAGTACCCTATACTCGTTATTCAATTGATGCAAAGAAAAATGAAGAAACCAATCAAGATCCAAATGAATTTGACCGTTCGTTCTCTGAGCAAATGCGTGATTTAACAAATAGAGAAACGATGGATCAAATGCATTCAGATACGTATGAAAGGCTAGAAGAAGAGCAAGATGTTGATGTAGATGAGGAAAAATAACATGATGAGAGGAATTTATGTTTTCTCAACATAATGTTTTTCCCCGTCTACATGGACAAATATCTTGTATACATGAGTATTTTTTTAGAAAAAACATATCTTGAAATTTAATAAACTTTCGTGTAGTATAGTTTAAAGGCTGCGATGCGCGTAATGTTAATTAAGTTTTAACCTTTAAGCTGTAATAGGGAGTTTTATATTGAAGCCGGAATGTCACGCCTCCTTCGAGAGGAAGACAGGAACGTTTCTGCAAACACCCACTTTGAGGAGTGGTGGTTTAAAACTTTCTTACTTAGATTACGGCATCCGCAGCTTTTCCTAGGATGATTCAAGCCATTTTCCATTTTTGGAAAATGGCTTTTTATTTTGCCAAAAATACGATTTTGAACAGACCGAATGTGGATGGACAAATGTATGTTAAAATAGACAAAACAAACGACGGAGAGGGAATTGGATGTTACAACAAGCTGAAGCACTTCTTAAACAATATTATGGCTTTGATGCTTTTAGGCAAGGACAAAAACAAGCCATTGAATCGATTGTGAATAAACGGAAGGATACGGTCTGCATTATGCCGACAGGCGGAGGGAAATCGGTTTGCTACCAGATTCCTGCCCTTATGATGGAAGGAACGACAATCGTTGTATCTCCGCTTATTTCTTTAATGAAAGATCAGGTTGATGCATTAAATGAGATGGGAATACGATCGTCCTTTTTAAATAGTACACTTTCAGCAGGTGAAATGAATACAAGGCTGAAAAAATGTGAACAGGGGGAGTATGATTTGCTTTATATCACCCCTGAACGCTTACAAAATGAACGTTTTTTTCAGCTGCTTGATCGATTGACGATTCCTTTAATGGCTATAGATGAAGCGCACTGTATATCTGAGTGGGGACATGATTTTAGACCGAGCTATCGCTTTATACAAGAATGTGTAAACAAGCTTTCAAAAAGGCCTGTTATTGTAGCATTAACAGCCACTGCTACAAAGAAGGTCCAACAGGATATATGTGAGCAGCTTGGCATGGACGAAGAAGAAACAATCTTTACTGGTTTTGCTAGAGAAAATTTGTCTTTTCAAGTGGTGAAAGGGCAAAACAGCGACCAATTCATCACACAATATATGAAGAAAAACAGTCTTGAGTCAGGCATTATTTATACAGCCACACGAAAAGAAGCAGATCAAATTTATCATCGTCTAAAAAAGCAAAAGATCAAAGCGGGCGTTTATCACGGAGGATTAGATGATGAAGTGAGAGAAGAACAGCAAAATCTTTTTTTAAATGATGATATTCAAGTAATGGTAGCTACATCTGCATTTGGTATGGGGATTAATAAGTCTAATGTACGTTTTGTCATTCATCATCAAATTCCAAGAGATATTGAAAGTTACTACCAAGAAGCAGGACGTGCCGGGAGAGACGGGCTTGAAAGTGAATGCATTTTGCTGTTTTCACCGCAAGGCGTACGCGTGCAGCGCTTTCTCATTGAACAATCAACAGAAGATGAAGTACGGTATCAGCATGAATTGCTCAAGCTGAGACAAATGGTAGACTACTGTCATACGGAACAGTGCCTTCAGCAATTTGTGATGGACTACTTTGACCAATCATCAAGTGCCCCTTGTCAAAAATGCAGCAACTGTCTAGACGAGAGAGAGCGTGAAGACGTCACGAGAGAAGCACAAATGGTTTTGTCGTGTACCGTTAGAATGAACGAACGATTCGGAAAAATGATGATTGCTCAAGTATTAGCCGGCTCTAAAAACAAAAAAGTGCTTGATTTTGGTTTTGACCGGCTTCCTACTTATGCTTTAATGAAACAGCATTCAGCCCAACATATCAGTGATTTCATTGAATTTTTAATTACGGAAGAGTATTTACACATGTCTGAAGGAGCTTTTCCAACACTAAAAGTGACACAAAAAGGAAAGAAAGTGCTAGTGGGGCAGGAGACCGTCTATAAAAAGCAGGCGATAAAGGCAGAGTCTATTCAAGAAAATGATGCATTATTTGAGCAGCTAAGAATGGTCAGAATGAAGTTGGCAAGAGAACAGGGCGTTCCGCCATTTGTTGTCTTTTCTGATCAAACATTGAAGGAAATGTCAGCAGTAGAGCCTAAAACAGAAGAAGAACTTTTAAATATTAAAGGTGTCGGCGCACAAAAAAGAGAGAAATATGGAGATGTTTTTTTAGAAGAAATTCGTTTATTTATAGAAAAAGAGAAAAAATAAAGAGTTTGAAGAAGGAAAATAAATTTTTTTCGTTTCACTTGGACGCGTTTTCATCATGATGATTTCCATCCCTTCAAAACCTTGATATGATGCGGAATTGAGCCATTTAGTGGGCTGATTTACCAATGGAGACAGATGTTTCATGTAAAGGAACTGTAATCTAAAACATATCGTTTTGTTATTGAAATGACATTTACATATGTTACGATAGCACTCGTTAGCCGCCATAAAAAGCTAACAAGGGAGGATTTACTTTATGAAGAAGACTATTATGTCCTTGGTTGCTGTTGCAGCAATCTCAACAACAGCATTAGGAGCACAGCAAGCTTCTGCAAAGGAAATCACTGTACAGAAAGGTGATACACTTTGGGGAATCTCTCAAAAAAATGATGTGTCTCTAAAGGACCTAAAGGGTTGGAACAATTTATCTACAGACATGATCTATGTAGGAGATAAATTGACAATCTCTTCAAAAGAGAAAACTCAGGAGCAGTACAAAGTCCAGAAGGGGGACAGCCTCTGGAAAATCGCTCAAAAATTCAATGTGTCAATTAGCGATCTTAAGTCTTGGAATAACTTAAACTCAGATATAATTATGATTGGTTCAACACTAAGTGTTGCTGGTCAAAGCTCAGCTCCGGTAAGCTCAGAACCTGTTCAAAAACAGGCACCTGTCCAAAAAGAGCAAACAACGAAAAAAGCTGCTCCTAAAAAGGAAACAGCTAAAGCAGAATCATCTTCTGCTAGTCAAAGTGTACAAAAAGAAATGACTGTAACGGCTACGGCTTATACAGCAAATGATGGTGGCATCTCAGGTATCACTGCAACAGGGGTAAACTTAAACAAAAACCCAAATGCAAAAGTAATCGCAGTAGATCCTAATGTCATTCCATTAGGAAGTAAGGTTTATGTTGAAGGCTACGGTGAAGCCATCGCAGCAGATACTGGCGGCGCAATTAAAGGTAACAAAATTGATGTACACGTACCAAGCAAATCCCAAGCTAAAAATTGGGGCGTAAAATCAGTCAAAGTGAAAGTACTTAACTAGTAGTCTATTGTTTTTGGAAGAAAGCATCAGGTGGCGGCCTGATGCTTTTATTATACCTTTTTTTGGCCGGAAATACACATATTTTTCTGAAAAATTCGCATTTTCGACAAAAACCAGCGTATAAGCCCATCTCAACGCTGGTTTTTGTGTCGTTAGCTGTCTACCCAATAAATTTCTCCGCTTTGCTCTTTCCAATTAATTTGGACATCAAAATGGTGTTTTTCATAAAAATGAATCAGGCGGTCCACATGGTTCCAATCTCTTTTGACGAGATCCCCAGTAATGACTGGAATGTTTTGCTCTCTTGCGATTTCTTTTAAATGCTTCATACAAATTGATCCATAGCCATTATCAGGCGGGCCTTTAATATCGGCAATGTGAATCTTTCCTTCTTCAGGATATTCCGCGATCAAGGAAAAATCAGATTGTCCGCGAAAAGCTTTTTCGCAATCGCTTAACATGATTTTGCACGTATCTGCATTCTCAATTGCAGAGACGATCATCCATTCATCTTCCTTCGCTTGATCAATGCCAATAATCTTTGCTTTTTTTGAAATATCTTTTATATTTTCTTGCATTCGATACATTTGGAACTGCAACTGCTGTAATTCTTGCTCTAATGTCTTCACATCTTTTGTTGTTTCCTGTAAGATTGACAAGTCTATTGCTCCTTTCATAGAAGAGTTGATAAAAACCACACAAATTCCCATTCTAAAGGAAGTGAGTGGATCTTTCAAGCCGCTAGAAGGCAGGCAATCGGCAAGTTTGTCTAAAATTCGACGAAGACAGCGAATTCATTGACTTTAGAGAGAAAGTTAAATAACATACTCTTAGTCGGAACTAATAAAGAGAGGTTTTCAAACATGAACGAACAGAATCAAAAACCGAAAAATTTCACCGGCATTGTTGTCTTTTTAACAATTGCCATAAACGGCTTAATTGCTTTATTATTTTTCATGCCAAAAACAGATAAATTTAGTCATCTGGATATTACATTTCTGCCGTTACTGAATGCCGTGATGAACAGTTTTACGTTTATCTTTTTACTTTCAGCGCTCATTATGATTAAACAAAAGAACATTAAAGCCCATAGACGATTTATCTTTGCGGCTTTTTCAACAACACTTGTCTTTTTAATTTCGTATGTGACGTATCATTCAATGGCAGCTGATACACACTTCGGGGGAGAAGGAATCATTCGTCCGATTTACTTCTTTATTCTCATCACACATATCGTCTTATCTGCCGTCATTGTACCGCTTGCACTGATCACTCTCTTTAGAGGCGCACAAATGCAAGTCGAACGTCATCGTAAAATTGCCAGATGGACCATGCCTCTTTGGCTCTATGTCAGTCTAACCGGTGTCATCGTATATATCATGATTTCTCCATACTACAGCTAACGTATGTCCATTTGGACATACGTTCTTTTATTTACAAGATGAAGTGCTTTGGATAAAATGGGAATTGGGTATCCGACTTGCACGGTATCTTCCCACCTATAGAATCACATCATGTCTGGCCGTTTGCTCGTTTGGAGAACACAATTGAACGAAACGGGGGTTATATGATGACTGAACAATTGCAGTACAAACCGGGGCTTGAAGACATTGTGGCAAGCGAAACGTCAATTTCGTTCCTAGATGTCCAGCAAGAAGAAATTGTGATTCGCGGTTATGACCTCATCGAGCTGGCACAAAACAAGACGTACTTAGAAACAGCCTATCTGCTCATTTACGGAAGATTACCAGATGCAATGGAATATCACCAATTTCAGCAAGATATTTCCTCACAAACAAGCTTACATCCAACCATTCAAACCATTTTGACAAAACTGCCAAAAACCACTCACCCAATGGATGCCATGAGAACGTGTTTATCTGCTCTTGCAGGGTACGATGAACAACTGAATGATCGATCAGAAGTATGCCAACAAGCGCGTGCCGTTCGATTACTTGGCCAGCTGCCAGCGATTGTTGCGGGAAGCTATCATATTCTCACACAAGACACCACACCTACTTCAGACCAGACCAAATCCTATACTGAAAACTTTCTAGCGATGTTAACAGGCCGCACTCCGGCACAAGACGAAATCAAAGCATTTGACCAAACACTCACGCTTTATAGTGAGCATGAGCTGCCGAATTCAACATTTGCAGCAAGAGTCATTGCATCTACTCATTCTGACATGTATGGTGCTTTTACTGGAGCGATTTCTTCATTAAAAGGTGACTTACACGGAGGCGCAAACGAAGCAGTCATGCACATGCTGCTCGAAGGCAAAACAACAGAAGGTTTCCTTGCGCTCATCGAACGTAAATTAGCCGCAAAAGAAAAAATGATGGGCTTTGGACACCGGGTATATATGAGAAAAATGGACCCAAGAGCGGCTCTTTTAAAACGATCGTTGAAAACGCTTACCGAATCAAAAGGAGACACGACGTTGTATGACATGTGCGTCGCAGGCGAGGCATACATGAAAGAAAAGAAAAACCTCTATCCAAACCTTGATTATTACGCAGCACCGATTTATTACGTGCTCGGCATTCCTATTTCACTATATACACCGATTTTCTTTGCTGCGAGAGCAAGCGGATTAGCAGCGCATGTCATCGAGCAGCATTCACACAATCGGATTTTTAGACCGAGAGTACGGTATTTAGGACCAAGAGGATTAAAAGTCTCAAATGATGATGGAAAAACGGGGGAATGAATATGAATAAAACAGCAGTAGCCAATCAAACAGATCAACTATTAGAAGACATCGCAGCCTATGCCGTGGATGGAGAAATTACGAGCAAAGAGGCCATTGAAACAGCTCGGTATGTACTCATGGATACACTTGGCTGCGGAATGCTGGCGCTCAACTTTCCAGAATGCACGAAGCATCTTGGACCCATCGTACCTGGAACTGTTGTCCCTAACGGAGCAAGAGTGCCCGGCACTTCATTTGTATTAGATCCTGTTCAAGCGGCTTTTGATATTGGCTGTATGATTCGCTGGTTAGATTATAATGACACGTGGCTTGCACAGGAGTGGGGCCATCCATCAGATAACCTGGGCGGGATATTGGCTATAAGCGATTATATCAGCAGAACTCGCCTTACAAACGGAGAAGAGCCGCTAACGATGAATGACGTACTGCATGCGATTGTAAAGGCACATGAAATACAAGGTGTGCTTGCTTTAGAAAATTGTTTGAATCGAAATGGCTTGGATCATGTTCTTTTTGTCAAGGTGGCATCAAGTGCAGTCGTTTGTGCAATGCTTGGCGGAACGAAAGAAGATGTGCAGCATGTGTTATCACAAGCATTTGTGGATAATTCACCGCTTAGAACGTACCGGCATGCCCCGAACACAGGATCAAGGAAATCGTGGGCAGCAGGGGATGCTACAAGCCGTGCGGTGAGACTGGCGATGATGACATTGAAAGGAGAAATGGGCTATCAAACGCCCCTCAGTGCAGAAAAGTGGGGATTTGAAGATGTGTTAATGAAAGGAAAACCACTCACACTTGCCCAGCCGCTCGGGTCATATGTGATCGAAAATGTACTCTTTAAAATTGCTTATCCAGCAGAATTTCATGCGCAAACTGCCGCTGAGGCCGCTGTCATTCTACATGACGCGGTAAAAGACCGTTTAGATGAGATTGACAGGATTGAGATTACGACACATGAATCAGCCATTCGAATTATTGATAAAAAAGGACCACTTTACAACCCGGCAGACCGTGACCATTGCTTGCAGTATATTACGGCCATTGGGTTGATCTATGGTGAGCTGACCGCTGATCATTATGAAGAAGAAACGGCGCAGAATCCGCTCATTGACCGTTTGCGTGATCAAATGATCGTGAAAGAAGATAAAAGGTATACAGAAGACTATTTAGATCCGAAAAAGAGATCAATTGCAAACTGTGTTCAAATCTTCTTTAAAGACGGAACGATGACAGATCGAATCGAAATTGAATATCCGCTTGGTCATCGCAGAAGAAGGCAGGAAGGGATCCCACTGCTTGAAAAGAAATGGGTGTATCATTTGAAAACGAGATTTCCACAAAAACAAGTCGATCAAATTGTTTCACTTTGTCAAAATCCAAATCAATTAAAAACAACGACAGTACCAGCATTTATGGATTTATTTGTCATATAAGGGGGAGCTAGTGTGTGGATCGTGAATGATGAAGTAAATCAAGCTGACTTAGCCGCAGCTTTTAAAGAGCAAATGCACAAATCCGCTTTATTTCAAATTCCAGGCGTTCACGATGGAATGTCTGCGCTCTATGCGAGGAAAATGGGATTTCAAGGGCTTTATTTATCGGGTGCCGCTTTTTGCGCAAGCAAAGGGCTTCCTGACCTTGGTATGATTCATTCCACTGAAATGGCGGAAAAGGCAAAGGAAATCATTCGAGCTTCTCAGCTGCCTCTTTTAGTTGATATGGATACTGGCTATGGCGGTGTATTAAATGCAGCCAGAGCAGCAAAAGAGATGGTTGAGAGCAAGGTAGCTGCTGTTCAAATTGAAGATCAGCAAATGCCGAAGAAATGCGGACATTTAAACGGAAAATTACTTGTTTCTGTAGAAGAAATGATGGCGAAAATCAAAGCGATCAAACAAGCGGCTCCTACACTTCTTGTCATCGCAAGAACGGATGCGAAGTCAGTAAACGGGATGGAGGATGTCATTCACCGGGCTAATCTCTATCTAGAAGCAGGAGCAGATGCCATTTTTCCTGAGGCGCTGATTACAGCAGAAGATTTCACGTATGCTTCAAACAATATAAAAGGGCCGCTTCTTGCAAACATGACGGAGTTTGGAAAAACACCTTATTATCATGCAGACGAATTTTCTATGTTTGGCTTTCAAATGGTGATTTATCCTGTGTCATCCCTGAGAGTTGCTGCAAAAGCGTATGAGCGTTTATTTACAGAGATTAAGGAAAAGGGGACGCAACAGGGGATGCTGGAAGACATGCAAACGAGAAAAGAGCTATATGAAACGATTCATTATGATGAATATGAAGAAATGGACCAGCGTTTAGCCAAAACGATCCTGCCGGAAATCGGGAAAGAACATTCATAAAATGAAAAGCACTTCCTTCATGGAAGTGCTTTTTTTACGATGATGGTGTGGATGATGAAGCCAATTTCATCTTTTCTTCAACTGTTTTCGTTTTTTCTTTTACTTTTTCAGCATAAGTGAAATCACCGTAGCAATACGGATAGCGGAAGTTATCTTTGTCGCCCCCGCATGTATAAACTTCAGGGTTTCGCTTCACTTGCTTTTTGGAGTATTGCTTTGCCAATTCTTCGGAATGTTTTCCCCCGTTTTTTGCAACAAAATCAATATAGCCGATTCCCATGTTATAGCTTTGAATAATGGTTTCCAAATCAACGCCTTTTTTCTTCCCATGCTTGTACATGGTTGAAAAATGATGGACTCCTTGTTTAATGCTTTTCTGAGGGTCATTGATTTCATTTCGTTTCAAACCAAGAGATTCAGAGGACTGCATTGGATCTCCGCCTCTGCCTTTTGATTCTTGATACATCATACCGAGAATTAACGCGGTATATTGATCTAAATCTTGATCTCTTAACTCTGTTTCTACAAGCGGTTTGTAATCATCCAATCTCGACAAAACAATTGATTCCGTATCAATCGGCAGCTTTTTTAACTCCTTTTGATTAAAGGAAATGACAATGGCCGCTAATACGCAAACAAACAGAAAAATCGTGAAACAGCCTGAAATGGCAAAACATCCTGTTTTTTTCTTTTTCAAGGTCAGTTCACCCCTGTTTTGCCCCGCTTTTAAAAGGGAAGTACAGCCTTTATATTATGCCATATCCTGCACAGGATACCAAGTGAAAACCTTATATTCAATCATAGCCAAACGTAAATTCTGTTCTTGTTTTCAGTCTATAGCAGAAATAAACAAAACCGATCATGAGCCACACCATGCCGATGATTAATGCATTTGTACTGATGCTTGTTAAGAGCCAAATACAAAAAGCCGTTCCGCAAAGAGGGATGATGGCATACCTCAGTGTGTTTAATACACCTCTTTGTTTTTGTTTGATGAAATAGTAAGCGAAAACAGACAAGTTAACAAACGTAAATCCAATTAATGCCCCGAAGCTGATAAACGAGTAAATGACCTCAAGCTCACCAACAACTGCGGTTAACGAGAAAACACCAATTAATAAAATATTAAATACAGGCGTTTTCAATGTTGGGTGAATATAACCGAAGAAACGCTTTGGTAATGATTGATCTCTTCCCATCGCATACAAGAGTCTTGCGGCACTCGCATGTGATGATAGGGAGGAAGAGATGACAGCGACCATGGTGCCGGCTAAAAAGAATGAGTGGAGAAACGCGCCGCCCACAAATTCCGCAATTTCAAGTGATGCCGCATCTGGATGCTTGAACTGTTGAAAATTTGGAAACACCTGCTGTAAAAAATAAGAGGTGAGGGTAAACAGCACACCTCCAATGGCGACCGTTAAAAATATGGCGAGAGGAATCGTTCTTTTTGGCTTAATTGTTTCCTCAGACATAGTCGAAATCGCATCAAATCCTAGAAAAGAAAAACATAAAATCGTCGCGCCGGAAAAAATAAGGGCGGGATCTAAGCTTGCTGAATAAAACGGACGGGTTGACAGTAACTCTCCCGTGCCTGCATGCTGCGTGAGCCCATAAATAATAAACCCAACAAATGTAACAGCGACAATCACCTGAAAGGTCACAAGTAGCGCTGTAATGTTGGCTGTAAGACGTATACCGATTACATTGACAGTCGTTATGGCGATAGCAAGTATGATGATCCAAATGTAATGAGGTACATCAGGAAAGGCTGCGGTTAAATATGCACTTCCGATTGCAAAATTCACCATAGGCAAAAATAAATAGTCTAGCAATAGTGTCCAGCCTACAAGAAAGCCAACGTGAGGATGAATACTTTTTTGCGCGTATGTATATGCAGATCCTGCTTTTGGAAAAGCCTTCACCATATTCCCATAGCTAAGCGCTGTCAATAGTAATGCCAGTAAAGTAAAGATATAAGCTGCAGCAACGTGTCCTTTCGTCAGCTGAGCAACAATGCCGTATGAATCAAATACGACAAGTGGGTCCATATAAGCAAGCCCGATCACAACAAGTGGAAAAACAGTCAGGCTGCGTTTTAGTCTTGGCTCTTCAGTCAATTTGCCTATCAGCTCCTCTAAAAAAATGAATAAATAATGCTCATTTTAAAAAGAATGCTACCACGTGTCAATGCTATTTGAATAAATCTTTTTTCAAAAGGTGTGGAAGCTTTGCATGCTACACGTTTTGGTATATGATGATACATAGAATAAGTCGTGAGTTGACTGACAAGAAAGGTGAAGCGAAATGAAGGAAGAACTGAATACAAATCAAGAACAGGAACGGATGGAGCTGGACGAAGAAAGTCTATTTCTTGTCTCCCAAACATTTAAAGCCTTATCTGATCCGACGCGTATTCGTATTCTGCATTTGCTGTCTCAAGGTGAACATTCAGTAAATGATATAGCAGAAACACTAAACCTTATGCAATCAACCGTATCTCATCAGCTGCGCTTTTTAAAAAATCTTCGTCTCGTGAAATCTAGACGAGCAGGGACCTCGATTTTTTACAGTCCTGAAGATCAGCATGTGATGGAAGTGCTTGAACAAATGATACACCATGCACAGCATGATTGAGAAAAAACCTTCCTACTTTTAAATAGGAAGGTTTTTTATGCATGATGTACTTGGGTTGATCGTTTATTTGCTTTCATCATTTGATAAGAAAACACAATATAGTAAGCCGCTAGAAGGAAAAAGCTGAGTATTGTCAGCGCATCATCGCTGACAATATGCTGATACAATTCAACGATATCCATTTTGGTAATCGCATGTGTTGTCAGATTGACCGATTTAAATGCCAGCCTAGATAAAAACAAACATAAAATAAAGCTTTCAATCCATTTACTTGTTTTCACATACAGCCGGCCATTTTCTAATTTCATCTGAATCGTCTGATAGGCGTGAACGGCGAGACTGCTCCCGAAGATCATGCCAATGACGGCATAAATCAAAATACTGTGATTTTGCCATCCTTCTGATAAGAGAATAAGGGCAGTGAGACTAAATACATACATTCTCATGAAAAGATTTACCGGGCGCACAAGCTGATAGCGTCTCATTCGATTCATTCGAATGATGATCCAGATGAGCATGACGATCCCGATCATGAACAACTGCCATACGTGATGTGTCATGATGCAACCTCCTCCTGCACAGGCAGGGATGTAAACGAATGCTGGCTGTTACTTATCATTACCATTCTTTCTTTTTTTATCAAATCAAAACCTATATTTATGAAAAAGAGGAAAAGTCATGAAAATCGATCGCGTTTTGTCCATTGTGATGATACTGATTAGCAAACGGCAAGTACAGGCGAAAGACCTCGCTGAACTACATGAAGTGAGCGTGAGAACCATATACCGTGACATTGATACGATTAATCAAGCGGGGATTCCAGTTGTCACAAAACAAGGCGCAGGGGGTGGAATTTCACTCGTTGACGACTATCGTCTAGAGAAAAAATTATTCACCGATGATGATATTGAACTGATTTTAACAGCTCTTGAAAGCATCACGAGTGCATACACCTTTAAAGAAAGTGAACATGTACTAAAGAAAATGAAATCCCTGATTCCGCCTCAAAACGAAAAACAGCACCATGTATTTATTGATTTAAGCTCTTGGGGGAAAGACAGCTACTTAGAAAAGAAGCTCCAGCTCATTCATACCGCTACCTCAGCGCATCAATATATCCAGTTCACCTACCGCAATGCAAAAGGAGAAACACTTCCTAGAAAAGTAGAGCCTTATACACTTGTCTTAAAAGGAAGACACTGGTATTTGTATGCGTATTGCTGCGTGAAAAAAGCTTTTCGTCTGTTTAAACTCAAAAGAATGTCAGACCTCATCACGCATTCAGTATCTTTTCTTCCTAAACGAATAAAAAATGAAGAAAAGCCTTGGAATGATTCTTGGCACGAAGAACCTTCCGTCAGTACACTAACGCTCAGGTTGACTGAAGATTCTGTTGGTAAAGTGAAGGAATGGATAGATGAAAATGAATTCATCGTATGTGCAGATGGTACCTATCTTGCCACAATCACGTTGCCTCAGGATGATTGGTTATATAGCTTTCTTTTTTATTTAGGTCCAGATGTTGACATTGTCTCTCCGCCATCCGTTCGGGAAGCGTTTGATCTCAAGTTGAAACAATTTCAAAAACCAAAAGGAACTTGACACAATGTTGTCAGGTTTCTTTTTATATGATGGAAAAAAGGAGATGAGAATGTATGTACGATATCGTGATTTTACAGAAACAATGGATCAAGGGATTATCTGTTCGAACAACAAATGAAATGGAGCAAACAAAAGAGCGGAAGATTGCACCGCTTTGGCAGCAATTTTTCACGCAGCAGCTTCGCGGAGGCCATGCGCCAGTCATAGGGCTGTATTCAGATTATGAAAAGGATGAAAATGGAACTTATTTGTTCACAGCGGGGCAATTGGTTGACCAGCAGTTAGCACAAGATGCAAAAGAGATTCCAGGCTCCACCTACGCAAGATTTCAAACGAGAAAGGGCCCGATTGAAGAGGTTGTGTTTGAAACATGGCAGCAGATTTGGAGTTGGGATCAGCGTTATTTGCGAACATATACTGGCGATTTTGAATGGTACGACGAACGATCGATTGATCCAAAAGAAGCGCAAATTGATATTTATATTGCAGTCGATGAAAAAATAGTTGCTAAAACTAATACTATTAGTTAATATAAAACTAACGACATTAGTTTTAGGGGGAAAACAAGATGAGAGTGACAACATTTGACCGTTTGCACCAGCTTACACTCATGCCGCGTATTTTTCCGGTAAATTGTTATGTATTTGAGGAAGAGAATGAACTCATCTTAATTGATGCAGCTTTGAAAATGGCAGCAAGCTCGATAATTGAATTTGCACATCAATTAAACAAACCCATTAACAAAATTATTCTGACTCATAGTCATATGGATCATATTGGCGCACTAGATGAAGTGAAAAAGGCTTTTCCAGAGGCAGTTGTTTATTTATCGAAACGAGATGCTCGCCTGTTTGCTGGCGATTTCTCTTTACTTCCTAGTGAGCCAGAGAAAAAAGTCAAAGGCAGTTTTTCAAAAGACATTCACACAAAACCAGACGTGCTTGTTGAAGAAGGGGACGAGATTGGGTCACTTAAAGTCATTGCCACACCAGGACATACACCAGGAAGCATCTCTTTATACGATGAAAAGTCAGGGATTGTCATTGCGGGTGATGCAGTTGTGACAAAAGGCGGTTTATTTGTAACGGGTGAGTTTCGCTTCACTTTCCCATTCCCGGCTTTTGCCACTTGGGATGCAGAAACAGCACTAAAAAGCGCTGAAAAATTACTGGCATTTCCCTTGTCTTGTCTCGCAGCAGGACACGGTGATCTCATCATAGAGCCTGAGGCAAAGCTCAGAGCCGCTATCGAAAAAAGGAAGCATCAGCTACAAAAGGGAGGACAGTAAGCCATGTCTCCAAGAATGGGTATCACACAAGAAAAAATTGTTGAATCTGCCATCGAATTTGTCGATGAAGAGGGCTTTTCCGCGTTGACCATTGCTACATTGTCCAAACGGCTTAACATCAGACCACCATCTCTTTACAACCATATATCCGGTCTTCATGAAATACAGGCAGCTCTTGCTGTCAAGGGGCTGACAATGCTTTGTGAGGCCGGCAAACAAGTAACAGCGGGGCTGGAAAAAGAAGACGCTGTTTTAGCATTTGCAAGACAATATGTTCAATTTGTTCGTCAGCATCCCGGTCTTTATGAAGCTGCTTTTTCACATATGAATGAAAAAGAAGTCAGTGTGGCTGCAGAGAACCTTGCTGATTTTGTCCAATCCATCATGTCTCGTTTTGGTGTAAAAGAAGAGGACATGACGCATGTCGTCAGAGGGCTCAGAAGCTTACTGCACGGCTTTGGAGATATTTCAAACAAAAAAGGATTTCAACGGAAAGAACAGCTTGAAGATAGTGTGAGCTATGCGGTCCGTCTTTATATTGCAGGCATCAAAGAGCAAGAAGATCTGTCTCATTGACAGGTCTTTTTTATGTATCGAACCGATATGATGAAGGAGATGTAAACAAATCAAAACATTTTTTGGGCAAAAAACCAATAAAGATTTGACAGTTTTGTGAAACATGGTATGCTTATTATGTGAAATAATTCACATAGAGGAGTAGAGGCAGATGAAAAGAAAGCCTGTTTATGTGGAAACAACCATTCAAGCACCTATTGAAAAAGTATGGGAGTATACGCAAAATCCAAAGCTTCATGAACAATGGGATTTGCGATTTTCGACCATTTCATTAAATGGACCTAGTGATGAACAGCCCCAATCCTTTTTGTATGAGAAACACCTTGGATTCGGCATTAGTGTAACTGGGACAGGAGCGTATCGAACGAGCGTGAAGGATGAGCGTCATGAAAGAGCATCCTCACTTCAATTTAAATCATCACACCCTTTGTCTTTCATCAAAGAAGGCGGAGGGTATTGGAAATACATGAAAACGAATGATCACATTGTGTTTCAAACGCAATTTGATTATGAAACAAAGGAAGGAAAAGGGTGGAAATGGGCAGACCGGTTCTTTTTTCGGCCAATGATGGGGGTTATGACTGCCTTTAGCTTTGGCGCATTAAAGACGTGGCTTGAAAAGGGCACGCATCCCCGTTTGCTGCTTGAGAGAACACTTGCCCATTATGGCATTTGTTTGTTGTTTGCCATCGTCTGGTTATGTCAAGCGATCATTCCTTTTTCACCTTCTGCTTTTGATCATAGCACCGGATTTCGATTGTTTTATGCGCTATTAGGTGTATCATGGCTCATGCCTAAACTGCCAAAGAAATATGTATTCATCCTTCAAAGCATCTTTCTGCTACTGATGCTTGGTATAGGGATTTTATCGCCAGAAACGACTCTGCACGAGCCGCTGGTGCTGAGTGCATTTTTCATTTTATCCGTTGCAGGAATGATTAATTTAAAAGATTGTGTAGATGTGTTTTCGATCAAACGAAAAAGGGGAGGTAGACATGGTCGTTCATCATCATCAAGTAAAGGACTACGATAAGCTGAATCCAACATTAAAAGAACGTTATAACCGCGCGTTTACGGCCGAAGGCATCATGGAGGAAATAGGAGGCGGGACAAAGCTCATCCGATTGTTATTCAAAATCGGTCCATTGTTTCGCTGTTTTTTTCCTGAAAGAGGGCGAAATATTCCCTTCCAAATTGTGAACAAGCCTTTTACGACAAGTAAGGGAGAAGAAGGGATGCACTGGTTTCGAACGTTCTATTTTCCTGACAAGGAAAGACATTTTGATGCAGATATGATCATTGATCAGAAGAGCCATCAAGTACTTGACTACTTTGGAAAGCCTAGGCTTCTTATGTCAGAGCTTCATTTTACAGTCACGGAAAAAGGGTTCTTGCACATTCAATCAGGTAAGCAAAAGTTTTTGCTGTTTGGGCGGGAGTGGCCACTGCCTTCTTGGCTTTATGGTGAATCTGATGTAACAGAAGGTTACGATGAGCATGCAGGTGAGTATACCATTGATGTTCAAGTGAAAAATCGCCTTTTTGGCACTCTTTTTACGTATAAGGGCCGGTTTACGGAAAGGGTGTCACCTCATGAATAAATGGCATTTGATGTGTAGCATCATGTTGCTGTCCTGCTTTCTCGTTACACGTTTGACGACAGCTCCCATAGCAGAATTTTTTGTTCTCATTGCGATGTTATTTTTTCTTCCCGCTTTCTTACACTTTTTTTATCAGGAAGAGAAGAAACGGCAGCAGGAGGGGCTGATCAGCTTCATAATGAAAGCCTTTCCAGTAGCAGCTCTATGTGCAACAGGCGCATTCATCTTTCACTCTCTTTGGCTTGCATTGGGATGGCTTTTCTTTACAATGATTCTGGCTTTATTTGGTTTCACCCGTTTGCTGAAAAGAGGGGCCCATCCGCTTCATGAGCTGATGATCGATGGCGCATGTATGTATATCGCTCTAGGTGGGCTTTGGTTCTGGCTGTACATAGCAGATATACAAGTGATGACATTTTCACCGATGATTGTTCTTTTGACAGCTATTCATTTTCATTATTCGGCTTTTTTTATCCCAATCTTTTATGGCTTATTAGGAAGGCAGCGGAAAAAAGAGACGACGCTATACAAAGTGGGCGGCTGGGTTATTTTACTGTCGCCAGTGATGATTGCTGTTGGAATCAGCTATTCTCGCCTGTTTGATACGTTCAGCGTCGTTTTGTATGTGATCGCACTTTATTTGTATGGAGTTTTATGTATGACAACTTCTTTTCGTTCAACTGTCGCAAAAGGGTTCGTTGTGTTTTCTAGCATCATGTTAATGGGAACCATCGTCCTATCATTCCTTTATTCTGCCGGAATGCTTTTACATGTTACCTACATCAGCATGGATCAAATGATTTGGTTTCATGGCAGTATCAATGCAAGTTTGGTTATTTTACCAGGCCTCATAGGATGGTTGATTGAAAAACCAGCTGATCGATTGAAACAGAAGGATTTTCCGGTATCGAGAGTTCACGGTCGTTTTCAGGTCATGTCTTTTCAACATGATCACATGCAGCATGATGAGAAGATTGGTTTAGTCGATTCTCTTGACCAATTAAATGGAAAGGCATTTTCAGCAGAGAGTGTGTCACCTGTTATTCGCAGATTTTATGAGGACCCGATGTCATTTACGTTAAAAGCAGCCGTCTGTTTTCATTGGTGGGTAAGGCCGTTTGTCTT
Source organism: Bacillus sp. FSL M7-0307 (assembly GCF_038627835.1). Taxonomy (NCBI): domain Bacteria; kingdom Bacillati; phylum Bacillota; class Bacilli; order Caryophanales; family Bacillaceae; genus Bacillus; species Bacillus sp. FSL M7-0307. The sequence continues at coordinate 1,906,371 of NZ_CP152023.1, read as the reverse complement.
TTTGCTTCAACCTGTTTTTAGACAAATAGGACAGCTCTATTTAGGGTTATCACGAATGCCATATGAAATGCCGGGTAGTCTTTCAAGATTTCAACATCCTCTTGAAGAAAGGGAGAATGTACGTGTGTGGATCAGGCGCAATGAGAAAGGCGAGCAAGTCTTTTATGCGCTCTATGCCCAGCACCATGATGAAGAGACAGTCTATATGAATATTGCTTTGCCGCTTCCTTTTTCACAGCTTACGGCTATTTTAAAACCTTTGAATGAAAAGGAAGATTTTCTATTAAAAAGTAAAAGTCCAAAAGGCAGTACGGGTGATGAAGGATTGTATTTGCATACGTCTTTCATCACCATGAAACTGCCAATGGAAGAAAGCTTTCATATGAAAGCGAAGACGGAAAAAAGTCTCACAGCGATTCATCAAATGAAGCTATTCGGTATTCCTTTTTTAACGATTCAGTATCAAATCGACAGTGAAAGCCACTCATCTTAGTCAATGATGTCGCATGGTTCACCGTGACGAATGATGTTCACAATCGCTTGCCCATCACTCGGATGATGATCTGCATACTGTACTGGCAGTAAAGCAAAAAATACATAGTAGACTGAGAAGTAAGCAAATTGATAGAAAAATTGATGTTCTGGCAGGAAATCGTTGGCGATCATTGTATTCAATATGAGAACACTGAGCAGGTTGCATAATGATCCGCCTAAGTAGACAAGAATGTGTGAGAAACGGTTATTTCTCCTCATTTCTTCATAATGGCAAAAAGCATCTAGAAAATAGATTCTTCTAATTTCAACGACGCCTATTTTCAATACTTTTTTGCCTCGGCCAAGCGCAAACGAAACCTTTGCTCCAAACAGCCATGCGACCACAATATGGCCCAGCTGATGCAAGATGGCAACGATAGGAAGAATGACGAAAAACGACCAGCAAAACGTCCACATATCCGATAATGTAAACAAGTGTTAACCCTCCCTGAAATATTCGAGAGGAAGCAGTAGGATTATTTGCCATTTTACTGAATTCATTTTTATGATGCAAACATTTAATAGACTACTATAAAATCATTATGTAAACTAACAGAGATTTTCAATGAATAGGCTTTTTAACCCTTTCTTTTAGAAGAGTAGGGTGTGCTACAATAAAGAAATTAGTGGGAGACAAGTGATCATCTAGCAGAAGAAAAATGTGACCTTTTTATGAAAGAATGAAAGGGAGAGAGATTCTGATGGCAGATATTGAACAGTTTTTGGCGTTAGACATTCGTGTTGGGACGATAGTAGAAGCAGAGTTCTTTGCAGAAGCGAGAGTGCCTGCTTTCAAGCTCAAGATTGACTTTGGAGATGAGATTGGCATAAAACAATCTAGTGCACAGCTGACAAAGCGTTATCATGCTGAGAATCTCACCGGGAGACAAATTGTTGCAGTGGTTAATTTCCCGCCAAGAAGAATTGCCGGGTTTAAATCAGAGGTGCTTGTCTTAGGAGGCATGCCGTCAAAAGAAGACGTTGTCCTGCTTGCCACAGATGAGCCGGTTGAAAATGGCACCAAAATAGGGTAAGAAAAAAGACATCTTCATCAGAAGATGTCTTTTGCGTATTGAGGCGGAATAACCACACGCCACATTCGTGTGTGTCTCAAAGAGACGTGTTACCCGACTTACACAATTCAGCTCATCGCTTGATTAATATAGCATGGGATCAGTATGAATGCAACCATTATTTGAGTTCTCTTGGTTTTTGGAAGATAAAAAGAAGGTTCATCTCCTCATAGCATAGAAAAAATGACAGTAAATCAATTATTTGGATTATTTTTTCAAAAAATATTGAAAAGTTAGATCATATTTTATAAAATGAATTCATCTTAGTTTGTTTAATCGATAAACTAAGATGGTGATCATCTATTGATCTATTGTTTAAAGCAAATGATTTGCTGCTATGTGGGCTAAGCTGAAAGAAAGAGATGTTCAGCTTCATTTTTACAACAAATTGAAAGCGCTTTATTTTCGACCTATTGATTGCTGCTGCCCTGCACCATCTGTCCGCTAGAAGAGGCTAAGTGAAGAAGGGAGAAAACTCATGGTGAGTGAGAATTTAAAGAAGATTCGTATGTCTGAAAAAGTGGGGTATGCTTCAGGAGATTTCGCATGTAATTTAATTTATGCAACTGTCTCTACGTATCTATTATTTTTTTATACGGATGTGTATGGATTATCAGCAGCAGCAGCAGGGACGATGTTTTTGGTGGTTCGGGCCATCGATGCGCTTGCAGATCCGTTTATTGGGGCGTTGGTTGACCGAACGAACAGCCGTTTTGGCCGGTTTAGACCTTATTTGTTATTTGGTGCGTTACCTTTTGCTGTTCTTGCCATTCTTTGTTTTACGACACCGGATTTTTCCGAAATGGGAAAACTCATTTATGCGTACATCACGTATGTCGGTTTATCGCTTACATACACGTTCATCAATGTTCCTTATGGTGCTTTAACTTCCGCAATGACAAGAAATAACCAAGAGGTCGTCAGTATTACGTCTGTTCGTATGCTTTTTGCAAATCTCGGTGGTTTAGTTGTTGCTTTTTTTGTTCCGTTTCTAGCCACTTTTTTGGGTGATACAACAGGAAATACAGCGCTTGGCTGGCAGATGACAATGGCATTTCTCGGCGTTCTTGGGGGCGGATTACTGATTTTCTGTTTTAAAAGTACGAATGAGCGCGTCACGCTTCAAAAGCCAGAGGAAAAGATCAAGTTCAGTGATCTCTTTGTCCAGTTACGAGTGAATCGTCCGCTTGTTGTGTTAAGCATATTCTTTATCATTATCTTTGGTGTGAACTCGATCAGCAACTCTGTTGGGATCTATTATGTGACATATAACCTCGGCAGAGAAGATTTAGTGAAGTGGTACGGCCTGATTGGCAGTCTGCCAGCCTTAATGGTGCTGCCATTTATACCTAAGCTGCACAAACTGTTAGGAAAGAAAAGGCTGCTGAATTATTCGCTTTTGCTGAATATCGTTGGTCTTCTTGCTTTACTTGTGATACCGCCGAGCCAAATTGTGCTCATTCTTCTTTTCAGGCTAGTCGCTGCAGCTGGGAGTATTACGGCTGGCGCTTACATGTGGGCGCTTATTCCTGAAACTGTAGAATACGGTGAATATAAAACAGGAAAAAGAATGGGTGGATTGATCTACGCAGTGATTGGCTTCTTCTTTAAATTTGGTATGGCATTAGGTGGCATCGTTCCAGGACTTGTCCTTGATCGATTTGGTTATATAGCAAACCAAGTGCAAACACCAGAAGCATTGCTGGGCATTTTAATCACCACAACCGTTATCCCTGCCTGCTTACTTGTGTTAGCGATGATTGATATTCACTTTTATAACCTTGATGAAGAAAAACATAAACAAGTTGTGAGAGAGCTTGAGAACAGGGATAAAGTATATGTCGATCACATCGACGATTTTAAAATGTAGTGTCAGCAAAAGAGGAGGAAATTCAATGAACATTACCAATCCAGTGCTAAGAGGGTTTAACCCTGACCCAAGTATTTGCCGTGCGGGAGAGGATTATTACATGGCGGTTTCTACATTTGAATGGTTCCCGGGGGTGCAAATTTATCACTCAAAGGATCTCGTCCACTGGCGGCTCGCCGCGCGTCCCTTGCAAAAAACTTCTCAACTCGATATGAAAGGAAATCCTGATTCCGGCGGGGTATGGGCGCCGTGTTTAAGTTATGCGGATGGTCAGTTTTGGCTCATCTATTCAGATATTAAAGTAGTAGATGGTCCGTTTAAGGATGGTCATAATTATTTGGTCACAGCTGATGCAGTAGATGGCGAGTGGAGCGATCCGGTTCGGCTCAATAGTTCTGGGTTTGATCCTTCCTTGTTCCATGATCCAAGCGGAAAGAAATACGTGTTGAATATGCTGTGGGACCATCGAGAAAAACATCACTCCTTTGCAGGTATAGCCTTGCAGGAATATAGTGTATCTGAAAAAAAACTGGTCGGTGAGCGGAAGGTCATTTTTAAAGGCACGCCAATCAAACTGACAGAAGCCCCGCATCTTTATTACATCAATGATGTCTATTATTTATTAACAGCTGAAGGGGGAACACGTTACGAACATGCAGCCACAATCGCCCGTTCCTCGAGTATTGATGGGCCGTACGAGGTTCATCCTGACAACCCAATTTTAACGGCTTTTCATGCGCCTAGCCATCCACTACAAAAATGCGGGCATGCATCAATTGTACAAACGCATACAAATGAATGGTATATGGCTCATCTGACTGGCCGCCCAATTCATTCAAGTAAGGAATCCATTTTTCAGCAAAGAGGCTGGTGCCCTTTAGGAAGAGAGACAGCCATACAAAAGCTTGAATGGAAAGATGGCTGGCCGTATGTGGTAGGCGGAAAAGAGGGGCTCCTAGAGGTTGAAGCGCCTGCGATGAGCGTAAAAGAGTTCTCTCCAACCTATCACATAGTCGATGAATTTAAAGATTCATCGTTAAATAGACATTTCCAAACATTAAGAATTCCATTTACGGATCAGATTGGTTCAGTGACAGAAAACCCACATCATTTAAGGCTGTATGGGCAGGAATCTTTAACGTCTAAATTTACACAAGCGTTTGTTGCGAGGCGCTGGCAAAGCTTTTATTTTGAAGCAGAGACAGCGGTTTCCTTCTTTCCAGAAAACTTTCAGCAAGCGGCAGGTCTTGTGAATTATTATAATACGGAAAATTGGACTGCACTTCAGGTGACTTATGACGAGGCGCTTGGCCGTATCCTTGAATTATCTGTGTGTGAAAATCTGGCCTTTTCTCAGCCGCTAATCAAAAAAATTATCATCCCAGACGAGATTCCGTATGTGTATTTAAAAGTGGCCGTTCAAAGAGAGACGTACACGTATTCTTATTCTTTTGATCAACAAGAGTGGGAAAAAATAGATATAACGCTTGAATCGACCCATTTATCAGATGATTTTATTCGAGGAGGGGGATTCTTTACAGGGGCTTTTGTTGGAATGCAGTGCCAAGACACAAGCGGCGAGCGTCTGCCTGCCGATTTTAAGTATTTTCGATACGAAGAAACAACTGAATAAAAAAAGACAACACTCTAAAGGCTGTCTCTCTTTAACATGTATTCCATTATGGTGAAGGCGTGACATCACGTAAAAAAGCTTCAGTGACAAGAGATGTCATCCCTAAGGCTGGTGCGTTTTGTCCTAATGACGAAGGAAGCAGCTCCACCCGTGAGCTGAATTGTGCATCCATTCTAGAGGATACTTCATCTTGAATAACACTTAGAACGGCCTGCTCAGATTCAATGACCTTGTTTCGTAAAATAACGGCTTGTGGGTTGAAGGTATGCAGAACGTTTGTGAGACCTACCCCAATGTAAAAGCCAAAGTTACGCAAGGCATTGAGTGTTTTCATATCATTTAACTTCGCCAGCCGCTCAATATCTTGATAGGTGAATGACTGACCATCTGTTTGGAGCGATTGGAACAGTGCTTTCTCAGATGCATACAGTTCCCAGCAACCACGATTTCCGCAGCTACATGTCGGTCCATTAAAGTCGATCGTCATATGTCCCATTTCACCAGAAAAACCGTTTGTGCCTCTATATAAATGATGATTGATAATGATGCCTATTCCAATACCAGTGCCGATACTTGCATAGATCAGATGGTCATAATGTTTAGCAGCACCGAAGATTTTTTCACCGTACGCACCGGCATTTGCTTCATTCTCGATAAAAACCGGTACTTGGAATGTGTCTTGGAGGCTTGTTTTTAGATCGACATTTTTCCATTTTGAATGAGGCGTAAACACAATTTGTTCATCTGCATCGACCAGACCTGGTATACAAATCCCTATACCAATCAGCCCGTATGGGGAAGAAGGAATGTGTGAACGTAACTGCTGAATCAATTCAATTAATATACGGACGGTCACTTCAGGTGTGCTGGATGGGAGCTTGAGCTGCTCATTATGCATAATCGACCCTTCAAGGTCTGTTAAAATACCGTTGACATAATCAACACCGACATCAATGCCGATAGAGTAACCTGCACGTTTATTAAACATGAGAAGCACGGGTCTTCTTCCGCCACTAGATTCGCCTTGACCGATTTCATAAACAAGATGTTCTTTCATTAATGTACTCACTTGAGAAGAAACGGTCGATTTATTTAACCCAGTGCGTTCAGATAATTTTGCTCTGGAAATTGGTGCATGGTGCAGAATTTCGTTTAGCAATAGCTTTTGATTTATTTTTTTCACAAAGTTCTGATCCGCAATATCCATTGTATCCACTCCATTTGTTTCGTCTTTAGATTAAGTGAAGAAAAACCATTTTTTGTCGTGTTCATTCTCTATAAAACATGCTTTTCACTTTATTATAACGAAAATATTTCTAAAAAACTAAAAAATATGGAAAATTCAAAGAGATTAGTTGGTAAACTCGTTCGTTCGTTTGTTGAATCAACTTACTAAGTGAATATATAGGGGGAATCACTTATGGTCAAATCAAATATGACTTCGTTAAGTAGTTTACAGGGGATTGGCAACATTCAATATGAAGGAAAACATTCAAAGAACCCATTCGCATTTAAATATTATGATCCGAGCGAAATGATTGGCGGAAAATCAATGAAAGATCACCTGCGATTCTCCGTCGCTTATTGGCATACACTGACTGCTGATGGAACAGACATGTTTGGAACTGGCACGATGAAAAGGGCCTGGGATTCTTATAGCGGAATGGATTTGGCGAAAGCTAGATTGGAAGTGGCTTTTCAGCTCTTTGATCTATTGGATGTTCCGTATTTTTCATTCCATGACCGTGATATTGCACCAGAGGGCGACACGCTTCAAGAGACCAATCAGCAGCTAGACATCATCGTAGAAAGAATGAAAGATTACATGCAGCAAAGCGGGGTTCGGCTTCTATGGAACACGGCTAATATGTTTAAGCATCCAAGATTTGTTCACGGTGCAGCGACATCCTGTCATGCAGATGTATTTGCCTATGCAGCTGCACAAGTGAAAAAGGGCATCGAAACAGCAAAGGAACTCGGCGCAGAAAATTATGTTTTCTGGGGAGGGCGAGAAGGTTACGACACACTACTGAATACAGATATGAAAAGAGAGCTTGACCATTTGGCAGCCTTTTTGCATATGGCGGTCGATTATGCAAAAGAAATTGGATTTACAGGTCAATTTTTAATTGAGCCAAAGCCGAAGGAACCGACAACTCATCAATATGATACGGATGCAGCGACATCAATCGCCTTTTTAAAACAATATGGATTGGATACACACTTTAAATTAAATATCGAGGCCAATCATGCGACATTAGCGGGTCATACGTTTGAGCATGAGCTGCGTGTAGCAAGAATTCATGGACTGCTCGGTTCCGTTGATGCCAACCAAGGAAACTCCCTTCTAGGCTGGGACACTGATGAATTCCCAACGGATTTATATGCCACAACACTCGCCATGTATGAAATTTTGCAAAATGGCGGACTTGGAACAGGCGGTCTCAATTTTGATGCAAAAGTCAGAAGAGCCTCCTTTGAACTGGAAGATCTTCTGTATGCCCATATTGCGGGGATGGATGCATTCGCAAAAGGGCTGCGGGTGGCTCATAGACTCATAGAAGACCGTGTGTTTGAAGATGTGATCAAGCACCGGTACCGCAGTTTTTCTGAAGGAATTGGACGGGAGATTTCAGAAGGAAAGGCAAACTTTCATACATTAGAAGAATATGCACTGAAACATCCGCTCATCAGAAACGAATCTGGCAGAGAGGAACAGCTGAAAGCCAGATTAAATCAATATTTGTTAGAAGATTAATTGAGCGGGCGGATGTTTTGAAGGAGTGAACACATGAAGTATGTGATGGGAATTGATCTTGGAACGAGCGGAGTTAAAGCGATATTAGTAGATGAGAGCGGGAAGGTATGCTGCGAGACGACTAAATCTTACCGCCTCATTCAAAGCAAACCAGGTTATTGTGAGCAAAATCCTGAAGACTGGGTAGAGCAGACGATTGTCGCGATGACAGAACTTATGGAGAGAAAGCCTGTTCAGTCAATGCAGGTAGAAGGCATCAGTTTTTCTGGACAAATGCACGGACTTGTTTTATTGGATGAATCCCTTCAGGTGCTCAGGCCTGCCATCTTGTGGAATGACACAAGAACAACAGCGCAATGTGGGCGCATGACAGAAAAGCTAGGAGGCAGGCTGCAAGCGATCACAAAAAATCAGGCGTTAGAAGGGTTTACACTGCCAAAGTTGTTATGGGTAAAGGAACATGAACCAGAAATTGATCAACGAATCCATTTGTTTTTACTTCCAAAAGATTATGTCAGATATCGATTAACCGGTGCTATTCATATGGACTATTCTGATGCGGCTGGTACGTTACTGTTGGATATTGGAGAACAAACATGGAGTGAGGAGATTTGTCAAACCTTTGATATTCCGATTCGTATTTGCCCGCCACTCGTTTCATCGGAGGCGGAGGTTGGAACACTCTTGCCGCAGATCGCAAAGGAAACCGGGATGACAGAAGAGGTGAAGGTTTTTGCGGGTGGAGCGGATAATGCTTGCGGTGCCATTGGCGCCGGCATTTTATCATCAGGTCACACATTATGCAGCATTGGCACATCAGGTGTCATTCTTTCCTATGAAGAAAATCATAACAGAGAGCTGAATGGAAACTTGCATTTATTCCATCATGCAAAAAAAGACGCTTTTTATACAATGGGAGTCACTTTATCAGCAGGTTATAGCCTCGATTGGATTAAATCTTTACTTGCTCCAAATGATTCGTTTAAAGCCCTTTTAGCCGGAGCAAAGGATATAGCGCCTGGCGCAAATGGATTGCTATTTACGCCATATTTAGTTGGGGAAAGAACGCCTCATGCAGATTCAGTCATTCGTGGAAGCTTCATTGGATTAGACAGCCGGCATGAAAAAGCGCATATGGTTAGAGCTGTGCTTGAAGGAATCACTTTTTCATTAAATGAATCGATCGCTTTATTCAGGCAGGCCGGAAAAAGAATAGATGCTATTGTGTCCATTGGTGGAGGTGCGAGAAGTCATACATGGCTTCAAATGCAGGCAGACATTTTTCAAGCTGAAGTGATTCAGCTTGAAAATGAGCAAGGGCCCGCGTTAGGTGCAGCGATGCTTGCAGCAGTTGGATGCGGCTGGTACGAGTCACTTGAGGCGTGCGCGGATCAGTTTATTCATCAAGCGGCCGTATTTACACCAAATCAACAGCATGTCGATGTATATGATCATCTCTTTCGTTTGTATCAAAGCATTTATACATACACAAGAGACATTCATGCGGGTCTAGCAAAGTATCGATAATCTAGCAGTGAGTGGGGGCATGAAAGGAGGTGATGAATTCGTTTCATCTTAGAGATGACAGAATCAAAAGGATGAAAAAGGAGAGGAATGGACGATGAATTTGAGAAAATTAAGACTGTTGTTTGTGATGTGTATTGGACTGACGCTTATACTGACGGCTGTACCAGCCCATGCGAGAACCATTACGAATAATGAAATGGGTAACCATAGCGGGTACGATTATGAATTATGGAAGGATTATGGAAATACCTCGATGACACTCAATAACGGCGGGGCATTTAGTGCAGGCTGGAACAATATCGGAAATGCTTTATTTAGAAAAGGGAAAAAGTTTGATTCCACTAGAACTCACCATCAGCTTGGCAACATCTCCATCAATTACAACGCAAGTTTTAACCCAGGCGGGAATTCCTATCTATGTGTCTATGGCTGGACACAATCTCCATTAGCAGAATATTACATTGTTGATTCATGGGGCACGTATCGTCCAACAGGAGCGTATAAAGGATCATTTTATGCTGATGGAGGCACATATGACATTTATGAAACAACCCGTGTCAATCAGCCTTCCATTATCGGGATCGCAACCTTCAAGCAATATTGGAGTGTACGTCAAACGAAACGTACAAGCGGAACGGTCTCCGTCAGTGCGCATTTTAGAAAATGGGAAAGCTTAGGGATGCCAATGGGGAAAATGTATGAAACGGCATTTACTGTAGAAGGCTACCAAAGCAGCGGAAGTGCAAATGTGATGACCAATCAGCTGTTTATTGGCAACTAAAAAAGTCAAAGAAAAGAGCCGGGAGCAAAACTCCTGGCTCTTTCTATCATAATTTTTCAACTTCGACTCTGCCGGAAAAGAACGTCGCACCACCGCCCATATCTGCCAAACGATCAGGTGTGAGGCCATTCACCAAATGTTTTTTGCCTTTTTGGTCTGCCCATAATCCCTGACTGACAACAACACCAGATAACACATTTTGTCCGACTGACACGATCAGCTCGCATTCTCCTCGATCATTCAGCACACGAACCATATCCCCATCTTCAATCTGTCTTTCTTTTGCATCTTGTTCATTCATATGAAGCTTCGGAAATTTCTCAAGCTTTTGATGCTTCTCATGAAGAGAGAAGGTGGAATTAAGAAAATTATGGTTTGGTCCCGGTATAAACGTTAGTGGATAATCACTTTCCTTGAATAAAGGTACATAGGTTGGAAGGGCTGGATATCCATCTTTTTTCATTTGTTCAGAGTAAAGTTCAATTTTCCCGCTTGGGGTAGGAAGCTTTAAATCTTCGAAAGGCCCTCGTTTTGCTTTGATCCACTTTTTCTCTTTTAACGCTTGATATGAAATGTTTTCATAGTGCGGGTTTTCAGGATGATGAAGAGCTTGTTCCATTAGTTCCGCATCTGTCTCTTTAAAGGCTTCATCTTCAAAGCCCATCGCATGAGCCAAAAGACGAAACACTTCAGTGTTTGATTTGCTTTCTCCATAACGTTCTATAACAGGTTCTTGAATTTGAATGTAATGATGCCAGTAAGAAGTATAAAAATCCTCGTTTTCAAAGGCAGATGTCGCTGGCAGAACAATATCCGCATAAGTAGCTGTCTCTGTCATGAACAAGTCATGGACAACCGTAAATAAGTCTTCCCGCATTAAACCGTCTCTTACTTTATTTGCTTCAGGTGTCACAACAGCCGGGTTGCAAGAGTAGACAAAAAGAGAATCAATAGAAGGTTCTGCGTTCGTTAGCACGCTGCCCAGCTGATTCATATTAAATGTTCTAGGTTCGCGTTCCTTTAATAATTCCGGTCGCTGAAGAGCGGTTTCATTATAACTAAGAAAAGAAGAGTTCGATTTCATCGCACCGCCGCCTTTGTGCAGCCATTGACCGGTGAGGGCAGGGAGGCAGGAGATGGTTCGAATACTCATGCCGCCATTATCGTGATGCTGAAGCCCATTGCCAATACGAATGAGAGACGGCGTTGTCTCTGCGTACATTCTCGCAAGTGAGATGATGTCTTCTTTAGGGACACCCGTGATTTGTTCAACCGTTTCTGGATCGTACTGCTTCACATGCTCGCGAAGCTCATTGTGACCGACCGTGTAAGTCTCTAAAAATGACGCATCTGTGCGGTCTTCTTTAAAAAGGACATGCATGATCCCAAGAGCTAGCGCACTATCAGTGCCAGGGCGAAGCGGAATGAACCAATCTGCCATCCGGCCCGTTTGGTTTTTGTGCACATCAATGACGACAATTTTAGCCCCTTGCTTTCGAGCTTTTTGTGCCAACGTGATTTGATGCATATTGGTTGAAACCGCATTGATGCCCCAAAAGATAAATAGTTTTGTATGAATGGTTTCTTCTGGGTCTGTCCCAATGCTTGCGCCCATTGTATATTTATAGCCAGTTGTTCCGGCTGACTGACAAATGGTTCGGTCTAGCTGACTTGAGCCAAGTCGATAGAAAAAGCGGCGGTCCATTCCTTCTGCATTAAGATTCCCCATATTCCCATAGAAGCTGTAAGGCAAAATGCTTTCTGGTCCTTTTTCTTCGATCAGCTTTGTCCATTTTTGACGAATGGTTTCAATCGCTTCTTCCCACGTAATTGGTGCAAACTGCCGGTCACCTTTTTGACCTACACGTTTTAATGGTGTTGTCAGACGTTTTTCATCATATAAACGAGCTGTGACATTCCGCACTTTATTGCAAATGTTTCCTTGAGTGACTGGATGATCTGGATCTCCTTGAACTTTAACGATCTTTCCGTTCTCTTTATGTATTAAAAGACCGCACTGATCAGGGCAATCTAACGAACAAACTGATTTGAATATTCCGTCTTTCATTGCTGTGTAATCGGTCATACGTTTAGCTTCCTTTCCGAATTCCGTGATCACTGTACATATGGATTTTATTTTAGCATGTTCAGACCAGGAAGGTAAGGATAAGCATATGAAAAAAAGCCCCTGATGAAAGGGGCTTTTAAAAACGGGTGACCTGCACAGGGAATTCTTTGACCCCAAAAACAAACGTGCTTTGAATTGGTTTCAGCTGATCTGCCGCACGGGTGATTTCTCGAAACGTACGGAGTAAAATCTCAAGTGCTAGATGAGCCTCAAGCCGGGCGAGAGGAGCACCAAGACAAAAATGGATGCCGAAGCCAAAGCTCAAATGCGGATTTGATTTTCTGTCAAGACGAAACGTATCTGGATCGTCAAACTTCCGTTCATCACGATTCGCAGATGCCACCCAGCTGATGAGATAGTCTCCTTTTTCAATGTGAGAACCGGCAATCTGAACATCCTCTGCTGCAACTCGCCCAATCGCTTGAACAGGCGGATAATAGCGCAGCGTTTCCTCCGTCAATTGAGGAATGAGAGACAGGTCTTGCCGCACTGATTCGGCGATATGCGGCTGTTCTGTTAAAAGTCGTACGGCATTTGTGATTAAATTAGTCGTTGTTTCATTACCAGCAACGAGTAAGAGTATACAAAAGCCAAGCAGTTCATTTTCTGATAAACGCTCACCGTCAATTTCCGCTTGGATGAGAAGGGAGATTAAATCATCGGCTGGTGTTTCTTTTCGTTTTTGGATCAAATGAGCAAAGTACGCTGACAGCTCTTTTTCTGCTTGTTTTTGCATGTCGACAACGGCTTGAATAGCTTCTTTTGAATCATCTTTGGCTCCTGCAACTAGAGCATCTGAATGTTTTTTGATCAGCTCTCTGTCTTTCACTTCTGCACCGAGAAGCTCGGCGATGATCATGACAGGTAGGGGAGCGGCCAGATCTTGCACAATATCGAAGGTCCGTTGATCCTTTACTTGATGTAATAGATCATGGGTCAAGTCTTTGATCTTTTCTTCTATTTGTTTGATCGCTTTTGGCGTGAAGGCTTTATTGACGAGTGCTCTCATTTTGGTATGTTTTGGAGGGTCCATTGTTAAAATACTCGTTTTAGATGTACTTCTTCCTCGCTGTGATGAAAACACTTTTGGCTGCTTCAGAACGGACTGAATATCAGCATATCGAAAGAGATCCCAGCACTTTCTCGTTTCATCGTATCGAATATCACCCTGCGATCGTAATTCATTGTAGATAGGGAATGGGAAAAGAAGGTCATCAGTAGATCGGATTTCTTTCATTGGGATGACATTGACGTAATTTTCTTTTACTTTCATTATGAACGCTCCTTTTTCACTTGATTTCCCTTTCACGGTATCACCACGAAAAACGCATTTCAACGGACATGTTTTCTAAAATATGTCAATAGTCTAATCGAAAGATTCAAACACATTCATCCTATAGGAAAATAGAAAGTCATCAAAAATGATAGCGCTTTCTAAAAACTAGAATTGAAGTCACCGAAACCAAAAATAAAATGGTGAATTCAGTCGAACGAAAGGGTACTATGATTCAAATCTGTATAGTTCTTTTGATCTAAATTGATGATTTAAAAAAACACGGCTAACATACATACCGCAAGCTGTTCAGCGCGTATTCGGGACTTTTGAAAAGCGCTGGCTCTTTCTTGACACGATTTCTCATCATGTTACGATAACTAACGTGCGAAAAACACGAACAAAAAGCGAACAAGGGAGAGGATCAATATCATTGATCAAAAGAAAGTTGCTTTCATTGGAGCAGGTTCTATGGCGGAAGGAATGATTGCAGGTATTGTGCGATCAGGTCAGATGCCGCTCAGCCAAATTTACGCAACAAACAAGCAAAATAAGCAGCGATTAAACGAACTAACGAAACGCTACGGAATCCAAACAGCCACAATGGATTCATTTCCTTTTGAAGAAATGGATATGTTGATCCTGGCGATGAAGCCAAAGGATGCTGAAACAGCACTTGAATCATTAAAACCTCATATTCAGAAAGATCAGCTCATCCTGTCTGTACTTGCAGGTGTGAAATCATCGTATATTGAAGACATGCTGCATGAAGGGCAGCCTGTTATGCGAGTAATGCCAAATACGTCAAGTACGATTGGGGCGTCGGCGACCGCTTTATCTGCTGGACGTTATGTGAAAAATGAACATGTAAGCACGAGTCGGGCTCTTTTATCTGAAATGGGAGAAGTGTATACCATTCAGGAAGAGCAAATGGATATTTTCACAGGAATTGCCGGAAGCGGTCCAGCTTATTTTTATTTCTTAATGGAAAGAATCGAAGAAGCTGGAGAAGAAGCTGGCTTATCAAAAGAAATGTCCCGTCAAATCGGTACACAGACACTTCTCGGTGCAGCGAAGATGCTGCAAGAAACAGCTGAAAACCCTTCTGTCCTCAGAGAAAAAATTACGTCACCTAATGGAACAACTGCTGCAGGACTAGATGCATTAGATGATTTTGGCGGAGGAGAAGCCATCAAGCAGGCCGTCAAACATGCCGCCAATCGATCAAAAGAAATAAGTGAACAGCAAAAACAAAAAGTAACGATATAAATAGAGCCTCAATACAGGAGTGATAAGGTGTACGCAGATAAAGAGAGAAAACGAATTGTTGTGAAAATCGGAAGCAGCTCTCTTACTAGCTTTCAAGGTGAGATTAGTTTAAAAAAACTAGAAAACCTCGTCAATCAAATTGTAAAACTCAAAGATGAAGGACACGAAGTCATTTTGGTCTCATCTGGTGCGGTTGCAGCTGGTTACCGAAAATTAGGATTTATTGATAGACCGAAAACACTGCCAGAAAAACAGGCGTCAGCCTCAATAGGGCAAGGGCTTTTAATGGAGTCATATTCTACTTTATTTTTATCGCACGGTTATATTGCTTCACAGCTATTAATTACAAGAAGCGATTTTTCAGATGAAACGCGCTATCAAAATGTGCGAAATACAATGAATGTGTTATTAGATCGAGGGATCATCCCGATTATTAATGAAAATGATACAGTGACGATCAATCGTTTGAAGTTTGGAGATAATGATACATTGTCTGCAAAAGTAGCTGGACTGATTGATGCGGATTTCCTCGCTATTTTATCTGATATTGACGGCTTGTATGAAGATAACCCTCATACAAATCCGAATGCGAAGAGAATTCTCGAAGTCACAGAAATCACAGAAGACATCGAAGCAGCCGCTGGAGATGCGGGAAGCAGCGTTGGCACAGGCGGAATGAAATCAAAACTCGATGCCTTTAAAATTTCAATGGCCGCAGGCATCAATGGCTTTTTGGGAAAAGCCGATACGCCTCACATTTTAGACAAAGCCATCAATGGGACAGAGGACGGCACTTATTTTACAGCTGACGAAAATTTAGCGCCGCTGAATTATAAAAAACAGTGGATTGCTTTTCATTCTGGACCAAAAGGCGAAATCGTTGTTCAAGAGAAAACACAGGAGCTTCTCATGCATCGTGAGAAAAGTCTGGATTCTGACGGCATAGTCGATGTAAAGGGTTCGTTTAAAAAAGGCGATGTTGTCCGTATTTTAGATCAAGATGAAAGAGAAATAGGGCTTGGCATTGTCAATTATGCGTCCGACGAACTCGCACTGAACGGTGACTTGCTACAGGATGAAGTGGTGCATGTCGTAGATCTTGAAGCGTTTGTTTGTCATTTAGATTTATCAATACCAGTTTGCTAATCATAAGGGAGGAATTTCATGACACTGACAGCTGAAGTTGTCACATCGGTCAAAGAAAAAGCGAAAAAAGCAAAGCATGTATCAAAAAAACTAGGTTTACTTCAAACAGAGGAAAAAAATGAGGCGCTGCTGAAAATAGCAGAAACACTCGAACAGCAAAGTGATTTTATTTTACAGGAAAATCAAAAGGATTTAGAGGCAGGAAAAGAAAAGGGCTTCTCTGAAGCATTAATGGATCGATTAATGTTAAATGAAGAGAGAATTCATGAGTTTGCGGAAAGTTTGCGGCTTGTGACGAGATTAACAGATCCTGTTGGAGAAATATTGGATGAATGGACTCTTGAGAACGGCTTACATGTGAAAAGCCGAAGAGTACCGCTCGGCGTGATCGGGATGATCTATGAAGCGAGACCGAATGTCACTGTCGATGCAGCAGGGCTTGCCCTTAAGGCAGGCAACTCAGTGATTTTAAAAGGCGGTTCCTCCGCTATTTCTTCCAACAAAGCCATCGTCCGCGTCATTCATGAGGCATTGGATCAAACAAAGATTCCTCGTGATGCGGTACAGTTTATTGAACAAACAGACCGTTCATCGGTTCAAGCGATGTTTCATCTAAAAGAATGGATAGATGTTTTAATTCCGAGAGGCGGGGCTTCTTTAATCAAAACAGTTGTAGAAGAATCGACCATTCCAGTTCTTGAAACAGGGACAGGGAACTGCCATGTTTTTGTTGATCAAACAGCGAATGTGGAAAAAGCCATTCAGATTGTCATCAATGCGAAAACAAATCGCCCGGCCGTTTGTAATGCGCTTGAGACTCTGATCGTTCATCGCGATTGGCTGAAAGAAAATGGTGCAGCATTGAATGAAGCACTGCTTCAGCACCAAATCACTGTGCATGGAGATCAAGACGCTCAATCCTTCTTTTCCGAAGCGGTTCCTGCGGAAGAAGTAGATTGGACAGATGAGTATTTAAGTCTTGATCTTGCGGTGAAAGTGGTTGACTCAATTGAGGACGCCATTCACCACATTGATCAGTACGGGACCAAACATTCAGAAGCCATCATAACAGAGGATGAAAAAAACGCACAAATCTTTCTAAACGAAGTCGATGCGGCCGCTGTTTACCATAACGCATCTACACGTTTTACAGATGGCGGTGCACTAGGATATGGCGCTGAAATTGGCATTTCTACTCAAAAACTGCACGCAAGAGGGCCAATGGGACTTCCTGCACTGACAACAACAAAGCTGCTTCTATCTGGTGATGGTCAGATTAGAAGCTAGAATGAATGTAACGAACACTACCTTTCTCCTTGGGGTAGTGTTTTTTTAGTGTATGAGAAAAGAAGAGAGAAAAAGGGGGAACGACATGGAAACGATGCTGAAGCACTGACAACTCTTGAAAAAGAAGACAAAGGGCTAAAGTAAAGTCCATTTTAGCCCTTTGTCAACAATCTGAAATTCCCCATAAGAGGGAGTTTTTTTATGAACTTGAACAATCTTTTTTCATGACTTTCTCAAATTTGAAAAATTCAAATGTCTCAGGTGCTAAAGGGTCATTTTCTTGATTCTTCTCTTGAGGGAAGCTCGGATCTGGATGGTGTAAGTGATAAAACTCAACAATCTGAAACCCGCATTTGTTCACATAAAAATGAATGTTGCGCTTTTCAAAATAAGGAGTGACAACTTCCCACACCTTGGTTTCTGGATATTGCGCCTCAATGGCTTTCCATGCTGCCTGACCAATGCCTCGGCTGTGAGATGATGAAGAGATGTATAACAGGTCCACCGAATTGCGGTGTGTGTGATGGTTGATTTTTAAAACAACCCCTCCTGCCTTTTGACCATTTAGTAAAATATGATAGACAAGGTTCTCTGACGAATAAAAGGATTCATCAATCGACTCATCAGGAGGAATTGGTCCACCTTCTGCATCGCCAAATGCATCAATGATGCCAGCAGTGAAAGCATCTTGCAGTTCCTTTTTCATCAAAGGGAAGTCTTCTTGATTTGCAAGTGATAATGTGACTTGATCTTGTGCGATTTTGTTCATGTGTAAATCCTTTCTCCACATACGTGGTGTTTATGCATGTTATCATAAAGGATGGAGTAACTCCATAGTCAAGAAAGGAGCCTTAAAAATGATGAGCGATGGTCAAAAAACATTTTTAACTGGAGAATTTGCGGCATTATTTGAAGTGAAAAAAGATACACTGCTCTATTATGATAAAATCGATTTGTTTAAGCCGGCAGGTGTTCAGGAAAATGGATACCGTTATTATACATTTGAACAATTTGACCATTTCATGGCCATTCAATCCCTTCGTGCTGTTCAATTTCCGATCAAGCAATTAAAACAATACTTTACTGAGCCTTCTCAAGATAAATTGCAAAGCCTGGCGGTTGATCAAGCAGAAAAGGTCGGGGAGGAGATCCAAAAACTACAGGATATTCAATCTTTTCTTTTTCGTGTGATCGAGACAACGAATGAATTATCATCAGTGAAAACAGGGGAGGTCTTGTTTCAAGAACTGCCAGAGGAACCGATCGTCCTCAGTACATCAAACCCGATTGATTCAAACACACCTGTAGAAGAAATTTCTCGAATTGTAGGAGAATTTCTGAAAGGAATTGGGATTAAAGGTGCTGCGGCAAATGGTTCTGTTTTAAACAAGGAGCAGTTTTTGCAGCGTCATTATCATCAGTCTGATAGGCTGTTTTGCCGAATGGAAGGGCCGGATGCAGTCAAAAAGCCAGCGGGTCTATATGCAGTCATGTATCAACAAGGAACATATGAAGAGATGGAGACTGCCTATTCACGTTTATTAGATCAAATCGAAGCAGAGGATATGATACTGGATGGAGATGTCTTTGAGGAGTATTTACTTCATTCTCTGATGTCTAAAAATGAAGCGGATTACATGACAAAACTCAGTGTGAAAGTCAGAAAACGGGAAGCTTAAGGCATCACAAAAAGGATAGACATGCATTTTTACATACTGTCTATCCTTTTTGGTGCTGTTTAACCGACTTGGTTCTCGGCAAATTGACTCATATAGAGGTCTGCATAAAAACCTTTTTCTTTCAAAAGCTCACGATGAGTTCCTTTTTCAATAATCGTGCCATCTTTCATGACTAAAATGAGATCGGCATCTTTAATCGTTGAAAGTCGATGTGCAATGACGAAGCTTGTTCTGCCGTTCATTAATTCATTCATCGCTTTTTGAATATGCATCTCTGTCCGTGTATCGACACTGCTTGTTGCTTCATCTAAGATTAATATCTTCGGATCAGATAAGATGGCACGGGCGATGGTTAACAGTTGACGCTGACCTTGCGAGAGGTTGCCGGCATCTTCTGTTAAGAGTGTGTCATATCCATCTGGAAGGGTGCGGATGAAATCATCTGCATAGGCATGTTTAGCGGCTTTCAACACATCCTCTTTTGAAACATTCGGTCTGCCATATGCGATGTTGTCATAAATTGTGCCTTCAAAGAGCCATGTATCCTGAAGAACCATCGCAAATAAGTCACGCACTTGCTCTCGGCTGAGGTCGGTTGTTTTTACGCCGCCAATGCGAATGGAGCCTTGATCTAGCTCGTAAAAGCGCATTAACAGATTAATAATCGTTGTTTTTCCAGCGCCTGTTGGCCCAACAATGGCAACCGTTTGTCCTTCTCGGACATGTAAATTCAAATCTTTAATAATGGGTTGATCTTTCTCATAACCGAAGTGAACGTGCTCAAAGGCCACATCTCCGGAAAGGGATTTAAGATCAATCGCTGCATCTTCTTCCGCATGTTCTTCTTCCTCATCCAGAATTTCAAACACCCGTTCAGCAGAAGCGATAGCAGATTGAACTAAGTTTGCAACACTGGATGCTTGCACAAGCGGCTGCGACATTTGCTGTGTGTATTGGATAAATGCTTGCACATCCCCAACACGAATATTCCCGTTAATGACAAGAATTCCGCCAGCAACACTTACCGCCACATAGCCAAGATTCCCAATAAAGGTCATCATCGGCATCATTAAGCCGGAGATAAATTGTGCTTTTCTTGAAGATTCATATAGTTGTTCGTTTAATTGATCAAATGTATCAATGGCTTTCTTTTCATAGCCATACGCACGAACCGTCTGATGTCCTGTGAACATTTCATTAATATGTCCATTGATCATCCCTAGTTCTTTTTGCTGTGCCTTAAAATGCTTTTGCGAAAATGATGTAATGCCACGAATCGCAAACAAACTAAGCGGCAGCGTCAAACAAACAAGCAGCGTCAGTAGCGGACTGATGAAAAGCATCATGACGACAATTCCAATGACTGTAATAACAGATGTAATCACTTGCGTGAGTGCCTGCTGTAAAGAAGTATTAATATTATCAATGTCGTTCATCACCCGGCTCAGCGTGTCTCCGTGTGTTGTTTTATCAAAATAACGAAGGGGGAGACGTGTGAGCTTGTCATTTGCTTCTTGCCTTAATTCAGCAATGGTCTGCTGCGAGACACCCGCCATTACATATTGCTGCACGAATGAGAAGAGAGATGCGACGACATATAATAGAACAAGCAGCAATAAAATGCGTGAAATGACATCGAATTGAACGCCAGTTCCTTGTGTAAAACTTTCAAATAGGGAAGAGGTGGCATCCCCAAGTAATTTTGGACTGATGACATTAAAAACGGTTGAACCGATCGCTGCAATCAGGACAATGATCAGCTGAAATTTTCTCGGTTTTAAATAGCCCGTTAAACGAAGAAGTGTTTTTTTAAATTCCTTCGGCTTTGGTACTGGGCCCCTTGGGTGACCGCCTTTATGTCCCATTCCAGAAGACATTTTTTTACTCATCCTTGCTCCACCTCCTGACCTTCCTGTGATGCGACTATCTCTTGATAGACAAGGTTATCTTTCAGTAACTGTTCATGTGTACCGATACCTGCTATTTTTCCATCATCTAACACAATGATTTTATCGCTATGCTTCACCGTGCTGATTCTTTGAGCCACAATAATCAAAGCAGCATGCTCTTTTTCAGCTTCTAGTGCTGACCGAAGTTTTGCATCCGTTTTGTAATCAAGGGCAGAGAAGCTATCGTCAAACAGGTAGAATGAAGGTTTTCTTACGAGTGCTCTTGCGATCGAAAGACGCTGCTTTTGACCGCCAGAGAGATTCGAACCTCCTTGGTCTATCTCTGCGTGAATTCCGCCATCTTTTTGCAAAACAAATTCTTCGGCCTGTGCCGTCCGCAGTGCCTGCCAAATCTCGTCATCTGTTGCATCGCGTTTGCCAAAGCGCACATTATCAGCAATGGTTCCGCTAAATAAAATGGCTTTTTGAGAAACATAACCCATCTGACTTCTCAGTTTCTCTTGAGGCAATTCTCTAATATCGACACCATCTAATGTAATTCTTCCTTCTGTTGCTTCATAAAAACGTGTCATCAGCTGAAGAAGGGTCGTTTTCCCGGAACCTGTACTGCCAATGATCGCCGTCGTTTCACCCTTTTTGGCTTCAAACGTCATGTCTTGAACGGCTGGTTTTTCAGCATTTGAATAATAAAATGACACATTCTCAAAGCGAATGGACTGGGCCGGCTGATCAAGTTTAGTGACAGCTTCTTTTTTGTCTTTAATTTTTGGTTCTAGATTTAACACTTCATTCATCCGTTTAGCTGATGCCTGAGCTCTAGGCACCATAATAAAACTCATAGAAAGCATAATGAGTGCCATTAAAATCATCATCGCATATTGAATGAAGGCGATCAGATTCCCGACTTCCATCTGTCCGGCATCAATCCGATTAGCGCCAATCCAGACAATGCCGATATTCGTGAAGTTCATGATGATGAGCATAAAAGGAAACAAGTACGCCATTAATCGATTGACCTTAAGGCCAGTATCCTTATACGATGTATTGGCTTCTTGAAAACGTTCCTTTTCGTCATCTACTCGGTTAAACGCACGAATGACCCGAATGCCTGAAAGCGACTCTCTCATAATTAAGTTCAGCCGGTCCGTTTTTTTCTGAAGCTGTCCAAAGAGGGGGATCGCTTTTCTTGACACCAAATAAATGAACCCGCCAAGAAGGGGAAGAGCTGCTAAAAAGATGAGAGATAACACAGCATCTCTAGATACAGCCAAAATAATTCCACCAACGAGCATAAGTGGCGCCCGTGTCATCATTTGTAAGATCATGATCGTGACATCTTGAACTTGTTTCACATCATTTGTTGATCTTGTAATAAAGGAAGATGTCCCGATTTTTTGAAATTCTTCTAATGAGAATTGTTCGACATGCACAAACAGCTGTCTTCTCATATCACGCCCGAAGCCTAGAGCTGTCTTAGATGACAAGTAGGACTTCCAAATCGTGAGCAAGATGGCAAGTAAAGAACAAGCCACCATCCAGCCCCCAACCTTCCATATATAAGCGACATCTCCTTGGACGATCCCGACATCAACGATATCTGCCGTAAGCGTCGGTAAATACAGCTGGAGCATACTGCTTAAAAAGGTGAGAATTACAATGGACACAACGGATAGCCGATAGGGCTTTAAAAACGATAAAATTGATTTCATACGATTACCTTTCTTCCATATAGTCTGTTGTTCTGTAACTCATCATATACAAAGAGGGATTATTTCTACAAATGAAATGTCTTGTTTTAATGAATTATTTATATTGTTCAATTTTTGAAAAGAAATCCTTTACAAACATATAAAAATCATGGGCAGAAGGAGACATCTCTCTCGATTTAGAAGCAATAATTCCGACCGTTCTCCTCACTTGAGGGAAATCAATTGGAATTTTCACTGTAAATCGCGGTGTTGTTTCATAAAAGGCACTTTCGGGTAATAAGGTAACGCCCATACCCGCTGACACGAGACCTTTAATGGCATCCAAATCTTCTCCTTCAGATGAGATAGTAGGCTCATAGCCAGCCTGCTTACAGGCATCAACCGCAATTTGTCTCAGCACATATCCTTCAGGAAACAAAACGAAATGGTCTTTTCTCAAATCACTTAAATGAATACTTCTTTGCCCGCTAAAGGGGTGACTAATAGGCAAAAGGGCATAAATGCTTTCGGAAAACAAGATATTTCCTTCTATTTGAGGATCGTTTGTCGGGACGGGTCCTAAAAAGGCAAGATCAATGTCTCGATTTTTAACAGCTTCAATCAGAAACTTATAGGAACCTTGCCGAAGTAAAAAATCGACCTCTGGATATTCCAGCTTAAATGCGGAAATGACAGAAGGGAGCACTTGGCTTGCTAGACTTGTAGGAAATCCAATGTTCACTGTCCCTTTGTGTGGGTCTAAGTATTCATCAATTTGTTCTTTGGCGTAATCTATCGCTTTTAGGGCGGTTCTGACATGGTCCAAAAATTGTCTGCCGATTTTCGTTAATTTGATATTTCGTCCTTCTCGTTCGAATAAAGCCACTCCAAGTTCTTCTTCTAAATTGGCAATCTGCCGGCTGATGGCAGATTGGGCAACGTGTAAGTTTTCAGCCGCTTCTGACACGTGTTCACGGTCAGCAACTTCTACAAAATAACGTAATTGACGAAGCTCCATTTTTGCACTTCACACCCATCTATCTCAAAAAGAGATTGTTTTGATCTAAATTATATATTGTTTATATCAATTTGAAAACTTAAAATAAGTTACAGAGTTTGTGAGATTTTATTACTGTGAAAAAACGGATCTTTTAAACGGGGGAGAGAAACGATGACTTATAATCAACTACCACAACCACAAGGTCTCTACCGTCCTGAATTTGAACATGATGCATGTGGAATCGGACTGTACGCCCATTTAAAAGGGGAGGCGACACATAGCATCGTCAAAAAGGGATTGCAAATGCTGTGCCAGCTTGATCACCGCGGCGGGCAAGGCAGTGATCCGTATACAGGTGATGGTGCCGGCTTAATGGTACAACTGCCAGACGCTTTTTTTAGAAAGAACTGTCAAGACTTTGCACTTCCTGAAAAGGGCCGTTACGGGGTAGGAATGGTGTTCTTTTCAAAAGATGATGATGCCAAAACGCGTCAAGCGATCGAACAAAAGATCAACGGCTTCATTAAACAAGAAGGGCAAACATTAATTGGCTGGAGAACGGTCCCTGTTGATGCTGGGAAAATTGGAACGGTTGCAGCGAAGAGCTGTCCGGTTGTCCGGCAGGTGTTCATCGGAGCAAACGACAACGTAACAGACCGTTTGTCATTTGAACGAAAATTATATGTCATCCGTAAGCAGGCTGAAAATTGGGGAACAGCAGAGGAAAAACAATTTTACTTTGTCAGCCTGTCTAGTCAAACCATTGTATATAAGGGGCTTTTAACATCAGATCAAGTTGATGCTTTTTATCTTGATCTACAGGATGAAACATTTGTTTCTGCATTTTCACTCGTTCATTCAAGATTTAGTACAAATACATTCCCGACATGGGAACGAGCGCATCCAAACCGTTACTTAATTCATAACGGAGAAATTAACACATTAAGAGGAAACATCAATTGGATGAGAGCAAGAGAACAACAATTCGTGTCTGAAGCCTTCGGAGAAGATCTAGACAAGATTTTGCCAGTGCTGAATGCAGACGGAAGTGATTCATCCATTTTAGACAATGCCTTTGAATTTTTCGTGCTTGCAGGGCGTACTCCTGCTCATACAGCGATGATGCTGATTCCTGAGCCGTGGACGGAGAATACGCACATGTCAAAAGAGAAACGGGCATTTTATGAATACCATAGTTCGTTAATGGAGCCATGGGATGGCCCAACAGCGATTTCGTTTACGGATGGTAAACAAATCGGCGCCATCTTAGACCGTAACGGATTAAGACCTGCGAGATACTATGTGACAAATGACGATCATATCATTTTCTCATCTGAAGTCGGCGTCATCGACACGAATGAAGAAGATGTGAAGTATAAAGACCGTCTTGAACCAGGTAAAATGCTGTTAATCGATTTAGAAGAAGGACGCATTATTTCTGATGAAGAAGTGAAATCTTCGATTGCGAATGAACTTCCTTATCAAAAATGGCTCGATGAAGAAATGGTTCACGTCAATCGCTCTGAA
The DNA here is from genome assembly GCF_038627835.1 of Bacillus sp. FSL M7-0307. Classification (NCBI taxonomy): domain Bacteria; kingdom Bacillati; phylum Bacillota; class Bacilli; order Caryophanales; family Bacillaceae; genus Bacillus; species Bacillus sp. FSL M7-0307. Next base: position 1,881,288 of record NZ_CP152023.1, on the reverse strand, counting down.
GAAAATTCAGAAAATTCTAGTATAATGAGTGATTTGTTAACGCGTCAGCGTGCTTTCCATTATACGTACGAAGACATTCAAAAGTATTTAATTCCTTTACTCGAAGAAGGAAAGGACCCAATTGGCTCAATGGGAAGTGATACACCGCTTGCTGTGTTATCAGATCGTGCACAGTCGCTGTTTTCTTATTTCAAACAGCTGTTTGCTCAAGTTACGAATCCGCCGATTGATGCCATTCGTGAGCAGCTTGTTACATCGACCATGACTTGGTTAGGTGCAGAAGGAGATATTTTACATCCAAATGAATATTCATGCCGAAGAATTAAACTTTATACACCTGTTTTAACAAGCGGGCAGTTCAACGGCTTGAAAACAATTGTTCATAACGCCTTTAAAAGCAAAACGATTCATACACTTTTCACTGATGACCTAAAACGAGGTCTTGATGCGATGTTTGAAGAGGCAGAAAAAGCCATTCGTGAAGGGGTATCTTTACTAATTCTTTCCGATCGTGACATGACGGAAGAAAAAGTGCCGATTCCACCACTTCTTGCATTGAGTGCACTTCATCAGCATCTTGTGCGTCAAGGCTTACGAACAAAGGTGAGCTTAATCGTCGAATCTGGAGAAGTAAGAGAGGTTCATCATTTTGCCGCACTGATTGGCTACGGTGCAGATGCGATCCATCCGTACCTCGTTTACGAAACATACAAACAGCTTATTGCTGAAGAAGCGATTGCGATTAGCTTTGATGAAGCTGTCACAAAGTTTGGGAAAAGTGTGACTGAGGGCGTCGTTAAAGTAATGTCTAAAGTGGGAATTTCCACTGTCCAAAGCTATCGAGGCGCACAAATTTTTGAAGCAGTCGGCATTAGTGAAGATGTCATCCAGGCGTATTTCACAGGAACAGCTTCTCAGCTAGGCGGTATTGATCTTGACACCATTGCAAGTGAAGCAAAGCTTCGTCATGAAGCAGGGTATCAGGCATCAACTGATCAAACACTAGAATCAGGCAGTGAGTTCCAGTGGAGAAAAAATGGAGAGCATCATGCCTTTAACCCAAAAACCATTCATACCCTTCAGTGGGCATGCCGCAACGAAGATTATGATTTATTTAAGCAATACACGAAGGCAGCAGATGAAGAACGAATTGGTTTCCTTAGAAATCTATTTGCTTTTCATTCAAAACAAAAGCCAGTTCGTCTGGAAGAAGTTGAATCTGCAGAATCCATTGTGCGCCGCTTTAAGACAGGTGCGATGTCATTTGGTTCATTAAGTAAAGAAGCGCATGAAGCACTAGCGATTGCGATGAACCGAATTGGCGGCAAAAGCAACAGCGGAGAAGGCGGGGAAGATCCTGCACGCTTTACAGTAGATGAGCACGGGGATGATCGCAGAAGTGCGATTAAACAGATTGCTTCTGGCCGCTTTGGCGTGAAGAGTCATTACTTAGTCAATGCAGATGAACTGCAAATTAAAATGGCGCAAGGTGCAAAGCCTGGAGAAGGCGGACAGCTGCCAGGAAATAAAGTGTATCCTTGGGTCGCAGACGTACGCGGTTCTACGCCAGGTGTTGGGCTGATCTCACCACCGCCTCACCATGATATTTATTCAATCGAGGATTTGGCTCAACTGATCCATGATTTGAAAAATGCAAACCGTGACGCGCGCATTAGTGTCAAGCTTGTCTCTAAAGCGGGCGTTGGAACGATTGCAGCAGGTGTCGCAAAAGGGACAGCGGATGTTATCGTGATTAGTGGATATGATGGCGGTACTGGGGCTTCTCCGAAAACAAGTATTAAACATACAGGACTTCCTTGGGAGCTTGGATTGGCAGAAGCGCATCAAACCCTTGTCTTAAACGGTCTTCGAGAGCGAGTCGTTCTTGAGACGGATGGCAAATTAATGACAGGACGCGACGTTGTCATGGCTGCGATTTTAGGAGCAGAAGAATACGGCTTTGCGACAGCTCCACTTGTCGTATTAGGATGCGTCATGATGAGAGCATGTCATTTAGATACTTGCCCAGTCGGTGTCGCTACGCAAAACCCTGAACTTCGCAAAAAATTCATGGGTGACCCTGATCACATTGTCAACTTCATGATGTTTATTGCAGAGGAAGTAAGAGAAATCTTAGCTGAACTTGGCTTTACATCAATGGATGAATTGATTGGGCGTACGGATGTTTTATCAGTAAGTGAAAGAGCAAAAGCACACTGGAAAGCAGGACAGCTGAACCTTGAAACCCTGCTTTATCAGCCAGAGGGAGCACGCACATTCAGAACGCCACAAAATCATAAAATTGATGAATCACTGGATATGAATGAGATTCTCCCTTATGTACAGGAAGCGCTCGATCATCAAACACCGGTTGATCTGTCACTAAACATTCGCAACATTCACCGTGTAGCTGGAACGATTACGGGCAGTGAAGTGTCTAAGCGCTACGGAGAAGAAGGTCTGCCAGAGGATACGATTACACTTCGGTTCACTGGTTCAGCTGGACAAAGCTTCGGCGCATTTGTTCCAAAGGGGATGTCTTTATATTTAACAGGTGACTCAAATGACTATATCGGCAAAGGACTCTCTGGAGGCAAAATTGCTGTCAAAACATCTGATCACTTTGTACAAAATGGACATGAGAACGTGATTGTCGGTAACGTTGCATTTTACGGCGCAACAAGCGGAAAAGCTTATATTAACGGCCGTGCAGGTGAACGATTTGCCGTGCGTAATTCAGGTGTCAATGTGGTCGTTGAAGGAATCGGTGATCACGGCTGTGAATACATGACTGGCGGACGTGTTGTCATTTTAGGTGACGTCGGGAAAAACTTTGGTGCAGGGATGTCTGGCGGTATCGCTTACGTGCATACATCTGATGCAAAACAGTTCAAAAGAATGTGTAACATGGAAATGATCATGTTTGAAAAACTGACAGATCACGAAGAAGAACAAGAAGTGAAGCAAATGATTCAGGAACATCTTGATTATACAAACAGCTCAAAAGCAGCAGCGCTTCTAGAGAACTGGGCACAAGAAAAGAATCAATTCATTAAGATCATTCCGAGAAATTACAAAATGATGCTTCAAAGCATTGAGGAACAAAAACAAGCAGGCCTCAGCCACGAGGAAGCCGTTATGTTCGCATTTGAAGCAAACACAAAACCGAAAAATAAAGAAACGGCAAACGGGCAAAAAGCAGCCCTCGCTCATTAAGAAAGGGGAGAGGACAATGGGCAAAGCAACAGGTTTTATGGATTATAAAAGAGAAAAGCCAAATGAACGTGACCCTCTCACTCGTCAAAATGACTGGAAAGAATATTCAGCTCCTTATACAGATGAGGTATTGAAACAGCAGGGTGCTAGATGTATGGATTGCGGAACACCGTTTTGTCAAATTGGGATGGAGATCAGGGGCGGCGTTTCTGGCTGCCCGATCTACAATTTAATTCCAGAATGGAATGACCTTGTCTACCGGGGCAGATGGAAAGAAGCGCTTGAAAGACTGCAAAAAACGAACAATTTCCCTGAATTCACTGGGAGAGTATGTCCAGCACCTTGTGAAGGCTCATGTACCGTCGCGATCAATGATCCAGCAGTATCGATTAAAAATATCGAACGGACGATCATTGATAAAGGCTTTGAAAATGGCTGGATTACACCAAGAATTCCTTCAAGTCGTACAGGGAAAAAGGTTGCGATTGTTGGATCAGGACCAGCAGGACTGGCAAGTGCAGACCAACTAAACCAAGCAGGCCATGCTGTAACCGTGTTTGAACGATCTGATCGTCTAGGTGGACTGCTCACTTATGGTATTCCGAATATGAAGCTCGACAAAGAAGTCGTTGAGCGCAGAGTTAAACTGCTAAGACAAGAAGGCATTGACTTTGTGACCAATACAGAAATTGGTGTGGATATCACGGCTGATGAACTGAAAGAGCAATTTGATGCGGTTATCCTTTGTACAGGTGCACAAAAGCAGCGTGACCTGTTAATTGAAGGCAGGGAAGCAAAAGGGATTCACCTGGCAATGGATTATTTAACACTCGCAACAAAAAGCATGCTTGATTCAGGATTCAAAGATAAAAACTTTATTGACGCAAAAGGGAAAGACGTCATTGTGATTGGCGGAGGAGATACAGGTGCTGACTGCGTTGCAACTGCACTTCGCCAAAAAGCAAAAAGTGTTGTTCAATTCGGAAAGCATCCAAAGCTTCCAGATACACGTGTAGGGGATAACATGTGGCCAGAACAGCCTTATGTCTTCTCTCTAGATTATGCTTACGAAGAAGCACAAGCAAAATTTGGAGAAGACCCGCGGCAATATTCGATTCAAACCACAAAGATTGTGGCTGATAAAAATGGGAAGTTAAAAGAGCTTCATACCATTCAAATGGAAAAGGTGAAAAACGAGCAAGGGAAGTTTGAATTTCATGAGATTCCAGGAACAGAGAAGGTATGGCCAGCTCAGCTAGTCTTTATTGCGATTGGTTTTGAGGGAACTGAACAGCCGCTAGTGAAACACTTTGGCGTGGACAGCAAAAACAATCGGATTGACGCAAAATATGGGGAATATACAACGAATGTAGAAGGCGTATTTGCAGCGGGAGATGCAAGACGCGGTCAAAGCTTGATTGTCTGGGCAATTAACGAAGGCAGACAAGTGGCGCATGAGGTAGACCGTTATTTAATGGGGAGTTCGGTTCTGCCAAAATAGGTCAAACAAAGGGTGTTTACCATATATAGAGAAAAGCCATGACCAAAGAGTGGTCATGGCTTTTTATGATTCAGACATGGTGGGATTTGAAATTCTAGATGATGGATCTAACAAAACGCTTGAGGAAGACGACGTCTTTATTTTACTGCCTTCATAAATGGTTTAGAACCTTCCTTTCCTGTACATGCTGTAAGTACATGCAGTGAGAAAGGAAGGTATATTTGTGCCATTTTTAAATATTTTGATTGAACTCTTTATCGGATTTTTTGCTTTATTTTCCATTACAAAGCTATTAGGGAAAACACAATTTGCACAAATCACGCCGTTTGATTTTATTTCTGCACTGATTTTAGGGGAGATGGTCGGTAACGCCATTTTTGATCCAGAAGTCAACGTGCTACATATCCTTTTTGCAGTTGCAGTCTGGGGCGTTTTAATCTACACAGTTGAATGGCTTTCACAAAAATTCAAATCCATTCGCGCCTTTTTAGAAGGAAGACCGACTCTTGTGATTGATAAAGGAAAGATTCACTATAATCGATTAAAGAAAAATATGCTCGATTTAAATCAGCTGCAGACGCTGATTCGAGCGAAAGGGCATTTTGCTCTTAATGAAATTGAATTTGCCATTTTGGAAACGGACGGGTCTGTGAGTGTACTTCCGAAAATGAAGTATGCACCAGCTACAGCAGAAGATGTGAACGTGAAAGGAAAAGAAGTCACATTACCTAGAACGTTTATTATCGACGGAGAGATTTTAAGAAAAGATTTAAAGGAAGCTGGATTTGATGAAGCGTGGCTGAGAGAGCAATTGAAAAAGCAGCACATTTCCTCCTATAAAGACGTCCTATTTTGTGAATGGATTGAAAATGAAGGAATTTATGCGATGAAATATGAAAAAACATCCACAACCTAACACAGTGGATGTTTTTTTGTGTTTTTTTGTTTTATAACTGAATAGGATCAAAAAGAATACGTCAATGAAAACGTTCACAATATAAGGGGGAGATGTGTGATGAAGTACGGAAAACGACTGCTGATGATGGTATTGGCCTTACTGCTTTTTGACTCAGCTTATGCGCAAGCAGCTGGACACAACCATCAAACAAACCGCGTGCTTATTGTCGATCAAAAAGGAAATGGGACATTTCGAACGGTTCAATCTGCCATTGATGCGATACCAGTGAACAATCAACAGCAAACGACGATATATATTAAAAATGGTGTGTATAAAGAAAAGATTCTTCTTCCGCAAAATAAGCCGTATGTGTCCTTTATTGGAGAAAATCAGTATCAGACGATTCTGACGTATGATGATACAAATGCAAGCAGCGGGAGCACAACCAATAGCTCTAGTACAATGATTCGGGCAAATCATTTTTACGCAGAAAATATCACGTTTCAAAATACAGCTGGCCGAAACGCAGGGCAGGCAGTTGCCCTTTATGTGTCTGGAGACCGGGCTGTGTTTAAACACGTACGTGTTCTCGGTTATCAAGATACACTATATGCCACAGGCACAGGAAGACAATATTATGAAAATTGCTATATCGAGGGCACGGTTGACTTCATATTTGGTTCAGCAACGGCTGTATTTAAAAGAGCTGAAATAAAAAGTCTTGGAAATGGGTATATTACAGCGGCATCCACAACAGAAGCGCAAAAGTATGGCTACGTTTTTATTGATTCCACATTAAATAAAGGAACGGCTGCGTCTCAATCTGTTTACTTAGGCCGTCCGTGGAGACCTCATTCGGCTGTCACGTTCCTCCAAACAAAAATGGATGAACATATTAAAGCTGAGGGATGGCATAACTGGGATAACAAAGACAACGAAAAAACGGCTAGATATCAAGAATATGGATCAACGGGCGCAGGGAGTCATGTGGCAAACCGGGTGAAGTGGTCAACGATATTAACAAAAAACGAAGCAAGTCAAATCACCGTTCAAGCCGTGCTTAGCGGAAGCGATGGCTGGAATCCTGAAAAAAGGTAAAAGAGGCTTGTCAGTTTTCGTCAAAGAAAGCTGACTTTTCTGTTTAAAAAACCTTTGAGAACAAACGTTCTTTTGTGTATAATGAACATAATCTGCTAAATTTGGCTGCTTTTCTAAAAAGGAGGGATTGCGTGAAACGTTTCTCACAGGTCATGTTTTTACAACTATGTATTTTGTCGATGTTATTTCTCCCTTTTTCAGTGAAAGATGAACAACTAACAGCTCATGATGATCAATCAAAATGGATCACTTCTTTAGACGAATTCATTCGAACAGCACCTGATCTAGAGGGCGCGATTGCTGGCATCAGCGTACGCGATACTTCTGACACTTCCCTTCTTTATGAACATCAAGCAGACATCCGTCTGACTCCTGCTTCTAATATGAAACTACTCACATCTGCTATCGCACTCGATCTACTGGGTGAAACACACACTTTTCCAACAGACGTTTGGATGGATGGTCCAATCCAAAAGAAAACATTGCACGGCAATCTTTATCTCCGAGGCACTGGAGACCCTACATTGTTAGAAAGCGATTTTGCCGCATTAGCCAAACAAGTCAAAAAGGCCGGAATACATACGATTCGTGGACAGCTTGCGGCTGATGATACTTGGTTTGATGACACAAGGTATTCCATCGATCTGCCGTGGAGTGATGAAGATCAATATTACGGCGCTCAAATATCTGCTCTTACTGCTTCACCGAATGAGGATTATGATGCAGGAACGATCATTCTCGAAGTTAAGCCGGGAAAGAAAGCAGGGCAGAAGGCCAGCTATGAGATGATCCCGAAGACTGACGTCGCTCAAGTTGTCAATCAAGTGAAAACTGTGCCAGAAGGAGGAAAGAAGAAAGTATCTTTTAAACGCTCTCACGGTACAAACAAAATTACACTGACTGGGACGATTCCGCTAAAAGCATCTTCGTCTAAACAATGGGTCGCATTATGGGAACCGACAACGTATGCTTTAGACTTAATGAAACGAGCATTAAAGGCTGAGGGGATTCAGCTGAAAGGACCACTCAAAACAAAACAAGTTCCTAAAAAAGCGAAAAAAATCGCTTCCCATTCATCAATGCCTTTATCCGATCTTCTTGTTCCGATGATGAAATTAAGCAACAATACACATGCAGAAATTCTGTTAAAAGAACTTGGGAAGCGGGTAAAGAACAAAGGAAGTTTTGACAAAGGGCTTGACGTGCTGAATGAACGCCTTCCTGCCTATGGCATAGATGCATCTATGACTGTGTTGAGAGACGGATCAGGCATATCACCCATTAACCTTGTTTCTGCAAACCAATTCACTTTATTTTTGACAAACATTCAAAAGGAAAAATGGTTTAACACCTATGTCCATGCACTTCCATTAGCTGGGGCAAGTGAGCGTATGGTGGGAGGTACATTAAGAAACAGATTGAAAGAACCAGCTACACTAGAAAAAGTGCGTGCAAAAACAGGTACGCTATCAACGGTCAGCACACTATCTGGATATATTGAAACGCAGAGTGGAAAAACGCTTGCTTTTTCCATCTTATTGAATCATCTCGTTGATGACGAAAAAGGAAAAGAGATAGAAGACCGCATTGTCAGCATATTAGCTGAGGATCTTTAGACAGAGAAGGAGAACCATCATGACGTTAGATAATAATCAATCTTTAGTAAAAACCATGTCGATCTTTCTAATTCCACTTTTATTAAGCAATATTTTGCAATCAATTGGACAGCTTGTTTCCATTGTGCTTGTCGGTAGATGGATTGGAGAGGATGCAGTAGCTGCGATTTCTGCATTCTTTCCACTTTTCTTTTTACTTGTTTCTTTTTCCATTGGGATTGGATCAGGGAGCTCGATCCTGATTGGACAAGCGTACGGAGCAAAAAATGAGCAGAGGTTAAAGGAAATTATCGGTACAACGCTTTCGTTCACCTTTTTAATCGGACTTTCTTTAGCTGTCATTGGAGGTTTTTTTGCCACAGATATTTTACATCTGATGGGGACACCTGCAAATATTGTGGAGGAAAGTGCGGCATATGCCAGAATCCTATTCATCTCCATGCCCATCTTATTTCTTTATTTTGTCTATACAACTTTTTTACGAGGAACAGGAGATTCTAAGACACCATTTTATTTCTTAATGATTAGTACAGGAACAAATATTTTATTGCTACCAATCTTATTATTCGGCTGGCTTGGATTACCGGCATTTGGTTTATATGGTGCTGCGTATTCTTCTGTGATTTCTACAATCGTTACGTTTATCATTCTTCATATCTATCTTTATAAAACAAAGCACCCGCTTCGCATTGATGCGTCGGTTAGAAAGCATTTATTGATGAAAGGAGATTTATTAAAAACGCTATTAAAGTTAAGTATCCCTTCTAGTATTAATATGATTCTCATTTCTTTATCAGAAATTGCTGTCATTTCTTTTGTCAACGATTATGGATCACAGGCGACCGCAGCTTATGGCGTTGTTAACCAAGTCGTAAGTTATGTACAGATGCCTGCAGTGAGCCTTGGTATTGCAGTATCTATTTTCGCCGCACAATTCATTGGCGCAGGAAACATGAATCGTTTGAAAGATGTCATTAAAATTGGGCTGGGGCTAAACTTTGCGATAGGCGGATTGATTATTATTTTCGTCTATATTTTCGCACCACAAATTTTATCTATCTTTTTAACAGATCCTGCAACGATTGACATTGCATATAGTTTGGTCGTGATTACCCTATGGAGCTATCTCATTTTTGGAACGGCGCAAATCGTTGCAGCCACAATGAGAGCAAGCGGAACAGTGCTATGGCCGACCATCTTTAGTATTTGTTCCATTTGGCTTGTTGAAGTACCAGTTGCTTATGTGCTATCACACTATACATCGCTGGGGATCAAAGGAATCTGGATAGGCTATCCTGCAGCCTTTTTTGTAAACTTATTGCTCCAATATGGCTATTATCGACTAGTATGGAAGAAAAAGCAGATCGTTGCACTTGTCCAATCATAATGTGAGCCTATCATCTGGCATATACATACGAAGATCGATTACTTTGTAGGGGGTCTGATCTTCTATGTTTTTAAACCAAAGAAGTGAGCTCAGTTCGTATGATATCGGTGACTTCACTTATGCTGGACCAGATTTTCAAGTCTTGACGTGGGGAGAAGGGACAACGCTGAATGTGGGGAAGTTTTGTTCCATCGCAAACGAAGTAAAAGTTTTTCTTGGTGGTGAACACCGAACAGATTGGGTCACGACGTATCCCTTCAATCAAATTTTCACAGATGCTGCCCACATTGAAGGACATCCACGATCAAAAGGAGATGTGTGTATAGGGCACGATGTTTGGATTGGATATGGAGCAACGATCATGTCAGGGGTACATATAGGAAACGGGGCAGTCATTGGAGCAAATAGTCTGATTACAAAAGATGTGCCACCATATGCGATTGTCGCAGGGAACCCGCAACGGCTCATGAAATATCGATTTTCTTCGGATATCATTGAAAAACTTCAGTTATTAGAATGGTGGAACTTAGAGTTTTCGTTCATACAGTCTATTTTTCACCTCTTGCAATCTCATGATATTGACCGTTGTATAAGCGTAATTGAAGATAGAAAAAAGAAAGGCTGACAGAGCCTTTCTTTTTTTATCTTCGTTTCACTTAGCTGAGTCTGATGATGGTAAGTGATGCACCGGTTGCACCACCACCTATTAGAATGGCTGTTACAACCGCTCCGAAAAATTGTAATGAAATTGTATTTCCTGCTGTTAAATTGACAATAACTGTATTGCTCATAAAAGTTGTGGATACGGCAGACGACTGAATTGAACCTGGAATAGCAGTTGATCCATTCAACCATAGCCTTGTGCTCACTAAAAGTGCAGCAGTGGTATTTACTTGATATGTGATATAGTATTTACCTGTTTGCTGGACTGTGAATGTATCATTTGAACCATTCGGCGTAAATCCATTAATATTTTGATTACTTGGTAAAGCAATGTTCGTACCACCAACAATAGTAATGATTGTAGGACCTGTTGTATTTCCAGCATAAAGTGCCGTATCAGTTGGACCGCTAGCTCCAGTTGCACCAGTGATTCCAGTAGCTCCAGTTGGGCCGGTGCCTCCAGTTGCACCAGTGATTCCAGTAGCTCCAGTTGGGCCGGTGCCTCCAGTGGCACCAGTGATTCCAGTAGCTCCAGTTGGGCCGGTGCCTCCAGTGGCACCAGTGATTCCAGTAGCTCCAGTTGGGCCGGTGCCTCCAGTGGCACCAGTGATTCCAGTAGCTCCAGTTGGGCCGGTGCCTCCAGTGGCACCAGTGATTCCGGTAGCTCCAGTTGGACCGGTGCCTCCAGTGGCACCAGTGATTCCAGTAGCTCCAGTTGGACCGGTGCCTCCAGTGGCACCAGTGATTCCAGTAGCTCCAGTTGGACCGGTGTCTCCAGTGGCACCAGTGATTCCAGTAGCTCCAGTTGGACCGGTGCCTCCAGTGGCACCAGTGATTCCAGTAGCTCCAGTTGCACCAGTGGCTCCAGTCGCACCCGTATCACCGGTTGGACCAGTAGGTCCGGTATCTCCAGTGGATCCAGTAACTCCGGTGGCACCAGTGATTCCAGTAGCTCCAGTTGGACCGGTGCCTCCAGTGGCACCAGTGATTCCAGTAGCTCCAGTTGGACCGGTGTCTCCAGTGGCACCAGTGATTCCAGTAGCTCCAGTTGGACCGGTGCCTCCAGTGGCACCAGTGATTCCAGTAGCTCCAGTTGCACCAGTGGCTCCAGTCGCACCCGTATCACCGGTTGGACCAGTAGGTCCGGTATCTCCAGTGGATCCAGTAACTCCGGTGGCACCGGTTGGACCAGTATCTCCAGTTACACCAGTGGCACCAGTAGGCCCGGTATCTCCAGTTACACCAGTTGCACCCGTATCACCGGTAGGCCCGGTATCACCAGTTACACCAGTAGCACCGGTAGGTCCGGTATCTCCAGTTACTCCAGTATCTCCAGTTGATCCTGCTGCAGCCAGTAATGTGTAGTCTGGGGAAGTATCTGGTGTACCTGTCGGTGGTGCAGTATTTACTACATACGTACTGCCATTAAAGGTCACTACTTGCCCTACCGGGTAAGTAGGACTTACTACCGGATCAAACGCTTCAATTCCTGTTAATCCTACACCGGTAGGCCCGGTATCTCCAGTTACACCAGTGGCACCAGTAGGCCCAGTATCTCCAGTTACTCCAGTGGCTCCGGTAGGGCCAGTAGCTCCAGTTACTCCAGTATCACCGGTTGGACCAGTAGGTCCGGTATCACCAGTTACACCAGTGGCTCCAGTATCACCGGTTGGACCAGTAGGTCCGGTATCTCCAGTGGATCCAGTAACTCCGGTGGCACCGGTTGGACCAGTATCACCAGTAACTCCAGTCGCACCAGTTATACCAGTATCTCCAGTAGCTCCAGTAACTCCGGTGGCACCAGTAGGCCCGGTATCTCCAGTAGCTCCAGTAACTCCGGTGGCACCAGTAGGCCCGGTATCTCCAGTTACACCAGTCGCACCAGTAGGCCCGGTATCACCAGTTACACCAGTCGCACCGGTAGGTCCGGTATCACCAGTCGCACCCGTATCTCCGGTAGGCCCGGTATCTCCAGTAGCTCCAGTAACTCCGGTGGCTCCAGTAGGTCCGGTATCACCAGTTACACCAGTGGCTCCAGTATCACCGGTTGGACCAGTAGGTCCGGTATCTCCAGTGGATCCAGTAACTCCGGTGGCACCGGTAGGCCCAGTATCTCCAGTTACTCCAGTGGCACCAGTAGGCCCAGTATCTCCAGTAGCTCCAGTAACTCCGGTGGCACCAGTAGGCCCGGTATCTCCAGTAGCACCAGTGGCTCCAGTATCTCCAGTAGGTCCAGTATCTCCAGTTACACCAGTGGCTCCGGTAGGCCCAGTATCTCCAGTTACTCCAGTGGCACCAGTAGGCCCAGTATCTCCAGTTACACCAGTGGTACCAGTAGGCCCAGTATCTCCAGTTACACCAGTGGCACCAGTCGCACCAGTAGGCCCGGTATCACCAGTTACACCAGTCGCACCAGTAGGCCCGGTATCACCAGTTACACCAGTCGCACCGGTAGGTCCGGTATCACCAGTCGCACCCGTATCTCCGGTAGGCCCGGTATCTCCAGTCGCACCCGTATCACCGGTAGGTCCGGTATCACCAGTTACACCAGTGGCTCCAGTATCACCGGTTGGACCAGTAGGTCCGGTATCTCCAGTGGATCCAGTATCACCGGTTGGACCAGTAGGTCCGGTATCTCCAGTGGATCCAGTAACTCCGGTGGCACCGGTTGGACCAGTATTACCAGTCGCACCCGTATCTCCGGTTGGACCAGTATCTCCAGTTACTCCAGTGGCACCAGTAGGCCCAGTATCTCCAGTTACACCAGTGGTACCAGTAGGCCCAGTATCTCCAGTTACACCAGTGGCTCCGGTAGGCCCAGTAGCTCCAGTTACTCCAGTGGCTCCGGTAGGGCCAGTAGCTCCAGTTACTCCAGTATCACCGGTTGGACCAGTAGGTCCGGTATCACCAGTTACACCAGTGGCTCCAGTATCACCGGTTGGACCAGTAGGTCCGGTATCACCAGTGGATCCAGTAACTCCGGTGGCACCGGTTGGACCAGTATCACCAGTAACTCCAGTCGCACCAGTTATACCAGTATCTCCAGTAGCTCCAGTAACTCCGGTGGCACCAGTAGGCCCGGTATCTCCAGTAGCTCCAGTAACTCCGGTGGCACCAGTAGGCCCGGTATCTCCAGTTACACCAGTCGCACCAGTAGGCCCGGTATCACCAGTTACACCAGTCGCACCGGTAGGTCCGGTATCACCAGTCGCACCCGTATCTCCGGTAGGCCCGGTATCTCCAGTAGCTCCAGTAACTCCGGTGGCTCCAGTAGGTCCGGTATCACCAGTTACACCAGTGGCTCCAGTATCACCGGTTGGACCAGTAGGTCCGGTATCTCCAGTGGATCCAGTAACTCCGGTGGCACCGGTAGGCCCAGTATCTCCAGTAGCTCCAGTAACTCCGGTGGCACCAGTAGGCCCGGTATCTCCAGTAGCACCAGTGGCTCCAGTATCTCCAGTAGGTCCAGTATCTCCAGTTACACCAGTGGCTCCGGTAGGCCCAGTATCTCCAGTTACTCCAGTGGCACCAGTAGGCCCAGTATCTCCAGTTACACCAGTGGTACCAGTAGGCCCAGTATCTCCAGTTACACCAGTGGCACCAGTCGCACCAGTAGGCCCGGTATCACCAGTTACACCAGTCGCACCAGTAGGCCCGGTATCACCAGTTACACCAGTCGCACCGGTAGGTCCGGTATCACCAGTCGCACCCGTATCTCCGGTAGGCCCGGTATCTCCAGTCGCACCCGTATCACCGGTAGGTCCGGTATCACCAGTTACACCAGTGGCTCCAGTATCACCGGTTGGACCAGTAGGTCCGGTATCTCCAGTGGATCCAGTATCACCGGTTGGACCAGTAGGTCCGGTATCTCCAGTGGATCCAGTAACTCCGGTGGCACCGGTTGGACCAGTATTACCAGTCGCACCCGTATCTCCGGTAGGCCCGGTATCTCCAGTAACTCCGGTGGCACCAGTAGCACCAGTGGATCCAGTCGCACCAGTAGGTCCAGTATCTCCAGTTACACCAGTGGCTCCGGTAGGCCCAGTAGCTCCAGTTACTCCAGTGGCACCAGTAGGCCCAGTAGCTCCAGTTACACCAGTGGCTCCGGTAGGGCCAGTAGCTCCAGTTACTCCAGTATCACCGGTTGGACCAGTAGGTCCGGTATCACCGGTAGGCCCGGTATCTCCAGTTACACCAGTCGCACCGGTAGGCCCGGTATCTCCAGTTACACCAGTCGCACCGGTTGGACCAGTATCACCAGTTACACCAGTCGCACCGGTAGGTCCGGTATCACCAGTCGCACCCGTATCTCCGGTAGGCCCGGTATCTCCAGTCGCACCCGTATCACCGGTAGGTCCGGTATCACCAGTTACACCAGTCGCACCGGTAGGTCCGGTATCACCAGTCGCACCCGTATCTCCAGTAGCTCCAGTAACTCCGGTGGCACCAGTAGGCCCGGTATCACCAGTTACACCAGTGGCTCCAGTCGCACCAGTAGGTCCAGTATCACCAGTTACACCAGTATCACCAGTAGGTCCAGTTACACCAGTCGCACCGGTAGGTCCGGTATCTCCAGTTACTCCAGTATCTCCAGTTGATCCTGCTGCAGCCAGTAATGTGTAGTCTGGGGAAGTATCTGGTGTACCTGTCGGTGGTGCAGTATTTACTACATACGTACTGCCATTAAAGGTCACTACTTGCCCTACCGGGTAAGTAGGACTTACTACCGGATCAAACGCTTCAATTCCTGTTAATCCTACACCGGTAGGCCCAGTAGCTCCAGTGGCACCAGTAGGCCCAGTAGCTCCAGTTACACCAGTGGCTCCGGTAGGCCCAGTAGCTCCAGTTACTCCAGTGGCTCCGGTAGGCCCGGTATCTCCAGTAGCTCCAGTAACTCCGGTGGCACCAGTAGGCCCGGTATCACCAGTTACACCAGTCGCACCGGTAGGTCCAGTATCACCAGTTACACCAGTCGCACCGGTAGGTCCGGTATCACCAGTCGCACCCGTATCTCCGGTAGGCCCGGTATCTCCAGTCGCACCCGTATCACCGGTAGGTCCGGTATCACCAGTTACACCAGTGGCTCCAGTATCACCGGTTGGACCAGTAGGTCCGGTATCTCCAGTGGATCCAGTATCACCGGTTGGACCAGTAGGTCCGGTATCTCCAGTGGATCCAGTAACTCCGGTGGCACCGGTTGGACCAGTATTACCAGTCGCACCCGTATCTCCGGTTGGACCAGTATCTCCAGTTACTCCAGTGGCACCAGTAGGCCCAGTATCTCCAGTTACACCAGTGGTACCAGTAGGCCCAGTATCTCCAGTTACACCAGTGGCTCCGGTAGGCCCAGTAGCTCCAGTTACTCCAGTGGCTCCGGTAGGGCCAGTAGCTCCAGTTACTCCAGTATCACCGGTTGGACCAGTAGGTCCGGTATCACCAGTTACACCAGTGGCTCCAGTATCACCGGTTGGACCAGTAGGTCCGGTATCACCAGTGGATCCAGTAACTCCGGTGGCACCGGTTGGACCAGTATCACCAGTAACTCCAGTCGCACCAGTTATACCAGTATCTCCAGTAGCTCCAGTAACTCCGGTGGCACCAGTAGGCCCGGTATCTCCAGTAGCTCCAGTAACTCCGGTGGCACCAGTAGGCCCGGTATCTCCAGTTACACCAGTCGCACCAGTAGGCCCGGTATCACCAGTTACACCAGTCGCACCGGTAGGTCCGGTATCACCAGTCGCACCCGTATCTCCGGTAGGCCCGGTATCTCCAGTAGCTCCAGTAACTCCGGTGGCTCCAGTAGGTCCGGTATCACCAGTTACACCAGTGGCTCCAGTATCACCGGTTGGACCAGTAGGTCCGGTATCTCCAGTGGATCCAGTAACTCCGGTGGCACCGGTAGGCCCAGTATCTCCAGTAGCTCCAGTAACTCCGGTGGCACCAGTAGGCCCGGTATCTCCAGTAGCACCAGTGGCTCCAGTATCTCCAGTAGGTCCAGTATCTCCAGTTACACCAGTGGCTCCGGTAGGCCCAGTATCTCCAGTTACTCCAGTGGCACCAGTAGGCCCAGTATCTCCAGTTACACCAGTGGTACCAGTAGGCCCAGTATCTCCAGTTACACCAGTGGCACCAGTCGCACCAGTAGGCCCGGTATCACCAGTTACACCAGTCGCACCAGTAGGCCCGGTATCACCAGTTACACCAGTCGCACCGGTAGGTCCGGTATCACCAGTCGCACCCGTATCTCCGGTAGGCCCGGTATCTCCAGTCGCACCCGTATCACCGGTAGGTCCGGTATCACCAGTTACACCAGTGGCTCCAGTATCACCGGTTGGACCAGTAGGTCCGGTATCTCCAGTGGATCCAGTATCACCGGTTGGACCAGTAGGTCCGGTATCTCCAGTGGATCCAGTAACTCCGGTGGCACCGGTTGGACCAGTATTACCAGTCGCACCCGTATCTCCGGTAGGCCCGGTATCTCCAGTAACTCCGGTGGCACCAGTAGCACCAGTGGATCCAGTCGCACCAGTAGGTCCAGTATCTCCAGTTACACCAGTGGCTCCGGTAGGCCCAGTAGCTCCAGTTACTCCAGTGGCACCAGTAGGCCCAGTAGCTCCAGTTACACCAGTGGCTCCGGTAGGGCCAGTAGCTCCAGTTACTCCAGTATCACCGGTTGGACCAGTAGGTCCGGTATCACCGGTAGGCCCGGTATCTCCAGTTACACCAGTCGCACCGGTAGGCCCGGTATCTCCAGTTACACCAGTCGCACCGGTTGGACCAGTATCACCAGTTACACCAGTCGCACCGGTAGGTCCGGTATCACCAGTCGCACCCGTATCTCCGGTAGGCCCGGTATCTCCAGTCGCACCCGTATCACCGGTAGGTCCGGTATCACCAGTTACACCAGTCGCACCGGTAGGTCCGGTATCACCAGTCGCACCCGTATCTCCAGTAGCTCCAGTAACTCCGGTGGCACCAGTAGGCCCGGTATCACCAGTTACACCAGTGGCTCCAGTCGCACCAGTAGGTCCAGTATCACCAGTTACACCAGTATCACCAGTAGGTCCAGTTACACCAGTCGCACCGGTAGGTCCGGTATCTCCAGTTACTCCAGTATCTCCAGTTGATCCTGCTGCAGCCAGTAATGTGTAGTCTGGGGAAGTATCTGGTGTACCTGTCGGTGGTGCAGTATTTACTACATACGTACTGCCATTAAAGGTCACTACTTGCCCTACCGGGTAAGTAGGACTTACTACCGGATCAAACGCTTCAATTCCTGTTAATCCTACACCGGTAGGCCCAGTAGCTCCAGTGGCACCAGTAGGCCCAGTAGCTCCAGTTACACCAGTGGCTCCGGTAGGCCCAGTAGCTCCAGTTACTCCAGTGGCTCCGGTAGGCCCGGTATCTCCAGTAGCTCCAGTAACTCCGGTGGCACCAGTAGGCCCGGTATCACCAGTTACACCAGTCGCACCGGTAGGTCCAGTATCACCAGTTACACCAGTCGCACCGGTAGGTCCAGTATCACCAGTTACACCAGTCGCACCGGTAGGTCCGGTATCACCAGTTACACCAGTCGCACCGGTAGGTCCGGTATCACCAGTTACACCAGTGGCACCAGTAGGCCCAGTAGCTCCAGTTACACCAGTGGCACCAGTAGGCCCAGTAGCTCCAGTTACACCAGTGGCTCCGGTAGGCCCAGTAGCTCCAGTTACTCCAGTGGCACCAGTAGGCCCAGTAGCTCCAGTTACACCAGTGGTACCAGTAGGCCCAGTATCACCAGTTACACCAGTGGCTCCGGTAGGCCCAGTAGCTCCAGTTACTCCAGTATCACCGGTTGGACCAGTAGGTCCGGTATCACCAGTTACACCAGTGGCTCCAGTATCACCGGTTGGACCAGTAGGTCCGGTATCTCCAGTGGATCCAGTAACTCCGGTGGCACCGGTTGGACCAGTATCACCAGTAACTCCAGTCGCACCAGTTATACCAGTATCTCCAGTAGCTCCAGTAACTCCGGTGGCACCAGTAGGCCCGGTATCACCAGTTACACCAGTAGCACCAGTAGGCCCGGTATCACCAGTTACACCAGTCGCACCGGTAGGTCCGGTATCACCAGTTACACCAGTAGCACCAGTAGGCCCGGTATCACCAGTTACACCAGTCGCACCGGTAGGCCCAGTAGCTCCAGTTACACCAGTGGCACCAGTCGCACCCGTATCACCGGTAGGCCCGGTATCTCCAGTCGCACCCGTATCACCGGTAGGCCCGGTATCTCCAGTTGCACCCGTATCACCGGTAGGCCCGGTATCACCAGTTACACCAGTCGCACCGGTAGGTCCGGTATCACCAGTCGCACCCGTATCACCGGTAGGCCCGGTATCTCCAGTCGCACCCGTATCACCGGTAGGTCCGGTATCACCAGTTACACCAGTGGCTCCAGTAGGTCCGGTATCTCCGGTAGGCCCGGTATCACCAGTTACACCAGTCGCACCGGTAGGTCCGGTATTTCCAGTGGATCCAGTAACTCCGGTCGCACCTGTAGCACCGGTAGGCCCAGTAACACCAGTAGAACCTCTTTTTACAATCTTATTATTTGTTTTTTTTCGTCCTTTTGCTTTAGCACAAGTGCTGTGATGTTTAACAACTTTTTTCTTTTTACATTCTCGTTTAAGAAGAGGGCAATCATCAAATGTAGGTCTATCGTGACGAGATTTTCTGTAATGAGGTTGCCAATCATGATTTTTTCCGCAAAAGGGACATTTGTTATCGTACTGATTATACAAATTCCCCATCTCCTAAAAGTTAATATTTTATTCTATGTGGAAATTTTAAAAGCGGAATTGAGCTTAATGATATTTTTTAGTTCGAAGTTCATCGAATCAAATCATTTAAAAGTTAAATCGTTTTATGTTATGGTGTGGAAAGGATGAAACTAGTATGATTTTTGACAGAAATGGGGCATCATGTATGAGTCAATCAGTTTTACAACACACAGCATATTCCGTGTTAAATTTATCCTCTGTAACAGAAGGTGGCACAATCAAAGATTCATTTGAACATAGTATGGATTTAGCAAAAAAAGCTGAGAAGTGGGGCTACCATCGATATTGGCTTGCAGAGCATCATAATATGGAAGGAGTTGCGAGTTCAGCAACGTCTGTTTTGATTGGATATATTGCTGGAGGGACCGAAAAGATCCGAGTTGGTTCTGGGGGGATTATGCTTCCCAACCACTCTTCACTTGTCATTGCAGAACAATTTGGAACACTGGAGACTTTGTATCCAGGGAGAATTGATTTAGGTCTAGGCAGGGCACCCGGAACAGACCAGTTAACAGCAAGGGCACTTAGACGTAATCTTCATCATGGGGAGAATTTCCCTGAGCAGCTTGAAGAACTTCGGCAATATTTCAAACCGACTGGTCAGGTCAAAAAACATGTTAGAGCTGTTCCAGGAGAAGGGTTGGATATACCAATTTGGCTTCTTGGTTCAAGTGGTTTTAGCGCTAGACTTGCAGGAGAACTTGGGCTGCCATTTGCTTTTGCGGCACATTTCTCACCTAAAAACACCATTCCTGCTTTAGAATTATACAGACAGTCATTTCAACCTTCAGATGTGTTAAAAGAACCTTATGCGATGGTTGGTGTGACGATTTTTGCTGCTGATCAAACAGAGCGGGCTGAATATTTGGCGACGTCTCATTATCAGCGATTCTTGAGCCTTATTCGTAATACACCAGGAAAACTCAAAGCCCCTGTTGAAAGTATGGATGGGTTATGGAGTCCATATGAGAAGGCGATGGTGGACGAACAATTAAGTTCGACGATGATCGGGGATAAACAAAAGGTGAAAAAAGAGTTAGAAGCCTTTATTGAAGCGACTCAAGCAGATGAAGTCATGATTAATTCTGATATGTTTGACCATCAAGAAAGAATGCGTTCTTATGAAATCATTGCAGAGATATTTCAAGAGGAACAAGAAAAATAAGAATAAAAAAAAGAACTGCCAAGAGCAGTTCTTTTTTATTTATGCTTTAGTAAACACTCGAAATGGTTGTCCAACTGGCAGTACTGTACGACCAAAATGTGTATTCAGCACAACAGCTGCAGAACCATAAAATGAAAGAAGAGAAATAATCAATTCTGCAATACCAGCCATCGTATGAGTCACATCGTACATCACACCAAACGAGCTTAGGGACAGGCCAATGAATAAGAAATCAATAAAGACGAAAATCAAAAACAATACTTTATGTGTTTCCATTGCACCGATCGTCATAAATAAGCTGAAAATCAAATAACCAATAAAAGCAAAACCTAGTTGTTTTGGATCCGCAGCTCCCGCAAGCGTTTTCCCAAAAACGCCAGCTTGAATGAGCCAAGTGGTTCCAACACCCATCCAAAAAAGACCGAATGCGCCGAAGGCAGTGGCTCCAAAAATATTATGATGCTTTGAATCTTGTATGGACGCGATCAGCTGCGCGATTCCTCCAAGGAAGATAGCCCAAGGTAAAATAAGAGATGTGCCATCTGTGATTCCTAGTTTTTGTGAAGACGCAACAAGCGTCACCATTGCTAAACCAAACAAACCAAGTGGTGTTGGGTCAGCGATTGATAATCGAATTGCTTGAACATTCTGTTTTTCCATAATGACCTCCTACAATTTGCACTTACAAAAGATACTCGAATTCGATAGAAACGTCAAGCTCTTTTTTAGTAGACACTTGCAACGTCTTCCAAATAAATCTATATTTAATACAATACATCATACATGTGATAGAAAAAGAGGGATGAGAATGAGTAAAGGCTTAGCTGGAAAGACCATTGCCATATGTGGAACAAGAAAAACAGAAGAAATGCGTACACTTGTTGAAAAGCAAGGAGGACAAGCTGTTATTCGTTCTCTTCAGGGCACTGTATTTTTAGCCAAAGAGGAATTGAAGCCAGGCATAGAAACCTTTGTAAAGAAGGGAGCTGACTGGGTCATTTTAACAACGGGTATCGGCACAGACACATTAATTGAAAGTGCAGAAGAGCTGCAGCTTGGAGAAGCATTTATGAACATTTTATCAAGTGCCCATATCGCTTCAAGAGGATACAAAACGTTCGCGGCTCTAAAAAAACACGGCATTCAGCCTGATGTTTCTGATGAAGATGGAACCGTTCGTGACCTCATTTCAAAGTTAGAAGACAAAGAACTTCAAGGTAAACGGGTCATGGTGCAGCTTCACGGCGAAAATGCACCAGCTCTCATTGATTTTTTACATCACAAGGGAGCAGACGTTTTGCAGCTCATGCCATATCAGCACACGCCCCCTGAACCAGAGGCGGCAGACACTTTGCTTCAAGAAATGAAAGAAGGGAAGGTCCATGCCGTTTGTTTTACAACCGCTGTTCAGGTTCATGCCTTTTTCAAACTAGCAGAAGAATGGGGCAAAAAAGAAGAACTGCAACATCTATTCGAGCAGCATGTATTAGCTGTAGCTGTTGGAAAAGTCACAGCTGAAGCTTTAAAAGAAGAGGGGATAAGCCGCATTCTAGCCCCATCACTTGAAAGAATGGGTGCAATGATTATGGAATTATCTCAATATATGAAAAAACAATCGACGCACGCATAGAAAAAACGCCTTTCACATGACGAGTGAAAGGCGTTTTTGTTAGATTGTCCGTTTTCGATTTGTGCGAATTTTTTTCAAAACGAAATACAGTACGATGAGAACAATGGCAATGACCATAATTGGTGTTGTATACGTGTGAGCGACACTTTGAATGTGGTCCCATTTTGTCCCAAGCTGCATTCCAAGGTAAATAAATAGGATGGACCAAGGGATGGCGGCTAATCCGGTCAAAAGAACAAATTTGAGAAATGGCATCTTTGCAATACCAGCTGGAATCGAGATCGCGTGGCGCACGACTGGGATAAAACGAGCTGTAAATACGACACCAGTTCCATATCGGTCAAACCAGCGTTCTGCCGTGGCAATATGATGCTCATGGATGAATAAATACTTCCCATACTTTGTTAAAAAAGGTCTTCCGCCGTAAAGGCCGATCCAGTAAATAAAGCACTGGGCAAGTGTTCCTCCAATAACCCCAGCGATGACGGCTCCAACAAATCCTATGCTTCCTGTTGACACCATATATCCGCCGTAGGCAAGTACAATTTCACTCGGGATAATTTCAATCATCAGTCCAAGTGCAACACCTGCGTAACCAAGGCTTGTCAGCCAGGTTAAAATTTCATTAAACAAGGTTCCCATTCATTTCACTCTGCCTTTAAATACGAATTTTCTTCAAGCATCCTTATAAGAGCCTATGCTTGTTTTGCTTCTCTCATGAGTATGCTTTGCATATAGGCTAGCATGGCTGTCCGCATATCATGACGCATCAATCCAATTTCAGCCGCTGCCTTAAATGAGCCCAGCTTATCACCAACGTCAAATCTCATCCCATCTAATTGTTTTGCATAAATGGGTGATTCATGTGCAATGATTTTCAGGGCATCTGTCAGCTGGATTTCGTTCCCGGCACCTCTCTCGATTCCTTGAAGAATAGGAAAAATCGATGGTGTTAACAAATACCTGCCCATCACGGCTAAATCGGAAGGAGCTTCATGAATAGCTGGCTTTTCCACTAAGTCTGTGACTTCAAACACTTGACCGTCTACTCTAGCTGGTCTTATCATACCATACTTACTGACATCTAGACGATCCACTTGCTGGACGCCAATGACCTCTCTTTGTTTGTCTTCAAAGACTTCCATGAGCTGAGAGAGTGCAGGTCTTTCTGACACCATGACATCATCACCTAAAAGGACCGCAAAAGGATCATTGCCAGTAAAATGACGTGCACATAATACCGCATGTCCAAGACCTAAGGGCTCCTTTTGACGAATATAATGAATATTGGCCATATCCGCAATATGTTTGATTTCAGCTAACTGTTCATTTTTCCCTTTTTCAAGCAACGTGTGTTCTAGCTCAATCGAACGGTCAAAGTGATCTTCAATTGATTTTTTATTTCTTCCTGTGATAATTAGTATATCTTCAATGCCTGATTGAACAGCCTCCTCAACTATGTATTGAATAGCGGGTTTGTCGATAATCGGCAGCATTTCCTTTGGCTGTGCTTTCGTTGCGGGTAAAAAACGTGTGCCTAATCCGGCTGCTGGTATAACGGCTTTTTTGATGTTCATTGAATCATCGCTCCATTTCTGATGGTTTATTTTCTGATGGAAACACCCATAGGCGGCTTCCAGTAAAAGTGATCATCATGCCAAGAAGGGTACCAATCGCTTTACTAATGAATAATGAGAAACCTGCTTGCTGCATGACATATAAGACAACATAGGTGAGGAGACACGCTGCGCCGTTGACTGTGGTCCACTTGATCCATTCCCACCTGTCAGCTTTCTTTTTTACTTGGAACGTCCATTTTCGATTCCAAACATAACTGTTCAGCATTCCTGCAGTATAGGACAGGCATTGTGCAAGAAAAGAGGGAACAAAGCAGGCAGTTAAAAAAAAGAAGAGCAGAAAGTCAATCATCGTATTGCTTGCACCTACAGTTAAAAATGTGGCATAGGTCCGAATATTTTTCTTTGTCATGCGAAGGATCATCACCTCCTAGTGTTTGAGTGGGTGTATGAATACTGTACAAAAGCGAGTTGACGAATCAGTGAAGAAAAGATGAAAAAAACATGAACAAGCGATATCTGTTTTTTCACCAGCTCGTGATATAATTTGTAAGATGAAACGAACGGTGGTGCACATGCATGTATTTAACAATTGGAGAAACAGCTGAATACTTAGAAGTATCTGAAGCATATGTTGAAAAATTAATCCAGCAAAAAAAGATTCGTTACGTATTTGACGGGGAATCGTATCTCATTTATCAAGGGCAGTTTCAAACCCATATGAAACAGCTAGAACAATATAAAGAGCTCATTCAAGACATCTTAAATGAACCAATCCCTGAGGATCCGGATGTAAAAGATGAAGATTAAAAAAGCCTGTACGAGAAGGGAGAACCTTTTCATACAGGCTTTTTTATTGGCTGACACCCGTTTGGACAATGTTCATATGACAATTCACTTGGACATCTGCATCAGGGTAGATTTTTTGCCATTTCTCCGGTGTCATGGCTTTATCTTTAGAGCGATATCTCAAACCAAGTCCAAGTGGATCAATTTTTTGCTTTTTAAAGGATTGAACAAGGTCTTTTCCTTGCTGGGCCACACGCTTCTCCACTTCTTTTTCAACATGCTGCAAGATAGAAGGCGTATCGATTTTTTTTGATTTCATAAATTCTTTTAACTCACCTTTCAGCTTGATATCAATGGTGATATGAGGCTTTTTTGAAAGGTTTTCAGTTGGTTTAATGTGATAAGACACATGTGATTTGATATTTTCAATGACAACATGGGTTTTCTTTGTGTCATTAAATCGAAACTCATAAATCCCATTTTTATGATTTTCAATCATCGCTTTAAACGTAAACGTATCTTCCCCTGGAATATGCCCAACCATTTTTTCTTGATCAAAAAGAGCGACACCTGACACTTTAATAGAGTTGCTTGTATTTTTAATGTAAGGGAGGTAGGCATCCACGCCTTTTGCCATCATCTGATTCATAAAAATATGCTGATTGGTCACAGGTTGATTGCCATTTCGCATGTTTTGGGCCAGCAAATCTGAAAGATATACACCGATATTTAAGTTGGTTTGATTCATCTTTGTATACAACAAATCTTCAACTTCTCCGCCTACTATGGCAAATACTTGACGGGACCCAATGATCGGATCACGATAAATGTAATTCATCAAATCAATCATACCCACTTCTTTCGCCAGCTTTTCACTTATTAAAATCACGAGTACTTGTCCCATGACAACGGGGAAAGGCGATTTTTCCGACACAAGAAACTGAATATTACTAATGGTATTTGACTTAGCACTTACAATTTGATAGCTTCCTTGTTCTTCGCTTTTAAAAACAGGGAAAACAAAGAAGCCCTTCATTTCTCCATCATCCAATAAGTCAAATCCCGCTGCCTGCGAGATACTTAATTCATCTAAGAGACGAGGCTGTGCACAGCTCGTTAAGAAAAGGCTCAATAACATGAGACACACGAGAATATAATGTTTCATGCGCGTTTTTTCACCCACCTTTTTTTCAGCAGCAGCCCAATGATCATACATCCAGTCAATCCATATATGAGGATATATCCGCTATATTCCACCCATTTATTAAACGTCTCAAAAGAGGTGGCCTCGATCAAAAATGAAAACATGACGAGAATGAGAAGGCTGAGAACAATTAACGTCATGCGTTGGCTCGTGTGAAACACTTGTTTTGCCATTCTGCTGGCTGCCCATAATGGAATGGCGATATTTGGAACGATAAGCAAAAGCCATAGTGACACTTCAATAAATTCAAAGCGCTGGATAAACGGAAGTTTGACAATGCTGGTTAATGTCAATGTTGGCCATTTCGTTAGTTCGAGCTGAGCACTTGAGTAGTACGCTATAGAGACGAGAAATACAAGCAAATTCAGGCATGTAGTCAGCAACACTCCCATATGTGCAAATTTTTGCGACGTTTGTGCTTTTTTAATAAAGGGATAATAGACAAGCAATGTTCCAAAACCAAACATGGATAAAGAGGCATCTTTGACCCCCATCATGAGTTGTGAAAATGAATGATCAAACATGGGGAACATAAACCGGATGTGACTATATTTCATGACATAAAAGCAGATAAAGGTCATCCAGTACGTTAGGACAATGCTAAAGAATGCCCAGCCAGCGATTGTTCTAAATCCGCCTGTGTGAATGTAATAGACAAGAATGAGTAGCACTGATGCAAATAGAAGACCGGGAATTTCTTTAAACAGCCAAACATGGATTACATCCATATAATGAACAAGCACAATCAAAGACAATGAAGAAAAATACAAAATGTAGAGAATGTTGATGAATTGTCCGAGCCATTTACCAAACACAGATTGCGTAATGTCACTAAATTCGTCAGTAGGTGCTTTTTTAAACAAAAAGTAAATGAGGAAGATCATCAAATTGACGCTTGCACCAGCAATTAAAATGGCGATCCACCCATCATTATTAATCGTCCGCACAAGATTCGTCTGGAAATTTAAAATACCAACACCTACTTGATTGGCATTGATCAGAAAAAACACAAAAAAAGGGGATACTTGAAATTTTTCTTTCACAGAAGAAGAGCTCATGCCTTCACTTCCTTATTCATAAAAATCATTTTTCCCCTTACGGCCTTGCTTTGGCTTTTGGCGGTGTATCGTTTCATTTTGCGGACGTAAATTTTCTGGACGTTTTTTCAAAAAGCGGAGTTGGGGCCGAATCAAACTACCTTTTAAATCGGCCAATCGAAGTGGAAAGATTGGCTCTAAGTAAGGCTGGCCTATAGACGTTAATTTCATTAAATGTGTAAGAAGAAAAGCCCCCATTAGCGAAATCCCTAGCGCTCCCCACACTTGTGCAGCAAAAAGAAATGGGAAACGTAAGAGACGAATGGTCGTCCCCATTTTATATATAGGGGTGACAAAAGAGGCAAGAGCTGATAATGCGACGATAATGAGCAGGATATTACTTGTTAATCCCGCTGCAACCGCAGCCTGTCCGATCACAATACCTCCAACAATACCAAGCGTCTGTCCGACTTTTGCAGGAAGGCGAGACCCGGCTTCCCTAAGTAGCTCAATCGATATCTCTAAAAATAATGCTTCAATAATAGGCGGAAAGGGTACGAGATAGCGTGATGCGACAATCGTTTCTAATAAGTCCTTAGGAATCAGTTCATAGTGAAACGTTAAAACTGCTACATACAAAGGGGTTGCAAAAATAGAAAATATCACTGCAAAAATGCGTAACAGCCGAAAGGAGGATGCTGCGATCCAAGACATGTTATAGTCTTCCATTGTAGAAAAATACTCGAGTAAAATTGTAGGTGCAAGCAGGGTATGAGGCGAACCGTCAACCATAATGGCTATTTTTCCTTCCGTTAAACCTGAGGAAACCCTGTCTGGCCGTTCTGTATTTAAAAACAATGGAAAGATTGTATTGGACACATCATAAAGCATTTGCGCAAGATAATTAGAATCTAGAATTTGGTCGTAGTCAACATCTTGAACCCGCTGAAGAACGGTTTCAATGTTCTGCGGGTTGGCGATATTCTCTATGTATACAACGGCTACTTTCGTTTGAGAAAGGGTACCAACTGTGTGTTCAACTACTTTAAGGTCAGGAGTGGGCAGTCTGCGCCTAATCAAGTTTAAGTTTGTGTCCAGCCCTTCCACAAATGCTTCCTGCGCACTAATGATTCCGAATTCAATCTCAGGTTGGCTCACTTGTCTGCCTTTCTTTTCTTCAATCGGCAAAAGGAGCGCTTTGCCCCAGTCTGTCTCAATTCGAACAGCAATACTGCCTCGATGAAGAGCTTCTTCCACTTTTTGAAGGTCATTCGTAATCACAGCTTGTTCAATTGGGATGTGTTCTTTCAGCTCTTCAAGGGTGGGTGTCAGATGCAATTGTTGAATAAAAGGCAAGATTTGTTCATGAAGGAGATTGCCATTAATTAAAGAACGAAAAAAAGAGATTCTATAAAGGAAACCTCCGGAACTTGATAATTCATTGATAAAATCAGAGGAACGCGATAGTGCCTCAAATACTGAATTCGGGTCTTTCTGTTTTGATTTGTTTTTCTTCAGCACTTGAACCATCTCCTTCCGCGATTTGCCTCTATTATCCAACCAATCGTCTGAAGATATGCATAAAAAAAGCGTTCAGCTTCATGAGCTGGACGCTTTTTTTCCATATTGAACGGCTTCTAATAAAAAGTCAGCCAGATGAATCGCTCTCATGCTAGGCATATGTCCTGCCTTTTTGACGCCTGCTGCCATTTGTAATTGACAGCCTGGATTCGACGTCACAATGGCAGCTGCAGCTGTATTGCTCGCTTCAGTCATTTTATGATCTAAAATTTGCATCGACATGTCTGGCTGCAAGATATTGTAGATTCCTGCAGATCCGCAGCAGCGGCCGGCATCTTTCATTTCTTTAAACGTTACCCCTTGAATGGCTTTCATGAGCACCCTCGGCGCCTGTTGTACATTCATCCCATTTCGTAAATGACAGGAGTCTTGATAAGTGATCACTTGCGCTGGCAAAGCCAGTGGCACGCGGCGGTGAAACTCCAGCTCCACAAGGATGCTTGATATATCGGTTATTTTCTGTGAGAAGGCTTTACTTCGTTTTTGAAAATTTGGATCATCCTGAAGCAAATGACCGTATTCACTTAAAAAGGCGCCGCAGCCGCCCGCGTTCATGACAATCGCATCGGCATCTGTTTCCTCGAATGCTTCAATATTCCGCTTAGCTAACTGTTTTGCTTGGTCTTTTTCTCCGCTATGACCATGTAGCGCGCCGCAGCACGTTTGTATAGGAGGAATGATCACATCGCAGCCTGCCAGCTGCAAGAGATGAATGGTCGCTTTGTTTGTGTTTGAGAAAACTGTATCCATTAAACAGCCAGTAAAAAACGCCACCCTTTTTTTTGCCTGACCAATGGCTTTATATTCATTCAAACGTTTTTTCTTTTGAGGCGGCACCTTTGGAAGTGCCTGTTCCATCAACTGTAAATGGGAGGGAAGCACCTTCAGTATGCGAGTCTTCCTGGCGGCTGTTTGCAGACCAGATGTTTGATAAAATCGAAGAAAACTAGCAGCTTGTCGCATACGACTTTGTGAAGGAAAGAGACCTTTAAACACAACACGTCTCATCAATTTGACAGGAAATGATTGTTTTTTATGTTGTTGAATAATGTCTCTTGCATCTTCTAGCAGCTGTCCATACTTGACGCCAGATGGGCAGACTGGTTCACATGCACGGCAACCAAGACAAAGATTAAGGGAATGTTCAACATCTTCATCTGGCTCAATGACGCCATCTCTTACAGCTTTCATTAACGCAATTCGGCCCCGAGGGGAGTGCGTTTCTTGTTGTCCAGATTCAATATAGGTAGGGCAGGAAGGGAGGCAGAATCCGCAGCGCATGCAATTAAGCAGCTCCTTTTCATCCATTTGCTCCTGAAACTGCTGCTGGATCTCTTTTTGCTTAGAAGAAGAACTCATCAGACCACCACCCGCTTTCTCGAGGCTTTTCCAAACACTTTATCTGGGTTCATGATATGTGCCGGGTCAAGTGCCTGTTTAATCGCCTTCATTGCAGCGATTCCTTCTTTTTTGACCTTTAGCTCCAAATAGGGGGCTTTCATGAGACCAACGCCATGTTCGCCTGTAATCGTGCCGCCAAGTGCAACGGCTTTTTCAAAAATGGCCTGAAAGGCAGCTTCTACACGTTTCATTTCTTCTTCATTTCTTGCATCTGTCGCACAAGTGGGGTGTAAGTTGCCATCACCTGCATGACCAAACGTACAAATGTTCACCTCGTACTTTCGTGCAATGTCTTCGATTGCACGAACCATATTGGCAATTTCAGACCGGGGAACGGTCGCATCTTCTAAAATCGTTGTAGGACTTAATCGAGCGAGGGCAGATAAAGCAGAGCGTCTCGCTGTTAAGAGCGCACTTGCCTCTTCTTCTGAATGTGCGATCTTGACGCTTTTAGCCCCGTGCTGCTCACAGACTTCTGCGATTTTTTGGATATCACGAGAAACAGCTTCAGGGTTGCCGTCCTGTTCAATTAATAACACAGCTTGAACGTCAGTAGGCAGGCCGATGTTTGCAAAATCTTCAACAACTTCAAGGGTCGGCTGATCCATAAATTCTAATGTAGCAGGAATGATACGCTCAGCAATGACGGCCGATACAGAAGTCGCAGCTTCTTCAAGGCTTTCGTATAAACAAAGCATTGTTTGTTTCGTTTCTGGAAGCGGCAGGAGCTTTAGCACTGCTTCTGTGACAATCCCGAGTGTTCCTTCTGAACCAACGAACAATCGAGTCATATCATATCCAGCGACATCTTTTGCAAGCTTTCCGCCTGTTTTGATGATGTCACCATTTGGCAAAACCACTTCAAGCCCAAGGACATAATCCCTTGTCACTCCATACTTTAACCCCCGCAGCCCCCCTGAATTTTCGTTAATATTGCCGCCTAATGTGGAAATTTTCATAGAACTTGGATCAGGTGGGTAGAAGAGGCCTTTTTCCTCTACTTGATGAATCAACTCCTGCGTAATTAAGCCAGGCTGCACCGTTGCGGTGAGGTTTTCTTCGTCTATTTCTAAGAGTTGGTTCATTCTAGTAAAGAGAATCACCAATCCGCCCTGAGTAGGGCATGTTCCTGCGCAAAGATTCGTCCCTGAGCCTCTTGGGACGATCGGCACCTTGTAAGAGGCGCACAGTTTCACAATTTGCTGCACTTCTTCAGCCTTGTGAGGCCGCACGATCGCATCTGGCATATGTTGAAAATTTGGTGTCGCATCATAAGAGTAGGCAAGACGATCTGCCTTGCTGTCTTGAACATAGGACGCACCGACAATCTCTTTTAATTGATTTGAAAATTCTGAATCCAGCATATACAATCACTCCCGTTCATTTAACGTCTCGTTTCTATCAGTATAAAAAAAGAACCGTCACATGCCTATGGACGATTCTACAAAATATCAGGCTGTTTTATCGTATTTTTTGTATCATGATCTAAAAGCAGCAATGCCAAATAAAAAAGCATCGCATCTTGCATGCGCTTTGGATCAAGTGTGGTTAAATCCTGGATTCGTTTTAATCTGTAATGAAGTGTATTAATATGGACATGCATGGCTTCGGCTGTATGTTTCAATGAGTAATCCGAAGCGATGAGTACCCGCAAAGTTTTCACTAGTTCAGGATAGGGGAAAAGGGACGCAATCGTTCGATCAAGAAACGCATCTTTTGTTTCCTGACTGATTTCCTCCATAAAAAGTTCAAGTGTCAAATCTTCATCAAACACAATGGGTGTTTCAGCATGCGCCAATTTTAAAGCGCGAAAGGCTTGGTGAAAGGACTGCTTCATGAAATGAGAAGCTGCTGGTTTTCCCGCACCAATGAAAACCCTCGTTGGTGAGAGCGCTGCAAGCGCAGCATGAATATGGAACAGGCGCTTGTGCCATGTATCACGACCATCTGGTGTGGCTTGCAGCATGAGCAAAAAACGTGCATGCCCCCAGCGCACAATGATCTCCTGATTGGTCAGGTGCAATTTGTCCTTCATCAGTTTGTATTGATCCTGCTTCATAAACGATTCATCTTGACAATCAATGAGAATAGCGACACGCTGCTTGTTGACATCAAGGCCAAGCCGCTGCGCTTTATCGGTCATATCAACCGCTGTCTCTGGCAGATGAAGCCAGTCGAACACAAAGGCTTCAAGCTGCCGTTCATCTGTTTCCGTTTCTTGAAAAAATTCATGTTCTTGAATGAGCAGCTCTGTCATTTTACGTAAAATGTCGCCAAAAGGGGACACATGCCTTGGATCGCCTGTCATTCCAATGACCCCAATGACTTCTTGTTTAAAATAAATAGGCAGATTGATACCGGCTTTGACGCCTTTCATCTGCAGCACATCATCCTTTGTGAGAATTCGTTTCTGCCCTTCTAAGGATGTGACATATGCTCCTTCATGAAATTGACCAATGCGTGCTGGATCTGTTGCAGCAATAATAGTACCGTTTGTTTGTGTGATGATGATTTCTTCCGTCAGTACCTTTTTGACCTCATCTACGATTTTTTCTGCCAGTGTCATTGTGAGCAAAACGGTCCCCTCCGAGATGTTTCTTTTTACACTATCATACCATCATATGCTCAGGCATATCTTTCTTTTCATATGTTATGCTAAAATAAAAAACGCATATGAAGTAGATGAAAGGAGACACAGCCATGTCACTGCAAAATCGCTTACAAGATTTACTGAAAGAAGGGCAGGCGCTCACCGACTTTGAATATAACAAAGCCGCAAGTCAAAATTGGCCGCTAGAAGGGGCAAAAATGACAGAAGAAGCACGCTTTGCTGATGTTTATATAGAACGTGTAGACAAGGAATCGGAGGAAATGATCCAAACAGAAAATGCTTCCTTTTTAAATACACCTCTTACATACGTAAAAAAACAACAAAAAGAATTCATTTACATCGAGTCGAAGTGGTTTGATGTGGTGAGAGCCGACGGACTTGCCATTGAATGGGATGAAGTATTTCAGACGTATACCGTGTTATTCGGATTGAAGCGTCCTAAAAAAGATACTGGATTACTAAAAGAGATGCTCTCAACATTAAATGGTGCTCAGCTTCAATTTAATGGACAAGACGGGTTATTTGATGTCAACATTCCGCTTCTTGAACTAGAGGACATCAAAGAAGATACACCTTTGATTGGTGTGATCTCAGCAGTGTACCGCTATTTATTCAACTTGCTCATGCAGCTTGAAAATGAATGAATCAAAAAACGGCTCAAATTCCTGAGCCGTTTTTTAGAGCAATCCTCTTATGAATTGAGCCTCACCCATCCCGAAGCTCCAATCGGCGTCTCCATTTTCCACGATGGAGATCATCACATCCGTCTTGGCAACCCCGCATTCTTTTTCTACACGTTCTGCGATTTGTGCATAAAGCTGTTCCTTTTGCTCTTTCGTCCGCTGTTTACTGACAACACTAATGACAACAAGATCTTTTGTTCTCGGATAACCAAGCCCAGTGTCTTCAATCATCATCTCTTCAGGGCGGTGCTGATGAACAATTTGATAGCGATCTCGTTCAGGTACCCCAAAGGCATCAACCATTGCTTCATGGCAAGTGTCCAGCAGTTTTTTTAATTCCTCTTTTGAACGGCCTTCTATCACGTCAAATCGTAACAACGGCATCAGGTCAACCTCCAAATATGTGTTAAATGTACAATCATAATGTAACCAACACTTCGCCGTTTCACTCTTTTGCGCATAAGAAAAAAGCCAAAACATTGGCGCTTGGCTTTTTCGCTCTGGACTAAGGCGTGACAAACTTCACATCATGCTCTTTTCCATATTGAAGGTAATCTTCATTTGGTTGTTCGTTCGTCACGACGATGTCTATGTCTTTTAAGTCACAAAACGTGGTCAAGGCATAATGGTCGAACTTACTATCATCGACTAATAAAAAGGTTTTGGCGTTTTTTTCAACGAGCGTTTTTTTAATATCTGTCTCAAGCGGGGAGGAATTCGTGACGCCATGATCAATGGATAAACCAGTTGATGCAATAAATGCTTTATTGACATTGTATGCTTTTAGACGCTCAACACTTTGATAACCAACGAAAGAATTTGTCTTTCGCTCTAGCATACCCCCGGTTGAAAAGATGGTGAGGTGTTCATAAGGCATAGCCTGTGTAATGAAATCCACGTTATTTGTCACAACGGTAATCTGTTTCTCCTTCAAATAGGGAAGCATCTCCAGTGTCGTTGTACCAGAATCAACAAAAATCATATCACCATGTTCAACAAAAGCGGCGGCAGCCTGTCCGATCATTTGTTTTTTACTCAGCTGACGAGTCTTTCGCTCCTGATACACCACCAACGTTGAGTGGTTCACAGCGACGCCGCCGTACACTTTCTTTAGCACGCCGGATTCTACCAATGCTTGTACATCTCGGCGTATGGTGTTTTTTGAGACGCCAAAATGCGTCACAAGCTCATCAAGAGAGGCAGATTCCCGGTCAAATACATACTCTTTTATTTGCTGAATACGTTTTGTTTTTATCATGCTACAATCTCCAATCAATACGAATATGCTGATTCTATTATAACAATAATTCCACGTAAAAGATGTCACTGATCAACATGGGAGAATTGAATGATCTTTTTCTCTTATCTTTTCTCATTTTTCATAAAAGCGTATGATAGAGAAAAGAGGATAGAAAGGATTTTCACTTCTATGAATGAGCACAACATACAATTTTCAAAGCTAGCAAATTTTAGAGAGGTAGGGGGACTCCAAACAACGGATCAGATGGTCATCAAACAAGGAATGATTTATCGATCTGCCGATTTATCACGTCTCACGAAGCAAGACATATTGACGTTCTCAACACTTGGAATTCAAACGATTTGTGACCTGCGTACAAGCTCAGAACGAAAATCACACCCGCCAAAGATCATGGAACATGACAAAATTGTTCATATCCCTATGCAGCCTGACAGCATGATGCCTAGCAAATGGACCATGTTTCGTATGCTGATAGCAGAAGGAAAATCTCTATCCTTTACACCGATCATGAAAGATGTATATCAAAGCATGCTCTATGAGCGAAAAAAAGAGATTCAGCAATTGTTTACTCTACTGTCAGATGAAAAAAATTATCCACTTATGCTTCACTGTACAAGCGGAAAGGACCGTACAGGCTTTTTATCTGCTCTTATTCAATTAGCAACGGGTGTGCCGGTGCATACCGTTTTAAGTGAATACATGCGTTCCAATGAAGGCGTGAAAATGCTAGTGAAAAGACAAGAACGATTTGTTCGTATGATGAGTTTATATCGGGTGTCAAAAGAACAAATTCAACCCCTGCTTGGTGTGCAGCAAGATTATCTCGAAGATGTACTGAATGAGATGATGGATACATACGGAAATGCAGAGCGGTATTTAGTAGAAGCCTGCGCCGTCCCGCAAGCTCAGCTGCTTAAAGTAAAAAACATCTTGCTTACACCATCTGCTGGCATTCCATCACAAAACGCAGAATAAACTTAATATGAGGTGATGCACAACATGCTGAAAAAGATCAGTATGACGGTTCTGACACTAGTTTTCATGGGTGTCTTCTTATTGATTCCGTCTAGCAGTCTAGCTCGTTCGATGCCAAAAGGAAAGCTTGAGAGCACAAGAGAGATGCGTGCAGTGTGGGTTGCATCGGTTTATAACTTAGATTGGCCTTCAAAGAAAGGACTGCCCAGAGATGAGCAGAAACAAGAATTCATTCAACTGTTAGACGACATCAAAGCGATGAATATGAACGCCGTCATCATGCAAATTAAACCAACAGCAGATGCCTTTTATCCATCGAAATTCGGGCCATGGTCTGAATATTTGACTGGTACACAAGGGAAAGACCCTGGATATGACCCGCTTGAATTTATGATAGAAGAAGCACATAAACGTGGCCTTGAATTTCATGCTTGGTTTAACCCTTATCGAATCACCATGAATCATACCGATCTCAACCGGTTATCAGACGATCATCCTGCAAAAGCACACCCTGAGTGGACCATCGCCTACGGAAATCAGCTTTACTTTAATCCAGGCATTCCTGATGCTCAGGACTTCATTGTTGACGGGATAGAGGAAGTAGTGAAAAACTACGATATTGATGCGGTGCATATGGATGATTATTTTTACCCGAATAAAATCGCTGGTGTGCCATTTCCAGATCAAGAAACGTATGAAACTTACGGGAAGAAGTTCACTCATATAGAAGATTGGCGAAGGGATAATGTGAACGAGCTAGTGAAGCAGATCAATGACACCATTAAGAAAGAAAAGCCGTATGTGAAATTTGGTATTAGCCCATTTGGTGTATGGCGCAACATAAAAGATGACCCAACCGGTTCAAACACAACAGCAGGGATGACCAATTATGATGATTTGTATGCTGATACAAGAGAATGGATACAGCAGCACCATATCGATTATATCACCCCGCAAATTTATTGGAGTATTGGCTTTCAGCCCGCTGCCTATGATGTGCTGACGAAATGGTGGTCAAATGAAGTGAAGGGGCAACCTGTTCATTTGTACATTGGTCAAGCGACGTATAAAATCAATCAAAACAGTGATCCTGCTTGGTCTGATCACGAGGAGTATTTTCGCCAGATCGAGCTGAACAGGCAGTCACAGCTCGTACAAGGAAGCATGCATTTTAGTCTGAAAGATATCAATCGGAATCCCTTGAATGTAAAGACACGATTAATAGAAGAAACCTATAGCAAACCAGCTCTCATACCAGAGATGCCATGGCTTCATCAAAAAGCGCCAAAAAAACCAATCATTCAATCTGTGAAAAAGACAGAGGATGGTGCAGTTTTACAGATACAAAATGATCCGCACTCTAGTGCATCCTATTATGCAGTCTATCGATTGTCGAATAAAGGGACATACGAATTTGTGCAAACGGTCAGAAAAGAAACAGGCTCCTTCACACATACGAAAGACATTTTAGCCAATCAAAAGAAGAGCTATACCTACAAAGTGACGGCACTCAATCGCCTTCATCATGAAAGCAAGCCTTCTACAAAAACAGTAAAATAACAAAGACAGCATAAATGAGGGTTTTCCTCCATTTATGCTTTTTTGCTTTCTCTATTTTTCTACTATTTTTATTTTAATTTTCTGAATTCAATCAAGCTTGGCATGAAGCAGCTATTTGATTAATAAATATGATAGAAAAGCGCCAAAGGGGGAAGCAAAATGGATTTTGAATTAACGAAAGAGCAGCAAATGATCCGTCAGATGGTCAAAGAATTTGCAAAAACAGAAATTGCACCACACGCTCAAACAGTTGATGAACAGGCAGCATTTCCCGTAAAAACATTTCAAAAAATGGGGGAGCTCGGTTTTATGGGTATACCCTTTCCAGAGAAATATGGAGGTTCTGGAGGAGATACGATCTCATATGCACTGGCAGTAGAAGAAATTGGAAAACAGTGTGCAAGTACAGGTTTAAGTTATGCCGCAGCGGTTTCCTTAGGCGCAAGTCCACTTTATTACTTCGGGACGGAGGAGCAAAAGATGGACCATCTTGTTCCATTAGCCTCTGGAACAGCGCTTGGCTCCTTCGGATTAACAGAACCAAACGCCGGATCAGATGCAAAAGGAACAAAAACAAAAGCCATTAAAGACGGACAAGAATATGTCATCAGTGGGGAAAAGTGCTGGATCACCAATGCCAATTATGCCAGAACGATTATTGTCACCGCTGTGACAGATCATGATGAAAACGGACATCCGATCATCTCCGCCTTTATTGTGGAGAAAGGGCAAAAGGGACTGTCGATTACAAATCCATATGACAAAATGGGGGTTCGCGGTTCAGATACGGCTGAAATCATTTTAGACGAAGTACGTGTACCAGCGCATCATATATTGGGAGACAAATCGAAAGGATTCAAGCAATTTTTATATACATTAGACGGCGGACGAATTTCCATTGCAGCCTTATCTGTCGGAATTGCGCAAGCGGCACTTGATGCTTCACTTTCCTATGCAAAAGAAAGAAAGCAATTTGGGCAGACGCTCTCATCCTTCCAGGCCATTCAGTTTAAGCTGGCGGATATGGCGATGCAAATAGAGCTTGCAAGACAAATGGTCTGGAAAGCCGCTTGGCTGAAAGATCAAGGCAAACCATTTACAAAAGAAGCGGCCTATGCCAAACTGTTTGCTTCAGAAATGGCCACAAAAGCAAGTCTTGATGCGGTCCAAATTCATGGCGGAACAGGCTATATGAAAGAATGCGGTGTTGAACGGCTTGTGAGAGATGCCAAGCTGATGGAAATCGGAGAAGGAACCTCTGAAATTCAGCGGCTCGTGATTGCAAGACAGCTGTTAGCGTAATACCTTAATGAAAACGCTTACTACACATGAGGGAGGAAAGCAATGATGTCGATTCACCCGCAAACGATTGGCTCCCTATTAAGAGAAAAAAAAGAACAGCATCCAGCACATGAAGCCATTGTTTACCCAGAACGTTCTTTGCGTTATTCGTACGAAGCGTTTTATCGAGAGGTCAAGGCAACAGGTAAAGGTCTCATGGCATTAGGGGTTCAAAAGGGAGATCACATCGCCATTATGGCACCAAATATACCTGAATGGCTCATTCTTCAATTTGCCTGCGCCTCCATTGGTGCTGTTCTTGTCACTGTGAATACCAATTTTCAATCACAGGAACTCGCCTATTTACTCAAGCATTCTGACAGCAAAATGTTGTTTATTGTAGACGGCTTTAAAGAAACGTCCTATGTCAACATGCTTGAAGAGCTGATTCCAGAACTTCAAACCGCTCATCAAGAGGAGATCACTTCCACACAATTTCCTTATTTAAAAAGATGTATCTATATCGGTCAGCATGTACCAAACGGCATGCTCAGCTGGGATCGTCTTCAAGTGGCAGCCAAAAGAACCGAAGATCATCAATGGGAGAAGCGATTGAATGAGCTCACGCCTGATGACGTTATTAATATGCAGTACACTTCAGGCACAACCGGCTATCCAAAAGGCGTCATGCTCAGCCACACAAACATCGTCTGTAATGCGAGTCAGATCGCAGATTGTATGAAATTAACAGAGCAGGACCGTATGTGTATCCCAGTACCGTTTTTTCATTGCTTCGGCTCTGTTCTTGGTGTACTTGCTTGTCTCACAAAAGGGGGAACGATCATTCCACTTGAATCATTCCATCCAGAACGAGTCCTTCAAACAGTAGAAAAAGAAAAATGCACGGTTCTTCACGGTGTACCAACCATGTTCATCGCAGAGCTCGATCATCCAAATTTCCACTCTTATGACCTGTCCACATTACGAACGGGGATTATGGCCGGTTCACTCTGCCCATCCCACGTCATGAAAGCAGTCATTGAAAAAATGGGACTGAGAGAGCTCACGATTGCCTATGGTCAAACCGAAAGTTCACCCGTCATTACCCAAACAAGAACCGATGATTCGTTTGAAAGACGCGTTCAAACGGTCGGGCGTGCGCTTCCTCAAATTGAAGTCAAAATTGCTTTACCAGGGACATCAGAAGAAGTGCCAAGAGGACAGCAAGGAGAGCTTTGTACAAGAGGTTACCATGTCATGAAGGGCTATTATAAAAACGAAGAAGCAACAAATGAAGTCATTGATGAGGACGGATGGCTTCATACAGGGGATTTAGCTGAGATGGATCATGACGGTTATGTGAAAATCACAGGCCGGCTCAAAGATATGATCATCAGAGGCGGAGAGAATGTGTACCCAAAAGAGATTGAGGATGTCCTATACACTCACCCTGCCATTCTTGACGCACAGGTTGTTGGTATTCCTGACGAAACATACGGCGAGGAAGCAGCCGCATTCATTCGGCTGAAACAAGGGAAGTCGGTCTCAATTGAGACATTAACGAGCTATTGTCAGTCGAAAATGGCACGCTACAAAATCCCGAAATACTTTTTCATTACAGATGAGTACCCAATGACCGCCTCAGGCAAAATTCAGAAATTCCGCTTGAAAAAGCAGGCGCTTGATCTAATAAAGGAGTGAAGGCAGCGATGTTTGAACAAGTATTGATCGCCAATCGAGGCGAAATTGCCCGTAGAGTGATTCGGACATGTAAACGGCTCGGAATCAAAACCGTTGCCGTTTATTCAGAGGCTGATCAGCATGCACTTCATGTGGAAGAAGCAGACAGCGCCTATTATATCGGCGGCGCTAAAGTTTCTGAAAGCTATTTAAACATGGAAGCGATCATTAAGGTTGCCAAACAAACAAATGCTGATGCTATCCACCCGGGGTATGGTCTTTTATCAGAAAATGCGGCATTTGCTGAACGCTGCCGGAGCGAAGGCATTGCCTTTATTGGACCATCTGCACAAGTCATTCAGCAGATGGGAAATAAAATTGAAGCGAGAAAAACGATGGAACAAGCGGGCATCCCAATCGTTCCTGGTGTTTCAGCCCCGCTCCATGATGCAGACGAAGGTGTTCATAAAGCACAGACACTCGGCTATCCCATTATGCTAAAAGCATCGAGTGGTGGCGGCGGGATTGGTATGCAGCTCGTCCGCAACGACGAAGAGCTGCATCGAGCGTTTGAAGGAAATCAAAAAAGAGCACAAAGTTTCTTTCAAGACGGTACGTTGTACATGGAAAAGGTAATTGAACACGCACGGCACATCGAAATTCAAGTTCTTTTTGATTCGTTCGGTCACGGCGTTCACTTATTTGAAAGAGATTGTTCACTCCAAAGAAGACATCAGAAAATTGTTGAAGAGGCACCAGCCGTCTGTCTTGAAGAAACGGTGAGACAGCAAATGGGACAGATGGCCGTCAAAGCTGCCAAAGCGATTGGGTATGAAAATGCGGGCACGATTGAATGTTTAGTCGATCAAAACCAGCAATTTTATTTCTTAGAAATGAATACGAGATTGCAAGTAGAACACCCTGTCACTGAAGAAATTACCGGGATTGACCTTGTCGAGGAGCAGCTAAAAATTGCAGCATTAGAGCCCCTGTCTTTTAGCCAAGAGGATATTCATCAAATTGGGCATGCGATTGAAGTTAGAATATACGCTGAAGACCCTGTGACATTTTACCCTTCGCCAGGCACGATCACTCGGCTTTCTACACCTGATGCCCCATACATCCGTCATGAGTCAAGCGTAACGAGTGGAAGTGTCATTACCCCATTTTACGATCCAATGATTGCGAAAATGATTGTGTACGGTGATACCCGAAAACTCGCCATAGAACGATTAAAAGCAGCATTACAAGCATATGAAATAGAAGGGATCAAAACCAATGTACCGCTTTTAAAGGAAATGGCCGAATCAACTGCCTTTTTACATGGCAGCATCACAACCGATTTTCTGATGAAAAAAAGGGAGGAAAACCGTTCATGAAAACTGTCACGATACAAATGGCCGGAAACTTATGGAAGCTTCTTGTGAAACAGGGTGATGATGTGCAAAAAGGACAGGAAGTCGCCATCTTAGAATCGATGAAAATGGAGATTCCCATTGTTGCAGAAGAAGCAGGTGTGATCAGTAAAGTGTATAAGGCGGAGGGGGACTTTGTTGACGAGGGAGAGGTACTTTTAGAGCTGACAGAATAGGGGGAAAGCCGCATGGTATTACCAAAAAACGTGCTCATTAGAGAGGTCGGCCCGCGCGATGGCCTGCAAAATGAATCCGTTTGGCTGGACACAATGGAGAAGCGAACATGGATCCATTTACTCGAAGAAGCCCATCTTCCTTATATTGAAGTCACCTCATTTGTTCATCCGAAATGGGTTCCAGCCTTAAAAGACGCCAAAGAATTAGCCCAATCATTAAACAAAAAAGAGGATATTACCTATGCCGCACTCATCCCAAATGAAAAGGGGTTAGCTCATTTTTTTGAAGCAAACCTTGAGCTAGGGGCTATGTTTATCTCAGCGAGTGAGACACATAACAAAAAGAATATGAATCGATCTATACAGGAAACATTGCCTGTGATCAAACAAATGACAGCCGATTTAAAAGCAGAAGGACGGCAAACGCGGGCCTATATTTCAACCGTGTTTGGATGTCCTTATGAAAAACAAGTGCCGATGGACCAAGTGCTGCGATTAACGGAACAGCTGCTGTCCTTCGGCATTGATGAAATATCACTTGGGGATACCATTGGGGAAGCCCATCCGCTACAAGTAGAAAGACGGTTAGACCTTTTACTTGAACGCTTTCCTGCTGATAAAATCGCACTTCATTTTCATGATACGAAAGGAATGGGGCTTGCCAATATTTATACAGCATTAAAAGCCGGCATCACCATATTTGATGCCTCTAGCGGGGGGCTTGGCGGCTGTCCTTATGCACCTGGCTCCAGCGGAAACGTGGCGACAGAAGACGTGGTGCACATGCTTCACAAACTCGGGATCGAAACAAATGTCGACCTCCCTCGCTTGATCAAAGCGGCTGAATGGATTGAAGCAAAAGTGGATCGAACCCTGCCAAGTCACTGTTTACGCGCTTTTCAGTCTCACACTACTTGATAAAGGGTGAATCACATGACTTCATTGGTCCATTTTTCAATACAAGATGATTACATTGGCATCATGACCTTAAACAGACCAGCACAAGCCAATGCTCTATCAGCTGCTATGCTAGAGGAAATTAACCAAACGATTCAAGAAATCAAACATGATGAAAACATCCGCTGTTTGCTCATGACAGGAGCTGGCGCTAAAGTTTTTTGCGCAGGAGCAGACTTAAAAGAACGGCGATTGATGACAGAACAAGAAGCCAAAGAAGCTGTTCTGACCATTCAGCAAACCTTTACAGACATTGAATCTTTGCCCGTTCCTGTCATTGCCGTGATAAACGGACACGCACTTGGCGGAGGTCTTGAGCTCGCGCTCGCCTGTGATCTCCGCATCGCAAAAGCGGGTGCAGCGCTCGGCCTGCCGGAAACAGGACTAGCTATCCTGCCGGGAGCAGGGGGCACACAAAGACTTCCGCGCCTGATCGGACCCGGGAAAGCGAAAGAAATGATCTTCACAGGCACTTCTTTACGAGCAGAAGAAGCCGTTCAAATCGGACTGATTGAACGTATCTCTACAGCCGATTCACTGATGAATGATGCCATCACACTCGCAAAACAAATCACCAAAAATGGACCGATTGCTTTAAAAGAAGCAAAACAAGCCATTCAATCCAGCCTTGATCACGATTTACAAACAGGTCTGACGAAAGAATACGAAGCTTATCTGCGGCTTATTCATACAGAAGATCGACTAGAAGGTCTCAAGGCTTTTCAAGAAAAACGAACGCCTTATTACAGAGGGAAATAGCAAGAAAGGGGAATGTTTATGATCGAAGAATATGAATTAAAAAAACAACAAATTGAAAAGGGCGGGGCAGAACGCTACCATCAAAAAAACAAAGAAAAAGGAAAATTATTTGTCCGTGATCGGCTTCATTTGCTATTAGATGAGGATTCTTTCATTGAAGATGCCATGTTTGCAGAGTGCAAAGATGAACATTTACCAGCAGATGGTGTCGTCACAGGAACCGGGCGTATGAATGGGCAGACTGTTTGTGTCATGGCAAACGACTCTACGGTTAAAGCAGGATCGTGGGGCGTCAAAACAGTAGAAAAAATCATTCGAATTCAAGAAACGGCCGAGAAGCTCAATTGTCCTATGCTGTATCTAGTCGATTCTGCGGGTGCAAGAATCACCGATCAAATCGCCATGTTTCCAGGCAGAAGAGGAGCAGGGCGAATTTTTTATAACCAAGTCAAGCTGTCTGGACGCATTCCTCAAATTTGTTTACTATTCGGTCCTTCTGCTGCCGGTGGTGCGTATATCCCTGCTTTTTGTGACATTGTCGTCATGGTCGAAGGAAATGCATCCATGTATTTAGGGTCGCCGCGAATGGCTGAAATGGTGATTGGTGAAAAAGTATCACTTGAGGAAATGGGCGGTGCGAAAATGCATTGCAGCATTTCTGGATGCGGAGATATATTAGCCAAAACAGAGGAAGAGGCCATTCAAATTGCACGTGATTATTTAACCTATATGCCTGCCAACTATATGGAAAAACCAAAAACGACAGCAGCAAAAGCACCTAAACCATCTAACATCACCATCCAAGACTTAATTCCTAAAGGCCAGAATACCCCATTTGATATGTATCAACTCATCGATTTACTGATTGATGAAGGGTCATTTTTTGAAATCAAAAAACTGTTTGCCGCAGAGTTAATCACCGGCTTTGGCAGAATGAACGGTCAGCCTGTCGGTCTCATTGCCAATCAGCCAAGGGTCAAAGGCGGCGTATTATTCCACGACTCAGCTGATAAAGCCGCCAAGTTTATTCAACTCTGTGATGCCTTTCATATCCCGCTGCTCTTTCTTGCGGACATACCAGGATTTATGATTGGAACAAAAGTGGAACAAGCCGGCATTATTCGTCATGGGGCAAAAATGATCTCCGCTATGTCAGAAGCAACCGTTCCGAAAATATCCGTCATCGTCCGTAAAGCTTACGGAGCAGGATTATATGCAATGGCAGGCCCTGCTTTTGAGCCAGACTGCTGTCTCGCTCTTCCATCGGCGCAAATCGCTGTGATGGGTCCAGAAGCCGCTGTAAATGCCGTCTATGCAAATAAA
Organism: Bacillus sp. FSL M7-0307; assembly: GCF_038627835.1. Taxonomy (NCBI): domain Bacteria; kingdom Bacillati; phylum Bacillota; class Bacilli; order Caryophanales; family Bacillaceae; genus Bacillus; species Bacillus sp. FSL M7-0307. Next base: position 1,837,025 of record NZ_CP152023.1, on the reverse strand, counting down.
ATTGCAGAACTCCCGCCCGAAGAGAGGGCTTCATTTATACAAGAGAAACGGAAGGAATACCAGGAAGATATGAATATCTATGAGCTTGCCTCTGAAATGATTGTCGATGGCGTCATCCCATTTGACCGTCTAAGAACGGAACTTTGTCATAGATTACTAGCCTATTCATCGAAAGACATGACATTTACGAAACGAAAACATCCGGTCTATCCGGTCTAAAGGGGGCAGACCTCATGATCAACCTGAAACCAGAATGGATACCGGAAGAAAAGCAGAGCCAAAAAACACGTTTGCATCAGTGGATGAAATCTCTTGGTTTTTCTACGTATGACTCATTCTATCAAGCCAGTATTGCACGCACAGACTGGTTTTGGAGAGAAGCGGAAAAGGCGGTCGGCATTCAGTGGAAAAAAAAATATGAAGCGGCATTAGGTCACCACTCATTGATGTGGCCGAAATGGTATCAGGGTGGCACACTTAACATCACCGAAACGGCTGTGGACAAATGGGCAGAAAAAGAAGAGACGAAGCATCAGCCCGCCATCATTTGGAGCAATGAAGCCGGTGAAGAAAAGAAATGGTCATTTCTCGAACTTCAAGAGAAAGTGAGCCGTCTTGCAGCTGGCTTTTTGAAAGAAGGACTTCAAAAAGGGGATGTAGCCATCATCTATATGCCAATGCTTCCAGAAACGGTCGCCGTCATGCTTGCCTTTGCAAAGATTGGTGTTATTTTCAGCCCAGTCTTCTCAGGCTATGGAAGCGAGCCACTCGCTGTACGCATTCGTGCGTCAGGCGCATCCATTGTCGTCACAGCGAATGAAATGATGCGGCGAGGGAAAACGATCAACATGCGGGAATGTGTGGCGGATGCCATCAACAAAACCACAACTGTGCAAAAAGTGATTGTGCACACTTCCTCTCATACCGGATATCAGGACGATGTCCTGCTGAATGATTTGTTACAAGAACAGCCGATCACCGGCGCGACCTATGTCACAAATGAAGATCCGCTGATGATCTTGTATACGTCAGGCACAACCGGCACACCAAAGGGAGCCGTTCATACACACGCAGGCTTTCCGATAAAGGCAGCTTTTGATGCCGGGCTATGTATGGATGTGGCAAAAGGAGACCGGCTGTTTTGGCTGACTGATATGGGCTGGATGATGGGGCCATTCCTCGTCTTTGGCAGCTTGATCAATGGAGCTGCCATCGTTTTATATGACGGCGCTCCCGATTATCCAGATGAGCAGCAGCTCTGGTCATTCATCCACGAGAAGAAAGTCACTCATTTTGGGCTTTCCCCTACATTTGTTCGTTCTGCGATGCAGCAAACGATTGATGGGGTCGAGCTATCGCATGTCAAAGCCATTATTTCTACAGGGGAACCATGGAATGAAGCTCCGTGGCAATGGTTATTTCACACCATTGGTCAAAAGAACATTCCAATCTTAAATTATTCAGGAGGAACCGAAGTTTCTGGTGGCATTGTAGGCAGTACGCTGCTTCGTCCCATCAAACCGATTCTCTTTAATGCGGCGATCTTAGGAATGGCGGCAGATGTATACAATGAAGCTGGGCAAAGCGTGATGAATGAAGTAGGGGAGCTTGTGGTGAAAAAGCCATGGGTCGGCATGACATGTGGTTTTTGGAACGAACCGGAGCGTTATGAAGATACGTATTTCAAACGATTTGATGGTGTATGGACACACGGAGATTGGGTCATGCAAACAGAGGACGGACAATTCCACATCACCGGCAGATCGGATGATGTCATTAATACAGCAGGTAAACGCATCGGGCCAGCTGAAATTGAATCCATCCTTACCTGGCATCCTGCCGTGCATGAAGCCGCTGTGATTGGGGTAAAGGATGAGGTGAAAGGGGAGGCGCTCGTCTGTTTCATCGTGACCAGTCCGCATGCTTTTGAAGAAGCAGCCCTTATCCAAGAGCTTTCAGCCCATGTTGGTTCACATGCTGGAAAAGCGCTCACACCAAAAGAAGTTCATCTCATTTCAGCTTTGCCGAAAACAAGGAATGGAAAAATCGTACGGCGTTTACTTAAAGGGGCGTATGAAGAGCAGCCTTCACCAGATCTATCTTCATTAGACAATCCAGATGTATATAAGAGTCTGACCGAATACTTAAATAAGAAACAGAAAAAATAAAAAAGACAGGATGGTTCCTGTCTCAGCGTGTAGACAAACCCTCGCATTCGGTGTCAGTCCTGCGCTTCGGTGCTCACGAATGTTAAATTCGCTCCGCGCCGATGCTCGTCCTTCCTAGGGCTGCAAAGGTTTTCTATCACGCTGAAAAGAAGACAAAGGGCTAAAATAAAGTTCATTTTAGCCCTTTGTCAACAATCTGAGACAGGATGTTTCCTGTCTCTTTTTATTGCACATGAAAATTCGTTCCATCTGTTGTCTCTTTCACAATCCCTGCACGAATGACAAAATCGCCGAAATGTTCATTTTCTTCTCGTTCTTTTGCGTAGCGGGGAAGAATAGAGCCAAGTTCTTTTAGAATGTCTTCCTCACCCACATTTTCACGGTATAATTTACTTAATCTGCTACCATCAAATGCGGCACCAAGATACATATTATACTTACCAGGTGATTTTCCGATAAATCCAATCTCTCCAAGCGCATGACGAGCACAGCCATTTGGACAACCAGTCATTCGAATGGTGATTTCTTTATCACTTAATCCGTTTTCTTCAACGATGTCTTCGATTTTATCAATCAATCGTGGAAGATAGCGCTCTGCTTCAGCCATCGCTAAACCGCATGTTGGCAAAGACACACAAGCCATTGAGCTGCGGCGCAGGGCAGAATGCTGCTGGCCGTCTGATAAACCAAACTTCTGAATGAGCTGTTCGATTTGTTTCTTTTTATGAGTTGTCACATTCCCAATGATTAAATTCTGATTGGCGGTTAAACGGAAGTCACCTGTATGAACTTTGGCGATTTCGCGGATGCCTGTCATCAGCGGATAATCATCATAATCTGTGATGCGTCCCCCTTCTACAAACATCGTATAATGCCATCTGCCGTTAATGCCTTTTACCCAGCCGTAACGGTCACCGTTATGATCAAAGTGATAATCCTTTGCCTCTAAAAGAGTAAACCCAAGACGGCGCTCAAGCTCTTCTTTTACATTCTCAAGACCAAGGCGGTCCACCGTATATTTAAAGCGGGCATTTTTTCGCACGGAACGGTTTCCGTAGTCACGTTGAATGGTGATGACTTGTTTGGCAATTTCTACGACCTGTTCAGGTGTACAAAAACCGATGACCTTTGCAAGCTGCGGATAAGTCGCTGTATCACCATGCGTCATACCCATTCCGCCGCCAATTGCGACATTAAAGCCGACCAGTTGATCGTTTTCTATAATGGCAATGAAGCCTAGATCCTGCGAAAAGACATCAATGTCATTAGCAGGAGGGACGGCCACGCCAATCTTAAATTTTCTTGGTAAATAAAGCGGACCATACATCGGTTCAACCTCAGTGTCAGGTGTTGCTGCTACCTTTTCCTCATCAAGCCAAATCTCATGATAGGCTCTTGTTTGTGGAAGTAAGTCATCACTTAATTTTTTTGCCAGCTCGTACACGTCATGGTGCACTTCAGATTGATAAGGATTCGATGTACACATGACATTCCGGTTTACATCGCCGCAAGCTGCGATCGTATCAAGCATAGTAGAATGAATGTCTTGAATGGTCTTTTTCATATTCCATTTTAAAATACCGTGAAGCTGGAAGGTTTCACGAGTTGTCAGCTTTAACGTACCGTTGCCATATTGATGAGCAAGCTCATCCATCACAAGCCACTGCTTGGAGGTGGCGATTCCGCCAGGCAGACGGACACGCAGCATAAATTGATAGGCAGGCTCAAGCTTTTGTTTTTGTCGTTCATTTCTCAGATCACGATCATCTTGTAAGTAGCTGCCGTGATGCTTCATCAGACGGTTGTCATCATCCGGAATTCCCGCTGAAATCGGATCAAGCATCACTTCTTTTAACGTACCCCGTAAATAATCACTTTTTTCTTTGATTTCCTCTACGTCGCTCGGAGGTCCATCCGGCGCTGTTAATGCTGTCTTCACCATGTAAGTAAAAGCTCCTTTCTTTCAAGCATTAAATCAATAAACATCACGCTGATAGCGTTTTTGCTGCTGTAAGTTGGCAAGATAGCTTTCTGCTTTTTCTTTGCTCATCGCACCTTCTTCTTGAATGATGGATAGAAGGGTATTGTGGACATCATGCGCCATATGCTTTTCATCTCCACAAATATACACGTAAGCACCTTGCTCAAGCCATTCAAATAATTCTTTGCTTTGTTTCTTCATTTGGTGCTGGACATATACTTTTTCCTCAGTATCTCTTGAAAAAGCCACGTCCATTTTCGTTAAGACGCCATCCTTTAACCACTTTTGCCATTCCGTTTGGTATAAGAAATCCGTCACAAAATGCTGATCACCGAAGAATAACCATGACTTTCCGTTTGCACCCATTTCCTCACGCTCCTGCATAAATGAACGGAAAGGGGCGATGCCTGTGCCTGGTCCTACCATAATGATCGGTGCATCTGGATCTTGAGGAAGCTTAAAGTTTTGGTTGTGCTGAATATAAACAGGTAACGTATCACCTGGCTGCAATCGCTCTGCACATAAAATCGAGCAGACACCTTGGCGTTCTCTGCCGTGCGCATCATATCTGACAGCACCTATCGTCAAATGAACCTCTTCGTCATTTGCTTTGAGACTGCTTGCAATGGAATAAAGGCGTGCAGGGATTTTTCTTAAAATGGACGTAAAGTCTGCAGCGGTTCCTTCAAAAGGACCGAAATCACGAGCCGCATCTACTAGGTCGCGGCCTGCGATATATTCTTTCAGTTTTTCTTCGTTTCCTTCTTCTAAAAGAGCATGCAAGGATTCGCTTTTTGTCAGTGCAGCGATCTTTTGAAGAAGTGGTTTTGTTAAAACCGTAATCTCAAAATGCGAGGTGAGTGCTTCTTTTAAAGGGAGAGTGTCTCCGTTTTTATGAACGGTGACGGCTTCTTCTGCATTCCATCCGCATGTTTGAATCAGTTCATCGACAAGCGCAGGATCATTTGTCGGGTAAATGCCAAGGCTGTCACCTGGCTCATACACGAGGCCTGATCCTTCAAGAGAAAGCTCTAAGTGACGTGTTTCTTTATTAGATCCACGCCCATTTAGGTTGATATTTTCAAGAACTTCAGCATAAAAAGGATTCGTTCTTGAATATTCAGAAACGGCTTGATTGTTGGCTCCCGCTGATTCTTGCGGCAGTGATACAGCTTCACCTTCACTCAAAGAAGAGGCAACACCTTGAAGCCATTCTGAAAACGGCTCATCATAATCAAGGTCACAATCCACTCGGTCAAACAGGCGAGTACCGCCAAGTTCTTCGAAGCGTTCATCAAATTCTTTTCCTGTCTGACAGAAGAATTCGTATGAGCTGTCACCTAATGAAAGGACAGAAAAGCTTAAATGATCGAGCTTTGGCGCACGTCTGCCGTGAACATATTCATGGAACGAAAGGGCATTATCCGGCGGATCTCCTTCGCCATGTGTGCTGACAATGACCAGTAAATTGTTTATTTTTTTCAGATTATTCGGTTTAAAATCGGACATAGAAGAGAGCGTCACTTGAAAGCCTTTCTCTTCAAGATGCTGGGCTGTCTTTTTTGCTAACCCTTCGGAATTGCCTGTTTGCGACCCATAAAGCACGGTCACATCTTTGCTCACAGGCTGTACAGGTGCTGCGGCAGAAGGCGCCGAAGTGACAGCTTCTGAGCCGGCAAGCGCTGCCTGCGCTGATAAATAACCAGTAAGCCAAATTTTTTGCTGATCTGTTAAAGTCGGAAGCAGCTGATTGAGTAACTCTGCCTGCTCCTGGCTAAACGGACTGTTCAATACATGAAGTTGCAACAATATCCACCTCACAAGGAATATAAACATAGATTAATTCGATAGGAATTATATATATAGGTTCAATTTGAACTTTACCGAAAGTTTGCCATTAAGTAAAATATATAATATTGATTGTCATGATTAAGATTTCTAATGACAAAACACGGATGAATAGGGGAGAGGGCACAAAAAAGAGGAAAACGGATCACCGTTTTCCTCTTTTTCGCCTGACTTACGCCGTTGGAAGTCCCATCACAGCTTTCACTTCTAAATATTCTTCGATACCGAAGTCTCCCCATTCTCTTCCGATACCAGACTGCTTAAAACCGCCAAATGGGGCAAAGTAATCTGTTTCAGCATTGTTAATGGTGATTTGACCGGCACGAATATGTTCAGCGACATATTTTAATGTTTTTTCATCTTGACCAACAACATACCCGGCAAGACCATACACTGTATCGTTGGCGATCTCAAGGGCATGATCGAGGTCTTGATACGTGATCACACTCATGACTGGCCCAAAGATTTCTTCTTGCGCAATGGTCATATCATTTTTCACATTGGTGAAAATGGTATGCTTGGCGAAATATCCTTTATCGATTCCGTCTGGCTTTCCAGTTCCCCCAGCAAGAAGGGTAGCACCTTCTTCGATTCCTTTTTCAATATAAGATTGCACCGTATCCCACTGCTTTTTAGAAACAAGCGGGCCAGTAGCGTGATCTTCTCTCGGATCACCAACTGTAAACTTCGGCAGGGTGTTCAGCAGCGCTTTTTCAAACTTGTCTTTCATTGATTCTGGAATCAGCACACGTGTAGCTGCAGAACACACTTGACCTGTATTCATCGCAATATGATGAATGGCTGTTTCTGCTGCTTCGTTCACATCTGCATCGTCTAAGACGATAAGAGGGGATTTTCCGCCAAGCTCAAGTGCTACTTTTTTCACATTGTCCGCTGCGTTTTCCATAATTTTAGAGCCGACGGCACCTGATCCTGTAAATGAAACGAAGTCAATATCAGGGTGTGAGCTAATGCCGTCACCAATCACGTCACCCGTTCCGTTTACTAAGTTGAAGACTCCTTTCGGTACACCTGCTTCATCAATAATTTCTGCAAGAATCATCGCAGCAAAAGGGGTAATTTCCGCTGGCTTTAAGACAACTGGTGAACCTGCCGCAATGGCACCCGCAATTTTAAGAGATGTCTGATTCGTCGGGAAGTTCCACGGTGTAATCAATCCGCTGACACCAATCGCCTCTTTTATAATCGTATGTCCACCGCGGTCTTCGGTAAATGTATAAGATTTCAGTGCTTCTGCTGCTTTAGAAAAATGTTCATAACCCATTTTGTAATGAACTTCTTCGGACACTTTCAATGGTGCACCAAGTTCTTGTGTCATCACTTCTACAAGCTCATCCTTACGTTTTTCGTACCCTCGCACAATGTTTTCCAGCATTTCTACTCGTTCATTTCGAGATGTTTTTGAGAAAGAAGGGAAGGCGGCTCGGGCTGCTTTGACTGCCTTATCTAAATCTTCTTTCGTTCCTAAACTAATGGTGCCAATGACTTCCTCTGTCGCAGGGTTAATGACCTCCGTCGTTTCGTTTCCTGTTGATGCGACCCATTCTCCATTAATAAAGTGTTTCTCTTGATTTCTCATTCTGACATGTCTCCTTTTTATATGTGATTCAATCCAATATTCTGTTTTCAGCTGATATAAAACTGTACCCACTGTGAAAAATCTAAAACGGAGAAACTGTAAAAGGGAAAGTTTCTGATATAATACGCAAAGTGGGACATATGTCCTTTTCAACATGAGGGCATCTATCATTTAATGGAACTAGACTGAAAAAAGAAGGAGCTTTTGAACGAATGAAAGGTGTTATTTTCGCATTATTAGGCGGCGCTTGTATTACACTGCAAGGCGTGGCCAACGCCAGAATTAGTCAAGATATCGGGACGTGGCAGGCAGCAACGATCACGCAGCTGACAGGGTTTATCATCTCTCTCGTCATTTTACTCATCGTACGGGATGGCCACTTTAAGGAATACAAAAAAGTGCAGCCTCTTTATTTAATTGGGGGTGCATTTGCAGCCATTATTATCTTTAATGAGGTCACTGCCATTCAAATCATTGGTGTGACACTCACCATCGCTGCTCTACTCATCGCTCAGCTTGCGTTTACCTTTGCCATTGATGCAAAAGGATGGTTTGGTGTTCAGAAGAAAAAAATGAAATGGCCTCATTATGCAGGCATCCTTTTAATGATTGCAGGCGTCATCATCTTAAAACTATAAAGGAGGGCATCAGATGGAGGAGCTGCATGATGAATCTCTTTTTTCCTCTTATATCAAGACGCATCAATTACAGAATGTCTTTCATCAAAAACTCATCTCACATGTGAGCTTGTGGCGCTATCAGCAAGGTGAGCTGATTTGTTCAAAAGGGGATAAAAGGGAGTATATGTACTTGCTGGTGAAAGGAAAATTAAAGATTTTCACCACCACAAAGGAAGGAAAAACGTTTATTCTTTGCTTTAAAAACCCTCTTGAAGCGATTGGAGATATTGAATACGTTCAGCAGACAGATATGGTCAATACAGTTGAAGCCGTTACAGAAGTACATATGCTCAGGATTTCTCATCAAGCCCTCATGCGGCATGCAAAGGACGATCCTCGAGTTTTAACCTTTTTGCTCAAGGGCATCACAAACAAATTTTATACAAAATCAAATGATTTAAGCTTCCACCTTTTATATCCTGTAGAGGTCAGACTTGCAAGCTATTTATTGTCTGTTTTAACAGGTGATGATGACGCGCACGCACGTACGCTTCGCCTCACGGATGCAGCGAGCTTAATCGGAACAAGCTACCGCCATATTAATCGGGTCATTCAGCAGTTCCAAGAAAAAGGGCTGATTGAAAGGCGAAGAGGAAAGATTACGATATGTGATCAAAAAGGGCTTTTAGAAATAGCAGAACACAACATTTATGAATAGAAGAAACGAAGGGACTTATATATGATCATAGGAATAATATTAGCTGTCACTGCTGGGGCACTTGTCAGCTTACAAACCATTTTTAATAGTAAAGTTAATGAGCAGACAGGCTCTTGGTCAACAACGACGCTAGTTCTAGGAATGGGCTTTATCGCTTCACTTTTGATGGGTCTTTTGTTAGAAGGAACCGGCATGTTTCAATTAAGGCATATGGAAGCCTGGTACTGGATAAGCGGAGCCATCGGGGTAGGCGTTGTCATCTGTCTTGTTCAGAGCATCAAACGTCTCGGTCCCACTTATGGAATCTCGATTGTTCTCACCTCTCAGCTAGGTTGTGCGCTTCTATTTGATTCGCTTGGCTGGCTTGGGTTAGAAAAAGTAACATTTTCTTTTACAAAATTATTAGGTGTACTTGTCATTGTGGCAGGAATCCTCGTATTTAAGTTAACCAAGCTTGAACCTGTAGAAGAGGAGCAGTCAAGAGAAAAAGGGCTGCCACAAAAGTAGCTGCCCTTTTATTTAAATCAACCGCCGCCATAAAACCGTTATAGTAGATAAACCAGTTAAAAGGAGCCTTTTCATGAAAGGCTTTTTTTTCTGTCCATAGTCGCTTGCTTTATATTCTGTTCGATCTTTCGCTACGAGAACACTATAAGCGATTTTTCGTTCGATTGCTTCCGTAAGAGATAACGCAAATGGTGCACTATCAATCACTAAAATCGATTCAGTATTTAAAAAGCTGGATCTTGCATCTAGATTATATGTTCCAATAATACTTAAGTTATCATCAATGACCATTGATTTGGCGTGAATTGAATACGGCCCTTGATATTCATACAAATGAACACCCGTTTTCATTAATTCCTTTTTCGTGCTTAAATATCCTGCAAATGCTAAAGGGTTTGGTGTCGCTGTAAGAGAATTCGTCACGATCGTCGTTTGAATATCACTTGGTAATGGCGTGAGTCCGTCTTTCATTGGCCGTGTCGGTATGACATAAGGCGTCTGGATAAGAACCGAACGCTTTGACCGCTGTGCGAGATCGTTTAACTTTTTCAAGACGAGCGGACGTTTATTTAAGCGTTCCACTGGATTTGTGAAAAATGCAATCTGTTTTGCACGAATGGCGTCTTTTGCCCAATCATATGTGGACATGACAAAGGGTTCTTTTGTACGAATGGCTTCCTGATAAGATCTTAGCAGCTGTTTTCTTAGCTTTTTTCCTTTTTTCGCTTTTGCCTTGGAAAATACATCTTTCGTTCTTTTCGTAAAATCATGATTCCACAAATAAACGAAATACTGCTCCATTTCATCTAATACTTTTCCCCTTTTGGCGTTGAACAGCAGCACATCTCGGTCATACGCAAAGTCTTTCGGGGGCTGATCTGCAAAGTATTTATCACCAATATTTCTGCCGCCCATGACAGCGACCTTGCCATCTGCCAAAAGAAGCTTATCGTGAAGGCGGTTATGCCACGTCCATGGCTTGAACAAACGAAAAGGCTCATAAAAACGAATGGCCATATTCGGATGATTCGCCACAGCATAACGCAAATGCTTCAGCGGTCCACGCAGGCTATGGCAAATGCCATCTAACAACAGCTGAACTTTTACTCCTCGATCAGCCGCTTCAATTAAAGCACCAAGCACCCATTCGGCGGTTTTTCCTTTTTGAATGGAATAATAACTCAAACGAATGTTCTTTTTAGCCTCGCGAATCATTTGAACTCTCACTTGACCTGATTCAAACCCGTCATCAAGTAGCATGACTTGATTTATGCCTTGGTCGTCTCCTGAGATGGAAGAGGCTTTATAGATGCAATGTTCTTTACATGTTTTTTGAAACGGTAAATAAAACAAGACAAATGCGGTCAAAAATACATACACCACATATAAAAGGATCAGAAAAAACAAGAATTGAAGCACAGTGATCAACTCCTTTCACACAAACCGTTCTTTTTCTTAGCTTATGTTAAAAACAAAATTTCACTCATCCAGCTTTCTAATGAAAAATACAGGATAAAAGAATCACCTTGTTTTCATAGGGCATTTAATTATAGTATGAAATGAGTAAGGGGGAATCGCATTGAATGAACCATTATTTAATATACCAAGTGATGTGTATCAAACGTTAAGTGAAACAGAACGTTATTTACTGCATTATATTCACCAGCATTTAGAGGATATCTCCACCTTATCCATCGTCACATTAAGTGAAAGAGCCAACGTGTCGACAGCGACCATTGTCAGACTGATGAAGAAAATTGGATACAATGGCTATACATCCTTTAAATATCGATTGAAACAAGAAAAGAAAATGACAGATGATAGTGATCAACTAAAAAATATTGACGAAGACATCAAACTAGCCATTCGAAAAAATGAAGAAGAGGTCTTAAAGACGATTCAACTGCAAAGTATTGGGCAAATTGAGGATGCAGTTCAAAAAATCCACGATGCGGACAAAATTTATATTTTTGGCAGAGGCTTCTCAGAGATGATCGCCAAAGAGATGACCATCAAATTGCAGCTCATCGGAAAAACATGTGAAGTTCATGACGACCCGAATATCATTCGGCTCAAATCGCGTGACATTGATAAAAACGAACTTGCCATCTTTGTTTCATTAAATGGAGAAACGTCGGAACTAGTAGAAGCCTGCCAAAACCTCAGTATGAAGCAAGTCACGACCATTACGGTCACAACTAGAATTGATTCTACATTAAGTAAAATATCAGATATGACACTCGTCGGATATAAAGGGGAACAATCATTCTTCCCAGATTACGAAGTCAGGTCCCGCCTGTCTCTTCATGTCATTGCCCGCATTTTACTAGACGCCTATGTGATTCGGATGAAATAAACACTTAAAAAGCCTTCCACACTTCATGATGGGAGGCTTTTTACCGTGAAAACCTTTACACAATCTGAAAACTTTTTCACTGAATCGTATGAGATACTTTCTTTAGAGAAAAGAAAGAAGGTGAAACCAATTGATTTATACCTGCACCTTAAATCCTGCTATTGACCTATATATTGCATTAAAAGAAATGCGTGCAGATACAGTCAACCGCACGGAAGATGAGGATTATCAGCCGAATGGAAAAGGTGTTAATGTGTCCATTATGCTAAAGAAATATGGCTTCACCAGCACTGCATTAGGATTTATTGCTGGGTTTTCAGGTTCATATATTGAACAATCGTTAAAAGATCTCTCCATTCAAACCGATTTTATCCCAGTTGATGGGATTACACGCATTAATGTATTTATTAACACAACGGAAGAATACAAGCTTGTGAATCAAGGACCTGCTATAGAGGCAAAAGCGCTTGATGCCTTTCGCGAAAAAATCTCGACCATTCCAAAAGGCAGCATCTTCATTATGTCAGGTAGTCTACCTAAAGGCGTCCCTGCCAGCATTTTCTCAGAGATAGCCGCTATTTGTCATCAAAACAACGTGAAATTTATTTTAGACACAAGCTCTAAAGCAGCTTTAGAAACACTTCAATACAAACCATATTTACTAAAACCAAATGAAGAAGAGATAGCCGCATTTTTTGGAAAAACCCATCGTTTATCAGAAACAGAACTCGTTGAATCAGGGCGAAAGCTGATCGAGATGGGTGCAGAGCAAGTACTCATTTCCCGAGGAGGGGAAGGAGCTCTATTCCTTACAAACGAAGCCGTATTAAAAGGAAATGCACCAATAGGAACGGTCGTAAACACGGCTTGTTCTGGTGATGCCATGCTCGCTGCATTCCTAAGTAAACAGCTGGAAGGACAACCTTCGGAAGAATGCTTACGCTACGGCATTGCAACAGGGGCATCTACCGCCTTTTCAAAAGGGTTAAGTGATTTACATGACATTGATTCATTAATTGAGCAAATACACATTCAGAACATATAAGGGGGAGTTCACATGAGCCGCAAGAAAATTGTCGCTGCCACTGGCTGTCCAACAGGCATTGCGCATACATTTATGGCAGCTGAGGCATTAAAAATCGCAGCTGAGCAATTAGGGGTCGACATCAAAGTTGAAACGCATGGTCAAGTAGGAATTGAAAACGCTTTAACGGATCAAGACATTTTGGAGGCCGATGGGGTCATTGTCGCTGCTGACAAAGATGTGAATACAGATCGTTTTCACGGCAAACCACTCATTGAAGTGCCTGTAGCAAAGGGTATTCGCACACCAAACGAACTGATTCAAGGCATTATCAATGGAGAAGCCCCCGTTCATCAAGTGAAAGGAAGAGCTTCTGGAACAGAAAAAACATCTGCGCCTTCATCAGCTCAACAAAAGTCAGCGAATAAGTGGATACACACCATCTACAAACATTTGATGAACGGTGTATCACACATGCTTCCATTTGTTGTTGGAGGCGGGGTCTTAATTGCTTTATCTTTTCTATTCGGTATTTACTCAGCTGATCCTCAGCATGAAACGTATCATCCGTTTGCTGCCTACTTGAAAAACATTGGCGGACTCGGCTTTAGCTTAATGGTGCCTATTTTAGCAGCATTTATCGCTGATTCAATCGCCAAACGCCCAGGGATGGTTGTCGGATTTATCGGTGGCCTGCTTGCAAACGATGGAGGCGCTGGATTCTTAGGTGGTATTATCGCAGGTTTTGCAGCAGGGTATATCATCGTACTTCTTCAATTCCTGCTTCAAAAATTACCAGCATCACTTGACGGATTAAAATCAATTTTCATCTATCCTGTTATCGGTATTTTCTTAATTGGGGCTGTCATGACCCCGCTATTAGTTCCAATCACAGGGCTAAATAATTCATTAATGGATTTTCTCTCATCAGTTCAATCCACAAATCCATTGCTTTTAGGTTTAATTGTTGGAGCCATGTGTGGATTTGATATGGGAGGACCTTTTAACAAAGCAGCCTATGTCACAGGAACGGCTTTACTCGCAGAAGGTAACCTTTATTTCATGGCAGGGGTGTCAGCAGCATGTATCACACCGCCGCTTATCATTGCGATTGCCACAACGATTTTCCGAAAACATTTCACACCACAAGAACGAAATGCTGGGATGATCAACTATATTCTCGGAGCGACTCATATTACCGAAGGAGCCATTCCATTTGCAGCAAAAAACCCAGTCGTTGTCCTGCCAATTATCATGTTTGGCTCGGCCATCTCTGCCATTTTGACCTATCTGTTTGGCGTACAGGTTCCTGCTCCGCATGGTGGATTCCTTGTCTTACCAGTCGTCACAGGGGCATTTCAGTGGGTGCTTTCCATACTCATCGGATCACTTGTAGGTGCGATTCTATACGGACTTTACCGCAAGAAAATAGACAAACCCGCAGTTTAATAGGGAGGAAGAGAAATGATGGAACATATTTATATGAATCTACATGAAACGGCTTCTTCACAGGCTGGCGTTTTCGCAGCCATAGCTGACATTGCCTCTGAAGCAGGTATTTGTACATCTCCTGAGGCAGTCAAAAAAGGACTAGCTGAAAGAGAAGCTCTGAGTACAACCGGCTTTCAAGATGGATTTGCCATTCCGCATACACAGTCAGACGCCATTCAAGTACCGGCACTCGTCATCGTCCGTACAGAAACCGGAATCGAATGGGACGCTTTTGATGGGAAGCCTTGCTTTTTCTTCTTATCCCTACTCATCCCAAAAAGTGAAGCAGGAACCACTCATTTACAAGCACTTTCTGCTCTTTCACGCGGCTTAATGGATGAAACGAAACGGCAAAAACTGCTCGAAACAAGAACAAATGAAGAAATGCTCACTTTATTAAAAACAGAGATTTTGACAAGAGAGGATGTTTGACTATGCCTTTACTTTCCACAACACCCATGCTTGAAGTAGCAAAAAAAGAAAAATACGGAATTGTCGCATTCAATGTACATTCCTTTGATAGTATTTACTGGGTACTTGAAACGGCAGCTGAATTAAAATCACCTGTCATTTTGCAAACAACGGTTGGCACGGTCCAATCGCTTGGCGCAAAAGCCATTGCAGATACAGTAAAGGCGGCAGCTGATCAATACCAAATGCCAATCGGACTTCATCTCGATCATTGCACTGATTTTGATGTGATTCTTACTTGTATACGAGCAGGATATACATCCGTGATGATCGATGCTTCCATGCATTCATATGAAGAAAATGTACGCCGCACAAAAGAAGTGGTGGACCTTGCCTTAAAAGTAGGTGTGAATGTAGAAGCCGAGTTAGGCAAGGTAGGCGGGGTAGAAGATGATATTGTCGTGGATGAAAAAGATGCTGAAAAAGCCATTCCATCAGAATGCCGTCAATTTGTAGAAGAAACTGGTGTACCTACTTTAGCACCTGCGATCGGCACGGCCCACGGCATCTATAAAGGGGTGCCGGATATCGACTTTGACCGCATTGAACAAATTGCAGCGCTTGTCGATGTGCCGCTTGTCCTTCATGGTGGTTCAGCTGTACCAGATGAGGATGTCAAAAGATGTGTCGCACTCGGTATGGCAAAGGTCAATGTGTCCACTGAACTGAAAAATGCATACTCTGAAGCGATTCGTGATCATTTCTCAAACGAACCTGAAAGCTTAGATCCGCGTATGTATTTACAAAAAGCAAAACAAGCAGCCAAAGACATGGTCACATCTAAAATAAAGATCGTTGGCAGTGAAGGAAAAGCCCAACTTTTATATCAATAAGATGAAAAAAAGCAGAGCCGCATCGCTCTGCTTTTTTTACATTATTCGCTTTCTTTCATTTCATTTGATGTACGTACTCGTGCATTTCCCATAAATACGACCGTAATCGCCGCAAGTGCAATCGGGAATAAAGCAATCATAAATACATACGTAATACTTTGTGACATCGCATCAATCACTTTATTTAAAATATCAGGCGGAATTTGTGAGCGTGCCCCCTCTTGGAAAATGGCTTGTGGGTCACCAACTTGAGAAGAAGCTCCTTTCATTCCGCTAAAAGCATCTGCTAAACGATTTGTCAGGACATTGGTTTGAATCGTTCCAAAAATCGTCACGCCTAAAGTCATCCCAAGTGATCTCATGAATGAATTGGTAGAATTAGCACTGCCGCGGTAGCGCGGAGAGAGATCATTCATTGAAGCAGATGGTAGAAGGGAGAAGCTAAATCCAACGCCAAAACCTGAAATCATCATAAAGAGCGTAAGCCACAATCTTGCTGTATCAGGCGACATATTGGCAAGCAGCAGCATCCCAGCAAAAAATGAAATCACAGAGATGGTCATTAATCGTCTAAAAGGTACTTTCGTCTGCATCGTTCCGCCAATCATACTGCCAATCACGGACCCAATCATCATCGGTGTTAAAATGAACCCAGCACTTGTTGCAGATTCACCGTACACTGCCTGGACGAAGATAGGAATAAAGACAGCTAGAATAATAAACGTCCCGCCATATAAAAACGCCAAAATTTGAGATGTCGCAAACAAACGATTTTTAAACATCCAAAAAGAAATAATCGGTTCTTCGGCCTTTCGTTCAACAATGAAGAAGATGGTGCCAAAGACAACAAACACAGCAAATAGTGTCAAGATTTGAACAGAATCCCATGCATACGATTTACCGCCAAGCTCAAGGGCGAACATTAAACTGACAACCGCAACGACAAGTGTAATGGCACCTGACCAGTCAATTTTCTGCTTACGATGCTCGAGCGATTCTTGATAAAATTTGGCGATCAAGAACACACTGACAATACCGATTGGTACGTTAATATAAAACACCCAATGCCAGCCGATCGAATCCGTAATAATCGCTCCTAACAGCGGGCCTAATACACTGGATAGACCAAAAACTGCACCAAACATACCGGACATTTTCCCGCGCTTTTCTGGCGGGAAGATATCAAAGATAATTGTGAAAGCGATCGGAAGAAGAGCACCGCCTCCAAGTCCTTGAATCGCACGGTAAATAATGAGCTGATCCATTGTTTGTGCGATGCCGCACAGCGCAGATCCAATTAAAAAGAAAATAAGTCCAAACAGAAAAAAACGCTTTCGACCATACATATCTGAAAGCTTTCCATAAATCGGCATACCGGCCATCACTGCCACCATGTAAGAAGCAGTCACCCAAGCAAATTTATCAAAACTGCCCAAATCGGCGACGATGCTTCCCATTGCTGTTGCGACAATGGTGTTGTCCATCGCTGCCATAAAAATCCCTAACAGCAACCCGATGACAACAAAGCGAGTGGATGCCTTGCCTTTATGATCCACGTTATTCATTTCATTTACCTCCTGCTTACGTTCTCTTCACTTTTTTGCTATGATCAAGTTAATTATAAAGTAAGAGAACATTTATCTTGATGATCAAGATAAATTGATTTTAAAGGGAGGAGAACAAGTTGTCAATAAAGAACGAGGCAGAAGAGCAAGCGGACCTGATCATTCATACGATGAGACGCCTTGCTACACGAACAGTCCTATTCCACCAAGCAGCCGCTCAATCGCTCGGCCTTTTCCCAACAGATCTCAAATCAGCAGATTTGTTAAACGAACTTGGACCACTCACAGCAGGTGAATTAAGTGAAAAAACCGGTCTTAGCTCAGGTGCGGTCACCGCTCTCATTGACCGGTTAGAAAAAGCAGGCTACGTCAAAAGGGAGAAGGACCCAAAAGACAAGCGAAGGGTCATCATTGTTCCATTAACAGCGGGGAAATCACAGGTGAAACAACTCTTTCTATCTTTATCGGCATCCACCAAAAAACTCACAAATGAATACAAGCCAGAAGAATTGGATTTAATCATTCAATTTATTTCAGAAGCAGCTGAAATCATGGATCAAGAGCTGCAATTGCTTAAGTCTAAATCGTAAGAAAGGACACTGTGAGGTCTTTAGACGAAGCGGTAATATCTTTTATGAGAGAATGTGTTATGAGGGTGCAAGAAGTTCTCATTGAGAATAACAATATAGGATGCTTATCCAAACAAGGGGAGGTATACAGAAAGTGGAGATTATAAAGTTTAAGGAAACTGATACAAAAGAGATTGTTTCATTGTTTTATGAAACAGTGCATTCCGTAAATTCAAAAAATTATTCCCAAGTACAATTGGATGCTTGGGCACCAAGAGATGAAAAAGAATCTAAAATGAATTCTTGGAAGGAATCATTGAGTCAAAATATAACATTTGTTGCTAAAGTGAATGGTAAAGTTGTTGGTTTTAGCGATTTAACGCATACCGGGTACTTAGATAGACTATTCGTTCATAAAGATTATCAAGGACAAGGTATAGCCACAGCTTTAGTTGATATGCTCGAATCTGAGGCAAAGAAACTAAATCTTTTAGAAATTGATACCGAAGCAAGTATTACAGCTAAGCCATTTTTTGAACATCTAGGTTACAAAATTGTTTGTTCACAAACTGTGGAAAAAAAGGGGGTTAAGTTGGCTAATTTTAAAATGCTAAAAAAAATAAAATAATCATTTTTTTGTTATGCTAACAGGTGCGTTAGTTTAAGAAGAAAGGGTATAACATATTCGTCATATAAAATATGTTATACCCTTTCATTTATTTAACTTTTTTCAATAGTAGAAAAGATATAATACATTGCAGAGGTGATTCAATGAATGATAGCTCCAGTTATTTAAAGAAGTTAGCAGATTTTTTAGGTGGGACATTTCATCAGGATATTGATTCGCCAGAGGAAGCGTTAGATGAGTTTATCCATCTAAGTTACAAAAAAACCTCCAATGAACCATCAATTTTATTTCCATGCTTCTTTTAATAAACAAATACCTCTTTCGATTTGTTCAAGAGTAAGGTTTGCGAAACCGAGCAGTATGTGCGGTTGTACAGGTGGATTTTCGATAAATAAATGACTTGTAGGATACACTTTAACATGTTGTTGAAGAGCTTTTTCAATTAATTCTTTTTCGGAATAGGGCGTGTGTATACGTAACATGATATATAACCCTGCATTGTCACCAATGATCTCAATCTGCTCTCCAAATAGATGGTGAACTTGTTGAACCAATAAGTTCATTTTCCTTTTATAAGTATTGCGCATACGCTTAATATGCTTTGTCCATTCCCCACTTTTCATAAATTCAGTCATGGTCAGTTGGTGCAATAAAGAAGCATTATGTTCGAAATGTTCAAATTTACTCATATAGATATTGATTAATGAATCAGGTAAAACCATATATGCTAATCGTACAGCTGGTAGAAATGCTTTTGAAAACGTACCAAAATAAATGACATGTGCAGCATCTAAAGATGCTAAAGCAGGAAATGGTTTTTGTCCATATCGAAATTCTCCATCGTAATCGTCCTCTAATAAGAAACCGTTATTTGATCGTACCCATTGAATCAATTCAATTCTTTGTTGAATCGATAGTGCAGTACCAGTAGGATATTGATGTGAAGGTGTGATATACAATAATTTCCCCTTTTTATGTACAAGTGGGTCCAATAATACACCCTGTTTTAATGCAGGAATACTCTCCATTTCAAATCCATGTAAATGAAAGACCTCCCGTACACCGCTATAACCAGGGTTTTCAACAATCATACTAGAAAAACTTTCTTTTAATAGAAATCCCAAATACAACAGTAGCTGCTGTGTATTACTTCCAACGATAATATTTTTGGGGTTAATGATCATACCTCTCGCTTGAAATAAATAATCAGCCAGTTCTTGTTTAAACCCCGGTTCTCCAAAAGGATCTCCATATTGAAAGCTAATGGATTGCTGCAGCACTTTGTTGGAAATTTGCCGCCAAACTTTTAAAGGGAATTGTTCCTCATCAACAGTACTTGCTTTGAAATCAATGAAATCGATCAATTGTATTGGTTCATTTCTAGGTACTTCTGAAATAGAGGTTTGAAGAAATATCGGTTCAAATTCATTGACACTATAGCTTTTACGCTCATTGGCTTGAATATATCCTTCAGCTAATAATTGATCATATGCTTGTAGTGTAGTGTGGCGACTAACACCTAGGTCATTGGCTAGTGAACGAATGGAAGGAAGATTTTCTCCTGTTTTTAACTTTCCCTCCTCGATTAATTTTTTAAATTGCTCATAAATTTGTTTATATTTTGGTTGATTGGCACTGAAAGGGAAAATATAATGTTTCATTTCTTCATTCCTCCCTTCTGACATTTAATAAAGTATAAATTTGTACATTTTCACATGTCAGAATATCGATTATTATACTACTAATTGATATGAAAAGGGGATAGAAGAGTGGATATAGTAAGAGCTAATGAAAATGATTTAAAACAAGTTTCGGTTCTATTTGATCAATATCGCCAATTTTATAAACAGACTTCTAATGTAGAAGGTGCTTATCATTTTCTAGTGGAACGATACCGTAAACAAGAGTCTATTTTGTTTGTTGCAAAGCAAGGTGAACAATATGTAGGATTTGTACAACTGTATCCCACATTTTCATCTGTTGCGATGAAAGATGCGTTCATTTTAAATGATTTGTTTGTTATAAACGATTTTCGTCAAAAGGGAGTAGGTAAGGAATTGATGAAAAAAGCATTTTCATTTGCAAACGATAAAGGAGCTCGATTTATCAGTCTAGAAACAGCGACTTCTAATACAAAAGCACAACAATTGTATGAAAAAATGGGGATGACAAGCGATTCTTCAACTCAGCACTATATTTATTATTGGGATTGAACACAGAAGAATGAAGTTTTGGTATGGCAGAAAATTTAATATAACTCGGTCAAAAAAAGATGAATATGCTTTGTCAGAGACGGATCAGCAAGCTACAATGGCATTGTACACTGAATTGATTGCAACAAAATGACGAAACAGCGATTCCTATGGATTTTGACAAGAAAGACTTTAAAAAACACAAAGGGGGGTAATTTTATTGAATTCTTATGATGAAGATCTAATAAAGGATTTGGAATTAAAAGACCTTCTTAAATATGTCAAAGTACATAAAAATCCAAAAATTTATTTAGACTTAATAGAACAAAAATTTGATTTTGCTGGTTCAAAAATAGATTGGTTACAAACCAATAAACATTATAGTAAGAGCTCAAATCATGAATCGTTACTTTCTGATGCTCTTCTCTTTATAACTGAATTAAAAGAAAAATATTTAGATAATAACTTACAAGTAATTTACATAGGGGATAACCTTACAGAGTTTGGGTACCAGTTTGAATTAAAACATCTAGAAGAGTTACTAGTCTATTTTTTAGATATCCCACAGCACCACTACTTTATATCATTAGAAGGTGATTGGAGTATTTGTATTTCATTTGAAAACTATTTGGATTTCGGATTTAGTTTAAACAAAAAATAATTTTAAGCGTCACATATAGGAAAAATAAAAAACCTTGACTGGCTTTATACCATTCTAGGTTTTTTGCGTTTATTCGTCCTCAAACACGTAAAAGAAGACAAAGAGCTCTTTGTATACAAGTCTGAAAGCACACTCAATCAGTGTGTTTTTCTTATGAAAAGAGCACACAATCGCTGCAAAGCACGTGCTGAAGACATTTGGGCTTCTTTGATGCAGGTGAGTTGATTAGACTTATAACCAAAGGGAAAGAAAGGAGGAATTCCAACTGTACTTAACCAAAAGGGGTACTACTTTGCTATCTATGCTGCTTCATACGACATCTTATTTATCAATAGAAGATTTACAGAATCGAATGAATGTCTCGACTCGAACCGTTTATGCTGAAATCAAACGAATGAACAGCTGGCTGGAAACTCATCAACTTAGTGGTGTGCAGCGAAAAGGCCAACTTGGCTATTATTTAAATCCTCATGAAAAAGAAGTCATTATTCAAAAAGCTGACACCATGCTTATTGGTCAAGATTATGAACCATGTGTAAAGGAACGAAGGGCCATCTTGCTTTTATCCATTGCATGTAGCGAGCATTGCCTAAGAATTGATGATTTTATGAAGATAACAAAGGTGAGCCGAAATACATTGCTCGAGGATATGAAACAGCTAAAAGAAGCACTTTCAAAACAGCAGCTTACACTTCACTATCAGGCGGCTAGCGGCTATTTAATTTCAGGAGAAGAAAGAACAATTCGATTGGCGCTGAAGCCTTATATTCATTTCATTCGCACCATGATAAAAAATGAAAAAACGTTTCCATCGGTTTGGTTAAAGGGTCCTATTTCATATAAGAGAATACATGCTCTCCTTCAACAGTCCGAACAAGATCTGAAGCTTGAGTTTGCAGATGACATGCTGGATCAGCTGTCTATGGATCTCTTTTTCTACTTTAAACGGATGAAGCTAGGACGTGCTGTACACATTTCAACAGAAGAAAAACGGACATTGCAGGAAACAGATGAATGCTTGGCTGCTATTCGTTTCATGGCGCAAATTCAAAAAGAAACCAGTCTTTTGGTTCATGATGATGAAATCTATTTTCTTAGTACGCTATGGCTCAGTGCCAAAAAACAAAAACTCCCAACAAGTCAAAAACCAGAAGAACATCTCATTCGAACCATTGCGAGACAAATGATCATTGACTTTCAGCGTTATGCGTGTATTTCCTTCCAGGAAGTAGAAGTCTTGGAACAAAACTTAACCATGCATTTAATTCCGGCCTATTATAGGCTCATCTATCACATTGAGATCATCAATGAATTAACAGATTCCATTAAACATGCACAGCCAGAGGTGTTTGACATCACACAAAAGGTTGCTTGCCATTTAGAGAAGGCGGCCTGTTCAAAGATGAGCGATCATGAAATTGCCTATGTGGCGATGCATTTTGGCGGCTGGATGAGAAGAGAAGGGATTTCATCGATTGCGAAACGTTCTGTTTACATTGTCTGCGGAGAAGGAATTGGCACAAGTCACATGCTGAAAACGCAGCTTCTTGAATTAATCGGCTACATCGACATACGCGGACTGTTATCAAAACGTTCATATGAAGAATTAACATCCATTGATGCCGACTTTGTTGTGTCAACGACACCTATTTCGTTTAAAGGAAAACCTGTTCATCTCGTTCACCCTATTCTCACTGCTTATGAGAGAAAAATTTTGCTTCAATATGGAGAAGGCTCAGAACCTAAGCTTGATGAGCACCATGTGAATGCTTTATTCAATATCATTCAGCAGCATACCATCGTTCAAAATGAAAAAGCATTGCTTCATGACCTGAAGGAGCTGCTTCATCCCACATATGTATCACACCAGAAAGGGTGGAAACCAGTGTTAAACGATTTATTAACAGAAGAAACCATTCAGCTCCAGCAAACAGCAGACACATGGCAGGAGGCCATTACAAAAGCAGCACAGCCTTTGCTTGATCAACAAACGATTCAGGAAAGTTATGTGAAAGCGATGATCCAGTCTGTTCATCAAAATGGTCCTTATATTGTGATTGCGCCACAAGTGGCGATTCCGCATGCCAGACCAGAGGATGGCGTGAACAAATTAAGCATGTCACTTATGTCATGTCATCAGCCCGTTTCCTTTTCAAAGGATGGAAAAAAGCAAGTTCGTCTCATCATTGTATTAGCTGCCATTGACAGTATGACCCACCTGAAAGCACTCAAACAGCTGACGATGCTGTTAAGTGAAGAAAAACGGGTGAGACAATTGATTGAAGCAGAGGAATTAGCAGCCATTCAACAACTAATCAATCGATTTTCACAAGTATAAAGGAGGAAAAAGAGGATGAAAAAAATTCTAGTTGTATGCGGAAACGGTTTAGGAAGCAGTTTTATTGTTGAAATGAATGTCAAAAAAGCATTAGAAGAATTAGGACTTTTAGCGGAAGTGGATCACACCGATCTCAGTACAAGCAAAAATGAACAAGCAGACCTCTATATTGGCGCAACAGATATTATCGATCAGCTGGATGACGGCACAAGAAAGGTCGCTGGATTAAATAACTTGTTAGACCAGGAAGCCATTAAAGACGTCCTTCGTAAACACATATAATCGACAGAAAAAGGGGGATTCACATCATGATAGAACTGATCATGAACGATATATTGGGCACACCCGCAATTCTCATCGGTTTGTTTGCACTAGCTGGTTTACTTTTGCAGAAAAAGTCAGCTGCCGATACTGTATCAGGCACCTTAAAAACAACAATGGGTTTTTTAATATTAGGAGCGGGCGCCACAGTCGTATCTGATTCACTTGGGGTTTTCAGGAAGATGTTTGAAGCAGCCTTTCACATTCAAGGGGTTGTCCCAAATACAGATGCCATGGCGGCCATTGCCCAAAAGGAATTCGGTACACAGACAGCGCTCATTATGATTTTTGGTATGTTGGTCAATTTGCTTTTGGCAAAATTCACACCCTTTAAATACGTCTTTTTAACTGGTCATCATACGCTATATATGGCGGCTATGCTTGCAGTCGTTCTGTCAACAGCCGGCATACAAGGAACGCTGCTGATCACCACTGGTTCAATCGTATTAGGTGCAGCGATGGTCATTGCTCCCGCAATCCTTCAGCCGTTTACAAGGAAAGTCACTGGAAGTGATGATTTGGCGCTCGGTCATTTCAGTACGTTCGGCTATTTTACAGCGGGAATGATCGGCAAATGGGTCGGGCGCCCAGAGAAATCAACGGAAACCATTCAAGTACCTAAGTCACTCGGTTTTCTAAGAGATACATCGGTGGCCATCTCCATTACGATGGCTTTGCTTTTCTTTGCGATTGCACCGTTTGCGGGAATTTCATTCATAGAAAACATTAGTGGTGGTACGAACTTTGCTGTCTTCATTCTCATTCAGGCCATTACCTTTGCTGCTGGGGTATACATTATTTTAGCAGGTGTACGGATGGCAATTGGTGAAATTGTGCCTGCTTTCAAAGGGATTGCCGATCGTTTCGTCAAAGGGGCAAAGCCGGCACTTGATGCGCCAACTGTTTTCCCATTTGCTCCAAATGCAGTGATCATCGGTTTTTTATGCAGTTTTGCAGGAGGCATCGTGTCTATTTTCCTTCTTCCTTTGTTTGGTTTAACTGTCATTGTTCCTGGACTTGTGCCGCACTTTTTCTGCGGTGCGACAGCGGGCGTATATGGCAATGCAACGGGAGGAATGAGAGGTGCAGTCGCCGGTTCCTTTGTGAATGGAATACTCCTTTCATTTTTACCAGCTTGTTTACTTCCTGTGTTAGGCACTCTTGGCTTTGAAGGGACAACATTTGGAGATACAGACTTCGGTATCATCGGAATCTTGATTGGATTGATCAAGTTTTTATTTCATCTTTAAAAAGGAGGCATTGGAGGATGACAGCCATTTTCTCACCTTCATTGATGTGTATGGATTTAACGCACTTCCGTGAACAAATTCAGCTTCTGAACACAAGGGCAGATCGTTATCATGTCGACGTCATGGATGGTCATTATGTAAAAAATATGACCTTATCACCCTTTTTCATTGAACAACTTCGGAAACTGACAGACGTTCCGATTGATGTTCATCTAATGGCCGAACAGCCTCAGGAATTTTTAATTGATGCATGTATTGATGCAGGCGCAACGATGATTTGTTTACATCCAGAAGTGGTGCAAAAAGACGTTTTTCGAATCATTCGGCATATTCACGAAAGAAAGTGTGAGGTCGGCTTTGTTCTCAATCCCGCCACACCAGTTGCAGCATTAGATGCTTTTATTCATTTAATAGACCGGGTGACGATCATGACAATTGATCCAGGGTTTGCTGGTCAGCCTTTTATCAAAGAAATGCTTCCGAAAATGAAAGAGGTGAAAGAAATCAAAGAGAAGGGAGGATACTCGTTTTCAATTGAGGTAGACGGCTCTTGTAATGAAAGCACGTTC
This sequence comes from Bacillus sp. FSL M7-0307, assembly GCF_038627835.1. Taxonomy (NCBI): domain Bacteria; kingdom Bacillati; phylum Bacillota; class Bacilli; order Caryophanales; family Bacillaceae; genus Bacillus; species Bacillus sp. FSL M7-0307. The sequence continues at coordinate 1,811,315 of NZ_CP152023.1, read as the reverse complement.
CGGCTGCTTGCTGAGGCAGGAAATGAAATTTACATCATCGGCACCTCAGGTTTATTTGGACTTCACGAAGAATTAGATAAAGCATGGGAAACAATGAAGCAATTGTTCGCAAAAGAAACAGCCACAATGAAATCACCTTAGTAAAAAAGAGGATGAAGTCCATCCTCTTTTTTACGCAATTTTACTAAACAAACTATCTCCTTATCAAAACATACTCAAAAACTTCAAAAAAGCACAAATTTATAATTGAAAGCGCTTTATTTATGTGGTATTCTTCAAATATCTTTAGTAAACATTTAGTCAAAAATATTGAGGAGTTTGCCTATGACCACACTCAAAGATATTGCTCATGATGCAAAAGTATCCGTCTCTACTGTATCCCGTGTGTTAAATGGCGACCAAACGCTTGCCGTTTCACACGCAACAAGACAAAACATCCTCGACATAGCCAAGAAATTAAACTATACCCCAGTCAGAGCAAGAAAAGCCGATCAAGCAGAAGTAAATAGCCCACCCGCATCCCCAGTCATCGGTGTCGTTGTCGCCCAATCCATTGACGAAGAATTAAATGATCCTTTTTTTTCATCGATTCGAAAAGGAATTGAAAAAGAATATGCCAAACAAGGTCTGTCCACTCTCCATACCTTTCGCCTAAGAAACATGGATAAAGGGGCGATACTAAAGGATATTGACGGTTTGATCGTCATTGGACGAATCAGCCCTGATACGGTTGAAAAGATGACAAACCGAATGGAACATATCGTTTTTATCAATCATTATGCGGATGAAGATTTGTATGATTGTGTACATGTGGATTTTGTCAGAGCGGCAGATCGTGCCATTCGTCATCTGCAATCTCTCGGCTATACACATCTAGGATATATTGGCGGGAAAGAGAGGGAGCATTATTTTGAAGGAAATGCTGTGATTGAGGATGAAAGACAAACAACTTTTATCAAAAGAATGCAAGAAGCGGGAACTCTTCATATGAATGACATCCACATAGGCGAATATTCCATGCAAGAAGGCTACTCGCTTATGCAAAAAGCCATTCAGAAAGGAAATCTTCCAGAAGCCTTTTTTATCGGAAGTGACTCTATGGCAATAGGCGCTATGCGCGCGCTACATGAAGCCGGTCGTCGTGTACCTCAAGATGTCTCAATCGTGGGGTTTAATGATATCGAAGCCGCTTCCTTTTCAAGCCCGCCGCTCACAACGGTTAAAGTATATACAGAAGAAATGGGGGAAGTGGGCCTAAAGCTTTTGCTTGAGCGGATAAAAGGAAGAAAGCTTCCCCTAAAAGTCGTCGTGCCAACAAAGCTCATGCAAAGAGGCAGCACATGCCCAATCCATGAAAGGGGGTGAACGAGCATTTCAGCAAATAAAAAAGAGACAAAAAAGCAGGAAGGGAGCTGCTGAGCATGATGGCCAGATCATGCTGAAAACAACGCAGTTCACCCAATTGCTCTCTTATCTCTTTGAAAAGAATAGAATAGAATTCCAGTATAATGGACTTCTTTTGTTTCCGCAACCGCATGAATTCTACCGATAATCGTCTGAATTTTCAGTAATCAAAAGGAGGAAACGATGAGTAAAAAAATTCTGATGCTGTGTGTAGCTCTAGCTTTGTCGATGATCTTGTCTGCTTGCGGCAATAACGGTGCGTCTGAAGCAAACGGGAAAGTGACCTTGACTCTATTCTCCACAATGAGTAACAGCGGGGAGAGAAAGGCATTTGAAGAAGTGATCCGTGATTTTGAAAAAGAACATCAAAACATCCGAATTGATGCCAACTTCCCTGGCAACAGCTATGAAGATATGATACGCGTCAAAATGGGGGCAAACGATATGCCAGACCTATTTGATACACACGGCTGGGCCAAACTGCGATATAGCGAATACGTGGCTGATCTAAAGGAGATGGAATGGGTAAAACAACTCGATCCTTCACTCGATCAAATTTTAAAAGACAAAGATGGCAAAGTCTATGCCTATCCGCTGAACCAAGCAAAAGACGGACTTAGTTTTAATGCCAATCTATTAAAAGAATATGGCATTAAAGTTCCAAAAACACTGGATGAATTGAAAAGTGCTTTACAAACTGTCAAAGAAAAAAGTAAAGGGGAAGTGGTGCCACTCTGGATTCCAGGAGGAGATAATTCAAATATTGCCCAAGTCTTTGATGAGCTGGCAACGCCTTTACTCATTACCGATCAAAAACATCAATACGGAAAAGACCTTGAAAATGGATCATTTGATTGGTCTCACTATACACCGCTTGCACAGTTTATGAAGGAGCTGAAAGATCAAGACCTTTTAAACAAAGATGTACTCACTGCGAAACTATCCCAAGCACCTGAGCTGATGGCACAAAACAAAATCGCTTTCACCTTTGTGGGAGGATCTTTAGGACCTGAGGCGACTGAACTCAATCAATCGATCAAAGTAGGCACCATGCCCGTACCAGCTATTCATGAAGGAGATGAGCAAAGCTGGATTGGCGGGGAACGCTTTACTGTTGCGGCATGGAAAGACTCAAAGCATCTAAAAGAAGCAAAACAATTCATTGACTTTTTAGCAAAGCCTGAAAACGCAAAAAAAATCGCAGAGGGCACTTCCTCTGAAACGGCTTTAAAAGAAGTCAAAGCCAAAAACTATTACTCTATATTTTACGAGCAATATGAAGATATTAAGATTGAACCCTATTTTGATCGGAAATACTTACCGAGCGGCATGTGGGCTGTCATGGCAACGACCGGTCAAGAATTATTAGCAGGCTCCATCACACCGGAACAACTATCGAAGAAAATGGAAGAGGAATATAAGCGTCTGAAAAAACAATAGCAGGCTCATGCTGAAACAGGAGTGAAGCCAATGAGTGACATCACAAAAGAAAAACAGGCGGCGACATTTACCTCTTTTCCAAAACAGAAGATGAAAAATAGCCAAAATTCTTCACTTTGGTGGATGTATCTGCCTGCTGTTCTCGTTGTCAGTGCCTTTATCATTTATCCCTTTTTTAACGGGATTCAGCTTTCTTTTACAAATTGGAACGGTTTCTCACAACAGTATGAGTGGATCGGACTGGATCAATACAAACGACTACTGCAAGATCCAACCACATGGCTTGTTGTGAAAAATACCCTTCTTTACGGCATCGGGAGCACCATCTTACAAAATATGATTGGTCTTGGATATGCACTCTTATTAAATCAAAGTTTAAAGATGAGAGCCATCACAAGAACGGTGATCTATTTACCCGTCATGATCAGCCCGATTGCTATGGGCTATATTTGGTATTTTGTCTTTGCGTACCAAGGTGGTGCTTTAAACGACGTTGTTACCTTTTTTGGATTTGATCCAATGAACGCACTTGGTAATCCGCAGCTAAACACTTGGATCATTGTGTTTGTGAATACGTATCAATTCGTCGGGATTGCCATGATCATTTATTTAGCAGGACTCCAAAGCATACCTAAAGATTATTATGAAGCAGCACAACTCGACGGAGCTTCAGGTCTTCAGCAATTTTGGCGCATCACATTACCGCTTTTAATGCCATCTATCACCATCAATGTTGTGCTCAATGTGATCGGTGGACTTAAATTATTTGATGTCATTGTCGCCCTCACTGGCGGAGGACCCGGAGATTCCTCGCAATCGATGTCGACTTTTATGTATGATCTGTATTTCAAACGGCAGGATGCAGGCTATGCAGCGACGCAAGGTGTCTTCATGGCTATTATCATCCTTGTCGTTAGTGTCGCAGCGCTCATTTATTTCAAACGAAAGGAGACCGAGGTGTGATGGATAACGCCTATAAACGAAAGAAAAGATGGTACTCCTTACTCGCCCTTTTGATCACATTGCTGCACCTGATTCCATTTTATATTTTAGTCACGACCTCTCTAAAGGGGATAGGAGATTTTAGCTCAAAATGGTTGTTCCCATCAACGCTTCATTTTGAAAACTTTCTGATGGCATGGACAGATGCTCAGCTTGGCCAGTCCTTTTTGAATACAGTGATCATTACGTTTAGCTCGGCTGCCCTACTCATCATCTTTGGATCACTTGCCGCCTATCCGCTTGCAAGAAGAGGAACAAAGCTGAATCAAGCGGTGTATCTCTTATTCATTGCCATTATGGTCATACCGCCGCTCACAGCCCTTGTCCCTTTATACAAAATGGTTGTACAAATTGGCATGATGAATACTTATCAAATCGCTATTTTAAACAATGTTGCTGCTTTTTTGCCACTGACGATTTTTCTATATGCCGGTTTTATCCGGTCGACGATTCCAAAGGAGCTTGAAGAAGCCGCTCGTATTGATGGCGCGGGAACACTCAGAGTCTTTTTCACCGTCGTTTTTCCGTTGCTGAAGCCGATTACCGCTTCTGTTTTAATCATTGCCTGTGTGTATATTTGGAACGACTATCAATTTGCCATCTTCTTTCTGCAAGATAAAGAGATGCATACACTTACAGTCGCCTTATCCAATTTCTTTGGTCAAAATCAACACCAGCTCCAGCTCGTTGGCGCCGCTGCTCTCATTGCGATGCTGCCAATGGTCACGATGTTTTTACTTTTGCAAAAATACTTTATCGCAGGGCTGTCTCAAGGCTCTGTTAAAGGGTAATCCAACCTTGATGTAAAAAGGAGTGTCGTCTATGTCTAAAATTACATTTATCGGTGCAGGAAGTACCGTGTTTGCTAAAAATATATTAGGAGATTGTCTGTTCGTTCCCGCACTTGCCGGCTTTGAATTTGCGTTATATGATATCGATCACAACCGGCTGAAAGAATCAGAAACGATGCTGCGTCACTTAAAAGAGAACTACGGTGCACATGTGACCATTCAGTCCTATCACAACCGGAAAGAAGCCTTAAAGAATGCGAAATATGTCATCAATGCCATCCAGGTGGGAGGCTATCAGCCAAGCACTGTCATTGATTTTGAGATTCCAAAAAAATATGGATTAAGACAAACGATTGCGGATACGGTTGGCATCGGCGGCATTTTCCGTTCACTTCGAACCATTCCTGTGATGCTGGACTTCGCAAAGGATATGGAAGAGGTATGTCCACACGCTTTATTGTTAAATTACACGAATCCAATGGCCACACTGACTGGCGCTATGCTGCGTTATACTCGGGTTCAAACGGTTGGTCTTTGCCATAGCGTACAGGTGTGTACGAAAGATTTATTTCAATCACTTGAAATGGACCATGAAGGCATTGAAGAAAAAATTGCCGGCATTAACCACATGGCATGGTTATTAGAAGTGAAACGGGACGGTCAAGACTTATATCCAGAAATCAAAAAAAGAGCAAAAGAAAAACAAAAAACGCGGCATCCTGATATGGTTCGTTTTGAACTAATGGATAAATTCGGCTACTATGTCACCGAATCCTCAGAGCACAATGCAGAATATCATCCGTATTTTATCAAATCTCGTTATCCAGAACTGATTGGACAGTTTAACATTCCGCTCGATGAATATCCAAGTCGCTGCGAGGAACAAATCAACAATTGGAATACGATGAAGCATGACCTTGTGGGAAACACACAGATCACACATACGCGCTCTAAAGAATATGGTTCACGTATCATTGAAGCGATTGAAACGAACGTTCCCTTTAAATTTGGTGGAAATGTACTGAACACAGGTGGACTCATTCACAATCTTCCTGAAAAAGCCTGTGTAGAAGTACCGTGTGTCGCCGACCGGAGCGGTATCATGCCATGTTATATCGGAGAGATACCTGAACAATTGGCAGGACTCAACCGGACCAATATCAGCTCACAGCTCATGACGATTGAAGCTGCAATCAGCGGCAAAAAAGAACACATTTACCAAGCGGCATTATTAGACCCGCATACAAGTGCTGAATTATCAATTGATGACACCATCAAACTATGTAATGAATTAATTGAAGCACACGGGGAGATGCTCCCGGCTTATACAGAGCCGAGTCAATACGCAATTTCTTCTAAATAACTAAAATAAACGGTCTTAGCCTGATGCACCTGGCATCAGGCTTTTTTAGATCAACAAACTGATCATTGACTGAAAGCGTTTTTAATATTATGATTTTTCTAAAGTTAACCAACAGTTAACCAAAAACATATCATCAATTAATTAACATGATCATGCCACATGACACACAGACAAAACGACCTAAAAGGGGGACAGATCTGCGGAACCAAAGAAGCTGAAAGGTATAGACTTCACATGTTTTATCAGAACGTAAAGCAAAACTGTGGTTTCATTTGACAAAGAGTGTATACAGATGAAGACCCCTTAGATGAGACAATGACGATAAATCAACACACGACTGCATCACAATCCAAACAAAGAGGAGAGAGGGAACATGACCAAAACAGATGTACAAACGTTGAAAAATTATATTGGCGGACAATGGGTGGACGCCGAAACGAACCAAACGGAAGCTGTTTATAATCCAGCTACTGGCGAAGTCATCGCAGAAGTACCACTTTCAACAAAAACGGATGTAGAACATGCAGTCCAAGCTGCACAAGAAGCGTTCACCACTTGGTCTAAAACAGCTGTTCCCCGGCGCGCACGTATCTTATTTAAATACCAACAGTTACTCGTTGAGAAATGGGATGAGTTAGCTGAACTCGTCACGCTGGAAAACGGAAAAAGTGTAACAGAAGCAAAAGGAGAGGTGCAGCGAGGAATTGAATGTGTGGAATTTGCCGCTGGTGCACCAACCTTAATGATGGGGAAACAACTACCTGATATTGCGACTGGTCTAGAGTCTGGCATGTACCGCTACCCAATTGGCGTCATCGGCGGCATTACCCCGTTTAACTTTCCGATGATGGTCCCATGCTGGATGTTCCCGCTTGCCATCGCTTGCGGAAATACATTTGTTTTAAAGCCTTCAGAACGGACGCCAATCCTTGCTGCACGGTTAGCAGAACTATTTGAAGAAGCGGGACTTCCAAAAGGTGTGCTCAACATTGTCAATGGCGCTCACGATGTAGTAAACGGTCTTCTTGAACATGAAAAGGTAAAAGCCATTTCGTTTGTCGGCTCTCAGCCAGTCGCAGAATACGTCTATAAAAAAGGGACATCACATGGTAAACGTGTACAAGCACTTGCCGGTGCAAAAAATCACTCTATCGTCTTGAAAGATGCTGATTTAGAATCAGCCACAAAACAAATCATTGGCGCTGCTTTTGGATCAGCAGGTGAACGCTGCATGGCAGCAGCCGTTGTCGCAGTGGAAGAAGACGTGGCGGACGACTTGATTCAACAATTGGTCGATGAATCCAACCAGCTTGTCATCGGAAACGGAATAAATAAAGATGTCTTTCTCGGACCAGTCATTCGGAAAGAGCATAAAGAACGAACTCTTCAATATATTCAATCAGGAATTGAAGAAGGCGCAAGCCTGATTCGTGATGGCAGACAAGATAACGAAACAAATGGAGAAGGGTATTTTGTCGGACCAACGATCTTTGATCATGTCACAAATCAAATGAAAATCTGGCAGGACGAGATTTTTGCCCCAGTCTTATCCATTGTCCGTGTCTCATCACTCGCAGAAGCAATCGACCTGTCCAATCAATCAAAATTCGCAAACGGTGCCTGCCTATACACAGACAGCGCTTCAAGCATAAGAGAATTTCGTGAAAACATCGAAGCCGGCATGTTAGGCATTAACATTGGTGTCCCTGCTCCAATGGCTTTCTTCCCATTTTCCGGCTGGAAAGACTCCTTCTACGGAGACTTGCACGCCAATGGGACAGATGGAGTAGAGTTTTACACGAGAAAGAAAATGGTGACCGCTCGTTATATGTAGCCTACATTTATTGAACATTGAGGAAGAATGCAGCTCCGTCATGGAGACTGCATTTTTTTGTTGTCTTCTAGTTAAAAAGTAAGGGTTTTCATCGCACTCTTTACAGGGATTCACAGGGAGAAATCATTCTTTGTATTCATTCTTCATCACGAAACATCAACATAATTTGAAATTGGGCCTAAACCCCAATATCAGGAAGATGAAAACAGGAGGAAATGACACGATGAGGACGAGGATGAAGTGCAGCGTTTGTTTATTGATTTTCACTTTGGTACTGAGTTGTTTGCCGGTATATGAAGCGAATGCGGCAAGCACTCCTATTGCCAAGCAAGTAGGAAATGCAAACCCGCTCATTGACCATCACTTAGGAGCAGACCCGTTTGCGCTTACCTATAACGGAAGAGTGTACCTTTATATGTCGAGTGATGACTATGAATATCAAAGCAACGGAACGATTAAGGACAATTCATTTGCGAATCTGAATAGAGTATTCGTCATCTCTTCGGCGGATATGGTCAACTGGACCGATCACGGAGCGATTCCAGTAGCTGGGGCAAATGGGGCAAATGGCGGCAGAGGCATTGCCAAATGGGCAGGCGCTTCTTGGGCTCCAGCCGCTGCTGTAAAGAAGATCAATGGAAAGGATAAATTTTTCCTTTATTTCGCTAACAGCGGCGGAGGGATAGGTGTCCTTACAGCAGACAGCCCGATTGGCCCATGGACTGATCCAATTGGGAAAGCGCTCGTTACGCCAAGTACACCTGGCATGTCCGGAGTTGTATGGCTTTTTGATCCGGCCGTATTTGTAGATGATGACGGTACTGGCTATCTATATGCCGGCGGAGGCGTTCCAGGCGGTTCCAATCCAACGCAGGGACAATGGGCAAATCCTAAAACAGCAAGAGTCCTGAAGCTAGGTGCTGATATGACAAGTGTGGCCAGTAGCGCATCCACCATTGATGCTCCTTTTATGTTTGAAGATTCGGGGATGCATAAGTATAACGGAACCTATTACTATTCCTATTGCATCAACTTTGGCGGCTCTCATCCTGCTGATAAACCACCTGGTGAAATCGGCTATATGACGAGCTCAAGTCCGATGGGACCCTTCACGTATAAAGGACACTTTCTAAAAAATCCGGGTGCTTTTTTTGGTGGCGGCGGTAACAACCATCATGCGGTGTTCAATTTTAAAAATGAGTGGTATGTGGTGTATCATACGCAAACCGTTAGCTCTGCTTTATACGGGGCCGGCAAGGGTTACCGCTCTCCACATATTAATAAGCTTGTGCATAATGCAGATGGCTCCCTTCGAGAAGTAGCAGCCAATTATGAAGGAGTGAAACAGCTATCTAATCTGAATCCATATCAACGTGTTGAAGCTGAAACATTCGCTTGGAATGGACGCATTTTGACCGAAGCCTCGTCAGCACCAGGAGGACCAGTGAATAACCAGCATGTCACCAACATTCAAAACGGCGATTGGGTGGCTTTAGGGAATGTAGACTTTGGTTCAAATGGCGCTAGAACATTTAAAGCCAATGTCGCATCGACAGTAGGCGGGAAAATAGAAGTACGCCTTGGCAGCGCAAACGGCAGACTGGTCGGTACACTTGATGTTCCTTCCACCGGTGGAACACAAAACTGGCGGGAAATAGAAACAGCGATTAACGGCGCATCCGGTGTGCACAACGTATTTTTTGTCTTTACCGGAACAGGCGGGGGAAATCTATTCCAATTTGATTCTTGGCAGTTTACTCAAAGGTAGAGAATAAAGGTGCTTAAATGTTTGATAGAGGAGTGGGGAATTTGATGTCATGTATAAAAAAACCAATGCTTGCTTTATTGGTGTGTTTCACCATGCTGTCTGTCATGTTCATTGGACCCGGAGCAGCTGAGGTATCAGCAGCCAGTGACGCAAACATTAACCTCAACGCAGAAAGACAAGTGATTCGTGGTTTTGGCGGAATGAACCACCCAGCTTGGATTGGTGATTTGACAGCGCCACAAAGGGAAACCGCCTTTGGCAATGGACAAAATCAGTTAGGGTTTTCCATTCTTAGAATATATGTAGACGAAAACAGAAACAATTGGAGCAGAGAAGTCGCGACGGCCAAACGAGCGATCGAGCATGGCGCTTTAGTCATCGCTTCCCCTTGGAATCCTCCAAGCAGTATGGTTGAAACATTTAACCGGAATGGATCACCTGCCAAGCGGCTTAAATACAATCAATACGCAGCATATGCTCAGCATCTGAATGATTTTGTCACTTACATGAAGAACAACGGAGTCAATCTTTATGCGATTTCTGTTCAAAACGAGCCCGATTATGCACACGAATGGACATGGTGGACGCCTCAGGAAATCCTGCGTTTCATGAGAGAAAATGCCGGCTCCATTAATGCACGTGTGATTGCACCAGAATCCTTTCAATACCTGAAGAATATCTCAGATCCTATCTTAAACGATCCGCAGGCGCTTAGAAATATGGACATTCTCGGCGCTCATCTATACGGGACCCAAATCAGTCAGCTTCCGTATCCTCTTTTCAAACAAAAAGGAGGGGGAAAAGAGCTATGGATGACAGAGGTCTACTACCCGAATAGTGATAACAATTCAGCGGACCGCTGGCCTGAGGCATTAGGGGTATCAGAGCATATTCACCATTCAATGGTGGAAGGGGACTTTCAGGCGTATGTGTGGTGGTACATTAGGAGATCATACGGTCCTATGAAGGAAGATGGAATGATTAGCAAACGTGGATACAACATGGCGCATTTCTCCAAGTTTGTGCGTCCAGGGTACGTCAGAATTGATGCAACGAAAAGCCCTGAACCGAATGTTTTCGTCTCAGCCTACAAAGGAAACAATCAGGTCGTCATTGTGGCGATTAATAAAAACAATGCAGGGGTCAATCAACACTTCGTCGTGCAAAATGGCTCCGTTTCTCAGGCGTCTAGATGGGTGACGAGCGGCAGCAGCAACCTTCAACCTGGAACTGACTTAAACATATCAGGAAATCAATTTTGGGCTCATCTCCCTGCTCAAAGTGTGACAACATTTGTGGTCAAACGCTAGAGAAACACGAAAAGCCAATTTTCTCATTCAAAAAGAAAATTGGCTTTTTTCTGTGTAAATAGTAAGTTGATTTTTCACGACGTCAACACTTTGGGTATAATAATAACAATGACTTAGGAGAGTGATCATCATGCCAAAGGTTCAAAGCAAAGTATTGATTATAGATGACGAAAAAGAAATTTTAGAATTAATCCATACCGTATTAACAAGAGAAGGCATTGACCAGGTGTTAACAGCTTCAACTGCCCGTGATGGGCTTTCGCTATTTCATCAAGAACAACCAGATCTCATCATACTGGATATTATGCTGCCAGACGGTGAAGGCTACGATATTTGCAAACAAATCAGAGATGTCTCGCATGTTCCGATTATCTTTTTATCAGCAAAGGGAGAGGAATCAGACAAAATTGTAGGACTTGCCATTGGCGGCGATGATTACATTACAAAACCGTTCAGTCCAAAAGAAGTCGCCTACCGGGTAAAAGCCCAGCTAAGACGGTCATCATACTTACAGCCTTCTCAAGAGGAGCCCGTGATCAAAAAAGGCCCATTTGAGTTAAACGAGCAGCAAGCCGAACTGACGAAAAACGGGGCGGCGATTGAGCTCACTCCGAAAGAACTTATGTTAATGACTTATTTCTTGCAGCATCCGAATCGCGTGATCAGTAAAGAAACGCTTTATCAAACGGTTTGGGGTGAGGATTTCTTCGGTTCTGATAATACGGTAATGGTTCATATACGAAGACTTCGGGAAAAAATAGAAAATTCCCCATCTACACCAGAATTTCTCGTGACGGTCAAAGGGCTTGGCTATAAATTTGTTGTAAAGGATGCATAAAGATGAAATGGCGATTAACAGGCAGATACATGGTCTCTGTCATTATCGTGACCATTATCACGGTCTTTATTAACTTATTTGGATTCATGATATGGCTTGTACTACAAGCAAGCAGTCAGCAAAACGAAGAAAATACGCCGGAAACCTTTACAAGAACATTTGAACAATACATCACCTTGTCTGATCAAGATATCACTGTGAGTAAAGAAGGACAGCAAGCTTTAAAACAACAAAATGCGTGGATTCAAATATTAGACGAAAATGGACAAGACGTCTATCATGCACTAGCACCTAAAGGCTTAAAGAGCAAATACACACCTATAGAAATCGTGAACTTACATAAATATAAAGATAAGCAATTGATGTCGACTATTTATGCTGGGGGGAAAAACGGAAAGGGCAAGGAATACAGCTACTTTATCGGATTTAAGGACCCTTCCATCGGAAAATATTTATTTTCTTTTGATACGAAAGAATTAATATCGCAATTCAATATCGGGACGATGATTTTATTATCGATTGATGCCATCATTGCCTTATTCATTGGATACTTATTCAGCCGGCAGCTCATCAAACCGCTCGGCCGTGCCATTTACGGCATCCAGAGGCTCGCAAACGGAGATTATACGACGAAGCTGCCAACGAAGGGGATATATAAAGATGTGTTCTATAATGTCAATCACTTATCAGAGCAGCTCGCTTCAAGCCAAAAAGAAAAAGACAAATTAGAGCAAATGCGAGAAGAGTGGATCAGTCATATTTCTCATGATATTAAAACACCATTATCCTCTATTCAAGGCTATGCAGAAATCATGAAAGATCCAAATTATCCTCTTTCAAATCAAGACATTAGACATTATGCCAGCATCATAGAGAATAAATCACTGTACATCAAAGATGTGATGGAGGATCTAAATTTAACAACAAGGCTAAAAAATAACGACGTGATGTTGCATAAAGAGCTTGTGAACATTGTGCCATTGCTGCGTGAAACGTTAATTGATATCCTCAACGATTCGAGATATGCAGATCAGACCATTGAGCTACAAACGAATGTAGACAAGCTGATGCTGAATATTGATACGATCCTCATACGAAGAGCGGTCACCAATCTCATTTTAAATGCCCTTGTTCACAATGATGCTGATGTGAAAATCATTGTACAGCTTGAACAAAAAGAACATACCCACATCACCATTCAAGACAACGGCAAAGGAATTGAAGAGGCAGAGCTAGAAAAAGTGTTTGACCGCTACTATAGAGGGACGAATACTGGAGGGACACATGCAGGCTCAGGTCTTGGAATGGCGATTGCAAAAGATATCATCCAAAAACACGGCGGGGATATTACGATACAAAGTATGATAGGGGAAGGAACAACAATTGATATCCAATTACCCGCTTGAACGGACATACAAAAAAACGGTTCTGCTCAATCACAGAACCGTTTTTTCTAACTCTTATTCTGAAAACACTTTTATGCCTTTCACAATGTTCCAAATGAAGAAGTAGATCGCCACAAGGAATGTCACAGCATACGTTGCAATTAAGAACGGACCAGCATGACTGATATCGTTCATGCCAAGTAAACCTGAACCGGCAATACCAAGACCGAAAATCAAATAAGGAATAATATGTGTCCATAGTGATTTTTTTGCATGGTATTTCACTTCGTCTTTTCCTAAGAAATAAACGATAATCGGAAATAGAAACGGTGCAAAAAAGATACTGAAGTAACATAATGAAGACAAAATTTTATTTTCTCTCAAAGCTTTTCACCTCTATGATTGATTTAGAAGAGGGGACCATTTGACTCATCCCTCAATTCCTTACAAACCCATTGTACAACCTCAACCTTAACTTGTATTAATCCGAACCTTACAGCAACCTTAAATATGTTAAACTGTAAAATGACAAGGAAAGATAAAATGATTCTGGGTATTTCAATCTATTTTTTCAGAAAAAATAGTTGACTTTGGTCATCCCTCTATTTAAAATAAAGTCGTAACCGATGCAGGAGTGTTACTGATATGATCAGGCACCACCAAGTCAGGTAAACAGTTTGTACATTTGTACGTTGTTTGCTGAGATTTTGGTGTTTTTTTATGCTTTTTTTAGCATTTTAGGTAAGGTGGGATGAGGATGTTCACCGTCGTTAAAGTTTTAAATAATAATATCGTATTAGCTCTAACAGAGGCTCAAAATGAAGTCGTTGTGTTTGGAACAGGAATAGGTTTTAAAAAGAAGAAAGGTGATACACTTGATGAGAGCGCTGTCAGTAAGACATTTTATTCTGATCAGACGTCTCCATTAGAATCTCAACTTGCCGCTATCCCAACTGATATCCTTTTATTAACTGAAAAAATCATTCGCGTAGGCGAAGAGATGTTGAATAAGAAGTTAGGTTCCAGCGTGCTCTTTTCGCTATCCGATCATCTCACCTTCGCTATTCAAAGGCACGAAGAAAAAATGGCGTATGAAAACCCCATTGTGTGGGAAATTCCACATCTCTATTTTCAAGAATATCAAGTCGGGAAAAAAGCACTGACAATTATTCAAAAGATGATGGGCATTTCTTTTGAAGATACTGAAGCTTCACTCATTGCCCTGCATTTTGTAAACGCTCAAATAGATGGTCAGTCTATGGGAGACACCATTAAGATGACTCACCTCACGAAAGAAATCGTCAAAATCATTCAAAATATTTTCGAGATGATATTGGATAAATCATCCATTAATTATTCGAGGTTTATTACCCACTTGAGATATTTTATTGTCAGGCAGGAAACCAATCAACCACCGCAGCAGATGGATGACTCGTTAAAAGAATTAATACAGGATCGTTATATGAAGAGTTATGCCTGCGGATTGATCATCAAAGAAATGTTAAAACGAGAATTCAATTGGAATGTGACAGAAGACGAACTTGTTTTTTTAGTCATCCATATTGAGAGAATCACAAAGGAACACCAAAAAAATAAATGATTTCTTTTAGGCGTGTTATGAAAAAGCATTAACCTAAACAAATCTCCATGAGAAAGAATGATCTTTTCTATGGTGGATTTTGTTTAGGTTTTTTTTGTGAAAATGAAGGGGTGAAAGCATGGAAAACAAAGAATTGGCTGGAAAAATTGTGAAATTAATTGGTGGAACCGAAAATATATCTCAAAGTTGGCATTGTATCACACGGCTAAGATTTAATCTCAACGATGAAAGTCAGGTAAAAGTAGATGAGCTGAAAACATTAGAGGGTGTTTTAGGTGCTCAATTCCAAAGTGGACAGTTCCAAGTCATTATTGGAGCAAAGGTAGCAGAGGTTTATGAGGAAATCGATCATCTGGCAGGTCATAGCAGCAATAATTCTGCTCCTGTTAAAAACACGTCAAAGATGAACCCAATTGAAGTCGTATTCGATGTGATCAGCGGGATTTTCACACCTATTTTGCCAGCGATTGTTGGTAGTGGATTGATCAAAGGGATCATGGCACTGTTCGTTAGCTTAGGCTGGCTGACGGAGACAAGTTCTACCTATCAAGTACTTCAAATTTTTTCAAATGCTGTCTTTTACTTTTTACCTTTCCTCATTGCTTATTCGGCAGCGAAGAAATTTAAAACGCGAGAATCTCTTGCGCTCGCATTAGCAGGGATTTTACTATATCCAACGATGATCGAAGGTGCAGCAAAAGGAGCAGACCCGTTAAGTTTTTTAGGGTTAAGTATTCCACTAAATAATTACACATCTTCTGTATTACCAATTATTTTAGGTGTGCTATTACTAAGTTTTGTCGATAAGTGGATAACAAAAGCGATCCCAAAATCCTTAAGTATCGTATTTACACCGGTACTGAGCCTGATGATCACGGCTCCTCTTACACTGGCTTTTATCGCTCCTATTGGGAACGTTTCTGGGCAATATTTAGAAATCTTTTTCACGTCTTTGTTCAATTTCGCTGGTCCGATTGCCGGTTTATTAATGGGAGGTTTGATGCCACTCATTGTGTTAACTGGAATGCATTACGCATTCTTCCCAAGCACGTTAGCCAGCTTTGAAAAAGTGGGTTACGATATCATGCTGCTTCCGATGAATTTCATTGCGAATATGGCACAAGCAGGCGCTGTGTTAGGTGTCATCATCCGCACCAAGCGGGTAGAAACAAGGTCTTTAGCGCTTTCAACATTGCTTCCTAGTTTCTTCGGGATCACAGAACCAGCCATTTATGGAGTCACACTTAGACTAAAAAAGCCTTTTTATGCTTCATTAATTGGCGGCGCAGTCGGTGGATGTTTTTACGGTTTATTTTCAGTTAAAACAACAGCCTTTTCTATTCCAGGCATTACTTCACTACCAACTTACATTATGAAAGGGACAAATAATTTTCAGCTGGCTCTGATTGGAATCGCCCTTAGCTTCATCGTGTCACTTCTCATCACCATTCTCCTTGGATTTCAGGAGTCTGTCACGGCCGCTAACGAGCAAGCAGCAGAAAAGCCAAATCACACTGAGAGTACAGAGAATCAACAAATGTCTAAGCAAACAAACCCTTATGAAGTTCAAGCACCTATGAGTGGAAAGGTCATTCCTTTATCTGAAGTGAATGATTCCGTGTTCTCAAGTGAAATGATGGGGAAGGGAGTCGCAATTTTGCCTGATAAGGGGGTGGTACAAGCACCGTTCTCAGGAAAAGTAGTGACTGTTACACCTACTAAACATGCCATCGGACTCGTTTCAGATGATGGGATTGAATTATTGATCCACGTGGGGATTGATACCGTCAGCCTAAATGGCCAATTCTTTGATGTACTGGTAAAAGAGGGCGATGAGATGAAGACGGGGGATCATTTATTATCGTTTGATATAGAAGGAATTCAATCAAACCATTTAGATGTAGTGACACCTATTATCGTCACAAATTCAACGCAATACCTTGATGTGATTCATACAGGTGACGCTCATGTCACCGCAGGTCAAAATAAGCTCTTAATGCTTATTCACTAATATAAAGAGAAGGGATGATTGAAATGAAGAATGTAAAAAAAGGATTTTCAGATGATTTTTTATGGGGTGGCGCAACTGCTGCCAATCAAATAGAAGGCGCATACTTAGAAGGTGGCAAGGGCCTGTCGACGTCAGACTTTGCTGCATATAAAGATCCTTATGAAAAAGGAAAAGTGAACAACTTTACTTTCGATGTGAGTTCAGCTGAATTAACAAGATACAAGGAACAACCCGATGAATTTGATTTCCCGAAAAGACGCGGAATCGATTTTTACCATCGATATGAAAAGGATATTGCACTATTTGCAGAGATGGGCTTTAAAGTGTTTCGCTTGTCTATTTCATGGGCAAGAATCTTTCCAACTGGTTTAGAAGACAAGCCGAACGAAGAAGGATTGGCTTTTTACGATAACGTATTTGATGAGTGTGCGAAATATGGAATTGAACCGCTAGTCACGATGTCTCACTATGAAATGCCGATTACTTTAACAGAGAAATATAATGGCTGGATGAGTAGAGAGCTTGTCCCGTTGTTTGAAAAATATGCCCGCGCCATTTTAGAAAGATATAAAAATAAAGTGAAGTATTGGATTACATTCAATGAAATGAATATGAACCTCAATAGCCTTTACACCGGTGCTGGAATTTTAGAGGACCTAGTAGACCATAAATTACAGGCTGCGTATCAAGCATCACATCACCAATTTATCGCCAGCGCTCTCACAGTGAAGGCTGCAAAAGAAATCATTCCACATGCACAAATTGGCTGTATGATTAACCAAATTGAAGCCTATGCAAAAACAACGAAACCAGAGGACCAGCTGCAAGCGGTAAAATCAAACCAATTGAATATGTTCTATCCGGATGTTCAAGCTAGAGGTGAATATCCAACATACATGGTGAAATATTTTGCTGACAACGACATCAAACTTGATATCGAAGAGCAGGATGAGCAAATTTTGAAAGAGGGCATCGTTGATTTTGTGGCGATCAGCTACTATATGTCCCACGTAGCAGAAGCGCGAGAAGATGCAGCAGAGCTAGCGGGTACATTTGATAGTCCAATTAAAAATGAGCATTTGGAGTTATCACAATGGGATTGGCCAATTGATCCAATGGGGCTGCGCATTTCATTAATTAAACTGTATGACAGATACCAAAAACCTTTATTTGTTTGTGAAAACGGACTTGGCGCAAGAGATACATTGACACCAGACAGAGAAATTCACGACGATTATCGAATTGATTATTTAAAACAACATATTGAACAGATGAAAGAAGCAGTCAAAGAAGGTGTCGACTTAATGGGGTATACACCATGGGGTTGTATTGACTTAATTAGCTGCGGAACATCTCAAATGAGTAAACGCTATGGTTTGATCTATGTAGATCAAGACGACAGAGGGAATGGGACATTAAATCGTTACAAAAAAGATTCCTTCTACTGGTACAAAAAAGTGATTGAAACAAATGGGGAAGATTTATCATAATCCAGATGGAATGATGATGACACCATTGCATCCGCCTTAATTGGCCGGGTGCGATGGTGTTTTTTTGTTTACCGAAAAGTAACCTCAATTATGTCATAGCAAGCACTAGAGATCTCTTCGCTACAATCATTTGATAACAAAAGTTGGCCGAAAAATGTTTCACCTTGACCTTGAAGTATAGTTCAACCTTTATAATGTACATATAGTAAAACAAAATAATAAAAAAGGAGTAACGATGGAGTTGATGACTAGAGGAGAACTTGCCAAAAAAACAGGAGTAAGTCCTGCCGCAATTCGTTACTATGAAGAGCACAACATATTACCTGCTCCAAGACGACGTTCAAACGGTTACAGATTCTATACAGACGACTATGTTGTGAAAATTCAATTGATCAAAGATGCGAAAACGCTCGGTTATTCATTAAAGGAAATAGCTGAAATTATGGACATGCTAAGTCAAGACATAGACCTTGATACCCTAAGACAAATTGTCCATCTTAAACATGAAGAAATTGAAAAGAAAATTAAAAGCCTTCGTCTCATTCAAGACCTTTTATCTAACTTATTAAAAACCCCTGAGAAAAAAGTACAAGTCTACCTGGAATCATTTCGTGTTCCGAAGCAGGATGATCAATAAACCTATTGAGTGAAGGAGAGAAAAAAATGAGCGTAGAAATGTATCATGGTGAACGTTCTAAAGAAAGTATTCAATTTGAAACATTATTCGCTTCGCAAAGTAATAAAGAGAGTTTTTCTAGTATCGAACAGACAAAAAAATTTCTTGAGCAAAAAGGAATTGAAAATACGAAGCCTTATGCCATTGGGGAGGATGTAAAGTTAATCAGTGAGGTACAAGAGCAGACATTCGAAGGCATGCAAGTTTTCACATTGAATGAACAAGCATCACAAAATCAAAAAGTCATTCTCTATCTACATGGTGGCGCGTGGACAAATCAGCCTTTGAATGTCCATTGGTGGTTCATGGATAAAATGGCGAAATCACTAGGTGCGAAAGTAGTCGCCCCTATTTACCCAAAAGTGCCTCATTATAGCAACCAGGATACGTATCCGAAAATTCTTAACCTATATAAAGACCTTCTGAAAACTGCTGAAAGTGCCAATCAATTGACGATCATGGGAGATTCAGCTGGCGGAAACATCTCACTTGGTCTTGCGCACCTTTTAAAGAAGGAAGATCTGCCGCAGCCAAAGGATATCGTGTTACTATCTGCGTGTGTGGATATGAGCATGAGCAACCCTCTCATTTTTGAATATGCAAAAAAGGACCCGATTCTAGGTCATGAAGGAATGGAAGTCATCACAAAATTGTGGGCAGCTGATCAAAGTCTCACAGATCCATTGATTAGTCCGATTTACGGTGACTTTAAAGGGCTCGGGAAGATCACTCATTTTATCGGAACACATGATATGTTATATCCAGATGCCATAAAGCTCGATGAAAAACTATCAGAACAAGGAATGGACATCAAAACCTTTGTTTATCCTGAAATGCTGCATGTGTTTGTTGTCATGCCAATTCCAGAAGCGGCAGATGCTCTGAAGAAAATCATTCAAGTGATCAATCGTTAGGGATTTAGTTCACACCTAGAAAGGGTACATGTTCTGATGTAAATAGGCGAAAAGGCTGCTTACTTGAAAGCAGCCTTTTTCAATTGAATATGAAATACGTTCTGAATGGCAATTCACTACAGATTAAACGGTCTTTTGGCTGGTTAGTAAAGGAGAGTGAAGCTATAAATGATAAGAAGATGATGATATGTACAATCATAGGCTGTTTTTTCCCCATTCAGTTCATCACCTCATGTTTGGTATAATACATACGAGCAGTGAGGTGAAAGGGGAATGAAATGAAAACGTTTGATCTATCACAAGAAGATATCGAATTAATAGGAAAAGAGATGTAGCAAACGCTACATGTGATCCTTGCTACATCCAAGATGACTGAAAAAGCGTTCAACAAAAGCGGCCCCATGTATGTTCTCCATATATTTCGTGTTAAAAATATACTGTTCCATTTGTTCAAGCTTCCGCAGACTCCGCACTATTATTTTCCGATCATGGTCAGACAGAGTAGGATCATCATCTATCTTCTCTAAGGCCTTTTTCACTCGTGCAGATACATGTTCAACATATAAATGGTTTTTGGATGCTGGCGGAATACATGCCGCTAGGTCACAGCCTATAAAACGAACACCATCAAGGGTGCAGTTTTCAAAATTGGCGATCAGCTTTTGTTTGCCATTTCCCTCAAACGTTATATCTATTAGCTTACCAGCAAAGGTACAATTGACGATGTTCGCTGCCTGTAAAACACGGTCATTGAATCTACAATTAGAGAAAGTACAATCGATAAACGTAGCATTCTCCAATGTCATTCCCCTCATATCGCAGGAAGAAAATTCGCAATTGGTGAAGACAGCTTCGTTTTTGCCAATGCCCACAGAGCGCAAGTCTGAATGACTAAAAGTACAATGATCAATCGTACTACCGGCAAAAAATCTCGCATTCGTCAGATCACACGTATCAAATACAAGATGATCCAAGTGACAGCTCCAAAAATAGGAGAACGAATATTTGAGTTGATGATTGTCGTTCTGCTAATTGTTTCGTTTTCATACCTGGCAACATCAGAAAATGTTTCGTTGTCTACTGATATACCAGACTCAAGTCTTCTCATCGCTATCACCCTATCATTTCTTCAGAAATTTTTCACCATCATGATGTCCATTCAGCAAGTTCATTTTCTCTTAGCGCTTGTCTTTGACTCAAGATTATATCACAATACGATACTCAGCCAGCAAAGAACCGATATTCATTTTCATGATGAAAGGGGCATAAAAGAATGAAAAGGTATGACACATTTCCAGAACCAATCGGTAGCTACATAGTCGGCCGAATCCAGATGGATTTTGAGTATACGGCATCAGATCAATCCAAAAGAGAACTGACCGCATTTATGTACTATCCATCTGATAGCAGTGAAGGAAAGACTCCATCCACATACATGTTTCCTGAAGTCTACGAAATGCTTCATGACCAGCCGCTTGTCACTGAGTATTTGAAGGAAATAAAGTTCTTCTCTATCGATATCAAAACGCATTGTTATGACGATCTGGCTCTTTCTCGGAAGGAAGAGCGCTATCCAGTGGTATTCTATGTTTGTGGCGGGGGTGGTTCACCTGAATGGGGCACAGCCATCTGTACAGATATGGCAAGCCAAGGGTATGTTGTCGTCAGTATCGGCCATCAGGATAGCACCATGTACAAACGGAAAGATGGGAAGCTGTTGAATGTATCAAAGGGTTTTTCGGAAGTCATTAAGGCGTTTTCTGAAGATCCAGAGATGATAACACTGGCAGGTAAGATGAATATGCGCCCTGACGATGAAACGGCTATTGAGATGTGCCGTAACATCCTTTCCTTGCCAATCATTAACGAGTTAACAAGATATAGTGAACGACAGGCAGAAGATGTAAGGTACGTAGCCGATCATCTTCACAAACTAAACTCTGGAGAATGGAAGTCCATTTTTCATGACAGACTGCTACTCGACACTGGCATGGGTATCGCTGGACATTCTTATGGCGGACCTACAGCGGTTATGGTTTGCCGGGATGACGACCGGTTTGTCTGCGGGGCTGGCTTAGATAGTGGTGCATTTGGCCTTCTCGACAGCGACCTCAATAAACCCTTTTTGCTCCTGTTTTCTGAACCGAATTATAATATGAATGCGATCATTGGTGACAACAATAGCATGGAAACTTATTATTTCACTGTTGATGGTGCTGCACATTTAGATTACTGTGACATCGTGTTTACCGGTGTAGATGAGGAACTTAGAGGCACAAGAGATGCATTAGAGATGCATCATCTTGTGACGGACTATACGAAGACGTTTTTTGATCATTACATCCTGCAAAAGGCTACACATGTAGAAACCCTATCATATGATGGTGTAGACTTAATTAAAAAAACAAGCAACAAGTGAGCTAGGGGAAACTGCTGATCATAACATTTTAATGAATCGGTTTAAAGTTGAATATCTTACTTCATTCATAAGAAAAAAGAGCAGTCAACAACCGCTCTTTTTTCGTGTGTTAATCTTAATGCGTTTTTAATGGACCTTTTGTGATATGAGTCAGCTCAGAATTTATGTCAAAGATTTTCGCATTGATGTCTGTTATGCCAAAGCTAGTGATTCTTTTAGCATGCATATCGAGATATGTTTGAGCTTCTTCTTTTGTTTCAAATAAATAAATTCCGCCAGCCTCATTTTTTTCAGGATTCTCCGTCCATATCTTCCATATGAACCCATCCTCTTCATTAATACTTCTCGCTAAATCAGAAAACTCTTTTGCCAATTCATCTCCGAAAGGGCCATTCATCTTAAAATCCACTTGTAATACGTAAGCCATCGCCATTCTCCTTATGTTGAAGTTGTGAAATACTGTTCTCCTAGAGCTTCTTTCATATGAAACGGTACTTGTGAAAGTTCTTTCTCCATAAAAGTCTGCACACCCGATTGATCAATATCGTACATCACTTCAATCTCTTTAGAGAATAGACATTTTTCTTTTTCGAGTAAGGCAGAAACCGCTGGTAGCTTTTTCGGTTGAAGCTCTTCTGTGTTTAAAGCTTGCTTTAATCCATCCACATAGACGTCTAATGGTCGACCACCCGTGATTTTAACTCCTTTATTTTCTTCATTGACGAAGATGATGGTCGGAAAACCTCTTGCACCGAGGTCTCGAACAAGAGCAAAATCTTGATTTAATAAGTCTTGTCCGCTATGGAGCTCCGCTTCATGTAAAATCTCATCTCCGTTCAATCCAAGGTTGTTGACGATATCAATCAAAACTGCAATATCCGATATATTTTGATTGAATGCAAATAGCGCTTCTCTTGCACGGCGTAAAAACGTATAGGCTTGTTCATCACCGTGATGTTTTTGAATCACTTTGAACACACGAGAGGACGGGTAGGAGGATTGAACAGGATTGTCAATCATTAAGGACCCATCAATTGGCATGCGAGAATGTTCTCCGACTTCTCTCCAGTGACCCGCAACATCAGCAGGCTTATAAATTCCGTTCGCAGGATCAATTGGACCGTCATGCCATTTCTCTAGCAGTCCACCTAACACAGTCTGGAAATGAAAATAATGTCCGTATTGCTCTTTAAATCGGCGCAGGACAGGTTCAATTGCCCAGCAATGAGAACAAATTGGATCTGTTACATAGTAGAGCGTAATGTTTTTTTTAGGTTGGTGAAAGTCAATGACCTGAATATCTTCTTCACCTACACCGCATACACCAGTTTCTAAATCACAAAACATGTCATTATTTTTCAAGTTGTTTCCTCCTTAATTTTTCAGGAAAAAATGTGTCCTGATCAGTTGTTTGAATCAAGTCATCATTTGCTTTACAATTGAATCTTAAGACAGAATGAGTGAGATCAACACCAATAATTTCTTCAATTTGTTGTTTATCCGACAGATTCAAGCATGTGTTTAAAAAGAAGGGGGGAAGAAGATGACGCAGCCAAAGACAGATCCGCGTGTATTAAGAACGCGCAAATTAATCATGGAGTCTTTCATGAAGCTTTCATCGAAAAAGGAATTTAAGGATATTACGGTGAAAGATGTGACAGCAGAAGCCATGATTAACCGAGCCACGTTTTATTATCATTTTGAGGATAAATACGATTTATTAGATAAAACACTCTCAGAAGTATTGTCGATTAATTTAGAAAGTATCAATTTTAACAATAGTAAACTAGATGAAGATACAATGATGAATATTTTTAAAGCGCTAGCCAGTTTCCAACAATCTCTGCATAACCGCTGCCAAGTAGAATATGAAACTGAACTTGCTCCAATTGTTCGAGAACAGCTTGAAATTATTTTTTATCAGTTGTTAGTGAATCAATATACAAATGTCGAAAAGCAAGTGTTGAAGGTCACGGCTGTTTTTTTAAGCTGGGGAATTCACGGAGCTTCTGTTGAGTGGAGAAAAAATAGTTCGCACATATCTTCAGAAGAATTTATCAAATCAACATTGCCGTATATCATGTCAGGAATTGATTTTAAGCATAACATGTAGACAATTTGACAATGTTTAACCGCTCCACTAATATAAATGCTATAGCATATAAAATGATTAGAGGGTGTTTACATGAAGTTACATGATTTAATAGGTTATCTCGTTCATCGCACTGATGTGAAAATGACGAATTATTTTACGAATAGGTTAAAGCCATACGGTGTTACACCAGAGCAGTGGAGTATTATTAGTATTCTTAGCCGTGAAAAAGGCTCAACTCAAAAAGAATTGGCAGAAGGCATTGATAAAAATCAAACCACTGTCGTAAGAATGATCCAGTCAATGGAACGAAAAGGGCTTGTCAAAAAAATCTATAATGAACAAGACCGGCGCTCGCATCACCTGTTTTTAACAGAAAAAGGGGACGAGATCAAAAAGGCGATTCTTCCTGTCGTCATGGATGCACATCGAACTGTGACAAATCAATTAAGCGATGAAGAGATTGAACAATTAAAATTACTTTTAAACAAATTATTCTATTCAGACTATCCATCTTGATAAATCTGTAAGGTAGAAACAACCTCTATTTTTGCACGATATATGCTATGACATATAAATTTCATCCATTCAATGTGGAAGTGAGATTTTATTAAGATGGCCCCAGAAACCGGTGTCCATTAAGCGACCCTTTCTGGTCAAATAACTTAGAAAGATGTGATCACTATTTTCATTCTTATTCTACAAATTGTATTAGCCGTTTTCTTTTTCCTCACAGGAACGAAAATCATATCAGGAAAAATGGCAGAAGAGTTTAAACGATTTGGTTTACCCGCATTTTTCAATATTTTAACGGGGGCTCTTGAGTTAATAGGCGCTGCTGGAATGCTAGCCGGCATATGGATCCCAACATTAGCATTATTATCAGGCTTATTGTTAGGAGGTACGATGCTGGCAGCTGCATTTACTCTGATCGTATTGGCCAAAGATCCCTTTAAAAAAGCAATCCCTGCACTTGTTTTATTCGCTCTCAGTATCGGTGTCAGCTTATACCACATTCTTTAAATTCATATTAAAAAATCACAAAAACCTAAACAAATCTCCACTGTTCATGACGGTGGATTTTGTTTAGGTTTTTTAGCGATTGAATTGCTTTCGAAGCACTAGGCATGAGACAGCAAATACTGCGAAAGCGCCCAATGATCCAGCAGCAAACACCAGCTCAAATTGTTCTGTTTTCGGTTTGAATAACAAAGGGACTGAAAGAATGAGCGCGGCACCACTAAAGCTCAATCCTAATATCAACATGGCCAATAATTTATTCATAAGAACACCTCTTACACTTAGAATGAGAACAATGGAGATCTACTGATCCTAAGTATCGTTGTTATGATTCGACAACCTTTAACCGTCCTAAATGGAGTGTATCATATGATGTTGGGCGATTGGTTTCTTTTCATGAAAACACAATCGTAAAACAAACGATTTTTAAACGAACACTGTTCTTTACGAACGATGTTCGTTATGATATAAATGAGATGTAATTTAAAACGATTTCCACAAAGGGATGAGGAGATGCAGAAGATGACATCATTATCTAAGGATCAAAAGCAAATCGCTATCATTGGAGGAGGACCTGGGGGACTAACACTTGCCTTAATTTTGCAAAATTACGGTATACAAACAACCATTTATGAACGAGAGATGCATGACAAGAGCCTTGAACGAGGCGGCTCACTGGATATTCACGAAGAAACAGGTCAAAAAGCTTTAAAAGAAGCAGGAGTTTATGAGAAATTTCAAAAGAAGGCCCGCTATGAAGGGGAAGATTTCCGATTACTTGATAAATCAGGAAGAATTTATTTAGATGAAGAAACGGAATCAGATCAAAAAGGTACTCGCCCGGAAATTGATCGTGGTGTGTTATGTGAACTACTGTTAGAACAAATTGATGCTGAAACCATCAAATATGGGTATAAACTAGAAAGATGCGTTTCATTAGAAAGAGGTATGACAGAGCTTCATTTTGAAAATGGAATTGTCGAAACAGTTGACCTTTTGATTGGGGCTGATGGTGCTTTTTCTCGTGTGCGTCCTCTGTTAACAGATATTGAGATTGAATATTCTGGGCTTACGATGCTGGAATTAAATGTCCTCAGCGTAGAGGTGAACCACCCTGATTTAGCTGAATTTAATAAACGTGGTAAGATGTTTGCTTTAGAAGACCATAAAGGACTGATTGGGCAGTTAAACGGAGATGGCCGAATCAAAGTGTATGCAAGCCTTATGGTAGAACGCAACTGGATCGAGACTTGTGGTATACCGTTTCATCAAGCGAAAGAAGCAAAAGAACAATTATTAGCGTTATTTAGTGATTGGGATGATCAGCTGAAAAATTATATTCGTTATGCAGAAGATGCCATCATTCCAAGACGGATTTATACGCTTCCTGTCGGTTTTAAATGGAATCGTCATAAAGGAGTTACGCTTATCGGTGATGCAGCTCACGTCATGTCGCCATTCGCAGGCGAGGGTGTGAACATGGCGATGTTTGATGCAAGGGAGCTAGCACTTGCTATTGTCCGACATCCTCATCATATTGAAAAGGCGATTGAAGAATACGAAGACATGATGTACGAATATTCATCGGAAAAAGCTCATGAATCGGAGAATAGTTTAAAACTGTGTTTTTCAAAAGACGCTGCGGTCAAGCTTGCAGATATGATGAATTCTTTTCAAAAGGATGATGATTGATGCTCAATTTACTATTTTACTTTGACATGTTATAAAGAGAGTATGAACAATTCAAATCGTCGTATTATAAGTCGCCGGTCTCGGCCGGCTAAAGAACCCTTAAGCCGTGAGCTTATTGTGAAAACGGCCTATGAGCTTCTTAAGGAGCAAGGAATAGAGGGCATGAGTATGCGTAAGGTGGCTAAAGCATTGGATACGGGACCTGCATCCTTGTATGTCTACGTGAACAATGTTCAAGAACTCAGTGCTTACGTATTGGATTATGGTCTCGGGCAAATGGTTTATCCAGATTCAAAGGATAGCACATGGAAAGAACAGTTATTCGACCTATTGCATACTTATTTCCTACTGCTATTCGAAAAACCGGGTCTCGCTGAAATTTCTCTTTCCACCATTCCACAAGGAACGAACTTTCTTCACTTGACCGAACGTATTCTCGCTGCATTGCATGAAGGCGGGATCAAATCTACATCTGCAGCATGGGGAGTAGACCTATTGCTGTTATACGTATCTTCTGTAGCATACGAAAAGGTCTCTTGGAAGAAACAAGGCTCTTCACAGATTTCAGACACAAAAAAAGCATTTCTTCAAGCAGACAAAACGCAGTTTCCTTTCATTCATCTTGTAAAAGAAGAAATGTTTGCAGGTGATACCGTATCAATGGAACGGTTCCGATGGGGAATTGACGTCATTTTGTATGGAATCCAGCAGGAAGACAATTAGAAAGGAGCATAAGCAAAAAGCAGTCAATGGCTGCTTTTTTTTATGTGGTGATTTTCATATTTGTGACCTTGTGAGCATTATAGTATATAAATAAATCTATATATTGTTTTTATATATAAAAAATTATATAATCTAGTGGAATAAAAAAATGAGGTGCTTAGGCATGGAACATATTAAAAAGTTATTAGAGAGTTATATTCCTTTAGCAAAATCTACTGCAAAAATGTTTGGACCAAATTGTGAAGTGGTGATTCATGATTTAACGAATCCTCAAGCATCTGTCATGTTTACAGTAAATAACCATGTGACAGGAAGAGAAATCGGCCAATCATTTGATCATCTAGTCAAGACTGTATTACAATCAGAAGATTTTAAAGAAGATTATCTGGCTGGTTATACATTTGTAACAGAAGATAAGCGTACGATTCGTTCTTCGACTTCATTAATACGTGATTCAAAGCAAAAAGTGATCGGTGCTTTCTGTATCAATTTTGATGTTGAAGCACTGAATCAAATGCAGCAATTTATGGATACTTTTCTTACTACACACGTGGAAGCTCAAGAGAAAGAAACAACATCAAATGATGATCTTGAAAATGTGGAAGAAATAGTAGATCAATTGATTCAACAAATCATTCAAAACAGTGTTCACCCAGTCATGAAACGTCATGAAAAAATTGAACTAATCAAATTTATGGATGAA
Organism: Bacillus sp. FSL M7-0307; assembly: GCF_038627835.1. NCBI lineage: Bacteria > Bacillati > Bacillota > Bacilli > Caryophanales > Bacillaceae > Bacillus > Bacillus sp. FSL M7-0307. The sequence goes on along the minus strand of NZ_CP152023.1, from coordinate 1,782,840 downwards.
AAGGGCATTTTTTTAATGAAAGGATCTGTTGAGAAGGTCGCATCTATGTTAGGTATTTCCAAAGTAACCGTCTATAGCTATTTGGATGAAATCAAAAATAAATCGAGGTAAGGAGTGTCAACATGGAAAGCATACTCGAGGTAGGAAATCTAAAATCAAACGGACACTATGCATTCGCAACCATTCATCAAAACACGGTCTATGTGTCAGGACAATTTGCCATCAATCCTGAAACGACAGAAAAAGAGTTCGGCCCCATTGAAAAAGAGACATTACAAGCGCTTAAGAATGTAGAGATGATTGTAGAGGCTGCTGGAAGTCAAAAAGAAAAGATTTTGCGCATGACATTATACATTTCAGATATTGAATTATGGGACAAAGTAGATGCGGTTTATACCGAATTTTTCGGTGAACATAAACCAGCTCGTACGATTGTACCAACGAATGAATTACATTTTGGTTTCAAAATTGAAATGGATGCCATTGCATATATTTAGAATATTTTTTTGACCACCCTATATAAAAAATTATATTTTGTATAAAAAAATATTCAAAGGGGTAGATGATGAATGAATCAATTAATTTGTAACCATTGCGGGGAAAAATATGAGATGACACCAACTCTATGGAAATGTGATTGTGGTGGAGTATTAAATCTAGTGAAAGATACCCCGAAAATAGACGTCACAGCTTGGGATCACTATCCAAATTCATTATGGCGTTATGTTGAAACCATGCCATTTCAAAAAGATTCTAAGACGTGGGAAACTGTGACAATGGGGGAGGGCCAATCTCCTTTAATCGTTCTAGATCCTAATGAGCCAAACACTTATGTAAAAGTTGATTATATGATGCCGACACTATCATTTAAAGACCGTGGAGCAGCTGTGTTAATGACAAAAGCTAAGGAATTAGGGGTAACAAAAGTCATTGCTGATAGCAGCGGGAATGCAGGAACGGCAATTGCTGCGTATGCTGCGCGTTGTGGTATTGCCTGTGACATCTATCTAAGTGATCAAACATCACCTAAAAAAGTCGCTCAAATAAAAGCCCACGGAGCAACGATTAAAGAAATTCATGGTACACGAGAAGACATTGCAGCTGCGGCCCAAAAGGCAGTAGACGAGGAAAACGTTTTTTATGCAAGCCATGTCTATAACCCTTATTTTTTCGAAGGTACAAAAACATACGCCTATGAAATCTATGAGCAACTAAAAGGAGCACCGGATGCTTTAATCATTCCGGTTGGAAACGGCACTCTGCTGCTCGGTGCGTATTATGGCTTTAAAGAGTTATTCGAAAATGGTCTCATTCATAAAATACCGAAAATTATTGCCGTACAAGCAAAGAACTGCGCACCACTTGTGAAAGCTTTTCAACATGCGGAGGAATCAGCAACGCCTATGACAAATAAAGGGACTGTAGCAGAAGGAATAGCTATTGCTGCCCCGGCGCGTTCTAAACAAATTTTAGAAGCTGTATACAAGACGAATGGTACGTTTATTGATATTGAAGAAGAAGAAATTCTCCATGCACGCTCTAAACTAAGTGAGAAAGGATTTTATGTAGAGGTGACATCTGCCATCAATTTTGCTGGCTACATGAAATATCAAAAGGAATCAGCAGAAACCATCATCATTCCTCTTTGTGGTGCAGGGATTAAATCAACATAAACCTTAGAAACCCAGGTAGAATAGAGAGTTGCGTGCTCGTTGACCTATTATATGATCAATCAGGAGTGATATTAGCGAGTGTTGAAACGACCATTACAATTTGAAAACGGAGGAATGATTCGCGGGAATGGATTTTACTCATTGCGAAGCACATTGGTCTTACACCGACTTCCATGATTTTAGATGCAGGTTAGCAGCATGTATCGGTATGAATTTAGATGGAATGGAGGGATTTGGCGGGGACATACCATTTGAAAACTTTACAGATGACATCATTCCTTTGCTTGATCTTTCGGATTCTGATAGTTACTTAATGCCAGATGTTTGTCAGACCGTTGCAGTTAGATTGCGTCAACTGATCCGCAATTGGCCAGATGATGATATGGATAAAATGAACGCTCTCCATCTAGCAGAGGGAATGGGAATGGAACTGGCACATCAACAAAATGAGCCTTTGGGATTTATATAAAGTAAAGAGAATCTTTACGGATCAATTGATTCTTTCCCTCAATAAAATAGAGGTCAAGGATAAAGTTTTTCATTTGTGTTCATGACGTAAAACCATGTCTTAAGTGACATGGCTTTTTGCTTGCAATAAAGTACGAAAGCGATATTAGAACATATTCAAACAGCTCGACATTACACAATAACCAAAGCATAAGCAGAAAATTGGTTTGCAAAAAAATGTTGGTACTGGTACTTACCCCCCCCCTAATGACTCATGATAGCATCATAAATCCAACAGCATGCTGGCACAAAAATGATAGCTATTATGATCCAAAAATAGAATTTCCTTAAGGTGAAATGAAAGGGGAGCATAACTAAGAATAAATTTTTGTTTAAATTCATATAATCAATTGATTATATAAGTTTTCAGTTATATACTGTTGAAGGAGTTGATAACAGGGACCGACACCCATATTTGAAAAGAGGGGGTAATCATTGTGACTGCAGATGTTTCAATTGGTGTGACACATATGTCGAATTGTTTAAAAACACTCAGTGATCAAACAAGACTGATCATGATGAAATTGTTTTTGGAGAAAGAATATTGTGTGTGTGAACTGGTAGATATGTTCGAAATGAGTCAACCAGCTATTAGTCAGCATCTACGAAAATTAAAAAAAGCTGGATTTGTCAATGAGAACAGAAAAGGGCAGTGGCGTTATTATTCAATTAATACACTGTGTCCAGAAATTGAGACGATTCGTATGATCTTAAATCAAATTAATAAAGAAGATGACCTTTTAAAAAGAATACAACAGAACGCAACAAACATTTCTTGTTCGTGAGGAGGGATGGGTTTGAGTTTTGCCGTTTTATCATTACTCATATTTTTGTTAACTTTGGTATTGGTTATTTGGCAGCCAAGAAATCTATCCATAGGGTGGTCCGCATGTGGAGGGGCCATTTTAGCATTAATCGTAGGTGTTGTGAATGTTGACGATGTGATCACCGTGACAGGCATCGTTTGGAATGCGACTTTAGCTTTTGTCGCCATTATCGTCATTTCACTCATCCTTGATCGAATCGGCTTTTTTGAATGGGCAGCATTGCATATGGCAAAAGCTGCAAAAGGCAGTGGGTTGCGTATGTTTGTGTATGTGACCATCCTTGGTGCAATCGTCGCTGCTTTATTTGCAAACGACGGTGCAGCACTTATTTTGACACCCATTGTTTTAGCCATGGTCAGAGCATTAAACTTCAATGAAAAAATAGTATTCCCTTTTATTATCGCGAGTGGGTTTATTGCAGACACAACTTCACTGCCCCTTGTCGTTAGTAATTTAGTGAACATTGTAACAGCCGACTATTTTAACATTACGTTTATTGAATATGCATCCAGAATGGTGGTTCCAAACCTTTTTTCGTTGCTTGCGAGTATCACTGTACTGTACCTTTTCTTTAGAAAGAGTATACCTAAACGCTATGATATGAATGAGTTAAAACACCCAAGTGAAGCAATAAAAGATCCAAAGATGTTTAGATTATCTTGGTATATATTAGCTTTTTTATTGATTGGTTATTTTGCAAGCGAATTTTTATCTATAACTGTATCGGTCATAGCTGGTGTGATTGCCATTTTATTCTTGGTCATTGCACAAAAAAGCCCTGCTGTTCAAACAAAAAGCGTTCTAAAAGAAGCTCCCTGGGCGATTGTTTTCTTTTCCATAGGTATGTACGTTGTTGTCTATGGCATGCGAAATGCAGGGCTTACTGATGCTCTTTCAAGCGTGATTCAAGCTGTAGCAGATCAAGGTTTATTAGCAGGGACTCTTGGTATGGGATTTATAGCAGCGATTCTTTCATCTGTCATGAATAATATGCCGACGGTCATGATCGATGCATTAGCCATATCCGGCACCGATACACAAGGAATGATGAGAGAAGCGTTAATATACGCAAATGTCATTGGTTCTGATTTAGGCCCGAAAATTACGCCCATTGGCTCCTTAGCAACACTTCTATGGCTCCATGTCCTTTCTCAAAAAGGTGTGAAGATTTCCTGGGGGACATATTTCAAAATAGGGGTCATTTTAACTGTACCAACACTATTCATTACACTTTTAGCTTTGTATTTCTGGCTATTGATTATACATTAAAGGAGACGATCAACATGTCAAAGAAAACAATTTACTTTTTATGTACCGGTAATTCTTGCCGCAGTCAAATGGCTGAAGGTTGGGCTAAAAAGCATCTTGGAGATGAGTGGAAGGTTTATAGCGCTGGTATTGAAGCTCATGGATTAAATCCGAATGCTGTAAAAGCAATGAAAGAAATAGGGATTGATATTTCTAATCAAACGTCTGACCTGATTGATCAGAAGATATTACATCACGCTGACTTAGTCGTAACACTATGCGGGGACGCAGCTGATAAATGCCCGATGACTCCTCCTCATGTCGAACGTGTCCATTGGGGCTTTGATGATCCAGCAAAAGCAGAAGGAACAGAAAAAGAGAAGTGGGCATTTTTCCAAAGGGTAAGAGATGAAATTGGAGATCGATTGAAACAGTTTGCTGAGACTGGAAAATAGTGCTGCGTTTGAGTCGATTGAATATAAAATCTAATAATAAAGAGGATCAAGTCAAAGGTTCTCTTTTTTTGCATTAATTAATAGATAAGACATAACCATTCATAAGATTTATGCTAGCGCTTAGAAAACGTTCTCTGTAATGCCGAATCGAATCATTACAAAGAACGTTCTCTTTGTGCCGACTTGGAGAAGAGCTACTAAACACGAGTTGGAAGAGAGGTGGTATTTATAATATAATATCAAAACTTAAAATTGAACTTGAACTCTTCTAGTTTACATAATATATATTCTAGGAAGTTAAAGAACAATTAAAATTTTTTGTCTCATTATTAAGTATACTTATCTTATTGAGATAAAACGAAAAATGAAAATCCAACGGTTGATTTGTTAGATTTTCATTCCTCTAAATGTTTTAAGATTTTTGCAAGATTCCCGCCAACAATCACATTTGCCGGAACATCTTTTGTCACAACGGATCCTAATGCAATGACAGCATGATGTCCAATTGTGACTGATTTGCCGAATTCAATACCTGTTTTTGACGTTCTTCTGGATTTAACGGATGTCCAGCTGTATATATATGTACATTTGTCGCGCTTTTGCTCGATCTGCCATCAATGTGTGGTCATTTGGGTGATAGTATTCTCCCTTGATCATCTTTTCTTTTTCTGTTTTCATGTTCATCTCCCTTTTATTGAAACTTCATTCATCGTTTGAATGAATGCCTCGGTGAATTGTGTCGTCGTCTCATTTCCTCCTAAATCCTTCGTTTTCAAGTTCTTTTTTAAGGTCTCATCAAGAGTATGTTCGATCAGACTGGCTGTCTGTTTTAATCTTTCATCTTGATATTTCACATGTAGCCAGTTACAAAGCATCACTGTAGAAAGAATCATGCCCATTGGATTGGCGATATTTTGACCAGCAATATCCGGTGCTGATCCATGTGCCGCCTGTGCCATCGCTTGATTTTCGTTGCAATTTAATGAGGGTGCCATTCCTAAACTGCCGACTAGTTCCCCTGCAAGATCAGATAAAATATCGCCAAACATATTTTCTGTCACAATCACATCAAAATCACCTGCACGTCTCACTAAATGGGCAGCCATCGCATCAATATGAATATCCTCAACCTCTACTTGCGGATATGCTTTCGCTACCTCTTGACATGTTCGTAAAAACAAGCCAGATCCTAATTTGATCACGTTCGCTTTATGAACAATGGTGACTTTCCCCCTCCTCTCCACTGCACATTGAAAGGCCGCGTGGGCAATACGGGTAATTGCTTTTTTTGTAAACACACCTGTAGATATGGCGACATCTGGTGTAATCATCCACTCTCCTGTCCCCTGATACATATTCCGGTCTGGATAAAAGCCTTCTGTATTTTCTCGAAAAATGACCAGGTCGACGCCACTGGCAACGCTTTTTACACCTGGCAGCGATTGCGATGGACGAATATTTGCAAATAAATCAAATGTATGACGCAGTTCTCCACTTGGATTTCTTCTTTCTTTCACTTGATCAGAATATGAAGCTGAATCATGAGGTCCTAATATCCAGCCATGGCATTTTTTCAAGGCGGCTATAGTAGAAGCTGGCACTGGATCTTGATGAGAATGAATGGCTTCAGCACCGATAGGACACTCTACAAATTCCACAAATGGTTCATTGAACTGTGACAACGCTGTCTTTAAAATACGCATACTAGAATCAACAATTTCCGGTCCAATCCCGTCTCCCTTTAAAACACCCATTCGATATGACATATGTATCGCCCCTTTTGTCTTTATTCTATCAAAGAATGATGAAGTTAGAATATTTTCTTCATGATGATCCTCCCTCATGTTATTTACGAATCAAGAAGTCTCCTTTATAATCGAGTAGATTTGTTCTGTAAGACTACATAGATATGAGGGATTAGATGAAATTAAAGTGGTATAAAGCGATCATTGTTATTTTTACGATGTCTGGGATCTCCATCTCCACTTGGTTTTCAAGAACACCAGAAGTGAGAGATTTGTTGCAAGCAGATACAGGCACAATGGGACTCATTTTACTCGGCCTATCTGTAGGTTCCATTGTCGGGCTGATTCTTTCCAATGTATTCGTTCGCAAAAAAGGCGGCCGAGTGGCGATTGTGGTCAGCGCTTTTTTAATGTTTATTGGATTCTCAACCCTTGCAATCGGCGCCGCACTCTCTTCTATGCTAATTGTCACTGCTGGTCTTTTTCTTTTTGGTTCAGGCTCAGGCATGTGCAATGTAGCCATGAACTTAGAAGGAACGGAGATTGAGTATCAGATCAAGAGAACGATCATGCCGATTTTGCATGCTTCTTTCAGTATTGGAACGTTAATTGGTGCAGGTGCCGGAATTCTCTTTATTTATTTAGGTGTGTCTGTCCTCATTCACCTTCTCACCATTGCACTCCTTTTCTTTCTCAGTATCCTGATTTGTACACGGTTTATTCCGCACGGGACAGGAAAAGATCAGGATGAGACGCAGACAGAATCAATTGAGGCTTCTCAAACATCATGGCTGAACAAACGAACGATCTCATTAGCGATGATTGCCTTATGTCTCGCATTTGTAGAAGGTTCTGCAAATGATTGGATTCCACTAGCAATGGTTGATGGCTATCAGGTTTCTCATTCAATGAGTACGGTCATCTATGCATTATTTTTGTGCGGGATGATTAGTGGCAGACTGGTAAGCGGACGTTTTATTGATCGCTTTGGTAGGGTGCTATTGTTAAGAATCGCGATCTTATCTGCTGCCGCCGGACTATTCTTGGTGATTTTAAAGATTTCACTCGTCGTGTGTATGATATCTATCTTTTTATGGGGACTTGGCGCATCCTTAGGCTTCCCGCTGACCATTTCAGCAGCTGGTGATGATAGCCGCTATGCTGTCAAGCGTGTCAGTATCGTCACTTTATCTGGGTATACAGCCTCTCTATCAGGGCCCCCTGTTTTAGGACTGCTCGCCAATCAAGTCGGACTGCTTCATGCGTTTATTTTTGTTCTGTTTGCCATTTGTATTGCAGGAATCTTTACAAAAGCTGTTGCAAAACCGACATCAATACATTCTTTTTAAAAAGTGCCGGATCTTTGATCTCGGTACTTTTTTTAAATTTAATAAATAAAATTGAAACCTTTCATGAAGTGAAACAGTCCTATAGATGTCTTGATGTTTAGCGCTTTTTTAAAGAGGGAAAGTAAAAAAATAAGACTTTTCAAATAACTGAAAACGTGGTAAGATCATGAAAATAAACAGGAAGGGGTGAGAAAAATGAAAAAAAATATGCTGTTAAAATTAGCAGTCTTATTCATAGCACTTGCAAGTTTTCATTTGTTCTCAATGCCTCATTCCGTTCAGGTATACCATCATGCAAAGGTGGTTGCTGATCAAGAATCACATGAAATGAAAATCGTTCAGACAGCAGGCGATGAAAAGAAACAAAAACATGTGAACGCAGTATTTGCGGCATTTACAGCACTGCTAGTCATTGGCAGTATGGCAGCTGGATTTGCACGCATCACTTATACTGATCGATTTGACCGGAAAAAGAAGCATTTACTTGCAGTGTTCTACCAGTCTTCGAATTTCCGAGTAGCTCGTGTTAACCCAACCATTTAAATCAAACAAAAATTGGGAGGTTTTACACGATGTTATTTTTCTTAAGAGTATTCATTCTAGGTCTGTTCTCTGTCACTTCACTTTCTCTTTTCGTTTACCAAGGAATTGAAGTAGTGCATGCCATCACAAGCATGTTTGGCAATCACGAGAGTTAAATTGACCTCATCATAAAAAACCCCCTGCCTTACGCAGGGGGTTTTCATTTTGCTTATTTATTGTCATCTTGGTCAGATGCAGCAGGTGATAAAAGAACTTGAGTTACTTCTCCCTGCTCTTCCTCATCTAAAATAAACGATCCATTGCTATAACGATCATTTGCCCTTAGTGTGGAAATATCGAGCGGGATCGTGGCACCCTTTTCCGTATCAATCTCAAGTGTATCGTGCAGTGAAGCAGCAATCACAGCAACAATTCTGTGAGGGTTTTTCTTTAATTCTCTTAGCATGATCACTCCACGTTTTGCTCTTGATGTCTTATCAAATTCAGAGAGGTTCATCCGCTTCACAGCACCTCTTTGTGTCGTGAGAACAAGCACATTGTTCTTCGGATCAATCATTTGTCCAGAGACCACCTCGTCTCCGTCCTTCAAATTGATGCCTTTCACACCAGCCGCTCTCGGACCGACCACACTCACTTCTTCTTCATCAAACCATAATCCATAGCCATTTTTCGTTGCAATAAACAATTCTTGCTGACCTGTTGTGACATGAACATCTACAAGTTCATCATCACCTTTTAAATTCAAGGCGACAAGCGGTTTTGAATAACGCTGCGCTTTATATTGGAGAAGCTCTGTTTTCTTCACCATACCGCCTTTTGTGAAGAACAGGAGATACGATGATTCATCGAATTCTTTAATTGGGATCGCTTTTTGAATGGATTCATCGCGATCAATCGAAATAATATTCGTAATATGCTGCCCCATGTCTTTCCAGCGTATATCTGGCAGCTGATGAACTGGACAGTAAATATAGCTCCCTTTATTCGTAAAGAGCAGAAGAACATCTGTTGTATTCATTTCAAACTGGTGAATCAGTCGGTCTGTATCCTTCATACCGAAGTCCTTACCGTTTGATGCAGCATAGGAACGCTGGCTTGTCCGTTTGATGTATCCATCTTTTGTAACTGTGACGTACACGTCCTCTGATGCGATCATCACTTCAAGGTTAATCTTAATTTCTTCAATTTTTTCCTCAATGACAGATCGTCTTTCATCAGCATACGTCTTTTTCAACTTCTTCAAGTTGTTCGTAATGACTTTAAACAGCTTCTTCTCATTCGCTAAAATGTCTTCAAGCTCTGCAATTCGCACGTCAAGCTCTCTTGCTTCGTCTCTTAGTTGGGTGATATCTGTATTTGTTAAACGATATAACTGGAGAGAAACAATCGCTTCTGATTGTGCTTCTGTAAAATCATATTTCTCCATCAAATTGTTTTTCGCATCACGCTTATCATTAGACGAACGGATCGTCGCAATGACTTCATCTAAAATGGAAAGAGCTTTAATTAACCCATCTACAATATGATGACGTTCTTTTGCTTTTCGAAGCTCGTATGCTGAGCGGTTCGTCACCACTTCTTTTTGATGAGCAATGTAAGCGTCTAGTACAGTTGTAAGCGTCATTAAAGTCGGTCTTCTGTTATGTATCGCGACCATATTAAAGTTATATGGGATTTGCAGATCAGAATTTTTATATAAGAAATTCAAGACACCATTCGCATCTGCTTCTTTTTTCAGCTCTACAACAATCCGAAGGCCGGTACGATCCGTCTCATCCCGAACTTCAGAAATTCCTTCTACTTTTCTTTCAATGCGGAACTCGTCCATCTTTTTGACAAGATTGGCCTTATTCACTTCATAAGGAATTTCTGTGATCACGATTTGCTGGCGTCCACCGCGGATGGTTTCAATCTCCGCTTTTCCGCGAATCATAATCTTTCCTTTTCCTGTTTCATATGCCTTCTTAATACCATCCACACCTTGAATGATCCCGCCTGTTGGGAAATCTGGCCCTTTGATGACTGTCATTAAATCCTCAACCGTACAATGCGGCTGTTCGATTCGCTTAATCACGCCATCAATCACTTCTCCTAGATGGTGCGGCGGAATATCAGTCGCATAACCGGCTGAAATCCCTGTTGAACCGTTCACAAGAAGGTTGGGAAACATCGCTGGTAAAACAACAGGCTCTTTGCTTGTATCATCAAAGTTCGCGACAAATTCGACTGTCTCCTTGTCGAGGTCCTTTAAAAGCTCTGATGCAATGGCAGAAAGCCTTGCTTCCGTATAACGCATGGCAGCAGGAGGATCTCCGTCGATACTCCCGTTATTTCCATGCATCTCAATTAGCACATTTCGCACTTTCCATTCCTGGCTCATTCTCACCATGGCTTCATAAACAGAAGAATCACCATGAGGATGATAGTTACCAATGACGTTACCGACTGTTTTGGCAGCTTTACGGAAGTTTTTATCTTGTGTATTTCCTTCTGCATACATCGCATATAAAATTCTTCGTTGTACAGGCTTTAATCCATCACGTGCATCTGGAAGTGCACGATCTTGGATAATATATTTACTATAGCGACCAAAACGGTCCCCAATCACTTCTTCTAACGGTAAATCATGAAATCGTTCTTGTTGTGCCATGTTTAAACCTCCTCAGCTAGCGACAAGTTTTCATTTTCAAGAATGTTGCTTTCCTCATCAAGTCCAAAGGCGACATTCTTTTCAATCCATTTACGGCGTGGTTCTACTTTGTCACCCATCAGTGTCGTGACGCGGCGTTCCACCCGTGCAGCATCATCGATCTTCACCCTGACAAGCGTTCTCGACTCTGGATTCATTGTCGTTTCCCATAGCTGGTCGGCATTCATTTCACCTAAACCTTTATAGCGCTGAATCGTATATCCTTTTCCAACTTTCTTTAGTACGTCATCCATTTCTTCATCAGACCAAGCATATTCAATGACTTCTTTCTTCCCTGAGCCTTTGCTGACTTTATATAAAGGCGGAAGGGCAATGAATACTTTGCCATGCTCAATCAGCGGCTTCATATAGCGGTAGAAGAATGTAAGCAATAGAACCTGAATATGCGCCCCATCTGTATCAGCATCTGTCATGATGACAATTTTGTCATAATTGATGTCTTCTACATTAAAATCGACACCAACCCCGCCGCCAATGGCATGGATAATGGTATTGATTTCTTCGTTTTTGAAAATATCCGCAAGCTTTGCTTTCTCTGTATTAATGACCTTCCCTCGAAGCGGCAGCACCGCTTGGAATTTTCGATCACGTCCTTGCTTGGCTGATCCACCCGCTGAGTCGCCCTCTACTAGATACAGTTCATTTCTTGCCGGGTTTCTAGATTGAGCAGGTGTTAATTTTCCGCTTAGTGTCGCTTCAGATTTTTTCCGTTTCTTGCCGCTCCTTGCTTCTTCTCTTGCTTTTCTAGCCGCTTCTCTTGCCTGCTGCGCTTTAATCGCTTTTTTCACAAGCAGTGTTGCCGTTTCGCGGTTTTCTTCAAGGAAATAAGCCAATTTTTCAGAGATCACAGCGTCTACAGCAGACCTAGCCTCACTCGTTCCAAGCTTTCCTTTTGTTTGTCCTTCAAATTGAAGAAGTTCTTCAGGAATTCTGACAGAAATAACAGCTGACAGGCCTTCACGAATATCCGTACCTTCTAAATTTTTATCTTTTTCTTTTAAAAGGGTCACTTTGCGTGCATATTCATTAAAGGCTCTCGTCATGGCCGTTTTTGCACCAGACTCATGCGTACCGCCATCTTTGGTTCTTACGTTATTGACGAACGACAGAATATTTTCTGAATAGCCGTCGTTAAATTGAAAGGCAAAATCGACTTCAATGGACTGATGTTCCCCTTCAAACGAAACGACTTCACTAAGTACATCCTTTTCCTCGTTTAAATAAGCAACGAACGCTTCAATACCTGTCTCATAATAAAAGGTTTCCTGCACATCATGGCGCTCATCAATCAGCTCTATTTTTAGCCCTTTTAATAAAAAGGCTGATTCTCTTAAACGCTCTGATAATGTATCAAAATTATAGGTGGTGACACTGAACATCGTTGGATCTGGCTTAAAATGAATCAGTGTACCGGTCTTTTTCGTTTTCCCGATTTTTTCAAGTGATGTGACTGGCTTTCCGCCATGTTCAAAGCGCTGGTGATAAATAAATCCATCGCGTTCTATCGTCACGGTGAGCCACTCTGAAAGTGCGTTCACAACGGACGCCCCAACCCCGTGAAGTCCACCACTTGTTTTATAACCGCCTTGACCAAATTTTCCGCCTGCGTGCAGGACCGTTAAAATGATCTCTGGTGTCGGTTTTCCAAGCTTATGCATACCAGTAGGCATTCCGCGCCCTTTATCTTGGACGGAAATGCTATTATCTTTATGTATTTTGACAATGATATGATCTCCATGGCCAGCGAGCACTTCATCGACAGAGTTGTCTACAATCTCATAGACAAGGTGATGAAGACCGCGTGAATCCGTCGATCCAATATACATCCCTGGACGTTTACGGACCGCTTCAAGCCCCTCTAGCACCTGAATAGAATCATCGTTATAATCTACTTGCTGCTTTTTAACCAAATGCTTAATCCCCTTTCACTAACAAACATAACCGGCTAATCATCAATGATCTCTCTAGATTTTAATGATGATCATGCTGCTCATTACTGTCCACTTTAATAAGCTGCATCATCACCATGCATGTGTGATTCAGCGATACATGCTCTTTTGCACGGTTATGAGAATGTTCTACATTCTGCAATCAGAACTAAAAGTCCATTATAAACAAGACTGTTTCATAAGCCAAATGCAATCATATGATGGTTTTAGCAAAACAGAACAAATGTTCTATATTTATCTTATCGCTCTTTTTCTCGATATGCAAGGTCACCGATATGTCCCTGTCGCCTTATTTTATCGCTTTCTTCTAGAATCGCAAATATATTTCTGCAACAAAAAAGCAAAAATCCTTGGTTTTTCAAGGATTTTTGACGATTTAATGAGTTTTTGTCATCGCATGAGCCACTTTGATACATAAATCCATGATGGCGACTTTGCCATTTTCCTCAATCAGCCTTTTCGCATCTTCATGATATACGCCTTGCTGTGCCCAAAAAACAGGTGCATTTATTTCAAGAAATTCTTTCGCCACCTCAGGCAAAAACTCGGAACGTCTAAAGACATTGACGATATCAACAGGTCCTTCTATGTCTTTTAAAGAGTCGACCGCTTTTACCCCAAGTGCTTCATCAATCGTTGGATTGACAGGAATGATGTCATAACCGGCATCCTGCATGGCTTTTGAAACCATATAAGACGTTCGGTGCGGCTGATCTGACAAACCAACAACCGCAATTCGCTTACTGCTTTTTAATATACGACCAATTTCTTGTTTTGAAGGATGATTCATCCAGACACTCCTTTTCTTCTATTTTAGCGAATTTCTTGTTAAAAACAAAGCTCAATTCATCGGCCATCGTTTTTTTCAAAAAAAGATCGCCATGTTTTTCATAAGATCATGTTAAAATGTAAGACAAGAGGGAGAATATAAAGGAGTTATGCAGATGTTAATTGCTTTGATGTTTATTTTGGCTTATCTTCTTGGCAGTATTCCATCAGGTCTCATTGTCGGGAAAGCTGCAAAGGGAATCGATATCCGTGAGCATGGCAGCGGGAACCTAGGTGCGACGAATGCATTCCGTACACTAGGTGTGAAAGCAGGGTCCATCGTTATCACCGCTGATATTTTAAAGGGGACTCTTGCTTCGGCTTTACCGTTTTTCATGCAACTGGACATTCATCCCTTATTAGCAGGAGTTGCTGCTGTTATCGGTCACAGCTTTCCTGTCTTTGCAAAATTTAAAGGGGGAAAAGCGGTCGCTACATCAGGCGGCGTGCTGTTATTTTATGCCCCGTTCTTATTTATCACGATGATCGCTGCTTTTTTCTTATTTTTATACATTAGTAAATATGTTTCATTATCATCTATGCTGACTGGGATCTACACATTCATTTACAGCATATTCACCCAAGATTTATTTTTAATTATTGTTGTTGCCGTTCTTGCTGGCTTTGTGATCTTCAGACACATCGCCAACCTCAAACGAATTCTCAACAAAACTGAACCGAAAATCAAATGGCTTTAGCCGTTTCATCAATTTAAATATGTGGTAAAAGTAAAGAAAAGCTGTTTTTGCATCCTGCATTTAAAAACAGCATGACTTCAAAAAGGGGCGATCACATTGAAATTAACGATAAAAGATGATGCACTCAATTGGTACAAGAATGAACTGGATTTAGAAAAAGGTGATCATGTTCGCTTTTTTGTCAGATATGGCGGGTGCAGTAATGTACAAAAAGGCTTTTCTCTCGGCGTCGCAAAAGATGAACCTCAAAATGCCGGCGCAACCGCTGAAGTAGAAGGTATTACTTTCTTTGTGGAAGAAAGTGATATTTGGTATTTTGACAACCATGATCTGCATATTGATTATAACGAGTCCGTGAAAGAACCAGAATTTCATTATGAATAAACAAAAAAGATACCTCATCCCTCGGGTATCTTTTTTGTTTATCACTCAATATAAAGTCCATACTCCTGAATGTTTCCTAACGACCGCTCTTTTTGTAAAATTCGTTTTTGCGAATCACCGATGAGATCAAAATGAGGAAAACCTTCGCGAACATGAATCCATTCTTTCTTTAATCCATGCTTTTGTCCCCAAGCGATTAATTGTTCTATATCCTGACAGGCTGCCTTTGTGACAGTATTCGCATGTGGAAAACGGTCATCAAGCCAATAGTGTGTCAAAAAGGCCACATTCCCTTGCCGAACAGCTGATTTCCAAGCATTCAAATCTCTTCTTTTAATTCCAAATGCCATGAATCAAACCTGCTTCTTGGACTGTTCGTATACGCTGTGCCATGCAGGGAAAGCTTTTCTAAATTGAATCGGTCTAAAGGTTTCTTTGTCCACACAAATATGTGAGGTGGTCCCTGTAATAGCCGTTTGTCCATCAGGTTTTTGTATTTCATAGCCATACACTGTTTTCACGCCGTTATATTCTTCAATCCATGTGTGAACTGTAGCCGTTTCACCGTACAGTAGTGGTTTCTTATATTGAACCTGAAGATCGACAACAGGTGCAAGGACACCGTCTGCCTCTAACTGGGCATAGGAAAAGCCTAATTCTTTAATTAACGCTGTTCTGCCGACTTCCATCCAGATTAAATAGTTGGCATGATACACAATGCCCATTTGATCTGTTTCTGCATAACGGACTTCTATTTCTTTTTTAGATACATACACGTTTTCATCGCTCTCCTATCAAAACCTAACGTCTCTGACATTTTACCACATTCCAAATGGTTCTTCTAAAAAGAGGCAATAAAATAAACCAGGAATCCCTGGTTTATTCAGTGTAACCGCTCTTTCTTGCTGCTTCCTCGTCCTTTATTTCAGAACGCATTGCGTCAATACTTGTTCTACGGTTTTCATTTTTTTGCTTGATCATCTGCTTTTCTTCCTCTGTTGAAAGACCCATTGCTGCTTCAGATTCATCAATATTTTCAAGTGTGTTTTCGATCATATCCTGCAGCTTCTCAACATTATCAGAACGATCATCTGGATTGTATTGATATGACTTGTCATTCATCATGCTTCCCTCCTATTATTCGCCCTTCGTCTGTATCACATCAGGCTGTTCATTCGATTTATTATGCATCTTTTTGCCTTTATTTCGTTTGTATGCTACAGGTTTTGTCCCTAAATGGTCTGGTGTAAACTGCGCTTGTTTATCATGCTCTCTACCCATCATTCATCCCTCCCTCTTCTTTAGGATGAACGAAAAAGGTCAAATCATAACTTATTTCTGTCTAAATCGGTCTTCCAACTTTTCTTCAAGCTGGTTTAAAAATTCCTCATTGCTTAATAATTCTTTTTTATTTTCAAGCACAAGTTCTTCAAAAGTACGGCGCTTTCTTCGTCTCATTTCTATCACCACCTCCACTCTGTTCATACCATTTTCGCCAAAACATTTAGAAAATAAGCAAAAAAGAGCTGAATCATTATAGATCCAGCTCTTTTTCAATTTCTTTTTTTGTGAGCATTTGATGCTTTACAGACAGGATACGCCCTTTTTCATCTAGTATGTATGTCGTCGGATAGGAAAGTACCTGATATCTCGCTTGAATACCTTTTTGATCTAATAAAACAGGAAAACTGACCTTAAGTTCATCAATAAAAGATGCGACGTGATCCACACTCTTTTCAGTGTTCGTCAAATTCACCGCTAGTACCTCAACTTGGTCATTTTCACTTCTAATTGCATCTAGATCTGGCATTTCTGTTCGGCAAGGCTTACACCATGTCGCCCAAAAATTGAGAAGTACTTTTTTCCCTCGATAATCAGATAAAGATGCCGTTTTGCCATCAAGGGTTTTGAGCTCAAAATCAGGGGCTTTGTCCCCTGTTTCAAGACCGATGGCGGGTTCTTTTGGTCCGAATACATTCCATGCAAGTAAACCAATCAACACAAGTAAAACAGCGCTTGCCATTCCTTTTTTCCACATGATTGATCCTCCACTATGTTAAAAAAGAAGAGAAAGCTGTCTAATCGCCTTCTCTTCTTTGCTTTATTAGTTGCTTGCCAATTTCTCACGCAGTACCATTTGAAGGATACCACCATGACGGTAGTAGTCAATTTCGACTTCACTGTCAAAGCGAACAATTACTTCAAATGTTTTCTCGTTGCCATCTGTATCAATTGCTTTTACAGTGACAAGATCACGCGGACGAACTGTTTCATCAACATCTACTTCGAATGTTTCTGTTCCTGTTAGTCCATAAGTTTCTGCACTTTCACCGTCTTTAAACTGTAAAGGAAGTACGCCCATGAAGACAAGGTTACTTCTGTGGATACGCTCAAAGCTTTCCGCAAGAACGAATTTAATTCCAAGAAGATTTGTTCCTTTTGCAGCCCAGTCACGTGAAGAACCCATTCCGTAGTCTTTGCCTGCTAAGATCGCAAGACCAGTTCCATCTTCTTTATAACGCATGCATGCATCATAAATGGATGTCACTTCACCAGTTGGCCAGTACGTTGTATACCCGCCTTCTGTTCCTGGTGCGATTTGGTTCTTAATGCGGATGTTTGCAAAAGTACCTCTCATCATTACATGGTGGTTACCACGACGTGATCCATATGAGTTAAAGTCTCTTGGCGAAACGCCTCTTTCTTGCAAGTATTTACCTGCAGGCGTGTCTTTACCAATTGCTCCAGCAGGAGAAATATGGTCTGTTGTGACAGAATCACCGAACTTCGCCACTACGCGCAATCCTTTAAGTGGTTCAACTTTACCAGGTTCAACTGATAAGTTTTCAAAAAATGGCGGGTTATCAATGTATGTGGAATTTTCATCCCATTTATACAATGCATCATCCGTTGTTTTAATTTCATTCCAGCGGTCATTGTTGTCAAAAACAGTTTCATACTCTGAACGGAATAGCTCAGGTGTGACAGTGCTTTTCACGACGCTGTTGATTTCATCCATTGATGGCCAAATGTCATTGAAATAAACGTTCTCGCCATTTTTATCGACACCGATCGGATCTTTTGTTAAATCAATATTCACCGTACCAGCAAGTGCATAAGCCACAACTAATGGTGGAGATGCAAGGTAGTTTCCTTTTACAAGCGGGTGGATACGACCTTCGAAGTTACGGTTACCTGATAAAACAGAAGTAATCAGCAGATCATTTTCAGAGACAGCATCTTCAATTTCTTTTTCCAGCGGTCCTGAGTTTCCGATACATGTTGTACAGCCATACCCAACGATGTTAAATCCGAGGTCTCTTAAATATGGAAGAAGTCCCGAATTCACGAGGTACCCTGTTACAACTTTAGAACCCGGTGCTAGTGACGTTTTCACGTAATTTGGCACCTTCATACCGAGCTCACTTGCTTTTTTCGCAACAAGACCTGCTCCGATTAAGACGTATGGGTTCGATGTATTCGTACAGCTCGTAATCGCTGCAATCGCAATCGCACCTGTCTTCATAACAGCTTTTTCACCGTTTTCAAGATCAAATTCGATTTGTTTGTCTAGCTCTGATTTTTCTAAACCAAATCCTTGGTTTCCAGCTGGACTTTCAATATGCTTATGGAATGTTTCTTTCATTTCAGAAAGCGGAATCAAATCTTGTGGACGTTTCGGACCAGATAAGTTTGATTCAATTTTAGAAAGATCAATTTCCACAACATCTGTAAAAATTGGTTCCTCAGCATCAGGTGTATAGAATAAACCATTTGCACGAGAATATTCTTCAACGATGTTGATTTGCTCTTCGTCACGGCCAGTTAGGCGAAGATATGCAAGAGCTTCCGCATCTACTGGGAAGAATCCGCAAGTAGCACCGTATTCAGGCGCCATGTTCGCAATCGTTGCACGATCAGCTAATGGCAGCTGTGCAACTCCTGGTCCGAAGAACTCAACGAATTTGTTAACTACGCCTTTTTCACGAAGTACTTGTGTCACTTTTAAGGCAAGGTCAGTTGCAGTCGTTCCGTTTGGAAGCTCTCCTACTAATTTAGCCCCAATGACTTCTGGCACTGGGAAGTAAGAAGGCTGACCAAGCATACCAGCTTCTGCTTCGATACCGCCAACGCCCCATCCAAGTACACCGATACCGTTAATCATTGTTGTATGTGAGTCAGTACCAACTAATGTATCTGGGTAAGTGATGATCTCGCCATCTTCTTCAATTGCATGAACAACACTTGCAAGATACTCTAAGTTCACTTGGTGAACAATCCCTGTTGCAGGCGGAACAGCTTGATAATTGTTAAACGCTTTCTTTGCCCAGCTAAGGAAGTTATAACGCTCTGCGTTACGTTCGAATTCTAAATCCATGTTAATGTTTAATGCATCTTCAGTTCCAGCTTTATCGACTTGTACAGAGTGGTCAATGACCAGGTCAACTGGAATTTCAGGGTTGATTTTATCTGGGTCTCCGCCCACATCTGCCATTGCTTTTCTTAAAGAAGCAAGGTCAACGACAGCTGGCACACCCGTGAAGTCTTGTAAAATAACACGAGAAGGTTTAAATGGAACATCAATTTCTTTTACCTCGGCAGTTCCCCATTTTGCCAAGTTCTCAACGTGTTCCTTTTTGATCACTCTACCGTCTACTTGGCGAAGCACTGATTCTAACAGTACCTTAATGGAATAAGGCAATTTAGAAACATTTCCGATTCCTTGTTTCTCGAGTGCTTCTAACGAATAATAGTGATACGTTTTCCCATTTGTCGAAAACGTTTTTCTAGATTGAAAAGCGTCTTGTTTAGCGACTTGCTGCTGTTTCGACATGTCCAAAATCCCCCTTTTGATGATCAAGATCAATTTCAATTCTCAGAAAAATCGTCGTATTTCACCACAATTTTCTCACAATTTCATCTTAAAACAAATTCATACATAAGTAAATAACAATGCTTTTATTAAATTCAATAAGTTTAGCTTATCATGAGGAAATGATTACTCTTCATAAACTGAGCAGCACGGGTTCATACTAATGCTGAGGTGATAGAACATGACAAAAAGAAAAGCAAATCATGTAATTGAAGGCATGAACGCAGCCAAAAGCCAAGGAAATGGTGCAGGCTATATAGAAAATGATCAGCTCGTTTTAACAGAAGAACAAAAGCAAAACAATAAAAAGCGTAAAAAAAACCAATAAGAAAGGAGTGAGAAATGATGACGAACAAAAACACCGGGAAAGACATACGTCAAAACTCTCCTAAAGAGCATCAAGGCGGGCAGCCTGAGCCACTATCAGGCAGTAAAAAAGTGAAAAACCGCAACCATACAAGACAAAAGCACAATTCACATCATGATATGTAAACATTTTCTCTTAAGCCCGTGACCAAACGGGATGTTTTAGGTCTTTCACACATTTCAGCTTTCATCATATGATTTATTATGAGATGTGATGGAGGAGTGTTTATGGAGAATGAAAAGCAAGTGAATTCCTCTGATTTTCTTGAAATAGATGATTGGCTGAGTGTATTAATGGACGATCCTTTTGCATGGTATGACGAACAGCTCCCAATAGATCTTTACGAAACGAGCCGTGATTATATTATTGAGATCGACCTCTCCACCCTATCGATCACTGATTTAAAACTGACCTTTTCCGGATGTGAGCTCATCCTCGCTTATTTGATTGATGAAAGAGAACAGCCGATTGAAAAAAGTGTCATACTCCCTTTTTATTTGAATGACAAAGACATTGATACAGATTACGAAAACAGAATCATATCAATAAAAATCAAAAAAGATGCCCATCGTCAAGACGGAGCATTTTCCTTTCAAATGCCGCACTTCAAACATTAAGAGCCCACCTGTATACAGGTGGGCTCTCTTCCGTTCGTTTCAAGTCAATACCTTGTGCGAACCACCATGGCCAAATAGTAGAGTCGCTATACAATAATGTATTCCTTTTCTACTAAATGGTTTGGGTCATTCTAGTAAATGGGCGTCTCTTTATCAAAAAAGGCATTTATAGAGAAAAAAACACATACATTTTTGTTATTTTCTTCTACCTTCTCTTCATGTAAAATAGAATAGAGAGAAGGGATATAGGGAGTGAGAACATGTTAAGCGGCTGGTTTTTGTGGTTCATTTTATTTTGGGGTACAGTGATGATTGGATTACTAGCAATCGGTGGCTTTTTTATGTTTCGCAAGTTTTTAAAACGATTGCCGAAAGAAGACGGGAAATCAGAGCTTGATTGGCAGGATGAATATATTCAAAAGAGCCTGCACCTATGGCGCGATGAAGACAAACAGCTATTAAATGAGCTAGTATTACCGGTTCCAGAGTTGTTTAGAGATGTCGCCAAAGAAAAAATCGCCGGTAAAATTGGCGAGCTGGCACTTAAAGAACAAGCGGCCAGCATTAATTTAGACTTAATCATTCGCGGCTATATTATCGCTACACCGAAGCGGGATCATAAATTTCTACTAAAGCGCCTTCAAGAAAAAAAGATCGACCATTCCCCATATGAATCTTTATTAAAATAACCTCCTTTTTGAAAAGGAGGTTTAATTTATTTGGGCCTGCTGCAGATCTAATTGTTTAGACATCTTTCTAAACGACAAATACATCGCAACCCGCCAAGGGACAATCATGCCAAAGGCTAGAATCCAAAACATCCCGCTGAGCGCACCATAATCAATGGAAGAGCTTAAAATCGTCTTCATTCCGATACGAAGGACAAGAAGCCCAATGAGAATAAACACAAATGCTTTTGAACGTTTCAAATAGATTTCATTGCCTCTAATTTCAAATTTCGATGTTTTAATTAAAAAGATAGAGAAAAACATCCCTACAGTAATCGCCTCTAAAAATTCAGCTCCAGTTACTTGAAACATTGGCACAAAAAACATCAGTGCACCAGTGCTCATAAAGATAGGAGGTAATATAATTTTTTTCGCGGTTGCAGGTTTTGCTGATGATTTAATGCGAATAAACATGACGGCTACCGCCATACATACCGCCACTATAGAAGAAATTATGATCATCATATCAAATCATTCCTTTATTCTTTAAGGTCAGTCTATGTATAATATACTCCAATTGACGAAAAAAAACCATTCGCCGCGACTGTAGAAAACGATTTCAAAAACCCGTAAATCCTCCAAATAATGATGAGAACATAATAATGATCCATGTCAGAAGATCAAAGAACAGCAAGATCCCTACTACGATCATAATAATCCCGCCAGTTTTCATGATGAGCTGCTGACGCTTTCTGATCCAAGCCATTTTTGTGATGAAAAAGGAAAGAACAAAAAATGGGATAGCAAAACCTAATACATACGCAATCATGTAGGTCACAGCGGACTCTGGCTTGTTGCTGGCAAGTGTGATGACGGCTGATAAAATCGGGCCGGTACATGGTGTCCAACCAGCAGCAAAACCCATTCCGATGAGAATCGATCCAAAAAAACCGGCTGGACGATTTTTAAACTGCAACCTCTTTTCTCCCATTAAAAAAGAAGGCTGAAATACACCAAGAATCATAAAGCCAAAGAAAATAATGAGAATGGCACCAATTTGACGAATCGCATCTTGATATTCAATGAAAAACTTCCCAACAAACGATGTCCCAAATCCAATGGCAATAAAAATGAGAGAGAACCCAATTAAAAAGAATAATGTATGAAGAAGACTTCTTCTTCTCAGCATCACCTTCTCAGATTTCACTTCATCTATACTAACGCCCGTAATATAGGATAAAAAGGCTGGATAAAGTGGCAGACAGCACGGTGAGATAAAAGATAGAAACCCTGCTCCAAACGCTAAAAAGTAATTCAAATCTGACAAAAGAACACCCCCTTCTTACAATATACAATAAGAGATGACAAATTCATTTCATTTTTTTTACATCATCTCAATAAAGATGGTCTAATCTCTTAAAACCTTATATAATTTAATTTGACATCAAGATACCAAACCCTTTAAATTTGAAAATAAACCTTAAAATGGATATAATAGAATCGATTCTTTTTATCAAGATTTGCATGAAAGGAACATGACTTTGGTAAAAACATCATTATTAACTCAAATTGAAGAAAAAAGAGAAGAGCTGATGAAAGTTGTCTTGCATAATGGGATGACATCAACAGTGACCATCGAACATAGCCAGCAGCTAGATCATCTCCTCTTACAATATCAACGACACTTACACTCAAACTCAGCCAACTAATGATATCTCAAGATAGAAACAAATGCCGCACGATTTTAGAAAAGTTGATATGTGTGACAATAAAAGAAACGAAAACCTCTGCTCACAGGGGTTTTTTGTTTTGTCTTTAACGGACGGTTCACGGCAAAATAAAAACCACTTTCCCTGCTTTATTCATGCAAGTACAGTGGTTTTATGCGTCTGATGAAGGTGACTTCAATAAAGAAAGGACATCGCTTGTCCAATCTTTAGGGACCATGTTCCATCTATGATCATAATAACGTACGTATTATTTCGCTTGGTTGTTCATGGCTTTCATCATTTGATTGATTTTCTTTTGGGACGGTTTCATGCCCATTTGCATCATCATCATTCGAAGCATTTGTTCATTAATCGGTGGATTCTTTTTCAAGTAGCTCATCATATACTTACGAGCAATAAAGAATCCGAGTGCAACTCCTGCAAGCAATGCAACAACGCCTACAAGGATGACAACCCATAAATCCATAATTCTTCCTCCTTCATGTTGTCTCGTATAAAGTGTACTAAACAAAAGGCTATTATACAACATTTCACGTTCAATTTTATTTTTTTAAACAAAATTCCTCACTTTTACCGGATTGAGCCACCCGTGCTTCTTTGATCCAAAGTCCATAGCCAGGAAACAAGGACTAATTTTTCTGAGTACTTCAAAAAACACCGCTTCTGCCTCATAACTGCCTGTGGCAGACATTTGAATGTAACGGTCTTTTATAATGAATGCGGCTGTGCCTTTTCCATCTGGCAGCGATGCACTGTATATTGAGCCTATTTGTGTATAGTGAATGTTGGTTAAATTGTTCATTAAACGCTGGTGCATATGAAAAGCAGGGATTCGTTTCGTTACATAATCCACTTGCTTAACAAGCATGACTAATTCGTCATCACTGCGGTTCGTCCAGTGTAACGATTCAAACAAATGAAACAAAATAGATTCTCTACCAAAATAATGATGAGCAAACTCATCCTCAATCCAATAAATATAATAATGGCGTTCCATGTCTATCCCTTCCTTTCACATTTCGTCAATCTCGCTTATTGCTTGTATTATACAAAAATGTGAAAGAAAGAATTGTCTATATATGAAGCAAGAAGAAACTAGTTTTGTCAAAAAAACAAGAAAAAAGAAAAAAGTTTGCAGAGCATAGTGAAAAGCTCTGCAAACCGACTGCAAAAAAGCATGATGCTTGGAGACTGATTATTTATTCAGCTTTGCTTTTACGCGGCTCACCACGTTGCTGACAGTGAAACCGTATTTTTCAATAATGGTTTCGCCTGGTGCAGAAGCGCCAAATTTATCAATCGCAATCACATCGCCATCAAGGCCAGTGTAACGTTCCCAGCCAAGTGAAGCACCCATTTCGATTGCAACACGTGCTCTCACTGCTTTAGGAAGAACGGACTCTTTGTATTCGTCTGACTGCTCATCAAAGCGATCCCATGCAGGTAAGCTCACGACAGAAACGCGAATGCCTTCTTTTTCAAGTGCTTTTTGCGCTTCAATGGCTAAACCTACTTCAGATCCTGAAGCAAGTAGAAGAGCTTCTGGCTGTGCATCAGCTGCTTCAACGACGACATATCCACCTTTTTCTACGCCTTCATACGCCTTCTCTGGTGCTTGATCAATCGTTGGAAGGTTTTGACGAGTAAGAACAAGCGCTGTCGGTTTATTCGTTGAAGATACAGCAATTTTCCATGCTGCAGCTGTTTCATTTCCATCAGCTGGACGAATAACAGAAAGGTTAGGCATCGCACGTAATGAAGCGAGCTGTTCAACTGGCTCATGCGTTGGTCCATCTTCCCCAACCGCAATGCTGTCATGCGTAAATACATAAGTGACAGGAAGTCCCATTAATGCAGCAAGACGAATGGCAGGTCTTAAGTAGTCTGAGAAAACAAAGAATGTTCCACCGAATACACGAAGTCCGCCGTGAAGTGCCATACCGTTTAATGCTGCACCCATTGCGAATTCTCTCACACCAAACCAAATGTTTCTGCCAGCATAATTCTCTCTACCAAAGTCATTTGTATCTTTGATGGTTGTTTTATTTGATCCAGCAAGGTCAGCAGACCCACCAATAAAGAATGGTACTTGCTTTGCAATGCCATTTAATACTTCTCCAGAAGAAGCACGAGAGGCAAGGCTTGAACCTGCTTCATAAACAGGAACTTCTTGATCCCAATTCTCAGGAAGTTTTCCTTCAATCGCGAGCTTCAGCTGAGCTGCCAGTTCTGGATATTCTTTTTCATATTGCTCAAACAGTTCATTCCACGCTGATTCTTTTTTCTGTCCAGCGTCTTTAACAGCTGTTTTGAAATGATCGTACACTTCAGAAGGTACATGGAAATCTTCTTCAAACGTCCAAGAATAAGCTTCCTTCGTTAGCTTCGCTTCCTCACTGCCAAGCGGTGCACCGTGCACCCCAGACGTTCCCGCACGGTTTGGAGATCCGAAACCGATTGTCGTCTTCACTTCAATAAGTGTAGGTTTGTCTGTACTTTGTTTGGCTTTTTCAATGGCAGCCGTCACTTCTTCAATGTTATTGCCGTCTTTTACATAAAGAACCTCCCAATTCATCGCTTCAAAA
Organism: Bacillus sp. FSL M7-0307; assembly: GCF_038627835.1. Taxonomy (NCBI): domain Bacteria; kingdom Bacillati; phylum Bacillota; class Bacilli; order Caryophanales; family Bacillaceae; genus Bacillus; species Bacillus sp. FSL M7-0307. The sequence continues at coordinate 1,757,084 of NZ_CP152023.1, read as the reverse complement.
CGATTCTTCACATTTTCAGAGAAAGAACGATCAAGGTCGCCATCTAAAGAAATGTCGTTTGAATCATAAAGAACAATTAAACGGCCTAAGCCTAAATGACCAGCAAGTGAAGCAGCTTCAGAGGAAATGCCCTCCATTAAGTCTCCATCTCCGCAAATGCTGTATGTATAGTGATCCACAACATTAAAATTGTCTTTGTTATACGTTTCTGCAAGATGTCTTTCTGCAAGTGCCATTCCAACAGCCATCGCAATCCCTTGTCCTAAAGGACCTGTTGTCGCATCTACGCCCTCTGTATGTCCAAACTCAGGATGTCCAGGTGTTTTGCTTCCCCATTGGCGGAATTGTTTTAAATCTTCGATGCTCAGATTGTATCCGCTTAAATGAAGCATGCTATATAAAAGCATAGAGCCATGTCCCGCAGATAACACAAAACGGTCTCTGTTAAACCAATTTGGATTTTGCGGACTTACGTTTAAGTGATTCGTCCATAAAGCGTATGCCATTGGTGCAGCGCCCATCGGCATTCCAGGGTGACCGGAATTCGCTTTTTCAATTGCGTCTATGGAGAGAGTACGTATTGTTGCAATAGATTTCAATTCAATCGTTTCCATATAAATCCCCTTCCGTATCTTGTGTACACCATTATCATAAATCTACTGTCCTTTTTTCACAACTATTTCACGCCGAAAAAGAAGGATTTTGTCACATTTAGTTTATCGATCACCTAAAAACTTATGCAAATATGAAAAAAGATGAGAATATTCCTCCCATCTTTTCAAAAATAAAGAAATGATGACCTTTAATGAAGATTCTGGTCTCTTTCTCTTTTTAATTTTTCTGGTGTGACATCGTTTCCTTCTGGATCGACGATTTTCACGGTTTTGAGTGTATTTTTCATAGAAGAACGAAAAGCCTTTAAATATTCCTCTCTTAATTGCTTCTGTTCTGTTTTCTCAGCGTCCGACAAACCGGCCTCTTTCGACTTTTTTGAAAGCTCATTGATTCTTGCAAGCTGTTCTTTAGAAATCATGACAAACTCCTTTAAAACATTTTCTCTACATACTACTAAATATCAGTCATTTTTACAACAAATCACGCTTTAAGTCGCAAGCCCTTTTTCATATTCTTGGTACCTTCTATGGACGGTTGCTTTTGAAATGTCAAAACCAAGTGCCTGCAATGTCACTGCAATTTCAGCGAATGTCATGTTGTTTTTTCTTAATCGAACAATTTCAGAAATTGGTACTTCAATACGTTCGCGGCCAGGCGCCTGTTCTTGGTGTTTTAAATTCAGTTCGGGTTGATACCCTCGCTCAACAGCTTTTTTCATCCCACGCTTAATTTTCAAATTATGAATTTTCCGCTGATACTCTTCTACAACGCCTACAATTTCAATGACCATCTCGTCTGCTTCTGAAAGCTCAAGCTCTCCTCTATGAAATACGCTGTACACCTTGACTTTTTCTTTAAACAGACAATGGAGAAGAGCGATTTTCGCCTGCCCTCTTCCAAGGCGTGTCTCATCTTGAATGAGAACAGCATCGATTTCTTCCTCTTTCAGCGCAGCCAGCATGTCAAAAACACCGTCACGATCAAGATCGTATCCACTCGCTTTTTCTTTAATCACTTTGACTACATTCATCTTGTGCGTTGCGGCTAAAGCAAGCAGTTCTTCTTCTTGTCTTGTAAGCGAGGTTTCTTGCTCTTCTTTGGCAGTACTTACTCTCGCATAAATGATTGCATTCATGTCTTCAATCGACCTTTCTACTGTACTGTTGCAAGTTGATATACGACTGGATGCTCTTTTTTAACTGGAATGACAAGGATATCTCCAGGCTGAATGTCAGTTGAAGCGAGATCATTGTGTTCAGTTACCCAGTCAATAAAAGCATTTTTATCGATTGATTTACTGTCGTTTACTTGGTCAGCTAATCCCCAAAGAGTATCACCTGATTGAACCTCTATTTTAACATATTGATTTGGATCATTATGGCTAGTGACTGCAATAAGTGAGAGAAATATGCCAACGATGAATGAGAATAGCCCAATAAAAATAATAGATTCCTTTAACCTCATAATGTCATCTCTCCTAATAGAATGTGTGTTCGTTCTTTCTGTCACTCATTATAAATACGAACAAACGTTTCTGTCAAACGTTTTTTTCGAACCTATGTTTGTACTGTTAGGAAAAACATGCTATAATTTCTTTAAAATTGACGTTTTGAGGTGCAAAAGATGACGAAGCTATCAAAAAGACAACTCGATATCCTGAAATTCATAAAAGAAGAAGTAAAAAGCAAGGGTTATCCCCCATCCGTTCGTGAAATTGGCGAAGCTGTCGGTCTAGCATCAAGTTCAACTGTCCATGGACATTTAGCTAGACTAGAAACGAAAGGTTTAATTAGAAGAGACCCAACGAAACCTAGAGCGATCGAAGTACTAGATGAAGAGGAAATGAATATTCCAAAGAGCGCTGTAATGAATGTTCCAGTCATCGGAAAAGTCACAGCAGGCTTGCCTATCACGGCTGTTGAGAATGTAGAAGAATATTTCCCACTTCCAGAAACTTTTGCAGCGCCAGATGAACAAGTATTTATGCTTGAAATTATGGGAGAAAGTATGATCGATGCAGGTATTTTGGACAAAGACTACGTCATTGTGCGTCAGCAAAGCACTGCCAACAATGGAGATATCGTGGTGGCTATGACAGAAGAAGATGAAGCAACAGTGAAACGTTTTTATAAGGAAGATACACACTTTAGATTACAGCCCGAGAATCCATCAATGGAACCAATTATTTTACAGAATGTGAGTATACTAGGTAAAGTGATTGGCGTATTTAGAAATATTCATTAAAAAAAGCCGGTATTTCATCAACTGCTGATGAGAGCCGGCTTTTTCTTTTATGAACAAGAATATGCAAGAATACTGGAGCTTGGGAACGAGCCGAATGTAAAGTTCGGCCATATGAAACCTGTTGTACGGCCAAAAGGCTGCGACGAAAGAACATACATGAGAAATACTTGACCGTTTCTAAGGAACACAATGGTCCACCTTCTATTACATCCAGCTGCAAATTGAACCGTTTGCTGGCTTCCGCCTACACTCTGCCCTGCAATGAGCGGCTGCATGCTTTGAGGCTGAGAGACTGCTTGTTGATATTGCGAGATGATATGCTGCGGCGGGGCTGGCGGGACCGATTGTCCTCCTGCACCTTGCCCTTGCCCAGTCCCTCCGAATGGCAAGCCGGGAAATCCTCCAACTTGAGAAATAGGAAACGCCGGCATGCTTTGGACCTGCCGATCGTACAAGTACCCATTCCACGTACCTTCATATGGATTATACATACTAAACACCACTTTCTTAGACATTCATCACGACAGTATATGTCATACATAAAAAAAGAGTGTTGAGGAGACAAATAGAAATCTTTCCAAAAGACGTTTTATTCTTCTTTAGAACGGTTAAATACTAATGAGGAAGAAAAAAATAAAAAAATGAAAACTTTTTGTCTCCCTCAAACGTTATATAGATAGAAAGAAAAGAAATAAAAAACATTTAGATTTAATACTTGTAATATCTCTGTAACTATTGTAACATTTGTAACATAAGAAGTTTTCATTGAGAAAAGGAGGCAATCGCCTTGAAAAAATTATTTGTTTTATTAACCGCTATTATGCTTATGATCTCATTACAAACAACAACACTGGCCGCTTCCAAAAAATCAGCCGCTTTGACAAATAAAGAAGCGTTACATATTGCCCTTGATGCAAGAGAACACTTTTGGAGTGCTATGTCAGGCTACAACATTAAAGAGCATTCAGATTACAAATTAAAATCATTTACTTATAAAGACATGACTTACAACTACCTGTCTAACACATTTGATACAAAGAAAAAACTAAACAGCTATCTATCTCAAGTTTTCACAAAAGATGCCATTACTCACGGTTTAAAAGACTATCAGTTCATCGTTCATAAAGGAAAAATGGCTGTGCCAGTTGGTGACGGAGACAATATGCTTAATTGGGATAAGGCAACACCTAAACTCGTCTCTAAGAAAAATACAATCCGCACATACGAATTCACAGTCCCAACACTTGATGGACGCAAAGTAAAACGTACTGTCACTTTCGAGAAAGTACAAAAGGATTGGAAAGTAACAAAAATTGACGCTGTGATCTAAATAAAAAACCAGGCCTAGTAAACGGCCTGGTTTTTTATATTGGTGAAAATTCAGTCATACGATCTAAAGCGTGAGCAAGTGATGAAGCCGTTTGAAATTCATTAAAAGGAAGTCCAAGCTGTACAGCCGTTTGAGCAATTTCTGGTCTAATACCTGAAATGGTCGTATCAACCCCGATTAACCGAAGTGACGTGACAAGATCAAAGATTTGATGTGCTACCATCGTATCAATGATGACGACACCCGATAAATCAATACATAAATGTTGAACACCTTTTTGCGAACACTGTTTTAATGTATTTTCTAAGATAATCTTTGCTCGCGCAGTGTCAATATCTCCAACTAAAGGCAATAAGGCAACATGACTTTTTAACACAATGACTGGGGAACTCAACTCATAAATCATGTCTCTTTGTGCAACGAGTTTTTTGGTGGTATTTTTCACATATTGCTGAATAAAGACATGAATTGAAATGTTAAATGCCTCAGATATCAAATCATACCAATAAAATATTCGGTCAATGTCAATATCACCTTGATGCTGTTTTATAAACTCTTTTAAGTAATGAAGAACTACTCTTTGATTGGACATATATTCTCTCACGACGTAATCTAATGGCGTGTTCAAGTGCTTCGGATCACTTGCTAAGTCTTCAGACCATTTTTTAAATTTCGTATGTAAATACGTCTTGTCTTCAATAAGTGCGCGTATAAAATGCTGATAATAATCTTGATTTTGCCGTTTTAGCTCTGCTATGATGCTGGAATCTGTTGAACGATAAATGGATTCTGGATCATCATCCTCAATTGATTCATACCATGTTTCAGTCAGTTTCTCTGCATGTTGCATGAAAAAATCGTATAATGCACGGTTCTTTTCCATAAGCATATGTCCCTTCACATTTTCTACTTGTCAGTCTTTGTACCTGATGGATTGATTGTACCACTGAATCTTTTGTACCTGCTAGCTCGAATACGCTCCTGTTGAACAAAAAGATCCCCTCTCAAGGAGCCTCTTGTCTATGTTTATTTGACAATAAATAAAATTCGTTTCCCGTCAGGATACCCACTGATTTGATGCCCGACCCATGAACCAGCGCCTCTATTATCTGATGGACTGACATATTGAACGCTCGCCCCCTTTCCTCCTTCAAGACACACCGCCATCGGCCATTCATCCCGGTCAAAACCAGGTTTTGTGGGAATTCCTTTTAATGATTCTTGCCTGCGGGCATCTGCCCCATTTCGGTCAATGGTACACACGTCTGAGTGTCCTTTTCGAATAGCTTCTTGAATATGACTGCCTGTTTCAGGATACCGTTCCTTAGGAAATTGAATCACATGATCATAACGATCTGCCCCTTTTGCGGAACGATCCTCTCCAAAACCACCTAATAACGCACCCATCCAAATGACAAAACAAAGAACGACAGCAGCGATCCAGCCTTTTCTCATCTTCAAAAGCTCGTGACCTCCTCATACTTTTGATGAAATGATGTTGACTTGAAGGGAATGAGTCATTTTTAATGTATGAGTGGCTGAGTGATGACATGTGAAAAACATGAGCTGAATCTTCCTAGATACTGATCCATAAGAAAAAACGAATGATTTCTTCATCATTCGCCTTGTTCTACTTAAGATATTTCATCTACTCTATATAATGTTTCATTTTGTGAAGACATCTCCGACGGCATCCCTTCTTCAGCTGATGAGGATTGTTTATATTCTTCTGATGAGATGACTGTACCATGTGATTTAATCCAGCTAACCAATTTGCTGTTAGCTGATGACTGATTGTCTGGTAATAAAAAGTATTTCACCTTTCCTTGTTGAATAAGTGCTTTTAATTTGTTGACAGTCAAAATAGGATCTGTCCCATTAAAACCACCTAATGCCATGACATTCTCATCTTCATCAATGATATATGGCGCTGCGGTAACAGTCGTAAGCGTTGCAAATAAATACGTTTCACCTGTTTGATGAGCCTTTAAATAAGTGAGTAAGCCTTGATCGACACTAGATGTAAACATGTTCCCTCCTCGTGAACTAGCCAGCTGTACACCTGCTTCTGGAAGAACAGCATTTCCACCATATATGATTGGGGTGGCGGACCAAAAACCTGGAAACAGTAACAGCGTTGTCAAAGCAGTGATGAGCAGTCGTTTCATGATCAATCGTTTTTCTCTGTACATCAGCAATAGGATAGCGATACTTGTTCCCGCAATCGCAATGGCATACATCCAAATACTACTGATTTGAGTCGTATAGTTACTCAAAATATACCCTTGGAAGATGGCTGTAACAGCGATTGCTGCTGGAAGCAAATACGCAGATACTCCTTTGTTTGCCTTAAATAACTCTCCCATCTTCTTAGCTCCTATGCCGCATAGTGCTGCAATAGGCGGGGCAAGCATAATGAGATAGTAATGGTGAAAGAAACCCGCAATACTAAAGAATCCGGCAGCAGGAATCAGCCATGCTGTCCAAAACATCGTTTGTTTCCATTCATTTAATTGAGCTTTTCTCTCCTTCCACCAACTGATGATCATCCCTAAAAGCCCAAACAAAGCAAACGGCAGCATCCAGCTGATTTGACCTGACAATGCAGATTGAAATAAACGAAATATACCGGGATTCCCCGTGCCATACATATTCATACTTTGTTGACCTACAGCACTTCCAGGCGGAGAACCACCATCTGGACCATGTTGAGGTGGCATCATTTGATTTTGGGATGGAGGCGGCTGATTTCTGTTTGACTGATCCTCTGACGAATCGCCTAATCCAGAATGATCTGGCATCACCATACCTGCTTGCTGGTTCATGTCTCCAAAGGATTTCCCTGTCGTCTGACCAAGCAGCCGTTCCGTGCCGTTATAACCAAAGGCAAGTTCTAACACTGAATTTGTTTGGCTGCTTCCCACATAAGGGCGCTCACTTTCAGCTGTCATATCTACAGCAACTGCCCACGATAGAGATAAGCAGACTAATACGACCATAGAGCATAAGAGAGAGAAAATTTTCTTTTTTAACGGTACGCGAGCAGCAATGAAATAGTAGAAAATAAATGCTGGAACGACCATAAACGCTTGCAGCATCTTCATATTAAATCCTACCGCTACCAAAGCGAAGGCAATAAGAAGCCAGCGCAACTTCCCTCTTTTTACAGCACGCATCAAGAAATACGTACCCGCAAGTAATGTGAAGACGAGCATACTGTCGATATTGTTCGTTCTGCTCACAGCTGCGCCAATTGGTGTGAGAGCCATAACGGCCGCTGACACCCTTGCAGCACCTTGACCGAAAGCCGGTTTTATCATGAGATAAAGAAGAAGAACAGACCCCACTCCAGCAAGTGCCTGCGGCAATATCACACTCCATGTATGAAAGCCAAAAATAAGTGCACTGATGGTTTGAATCCATAAAACGACGGGTGGTTTATCAATTGATACGAATCCAGTTGCATCAAACGAGGCATAAAAAAAGTGATGGAAGCTTTTGGACATACTTTTGACTGCAGCTAAATAATATTGATTGGCACTGTCATTCTGCCAAATTTGATAGGTGTAGAGAAAAGCTGCGATCAGTAAAATCAACAACAATATCATATCTATTTTTTTATTTTTCACTCATATCTCTTCTTTCTTTTTCATTTATTTCATTCAGCATAGCTTTTAAATATGAAATAGTGATGAACAAAAAAAGAAACTTTTCTGCATTTGACGATAAAAAAAGCCTGTCCCCTGTAAAGGAAACAAGCTGAATGCCCTATTTTTTATTGCGCCTTCGCATAGTTGATAAATTCAACAAAAGCAGCAGTCGCTTTTGGTCCACCGTTGATCGTTCCGTTTGAATAACCCGCATTATGGACCCCGACGATTTGTTGGTTCTGATCTAGCATCGCAGAGCCAGAGTTTCCGCTAAATGTATCGATCGTATAGTATGCGAGATTCGTATCTTCTCTCGTGACTGGACCTGACATTTCCCATTGTGACACTTTGCCAGTCGATCTCATTTTATCACCTGGATATCCAGAAATTTTAATCGTTGTACCTGTTAGATTTGTCACTTGACGAATAGAGCGGTAGCCGACCGTATTTCCAATGTTCGTATCTGTTTTAATGACGGCAAAATCATATTGACTCGCCCCCGTGTTGATATATCCGCTTGGTACATAGAATTCGGTCATGTTTGCTGAGCCGTTCACGGCCGTGCTGTCATTCATGCCTGGGTAGACAGACCCTTTTGCACTATAGCTTCTTGTGGCTGTATTGTAGACGCAGTGTCCGTTTGTCAATATTTTGTTTGGAGCAATGAGTGTTCCGGTGCAGCTAGATCCGCCAAATGTAATATAAGCAATAGAATTATAGGGGGCTACTCTTGTATTCGTCACTTTTGTTCTACCATCGTCTCCAATGACTACTTTTGTTTGAAAGTCTTTTAAATATTTTGTGAGTGGTTTTACTTTTTCGCCAATAGTAGAAGAGAGATCATCCACTTTGTCAAAGGATGAGGGGGTTTTCATATCGTTGTGGAAGTCAGCTGAAGAAATCACCTTTCCGTCAGAAGTCACCATGTCATAGTCAGACGTAAGTACTGAATCAGATGCTGCATGGGCAAAACTAGGCACACTTAAAGCACCAAAAACGAGTAGAGAAGGGATTAATTTTTTCACCTTTTTCATCATATTCCTCCTTTATGTCCTATATCAAAAATGATACGATTGTTTCATATTGGAGTAAATGAGAGAATATTCTTATTTTTTACAAAATATTTCATTTGTGAATTGGGTGTTTTGTATCTTCCAAATATTTATTCTAGCGATCTCTCTTTGAAAACAGAAAAAACCGCCAATTTGCGGTTTCAAGATTGTTGACAAAGGGCTAAAATGTGATTTATTTTAGCCCTTTGTCTTCTTTTCAGTGTGATAGAAAACCTTTGCAGCCCTAGGAAGGACGAGTACTGGAGCGGAGCGAATTTCACATTCGTGAGCACCAGCACGCAGGACTGACAAAGAATGCGAGGGTTTGTCTACATGCTGAAAACCGCCAAAGTGGCGGTTGCAACATGATCAGCTCCATACATCTTTTACATATCTGTTGTCATTGGCTAGAGATGTCAACCATTGTTCAGCTGTTTCTTTCGCACACTGTTTCTCAGTCTGATACAGTTCAATAAGTGTTGCCTCGACATCTGGTGCCATGACCTTTCCATCCCCGCAAATATAAAGGTAGGCGCCTTTGTCGAGCAATTCAATGAGCTTGGCTCCATCATTTTTAATGAAGTGCTGGACATACACTTTTTGCTCCTCGTAGCGAGAGTAAGCACGGTGGATGGTGACGACTCCTTTTTGTTCTGCAAGCTGCATTTCGTCATAATACAGATCATCTTCATGCGGGTGGCGGCAGCCAAAATAAAGATGGGCTTCACCTAACGGCTTCGCTTCATTTTGCCATGCTTCCCTTGCCTGAATGAACCCTCTAAACGGGGCGATACCTGTTCCTGGTCCAATCATGATCATTGGTATTTGAGGAGAAGGCGGCAATTCGAATCCTGCTTGAGCTTCATGAAGGAAGCAGGCCACTTCATCTCCTTCTTGCAGTCCGCATAAATAGTTTGATGCGACGCCTGCGTATTCACCGCGTCCGCTCCATGATTTTCCTTTCACAACAGCTACTGTGATACTAAGCCTCTTTTCATCTACCTTTGGCGAACTGGAGATCGAGTAATAACGAGGCTTCAATCCTGGTAAAAGGGCTAAGAAATGATCAAATGGCAGTTCACACGCTTCGTATTGCTCTAGTAAATCCAGCATGGTCACACGCTTCTTTAATACAGCTTCTTGATAAGTTTCTCCCGCCATTTGTTCAAGTTCAATACGATGAGGTGGGCATACCGTATATTTTGCAAGATCTCTTAGCTGAGTACGTGTCACAGGCTCTTGCAGCTCTACATGTGACGCCAGCAATTCTTCGACTTGAATTGGCTGATTTAATGGTAAATGACTTGCTTCTTTTTCCGAAGAAAGTATCATGTGCTGCTGTGGATCCAGCTTAAAACGATCGGTCACTCGCTGAACGAGTGTTGCACTATTTTTTGGCACGATTCCGATATGATCTCCTTCTTTATAATGCTTGCCTTCGGGTAATTGAAGTTCGATATGCCTTGTTTGGCGGGTACTTTTTTCAGATTGTAATTCTTGATTTTTCAATACAACAGCTGAAAAGGCACCGTATGTTTTAGCTACAGGACGTTCCACTAGCTCATTCGTATATGCAATGGATAGGTTTGGCTTTTCTTGGCGTTTCTCCTGCAAGGTTAAATTGAATTCTTTTGCAAGCTCATCGAAGACTGTTTTCTGGAATGTTTCTTTATCTTCATCCATATCACCGCCCGCATCGCCTTCACCAATATCCGTTACACGCTTTGCCCCTTTTCTTTCAAGTGCTTCATCAATCAGACGAGGAATACGCTGATACGTGCTCGCCCAATTTCGATCCCCGCACCCAAAGACTGCAAATGTCACGTTTGATAGATCCTGCTCCTCATCCTGCGTCACCCAATCCACAAACTGTTTCGCATGGTCAGGCGGATGACCATTGTATGAAGCCGTTACAATTAAAACTGCGCCTGACTCTGGTAACTTTCGAGTATAATCATCAAGCGGTGCCGTTGTCACGTCAAACCCTTTTGCTTTCCCGTCTTCAGCAAATTCGTTTGCCATCTGCTTTGCTGTACCCAGATTTGATCCGTACAAGACCAATAGCGGTGTTCCATGACTCGCTATTTTTGCTTCAGCAGATGCCGTGCTTTTTTTTGGTTCTTCTTTCGGAGGCGCCATAAAGAATTGCTGCTTTCTTGGCCGTACTTTGATTTTAAAATCGTTCGGTTTAATTGTCAGGGATTCTTTTAAATCCAGTTCATACGACGTATGGTCAATCAATTCAAGGTTGTGCAGAACCATCGCCAGAACCATCGTGGCTTCATGAAGGGCAAATTGCATCCCAATACATGCACGCTGGCCATTTCCGAATGGTTTATAGGCATGCTGTGGAATCTTTTCAGGATGCATAAAACGTTCAGGCTTGAATTCTTCTGCATCCTCCCCCCAAACCGCTTGATCCCGATGTAATTTAGGAAGCAGCACATTGACACTTTGGTTTTTTTTGATCGGATATTTTTCTCCAATGACTGTATCCTCTTTCGCATAAAGAGAGAACGTAGGCGCCGTCGGCCAGAGGCGAAGTGCTTCATTTAAGACCATACGCGTATAACTTAGTTTTTGAACCTGCTTAAATGTCGGCAGGCCGCCTTGTAGCACGTCGTCTGCTTCTTGTACGGCTTTTTTTAATTTGTCAGGATTTTTTAGTAAAAAATAAATCGCAAATGACAACAATCCGCTTGTTGTTTCATGACCCGCTATTAAGAAGGTAATGATTTGATAACGGATATTTTCATCTGACAGGCGTTCACCTGTTTCAGGATCCTTTGCATGTAGCATGAGAGAAAGTAAATCATTGCCCGTTTTATCTTGTTTTTTCCGTTCTTGAATAATGTCATCTACTAATTGCTTCATAAAATCAACATCTTGTTCAAATTCTTTTCTTCTTTTGATCATTAATTTATCTGCGACCGACAATCTGCTTGCTTGATCCATCGCTTCATTTAAACCATTCAGCATGCTTTCAATAAATGGATGCTGATTTTCTTTATAAAAGCTGTTAAATCGAAAATCAAAACCACATAGCCCGATCGTATCTAAAGTGAGCTTTGTCATATCCTCTGCTACTTCAATTTCTTCATCACGGCCCGTTCTTTGCCATTTTTGTACAAGCTGTGTGGCAATATCGAGCATCATCTCATGATACCCCTTCATGGCCTGCTGGCTAAACGCCGGCATCAAGATGTGATGAGCCTTTCTCCAGTTCGGCTCTTCTGTCCAACTTGTGAATAACCCATCCCCTGAAAAAGTTCTCACTTTATTGAGACTGCTTCCAATGAATTTATCAAAACGCCTCTCATCAAATACTTCTTTGGCAAGTTCATGGCTGGAAACAAAAATACTTGTTGCTTTTGAAAATTCAAACTGAAAGATCGGCCCCAATTCATCTGCCAGCCGCCAAAAGCTTTGAGAAAGCTCTCCCTTTTTGATATGAGGGATATTTTTAAAAGGTCCATATGTTTTCGGTTTTGGAATGATTGATGTTTGTTGCATGTGCCCACTCCCTTTATTTCTTTATGATGCAACGCTAATGGCACGCCATAAGCATTGCTCAATATCTTCTAAAAATTCAATCGTTGGCTCAATTTCCTCTGCTAGAATCTGTTTATGAAGCTGAACGAACGCTCCAAATACAATGGATAAAATTGTTCTCCCTGAAAGATTTGGATGAATTCCATCCTTTTTGCCTTCTTCAAAAATATGAAATAGCTCATTTAATAGCTGCTGCATCTTCTCTTTACTTGTCTCATCTAAATAGTGTGAGCGTTTGTCAATTTCTAAGAAGTACAAACCACTTGGATTCTCTTTTGTAAAGAGCACTAAGCAATAAAAGACATGTTTGAAATAAGCCCTGATGCTTGCTTTAGGGTCTGGACTGTTTGTATTCACCTTGTCGATAAATGCAGTCAGGCTTCGCTGGTATAAAATGTTCACAAGAGCTTCTTTACTATCAAAATAACGATAAATAGTTCCTGCTCCAACGTTGGCTCTTTTCGAAATCATCGGCATCGTTGTACCGTCAAAGCCCCGTTCAATAAATAAGTCCAGAGAAGCCTTCATAATCTGCTCCTGTTTATCAGTAGTTGCTGCGGGCATTTCATCCTCTCCTTTCGTTTCATTAGGAATGAATGTTCATTCCGCTTGATGTATATTATATTAATATTTTAAATTCTTCTATTTATACTTAAACATACTTATTTTTATCCGTCATCACATTTTCTGAAAATAATAATAATTGAGAAATGATACCTAGATAGATGACATCCAAACGACTTATAAACATTGGCATTTTTGTGACGCGCGGGTGTCGTCTGTACTATATGTTCATTCTTGGTCAATTGGAGAATCGATGTGATCGTCATATGTATCAATATATAAACTGCCATTACTTGAACGAACCGCATAGACAATGTCTTTTAAAGACAGTTGCCTTTTTTGAAGTTCTTCATAGATCCACTGCTCCGTTAATTGGTTTTCATGGAGGTTTTTCAAAATGAGCTTTCCGTCCATAATGACTTCAATGGGCATGTAACGCTCTGCCTGCATCCACAGGTTAAGATCTTTTCGCGTGACATAATCAAATGAAGGGTATTTTTTCACCGACATATGCCCATCTGTTTCAATCATTGCAAATTCAACTTCACTAATGTCAAACACATTCTTTTCTCTGAGCTGTTGATTTAAATAATCAAGTGTATACCTCATTCCTTTCATATTCTCTTCAAGGATTTTGCCATTTTGAATGACAAGCGTTGGTTTACCGGCCATAAATCCTCTCATCTTCCGGCTTCTTAAAGCAAGCAAAGAAATGACAAAAATAATGATCACAAGAGTCACAAAAGAAATGGTTGTGTGATGAAGCGGAAGCGTAGTATTAAACGCCAGGTTCGCTGCAATTGAACCTAGACTGATCGCTGCAATGAAATCAAAAATATTCATTTGCGCAATGGTTTGCTTTCCAAGAAGACGAGCACCGCCGAATAAAATAGCAAAAGCAAATATGGTTCGAAGAATGACTTCAATGTGATCTGGCATTTCAGCTTCCACCTTTCGATTTCATGAAAAAAAGCCTTTTCTTTAGAAAAGACTCTTTGTTAGACTATGCATTTATTCCGTCATTATTCAAATGGCCCGCTTCCGTTTGCTCAAATTGTGAACGCAGCTCAATGATTGAGCAGTTTCTCACGTTTACTGGATCTTGCTCGAGCAGCCATGTATAAAATCTTGCTTGCTCTGCTGTTTGCAAAGCCTGCATATATTTTTGGGTGGAGCGCTTATCTGCAACACGCTGTTTAATGGATCGCATTTGCTTCCAAAATTGATAATAAGGAAGCTTTAACTTGGTCATAAAGCCGCTGTTATCCTCAATGACATAACCTTCTTCTTTGATTGTGTCATCATGTGATACAGATTGATACCATTTATAGAAAGAGGTCCAATCATGAAACACTGCCACTTGCTGTTTGCACCGCATGCCAAGCTGTTCACTGAGCCTTTTCACTTCAGCAAATGGTTCTTTTTCATAGCTCAGCTGACGTTTCACGATATCAAGTAAAATGAGTTGATCATGATCATATGTGATAATATGCGGGTCTTTCTCTGGCAAAATGACTTCAAATACAAGGGATACCTGGTTGTCGCGTACGTATGATTTGATGTAATCGACCTGCACATCGTCAAAGGTCGCATAAAATAGCTCTTCGACCCAAGCAGCATGCTGATTTTGCTTCACATGTGACGTATACGATTTGGACGTAAACACCAGTTCATCTTTTATGTCGTTAAACCCAACCGTGCCTAAGTATCCATTTGCTTTATCATAGACCGTCACAGGAAATTGAAGATGATTCACTAAATGGTGCATTCTTGTTTCAGGACGTTCATCAATATTAAAGAACTTATTATAACTTCTAGACACAATCTGCTTTGAAGTCATATTGATAAACAACCCTCTTGCTTTGACATTTATTTCATCCCATTGTCTTTCACTAAATGCTTTTTTGGTGAAATTAAAAGATGAAATATCGTGTGGCAGCTTTAATTCCTGTACATATTCATGCTGATCTAAATGGGCTAAGAAATCATCCAGCGTCACATTGGGCTGAACAAAGACCGGTTGTTTGTTTTCAGAAGCTCTGTAGACAGGATTGTCAATTTCATGTGTCTCAATCCCGCCTGCTGTAATTTTTAACACACGCAGCTGTCCACCAAATTCAACCTGACCTTCGAGATTATAAGATCTTTCCGCCGCTTGGATAGGCAGTCTATATAAATTGCGATGACCATGAATTTGAATGATATCTAATCCAGAAGTGTTTTGCACAAATAAGTGGTCAATGTCATCTGAATATTCACCTACTCCGTGAATAAGCTGCTGCGTTGAGACATGCAGAAGCTCTTCTGGCAAATGAGCAAGCCCACCATGGGTGACAAGAAATGTCTGACCATGATACGTAAAATAGGTGAGCTGATGAAATGTTCTGACAAACTTCCTTAATTCTTTTAGGTCAAAACCTGCTTCCGCAATTTCAGGCGCAGTATGACGGTTAAACATATTACTTCTCACTTTTTCTTCATGTGCATATTTGTAAAGATACTGATCATGATTTCCTTCAATGACGATCACATTGCGGCATTCTCTATGTGCCAGCATCCATTCTAAAACTTCCTTGTTTTCTATTCCTCTATCAAGCAAATCACCTGCAAAGATATAAAGCTCGTTTTCTTTCAAGTCTCCTTGCAAATAATTATTTAGAGCTGTGTAACAGCCGTGAATATCACCGAAGACGTGAATGGCCTCATACTGATCAAAAGACCTGGGCTGATACGTCATAATGGCTGGATATTCCTCAGGCGTCAAAACGGTTACCCATGAAGGCACCTTCTCTGTCTTTAACCGTTCATTCATTTGATATAACACAGATTCCTTCACTACTTTGTGCGGCTCTCGACTGCGATTTTGCAGCAGGGCTGTTTCAAGAGGCACTTGCGTAAAATCGACGACATACACTCTGTAGCGATATGAAGTAGCTAATGACTTATACTGCGAAATGGACTTACTTGTGACATGTGTTGCATCAATGACAGTAAAGTCTCCTCGTTCCATCCGGGCTGTGAGGAGTTCAAATAATAAAGACCAGACTTTATGATCATGTTTGCTTGAAATTTCCGGTTTCCCATTGACTGATAACTGCGGAGGCTGGGTTAACAGACGGATCTGATCCGCTGATAATGTATATGGTTCTAAGCCTTGTTCTTTGATCCAAGTTGATTTACCTGCACCTGGGAGACCTCGTAAAAGGACTAAAGTTCTCATAATGGTTCTCCTTTAATGAGTGATATTTTACCTATTATAGATAAATTATGGATAAATCTCAATCTTTTATTTATTATGGTAATATATAGATATAAGGAGGGTTACACATGCCTAAAGAAGCGAATACTGCATTCAACATTGGGGATATCGTATTTCAAGTATTTTCTCTTCTATTCATTGCATTGATCGTGACCATCGTTGTCATCGCGATTCGAATGATAAGAAGAAAACAAGTGGAATTGAAGAAAGTCGAGGCTAGATTAAACAAAGTAATTGAAAAAAATCATTTAAAAGAGTAAAAAAATCCGGGAGTTAACCGGATTTTTTTGTTTTCATCACGATCCCTTGGCGTTGCTGCATCAAAAAGAAAAAGACACCTAAAAGGACAAGAAGACCACCGAACATTTGCAGCAGCGTGACTTTCTCTCCAAGCAGTAAAACAGCGAGTATCGTTGCCCCAACAGGTTCGCCTAGAATACTCATTGAAATAGTTGTCGCATTTACATAGGTTAACAGCCAGTTGTTAATGACATGGGACATGGTAGGGATAATGGCGAGCAGTAAGAAAATCCCCCATTCTTTACCCGAATAGCCTACAAAAGGCGTTTGCTGTATAAGGTTAAATAAAATTAAAAAAAGGCCGGCAAAACCAAATACACAAAAACTATAAATCCAATGAGATATCTTTCTCACAGCTTGTTGACCGATTAATAAATAACAAACAACAGCGATTACACTGAAAAAGGATAAAATGTCTCCTATAATGGCGTCTTGACTATGTCCGACATCCCCCCATCCAATCATGAGCGCACCAACAATCGCCGCACACATTGTGAAAATGGCTGACTTCGTTGTTCGTTCACGAAAAATGAGAAATCCGCCTAATAATGACACCATCGGCTGAAGTGCAATGATGATTGTAGAACTCGCCACTGTGGTGAGCTTCAATGAGCCGAACCACAAAACAAAATGGAGCCCTAAAAAGAAACCTGACATACATAAGAAAAACCAGTCTCTCCGCTTTAACGAGACAAACTCTTTTTGACGCGGCAGAATAAACGGAAGCATCAAAACCGCCGCAAATATCATTCGATACATACTTAAAATAGCAGCAGGCGCACTTGACCACTTCACAATAATGGCCGAAAACGAAATCGCAATGATTGAGATCACAAGCGGCACCGCAATCGACTTCTTTGGAGCATTTGTCTTCATTTCCATTAGCAGCTTCCTTTACATCAGCAGTAGATGAGCTTCTCATCTTGTATGACGTCATCTTACTATGACTATTCGCCTAGAGGCAAGATGAATTTTAAGAATGTTTACATAAAAAAAGCTTTCTTCACGAAAGCCCCAGATTGTTGACAAAGGGCTAAAATGAACTTTATTTTAGCCCTTTGTCTTCTTTTCAGCGTGATAGAAAACCTTTGCAGCCCTAGGAAGGACGAGCATCGGCGCGGAGCGAATTTAACATTCGTGAGCACCGAAGCACAGGACTGACACCGAATGCGAGGGTTTGTCTACACGCTGAAGCTTTCTTCACGAAAGCCCTCATTCATCATCTATTAATACATACACAGCCCGCACCGGACCATGAACACCAACGACTAAATTCATTTCAATATCGGCAGAATTACTTGGACCTGATATAAAATGAATGGCGCCTTTCGTCTGCTCTCCTTCTTCTACTAGGCGATGAAGAGCTGAAACAGCATGAATCATCCGCGGGACAATTGTGCTTTTTTCAATACATACGATATACATCATCGGTAAAAAATGAAGTGCTCTCCCTTGACCTTGATGGGAGGAAAGAACAACCGTTCCGGATTCTGCAAGTGTGTAATCACTGAATACCACTGCATATTTCGCTTGTTCTGCCTGCCTTATATTTTCTTCTCTTGATGTACCTGCATTCCAGCTAGTGACTGAGATTCCTTCTTTCCGCAAGGCTTGAAACATAGGATGACATTCATATTGTGCAAAACGTCTATCGCTCGAAGTCATCACAGGACCTTCTCCATACTCTTTCATCAATAGTCGTAACGTTGAGGGTGCTTCTTTTGGCGTTGTTTCTACCACTCTCGTATGAATTTGCTGACATTGCACCTTCAATTGCTCTACCAATTCTTCTTTCGACAGACCTTCATTTGTTTCCCAATTGACTCGATGCTTCCAAACCGGACGCCGAATAGATGCAGGCTTGGAGGAGCTTTTGCCTAATTGTTGCTGGATATGTGCTAAAAATGGATCTCGATGAGAAATGGTTCCTTTCATTGCCGCTCCTCCTTTTGTTTCTTTTTAAACCAATCCCGAAACCTTTCTTTGCTTGGCGCTGGGAGGTCACGAATTTCTGTCCAATTCTTTAAAGGACCCGCACCTTTTGAAATCTGTCCGTTTGAAGCCATACGTTTCAAGAGCACAGGGGCTGCTTTTGTTCCAAATCGATACATTCTAGGAGTGGATGCGCCCATTCCGAACATTTTCATTGCCATCATTTCCGCTTTAGGCGCTCTCCCCTCTTTTTCAACGATGACTTGTCGATGTTTGATTAATAATTCGTGAAGTGGAATTTTCACTGGACAAGCATCTGTACAGGCTGCGCACAAACTTGAGGCGAAAGGAAGCTCTTGGTAGTCGTCATATCCTCCAAGTAGCGGCGAAAGAACAGCACCAATCGGACCCGGGTAAATTGATCCGTACGAATGACCACCAACATGCCGATAAACGGGGCACACATTGATACAGGCTGCACACCGAATACATTGCAAAACTGGCTGAAATTCTGTCCCTAATATGTTTGACCGTCCGTTATCCACAATGACCAAATGGAACTCTTCTGGCCCATCAACTTCTTCTTCTCCTTTTGGCCCCACGACAGAGATATAGCTTGTTAACTTTTGACCGACTGCGCTTCTGCACAATAGACCGACAAGGACATCGAGCTCCTCCATCGTTGGTACAAGCCGCTCCATCCCCATGACTGCGATATGTGTCTTTGGAATAGACGTGACAAGATCCGCATTCCCTTCATTCGTCACAAGACAAATCGATCCTGTGTCAGCCACAGCAAAGTTACAGCCCGTCACACCAATATCTGCTTCAAGAAATTTTTCTCGTAACAAAGCTCTTACAAACTTGGTCATTTCTTCAGGAGTCTCTGACATATCATATCCAAGCTTTTCGTGAAAAACTTCCCGTATTTGTTCTTTCGTCATATGAAGGGCTGGTGCCACGATATGTGAAGGTGGTTCATGGTCATCAACTTGAAGAATATATTCTCCAAGATCGCTTTCAACTACCTCGCAGCCAATCTCTTCTAGCGCTTCATTCATTTCAATTTCTTCTGTGACCATTGATTTTGATTTCACGATCTTTTTTGCTGTTTTTTTTTGTGCGACATCTTGAATGTACGCCGATGCCTCTTCCTTTGTTTTTGCAAAAAACACATGACCTCCACGTCTGCTCACGCTCTCACTTAATTGATATAAGTAGTCATCAAGGTGGGCAAGTGTATGCTGCCTAATGTCCTCTCCAAGTTCACGCCACTTTTCCCAGTTTCCAAGCTCTTCACTTGCAGTCATCCGCCTTTTATACAGACGCTCTTGTGCAGAGGAAACAGCTCCTCTCATCACAGCGTCTTCTAATCCTTCGCCGATCCGCTCTTTAAAAGCCTTCTCTCCAATTTTCATACTCATGTGCCGTTCCCCCTCTTAGCTTCAGCGGCTATTCAACACTTCTGCGATATGCATCACTTTGACTGGCTTATGAAGACGATTCAGTCTTCCTCCGATATTCAGCAGACATCCACAGTCAGCACCAATGATATATTCAGCGCCTGCCTCCTCTATGCTTTGTACTTTTTCATCGACCATCTGCTCAGAAATGGGTGTCATTTTGATTGAAAAAGTTCCTCCAAATCCGCAGCAATTTTCAGCGCGAGGCAATGGTTCCATCACCAAATCTTTGACATTTGACAACAGTGTGAAAGGCGCTTCCTTAATTCTAAGCAGTCTCGTCATATGGCAGGAGGTATGATAGGTGGCTTTTCCTTTCAGACTCGCACCTACATCTGTTACATGTAATATATCAACAATAAATTCCGTTAATTCATATGTTTTCGCAGCAAGTGCCTGAGCACGGGCGAACCACGCTCGGTCTTCTTTAAAAAGGTGCGGATATTCTAAAAACATGGCCTTACAAGAACCTGATGGTGTGACGACATATTCAGCTGATTCAAAGGCTTTCATCATATTTTTGGCCGCTTTGATAGTTTCTTTTGTATAGCCGCTGTTAAAGGCGGGCTGCCCGCAGCACACTTGTGCTTCAGGGAATTCCACTTCAACACCAAGCCGCTCTAACACCTCAACAGTCGCCTTTCCTACATGTGGCTGCATCGTGTCAATTAAACAGGTGACAAATAAACTGACTCTCATCGGCGAACTTCCTTTCTTTTGCTGCACCTTGATTTATGTCCGGTCATCTGACGACTAAATAATGGACCTTCATTTCATTTTAATCCCAAATTTCTGAAATTTCAACGAACGGATTTGTCTAAAATTTGGACATCATGCTTGGGAAGGTACATGAAAAAAACGCCCTTTTACAGGGCGTTTGAGAACATTCATGTTTCTATTTCTTCATACTACCGAGGGAAATGTCGTTCACAAAACCGCCTTCACTTCATGATTTTCTTTATGTGATGAATTCGTTTTCCAAAAGAAGGATGACTTTCACGCCATTCAGATTTTCTCCCGTCATCTCCATCTTCTTCAATCAAATGACTTAATTTTATCAAAGTATTGAGATATAGAGTTTGATTCTCAAGGTGACGAACAGCAAAGTGATCCGCCTGAATCTCAAATAACCGACTCATTTTCTTTGGCAGCCACTCCGTCATAAATATCATGATCAATATCCCTGCTGGGAACAACAGCATATATTGCCACCAACCATTGGCAAGCATCACCTGTCTGGCATAATACATACTGATTCCCATAAGTAAGGTGACAATCACAGTGAGATAAATGGTGAAATGCGCATGTTTTAATTTTACATGTCCCATTTCATGGAATAAGATCGCACGAATTTCCTCTGTATCAAACTTATCTATTAACCCTTCCGTCACATATAGATTGACTTTTCTTCTAAATGGAAGTTGAAATGAATATATCCAGGCATTCACATCATGTTGTGAGTCTTTTTTTACCCATATATTTACCTTTTGGTTCGTTTTATGCTCAATATCTTTACAAATATTTATGAATTCGTCCGTCCGTAAGACTTCATACTTATTTATCATTTTTTGAATGAATGAGTAACCCATAATAAATAAGATGACTAGGGCGAAATACCAAGCACAAAATAGAAAAAGGTGATCCATAACCTTCGCTTGAAACGCCAAAGGCATGACTAAATAAGAGCCGAAATATATCAAGGATAATGTGATAGCACCAAATAAAACGGCTTGCTCCCTAACGTTCAGGAAGAATGAATTTCCTAAAGTGTCTTCATTTTCTCCTAATACATCAGAAGAATCTTTTGTCACATACTCAAATGAATAAGCTGTCAATAAGACTGACAGGAAACTAGGCAATAGTATAGAGAGAATCATACTCAACACATAAGATCCTGTAACTGATAGCACGTATCCCATTAAGAAATAATAATTTAATCCCAAGGGAAGAAAAATGGCTAGAACAAAGGGAATGAATAATGTGAATAGGTTTTTCATCGATTCATGAAGGTTAAAAAGGAAAAATAACAAAGCGGGCAAAAGAATTCCCATTAAAGTCATGAATGTAACAAATGTGGTGCTATACTTAAAGTTTGTGTTGATCTTAGTTGTTTCTGTTAGATTCGTTAGATTGTATGTAGAAAAGAAGGGACTTTGCGTTACCTGTTCCATCATGATCGTATCATCATGGATAGGTACAAAGCCTTTTCTTAGAAAAACCAATGCCTTATCATTCATTATTTTGTCTGTTTCAATCTTACTGATTCCATTCGCAGATGGGATCTGTGTGAGATTTATGTACTTTCCACTTAATTGAAAGGATGCTTCTGAAGAGCCATTGAAAGAACCGTCTTGATAGGTTAATAAAACGTCACCCTGATATAGCGAATGAGCGACGAATACTTTTGGATTGCTTTCTTTGTTCGAATCAAGTAAAACAAATGGTGAAACAACGGCTGAACGAAAACCGAGTTCAATCATAATGACGATGATTGTGATTATACTGGCAGTGAGATAAGAGAGGAAGGCTTTGCGTAACATGTCATCACATCCTGCTGTTTAATTGGATTAAAACAAAATGAATATCTTGAATAATGTATTTCATAATAAAGTAAGCGTCATTCATTTGCTGGAATCATCTCATAAAATTCTAACATCTACATACAGAATATGTACGACAAAATGGCCATTACATCTATATTTTCAAAAGAATGGCTCAATGAGGATAGAAAAAACGCCCTTTTACAGGGCGTTTTTACATGTTTAGTTTGACATCATTTCTCGTATTCTATCTTCAATAGGTGTTAAAGAGCGGCCTAATAGTTTTTCGAAATCATGGCTTTCGACTGCTAATGCCCCATCGCGAATTCCGCTTTGCATCGCTTTGACAAATGGAACAGCTTCTTTCGGTACACCATTTGACGCTAAAAATTCTCCAAATGTATCTACATCCATGTGCTCTACTTTGATTTCTTTCCCGCTCACTTTGCTGACCATTTGTGCAAGTTCAGTGTGTGTACGAAGCGGTCCTGACAATTCATAGATTTCCTGATCATGTGCCGGCAGTGTTAACGCATTTGCTGCTGCTTCTGCATAGTCATTTCTTGTTGCCCAGCCGACTTTACCTTCATCAATTGGGCTGATAAACGGCGCTCCGTTCACTGATGCCAGAATCGTATCTTTTTCATTTTCCACATACCAATTGTTTCTTAGAAAAACATGAGGTATGCCAGAGGCCAAAATTGCTTCTTCTGTTTTTGCATGGTCATGTGCTAGGTTAAGCTGACTTTCTCTTGCATTGACAACACTTGTATAAGCAATAAATGACACATTCGCTGCTTTCGCTGCTTGGATGGCATTGATATGCTGCTTCACGCGATCTCCATCCCCAGACGAAATGATCAAAAGGCGATCAATCCCTTGAAACGCTGTTTGAAGTGTATCCGGCTGTGTGAAGTCTCCCTTACGCACATCCACCCCAGCTTCCTTTAGATGGACTGCTTTTTGCGGATCTCGAACACTGACCGCCAATTGTTCAGCTGGTACTTTTGCGAGCAAATGTTTGACGACGAGCGATCCAAGTTGTCCTGTTGCACCTGTCACTAATAATGTCATTGATTTGACCTCCTCATTTTTCGTTCAACGGTGATGTTTCATGTATGAAGCAGCTGGTTTCTTGCATCAGATCATTCGTTATAATCAAAATGGTTACAACAAAGGGGTAAAAAAAGCTCTATGTATGAGCTTTTTCTACTCCGCCTCGATTAATAATTGCTTAATTGTCACTTGTTTAAGATGATGCTCAAGTGCGGACTGTGCTTCTTTAAGTTCTTGCCGCAGTCTCGTATCCATGGCTTGACCAATTGGACATGCAATGACTGGTTGATGAAAGCTAAATAACTCTTCATCTGCGCTTACATCCACAGCCCGGTACACATCTAGTAGAGTGATGTCCTCTGCCGGCCTTTTTAAGGAAGCACCGCCAACTCCTCGGCGAATCTCAATGAGATCCGCCTTTTTGAGCATAGCCATCATTTTTCTGATAATGACTGGATTTGAATTGACACTTTCTGCAATAAAATCCCCTGTGCACTCTTTTGAAACACCCGCAATAAATGACAAGATATGAACAGCAATGGTATACCTGCTGCTAATTTGTTTCACATTCCTTCACCACCGTTGTAATCAATATAGTTACAATGAATGCATTTGTCAATCAATAAACGGATGTTTCTTTCTTTCCCAATCTTCAAATGTCATCATCTCATGATGTTCTCCTGCATCAATTTCAAGCGGTGCAATGCATTCAAGCAAATTGCCATCTGGGTCAAGAAAGTAAATCGCGGCATGAAATTGTGGCGGATTATCAAGAACTAAAGGCTGCTGCTCTTCCGAAAAACCAAACATCGGATGAATGCTGATCCCTTTTTCTATCAGCCATTCTTTGATCTGCTCAATGCTGGATGTTTCTATTTGGAAGGCGACATGTCGCGTCGCTGGATGATATGGAACAGTGGACATATCAACCTTCCAAAGGCCAAGCCAGCTCTTTCCTTTCTCAATCCATAAAAAGGCCACTCGTTCATTTTCATGAGCAAGTGTTAATTCCAATTTTTCAAAAAAAGAAATGGATGCCTTCAAATCACTCACAGGTAAATGTGCTTCATACAAGCCTTTCATCATCATTTCAATCACTCCTTTACTATCTTCTATTGTGCAGGAATTGAAAACATTCTTCCTCAGCAAAACGATGTATTTCAACCAAGCCATTGGATTGAGATGGTTAAATGTTTGATCCATTGCATATGGGGGAAGGTGTTCAAATAAAAGAAAGGAGCGTTCAATATGCCTTGGACAATGGAAGATTATCCAGCTTCATTCCAATCACTAGACAAAGTCATTCGAAAAAAAGCACTTGAGATTGCCAACAAAATGGTGCAGGAAGGCTATGAAGAAGGTAGAGCGATTCCAATTGCGATCAATCAAGCGAAAGAGTGGAAAAAGAATGCGACGGAAAAAGAAATGGAGGACTTTCACTCTCATGGTTCTGTGACTCCTTCTAAGAAAAGCAGCTCTGCACGACCTGAGCTCATGGATCATGCGCAGCATGTCATGAAACATGATGAAGGCTGGGCGGTTCAAACTGAAAAAGCGAAGCGTGCAAGTGAGGTAAAAGAAACGAAACAGGAAGCCATCGACCGCGCGAAAGAGATTTCATCTAAAAAAGGAACAGCAGTTGTCATCCACCGAACAGACGGGACGATTCAGGATGTAGTGAAGCCAAAATAAGACCGCCCTTTGGCGAGCGGACTTTTCTTTATGCATTCTTTTCTTTTTTAGCGGGTGCTTTTCTTTTCTTAGGTGCTGCTTTTTTCGTTTTTGCCGGTTTTGATCGATCGATAGAAGCCTGCAAAGCGGCCATTAAATCGGTGACATTGGATGAAGCCTCTTTTTTACCTGTCGTTTCTGGCTGAACGGTATGTTCTCCAGAGATTTTGTCTCCAATTACATTCATCAGCTGCTCTCTGTATTCATCCCGATATGCGGCTGGATCGAATGTGGTGGTCAGCTGCTCAATTAAAAGGAGCGCTGTGTCTAACTCTTTCTTCACGATGTTTTCCTCTTGCAGGATATTCGGGACGTCTGATACTTGCCTAATTTCGTCAGGAAAATGAATGGTTTCCATTAATAAAATATGTTCGTAGCACCTAACAATCGCTAATTGCTCCTTTGAGCGAATCATGATCTTGGCTACACCGATTTTCCCTGATTCTTGCAACGCTTTTCTTAATAATGAATAAGCCTTTGCTCCGCCGGTATCTGGAGATAGGAAATAACTTCTTTCATAATAGATGGGGTCGATTTCTTCTATCTTCACAAAATCAATGATTTCGACGGCTTTTTCTTCATTTTCTTTTCTCAGCCTTTCGAGTTCTTCCTCATCCAATTCAATGAATTTATTTTTGGCATACTCGTACGCTTTTACAATTTGCTCTGGCGCTACCTCCTCGCCGCAGTTAGCACAAACCTTTTTGTAGTTAATCGGCGTATGGCATTCTTTATGAAGCTGTCTTAATTTAATATCTTTGTTTTCTGTAGCGGTAAACAGCTTGACTGGAATATTCACCAGTCCGAAGCTAATGCCGCCCTTCCATACTGTATGCATCGTAACGCCTCCGTTCTTTTCTCCTTACTATGTAATGTTTTCATCAGAGTTATGTATGTTTATGAAAATTTCATCCCACCATAAGAACACATGATGTAAGGAAGTGAAAAACACAATGAAACCGATGCGTTTAACGTCTGCACATGATATTCCTGCTGGAGCAGACTGGCTGTATGAATTAAAATATGACGGCTTTAGGGCCATTCTTATATGGGAAAAAGACGCCATCCATTTAGAGAGCAGAGCGGGAAAACGATTAAACAAACAATTTCCTGAAGTCATTGATCAGTGCCAGCAACTAACAAAGCAGTTTGCACCTTTTTTACCGCTGACCCTAGATGGAGAATTGGTCTTTTTACTGAGTGAACAAGACAGCGACTTTACAAAGGTTCAGCAAAGAGGCCGCCTGAAAAACACAGAAACCATTCAACGCCAGGCTAAGCGGTTTCCATGCCATTTGATTGCATTTGATCTATTGAGATGCAAAGGGAAATCCCTCGTTGATTTACCGCTGATTGAAAGAAAAGCTGAGCTGCATGAGGTGTTCCAAGCAGCAAATCTTCCTCCCTCCGTTCAGCTGAATCACCCCTCTCTTCTTCAAATCATCCAAACCAATAGCAGCCCTGATGACATGAAAAAAATCATGCTGACATATTTAGCGGAAGGATTAGTTGCTAAAAAGAAGATGAGTAAATGGCAGGAACATACCCGATCGAAAGAATGGCTCAAAATCAAAAATTGGCGGTATGTATCTGTCATCGTGACTCGTTTTGATAAAGACAATGGCTATTTTCAAGGATGTCTTTATCAAGAAACGAATCTCATAGAGGTTGTCCAATTTAAGCATGGTTTTTCTAAAGAAGAAGAACAAACCCTGCGTACCTTATTTCTAACCAAAGGTCAAATGACTGAAGCATCACATTATGAAATCCCACCATCCATTGTCGCAAAGATTGCCTGTATCTCTTTTGATGGATCAGCCTTACGAGAGCCCCGGTTTTCTTCGTTTTTATTCGATGCAGATCCAGCAATGTGTACCTTTCAACACATGCTCAAACAGCTTTATCCACTCCCAGCTATGATTGACATCACCCACCCAGAGAAACCGGTTGTACCTGCCCTTCATATCACAAAGGCAGATTACTTACTTTATTTGAGGCAAGCCGCTTCCTATTTATTACCCTTTTTACGTGAAAGACGTCTTACGTTAATACGCTTTCCTCACGGCACTGGTGGAGAATCTTTTTATCAAAAGGCAACGCCCGATTATGCGCCTGATTTTGTTGAGACAGATCAAGCGCACGATATTTCTTACACAATCTGTAATGATCCTAACACGTTGCTTTGGCTAGGTAACCAGCTGGCGATGGAATTTCATATTCCTTTTGAAACGAGAGATACAGATCGGCCTGTAGAAATTGTATTTGATTTAGATCCGCCTTCTGTTAAAGAGTTTCACCTAGCAATAGAAGCAGCCAAACGAATCAAGGTCATTTTAGATGGACTCTTTCTCACCGCATTTATTAAAACAAGTGGTGGGAAAGGGCTGCAAGTTTATATCCCATTGAAGAAAAATGCCTTCACATATGAACAAACTAGACAATTCACTGCGTTCATCTGCCAATTTTTATGCGAACAAGCACCCGAGCTGTTTACGCTAGAGCGTCTAAAGAAAAACCGCGGCAACCGTTTATATTTAGACTACCTTCAACATGATGCTGGAAAAACAATCATCGCCCCGTATTCCCCGAGAGGAAACGAGCTTGGACTTGTTGCAACACCGATTGAATGGGAAGAATTAAATAGCGAAGAATGTCACCCTTCTTTATTTACGATGCCGGCTGTTATGAAACGTCTAAAGGAAAAAGGCGATCCATTCCGTCAAATGAGGCACCATGTGAATGATGATTCTTTTCGACAAGTTTTATATCAGCTGCAGGACATGTTACCAGCTCATAAAATGGACATACGCGGTCATTAAGCGTTACACTTATTCATTAGAGAGGAAGAAAGGGATGACCATTTTGACCGCACACTCAATACGAAACATTGCACTGATGTTCTTATGTCTTACCGCAGGAATAGTGGATGTTATTGGCTATTTAAGCCTGGGGCATGTGTTTACAGCAAATATGACGGGAAATATTGTACTGCTTGGCATTGCAGCAGGCAGTTCATTGCAGTTAACCGCTCTTCATTCCATCACGGCACTTAGCGGATTTGTTCTAGGTGTTTTACTAGCTGTTGTCATAGGTGGAAAACAAGAAAAAACATTTTGGCCAAAAGCCGTTACACGCATCTTTATCATAGAAGTCATCATCTTGCTTCTATTTGCTCTTATGACCATTTTCCCTTATACGCAAGGTGCTTATTTTATGCTGATTATTCTTTTAAGTATGGCGATGGGCATGCAAACGGCGGCCGCACGCAAATTAAATGTCGCTGGCATTTCTACAACAGTTTTAACGAGTACACTTGCTAACTTATTTGAAGATTTGGCGCAGCGCTTATCAAATCGGGAAAAAAGAAAAGCCCCTATTCAGCATGTGAGCTTTCTGCGAATTGGATCTATTGTCTTTTACTGCCTAGGTGCTGCTTTAGCAGCATACACAGATGCGTACGATCCGTTTATCATCATTTGGCTGCCTATTTGCATCCTAGGGGTTATTGTAATCACAGCTACATTTAAGCACTTTCACCAATTGAAATAGCCAATCTTAGATGGCTATTTCAATCACTGTGATGAAACATTAATAACTTCTTACATAAAAACCAGGAGGACGCCCCATAATGAATGTGGAGCCATATGGAGAATATCCAGAAAACGTCCCGAACCCTCCATATCCAGGGTAACCTCCTAAGCCCGAGAACACGCCAGGGCTCACATAATACCCGCCAAAGCCAATATGAGGTCCCACTGCTCCGCCGCTAAAACCGCCGCCATGAAAGCCTCCATACACCCGTGGATCCATACAATCACCTGCCTTCAACTTACACTTCATCTCATCATATGCGTGACAAATGGAGCGGTGTTCCCTCTTTTGTAACAATTTCTATGTACAATAGACCAATTTCATAAAATTTGAATGAAAAGTCCTGCAAAAAATTAAATTAAGCAAAGAAAGGTGACCTTTTTAACTTGTTGCTCTGCCCTATGTTTATTTAGAATAATGGAGCAGGTAACAAATTTGCACACCCCCTTTGTTGCGAATTCTTCTTATTAAACGTTCTTGCAGCGTTTAATAAGAAGAGCCTATTTTCACCCATATAAAAAACCCTTGCTGATGATCATCAACAAGGGCGAGATATGATTGGGTGATTAACCACCAATGATTTTTTCTGCTACTTCGAAAGAACCCGCTACATTTTCAGTTAAAACAGCCGCAGCGACCGCTAAACCCACAACGAATAATACTTTTAATCCTGTTTTCATCTTATATCAACCCCATTCTTTTCATATGTAAATCCGCTTCTAAACTTTTATTCAAGTAAAAAACAGACTGCTCATAAAGTGCTTGCTTTTCACAATACTTTGCAGCAAAGTGAGAAAGCTCTTTCACTTCATGATATTCATTCTTTTCTTCTAACTTTCTTAATTTCTCATTAATTTGCTGAAATCTTTGTGGCACATTCGTTAAGTAAAGATCATGTACGATGCCTATTTTGAGCTGAAACACTTCATGAGAAGCATCTTTTATTCGTGCATATGCAGCCTCTATATACTGGCTTGCGCGCTGCTTTTCACCAATCACACAGAGTTCCCGGCTGATCAGATACGTAGAATGGAAAAAGAAATCAGAATCATAATACTCTTGATGAGACAATGCTTTTTCAAGATGTCGTATGGATTCTTTCGGTTTATTCCAAAATGAATATAAAATGGCCACATTATGGTGATGCTGAGCCAGCATAAAATCATCCTGTTCGCTTGTCAACACCTCTTCCGCCAAACGATAATTCTCAAGCGCTTCTTCGTACCTGCCAATCTCTGTAAGGTTGGCTGCGATAAGAGAATATGAAAGTGCAGTTCTTCTTTCATAGTGCTTGTGACGTTTATAGACGTGTAGAGCCCTGCGAATATAACTTAATGAAAGCATGATATGACTCAGGCGATAGTAAAGCCACGCGACCTTAAAATCGAAATCAGCGCGTTCGATTTCACTTGGAATTTTATCTAAGAGCTTTTCCGCACTTTGATACATCTGTAATGCAACCTCATAATTCCCCTGATGCTGTTCATACACACCCTCATAAAAATCAAAATAGTAAGCAAGGCGATTAGACAAATCATCATCTTTATTCCCATAATGGCCTTCTATACTTTTCGTTGAAACATTGCCTTTTTGCCCTCTTAAATTGTACATCAGAATATGATGCCTTTTCTCTAGAAGAGAATAATACATGAGGATGTCAGCATCATCAATTTCCTCTACTGCTTGTTTCGCTTTAGCAAATAGCCGTTCTGCCTCATCTGCATGATCTTTTTTGATTTCCATGTTCCAGTCATTTAATAGTGATGCCAATTCCGCCACAGGAACTTTGCTCATTCTACACCCCCAATCACCTTCAGCTACACCACATGATTTCACTAAATATGGAACTTCTATTAGCAATTGCTAATTAGTCCATTTGACATCATTTTAATATGAATCACTTGAATCTTCAATAACCGATTCCTTCGTTATTGCGTTTCTTTCTCCTAGTCAATGATGCATACACTAAAAATTCCGTCTTTTTTCTATTAAAGGACACGGTTGAATTGAAAAAAAGCCCTTATTGGGCTTTTTGGA
The DNA here is from genome assembly GCF_038627835.1 of Bacillus sp. FSL M7-0307. Lineage (NCBI taxonomy): Bacteria > Bacillati > Bacillota > Bacilli > Caryophanales > Bacillaceae > Bacillus > Bacillus sp. FSL M7-0307. Next base: position 1,726,168 of record NZ_CP152023.1, on the reverse strand, counting down.
TTTATTCCAATCTGATAATGGTTAATGCCGCTCCAACAGATCCCCCGCCAAGTAATACTACGGTTGCGACTAAACCGAATATTTGAAGAGAAATTTGATTCCCTGCTGCAAGTGTTGTAATGAGAGATACATTGTAGGTAGATGTAGATAAAGCAGGTGTTAAAATAGACCCTGCTATGGGTGTTCCGTTGTTAATCACCCTTGTTCCTGCCAGAAGTGCAGCGCTTGTATTTACTTGATACGTGATAAAATATCTCCCTGAAACAGGTACAGTAAACACCGTATTACCACCACTTACGGTAAATCCATCTAAACTTTGGTTATTAGGCAGCGTCACTGCCGTTCCGCCTAAAACAACCAGCACCGTACTTCCCGACGTATTGGATGCGTACATCGAGTTAGTTGTAAAACTAGTACCGGTTGGACCTGTGTCACCGGTTACTCCGGTTGGACCTGTGGCTCCCGTTGGACCCGTCGATCCGGTTGGGCCAGTTACTCCCGTTGAACCCGTGGCTCCCGTTGAGCCGGTTAATCCCGTTGGACCTGTGGCTCCGGTTGCGCCGGTTAATCCCGTGGCTCCAGTTGGGCCGGTTAATCCCGTTGGACCCGTGGCCCCAGTTGCGCCGGTTAATCCTGTTGGCCCCGTGGCTCCAGTTGGGCCGGTTAATCCCGTTGGACCTGTGGCTCCAGTTGGGCCGGTTAATCCCGTTGGACCCGTGGCCCCGGTTGCGCCGGTTAATCCTGTTAGACCCGTGGCTCCAGTTGGACCGGTTAATCCCGTTGAACCCGTGGATCCGGTTGAGCCGGTTAATCCCGTTGGACCCGTGGCCCCGGTTGCGCCGGTTACTCCTGTTAGACCCGTGGCTCCAGTTGGACCGGTTAATCCCGTTGAACCCGTGGATCCGGTTGGACCAGTTACTCCCGTTGAACCCGTGGATCCAGTCGGGCCGGTTAATCCCGTTGAGCCCGTGGCTCCCGTTGGGCCAGTTACTCCTGTTGAACCCGTGGATCCGGTTGGACCAGTTACTCCTGTTGAACCCGTGACTCCCGTTGAGCCGGTTAATCCCGTTGGACCCGTGGCTCCCGTTGGACCGGTTAATCCCGTTGAACCCGTGGCTCCCGTTGGGCCAGTTACTCCCGTTGAACCCGTGGATCCGGTTGAGCCGGTTATTCCTGTTGAACCCGTGGCTCCCGTTGGACCAGTTATTCCTCCACACATATTAAGTTGGGCGCACATGTCTCACACTACTTTCAAACTGTGGAATCTTCAAGACATACACACTAATACTGATAATTGAGAGAAAACGAAACGACAATACTTCCAGTCGAGGTTCCACCAGTAGCTAAAATCCCAATCGAGTTCAGATCACTGAGCGTAATGGATCGACTCTCTCCTGGCGGTACCGTGAAATCAGGAACAGCTGTACCGTTTACCTCTAAAGCCACGGTAGGTGCTACAGCCACAATCCCATTGTTTTCCACCATGATGGTTCCGTTTATGACATAAGGTGTTCCATCTGTCCAGACGACAACTGCATCAGCTGCTGCTGCTAAATCAAGTGTGAAGCATACTGCATCATTTACAAAGCCCGCTTGTTCATTACTACATCCGCCTAAAATAGCCATTTTAACCCTCCTTCAACCTAGTCTTGATAGACTATGATCCATTGACCTTTGAAGATTGTGCGATTATCACAGCTTCAAAGCTTTATTTTTCTTCTTTGTATCATGTTGATTTGCATGTCTAATCGTGCTTGCACACTTTCAGTTGATGGAGATTTCAAGATGAATTTCACATCTTTCACAGTAATCGCACGACTTTCTCCTTTTTGGACAAGAAGATCATAACAAAATGTACCAGTTTGAATCCTAATTGCGACTGGTACATCCTGATGATCTTGATGATGCAACACAACAGTTGCCGTATTGAGAAATTTTGTTCCATTCCGCCATACTTCCACCGAACTGGGCGATGTGGAAAAACAAAGAAAGATGTGGTGAGATTCTATATTCTTTAAAATAAGCGCATCATATACAGGAAGCTCTACTTCAATCATTCCACATAAAAAAGAAAGATCTACAAGAATTTTCGAACTGGATCGATACAAAACTTTTTGACAGCATGTTGATCTATTGCAGCACGGTACAAGAAGTTCCAACAGCACACAATTCTGCTTTTCATTGATAGAGCTCAAAGAAAAATAGCAAGTCTTAAACACACTTCTTTCAAAAAACACCCATGAGTAAAAAGGTTCCCCATCTTCCATGGTGAGCAAAAAGGGAGAACTCATCGAACGTTTGTGAGTAAAGCCTTCTAATTTTGTTTGATTGTTTATCTCTTTTAGTTTACTCATCAATAGGTTTGTCACTTTCAATCAGCCCAATTCCATGCTGTATACATAACTATATGGTCTTTTATCATATGTGCCTTTGACTATTTTGTGCGATTGGATTAGATGATGAGCATAGCTTTTCATTTTTCAAGTTTCTCTATATAATATGAACAAGAACTTCCGTGCCTCAGTAGCTCTAGAAGGGAAGAGCGCCGTAAAACAATTGTAGCTAGCGGGTCGCAAGGCAAGGGTTTCAGAAGCACCGAAAAGCAAATGAGCTGAGACAGGTGAAACTCCTGTCGGTGAAATTCCGTAGGGAAGCGTGTTGCCCCCTAGCCTATGCTTACGAAAGGAGTGCGGGTTCGAATCCCGTCTGAGGCTTGATGAATATGGAGGATGAAAACAATGCAGGTTTTTGAAGAATATGTAAGCAATATCGGTAATCCAGAGCTGAAACAGCGCACGCAAGACATCTTACAATGGATTTCAGACACATTCCCTCAATTAGAGCCAAGAATTGCTTGGAATCAGCCCATGTTCACAGATCATGGCACATTTATTATCGGATTTAGCGTCGCAAAACATCACATTTCTGTCGCACCAGAAGGTAAAGGAATTGAACACTTTTCACCAGATATTGTACAAGCTGGTTATGACCATGGAAAAAAGATGTTTCGGATGAAGGAAAGCTTACCGATTGACTATCCTCTATTAAAAAAAATCATCGAATTTAACATTGAAGACAAAGCAGATTGTTCCACATTTTGGCGAAAATAATAAACACCCCGATCTGATTTCATAACAGATTGGGGTGTTTTTTCGTGAGACTTACATTTTATTTGGTTCTCTCTCCTGCCCATTTCTGCTCCATCCATTCATAGCACGACAGAAGTACATTAACGCCCTTGCGGAAAGCCAAAAGACCATACAAATAGAAAAAATAAAAAAGGTGCGTGATCTCTAGGAAAACAGTCGTTCTTTTCGATTAAAAGATTAACTTGATTCAATTCTGCAAAGGGCTACTGATTGGAATAAAAGAGCCCAGCACCTTTGCCAAAATAAAGGTCAACCCAGCAGATATCATCATCCATTCTTCTGCTCCGGTAACGAGCGAAAAAAACAATGAGATCATTTCACATTTTGTCACTTCATTGTCATCCGGATACCAAGAAACAAAGCACTATTTAGAATGAAACTGCTCCCATTCTTTTTTCAGCAAAGCATATTGATAGGTATTTTCATATTTAGGTGTGCCATCTTCATTTGTAGTAAATGAAACAAACTCAAGAAAGAGGCCTTCCTTCCTCATGCCTAAACGCTCACATAATGTTTGAGATCGATCATTGTCATCCTCTACATATGCATATAAGCGTCTTGCTCCTTGATTGACAAATAGATACGACAAGAGAGCTTCTGCACTTTCACGGGCATATCCCTTCCCTTCATATGACGCATGAAAATTCCAGCCAATCGAATACGTATCCGGCTCATCTTTTAAATGAAACAGTTCACCGATAATCAACTGACTTTCTTTTAAACAAACCGCCATATAAGAGTGATCTGCTTTTCTTTTTTGCACCTTAGCGACCGCTTCTTCTAATGTAGAGATTTGATCATCCAGAAAACAATTTACTCTTGGATGAGATAAGTATGCAAACATTCCAGGTGCATCTTCATCACGAAATGGTCTAAGAATTAAACGATTTGTTTCTATTTTATCCATAAGACTCTCCTTACTGTATCTTCTTTATCTTTCACTATTTTAGATGACATGCACTGTTTTTGACAATTTGATCGTATAGACTACTCCATTTTTTAAAGCCCAAGCGCATTTTGCAATGAAATAATGTCTTCAATACTGCTATAATAGAACATAAGTTTGCATTTTATTGAAAAGGGATGACTTGAAATGATCAAAACGGTAGAAGGCAATATCTTAGAGGCAAAAGAAGATATCATCTGTCACCAAGTGAATTGTAAGGGTGTCATGGGAGCAGGGTTAGCAAAGCAGATCAAAAGCAAATATCCAAATGTGTATAAAGACTATAAACGGTTATGTGCAGAACAAGGAGATGATTTATTAAGCTCCGTTCAGCTCATCACAACGAGCGACGGAAAAACCATTGCCAACTTATTCGCCCAAGTTGGATACGGAAGAAAAACAAAACAAACGGATGACGACGCGTTACGCAGCTGCTTTGAACATCTAAAACAGACAGTGACAAATCCAAATGAAGAGAACCCCCTTCATTCTATCGCCATTCCTTATGGGATCGGCTGCGGCTTGGCAGGCGGCGATTGGACGATTGTTCGAGAGATGATGGAAGAGGTTCTTGGCGATTGTGAAGTGACGGTTTATCGGTTTAAATAGGTGAAATGAGAAATTCTAGAGTGAATAAGAGCACCCTTTCTGCTTGGAATGAGTGCTCTTATTATGTTCTCTAGTCTGTATTTCTTTAATATTCTCAAAACGATTTTTACTCCAAAGTAGAAAGGTACTTTTCTAAATGTTTTTTACCCGAATTGCTTTTAGGTATAATGCCTAGATGATTATATTTCCAAATAGTTTTTCTTTCATGAGGGTTTGTATTCGAAAGGTCATCATAATTAAACTCTATATTTAAATATCCTGTTTCATCAATTATCATTGTAAAATTTGTCCAAGGTGCTTGACCACTTTGTTCAAACACTCTCCCAAGTTCTTGGATGTAGTCGACTAATTGATGCCACCTTTCTTTGTATTCATGTTCACTCACTTCAAACAATTCAGTTATCTCATGACTATATACCGGCTTACTATCATTTTCTTCAGGTAAAAAATAAAAGTAAGCAGTCTGTGAACCTTCAACTACCTCACCATATAAATAGACCTTTTTCCACTTGACCGGTATGGTTTCCACTACAACATCAACTATCAGCTTATATACATATTCTAGTTCTTCTTCTTTCATTACTTTTTACCTCCATACACATTATCAAATCGTCTGATTTCCCATTCATCATCACCTATTTTATACTTAATATCAAAAGTTTCAGGACGTAGAGAATCAGCCTTATAGTTAGGAGTTATTTTCACTTTAACTTCATCACCATTTTGAAGAGCATCAGCCCAAGTGTTCTCAAGTTTTTTCCATTCACCTTTGTTTAAATTTCCATTCATTGGAACAAGATTATCAATATCGCCTGACCCTTTGAAAATTGACGCAATTAAATGTCCACCATCGTCATCCAGTAATCTGTCCGGCTTACCTGAATTGGATTGAGCATATTGATTTCTTTTGACCTCTCCATATTTTAAATCACTTGCTTCGACTTTGACAATGCGTCCGTAGTGATCTGTTGTGTAGGTGTAACCTTGCTTTGTTGAATAAACGACATTCGGTTTTAATACCTTTTTGCGTTTCCACCGCACATAGTGATCTCCGTAACTGACAACGGTCGGTGGTGATTTGGGTGCTGGTAATCTTCTGCCTGTCTGAGAGATACCGTATCCTGAATTGTTGTCTAGACGCTTTGCCATGGAGAGAAGTTTATTTTTGAGATTTTCTCCGTCAAATACATTGTACGGGAGCTTCGGGCCACCAGCCATTTGAAACTTTGGTGAGTATGGCAATAGATTCGGAATGGTGACGTTACCGATTGATTTTGCTCCTTGTTCAAGGCCTTTCTTCATTGTTGTTTTGGCAGCTGTTGTCCCTGTTTTTGTGATGGCTCCTGCCCCTTTAGAACCAAAGACAATTTCTGCAAGAGAACCAGTCGCATAGGCGAACCAGTGTGACCGAGAATACGCATCACCATCTATGACCTCTTTTAGGAATGAGTCTGAAATCGATTTTCCAATCGTTTTCGATGTTTCAATTGGATGTGAAACAGCCGTTACGACTGATTCCACAGCCCCACCAGGATCAGTGACAAGATCATAGATTCCGGTCACTGTATCTTTTGCCACATCATATAGACCCACTGCAGCACCTTTTACACTATCAATGAACACCTCCGATGCTTCTTCCTGTGCTTTGATTTGGAGAAGCTGACTGTAATACATTTTTTGATCATATGTGAGATTCTCATAACCGATCTCATCTACAATCTCAAAGTATTTCGCTTCTGATAGACACGAAGGATCATTGAGCTTTTCTTTCAGTTCTTTGATTCTTCTTTTTTCTTTTTCTTCTTTTTTCACCTTTAAATAGGCTTTCACTTGAGCATCAATCTGATCATGGTTCTTGTACACGTCTGTCTCATGAAATGCTTTTGCATCATAATACATTGGCTGAGCATTTTTTCCTTTTCCAGTAGCAGCCATCATCTTTGCATAAAAAGTGTTGAGGTGGTTCTCAACCGCTTCTGACTTTGCGTATTCCGTTTTTAAATCATTGTCTATTTGATGTAAAACTTCAATGGTCTCTTTTCTTTTTTTGTTCGCATCGTCTAAATGTTCATTGACCTCTTTACTTGAAAAAGTATGTAATTCAATTAAATCACTGATATCGTCAAAAATAGTGGAAAGTGCCTCTTTTTGTTCTTTGACCATATCTTTATTGTTCTGAATCCCTTGTTTCAATTGAGTGTCTAAAAAGTGCTCATCAATAAAAGTACTCCCGCCTAATGATTCATCATCAAGCTTTCCTTTCACCCCATCTAAAAAAGCTTTCTGCATATCGATAAAATCAAGATATGTGTCTGTGTACAGCGCAAGATCCTCATAAAAAGATTTGATATTGTCTGCACCTTTTCCAGTAAATTCATCACCTAAGCCCGACACACTTTTTAATGCTTTTTTCACAAGTTTCATTTCTTCTTGAAGCTCATGATAGGCCTTTGATCTCTGTTCTACAGCTGATAGTAAAGATGGAGCATCTAATATTTTCATATAAAAAAGACTCCTTTTATGGCATATTCTTTTACTAGAATACCATAAGGAGCCTGACACTTTAATCCACTTTATCGTTTTTTAACCAATTATCTATCAGAGCTACCTCTTGATACATAAGTAACTTGTTTTAAAAAAATCCATCATTGAAAGTTATTGATAATTGTATACAATGCTTTTTTTAGCACAACCTTATCATCATTTGACAAGTTTTGGAGCGCTGTATTGTTCAGCTCAATTGTTGCTGCTTCAACTTTTTCTCTAATGGCTAAAGATTTTTGAGTCGCCTCTACTAAAATATTTCTTCGATTTTTTGGATCAATTGTGCGTTCAATTAAGTCAGCTTTTTGCATTTTATCTAAAATTCCAGAAACTGTTGAGGCTTCTAAATACACAAGTTCTCCAATTTGTTTAGGAGATAGCTGGCCCTCTCTCCACAAACAGTTCAACACACCATATTGAGCGGGTGTCAAATCACATTCCTCTAAAAGCTTACTAAAGTACTTAAACACTTTATTTTGACTAACACTTAGTAAAAAATTTATGCACTCTGATAATTCCATTTTATCTCCCCCACATTGACTTCACCTATAATATCATGGTAGTTTTTTAATTGAAATACTTTTGCACCAGAAATGTTTTGTCATAACATATTTTTAGAGAGGAAGATAAATAGTGGATTCATTTAAAGCGATACTAGTGACAGAAAAAAATGATCAAATTAGTTATGATCTTCAAAATGTAAGTGTGAATGATCTATCTGAAGGAGAAGTATTAATTAAAGTAGCATATTCTTCAATCAATTATAAAGATATGCTGGCTGTTCAAAAAAATGGAGGTGTTATTCGTAACTATCCGATGATTCCCGGAATTGATTTAAGTGGAACGATCGTTCATACAACAGATCATCGTTTCGTAGAAGGTCAACAAGTGATTGTCACAGGTTTCGCTATGGGCATGAGCCACACTGGAGGTTTTTCTGAATATGCTAGAGTACCTGCGGATTGGATTGTTCCTTTGCCAAATAACTTGACTTTAAAAGAAGCAATGATTTTTGGAACAGCAGGCTTTACAGCCGCTCTTTCGATCATGGCTTTACAGGAAAATGGGATGAATACAAAAAATCAACCTCATATACTCGTTACAGGTTCAACTGGTGGAGTTGGTAGCATCGCGATACAATTATTATCTAAAATTGGGTATAAAAATATTCATGCTTTAGTGCGTAAAGATCATCAAGTCGACATTGCAAAATCTTTAGGAGCAACTGATGTCATTTTTGCAAACGAGTTAGGAGAGCTCAAAAAACCATTAAACAAGCAAAAATTTGACTTCGTCTTAGATACCGTAGGAGGAGATGTGGCTTCTGTCATAATACCTCAAATTTCTTATGGTGGAAGCATGAGCATGTGCGGGAATGCAGGTGGAATTAAATTAACAACAACTGTGTTACCTTTTATTTTAAGAGGGATCAACCTTCTAGGGATCGATTCTGTAAATGTACCAATCAATAAACGCAAAGTCATTTGGAACGAGATAGCAAACGAATGGAATATCGCCCAAACGACTCTAGTCAATGAGATTACTCTCGATACGTTACCTGAAACAATTGAAGCCATCAAAAATGGCCAACATTTAGGAAGAACAATTATTAAATATTAAAATAACACAAACTCTATTTGAGCTTTATTACACAAGATAAAAATTGAACTACCAATATTCTTCGTACCAATCGCAATGACCGCGGGAAGAACTATCATATCGATTGGTATGTAAAAAATAGAAAATGAAAAGTTGAGTGTCTTGTAAAAGAGTTTCATAAAAAAGGGGAAAAGAAAACACGAGTATTTGCAGTTGATAACGGAGTCATACCACTAAAACCAGGATCGTCAAACTGGTACTGGCATTTTCATGCAGCTCCAAAAATCCATATACACCATGCTCATAGAGCATCAGTACCAAGTAAACACAAAGCTAAAAAAGGTGAAACTATACTCCACTAAAAAAAGAAAAACCCTATTATAAAGGTTTTTCTTTTTTGGAATCGTACTCTTTAATAATATCAATTGGATCAATCGCATCATCATCTTGTGTATATTCCTCTACATAAGGAGTAATTAATTTCTTAAACTGCTTTTCATCATCCACTAGAGCAATACAAGTTTCATACCCTTCAAAATCAGATGGGTATAAATTTGCAACAGCACTACCGGTTTTTAAAGCCTGATCTATCGCATTTTTTAATTCCAATAGACCCTTCCTGTTTCCTAAAATCAATGCTTCTCTGTGATGAGTTTCTTGGGCATATATATTACACATCTCTAAAACACCATCATCATCTACTTGAATAGACACATAAAAGCACCTCCGAAATTAAATTTAGTTCATTATATAATTCTTAATGTCAACATGCCAAAGAGCCATGACCTCAAACGTCTGATCCCAAAAGTGATTGTGGACACCGCAACCAAAAATAGCTCAAACTACTTAACTGTACTTTGCTCCTTTTTATATTTCATTACTTTTATAATTCTATAAACTATTACAGCAACATAGCACGTAACTAATGTAATCAGATATTCAAAAGGAAAATCTCTTTGTACACCTTGATAAAGAAAAATAGCCAAAAGGACTGTAAACAAAACTATTTGAAAAACTTCTTTTTTTATCATCCAAATCCCCCGATATACTTTCACTTACGTTTTATACTTTTAATTACAATCCAGAGAAAGTTATGTTACCGTGAAATTATAAAACAATCAGTCTTAACATTCTACAGTCAGTTCCATATTTAGGATTTAAGTAACAAAATTGAAAGTATGTACTATATTTGTTTTTACCTCAAATTGTTTTCTTCTCTTTCTTCATAAAAACATCCTGAAATTCTTCATAAATTTTTTTCGGTTTTTCAGAATCCCATGCTTTATACAGCTCTCGCATAAATATATACAGTGAAATTGGGTAATACCCGGAGTCCCTCCAACAGACACTGAAAGTCTCCTTCAAAAAGCTTAATTAATTCATTTGTTTTTTAGTATCTCTATACGCTGCCATCAAAGCAAATGGAGCAATTAATATAAAAAAGACTCCTTTATGGCATATTCTTTTACCAGAATACCATAAGAAGTCTGACGCTTTAATCCACTTTATCGTTTTTTAACCAATTAACCTCCAGAGCTACCTCTTGATGCAACTGTTTGGACATCTTCATGTAGAGGTTGAGTCAAACCGTTTGTAAAGAAAAGTGTACCTAGAGCTACCACAACTAGTGAAAATGTAATAAAAACCGACTTCTTCAATTAATTCACTCCTTTTCCTACATACTGGCTTGCGAGTAAGGCTCTTTTATAGTAATTTAATGATTGTTTCAGCAAGCCTCTCCCCTCTAAATATTTCGCCACATCAACCAGAATTTCCTCTAAATCAACCCATACTCTTTTCTCTTCAAGCTCTAAACACAGATTGTTTATATTGTTCAATTGAGAGTGATTTTTTTCATACAATAGTTCTTTTAACAATTTAAATTTTATTTGAAAAACGTTATGGTTGACTTGTTCTGATAAAGAAATGCCTAGATCTATCCATTCAATCGCGTCATTACTTTTACTGGAGATTTCTATTCTAGAAAGTTCATATAAACCTCTCATCTTCAATAAATCTTGATTTTCGATCTCTTTATAACTCAACGTGCGCCTAAATAGTGCTGATGCTTCTTCTAAATTTTCTTTTTTGCTTTCTAGAAAACCCATATTGTAATATAGATGAATGATTAAATGATTGTCATTAATACTTTCGATCATATTCTCAGCTTCACTAAAAAGAGCTCTTGCTTTATCATATTCAAATTGATCAATTAAGTTTAACGCATGTAGCATCCTACAGTTAATCTGTCTTTTGATATATGTTTCATGCGCATTAAATGTGTCACACGCAATTTGTGCATGATATTTTGATAAAAAGGTCATTTTCAAATCATAAAATAGAACTGCGATTTTATAATGAAATTCAGCTTTTTCTATTTCATCATCAACATAAGCCAACTTTTTTTCAGCTATTCTGAAGTAACTTAATGCCTTATCATAATCTTGTAAGTAGTCATGATAGATCCCATTATAAAAGTAGAAGTAATATGACATGAGTTTATTTGTTTTTTCTTCTTTTTCGTCTGGAGCATTCCGCTGAAAGAATGGCTTATCTAAATTTCTGCTAATATTCTGAAGTTTCAGCTTAAGCCTAAAGCTCAACAGTTGATAGTACAAAAGAATATCTTGATTTTCTTCCATTAAATCAATTGCCCTGTCTATGTCATCTTGCATTTCTATAGCTGCCGATAAATCCCCTTTTTGTATCGCAAGATTCCAAGTGTTTAACATGTTTCCTACCTCCTGAGAGGCAATTAATCCTGACATTCCTTTACCCCCTTCTAAACAAATCCCTAGTATAATTCTAACACGCATTTTACAACATATGTAAAGTGAATCTGCTCATAATAGAAATTTTCGGTATCCCGCAAATATGATAATAATTGAATGGTATGCAATTATAAGAGTTGGTTAAAAGAGAGAGTAGCCAGAAAGGACTTGATACTTATTTCTTTTAGATTGAACACCTTCATTTTTTAGAAAGAAATTCACAAAATATTGTTTTGAAATTGATATAAAAAAGACCTGACTGAGTTTCAGCCAGGTTCACGAAGGGGTCAATCTAAATTATATTATAATGAATTCAAAACAGATAATTAAACATCCGTTCTCATTCACTCTTTGAAAATTCACCCTATACAGTACACTCTACATGCTCTAATTTTGCCTTAATCTAAAAAATCAATATTAACAGCGAAATTTCCAGCTGTTACAGTTATCTGAGGAATTTCAGTTTTTTCAAAAATGTCTACAATTTCAAATAATGTCTTTTTTATAATATCGTTACTTGGCATTGTATCTACTCTTAATATAAGGATTGTGTCAATGCTTGCAGCTACTTCATAAAGAACGTCTTCATCTTTAACAGATTCAATATAGCTTTTTATTCTTTTAAAGAACCACTCTACTTCTTCTAAATCTTGTAACGGATATTTAGTAATTTGATGAATATCGGCTGGATCAGGTGCTTCTTTCTCTAAGATCGCTTCAAGTTCTGCTTTAGTTATATATTCCTCTTCTTCTTCTTCGTATTCACCCTCTGCTACTTCCTCGTCAACACTGTACTCAACTGTATAAAGCCCCTCAATGAATTCATCAAAGGAATCTGCTAACTTAAAGTCTTCTTCCATCTCAACATCAAAATAATGAATTGCAGGATTCTCTTTCGTTTTTCGATAATCCATCGTTACCCAAGTGTGACCATCCCCGTTAATTAAGACAAGCCCTTCTGGCAGCTCCCACTCTTTTATCAAATAGGCACTATCCATAATTGCTTCATCTTCAGCAATTCCCAAAAGATGATTAAATTGAATATGATCCTCGGCCCATGAATTAGAGTGAGTGGTTGGAAAAGCATTATGAATGGTATAACCACCATTCTGTTCTAATATGAGCTTTTTATATGTATCTGGCAAAGTGATACCAAGTTTCTTTTCAGCCTTAGCTATTTCTTCTGCGTTGATCTTTTTTAACGTATAGTAACCTTTCTCGTCTATTTCCCAAAATGATTTCAAGGTGATGCCTCCTAGTAAAATATGCACATAAGTATACCATCTTGCTGAGTATATTTGACAATTTAGTCAAAATAAAAGAAGAATATTTGTTACTTAGTCATTCACGCTGTCTATTTTTGTCGAAACGATAGTAAAAAGAAGGTACTTCATGTAAAATTTCCTTTGCACCTAAAAATCAGGAGGATCCAATATGAAGAAATTATCTATATTCATTTTTATTTGTTTAATGATGCTAACAGCTTGCAGTAGCGCAGCATCAAATGAAAAACAGCTCACGACAGCCAATATTATTGAAGCTTTTAAAAGTGCTGGGCTTGAAGCAGAAAAACCATCTGATCTTAAACAAAAAGAGTTTGGAAATATAAGAGAAGAAGGAAAAAGGATTCTCGTTCCTTCCTTAGGTGAAAATGCTGGTGGAAGGATTTTTAAATTTGGAAATGAAACTGATTTACAGCAGGCGAAATCCTATTATGATGAGTTAGGCAATGCTGGATCTATGTTCTTCTCTCACACCTATTCAAAAGGAAACTTTTTATTACAAATGAACGGTGAAATGAAAGATTCTGAATTTGAAAAGTATAAGAAAGTAATGGATGAGGAAATAAAATAATTTCATATATTTTCAAAAGAAGGAAGGTCAATAAATGTCATCATTTTGGCTGCTAACAGTTATCCTTACGATTGTTATATTGGGTGTTTCTTTGATCTTTAAAAGAAAGAATGCACCTTTACAGTATGGAATACCATCGATTCTCATTCTCATGAGTATTATCTTATTATTAATAAGTTTTTTCGTAGGAAAGTGGGAAGGTTTAGGATTGGGTGCAATCAGTATATCTTTACTGATTGCATCTGTGATCACTTTAATTATTCATAGTACCTTGAGTTATTTTAGTGGTAAATAACATAGAGCCACTTTTGCATAAGAAGTGGCTCTTTCGATTATTAAAAGTGAAATATGCATTAAAATATCACAAGACCAACTAATTAAACAAAACCCCCCTGCAGCCAATGGCTCCAAGGGGTTTTCTTTATTAATATTGAGACATATACTGATCGCGTTCCCATGGGTGTACTTGGGTGCGGAACATATCCCATTCGATTTCTTTTGATTCGATGAAGTGCTCGAATAAGTGATCGCCTAGTGCGTTGATCATGACTTCGTTTGACTTGAGCAGCTCAAGTGCTTCTGCAAGTGTTGCAGGCAGGTCAGCGATGCCATTTTCAAGGCGCTCTTCTTTGTCCATGACATAGATGTTTCTGTCGATTGGCGCTGGTGCGTCTAGTTTGTTTTTGATGCCGTCAAGACCTGCTGCAAGTAATACGCTTAGTGCAAGGTATGGGTTTGCAGATGGGTCTACACTGCGTACTTCTACACGTGTGCTGATGCCGCGTGATGCTGGGATACGGATCAATGGGCTGCGATTTTGTGCACTCCATGCTACGTAGCAAGGTGCTTCATAGCCAGGAACAAGACGTTTGTAAGAGTTCACCGTCGGGTTTGTGACCGCTGTGAAGCTTGTTGCGTGCTTCACGATACCTGCGATAAAGTGTCTAGCTGTCTCGCTTAATTGTAAATCTGCTTTTTCATCAAAGAATGCGTTTTTGCCATTTTTGAATAATGATAGGTTACAGTGCATACCAGATCCGTTTACACCGAACAATGGTTTTGGCATGAATGTCGCATGAAGTCCGTGCTTTCTCGCAATTGTTTTAACAACGAGTTTGAACGTTTGAATGTCATCACAAGAGCGGATAGCGCCTGCATATTTGAAGTCAATTTCATGCTGTCCAGGTGCTACTTCGTGGTGAGACGCTTCAATTTCAAAGCCCATTTCTTCAAGCTCAAGCACGATATCACGGCGGCAGTTTTCGCCTAGATCTGTTGGTGCAAGGTCAAAGTATCCACCTTTATCGTTTAGTTCGAGCGTTGGCTCGCCTTTTTCGTCTAATTTAAATAAGAAGAATTCTGGCTCAGGTCCAAGGTTGAAATCACTAAATCCTAATTCTTCCATTTCCTTTAAGATACGCTTTAAGTTGTTACGAGGGTCTCCATCAAATGGTGTCCCGTCTGGCTTATAAATGTCACAAATAAAGCGTGCCACTTTACCTTTTTCTGCTGTCCAAGGGAAAATAACAAACGTGTTTAGATCTGGATATAGGTACATATCTGATTCTTCGATACGTACAAACCCTTCAATAGATGAACCATCAAACATACATTTGTTATCGAGAGCTTTTTCTAACTGGCTCACAGGAATCTCAACATTTTTAATTGTTCCGAGAATGTCTGTAAATTGCAGACGGATGTACTTTACGTTTTCCTCATTTACTAATTTTACGATATCTTCTCTTGTGTACTTTGCCATTTCGTAAAACTCCTCCCCTACAAAAGGTAAAATGTGTATAGCAATGCTTTTGCTAATTGGTTAACGGAAGAACCTTGACATATCCCCCTGCCTAAAGGTCGTTCCTTGTTGGAAACGTCCAGCCTGAATGAGTTCCTTCTTCAGTAGCTTCCTGAGTTCATCATCTGTCAAGTTGTGCTTCGCTGTGGTTTTCTCCTCTGTCCTTGTTTCAGACGATGGATTTTCTGCCTCAGCTTTGGCAAAAAGTTTTTTGATTCCTGCCATGTTTACACCTTGTTCGATGAGGTTTTTGATTTCTAGTAATTTATCAACATCATGGAAAGAAAATAATCGGCGATTCCCATCACTTCTAGCTGGAAATACTAAACCATTTTCCTCATAATAGCGAATTTGTCTTGCAGATAATTCTGTTAGCTGCATGACAATCCCAATTGGGAATAAAGGCATTGAGCGGCGAATGTTATCACTCATCTCAACTGTCTCCTCCTCTTTGCTTAAATTTATTATATGTCATGTTATATTATGTGTCAACGAAATGTTAGGAATATTAACATGGATTTTTTTATCGAGCAGGCACTTCAATAAAACCTTGCTCTAATAAGGCATCTACAGCACTGCAAATGGCATTTTTCACATGGGCATACGTGAGACCGCCCTGAACATAGGCTGTGTACGGCGGTCTGATCGGACCATCGGCTGATAATTCAATGCTGGCTCCTTGGACAAATGTGCCCGCTGCCATAATAACATCGTCCTCGTATCCCGGCATATAGCTCGCATGCGGTGTGACATGACTGTTAATCGGTGATGCATATTGAATGGCCTGACAAAATGCAATCATTTTTTTAGGGTCTCCAAATTCTACAGATTGAATCAAGTCGGTTCTTTTCGCATTCCACGACGGGTTTGTTTGGAACCCGAGTTTTTCAAGAAAACGCGCTGTAAACACGGCGCCTTTTAAACTTTGTGCAACAACATGCGGTGCTAAGAAAAATCCTTGATACATTTCCTGGAGCGCATACAGCGATGCACCCGCTTCACTGCCGATGCCTGGAGATGTCATTCGATAAGAGCAAGCTTCTACCCATTTTTCTTTTCCGACGATGTAGCCGCCCGTTTTGGCAAGGCCGCCGCCTGGGTTTTTAATGAGAGAACCTGCCATAAGATCTGCACCCACATGACACGGCTCTTGTAATTCAGTAAATTCACCATAACAGTTGTCAACAAACACTATGATGTCCTCATTGATGTCTTTCACAAATGAAATCATTTGTTCAATTTCTTCTATTGTAAAGGATGGTCTTGAAGCATACCCTTTAGAACGCTGAATCCCGATGACTTTTGTTTTTGGGGAAATAGATTCTTTGACTTTGTCGAAATCGACAGATCCATCTTGACGCAAATCAATGGCTTTGTAATCGATCTGAAAATCTTTTAATGAGCCTGTCCCTTCTTTGCCGCGAATCCCGACAATCTCTTCTAGGGTATCGTAAGGTTTCCCCGTCATGTAGATCAATTCATCACCA
Organism: Bacillus sp. FSL M7-0307; assembly: GCF_038627835.1. Lineage (NCBI taxonomy): Bacteria > Bacillati > Bacillota > Bacilli > Caryophanales > Bacillaceae > Bacillus > Bacillus sp. FSL M7-0307. The sequence goes on along the minus strand of NZ_CP152023.1, from coordinate 1,709,411 downwards.
GGTCTTAGCACACCGAATAAGGCGATGGAAATGGCATGTGTTCCAGAAATGATCTGCGGGCGTACAAGACCGCTTTCCCCTCCAAATACATCCGCATAGATCTTTTCTAACGTGTCTCTTCCCATATCATCGTAGCCATAACCAGTTGTCGGGTTAAAATGAGAGTCACTGACTTTATGTTTCCGGTAGCTTTCAAGAACCCGCCACTCATTTTGTTCGCTCTTTCGATCAATTTGCTGATGTATTTGTGAAATGTCTTGTTCTGCTTCTGCTGCTATTTTTTCTAAAATGGTGCCATGTTTTAAAGTGTGAAACATCGTGATTTAATTCCTTTCCTACAACATATACTTCTTGATTTGTCCTAATATGGTTTGCTCTTCACCACTAAATCCAGTGATGTCATAAAGCTCTGCTTCCTTTTGAAATTCCAATGATTCCACCAAGGTTTCTGACTTTAAGGCAGATATGAGTTTCCCTTCATATGCCGGAATCCTTACATGATATGGCTTTAAAAAATCTTTTTTCAGTTCAGCCATGATATTCGCTTTTAACCGCTTCACATCTTCCTCGCGCCTAGCACTGATTAAAATGTGGCGCTGCTTTGAGGAAGGGATAAAATCCGGCCGAATTTGGTCTTTTTTGTTATAGACAGTCAGCATCGGAATACGGTCAGCTTCTAATTCTTCTAAAAGCTTATGAACCGTTCGTTCGTGCCCTTCATAATCCTCATTCGAAGAATCAATCACATGAAGCAAATAGTCTGCTTCTTTTACTTCTTCAAGAGTGGAACGAAATGCTGCAATCAGTGTGGTTGGAAGGTCTTGAATAAAACCAACTGTATCGGAAATCAGCACACTGTAGCCAGATTCAAGTGTCATTTTACGCGTCATTGGGTCAAGTGTAGCAAACAGCAAATCTTCTTCATGGCTATCCGCTTCTGTTAACTGGTTAAACAATGTAGATTTCCCGGCATTTGTGTACCCGACAATAGCGATTTGGAATACGCCATTTTTCTTCCGTCGTTCCCGGTATCTCGTGCGGTGTTCTTTGACTGCAGACAGTTGTCCGTGAATTTCGTGTATGCGGTTTCGAATATGACGTCTGTCTGTTTCAAGTTTTGTTTCACCTGGACCTCTTGCGCCAATTCCGCCACCTTGTCTTGAAAGGCTGATCCCTTGTCCACTCAGTCTCGGCAAGGCATACTGAAGCTGGGCAAGCTCTATTTGCAGCTTCCCCTCTCTTGTACGGGCTCTTTTGGCAAAGATGTCTAGAATCAATTGCGTACGGTCAATGATTTTCACATCTAAGGCAGTCGCCAAAGCTTTTAACTGGCTAGGCGAAAGCTCGTCGTTAAAAATAATAACGTCACAGTCTAACTCCTCGCAAAGCACTTCAAGCTCTTCCACTTTCCCTTTTCCGATGTAAGTCGCGCTGTCCTGTCTATTTCTTTTTTGCGTCATGATGCTGACAGCTTCACCGCCAGCTGTTTTGGTTAAGGAAGCTAATTCTTCCATAGAATATTGAAAGCGTTCATCCGTTATATGCGGCAGTTGACAGCCGACAAGGATCGCTTTTTCGATCATTTCATGTTCATTCAACGTCAGTTGTTTCCTTTCTGTACTTAAGTTTCAGTAGTACCATCATACCAAACACATCACACGTATACCACCATTCGGAAGGTTTAATTTCTTGTCTCTTTACAAAAAGGATACGCCATTTCAAGAAGGCGTATCCTCTTTCATTTGCAGATCATGGCTTTTAATCGTAAGTAAATCTTTTTTATCATAATGATCCACAAGAAGTAGCCTCATCGCCTGAGTTCGGATCGCTTTTTCAATGGTGTTTCGCACAAAACGGCCGTTGCTGAATTTGGCAGGACTCGTTGTGCTCTTGATGTGCATTAAATAGTCTCGCAGTTTCCATTCTGCCTCTTGGGTAAAGACATATTCCCGATCGGCCATCATTCGTTTTGCAATATCCATCAGCTGATCGACTGTATAATCAGGGAAGTTGATATTGATCGGAAATCTCGATTGCAGACCAGGATTTAGAGAAAGAAAATGATCCATTTCCTTGGAGTATCCAGCTAAGATGAGGATGAATTCATGCTGCTTATCCTCCATATGTTTTACAAGGGTATCAATGGCTTCTTTCCCGAAATCCTTCTCTCCTCCGCGGGCAAGAGAATAGGCTTCATCGATGAACAAAATGCCGCCTAGTGATTTTTTAATCAAATCTCTTGTTTTTTGAGCTGTATGTCCAATGTACTCTCCAACAAGATCTCCTCGTTCTGCTTCAATTAAGTGCCCCTTTGAAAGAACATTCATTTCAAAGAAAAGCTTCCCGACAAGCCGTGCAACCGTTGTTTTCCCTGTGCCGGGATTTCCTTTAAACATCATATGAAGCGCTTGTTTTCCTACCTTTAATCCTTGTTCTTGTCTTTTTTGATTCACAAAAATCCAAGCATAAATTTCTTTTATGTTTCGTTTCATTTCATCCATCCCGACAAGGCTGTTCATTTCTCGTTCTATTTCTCGTAAGATGCTGTGTTTGGCCTCATTTTTTTGCAAGGCCTCTAAGTATTCTGCCTCTGAATCTGCATCAACCAATACTTGCTTCTGTCCATTAAGTATAATGTTGATTTGGCCGTTATTTTTATATGTGACAGCTCGCTCCAACGTATTCACCTCTCGCTCTTCTCTCTTTAATCTATTCGGGTGGAGCTGTAATCGTGACAATCGCCCGCACTAGCATCGGTTTACTGTCAAAATGACCCGAGATACCGGTTATTGTAGGGGATTGTGCGGTTTCCCAGGAAATGATGTGCTATTTCCATTGTATTCATCCATTTCGGGCGGACAAACCAACAATTTGTTTTTTCTTAGAAAAATAGCGCCTTTTCTTCCCAAATTGTGCAGAAAAGAGTCTCGATGATTTCCGCATTTTGTACAGGCAATTTTTCTATTTCCTCATAAAATAAAGACGAGGTGATGAATAGATGGTGAAAATTTTTATTGATCCTGGCCACGGAGGAACAGATTCTGGAGCTGCTGCTAATGGACTTTTGGAGAAAAATATCACACTGCAAATTGCGCTTTTTCTGAGAGATATGTTGATTAGTGAATATGATGGGGTTTCCGTCCGCTTAAGTCGTTCAATTGACCAATCCGTCACGTTATCCCAGCGTACGAATGCGGCAAACAGTTGGGGAGCTGACTATTTCGTGTCTATTCATATTAATGCTGGCGGAGGCACAGGTTTTGAAAGTTATGTATATCCTGGCGTTTCAGCACCAACCACCACGTATCGCAATGCTCTTCATGATGAGATTGTCCGCTCCGTTGATTTTGCCGACCGCGGCAAGAAAACAGCGAACTTCCACGTTCTTCGGGAAACTTCTATGTCTGCCATTTTAACTGAAAACGGTTTCATCGATACGGTAGCTGATGCAAATAAGCTCCGTAACGCTACTTTCCTTCAAGGGATCGCTCGTGCTCATGCCACTGGATTAGAAAAAGCCCTTCAATTGAAAAAAAAAGCAAGTAATCTATATAAAGTACAGGCCGGGGCTTTCAAGGTTAAAGCCAATGCGGATGAACTAGCAGCTACACTCAGATCCAAAGGATTTGAAGCACTGGTCGTACTAGATAGCGGCATGTACCGAGTCCAAGCTGGCGCTTTCCGTTCAAAGCAAAATGCAGATGACCTCGTCGCTCGATTAAAGCAGGCCGGTCACGACGCATTCGTTTTTCAATAATCTAAAAAACAAACCGGCTCAAGTCATCTTTAGAGCCGGTTTGTTGTCTATCCAATTATGCTAAAATGTTCACGACAAATTGAGACCATGTTTCAAGACGATCGAAGTACTCAGGCTTTTTCAAATCTGTTACTTTCATCCATTTGCCTGAGATTTGATCTGTTTCTTTTACTTCTACATGAGCACCCGGCGATAATTCAAGGGCTGATAACAGTCCGATGTGCACACGGCCGACACTATTGTCATCATCATTAATGAGTCCAAGGGTTTTCATCTCAAGTTTGTCTTCTTCTTGAATCGAAAGTTCCTCGTCCAGTTCACGATCGGTATTTTCTTTTAGAATATCAGCAAATTTTTTTCCTTCAATGAAATTCATATGACCCCCAAAGCCAAGAGATAACTTATGATGTAAGCGAGTCTCTCCCCCACCTTGAAGTCTTTCATATACATACACTTCGTCCTCACGCTTAATGACAACATATGGAATCGGCTGCTTAAAGTCAGGATTTTCTTCTGCATCGCCTCTTCGCATTTGCTCGAAGTGCTCTTCGATTTCTTTCATAATGGTGCTGATTGTTTTCTCTTCACTATTCACACCATTAAACGCAAGTGTTTCGTTTTGGAACACGCGTGCGCGCGGTGCAACTAAAATAATTTCGTCCATTTTTCCCATGTTCGGTAACCTCCAGTATGTAACACATTGTTAGAAATGGCAAAAAGCCAAAACGAGTGATGCGTTTTGACTTTTACGCTTTCCTTATGATTCATCTCCAAAGAAGAAATCGTCATCTTTTAACGGCTCAACTGTTGCCTTTTTGTAGCCGTTCCCTTTCATTGAGAAGAAGTCATGTGACTTTGTTTTTGTATTGAGTCCGTTCAATACAATTGGGTTGATCTCTTCTTCTTCAAAGTAAGGGGCAAATCCAAGGTTCATTAACGCTTTATTGGCATTGTAACGAATGAACTTTTTCACATCATGCGATAAATTGACTTGGTCATAAATATCCTCAGTGTAATGAAGTTCATTTTCATAAAGCTCATTAAGCAGATCGATAGAGAAATCATAAAGCTCTTTTTGCACGTCAGGTGTTTGTTTGTTGTAAATTTCTTGTGCTAACAATCCAACATACACACCGTGAATCGCTTCATCGCGCAAAATCAAGTTAATGATTTCACCACTTTGCATGAGCTTTCCTTGCCCGTAGAAATATAGCGGGTAGTAAAAGCCGCTATAGAATAGGAAGCTTTCTAAATACACTGAAGCAACCATTGCTTTAAATAAGGAAATCGGGTCATCCTTTTGAATGGAACGGTACAGACCTACAATCATATCTGCTTTCTTTTGCAAGAATTTATTTTTCTTGACCCATTCAAATACTTCACTAATCGTTTCAGTCGGTGCAAGCGTCATGAAGATATTTGAGTATGATTTTGCATGCACTGCATTTTCCATCATGGCCATAAAGTTTAACACGGCTTTACGTTGATGACCGTCCACATGTTCAGCCACTATCGGCATTCCTGTATTTCCTTGTTCTGTATCAAGTAACGTCAGTCCAGCCAGTACCTTCATGTACGTATCTCGCTCTTCTTCACCTAAATATTTCCATGTTAAAAGGTCCCCGTTTAAGGAAATCTCTTCTGGAAGCCAGAATTGCTTGACGTTTTGGTTGTAAAACATTTGTGTAAAATCGTCTTCGTGTTTTGACCAGTTGGCTGCATCATAAATTTTTGTCACGTTAAACTCTCCTTTAATCAAACAACACAAGAAAGACAGCCTTCCTGCCCTGTATCCTTCGTTCTTGCATAATAAAGTGTCTTAATGCCTTTATGGTGTGCATAAAGATCGATGCGGTTTAAGTCACGCGTTGTCATCGTATCTTTTAGGAATAATGTAAAGCTGATTCCTTGATCGACGTGCTGCTGAATGGTTGCGATCATATCGACCACTTTAAACATGTCCATATCGTATGCTTCTTTATAGAAGAACCAGTTTTGTGCTGAAAGTCCTGGCATTGGATAATACGTTTTGCTGTTTCCGTATGTTCTTTCTTCGATACGTTCCATAATTGGCATCACAGACGCTGTTGCCGATTGAACATACGAAATAGAACCTGTTGGTGCAATGCATAATCGATAGCTATGGTACATGCCATTTTCCGCTACAAAGTCTTTGAGTGCTGCCCAATCTTCTTTTGTTGGAATGTGCATGCCTTCAAATAGCGCAGCTGCTTTTTCTGTTTTTGGAGTGAAATCATTTTCTACGTATTTATTGAAGTACTCACCTGTTGCATAACCAGAGCCCTCATAACGATGGAATGTTTCCCCTTTTTCTTTTGCAAGCTCACTTGAACGCTTAATGGAGTAATAGTTCACCATCATAAAGAACGTATTAGCAAAATCTCTTGCTTCTTCACTTTCATAAGCGATTTGGTTTTGAGCTAAATACCCATGAAGGTTCATCGCACCAAGTCCAATTGACTTCATCGCTTTGTTCGCTTTTCTAACAGCTGGTGCATTGCGGATATCTGTTGTTTCAGACACAAGTGTGAGTGAGTCCGTTGCAAGCTTGACTGTTTTTTCAATGGATTTGTTTTTCATCACGTTCATGATATTTAAAGAACCAAGGTTACAAGAAATATCAAGTCCGATCTCATCATCTTGATCATAGTCCGTGTAAGAAGAGACTTCTGAAGCTTGAAGTACTTCTGAGCAAAGGTTTGAGAATTTCACACGTGAAATATGGTTCAGTGCGTGCTCTCTATTCACATTATCTTGGAACATGATATATGGATAGCCTGATTCTGAGCGCAGAACAGCTAATTTTTCAAGAAGTTTTCTCGGATTGACTTTTTCTTTTTTGACTTTCGGGTTTTCTACAAGCTCGTCATACATTTCTTCCATATCCATCTCATCAAGATGCTGTCCATAAGCTTTATAAACTGTATGAGGATAGAATGTGTAAGCTGTTTTATCTTCTCTAGCAAGCTCGATAAATTTATCTGGGATGACGACACCGATCGATAGTGTTTTCACACGAACATCTTCATCCGCAGAGATTTTTTTCGTATCTAAGAAATCATTAATATCTCTGTGGAAAATATTCAAGTACGCACTGCCTGAACCTTGTCTTTGTCCCATTTGATCTGCATATCGGAATGCATTATCAAGAAGTTTCATGACGCCTACGACACCTTTGGTCGCATTTTCTACATCTTTGATCGCTTCACCTTTCGCACGAAGCTTTGAAAGGTTCAAGCTGACGCCGCCGCCTAATTTAGACAGCTGCATGGAAATATCAATGGCTCTTGAAATATCATTTAATGAGTCATTCACTTCAAGCAAGAAGCAGCTCACCAGCTCACCACGTCTTTTACGGCCTGCGTTTAAGAATGTTGGTGTACTTGGCTGATACTCTTGGTTGATCATCAGTTCCACAAACTCAAGTGCTTTCTTTTTGTCTCCACCCGCAAAGAAAAGAGCCACAACTGAAATGCGGTCTTCATAGCGTTCAAGGATTTTCTTTTTGTCATTTGTTTTCAGTGCATAGTCATTGTAAAACTTAAACGCACTCATAAATGATGGGAATCTAAATTTCTTGGCATATGCAGCTTCAAATACTTCTTTAATATCTGACATGCTGTATTGTCTTAAAAATTCTTCCTCATAGTAGTCGTTTTCTATTAAGTAATCAATCTTCTCTTCTAGATTATGAAAGAAGACCGTGTTTTGATTAATATAATCTACGAAATAACTATGTACAGCTTCTTTGTCCTTGTCGAACTGAAACTTTCCTTCTTTTTGAATCATAATCTCGTTATTTAATTGTATCCACTTTGGAACCTGATTTTGTGACAATTCTTTCTACCTCCTGTGTAAACAATTCAACATCCCTTTTTGTTCCGCTTAGTTCAAAGGTGTGCAAAATAGGAACTTGATATTGTTTAGAAATCGTATCGGCGCTTTTGGCAAAGTTATCTCCCCACACTTTGTTCCCACTCACCGCTACACCTAGTAAAAGGTGCGCATTTTTCTCTAAAAATGACTGAGTGGTACCAGGGACTTGTCCAAATCCTGTCGTAAAGGTGACGAGAATAAACGGCGTATCCAAAAACTCTTCTCCAGTCAATTTTCGTTTGTCTGTAAAAGGGGTCTTGTCCAAAAAGCGTTGAACATTTCCTGTTTTTGAATCAAATACGATTTGAATCAATTCCATCACGACCTAGTTTTTAGTATTGTTGATCATTTCGTTATTCACTATATATAGTATACTATGTTTTTTCAAAACACAATATATAGATGCTCGAAACGAAAAAAATCAACCAACCCGGCCGAACATTCATAGCCGAACTCGTACGTTCAAATAAATAGAGCAGAGCAGGTTCTAAAAATAGACTGCCCTACTCCCTATTCAACTGAAACCGAAATCTATCATAACACGAAAAAAAATCGCTTAGTAGACTAGACTTTTTGTTTTATTTTTTGTAGGCATCGCACTGTAAATCTTCTGACACTTCTGTTATTTCCACTTCAACACCTAATTCTTTCAGCACCGCTTCAAGCGCAGAGACGATCGAGGCTTCTCTTACTAACTCTTTCCCGTTTACAGAAACGCTTGTTCCATATTCGAAACAGGAGTCATCTTCACAAGTTTGTTCCCAATGATTAATTTTAATTTTGTGTGTCATGAACTCATCCTTTTCTGTCTAGATGTCTGATGCATGTTTATAGTGTAGCGACTTCACATTCATTTGTAAATTTACGTGCTTACTCTTCATCAAAGTCTTCACTATCACCATCATCTTCATCCCATTCATCTATGTACTTTGTCGTAATGAGCGTCAGCTCTCCTTCTTTTTCATCAAACCGGTATACATGTACTTCATCATCTTTCACAACAGCAATGTGATTATTTTTTAGCGCAACAGATGATGGTAAAAGACCATCAACACGGCTCCCATCATGCTCACCAGAATGGTTATGCCAACTTTCTTGTCTCGTTTCGATGTTCGAGATGGCGCATGATCCAAATAAGACAACGATTCCAATCAAAAGAAGGATCACTCTAATCCTTCTTAATTCAAGCTCTGCATTTTCCATATAAATCCCCTCACCCTTTTAAATGTCCAATAAGGATTTATACGCAACTTGGACAGAAAAGTTTCATGGCATGCAAAATAGCCCCTCTGCACTGACAAAAAACGTAGCGGGTTTCGGCCGGTTTATTCGCAGCTGCATGGGGCTATTGGTGAAAACGGGTGTTTATTCTAATTCAAGATTTACATTTTTTTGAGGTGCAAATGTTGAAATCGCATGTTTATAAATAAGCTGCTGCTTCCCTTCTGTCTCAAGCAGCACCGTGAAATTGTCAAATCCCTTTACTTGACCGCGAAGCTGAAAGCCATTCAGTAAAAATACTGTGACAAATGTATTGTCTTTGCGGATCTGATTCAAAAATTGGTCCTGAATATTAATCGGTTTCATGTTTCGTCCTCCTTGATTCTGATAACTACAGTTTCGCTTTAAGTCCAAGCTTTCCTGCTATATATGCGAAAATTTCCTCTTTTTTGTCCGAAAAGTGGCAAGGTGGTGTCATATCAAACCAGGTGACATCCATTTTATTACGGAACCACGTAAACTGACGCTTCGCATATCTTCGGGAATTTTGTTTTAATTGCTGGATGGCTTCATCAAGTGAGCAGTTGCCTTGAAAATAGGCATACAACTCTTTATAACCAATCGCTTGAACAGACTGACAATCTTTCAAACCAGATTGATAAAGTGCGCTCACTTCTTCAATTAAGCCTTCATCTAACATCATATCAATTCTTTGATGAATGCGCTCGTACAAAAGCTCTCGGTCCATTTTCAGCCCAATGAAGGCAGTGTCATACAGAGGAATTTCTTGATGCCCGTTTTGCATATCAGACATTTTCTGACCTGTTGTATGGATGATTTCAAGCGCCCTGATCACGCGGCGGACGTTATTCGGATGAATCGCTTTTGCAGCCTCAGGATCGGCTTCTTTTAGCTTTTCATACAGCTTGATCGGTCCATGCTGCTGTTCAAACAGCGTCATCTCTTCTCTAAAAGCAGGATCACTTTTCTCATCAGTAAACGTGTAATCATATAAAACAGACTGAATATATAGCCCAGTTCCACCAACAATCATGGGCGTTTTTCCTCTCGCAGCAATCTCTTTGATTTTTAAGCGGACAAGCTGCTGAAATTCAGCTGTAGAAAACGATTCATCCGGTTGTTTAATATCGATTAAATGGTGCGGAACGCCATTCATTTCTTCAGGGGTGATTTTCGCTGTGCCAATATCCATCCCTTTATAGATCTGCATGGAATCCCCGCTGATAATTTCTCCATTAAATGCTTTCGCTATATCAATGCTCAGCTTTGTTTTTCCGACAGCCGTCGGACCTACTAATACAATCACTGGTTGTTTTTTCATAACATCACTCTCTTTTACAAACTGCCTACAGTATAGCATAACTTCTCTTTCTCTCCTATAACCTCCCGTCACCAGCCAAGTGGTTCATTCCCGACCACTTCATATGTCTTTCCTTTTAAACGGTGCTTATGCGTTGGCCTTTCTTCATCTGGACTGTAAACGACTCCCCCGTATGGAATCGGGACAGAATCGGTATAGGCAGAAAACGTGACTTCCTCAATTTCATGGTAGTGCGTCCCGTCCACTCTTGGGATAGCAGGTCCAGTGACGCCATAATATCTATGAAAATGCCCTCTTTCAAATGACGTGATCCCCCGATAATAATGAGTATGTCTATCGGTACTGCTTCCATTCACAGGCTGAGAAATACCTTCTATTAAATGATAATGTTCTTCTGTTACATCCGTTCGCGCTTTATAAGCATGAGCATGAGGTGGACATTTAGCCCAATCAGACGGATACAGGCCCATTTTTTACATTCCTCCTTATTTTAGGCATTCACCCAAACACAAGTGGGCCACTCGAATACACTGATGTCAGTTACAGTGATTTTATGTGAAAGGAGTCTTTTTTTATGAATTATTTTGACGCACCGTTTGTTCAAGATGAGATGAGAAGACCTTTTGGATTTGGACGCCCTGGATTTGGTTTTGGAAGACCTGGGTTTGGTTTTGGGCGCCCTGGTTTTGGCTATGGGAGACCTGGATTTTTTGGACCGCCATTTTTAGGTGGTTTTGCTGGAGGGCTTCTAGCTGGGTCGCTTCTTGCTCCAGGATATGGCTATGGTTATCCTTATCCACCGCCATACCCGCCATATGGACCATACCCTTATTATTAATTATGACGATTTAGTGAAAACATCCTCTTATAAAATGAATCGATTGACACATTTGTTTTTCATAGGTTAACATTTACTTTACCGACCGTTCAGTAAAGTAGGTGTTTTTTTTATGTCTAAAACGAAAAAAGAACAAATTTTTGAGGCAGCAGCTCACACCATTCTAAAAGAAGGATTGAGTCAGCTCACCCTTCAGCAGGTGGCAGAACATGCAAATATGACCAAAGCCGGGCTACTGTATCATTTTTCGAGCAAGGAAGACCTGATCCAGCAAATGAATGAGCATGCGGTTGCCTCTTTTCGTCAGCAGCTTGACACGTATCAGGAAACATACAAAAACGAAAAGGCGCCTTATGTACGTGCCTATATATTGGCCACATTAAATGATCTTGATAGGCAAAACACCACACAGCTATGTACAAGTATGCTGGCAACCATGTCATTTGATGAAGCGTTATTAAATCCTTGGCGTCATTTTTATGCGGAATTTAAAGAAAAAGCAGCCGAGGAAATCAATGACCCTGCACTTAGCCAATTGATCCGTCTTGCCTGTGATGGCATATGGTTTTCAGAAATGTTTCAGCTTGAACCATTGAATCGAGAGGAAAAAACCCTTTTACTTCATCGGATTTTACACATTTTAGAGGAGGGATGATGATGATCCTCGGATATCTTTTTTTGGCTATCGCCATTTTTTCAGAAGCGATTGGGGCAGCGATGCTGAAACTATCAAATGGTTTCACACGCTTTAAACCTAGCGCTGTCGTTGTCGCTGGCTATACACTTGCTTTTTACATGCTGTCATTGACCCTTAATATCATTCCACTTAGCATGTCTTACGCCACATGGTCTGGGGTAGGTACCGTCCTCACGGCTTTTTTTGGCGTGCTCTTTTTCAAAGAAACCTTGAACCGTCAAGCACTTATTGGAATGGCAATGCTTGTTTCAGGGGTCGTACTATTAAATATGTCTTAAAGGATGTGAAGTGATATGAAAGGAATGCTTTATTTAACAGGAGCCATTTTGACAGAGGTTTTTGGCAGTACGATGCTGAAGCTTTCGCAAGGTTTTACACAGGTGCTGCCGAGTATGGGGGTCCTGATCGGATTTGGGTGCGCCTTTACCTTTCTCAGTTTGGCACTCAAAACAATTGAGCTGTCATCTGCATATGCCACTTGGTCTGGGGTCGGTACAGCACTTACTGCTCTTGTGGGCCTCGTACTATTTAACGAAACCATTCATATGAAAGGATTCATTGGTCTTGCACTTGTCATATGCGGCGTCATTGTCTTAAATCAATCCAAAAAACAAAAGGAAGAAAAGAAAGAACCATTCGATCAAACCGAATGGACGTCATAAAAAAAGTCATTTTCTCCATTAATCAAGAGAAAATGACTTTTTTGTCTTAATGACCCGCTTTGATGGTTTCTTCTAAAGAAATATGGACATTCCCTTGCACAGCTCTAGAGATCATACATGAGCTTTCAGCTTTATGTGCAAGCTTACGAGCTCGTTCTATGTCCTGTGCAGTAGCAGACTCTTTGAGAATGATGACAGGACGGTGAATGATTTTCTCATATGTAAACACACCGTTTGTCACATCGACAACTGCCTCAGAGCTCATCGATAGATCCTCTTTCTCTAATTGACTCCGCTCCATCATGGCTGCAAGTGTAATGATATAACATGTGGCCGCTGCACCTAGGAGCATCTCATCTGGATTTGTTCCAATACCCGGTCCATCCATTTCTTTTGGAATGGAAACCTCCGTCTTTAACTGTGCACATTCGATTGTCCCCACATCGTTACGCAGACCAGGCCAGCTTGCCTGAAGATGAAAATGATGACGCGCCATATCTGTCTCTCCTTTTGTTATCACTTTTTATAGTGTAACAAGAATTCACCTTGCTGTCTTAAGATGTGCACCATCCTTACGTATATTCTTCATCCAGCACCGTTCGAATCGCCCTGACATACCGGTAGAACGTCTCGTTTTTTGTACTCGATCGCTGCCGAAAATCGAAACTGTCAAATAACGCTTCCCGTTGACTTCTACTAATCTCAAGCTGTACACTTTGCCCTGTTTTTGTAAGATTATTAATATTATGATTGCTCGTTCCGCTTAGGGTTGCGTGTGCAACTGCAAGTTCAGCAGAAAAACCGTTGCGCTCTAATGAGTTCACAATTTTTTCAGCACGGTCATAGTCTGTTCCGCCAACAAGGGTGTGGTCAATTCCCGGCTCCCCTTTATATCCATGAACAGCTAATACATAATCATGTGCTTTTGCCTGTGCGACTCCGATTGGTTCATCGAAGTTTGTACTTGTAATATGAAGTTCTGATGCATTTTCTCTAAAACCTTCAAATAAGTACGTAGAAAAATCGTTATCAAAAAAATGGACAATCTCACTAACGCCGCCTTCGATTCTCCCGCCATGAGGCGACATCACTAGAAGACGGCTGCCGGGCACTGGATTGGATGTGATTTGATAATGATCTGTTGATTCATTCTCTTCCAGTTCTTTAAAATTGCGATACATATCATTTGAACCGCTTTCGTCTTCTCCACCTGATGACACTGGCTCATCATGTTCCTGTGCTTGCATGGTATAATAGACGCCCCATCCGATGACAAGCAGGAGAAGCAAAGCAAAAAACTTCTTCATTCCCGTTCTCCTTTAACAGATTTCTAAGCCGTTTCTATGATTAATATTGAAACATCATTTCTTTTCATTTTTTCCACATTTTCTCTTCAAATTTGATCATAACACTCTAGATCATGAGATTCCTCAAAAATAAGATAATTGCATTTATATACACAGAAACGCCTTTCCTGATTGAAAACAGAGTTAGAATAGTATGACAAACAAATGAAGTTATGTTTAAAATGACCTAGTCCTACCCAGTCTGTTTTCTTTAATTCGTCTTTTTTTTATGCGGATTTGGTTTTTTTCATCTGGAATGAATCACATTTGTATGAGCATTGACCCTGTCTAGAACCCCCTTTTTTCTGCAGAATCCTCTGTTTTACTGGTTCTCTAAGAAGAACTCTCCCACCTATCATCGGCAGTTTTGATATGATTTCCACCTTTTTCTATTATTTTACAAAATGTAAACGCTTTTTCTTTTTGGATGAAATGAGTCAGACGCCAATATGAACAAAAGAAGGGACAAGAATCCGAACGAAGATGCTGTCATGTTCATAACGTAAGAGTGTACGAGAATTGATAGCTAGAATGGAGGGCATCACATGTTTGGATTTTCCATGGTACAAATGGTCAGAACACATGCTAGTAAATTGGATCAACCTTTAAGAGAGACCGTCCTTCACCTCTATAAGCCTTTTAAGTGGACACCTTGTTTTCTTCATCGTTTTTTTGAAGGTAGGTTAAAGAAGAGCAAGAAGCTTCGGGTCATCATTGAATTTAAAGAAGATGCAGTCGAAGCAGGTATTCAAAGCACAAAGCAGCTATTGAAAAAAAGCAGAAAAACAAACATCAAAAAACATTTTTCACACATTGACTGCTGCGCAGCTCATCTTACCCCTGCTGCTTTAGAGGAACTCTTAGCGAATGGGAAGCATATTCGCAAAATATATTTAGATAGACAGGTACATGCACTGCTGGATGTGGCGACACAATCAAGTCATGCGGATGAAGTCGTTCGAAATGGCACGACCTTAACTGGCGAAGGCATTACGGTTGCGGTCGTTGACACGGGCGTATACCCACATCAGGACTTAGAAGGAAGAATTCGCGACTTTGTAGATTTAGTCAAACAAAAAACGAAACCTTATGATGATAACGGTCATGGAACGCATTGCGCTGGGGATGTGGCTGGAGACGGAGCTGCTTCAGACGGCTTATACAAAGGACCCGCTCCAAAAGCCAATATCATTGGGGTAAAAGTGTTAAATAAACAAGGCGCTGGATCACTTTCTACTATTATAGAAGGTGTTGAATGGTGCATACAGTTCAACGAAGACCATCCTGACGACCCAATTCACATTATCAGTATGTCACTTGGCGGCGATGCGCAGCGTTATGATGACGAACAAGACGATCCGATGGTGCGCGCTGTCAATGCGGCTTGGGATCAAGGGATTGTCGTATGCGTTGCTGCTGGGAACTCCGGCCCTAACAGTCAAACGATCGCCAGCCCTGCCGTGAGTCAAAAAGTCATTACAGTCGGAGCCTATGATGATCGAAATACGCCCGAATCAAGTGACGATGTCGTGGCACCATTTTCGAGCAGAGGTCCAACGGTCTATGGTGAAACAAAGCCCGACCTCCTCGCACCAGGAGTCAATATCGTCTCTCTTAGATCACCAAGATCATTCCTAGATAAACTAGATAAATCAAGCAGAGTCGATGATGTTTATACGACATTATCTGGCACTTCGATGGCGACACCCATTTGTGCCGGTATCTGCGCACTATTATTAGAGCATTCATCAGATTTAACTCCTGATGAAGTCAAAACTTTATTAAAAGAAAATACAAGCAAGTGGTCTGGAGAGGATCCAATGATTTACGGAGCAGGTGCCATCGACGCAGAAAAAGCAATTCAAGAATAAATAAAAAAGCCCTTTACGTTTTTCGTAAAGGGTGTTGTTTTATCTGTTTTTATGTGTGAAGTCTTTCTTCTACTTGAGCAGCTGACATGTTATGCTTCGTTCTCATACATCTCATCTCCTTTTTGAATGTGCGTACGCGCTTCGATCACAATTTCAAAAAAAGTGGAAGATTCCTTGTACATGTCGCGTTCCTTATAATAATTAGCCGCATCAAGTGCCAATTCCTCTAAATCAGCAAACATTTTTTTGTTTCGTAGTCCCAAAAGGGCTGACCTCAATTGTTCCCAGCTGTCTGTTTCTATATAGAGTGCCTGTAAAAATTGGAATTTCAATTGATAAATTTCATCTCCCAATATAGAGGCCTGATTCATGCCTTCCTTTATAGCCTCACTCGCTCGCTCCATATCTTCGAGTTTAAAACAAGTAAGAGCCAGTGAAAACAATGATTTGATCATCATTGCAGCTTGATCTTTTTGATAAAGTGAAATGGCTTGTTCAAAGAAGACAGTCGCTGTATGGTAGGTTCCCATACTATAATGACAAGTTCCTAAGTTATTGAGGGCCATCGCCTTAAAATAAGATGTGCATTCTTTTCTTTCCATTGCTTCACACACTTTTAAAGCTTTTTCTAAATAAGGGAGCGCTTTTTGATGCTGACTTACATCAATCCAATTACCTGCCATCACAAAATCGCATTGAATGCTTCTTTTTCCATAAAGCTGATGTTTCTTATAGATGTCTCTCGCTTTTTTCGCATAATGCATAGAAAAATAGGTTTGTTTCATATGATAGTATACTTCAGCAATTTTATAATAAAATTCCGCTTTTTCGATCTCATCTGTCACTAAGATCAGCTGATGTTCCGCATGCTTATAATAGGAAATGGCTTCGATATACCGGTGCTGGGTAAATGCATACATTCCATGAAAAAAATGAAAGTAATAACCCAATAAACCCGTCATCTCATCTTCTGCCTCTTCAATTTCTTTTGGAAAAGAAACCGCTTGAAGCGATTCATTCCCTGCATGGACTGGCGTTAAGTGCTGAAGCATCATTTGATGGCGAAAATCCATGAGAGAATAATAGAGTAATAAATCTTGATCTTCTTCCATCTCATGAATGTCTTCTTCAACAAGGCGCTTCATATCGTTTGCCTGATCGACTTCAAATTTGCAAATATGTGTGTACCATTGATTGATTTTTACACCTACTTCGGAAGATGGTATTTTGTGTGCCATCCACTTCAGCCCCATTCTATCATATCAAACTGATAACTATTATTTTACATAATTTATGATTTTAAGGCAAATTGTCATTTATTTCATATTTTATGTTGATTTTGCACATTTCTATCTTTTTTACCAAGTTTAAAGAGAGTACTTTTGCCCATCAAAACCTTTTTTCTACGAAGAAGGGTCGAATTCTCTAAGCACTTCTTTTAAACCACTGACATAGCGACTAAATGCTTTTTTCTTTCCTTTTCTCGTATCAAAGTTGTCAAAAAAGGCTTTTCTCTGCGCCGTACTAATTTCTAACTGGACACTTTCGCCACTGGCATTTTGATTATTAATGTTGTTTGGATCCGTTCCAGAGAGGCGCTCGCCTTTTTGCACGAGCTCTGCGGAGAAGCCCCGGTCTTTTAGTTCTCGCACAACCGCTTCTTGCATTTTTTCGTTTGTCCCGCCCACAAGTGTATGTCTTCTATCACTTTTATAGCCGTGGATTGATATAGAAAAGGGATATGTTTTAATCATTTGAACCAAAATCGGTTCATCGAATTTTGTACTAGTGATATGCAAGTCACGATTGTTATCTTGTTTTGTCCCTTCAAATAAATACGTAGAGTACTTCTTTTCAAATGCTTCTACAATTTCACTTGTTCCTGGTTCAATTTCGCCGCCGTGAGGAGAAAAGACAAGTAAGTCACTTCCCCCTTTTTCATGAAACTCTATCTCATAGCCGTCTCTTTCATGCCGTATAAGCTGTTTAAAACTTTCATATTGATCCCCTTTTTTTCGCTCTTTCTTATACTTTTCTACTTCTTCATGATGTTGTTTTTGCTCTTTATTTTCTTGGATAGAATGGCTGCATTTCACCATTAAAAGAGCACACAGGATGAGAAAGATGAATCCACTTATGAGTAGTCTTTTCATTTCACCGCTCCTTTTCATTCTCTTCGATGTTATCTTATCGCATTATTTTACTATCAATCGCTAAAAGAATTCAAAGAATGTCCGGCTCCTTTTCATGAATCAGGAGAAGTTACCTGTTTTTTTATGTTGCCCTAGGTATTTTCGGCTTCTTTAAAACGGTTCATGTGTAAGTAAAAACTAAATCCTATGACCTCATTTTAGTTTTAGTCAAAAACACCTACAAAATTGGGAATTTTCATCTTTTTTCAAATAAAAAAGCTGTAAACAAAAGGAATATCTCCTTCTGTTTACAGCCAGTCTCTGTATATCCAGCATTAAACTCTTAATTCATTCTCTAATGCTGTCAGCACTTCATCTTGCGACATGCCTTGTGCAAGTGAAATTTCGCTCACTAACATGCCCCGTGCATCTTCAAGCATCTTCTTTTCACTAGAATTTAAGGCTTTTTTCTGATTACGTCTCATCAGATCTTTGACAACGTCTGCGCCATCTTCAATCGAACCTGTTTTTAGCTTTTTCAGATTTTCATCATATCTTTGCTTCCAAGTAAGCGTGTCGTCGTTTGTTTCTTCTGCAAAATTGTTCATCACAACTTTCAGCGTAGCTTGATCAGCTACCGGACGTATACCTAGTTGATTGATTCTGCCTTTTGGGACCATCATCTGCATATTCGGCATTTGAATCAGAAAATATTCCTGCGTCTTACCTAAAATCTCTTTTTCTTCCATTCCTTCAATCACACCGGCTCCATGCATTGGATAAACAATTTTATCACCTATTTGAAACAAATCCGCCACCTCCGAAAGTATTCACAATATCATTATAACACATTTCAGCAGAGGATAAAAATTTATATTTTATCATGTTAATTTAGCACTAGTCAATTCTTTTTATTTGAGTTTTTAAAGAATTAGCCTTTTTTTACAAAAGGAGCGCCACCATCCAGTCCTCGTACACCTTTCTTGCATATACTAGCATTGAGTCACATTTAGGAGGGATGACAATGTGCAAATGCAAGAGCAAACATTCCCACTCAAAATGCTATAAAAAGCATGACGATCATCACCATATTGAGCCGTGTGAAAAAAAGAAGTCTTATCATAAAAAAGATGATTGGTTTGAGAGCGATTTTTGGGATACGTCAAGAAGCTACGATCCCCATTATTTTCCTAAAAGTGTCTGTAGCAGATGTAAGAAGCGTCGCAGAAAAAGACATAGCTTCTCATTTTAGTGCTTGACGCTTCACCTGCTTTTGTTTTCCCGGCTGAAAAGCCGGTTTTTTTGTTGCATGTTGTTCTTTTCTTTCATATGGATAGGCTCATGAAACAGGTGCAGTTCATAAGATATGGCAACCTGAAAAAAAGGATGAGATACAAAATGAACAATATGAATAACCAAACCAACCATTACCATCAAGGAAATCCCTATCACACGTTTGAAAATGTGTATACAGCCAATCATGAGCATATGATCGCACCAAACATGCATGACGCTATGAATATGCCAAATCATTATCATACCGGTAAAAAAGATGCTTATAGCGGACACCATCCGCATCATCATTCAGCCTATTCCCCTTTTATGAAGCAGTATGAACCCTATTCAAATGTACAGATGAACGATCACCATCACTTCGGTCACTACGGCAATTATGGTATGGCTCCCTACCAGCCATATGGCTATCATGATATGCAGATGATGATGCCGGCAAATCATCATATGACAGGAAATGCTTACGGAATGAACCAACCAAATGCATTCCTACCCCGTTATTACTAAAAAACAAGCAAAATAAGGGTATAAAATACCATTTAATGACATATATGAATATGGTAATCTTATAGGTAAATAATGGATGTAATCATCTATTATTTACCTATAATCAACCAAGGGGGAAGGAAGAAATGAAGAAAACATGGACAATCATTATGATGGGGATGCTTACATTGGTCATGGCACTCTCAGTACCGCTAGCCGCATCAGCTGAAGGGGCTAAAACAGAGGAAGGCAAAGCTTCAACAAATGCACGACCAGCTGCACTTTATGCAAAAATCACAGGAGCAAGTAAACAGGAATGGTCTTTTTCTGACATTGACCTGACTTACCGTCCAAATTCTGTTCTTAGTATTGGTGCAGTTGAATTTACTTTACCAGCAGGTTTTCAAGCCACAACAAAGGATATTATCAACGGAAAAGCATTAAAAGACAGTTACATTTTGAACAACGGAAAAACTGTCCGCATTCCAGCTCGTTTCGATTTATTCGGAAGTTCCCAATATACATTACAACTTTCTCATAAAGTACTTCCTGCTGCAGGTACATATACGTTCCGCGCAGAAAATCGTGCGATCAGCATTGGTTCCACATTTTATGCAGAGGATACGATTGATATTAATAAACGGCCAGTTGTCGTCACACCGCCAAATCCTTGCGGATGCTAAACAAAAAAGCGCTCTTAGAGCGCTTTTTCTCATTCATCACATCCCTTGCCACTGTGCTTACTGCATTTTATATAATTGTTACACCATATCTCATTATGGTCTGTCATCATTTAGTTGGCAAACCCACATAAAATCTATCGTTAAAAAAACCTCAGTCAAATGGTGTTTTTTATTGTTGTTTTTGCTCTTTTAGTTTTTTAAAAATCACAAATTGATATACGCCAAATAGTAAGGTTAGAATCATCATTGCGGTAAATAGTTGGTCGACTGGAAGCAAAAAATATACGACAAAAAAAGATAAAAGCAAAACAAAGTAACCTATATTGAACGCTTTTTTGAATGTCATCATATTCCCTCCTTTTTACAATCATATCACGCTACACCTAATCGTATAACCAAATAACAAAAACCCCTATCCATTTGAGGAAAGGGGTTATCCTTACAACATGACAGCGGGTGTTTATCTTCACATCACAAAAACACGAACCAAACTATCGGATTGAAAAATTAATTGGTGGGCAAACCGATTCACCCACCATCTCAAACCTCGCTACATGACCCGTTTAAACATCTTCTCCATTTCATATGTGGAATGATGAATCATAATTGGCCGGCCATGCGGACATGTAAATGGGTCTTGTGTTTGCCGGAGTTCATCTAATAAGGCTTTGATTTCATCGTGACGCAAATGACGATTTGCTTTAATCGAGCCTTTACAACTCATCATGATCGCCGCTTCTTCTCTCAGTTTCTTGATATCCACACGCTTTTCATCAAGTACTTGCTGAATGATTTCTTCGATGAGTTCAGCCTCTTCTCCTTTAGGAAACCACTGCGGATGCGATCGAACGATATAGCTGCCTGATCCGAATGGCTCTAAGAAGACCCCTACTTTTGCTAAAATATCGATATGCTCTTCAATAATCAACATATCGTTTTTTGAGTAGTGAAAAGTTAATGGAACAAGCATTTCTTGCACTTCCTGTTCAATGTCTCCTACCTTTTCACGAAAGTACTCATACTTGATTCGCTCTTGGGCAGCGTGCTGATCGATGATATAAAGACCGCGTTCATTTTGAGCCAAAATATACGTTCCGTGCATTTGTCCAATCGGATACATGACAGGGACACGTTCACTTTCAGCCTGATGCTGGGCTGCACTGTCTTCCAGTATCACTTCGTCATGTTGTTCATGCGAAGCTGCAGATTCCTCTACATATACATGTTCAAACGTTTCTTCAGACGATGCTGGTAAAGTCGCTTCCGTACTTTCCGGTTCACGCATACCGTATGTGTCGTTCTGACTGGTCTCGTATACAGCCGATGCGAGCGAGTCCGGCTCATAGGAAACAGGTGTTTCCATTCGGCTATTCATTGTTTGTTTAGAATCAAAAGATAATGACTGTTGCTCATTTTTCACTGCTGGCATTGGTGCTTTTTTTGGCACTGAAGCACTTGGAATAAGCTGCTGCTTTTGAAAGACGTCCTTAATCCCTTGTTTGATCAACTCATGAAGTTCCTGCTCTTTACTTAATCTTACTTCAAGTTTAGAAGGATGTACGTTCACATCGACTAAAATTGGGTCCATCTTCATCTCAATAAATGTAATCGGATGGCGTCCGATCGGGAGCAGTGTATGGTATCCTTCATGAATGGCTTTCACCAGCGGGAAATGCTTGACATATCTGCCGTTGACAACAGAAGACATATAATTACGTGATGCCCTTGTCACTTCTGGTAAGGAAATATAGCCTTTCACTTCAAAATCAAGTGATTGTACATGTAGTGGCAGCATTTTTTTGGCCACTGCCGTTCCATAAATGGACGCAAGCACATGCCGCACATCTCCGTTTCCATTTGTTTGAAGCAGCACTTTTCCTTGATGTCGCAAACGAATCGACACTTCTGGATGAGCAAGTGCAATTCGGTTCACAACATCAGAAATGTTGCCAAGCTCCGTATGAACAGTTTTCATGTATTTTAGACGGGCTGGCGTATTATAAAATAAGTTGGTGACCACAATTTCGGTGCCGCGACGGCCAGAGGTTTTTTTCTCCGAAATGATCTTCCCGCCTTGGAGAGCTAAGTGTGTTCCAGCACCTTCACCGGTACTTGTCTTCATTTCTAAGTGAGAGACAGAGGCAATACTTGGCAGCGCCTCCCCCCTGAAACCGAGCGTCCTGACACGAAACAGATCATTTTCATCTTTGATTTTACTCGTCGCATGACGCTGAAAGGCGAGCTTACAATCTTCAGCATCGATTCCCACCCCATTATCAATAATTCTAATAGAAGAAAGTCCTGCTTCTTCTACATCGATTTCAATGACAGTACTACTAGCATCGATCGCATTTTCCACGAGCTCCTTCACGACAGAAGCCGGACGTTCGACCACTTCACCAGCTGCAATTTTATTTGATAGGTCATCGGATAACTGAATAATCTTTGCCATTTCTTGCTCACCTCACCTTACATTATAATTTCTTTTGCAATTCATATAGCTTTGTCATCGCTTCAAGCGGTGTCATATCCATTAAATTAAATGACTTCAATTCTTCGATCACTGCTTGATCTTTGTTTTTCAGCAAAGGTTTTGTTTGCGGTTTTTCTTCCACTTCAAAGAAAGAAAGCTGCTGTTTTTCCTCAGCCAGTTCTTTTTTCGGGGCTTTAGAGACGCGCGGAATCACTTCATGTGATCCGCTCTCAAGCTCCGTTAAGATGGTCTGAGCTCGATCAATGATCGCATCAGGCAGTTCAGCAAGCTGCGCTACATGGATGCCGTAGCTTTTATCCGCTGCTCCTTCTTTGATTTGATGTAAGAAAACAACTGTCCCTTCATGCTCTTCAGCTCGTACGTGGACATTTTTCAGTTCGCTTAATTGGGATTCAAGTACCGTCAGTTCATGATAATGAGTGGAGAAAAGGGTTTTGGCACCAATATGATCATGCACAAATTCAATGATTGCCTGTGCAAGAGCCATTCCATCATAAGTGCTTGTCCCGCGTCCAATTTCATCAAATAAAATCAAGCTGTTCTTTGTCGCATGTACCATTGCATTTTTTGCTTCGAGCATCTCTACCATAAAAGTACTTTGACCAGAAATCAAATCATCTGCCGCCCCAATGCGTGTAAAGATTTGGTCAAATATCGGAAGGGTTGCCTTTGATGCTGGCACAAAACAGCCAATTTGCGCAAGAATTGAGATCAATGCCATTTGTCTCATATATGTGCTTTTCCCTGACATATTCGGACCAGTAATGAGCAAGGTTTGTCTCCCTTTGCCCATTTGGCAGTCATTCGGCACATATTCTTGATGATCCATCACTTTTTCAACAACAGGATGACGTCCATCTATGACTTCCACTTCATCTGCTGAAAATTCAGGGCGGACATAACGCCGCTTTTCACTCACAGTCGCAAAGCATTGCAGCGCATCAAGCTCACTCATTTGTTTTGCGAGCAGCTGTAATCTAGGAATATACGCTTTTACTTGTTCCCGAAGCGCAGAAAATAGTTCATATTCCAATTCACTAATATTTGATTCCGCCTCAAGAATAAGGGCTTCTTTTTCTTTCAATTCAGGTGTAATATACCGCTCTGCATTGGCAAGGGTTTGTTTTCTTTCATAACGACCTTCTTCTAATAAATGCGTATTTGCCCGGGTCACTTCGATATAGTAGCCAAACACCTTATTAAAGCCGACTTTCAACGAACGAATGCCTGTATATTCTCTTTCTTGCTGTTCAAGACGAGCGATCCAATCTTTCCCGTTTCGGCTCGCATCACGATATTCATCTAATTTTGCATTGTAGCCGTCTTTAATCAAATTGCCTTCTTTTAACGTCATCGGCGGATTCTCATAAAGAGCATCTTCTAATAAATCAAGTAAATCACCGCATGGGTCGATGTCATTTGCTCTAGATTTTGCCATTTCTTCCGGGAGAGAATGGACAAGCTCTTTAATAGCCGGCACTTGCTTGAGAGATTCTTTCAATTGAATGAGATCACGGGCATTCACATTTCCAAATGCCACACGGCCCGCTAGACGTTCAAGATCATACACTTGCTTTAAACGTTCTCGCAGATCCTCTCGCTCAAAGAAATGTTCCATCAAAATTTGCACCATTTCCTGGCGTTCTTTGATTTGTGAAAGGCGGATGAGCGGACGATCGATCCATTGCTTCAGCAATCTTCCGCCCATTGCCGTTTTTGTTTCATCTAAGAGCCATAATAAAGAACCCTTCTTGCTTTTTGAACGGATGGTTTCTGTTAATTCAAGGTTTCTTTTTGAGTAAAGATCAATTTTCATCGTTTGTTCAAGCTGAAACACTTGAACTTGCTGAAGATGATCAAGACTCCTTTTTTGCGTTCTTCTTAAGTATGCATAGAGTGTTAAAAATGCTCTTTTTAGATGTTCGTCAAGATGAGCAACGAGTCGTTCCGCTTCATCTATTAATTCATCGCTATCCTCGTATGAGATGGTCGCTTGGCAGCGTTCCTTCAGGGTTTTCACCGTTTCTTCATCAAGCTGCTTTGATACCACAATCTCTTTTGCACCGACAGAATAAATTTCAGACACAACTTCATCTAACCGTTCAATGAAAGCCGCCATGTTTTCACCTGTTGATAAATCGGAAAGCGCAAGACCGTAGCCATTTTGAAAACTGGAAACAGACGCGATAAAGTTATTTTCGTTTTCATTCAGTCCTTTGCCGTCCATGACCGTACCTGGTGTAATCAGTTGAACGACCTCTCTTTTGACCACACCTTTTGCCGTTTTAGGGTCTTCCACCTGCTCACAAATGGCGACTTTATAACCTTTTTCAATCAGTTGTTCTATGTATGCAGACGCAGAATGATATGGAACACCACACATTGGAATCGTGCCGCCATCCCTGCTTGTTAACGTAATTTCTAATTCTTGTGCTGCTTCTTTTGCATCATCAAAAAACATTTCATAAAAATCGCCTAAGCGAAAAAATAAAAAGGCATCTTGGTAATCTGCCTTGATCTTTAAATATTGCTGTATCATGGGCGTATAACTTGCCATATTTCTAATCCCTCACTATATTACTTTCGAATTCATACCATCTTTCATTATAGCATAAAAATTCACCTTTTTTCCCTAGATCAAAGCACAAAAAAACTAGGGGGATATGCGCCCTAGTCATCAATTACTCTTCTGGATCACCTGCGAGGAATTCTGGATGAATATCTTCTAATTCCTCATCCACTTCTTCTTCCCATTCGTGATCATCTTTTTCTTTCCAGCTTGAATTGACTTCTACAACAATTTTGGTTTCCCCTACTACTTCAGCAATGAATTCACGCTCTGCTTGAACGACAATTTTATTGCCATTTGGAGAAATGGTGACTTCTAAGCAATTGGGCTGCTGTAAGACTTTCGCAATCACTTCGTGCTCATCATCAAGGAAGTTTTTATCTTTATATCTCAGTTTGATGATATCTACATATTTTACACGTTCTGTGACCACTTCGGTTTTCGTGTTGTCTGCGTAAGAATACCACACGTTAATATCAAATGTACCTTCAATCTCAACTGTTTTACCGACTTTTTCAGCATCGTACTTATGATTAATGATCCAACCGCCTAGGATGCTGGTTGGTTTTTGCGATGGAGAAATGGTGTGTGTGCTTTGGGTAAATTTCCTCCCTTTTGCAACCACCGCTTTTGTAATAATTTCTCTGTATTCAGACATTCCGGCATGCCTCCTTGTTCTTGATCGTTTTATCTTATGCTGGGCATTCGTCTAGTGTGTCACGATTTTGAGTCTCATGTTCAATTAAATTCATTTCTGTTTCAGTGTATGCATGGTCGCCCATAAACTTGCCTTGAAAATTGGAAAAGTTGGAGAGTGAGAGATTGGGGTTGATGGAAGCTGAAGGAGAAAGAAGGTATGCAATTCTTACATCAGAAAACAAAAAACCCCGCATCTGCGGGGTTTTCTCATTTAATGGAGCAACTTGGGGATGAGTTTTTCACTTTTGAACCGGTTTCTCCTAATAAGAGGTCACCGCCGGTTGAAAGAATGATTTCATCCGTTACTTGATTAGAAATTGTGTGCGCTACAAGCTGAAGCAGGGAATTAACCTCTGTTTGTGATTCTTTGAATTCTTGAATCACTGGGATCTCATCCAGTTCTTCTTGCAGGGCATCAATTTTTTCTTCCACTTGTTTTAAGGCTTCATGTTTGCCATAATGCTTTAAATTCACAGCTTGCTTTTGCAGCGCCTTAATTTGATTAATGATCGCTGCAATTTTTGTATTTTCATTGATTTGCGCTTCTGCTTTTTTGAAGAAATCAACTTCTTCTGTTTCAGAAATCATTTTCGCGAGCTCTCTTGCGCGCTCGACAATCTCTTTCTTTGAATAAAGCGTCATTTTAATTCACCTCGATAGCTTCTCCAACCATTTCTCCGTCAAGAGACCAAGTTTTGGCTTGTGTGATTTTCACTTTGACGATGTTGCCAATCGCTTCTTTTGGTGCTTTAAAATTCACAAGCTTGCTTTTACTTGTATATCCGGCTAGGATCTCAGGGTTGTTTTTACTTTCACCCTCTACTAATACTTCGACAGTCTGCCCTTCATATTCCTTCATTTTTTTCGCAGAAATTTCATTTACGAGTGCATTCAGGCGCTGCAGACGTTCTTTTTTTACACGCATTGGCACGTTGTCTTTCATATTGGCTGCTGGTGTTCCTTCTCTTGGAGAGTAAATGAACGTATAAGCCGCATCAAACTCAACCTCACGATAGAGGGAAAGCGTCTCTTCAAACTGCTCATCTGTTTCATTAGGGAAACCAACGATAATGTCCGTTGTTAATGAAGCATTTGGCATTGCCTCTTTGATTTTGCGCACTAGGTCAAGGTAACGTTCACGGTCGTATTTTCTTGCCATGAGTTTCAGCACAGAAGAACTTCCTGATTGAACCGGCAAATGAATATGATCGAGAAGGTTTCCGCCTTTGGCAAGCACTTCAATTAAGTGATCATCAAAGTCACGCGGGTGGCTTGTTGTAAAACGGATACGTGGAATATCGATTTTACGCAGCTCATCCATTAGGTGACCAAGACCATATTCCATGTCTTCAAAATCTTTTCCATACGCATTCACGTTTTGACCAAGAAGGGTAATTTCTTTATATCCTTCTGCTGCTAAGCGTCTGACCTCTTGAATAATTTCAACCGGACGGCGGCTTCTTTCCTTACCGCGCGTGTAAGGGACGATACAGTATGTACAGAATTTATCACAGCCGTACATAATATTCACCCAGCCCTTAATTTTTCCTTGGCGGGCTCTCGGAAGATTTTCAATCACATCGCCTTCTTTAGACCAAACCTCAATGACCATTTCTTTTGAAAGGTAGCATTCAGATAATAGCTCTGGCAGGCGGTGAATGTTGTGGGTACCGAAAATCAAGTCAACAAATGGGTGTTTCTTTAAAATACGGTTAACGACCGATTCTTCTTGCGACATGCATCCGCAGACGCCTAAGATTAAATCTGGCTTTTCACGCTTTAATGCTTTTAAATGACCAAGCTCTCCAAACACTTTGTTTTCTGCATTCTCACGAATGGCACAAGTGTTTAATAAGATGACATTCGCATCTTCAGTCGAATTTGTTGGTTCATAACCAAGCGCCATAAAAATACCAGCCATCACTTCTGTGTCATGCTCATTCATTTGACAGCCATATGTGCGAATATAAAACTTGCGGCCGTTCCCTAACCCTTGAAACCGCTCGTCAATTTGAAATTGATTGTATTCGACTTCTTCTTTACCCCGTTTTTTTGCATCTTTTAAGGAAGGCGGAATGTACACAGCTTCAAAATACTGGCTGTAGTCCTTCTCGGATTTTTTGTCCGATGAACTTACTTGTCCGCTCGCTTTTCTCTGCTCTTCATTCATGAATTTGTACTCCTTTCAAACCAAGCTCCACCCTACAGTATAGACTATTTTGTCGTGAATTGAAAATAAATTCATATGTGTTTTTTCTATGAAAAATGTCTATCATCTGGACAGTCATCAATACTCTTGATCAAAAGAAAAGAGAGCCTCAGCTCTCTTAATCAAGTAT
Organism: Bacillus sp. FSL M7-0307; assembly: GCF_038627835.1. NCBI lineage: Bacteria > Bacillati > Bacillota > Bacilli > Caryophanales > Bacillaceae > Bacillus > Bacillus sp. FSL M7-0307. The sequence continues at coordinate 1,681,085 of NZ_CP152023.1, read as the reverse complement.
ATTCAGTTTTTTTGCTTCTTCTTCGATGATTGTCAGTGCACGGTCAAGCTCTTCTTTTGTGTGCTCTGCTGTGATGATGGCTCTAATTCTCGCTTTTCCTTTCGCTACAGTTGGAAAAGCAATGCCTTGAGCGAAAACGCCGCGCTCGATTAATGCTTTTGAAAACCGGAAAGTGAGTGCCTCGTCTCCAATCATCATCGGAATAATAGGCGTTTCTGTTGGTGCCACCTCAAATCCAAGACCGATGACTTTTTCTTTAAAATAGGCAGCGTTCTCCCAAAGAGTTTCAATGCGCTCCGGTTCGTCTAACAGCACTTCAATGGCTTCTTCACATGCTCTAGTGACAGCCGGCGGATGTGAGGTGCTGAATAAAAATGGTCTTGCTTTATGCTTTAAGTAGTCGATTAAAACGGCAGAACCAGCGACGTAACCGCCTAGCACACCAACTGCCTTACTAAGTGTGCCAACCTGAATATGCACTCTGCCGTCAAGTTGAAAATGATTCACCGTTCCGCGCCCATTTTCACCAAGTACTCCAGACGCATGGGCATCGTCTACCATCACAAAGGCATCATATGCTTCTGCAAGTCTTACAATCTCAGGAAGCGGTGCAATATCTCCATCCATTGAGAACACACCATCTGTCACGATAAGACGAACGCGGTAATTCATCGATTTTTTTAAAATTTTCTCAAGCTCTTCCATATTAGAATGAGCATATACTTTTTTATCTGCTTTTGTTAAGCGAATCCCATCGATGATTGAGGCATGGTTCAGCTCATCTGAAATGACAATATCATCTTTTGTGAGAATGCTGGATAAGACCCCTTGGTTGGTCGTAAAGCCTGATTGGAATACAAGGGCTGCCTCTGTCTTTTTAAAAGCGGCGAGCTTTTTTTCAAGCCGTTCATGCATTGTCATCGTTCCAGCAATGGTTCGTACAGATCCTGTTCCAGCACCGAATTCATCAATCGCCTCTTTTGCCGCTTTCATCAGCCTTGGATGTGAGGTGAGACCTAAGTAGTTATTTGAAGAGAGTTGTATGACGGATTGTTCATTTAATGTCACCGTGGATGATTGTTTGGAATCGATTTCTTTCAGTGTTTGATGGGTGCCTTGCTGCTTCATTGTGTCCAATTCATCTTGTAAATACGTAAATTCTTTCATCATTTCGTCCCCCTTTGATATGATGGCATGATCAGTACCACCTTCCCGCACGTACCATTTCTCATGAGTTCAAATCCCTTTTCAAAATCTTCAAATGGCAACGTATGGGTGATAACCGGCTGTACATCAATGGTATTCGTTCTTAAAAGTTCAGATACTTGACGCCACGTCTCAAACATTTTTCTCCCCGTGATCCCTTGCACGGTTAATCCCCTAAAAACAATTTGATTCGTAATGTCAATGGTTACCGGCCGCTCTGGCAAACTTAGTATATTCACTTTCCCTCCATTTGCACAAGCTTCGAGTGCTTGATTAATCGCAACGGGATGTCCTGACATCTCACACATCACGTCTGCCCCTTCCATCCGCGTGAGCTGCTTGATCATGGCAACAGGATCATCTTTTCCGATATCCACGATATGATCTGCACCCATTTTACGGGCAAGATCCAGTCTGTATTCATTTTTATCAACAGCGAACACTTGGACAGCCCCGGAGGCTTTTGCAACCGCAATCGCCATTAAACCAATGGGCCCGCAGCCAAAAACCGCCACTGACTTTCCTGAAACAGGTGTATGCAGAACTGTATGAACAGCATTTCCAAGCGGTTCTTGAATAGATGCAAGTTCCACTGGCATTTGAGCTGGATTATGCCACACATTTTGTTCTGGTACTTTGACATATTCAGCAAAACAGCCATCAATGTCGACCCCTAAAATTTTCGTTTCGCTACACAAATGCTGCTGACCCGTTAAACACATGTAACACTGATTACAGACAATATGCGTCTCAGCCGATACAAAATCCCCTACTTTCGCTCGAGAGACTTGGTTCCCCGTTTTGACAACTTCCCCTGTGAATTCATGACCAAAAATGTACGGTGCTTTGACTCTCCCCTTCGCCCAATCATCCCAATTATAAATATGCACATCCGTTCCGCATATTGATGTAGCCTTTACCTGGATGAGCACTTCATGATCACTTATTTCTGGAATCGGCATTTGCATCATCGTCGCTCCGTAAGCGCTTTCTTTTTTAACAATCGCTTTCATCGTTCCACACATGACGTACAACCCCTTTGTTAAAAAACTTCTCCCAATCCGATCTTATCATGTCTTATTTTAGACGTAAATACTGATGTCTTTCAGGAGAAGACAAATGAACACTCCACATATTTTTTTAGATATTTTTCTAAAAAAAAAAGCAAATCTCCTTTTATTCGGAGATTTGCTTTTAAGTTGTCAGCGTTTTTTTGAAACGGCCACATATAAAGCCGGCACAATCAGTAGTGTAAGAATCGTTGAGAAAAAGACACCTGATACGATGCAGATCGCTAGCGGCTTAAAGAGTGGGTCATTACTTAAAGCAACGGGCATAAGAGCGACAAGTGCTGTAAATGCTGTCAGCAAAATAGGTCTAATCCTTGCTCTCCCCGCTTCAATCACAGCTGCCTGTTGATCGAGACCTTGCTTGCGCCTCTGTTCAATAAATTCAAACAAAACGACCGCATTTCGGACAACAATACCTGCCAATGAGACAATCCCCATTGTGGCCATAAAGCTAAACGGCGTTTGAGTGACAAATAGTCCAATAATGGCGCCGGATATCGCTAAGTAAACCGTTCCAAGAACTAAAAGCGGAAGCATGAGTGAATTGAACTGGAAAGCGATGGTCACATAAATGAGCAGCAAAACTACCCCAAATAAGAGACTAATTTCAATAAAGAATTGGGTTTGATCTTCATTTTCTCCGCCCTGAGAAATGGTCAAATTCTTCGCTGCATCGCTTTTCCCAACTTCATTTACGACTTCCTTCATATCGTCTTTAAACGTATCTAATGTGCCAGGATATGCCTTTAATGTGATCGTTGGCATCCCGTTTTCATGCGGAATGCTTTCAAATTGCTCTGTTTCTTTTTCTTTTACGTATCGGCTAAGCGGCTCAAGTTGAGGCATGCCACCCTCATTTGCACTCACAGGCACCTTGATGTCTTTTAGCTTCAGTCCGTTTTGATGTGTGCTCATGTCTTGTTTCACTACGAGATCGATGTCATCTGTTCCTTGTTTAAAGGTGCCTAATGGAATTCCTTCTGTGACAAGGCCAAGCTGTCTGCTGACAAACTGAGCAGTGAGCCCATCCTCTGCCATTCGGTCACGATTTAATTCAAATGAGATGGTTTTCACCGGTTGATTGACATCGTCTGTGATCAGACTTGCTCCGCTTTCTTTCATTTCTTTTGTGAGCTTCTCTTTCACATCAACGAGCTTTGAAAATTGTTCTCCTGCAATGGTTACGGTCACAGGCGCTCCAGTTGGCGGACCTTGAACAATGGTTTTCATAAAGATATCAGCATCTTTAAATTTCTTTCGCAATGGCTCTGTCATACGATCGATCAATGCTTTGCTTGTCATCTGCTCATTGTCTACTCTGACAACAATCTGACCAGTATGATCACTTGCGTTTGAAATGCTTTCATTAAACAAGTTCGGCACACCGCCGCCTGCAAAAATGGCCGTCTCTTCAATGCCTTTTTGCTGTTTGATCTCTTGTTCTATTTTCTCTAATGTGTCATTTGTTTTATCTAAGGTTGTTTCACTTGGAAGTGTCACAGTGACAACAACTTCTTTCTTATTCGCCGCAGGGAAAAACTCAAATGGTGTGGCGAAAATAAGCAAAAAGGCAAGTGTGGCAACGAGCAAACCACTTAATCCAATGAGAAGTGGCCGCTTCACGATGTTTGTCAGTACTCGATCTGCATAAAAATCAGCTAATCTTTTTAATGGTTTGCCTAAAAAGCCCGGTTCCTTTTGAATCTTCTTGTTCTTTCTTTTTCGGTTTGCTGTATATTGATACACTGGCACAAGTGTCAATGAAATAACCATTGACGCAAGTACAGTTGTGACTAGAACAGACGGTAACGCTCGAATAAATGAACCGTTCGCACCAGAAAGGAAAACAAGCGGCAAGAAGGCAAAGACAACTGCCAGTGTTGACGTTAAAATGGATCCAGCCACTTCTTTTACACCTGCAATTGTTCCTTTAAGCGGACTTTCGTATTTTTTCATCTGCCTTAAAATATTATCGTTGACGACAATGGCGTCATCTACAAGTATCCCTAGGGCAATGATAAAGCCAATAATTGAAATTTGATTAAGGTCCACTTGTAAAAACGGCAGCGGGATGGTTCCGATCGTTATGGATAGCGGAATCGCAAGTGAAACGATAAACGCACCACCAATGGTTAGACCAAGTGTGGTGACGACAATGACGGCGATGACAGCCACGATCGCTTCTTTGATTAAATCGTTAAAAATAGCATCTACTTCACTTTTTTGTGAATAGTAGTCTATCCAATCCACACCATTTGGCAGCTCTTTCTCTTTTTCAATGACCGCACTGACTTTGTCATACATTTTAGGAATATCCAGTCCTGGCTTGATATTGACTGTAAATGAATAGGCTGGCTTTCCGTTATATGAAACGATATCACTTTTCTCTTTTTCTACTTCTTTTAAACGACCAAGCTGACCGATTGTAACAGGCTCTCGGCTCGTTTTTGAGAAGATCTCAATCTTTTTGATTTGATCTAAACGATCATAGGCATCAATGGACAGCTTGACCTTTTCTCCATCTGCCTGGACGTCACCTAGAGGGGATGTCTCAAATTCTTGATTGATGGCATTTGTGACATCGGTCACGTTTAACCCGTTATCCTCCAGTTTACTTGAATCCAAGTTCAATATCGCTTGTTTGTCATTGAATCCTTTGATGACAACTCCATCAACACCTTTGATGTCCTCCACTTTTTCTTTTAACGCACGCAGCGATTCCTGACTTTTTGCTAAATCAGATGATTTACTTGCTACAATCATATAAGAACCAACTGGCACGTTGCCAAACTCATCCTTTACATCTGGCTCCATCACACCATCTGGAAAAGAAGAGGCGGCATTTGTGGTTTCACTCTTGATTTGACTTGCCACCTTTTGAAAATCGGCTTGATCATCAATTTCAAGCACAATATTTGAGAAACCAATAGCAGAAACAGAGCTTGTCTTCTCTACACCATTGATATCAGAAATGGCCGACTCAAGCTTATTGGTGACATCACTTTCTACCTGTTTTGCATCTGCACCAGGGAAAACAGTCGAAATGGTTACAATATTCGCTTGAAACTCTGGCAGTTCTCGTTTAGGAAGCTGTGTAAACAAATAACCTCCAGCAATGAGAACGATAAAAAATAAAATAAAAACAAGCTTTCCTCTTTTTAAAAAAGCTTCAACCATTATTTCACCTACTTAAATATTTATTTTTGATGAAGTATTTTCAACTTAATCTTAATTTATCATCATGGTGAAAAAATGCAAGCTCTAATATGTCATTTTCTATCTATTTTGTGAAAGAAATATGTTATATGAGAAATGTATAGCGGTAAACAAAAACAACCTGCTTACATGATGTAAGCAGGTTGAAAATAATAAAATTAGAATTATCGTGGTTCAACAATCAGTTTGATTGCTGTTCTTTCTTCTCCATCGATAAGAATGTCAGTAAAGGCTGGAATGCATATCAAATCCACTCCGCTAGGCGCAACAAATCCCCTTGCAATGGCGACAGCCTTGACCGCCTGATTCAGTGCTCCAGCGCCGATAGCCTGTATTTCCGCTGCACCGCGTTCACGTAAAACGCCGGCTAATGCTCCTGCTACTGAATTTGGATTTGACTTTGCTGAAACTTTTAAAATTTCCATTTTTGCTCCCCCTTAAATTTACAATGGATAAGTGAGTGTTCATTAGAACAATCTTTGTTAGATGTTGCTATTTTTTTGAAAATCCATCCCCAAAATGTTTTTCAAAAATAGCAGGCTACCTACCATTTTTACTATATTCACGATAGAGGGCGCATATTCCTTCTTTCTGATTAATATTTTTCTGAAATAAATATGTGAATATTTATTCAAAGAAAATATGGTCATCATTTATCAAAATTCGATCAATTTTGACAGCTTTTTTCGACGGTTCGTCAATTTCTACGATCACTGCACTTAATGTCGTGCGGCCTTCTGCAATTTCAAAACGGACAGGAAGGCTCGTTTTAAATCGTTTAATAATCGTTTCCCGATCAACACCTAAAATGCCGTCATAAGGACCAGTCATGCCAACATCCGAAATATAAGCAGTTCCTTTTGGCAAGACGCGGTTATCTGCTGTTTGAACATGTGTATGTGTTCCAACGACACATGATGCACGGCCATCTGTATACCAACCCATTGCTTGCTTTTCACTTGTGGCTTCACCATGAAAATCAATAAAAATAAACGGTGTACGTTTTGAAGCTTCTGCTATAAGCTCATCTACTTTTTGAAATGGGCAGTCAATCGGAGGTAAAAATGTGCGGCCTTGCAAGTTGATGACAGCTAGTTCTTTACCTTGTTTTTTAATAAAAGTGAGCCCTTTCCCTGGTGTACCTTGCGGGAAGTTTGCCGGACGAACAATATGGGGTGCATCATCGATGAAATCGAAAATGTCTCTTTTATCCCATGTATGGTTCCCCATCGTGAGCACATCAGCCCCAGCTTGAAGCAGCTCGTGATAGATTTTTTCAGTAAGGCCTTTCCCATGAGCCGCATTTTCTCCATTGACAATCGTAAAGTGCGGCTGATATTTTTTCTTTAGCTTTGGCAAGTATTCTTTCAGTGTATCTCTGCCAGGTGAACCAACGATATCTCCAACAAATAATATTTTCATACGTTTTGAACCCTTTCTCTTATAAAATGATCTTCTTATCAGTGTTGCATATTTACACAAAAAAATAAAGCGGCGCTAAGCGCACCGCTCTATTTTGCATACTCTACTGCGCGAGTTTCTCGAATAACTGTCACTTTAATGTGACCAGGGTAATCGAGCTCGTCCTCAATCCGCTTACGAATATCCCTTGCTAGACGGTGAGCTTCAAGATCATTAATTGAATCTGGCTTCACCATAATACGCACTTCACGTCCAGCTTGTATCGCAAACGATTTTTCAACACCTTCATAAGATTCAGAGATGTCTTCTAATTTCTCAAGTCTCCGAATGTAATTTTCAAGCGTCTCACTTCTTGCACCAGGGCGTGCTGCAGATAATGCATCGGCTGCCGCAACAAGAACAGCGATAATAGATGTCGGTTCTTGGTCACCATGGTGAGATGCAATACTGTTGATGACAACAGGATGCTCTTTATATTTCGTCGCAAGCTCAACGCCAATTTCCACGTGGCTTCCTTCTACTTCATGATCAATGGCTTTTCCAATGTCATGCAGAAGACCTGCTCGTTTTGCAAGCTTTGCATCTTCTCCAAGCTCTGAAGCCATGAGACCTGCAAGATGTGCAACCTCAATTGAATGCTTCAGGACATTTTGTCCATAACTTGTACGGAATTTTAAGCGACCGAGAATTTTGATGAGATCCGGATGCAAACCGTGAACTCCGACTTCAAATGTCGTTTGCTCACCCATCTCGCGGATATAATCATCGACTTCACGGCGTGATTTTTCCACCATTTCTTCAATTCGTGCAGGATGAATACGTCCATCCTGGACTAGCTTGTCCAGAGCTATCCTCGCTGTTTCACGTCTTATCGGATCAAAGCCCGATAAGATGACAGCTTCAGGTGTATCATCAATGATCAGGTCAATACCTGTTAACGTTTCTAACGTACGGATATTTCGTCCTTCACGTCCGATAATACGACCTTTCATCTCATCATTTGGAAGATTGACTACAGATACCGTTGTTTCAGCTACATGATCAGCTGCACAACGCTGTAACGCAAGTGAAAGAATGTTTTTCGCTTTTTTATCAGCCTCTTCTTTCGCCCGGTTTTCAGATTCTTTCGTCATGACTGCAATGTCGTGGGAAAGCTCATTTTCAACTTGATCCAGAATGATTTGTTTCGCTTCATCTCGAGTTAGACTAGAAATACGCTCCAACTCAGCTTTCTGCAAACGAATCATATCATCCACTTTGCTTTCCATCTCTTCAATATGTTGTTGTCGTTCATTCAGAGAATGATCTCTCTTCTCCAACAGGGACTCCCGTTTATCTAAAGTCTCGTCCTTGCGATCAAGGTTTTCCTCTTTTTGAAGTAAACGGTTTTCTTGTCTTTGAAGCTCATTACGTCTTTCACGAACTTCTTGCTCCGCCTCTACACGAAACGAATGAATTTCATCTTTCGCTTCTAAGAGCGCTTCTTTCTTCAATGCTTCCGCATCACGCTTTGCATCCTCAACAATTTGTTCGGCCATGTTTCTTGCGCCGGATATTTTTGCTTCTGCAATGGTTTTACGAACAAAGTAGCCAACAACTAAACAGATTAGGCTCAGCAAAATGGAGATGATCGTAAACATCGTAGGCGACATATTTTCACCTCCTCTTGCTATGAACTTGGTTTTACAAATAAAGTGTCGGCATGTACATTGTTTTGTGTCTCAACATACAGGGCCTTCACAGGGAATGAGATCCTCACTGCCCTTGTCAAGTTTAAATTAGTTATCAATCATGTTAAGAAAAACAAGTGATACATTCCCATTGTAATTGTGTCGGAAATACTTGTCAAGCTAGTCAGACTGAGGCGTAAGTCGTTATTTCAAGCAAAGACAGAACTTTTGACCCGCTAGCTGTTATGTAATTGTAAAAAAAAGACGCTTTTCAGCGTCTTTTTAGTCATTCAATTCCAATTCTTCTTGTCCTTCTTCGTCAGTTGATTTCACTCCGTTTGTATCCAAACCGTAGTGCTCCCTGATCTGCTCTTGAATCATAAGAAGAATGTCTTTATTCTCTTTTAGGAATTGCTTCGCATTTTCACGTCCTTGTCCAAGACGTTCCTCTTGATAAGAATACCAAGCCCCGCTCTTTTGTACGATATCTAGTTCGCTTCCAAGGTCGATGATTTCTCCCTCTTTCGAGATACCTTCACCGTACATAATGTCTACTTCGGCAATACGGAATGGCGGTGCCACTTTGTTTTTCACAACTTTAATTCTCGTTTTGTTCCCCATGATGTCGTTCCCTTGTTTCAACTGTTCAGCACGGCGTACTTCTAAACGAACAGATGAATAGAACTTAAGTGCACGTCCACCAGGCGTTGTTTCAGGATTACCAAACATAACCCCTACTTTTTCACGAATTTGGTTAATAAAGATCGCAATTGTTTTTGATTTGTTGATAGCACCAGATAGTTTACGAAGTGCTTGAGACATCAAACGTGCTTGAAGACCAACATGTGAATCTCCCATGTCTCCTTCGATCTCTGCTTTTGGTACAAGAGCAGCTACTGAGTCAATGACAACAATATCAACTGCACCACTACGAACAAGTGCTTCTGCAATTTCAAGTGCTTGTTCTCCTGTATCCGGCTGAGAAAGTAACAACTCATCAATGTTGACACCTAATTTTTGAGCGTAAACTGGATCTAGCGCATGCTCCGCATCGATAAATGCAGCTTGTCCTCCCTGCTGCTGAACCTCAGCAATCGCATGAAGTGCTACTGTCGTTTTACCAGAACTCTCTGGACCATATACTTCAATAATACGGCCGCGAGGGTATCCACCTATTCCAAGCGCAGTATCAAGTGCTAACGAACCACTAGGTACTGTTGAAATACGTGTATCTGTTTGCTCTCCTAGTTTCATAATAGAGCCTTTACCAAACTGTTTTTCTATTTGTTTAAGAGCCATATCTAAGGCTGCTTGACGATCACTCATTCTATTGTTTCCTCCTTTATCAATTCCACTATCTATACTATACCTTGTTTTACGTCATTTGCCAAGAAAAAAACGAACACATATTCGATTTTTTCTTGGCAGATTATTTAAGAAAAGAGCTGTTTCTATTAGAAAAAACGCTCTTTTATAAAGGAGTAAACCTCATAAAAAACAAAATTAACTTTCTTTTAATAATTTGAGAAGGTGGTGCAAACCATATTTCACAGCACGCTTGCGAATGCCTGATCGACTGCCAGTAAACATCCATTCAAACACGTCTGTCTGATCTTTTGTCGATAGCCCGATAAATACTTTTCCAACCGGCTGTCCCTCGTGTGGTTCAGGACCTGCCACACCTGTAAAGCTAATACCGATATCGCTTCCCGTCAGTTTTCTAACGCCTTCTGCGAGCTCTAAAGCACACTCTTTGCTGACAGCACCATGAGAAGACAATGTTTCTTCACGGCAGCCCAGCACTTGCTGCTTGACTTGATTTGTGTAACAAACCACACTGCCGTTTAAAATGGATGATGCCCCTTCAAGATCTGTCAGCCACTCTGAAAACATACCACCAGTCAGGCTTTCAGCCGCTGCTACTGTTTTCCCGTGTTCATGCAAGGCCTTTGAAGCTTCAAAGGCAAGAGATGTATCACCATATCCGTAGAAGTACTCGCCGACCCGTTCTAAAATTTGTGCTTCTGTTTCTTTTAACAGACGCTCTGTTTCTTTTTCATCCTCATGCTTGGCTGTCAGCCTTAGCGTCACTTCCCCGTCAGCTGCAAGCGGTGCAATCGTTGGATTGGTCTGTGCATCAATTAAATCTTCAAGATCTGTTTCCAGCTGAGATTCACCGATGCCAAAGAAACGCAAGACAACAGACACGATTTTTTCCTTTAGGCCGAGTTTTTCAGAAATAAGCGGCTTCGCTTCGTTTTCAAACATCGGGTGCAATTCACTTGGCGGTCCAGGGAGCAGAATGTAAAACGTATCTCCCTCTTGTATAAACATACCAGGTGCCATTCCGAAACGGTTTACGAACACATCAGATCCCTCTAGAACGAGCGCCTGTTTACGGTTGTTCGGCGACATATCACGTCCGGTTTTACGGAAGTACTCTTGAATAGACTCAAATGCTTCTTCATTTAGCACAAGCTCTTTATCGAGCGTATTTGCAATGGTTTCTTTTGTTAAATCATCTTTCGTTGGTCCAAGACCACCTGAGAAGATAATAAAATTCGATCTTTCCTGTGCCACTTGAATGGCCCTTTTTAAACGCTCTGGATTGTCACCAACTGCTGTGTGGTAATAAACATTCACACCATTTTCAGCTAGTTGTTTGCTGATGAATTGTGCATTCGTATTCGTAATTTGCCCTAGCAAAAGTTCGGAACCGACTGCAATAATTTCTGCTTTTCTCTCTGACTTCAAAGCGTACACGTCCTTTTTAGTTAGAATTCTTTAAGGCTTCCCAGTTTTTCGCAAAGTAATCCCAGCCTGAGACAACAGTGAAGAACACCGCTACCCACATGGCAAGATCACCAAATGGGAATGATACAAGTTCAAACGGCAGGTTATGCAAAAGAAGTGCCGAAATCGCAATGATTTGCGCCCACGTCTTCACTTTTCCAAGCATATTGGCTGCGACCACTTCACCGCCTCCAGCTAAGACAAGCCTTAGGCCTGTTACAGCAAATTCACGGCTAATGATCACAATTGCCATCCATGCCGGTGTGAGGTTGTATTGAACAAGTATAATTAAAGCCGCTGAAACAAGCAATTTATCTGCAAGCGGATCTAAAAATTTACCAAAGTTTGTGACTAAATTGAGCTTACGTGCATAGTAACCATCAATCCAGTCGGTTGTCGAAGCGACAATAAACAGGATCGCTCCAACAAGGTGAGTGACTTCGATACTGACGTCACCAAAGCGCGCAACACCCCAATCTAATGGAGCAAGCATAATCAACATAAACACAGGAATCAAGGCGATCCTAGAAAGAGTAATTTTATTCGGTAAGTTAAACATGAATTCCAATCCTCCAATAAAGCATTTTTTTATGTATATAATAGTAGGAACAAAAGAAAAGTCATCTACTTGCTTAAGATGACTTTTCCTTTCCTTTATTCACAATCACAATGTTTTGTGTCATGGTGTTTTTAGGGTCTAATTCGTACTTCAGCGTTTCGTCATTGACTTTAATATCGATTCCCGATGCATTTCCTAAGCGGATATCGACTTGGGAAAGATCAGTCAAGTCTGTTTTAAACGATTCGCCATCTTTCAATTCACCCATCTTCAGCACTTTTCCAGATTCGTCTCTCACACGAAGCCATGAAGCTTGTGAGGCAGAAATGGTTAGCTCCATCTCTTCTGCACCTGATACTTCATACGTTGTCGTAGAACCCTCTGTATTCGTTGCCTTCAAAGAAACATCTTCATCGTCTTTAGATGAATCCTTTGAGGAATCGTCTTTTTCAGATGATTTTTCTTGATCATCTGACGAAGCTTTTTCCTTTTTCTTTTGATCCTTTGCCAGCGATGAATCCTCAGACACTTCGTATTTTGATTCTGATTGCTGAGGAGCCGCCTGATTATTTTTCTGTCCGCTATCATGATTAACCGCTTGAACGATCACATAAATGATAGCGATCACCACAAGGATCCCTCCAATGATTAAAATCGTCGGAAGCAGCTCCAGTACCTTTGAGGCAGGCTTTGGCAGCTCTCTTTGCGGTTTAATATTTGATAATTTATCAGACACTTCATCGTTATACGTACTTGGTACATCTTTACGAAACTCTTCGAACAATTGTTCAGGATTCAGTCCAACGGCTTCGGCATATTGTTTAATAAACGCTCTGACGTAAAATTTACCTGGAATGATATCATAGTTTCCTTGTTCTATTGCTAGCAAATAGCGCTTTTGGATTTTGGTAGCCGCCATCAGATCCTCCAGCGACATCCCTTTTTCCTCTCTGGCCTCAACGAGCCGTTTTCCCAATTCAGTCAAAACAAACACCTACCATTACCATATTAAAAATCGAAGCCAGAAAAACCAGAATGATCAAACACTTGTGGTTCTTCAGCGTGCTCGTATGTAATTTCTTCGTCTGCACTATTACGCAATTCAATGATGTAGTCGAAATCATCCATTGTATATTCTGAATTTTGAATAAAGATATCTGGATGCTCTACCACCTTTGTAGCAGGCAGTCTCATAATTTCTCTTAAAAGCTGTAAGTGCTTTTCAGAACCTCTTCTTGTCGACACAATCCCATCAATAATAAAGACGTTATCTGGGCTGTATTCATCTGCAATCAGCTGACTGCGAATGGTCTGTTTCAAAAGAGTCGACGATACAAACAGCCATCTCTTACTGGCACATACACTTGAAGCAACAATTGATTCTGTTTTTCCAACCCGCGGCATTCCGCGAATTCCAATCAATTTATGTCCTTCTTTTTTAAATAATTCAGCCATAAAATCAACAAGAAGACCAAGCTCGTCCCTTTCAAAACGGAACGTCTTTTTGTCATCCGCATCACGCTGAATGTATCTTCCATGACGAACAGCTAAACGGTCACGAAGTTTTGGCTGTCTTAGTTTCGTTACTTTTATCGTTTCCATTGTATTTAAAATTGATTCAAGCCGCTTAATTTGATCTGTGTGGTCACATCGAAGAAGCATGCCGCGTCTTGATACATCAACACCATTAATTGTCACAATATTAATTGAAAGCATCCCCATTAAAGAAGAAATGTCTCCTAAAAGTCCGGGACGGTTCACCTGTATCTCATATTCAAAATACCATTCGAGCTTTGCCAAATGATATTACCCCCTTCATTGTGGCAAATTTTTACCTTCCTTTATCATAAAGCATTTTCACATTTTTAGAAAGCACAATGTTGCTAAACGTTTAAAATAAAAAGAGAGGCACAAACGACCTCTCTTTTTGTTTAGTGCGAGCTATTATTTTCAACTAGCTTGACCATCATGTTTGCAATGGCACGCTGCTCATCTTCTGATGCAACGCTCCAAAGGTCAGAAAGTACTCTTTCTTGCTCATTCTTTGCTTCAACTTCATTAGCCAGGTATCCGCCAATTTCATACGCAAGGTTATTGATGGTATCATCTGATAACCCTTTATCCTGTGCATGATTTAAACGGTCACCTAAAAAGTTTTTCCAATGGTCCCAGCTCTCAAGTACAGACATGTCGATTCCTCCATTCGAAAAGATGAATTACAGCCATAGCTTTTGTCATGGAGAGACGAATTATACACGTTTTTTAACAGTACCAGCCGCCATTCACAGATAAAATTTGACCTGTGATATAACTTGACTGCTTGGAGGCAAGAAACCAAATGACATCGGCTATCTCTTCAGGTGCGGCAAGACGGCCGAGCGGAATCTCCTCTTCCATCATCGCAAGGTCTTCTTGTGTGAAGCTTTTCATCATATCAGTCTGAACCGCACCTGGTGAGACTGCATTTGCTCTAATTCCACTTGGGGCAAGCTCTTTGGCAAGCCCTTTAATGAAGGCATTTTGAGCACCCTTGACCATACTGTACAGTACTTCACACGAGGCACCCGTTTCCCCCCATATTGAGCTAACCGCAATAATATGACCTGACTTTTTTTGAATCATGGCAGGCAAAATAGATTGGGTAAGCTCATATGGACTTGTCACATGAAGCTGCACCATGCTGGCTAGAACTTCTTTTTCAGTATCTGTCACTAAACCAACATGACTCTTTCCGCTATTTAAAACAAGAATATCTGGATCAAGCGGCAGGCGGCTGACAAGCTCTGCTGCTCCGCCTGTTTTCGCTAAATCAGCTTGAACGACGTGCGTTTCTACTTGATATGTTTCTTTGAGATCAGCGGAAAGACGACTAGCCGCTTGTTCATTTTGATGATAATGGAGCATCAGATGGCAGCCTTCTTGGGCAAGCTTTTTGGCTGCCGCCTGCCCAATTCCGCCACTGGCACCAGTAATCAGCGCCCAACGACTCATACTTTGTTCCTACTTTCTTTATGGAATCCTTATTCTTTTCGTTTAAATGGGAACCAATTGGCTGAACCGAACAATTTGACCATCACCGGTACGAACAATGGTAGCACAACGAGTGCATACAATAAAAGTCCAGTTAGAACAAGTGTTGCAATCTGTAAGAGTGACAATACACCTGATGGCAGCATCGCTGCAAATGTTCCTGCCAAAATGATGGCAGCAGACATAATAACAGATCCCATATTTTTCATTGATTCGGTCATGGCAAACTGGATGTCTTTTGTTTTGTATTCATTGAAACGTTCCATTAAGAATATTGAATAATCGACTCCTAATGCCATTAAAATGACAAATCCAAAGAATGGAACAGCCCAGTTAATGCCCGGATATCCGAAGAAATGGGTGAAAATAAATTCGGTTATACCGATTGCTGTAAAATATGTCAAAATAAGCGAGCCCACTAAGTAAAGCGGCATCACGAGAGAACGGAACAGAATCACTAGTATCAGGAAAATACCGATCATCATGTAAAGAACCGTCTTATTGAAGTCTTGGTCTGACAGCTGTTTTAAATCAGCGTTCATACTTGATACACCAGATACGCCAAATGAAACATCTTTTAGGTTTGTTTCAGGAAGTGCACGTTTGACCGAAGCTTCTACTTGTTTAATTGTTTTCATGGCGTCGTTTCCATATGGATTGTCTTCTAAAATGACGTCAATCTTTGTCATTTTGCGGTCATCCGACATATAGGAATCGAACACTTGCTTGAAAGCTTTATTTTTTAGGACATCTTTTGGAATAAACCAACCGGCCATGTCTTGATCTGGTGCGTTTTTCAGTTCATCTAAGTAGTCTCCTGCACCCATTAAGCCGTTTGAAATTTTCTCAAGGCCGTCGACACTTTTGTTTAGACCATCCGTCAGCTTGGTCAGATCGTCACCAAAGCCGCCAATTTTTTCTTTCATTTGTTTTTGACCATTAATGATGTCGCCGGCTCCATTTGCAAGTTTAGGCATACTATCAGCTAACTGCCCTTGGCCTTTAGATGTTTGATCTAGCCCGTTTTCAATGGCTTCTAAGCCAGCAATCAGCTCATCAATTTGATTTGTAAACACTTTTTGTTGTTCTGAGGCATTTGCGATAAAAGCATCTGCTGTTTCAAGCTGTTTTTTTGCTTCTTTTGCTTGTTTTGCATAACTGTCTGCCTGTTTAGCGCCTTCTTGCAAAGTAGCAGAAAGTTCGTTATATGAAGCTTTGATGGCTTGATATGATTGGTTTTCTTTCACCTGCGGAATTTGCTGCTCAAGTGTACTGAACTGTTTATTCGCTTGACTGATCAAAGCTTTCACATCCGCTGCGGCAGAGGATGACGTATCGACTTGTGCCAATGCTGATTTTAATTCTTTGGAAATGCTTTTATACAGTGCTACTTGCTGATTTACTTGTGCTACTTGATCTGTTAATTCCTTTTTCGCACCCTTTATTCTTTCTTTAATTTCAGAAACACCTTTTTTGTTTTGATCGATATAGGTTTGCAGTTCTCTCAACGATTTTTCAACATTTTGAATACCTGATTTTACGGATTCGGTTCCAGAAATCAATTTGTTAATGCCTTTTCCAGATGATTTAATTTGTGGTGTTTGATCCTCGATGGATTTACTCATGGTTGTAAGAGCATCTTGGATCTTTTTCAACCCTTCGTTACTTTTATCAAGCCCGCTATTTAGCTCTTTGGCTTGAGATTTCACGTACAGATCATTCAGCCCTTTACCAACAGGACGAGTGGCACTTCTCACTTTACTCACGCCATCTGTTTGTTCAATGGCGCGGCTTAGTTTTTCAACAGCAATCAGACCTTCGTTATTGTCTAAAAGATCGGATGATTTCACGACAACGGTTGCTGGAAGGGCTTCACCTGGTCCAAATTTGTCAGAGATCGTATTAAATGCATTGACGGATTCGTATTTATTGCCGATTTCGTCTAGGTTGTTATATGAAAGTGTTCCTTTATACATGAGAATCGCTGGAAGGGTAATAATTGCAACGATTAGCAAGCTGAGAAGTGGTTTCTTAAATGAAAAACGACCAGCTGTTTCCCACATTTTCGATTGCGGGTGGGCAATATCGCCTTTGATCGGCCAAAATAACACTTTTCCTAAAACCGCCATAAAGAATGGAACGACAGTGAGCAGTGCAACAATTAACACGGCGACACCAACCGCCACGGCTACAGCTGATTTATACAGTTGGAATTCGGCTAAACCGATACACGTAAAACCAATGAGGACAGCAATTCCGCTGAATAAAACGGTTTTACCTGCCGTCTTATATGTTGTAATAATCGCCTCAATCTTATCTTTTCCGTGAGATAGTTCTTCTTTAAACCGGCTTAGCAATAAGATGCAGTAGTCGGTTCCAATCCCAAACATGATGGCGACCATAAAAATTTGGGTAAAGGTCGAGAGCGGAAAATCAACATACTTTACTAGGTAAGCCACAATTGATTGGCTGACCAAATAGGAAAGCGCCACGGCCACTAAAGGAACGAATGGTGCCACTGCGGATCTAAAGACAAGCACAAGAACAATTAAAATAAATCCTATTGTAATGAATTCCGTTTTTTTCAGACCTTCTTGTGAGCTTGTGATGACATCATCGTCGATTAGCGGCTGCCCTGTCATTTCAAATTTCAGGTTCAGGCTCTTAAGCTTTTCATTGACTCTTTCTTTAAAATCGGATGCTTTGATTTTGTTCGAGTCGTATGTAACTGGAACAAGAAGTGTTGTTTGATCTTTAGAGAGCATCTGTTTTTTAATATCTTTGTTTGCATCAAAATAAGAAGTGATGTCTTCAACATGGAGATCTTGATCCTTTTCTAAAATCTCCATCGCTTTCTTTAAAGAGGCTTCTCTTTCTTTGACGATATCCTTTCCTTGAAAGACAATGACGATCGATTTTTCCGTATCCCCATTTTCAGACATGTTCTTTAATAATTGATCGGCATAGGAAGAAGGATAACCATCAGGAACAGAAATCTGCCCTTTTTCTTTTGTTAATTGCGCCATATTAGGAGCGGTGATTAATAATACAGCCGCTAGTACGACCCAAAGGATCGTGATCAGCCATCTACCCTTTATGATTGCTCTCATTACTATGTTGTGCCTCCTCTTCGATGATAATTTGATAAATCTTTTCATATGTTTGAATAAATGATTCTATTTCTTTTTCATCAAATTTTTCTAAATATGACCGAACAAGATCCTGAAGCTGTTTTTCCATTCGGCTGACCACGTCTTTTCCTTCGGACGTCACATAGAGATGAACGTTTCTTCGGTCAGCTTGATCATGCTCACGATAAATATAATCTTTATTAAAAAGACGATTGGTCATGGATGTCACAGCACTTTTATTGACATTACATGCGCTGGCAAGGTCTGTTGATGTACATCCTGGGTGTAAATTGATGTATCGAAGCGAGTAATACTGATCAAGTGTCAGTTCTTTATCCAGCTTTTCCGTGATCATACTCGATACTTTTTTCTCCATCATGAGATAGACGTCCGCATATCTCTGGATGAGGTGGGCAATTTTATTTTGTACCATATGCTGCTCCTTTAGTTTAACTGTTTAACTATTAAAGAGTTTAACTAACACCCAAAACAATTGTCAATCAATATCTTCACATATAAAGCGCTTTCTTCTGTTAGACACAAAAAAGACAAACTCTTATACGTTGAGTTTGTCTTTTTTTCATTTATTTTGCTTTCGGCACGACTTTGAAAACGGACATTCTTTCTTCATCAATTTCTTCGTCTAAGATTTCCTGAATATCTGTTAATTGGATTTGCTCCAGTACTGGCACGACATCAAATAAGCTCATTTCTAAGAATGCGTATCGAGTGAATTGATTGGCGATGTACTCTGGAGAGTTCATCGCTTTTAAAAAGCTGCCAATTTTTTTCTTGCGAGCAAGTTCAATCTTTTCTTCTGTAATCAGGCTTTTTGCTTGAAGAAGCGTTTCTTTTAATTCATCTGCGAGTTGATCAGGGTCATTTGTATCTCCGCCAACTGAAGTGAAGCCAAAACCGCCTTCTTCCGTATAATCGTAACTGAATGTCTCATCAATCAAGCCTTTTTCATACATACGCTCATATTGCAAAGAACTTTTACCAAACAATGTCTCTAAAATAAGATTCATGCCAAGCTCATGTTTGAGGAGCTGTTTTCCTTTTTTATGCGGGTTTTTCGTTTTCAAACCAAACATACATTTAGAGCCTTGTACATTCATTTTCAGTTCGTATTCTTTTCGGTATACACGATCCGGTTCATTGATCTCTTTCCGCTGAATATCCGGCTGATCGGTAAATGGTTTTTTTGCCTGATTCGCTCTTACTTGGTCTAAAATTTGCGCCGGATCAACAGGACCTACTACAAAAAGAAGCATATTGCTTGGGTGATAGAACGTTTCGTAGCATTCATATAAATGGTCTTTCGTAATAGGCGCAATGCTTTCAACGGTTCCAGCAATATCAATTCTCACTGGGTGCTCTTGATAGAGGTTTTCAATCAGACCAAAGAATAAACGCCAATCTGGATTGTCATCATACATGTTGATTTCTTGACCAATGATGCCTTTTTCTTTTTCGACCGTTTTTTCAGTAAAATAAGGCTCTTGCACAAAATCAATGAGTGTTTCAAGATTCTGTTCGACATTGGCCGTACTTGAAAATAAGTAAGCTGTTCTCGTAAACGTTGTAAATGCGTTTGCGGCTGCTCCCTGTTTACTAAATGTATGAAACACATCTCCATCTTCTTTTTCAAACAGCTTATGCTCTAAAAAATGGGCAATTCCATCAGGCACTCGGATCATGTCTTCTTTGCCAAGCGGCACAAATTCATTGTCGACAGAGCCATATTTTGTTGTGAAGGTTGCATATGTTTTGTTAAACCCTTGCTTTGGCAGCACATAGACGTCTAGTCCGCTGTCCATTTTTTCGTGATATACCGTCTCTTGCAGCTGATCGAATTGAATTGTTTTCACTGTCATGAAGCACCCTCCGTTCCTTTAAGAAAATAGGTCGTATCCCATTCGATTTTTTGACCCACTTTGATGATGTCCTCTTTTGTCACTCTGTCTAACGCTTCTAAAAAGGAATCGAGGCTCCCCCCTGTTGGCACGACGGCATGCTGATATAAGTATTCCGCTGTTCCATAAGACGTATCAATTGTTTCGAGCAGCTGATTTTTGACGACAGCCTTTGTCTGTTCAATTGCTTCATCAGAAAAATCGCCTTTTTGCATGGCATCAAATTGTTCTTTGATAATGTCTACTGCCTGCTGATAGTTGCCGACTTCAATTCCTGACATGACCATCATCAAACCTTTAAAGCTCTCAAGTCTAGAAACAGCATAGTACGCAAGACTTGCTTTTTCCCGCACATTGATAAATAGCTTTGAATGAGAGAAGCCGCCGAATATGCCATTAAACAAATGCAGCGCCGGATAATCTTCATCTGCTATCGTTGTATGTGTGCGAAAGCCAATGTTCAGCTTTCCTTGTTTTACGTCCTCTTCATCAATGACTTCTTTTGGCTCTATTTGTAATCTTGATGATTCGGTATTTTGTTTGACCGGCTCTCTTTCACTTGTTTTAAAGTATTGCGAGACCATTTGATTGATGTCTTGTTCATCAACGTCTCCCACAACATAGAGATCCAGCTGGTTTGACTGAAGTGCATGCTCGTATGCTTTAAAGAGCGCTTCTGACGTAATCGCTTCGACGTCTTCCATTTCACCATTGACGTGCAGTGCATATGGCTCACCTTTACACATTTCCTGCACAAGTCTTAAGTTTGAATAGCGCATTTTGTCATCATAAACGGCTTGAATGCGCTGTTTCAATGTTCGTTTTTCTTGCTCAACGTACAATTCATGAAATACCCCGTTTTCCACGTACGGGTAAAATAATAGTTCAGAAAGTAAGGCAATCCCTTTTTCTAGTAAAGGGGTTTGATCCTTTAAATATTTTTCATTCGCCATTTCTAGACGGAACGTAATGATGTGATTTTCACCTTTTTTCGCCATGTCTGCGGAAACGGTCGCCCCATAGAGCTCGTCGAAATAAGCACGAAGCTCTCCCGTTTTCGGCATTTTTTCTGTTCCTCTTAAAAGCACATGCGGGAAAAGAGAACGCATGGTGACGTCATCTTTGGATAAAGGCGCAAGCATTTTAAAAAGGATCGTCACGGTTTTAAATTTTTCTGTTTTGACAATATGAGTATTAAGACCAGGTGTATCAAATGTCTTCTCTTGTAAGTACGTCATGAGAAACCTCCTTTGTTCATCCTATTTATTATGTATTAGAACATAGCTGATATATACGTGAAACAGCCATTTAATAGTCATTATATCAATCAGAGGAAAGGATAGGAAATAAAAACGCCTCTGCTAAAAGCAGAGACGCAGGTTGTTATTTCATTCTAAACGGCCACCAATTCCATTTTCCAAAGATGCGAACCATGACCGGGATAAAGAGTGGTAGAACAACAAAAGCATATAATAAAAGTCCAATGAGTACGACCGTTGCAATTTCAACTAATGATAATACACCCGAGGGCAGCATCGCAGCAAAAGTACCCGCTAAAATAGCAACTGCTGAAATAATGACCGACCCCATATTTCTCATCGCTGATATCATGGATGCTTGAACATGCTCTCCCTTCCATTCATTAAAACGATCCATGAGGAAGATCGAATAATCAATGCCGAGGGTCACAAGGATAACAAAGCTGAAAAATGGAACAGCCCAGCTAACACCATCGTAGCCAAAGAATGTTTTGAAAATCCATTCTGTTAAGCCAATGGATGTAAAATACGTTAATATGAGTGACAGTGTTAAGTATATCGGCATGACGATTGACCTTAATAATATAACTAAAATAATAAAGATACCAATTAACATGAAAATAACCGTTCTGATAAAGTCACCGTCTGACGTTTCTTTTAAGTCAACATTTAAACTGGAGATACCAGATACACCGTATTTGGCATTTTTCAAACCACTTACAGGTAAGTATTGATCAAGGGTTTCCTCGATTTTTGCAACACCTTTCATTGCTTCATTGCTGTATGGATTTACGTTTAATATCACTTCAAAGGTTGTTAATTTACGATCTGGGGACATATACGTATTAAATATTTTCTTAAACTCATGGCGTTTCAGTACTTCTTCTGGTATAAACCAGCCCGTTACTTCTTCATCTGGTGCTTCCTGAAGCTGTTTTAAGTAGCTGTCCGCCTCGGTAAAGCCGCTTTTTACTTGCTCAAGTCCGGAAATACTTTCATCTAATCCATCTGTTAATAGTGAGAGTTTAGATGATAGCTGGTTAAACCCTTTTTTCACGGCTTTTTGGCCATCAGTCAGTTGATCTGCACCATCTTCAATTTTAGGCATTTCTTTGATGAGCTGTTTTTGTCCTTTATTCGTTTCATCAAGACCATCATAAATTTGATCTAGACCTGTCATCAGCGCCTTTACTTGTTGTTTGATTTCTTTTTGCTTGCTTGAGAACGTTTGAATGACTTGATCTGCTTTCTTGATCTTTTGTTTAAAGGCAGATGCTTCCTCTTCATAGACGCTCATTTGCTCTCCAGCTTGATCGAGCATTCCTTTTGTGTCTTTGAATACTTTTTTGATTTCTTTATATTCATTCATATCTTTGATTTCTGGAAGCCGGTTTTCAAGTCCTTCAAATGATACGTTTTCATAGGATTGTTTCACTTTCTTAATCGTTGTCATCAGTTGCTCATTTGATGTTGCGTGACCTTCCAGTGTGCTTACGACTCGTTCAAGGTCTTGAATCATGGTTTCACTTCTGCGATATTCTTGCTCTAATTCTTTTTTCGCTTGTTTGATTTCAGTGCGAATGGTTCCTACGCCCTCTTTACTGCGCCTAACACCATCCTCTAAAGAAATGAGTGATTTCCTCACTTCTCCGATCCCGCCTTTGATGGCTTTTGTCCCATCAATCAACTGATCAATCCCTTTAGCGGATTCTTCAATTTTTGGTTTTTGTTTGAGAAGTGCTAAGTTTGTTTCGGTCAAGCCATCTGTAATTTTCCCGATGCCCTCATGACCTTTCCCAAGCTCTCCTCCCAGCTCTTTCGCTTGAGAGGTAACGTAGAGCTGACTTAACCCATCTCCAACCGGGCGAGTGACACTGCGAACCGCTTTTACTTCCTCAATGTCATTTAACTTACGGGTCAGTTTTTCAATCATGACAATTTTTTCTTGATTATCGAGCTCGTTGTCACTTTCGACAAGCACATTCAGCGGCAGCGCTTCGCCAAAGCCAAATTGCTCAGATATCGTATTAAATGCAGACACTGACTCATACTTTGTTCCAATCTCATTTAAACTATTATAAGAAAGAGTGCCGTCATACATCAGAATCGGAGGAACAGTGATGAGTGCAACTACACCTAAGCTGATGAGCGGTCTTTTAAATGAAAAGCGCCCAGCCCATTCCCATATCTTACTTTGTGGATGACGAATGTTTTCTCTTTTAGACGGCCAAAAAAGGGATTTTCCGAAAACCGACATAAAAAAGGGAACGATTGTGACAAGTGCAATGAGCAGGATGCCAACGCCTACGGCAACGCTGACGGCTGATTGGTACAACTGGAATTTTGCGAAACCAATACTTGAGAAGCCGACTAACACAGCTAAACCGCTGAAAAAGACTGTTTTCCCTGCACATTGATACGTGATGATAATCGATTCTTTGACATCACGCCCCTGACCAATCTCCTCTTTAAAACGGCTTAAAAGTAATATACAATAATCCGTTCCTATACCGAACATAATAGCTACCATAAAAATCTGAGTGAAATTAGACAGAGGAAATGGTGTATATTCTACGAGAAAAGCCACAATACACCGGCTGACAGCATAAGAAATGCCAATCGTAATAAGCGGGACAACAGGTGCCAGTATCGATCTGAATACAATTATTAAAATAAAGAAAATAAAAATCATCGTGATAAGTTCAGTTTTCTTCAGACCTTGTTGAGAGCTTTTAATGACATCTGAGTCCACAAATTTTTGACCTGTCATTTCATATGAAACGTTGTAGGGCTTTAAAACTTCCTCAATTCGTTCTTTAACCTTCACAGCTTTTGTTTCGTAGTGGTCGAATTTGAATGGAACAAGAAGTGTACTTTTATCCTTTGATAAAAGTTGTTTTTGAATGTCACGATCTACATGAAAATACGAAGTAATTCCGTCAATGTGGAGTTCTGGGGCATGTGTCATGAGTGCAGCTAAAGCCTTTTTTAATTCCTGCTCTTTCGCAGGGAACAAATGTTGTTCGGAGAATACAATCACACCAGTATCTTTTTTCCCATTATGATCTGAAAGCTTATCCAATAAGTGAAGTGCCTCAGCTGTTGGTGTCCCCTCTGGAACCTTTAACTGCCCTTTTTCTCTTGTTAATTCCTCTAAATTGGGCGCAGTAATAAACAGAATCACAGCTGTTATCATCCACACCATTAATACAATCCATCTTGCTTTAATTATTTGCAACATAGCTGCTTCAAGCTCCTTCTAGTTCATCAATCAATTTGCTGTTTTTGAGCGTGTCTGAAGTGCTGACTTCGTCTCCATCAACGTGCTAATGGCAGGATGACCTATTCAATTGTCCTTTCGTGTTGAAGAAACGCATATCCATCATCAGCCACGAGCTCAATTTCTGCCTTAAACAAAGACAGAAAATGAATGTTTTTGAACACCTCCTATTTGGGATAATTTAAAAGATATTACTATACATTAGTTTAACTATCAAAATTTTACATGTCAATTTATAAAAAAGAAAAAAGATGGCAAAATACCGTCTTTTTTCTATGTTTAAACCGTTTTCAATTGTTCACTTTCATCCTTTTCATCTGGCTGGATGAAAAAGAGGACCAAAAATAATGAAATGAGACTACATATGGTCGATAGAATAAAAACGATGGAGTCTCCTTTATCCATAAGAAATGCGTAAATTGGAGGTCCTAAAGCAACACCGATAAACCGCATGCTGCTATAAAATGACGTAATGGTTCCGCACTGCTCTTTTTCAATACCTTCTGTTATCAACGCATCAAGTGCTGGAAGCACAATGCCGATCCCTACGCCGCCAATACTTAAGCAGACAAACAACACGTAAAAACTGTGATTCCACCATAAAAATATATACGAAAGTGATAAAAGAGCCATACCAACGATGAGAAATATCCTCATTTTCCCCTTTTCTTTTCCGATTGTTTTCCCTGCAATGTACGAGCTGATTGATAAAAAAAGGAGCGGGATGCTTAGCAGCAAGCCTTTTTTGACACCCGTTATTTGATACGCCGCCTCTAGGTTATCTGATAAATAAAAGAGCACGCCAAAAAGAAGAAACATAATAAAACCGCCAATAGCAAAAATGGCATAAAGCCAGCGTCCTTCATGCTTAAAAATCGTCTTTGTTGATTTTAAAAACTCTTTAAATGTAGGCGGATCTTCCTCTTTCTTTGCGGATTCAACCATAAACAGTACCATCACAAAGCTGATGATTGAAAAGAATGGAATGAACCAAAACGGTACAAACCAAAACCAAGAAGCGAGAAGTGCCCCAATAATAGGACTTAGTACCTTTCCAGCTGTATTAGAAGTTTCAATTGCTCCAAGTCCCGCACTTACCTCTTCATCATCGTGAAACAAATCGCCAATAAACGGCATGACGACAGGTGCTGCCCCGGCTGAGCCAACTCCTTGAAGGACCCTGCCAAATAGAATCCACATATAGGGTTCTTTCATGATGGTTGAGGCAACAGCTGCCACAGCTCCTCCAAGTCCTGCGATTAAAAGACACGGCAAAAGTACCTTTTTCCGCCCAATTCGGTCAGATAAATAACCGGCAATCGGAATACACAAAATCGCCACTACGGAGTATACCGTAATAATGAGTGACACTTGAAAGGAAGTGATCGAGAGTTTCTTTTCTATCTCTGGTAATACGGGTATTAGCATCGAGTTCCCAAGTGTCATGATTAGAGGCACTGATGATAATGCAATAATATTCTTTTTACTGACTGTTTTCTCGCCCAACATCATTCACCCAATTCTATATACTGTTACGTATTAGTGTGGCATGTTTCACGGGTTTTATGTATGGGCAAACAAAAAGCAACCGCCTATGGAAGCGACTGCTTTGTTAAAATCGTTTACGTATGACATGGAAGCTGAATTTATCCGCTCGAAAATAATTGAGCGAGTATAAGACCGGCTGATCATCTTGATCATAGTGCATTTGTTTCAGTAATAGTAAGGCTGTTTCTGGGTCACATTCTAGTATCGGTGAAACCTGATCGTGATAACCAATCGGTTCGATGTCTGCCACTGCATATTTAATTCCGCTGTGCGGTTCTCTGCCAAACAGCTCAAAAAGCGATTCTTCCTCATGAGTAAAAGAAGCGGGAAGATGTTTGACCGGAATTTTATCTAAACAATAGACGACTGGCTGTCCATCTGCTGTTCGAACGCGTTCCATTGAAAAAACCTTCTCGGATTCATCACACTGAAAACGAATGACATCATTCTCTGTCGGCTCTCCTTCTTGTGAGGACAAAAAGATGGTACCTGGCGTCATATTGACCTGTTCAATCATTTTTGTGACACTTGTCAGCTGTTCAATGCCAGTAGAAAAAAGCGGTCTTGAGTTGACGAAAGTTCCCACACCATGCCTTCTAATTAAATACTTCTCTTCTTCTAATATACGAAGGGCTTCACGAAGGGTCGCTCTGCTCACGCCTAAAAGCTTTGAGAGCTCAAACTCAGAAGGCAGCTTTTCTTTTTCGGCATATACACCTGTTTGAATATCTTCTTTAATACGGTCAATCACTTTCAAATATAAATGGCGATTGTCTGTTTTGGTCGACATGTTTTCCCTCCGTCTAATCAATGCAAATGATAAGATGAGAAATCTCTATTCCGAGATAAGATGAACATAACTATATCACGTTTTTGCAAATAAATAAATAGTCTGACATCCAGTTAACATAATCAATATATCGTTAACTTCATGTTAGGAAAGCTCTCTTCGAATTATGAAGAGAGCTCGTCATGTTGTTCTTTTGAGAGGAGGACTTCTCTCGGTTTACTGCCTTCATATGGTCCGACAACCCCGCGCTCTTCCATTGCGTCAATAAGACGTGCGGCACGGGTATAACCGATGCGGAACCTCCTTTGCAGCATAGAAACAGAGGCCGTCTGCATGCCAATGATCAGTTCAACTGCTTCATCATATAAGTCGTCGTCCACAGCCCCAAGCTGATCTTGCGTTTCTTCACTCGGGATCATTTCTTCTTGATATTGTGCTTTTTGCTGCGTGATGACATGATCAACGACATGTTCCACTTCTTCATCTGATAAAAAGGCGCCTTGTACACGAACTGGTTTGTTCGCACCGACAGGTAAGAACAACATATCCCCTCTGCCCAGCAATTTTTCTGCGCCTCCCATATCAAGAATGGTCCTTGAATCGGTTTGTGACGATACGCTAAATGCAATGCGGGAAGGGATATTTGCTTTAATGACACCTGTAATGACATCAACCGAAGGCCTTTGTGTAGCAATAATTAAATGAATCCCCGCAGCACGTGCCATTTGAGAAAGCCTTGTAATGGAATCTTCTACATCAGAGGAAGCAACCATCATTAAATCAGCAAGCTCGTCTACAATGACGACAATATAAGGTAGTTCTGGCTGCTTCGCCTCTTCTGATTGATTCATTCGTTTAATGTAATCATTGTACCCTTCAATATTTCTTGTGCCCGTATGAGAAAACAATTCATAACGGCGCTCCATTTCACTAACCACTTTTTTAAGTGCCTGTGAGGCTTTCTTAGGATCAGTCACAACTGGAGCCAACAGATGCGGGATGCCATTATAAACATTTAATTCAACCATTTTCGGGTCAATCATCATCATCTTCACTTCATGAGGTTTTGCTCTCATGAGAATGCTTGTGATAATGCCATTGATACATACGCTCTTTCCGCTTCCTGTCGAGCCAGCCACAAGTAAATGCGGCATTTTGTTCATTTCAGCCAGCACAGCTTCACCAGAAATATTTCGGCCCAGTCCGATGAGCAGTTTGGCATTTGGGCGGTCATTTTGTTTCGATTCTAAAACCTCTTTTAAAGAAACCATTGCAATTTCTGCGTTGGGAACTTCAATTCCGATGGCGGATTTACCAGGAATCGGCGCTTCAATTCGAATGTCTTTTGCAGCTAATGCAAGGGCTAAATCATCACTCAAGTTGACGATCTTACTTACCTTCACGCCGACATCAGGGTATACTTCATATTTTGTGACGGCCGGCCCTAAATGAACTTGTGTCACTTTTGCTTTTACACCAAAGCTTTGGAAGGTCTTTTCAAGCTTTCTTGCATTTTCATAAATATTCTTCTTATCTGTTTGCTGACCTGAATGCTGCGGCTCAGCTAAAATATCAAGCGATGGCAGCTCATAATCCTTATTTTCAAGCTCCGTGAACGTCATAGGCGGAGCTTCTTTCGGTTCATCCCCCGTATCAGGAGACGGAGTGCCTTGTACAGTTTCTTGAAGAGGATCTGGCTCTTTGACCGGCTGATCTTTTTGAACCGGCGATGTGAGCATGTCATCTCGATCAGCAAAACTTGAGATAATCGGCTGACGATTATCAGAAGCCTGCTCTTCTTCCTCGATCAAGATATGATCATGATCTTCTTCGGCCTCTTCTTGCAAGCGTGAACGTTTTTTCTTTTCACTTGTTTTCTGCGCAGGTGCATTCTTTTTCGCCTGCCTTATGCCTTTCATATCTTCAATAAATGCTTTCCACTGCTTCACCAAAAATTGTGATACAGGCAGCGTCACTTTTTTGACCATTTCTTGCAGTGACCGGTTTGTGATCAGCACAATTCCAATCAGCATTAGCACAATGGCCATGATTTGCGACCCTGCTTGTGCAAACAAGAAATAGGAGGCCGCAAATAATACAGCACCGATCATACCGCCTCCTAAATCGGGCGAGCCTGTCTCACCTTTCATATCCATTAAGAATAACTCAAACGTATTTCTGATCACACTTTGAGAGCCTATCACGCCTGCAGCTGAAAGATGCTGAAAAAGCTTCACATGTGACAAAAGCAAGATACTCGCAATGATGCAGTATAAACCTGCTTTTCTTCTTGTCAGTAAATCAGGAATTTGTTTTTTCCAAAAGATCGTCACACCAAAAAGAAATAATCCGATAAGGCAGAGAATAAACCATTCACCTGCAAAGAATCGGAATAGATGTACAAAGGTTTGTCCAACTACACCTAGCTGTAAAATGGCAATGATCGCTATGGCAATACAGACTAACCCATTTAGTTCATATTTCAGTTTTAGCTGTTTATTTTGTTTTTTTCTTGTTTTACGTTTTCTCTTTTTCGCCATACTCATCACCTTACTACAAAAGAAAATATAACCTACGAAAAGATCAGAAAGAAAGCAGCCTGGTTTTGGCTGCATCTTGTTGTAAGTTTTCCCTTTATTATAGCATAGAATCATTCATATGAGTCGGTTTGATTGGTGCCTAAATGTAACTTCAATCGCTTACCTGGTGCAAGCTCCTGATTCAAAAAGTCCATTGGATTTGTACTCATTACTTGAACGATTTCCGCTTCATCTTCTTTCATTTCAACCATCACTGGCACGCCCTGAATGTTTACCTGCTGGAGTTTGCGTTCTCCTTGTTCCTCAGCGTAAATGGCTTCATAAGGCATAGGTGTATATAAAATCATTGGATCAGCCCCTCGTTTTGTGCAGCCCGTTCGCCAATAAGCTCGTTCAGCTTTTTAATCGCTTGTCCAACGCCTCCAACTTCATGCATCAGTCCGTATTCAGCCGCCTCATGGCCAACGACATTTGTCCCGATGTCTCTTGTCAGATTGCCTTTAGAGAACATAAGCTCTTTAAATTTCTCTTCTGTAATGTTTGAGTGACTCGTGACAAAATTAATGACTCTTTCCTGCATTTTATCTAAGTATTCAAAGGTTTGCGGAACACCGATGACTAGACCGGTTAATCGTACAGGGTGAATGGTCATCGTTGCTGTTTCGGCAATGTAAGAATAATCACACGATACGGCGATTGGGACCCCAATAGAGTGACCGCCGCCAAGCACAATGGATACAGTCGGTTTGGATAAAGAAGCGAGCATTTCTGCAATAGCTAGTCCTGCTTCTACATCGCCTCCCACTGTATTTAAAATGATCAGAAGCCCTTCAATTTTTGGGTTTTGTTCAACTGCTACGATTTGTGGAATGACATGTTCGTATTTGGTTGTTTTATTTTGTGGCGGCAGCTGCATGTGCCCTTCAATTTGTCCAATAATAGTCAGGCAATGTATGTTTGTATCTTGTGACAACTGCGGGACGGCTGTTTCACCAAGCTGTTGTATTTTGCTCATAATGCTATCTTTTTCTTCTGGTTTTCGCTCAGGCTGCTGTTCATTCTGTTCGTCCATTTGTCTCCATCCTTTCCTAAAAACTCTCCTCCTATTATGAACAAGATCGTCACATTCCATCCGCATTCATCATGTCACATCAAAAAAGCCCAAAGAGCTTGTGCTCTTTGGGCTTTTCTCATCACACTTCCATAATAATTGGAATGATCATTGGCTTACGTTTTGTTTTTTCATATAGGAATTGATTTAGTACATCGCGCATGGATTGTTTCAGTGTTGACCATTCAACAATTGAGTTTTCCGTTTGCTCTTTCACAATCCCTTTGACCATTTCTGTTGCTTTCACAATCAGCTCTTCGGATTCTCTTACATAAACAAATCCTCTTGTGATGATCTCAGGTCCAGAAATTAATTGTTTCTTTTGTTTATCGAGCGTAATGACCACAATTAAGATGCCATCTTGAGACAATAGGCGTCTATCACGTAAGACAATATTCCCGATATCACCAACGCCAAGACCGTCGATCAAAATGTTCCCTTGATGCACTTTTTCACCGATCTTTACGTTTTGTCCTCTAAATTCTACAACATCGCCTTTATCAATTAAGAAAATGTCGCTTCGTTTCATTCCCACTTCTTCAGCAATACGAGAATGTGCTTTTTGCATGCGATATTCGCCGTTTACTGGAATTAAATACTTTGGCTTCAGTAAGTTCAGCATGAGCTTTAACTCTTCTTGACAGCCATGTCCAGATACATGCACTCGTTTTTGAGCAAAAATCACTTGTGCTCCGCTTCTTGTAAGGAAATCCACCGTTTTTGAATATATGAGTTCTTGTCCCGGAAGAGGTGTAGACGCAATCACAACCGTGTCATCTTTTTCAATATGAAGCTGTTTGTGATTTTGTTTCGCCATTTTTGTTAAAGCAGCGAGAGGCTCGCCGTGGCTTCCTGCTGTGAGAATGACCACACTGTTTTTCGCCATTTTTTTCACTTCTTGGACTGGAACAAATAATTCTTCGTCTGCTGTCACATAACCAAGTTTGATCGCAAGCTGAAGAGTTGTCATCATATTTTTTCCTGCTACTGCAAGCTTACGGCCATTTTGGTTTGTGGCATTAATGATTTGCTGTACACGATTAATATTTGATGAAGATACAGCCACAATCACACGGTTTTCAGCATTGTACATCGCATTTGAGATTTCGTCTTGGACGAGCGCCTCAGAAGGTGTATAGCCTGGTTTTTCAGCATTTGCACTGTCTGAAAGAAGTGCTAAAACGCCATTGTTTCCAATTTTCGCAATCTCTCCGATGTCACAGGCTTGGTTAAGCGCTGGGGTTTGATCAAATTTAAAATCACCTGTGCATACGATTGAACCAAGAGATGTTTTGAAGCTGATTCCGACTGAATCAGGAATACTGTGATTCGTTCTAAAGAATGACACCTTTGTTGTTTCAAATGTAATGACTGACTTTGCATGAACCTCTCGCAAATCAGCTTTTTGATTGAAGCCGTATTGCTTTAACTTTTCTCGAAGTAACGCAAGGGTCAGCTTCGTGCCGTAAACTGGTACAGACAATTTGCTTAAGCAATGGAATACGCCTCCGATTGCTTCATCATGTCCGTGGGTAAGAAAAATTGCTTTCACCCGATCAGCTCGTTCTGTTAAATAAGAGATATCAGGAATGACCACGTCAATGCCTAGCATTTCGTTTTCTGGATGCATGAGTCCTGCATCTACAACATATATGTCGGAATCAATCTCAATGACATATAAGTTTTTCCCGATTTCTCCAACGCCTCCCAGTGCAATAATTCTTACGTTCTCTGTATTTTTCTTTTTCAAAATTCTTATCCTCCTAGTCTCAAGCCCGTCCATCATCGCTTAATGCTATTATAACTGAATCTAATTTTAGAAAACAAGATGAAGTCACATTTTAAGAAAGTGTTTATGTATAAAAAACGGTCATACTCAGGGACATCTGAGAATGACCGCTTACGAATTTTTTTGTTTTGATCAGCTGTTTAATACGCTGCTTAAATTCAGTCTTTCTTCTTCTGATAAAGGTAAAAGCGGGAGTCGAACGGATCCGACATCTAATCCTTTCAGCTGAAGAGCTGTTTTGACAGGCGTTGGATTTGGCGCTGAGAACAGCTGGTTCATGATCGGCACCAGCTTTTGATGAATCAATGCCGCATTCGCTGTTTGTCCTGAAGCGTAGCTTTTTAACATTTGTTGCATATCAAGGCCTACGATATGAGAAGCCACAGAGACAACTCCTCTTGCACCAATCGCAACCGCAGGAAGCGTTAGGCTGTCGTCACCAGAGTAAACGTCAAAATCTTCTGGTGTCTCTGCAATGATTTTTGTCATGGCATCTAGATCACCGCTTGCTTCTTTGATTGCGACAATGTTCGGTATTTGCGCAAGCTTAATCGTTGTTTCTGGTGCTAATGAAGCAACTGTTCTTCCTGGTACATTGTAAAGCATGACAGGAAGAGATGTAGACTCGGCAATTGCTTTAAAGTGTGCATACATGCCTTCCTGTGATGGCTTGTTGTAGTAAGGTACGACAAGCATCACTGCATCAACGCCCGCTTCTTCTGCTTTTTTCGTTAGTTTAATAGACGCATTTGTGTTATTACTGCCTGTTCCTGCAATGATTTTACAACGACCATTTGCTAATTTCACCGATTGCTGAAAAAGAGCGACTTTTTCTTCAGTCGATAAAGTTGGCGATTCGCCTGTTGTCCCTGCAACGACTAAAGAGTCACTGCCATTTTTTAACAAGTAATCAATGAGAATTGATAGCTTTTGGAAATCAATGTTGCCCTTTTTATCAAAAGGTGTAATCATAGCTGTTGCGATATTTCCGAAATTCATTTTTTTCACCTCATCATGATTCAATCACATTTATCTTGAAAGTTCAAACACTTCATGAAGGGCATTGACAGCCGCTCTCATGTTTTCTTCGTTCACTAACACCCAAATCGTCGTATGACTGTCAGCGGACTGTAAGATCGGAATATTTTGCTCAGATAGTGCAGATACAATTTTAGATGTGACACCTGGTACACCCATAATGCCTGCTCCAACAGCTGATACCTTTGCACAGTTTGTCGTGACAATCGGCGTATAGCCCAGATCTTTTAGGATCGCCGTTGCTTTTTCAGTCATTGCACCTGTCACCGTATAGACGATTTCGCTCGGTGTAATGTTGAAGAAATCGACACTGATTTGGGCATTTGCCATTGCTTTAAAGACTTCTGTTTGTACGCTGTACTGTCCCTCTTTAGCTGGGACTTTGATTTGTGTGACATCATTGACATGTGCAATACCCGTAATCAGGCGGTCGTACACATCATGACTCATTTTATCTGAGTAGTGTGATGTCACGAGTGTACCCTCATCATCAGAGTATGTTGAACGGACCCTCATTGGTACTTTTGCTTGCATGGCAATTTCAACAGCTCTCGGGTGAATGACTTTTGCCCCTTGGTATGCGAGGTTACAAATTTCTGTGTATGTCACGACTCTCAGTGGTTTTGCATTTTCTACGATACGGGGATCTGCTGTCATGACCCCTTCTACATCTGTAAAAATATCGATGAAATCTGCCTGCAATGCAGCGCCTAACGCAGCAGCTGACGTATCACTGCCGCCTCGTCCGATTGTTGTCACGTCTCCATTTTTCGCAGCGCCTTGGAATCCAGCAACGACAACCACATCATGCTCTGAAAGTGCCGCCTCAAGACGTTCACACTTCATGTCAATAATTTTCGCATTTGTATGTTCTTTATCTGTCACAAAACCTGCCTGTGATCCAGTCATCGCAACAGCCTTTAGCCCGTTTTCATTCAGCATACTTGAAAAAACAACAGCTGAAATATTTTCTCCGCAAGACACGAGTAAATCTTTTTCTCGGTTTGTCATATGCTGCGCATTGCCGTAAAGCAGACCAAGCAGCGTATCTGTCGCATAAGGATCGCCTTTTCGTCCCATCGCAGACACGACAACGACCGATTTATAGCCTTTCTCTTTTGCAGATAAGATATGTGCAAGTGCCCTTTTTCTCCCTTGATCATCTTTGACAGATGTACCGCCAAATTTTTGGACAATTATTTTCACTGTTTTCACTCCAAGTTCATTCTGACGTAACAGAAGAGAGTAGGCGAAAGATGCCTAACTCTCTTCTATTCGTCCTCATCATCCATTGAATGTTAAACTAATTTTAATGCTCGTAAGCTTTCTGCAATTTGAACGGAGTTCCATGCAGCGCCTTTTAGCAGGTTATCAGATACAATCCACATATGGAAGCCATTTGGACGATCCAAATCCTTCCGAATGCGGCCGACAAATACGTCGTTTTTACCAACAGCATCTGCAGGCATTGGATAAATTTGCTGAGACGGATCATCTTGTAATGTGATGCCTGGTGCATCTTTTAGGATGGACTTGATGTCATCAACCGTTGCGTCATTTGATTCCAGTTCAACGTAAACCGATTCTGAATGACCCGTTTCAATTGGCAGTCTCACACATGTTGCCGCTACTTGCAGCTCTGGCAAGTGCATGATTTTTTTCGTTTCATTGATCATTTTCATTTCTTCAAATGTATAGCCATTGTCTTGGAATTTATCAATTTGCGGAATCGCATTAAAGGCAATTTGATAAGGCATGACTTCTGGTTTCACATCTTCTTTATTTAGAATGGCTTGCGACTGGCTGTACAGTTCGTCAATGGCTTCATGTCCTGCACCTGATACTGCTTGGTAAGTAGACACAATGACTTTTTTCATGCCATACGCTTGACGAAGCGGTTCTAGCGCCGCCACCATTTGAATCGTTGAACAGTTAGGGTTTGCAATGATCCCTTGATGGTCATGCAAATCTTTTTCGTTTACCTCTGGTACGACAAGAGGGGTATTTTCGTCCATACGAAAAGCACTTGTATTATCGACAACAATTGCACCTCGTTTGACCGCTTCAGGAGCTAGCGCTTTGGAAACATTTCCTCCCGCACTGAATAGTGCAATATTGACCCCTTCAAAGCTTTCAGGTGTTGCTTCTTGAACGGTATACTCTTGACCTCTGAATGTCACTTTTGTTCCAGCAGAACGTTTTGAGGATAGTAGAGTAAGTGTATCCATTTCAAAATCTCTGTCAGCTAGTGTTTTTAACATTTGTTGACCGACAGCTCCAGTCGCTCCAACTACAGCTACATGCAATCCTCTTCCCATCAGTAAAACTCCTTCCGACCCATCCATGATTCTTTTCTTTCGGATGGCCATCCTATGACTTTTTACATTTTATTTTACCATAGAAAAGCAAGGCT
Organism: Bacillus sp. FSL M7-0307; assembly: GCF_038627835.1. Lineage (NCBI taxonomy): Bacteria > Bacillati > Bacillota > Bacilli > Caryophanales > Bacillaceae > Bacillus > Bacillus sp. FSL M7-0307. The sequence goes on along the minus strand of NZ_CP152023.1, from coordinate 1,645,304 downwards.
TGAAGTACCTTTTTTGAATCTTTCATGATTTTCTAGTGAATCTATTATTCGTTTGATCCAATTAAAATGGGCTGAATTTGTCTATGCTCGAGCGCCTCTTCTACTGTTTTCGTCAGTAGATCCATATGCGCTACCATGGAAGTCGGTTTTTTGAATGGATCATCTTGGCCGAATGGAATAAAGAAAATGTTCTTTGTCGACATGAGTCTCATGAGATTTGTACCATTTAAACCTAATGCATCATTGGTGGAAATGCCTAAAACGACAGGGCGATGATTACGAATGGTCGCCTTAGCAGCCATTAAGACTGGACTGTCTGTCAGTGCATTTGCAAATTTCGCCATTGAATTGCCTGTTAAAGGCGCAATGACCATACAATCAAGTGGAAGTTTAGGCCCGAGTGGCTCTGCTTTGACGATTGAGTCAATCGCTTGAAATCCTGTCAGCTTCTCAATCCGCTCAATCCAGTCCGCTCCTTCTCCGAATCTCGTATTTGTATTTTGCACCGTATACGACACGACAGGACGCACTTCTGCCCCTTCTTTCACGAGTGATTCGATTTGCGGAAAAACGGCTTCGTACGTGCAGTGGGAACCTGTTAAACCAAAGCCGATTCTTTTCCCTTTTAGTGTTGTCATGATTCCATCCCCCTTTTTTCCTCCGCAAGTTCACATAAGAGCCCAGAAAGCACTTTTGCAATGATCTGCCCGGCTGTCTTTGGTGCCACAATTCCTGGAAGTCCTGGTGCAAGAAGCGCCTTCACTCCATGCTTTTGTGCAAAGTCAAAATCTGTTCCACCTGGGCGGGAGGCGATATCCAAAATGAGTGTCTTTGGTGTCATGCTGACGATGACAGATGAATCTAATACTAAGCTTGGAATCGTATTGATGATGATGTCGACATCCGTTACTTCATCTTTTAAACGGTCCATTGAAAATGGATCAAGTCCCATCTCAAAGGCTCGCGCTAAATGGGCTGTATCCGCAGCACCAACTTTCACTTCCGCACCTAGCGCCCGAAATGTGCGGGCAATGGTGAGCCCTGTTCGACCAAGCCCGAGAACAGCGACATGTGACCCATGAATCGTATAATCCGTTTGCTGAATGGCCATCATGATAATCCCTTCAACTGTTGGAATAGAGTTATATATGGCAATATCATCTCGCTCAAACAGCTTCACAAGCTTCCGGTTCACCTGCTTTGCCATATTGTCTAAGTACATATTAGAAATACCTGAGTACAAGGTACAATGTGCAGGGGTTCTTTCTAAATATTTAGCTTCCAGCACGACCTTCTCATTTGAAAAAACGGTGGCAACGACCCCTTCGTCTGTAGCACCTGATACCGGAAGGATCATACTGTCTACCTGCTCAAATGGAAGCTCTGACATTTTCAGCTTTTCAGCACCAATAAATCCATGATCCAGCTGATCAAATCCGACCAAAAACACTTTGGCATGCTGCTGTGACAGCTTGCGAATGATTTCAAGCTGCCTAGCATCTCCCCCGATCACCGCAACCGTTAAACCGCTCAACATACTGACCGTTCACCTTCTTTATTTAAAAAAGTCTGTAATATTTTCCGAATCTCCCTTTCAGCATATGAGGAGAGGATTCAGCCTGTGAACAAATCGGGGAGAGAAAAGAAAAAGAGCACCCATTTATAGTGGGTGCTCTTTCAAATCATGGACAAAGGGCTAAAACGCTCTTTATTTTAGCTCTTTTTTTCTTTTCAGTGTGATAGAAAACTTTTGCAGCCCTAGGAAGGACGAGTACTAGCGCTGAGAGAATTTGACATTCGTGAACACCAGCACGCAGGACTGATAAAGAATGCGAGGGTTTGTCTACACGCTGAGAGCACCCTTTTATGATGGGTGCTCTTTTTCCCCGTGCGGCTGAAGTTCTTCAGGCACATCGAGAATGATCATATCTGATCCTATTTTTTGAATGTGATTCCACGGAACGCGGATGTCATTTCCTTGTTTTCGAAAGCCAAACCATTTGACGGAAGGTATGATGAGTGCTGTAATTTGACCGTCCTGTTCATTTATTTCAAGGTCGGTTTGTCCAAGCACGCCAAGCCGCTCCGCTCTTTTAATATCGACGATCTCTTTTCCTGACAGCTCACTCAGCCTCAAAATCGCATCACTCCCCTTCCATATCATATATGCAGCAGGGAGGGTGAATAGACCGGGCCTCTTAATGACTAGTTTGGAGCGGAAGACGCGCCCCTTTGATATAGTGATCATGCCATAATTCCAAGTTGTAAAGCATCCACACTTTTTGGTCCGCTCCATTTTTGTTCTTCTGATTCGAATGATTTCGCAAAAATTGTTCTAGCGGCTCTTTTTGAAATAATTGTGTTGCAAAGCTTTGTTGATCAAGAAGTTTCTCTTCGATTTCTTCCATTCTTTTGTTCATCCAATGATACACTGGAACCGGAAAACCCATTTTTCTTCTATATAATATACGCTTATCCACCGTTTGCTCCATTGTCTTTTTCAACATATATTTCGGAATATCTTGGACCTCACTTGTTTTAAGGCTCGATTGAAAAAATGCTTGCACTTTGCTAGGTAGCCCTTTATAAGGAAGTTTGTACTTGAAAGGCATATCGTTGACAAATTGGATGATGCGATGATCAAGAAACGGTACACGTGCCTCTAGTCCGTGTGACATCGTCATCATATCAAGCCGGTCTAACAAGTTGGGTAAATGGATTTGTTGAAATAAATAGAGCAGTTTGTTTTCATACGACGCCCCTTCCATCTCTTGAAAGCAATGGGCGATCAATTGATTCATGTGCAAGTCAGCAGAATCAATTGAATGAGCGTGCTGACCTAAGAGCTGCTCTTTTTCGCTATCAGTAAACCAAGCATATCTTTTTTTATAATGTTCCATTTCCCCATCAAGATGGATAAATTGATGCACCTGCTGCTGAAAGGATGGTTCAAATAATACCTTTGAAAGGATGGATGACAGCTTTCGGTTTTTTTGAAGCCATAAAATTTTACGCCAATCTGAAGGACTCCTAAATACACGTCCATACCCTGCAAACAATTCGTCCGCTCCTTCACCACACAAAACAACCGTTACATGCTTTTTTGCTTCACGTGACATATGGTAAAAAGCGACTTCATGAGGAATAGAAAGAGGATGATCTCTTCGTTTCACAACTTCTGGCAATAATTGAAAGTACTCTTCTTCACTCATTCGATGTGAGTGAAGCTTGACGTTGTATTGTTCTGCTGCGAGCTTGGCATAGCTTTCTTCAGAAAAACCTTCCTCTTCAAAGCTGGTCGAAAAACAGTGAATATTCTCGTTCGCATATTTGGACATCAAAGCAACAATAGAAGTCGAATCCACTCCTCCACTCAAAAAAGCTCCTACAGGTACATCAGACATCATTTGTTTTTGCACACTATCTTGAAGTAATTCAAACAATCCCTTTTGATAATAACGTTCTCCCCTGTCAATTCCATCAGATGGGAAAGGATATTGCCAATAGGGCTCTTTTGTCATTCCTGTTTCATCTATTTTCAAGATGACCCCTGGGGGTAATGTTTGAATTCCTTGAAAGAAAGTTTGCTCGCCAATCGCATAACGGAAGGATAAATAACTAAGGACAGCCTCTGGCTGAATGGCAATTTGTATATCTGGATGCTGAAGAAGAGCCTTCATTTCCGATCCGAAAATAAGCCCTCCTCCACATTCTGAAACATAAAGCGGTTTAATCCCAGACCGGTCTCTAAATAAAAAGAATTCTTTCTTCTTTTGATCCCATATCGCAGCTGCAAACATTCCATTTAATTGCTCAATAAAAGAAATCCCATATTCTTCATAGCCATGAACAAGTACTTCTGTATCTGTCAGCGTACGAAACGTATGACCTTTATTCCATAAGTCCTCTCTTAATTCTTGGAAATTATAAATCTCGCCATTTAAAATCACACAAATAGACTCATCTTCATTTGTTATTGGCTGCGGCCCAGATTGAATATCGATAATGGAAAGCCGCGTATGAACCAAACCAACTGAGTCGTCTTGATATACACCACTATCATCAGGTCCACGCACACTAAGTGCGTTTTTCATCTTCAGTAAGATGTGTGGATCAAGTGGTGCTTTGTTAAAATGACAATAACCTGCAATGCCGCACATAGACATGGCTCCCTTCCATCAATGATCTGACTGCTGGATCGTCATTGCGAAAATATGCATAAATGGATTATCTTGAAAGCGGATTTCATCAAAAACGATTTTTTGCGAGAAGGAAAGCGAATCAATCCATAGGTTTGATGTCAAATGGTGATTGATGCCGGCTACCGTATGAATATAATCAAATGCATAAGCCAATCGATCATCAAATGCAGGTTCACGTTCAATCACATCGGTTAATGAAAGACGAGACTCCAAGACAACGGTCCCCTCTCGTAATAATGTCATCTTTTCGTAGAGATTACCATTAGATGAACAGCCAACGACATGGAGCGCTTCTGCTTCAACTGCCTGAAGTTGAATAGATTGACCCTCTAATTCAATATTGTCTCCTTGATCTTGATAAATGAACTGAAAAGGAATGCCTTCGACCAAAGAGTCTTTCACGTTCATGACCAACTCAGCCGGCAAAGAAGCCCCGCCAATGGTTAATTGGCCTTTTTCATATTCATTTTGATATGTGATGCCTCTGTTATTGACATAATCATGAAGAGTGAGGGGTTGATAGGTTTTCATTTTGAATCACCTCTTTTAGTTGCGTGAGAAGGCTTGTCTCCACTTCTAATGTTTTTTGAAACCGATTCGACGTCCTTTCAATCATACTGCGAGGATTTTTGCTGAGGCCGACTCTAGCTGTAAAATTAGCAAGCACTGTCCAGCTTTGATAAGCATCTTCAAATGCTTGAATAAGGGGTTGTAAATGCTCTTTTTCATATGATGATAAAAATGTCACCATATGTTTTCTGGAGTTGGCGACATCCTTTAGTCCTTCAAAATAAACATTGTCTAATAAATTACCATTTTCATCACCTTTAATACTATCAATATAATCTCTTTGAATGACTGAAATTGCGTCAAGACCTGTGACAGCTCCAGGCAATTCAAAATGTGGCGGTGCACCTTCTAATATGGCAACATGCTCTTTTAAAACTTTCATTACATCCGGTTCTTTCTCAAGATCAACCTGTTTGATCCATTTATAACGATTTTCGGTTCGAGGCGTATGTTCGTAGACAGAGCGTGCGGCTTCCATCAAATGATCTTTACTCAATGTGCCATGATAGGAATAAGCATGGTCACTGATCACTACATGATCATCATTCACCTCAAGTACTTCCAATGTATGATATCCATGTTCTCTTTCAAAAAATGGACAGTACGGTAATTCAAATATATCTAAAGAAACAGACACAGTGCCTCTCTTTGGATGCTGTTTAAATACCCGATTCATATAGAGGTCTAATTCCTCTTCGGTGTAAAAAATTTCTTCTAAATGAATGCCATTATGATGCAGAATATCTTCACGAAAGTGTTTAAAGGAACCGATCAAAACAAATCCTTGGTCTTGAGATCTATAAACAAGACCAGCTTGCCTCCAAATCCTGTCGATTTGAATTCCTTTTCTAAGAAGCATGGCTGCAATCGTTAATTGAGAACAGTTTAAATAATTGTTTCGGTAAATAGGTGCTGCAGTAGCCACATATGTCTCCTCCTTTTTTACGCCATCATACCCAGCGATTTTTTAACGGGATAATGCCCAGCTCTTTTTTCGCAATCACTTCTTTTAATACATCTTCTGAAGGCGGATGAAATTTTGCCGCTTTCACATCTCGGCTTAAGCGCTCGAGTAAAGATCCTTGCTGTAATGAAGAAAAACCCTCGACCTGAGAAGCCAGCTCCACGATTTCTTCTGCCGCCTGCGTCACAAAGTGTTTAGTAATCAGCGTCTTCGTATACAACTCACTCGAGTAATGAGTTTGTTTCTTTTCTCGATCTGCTTGCTGGGCACAGGCCATGAGCTGAGAATGTGCAACATCTAATTTCATTTTCATATCTGCAATACGAAATTGTTGACCTGGTAAAAAGGCTGATTTCTTCTTAGAAATTCGATCATTCCTTTTATATGCCATACCGAGGGCATGTTCATATGCTGCCTTTGCAATCCCGTAATAAACAGCGGTAACAGCTAAACGAAACCAATAGATTAAATGTTCAGTATCTTCTATTGCGTAACCTTCCCGCCCGATGAGCTGATGATCGGGTATAAACACTTGATCAAAATGAATGTGATGACTCATCGATGCTCTCATTCCCGAATAATTCCACGATTCCTCCACCTCAGCACCTTCACTCGGTAATGTCATTAAGAGCGCCGTCATTCCATATTGAGATGTGCATGACGACGGGGCATACTCACAATAGATTGGCAAATATTTAATGCGCGGTGCACCTGTCACAGTAAACTTAGTTCCACTCACAAGATATCCGCCATCTGTTTTTTCGGCGGTGATGGTTGGGATTCCCTCCATTTGCTTTCGCTGATAAATAAAAATCACATTCGGGTCGCTGACAGAAGCGATGAACTCTCCTGAATGCCGAATATCGTCAAATACCGAAGCCTGCTGCTCACTTGTCAGCACTTCAGAAAATGAGCCGAGCGAATAGTAATGCATCGCCATAATGAGGCCAGTTGACGCACACCCTTTAGATATGTGTGACAACAAGGTGATCGTTTCTTCAAATCCATATCCAAGACCTCCGTCTTGTTTCGGCATATTGGCGACATGTAATCCACAATCAATCAGCTCCTCTAGATTCTGATGCGGGAACTGAAATTCGGCATCCAGCTGCCCTGCTCTTTCTGAAAATTGGTGAATGAGACGATCAATCGTTTCTTGTCGAAGCTCTGTCAGTTTCATCTTCACCCCTCCTTTGTCTAAAGAGTGATCTATTTTGTTTCAATAAGAGATCTTCCGGTGTCCCTCTATCTCGCACAACATAATCGTTCCCCTCAAACAACAGTAGCTCAAGAGGAGAAGAATGACCTAAAAATAAGGTGGGGCTGTAGCTCAGTCCATATGCACCAGATTTCTCAATACAAAGAAGATCCCCTACTTCCCCTTGCGGAAGCTCCACCTGCCTGCCAATTAAGTCTTCTGGTGTACAAAGTGGACCAACAATTGATTGTTTCAATACGGCTGCGGTGTTGCTGGAATGTTTAATGAGCCGCATAGGGTAATTATTGCGGAGCAGTCTGCCTCTAAACGTCATCGCTTGATGATGATGCATCCCGCCATCTGCTATTAAAAACGGCTGCCCTTTTGATTCTTTTACATATTGTATGGTTGTTAAATAAACACCACATTCTGCTAAAAGAAATCTCCCCATTTCTATAATAAACCTCGGAAATTCAAGCTCAGTTTCATATGTTCTAATCAAATCCGCTACGTGTTGAAATAGCCTTTCAGCATGAAGCGGTGTTTCATGCTGAAAATACGGAATGCCAAAACCGCCACCTAAATCAACCATCTGGCATGTTCGACCATATTCATTCTTGATTCGAACAGCTGTGTTGAGTGTGTATTCAAACGATGATAAAAGCGATGTTTCATCAAGAACTTGAGTTCCCAGATACATATGGATACCTTTAAATAGCAGCGAATAATCATACTTCTGAAACAGATCAAATACATCATTCAGTTTAGATTCATCTATTCCAAACGGACTTGGAACTCCGCCCATTTTTATTTTGGCTCGTGATTCAATTGATTCTGGATTGATCCGAATGCCTACTGATGCCTGCTTGTCTTGACGTTTTGCAGACTCAGCGATGTAGGTGAGTTCTTCCTTAGATTCGGCGATAATACAATAGATCTCATGCTGAACAGCGGTATCAATCTCTTCCTTCTGCTTACCCGGTCCAGAAAAAATGATATGCTGCGGTGAATAACCTGCTTTTATCGCCATGAAAAGCTCTCCTTCAGAAGCCACTTCTATACCAGCCCCAAAAGACCGTAACAATGATGCAATCGAGAAATTTCCATTGGACTTAAATGAAAAGAACACCTCAGCTGCTTGATGGAGCCATGATGTAATGTGCTCATAGTGCTCTTTCAATGCATCTCCATCGTATACATACATCGGCGTCCCATAACGATTCGCTTTCTCTAAGAGCGTAAAGTCATTTTCCAGCACATCTCCTCCTCCTTTCTGATGAAAATTCCATCTCATCAAACATTGTCAGCATATGAATCTGCTTGTCCTTCTTCATATGGTAAAACAAGATAAACAATCGATAGTGCCACATATTATCAGATCTCGTCTTACCAAAAGTATAAATAAAGAACCCGCCATCTTCTCCCGGATTGAGTGCTTCTGTTACCTCCGTTAAGACATCTTCAAATGGCAGGTCAGCGCGGCATGAGAATCGTTTAAAGCGGCTTTCGATATATTCGTAGGTTGAAAAAAAACGACAAATCAGTGGGAGTAAATAAGTGACCTGTGTGAACCGGGCATTTATTTCAATGATCGGTATGAGCTGTTCATTTTCATCAATAATTGAATCGACACCAACCACACCACGATACCCTTCATCATAAAGAAGCTCTATGATTCGATGCATGTTTGCTTCGTATTCACGTTTTTTGTCCAATTCATACACAGGCGCAAAATCCGTCCCTAAGTAAATGCCGTCCTCATTAATTTTCTGCTCTGTAATGGAGAGTAAGTGTGACCCCTCCTCTTGAATGAGCAATTGGGCATTTAAGGAGCGTTTAATCGGATGCCATCCCTCTAAGAGCAAATCCGTTTCGATATTCCTTCTTTCAATAAAGGTCAGCAGCTGCATAAATTCTCGGTCATTTTTTAAAATACGCAGCCCCTTCCCAGATGATCCATAAGGGATTTTCAGAACCATTTTCGAGAAATTCTTCGCCTTTAATTTTTCATACGTCTGTTTTAATTCGTCAGCATCATGACAGATAGCGCCGCACGTGACGTTAAACAGATGTTCTTCTGCCCATCTTCTAGTAGAAATCTTATGATTGAACCGCTTTACGAGCGTAGCATTTGAGCCGTATATCGTTCTTTTTTCAATCAATGCTTCTTTTTCAAGGGATTCATCTAAAAGATACGGTACAATAAGTCCATTTAATGTAAATGCATGGTCTAGTTGAGTCATATGCGGAAGCTGGACACCTTGATTTTCCAAATAGGCTAAAAAAGCTTTATCAGGCTGATGATGCAAGATGACATGATGCTCTTTAGATGCAATCAAAAGCAGTTGTTGTTCTTGCTGAAGAACCAGTTCATTTTGAACATGATCTGTCATGACTGGTAAAGCTCTTGTTTGATCCCAGCTTTGTTCTTGATTCATATTCCCATACCAAATCACGTCATTTCTTCCCTTAAAATCAAATAGCGATGCCGGATCTTTCATGACACTACTCCTTATGCACAGAATGCTTTTTAATATCTAAAGATCGATTAATATGAAAGAATCGTTTGCGAATTGGTTGATTCCAAGTATGAACGACATCATTTGCATCCAGCACTTCGGATAAATAAGTAAGCGATTCAGGCTGAAGTGCATCCATGACAAGTTCAGGAATCGTTTGAGGAAAGACCTCATTCACATAATGAAAAGCAAAATAGACCATCTTTTCAAAGCCATACGCTTTCGTCTGCCGGACAAACAAATCCACATCGAGTAGGTCTTCCTTCATAAACATGCCATATATATCTAGCAGTTTATAAAGCAGTAAGTCTTTCATTGACTCCACTTCATTTAAATAAATCGCTTCTTTATAAAAATGAATACATAGGAAAAGAAGCATATCCTCTTCTTTTAAAGACCATACATCGTGCTGATCAACAGACGTTTGAATTCGTCTAGACAGTATTTCTTTGACGATTGAATCCGTTCGGTTCCCTGTCATGAGATCAACTGAAAACTGAACATCAATTTTATGACAATCAATAAAGCGGCAATCTGGTGTAGGTTTCATATAGGTGTAGGTTTGATGTGAGTTCATGATGAGGTAAAGGATGTCTTTGCGTTTGGCAGGTGTGACTGTCTCCGTTTCATAGTTCCAAGAACCTTGAATATAACCTAATTCGTTTAATACGCGTCCAGTTTCTTGCAGCTGATCTTGTGAGATAAAGAGATCGTTGTCCCCAAATAAGCGAAGCCCAACATCACCGTAGGCCCACTGGCCAATCACACTTCCTTTTACAATGGCATACTCAATTCCTTTTTGATCAAGTGCTTGAAATAACTGATCATTGAACTTGATATTGTCTCGAGCCGTTTCTAATTGACCCTTATACATAATCTCTAGTGACTTTAAAAAATAAGTCGCTTTAAACTCTTTTCTTAAATGAATGGCATAACGTTTAATATTCTTCCACGCAATTCCTGCTGTCCGGTGAACATGCAGCATTCCGAGAATGACATTCCAGTCTTGCTGCTTATACAAAAGCTCCTGCATCTCTTCAATTTGACTGGCTTTTAAAAAAGGAGTGGATAAGATGAGAGCTGTATGTTCTTCTTGAGTCAGATTACTTTGCAGCATAGCGCTCCTCCTTTAAATGACGCATGTCTTTCGGCCAATCCTTTCGATTTCGACCGTATGTTTGTAAAAACACTTGAACCCAACGATCGATCCCAAATGCCGCACAACCTGAATAAAGCGGCATACCATCTTCTCCGCTAATATGGAACCTTTCGCAAAGCATCTCTCCGCAGTCATTAAAAGAAGCGATCGAAACGTCTTTCTTTTCTGTCACAGCGACTAATTCATATTTGCTATTAGCCATTAATTGATAATTCGCTTTATCCATATCATCATAAAAGAAAAAAGGGTCATTTGCGGTCGTGACCTTTCCACTTAGACCAAGTTGATGAAAGCATTCCCATGTGTTTTCAAGGAGTGTTTTTCTCGTTTCATTGATAAATTCTTGATGACCAATAAAGACAATTTCGCGCATACTAAATTCTATTTTCCTGAGAGGGTCCACTTTCCAAGAGATTTCATGTCTAAAACATTGCCCCGTTGCTGTCATCATTTGATTGTCTGTATACGTCTTCCCTTCCCATTCCTCATAGCAGTGATAACAAATACACGGCTGTAAAAAACGGCCTGCCTGCTGGAAGTGTTCAGGCTGAAAACCACGATGCTTTTCTCGAATATCATCAATGATTTGATAATCATGAGGGATCTCAAAAACAGAATAAATATTTTGCGGAAAATTCGTATGATACTTACATTTTTCCATTAAATCTTTACTGATCGTCGAAGGATATCGCCTTACTTTCGCTCCAAGTGAAATCCCTATATTTAAAAATAATTCATCAAAGTAGTTTGATAGTTCCAATTCAACTTCATCATAGAAGGTTCTTTTCTGATCTTCCCCGCTTAGTTTCGAACGAACAGGCTCACTAGATAAATGAATATTTGATTTTATTTCTTTTTCACGAAATCTCCGCAGCTGTGCGATATTTGACGATAGATTTGAAAACGCAGTTGATATTGCCTCCTTGTCTCCCATTTTATCTACGGTTACTTCAATCATAGATTCCTCTTCGTTAAGAGCCACGTGCACAATATGAGCAGATAGAAATGAAACTCTTTCCATAAAATCCGATATCATTGTATCTTCTAATGCTTCTGGTAAAGGCAGTTGAAGGGTCCTCAACTAAATACCTCCCTTTTCATTGATAACGTGCGGCGTTTCAAATGATTGTAAAACTTTAAATAGATAATCAGAAATAGGCTCCTGTAAATGAACATCACTCAACTCAATCGCCGACGGATGACTATCTTGAACGGCTAGCCCCCACTTGGCCTTCTTCAGCATCAGCCTGTCATTATGACCATTTCCAAAGGCAATCACACGATCTAAATCTCTTTCTCCAAAACAATCGAATAAATGGTGCTCAAGCATGTCTGCCTTACAAATCCCTTTTGGAGATATGACTTGAGCATTTAAAAACTGGGCATCTGCTACGTCGCAATGACAATTTTTTAATTGATGAGCAAGATCCACTTTTTCTTTTGGTAAAATAAATAGTTTAGTTACATGGTCAAAGCTAAATTCTTTCTTGTGACCAACCTCTATTTTTTCTCGTGGAAAGGTGTATAGCATGCAGTATTTCAACTTAGCGCTTTTACTTGATGCCATGTGCTTTCCATGAGATTCCATGACAAATTCAGCTTTTCCATCAAGTGATGTGATGATCTGTTGGCATAAAGCTGCATCTACATACTGCTTCACCTCAAATGTTTTCTTTTCATGATGACAAATGACATTCCCATCATTCAGCAAAACATCATGATGAAATAAGGCGAGTAGAGATCGATCTAAATCCAGAGAGAAGAAAGAATCATAGGTTCTTCCTGTCACAATAATGGGAATAATGCCTCTTTGGCGCAGCATGTTCACTGCGCCATGGACATCACCAATAAGCTCGCCTCTGTCATCAATTAATGTTCCATCCAAGTCAAAAGCGGCAAATTTTATCTTGCGAAGATTGAGTTCCGCTTCCACTGGTTACACCTTTTTCAGCTCAGCATTTGCCACATATTCATTGAACAGACGTAATGATTCTGAATCGACTTGTCCAATTGGTGGACTCTTAAATAAGAATGGGCAGACGTCATGTATGACACCGCTATGATTCATATCTTTCGCTGCTTTTGCAACACGCATCGCATTCGCAATGACACCAGCTGAATTCGGACTATCTTCTACTTGTAAACGAATTTCAAGTGAAATGTCAGAATCTAAAACCGAATTCCCTTCTAATCGCAGGAAGCAGACCTTATGATCCCCTAGGTAGCTGACATAACCATTTGGACCTGCTGCCACTTCACTGGCATCAATACCTGAAGCGAACAATGCTTTTCTCTTCGATTTTTGCTTACTCGTTGATCTCATAGGGTTGGCTAGGTTTAAAAAGTCCGTATTGCCTCCAACATTTAGTTGGTACGTATTGGTGATATCAATCCCGCGGGATTTTAAAAGTTCAATTAAGGCTGTATGCAGTGTGGTTGCACCTAAGTGACTTCTTAAATCGTCTCCAAGGAGCGGGGTCTCCGACTCTTCAAACATTTTGACAAACTCAGGATCATTTGCCACCGGTTCAGGTGTCGCATTAATAAAGGCTGTTTGAGCGTGTGCACAGGCCTCTGCGTACACACGAACTGCTTCAAACGAACCTGTTGGTAAGAAGCAGACGAGTACATCTGCCTGAACATCTTTTAACCTTTGCGTCACATCATGTGTTTTCATATTCAGTGAATGTTCATGTGGTTGAATGCAATTGGACAAATCTCCTTCAAGTCCATCACATAAAGGACCTGCTTCGACGGTTACTTGGAAAAACGGAACATCAATATGTTTCACTGCAGCCGTTGGTTTAGTAAAAATGGCCTCTGATAAGTCTTTTCCGACTTTATTTTGATCTACTTCAAAAGCGGCAACAAATTCGACATCAGATAACTGATAGCCTCCAATGACGTCATGCATAACACCAGAGAGCGTATCCTTTTTTTCCTTAGCCAACTCAACAAATTGAACGATACTTGACGCACATGATCCTACTCCTGCAATTGCTACACGAACTTTTGTCATGTTCATAACCCCTTTTTTATGAATTTATAGAGCCAATTTTCGCTTTTGACGAGATTGAAAAATACACCATTCCTTGTAACCTAATTCCTTCAGCGTTTGTTTCACTTTCAGCCAATCATCTGCCACGCGGGCGGGCTGATGAGCATCTGAGCCAAACGTGACATCCACACCATAAAATTTGGCTCGCTCTAATAGATCCATTGATGGATACCAGCCGCCGCAGTCTTTTGTTTTGCCAGAGGTATTCACTTCAATCACAGAACCACTCTCCGCAATGACTTTTAGCGCATCATCGACAGCTTCTGTTTTGAGATGAGCAATTTCTGGATAAAAACCTTTTAAGGCGTCAATATGACCTAAAACGTCGAACATTTGACTCTCAGCAGACATCTTAATCAACTGGTAATACGTCTCTTTTTCAATGATTGCTTGTTTCTCTGTGATTCGTTCCCAGCGTTTCCGGTTAAATAGGTCGTATCCATTACTGACATGAACCGAGCCAATGATATAATCAAATGGATAATGTCGATACACGTCTCGGTAGAGGGCTTCGTGTTCTGGAAAATAGTCAGATTCAACACCTAACAGCACGTGAATTTTCCCCTCATATTCCTTTTTCAATTGCAGGACTTCCTCTACATATGATTGAAATTCACTCTTAGCCATCGCTACCCAGGGTTTAAAATGATCGGCCTCTTCACCAAAAAACGGGGAGTGATCCGATATTCCGATACATTCTAGACCTAGTTTAACAGCCTCATCGATATATTCTCTGATGTTTCCCTCCGCATGACCACAGCGCTGATGATGTGTGTGCAGATCAAATTTCATCAAAATGTTTACTCCTCTACATGGCAGTATAGCCGCCGTCAACCATTAAATTTTCTCCTGTGATAAAACTCGCTTCATCAGAGAGAAGAAAGATGACAGCAGATGCGATCTCTTCTGGATCAGCTGTTCGTTTTAACATGTGCATCCCTCCAATATCAGGGTGCTGATTTGCTTGAACTCTTGTCAACCCAAGTTCTTCCAAGTGGAATCGTTCGTTATTTTTGTTCCACACCGTACCGGGATTCACTGCATTCACACGAATACCTGCATCCGCCAAATCCATTGCCATGCATCGCGTCATATTCACAACGGCTGCTTTTGTTGCGTTGTATGTTAAATATTTCGGCTGGGCAATATGACCTGAAATGGAGGCAATATTTACAATGGATCCTTTTCCTATTTTCTCCATGTAAGGTGACGTGTGTTTGACACATAGGGCTTGCCCCATAATATTTAAGTCCATGATGCGCCGCCATTCTTCAACAGTAGCTTCAAGGCCACGCATGATAAAAACGGCTGCACAATTCACAAGCATGTCAATTTTCCCAAAATGATCGACTGTTCTTTCTACCATTGAGACAATGGCTGCCTCATCAGCAATATCAGCTTCTATAAACAACACATCATATCCGTTTTCTTTGAGCTGTTTTTCTGCTGCTAGTCCGTAATCTACATGGTGATCAGCAATGACGACTTGCGCACCTTCTTGTGCTGTTCGTTCTGCGACCGCATATCCAATCCCCTGCGCCCCGCCTGTCACAATCACTGTCTTTTCTTTCATTCCTCGCATGTAGCTGCCTCCTCTTACCACTGAAGTCTTTTACCGTCTCTTAGTAACTCTCCTGTTGGTCCATCTCGGGGGAGCTGTGCCGCCCATACGATTCCTGATGCACCTTCCTGTACAGTTTTAACAGCCTCTGATGTCCCCATGTCCGTTTGTACCCAGCCAGGACAAACCGCATTCGCAAGAATAGAAAATGGCGCCCCCTCTAAAGCCGTGACTTTTGTCAGAACGTGCAAAGCCGCTTTTGACATCCTGTAGTAAGGACCGCTTTTTCCGTCACGCCTAACATCGTTTGAAGCGGAGATGGCGGAGAGCCTTCCCATGCCGCTAGATACATTGACGATTCGTCCATATCCAGCCTCTTTCATGTAAGGGAAAACCGCCTTGGTCATTCTAGCTGCGCCATATACATTGACATTCATCGTTTCTTGAAGTGTCGATACAGGAAGATCTAAAAAAGATGGAAAGGCGTCATCCATTATGTTGTCAAGAAAGACTCCCGCATTATTAATCAGCACATCCACTCTCCCGTACGAATCCTTCATAAATGCAGACAGACGTTCAACCGATTCTTCGCTTGTCACATCCAGCTGGTATGGCACAACCTGCTCATTCATATCAGATGCAGCTAATTCGGCTTTTTCAATCTGCCGTGCTGTTAAAATGACAAGCATGCCATCTTGTGCAAGCTGTCTGCACACTTCTTTTCCAATGCCTCTATTTCCACCAGTGACAACAGCAACCTTCATATCCTCATCTCCTTTTGGAGATACCACTCTTCTTTCAGCTGGCTTGATGCAGATTCTAGCGCTTCCAAGGACCAATCAATATACCAGTTCAAAAAGTGAGGTGTGTAAGTATGCAGAAGGGTTAAATACCGCCCTGTCGGAATATATAAAAGTCTGATAAAACCAGATATAGAACGCCACTCGTTTTCAGATAAGTCATCGGCATATGCCTTTAAAAATTGAATCGTTTTCACAATGTCTAGTTGAAACGTTCCCCGCTTGATTCTCGTTAACAAAAAAGCAGATATGGCTGCATCATAAATTCGTGGTCTATAACCTGCTGTATCAAAATCAAGAACCATGGCGAGCTTCTTATGACGGATGAGCAGGTTGCCAGAATGAAAATCACCATGTGTGACAGCATGAGGCAATGCCTCATAAAGACTGGGATTTATCAGCGTGAGTACATTCATCAGCTCCCGTTCATACACTTTAAGCAAAGAAGCAGCCTTTTTAGAAGAAACGACTTTCTTTAATACACTTGCCGTTTGATCCAGAGTGTCGTCCGGTGAAGTTATCCAGTTTTTCAATTCGCAGTTTGGGTTCACTGGCCCTTTCGGTAAGTTCTTTAATGAATGAAGTTGTCTTAATACCCGAATGGCTTCTTGTTCATCTGAACGATTTCCCATTTCATATGGTCTTCCTTCAAAATAGGGCCGCAACTGCCAAAAATGTTCTTTGAATAAAATGGTTTTACGACCGTTCTCTGCCTCTATCATGGGTTGAATCGGGAAACCATAATCAAGCAAAGCATCTGTTAAATCTTCTAAATATTGAAGCCACTTTGCATCATGATTTCTCGCACATTTTTTTAAGACAAAGCGGTTTTTAGCATCCTCTACAAGCCAGCCTTCATTAGGGCTTCTTCCGTTTAAAGGTGTTAAGCGGATTGGCTGTTCCGAAAACCAATATTTCAGGACATTATCAGCATCATCAGATTTCATCATGTCCTCACCCCTTTTTCTCAAGGTTTTTGATTTTCCTAAGTACCAGATCTGCCGCTTCCTGCTTGTCTATGCGCAGGCATTTCACACGTGATTCTTTTTTTAATTTGTGAAAAAGCTTCTCGTTTTGATGGAGCACCTCTGGATACACATGAAAGGCATATGAGAAAAATTGGAGCGCATTACCTATTCGCTCCTTATTTCCATTCCAAAGTTTCTCCCTTGTCATGAGCCGCTTGAACGTCCTTTTCATGAGACGGGGGAATGTCTTCCTTCTCTTCACATCAAGCCATATGATCGTATCAGCATATTCAGTCAAGATATGGTGAACAGATGAATATTGACCATCAATCACCCATTTCTTTTGTTTAACAACTTCATGGACGTTATCGATAAACAACTTCCTATCTGTTTTTTTCCAGTTCGCTTGCCAAAATAGGGCATCGAGCTCATAGTGAGGTAACATGAATTCCTGTTTCAAGTGATGGGCAAGGGTCGTTTTTCCAGATCCAGGTGGACCAACAATCCATATTCTCTGGCTAGCTCCTTCATTATTCAAGTGGTTCCCCCCTGTTACAGAACACGTTCATGCTTTTGAATGTCGTTTCTCACCTTTGTTAACAGATCTAATGATTCATCCCAATTGAGGTTTTCAGTTAATTCAAATACTGGCACTTCGCTTGAATGAATGGACACATCTTCACATAACAGATCTAGTGATTCCTCCGAAAAGCCATTTTTCTTTAACAACTGGCCAAAAAGTGTATGTGCGGGAGTCAGCCTTGTGTCAGGTGTACGAAAATAGTGAATCATTCCCGCCATTGCTTCTACAGGTCCTGGTGACAGGTGAATGCCATTAAATCGAGTACACACGTTCGTTAAACCAAACCGTTTTTGCTCCGACAGCAGCATGTGTTTAAAAGAACCTGCTTTTGCCTCTTTAGGGTCCGTTGCACCGATAAAATCTTCTCTTAACATCCTCATAGGCTTCTTTGAAAAACATTCCATGACGATAATAGACTTTGCAGGTGCAGTGAACCACTCAATTTGACAAGGGTGGAATGAATTGAGCAGAAGCATCTGTTCTCCATCCACCTCGGCCTTTATGGCGTATGTGCCCGCACCTAGCTTGTCCACCTTCATGTTCCGTGTCAGAAGCTCTAAACCATATGACGTAAGCTCTTCGTACTTTTGTAAAAATTGATGGCCTCCATATATGAAATGTTCCTTCTGTTTAAACTCTGGATATTTAAAGAACAGCATCTTTTTTGCCGTATCTGACAATTCACTCAGACCGTTTTTAGAGATTTTGTTCAGCATCCCATATTGTTTTTCTATTATTTTCTTTTCTTTCAAATATAAGGATGATATAACGCGCACGGCTCCTATTTCTACATCATGATTATCTAAGCGTAGGAGAAGTTCATCTAGTATTCGATCAAGCTGTACACCTTTATGGATACTGGTTAATTCAGGCTTTAGCATCAATAGAAGATGATGTTGATTCAATTGTTTGTGTTTTTCAATTTCATATGGATGAATGGTCACTGCCATTGGTTCTTTTGTATGAATACATGCATGAACGGCATCAATGACTTTTTCTTTCATCCTTATTACCACATTGTCACGCCTTTAAAAATTAAATCTTTTGTCACATCGCCCATCGAATGAACCGCATTCATGACAATGTCTTCAATTCTCTTTCTATCCACTTCATTTCCATCCCACTGTTCAATACGGACGGCAATTTCATCAGGGTTGTGGAGCGGTGCTTCTTTTGAAGTAAAGATATGCACTTCTGTTGGCTTTTGAATGGTCTCAAAAATTTGATCTGCCAATCGTTGCGCGAGCACTCCATACAATTTCCCTGTATGATCAAGCGGGTTTTTACCAGCCGGTGCTTCAATACTCATAGACCGCATTGGGGTGATCAATCCATTTAATCGATTTCCTCTTCCAACAACACCTACATCGCCTGTATCTGCTACAGAACCAAGTGCTGTTAAGTACGGGCGACCATTGCGATCTGTTGCGTTCAGCATAAGATCAGGGGTAAGTCCTAACGTTTCATGAATATAGCGTGCGATTTGATCCTGACATTCTTTTTTACGGGCAAAATATTCCTCAAGACTATGAATATCTTTTGCTAGAAAAGGCATGTTTACTATGAGTTTGAAATCTTCATGACGTCTGCTTCCAAATATTTTCACATCCCAGCCGGTATCTGGGTTCACCTTTTTAAATTCTGGTCCATTCACATAACGCTCTGTATAGAGAACGAGCTTCTCAAGACGGCTTAACGGGGCATGAGCATGCAGTAAATTACAGTCATTTGAAACAAGCTTTGGATCACCAATCTCGATCATGTCTGTTTCAACCATCGGACGATATCTTGAATTTTTACGGCCTGCCCCTTGATGATCAACAATCCGGCAGTCGATGACGAGATGTTCGTTAGCATCAAATCCGGTCGTCACCTCTGATAACACATCTTTGGCTGCATCGAAAAGAATCTTTTTAAGAGGAATCGGCTCATCACCGTATGCGTATGCCCCTTTTCCAGCAAACACAACTTGATAAGGTTTGACCATTGTTCCTTTTCCGTACGTTACATCAGCATCTCCGCCAAGAAGCATGACTTTGTCAAACCAGTGGTGTGCTACTCTGCCGAAATGCTCCATGCAATATTGAGAATAGTATTGAGAAGCTCTTTCTGCGATGGCGTCACACATCGTATCTGGATGCCCTACTCCTTTACGTTCTACAAGCTCATATGGAATTTGTTCGATATCCTGGCCATCGCCTTTTAAAATATCAAGAATGGTTTTTTGAATTGTTTTCATTATCAATCGCCCGCTCTCTTTTAAAATATAAAAATATTGATTCTTTACCTTAAAACAACATGAAACATTTGGTAATATATATATATTCTGTATGAAAGAGGTGTCTATTTTGATCAATGAATCGATCCTACAACGCTTGCAAGATACAACCACTGACATGAAGAAGTTATTGAATCAACATCAAATTCCTGGCTGCTCTATTTGTATTTCTCATGAAGATAAGCACGTTTGGTCGTGGCATGAGGGCCTAGCTGATATTGAAAGCGGCACCCCTGTTACAAAAGACACAACCTTTCGAATTGGTTCAGTGACTAAGCCTTTTACTGCAATGGTCATGATGAAAATACGAGAGGAAGGATTGATTCAACTCGATGAGCCTATTCATACTTACGAACCTTTACTTTCTTTCATAAAAAGTCACATGTCTGAACCAATTCCACTCACTTTCCGAATGATTGCCTCTCATATCTCAGGCCTGCCCAAAACACTCGATAAAGCAACTCATCTGCGAGATATGACATTAGCTCAGTGCATGGAAATACTGACTATTTTTACACCGCCTTGGTCTATCATCAATTATTCCAGTCTTGGCTATTCAATTTTAAGTAAAGTACTAGAAAAAGTGAGTCAACAGCCATTTAGAGAATTAGTGCATACCCACATACTAGAACCGCTCGATTTGCAGCAAACTGGATTTATTGAAACAGCATCCACGGCCAAAGGGTATACCCTTTCTTCCTCTGGTCTTTCCGGCATATCCTATCCAAGTGCTGAAACACCATCTTGGGAGGATGGTTCAAGCGGACTATTCTCTACAGCAGACGATTTGATTCGATTCATTCAAGCTCAATACGACGGAAACCGTCTGCTTCATCAGCATTCGCTAAAAGAAATGCAAAGCCCCGTTATGGTTGAAGAAGATTTCACTAGAGGTGTTGGTCTATCATGGTTTTTGAGACCTTTTAACGGATTCACCTTAGCTGAACATAGCGGAGAAATTAAAGGCTTCACCTCCTATATTGGCTTCATTCCAAAGCGTAAATTAGGTGTTTGCATTCTCTTAAACTCTGACGAAAGGCTCGCTCGGCCGATTGCCGACATGCTCTTTCAAATCATGCTGCCAGCAGATCACGAACAGATAAAAAAGCGTGAAGACCGGCTCAAACGAATGTTTAGACAATCGTCTCTTTAAATGGAACTCACTTTTTTGTTTAATAGATCTGGAATCGCGTCCTGGAGATACCGCGGATCACCCTCTAAATAAAAACATGGCATATTGAATAAATGATGGATCAGCTCAGATGCCTTTTGTTCAAGAAAGGTATCTGACACATGCCGAAGGCCGAGCCAGCCTTTTAAATAGTCAGGATCTTCTGGTTCTCTTATATTGGCGACCATGATATCTTTTGCTCTCTGATCATCGTTTTTTACTGGTACAAGCCTGATCTCACCTGAACCTATTTTGAGTGAAGGGAAAATCACCATATTTACTTTCGTAGAGCTCCGAATCGTTGTTCCTGTCATGTCAGCAGCTTCTTTTGGTGTAATTTCAAACTTACAGCCGCTCGCCCATTTTTCTTTTGCCTCTTCCTCTGTTGATATGGTTTCATCCCATATTCTTTTATCTTGAGACCGGCTGAATTTTTTGTTTTTCAGTTCCTGTATATTTGTTGTGGCTTGGACGGTTCCTACTCCAAGCGCCAAGCACATCGGCCATCCATACACAGTAAGCTCCTGATCTTCAAGCACTGAAATGGAACGATCGTTTGTGATAAAATCTGCTCCCCCATGATGCAAAAACTGCCACATAGTAGTTGACTTCCCGGCACCTTTATCGCCAATAATGAGCGCTCCTTTTTGGCCATCTTCAAAAGAGACAGCTGCTGCATGCGTAAAGCATCCACCTTGGTTTTCTAATGTTCTAAGGGCAATTTCTCGAACGATTCGCAGTGGACAGCGTATCGCAGATTCATTATTGTTTTTTCCAATCACAGCATAACGCCCTTTATTGACCGCCACACTGTGCGGCTCGTCACCTTCATGGGAGGCAAACAATACTTGATCGTCTAATTTCAATCGTTTGTAAGTAAACTTCCTTTTTGCTGTAATCGTTTCACCCTTTTGAAAGCACGCATTGCGAACGGACTGTTCAAGCTCAGGATCAATGATAAACCGTATATCAATCTGTGAAGGCATATCCCCCACACTGTCTGGTTCTTTCGGGATATAATGTTCGATATCTTCAATTGCCAGCGATTCGGTTGATAGAATGTTAAAATGAATACCTGCAAACACAAATGATTTTTCATAAGGAAAATCGTTCTTTGGCTTTTCAAAAAGCGCTTTTATCTCCATATAGAATCCTCCTCTTCATTTTGCTACTGCCTTTCAGGGAACAGCTGTACGACAGGCTCCTCTTCAAGCTCATCACGATTATCCAAGCTGAAAAAACGCTCAACAAAAGATTTCTTCCACATTTTCGAAGAACCGAAATCATTTTCTCCATAGGCTTCTAAGAACGATTGGTCACTCATGTCTAACTGCTGCAATTGATCGATATAGTTCGTTTGATACAATAAATCTACAAACGTAAACGTGTAAAAAAGTGCTTTCTCGGCCCCTAATTCCTTCGCTCTTGCTTGCAAAGCATGCCAATCAAGTTGGTTTTGCTCTTCAGCAAACTTGACGTACTCCCTTACATCGCAAAACTTAATCAAATTGAGATCTGCATGTAAATAGACATACTGTACATTTGTTGCTTCCTTGTATAAATGGAAAGCAAGATGAATGAGAAAATCTAAAGGTTCAAGCATATAAGTATCCGTTTGCAAAAATGACTTTTCTATAGCAGCATCTAGCAAGGCATTTGTAGCGTCGTAGTTTTTTTTCAGCTCAACATCGTATGAGAAATCAACACGGTGAACCTTCAAAAAGTCTTCTCCGCTTCGTTTAATATGTGAATAAAGATTCCCGGCATTCATTCTCCACATCATTTCTTCTTCTCGGGAAATCGGTATTTCTTGATCGGTTGCCCAGTCATATTTACCGATGATAAACCCTTCCTCCTTGAGCAATGAAGAAGCTCTTTTTCGATCATCTGGATGAATTAAGAAATCAATGTCTGACATCATTCGGAGTCCATAATCTTTGTAAACAAGAGGCGTTAAAATGGCTCCTTTGAGAGGGACTGCTTTCAGCTTTGCTTTTCGAAATGTTTGTAAGAGACGCTTTAATTCCTTGAATCTCTCCATATTTTTTTGACGATTCCCGATATAATGATAATGAAGTAAAAATTTGTAGGTTGTCGTGATTTTTTTTTCATCATCAAGGCGAATCAAATGAGGCGTCATCAGTTGAAGTACCTTATGTCTTGATGCAAGTCCAATCAATTGAGGTACATCGATGCCGTCTTTTAATAAATCTCTCATCAACTCTTCTTCTTTTTCATTTAATTGAATACGTGAGCCAAGTAATAGCAGCCTCTCTTCATTTGAGAGAGTGGATTGATCCAAAACAGCCCGCATGTTGATTACTCCTTCCCGTATAGTGATTTAAATCTAGTGATAAATCGAGAGCGTTTCCCTTTTCGATTGACTGGTATGTCCAAATCATCCGTTAGTCTATGAAACCATTGATCTGCCTCATATGCTTTTTCACTGTCATATTCAATTTCTAATTCATGATCTGTGATGCCAAGATAGCTGCTTTGATCCAAATCCACTTTGATGCCTGTCTCGATATAAAAGGTAGTTCGTTCAGTAACCAATAGTCCTAACAACTCTGGCTGTTCAGTCATTGTAAAAGGTAAAGACGTTACGATGTTCTGTACATCTAGTTTTTGCGGTAGATCCTCAATAGGAAATGACTTTTCTTCTCTTACTCTTTTATAACCAGACGTTTGACTGGGAC
Source organism: Bacillus sp. FSL M7-0307 (assembly GCF_038627835.1). Taxonomy (NCBI): domain Bacteria; kingdom Bacillati; phylum Bacillota; class Bacilli; order Caryophanales; family Bacillaceae; genus Bacillus; species Bacillus sp. FSL M7-0307. Next base: position 1,621,574 of record NZ_CP152023.1, on the reverse strand, counting down.
ATTTGATCTCAAGTGTTCGTTTGCCGCTGGTTTGACGGATCCGTACGGTATAGCCATATCGTTTTAATAAAAAATCTGAGGTGTCGTAATAGTAATTGAAGTTCATTAAATAAGTAGGTTTATGATGTTGACTTAACATGTTGTAGATGTGTTGAAAATCTGTTTGTGACAACAAATATTTATACTCCTGCTCAACCATGACTCACCTCCAAAACGTCTTACACGACCATATCGGATTGTTCAAGAAGCTCTTGAATGAGAAAGGTTCCTTTCTCTAAAGAAGTAAATGCCTGTTTTAATGAATAACAAGGGATCTTTTCCGCTAGATGTTTAAGAAATGGTTCTAGCTCTTCGGGTGTCGGTAATGTGAAATATGGTAAGAGGAACTCATTATGTCTTCCAGGATTGATGACTGCGTGCTCCTTTAGACGTTCCCCTGCTTCATGTGGACTGATTTTCGAAAGTGTGGCGCCCGTTTGCCCATGAGGTAAAAACTCAGGAAACACCATGACATCGATTTTCCCCATTGTTTTGACTTCACGTGAAAACCATTTTTCTAATTCCTCCGGATAGACGAAATGATAGTTCTTATCATCTTCATTAAATGGATGACTCGATGTTTGAAGTCTATATGGTGTTCCAAGCTTTTCAATGGCTTCAAAAGAATCTTTCCGAATACTCATAGATCTCGGCCAACCAGTTCCTTTGTACTCGTTGTTCGTATATGAAATCCCTATATCATCGTTTGTGATGTACGTTGCATCGGTTAAGGATAACAAGGATAAAATGGTGGATGTTTTGCCCGCTCTTGATCCGCCTACTAGTGCAATCCCTTTTTGATTCATCTCCATCATGCCGCCATGCAAATAGACAAGTCCATCCTGATAACACAAAAGGCGAAGCAGTACTCTTATTAAACGCAGTGCGTGTTGGGCTGTCCATCTGACATCTTTTGGTTCATCTATCACAACGACTTTCTTCTCTCCGTGATACAGGTAGCGGCAGCGAGGTTCCATCTTGGTTTGATAAAAGACTTCTTCAAGTGGCACTTCTGTTTGAATGTCTTGTGCATATTTGCTCGTTAAAATCGTCCAAACGTCTCCTTCAAGTCTGTCTGTTATTTTGCTGCACTCAACATAGGGATGTACTTTACTTATGACTAAATTCTGAACTGATTCATCTGCCCCTAATACCACACGAACATTATTTTTTTGATAGCTTACATATGACAATGAATGCCACCCCTTATGATAGATTGATAAAAACGATTGCAATTTTCTTCTTCATCCACCAAAATATAACACATATTAATCTTTTAGAAAGGAGCCACGACATGAATGAACTGACACGAACAGAAGTTGAAGAAAAAATTGTCCAACTTGTGATGAATAAGTTGTCGCTCACTGAGCAGCCAGGCCTTGATGATAGTTTAAAAGCTTTAGGATTAAATTCTGTCCAAATTGTCTCTTTTGTTATTTCATTAGAGGACACCTTTCACATTGCGTTTGAAGACGAAGAATTACACCCTGACCACTTCCGCACCTTAGATCGACTCTTTACTTTGGTCAAAACCAAACTGACTAAGACGCTGTGATGACCTGCGCCATAAATAAAGAGCGGTAATGCGAGGAGGCTTCCATCAGCTCCTCATGAGTACCGCAGCTTTGAACAGCACCGTCTTCAAGTACATAGATCATATCTGCATTTTGTATGGTCGATAATCTGTGTGCAATAACAAGCAAAGTGCTTCCCCCTTTTGCATCATCTATCCCTTTTTGAACCTGCCTTTCTGTCTGCCGGTCAAGGGCCGATGTCGCCTCATCTAATATCAGAAAATCAGCCTGTTTTAAAAGCGCTCTAGCGATAGCTAAACGCTGTCGTTGTCCCCCTGACAAGGAAATTCCCCTCTCTCCAATGACTGTATCAAATCCTTTTTCAAGTCCTTTAATGAAGGGAAGAATTTGTGCAATCTCACAAACCTGTTCAAGTTGTTCTTCAGTAATATCAGTTAATCCCATGATGAGATTGAGACGTATGGTGTCTGGGAAGAAATAGGGTTCTTGCGGGACAACGGCTACTCGTTTTAAGAAATGAGATGGCTCTATCTCTGATCGTTCAACGCCATTTACTAAAACGTTTCCGCTATCCGGTTGATAAAGTCCAAGTGCCAGCTTTGAGATAGTCGATTTCCCGCTACCGCTCGCTCCAACAATGGCCACTTTTTTTCCTTTTGGAATATGAAGATTCAAGTCGTTTAAAGCCCCTTTAGATGTTTGTTCATAAGAAAAACAAACATCTTCAAACACCACATCTTCCACAGAATGTATTCGCTTCGTTCCTTTTTCTTCGTTTTCTATTTGCAGTACATCTGCAATTCGATGAACAGATGCACGTTGGTGGAAAAATTCAAATACATACTGGAATAACTCCTGATAACTTTTCATTAATTGAGAAGCATATTGGTAAATGACGACAAATAAGCCGATTGACATGTTTCCTGCTGCTACTTGATATGTGCCAAACACAAGCACAGATAGTATTCCAAACCATTTCAATGGCTCTGTTAAAAATAGAAGCTTATTTTGAAACTTACCTTCTTTAATGACACGATCCATCATCTTGTTAAATAGCTTTTTATACAAACCGATTTCCCATTTGCGTCGATCAAATGCAACAACTTCTCTTGTAGAAGAAATTCCTTCTTCGACATGCACGAATAGATCTGACTTTCTCTCTTGCACTTCTTTTGCGATGTTTGTTGCCGTTTTCGCCATTTTTTTACCGACAATGAAATAACACGTGCTTGCAAAAAGAAGCAAGAAAAATAATACAGGACTCACAGATAGTAAAATGATCGATAAAACAACGGCCATAAAAATGGTTTGTACAATCTTCGGTATATGTAAAGCAGCTGTGACAGCGACTGTCTTTACATCTTGGTTAAGCTTGTGTAAATAATAACTAACTGGATGAATTTTATATGATCTCATCGATACTTGCTGAAGCTGATCTAACATCTTTTTCTGTAATGAATGGTGGATGGTAAGATAGTTTTTGTGCATCACATATGGGCTGGCGACAAACATGACAACATAGACAAGAAAAATAATGGCAAACAGCATCAAGATATAAGGGAATTGTTGATTGCCGCTATTCAAAAGGACATCGTCAATGAGCCACTTTTGCAGCCCGATCATGGCTAAATTAGCTGCCGCTTCAATCAAAACGAGTAAAAGAGCGAGGATGAGCATCCATTTTTGCTTTGTGATTAAAAGAAACAGCCAATTTTTCCTCATGTTACACCTGCCTCCTTTTCTGAGCGGTCAGACGCCAATTGATAAAAATGTCCCTTTTTTCTCATCAATTCATTAAATTGTCCAGTTTCTAACATACGACCGTCTTCTATCAAAATAATTCTGTCAAAATGTCTTACAGTAGATAAACGATGTGCGACTGCAATGACAGTAGATTCCTTAAATGTTTGATGTAATGCCTGCTGGACTTTTTGCTCGCTGACACTGTCAAGAGATGCTGTTGCTTCATCGAGTAATACAACACTTGGATTTTTAGCAAATAGCCGAGCAATCGCGATCTTTTGCTTTTGACCACCAGAAAGTTTTAATCCTCTTTCACCAAGTATGGTGTCGTATCCGTTTTCTAGTTCTCTTATAAATGAGTCGCAATCAGCTTTTTTAGCGGCTTCAATGATCTGTTGATCTGAAAGACTTGTATCTCCAAAACGAATATTGTCCTTTACACTCATATTAAATAAAAACGTTTCTTGAAAAACAAACCCCATCGCACCTCTTATTTGACTAGTAGGTAAACAGCGCAAATCAACTCCATCAAGTGTGATCATCCCAGATGAGGGATCATAAAAGCGTCCAATTAATTTAAGAAGCGATGTTTTCCCTCCACCGCTCGTACCGACAAGCGCCACTTTTTCACCACGTCGAATATGTAGATTCATCCCCTTTAATAAAGGAGGATGATTGGGATAATGAAAATCAACGTCATGAAACACGATATCGCCTTCGACTTGATCAAGTAGTATTGGATGATGTGGCTCTCTAATATCGGGTGTTTTTTTCATAAAATGATATAAAGGTTCAATTTGAAAGGTTAAGATTCGTTGTTCTGTTAGAAGTGTGACAATAGAAGTAAGCATATGCATTGCTGAAAAATAATATAGTATATATGCCACAAAACCGCCTGTCGTCAGCTGACCAGTATTTACAAGGGAGATGCCGAGAGCAAATGTAGCTAGAGCACCAATATAATAAGTGAGCCTGCGGTTGCTTCCTCGTAAGTAAGCGAAAAAAACATTTTTTTCATGATCTTGGCGGACCTGTTCATGCAGCTTTTGAATCCGCTCCATGTCCCAATTCATATAACCTAAAATTCTAAGCTCTTCCATTGAAGCAAGACTTTCGTATAATTTTGTTTGCAACGTGCGAAAACCTTCTGCACTTTGTCTTCCGTAGATCGTTGCCTTTTTTTCAAGCCAAGGGCCAAAGATATAGTAGAGAATAAAACTTGGAATAATGATGAGAGTGAGTAAGATAGAAATTTGTGTCATAAAGTATAGTGAGATGGCGATAAATAGTGTCTGATTGATAAATTGTGGGAAGTATCGTCTGTAAATTTCTTGTACAGCTCGTGTTTGTGTGTTAACAAAGGAGAGTGTTTCACTAACAGAATGTTGTTCGTAGTATGAGAAACCGAGTTGACGGATTTGCTGGAAGGCAGCAAATTGTGAATCTCTTGAGGCTTGTTCGATTAATTTTCTTTGCCATAAATTTCGTGCAGCTGTCAGTATAATACCAAGTGCTATCACGCCAGTCAGTCCTAACAATAATCCATTCATTTTAGAAAAGTCTTTTGCTGGCAAAATCGTTTCAATAAAATATTGAATAAATTTAGGTATAATGAGTTCGCTCAAGGTAATAACGAATCCACTCATAATGACTAGAATCACTTTACCTGTATAAGGCTTTAAAAATGAAAGTGTCCATAAATATACACGCCATAACTGCTTTGAATCTTTGTCGATTTGTTTCAATCCATCACCAGCCTTTTGCTCTTTTTCAACAAAAAACGGAATTTTTTTACAACTTTTTCGATCCTTGTTTGGATTATATAAAATGTTTCTACTTATGACAATGTGTAATTTGTATCATTATAACAGAAAAGGCAGTGACTTCCATCACCGCCTAATCGTCCTATATTTCACTGTTATCTAGTGATACGCGTATACCAATGAGGTTCTATTTGACGAAAATAATCATGATCTTTTAATACATTTTCTAGTCTTTCGATCATCTCATCCATTTGACCTGGATCAAATTTAATGACCCACATAATCGATGAAAAGATGCTCATTGCGACATATACAGAGTAAAGCTGCCAAAAATCAGCTGGTATTTCCCCATCAAAATACCCATTTATTTGACCAGCCGCAAATGCTTCACTTGTTTCTCTACTGAAAAGAGCTACTTTATAAAAATCATGAATGGGGTCTCCCCAATCAAAATTATTAAAATCAATAACGCCTGCATAGTTATTATTCTTTATAATAATATTCCCTAAATGAAAGTCATCGTGCTGAAATTGGTTAGGTCTTCCCTTCACCTTATCTATGTGCTGTGCGATAAACTGCGCAACTTTTTCATCCCCTTCTATGGAGATACCGCTTTCCCGATAAGCAGCTAAATATCGATGATGCTTTTTCACAACACGCTCTTCCCAAGGTTCGATGTGAGATGGCGCTGGGTATGTATGCATGTTTCGTAAATCCTGTCCTGCACTTACCCCGATCGCATACTGCTGTTCTTCTGTTAACTGACTCATGATTTCTTTTGCTTCTTGACCTTCTACAAACGATAAAATATAGTACACTTGCTGTGTTTCATCTAGAACACCCATTTTCACTGGTTTAGCACACTGAACACCGTGACGTCTTAATTGGGAAAGGAGCTCAAATTGCGTCTTTATTTTGTCATATTGGTCTTGATCTGTGAATCGAAGGACATACTTTTCACCTGATGACATCGTCACAACCCATTTTTCATCTCGAGAATAGCCTTTATCAATCTGGTCTATGGAGATCGCTTTTTTTAATAAGGGAATGTGCTGCACAAGGTCTGTTTTATTCATGGATTGATCCATCCTTCCCACTCTCTTTTCTTCTCACTCTACCAAATTTTTCATTTGAAGAGAATGATCAACAATTCCTATTTATATCGAAACTGCTTTACAATGTTTTTCCATTCTAATATAGTTAATTTATGTAAAGAATAGAAAATTTGTAAAGAGGAGCGTTGCAGATGAATGAAACGACGGATGCCCTTTCACTATCAAGTCAAGTAAAGGATTTGGTCCTGCGTTCTTTGGACGATGATAGCAAGATTTCTATTGGTGCAGATGAAGAGTTAACAAATCACGGTCTCGATTCAATTAAAGCAGTTTCACTCATTTTGGAATTAGAAGAGGTTTTTGATATTCAATTTGCAGATGAGGAACTATTGACAGAGCACTTTTCGACAATCAATAAAATTGTTCATCAGCTGCAAAACAAGTTAGCTGATTAATCTTTAGGCATGAAAAAAAGGCATCTCTTTAAAAAGACATGCCTTTTTTTGTTTAAGCAGAAGGTACATCACCCGTTGGACTAATAAGCGAGAGAGCATAATCTTCTGTAAAGATTCTTTTCGATAAATTATTCACGCCGTCTAATGAGACGCGATTGATTTCATCAATAATTTCATCAAGCGTACGATGTTTGCCAAGGAGTAATTCATTTTTACCATTTCGGCTCATCTTGCTGTTTGTGCTTTCAAGACTGAGCATGAGGTTGCCTTTCATTTGCTCCTTAGAGTTTTCAAGTTCTTTCTGCGTAATTCCCTCACGTTTTAAGACGTCTAATGTTTGTAAGATGGTTTCAGATAGCAGGTTCAGCTGCTTCGCTCCAGTTCCACCATAGATCGTCAGCATTCCGTTATCTGCAAATGAACTATGATAGCTGAATACAGAATACGCAAGTCCTTTATCTTCTCTTACGTCTTGGAACAACCGGCTGCTCATGCTACCGCCTAGAACATTATTTAAGACGATTAAGTCATAGATGCCCTGATCTCCAGCAGGAAGTCCGTTAAAGCCCATGCAAAGGTGCGCCTGTTCTGTTTCCTTTTTGCGTGTCAGTTTGTCATAGTGGAATTGCGGGGCTTCGACCGGCTGCTTTTTCCCCTTTCCTTCATACGAGCCAAATAATGTTTCTACCTCACGAATGAAGGTGTCATCGACGTTCCCTGCAACAGAGATGACGACGCGATCCGGCGTATAGAATTCATCCATATATTTTCTAAGGGAATCACCGTTAAAAGTAGAGAGTGTTTCCTCTGTCCCTAAAATCGGATAACCTAATGAATGATCACCGTAAATGGCTTTACTTAACAAATCATGAACGATATCATCAGGAGTATCTTCATACATTTTAATTTCTTCATAGACCACATTTTTTTCTTTCTTCAGCTCTTCTTCGTCAAAAGCAGAGTTGAAAAACATGTCACTCAATACATCGAGGGCATACCCAGCATGTGAATCAAGTACCTTTGCATAATAGCAAGTATATTCTTTTGACGTAAAGGCATTCACTTGACCACCAATGCGGTCAAAGGATTCTGCGATATCACGTGCAGATCTCGTCTTTGTTCCTTTAAAGAACATATGCTCTAAAAAGTGTGAGATCCCATTTACTTCTGGTGTCTCATGTCTAGAACCTGTTCCAATCCAGACGCCAATTGCGACAGACCTTACAGTGGGATTGTTTTCAAGTACAATTCTTACTCCGTTTTGGCATGTATACGTTTTGACCAAGTTTTGCTCCTCCTATTCAACAAACAGATCGCATCACGGGTGTCTTTTTTCACTTAGGAGGTCAGAAACCGTTCCTAGTTCATATCCTCTTTCTTTGATTTGAGTGATAAGTGCGTCAAGACTTCTCGCTGTTGCGTCTGTTGGATGCATTAATATCATCGCCCCATTGTGAATTTTCCCAAGCACTCGTTTTTGTAATACAGCTGGTGATGGTTTTTGCCAGTCGATCGTGTCTACTGTCCACATAATGGTTTCCATTCCTTCTTGTTTCGCAAGCTTTACTGTTTCTTCTTTAAAGCTGCCGCTTGGAGGCGCAAACCATATCGGTTTTTTCCCAAGGGATTCTTCAATTTGGCGATTTGTTTTAATCATCTGCTCTAATGCTCGTTCTCTTGTCAGTGTGCGCATATCCGGGTGATTGTATGAATGATTTCCAATTTCATGACCATCTGCCACGATTTTTTTAGCAAGATCTGAACTGTTTTTCACCCATTTGCCTTCTAAGAAAAAGGTTGCCTTCACTTGATGCTTTTCTAGTGTATTCAACATCTTTGTTAAATGCTCGTCGCCCCAAGCTACATTGATCAGGAATGCATTCATCTTTTTGTCTGGATGTCCCTTATAGATAGGTTCAGCACCAAGTTCATGTAAATGGACAGATGGTTTTGTTTCTTTAAAAACAAGCAGCTTTTCATCGAAAGAACCCTGTTTTTTCATTTTTTCGTAAGAAGCATCGATATCGACTGTCTGTCCATTTAAACCAGGCATCTTTTTCCACACTTTATCAATCTTAGCATTTTGCGGCTTCTCTTCATAGTCAGAAGACTTCGATTCGATCTCTTGATACAGAATATCTTTTGAAACAGATGCTACCTCGGCGTGCTCTTTCATTGAATTCATATATGTAACAGCAGCCGGCTGCTTCATCGTTTGATATGACACGAGCAGTAAAAATACAAACACAAAGAATGGTATCGTTTTTTTCAATGGTTGTCCCTCCCCTTTATCACAAATTATGATGGGGAGAAACAAGCTAGAACTATTGTTACGCGCAAGAAAAGAAAGAAGCCTGGCACGGATACCTGGCTTCTAACACATTTTATTTGTTCTCATTAAGACTGCTTTTCTTCTTTTTCTTTTTCTTCACGTAAAACAGCTTTACGAGAAAGGTTCACACGGCCTTGTTTATCGATCTCAGTGACTTTGACGAGTAGTTCGTCACCAATCTTCACGACATCTTCTACTTTGCCAACACGTTCAAGTGCAAGCTCAGAAATATGAACAAGTCCATCTTTGCCGCTGAAGATTTCGAGGAAGGCACCGAATTTTTCAATTCGTTTTACTTTACCTAGGTAAAGTTGACCAACTTCAACTTCTCTGACAAGATCTTCTATGATTTTCTTCGCTTTTTGGTTCATGTCTTCTTCAGTAGAAGAGATAAAGATTGTACCGTCTTGTTCAATATCAATTTTCACACCGGTATCTTCAATAATTTTATTGATTTGTTTACCGCTTGGTCCAATGACATCGCGAATTTTATCTGGATTGATTGTCATCGTTAAGATTTTTGGTGCATAACGTGACAATTCTCCTCTAGAAGCTGGAATCGTTGACAGCATGCTATCTAAAATTTCCATTCTTCCTTTTTTCGCTTGTTGAAGTGCTTCTTCTAAAATGTCTTTTGATAGACCATCGATTTTAATGTCCATTTGAAGCGCTGTTACACCTTTAGATGTACCTGCTACTTTAAAGTCCATATCTCCAAGCGCATCTTCCATTCCTTGAATGTCTGTCAGCACTGTGTAGTATTCACCAGATTTAACAAGTCCCATTGCAATCCCTGCAACTGGTGCTTTAATTGGAACACCTGCATCCATCATCGCAAGTGTACTCGCACAAATACTTGCTTGTGAAGTAGAACCGTTTGATTCTAACACCTCAGACACAAGGCGAACCGTATAAGGGAAATCTTTTTCAGATGGAATGACTGGCTCTAATGCACGTTCGCCTAGCGCACCATGTCCAATCTCACGACGGCCTGGACCACGCATTGGCCCGGTCTCACCAACACTGAATTGTGGGAAGTTATAATGGTGCATGAATCGCTTAGACTCTTCAACACCAAGACCATCAAGAATCTGTACATCACCAAGTGCACCTAATGTACAAATACTGAGTGCCTGTGTTTGGCCTCTTGTAAACAATCCTGAACCGTGCGTTCTTGGAAGAAGTCCTACTTCTGAAGAAAGTGGACGGATTTGATCGACACCGCGTCCATCTGGACGTACTTTCTCTTCAGTAATAAGGCGGCGAACTTCGTTTTTCACAAGCTTGTTTAAGACATCCTTCGCTTGTTTAATCGTTGCTTCGTCACGCTCTTCTTCTTCAAATTTTTGAACGACAGCTTTTTTCACAGCACTGATGGCATCTTCACGAGCATGCTTCTCATGTACTTGAATCGCTTTCAGTAGATCCGCTTCAGCAAGTTGTTTTACTTCCTCTGCTAATGCTTGATCGACTTCATATAAAGGAATATCGATTTTTTCTTTACCGACAGCTTTCACAATTTCTTCTTGGAATTCGATTAAGCGTTTGATCTCTTGATGGCCGTACATGATGGCTTCAAGCATCGTTTCTTCTGGTACTTCATCAGCACCAGCCTCTACCATGTTGATTGCATCTTTTGTTCCAGCTACAACAAGGTTGATATCGCTTTGTTCAAGCTGCTCAACGTTTGGGTTGATGATGAGCTTTCCATCTACTCGTCCTACTGTCACGCCAGCGATTGGTCCCTCAAATGGAATGTCAGACACACATAAAGCTAAAGATGAGCCAAACATTGCAGCCATTTCAGATGAACAATCTTGATCCACACTCATGACAATACTAATGACTTGTACTTCATTTCTAAATCCGTCTGCAAATAGTGGACGGATCGGTCTGTCAATTAAGCGGCTCGCAAGGATTGCTTTTTCACTTGGGCGGCCTTCTCTTTTAATGAAACCACCAGGAATTTTACCAACTGCATATAATCTTTCTTCGTAGTTTACAGTGAGCGGGAAAAAATCAAGTGGTTTTGGTTCTTTAGAAGCTGTTGCTGAGCTAAGCACAGCCGTATCTCCGTAGCGTACGAGAACTGCTCCGTTTGCTTGCTTTGCAAGCTGGCCAGTTTCAACTGTCAGTTGACGTCCAGCCCAGTCTATGGTGAAGACTTGTTTCTCTTGTCCCATTCTGAGATAAACTCCTCTCTTGTCGTAAAGTTTTTAGGTTATTTCTTATTATGAACAAAATGATTTTCACATATCAATGTGAAAGCTGTATGTAGAAGGGTTTTTGCCATTCTTTCAACATTTTAACCATAAAATATTAGTGATTATACGATAAAAAAGCGGGAATCCTCCCGCTTTTTACGATTATCGACGTAAGCCTAGTTTGTTAATTAACTCACGGTAACGAGTTACGTCTTTATTACGTAGATACGTAAGAAGATTACGACGTCTACCTACCATTTTCAAAAGACCGCGACGTGAGTGGTGATCTTTCTTATGAGTACGTAAATGCTCGTTCAAGTTGTTAATTGATTCTGTTAGGACAGCGATCTGAACTTCTGGAGATCCAGTATCAGATTCGTGTGTTTTGAACTCATTAATTAATTGAGTTTTACGCTCTTGAGTAATAGCCATCCTGTTTCACCTCCAAATCATGTTAGCCCCATCTACCTCGCAACCGTCGGTGAAGTCGGCCTGCCAAGTAAGTGGTTTTAAAGCTACAGGAATTATCATACTAAAAATATGCCGATTTTGCAAATGATAGAGCGGTTTTTCTGCGATTTTTTTGTTTAATGAAGATGATCTTGAAAAAACTGAATCGCTTCTTCTTTATCTTGACTAATTTGAGCCGTTAATTCTTGGATACCGTTAAATTTTTGTTCACTGCGAATCCGTTTGTACCACTGTAATTTAATCGGTTCACCATAAATTTCTTCGTTAAAATCAAAAAGGTTCACTTCAATGGCAGGCTGATCAGGACGTTTTTCATAAAATGTTGGTTTGTAGCCAACGTTACAAACACCGTCATACACCTTGCCTTTCACTTCTGCTCTCACTGCATATACGCCTGTTGGCGGGATGATGTATTCAGCAGACAAACCAACATTGGCGGTTGGAAAGCCAATCGTGCGTCCTCGTTTATCTCCATGAATCACAATGCCGCGCAGCTGATAGGGTTTCCCTAAAAGCTCACTCACATATTCAACGTCTCCATTTTTCAATGCGGAACGTATAAGGGTCGAGCTGACTTTCCGGTCTTGGTTGGAAAGCTTAGGTACAATGGTCGCAGAAATCCGCCCTTTCCCGTATTCGTCAAACGTTTCCATTGTGCCTGCGCCAAACCGGCCGAATGTAAAATCGAAACCAGCGACTGCATGCTTCACATTCAGTTCGTCCAAATATTGATCGACAAACTCTTGAGGAGACAGTGCTGCAAAGCTTTCGCTGAATTGCACAATGTATAAGTAGTCAGCACCTAATTGTTCGATAAAATCAATCTTATCCTCAAGCGGTGTGATTAAGTCTTTTGGTTCACGTGCTTTTTGCAGAACATGTGATGGATGCGGATGAAAAGTCATGACAGCTAGAGCTAAACCCTCTTTTTCCGCAATGTTTTTCGCTGCCTCAATCACTTTTTGGTGTCCGAGGTGAACACCGTCAAAATACCCTAAAGCCATCACAGACGGGACTTGATCCTTTTGATTCAATGTATGTGGGTGTGAAATATGTATAGTCTTCACGAGATGGTCACCTTTTCTTTAAGATTGCTTGTCCTGTGATAAAATCTTCGCCGGCTTCATCAGGTTCTGTTTGGTCGGGTGCTTCATATAAATCGCCATACAACGGCCTGAAGGAGCAAAGACAGCGACACGATCTTCCTCTGCAAAATGAGCAAATTCATCAGGCATAGGTAGGACTGCACCGTTTTCCACTTTACTTGCTAATGTATCATTTATCTCCCATTTCGGCAAATGATTGAGCGCACGCTCGATCGGCACAAGATGTTCCTCAACCGTTCCTTTCTCGCTGATCTCCCGCAGCTCATCAAGAGTGATACATTCATCTAACGTAAAGTCACCAGAACCAATGCGAATGAGGTGAGACATGTGGGCTGGAAACCCAAGTTTTTTTCCAATATCGACGGCTAACGTTCTCACATATGTGCCTTTTGAACACAGTACGGTGAATCTAAAGGATACCTTTCCATTTTCAAATGTGACAGGTGTTGTCCGCTCGATGTGATGGATTGTAATTTCACGGCTTGGACGTTCAATTTCAATGCCTTGCCTTGCATATTCATAGAGCTTTTTTCCGCCAATTTTTACAGCAGAAAACATGGGGGGTATCTGTTCAATGGTTCCTTCAAATTGTTTCAGCGCAGCATCAATGTCATCTTCTGACATCGGTTCTGACACTTTTTTTTCTTCTACTACTTCACCTGTTTGGTCTTCTGTCGTTGTAGAAAATCCAATGGTGATTTCCGCATCATACGTTTTCGATTTATCTGTTAAGTACTCCACAATTTTTGTCGCTCGTCCAATACAAATAGGCAGAACACCTGAAACCTCTGGATCGAGTGTCCCTGTATGTCCCACTTTTTTTGTGTGTAAAATCTTTCTCACTTTAAACACACAGTCGTGAGAGGTCATGCCTCTTTCTTTATGTAATAAAAGAACACCGTTTTGCACCTGCGTTCTCTCCTTTCATAAACGATGAAAAAGGACAGACGATCATCGCCTATCCTTATTCCAACGTCTTATTCGTGATCTTTTGTGTTTAGTTCAGCAATCAGGCTTTCAATTCGGTTACCGTAATCTACAGATTCGTCGAATTCAAAGTGAAGTTCTGGTGTTTTGCGAAGTCTAATTCGATTGCCAATTTCAGAGCGGATATACCCTTTCGCCTTTGCAAGACCTTTTAGGGTTTCCTCTCTTTTCTTCTCGTCGCCAAGAACAGAAATGTAGACTTTGGCAATTTGCAAATCACCGGATACTTCAACATCCGTTACAGTCAAAAAGCCGATTCTTGGATCTTTTAGCTTTCTGCCAAGGATGTCGCCTAATTCTTTTTTCATTTGCTCACCCACACGGGTTGCTCTCATACTCATGATCTTATCACCTCTAATTAAAACCACTCAGTTTTCGTGATCGTTCGTTCAATTTCCGGAAAAGAATCAATAAAGCTTAACACACGCTGAAGTTCCTTTTCCACTTGAACCCGGGAGGAGGAAATGACGGCGATTCCGATCGAAGTACGCTGCCATGTATCCTGATAGTCCATTTCAGCAATGGTCACATTGAATTTATGGCGCGTTCTTGTCATGATACGCTGCAGAACCGCACGTTTTTCCTTCAGTGAGGATGCATCATAGATCATACACTCACACTCGGTATAACCGATCATTTTCTTTCGATTTCTTGCATAACGAATGATTCCATGACATCACCTTCACGGATATCATTGTATTTCTTAATGGTAATACCACATTCATAACCTTGTGAAACTTCTTTCACATCGTCTTTGAATCGTTTTAATACGTCGACTTCACCTTCAAAGATGACGACGCCATCACGAATTAAGCGGATACCACTGTCTCTAGTAATGGTACCTTCAGTGACATAGCCACCAGCAATTGTACCGATTTTTGATACTTTAAACGTTTGACGAACTTCAACTTGACCGATGACTTTTTCTTCATATTCAGGGTCAAGCATCCCTTTCATCGCAGCTTCAATTTCATCGATGACTTTGTAGATGATGCGGTGTAAGCGGATATCTACGTTTTCTGTTTCAGCTGTGCTCTTCGCATTGCCATCAGGACGTACGTTAAATCCGATCACAATCGCATTAGAAGCACTTGCTAAAATGATATCAGATTCTGTAATCGCTCCAACACCCGTATGGATAATTTTCACTTTTACGCCTTCTACTTCAATTTTTTGAAGAGCTGCCGTCAGTGCTTCAGCAGAACCTTGTACGTCTGCTTTTACGATTAAGTTGATATCTTTCACATCACCTTGTTTGATTTGCTCAAATAGGTCATCGAGAGATAATTTCGCTTTGTCTGAACGCTGTTCATCAAGTTGTTTAGACGCGCGCGCCTCACCGACTTGACGAGCTGTTTTTTCATCTTTGAATACGAGGAACTGATCCCCTGCATGCGGTACATCATTTAAACCAGTGATTTCAACAGGTGTAGATGGTCCTGCTGTTTTCACGCGGCGTCCGATGTCATTGACCATTGCACGTACACGGCCAAATGTATTTCCGACAACGATTGGGTCACCTACTTGAAGTGTACCAGTTTGAACGAGAAGGGTTGCAACAGAACCTCTTCCTTTATCAAGCTCAGCCTCGATCACAGTTCCTTTTGCCGCACGATTTGGGTTGGCTTTTAGTTCTGCTACTTCGCTGACAAGAAGGATCATTTCGATCAATTCGTCAATGCCTTCACCTGTTTTTGCAGATAAAGGAACGAAAATGGTTTCGCCGCCCCAAGCCTCAGGTACAAGACCATGCTCAGTTAATTCCTGCATCACGCGGTCAGGGTTCGCTGTTGGTTTGTCAATTTTATTGACAGCCACAATGATTGGCACCTCTGCCGCTTTTGCGTGGTTGATCGCTTCAATCGTTTGCGGCATGACACCGTCATCTGCTGCAACGACCAAGATCGTCGTATCTGTTACTTCAGCACCGCGTGCTCGCATCGTAGTGAAAGCTGCGTGTCCTGGTGTATCAAGGAACGTGATTTTCTTACCGTTTTCTTCAATTTGGTATGCACCAATATGCTGCGTAATTCCACCCGCTTCGCCTTCAACAACTTTCGTTTTACGAATGCTGTCAAGAAGCGTTGTTTTCCCGTGGTCAACGTGTCCCATGATCGTTACTACTGGAGGGCGTACTTGCATATCTTCTTCTTTATCTTCAACTTCATACTTTTCAAGTTCAGTTTCTTCTAAAATGATCACTTCTTCTACTGGAACACCATATTCAGAAGCAATTAATTCGACTGTATCTTTGTCGAGCTCTTGGTTGATCGTAGCCATGACACCAAGCATCATCAGTTTTTTGATGATTTCAGCAGTTTCTTTGCCAAGCTCGTCAGCAAGCTGGCCGACTGTCATTGAATTTGTAAATTCAATTTTTTCAGGAAGCTCTTTTTTCGGCTTCACAGGTCTTGCTTGCTGATGCTGCGCCTTGTTGTTGCCGCCGCGTTTATTTTTGTTTTTGTTTTGGTTGTTGTTTTTTTTGTTTTTATTAAATTGATTATTCTGCACGTCATTCTTCTTTCTATCATTGTTTTTGTTAGATGATTGTTTTTTTTGTTCTGCGGGTTTCTCGTTAGCTGTCTCTTTTGCTTTGGCTTTTTTATAGATAGCGTCTAGCTTTTTCACAGTGTCGTCTTCAAGCGTCGCCATGTGGTTGTTCACTTCCACGTTCATATCCTTAAGCGCTGCTATAATATCTTTACTTGAAACATCTATGGCTTTTGCGTATTCATATACTCTCACTTTAGCCATTCGTTCACCCCCAAATAAATTAATCGAGCAAGCTTATGAGCTTCTTAGCGAAGCCTTGGTCAGTGACAGCGACAACTACGCGAGCTTCCTTCCCTATAGAACGTCCGAGAACGGAACGGTCTTCAACTTTTCTAACCGGAACATTGTAAAATTTGCATTTGTCAGATACCTTTTTCTCTGTGTTGGATGAGGCATCTGCTGCAAGAAGAACCAGCTTAGCACGCGCATGTCTAATTTCTTTGATCACCAGATCTTCTCCTGACACGACTTTACGAGCTCGATTTGCTAGACCAAGCAAAGGATACCATTCAGATTCAGTCATTAGGTTTTTTCACCTTTTCAGCTAGTTCTAGTAATTCTTCAAAAATGTGTTCGTCAATCTGTGTCTGAAATTGCTGCTGTAAACTACGTTTGTTCTTCGCCGCAAGAATGGTTTCTTTATCGAGAGATAGGTAAGCGCCGCGCCCGTTCATTTTTCCGGTTGCGTCAACAGACACTTCACCTTCTTTTGAACGAACAACGCGAATCAGTTCTTTCTTTGGTTTCATTTCTCCCGTCACGACGCATTTTCTAAGCGGGATTTTTTTTCGGCTTTTCACCTTTTATATCACCTCTTATTCGTCAGATTCCTCAGCTACTGGTTCAGCCTCTAAGAAAAGAGATTCAGAGTCTTCAGTTCTTGGGAAAATACCGAGTTCTCTTGCATCTGTTTCGCTTTTAATGTCAATCTTCCAGCTCGTTAATTTCGCTGCTAGACGCGCATTTTGACCTCTTTTACCAATGGCTAATGACAGCTGATAATCAGGGACAATGACAGTTGTCGCTTTATCTTCTTCATTTACAATGACATCAAGAACTTTTGATGGACTTAACGCATTGGCAACAAATTCAACAGGGTCATTCGACCAATGAACAATGTCAATTTTTTCGCCTTTCAGCTCATTGACAATTGCTTGTACACGCTGACCTTTAGGTCCTACACAAGAACCAACTGGATCAACATCAGGATCATCTGTACGAACAGATATTTTAGAACGGTCCCCTGCTTCTCTAGCGACAGATTTAAGCTCTACAGTACCATCATAAATTTCTGGCACTTCGATTTCAAATAAACGCTTTAAAAGACCTGGGTGTGTTCTTGATACATAAATTTGTGGTCCTTTTGTTGTTTTTTCTACTTTCGTAATGAACACTTTAATGCGGTCATGTGGTTTGTAGTCCTCATTTGGCATTTGTTCGTTTACCGGAAGAAGGGCTTCGATTTTGCCAAGTGACACGTAAATGAATTTACTGTCAATTCGCTGAACGATTCCCGTCATGATGTCTTCCTCACGATCGATAAACTCAGTGTAAATCACACCTCGCTCTGCTTCTCTCACTCGCTGCGTCACGACTTGTTTCGCTGTCTGAGCTGCAATGCGTCCGAAATCTTTTGGTGTGACTTCAATTTCAACCACGTCACCAACCATGTAATTCGGGTTGATATTTGCTGCATCATCTACAGAGATTTCAAGGCGAGAATCATACACTTCATCTACAACATCTTTTCTTGCGAATACGCGAATCGTTCCCGTTTCACGGTTTAAATCAACACGCACATTTTGTGCTTGATTAAAATTACGCTTGTATGCAGAAATGAGTGCAGCTTCTATCGCTTCAATAATAATTTCTTTACTAATGCCCTTCTCTTTCTCAAGAACAGTCAGGGCATCTAACAACTCACTACTCATTTTTATGGTTCCCCCTTATATCAATGAAAAGGTTAATTGAACGAAACTGCTAATCTTGCGTTAGCAATTTTTTCGTATGGAATATTGATCTCTTTCTTTCTTGTCTTGATCTTCACTGTCACTGTTGCAATCTCACCATCAAAGCTTGTAAGCTCACCTTCAAATGCCTTTTCACCATCAATTGGTTCGTATGTTTTCATGAAAACATTTTTTCCAAGTGCTTTTTCAAAATCAGCTTTTTTCTTTAATGGGCGCTCCGCTCCAGGAGAGGACACTTCAAGAAAGTAGTTTTGGCTAATTGGATCTGCCTCATCAAGCTTTTCGCTCAAGGCTTCGCTCACTTTGGCACACTCCTCGATATCGACGCCTTTATCAGAGTCAATAAATACGCGAAGGAACCAGTTTTGACCCTCTTTGACAAATTCAACATCAACGAGTTCAAGCTGTAAGCCATCTAAAATTGGCTGCACCATGTCGCTTACGATATCCACTACTTTTTTGCTCATTCTCTTCCTCCTTGTGCTTTCGATAAACGCTCTTATCAATCATTCTGCATAAAAACCCTGCTTTATTGTGAGCAGGGGGAGCAGAAAACGGATGAATAATGTCGAGACAAAAATTGCCTGTTCAATACAAAAGAGCGGGTTTCCCCACTCTTGTCTCGGTAATCGTTAGCATTTCCATAAAAACTATACCATATCCAATTTTTTTATGCAAATGAAGTTCCTTATAAACAGGCATTCTTCATCAGTTCTTTTCATTCATTCTTTTGGCGTGTTCACGAATGATTCCTGCCTCCCGGCTCTCCTTTAAAACTCGAAAACCATCATAATCCGGGTAGAGGGAATCATCGTCTTGAATGCTTGTTAAAATCCAAAATTGGCTACCTGCGCCTCCGAGCTGTTCAATTGTCTTCAGCCAGCTATCATATACATCAGGACGGGCTGTTTGATTTTGATAGCCAAACTCTTCTAATACAACAGGTTTTCCGATTGCGTTTCCTCGGGTGATATGATCTTTGATCCATTTCACTCCCCATGCAGCAGACTTATTCCAGTGATCTGGGTATAAATGATAGGTTCCATAATCAATATGAGGAAGAGCGGTCAAACGATCCCAATCAACACCTTCTCCTCCACTGTAAAACCAATCATCATGACCTGTCATGCGAAAGAACCCTTCGTCTCCTACAGCAACAAGATGATTCGAGTCAATTGATTTGATCCATGCACTCATTTCATCTGCCCAGTTTACTAGTATATCTCCCGAAGGGTCTGACTGTGCGCGCGGCTCATTGGCGAGCTCCCATGTCATAATAGCAGGATCATCTTTATATTGAACACCTGAGTACGTATTGGTTCTCTCTAATACATAACGCACATAGTTTTTGTAAGCTGTTTTAATCCGAGGATCTGTATAAAAGTGATCATGTGATCCTGCCTGAAACCACTTCACATATTGATTCATCCCGCCAAAATCGTCCCAATTGTTCACAAGCGGGATAACTAGCTTGATTCCTTCCTGCCCTGCTTTATGAATCGCATAGTCTAGTTTTTGAAAACCGGATTCTTCATAAACACCTGGGCGAGATTGTAAGACTGAATTTTCTTGAGGGGTACCATCGTGAAATCCCCAAATACGAATAACCTTTAAATCCATTGCCTTCATATCGTCAAAAACAGCATCTACCATCTTTTTTGATTTGTAATGGAAATAATAATTATTTGTGCCAGCAAAGTAAAATGGGTGGTTGTTCAATACAAAATGTGTACCAGATGTTTGCACATAGGAGGAGGCCTTTACGGTCAGAGTGAACCAACCCGCCCATAAAGTGATCAGCAGCATAAAACAAGCCACCCGTTGAACCCATTTTTTCATTCCATTCTCCTCGCAATCTCTTATTCTACTGGTACGATGATATCTAGTTGAAGAGGTGTATGTTTGGTTGAGTCAAGTTCAATCGTCTGCTGCTGCAACATTTTACTTTCTTCACCAATTCGAACCTCATACGTCCCGTGAAACGCTGGACATGTCACTCGGCCATTCGCATCTGTTTTTTCCACTCTTTGTGTCGTCCATTCCTGCAGTAACTTTTCATAACGCCTGCCTGCTTCATTTAACGACCAATCATGGTTCACGATGGCTGCGTGCTCACCTCTCCAATGAGCACCTGCCCAAAATCCCCACATCAGCACACCTTTTACGGCTGGATGACTAAAGGCAACCCGATATAAAGCTTCTAAGTTATCCGCTCGTCTATTGGCATCCGGATGAACAGAGTCATACTCTGTCACCCATATCGGTAGACCAAGCTCAGCAAGCACATCTAGTCTTTCTTTTACAACGACTGGATCCACTCGATCTTCAAAGTGACCTTGAACTCCAATGGCCTCAACTGGTGCCCCCAACTGACGAAGTTCATTGATATGTGCTTTATATGCGTGATGTTCGCCGTATGAGATTACATTATAATCATTGACAAACAGCAAGGCTTGAGGGTCAATTTTTTTCGTTTCTTCATACATCCATTTCCAAATCTGTTTCCCAAATCGGTCTTTAAAAAATGAACCATGCATCATTTCGTTGTTTACATCCCAATGACGGAATTTCCCTTTGAAATGATTGCCTGCATGCTCAAGCCGCCTTTTCATGGCTTCATATACTTCATGATTCGGTAATGATTTCAGCCAGTTTGGATTGGCATCCTCTACCTCCCAAAATAAGGCGTGCCCCCTCACTGGAATTTGGTGTCTATTGGCAAAATTCAGCATGGCATCTGCTTTTTCGTAGGTTATTTTCCCTCGTTCAGGCTCATTTGCATACCATTTTGCCTCATTTTCAAACACAGCCCAATTAAAATGTTGAACAAAAAAATCAGCATACGTTTGATTGAATAGTACTTGGTCATTCATTGCTGAACCAAATGCAAATTCATGTCTGATTTGTTTTATTTCAACCTCTATTCCGGCTAAGGGTTTTTTTTCTTTATCGATGACGTTTATGACAAGCTCTCTTTGTCTATGCTGTAAGATTCGATCATTTGCTTCTTTTCTCCAGCTTTGATTTTCTTGTTCCTGTGATCCGCCATTCGATGAATGATTCATAAATTCTTTCTTTTTAACCATAATGACATCACCTTTGCTTTCACTTCATTTATCTTATGAGGAGACCGCCGACTAAAGAAGCCGGCAGCTGCACTAAGTTCTATTCGTTTATGAGACGATGGTATTCTGCATAAGCCGTAGCCATATCAACTTGCGACCAGAAACGGTGATAGGTGAAACTTGGCGCTCCGTTTTCCCATTTGCCTGTTGCTTCATTAAAAGATGCTTGATATTTACTCTCCAGTGCTGACCAAGCTGGGTCTTGCTTGATTTTCGGACGAAGATCTGCAAAGCTCGTATACACTCCGTTACCTCCTCGCTGCGGGTCAGAAGGAGTGGTGCTGGAACCAGGGATCTGATTTCCTTGACCAAATGTTCCGTTCCAGCCATTAGGGAAGTACACTTCTTTTTTAAAGAAACGGTGGTAGTCTTCTCTGTCTTCCTCTGTCACAATCCCTACACCATCATTGTAATTCCAAGCAACCTCAAGGAGCTGTGCCGCTGTCTCTTTTGCTCTTATGCCAAGTGCTGTGTAGTTTCCTGTCTCTTTCTGTGTTGCAGCAGCAAAGAATGTGAGTGCTTTGATTAGACTGCCCAGTACACCAGTATCTTGAGTAGGATCTTTTGTAACTGCCGTTAAATTTGGATTACCTGTTGCAGATTGGAACCCGCTCCAAGTGTCAGGCTGGCCGCTCCATTCTATATTCCCAGGAATCCAAAACTCTCCAGGTGCACTTGTCGTAGCAACAGCAACATTTGTCCCCCCTAGAATTCTTTGACCCTGACCATCTAAAAAATATCCATCTTGATCCGACACAGGACGAGTGCCAATAAAAATATAATCTAGTGAATAGTTGACCCATTTTGTGATGACAGATTTGGCCATTTGGAAATTTTCAGATGTTTTGTCGCCATCTTTTGCAAAGATATAATAAAGCTCTGCTACACGCTCAATCGGCCATGCTTGCATTCCAAACCAGTTATTGGACGGAGGATCATGGTAAACAGGCGCATCTTCATAAGCCATATCATAAAATGTGCTTCTTCCTGCTGGATAAGCGCTATAGTCTCCATTCCAGCTGTTGGTAGCACCTCCTGCAATCGCTCCCTCTTTTGATTGAAGCCAGACGTAAAATTCAAGCTGTCTCTTTAACGTCTTTTCCCAATCACTTGCACCAGTCGGTGACGATGGCTTTAAGCCTCCCTTATCTGAGGATAAAGCGTAGGCAGCGACTGGGTTTTGATACCCTTGATGACAATGGCTCGCTCCGATACGCCATGACCAATTCGCATATTCTCCAAGTCCCCCGCCCCAAGAGGTATACCATGCCATTAAGTGATGACATGCACTTTTTCCATTTCCAGGATACGGATTACCTTGCTTGCCGCTTCCAATTGTTTGAAAATATTTATCGTACATTCCGTAACGAAGGAAATCCCCCATCTTTTTCGCTTTATCAAGATAGGCTGACCCATTATAGCCAAGTTCCTTTGCCCAATACATTGCCTGTATCGCACGTGCATCAGCGTCCGTCGCATTTGTGTAGCGCCACTGGGCGGCTGGCGCTTGATTTTCTTTTGTGAACAAGCTCATGAAACCTTCATTGGGCTTTCCGGCCGTTTTATCATCTTGTGATGGATGAGGGATGGCCTCCCATACGGATTCTTGCGGACCCCGCTGGAATGTGTTTACATATGCGGCTGTATGTGATGGGTTGAGCAAATTCCCATATTCATACCAGTTGTCTACATCAAGAAGCCAGTGCATTAAATACGTTTCATTCGTTCCGTAAGTTGACCTCAGTTCATGATCAATTGGATCTTGACCAGCAGGGCGAGCACCCGTCAACTGGCTCGGATATTGATCTGGATATGGTTTTTCTGAAGCGTATGTGGCTGGGCTAGATGGATTGTAAGAGCTCATATGCGGCTGTTCGTCATGTCCATCTTCGTTTACTGGAATGATAAACTTCTCCATATTATCCCAAGCAGCTTCTAGTTTGCTCCAATCGCCTGTGTAATGCCCATACAATACTTCAAGCCATAACCAGTAGCTGTAAGCTTCTGAAGTTGTCATATGCCCGTAATCAGGCGCCTCGCAAATGAGTGTCTCAACGGAATGATACGGAATGCCTTCTTTTGAAAAATATCCATTCGCATCGTTTTTCATTTGATGATAAAGCGCTAAAAACCGTTCTTTATTTGTCATGTCCTCACCCTTTATATTTATTTATTCGGAAGCGTACCAAATGCTAAAATACCTTGATCAAAAACAGGAATTCTCGCTGTTTTCTGCATATTGGATGTTAATCCTTGAAAGGAATAATCATTTGAGGCATCCCATATATTCGCACCATTTGGCGCAGATAACCGGAACTGTATTTCTTTCTTATGAAGCGATTCGCCTCCTGGAAAAATAGCTACGCCAGTAAAATCGATTTCTGTAAAATAGATATGGGATGATGCGTCATACACCGTTAACGAAGATAAGGAAGCGCCTTCATTGTAGACAGCTGTCACTTGAATATCTTTATCAGTGAATCCCTTCGCAAATATCTCGCTCAGATTGACATAATATCTAAAAGAAAGTGATTGACTACTTCTTGCCGGCCAGCCTGATCGATTGTATAGAATGGCTTTGATCTGAGTAGATGTTGTATCGTTACTCATGACAGCTGCCTCTACAAAAAACTCATCTTCCACTTTTTCTTTAGGCGGAAAATTCGGCAGCTTTGACTGCCCCTGACCAAACAGCTGCACCATTTTGGCTACATTTCCAGTAAAGGCGGCATTATAGTCTGTTGCTACCTCGTTTGATACATAGTCAGAGATGTCATCGGTATACTGATCCTGTGCATTAGGCCCCCCAACAAGCGCTCCATAAAGCGTGTGCCGATGAGAAGAAGGAGTTGTCAGCTGATTAGACCATGAGCCATGTGCAGTTCGATGGTGTGGATGCATCGGCGGATTTTTGCCAAACCCAACGACATAGCTTCTATTTTGCGGATTATCCCCTAACATATAGTGTGTTTGCCTGATCGCAAACGTTTGATATCGATTCTTTTTTTCTTGATCAGAGACCCAATCTCCGTATACAAACGCTAAAAATGCGGCATTTGCTGTATAACGAAGTGACCCCCATTGATCTAACCACGCCAACCCGCCAGGCGTATAAGTGATTCTTTCTACTTTTCCATTTTGAACAAAACCCGTGGACCAGTAATCGAGATTACGCTCTGTCGATTCGATAAACCTTTTCTCCTTTGTGATTCTCGCAAGTAAAATTTGCGAAGCAAAAAAGGTATTGTCCCACGACATCGTAAACGTATAATCCCAATCCTTCGGCCATTCTTCTACTGCTTTTAGTGCTTTGTTTAAATAGGTCTGGTCATTTGTCGCCAAGTACAGCCATATTCCACCCCAAATGAGCTCATCAATATAGCCGCTCCAGGAGTTATAAAATGGCTGAGCATTGGTGACACAATCTGTATACTCACCGCGATATTGATCAGCAAATGCATAAAGCTGCTTTGCATGGGTGAGAAGTTTTGCGGCATATGGCGCGTCTGTTTCTTTAAAAATAATTGAACCTGCTGCTAAAGCGGCTGCGGTTTGGGCGGCTACTTCTGTTCCTGGACAATGTTCATCAATTTTAAATGCTGGCCGGTTCATCGGCATCACTTCTGCTGGACCCCACCAGCCATGATCTGCGTTCCCATCGCCTACTTGTGCCCAAAATTCATTTGGACCTGTATGGGCTTTCAAAAAATAATCGGTTGCCCACTTGATTTGATCTAACATATCATCAAGCAGTTCTGCCTCTTCGTAAGCTTCTCGGTACTCATAGACTGTCCATGCAAGCACGGCTGCAGAGTAAGCCATCGGAAGCCCGAACTTCACATGATCACCAGCATCGTACCAGCCGCCTGTTAAATCATGACCAACATCTTTCCCATCCTCTAGTCCAGAATCCCCTCGCCAGTTAAGACGATTGCTTTCAGGAAGCTTTCCGGAACGCTGGGCTTCGTAAAACAAAATTGATTTTTGAAGCACCTCTACATAGTTGTAATCTGACATGTACCTACTTCTCACCCCTTCTGTTTTCTTAAACGTGAAACATTGAACAAGAAATGACCACCTCCTTGTCATTCCGTTCGTGTTTTGTACAGTGTTGAAAAGAATCAAGCGTGTTTCAAAAATGTGCATAGTAAACAGCCATCAGCTTGACGCTCACCGAGGGTTTTCTCCTGATTCTTCATGTGACTGTACCCAAAATGATCATATGTCGTATGAGAACATTTCAGACGGCTAAATTCTCTTTTTTGCTCTATTTGGGTAGAAAGAATGACATACAATCTCTTCTCTCAAAACACGACGTTAAATCAAGATATATGAACCAACAAGAAAATAATTCCAGTTAAAATATTTAGTTAACATAATAATATTATTGTATATACAAAAAAGAGCGCCCTTTAAGGGCGCTCTTCATTTTTCACATTAGAACAAAGAAAGCTGGTTTTGATCAGGAAGTGCTTCTAAGCAGCCTTGACGATCCAAATACTCAAGGATGGTCTTAGACACTTTTCCTCGTTTTTGTAAATCTTCTTTTGAAAGGAATTCACCATCTTGGCGTGCGCGTACAATATTTAACGCAACGTTTGTTCCTAGTCCAGGGATGGAGTTGAATGGCGGGATTAACCCGTCTCCATCAATGATAAACTCAGTGGCACTTGATCGGTATAGGTCTACTTTTTTAAAGTGATAGCCTCTTTCACACATTTCAAGTGCAAGCTCTAGTACAGTTAATAGGTTCTTCTCTTTCGGTGATGCATCAAGACCTTTTGAGTTAATATCGTCCATGACCGCTCGAATCGCATTCGATCCTTTTGTCATCGTTTCGATATCAAAATCATCAGCACGAACGGTAAAATAAGCCGCATAGTACAGAAGTGCATGGTGCACTTTGAAATAAGCAATCCGAACAGCCATTAATACATAAGCAGCCGCGTGGGCTTTAGGGAACATGTATTTAATCTTTTTACAAGAATCAATGTACCAGTTCGGTACGTTATTATTCTTCATTTCTTCTTCCCATTCAGGAGGAAGTCCCTTCCCTTTACGAACAGATTCCATAATTTTAAAGGCAAGTGACGGCTCTAAACCTTGATAAATCAGATATACCATAATATCATCACGACAGCCAATCACTTCACTTAGTTCACACGTTTTATTATGAATCAGCTCTTGAGCGTTGCCGAGCCATACATCTGTACCGTGAGATAGACCAGAGATCTGAACAAGCTCCGAGAAGGTGGTCGGTTTTGTATCCTCAAGCATCTGACGAACAAACCTTGTGCCAAACTCTGGGATCCCAAGTGTTCCCGTTTTACATCCAATTTGTTCTTCTGTGACACCGAGAGGTTCCGTTCCTTGGAAGATTTTCATGACCTCAGGATCATCTGTCGGAATCGTTTTTGGATCAATTCCGCTCAAGTCCTGAAGCATCCGAATGACCGTTGGATCATCGTGTCCAAGAATATCTAGTTTCAGCAAGTTATCATGGATTGAATGGAAATCAAAATGTGTCGTTTTCCAATCAGAACCTGTC
Source organism: Bacillus sp. FSL M7-0307 (assembly GCF_038627835.1). NCBI lineage: Bacteria > Bacillati > Bacillota > Bacilli > Caryophanales > Bacillaceae > Bacillus > Bacillus sp. FSL M7-0307. The sequence goes on along the minus strand of NZ_CP152023.1, from coordinate 1,594,688 downwards.
GCATCTGCTGGATATTGAATTGGTGAGAAATCGTAAATGTCCATATAATCCGGCACTACGATAATACCGCCTGGATGTTGGCCCGTTGTCCGTTTGACCCCCGTACAGCCCTGTACAAGCCGGTCAATTTCAGCACCTCTCATATGAAGGTTATGATCTCCTGCGTAGCCTTTCACATAACCATATGCCGTTTTTTCTGCAACGGTACCGATTGTACCTGCGCGGTATACATACTCTTCACCAAACAGCTCTTTCGTATAGTTATGGGCAATCGGCTGATATTCTCCTGAGAAGTTCAAGTCGATATCAGGCACTTTATCTCCTTTAAAACCTAAGAACGTTTCAAACGGAATATCGTGTCCGTCTTTTTTATACGGCGTCCCGCATTCAGGGCAGTCTTTATCAGGAAGGTCAAATCCTGAGCCAACCGATCCGTCATTAAAGAACTCAGAGTGCTTGCAACTTGGACATACATAGTGCGGCGCAAGCGGGTTCACTTCTGTAATCTCTGTTAATGTCGCAACGAGGGATGAACCAACTGACCCCCTTGAACCAACTAGATATCCATCATCAAGTGATTTCTTAACAAGCTTATGAGAAATTAAATAAATAACAGCGAAACCATGACCAATAATACTCTTTAATTCTTTCTCAATCCGGTCTTCTACAATTTTCGGTAAATCGTCACCGTAGATGCTGCGAGCCATGTTGTAGCTCATTTCCCGAATTTCTTCATCTGCACCTTCGATTTTTGGTGTATAAAGATCGTCTTTGATTGGTTTGATACTTTCGACCATCTCAGATACTTTTTGCGTATTCGTCACGACAATCTCTTTCGCCTTTTCGTCCCCTAGGAAAGAGAAGGCTTCTAGCATTTCATCAGTTGTTCTAAAATGAACTTTTGGCAGTTCATGACGATTAAGCGGATTCGCCCCGCCTTGTGATGAAATTAAGATTTTGCGATAAATTTTGTCTTCTGGATGCAGGTAGTGCACATTTCCAGTCGCCACGACTGGTTTATTCAGTTTTTCACCAAGTTTTACAATGTTTGTGATGATCTCTTTTAATGCACGTTCATCCCGAACAAGCTCCAGCTGGAGTAAATGCTGATACACTTCTGGCGGATGAACTTCTAAATAGTCGTAAAATGCGGCAATGTCTTCTACCTCATCAGGTGACTTCTGCATCATCCCTTCAAACACTTCACCCTTATCACAAGCAGACCCAACAATTAAACCTTCTCGATACTTCTCAAGCTGTGAGCGAGGGATACGCGGCACGCGGTAGAAATAATGAATATGAGAAAGTGAAACAAGCTTAAATAAATTCTTTAGACCCGTCTCATTTTGTGCAATCACGGTTGCATGGTAAGGACGTGAGCGCTGATACGCATTGGACTGCCCCATGTTTTCATTCAATTGATCGTGGTAGGCAATCTCTTTTTCAGCCGCATCCTTTAGCATCTTCAGCATGAGGTACCCAGTTGCTTCTGCATCATAAATCGCCCGGTGATGCTGCGTGAGTTCAATATCGAACTTTTTACACAGCGTGTTCAGCCGGTGATTTTTAAATTCTGGATAAAGGAATCGGCCAAGTTCTAGTGTATCAATGACAGGGTTTGATGCTTTATCTGTTTTTAGCAGACGCTTATATGCTGCATTTAAAAAGCCCATATCAAAGCTTGCATTGTGAGCAACAAGGATATCTTGGCCAATCCACTCTTTGAAATCCCGAACAACATCGACCACATCTGGTGCATCTCTCACCATGTCATCCGTGATACCGGTTAGTTCAATGGTTGTTGCTGATAACGGATGATGAGGGTTTGCAAATGCCTCAAAGCGGTCAATGATTTCCCCGCCTTTGATTTTCACGGCTGCAAGCTCAATGATCGTATCATACACAGCAGAGAGTCCTGTTGTCTCAACATCAAATACGACAAACGTCGCATCTTCTAATAAGCGGTGCTCTGGATTATACGCAATCGGTACCCCATCGTCGACTAAATTGATTTCCACCCCGTACATCATTTTGATGCCATGCTTTTTACTTGCTGCATACGCATCTGGAAAGGATTGTACAACGGCGTGATCTGTCAGGGCAATGGCCTCATGCCCCCATTTTTTTGCTTGTTCAACAAGTCTACCGATGCCAGTGACAGCATCCATCTGGCTCATCGGCGAATGCAAATGAAGCTCAACACGCTTTTCTCCCTCAGGTGCAGTATCTTCTTTCAGCTGAGGTTTCATTTCATTGACGTCATTTGCGATCATGACAAGATCTCTCACAAACGTATCGTTTTGAATGCTTCCTCTTGCTTTGACCCACATCCCTTTTTTCAAGGATTTCATGAGCTGAGCATCTTCTTTTTCTCTCGCAAACATTTTGATCAAAATACTATTCGTATAATCGGTAATTTTAAAGATACAAAGGGTTCTGCCGCTTTTTAGTTCGCGCGTTTCTGCATCGAACACGTACCCTTGGACGGTGATTCGTCTTTCTTCGTCCATAATACTATCAAGCGTACGTATTTCTTCATTGTCTTTGATTTGATAGCCAATCATCAGAGGGCCAGAAGGAGCTTCCTCTTGATCCTCACTTTCCTTCTTCTCCATCTCAACAAGGGCTTGCATGGCTCTTTCTTGATCTTCAGCAAGTTTTTGTTCTCTGAACTTCTGAATCTCTTGATCTGATACAAAAATTTCTGTATCAAATTGAAGTTCTGGAAAACCAACTTGTTTAAATGCAGCCTGAAGCATTGGGCTATATTTCTTCTTGATGGCTAGAGCCTCAGTTTCGCTTTTTGTTTTGATGATGATCTTATGTCCAGACAGGGCTGGTTTTTGCTGTTGAAGCAAGCTGATGATTGGGGGAGAAATCCCTTGAAGCTCTTCCACACAATGGGACCAATACGATTGAACGAGCTCTTCAGATATGTGCGGATCATTGACTTCAATCGTACAAGTAACTTGTGCAATATGAGAAAATGCATTTGTCAGCCTGCTTAAAAACATTGCATATACTTGGTAAGGCAAAAGCGCCTTAAATTTAAAATGGAAATGCCACGTTTTTGCCGCCTTATGCACCGTCAATTTGACGATCTCGCCTTCTTCAAAGTAACGACTGAGGTCATCATCTGTCATTTGAATCTGATTGAGTAATATATGAAATTGCCGCCGGGTAATCGGTAATTGTTCATCCAAGACAGGACCCTCCTTTTGCAAATCAGAAAGGTACCTCTTTTTTGCAGGAGGTACCTTCATTTTTTTGTTCGTTTTTTATGCTTGGCGTATAAATGAAATCAGTTCATCAACAGATACTTCGTGTGATTCACCTGATTTTCTGAATTTCACTTCGACAATACCTTCTTCTGAACGTTTCCCGCAGCTAATGCGAATTGGCAGTCCAATTAAGTCACTGTCGGCAAATTTGACGCCTGCACGCTCTTGACGGTCATCGAAAAGGACATCATAGCCCTCTTCCTGTAAACGCTCATACAGCGTTTCAGCCAGTTCCTTTTGTGCATCGTTTTTCATATTTAAGGCAAGTAGATGAAGATCATATGGCGCAACTGTTTCTGGCCAAATAATCCCCTTGTCATCATGATGCTGTTCAACAATCGCAGAAAGGGTTCTAGAAATTCCGATGCCATAGCAGCCCATGATCATTGGCTGCGCACGTCCATTTTCATCGAGGTATGTTGCATCCATTGCCTCTGAATAACGCGTGCCTAGCTTAAAGACTTGTCCTACTTCAATTCCTTTTGCGAACTGGATTGTGCCTTCACCATCTGGAGAAACGTCTCCTTCTTGAATCAAGCGAAGATCTGTATATTCCTTCACTGACAGATCACGAGCAGGATTAACATTGAAATAGTGATAATCCGATTCATTTGCACCTGCAACTGCGTTTGTCATTCCTTTTACAGCGTGGTCTGCATAAATCGTTACTTCCGCTTCAAGCTTCACTGGTCCAACAAATCCTGGTTCTGTTCCGATCACGTCTAGAACTTCCTCACGTGAAGCAAGCTCAACAAGCTGTGCTCCAACTAAGTTTTTCACTTTCACATCATTTACTTCATGATCGCCTCTTGTCAGGACAAGTACATACGCATCGTCCGCTTTAAACAAGACAGATTTGATACATGTAGAAGGAGCGACTTCTAAGAATGCCGCAACATCTTGTATCGTCTTTACCTGCGGCGTGTGTACTTTCTCAAGTTCTTTGAAGTCCGCAGGGTTTGCTTCTTCTCCGTGATACACAGCCTCAGCCATTTCAATGTTCGCAGCGTAGGATGATGTGTCAGAGTATGCGATTGTATCTTCTCCTACTTCTGACAGCGCCATAAACTCATGTGTATCTTTTCCTCCCATTGCCCCAGAATCGGCAATGACGGGTCTAAAGTTAAGACCTACTTTTGAAAAGACATTCGAGTAAGCTGTAAACATTTTGTTGTATGTGTCATCAAGGCTCTCTGGTGAAGAGTGGAATGAATAGGCGTCCTTCATAATAAATTCACGTCCGCGCAATAACCCAAAGCGAGGTCTTTGTTCATCACGGAATTTAGATTGGATTTGATATAGTGTCAAAGGAAGCTTTTTATACGATTTTACTTCACTGCGTACGAGTGATGTGATCACTTCTTCGTGTGTTGGGCCAAGTGCAAACTCGCGGCCGTGGCGATCTTTCATACGCATGAGTTCTGGACCGTATGTATACCATCTTCCTGACTCTTGCCACATTTCTGCTTGCTGCAGCACTGGCATTAACAGCTCAGCTGCTCCCGCCTTTTCCATTTCCTTGCGAACAATGGATTGAATGTGCTGAATCACTTTATGTGCTAGCGGCAGATAATGATAGATACCGCTCGTGTTTTGTCTAATAAATCCAGCTCTTACTAACAGCTGATGACTTTTTGCCTCAGCATCTGCCGGCACCTCTCGAAGAGTTGGAATGAAAGTCAGGGATTGTCTCATGTCGTTACACCTCATTTAAGAAATAGGACTTCTCACAAAAACTCTTGTTTCCCAGAATGAGAAACAAGAGAGAATGGTTTTTATAAAAATAATCGCTGGATGTCATTCCATGTCACTACTAGCATTAATAGCATGAGGAACGCAACACCAATGAAGACAACAAGTGCCTCTTTCTCACGATTAATTGGTTTGCCGCGAATGGCTTCAACGAATAGGAAAAGTAATCTTCCTCCGTCTAATGCAGGAATCGGTAATAAATTCACGATCCCTAAGTTGATACTAAGAAACGCAGCAAACTGCATTAATGTTAACACACCTTGTTTCGCTACTTCTCCTGTCATGTCATATATTCCAACAGGACCTGCAAGCATATCTAACGAAAATTGTCCTGTGACAATCTTTTGCAAGTTCGTTAAGATGAGACCTGCTGTAGATATCACTGTAGTGCCTGAGGATGAAATGACTTTGAGAAAGCCATTTTCCGTTGGCGGATAAGAGCCAAAACGGCCAATGGTTTTTCCTTCTGCCTTCACAGCTTCCGGTACAACCTGAATGGTGCTTTCTTTGCCATCTCGGTCAATGACGACATTCATTTTTTTATCTGGGTTTTTTTGAACCGTTTGAACAACGTCTGTCCAAGAATTCATTTTATCCCCGTTAATTGAAACGATATGATCTCCCTGCATAAGCCCAGCTTGCGCTGCCCGGCCGTCTTTTGTCAGCTTACCAAGTACAGGATCATCCACGGTTACACCTTGAATAAATCCTAAAGCCACAAGAATCACATATGCCAAGATAAAGTTCATAATCGGTCCAGCTGCAATGGCTTTAATGCGCTGCCATACTGTTTTTGAACCAAACTGACGGTTGTATGGTGCAATTTGAATTTCTTCACCATCTGCAATATAGAAGCTTGTTTGGCTTACATTGTAGCCAGTAAGGATGTCTTCATTTCCAGCCTCATATCCTGAAATTCTCATCGCATGATCTAAATCAATTTGTTCAACTTCAATGACAAGTGCATCAGGATATTTCTCTTTATCATTTAAAATGATTTTTTCTACTTCATTTTGCTCATTGAATAAGAGCCCCACTGTATGACCCGGTTTAATTTCAATGACTTCAGGATCTTCTCCAGCCATTTTAACAAATCCGCCGATTGGCAGAAGTCTGATGGTATAGACGGTTTCTTTTCGTTTAAAGGAGAAAATCTTCGGTCCAAAACCAATTGCGAACTCGCGGCATAAAATGCCTGCGCGCTGCGCCATAATTAAATGGCCAAGCTCGTGGAAAAAAACGAGCGTTCCAAAAATAATAATAAACGCAATCACTGTATTCACGAACATACCACCTTATGCGAGGATTGATTGAACAAAGTCTCGTGTATCTTTGTCCACTTCATGGATATCTTGCAAACTAGGCGTTGAAATCACATGATGTCTGTTCAGTGCCTTTTCAATCAATTCTTCAATTTGCAGGAACGTTACTTTGCCTTTTAGAAATGCATCAACAGCAATTTCATTGGCTGCATTAAGCACAGTAGGCATTGTCCCTCCTATTTTACCTGATTCATAAGCAAAATGTAAGCAGCGATACCTGTCAAAATCCGCTTTTTGGAAATTTAATTGTCCAATCTCCCAAAGGTTTAATGATTTCGCTTCTTTTAATGGCGCTCTATCAGGGTAAGTGAGCGCGTATTGAATCGGAACCCTCATGTCAGGTGTACCTAACTGAGCCATGACACTTTTGTCATGGAATTCCACCATGGAATGGATGATGCTCTCTTTATGTAACAGCACATCAATTTGATCGTATGGGATATCAAACAGCCAATGCGCCTCAATCACCTCAAGCCCCTTATTCATCATGGTCGCTGAATCAATCGTGATTTTTGCGCCCATGGACCAGTTTGGATGATTCAGCGCTTCTTCAACCGTGACACCTTCAAGCTCCGTGCGTTTTTTATCTCGGAAACTGCCGCCTGAAGCTGTGACGATTAAGCGTTCAATGTTTTTAGCTTGTTCACCTTGCAGGGATTGAAAAATAGCGGAGTGTTCACTATCGACAGGAAGTAAAGGCACGTCATACTTTTTGGCGTACTCTTTTACTATATGACCAGCTGTCACAAGTGTTTCCTTATTTGCAAGTGCGATCGTCTTTTTTTGTTCAATGGCTTTTAATGTCGGCACAAGTCCGACACTTCCTACCAGTGCATTGACCACAACATCCACTGCATCATAGGTCGCTGCTTCGATGTTCGCTTCATCACCCGCAGCCATTTTGACATCGTATTGAAATGAATGACCTTTTAACGTGCGATAGGTCTCTTCGTCTACACATCCAACAAATTCAGGCTGAAATTGTTCAATGATAGGGATGGCCTTGTCTATATTTCTGCCAAACGTCATCGCTTTCAACTTGAATTTGTCTGGATGCTGCCTGATCACATCTAATGTTTGTTCTCCAATTGATCCTGTTGCGCCTAATAGCGAAATATATTTCAAATTGCCACTCCTTCTCTCGTTCAATTAGTTTCTATGAGGTTAGCTAGCAAACGTGGCCAGCAATAGATATAAAAACGGCAGAACGAATAAAAAGCTGTCAAACCTGTCCAAAATTCCGCCATGACCTGGGAGTATTGTCCCTGAATCCTTCACATGGTAATGACGCTTTAAAGCAGATTCCACAAGGTCGCCAAGCTGTCCAAAAATACTGAGCAAAAGAGTAATAAACATAACAAGCAGATATGATGGCAAAAATCCTGTAACCGCCTGGAACACAAGTGACAGCACGACCGCTGTGACGATTCCGCCGATAAATCCTTCTACTGTTTTGTTTGGGCTGATCTCTGGCCAAAGCTTTCGTTTCCCCATAGATTTCCCAATAAAATAGGCACCTGAGTCAGTGGACCAAATAATCACCGCTGCGAAGAAGATCGCACTCATGCCATACAAGCCTCTAATTTGAATAAAATAATAGAAACTAACGCCAATATATAATGTGGCTAATATAACAAAAGCAACCTCATCGAATGTGAAAGAGTTTTTGCTCAGAACTGTATAAGTTAAAAGGATTAAGACTGCAAATAAAGCAATCTGCATTTTTGATGCGTCTACGTTCGGGAAGAAGCTATTTTCTCCGCCCATTAAAAGCCAAAGCAATATTAAGCTGACAATGCCAGGAAAGCTGAAAATCGAAATCTTTTTCATTCTAAGAAGCTCAAAGAGAGCGACACTTCCCATTAAATAAATCAGCAGGGTAAATGGCATTTGTCCATAAATCACTGCAAGTAAAAACACTGCAGCTGCCAGAACACCCGTCAAAATTCTTTGTTTCATCTGCACCACCCTCTAAATTCCACCGAACCTCCGGCCGCGGCGCTGGTACTCTCCGATAGCGCCTATGAGATGCTCATCAGAAAAGTCAGGCCAAAGCACATCCGTAAAGACAAACTCGCTGTATGCAATTTGCCAAAGCATAAAGTTGCTTAATCTAATTTCTCCACTCGTGCGAATAAGCAAATCCGGATCTTGAAGAGATTCTGTCATTAAATAAGCTGAAAACATCTCTTCTGTGATGTCTTCTGCTCGAAGCTTGCCTTCTTTGACTTTTTCAGAAATTTGTCTGCATGCAGAAATAATTTCTGTCCTTCCTCCATAATTGAGCGCAAAATTTAAAATGAGTCCGTCATTATTCGCCGTACTCTTCACTGCGTTCTCTACCGCTTTTTTCGTATGCTGCGGGAGGCCGTCTGGATCACCTGTTAAACGTACACGGACATTTTCCTCGATGAGTTCAGGCAGATAGATGTTTAGAAACTCTTCAGGAAGCTTCATTAAAAAGTCTACTTCTAGTTTTGGACGTTTCCAATTTTCTGTAGAGAAAGCATACAAAGTCAGCACTTTGACATTCAGCTCATTTGCAAGCTTGGTCATGCGCTTGACAACTTTCATTCCTTCATGATGTCCTGCTACCCGTGGAAGCGCACGTTTCTTCGCCCATCTTCCATTCCCATCCATGATAATGGCGATATGTTCAGGAATTTCTCCATTTAATATGTCTTCTTTTGTCAGGCTTTCTAAGTTGGAAGCTGCTGTTTGCTGATTCTTCCAATTTTTGAGTATATTGAGCATGAGATTCCTCCATCACCCAAAAAGGTTGCGTTCCCGCTAATAATATAGTCCTCAACAGTATTAACAAAAAAACCCCCTGTAAACATGAAGAGGGTCTTTTCACTATTATCTATTGTACATAGTTTTTTCTTAAACTTCCATGATTTCTTTTTCTTTATCTTTTGTCACTTCATCAATTTTAGCGACATATTCATCTGTCAATTTTTGAACATCCTCTGTAGATGATCTTAATTCATCTTCAGTGATCTCCCCATTTTTCTCTAGCTTTTTCAATTCATCGTTTGCATCACGACGAACGTTACGAACAGCTACTTTTGCTTCTTCTGAGTATTTTCTCACAACTTTTACAAGTTCTTTACGTCTTTCTTCTGTTAGTGCTGGGATCGCAATACGGATCACGTTTCCGTCACTTGTTGGTGTGATACCAAGATCAGACTTTTGGATCGCCTTTTCGATATCACCGATCGCTGTTTTATCGTAAGGTGTGATAATCAGCATACGTGCTTCTGGCACTGTAATTGACGCAATTTGGTTTAGTGGTGTTTGCGCACCATAGTAATCCACTGTTACTTTGTCTAAAAGGGAAGCATTAGCTCTGCCCGCACGGACAGTTGCTAGTTCACGTCCGTATGCTTGAACGGCTTTTTCCATTTTTTCTTTTGTTTGGTTCAACACTTCTTTTGACACGTTATTTCCCCCTCACGATCGTTCCGATTGATTCGCCATTGACGGCACGTTTAATATTTCCTTCTTCCATAATAGAGAAGACGATTAATGGAATGTCATTGTCCATACATAATGAGGACGCAGTAGAATCCATTACAGCAAGCCCTTCTTTTAGTACATCAAGATATGAAAGCTTATCATATTTTACTGCATCCGCATCTGTACGAGGATCAGCACTGTAGACACCGTCTACATTGTTTTTCGCCATTAAAATGACATCTGCTTCAATTTCAGCTGCACGAAGTGCTGCTGTTGTATCAGTAGAGAAATAAGGGTTACCAGTACCTGCAGCAAAAATCACGACACGTTTCTTCTCAAGGTGACGGATCGCTTTTCTTCTTATGTATGGCTCTGCAACCTGTCTCATTTCGATAGAGGTTTGTACTCTAGACTGAATGCCAAGCGTTTCTAGGCTGTCTTGTAATGCCAATGAATTCATCACTGTTGCAAGCATCCCCATATAGTCTGCTGTTGCCCGGTCCATTCCTAAGTCACTGCCTGTCTTACCACGCCAAAGGTTTCCTCCGCCTACAACGACTGCAACTTCAACATCAAGTTCTGCAATTTCTTTTACTTGCTTTGCAATTGATTGAATGACAGTTGGGTTAATTCCATTTCCAGCATCACCAGCTAGTGCTTCTCCACTTAGCTTCAGTACAATGCGATTATATTTCGGTTTGCTCATGATAACCTCCAAGTGTAAACTATACCGTCTCTTATTATGCGTAAGAAACCGTCTTTTGTAAATCAATATCCTCTAAAAAATAGGGAACACAGTGCTTGTGCTCCCTAAAAAAGCCCCAGAGAGCTTTTCAAACATTATTTTTTCACTTGGCTCATAACTTCTTCAGCAAAGTTGTCTTGACGCTTTTCGATACCTTCGCCCACTTCATAGCGAACATAAGTTTGAACAGTTGCGTTTTTCGCACCTACAACTTGTTTCACTTTTTCATCTGGGTTTTTAACGAATGCTTGGTCAAGTAAGCAAATTTCTTCGAAGAATTTGTTTAGACGGCCTTCTACCATTTTAGCAACGATATTTTCAGGCTTTCCTTCTTGAAGCGCTTGTTGTGTTAATACTTCACGCTCACGGTTTGCTTCTTCTTCAGACACTTGGTCACGAGAAATGTATTTAGGGTTTACAGCAGCAACGTGCATTGCGATGTCTCTCGCAAGCTCTTCATCAGTTGTTCCGTTAAGAACCGCTAATACACCGATGCGTCCGCCCATGTGTAAGTAAGAACCGAATGCAGCGTTATCTTCTTTTGTGATGACTGAGAAACGGCGCAGCGTAATTTTTTCTCCGATTTTCGCAATTGCAGAAGTAATATGTTCTTCAACTGTTGAACCATTTTCCATTTTAGAAGCATGTGCTTCTTCAATTGTTGCAGGTTTCGCAGCAAGTAAATGATCAGCAAGTTCGTTAAGAAGATTTTGGAATCCTTCGTTTTTCGCAACGAAATCAGTCTCAGAGTTCACTTCTAGGATAACGCCAGTGTTGCCGTCAGTTTTAATAAGAGTTAATCCTTCTGCCGCAATACGGTCTGCTTTTTTCGCAGCTTTTGCGATCCCTTTTTCTCTTAGAAGATCGATTGCTTTATCGATGTCACCATCAGTTTCTGTTAACGCTTTTTTACAGTCCATCATACCTGCACCAGTTTTTTGACGCAGTTCTTTTACTAATTGAGCAGTAATTGCCATTTTACATTTCCTCCTTCTATGTTAAAACACGGATTACTAGGTGAAAAAAAGGTGATAAAAGGCAGTTCCCTCTTATCACCTTTTGAATAGGTTACGCAGTTGTTGTTTCAGTTTCTGTCGTTTCTTCTACAACAGCTTCTTCTTCGCCTTGTTTAGACTCAAGAATCGCATCTGCCATTTTAGCAGTTAGAAGTTTTACAGCACGGATTGCATCATCATTTGCAGGGATCACAACATCAATTTCGTCTGGATCACAGTTTGTGTCAACGATACCGATAATTGGGATATTCAATTTACGAGCTTCTGCAACTGCAATACGCTCTTTACGAGGGTCGATAATGAAAAGTGCATCTGGAAGACCCTTCATGTCTTTGATTCCGCCTAGGAATTTTTCAAGACGTTCTAATTCTTTTTTCAGTTGAACGACTTCTTTCTTAGGAAGAACTTCGAACGTACCGTTTTCTTGCATTTTTTCAATATCTTTTAAACGTTTGATACGTTTTTGGATTGTTTCAAAGTTTGTTAACGTTCCACCAAGCCAGCGTTGGTTTACATAGAACATACCAGAACGGATTGCTTCTTCTTTCACTGAATCTTGTGCTTGCTTTTTCGTACCAACGAAAAGGATTTTTCCTCCATCAGCAGCAAGGTTTTTCGTGAAGTTGTAAGCTTCCTCTACTTTTTTCACCGTTTTTTGAAGATCGATGATGTAGATACCGTTACGCTCTGTAAAGATGTAACGCTTCATTTTTGGGTTCCAACGGCGTGTTTGGTGACCGAAGTGAACACCAGCTTCTAGCAATTGTTTCATAGAAATAACTGACATGTTGTTGCCTCCTAATATAATGGTTTTTTTTCCTCCGCTTAAGTCATGTTCACATAAAACTGCGCCACGGCAGCACCTTCATACGAATCATTAAGCGTGTGTATTTAACACCAAGAAATAATATAACACATGATGGACTGACAATCAAGAATCCTTTACAGCTTTCCGCTAAATTTTAATAAAAGCTCGATTTCTGTCTTGCCCGTTTTTAATTCTTTCGCTATTTCTTCTAATGATAGCCCTTGATCATATAAGGCCTTTACTTGATCCTCAAATGTTTCTTCTATTTCACTTTCAGAAGGCGCAGAAGCTTCTGTTTCAAGACTTGAAACGGGTTCGTTTACCTTCTCTTCCTGCACCTCAACTTCGCTAAGGAGAGCCGACAGGTGCTCTGGAACTGGATCTTCACTTTCTACCGATTGCTGGGATTCAATTGGTGGTTGTGGCTGCATTGGTGTCTGAAGATCCGATTTCAGCTCTTCAGCAGAAAAATCAGGGGAAGTGGCTGCAGCTTTTGATAGTTTTTCATTCTCTTCTTTGACTTCCATCAAAAATGCAGCCAGGGTATTTTCCGTTTCTTCTAAAAGCTCTCGCTGCTTTTGTTCTGTTGCCTTCAGCGAATTCATTCTCGTGTATAAAATGATCACAAAATAAATAAGTGCAGCATGAAGCATAAAGCTAATCAGCCATAGCATATTTTTTCACTCACTAACTCTTTAAGATTGAATGGCTTTATCAAGCAGATGCTTAAGCTTGAACAATGCCTTTGAATGAATTTGCGAAATGCGGGAGGTCGATAAGTTAAGCACTTGACCGATTTCCGTTAACGTCAATTCCTCTTTATAGAAAAGACTAATCACAAGCTTTTCTTTTTCCGAAAGCTCTGTCATTTTTTCGGCAAGCTGTTCAATTAATTCATCTTTTAGCATTTTCTCTTCAGGTGTCACAGTCTTTTCGTCGCGAATCATGACTTGAACGTTTTCTCCGTCTTCTTGATCATGCAGCTTCTCATCAATTGAGAGCAAATTCGCAAAGAACCCTTCATTCATCGTTGTGACCACATCTTGTTCACTCATGCCGAGTTCTTCAGCAACCTCTGTTGGTGTCACATTTCGCAAATATCGCTGTTCAAGCTTTTCAATTGCCGCTTCTACTTTTTTTGTTTTTTCTCTTGATGTACGAGGCAGCCAGTCCTCTTTACGAAGACCGTCGATGATGGCCCCACGAATTCTGAAGGATGCATATGTATCAAACTTCAGATCTCTTCCGGGGTCAAATTTTTCAAGGGCATCATATAAACCGAGCATCCCTAGACTGATCAAGTCTTCTTTGTGCACTGACTTCGGGAGACCGATGGAAATTCTTCCAACATGATATGTGACGAGCGGCATATAGCGGCGCATAAGATCATCTCCAGCAGCTGGGTCCTTCCACTCTTTCCATCTAGCCCATAGCGCCTGATCTTCGTAATTTAAGGATTGCATCTTTCTCCCCCTATACTTCCTTAGTTATATCTTCATAATGCCTTGTTTCACAGTGCGGATCTCAAGTTCTGTTGTAAGCGGATCGAATTCAATCGTGCGTCCATTGTTCCCGCCCGTGTCCTCACTAATGATCGGGATATGATGAAGAGACAGATGTTCTTTCACAGCTGATACATTTCTAGGCCCAATTCTCATCAGATCATTGGTTGACTTAAATTTAAACATTTCTGCGCCGCCAGCAAGCTTCGCTTTTAGCGCGTGTTTGCGTGCTCCTTCTTTTAAGAGCAGATCAATTGTATGCTTGACACCTGTATCTGCATACTTAGCCAAGTTCTCTACCGCTCCTTTTGAAAGAGAGGAGTCTGGAAGCATGACATGGACAAGTCCTGCCAGTTTTTTTTCTTGGTCAAAAAGGACAAGTCCTACGCAAGAACCGAGACCGGATGTCCGAATACGGTCCGGTGTTTTCACAAGCTGAACATCCGCTATACCAACCTTTACAACTGCCGGAATCTGCACGTTCATTATAGGTTACCTAATGCTTTGAACAGTTTTTCAAACGATTCAAAGTCTGGTAATAGAAACATATTTCCTTTCAGCTCTTGCTTATTTTGATCATCAAAAATCGATGTATCAATCACAATTGCCTGATCGCCGAGAGGACTAAACTGCATTAACCCTTCACTAATGACAGCCCCGAACATATCGAGCGTGACATCTGGAACACTTGGGTGAAGCTGCAGTTTTGTTAAATCGGCAAGTGCTGATAAATAAGAGCCTGCTAAAATATTTCCTAGCTCATGAAGCGCTGATGTTCCTAGCATGTGTTCATGAATCGTATCAATATCAAATGCTGGGTCCTGAACAAGCTCCCTTACAAATTGTTCAGCTTGTTCAAACGGCATAATGAAAAAGATTGAACCGGTAAGATCACCCTCCATTCGCAAAAAGATACTGGCAACTGGAAGGTCTGCTCCACCAAAGAAATCCATTAAATCTTCAAACGAGAGAACTTTGACAAAAGGAACAGCCATATCAATTTTGCGATTCAATAGGCTGGCAAGAGCAGACGCTGCATGGCCTGCTCCGATATTCCCAACCTCACTTAATATATCTAGCTGTTCATCTTTAATTTCATTGAAAATGCTCATTTCACATCCCCCTTAATGAACAGGTGCATCTTGCACGCTCTTGTCGAGGACCGCACCAGCATGAATGATATTGAATAGACGCTGATCATGCTTAATAATTCCTGTCACCCATGACAGTCCTTCTTTTTCAGCTGAATCAGTAGAAGATTCTACCTCTTCCTGATGGACAGTAATGACATCATTTGCTTCATCAACAATCCAGCCGACTTCAATGTCACCAACTTGTACAATAATCATTCTTGTTTCGTCTGTAATCTCGTTGTCAGTTGATCCAAGTCTCACTCTAAGGTCAATGACAGGTGTCACGACACCGCGTAGATTAATGACACCGCATATATAAGGGGCAACGCCAGGAACTCTTGTCGGCTGCTGCCATTTTTCAATGGACTTTACTTCTGATACTGAAATGGCGTATTCTTTTTTGTTTACGATAAACACAATCATCTTTTCGCCAGTTTTGATATCTGTACTCATTTCAGACCGCTCCTCTATTGTTTTTTACTTGATCAGTGCATTACAGTCAACGATGAGTGCAACCTGACCGTCACCTAAGATTGTTGCGCCTGATATCGCAAATACGTTTGGTAGGTAATCTCCAAGTGATTTTAATACGACCTCTTGCTGACCGATAAACGAATCGACCACAAATGCTGTTAGCTTGTCTCCTTTACGGACAACAATAATGTGCAGTTCTTCTTCTAAATCATTCGCATTTGGTACGTTGAACTGTTTCTTCAAGTACACAACCGGTACGATAAATCCGCGGAAATCAATGACTTCACGATCATGCGTTTGAAGGATGTCACTCTTCTTAATGACAGCCGTTTCTATAATAGAAGAAATCGGAATAGCAAATGTTTCTTCCTCTAGTTTCACAAGAAGTACGGAAATGATCGATAATGTGAGTGGAAGCTGAATTGAGAACAGTGAACCTTGACCTTCTGTTGAGTTAATACTCACAGAACCACCTAATGATTCCAGCTTGTTTTTCACAACGTCAAGACCTACACCTCGGCCCGAGATATCAGAAATCGTATCCGCTGTAGAGAACCCTGCTGCAAAGATCAATGAATCAATTTGGTGATCTTCAAGTGTTTCCGCTTCTCTTTCCGTAATAACTCCGCGCTCTAATGCTTTTTCAAGGACCTTTTTACGGTTAATCCCGCCGCCATCATCTTCTACTTCAATGAAGACATGGTTTCCGCTATGATACGCTTTTAATAGAACGGTTCCTTTTTCTGGTTTGCCTTTTTTCACACGTTCTTCTGGTGATTCAATCCCGTGATCGAGACTGTTTCTAAGTAAGTGTAAGAGCGGATCGCCAATTTCATCGATCACTGTTCGATCAAGCTCTGTCTCAGCACCTTCAATGATCAGTTCAATTTTCTTATTGAGCTCTTTCGTCAATTGACGAATCATACGTGGGAATCTGTTAAACACCGTTTCTACAGGTACCATTCTCATGTTCAAGATGATCGATTGCAGGTCGCCAGAAATACGGGACATTCTTTCCACTGTATCCGTGAGTTCGTTGTTTTCAAGTTCTTTGGCAATCTGTTCTAAACGTCCTCTATCTATGACAAGCTCTTCAAACAGGTTCATAAGTGAATCTAGACGATCGATGTTGACACGGATCGTTTTCGTTCCGCCGGCAGCTGCACCGTTATTGCCATTTGCTTTTGGCGCATCGTTTGCTGGCGCTTTAGTGGCAGGAACTGTGGCTTCTTCATTTTTCTGCTCAGGTTTCGCTGCTTTTGTTTCAGCCGGAGCCGCTTCTTCAAAGGCAGAGACTTCAGAAATCTCCACTTGTTCAACCTCTGAGATCGCTGTCACGATTTTTTTCACTTCTTCCATCGGCTGTTTCGATAAGTAAGAAATGCTGAATTCAGATTCAAAATCTTCTGATTCTAAAAGTTCTGCATTCGGAACCGTTTTGACAACTTCTCCTGCTTCGTTCAGTCTTTCAAAAATCATATAGACACGAACGGCTTTTAATAAGCATGCGTCACTTAATGTCACGGTCAGCTCATAACATTTAAAGCCTTGTTCTCTTGCTTCATCAAGAACTGTTCGTTCAAATTCGTTATAATCTAGGTCGCTTGCAGCTGATGATGCTTCAGCTGTCTCAACGGCAGATGCTGTTTCTGCATGGCTTCCTGTCACATCTAGTTTTTTACTAATCTCCGTGACATCACGTTTTCCATCCCCGCCCTCTGCAATCGATTGAACCATTGCTTCAAGGTGATCGAGTGCTTCAAACATCGTATCCATTGATTCAGGAGTGACAATCATTTGTTCGTTTCTGATGGCATCAAACATGTTTTCTAAATGATGTGTTAATTGAGCCATATCATCAAAGCCCATCGTTGCACTCATGCCTTTCAGTGTATGAGCGGCTCTGAATATATCATTCACTAGCTGCAAGTCTGTTGGGTTCTTTTCTAATTCAAGAAGTTTTTCATTACAAGTTTGTAAGTGTTCTCTGCTTTCATCTAAAAAGATATCTAAGTATTGGTTTACATCCAACGTGTTCACGCCCTCTCTTTTTTCATGGAGCTTATAATTGCATGTGCGATGTCATCCACATGCCTTGTTTCATGTGCAAGGCCTGCTTTAATGACTGATTTAGGCATTCCGAAAACAACACATGATTCTTCTTTTTCTGCAATGACTTTTGTATGACCGCTTGCGACCATTTTTTTGACACCTTCTGTGCCGTCACTACCCATTCCTGTCATAATGACAGCGATTTTCTCGTAACCTTTTATGTTGCTGATGGATTCAAATAAATAGTTAACAGAAGGTTTGTGACGGCTGTCAGTGTCTTCTGGGGACAGCCTGATCACTAAAGCTGCCCCTTGTTCATGAAGTGACATATTCAATCCACCAGGAGCTATGTAAGCCACTCCATTTTTAGCGATGTCTCCATCTTGAGCTTCTTTGATCGTAATTTGTGATAAATGATCTAATCTAGTAGCCAGCGATGCCGTAAATCCTGCCGGCATATGCTGCACAATCAAAATCGGCGCCTCTATGTCTTTTGGCAACTTCGTGACGACTCGTTGAAGCGCCCTAGGCCCTCCCGTAGAAGTTCCGATTGAAATAATCTTTCGGAGTGATGAGCCGCTTCTTACTTCTTGCAGGCGGGGAGCGGCCGCTGGAATTGGACTTGGCGGCTTCATGAACGGCTTAGGAGAAACTTGTTTCTCAGTACGTTTTCTAGACAGGCCTGCCGCAAGTACCCGCTCTACAATTTGACCTCTTACTTTGTGTAAATCGAGCGAAATACTTCCTGAAGGCTTTGTCACAAAGTCAAAAGCACCGAGTTCTAAGCAATGGATGGTTAATTCCTTCCCTTGCTTCGTCTGGCTTGACACCATAATCACAGCAAGGTCGTGTTCAGCCAGAATTTGTTTTAATGCTTCTGTTCCATTTAGAACAGGCATTTCCACATCAAGTGTGACAACATCTGGATTCAATTCCTTAATCCGTTTTAAGGCATCTTCTCCATTTCTCGCCGTTCCGACGACTTCAATTTCTTGCTCGGCACTTAGGAAATCACTGATGAGTTTTCTCATAAAAGCCGAGTCATCTACTACAAGCACTCTAATCATGAGTCCACCTTCCTCCTTTTAAAAAAAGAGGACAACTTATCTATAAACGTATGCTGCTCTCTCTGTGCCTCTCTTATCTGCTGATGATAAAGTGTTTCAGCCAGCATTTTAATGGTTTTACTTAGCCTTGAATGAGGCTGTTTCATATAAAATGGTATTTGTTCAGTGACTGCTTTAGGAACAGCAGGATCATCAGGTACCGCACCAGCAAACACAAGCTTTCGGTGTAGAAATGACGTCACTACTCCCGCTAATTTCCGGTACGTTTCAGATCCTTCCGAAGGGGTTTTACACCGGTTGACAATGATTTGAACAGACTGTTCAAACTGATGAATGGCTAAGTGCTTAATTGCGCTGTAGGCATCCATGATGGATGTTGGTTCTGGCGTTGTCACAACGACCACCTCACCTGCCGATAAGACAAAAGGGAGTTGATCTTTTGACAATCCTGCACCCATATCAAAGAATATACAATCAAAGTCATTCAATATTTTCTCCATCTCTTCTAAAAAGAACGACCATTGATCTTTGTCTAAAGAAAACAGCTGTTCAAGCCCGCTTCCGCCAGAAATGTAATACAAATTGTCCGTTCCTTTTGTCATAGCCGCTTGGAAGGATTTTTTTCTAACAAGCACGTCTAATATAGAGCTGGTCGATGTTTTCCCTAGTAAAATATCAATATTCCCCATGCCAAAGTCGAGATCAATAATGAGCACTTGCTTGCCTGTTTTTGCGATAGACAGTGCCATATTCAGCGTCAAATTCGATTTACCTACCCCGCCTTTACCGCTCATGACAGCAATGGTTTTCGCCTGTCCATTCGCATGAAGAGAGTTCGGTACAATCAGTTGATTCTGCTGAACAAGCTTTCTTAAACCTTCGGCTTGGTCAGGCTTCATCATTGTAAGACCATCCTTGTCAAATCAAGGGGGGAACTCTCAAGAATATCCTCAGGCACATTTTGGCCATTTGTTAAAAACCCTAGCCCGATTTGAGATTCTGCAATGATTTGAAAGATCGTTCCCACCGTGTCTGTTTCATCAACTTTTGTGAAAATAAATTGATCGATTGGAACAGGTTCAAAGCGTTTGACCATGGCTTTCATATCTTGATATTTCGATGTCGCACTCATGACGAGAAAACTTTGAAAGCTTTCATCAAATGGAATGATATCTGTCAGCTCTTTGATGTACGCCTCTTCTTTAAAGTTACGGCCTGCTGTATCGATGAAAATATGATCATAGTCTTTAAAGGTCTGCTGTGCTTTCACAAAGTCCTCTCTTGAATAACAAACTTCAAGAGGTGCATTCAGCAGTTCAGCATATGTTTTTAGTTGTTCAATCGCTGCAATCCGGTACGTATCTGTTGTGATAAAAGCAATTTTCTTTTGCTGCTGAATAGCCGTTTTCGCAGCCAACTTTGCAATCGTTGTCGTTTTACCAGCACCAGTTGAACCAAACAGCACAATGTATTTCGAACGAATCATCGGCTCATCAGAAGTGTGAGCCGGCAGCATCCCTGTGAGTAGTTTTTCAAGTTCTTTTTCAATCTGCTCTTCTTTCACAGCACCTTTTGTTAAAAGACCCTTTAAGCATTCATCTCGAATCTCATCATCAAGACCTTGATCTTTTAGCTTTTGATCAATCTTCATGAGAGAATCCGGCAAGATCCCAGCATGTCGCTCGTTTCTTGCATATTCTAAAGGCTGAGAATGAGAAGGCGCTGCTTTAACTGCTTGAGTGGCAGCCGGCAGCTCTTGCGTAAGATGTTGAATCTGCTCCTTTTTCGGTAACACCGGGATAGGCGCAGCTGCTGGTTGTAATCCTTTACCGGCTCTTTCTTCAAAATCTTGATCCAGCACTGCAATCACTTCGACCATTTGCTGTTTCTTTAAACCGAACAGCTTTCGTTTGACAACGGTTTTCGAATTTAATATGACGGCATCCTTCCCAAGCTGCTGCCTGATTTGGATCGTTGCCTCCTGCATAGAATTCGCTGTGATTTTTTTCATTTTCATTAGATATCCACCACTCCGATGCTCTGTACTTCCACATTTGCTTCTAGTTCGTTATAAGATAGTACCGGTAAATCTGGGAAATATCTTTCTAACAACTGTTTGACGTACATTCTTATAGGAGGTGAGCATAATAGAACCGGCGTTTCCTGACGAAGCGAAAGCTGTTCAATTTCTCTCGCCACTGATTGAATCACACTTTCAGAGGATTCTGGATCTAACGATAAGTAGTTCCCATGCTCCGTTTGCTGCACGCTGTCTGCAATCACCTTTTCGACTCGGCCTGAGCATGTCACGACTTTCAGTGATTCATTTTCTCTTGCATACTGTGCAGTAATCTGTCTTGCAAGTGCCTGTCTAACATACTCTGTTAGCAAGTCTGTATCAGTTGTTAATTTTCCGTAGTCTGCAAGGGTCTCAAAAATGGTCACAAGGTTTCGAATGGAGACCTTTTCTTTCAGAAGTTTTGCAAGTACTTTTTGGATATCCCCGACTGCTAGTGGATTCGGTGTTACCTCATCTACTAGAACTGGATAACTTTCTTTCAGATGATCGATTAATTGCTTCGTTTCTTGGCGTCCAAGCAGTTCGTGGGTATTTTGTCTAATCTTCTCTGTGATGTGGGTAGACACAACAGATGCTGGATCGACCACTGTATACCCAAGCATTTCAGCCTGATCTTTTTCTGCTTCTGATATCCATTTTGCCGGCAGACCAAAGGATGGTTCGATTGTTTCAATTCCTTCAATCGGATCATCATCAGGCGTTGGGGACATCGCTAAGTAATGATCAAGCAGCAGCTCTCCTTTTGCCACTTCGTTCCCTTTTATTTTGAGCCTGTATTCATTCGGGTTCAGCGCAATGTTGTCTCGAATACGGACAACTGGAATGACAAGACCTAGTTCAAGAGCAAGCTGCCTTCTGATCATGACAATCCGGTCTAGCAGGTCTCCGCCTTGATTGGCATCTGCAAGTGGAATCAACCCGTAGCCAAATTCAAATTCAATGGCATCCATTTGCAGGAGATGAATGACACTTTCTGGACTTTTCATCTCTTCTACCTCTGCCTGTTCTTCCAGTACTTCTTCAATCTCTTCTTGATCCTGTTTGTTTTTCGACATCATGTACGCACCGAGTGCAAGTAAACCTGCGATCGGCCCTGTCAAAAGTACGCCAATTGGCGTAAACAATCCAAGCAGGAAGATCGTACCTGCTGTGACGTAAAGCATGGCAGGGAAGGCAAAGAGCTGACCCGTAATGTCTGAACCAAGGTTTCCGTTAGAAGCCGCTCTCGTGACAACAATCCCTGTCGCTGTTGAGATGAGAAGTGCAGGGATTTGCGACACAATTCCGTCCCCTACTGTTAAAAGAGTAAAGTGGGAAGCTGATTCTTGAATCGACATTCCTTGCTGAATCATCCCAATAATGATGCCAAAAATAATATTGATAATAACGATGATAATACCTGCGATGGCATCCCCTTTAACGAACTTACTTGCACCATCCATCGCACCATAAAAGTCTGCTTCTCTTGCTACTTTTTCACGGCGGTTTCTAGCTTCACTCTCTGTCAGCATTCCTGCATTCAAATCTGCGTCAATACTCATCTGTTTACCTGGCATCGCGTCGAGTGTAAATCTGGCCGCAACCTCTGATACACGCTCTGCCCCTTTGGTGATGACAACAAACTGAATGATGATCAGAATAAGGAAGACAACCAGACCAACGAGTATATTGCCCCCAACAACAAATGATCCAAACGTTTCTACAACCTTACCAGCATCTCCAGTTGATAAAATAGAACGGGTTGTAGAGATGTTAAGCCCTAAACGAAACAGTGTTAAGAGCAAAAGTAACGATGGAAAAATGGAAAATTGCAGTGGTTCTTGCATGTTCATTGTGGTGAGAAGCACGATAAGCGCAAGAGAAATATTAATAATGATTAAAATACTTAATAGGACGGGCGGAAACGGTATGACCAGCATCGCCACGATTAAAATAACACTGAATAAAACAGATAAATCTCTTGCTGACATGCCTGTTCTCTCCTTTTAAAACCAAAAATTCATAAAATCTTTTGTTTCGTTTTATATACGTAAGCCAAAATTTCTGCGATCGCCTTAAAATATTCTTCAGGCACCGCTTGGTTGATATCCACTTGATCGTAGAGGGCGCGGGCGAGCGGCCGGTTCTCTACAGTCATGACATCATGTTCTTTCGCAATTGTTCTAATTTTCAAAGCCAAAATATCCGTTCCCTTTGCCACAACAAACGGCGCGTCCATCTTTTCTTCGTCATATTTCAAGGCAATTGCGTAGTGGGTCGGGTTTGTAATGATGACGTCCGCTTTTGGGACTTCCTGCATCATCCGTCTCATGGCCATTTCCCTTTGCCGCTGTTTAATTTTTGATTTTATGAGCGGGTCACCCTCTGATTTTTTATACTCATCTTTGATGTCTTGTTTAGACATCCGTAAGTTTTTTTCATAATCAAATTTCTGATACATGTAGTCAAGCCCAGCTAAGATGAGAAGAGCACCTGCTGCATATAGACCCATAATCAAGGTCATATTTGCCACGAAATGAAGGGTTTCCTCTGCAGTGAGTAGAGGGAGCCGCAAGATTTCGTCAAAGTGCATCCATAGAGCGATAAATGTCGCAAAGCCAACAAAACCAATTTTTAAAATGGATTTTAATAGCTCAACGAGTGCTCGAATACTGTATATTCGTTTAAACCCTTTGATTGGATCAAGCTTTTCTAATTTGGGCTTGATCACTTCAGTTGAAAAGAGAAACCCAACTTGTAAATAGTTACTGATGATCCCTGCCAGCATCCCAACACCAAGAATTGGCATGAGGAGGAGACCTGTCTCTTGAAGCAATTCCAAGAATAACTGGTGAATATTAGATGTGCTAACCTTCATTAGCATCGTTGTTGAATAAAAACGTTCAATGAGCGCAATAATACGCTCTTTCATAAAAGGCCCAATAAAAAAGAATGATAAAAAGATTAGTAGAAATGAGATGGCTGTATTGACGTCGGTACTTTTGGCAACCTGCCCTTTTTTACGTGAATCCCGTCTCTTTTTCGGTGTTGCTTTTTCTGTTTTTTCACCTGCGAAAAATTGCAAGTCGAGTCTAAGTCTTGTCGTCATGACGAACCACCGACCAATGCTAAGAAATTCCTCATGGTGAGCACAATCGTTTCAAATGTATTTTGGACGACCCCGAAGATAACACCCATACAAATGATGATCATAATAAAACTCACGCCCATTTTAATGGGAAGTCCAACGACAAATACGTTCATTTGCGGAACTGTACGTGCCACAATTCCTAATGCCAAATCGACTAAAAACAAACTAGCCACAACAGGTGCTGAGATTTGAAAGGCTATGATGAACATTTGGTTGAAGCTCTTTGCAATAAAGTAAGCAAAGGATTCACTACCGAAGTTCAGTGCATACTGATCAACTTGAATATATTGAAAACTGTAATAGATTCCATCAAGCAGCAAATGATGTGCATTTGTTGCCAGCATCAGCAGCAAGGTCACCGTATAAAAAAACTGCCCCATCAGCGGCGTTTGCGCCCCTGTTTGTGGATCAATAATATTGGCGATCGCAAAGCCCATTTGAAAATCGATGAATGAGCCGGCAATTTGAACTGCGGACACCATGATATATGCAATCAGTCCAAGAAGAAGTCCGACCATTGCTTCTTTCACGGCAAGCATCATGTAAAGACCGTCGATATCGAGTGCTGGCGGTTCTTTAATGGTGCTAAAACTAATGACAGCCAAAAACAGTGAAAAACCAACTCTGTGAACTGCTGGTATCGTTCGATGCGCTAATAGCGGCACTGTCACAAAAAAAGCGGTGATCCGAATGAAAACGAGAAGAAAGGCAGGAAATAATTCTATGATTGACATCTCTGATTAACCTGCAAATCGATCTAAATTCGAGAACAGCTCTGTTGTAAATGACACAATTGTTGAAAGCATCCACGGACCAAACACAACAAGTCCAATTAGCACTGCAACAATTTTTGGAATGAACGCAAGCGTCTGTTCTTGGATTTGGGTTGTCGCCTGAAACACACTGACAATTAGTCCCACGATTAGTGCGAGCGCAAGAAGCGGCCCGCTGACAAGTAAAACAACATACACTGATCTTTCAGCCATCGTAATGACAAATTCTGAACTCATGTTTTAAGCACCTACTCTAAAAGCTTTGCAGCAAAGATTTAACAATCAAATACCATCCATCAACTAATACAAATAACAATATTTTGAAAGGGAGCGATATCATAACCGGCGGAAGCATCATCATCCCCATCGACATCAGGACACTTGCGACCACCATGTCAATAATTAAAAATGGAATAAAGATCATGAAACCAATTTGAAATGCCGTCTTTAATTCTGAAATTGCAAAAGCTGGTACCATCGCCGTTAAGGGAATATCTTTAATTGATTCAGGGGTATCCATTTTTGCGTAACTAAGAAATAAAGCCAAATCTTTCTGTCTCGTATGTTTACTCATAAACTCTTTAATTGGCACTTCGGCTTTTTCATAGGCCTGATTTAACGTAATATCATCATTTAACAGCGGCGTGAGTGCCTCTTTATTAATCTCTGAGAACGTGGGTGCCATAATAAAAAATGTGAGAAACAAAGCAAGTCCTACAAGCACTTGGTTTGGCGGCATTGAGTTGGTTGCAAGTGATGTTCTAACAAACGAAAGAACAATCACAATCCGTGTAAAACAGGTCATTAAAATAAGAATGCCTGGTGCAACTGAAAATACAGTTAACAATAAAAGAAGACGGACAGATGTGCTAATATTCCCTGCGCCACTGGAATTAAATAAATCGATAAACTCATTCATTTTGTTTCGGGCCTTTCTTTCTGACTTCTGATTGGGTCTTTTTCAATTCGGCTAGCTGCGCCTTTAAATTGGCTGAAAAAGAAGAAGTGGTCGGCTGATCGTGTTTCTTCACTTGCGATGTTAATTTTTGCATCATTTTCGGTAAGTCAGTCTTACTTTCCATCGCTTCTTCGTATTGTTTCACAATCGCTTCGCATTCTTGTTCATCATCGATTTCTTTTAGCAGCTGGATTGAGTCTGCTACGCCGACAACTAATACTCGTTTGCCCACTTTGATCAGCTGAACTGAACGATTTTGACCAACCGTCGTTCCGCCAATATTTTCAACATAGCGAAATGGCTTGAGTAAGCGGTTTTGCTTTCCAACAAATCTCACCAATCCGTAAATGAGCAGGATGACAAAAAGTAAGGCACCAATCATTTTGACAAAATCCATAATGGAGACAGAAGAAGAGGGAACTTCTTCTGCCGGATTCGTTTGATTGTCAGTGGTTTTCTTTTCTGTATCCTTTTTGCTTTCTTTCTCATCTTTGAGCCAGTCATTCACCGTGCCATTTTCAGGATCTTTTGTTTCAGCAAACAGTGAGGCGGGCTGCGCTGTCAAGAAAAGCATAAAACTGATCATTGCTATACATATCAAACGTTTTTTCAACAAGTCTTACACCCTTTTTTAGCCTAACGTTTTATTAATTGCTTCAAGTACACGGTCTGCCTGGAATGGCTTCACGATAAAGTCTTTTGCACCTGCTTGGATGGCATCAATAACCATTGATTGTTGTCCCATCGCTGAGCACATAATGATTTTTGCCGAAGCATCGATTTGTTTAATTTCTTTTAATGCTGTGATCCCGTCCATTTCTGGCATTGTGATATCCATTGTGACTAGATCAGGAGATGTTTCTTTATATTTTTCAACAGCTTGTGCGCCGTTTTCTGCTTCTCCTACTACATCAAATCCATTTTTTACAAGAATATCCTTAATCATCATTCTCATGAATGCTGCATCATCTACGATTAATACCTTAGTAGCCATTTACTTATTCTCTCCCTATATGTTTGTTTATTTTAAATTAGAAAGTCTTTCAGACTGACTTAAAATGTCAGTCACACGTACACCAAAGTTCTCATCAATGACAACAACTTCTCCTTTGGCGACGATTCGTTTGTTGACCAGAATGTCGACTGGCTCACCTGCAAGTTTGTCCAGTTCAATGATACTTCCAGCGGAAAGTTCAAGTACTTCTTTCACACTGCGCTGCGTTCTTCCAAGCTCCACTGTAATGGAAAGTGGAATATCCATCAGCATATCAAGATTACCGAGCTGACTTGTTGTATGCTGAGGCTCACTAAATGCCTCAAATTCAACTGGCGCCACATTGACAGGTTCTGCCGGCTTTGGCTTCGCCTGTCTTTTCGGCGGTGCCGATTGCTGCATAGGAGCAGATTGTGCTTGCGGAGCAGCCTGCTGTGGTTCAGGTGCACTCTGAGGTGCTTCTTGAACCGGCTCTTCTTCCGCTGGGTCTGTTAATTCTGCAATCAAATCTTTCGCAAACGTAATAGGGTAAAGCTGCATAATATTTGAATCTATGAGTTCACCTATCGTTAATCTAAAGGACACTTTGACAAGCATCTCTTCAGCTGGAATGCGGTCTGTGCCTTCTCCTTCTTTCACATCAAGCAGCTCAACGCGAGGCGGAGAAATATCAATCTTTTTATTAAAGACTGTTGACATGGACGTCGCTGCTGAACCCATCATTTGGTTCATCGCTTCTTGTACTGCACTTAAGTGAATTTCACTTAACGACGGGTCAGCATTTGTTCCATCTCCGCCCATCATTAAATCCGCAATGACTGCCGCATCGGTTTGCTGGATGACAAGCAGGTTACTAGCGCTGAAGCCTTCCGTATAATTCACTTCAATTGCGACATACGGATGAGGAAATTCCTCATTCAGCTTGCTTTTTTGAATCACTGTGACAGTTGGAGTTGTAATCTCCACTTTTTGACTTAATAGGGTTGAAAGTGCTGTTGCAGAGCTTCCAAATGATATATTTCCGATTTCCCCAATGGCATCTTGTTCCATTGCAGAAAGGAGTGTATCAGGCTCTATATCGTCATTGCTGCCTCCTTTAAGGAGCGCATCGATTTCATCTTGTGATAATTTACTTCCGTTATTCTCCATCTTCTTCACCTCTTATGTCGTGATCTAGAATTTGAATCGCCTGTTTCCGATTCACGCGGCCGGCCTGTCCCAAGAATTTCGGTTTATTTCCGACCATAACAGTAAGAGGCGCATTTACTGGTTTGTCCAAGGCAATACAATCACCAATTTCCAAATTCAAAAACTCTTCCACCGTCATTTCCGATTGTCCAAGCTCTGCGACTACCGGTATTTTCGCCGTCATAATCCGTTTTTCAATGGCCTTTGTTTCTTCTTGTTTCGGTTCATTTCGTTCCGATTGCATCCAGTAGTGTACAGACAGCTTCGGAATAATAGGCTCTAATACTACGTGAGGAATACAGAGATTAATAACCCCGCTTACCTCACCAATTTGTGTATTAAGAGAAATGACGACAACTGTTTCGTTTGGTGACACCATTTGAACAAACTGGGGATTTACCTCGAAATCTGCCATTTCTGGCTCGATGTCGGTTATGGACTGCCACGCTTCTCTGTAGTTTTCCAAAGCTCCCTCAAACATGTTTGAGATAATCTTTGTTTCGATTTCTGTCAGTGATTCTGTCTTATTATGACTAATGCCAATCCCACCCATCAGCCTATCCATCATGGCATAGCCAATCGTTGGGTTCACTTCAAGCATGATTCTTCCTTCAAGCGGGCTGACGTAAAATAAGTTTAATAATGTCATATTAGGAATCGAACGAATAAATTCTTCATATGGCACTTGGTCAACCGAGCTGACAGAAATTTGAATATATGATCTTAGCTGCGCTGAAAAGTGTGTGGTAAGCAGTCTAGCGAAGTTATCATGAATTCTTGTTAAACTTCGAATCTGGTCTTTTGAAAAGCGCAGTGCACGTTTAAAGTCATACACTTTCACTTTTTTCGTCGTTTCTTCTTTTTTCAGCTCTTCTGCATCCATTTCGCCTGTTGATATGGCGGATAATAATGCATCGATCTCATTCTGGGAAAGCACTTCTCCTGACATTTCTTCACCTCCATCGTGTCAATTAATCGCCTCTATTGCAGATTAAAGGAGGTTATATAAACTTCTTTCACCTTGCCATCTTGCAAATAGTTATTCACTTTGTTTTTGACCTGTGTTTTAAAATGTTCTCTGCCTTTTTTGCCATCAAGTTCATCTGCATTCGTGTCTGATAAAATGTCGATCACAGCATCCTTCACTTGGAAGCTTCTTTTTTCAAGCTCTTCTTTGGCTTTTTCTGAATCTGTTTCAATATTTAGTACAAGTTTGACCGCATTTCCTTCAGATTTTAAATTGGTCACAATCTCAGGAATTTCAACAGAAGCTTTTACGACTTCATCTGCTGTTGGCTCTTTTTCTGCTTTTGCTTCGTCTGACCCATTCACCAGAAAGACAATACCTGCTCCAATTCCGACGATAGCAATAATCATGATTAGCATTACTACGACTAATTTCTTCTTCATTCAAACTCCTCTATTCCTTGATTCAATGAAATGACTTGGATTTTTCTATAGAAAGAAATGATTTTCTCCTGAAGCTGCTCTTCATCTTCTTTCACAACGAATTTCTTTCCATTGGCGAGTGTAATGGTCGTGTCTGGAAAGCTTTCGATTTGCTCGATATGGAGAGCGTTGAGCATAAATCCTTTGCCATTTAATCTTGTCACTTCAATCATATTAAGCAGAGAAGCGATAAACCGCTCCCCCTACCTCCTATCGTTTCAGATTCACAAGTTCTTGCAGAATTTCATCAGATGTTGTGATCGTCTTTGCATTCGATTGGAATCCACGCTGTGCGATAATCATTTCTGTAAACTCGTCTGTTAAATCAACGTTTGACATTTCAAGTTTACCTGTTTGGACGACGCCCGTTCCTTGTTCACCTGGTACGATTGGATTACTTGGAGCACCTGAGCTTAACGTTTGGCGGTAAAGGTTGTCACCAACTTTGTCTAGCCCTCCTGCGTTACGGAAAGATACGAGTGATATTTGACCAACGGTTCTTGATACATTGTTTTCAACAACCGAAATCGTTCCATCTGGACCAACACTTACACTTGAAACACCGTCTGGAATCGTTATCTTTTGTCCATTCATTCCAAGTAGATAATTTCCATCAGGGGTGACTAAGCTTCCCTCTGAATCAGTGTCGAAATTTCCTGTTCTTGTATAAAGAACTTCTCCTTGAACTTCAATACGGAAAAACCCATCTCCATTGATATAGAAGTCGTAAGGTTCATTTGTATTTTGAGAAGATCCCGCTGACATGATTTTATCGATTGAAGATAAAGATGACCCTAAACCAATTTGCTTTGAGTTGATTGAACCAGAGTTGTTCGTTGGCCCACCAGAACTTCCAATGGTTTGGCTGACCATATCTTTAAAAGTGATACGGCTTTTTTTGTATCCGTGTGTGTTGACGTTGGCTACGTTGTTGGCTACAACATCTAATTTTGATTGGAAGTTTTTCATTCCACTAATTCCTGAGTAAAGTGAGCGTAACATTTATTTTCCTCCTCGATTTGCTTACGATTTTTCTCCAACAGTTGTAACGTCCCAAGGGCTGATTTTCGTTCCATCTTCTAAATATAGGAAGTATTCATTGTTTATGTTTTTCACAGACTTCACAGTGCCAGATATGTCTTTATCATCTTGTTTACCCGCTACTTCTTTACCAATCCAGCCTACATATGTCGTAAATGGATCTTGGTGTGCAACAAATGTAGACATGATCTGATTCATTTTGGTGATTGATTCATTCATATTCATTTGCTGTTCTAAAGAAGAAAATGTTGCAAGCTGTGTGACAAACTCACGGTCATCAATCGGGTTTGTCGGATCTTGGTTTTGAAGCTGCGTAAGCAAGATTTTCAAGAACTGATCTCGGCCAAGTGTATCTGTTTTCTTTGCTGCGTTTGAAGAAGTGTCCGCTTGTGCGGCTGTTCTATTCGTCGCATCAACAGTTGCCATTAGATCTCCTCCTCTTCTTCTTCTGATCCAACAAGCGCATCTAGTACATCTTGGAATTCAGCTTCCTGTTCATCAGGCTGCTGGAAACTTTGTCCTTTTGATGGCTGCTGCTTGCCTTCCTCATTAAATTGTCCAAAAGACGGCTGCTCATTTGACTGAAGCGGTATATGGAAACGGTCAACTTGAACCGACATATTCGGTAGCGCCTGCTTGAGTTGCGGCAGATGATGCTCTAACAGCTCTTTAGCTGCTTGCGTTGAAGCTGTAATTTTACTCGCATACATCCCGTTTTGTTTCGTTAGCTGGATGGTAATAAACCCGAGATTTTCTGGATTTAATCGTACGGTAAACCGTCCGCTTGAATTGCCAAATGGTGTGAACTTCATTTGTTTCCACGTATTTAAAATCTGCTGATCAACCGTGCCTGGCTTTTCGTCAGTTGTTTGCGTCTGCTGCATAGGAGCAGCTGATTGCAGTTGGAAAAACTGTTTATGCCCTGGAAGCAGCGTATGGGTGATTGTTTTTTCAGAAGCAGGTGCCGCAGTGCCTTGACCTTTGATGACTTCTTTTTTCATGAGCCATTCAAGTGAGGCAGCACCTTTTGCTGGAGATGAGAAGGAAGATTCTTGCCTTGGAGCAACCATTTCTTTTAACTCTCCTAAGGAAATTTTCCACTCTTTATCTGACCCTTTCGCATTCGCCATCATATGATCGATTAACTGATTAAAGTGTTTCAGCTCGCTTTGCGACATATTATTCAGCTTAGGTGCCGATCCTTGCGAGAAGAACTGCTCTTTTACTTGTTGAATGAGCTTTTCATCTGCTCCGTTTTTCGTTAGAAACTTGATAAAATCTTCACCTTTTGCTTGAATATCCTGTACAAGTTTTGCATCAAAGCTCACCGGCTGCTGATTCAGTATTTGATATAAGAAAAAGTGGACTTGTATGAGCTGTTCACTATGTTCAGCAACTGGCTTCTCATCCTGATCACCATAGATAACCGATTCCATCTTTTGAAATAGCTCTTCAAGTGACTTTAAGTCAGCCCCTTCAAGCTTTTGACCTTGCAGCGCCTGAAGTGCCGCAAGAAGATCTCCATCTATTCCTTCTTCAGGTGATTGCATCCATTTTTCAATGATTTGCATCGCATCATTCATGGATAGAGTGGTTTCCGCTGGCTGAGAAATAGCTGGACCACTTTGAATACCTGCGCCATTTAACAATTGTTTAAACAGGCCGCGAGCAGATACTGCCCCCTCTCCCTTTAGTCCCGAGAGACCTTGGGAAGATTGCTGTAAGGCTCCAATGTCCAATAGCTTCACTTATTGTCCACCCCCATTTTCACTTTCTTCTTTTTTGGCAAGCTCCTTCGTGAACGTTGCTGCCTTCTGAGGTGTCAGTTTTGCTAATATGTCCGTCAGCTTATTTTTACTCAGCTCTTCAAGGATCTTCAAAGCTTCTTTATCACTTAGCTCTGATAAAATTTTGGCAGATTTCCCTGCATCCATGCTTTCATAAATGCTGGCGACCTTTCCTTTTGATTGCTGATTAGAAGATGCTGACGAATCAGAGGAAGATCCTGATGCGTTATTACTTGATGATGTACTGTTTGATGAACTGTCACTTGCTGACGTGTTCTCTTTATCAGATGTTTTTTCAAGTGAATTGATTTTTTGATTCAATCGTTTAATCTCTTCATCACTTGTCTTCAAGTCTTTTTGAGCAATTTCAAGTTCATTCTCTTGTTCTTTAATCGTCTTTTTCAACGCTTTCAACTCTGTATCACGTTGATCGTTATTTGAAGATGACGTTTTTGATGTGTCATCTGATCCAACCAAGCTGCTAATCCCCGGAATGTTTTGGAGCGGTTTCTTTAGATCATAACCCGCCATATAAAGGATTGTGCCCGTCACGATCACAAGCACAACCAATGGGATAATGACAATAAACAAGATCCATTGAAATTTACCGCCGCCACTTGATTCCTTTGTTTTTTCCTTCTTAGGCATTCATCTCGACTCCTAATGTCCTTGAAACATGAATTGGCTGATAGAGATATCATCCATTTCTTTCATTTCAATTGCCTTATGTTCAAGGGAGAACTTTTCAAATTGCTTTTCTTTCATTTTTTCAAACTTTTTAAACTCAATATTTTTTTCAGTTAAATCAGATTGTTTTTCATTCATTTGATGGCGTTTCATGATCACAAGCTGCTGATAATGATGAATGGTGTTATCTAAGTTCGTCACAAATTGCTGATAATGACGCATTTCTTGAACACTCATCCCACTTCTCAGCTTTTCTTCTTTGCTCTTTTCCATTAGCTCTTTTTTACTCATATTTTCATAGAGTTTTTCAGCGGCTTGCTCAAATGCCGAAACGGATTGTTGATACGCTGCGAGTGATTTGTCTTTTTCACTTTCTTTCAATTCTAAGAGCTTTTGAAATTTGTATTGATATCTCACTGTTTTTGTCAATCCTCTCTATTCATCAAACAGAGCAATATCCTCACGCTGTCTTCAATCGATACAGCCTCTTCAACGTCCTGCTTCAAAAATGAAATCAGTTGTGGGTAAGCTTGCATGGCCTCATCAATATCTTTAGAGGAGCCTTTTTTATATGCTCCAATGTTAATGAGATCTTCAGCGTTTTGATATGTGGATAAAAGCTGGCGGAACCGGTTAGCCGCTTCCTTATGATCATGACTTGCGATATTACTCATGACACGACTGATACTTTTCAGAATATTGACAGCTGGGAACTGTCCTTTGTTGGCCAATGCACGATCAAGTACTATGTGGCCATCTAAAATCCCCCGCACTGTATCAGCGATCGGCTCATTCATATCGTCACCATCAACAAGCACTGTGTAAAACGCTGTGATGGAACCAAGTTGATTTGTACCAGTTCGTTCTAGCAATTTTGGCAGTATAGCGAACACTGAAGGCGTATATCCTTTTGTTGTTGGCGGTTCACCGGTTGCAAGTCCTATTTCCCGCTGTGCCATGGCGACCCTTGTGACAGAATCCATCATAAACATGACATTTTTGCCTCTGTCTCTGAAATATTCGGCAATAGCTGTTGCAGTATAGGCTGCTTTTAATCTTGTCAGTGCGGGCTGATCTGAAGTTGCGACAACAACAATCGAACGCTTCAGTCCTTCAGCTCCTAAATCTTTTTCGATAAACTCGCGAACTTCACGTCCACGCTCTCCAACAAGTGCAATGACATTGAGATCCGCTTCTGTCTGCTTGGCAATCATCCCCATCAAGGTACTTTTACCAACACCGCTTCCCGCGAATATGCCAATTCTTTGACCAGTGCCGACTGTGAGCAAGCTGTCGATCACTCTGACACCAACGCCCATTTTTTCACGAATAGGCGGTCTGTCCATCGGGTTTGGAGGAGATTGTTCTGTTGAGACAGGTGCAAGTCCTTTAGGAAGCATGCTGCCATCCAGTGGATCACCGAATGCATCAACAACCTGCCCGATTAAACCAGTTCCTACTTTGACCTTTAACGACTCACCTGTTGCTTCAACAAGACTGCCTGGTGAGATGTTAGAGGCTTCTACATAAGGCATGAGCAGAATGTTTTCATCTTTAAAACCAACGACTTCTGCTTTGATCGGATGATTCTTACTCCCTTTTTTGTGAATAAGACATACATCACCGATTGAGCTTTCTGGCCCCTTGGACTCGATCATCAGTCCAACAACTCGATTGACTTTACCAAAACGTTTATAAGGATCGGCGGTTTCAATCGTTTCTTTTAGCACATCTATGTTCATTTGTGATCACCTGAATCAATGACTTCTAATAACTTTTCTTTTAACTGATTCATTTGGGTATCAACACTCGCTTCCACTTTTCCAAAGCTTGTTTCGACGTAACAAGTACCTTTTGGTGCTTTTTCATCCGAGTAAATGGCAAGATGTGTATTCTTTTGAAGGATTCTATTTAATTCGTCTTTATATTCCATCACATGTTCGTAATGTGCAGGGTCGACATAGATGGAAATATCGTCATATTCTTTCACTTCTGAAATGACCTGCTTCACTAGCGTTAAAAATTGTTCTTTTGTGTCCTCAGCTGCATTCCATACTCGTTTAGCGAGCTCAAAGGCAAGTTCGACAATTTCTTCAGCAGAGCTTTCAATTTTTGCTTCATAGTCCTGCTTTGCAAGGCTGACAATGTCATTCGCTTGATCAAGAATCGATTGATACTGTAAAGTCGCATCTGCTTCGCCCTTTTGAAAACCATCTTGATATCCTGTTTGTTTCGCTTCTTCAATGAGCTGTACTCTTTCTGCTTCAAAATCAGCTCGCCGCTGATTGATTTCAGCCATTGTTTGTTCCAGCTCACGATTTGCTTGTTCTAAAATACGGCTTGCTTCATCTTGTGCATCACTTAATACAAGTTGAGATGCTTCTGTTTCGTTGACAAGCTCTTCTTCGTGATGTTCTCTTTTGAATTCCACTTGCTGCAAGGGAATGGTTTGACGGCCTTGTTCAGGAATAACAGATGTTTCATGTTTGATAATCCTAGACAATGATATCGTCTCCTCCACCTCGAGCTATGACGATTTCTCCAGCCTCTTCAAGTCGTCTTACGATGCTGACAATACGAGTCTGTGCTTCCTCGACATCTCTAAGCCGGACAGGTCCCATAAACTCCATTTCTTCTTTGAACGTTTCGACCATACGCTGCGACATGTTGCGGAAGACAATTTCTTTGACTTCTTCGCTTGCCACTTTGAGTGCAAGTAGTAAATCGTCATTTTCAACATCTCGAATCACGCGCTGAATGGCTCTGCTATCAAGAGTGACAATGTCTTCAAAGACAAACATACGTTTCTTAATTTCATCAGCAAGCTCAGGATCTTGAATTTCTAGTGTATCTAAAATGGTTTTCTCCGTTGCACGGTCTACACCATTCAGGACTTCGACTACCGCTTCGACTCCGCCCGTTTGGGTATAATCTTGCGTAAAGGTTGAAGAGAGCTTTTGTTCAAGAATACGTTCCACCTCATTGATGATCTCTGGAGATGTGCGGTCCATTAAAGCAATTCTTCTTGCAACCTCAGTTTGTACTTCCTCGCCTAACTCAGATAAAATCTGTCCAGCCTGTACTGGATCTAGGTAGGAAAGAATGAGCGCAATGGTTTGTGGATGCTCATGCTGGATAAAGTTTAAAATTTGCTCTGGGTCAGCCTTTCTAGCAAAATCAAATGGTTTCACTTGAAGTGAGGATGTTAAGCGATTTAAGATGCTGTCCGCTTTGTCCTCACCAAGCGCTTTTTCAAGCACTTGTCTTGCGTACATAAGGCCGCCTTGTGATATGTAGTCCTGCGCGATGGCAATGCTGTGAAATTCTTCGATGATCTCATCTTTTTTAGCAGTATCTACACTTCTTACATTTGAAATTTCTAATGTTAATTTTTCTATTTCGTCTTCAGACAGATGTTTGTATACAGATGCTGACACGTCTAGCCCTAAGGAAATCATTAGGATTGCTGCTTTTTGTCTGCCTGTTAGTCGATTTGGATCTTTTCTCGACATGTGTATTCCTCCTAATCCTCGGACAGCCAGCTGCGTAGCAATTTAGCAAAGTCTTCTGGTTTATCTTTTGCCATTTTTTCAAGCTGATTTTTTCTCACCATTTCTTCTGTTTCTGGCTCAGTATCGATATCAGGAACATGGATTGGTGTACGTTCATCAAACTCAAACTCTTCTTCCTCTTCTTTTCTTCGCTTACGTACGAGAAGGATAATGAGAGCGATAATGGCAAGTAGTAGCACACCGCCAACAATATAAACCCAAATCGGAATATTGTTTGAAGGGTTTTCTGCTGCCGTTTGCTGTTTACCGTCTAATTTTGATACAGATAAAACGATTTTGTTATCTAAGTCAGCTTGAGTGAGCGCTTGACCGTTTGTGTATTCTTTATCAATCGATGTACTGATGATGGTTGAAAGAATTTTTTTGATATCATCCTGCCTTTCAGCAGTTAATGAGTTCGGATCGTTTGCAGTAGGCGGTTCAACCAGTGCCTGAATGCCAACGTCTCTGATTTTATAAGGACTTTCTTTGATATCTTTATGAATGCGGTTGACTTCATAATTGATACGATCTTCGCTCTTTTCGTAATCTCCGCTTCCATTCGTTCCATCGGCACCTTGATAATTTGTGACATCATCGTCACCTGTTCCAGCGGTGCCTCCAGCTGCTGCGCCATTACCTGAATAAGTTTCAGCAATCTTTTCAGCGCTGACAGCAATTCCTTGCATGTTTTCTTGATCAACTGGTTCGACAAGATCTTCTTTTCTTTTTTCTTCAGTAAAATCAATGTCTGTAGTGACCGATACGGCAACTTTCTCTTGACCCATCATCGTTCCAAGCAGCTGTTGAATTTTTCGTTGAAGATTCTTTTCAATCTCCTCTTTTTTCTGCTGCTGTGCATCCATTCCACTTGCATAGGAATCTGAGCTGCTGTTTAAGTCATAGTAGTTGGAATCTTGGTCCATAATGACAATGTTTTCTGTTTTTAAATTCGGCACACTTTTTGAAATAAGATGATAAAGGCCTTTTACTTGTTGCTGAGTAAGCGTGTAGCCTGGTTGAACTTGCAGCACAATTGATGCTGATGCATTACTTTGCTCTTCTCCAACAAAAACGGAATCTTTTGGCAGGTTAATCATAACCTTTGAATCTTTAATCCCATCAATCGTGTTGATCAGATTGGATAGTTCTGTCTGAGTTGCGTCTACTTTCAGAACATCAAATTCATTATCTGTTAAACCGAAGCCGGAATTGTTCGCAAAGAAGGAGTAGTCAATATTCCCCGTTTTAGGAAGTCCTTCTGATGCAAGTGTTACTTTTAAAGTGTCCGCTTGCTTTTCTGGAACTAAAATCGTCGTTCCGTTATTTGCAAGTTCCGATTTAACGTTTTTGCCATCCAGTTCCTGTTTGATTTGTCCTGCTTCTGCCTCAGACAAATCTCTAAACAACGGAACCATTTTTTCAGAAGAAGCAAAGATGCTAACAACCGTAATAATGATTGCTAGGGCAGCTACGCCGCCAATCATGAGTATTTTTTGTAATTTTGATCGATTTCGCCAAAACTCAACTGTTTTTGTTCTTAATTGCATTAAAGTACGATTCATCTTAACCCCCGGTCATTCCATTCAGTCTATTTTTTGTCCACCAGCACCTCCTACATCTGCATTCTCATAATCTCTTGGTACGCTTCGACTGCTTTATTCCGAAACTCGGTTGCAGCTGTGAGTGTCACACTCGCTTTTTGTGAAGCAATCATGACTTCATCGAGATTGACATCTTTCCCTTGTGCGAGAGCATTCGTATACTGGTCTGATTTCAGCTGTGATTGATTTAATGCCTCAATGGAATTCTTCAGCACATCAGAGAAATTCGTTTGACTTTTAGGTGCAGCCGCCTGCACAGACGATGCATTCGTCAATTCACTTGCTTGCTGAGCGGTTTGAAGCTGGAAAGGAGATATTGCGTTAACCAATTCTTTTCACCTTACTTTCCTATTTCTAAAGCTTTCATCAGCATGCTTTTATTCGCATTCAGCGCGGTCACGTTTGCTTCATATGACCTTGAGCTACTGATGAGATCAACCATTTCCTTTAATGGATCAACGTTTGGTGTTTGAACATATCCATTTTCATTGGCATCGGGATTTGTAGGATCATATTGAAGGTTGAATGGAGTTTCGTCTTCAGTAATTTTTGTTACTTTGACGCCGTTTCCTAATTTGCCGCTCGAATTCATGCTTGAGTTCAATATAGATGAAAATGATTCACCTGACGGCTGTAATGTGACGAGCTTGCGTCTATAAGGCTCCCACTTGCCATCAACCTGTTTAGCTCTTGTTGTATCCATATTCGCAAGGTTCGAGGATACAACGTCCATTCTGAGCCTCTGTGCTGTTAATGCTGAGGCCGAAGCGTTAACGCCTGAAAAAATCGACATCACTTACCTCCTGTCAAAACTGTTTTAAGAGAATTGAACTTTCCGCTCATTCTTTCAACCAACGCATTATACTGAATTTGGTTTTTAGCGAGTTCACTCATCTCTTGATCAATATCGACATTATTTCCGTTTTCTTGATAAGAAGTACGGTTACTCGAAACAACTGAATAATTAGACCCTGTTTTAGAAAAATCAATGTGACCTTGGTATGTTTTTTTAGCATCTAATTTGATTGACGCATCATTTAGCATGTCGTGGAATGCAACTTTTTTAGACTTGTAGTTCGGTGTGTCTATATTCGCGATATTATTGCTTATGACTTTTTGCTTAACATTCGCTCTGCCCAAGGCATTCTCAAGGTTGCTTATCGTTCCAGAAAATATATCCAAAACCATATACCTCCAATCATATGTATTTCATTCCATTTAATCATGTCGAGATTTGTAAAACCATATGTTCATTGTAAGAAATAATAGGATTAAAGTCTATGATGTAATTGTAAAAAAAACTCGTAATATATATCTATTTTACGAATAGGTATAAAGACCTAGATTCAAAGCACTACAGAATTGTAAGGGGTTTCTTGGAAAAAAGAGTGTCATTTTTCGGACAAATCCTCTTTTTTTATACAAAAAAACCCTTTTCAGCGTTTATTTCGGCCGAAAAGGGTTTTTTGATTAGTGAGATTTTAAATTTTCAAGTTCAATTAAAAATTTGTTGTTTAATACTTTGATGTATGTTCCCTTCATTCCAAGAGAACGAGATTCAATAACGCCTGCACTTTCTAATTTACGAAGTGCGTTTACGATCACTGAACGAGTGATTCCTACACGGTCAGCAATCTTACTTGCCACAAGCAGCCCTTCGTTGCCATCAAGTTCTTCAAAGATATGCTCAATCGCCTCAAGCTCACTATATGAAAGAGAACTGATTGCCATTTGAACAACCGCTTTACTTCTTGCTTCTTCTTCAATTTCTTCCGCTTTCTCGCGAAGAATCTCCATTCCAACAACTGTTGCGCCGTATTCAGCAAGAATTAAATCATCATCTTTGAATGTATCTTGCAAACGAGAAAGGATTAACGTCCCTAAGCGGTCTCCGCCTCCGATAATTGGCACAATCGTTGTCAAACCGGATTGGAATAAATCACGGTTCTCAATCGGGAAAGCTGTGTACTCACTGTTGATGTCAAGGTTTGAAGATGTTTCAGGGACATTGAATAAGCTTTTTGTATATTCTTCAGGGAACTGACGATCTTCCAGCATTTTTTTCATACGTGCATTTTCAATCTGCTGGTTAATAGAGTAGCCAAGAAGCTTCCCTCTTCTGCTTAATACGAAAATGTTTGAATCAATGACATCTCTCAGTGTTTCTGCCATTTCTTTAAAATTAACCGGTTTCCCCGCTGCATCTTGCAGCATCGAGTTAATAATCCTTGTTTTTTGTAGTAACGCCATAATAATGATCCTCCTAGATTACTTTATTCATTTGTTAAAGTATAAATTGACTTAAGTCTTTGTTATTTGCAATCTTTCCTAGCTTCTCTTCTACATACTGAGGGGTAATGGTCACTGTTTCCATTGTAATATCAGGCGCCTCAAATGAGAGCTCTTCTAGCAGCTTCTCAAGTATGGTGTGAAGCCTTCTTGCACCGATGTTATCCGTCTCCTGATTGACGTGATAAGCCACTTCGGCAATCTTATGAATAGCATCGTCAGAAAATTCAAGAGATATACCTTCTGTTTCAAGTAAAGCCTTATATTGCTTTAATAACGCGTTATCTGGTTCCGTTAAGATTTTCACAAAGTCTTCTATACTTAATTTATCTAATTCTACACGGATTGGGAAGCGTCCTTGAAGCTCTGGAATCAAATCCGAGGGTTTCGCCATATGAAAAGCACCTGCTGCTACAAATAGAACATGATCTGTTTTCACAGCCCCATACTTCGTCATCACAGTGGAACCTTCTACAATCGGTAAAATATCACGTTGAACCCCTTCACGAGAAACATCTGCAGACGATGTACCACCGCTTTTGGCAATTTTATCGATTTCATCGATAAAGATGATTCCTTGCTGCTCTGCTTTTTGCACGGCTTCCTGACCGACTTCATCCATATCAATCAGTTTTGAAGCTTCCTCAGCAGTTAACGCTTTTCTCGCTTCTCTGACGGTCAGCTTTCTGCGTTTTTTCTTTTTAGGCATGAGATTGCTAAGCGCATCCTGCATGTTCATACCCATTTGCTCCATACCCGAGCCTTGAAGCATATCAAACATGGAAGGCTGCTGCTCTTCAACTTCAATCGTGACGTAATGGTCTTCAAGTTCACCCATCGCCAGCTGGTGCGCAATGCGTTTTCTCGTCGACTCAAGCTCTACTTCTTCACTTGAGTGATCTCGATCACTTTCATCAGCATCAGAACCACCAAACAGCATCTCAAAAGGATTTTTCACAGACTGACTTTTTTTCTTTCCAGGAACAAGTAGATGAAC
Source organism: Bacillus sp. FSL M7-0307 (assembly GCF_038627835.1). Classification (NCBI taxonomy): domain Bacteria; kingdom Bacillati; phylum Bacillota; class Bacilli; order Caryophanales; family Bacillaceae; genus Bacillus; species Bacillus sp. FSL M7-0307. The sequence continues at coordinate 1,553,549 of NZ_CP152023.1, read as the reverse complement.
AAGCCGTTTGTTTGCTTGTTTTTCCGCTTCTTCTTGAACATCCTTCATTTTTTCTTCTTTGACTAGTCTGATTGCTGTTTCCACTAAATCTCTGACCATTGATTCTACGTCACGTCCGACATATCCAACTTCAGTAAACTTCGTCGCTTCCACTTTAATGAAAGGTGCACCAGAAATCCTTGCAATTCTGCGGGCAATTTCTGTTTTCCCCACACCTGTCGGACCAATCATTAAGATGTTTTTAGGAACGACTTCATCCTTTAGCTTATCATGTAAAAGACTTCTTCTGTAACGGTTTCTTAAAGCCACCGCCACTGCTTTTTTCGCATCAAGCTGACCAATAATGTACTGATCGAGCTTTTCAACTATCTCTCTTGGGGTGAACGGCTTTTTCTCCATACGTCTCATGTCCTTTCTATTCAAGCTCTTCTAAAGTGATTTGATCGTTCGTGTAGACACAGATTTCTCCGGCCGTTTCAAGAGCCGCCTTTGCAATCTCTCGAGCTGAGAGATGGTCACCTGCATGTTTTTTGAGTGCTCTCCCGGCGCTAAGCGCGTAGTTGCCGCCTGACCCGATAGCCAAAATGCCATCGTCTGGCTCGATGACCTCTCCTGTTCCAGATACGAGCAGGATGCTTTCTTTATTCATGACGATCAGCATGGCCTCAAGCTGTCTGAGCATCTTGTCACTCCGCCATTCTTTCGCCAGTTCTACAGCTGCTCGTTTTAGGTTACCACCGTATTCTTCAAGCTTCGTTTCAAACTTCTCAAAGAGTGTAAATGCATCTGCAACTGAACCAGCAAAACCTGCGAGTACTTTGCCTCCGAAAAGACGGCGCACTTTTTTTGCTGTGTGTTTCATGACGACAGCCTGCCCAAAAGTGACTTGACCGTCTCCAGCCATCGCACTTTTTCCTTTATGTTGAACGGCAAAGATTGTGGTTGCATGAAATGATGACATGAAAAAACCTCCTTTTAGGATCGTTTAAAAGCCCTTGGGTGATGAGACATGTACGTTTTTCTTAAAGAATCTTTTGATACATGCGTGTACACCTGTGTTGATGATAAATTTGAGTGACCGAGAAGTTCTTGAACACTTCTTAAATCCGCTCCCTCGTTTAAAAGATGCGTAGCAAAGGTGTGCCTTAACATGTGTGGATGGATATGTAATGTGCCAGACGCCTTTTTCATTAATTCAGTTAGAATGAATCGAACGCCTCTATCTGTAAGAGGAGCTCCGCGCTGATTCAAAAACACATGTGAATCAGCACGATCCTTTCCCTTCACTTTCAGCTTCTGCCTTCCATCCTCTAAATATGTGGAGAGCGCTTCATGTGCATAAGATCCGAAAGGTACATACCGCTGTTTGCTGCCTTTCCCATGTACAAGCACTGTATCCATCGATAAATCAAGATCAGATTCTTTTAATGAACATAACTCACTGACCCTCATACCTGTTGCATAAAGTAGTTCTAAAATGGCTTGATTTCTTTGACCAAGCGGTGTATTTACATCAGAAACTGTAAATAGCTCTTTTAGTTCCTCTTCATACAAAAATGAAGGAATTCGCTTATCCTGCTTTGGTAAGCTAACGAGTAAAAAAGGATTTTCTTTCACAAGCTGTTCTCTTAATAAAAATTTATAAAAGCTGCGAAGTGCAGAGACTTTCTTACTAATCGTTCTTCTTGTAAGGCCTTTTTCATAAGCTTCTGTTAAATAAATTCTCGTATCTTGATAGGATACCTCTTCAAAACCGTCTATTCCTTGAATGTTCATAAATCTGACAAACTCTTCAATCGCCTCAGTATAACCTGAGATCGTTAAAGCTGAATAGTTCTTTTCAATCTGCAAATATTCAATGAATAAGTGGACAAGACGCTGTTTATCTGTCATTTTTACACCTCTTTAAGGCTTTTAAATGGTATCACATATCTTGCTTTCCGTGCAATGTTTTACTACAGAGATTTCGAAATAGTTTGAATAGTTTCGATTGCGCGTTTAGCGTACTCTGCATAGCGCTCTTGTTTGTTTTTAATTCGAACGCCAAGATCTTTCAGCAATCCAAAGTTTGCATTCATCGGCTGGAAGCTTTTCTTGTTTGTTGATGTGATGTAGTAAGCCATACTGCCAATCGCTGTTTCTTCTGGAAGTGTCACAAGCTCTTCTCCTTTAACAAAACGAGCTGCATTGATTCCAGCCACTAGTCCTGAAGCCGCGGACTCAACATATCCTTCAACACCAGTCATTTGTCCGGCAAAGAATAAGTCATCTCTATTTTTAAATTGATACGTCGGTTTTAGAAGGCTTGGCGAGTTAATAAATGTATTACGGTGCATCACACCATAGCGAACAATCTCTGCCTCTTCAAGACCTGGAATCAAACGGAATACTTCCTTTTGATCGCCCCACTTTAGATGTGTTTGGAAACCAACAATATTATATAAAGTACCTGCTGCATCATCCTGTCTTAATTGAACAACAGCGTAAGGTCTTTTTCCTGTTTTTGGATCTTCAAGTCCAACTGGTTTCATCGGGCCAAAGAGCATGGTTTTTTTCCCTCTTTTGGCCATGACTTCAATGGGCATACAGCCTTCGAAGAAGATTTCTTTTTCGAACTCTTTTAACGGCACAGTTTCAGCAGAAATGAGCGCCTCATAAAAACGATCGAATTCTTCTTCTGTCATCGGACAGTTTAAATAAGCCGCTTCCCCTTTATCATAACGTGATTTCAAGTACACTTTATCCATATCGATGCTGTCTTTCTCGAGGATAGGCGCTGCTGCATCGTAGAAATATAAATACTCTTCACCTGTTAAAGATTTTAATTCTTTTGAAAGTGCTTCTGATGTAAGAGGACCCGTTGCGATAATCGTCGGACCTTCTGGAATGCTTTGCACTTCTTCTTGAAAGACCGTCACATTCGGGTGATTTTTCACGCGGTCTGTGACGTTAGCTGCAAATTCATGACGATCTACTGCAAGCGCTCCACCAGCAGGAACCGAGCTTTCATCTGCTGCTGCGATGATTGCTGAATCTAAATGACGCATTTCTTCCTTTAAAACACCGACTGCGTTCGTTAAAGCATTCGCACGCAATGAGTTACTGCATACGAGCTCCGCAAATTTATCTGTGTGGTGAGCTGGTGTTTGTTTGACAGGTCTCATTTCATACAGATGGACTTTAATTCCGCGCTTGGCAATTTGCCATGCCGCTTCACTTCCTGCTAAACCTGCTCCGATCACATTTACAAATTGACTCATTGTACAACTCTCCTATTTCGTAAGTTCTATTTGATGACATAAAAAAGCAGGTGAACAAGGCTGCTCACCGCTATTTTTGTTGTTCCTCTTTATAATCACAGTTCACACATTGAACTTGAATGCCTTTTTTCAGCTTTTTCTCTACAAGCATATTTTCGCATTTTGGACACTTTCTTTCAATTGGTTTGTCCCAAGAAACGAATTCACACTCTGGAAAACGATCGCAACCGTAAAAAATGCGGCGCTTCTTAGATTTCCGTTCAACGATATTTCCTTCGTGACAAGTCGGGCATTTGACACCAATATCTTTGACAATTGGTTTTGTGTTACGGCAGTCAGGGAAATTAGAGCATGCCATGAACTTACCGTATCTCCCCATTTTGTACACCATTGGATGACCACACTCTTCGCAATCAACTCCGGCGTATTCAGGCTCGATCTCAACTTCCTGCATCTCTGCTTCTGCTTTTTCTACCCGTTTTGCAAAATCTTGATAGAAACTGTCGATAATGCGTACCCATTCAATCGTACCTTCTTCAACGCTATCAAGTTCTTTTTCCATTTTCGCAGTAAATTCTACGTTAATGATTTCAGGGAAGAATTCAATAATTAAGTTGAGCACAATCTCTCCAAGCTCTGTTGGAATAAACCGTTTGTTATCAAGTGCCACGTAGCCACGCTTTTGAATGGTATCTAATGTTGGTGCATACGTAGATGGGCGGCCAATACCTAGCTCTTCAAGGGTTTTGACAAGTCTTGCCTCAGTGTAACGTGGAGGCGGCTGCGTGAAGTGCTGCTCTGGTTCAATATCTTTTGAAAGAACGGTGTCTCCCTCTTTCAGATCAGGAAGCATTTTGTCCTTTTCTTCTAACTGGTCGTCCTTCCCTTCAACATATACTTTCATAAATCCAGGGAATTTCACCTTACTTCCATTTGCACGGAAAGTAAGCCCGTTATTTTCAAGATCCACACTCATTGTATCAAGAACAGCTGGTGCCATTTGGCTTGCCACAAAACGTTCCCAAATCAATTTATAAAGACGAAGCTGATCTCTACTTAGCACATGTTTGACATCTGCTGGTTTTCTTAGCGTAGAAGTCGGACGGATGGCTTCGTGAGCATCCTGTGCATTTTCGTTCTTTTTGGCAGTTCGTTTTGTTGTATTCAAGAAATTCTTGCCGTACGTTTGATCAATGAAAGCAGATACTTCTTCAATTGCCGTATTGGAAATACGTGTTGAGTCCGTTCTCATATATGTAATGAGACCTACTGTACCTTCTTTACCAAGATCAATTCCTTCATATAATTGCTGTGCAATCATCATCGTTTTCTTCGCACGGAAGTTTAGTTTTCTCGCTGCCTCTTGTTGTAAGGTAGATGTTGTAAACGGAACAGCTGGGTTGCGTTTACGTTCTTTTTTCGTCACTTTTTCAACAGAAAACTTGCTTCCTTTTAATTTCGAAAGGATTTCTTTTACATCTTCTTTTGTTTTTAGCGGATGTTTTTTGCCATTTACGCCAAAGAAACTCGCTTCAAAACTTTCTTTCCCTTTTAGGAAGGTGCCATCAATTGTCCAGTATTCTTCTGGTTTGAATTCATTAATTTCATTCTCGCGGTCAATAATCAGGCGGAGTGCAACTGATTGAACACGACCGGCGCTTAAGCCCTTTTTGACTTTCTTCCATAAAATCGGGCTGATTTTATATCCAACGAGACGATCTAAAATCCGTCTTGCCTGCTGCGCATCAACCAAGTCCATATTGATCATACGTGGATGCTTAAAGGAATCTTTAATTGCATCTTTTGTAATCTCGTTAAAGACAACGCGGCAATCTGAAGAGAGGTCAAGGTCAAGGCTGTGAGCTAAATGCCAAGCAATCGCTTCTCCCTCTCTGTCGGGGTCAGCTGCGAGATATACTTTTTTTGCTTTCTTCGCTGCTGTTTTTAATTCTTTTAAGACTGGACCTTTTCCTCGAATCGTAATATATCTCGGTTCGAAGTCATGCTCAGTGTCAACACCAAGCTGACTTTTCGGTAAATCCCTTACGTGCCCCATTGAAGCCTTTACTTTATACTTTTTTCCTAAATAACGCTCAATCGTTTTCGCCTTTGCTGGCGACTCAACGATGACTAAATAATCAGCCATACTCAAAATCCCCCTTAAGAGGTGTTCTCTCTTTATCCATTTCACAAATTTATATTTATGTTAATTGCACCTATCTAACAGGCAATCGTTAAAAATTCTTTATGATGAACATCATTATAAACACGAAAAACAAAGTGTAAACTTAAATCCTCACTATTATTAAATATTCCGATGTCTTTTGTCAAACGATATTTTTATGGGAGTTCAGTATATTGAACACCGCTCAAGGAGAATTCCTCTAAAATATCCTTCGTTGAATGAACAAGCTTGGCACCTTGCTGAATCAGTCTAGCTGGACCTATAGAATTAGAATCAAAGATCGATCCTGCAACAGCAAACACTTCTTTTCCTTGCTCTAATGCCTGGTAGGCTGTAATAAGCGAACCGCTCTTTTCTTTGCACTGAACCACGATGGTTCCTCTTGTCAGGGCACTAATTAATCGGTTTCTCATTGGAAAATGCCATTTTTCTGGTTTGATATAAGGCGGATGCTCTGACAACAGTAAATGATGTTCTCCCATATATTGAGCCATTTGCACATGTTCTTTTGGATATACATGTTGAAAACCGCCAGCTACAACACCAATCGTTTTTCCTTTTTTTCTTATGCACTCTTTGTGTGCAAGTCCATCAATTCCTTTTGCTAAACCACTCACAATCATCCAATCTTCCTCTACAAGTTCTCCAACAATTTTCTTCACGCACGCTTCTCCATAAGAGGTTGGCACTCGTGTACCTACTACACCTAAACTTTTTTCTTCATTTAAATAGGTAACGTTTCCTTTTAGGAATAATACTGGGGGAGGATCATAAATGTGTTTTAGTGAGCTGGGATATAAAGGTGATGTGATGGGAATCATGTGAATATTTTGCTTTAAATAGGCTTGAACGATGTGTTGAAAAATGGGGAATTCATTTTCTTCAGCTTGTTGTAAGCGGGTAAAGTCGATCTTTTGTAATGATCGATCCTGTTTGAAATGATGTGTTTCTTCATTTATATATAGCTCAGGATCGACTTTCCACCATTTTGTTAACAAAGAGGGTGAGATGAGGCCTTTTAAGCGGTGAAAAATCATTCTTTCGGACACGTTGTACATACCATTCCTCCAGTTTAAGATAGAAAGAAGAAGACTTGTCAAAGAACAAGTCTTCTTGTGTCATTAATGCGTTTTACAAGCTTCGAAGAGATTCTTCTCTTTTAACACTTTAATTAAGGTTTCTCCCATGACAGATGGTGTCTCTGCCACTTCGATTCCACATTCACGCATTGTTTTTACTTTTTCATCAGCAGTTCCTTTACCACCAGAAATAATGGCGCCAGCATGTCCCATGCGTTTTCCTGGAGGCGCTGTTTTACCGCCAATAAAGCCAACAACCGGCTTGGTCATATTTGCTTTTACCCATTCAGCTGCTTCTTCTTCAGCAGTACCACCGATTTCACCAATCATGATCACAGCATGCGTTTCAGGATCTTCATTGAAGGCTTTTAATACATCAATAAAGTTCGTGCCATTGACAGGGTCTCCGCCAATTCCTACAGCTGTTGATTGACCAACACCAGCCTCTGAAAGCTGATGTACCGCTTCATATGTAAGCGTTCCAGAACGAGATACAACACCAACATGACCTTTTTTATGAATGTAGCCAGGCATGATGCCAATTTTACATTCTTCAGGTGTAATCACGCCAGGACAGTTCGGTCCAACAAGTCTTGTCTTCTTACCTTCCATATAGCGTTTCACTTTAACCATATCCAGAACTGGAATGTGTTCTGTGATACAAATCACTAGATCCACTTCTGCATCAACAGCCTCTAAAATGGCGTCTGCTGCAAATGGTGCTGGTACATAGATAACAGAAGCATTTGCTCCAGTTGTCTGTACTGCTTCAGATACAGTATTAAATACAGGAACTCCCTCTACTTCAGTTCCACCTTTTCCAGGTGTGACACCGCCAACGATATTTGTTCCATACTCAATCATTTGTTTTGTATGGAATAATGCGGTTGAACCGGTAATCCCCTGAACAATTACTCTCGTATTTTTATTAATAAATACACTCATTTAGGTTCCCTGCCTTTCTGCTCTACTTGACTAAAGATACAATCTTTTCTGCCCCGTCAGCCATAGACTCAGCAGAAGTGATATTTAAGCCTGAATCACTCAGGATTTTCTTCCCTAATTCAACGTTTGTTCCTTCAAGACGTACAACGAGTGGTAATGTTAAGCCGACTTGTTTCGTCGCTTCAACAACACCTTCTGCGATGACATCACATTTCATGATGCCGCCAAAAATGTTCACGAAAATCCCCTTGACATTTTGATCAGATAAGATGATTTTAAATGCTTCCGTTACTTTTTCAGCAGTTGCACCGCCGCCAACATCAAGGAAGTTTGCAGGGTCCCCGCCGTAATGCTTGATGATATCCATTGTAGACATCGCAAGGCCTGCTCCATTCACCATACAGCCAATATTCCCATCTAGAGAAATGTAGCTTAGGTCATATTTAGATGCTTCAATCTCTTTTGGATCTTCTTCATCAAGGTCACGGTATTCTAATATATCTTTTTGTCTATATAAGGCATTGCTATCAAAGTTTAATTTTGCATCAAGTGCCATGACTTTTCCATCACCTGTTACAACAAGAGGATTTATCTCGGCAATTGAACAATCCTTTTCAATAAACGCATTGTAAAGGCTTGTCATAAACTTAACAGCTTGACCAACTAATTTTGTTGGAATATTAATTTTAAACGCAACTTCTCTCGCCTGATAGGCTTGGAGACCAATCGCTGGGTCGATGACCACTTTCACGATTTTTTCTGGCGTTTTTTCTGCTACTTCTTCAATTTCAGTACCGCCTTCTTCAGAAGCCATCAAAACAATTCTTGATGTTGCTCTATCCAAAACGAGTCCTACATAGTATTCTTTTTGAATATCGCAGCCCTCTTCAATAAGTAAGCGTTTTATTTCGCGCCCTTCAGGCCCTGTTTGATGTGTGACAAGTGTCTTGCCGAGCAATTCCTCTGCAAACCCTTTCACTTCATCTTTTGTTTTTGCAATTTTTACCCCACCTGCTTTACCACGGCCGCCTGCATGAATCTGTGCTTTTACGACATATACAGAGCTTCCTAGCTCTTCTGATGCTTTCACTGCTTCATCAGGTGTAAATGCTACTTTACCATTTGGAACTGAAACCCCATATTTTCTTAGGATTTCTTTTCCTTGGTACTCATGGATATTCATTTCCCATCCTCCCAACATATGTAGAAACAAAAATTATAAAATAGACTGCGCTTTCATTTTAAAGAATAAAAAAGAGAATGTCTAGGGTTCTATGTAAAATCGTAAAATCCTTCTAAACATTCAAACTTTTATTTTATTAAAAATATAAATTTTTCAGTCAAAACACTTATTTTACCTTATTTTTTCATTTTTTGATCCAATCGATAGATAAATGAAAATATTTCTGCTACAGTATCGTATAACGCTTCTGGGATTTCCTCATCCAGCGTTAAGTGGCGCATCAGTTCTACTAAATTACGGTCTTCTTGGATAGGAACCCCAGCTTTTTGAGCTTCTTCAATAATATGATCAGCCACATAGCCGCTGCCTGTTGCAACGACTTTTGGCGCCTTTTGTTTTTCTTCATCATAGTGTAGAGCGACCGCTCTTCTAAGCGGTTTTGAATCTTTCATACTCGTAAGTCCAGCCCTTTCTCGCTGATTTTATGAAAGTGTTCATCTAGAAAGTGAGACGGATCAATTGGCTCTTCTCTTTTTTTCGCTGTAATCCCCGTTAAACTATACCCTAGGGCATTTAAATTCTCTCGAACAGCTGGAATCATTGGATTAATGGTCCCTTGCAGTTCGTGAGCCGTCTCGACTGTAATTGACATCACTTTTTGCTGAATCGTACAGTCTATTAACGTTTCTTCTAAGTTTTCCATGTTTAAATAAAACATTAAACGGCACTGAGAAATATCGATAGAGCCATCTTTTTTCTTATGCCCTTTTAGAATAAAGGTTAAATCTTGAACACTATGTTTTGAGAAAAGAGGGTAAGAAACCATCATTTGACTAACTGTTTGGTTTTCCTGATGCACTAGTAACTGCCCATTTAATCTATGGAATAATTGATCCACTTCTTTTTTTACGGGCTCGGGAACATCAGCTTGCCTTGCATCATTTAAAACCATCTTTAATTGGTGAAGCTCTTGGCTTTTGACATCTTGGCTGCCCTTTTCCAGTAGTTTCAGCATCCCAATTTCATCTCGTACACCTATCGCTTTTTTCATCGTCATCAGTAAATCGAGTACATCGGTTTTATTGCTTAATGCTGGTTCAGTCTGCTGAATGACCTTTGCCAATGCGTTCGCCTCTGTTTTTGAAAGAAACGGAAATTCCTTTTGAAGCACGGCTGCCTTTGCGTCAGCCTGTGGTCCTGCCTGCTGGACTGCTTGAACCAGTGATGTGAGCTGTTTTACATCAAGCTGCTGCTGTCCGTCTATGCCTTGCTTTGTGATGCTTGTCAGAATGCGTTCTATCTGCTGAAGCGGGAGCTGTTTTGGACTTAATAATTGCTGCACGCTGTTCTGATTCACTGTATCCGCCTGTCGCCCTTGTTGTATAGCGGTGGGCTGGCTCTGCTTTGTTTGCTGAGCCGGATTGACATGAGGCTGCACCTGCAAGCTTTCTCCTTGCTTCGTTTGGCCTTCTTTTGCTCCTAGAAGCACCGATAAGAGCTTTTCTGCATGAACGGTTGTCTCAGCATTTACAACCGTACGAACGGCCTGTGTAAGAGCCTGTGTGGCTTCTGATTGCTTCGGAAGCTGTGTTAATCGATCTAGCAGTGCTGTCACATCCTGATGAAGTGCAGAGGGGGATTTCATCGCTAATATTGATTGGAGCACTCCTTGCTGAATCGGCAAATCTTTCTTTAAAGCAAAAAGAAGTGCTTGCAGACCTTTTTTGATATCCGCGCCTTGAAGTTGTTCAATCCATTTTACTGCCGTTTTTAACTCTGCTTCGTTGATGACCGGTTTTTCTTTTAAAAAGGCTGTAGCTGTTAACATTTGTTCAAGTCCATTTTTAAGCGACAGACCTTCTAGTAGTTTAGCTGCGGCATCCTTTAATGTTTTAGGATCTTGGTCAAATTGCTGAACAGGTCTTAATTTACTCAGGCTGCCTCCACCTTCTTGTTCTAATTGGAACCAATAGAATGAATCGGCTTTAAGCTGAGCCGCTAGCTGCGCTTTTATTTTAGTAGCGCCTATTTGAACAAGCGCTGTATCATCTCCAAGCATTTTTAGTACTTTACCAAGAATGAGCCGGTGAATATTTTCCTTTCCTTCCGTGTTAAGCGGAACAGATTCTGCCGTATTCAGCCGACTATTCAGTGCAGTATGTATATCTTCAACTCTTGTCATCACAGGCAGCCCCCTTGTGTCAATATATTTATGAAATAACAGATTTCACTGGTGCAAATGATAACCGGTGGATAGGTGTAGCGCCATGTGTTTGAATGGCAGCCAGGTGCTCTTTCGTTCCATACCCTTTATGTTTTTCAAATTGATACTCAGGGTACTGGCGTCCATACTCTTCCATCATTAGGTCCCTTGTCACTTTGGCAATACATGCACCAGCTGCGATGGATGCGCTTTTAGCATCTCCTTTGATGATATTCTCCTGTTGAGTAGGAAGCGGGAGCGTCATCGCATCTATGAGTAGATAATCAGGTGTGTGAGTGAGCTGCTTTACAGCCCTCACCATCGCCAGTCTTGATGCTTCGTATATATTGATTTCGTCAATCGTTGCCGCATCAACAATGCCGATGCCGATATCGAGTGCTTCCTTTTGAATGAGCTCATAATAGGTCATTCTTTTTTTCTCAGATAGCTGTTTTGAATCATTTAAACCGAGTAGGACGGTATCTTCTTTTAATATCACAGCTGCCGCAACAACTGGGCCAGCCAGTGGTCCTCTTCCTGCTTCATCTATGCCTGCAATATAAGTGTATCCTTGCGCTTTTGCTTTGGTTTCAAATTGCAGCATTTGCTTCCATGCTGCATGCAGTTCTTGCTGCTTTTGTCTGCCTTTGTTCCATTTGTCCATTAACTTTTGGACACTTTTTCTTGTATCGTCTTTCAATAGTTCACGAATGTATGACTCGTCGTCAGCATGTTGTTCTATTAATTCTTTTATTTGTTTGACCGTGTACATTGGCTTTTCCGCAGCCTCCTTCTTTATATCGGCAGTTTTTCGCAAAAAATAAAGACCCGCATGAGCTGCGTGTCTTTTAGCTTTCAGGCTTCTCAAAAGTGAGGGGACCAAATTTTTCCGTTCGAATATCCCGAATAATGATTTCGGTCGTTTTGTCGTAATTAATGAATCCTCCACTCATCAGACAGCCGCGTTTTGTGCCAATGGCATCAAACAGCTCAACTGTATCTTCAGGTATTTCTGCTAGATCATAGCGTTTTTTTAATCGCTCTGGATAGTGCTCTTCTAAAAAGCGCAGCGCATACACTGCGACATCCTGCAAGTTGATGATTGAGTCTTTAATCGCTCCGGTGACGGCCAGCCTAAGACCTACTTGTTCATCTTCAAATTTCGGCCAGAGAATTCCAGGGGTATCGAGCAGTTCAAGTTCTTTTCCTACCTTCACCCATTGCTGTGACGTCGTAATACCAGGTCGATCTCCTGTTTTCGCAATATTTTTCTTTGCCAACCGATTAATCAGCGTTGATTTGCCGACATTGGGAATTCCGATAATCAAAGCTCGAATGGCACGCGGCTTAACACCTTTTGCTTTCATTCGATCGAACTTTTCTTTTAAGATTTCTTTTGATGTCGTAATGATTTGATTTAACCCTTGTCCATCGACAGAATTAATGGCAAGCGACCGTACACCTTGCGCTTCAAAGTGTGCCTGCCACTCTTTTGTCATACGAGGATCTGCTTTATCTGCTTTGTTCAAAAGCATAATTTTCGGTTTGTTTTGGAGGATTTCTTCAATCATTGGGTTTCTAGAGGACATCGGAATCCTTGCATCGGTTAATTCAAATACGATGTCGATGAGCTTTAATTTTTCTGTGACTTCCCGTCTTGCTTTTGCCATATGGCCTGGAAACCATTGAATTGTCATATGTGCACCTTCTCTCTTCTAACGGTTGTCTCTATACATTGTACAAAAAAAGAGCCTGTTACAGGTAACAAGCTCTTTCCTTTGATATCATTATCGTCTGATTTCTTTGATACGAGCCGCTTTACCGCGAAGTTCACGTAGGTAGTAAAGTTTCGCACGACGTACCTTACCGTGACGTACAACTTCGATCTTAGCGATTTTTGGTGTGTGTACAGGGAATGTACGCTCAACGCCTACACCGTAAGAGATCTTACGAACTGTGAAAGTTTCGCTGATTCCACCACCACGACGCTTAATTACAACACCTTCAAAGATCTGGATACGCTCACGAGTACCCTCGACAACTTTAACGTGTACACGTAAAGTGTCACCAGGACGGAACGCAGGAAGATCAGTGCGTAATTGTTCTTTTGTGATTTCTTCAATCAATTGTTGCATCGTTTTCAACTCCTTCCAACAGATGCTCATGTCCTCTTTCTTCATTGCAGCGGAACATCGTTTTCAAACTTGAATCGGCAAGCCGTCCAAGTCACAAGTAGTATCATACCACACCTGTATACCTTGTGCAATACAATCTAGTCATTATGAAGCTGCCAAAGCCATCTTTTTTCTTCATCCGTTAATGTTTTGCAAGAATCGATCAAATCTGGCCGTCTTGTATAGGTTCGCTTCAACGATTCTTTACGCCGCCACTCTTCAATTTTGGCATGATTTCCAGAGAGAAGCACATCTGGTACTTTCAATCCTTTATAATCAGCTGGTCTTGTATAGTGCGGATGCTCAAGCAGACCTGTACTAAATGAATCTTCGATATGAGACGCTTCTTTTCCAAGCACATGAGGCAAAAGCCTGACCACACTGTCTGCAATCATCATCGCCGGCAGCTCTCCGCCTGTGAGAACGAAATCTCCGATTGAGATTTCATCTGTGACAAGATGCTCCCTGATGCGCTCATCGTAGCCTTCATAGTGGCCGCAAATGAACATAAGATGCTCTTCTTTTGCAAGCTCTTCTGCTTTCTTTTGTGTATATCTTTCTCCTTGAGGACAGACAAGAATAATGCGGGGCTTCTTGTTTGCTTTTTTCGTTAAATCTTCTACCGCATCAAATACAGGCTGTGCTTTCAGAACCATGCCAGCACCGCCGCCATACGGATAGTCATCCACTGTTTTATGTTTATGATCGGAATACTCCCTAAAATTCACGACATCAAATGAGACCGCATCTTTTTCCTGAGCTTTTTTTAAGATCGATGAGTGAAGCACTCCTTCGAACATTTCAGGAAACAGTGTTAAAAAGTCAATTTTCATTCGTCAATGAGTCCTTCCATCACTTCAATGTGTACTTTCTTGGATGAAATATCAACTGTTTTGACGACAGATGGAATATAAGGGATGAGGGCATCTTTTTTGCCTTTTCTTCCAACCACCCATACATCATTTGCCCCTGGCGTTAAAATTTCTTTGATTTGACCAATCAGTTTGTCCTCTTCATCATATACTTCACAGCCGATGATTTCGTGGAAATAGAATTCCCCTTCATCTAATGAACCAAGATGTTCTTTTTCTACTTTTAAAATCGACTCTTTTAATTGCTCAGCTTCATTTAACGAGCCGACTTCTTCAAATGTCAGTAAATCAAATTGTTTGTGCTGTCTATGTGATGCGACAGTCACTTTTAGCGGTTCTTTTTGATTTTGTTTGAAAATATAAAGGACGCTGCCTTTTTTGTAGCGTTCTTCTGGGAAATCAGTCTTTGACACAACACGTACTTCTCCGCGCACTCCATGTGTATTGACGATCTTTCCGACATTCAACCATTCTAGCTCCATGTTCTCAATCACCCCTGACGTATTTCCACAATGGTGCCGTCTTTCACGACGATGACATTGTCTTGCATTTTGTCATCCCATTTATCACCTATTTTTACTTCAACCAGCGCATCCACTTCTGTTTCTTTCATTTCACTGCCAAGAGGCAAGATATGCAGCTGCTCGACTTGAAAATCAATTTGCCTCATTTTCTCTTGTCTTTTTTCAATGGCTTTTTGAAATTGAGGGATGGCTTCTTGCTGATGCGGTTCTTTTTCATGCTTTTTTAGTTGAAAATATAGTTGATTGCACTCACGTTCTAGTCTTTCTTTTTTCTCCAAAAAAGTCGTTAACAGTTTGTCCTTACTGCTTTCAGTTAATACTTGCATAACGGTGACATGTTGAATGATCTGCATCTTCCTTTTTGTCCCCCTATCCGAAGGCATTTGTCCTCTACAGTATAACGAAAAATAGATTTAAACGTGTAAAAAAAGGGGAGGTCCTAAGCCCTCTCCCTTTTTAGTCAGCAATCTCAAGTTGAACTTTCTTAGAAGACTCTGCACTTGCTGCAAACATGACTGTTCGTACCGCTTTAGCTGTACGTCCCTGCTTTCCGATCACTTTTCCGGTATCTTCAGCATTGACAGACAGTGTGTAAATGACCTGCTCATCTTTTTCTAATGAAGATACGTGAATATCTTCAGGGAAATCAACAAGTGGCTCGACGATGGACACAATCAATTCTTCCAAGGACAGCTCATTCATTATTTGCTGTTTTTCGCATTATGAAATTTTTCAAGAATTCCTTGGCTTGAGAAAAGGTTACGAACTGTATCAGATGGTTTCGCACCATTTTGAAGCCATTTAAGCGCTAATTCTTCGTTGATTTTCACCTCAGCTGGTGATACCACTGGGTTGTAAGTTCCAACTGTTTCGATGAAACGACCGTCACGTGGTGAACGAGAATCTGCTACAACAATACGATAGAAAGGAGATTTTTTTGCTCCCATACGTTTTAAACGAATTTTTACTGCCATTTTACTAGCACCTCCGAAAATATTTCAACAAGATAGTATATTAACAATGATAAAAGGGTTTGTAAAGTGTTTTTTCTTAACAACGGTTTTATCATGTATAACCAATTACATAAATGGTAATTTAAAGCCGCCTTTTTTCTTTCCTTTGGACATGTTGGTCATTTGCTTCATCATCTTTTTCATTTCGTCAAATTGTTTTAAAAGGCGATTGACTTCCTGTACAGATGTTCCGCTTCCTTTTGCAATCCGTTTTCTTCGGCTTGCATTGATGACCTCTGGCTGTTCTTTTTCTTCGGTCGTCATTGATTTAATGATCGCTTCGATGTGATTGAGCTGCTTTTCGTCTACTTGGACGTTTTTGAGCCCTTTCATTTTACCGGCTCCCGGCATCATTTGGATCAGTTCATCAAGTGGACCCATGTTGCGAACCTGCCCAAGCTGCTCGAGGAAATCATCGAGCGTGAAGCTCATTGTCCGCATTTTTTGTTCAAGCTCTTTCGCTTTATCTTGGTCAACGTTTGCTTGTGCTTTTTCAATAAGCGTGAGCACATCTCCCATGCCAAGAATTCTCGATGCCATCCGCTCCGGGTGGAATGGTTCAATTGCATCAAGCTTTTCACCTAGTGCGGCGAATTTAATCGGCGTATTTGTGACTGCACGAATTGAAAGTGCTGCCCCGCCTCGCGTATCACCGTCTAGTTTTGTCAGAACAACACCTGTTAAACCAAGCTGTTCATTAAAGCTTTTTGCGACATTGACAGCATCTTGACCAGTCATCGAGTCAACAACGAGGAAAATCTCTTCTGGATTTGCGACTTCTTTTACTTTCTGAAGTTCATCCATCAAGTCTTCATCAATATGAAGACGTCCTGCTGTATCTAAAATGACATAATCGTGATGTTCTTCTTTCGCTTTTTCAATTGCCTGTTTGGCAATTTCGACAGGACTAACTTGATCACCTAATGAGAATACGGGCATATCAAGCTGTTTCCCAAGCGTTTGAAGCTGCTGGATCGCTGCTGGTCTGTAAATATCAGCGGCCACCATCATCGGCTTGCGATTATGTTTTTTGCGAAGTAAGTTGGCAAGCTTTCCAGTTGTGGTCGTTTTACCTGCCCCTTGAAGACCAACCATCATAATGACAGTTGGAGATTTTTTCGCTACAGCGATTTTACTCTCTTCCCCGCCCATTAATTCAGTAAGTTCTTCTTTTACAACTTTAATGACCTGTTGTCCTGGGGTAAGACTTTGCATGACCTCTTGTCCAACTGCCCGCTCGCTTACTTTTTTCACAAAGTCTTTGACTACTTTAAAATTGACGTCAGCTTCAAGAAGGGCAAGGCGTACCTCGCGCATCATTTCTTTTACATCTTGCTCTGACACTTTTCCTTTGCCGCGGATTTTTGAAATCGTCTGCTGCAGTCGGTCGGCTAATCCTTCAAATGCCATACTGTGCCGCCTCCTAATCTAATTTCTCAAGCGATTCAATTAAAGCTTCTGCTTCTTCCTTTTGCGCGGAATCTGCTACAAGCTCTCTCATTTTTGTGAGAAGTTCTTTACGCTCTTTAAATTTCTTAAACAAGAGCAGCTTTTCTTCATATTGTTCAAGCATCGCTTCAGTCCGTTTAATATTATCATAAACAGCCTGTCTTGATACTTCATATTCATCCGCAATTTCACCGAGGGAAAAATCGTCTAGGTAGTAAAGCGACATGTAGCTCTTTTGTTTTGCGGTCAACAACGATTGATAGAAATCAAACAAGTAGTTCATTCTCGTTGTTTTTTCAAGCGTCATGGGCTCTCTCCCCTTTGTTAAGTTCATTCCCTTTACAACAACTAAGTTTACACGGTTCTAATCTATGTGTCAAGTTTTTATCTTGTCACTTCCTGCGGCGATATATAAATAAAAATGCCGGCAGTTTTGCCGGCATCTTGATTAGTCTTCTTGATCAATCATGTCTGAGAATAATCCGTACACATACGATTCAGCATCGAACTCTTGCAGATCGTCTACTTTTTCACCTAATCCGACAAGTTTTACAGGGATGTTGAGCTCATTGCGAATGGCAAGAACAATCCCGCCTTTTGCAGTACCGTCAAGCTTTGTTAAAGCGATACCTGTCACGTTTGTTGCTTTAGAAAATTCCTTCGCTTGCGCCATCGCATTTTGACCCGTTGTCGCATCAAGGGCAAGCAGTACTTCATGCGGTGCATCGGGCACTTCGCGTTCAATGACTCTCTTGACCTTCTCCAGCTCTTTCATCAAGTTGACTTTATTTTGCAGTCTGCCTGCTGTATCACAGATCAGGACATCTGCTTTTTTGGCTTTAGCTGATTGAACGGCATCATAGATGACCGCTGCCGGGTCAGAGCCTGCTGTTTGTTTAACGACAGGAACACCAGAGCGCTCGCCCCATACTTCAAGCTGCTCAATCGCCCCCGCACGGAACGTATCACCTGCTGCTAAAATGACGGATTTCCCTTCATTTTTTAGCTTGTTTGCCAGCTTACCAATGGTTGTGGTTTTACCGACACCGTTCACACCTACAAATAAAATAATATTTAAACGGCCGTCTTCAATGTTCAGTTCAGAGATTTGTTCCTCACCGCTATTGTAAATCTCCACGAGTTTTTCAGAGATGACTGCTTGTACTTCACTTGGGTCTTGAATGTTTCTTAATTTCACTTCTTTTTTCAGCTCATCAATCAGTTCCATCACAGTCGTGAAACCAACATCAGCACCGATTAACACTTCTTCTAGTTCTTCAAAAAAGTCTTCATCCACTTTACGATAGCGAGAAATGAGTTCATTTACTTTTCCCTGAAACGAATTTCTCGTTTTTTCAAGTCCATCTTTAAACTTTTCTGATACTGAATCGGTTTGCTGCGTAAATTTTTCTTTTAATTTCTTAAAAAAGCTCATTGGTTCAAAAACCTCCTTTAATTACTGGACAAGCTCTTTCGTTTCCTCTAGTTTGACAGATACCAGTTTTGAGACACCTGACTCCTGCATCGTGACACCGTACAGAACATCTGCTTCTTCCATGGTTCCTTTTCGGTGTGTAATCACAATAAACTGTGTTTCTTGGCTATATTTCTTTAAATACTGGGCAAAGCGGAACACATTCGCTTCATCAAGCGCTGCTTCTACCTCATCTAGCACACAGAATGGAACAGGTCTCACTTTTAAGATCGAGAATAATAAAGCGATGGCTGTTAATGCTCTTTCTCCGCCTGAAAGCAGGCTTAGATTTTGCAGCTTTTTCCCCGGCGGCTGCGCCACAATATCGACGCCTGAGTTTAGTAAATCGTTTGGATCTGTGAGCTTAAGGTCTGCTCTTCCTCCGCCAAATAATGCTTGGAAAACAGATTCAAAATGCCCGCGGATTTGAGAGAATGTCTCAGAGAAACGTTTCGTCATCTCCTGATCCATTTCTTCAATGACTTGGAATAACGTATTTTTCGCTTCTGTCAGATCATTGCGCTGTTCAGTTAAGAAGAGAAAACGTTCATTCACACGTTCATACTCGTCAATACTGCCTAAGTTCACTGTTCCAAGCTCTTCAATGGCTAGTTTGATCAATTTCACGCGTTTTCTTGCTTCATCCGGCGATAGCGTCAGATGATACATTTCTTTTGCTCCTTCAAACGAAAGGGCATACTCTTCGTTTAAGTAGGCGATGAGGTTATCAAGTTCAACTTCCATGCGGCCAAGCTTGATTTCTTCATCTTTTAAGCTTGTCGTGAGCTGTTTATACAGGCGTTTTTGCTCTTTTAGTTCACGTTCTGCGAATTCTAATGTTTCAGAAAGAGCCAGGCGCTGTTTGCGTCGCTCTGAGATAAGCGCTGTCGTTTTGTTTTTATGTTCCAGTTTCTCTTTTGCCGCTTCTTCCAGTTGTTCGGCGCCGCTTGAGCTGGATGACATTTCACTTGTTAAGAGGGACAAATCTTCTTTTGTTTCCGTCAGCGTCTTTTCAGCCTCTTCTAATTCAGCCGTTAAGCTCGAAAGTTTTTCTTGTTCATTTGCTAAAGACTGCTCTTTTTTGGCAAGCGAGATTTTCAGCTCTGTTAATTCGGAAGAAATGGTTTCTTTCGTTGAGCTTTGGGTCTGCTTCCGTTTTGTTAACGTGTTGATCTCTTCGTCAAGAGAGGTCAGTTTCTCACCTATAGATGTTTCAAGGGCTGCCTGCTCTTTGTCCTTGCTCGCAAGTTCGCTAGAGCGCTGCTGCAACTCTTCTTTTTCTTGATCATAGAGCTCTAGATGAGCGTTAATATTTTTTTCCGCTACTTGCAGTTCATATAATGTCCCTTTTAACTCTTGCTGCTTTTCTCGAAGAATTTCGCCGCGCTGACGCAGTTCATTTAATTGGACTTCGCTTGCGGCAATCGATTGCTTCGTTTCTTTTGTTTCTTTTTCAAGGATCGTTGTTTTTTCTTCCATTTCAACGAGCTGCTTTGTTAATGTTTCAATCTCTCGGTTTCTGGAGAGGAGAGAATTGTTCTTTTTCTTTACGCCTCCCCCAGTCATTGAACCGCCTGGGTTCACCACGTCCCCATCAAGGGTCACGATGCGATAACGATGTCCAAGCATTTTCGCCAGCTCATTGGCACCTTTTAAGTCTTGAACAATCAGGACCGTTCCAAGCAAATTCTGTATGACTTTTTCATACTTTTCGTCAAAGGAAACAAGGTGACTCGCTACGCCGATAAATGCGTCATGCTGCTCAGCTGTTTGAATATCTCTGAACTGAATGGTTCGTTCTTTGATGACGTTCATCGGCAGGAAGGTCGCACGCCCAAAGGAATGCTGCTTTAAGTATCCAATGGCCTGTCTGGCAGCCGCTTCATTTTCAGTAACGACATGCTGCGTGGCTGCGCCAAGTGCAATTTCAATCGCTGTTTCATGTTGCTGCTCTGTTTGAATCAGCTCTGCAATCGCCCCGTGAATACCGCCTAACCGGTCCTTTGCCTTTAAAACCTCTTTTACTCCTTGGAAAAAACCTGAGAAGTCTTCCTGCATCGATTCAAGCATTTCTTTTTTAGATTTTGCCTGCTGTACATATTGATAGGCTTGGTAAAGAGCCGTTTCTTTTTTCTCGTATTGACGCTTCATCTGCTCTAGCTTTTGTTCCGCTTCTCTAAAGCGTTTCACCTGAGCCAAAATGTCTTCTTCTCGTTCTGAAAGTTGCTTCTCGGCTTCTGTTTTCTTTTCCTTCACAGACACCCGTTCTTCGATATGTTTCTGATTATTTTGCGTTAACCGCTCTAGCTGCAAGGCTGCTTGGCGCTGTTGCTCTTCTAGTAATTTACGTTCGTTTCGGATAGAAGCTTGCTCGTTTAATAGGTCAAAATAATCGCTTTTCAGCTGTTCAATTTGCCCTTCCACATCTTCACTATGAAGAGACAGCTGATGCTGTTTTGTTTTCACTTCATCTTTTAGCTGCTGCACTTCTGTTTGCAGGCTGTCACGTGTGACTTTCTGTTGTTCAATCTTTTCCGTTAACAACGCCTGTTTTTCGGTTAAACGCACGAGCGTGTCTTCTAGCTGCCCTTGGTTAGCGGCCGCATTTTTTTTCCGTTCTTTTAGAACTTCTTTTTTCCCTTCAAGCTTTTCTAGTTCTTCACTTGTGAAAAGGAGGACTTCTTGGAGGTCATGAATCGAATCGTCAAGCGCCTGAATACGGTCTCTCGATTCTTCGATTTTGGCTTCCTTCGCTTGAATGTCTGTGGACTGCTTCATTTCATCTTGTTTGAACCGCTCGACAGCTTCACCAAGTGTTGTCCATTTTTTGTGCAGTGCTTCAATATCATGGACGGTGAGAGCAATTTCTACATTTTCAAGTTCTTCTTTCTTTTGCAGATAGTCTTTTGCAATAGATGCCTGCATTCTTAGTGGTTCTACTTGATCTTCTAGTTCATGCAGAATATCTTCCACCCGGTTTAAGTTGTCCTGCGTTTCAAACAGTTTATTCTCGGCTTTTTTCTTTCTTGTTTTATATTTCAGGACACCAGCTGCTTCTTCAAAGATGCTACGTCTTTCTTCAGCTTTACTCGATAGAATCTCTTCTACCTTACCTTGACTGATGATCGAAAAAGCTTCTTTTCCAAGACCTGAATCCATGAAAAGATCAATAATATCCTTTAAGCGGACAGATTGATTGTTAATGAGAAATTCACTTTCTCCAGAACGATAGACTCTTCTTGTCACACTGACTTCGTGAAAATCGATCGGCAAAAAGTGATCTTCGTTATCGAGCGTTAATGTCACTTCTGCTAAGTTGACTCGTTTTCTTGAGTCACTTCCTGCAAAAATGATGTCTTCCATTTTTCCTCCGCGGAGGCTTTTTGCTGATTGCTCTCCAAGTACCCAGCGGATCGCATCAGTAATATTACTTTTGCCGCTTCCGTTTGGTCCAACAACAGCTGTAACCCCTTTGACAAAGTCTACGGTCACCCGCTGTGCGAAAGATTTGAATCCTATCACGTCTAAACGTTTGAGGAACATGAGAGTGATCCTCCTTATGTATTTAAAGTACTATTATCTTACCATATGAACTGAAAAAAGATGATGGAAAACAGAGTGAAATCCCCCTGAATCACGAGGGGGATTTTATTGGTTCATATGATGTTTCTGTAATTTAGCAAGTGCTTCCTGTGCAGCATGCTGTTCCGCTTCTTTTTTTGAACGGCCATTTCCAATTCCGAGCACTTCTCCTCTAAGGGATACATTGGCTTCAAATTCCCGGTTATGTGCTGGACCTTTTTCATGCAGGATTCGGTATTCAAGTACACCTTTTCCATCTCGCTGAACAAATTCTTGAAGCTGGCTTTTAAAGTCCATGACATGTGAGAATGCCCCGTCATTAATTTTCGGGTATACATAGGCTTCTAGGAATCGTTCAACAGGCTCAAGTCCTTGATCTAAATAAAGCGCTCCGATAAACGCCTCAAATACGTCTGCTAAGAGTGCTGGGCGTTTTCTGCCGCCTGTCATTTCTTCCCCTTTTCCTAAAAGAACAAGGTCTCCGAAGGACAGCTCATGCGCTAATGACACAAGTGATGGCTCACATACGATCGCCGCTCTCAGTTTTGTTAAATCTCCCTCGCTCATGGCTGGGTACTTTGCAAATAAGAACTGTGAGATCGTCAACTCTAGAACAGCGTCCCCTAAAAATTCAAGTCTTTCATTATCCTCATAAGGTTTTTTACGATGCTCATTCACATAAGAGGAATGTGTAAAGGCTTGATAGAGTAGTTTTTCATTTTTAAAGTGTACAGAAATGCGCTGCTGAAATTCTCTGAATTGCTCTAGTTTTTTGCTCTGTTTCTGTTTGTCTTTATAGTGTTTTGGCATAGCAACCTCCAGGTAGGCGTCATCGCCTTTAAGGATACTGATTATATGGAGTCTCTCTTTCTACATGCAAGGAAACCGTGCTCCTTAGCATCTGAAAAAGGCTGACAATTGATCAGCTGAATATGTTGAAACTAACATAAATTTTCAAAGTCCCGCCATGAAAATAGACGGGACTTTGTTACGCTTATTGCTGGCTATTTATGTAGTTCACAGCGTCACCGACTGTTGCAATTTTTTCAGCATCTTCGTCAGAAATTTCCATATCGAACTCATCTTCAAGTTCCATAACTAGCTCAACTACATCAAGGGAATCAGCGCCTAAATCTTCTTTAAATGAAGCCTCCATTTTCACGTCAGCCTCATCAACGCCAAGGCGGTCTACAATAATTTTTGATACACGCTCTAATACGTCTGCCATTGCCTTTCACCTCCCCTCAAAGTATTATAGTTGATTCGTTTTTAAAAAACTAGAGAAAACGTAACGAAATTTTGATATTTCTTAGGACATAACCATTCCGCCATCCACTTGGATGGTTTGGCCTGTAATATAACCTGCTCCTTCTGAAGCTAAAAAGACAACAACGTTGCTTATATCTTCAGGCGCACCAAAGCGTGCGAGCGGGATTTGCTTAAGCATTTCTGTTTGAACATTCTCATCAAGCTTGTCAGTCATATCAGTAGAAATAAAACCTGGTGCTACGGCATTGACTGTAATATGACGGCTTGCCAGCTCTTTCGCTGTTGTTTTCGTTAAACCGATCACACCAGCTTTTGCTGCAACATAGTTTGCTTGTCCAGGGTTTCCGCAAACGCCGACAACAGATGCTACATTGATGATTCTTCCGCTGCGCTGTTTCATCATTTGACGTGTCACAGCTTTTGTACAGTTGAAGACACCTTTTAAGTTTATGTTAATGACATCATCCCATTCATTTTCTTTCATTCTCATGAGCAGGTTGTCCTTTGTAATTCCAGCATTATTCACAAGAATGTCGATTGAACCAAATGTATCAACGGCTTGTTTCATTAATGCTTGTACTTCTTCTGCATTTGACACATCAGCTTTGACAGCAAAAGCCTGCTGGCCAAGTGCTTTGATCTCATCGACGACTTCATTTGCTTTTGCTTCGTTGCCTGAATAGTTCACCACAACATTGGCACCTTTTTTCGCCAAATCGATCGCAATCGAACGGCCAATACCGCGAGATGCACCTGTTACAACGGCTGTTTTATTTGTAAGCATCAAGAATCCCCCTTGAGTGTTTGAATTGCTGCTTCAATTGTTGCTTGATCTGATACGGAAATGGTCGTCAGGCGGCGATTGACTTTTTTCACAAGACCTGAGAGCACTTTACCAGGACCAATTTCAATAAATGTTGTCACGCCTAAGTCAATCAGGCGTTCTACACTTTCTTCAAATCGAACAGGAGAATACAATTGTTCAATCAGCTTCGTTTCAATTTCATTACGTGATGTCACGATGTCTGCTGTTACGTTTGAAATCACTGGCGTCGCGGCATCAGAAATGTCTAATTTAGATAATACATCTGTGAATTTTTCAGCTGCTGGTTTCATTAATGCAGAATGGAAAGGTCCACTCACTTCAAGTGGAATTGCACGTTTTGCGCCCTTTTCTTTCGCTTTCTCTGATGCAAGTTCCACACCTTTTGCTGTACCAGAGATGACGATTTGGCCCGGACAGTTTAAGTTCGCAAGTTCTACAAGATGACCGCTTTCTGTCACTTCTTTTGTCACTTCTACAAGCGCCGCTTGGTCTAAGCCAAGAATCGCCGCCATTGCGCCTTCTCCTGCTGGAACGGCTTCATTCATTAATTCGCCGCGCTTTCTCACTGCGAAAACGGCATCTTTAAACGAAAGAGCTCCCGCTGCAACAAGGGCTGTATATTCACCCAGACTGTGCCCTGCTGCATAATCTGCTTTGATTCCGCTCTCTTCAAACTTCTTTAAGATCGCGATGCTTGTCGTTAAAAGAGCTGGCTGTGCATTATATGTCAGCGTCAGTTCTTCTGCATCTCCTTCAAAAATCATTGAAGATAAATCAAAACCAAGGGTCTGATCTGCTTCTTCAAACACAGCTTTAGATGCTGCTTCTTGGTCAAATAAATCTTTTCCCATGCCAATTTTTTGAGAGCCTTGGCCTGGGAATAAAAAAGCAATTTTACTCATGTTGCTCTACCTCCATTACGACTCATTCGTGTCTTCTTTTTGAACTTCTTGATGAATGATGGCTGAAACGTCTTTTTTAACGATATCGCGCGCCTGACGAATGGCATGAAAAATCGCATTTTCATCAGAGGAACCATGCGCTTTAATAACGGGTGCTTTTAAACCAAATAATGCGGCACCACCATATTCGGAGTAATCCATTTTAGATTTCATCTGCATTAATTTTGGCTTCATCATACCTGCTGCTATTTTAGCTGTGAAGCTGGATGTTAAGGTTTCTTTCAGCATCTTAAAAACAGAAAGGGCTGTGCCTTCGATCGTTTTAAGGGCGATATTCCCCGTGAAACCATCTGTGACAACGACATCAGCTACACCTTCTAATAAGTCACGCGATTCTACATTTCCTACGAAATTCAAATCTGATGCTTTTAATAATTCAAAGGTTTTTTTCGTTAAATCGTTGCCTTTTTTATCTTCTGTCCCGACATTTAAAAGTCCAACGCGTGGATTGCTCTTCGGGAAGACATGCTCTGCGTAAATAGATCCCATCATGGCATATTGCACAAGATGCTCTGGCTTTGCATCAACGTTTGCACCGACATCCAATAATAAGAACCCGCTACCATCAAGTGTTGGCAACGTCGGAGCAAGTGCTGGTCTGTCAATGCCATCAATTCTGCCTACGATAAACAGGCCTGCTGTCATGAGTGCCCCAGTATTTCCAGCTGAAATACAGGCATCTGCTCTTCCTTCTGAAACTTCCTGCGCCATTTTCACCATAGAAGAATCCTTTTTACGTCTCACTGCACGCACTGGTTCATCCGTTGGTTCAATGACTTCTTTTGCATCTAAGATCGTGATGCGTTCATGATTTGTTATGTATGATTTGATCTTGCTTTCATCGCCGACAAGTGTAATCTCGATATCTGAAAATGCTTCTAAGCTTTTTTGCACACCGTCAATAATGGCTTTAGGGGCATGATCTCCCCCCATTGCATCGACTGCAATTCTCATGTTATGTGCCACCTTTTACTTTTGTTTTGAGCGATACATGACGAAATCGCCTGAGAAGACAACTTCCTCACCTACATAGCTGTTTACTTCAACTACGGTTCTGCCTTTTTCTTTATCATGTGAGGCAACTTTGGCTTTTGAGACGACTCTTTCGCCTTGTTTGACCTGCCTTGTAAACTTAATATTTGCTTTTGCTGTCAAAGCCAGTTCATCGTCGATGACGGCTACTGCCAGCGAATTTGCCTGGGCAAAAAGATGATGTCCCCTGGCAATTTGGTTACGGCTGAATACATGCTCTTTTCTCACTTCAAAAATGGAAATCGCTTGATCATCAAGCTCTACATCAATCATTTCTCCAATGACTTCATCCAGCGGAAGAGACTTCACTTCATCCTCTAATGTCTTTTCGGCCACGTGCTTAATTCGTTCGCGTAATTCAGGGATTGACAGCTCCAAACGGTCAAGTCGAACTGTTTGAATGCTTACACCGAATTTACTTGCCAATTCTTCATCAGTAATGAACGGAGTCGAGCTGATCGTTTGCTGGAGAAGCTTTTGTCGTTCTTTTTTATTTAGTTTCATATGCAGACACCATCCGTACATTTATGACTAGGTACTAATAGTAGTATATAATCTCATAGATGATAAATCAATCCTTGTTTCAAAAAGACAAGAAAATTCCTCCAGCACTTGATTAGCTCAATTTATCTCCGCCAAGCACACCGCTGTCTACGAGTGTTTGCCTAAGTTCTTTGTATTCAGGGTCTGTCCAAAAGGCTTCAGACTGCACGAGCTCTGCCGCATCTTTTCTAGCGGTTTCAAGCGCTCTATAGTCATGAACCATATCTGCCACTTTAAATTCAGGCATTCCGCTTTGTTTCTTGCCAAAGAAGTCGCCAGGGCCTCTTAGTTCTAAGTCCTTTTCAGACAGTTCAAAGCCATCCGTTGTTTCAGACATGATCCGCATGCGCTCTTTACCGGTCTCTGATTTAGGGTCCGCCATTAAAATACAAAAAGATTGATGCTCTCCGCGTCCGACCCGGCCTCTTAACTGATGAAGCTGTGACAGTCCAAAGCGGTCCGCATCATAAATGACCATGATGGTCGCATTCGGCACGTTGACTCCAACTTCAACAACTGTCGTTGACACAAGGATTTGCACTTCATTGGAAGTGAAATCTCTCATCACTTGATCTTTTTCATCACTGGCGAGTTTCCCGTGCATTAAGCCGATCGACCATTTTCCGCGATACGCCTCTGTCAGCATGCTGTGAACATCAATCGCATTTTGGACATCCAGTTTGTCTGATTCTTCTATAAGTGGACAAATAATATACGCTTGTCTGCCTTTTCTTAGCTCTTTATCAACAAAAGCAAGAATCCGCTCAAGCATGTCATGCTTCACCCAATACGTTTCAATCTGCTTTCGGCCGGCTGGCAGCTCATCAATGACTGAGACGTCCATTTCTCCAAATACTGTGATGGCAAGCGTTCTTGGAATCGGTGTTGCGGTCATAAACAAAACATCTGGGTCCTGCCCTTTGCTTCGTAGTTTTTTCCGCTGTTCCACGCCGAACCTGTGCTGTTCATCTGTAATAACAAGACCAAGCTGCTGAAATTCCACTTCGTCCTGGATAAGGGCATGTGTGCCGACTAAAATATCAATATCTCCCTCTTTCAGACGTTCAAGCAGTTCTCTGCGGCGCTTTCCTTTCACTGAACTCGTCAAAAGAGCAATATTTAGCCCCCATTTTTCAAATAGCTGATACAGTGAATCGGCATGCTGTTCTGCCAAAATTTCAGTTGGCACCATCAGCGCACCTTGAAAGCCGGATAAATGAGCGGCATAAAGAGCAATTGCCGCAACAGCTGTTTTCCCCGATCCAACATCCCCTTGAAGAAGCCGGTTCATGCGGTACGGGGACGCCATATCTGCCATAATTTCATCAAGCACTCTTGATTGTGCTTTTGTCAGCGGGAACGGCAGGCTATGTACAAACTCAAAGACCGCCTCTTTTGAGAATGGATGCTGGATGCCTGATGTTTTTTCTCGTTCTTTTTTTCTGATCGCCTGCATCTTCAGCTGAAAGATGAGAAATTCCTCGTACACGAATCGTCGTCTTGCTTGCTTGAGCGAGTCTCTCGTTTCAGGGAGATGAATGGTTTTTAGTGCTTCTTGATAAGACATGAGTTTATAAGCAGCCACAAGCTGCTTTGGCAGTGGATCTTCTGCATGGTCTACATAGAGGGACAACGCTTGTTTCACAAAACGCCTCATCATTTTCACGGTTACATTTTCTTTGACCGAATAAACTGGTTCTATGCTGCCATCTTGTTCGTGTGTTCCTTTTTTAAATTCCTGCACCATAATGGATTGCCGGTTTTTATCCCACTTGCCTGTGACGGATACTGTATCGCCTAAAGCAAGACTTCGTTTTAAATAGGGGCGATTGAAGCATATGGCTGTAATCAAAAAACGACCGACAAGCAGCCTGAATGTCAGCCTGCTTCGTTTTTTTCCATAATAGGTGAGAACGGGCTCACTGTGCACTTTTCCTTCAACTGTGACACGTTCGTCATGTCTGACTTCTTCTAAGTTGCGAAGCTCATAGTCGTCATATCGATAAGGAAAGTAGCCGAGTAAATCGGCTACTGTGTAGATTCCAAGTTCATTTAGTGTTTTTTCTGTTTCTTCTCCAATCCCTTTGAGGGCAGAGATCTTATCTTGCAGTTTCTGTATCACGAGATGAGGTCACACCTCCGAAAATCTTCTTTTCAAGCTCCCTTGCTGTCGGTGTTGCAGCTAGTCCGCCTTGTGCGGTCTCACGAAGAGCGGTTGGCATCGTTTGACCAATTTTGTACATCGCATCAATGACTTCATCGCAAGGGATGCGGCTTGTAATGCCGGCAAGTGCCATATCTGCTGCAATCATCGCATTAGAAGCGCCCATTGCGTTTCGTTTCACACATGGCACTTCCACAAGTCCTGCGACTGGATCGCAAACAAGACCCAGCATATTTTTTAGGGTGATGGCCATGGCTTCAGCGGATTGCTGCGGCGTACCGCCTGCCATTTCTACAATGGCTGCTGCTGCCATACCTGATGCAGATCCTACTTCTGCCTGACAGCCGCCTGCTGCACCAGAGATACTTGCGTTATTGGCGACAACAAAACCAAATGCACCAGATGTAAATAGGAATCTGACCATCTGTTCCTTTGTTGGCTTTAATGTTTCTTTCACCGCAAAGAGCGTTCCTGGCACAACACCTGCTGAGCCAGCTGTAGGCGTTGCACAGATCGTTCCCATTGCTGCATTTACTTCATTTGTTGCCACTGCCTTACTGACAGCATCTAAAATGGTATGACCAGACAATGTCTTGCCTGATGCGATATATGCTTGAAGTTTCACCGCATCTCCGCCTGTTAAACCAGATAATGATTTCACACCTTTCAGTCCGTTTTCAACGGCCTGTTCCATCACTTCTAGGTTGCGGTACATCTGCGAGAAAATGTCTTCCCGTGATTTCCCTGTCACTTCCATTTCTTGAGTAATCATAATGTCTGAAATGGAGGTATTCCGTTCTTCTGTTAGCTGCACGAGTTCTTTGACGTTTTTAAACATCATACATAACCTCCTTGTTGTTACTCTGCAATTTGTGTGACTTGAATAATGTTTGGCAGCGTCTCAAGCTCTGTTAAAACCGCTGGGTCAATATTCTGATCCACTTCAATCGTCATGAGTGCTTCTTGCCCGACCTCTTTACGTGCCACTTCCATATGACCAATATTGATGGCAAATTTCGCTAACACATTGGCAACTGCTGCAATCGTCCCGTAACGGTCGTTATGAACCACAAGAATGGCCGGGTGATTCCCTGAGAGTCTCAGTTCAAAGCCATTTAATTCTGTGATTTCAATTTTACCTCCGCCAATGGAAATCCCGATTAATTCAAGGCTTCCATTCGCATCTGAAATTTCTACTTTTGCTGTATTTGGATGCGCTGGTACCGCATCTTCTTCTTTAAACTCAATGTCGATTTCTTTGCTTTTTGCAATATCAATCGCTGTTTTAATTCGTTCATCAAATGTATCAAAGTCAAGAACACCGCCGATAATGGCTACATCTGTCCCGTGTCCTTTATACGTATCTTTAAAAGAGCCATAAAACGATACAGTAATTCGTTTCGGTTCTCTTCCGAACAAGCTGCGAGCCACTCTTCCAATACGAGCCGCACCCGCCGTGTGCGAACTTGATGGACCAATCATGACGGGTCCAATAATATCAAACACACTTCTAAATTTCATAGGTCTTCCCCTCTCATCACCAATCTCAGATTGGTTTGTTACTCCCTTTAGACTAATGGATTCATTCGATTCCCGCAACTCATTTCACGAATGAACACATAGTAAAAAAATGCAAAAGAAGAAGAAGGGCTTCATGTGCCCTTCTTTCTTTATTCAACAGCCAAAATATATGAATAAAGCGGCTGTTTTCCATCGTGGACTTCAACTTCTACATCTTCAAATGTTTCTTCAATATATGCTTCTAAAGCTTCCATCTCATCAGATGATGCATCTTCCCCTTTGATGATTGTGACAATCTCATCATCTTCTGTCACCATTTGGGTCAAAAGCTCTTTTGCTGCATCTAATTGATTTTTAGCTGTTAAGGTGATTTTTCCATTGTATAGGCCCATATAATCGCCTTTGGCAATGTCGATCCCATCAATTTGGGTATCTCTCACTGCAAAGGTAATTTGGCCGCTTTTCACATGATCAATCGCTTCTAACATCGCTGCTTCATTGTCTTCATTTGAAGCTGCTTCATTTAGAGAAAGAAGTGCCGACATTCCTTGAGGAACGGTCTTTGTCGGAATAACAACGACCTCACGACTTGAGACAGTTGCCGCCTGTTTAGCTGCCATGACAATATTAGAATTATTAGGTAAGATAAAGACGGTTTCGGCATGAATGCTATCAATTGCTTTGACAATGTCTTCTGTGCTCGGATTCATCGTCTGCCCACCTTCAATGACGACGGATGCTCCGATACTTT
This sequence comes from Bacillus sp. FSL M7-0307, assembly GCF_038627835.1. Lineage (NCBI taxonomy): Bacteria > Bacillati > Bacillota > Bacilli > Caryophanales > Bacillaceae > Bacillus > Bacillus sp. FSL M7-0307. The sequence continues at coordinate 1,522,538 of NZ_CP152023.1, read as the reverse complement.
TAAACAAGTCAGCAATCCCTTCTCCCATTGCGACACTCACTACTCCAAAGCGCTGTTTTTCAGCAGCTGTTGCTTTTGGTGCAGCAGGCGAGTGATCTTTTTCTTCATTGACGATCGAGCTATGCTGCTCTCTCATGTTTTCAATTTTCATATTGATCAAGCTGCCGTAGCGCTGTGCATATGATAAGACATCTCCCGGCTGCTCTGCATGAATATGAACTTTTGCAAGCGTATCATCAGATACCACAAGAAGTGAATCTCCGAATTCGCTTAATTCTTCTCTGAAGGCATTTTCGTCAAAGGACTGTTTGTCTTCTTCAAATTTCACCATAAATTCTGTACAGTAGCCAAATTCAATATCTTCTGTGTTCATATGACTTTGTGCACTTTTATGATGCTCTGCACTCACTAATTCTTTTAATGTTGGCAAAGAGGCCGTTTTAGGAGGAAGCTCTTCTCCTCTTAAGGAAGCAAGAAAACCTTCATATACACAAAGAAGCCCTTTACCGCCGCTATCTACAACGCCGACTTCTTTTAAAACAGGAAGGAGATCTGGCGTTCGGTCAAGTGATGCTCTTGCTTCCTCAATCGTTAATTCTAGCACACGATCGATTTGGTCTTCTGTTGCTGAAACAGCAACCGCTTTCTTTGCTGCGTCTTTTGCAACCGTTAAGATGGTTCCTTCAATCGGTTTCATGACGGCTTTATATGCTGTATCAACACCGGCCTGCAAGGCAAGCGCAAATTCTTTTGCGTCAATTGTTTCTTTTTGTTCTATATTTTTGCTGAAACCTCTGAAGAGCTGAGACAGGATCACACCTGAGTTTCCTCTTGCCCCCATTAAGAGCCCTTTCGACAGAGCCACCCCGACCTTACCAATGTGATCGGTATTTGTTTCTTCAACTGCTTTTGCCCCTGAAGTCATTGACAAATTCATATTTGTCCCCGTGTCTCCGTCTGGCACTGGAAAAACATTTAACGCATCAACAATTTGTGCGTTTTGAGAAAGATGGTGAGCACCTGCAAGAATCATTTTTGCAAATGAACGGCCACCCAGATTTCTAATAGACAATATATTTCCTCCTTACTACGGGTTCGTAACTTTTACTCCTTGTACATAAATGTTGACTGAGTCAACTGAAAGTCCAATCGTGTGATGAATCGTATATTTGACTTTCGTTTGAACATTATGTGCGACTTCTGATATTTTTGTACCGTAGCTGACGATGATGTACATATCAATATGAATGCGATCTTCTTTTTGACGCACAAGAACACCCCGGCTGAAGTTCTCTTTGCGGAGAATATCCGTCAAGCCGTCCTTTATTTGATTTTTGGACGCCATGCCAACAATACCATAGCAATCGATCGCAGCGCCTCCTGCCACCATTGCAATGACTTCATTTGATATATCAATTTGTCCGTATTTCGTTCTAAGTTCAATGGACACATTGGTTCCCCCTTTTTGAGAAATTGCCCTGAGTTATCACTATTTTACTATAAGACCCTTCTTTTTAAAAGAAATCATTCAATCCGACCCAATCCTACTTATACTATAGCCTTGATTTTTTATCAAGATGTCAAGGTATTTTTCTTGAAAGAGGAGTAAACAATCCTTGCAAACCCCTTGAAGCTGTGGTAAATTATTAAAGTATCTTGAGGCATCTCTAAGTACGTATATGAAGAATATGATGATGTTTTCGCAGTTAGGAGGGAAACAAATGGCACGTAAATGCGTTATTACAGGCAGAAAAACAAAAGCTGGGAACAACCGTTCTCACGCAATGAACTCTACAAAACGTACATGGGGCGCGAACCTTCAAAAAGTTCGTATTCTAGTGGACGGTAAGCCTAAAAGAGTATATGTATCAGCTCGAGCTTTGAAATCTGGTAAAGTTGAGCGTGTATAAGCAAGAGTAAACGCCTGCTACATTTAACTGTAGCAGGCGTTTTTATGTGGAAATAAAGGAGAATACTCATTAATCTTTCTTAAATGAACCAAGCATCGCACGGACAATGCCGCCAAGAAATCTAGGCAGTTTGATTGTATAAAATTTCATTTTGTCCCCCTCCTAAAAGTACCGCTTGCAGCACAATTGAGCTTAATCAGCCATCCACATTGATAGGTTGGTCAATCTTTGCTTCTTACCATTATTAATATGCCTTCATGAAAAGAAAAAGTACCATTTGAGTGGATGAGTTCGTTACTAATACATAGTGTGGAACCAGGCTCAATATGACAATTTTTCAGAGGATATTTGAAACCTTTTAATGTCAGCTTTTCAACCGATGTACCGAAGGGCAAAAACGACACATATTTTTTATCCGGGTCTTGTTTGATTTCGTATGTACCAGGTCCAAACATTTGAATGATATTTTGTTTGTCTACAAGGGTCATGCTCTGTTTGTGCTGAATGCCTTTATAAAGGAGATGGATATTCCCAAGAAAATGATCTGCTCTTCCGCCTGTGATGCCGTAAATTTGAATATGTGCTGGATTCTGACGCAAAGACCAGTTCAGCGCAAGTTCTAAATCCGTTTCATCTTTCTCTGCCTGAAATAGATTGAGTGCAGGCAATTTCTTTTTCAGTTCATGAAGCTCCTCTTCTGTCACACTATCAAAATCACCAAATGCTCTGTCAGGTACAATGCCATGCTCTAGTAAGAAAAGGGTTCCCCGATCTACGCCGACCCAGAGAATGTCCTCCTCAGATGCTTCATGATCAAGCGGCGGGATGTATGCAAAAGGACCGCCGGCTACGATATGTATGTGCATGATTACGCTCCTCTCCATTGAAAAAGAACCAAAGATCACAATGACTTTGGTTCTTTTTCTTATGCTTCTCGAATGGCCTGAATGGCCGCCGCGCGGTCGTCTTTCCCATATACCGCTGAGCCGGCAACCAGTAGATTAGCGCCTGCTTCTTTGCAGCTCTTTGCTGTCTCTACATTGACACCGCCATCTATTTCAATGAGTAAATCGGTTAAGCCCTTTTGTTCACTAAGTGTCTTTACTTCTTTTACCTTTGAGAGAACAGAAGGAATAAACGCCTGTCCGCCAAAACCAGGGTTCACCGTCATGAATAAGACTAGGTCAACATCCTCTAATACATGCGCGATTTGAGAAACGGGTGTGTGCGGGTTTAAAACGACCCCTGCTTTGACACCTTGTTCTTTTATATGCTGAATCGTGCGATGTAAGTGTGGACACGCCTCGACATGAACAGAAATAATATCAGCGCCCGCTTTTGCAAATGCAGGGATATACTGGTCTGGCTGCTCAATCATTAAGTGAACATCGAGCGGCAGCTTTGTATGCGGCCTGATCGCCTCCACTACATTTGGTCCAAATGTCATATTCGGCACAAAATGACCGTCCATCACATCAATATGAATATAATCCGCTCCACCTTGTTCCACATCACGGATATCTTTCTCCAGATTGGCAAAATCGGCTGATAAAATGGATGGGGCAATATAAACCATGATTTAGTACCTCGGCTTTCTGTCTTTAATTTCAGTTAAAAACTCTAAATAATGCTGATAGCGATACTCTCTGATGCGATCGTGTTCTACTGCCTCTTTTACCGCACATCCAGGCTCTTTTACGTGCAAACAGCCTCTAAATTTACATTCTGCACTCTTCTCTCTGATTTCTAAGAAATAGAGCCCTAAATCTTCCGCTTCGATGCCTGTAAATTCAAGCGAGCTAAATCCTGGTGTATCGGCAATGAGCCCTTCAGCCGTTCGAATGAGTTCCACATGTCTTGTTGTATGTTTCCCCCTGCCAAGATGGGAGGAAATATCATTTGTTTTCAGTGCTAAATCAGGACTCATCGCATTTAATAGAGAAGACTTCCCTACACCTGATTGACCTGCAAATACAGTAATCTTGTGATGGAAATGCGGGGTCAGTTTTTCAATTCCATCCCCTTCGATCGTCGATGTTAAATGAACGTCGTATCCAATTTGGCGATAGTCTTCTGCATAGGCTTGAATCGTTTCTCGCTCTTGCTCTGTTTTCAGCAAGTCCATTTTTGTGATGCAGATAATCGGTTCAATCTGGCTCTCTTCAACAAGCACTAGGAATCTGTCTAAAAGCGATGTACTAAAAGTCGGCTCTGCTGCTGAGAAAACGAGCACCGCTTGATCAACGTTGCTAATAGGCGGCCGAATCAGCTCATTTGTCCGCTCTTTTACTTCCAGCAAATAGCCTTCCTTATCGTTATCTGCTTGATAGACGACATAATCTCCAACAAGAGGGGTTATTTTGTTTTTACGAAAGATCCCTCTCGCTCTACACTGAATTACTTTGCCACTTTCTAGAGACTCATCTAGCACATAATAAAATCCGCTTAATGCTTTAATAATTTTGCCCTCAGGCATAAAGTCCCTCCTTTATTCATCATCAGGGTATTCAATCGTTTTGGAGCTCACTACTTTATCATCCACTGTCACCTGATAGTATCCTTTTTGACCAGGTTCTATCTTAAATTTAATCGTTCGCTCAGTGGGCGCAGTGATTTTAAAGGTTTCATATAAATCAGAAATGCTATGTTCTGCGTCATCAATAGATATTTGAACATTCATTTCTTGTCCTTCTGATTCTGGTTCATACGGGATCGCAATCTTTTCAGTCACCGTTTTGGCCGGTTTCTCTTTTGGTCCAAGAGAGAACGTAATTTTAACCGTATCACCAGGTTTAACAGCTGTCCCCGCTCCCGGTTCCTGCTTCATGACCTCACCTTTCGGCACATCGTCAGAATATGCTTCTTTTTCATCTAGCTTTAGTCCATTATCCTCTAGATAATTTGATGCGGCCTGTTTACTATACGTCGTTAAATCCCGTAAGGTAATATCGGCAGGGCCTATACTGACGGTCAATGTGACTTCTTCATCTGCTGCGACAAGTTCTGTATTCGCGGAAGGTTTCTGTTCCATGACAATGCCTGATTCTGTGTCATTATCATTCACTTCCTCTACAACAACCTGTTTAAACCCTTTTTTCTCTAATAGTTCTTTTGCTTTCTCGACCTTTTCACCTGTTACATCAGGTAATTCGGTTTTTTCTTTACCTGTACTTTGATAAAGCTGAATTTCTGTCCCTTCTTTTACCTTAGTTCCGATTTTCGGGTCTGTTTTGACAACCAGCCCTTTTTCAATCTTCTCGTCGGCAATATCAATGGGTTCAGAAGCGACGGTAAATCCGGCTTTCTTCAAGGTGTCTTCCGCTTTTTCAACCGTCATGCCAGAAACATCGGTCACCTCTACATCCTTTGGAAAGAGTAATCCTGGGAATACCGTGATCGCTAAAATGGTCGCAGCCGTCAAAACAAATAAGATCGACGCTACAATCCACGGCCATTTTTTCCGTTTTTTCTTCGGCTTTTGTTTCTCTTTTTTCTTTGGTTTTTGAACCGGGTGGACGGCTGTTTTTTCATTGTCTTGATCGACTTGATGATCTTTTATAATAGGAATGGCTTTTGTTGCTTCATGATCTTCTTCAATGACAAAGCGCTTTTCTTTTAGTCTTGCAGGGTCAAAAGCCGTTTTTAAGTCTTTTTGCATTTCAGATGCATCTTCGTATCGATAGAATGGATCTTTAGCCATCGCTTTTAAAATGATGTTCTCCACGCTTTGTGGTACAGAAGGATTCCACCTTCTCACAGATGGCGGCTCTGATTGCAAATGCTTCAGTGCGACACTGACAGCGGATTCTCCTTCAAATGGCATGCGTCCTGAAATCAGCTCATAAAGAACAATACCAAGTGAATAAATGTCTGACTTTTTAGTTGCAAGACCGCCGCGCGCTTGCTCTGGGGACAAATAATGCACGGAGCCAAGAACAGAATTCGTATGGGTAATGGTCGCTGAGCTAAGTGCCATGGCAATGCCAAAATCAGTGACTTTGATATTCCCCAAGTTGTCTATTAATATATTGTGAGGCTTAATATCTCTATGGACGAGCTGTTTCGCATGGGCTTCTTCCATCGCCGCAACGACTTGCTCCATGATGCGAACGGCTTCTTTTGGATGAAGTGGTCCATTGGCGTGTATGTATTCCTTCAGCGTCATCCCCTCGACATATTCCATGACAATATAATAAATGTCATCTTCTTCCCCTACATCGTAGATACTGACAATATTCGGATGATCTAAGCTGGCTGCTGATTGCGCTTCTCGCCGGAACCGTCTAATAAAATCATCATCGCTTGCAAAGTCAAACCGTAAAATTTTAATCGCCACTTCGCGATCTAAAATCATATCCTCCGCCAAATAAACGTTGGCCATTCCGCCTCCGCCTATGGCGCGAAGAATTTGATAACGGCCGCTGATCCTTTTTCCGATCAACACTTGCTGTCACCCTCCTCTGTTTGGGAGGAGATTTCTAACAGTACTGCTGTAATGTTATCTTCACCGCCGTTGTCATTCGCTGTTTGAACTAACTCTGTTACTTTTTCATCTGGTGCGGTTGTTTGCGATAAAATCTGAATCAAATGCTCTTCTTCTACTTTATTCGATAACCCGTCTGAGCAAAGCAAAATTTGATCTCCTGGATCCACTTCAAAAGTTCGTGCATCAATTTGAACGTGTTTATCCGTTCCTAACGCTTTGGTCAGCACATTTTTTCTTGGATGATATTCTGCATCCGCTTTTGAAATCTCTCCTGTTTTCACTAACTCATTCACTAGTGAGTGATCATCTGTTAATTGGGTCAGTGCTCCTTCTCTTAGCAAGTAGCAGCGGCTGTCACCAATATGGGCAATTGTGACCGTTTGCAAATGAACGAGCGCACATACGATGGTCGTCCCCATTCCTTGGCACTCCTCATTGTTTTTCGCATGTTCGTATACTTGGTCATTAATGTCGCTAATTTTTGAGATTAACCAATTCTCTTGATCGGCTGGTTTATTTGGAATTGAAGATGTTTCCTGCCAGTATTCTTTTAAAGAAGAAACTGCCATCTTGCTGGCTACATCACCAGCAAGATGACCTCCCATTCCATCTGCTACAACAGCTAGAAGTGTGTCTTCTTTTGCTTCAAAAATACCTGCATCATCTTCATTATGCTGACGGACTTTTCCTGTATCGGTTTGAAAGGCTGCCCTTATCAACATTCGTCACCTCGTCTCTTCCTGACGCTCCTTCGCTCTTAGCTGACCGCAAGCAGCATCAATATCATGGCCTTGCTCTCGTCTAATCGTTACGTTTACGCCTCGTTCTTTCAGCGTTTTTTCAAATAGGAAGATTTGTTCTCTTGGTGTTCTCACGTAATCTCTTTCTGGTACATAGTTCACCGGGATGAGGTTTACATGGCATTTGATTCCTTTTAATAAATCAGCAAGTTCTTCTGCGTGATGGACTTGATCATTGACTCCGCCAAACAGACCGTATTCAAAGCTCACGCGTCTGCCTGTTTTTTGAATGTAGTATTCAATAGCTTCCATTAATTTTGGCAGCTTGTATGCCTTATTGATTGGCATGAGGCGGCTTCGAATGTCAGTATTTGGTGCGTGCAGGGAGACAGCAAAGTTGATTTGCATTTGCTCATCAGCAAATTGATAAATCTTTGGAATGATCCCGCTCGTCGAAACCGTAATATGACGTGCTCCAATATTTAAGCCGTTATCATGGTTAATGATTTTAAGGAATGCAAGCATTTCATCAAAGTTATCAAACGGTTCGCCAATTCCCATGATGACAACTGAGCTGACGCGTTCATCTGTTTCATCAAGCGCCTGTTGTACTTTCAATACTTGGGCCACAATTTCTCCCGCCTCAAGGTTACGTTTCAAACCGCCAAGTGTAGATGCACAGAATGTACAACCAATTCGACAGCCAACCTGTGTTGTGACGCAGACAGAGTTGCCGTATTCGTGGCGCATCAGCACGGTTTCAATGGTATAGCCATCGTGTAATTCAAATAAGAACTTGATCGTTCCATCTTGAGATGTTTGTTTGATCACTGTTTTTAAAGTCGTGATGGCGAATTGATCTTTTAATTTTTCTCTTAATTCCTTTGAAAGGTTAGACATTTCATCAAAGGATGTGACGCGTTTTTCATAAAGCCACTCAAAAATTTGTGTTGCACGGAAAGGCTTTTCGCCTTGTTCCTTTAACCATTCTTTGATTTCGTTTAGCTCAAATGAGTAGATCGACGGCATATCTGTTTTCAGTTCTTTTCTTACTTTTTGTTTTTGTTCTGTCATTTTTTATCCCTTCTTTCTCATGCTGCAAATAAAGAAACCATCTGTTCCGAAATAATGAGGAAGAATTTGTACACTTCCGTTTTGAACAAACGGAGCAACCTGCTCAGGCAGCCGTTCATTAAGAGATAGATCGGGTTCGAAGTCTTGGTGTTCTTGTAAAAACGCATGAATCACTTGTTGATTTTCTGTTGGATCCATTGTACATGTACTGTATACAAGGGTTCCGCCTGGCTTTAGCAGCTGGGCTGCTTCATGCAAGATCGATTGCTGAATTGTCGCAAGTCTTGCTGAGTCTTCCGAGGACTTTGTATATTTCATATCTGGTTTTCGTCTGATGACGCCAAAACCTGAACATGGTGCATCAATGAGAATACGGTCAAACGAAGCATCATCATAATGGTCGGATGCTTTTCTTGCATCAAGCGCTTTTGCCTCAATATGCGTTAAGTTCAGACGCTTTGCTGCCTGTTTAATCAGTTTTACTTTGTGCTCATGTAAATCAAGAGACACAATGTTCCCCTCATCGTTCATTCGCTCTGCGATATGTGTTGATTTACCACCAGGAGCGGCACAGGCATCAAGCACCATTTCTCCCGGCTGAGGGTCCAGCGCTCTTGCGACAAGCATGGAGCTTTCATCTTGGATCGTGACAAAGCCCTCTTGAAAGAAAGGAGTGGATACGATAGATCCTTTCATGAGCTTGAGTGCATCCTCAGATAAGTCGCCGAGCTCTGTTTCAATTCCTGCATCCATGAGTTCTTGCTGCAGTGCAGTGCGGTCTTTTTTCATTCGATTGACACGCAATGTCTGCTTTGGCGGGACTAAATGAATACGGCACATGCTTTCTGCTGCTTCAAAACCGTACGCCTCCACCCATTCTTGTACGAGCCACAATGGATGGCTTGTCTCTATCGAAAGCCTTTTTACCGGATCTTTGATCGCATCAAATGCTGGCACGCCTTCTCTTTGCACAGAACGAAGAACGCCGTTGACTAGTGAAGAAATGCCTTTATGTCCGCGCTTTTTCGTTAGTTCCACTGCTTCATGGATGGCTGCACGATCTGGAATTTTTTCAAGATAAACCATCTGATAAAGAGACATACGCAAAAGCTGCATGACCCACGGAGCCACCTTTTGCGGTTTTTTCACAAAGGGTGTGAGCATATAATCAAGTGCCAGCTTGTTTTGCAGTGTACCGTATACAAGTTCTGTTAATAGCGGTTTGTCTTGATCGGAAAGTTCTTTCTCTTTCATCACTGACTGCAAAAGCAAGTTACTGTAGGCTTGATTTTGTTCGAGTTTGATTAAAGCGTCTAGCGCTACTTCTCTCACATTACTTTTCTTCATTGATTAGCCCTAATTTCTGTCCAATTTCGATATTTGCGCCTCTTAAGAAGTCTTCACCGCTCATTTTTTTCTTTCCAGCGGGCTGTACACTCGTTAATAAAAGGCCTTGCTGATTTCCTGTTCCAACGACTGGTCCTTCTTTTTGAAGCTCGATCACTTTCCCAGGTTCTTCTGGTGCTTGAAGCGGGACTTTTTTCGCTTCCCATACTTTTAAGTTAGCACCGTTCCATTCAGTATAGGCAACTGGCCATGGATTTAAGCCGCGAACTTGGTTGTAAAGCTCTTCTCCTGGTTTTGTCCAGTCTAACCTTTCCTGCTCCCGCTTAATATTTGGTGCATATGTTGCTGCCTCTTCATTTTGCGGGATTGGCGAGATGGACCTGCTTAACACATTTGGAACGGTGTCTTTTAATAAGGCCGCACCAGCCACACTTAATTTATCGTGCAGTGTTCCGACGTTGTCTAATTCATCAATTTCTACTTCTACTTTGCTAATCATGTCACCTGCATCAAGCTTTTCCACCATATACATGATCGTCACGCCTGTTTTCTTTTTGCCTTGCAGGATCGCATAATGGATCGGTGCACCGCCTCTTAGTTCTGGCAGCAGTGAGGCATGAACGTTGATACAGCCAAATTCAGGTTCATCAAGTAATTTTTTTGGCAAAATTTGTCCGAACGCTGCTGTTACGATCAAATCTGGCTTTAACGCAAGCACTTTATCAATTTCTTCATCAAGACGTACCTTTTCAGGCTGTAAAACTGGAATGCCGTGTTTTAAGGCTTCTACTTTTACAGGAGGCGGTGTCAGCACTCGTTTTCTGCCTTTCGGGCGATCTGGCTGCGTGACGACCCCGACCACTTCGTATCCTTCTGTTATAAGTGTTTGCAGCACAGGTACTGAGAAATCAGGGGTTCCCATAAATACGATACGTGCCATTTTCTTCACCCTTCCATTTCCGCAAGTTCTTTTTCTGTATAGGTTTGAATGATCTTCGACGTGAATAATACGCCGTCTAAGTGATCAATTTCATGCAATAAAGCTCTTGCTAAAAATCCTTCTGCTTCTATTGTAAATGGTTTGCCTTTCTTATCAAAGGCTTTCACCTTCACATAATTTGGTCTTTCAACCGTTCCGTACAAAGATGGAAAGCTCAGGCAGCCTTCAATGTCTGTCTGGCTCCCTTCCACTTCAAGAATCTCAGGATTTACTAAGTCAATCCTCCCAGAATCTTCTCCGATATCGACCACGGCGATTCTTTTTGAGATGCCGATTTGTGGTGCGGCTAGGCCGACTCCATCTAGTTCAAGCATTGTATCATACATATCATCCAGCAGTTTTTTCAGTTTTTTATCGAATGTATCAACAAGCTCTGTTTGTTGTTCAAGCACGTCTGCAGGATGTAAGACTATCGGTTTGATTGCCACGAAAAGACCTCCGTTTTACATCATCATATATGGATTCATATCGATTGATATCATCAACTGTTTTTGTTCCATTTCTTTTTGATAATGATCTTGTATTTTCCGTAATAAACTTGCCAGTTCATTTTCCCTTTTGTATTTTATCACGCATTGATATCGATATCTATCTTTGATCTTAGCGATCGGAGAAGCAGCAGGACCGAGAATCCTTGTATTCGGTGCACAATTCATTTTCAGGAACTGAACAATTTTGTCTGTGACATGCGCTGCCTTTGTCACTTCTTCATGTGATACAGTCACCATCGCCAAAAAATAAAATGGCGGATAGGACTGATGACGACGGTGCAACATCTCCTGCTCATAAAAGGCTTCATAATCATGCTGTTTGGTTAATTCAATACTATAATGCGAAGGTGTATATGATTGAATAATGACTGACCCCGCTTTTTCATGACGTCCCGCCCGTCCGCTTACTTGTGTAAGAAGCTGAAACGTTTTTTCACTTGAACGAAAATCAGGGATGTGAAGAGACGTATCCGCACTAAGGACACCGACAAGTGTAACATCTGGGAAGTCTAATCCTTTTGCAATCATTTGCGTCCCAAGCAGAATGTCCGCTTCTTTATTACCAAAGGACGTGAGAAGCTTTTCGTGCGCGCCTTTCCGAGAGGTTGTATCTACATCCATTCGGATGACCCTTGCTTCTGGCAATACCTTCGTCAGCTCTTCTTCCACACGCTGCGTGCCTGTACCAAAATAGCGAATATGCTCACTATGGCATTCTGGACATTCTGCAGGTACAGGAGCTTCGTGACCGCAGTAATGGCACTTCAGCCGTTTTTGAAAGCGGTGATAAGTGAGAGAAATCTCACAATGTGGACATTGTTCCACATATCCGCAATCACGGCACATCACAAAGGATGAATAGCCTCTTTTATTTAGAAATAAAACCGCCTGTTCTTTCCTTTCAAGTACTTCTTTTAACCTGAGCATTAATTCTTCTGAGAACATGGAGCGGTTGCCGTTTCTTAATTCTTCTCTCATATCAATTAACGAAACGTGCGGCAGCTGCTGCTGATTGACGCGCCGTTTGAGCGTCAGCAGTGTATACACACCCTTTTTCGCACGCGCATATGACTCAAGTGAAGGCGTTGCACTGCCTAATACAACCGGACATTGGTGCCGTCCTGCTCGTTCAATGGCCACATCTTTCGCATGATACCGAGGCATTTCTTCTTGTTTATATGACGATTCGTGTTCTTCATCTATAATGATCATTCCTAGATTCTCAAACGGGGCAAAAACAGCCGATCTTGCGCCAACGACAAGCTTGACTTCCTTGCGGTGGATTTTCCGCCATTCATCGTATTTTTCCCCAGTCGATAAGCCGCTATGAAGGACAGCCACATTGGACCCGAAGCGCTCTTTAAAACGCTGGACCATTTGAGGCGTTAATGAAATTTCAGGAACTAGGACGATCGCTTCTTTTCCCTTTTGGAGGACATGATCAATCGTCTGTAAATAAATTTCGGTTTTACCGCTTCCTGTGACCCCGTGCAGTAAAAACGTTTCATGTTTGTCATCGCTCACTGCTTGATGAATGGGTTTTGCCGCTTCTGCTTGCTCTGTTGTGAGATCAAGAGGAGTAGATGGTGTAAACTCCCTATCCCGATAAGGATCTCGATAAATCTCTTCATAGCTTTCTGTTAACAGACCTTCTTGAATCAAGGCTTTTATCGTTTGAGAACTAGCACCTATTTGCTGCTGTAAATCTTTTGCTAAAAACGTCGTTTCATTCGATTGAAGTAAAAAAGCAAGCAGCGCCTTCTGTTTCACCGCATTTTTCTTTAACTGTTCCTGCTTTTCTTCAAGTTTTTCTTTTGAAACAGCTGTCTGAAGTGTCCGCACCTTTTTCTTTCCGGATTTTTGCGAGACGTGATATCTGACTTCTAGATGGCCTTTTTGGACATGCTTTTGAATAGGCTTCAGCTGTTCAGGCGGAATGTCAGCGTAAAGGATGCTCTCTTGCTGACCGAAAAGCTCTTTCAATGACTGCGGAAGTTCCTCAGCTGATAACACCTGAATTTCTTTTTCATATTTGGCTTTCATCGCTGCCGGAAGCATCGATTGAAGCGCCGTAATATGATAGGACAATGTTTTTTCCGTCAGCCAGTGGGAAAGCTCCAATAGCTCATCTGTCAGAACAGGAGATAAATCAAATAAATCGACAATGTCCTTGATGTTTCCTGACTGTACGTCTGTTTCTTCTTTGATTTTTGTCACAAACCCTTGAATCTTCCTTGGGCCAAAAGGAACTACTACCCTCATACCAGCCTTGACAAGGCCTTTAAAGCGGTCTGGCACACGATAGTCAAATGGCCTGTCAATGGCTTTCGTTGTGACATCGACGATCACTTCAGCAATCATGCTCGATCACGCTCTTTTGGCAGCAGCTGCTTTGCCTCCTGTAAGATTTCAAAGGCAAGGTCTTTTTTGCTCATCATTGGCAGCTCTTTTTTTGTTCCGTCTGCTTTAATCAATGCTGCGACATTCGTATCTGTGCCAAAGCCTGCGCCCTCTGCTGCAACATTGTTCGCGACAATCATATCTAAATGCTTGGATTCGATTTTCTTTTTCGCATAGTATTCTACATCCTGCGTCTCAGCCGCAAAGCCGACTAGCACCTGATGTTCTTTTCTTTTCCCAAGCTCTTTTAAAATATCTTTCGTCCGCTTAAATTCAACCGCTAGTGCACCGTCTTGTTTTTTCATTTTATGAGAATACGTCGTGACAGGCGTATAATCGGCAACAGCTGCTGATTTAATCACTATATCCGCTGTCTCGTATACATCTAACGCTGCTTGATACATCTCCTCAGCCGATTCCACTTGCACCACATCCACATGCTCAGGCGCAGTCAACGAAACAGGTCCTGAAATGAGCGTGACATCAGCCCCCATTTGCTCAGCAGCTTCTGCAATGGCATAGCCCATTTTCCCAGAAGATCGATTTGAAAGAAAACGAACAGGGTCGATCACTTCTCGTGTAGGGCCAGCTGTGACCACGACTTTTTTACCTGAAAGCGGCAAGCTGGTTGACTCATCAAAAAACGCACGAATGTGTTCAACAATTTTTTCAGGCTCCTCTAAGCGTCCTTTTCCAATGTAGCCGCATGCTAAATAGCCTTCACTTGGCTCTATAAACCGGTAGCCGTCTTCATATAAAGTGCGGATGTTCCGCTTGACAGCTGGATGGTCATACATGTGCACATTCATAGCCGGTGCAACCCATACAGGAGCTGTTGAAGCAAGCAAGGTCGTTGTGAGCATATCATCAGCAAGTCCTGCGGCCATTTTACCAATGGTATGTGCTGTTGCAGGGGCAACAAGAATGAGATCGGCCCAGTCAGCTACATCAATATGCGCAATGACTTTTGGATTGTTTTCTTTAAATGTATCCACATACACCTCATGCCGAGATAGGGCTTGAAAGGTGAGCGGAGACACAAACTCCCGGGCAGATTCTGTCATAATCACTCTTACGTTTGCGCCTGCCTGTACGAGTTTACTAGTGAGTGCAGCTGCTTTATATACGGCGATTCCTCCGCTGACGCCGAGCAAAATATTTTTTGACTGTAACATTTGTTTGTCCCCCTTAACGGCCTTTTTCACAAATTCGTCTACAATTCAAAAAAGTCAAAACCAATCATAGTTTTGACTTTTTTGAACGTATCGTATCTGCATGGCAGAAGCGATGTTATTCTTGCTCTTCTTTTTCAAATGTCAAAAGACCAGCATCGATTTCTTCAAGAGCTTTCCCTACAAATTTGTAGGATTTTGTGTTTTCGATTTGTTGATCTTGATGGATTTGCATTTCACGTGCACGGCGTGCAGACACTGTGACAAGTGTATATTTTGAGTCAAGTTTGTTCATCAATGAGTCAATTGAAGGATCTAACATGGTTTATTCTACCCCCAGCATTTTTTTATATCTTGGTGCGACTCTGTCTCTTCGCAGGTGCTCTGCAAGGACGATCGCTTTAATTCTTTCACATGCAAGCTCGACATCGTCGTTTTCAACGACATAGTCATAAGCATCCATCATTTCAATTTCTTCTTTTGCAGCAGCCATTCGGTTACGGATGAGATCCTCAGATTCTGTCCCGCGTGTAATAATGCGGTTTTGAAGTTCTGAAAGACTTGGCGGTGCAAGGAAAATAAAGAGACCTTCCGGGAATGCTTCTCTTACTTGAAGTGCACCTTGCACTTCGATTTCAAGGAAAACATCTTTTCCTTCGCTCAATGTTTGTTCTACATAGTCAACAGGCGTGCCGTAGTAATTCCCGACATATTCTGCCCATTCTAACAGCTTTTTGTTTTCAATCATATGTTCAAATTCTTCCCTGGTTTTAAAGAAATAATCAACACCATTTCTTTCACCTTCACGCGGTTTGCGGGTTGTCACAGAAATAGAGTATTCAAATTTCGTATCTTCCTGGGAGAAAATGGCTTGTCTGACCGTTCCTTTTCCAACTCCCGAAGGTCCAGAGAGAACGATTAAAAGTCCTCTTTCTTTCATAATGGCGTATTACCCCTGCCCTTCATCTATGATTTCTTCTTTTACAGAAAGTCTTTGCGCGACAGTCTCAGGCTGAACGGCAGATAAGATGACATGGTCACTGTCCATAATGACAACAGCACGGGTTCTTCTTCCGTATGTCGCATCAATGAGCATGCCTCGATCTCTTGCGTCTTGTATCATTCGTTTAATCGGTGCTGATTCCGGACTGACGATCGAAATCATCCGATTCGCTGAAATGATGTTTCCAAATCCGATATTGATCAACTTTATGGTCATCTTCTAACGTCCCCCTGTAATATAAACGTCTCTAGTCTCGCCGAAAGAGACGCACTGTAAACAGCATACACAATGACTATTCTATATTTTGCACTTGTTCTTTTATTTTTTCAATAGCGCTTTTCATTTCAACCACGAGCTTTGTTAAATGGTGATGGTTTGCTTTTGATCCAATCGTGTTCACTTCACGGTTGAGCTCCTGTACAAGAAAGTCAAGCTTTCGTCCGGCAGCGCCGCCTTGCGTCAAAATTTGCTGGAACTGCTGAAAATGACTTTTCAGCCTGGTAATCTCTTCTGTAATGTCACAGCGATCCGCAAAGATGGCCGCCTCTGTGATCAGCCTGCTCTCTTCAAGCGCCTCTCCGATCCATTCTTGCAATCTTTGATTCAATCGTTCTTTGTACTGACTCACAACCTCTGGTGCAAACACTTTGATTTCTTCTGTAAATGCCTCGAGTTCAGACAGCCTGAGTTCACAGTCTTTTTGAAGTGATGTTCCCTCCTGCTCTCTCATAAAGCAAAGCTCCTTGACAGCTTCTTCACAAGTGTCTATCAGCAAATGCTCCAGCTGCTCATTTCGGCTGACTGACTCTTCCACCTGAACAGCCTGTTCCAGCTTCAGTAAGTCATGTGCATGCTGAATACCTGAAATATGATAGCGGTCCTCAAGGTCTTTTGCGGCTTTCATATATTCATCAAGCAGCGGCCAGTCAATCTGTAAAGACCGGCTTGCAAGTTTACCGCCTTCAATCGTAACAAACAGCTCAATTCGACCGCGCTGCACGTGACGAAGAATGATTTTTTTTAATGTATCTTCGAAATATAAAAGCGGCCTCGGCAAACGGGCATGAACCTCTTTAAAACGGTGATTGACCGATTTTAGCTCAACTGACACTGTCAGTTCACCATCCGTTTTACTCGCTTGGCCGAATCCCGTCATACTGCGTATCATGTGAAAACACCCAATTCTTTCATATTAATAAAATGAAAAAGGTAATAGCAGACACTATTACCTCAAAATTATACCATAACCAATTATTTTTTTCTTGTCAAAAGTGATCCTGCCAGTAAAAAAGTTGGCAATGCAGACATACCGATGATCAGAAGCCAATCGACTGGTGCGACTGCCACCGTTTTGAAAATCGGCTGAAGCGGCGGATAATAAATGACCACAAGCATCAGCAGCAGGGAAGACACAACGGCGCCGATTAAGTACATATTCCCGAATGGATTGCGTTCAAAAATAGACCGTTCACTGCGGCAGTCAAACACATGAATGAGCTGCGCCAAAACGAGTGTGCTGAATGCAACCGTCTGCGCATATTGAAGATTGTTCGGATCACGGTGATACACAAACATAAAGGCTAACAAAGTGGCAATCCCGATCAGAAACCCTCTTGATACGACCTTCCAGCCAAGCCCTCTTGCAAAAATCCCCTCTTTCATGTTCCGCGGCTTTCTCTTCATGACATCGCCTTCTGGTTTATCCATTCCAAGTGCCATAGCCGGCAAGCCGTCTGTGACAAGGTTTACCCACAAAATTTGAATTGGAACGAGAGGCAATGGAAGCGCAAGAAGCATCGCAAACAGCATGACCAAAATCTCTCCCACATTCGATGCCAGCAAATAGCGGACAAATTTGCGAATGTTTTCATAAATATTCCGGCCCTCTTTAATAGCGGATTTAATGGTCGCAAAGTTGTCATCAAGCAAAATAAGAGAAGAAGCTTCTTTGGCAACGTCTGTTCCGGTAATCCCCATGGATATGCCGATATCCGCCTGTTTAATCGCTGGCGCATCATTCACCCCATCACCTGTCATCGCGACAATATGGCCATTTTTTTGATAGGCCTTCACAATTCTCAGTTTATGCTCAGGTGATACACGGGCAAAGACGTACACATCTTCTGCTGTTTGCTCCAGCTCTTTGTCGCTTAGCTGATCCAGAGCTTTTCCATCAAGCACCTTTCCTTGCTTCGGTAAGAGACTTAAATCTTTAGCGATCGCTTTAGCCGTTTCTACGTGATCGCCTGTAATCATCACTGTTTTAATGCCAGCATCCCGGCATTCTTTAATCGCTCGTCTCACTTCAGGACGAGGTGGATCAATCATGCCCTCTAGACCGATAAATGTGAGGCCAGTTTCCGCCTGCTGAACAGAGGTGATTTTTTCTGTCAGGCTTACTTTTTTATATGCAATCGCAATGGTTCTAAGCGCTTGTCTTGCTAAACCTTGAATGGCAGCTTCTGTTTCTTGCCGGTGGGCCTTTGAAAATGAGGCGGTGCGTCCGCCGTGCATCATATGACTTGAACGGTTCATCAGCACATCTGGCGCCCCTTTGGCAATGACATACCGCTCCTTCTGATTCGTTTCCACGACGACTGACATCATTTTTCTTTCAGAGTCAAAAGGGAATTCCTCCACCACACGAAATCCCGCTTCGATGAATTGCTCTGTAAAACCCGCTTTACGCGCAGCGGTTAGAAGTGCTCCTTCTGTCGGATCGCCATCAAGTCTCATCTCTCCGTCTTTTTCAACGATGGTCGATGTATTACAAAGTGCTCCGTATAATAGCACCTTTTGCAGGCTTGGATGTTTGTCTACGTGGACAAGTTCTCCGTTTAAGGTAAAATCACCTGACGGCTCGTACCCAGTGCCAGAAATATTCCACGTTTTCCCCTCTGCCCATACATGTGTCACTGTCATTTTATTTTGTGTCATTGTGCCTGTTTTATCTGAGCAAATAATCGAGGCGCAGCCGAGTGTTTCCACGGCCGGCAGCTTTCTGACAATGGATTTTTGTTTAATCATCCGCTGCACACCTAGGGAAAGTGCGACAGTGACGATCGCCGGCAGTCCTTCTGGAATCGCAGCAACAGCGAGAGATACACCCGCTAAGAACATATGATACAAATCATGACCTTGCACCACACCAAGAACAACCACAAGCACAGTTAAAAATAATGCAGCAACAATTAAAATTTTCCCCAGCTGCTCAAGGCGTCTTTGTAGCGGTGTTTCCATATTACCTGCTGAATCCAGCATACCGGCAATTTGTCCCATCGCCGTATTCATCCCTGTACCAATGACAACCCCTACACCGCTTCCTCTTGTGACAAGCGTTCCCATAAAGGCCATGTTCGTCAAATCTCCAAGCGAGACATGATCTTGCGAGAGCGGACTCGCATGTTTGACTGCTGGGATGGACTCTCCGGTGAGGGCAGATTCTTCGATTTCCAAACTCTTTGTTTCTAGTAATCTGATATCTGCCCCAATTCGATCCCCACTTGAAAACTTCACAATATCTCCCGGCACGAGGTGCTTGGACGGGATCTTGACCCATTCATTGTTTCTCCTTGCATAGACATGCGGCGTTGATAATTCCTTTAGTGCTTGGAGGGACTTTTCCGCACGGCGTTCCTGATAAAAGCCAAGCACACCATTTATTAGCACAATCGCCACAATCGCCACAGCATCAATGTATTCACCTAAAAAGGCAGAAATAATCGTTGCCGCAAGCAGGATTAACACCATAAAGTCTTTAAATTGCGCTAAAAAAATAACGAACGCCGACGCCTTTTTCCCTTCCTGCAATTCATTTGGCCCATGTTTTTCAAGCCGCTTTTGCACATCTTTTTCTGACAGTCCGTCACCTATCGATGTATTCATTGTTTTTAATAAATCGGTTTGGTTCAGTTCATGCCAATTCATTTGACCTCGTCCACTCCTCTTTTGTTCTCTCTCTTATGCAGTGTTCTATAAGCCAGTTTATTCAGACTCGTCCTAAATCATGCTATAATAATAAGACTGCCTAAAGAACGAGAAAACGTAAGGTTCTTTCAGTAGATTTGTGTGAAAGAAGAGGGTGTATCCAACATGTCATTTGACGGCATTTTTACATACGGTATGACAAATGAATTGCAAGAAACATTAACTGGCGGAAGAATTTCGAAAATACATCAGCCATACAAGCATGAGCTGATTTTTCATATCCGGTCAAAGGGGAAGAATCATAAGCTTCTTTTATCCGCTCACCCGAGCTATGCAAGAGTACAGCTCACTGAGCACCATGATGATAATCCGAGCGAACCGCCAATGTTTTGTATGCTTCTCAGAAAACATCTTGAGGGTGGGTTCATTGAACGTTTTGAACAAATTGGGTTAGATCGGGTGATCGTGCTGCACGTGCGAAGCCGAAATGAAATTGGCGATGAACAAACCCGTAAGCTGTATATTGAAATTATGGGCCGGCACAGCAACTTAATTCTCGTGGAGGACGAAACGGAGCAGATCATTGACGGACTGAAACACCTTTCTCCATCTGTGAACAGCTATCGAACGGTGCTACCAGGACATCAATATCTTCTGCCGCCGGCACAGCAAAAGCTGAATCCTTTTGACGTGACGAAGGAAGATATTTTGAAGCATTTACGTTTTCAAGAAGGGAAAATCGCCAATCAAATTGTCGATACATTCTCCGGGGTTTCTCCGCTGTTTGCTAAGGAAGCTGTCCACCGGGCCGGTCTTGCCAATCAGGAAACGATTCCAAGTACATTGCTCGAGATGTTTCAGCTCATTCAGGCGCATTCTTTTACCCCTCAGCTCACGAGAAAAGACGGGAAAGAGTATTTTTATTTATTAGAACTTCAGCACGTCGATGGTGACATGAAGACGTTTGATTCTCTTAGTGAGCTACTTGACCGCTTTTATTTCGGAAAAGCTGAAAGAGATAGAGTCAAACAGCAGGCGGCTGACCTTGAACGCTTTGTTGCCAATGAAAAAAAGAAAAATGAAAACAAGCTGAAAAAACTAACAAGAACGCTTGAAGAATCTCAAAATGCGCACAAGTACCAGCTTTATGGTGAATTGCTTACTGCCAATATATATGCGATTAAAAAAGGTGATAAAGAAGCGACAGTTATCAATTATTATGATGAAGATGGCGGAGAGATCACGATCCCGCTCAAAACAAACAAAACCCCTTCTGAAAATGCGCAAGCGTATTTTACAAAATACCAAAAGGCAAAAAATGCAGTAGAGGCCGTAAATGAACAAATCAAGCGAACACATGAAGAAATTGTATATTTTGACGAGCTGATCCAGCAGCTGTCCTCTGCCTCACCAAAAGATTTAGAGGAAATAAGAGAAGAACTGGTGGAAGGAAAATATTTGCGTCCCAAACAAAAACGCAATGCCAAAAAGAAAAAACCATCGGCCATTCAGCTTGAAGCATATGAATCTTCTCAAGGTGTTCCGATTCTCGTTGGAAAAAACAACAAGCAAAACGAATATTTGACCACAAAGGCGGCAGCTCGTGATGACATTTGGCTGCACACAAAGGATATTCCTGGATCACATGTCGTCATTCGTCACAAAGCGCCTGATGAACAAACCTTGCTTGAAGCAGCACAAATTGCTGCCTACTTCTCAAAGGCAAAAGAATCAAGCTCCGTCCCTGTCGATTATACGAAAATCCGGCATGTGAAAAAACCAAACGGAGCAAAACCGGGCTTTGTCACGTATGATCAGCAGCAAACATTATTTGTGACGCCTGATGAGGATGTTGTCCTAAAGCTGAGAAAATAAAAAAGAGCCGATTAAATCTTTAGATGAGATTTTATCGGCTCTTTCTTTGTCGTTTTTTCCTTTCTATATAGAGCTCATCCAGTGCATCTACGTCCTCTTGTTCAAGCAAGGTCTCAATGGCCGCAGCCAGCTGTTTAGTGCGGGCTGGGCTTGCACCACTCGTAGATACAGAGATTGTCACTTTTCCTGCCCTCACAACCTTTGGCACAATCACATTGCCAAGCTCTGACTGGCTCACACAGTTGACGAGCTGATGAGGAAGCGCTGATTGCGTCATCCACTCGTTTACTGAAGGATCGTCTGTAGCAGCGACAATCAAAAATGCATCCTTTACATCTTCCGCATCAACTTTCTTTTTCTTCCAAGTCAGCTGATATGTCTCAATAAGATTCGCCATTTCATCACAAATGTCAGGGCTCACAATGGTTATGCTGCATGGCTCCATGCATAGCGCACTCGTCCTTCTAGCCGCAATCCTTCCACCGCCGGCAATTAGCACGTGTTTATTGGTTAGATCAAGATGAACTGGAAGCATGGCTTTCTCCTTGAAAACGAAACGCATCCTCTTTGTTTAAGATCGTTTCCTGCACGCGTTCAATATAAGCTGCTTTTACATGGGGATGAAACCCAATATACCGGCAGACACGGACATCTCGCAGCCGCTCTCTCGCCTGATTCGCTTCATTCTCAATCTCTTTCATTAAAATGCCTGTAAATAAAAGATAAGGCACGAGATAGACAGGCGTATCGTCATCTACTGTTAACTGTGCTAAGACGTCACGATAATTCGGTTCACACGCTGTAATAAAACACGGAAAAACCTCTGCACAAGGCAGCATGCTTCGGACATCATCTGCAATGCCAAACACATCCCGCTTTACATCTGGATCAGAGCTTCCACGGCCAATTAAGAGAATTTTTGCACGCTCTCCCTTGTATCCAGCTTCTTCAATCCTTGCGATAACCGCTTTCGTGACTTCTTGGTTCACGCCTATAGGTCTTCCATATGTCACTTTCACTTGTGGGAAACGTTTTTGTACTTTCACAATCTCATCTGGAATATCTGATTTGGCATGCATGGCCGTTAAAAGGAGGAGCGGGACGATCGCAATGTGGGTTGCTCCTTTTTGTACGCAAGTCTCAAACCCTTCTTCGATTGAAGGGTCCGTCAACTCTAAAAAACAAATTTCTTGTATATCTGCTTCCACTAACGGAATACAGCTTTTCATAAAAGAAATGGCTTTATCCTGTGCTTCTTTTACCCTGCTTCCATGCCCAACATAAAGGACAGCTTGTTTCATTTGACTCCTCCTTGCAACCCTAGTTTTATTCAGACGAAAAGACACGATGTCCACACGTGTCTTTTCACCTTTGTTCTCATTTCTCAATCAGTGCTGGTTCAAACCAGTTCAACTTTTGATGAAAGTGAACGACATCTCCTACTACGATTAAACTCGGATGCTCGATCCCTTCTTTTTCAACCGTTTCAGATAGTGTCGCCACCGTGCAGCAAGTCGTCTTTTGCCTCGTGGTCGTTCCCCAGTGAATAAACGCAGCTGGGGTTTCAGGGTTCCGCCCATTTTTCAAAAGCAGCCGCTGGACTCTTTCCACATTTTTGACGCCCATGTAAATGACAAGGGTATCAATCCCCGTCGCCAGCGCTTCCCACTTTTCTTCAAAATGTTCATCCTTTTGATAATGCCCTGTCACAAACGCAACATTTGAGCTGAATTCTCGGTGCGTGACTGGAATGCCTGCATAAGCAGCCGCTGCAATACCAGAAGTAATCCCCGGGACAACTTCATACGGAATACCATGCTCAGCTAAGCATTCGATTTCTTCACCGCCGCGGCCAAATACAAAGGGATCACCGCCTTTTAGACGAACGACTATGTTCCCTTCCTTCGCATAAGCAACAAGCGCTTCATTAATCGCTTCCTGTCTCATCGTATGATGATTCGGCAGTTTGCCGCAATAGATCAACTCCGCCTCCGGTTTGGCATGGGCAAGAATCTCTTGATTGACAAGACGATCATATAAAATGACATCTGCCTGCTGTATTGCCTTATGGGCCTTTAGCGTAATTAAGTCTGGGTCACCCGGTCCGGCACCAACAATGTATACTTTCCCCATCTTGCTTTCTCCCCCTGCCATCAGGCGATTATTTCGTTTTTTCCTTTACATAATCAACAAGGCGCTGTTTTGACTCCTCGCGTGATAATTCACCTGTATCTAGAACGAGCTCAGGCGCAGCTGGCTCTTCGTATGGTGAATCGATTCCCGTGAAAAATGGAATTTCGCCGTTTCTTGCTTTTTTATATAATCCCTTTGGATCACGCTCTTCACACACGTTTAGATCACATTTCACAAACACTTCGTGAAATTCTCCGTCTTCGACTAACTGTCTTACGATTTGGCGGTCTTCTTGAAATGGTGAAATAAAAGCAGTAATGACAATCGTTCCTTGCTCAACAAATAATTTCGCCACTTCACCGATGCGCCGAATGTTCTCTTTTCTGTCGTCATCTGAAAAGCCTAAGTCTTTATTGAGTCCATGGCGTACGTTATCGCCGTCAAGAACTGTCACTTGGTACCCCTGTTCAAACAGCTCTCGAGCCGCTGCGTTGGCGATCGTCGATTTACCTGAACCGCTTAGACCTGTCAGCCAAATGATCCCGCTTGTATGGTTGTTTTTCTGTTGATATTCTTTTTTAGTAATAGATGAATCATGCCACACGATATGTTCGTTGCTCATGTCATATGCTCCTTTAAGATACCGTCGTTTTTAATCCTTCGATTAATGTTTCAATGACTTCTTTTCGGCTGAACGTGCTCGGTGGTAATTCACCATTTCTCAGCATCGTTCTGACCTTTGTACCTGAAAGAATGACATGTTCGCTTTTATCATGTGGACATGTTTTTGGTGTTGCCATGGCTTCACATGTATTGCAGTAAAAGCTGTGTTCAAATTTTAATGGTGTGATCCCAATTTCTTCGCTTGTAAATTGTTCAAATAGCTCCTGCGCTTCGTATGTGCCGTAATAATCACCAACACCCGCATGATCTCTGCCGACAATAAAATGTGTACAGCCATAATTTTTACGCACAAGCGCATGAAAAATCGCTTCCTTTGGTCCAGCATAACGCATGGCAGCAGGAAAAACACCTAAAAAGACGCGGTCTTTTGGGTAATAACCGTTCAGTAACACTTGATAGCTTTTCATTCTGACATCTGCTGGAATATCATCAGATTTTGTTTCACCAACAAGTGGATTTAGAAATAGACCATCCACTGTTTCCAGTGCTGTCTTTTGAATGTATTCATGCGCACGATGGACTGGGTTTCTCGTTTGGAAACCGACAATGGTTTTCCAGCCGTTTTCTTTAAACTGTTTTCTTGTTTCTTCTGGCTCATACGTAAATTGCGGGAAAGGTTTTTCACTGCGTTTCGTCAGTGTAATTTTACCACCAATATACGTGTCACCGCGTTCAAATAATTTTTTCACGCCTGGGTGATTGCGGTCATCTGTTTTATACACATTCACTGCTTCTTTTTCCTTATCAGGTGTGTATTGATCTTCCACCTCAATGACCCCGTATACTGTTCCATTATACGATAAACGAACAATGTCACCTTGATTGATCTCCGCTGCTTGTTCCTTTGTGACAGGCAGAGTAATCGGAAGAGACCAAACGACACCACTTGCTAGTCGCATACTGCTGACAACTGCTTCATAATCAGCTTTCGTTAAAAACCCTTCAATTGGACTATACCCGCCAATTGCGATGAGTTCAAGGTCTGCAAAAGAGATGGCATCCAGCTCAATTTCTTTCGCAGCTGTGCTTAGATCAAATTCTTCATTTACTCGATTAATTAATACGCCACCATGTGGTGTTAAACTCATTTGTTCATCTTCCTCTCAATGTTCATATTTATTAGATGTTAATAGTCGGATTTATATTTAAATCCCGCCGCCCTGTTCATGAATCGAGCTGCTCTCATTTTTAACTGCCTTCATAAGACTCAGTGCACCTAGTGAAGCAAGCAGTACACTCATCATGATAAAGATAGAGTAATAGTCTCCTTTTAAGAAAAGGCTTACCAACAAATAAGATAGACTAAGTGATAAGAAAGGTGACACAACCCATACCTTCAGCATTTTTTTCACAACATGTTTATGAAAAATGTTCGGTCCACCCTTTGCCATACCAAGCCCAATAATGGACGAGGAGGTAATTTGAGTAAGGGGAACAGGGAGTCCGAATATAGAGCTGACGATGACAAGTCCTGCACCGGTGCTCGATAATAGAATGCCTTCACCCGTTTGATAGCGTGTAATTTTCTTTCCGTTTGTTTCTAGTACCCTTCTTCCTAGAAGCAGCGCCCCAATGGCCACAAAGATTCCGCCGTAAAGGGTTCCTTGCCCGACTGATAAAACACCTGACGCGACAAGCGGGCCGACCGCATTGGCGACATTGTTCATGCCGGCTGAAAATGCTTCTAAAAACCCACTGATAATCAAAACAACAGATAAGATCAATGTACCTTTTTTGGATAATGTCCGTTTAGGGAACAATCTGATGATTTTGACAACAGCAAAGGTAAAAACAAAGGCAACAATCGGAATAATCACCCAAAAAGAGACAATGACTAAGATCGATTTCACATACAGCACTTTATATGCGGCTGCCACACCGACCACAGCACCTACTGTGACCTCACTTGTGGATAAAGGAATGGCCATGAGATTCGCTATGAAAAGTGATAATGCGGCAGAGCCAATGATGATACACACAATTTCAAGTGAAATGACAGATTCCGGCATAATCCCGGAGCTAATCGTTTTGACGACCTCACCGCCGCCAATCACTGAACCTGCTAATATTCCAACTGCACAAACGCTGAGCGCATATATTGGCTTTTTGATCGCACCTGATCCATATGCGATGCCCATCGAAGCGGCTGCTCCGCTTGCGCCAATATTTAAAGCAAAGAATAAGCTAAATAAAATTGCGGCGATTTCCATACATTATACTCCCTTACTCATGTAATCCGCACTCAGTCTTTGCTGTCCCTGACCATCTTCCAGAACGCAAATCATCAGCAGTAAATGCCGGCTGTGTACAAGGTGCACACCCGATGCTTGGATATCCTTGGTCATGCAGCGGATTATAAGTAAGATCCTCTCTAGACGCATATCTCCATATGTCCTTCCACGTCCAGTGGATGAGCGGACATACTTTAACTGATTGGAATTTTTCATCCTTATTTAAGAAGTTCGTACCTGCTCGTTTAGGCGACTGCTCTCTTCTTAAACCAGACAGCCATGCCGGATAGCCAGATAGTGCCTCTTGCAACGGAATGACCTTTCTCATATGGCAGCAGCTTTGAGGATTCGTTTCCCATAATTTATCACCATGCTGCTCATTCTGCTCTTCCACCGTCAGCTCAGGTGTTTTCAGCACGATGTCTAACCCGGGATATCTTTCCCTAACTGCATCAATGGTGTCGTATGTTTCCTTGAAATGCAGACCTGTATCTAAAAAGACAATTCTTGCATCTTTTTTTACTTTCGCAATAAGATCGATCAGGACAATGCCCTCAATGCCAAAACTGCATGCATAAACGAGCTGATCACCATAGTGGCCGTACGCCCATTTCAGCACAGATAGGGCCCCTTTATACAAATCGTCCTCTTGAAATGTAATGGACGGCTCTTGCCAATTTTCATAAGTTAACATTGTTTCTCCCCTTCCGGAGTACTGCTTCTATTGCTATTCTCCGCACTACTTTAATCTGATTTTTTCATTTTTTTCCACTTGAATCACTTGACCGTCCTGAACGATCAACGTAATTGAACCGAATTTCATATCCCCAATCAGCTCTTGCATATGCTTCACTAAGTCCTCATCCTGGTTTTGTTTCAGTTCCATCTCCTCTTCCTCCTCACCGTTAAAATAAAAAAACTTTCTTTCAGTCCGAAAGAAAGATGAGGAAGCTCACGATTTCCTTATCTTTCAAAATAGAATCATTTTGCAGGAAGTAGCACCTTGCAAATCGCAGGTTGCCGGGCTTCATCGGGCCAGTCCCTCCACCTCTCTGGATAAGAGTTTTAATTTGTATTAAATATTAACACAATTCAAACAAAAGTCAACCCGACTTTATTGATAGGATTAGTTTTTATTTAAATTTGAGTCTATTTTACTATTTTTAACCAAATAAAAAACTGTGCAGCGCAGCACAGCTTTTTTTAAAACAAAACAAGCTTTTTAGACCGTTTCTTCCATCCAAGATTCAGACGAAGGATCCTGTCTCCAGCGTTTTAGTTTATTCATAGCAGAAGGCTCGATTGCTTTTAGCTCAAGTGCCACTTCTGTCAGTGTGTCATAGTCTGTCAGCGTGACATAGGGAATGTTTTTCTCTTGAAAAGCCGCAGCTGCTTTTGGCAGTCCATAAGTGAAGATCGCAACAACTCCGAGTACGTCACAGCCTTCTTCTTCAAGAGCAGCAACAACTTCAAGAACGCTGCCTCCAGTTGAGATGAGGTCTTCTACGACAACCACCTTTTGTCCAGGTGATACGGCTCCTTCAATTTGATTTCCTTTTCCGTGTGCTTTTGGTTTACTTCTTACATAACACATCGGTACGTTCAGACGATCAGCTGCTAATGCCGCATGAGGAATGCCAGCTGTAGCTGTACCTGCGACAACTTCCGCTCCTTCAAAATGAGTGAGAATCAAGTCTTTTAAACCTTCCGCAATGTCCCCTCTGACCTCAGGATAAGACAAGGTGAGGCGATTGTCACAGTAAATCGGTGATTTGATACCGCTCGCCCATGTAAATGGTTCGTCTGGTTTTAAAGAGACAGCTTTGATTTGTAATAAATGCTTCGCGATTTTCGTTTTCATCCGGCAGTCACTCCCACTCTTTCAAAATTTGTTGATAAGCTTCCACTGGGTTTGTGGCTTTTGTGATCGATCTTCCCACAACAATCTGTGAAACACCCTGCTCTTTGGCAAAGGCAGGTGTCGCCACACGCTTTTGGTCATCCGTTTGATCATTTGGTAAGCGAATTCCTGGTGTGACAGTGAGAAAGGAGGGAGAGATTTGTTCATGAAGCTGTTTTGATTCATGAACAGAGCACACCACACCATCAAGTCCACTTTCATATGCCAATTGTCCATAATGAAGCACAGCCTCTTGCAATGGGCGGTCAATTAGTAATTCTTTTTTCATCATATCTTCTGACGTGCTTGTCAGCTGGGTCACTGCAATGATGCCCGGGCGATTTTGCCCGGCAGGGGTTCCGCTTTCAAGCCCCTCTATGGCCGCCTGCATCATTCTTTTCCCGCCGGCTGCATGCACATTCACCAAATCAACACCAAGTGCAGCAAGCCGGTTCATCGCTTTTTGCACGGTTGTTGGAATGTCATGAAGCTTCAGATCAAGGAAAATACGGCAATTTTTTTCTTTCAGTGCGTCAATAATGGCAGGACCTTCTTGGTAAAACAGCTCCATGCCAACCTTTACGAATAATGGAGTGCCTTCAAAACGATCTATAAAGGCGTGCGCCTCCTGTCCTGATGGAAAATCAAGCGCGATGATGGGCAAGTGCTTCATGTTTCCAGCTCCTTCCGATGCATTCCTCTACAGATGAATACCCATAAGCCGCTAACACATTCGGCAGTTCATCAATGATTTCCGGGCAAATAAATGGGTTCACAAAATTGGCTGTCCCAACAGCTACCGCACTTGCGCCAGCTAGTAAAAATTCAAGTACATCTTCAGCGCTTTGCACCCCGCCCATCCCAATAATCGGAATAGTAACGGCTTGACTGACCTCATGCACCATTCGGATGGCAACAGGTTTTACGGCAGGACCTGATAATCCGCCTGTTTTATTGGCAAGAATGGGTTTGCCTGTTTTTAAATCTAAACGCATCCCAATCAAAGTATTGATCATGGTGAGTCCATCCGCTCCAGCCGATTCAATCGCTTTAGCAATCTCAACGATATTGGCTACATTAGGTGACAGCTTCACATAAACAGGAACGGAGGAAACTTCCTTAACGGCTTTTGTCAATGTAGCCGCCATTTCTGGATCGGTCCCAAAGGCAATTCCGCCTGTTTTCACATTCGGACACGAGATATTCAGTTCAAGGGCGTGAACATTGCTTGCTTGACTAATTTGCTTTGCTACTTCAACATAATCATCAACTTGTGATCCAGCAACATTGGCAATAATAGGGGTATCGAACTGCTCAAGCCAAGGTAATTCATGTTCAAGCACGCCTTTTAGACCTGGATTTTGTAGACCAATCGCATTCAGCATACCGGCTCCTGTCTCAGCTACCCTAGGTGTCGGGTTGCCAAATCTCGTTTCAAGGGTCGTGGCTTTAATCATGATGCCGCCCAGCAAGGAAAGGTCATATAATGATGCGAATTCTTTTCCAAATCCAAAACAGCCTGATGCAGGAATGATTGGATTTTTTAAAGATAAGCCGGGTAATTCGATGTTTAGCATGATAGCGCCACCTCCTCCGCTTTAAAAACAGGTCCATCCAGACAAACTTTAACGTACGGTTTCTCGTGCTGATCGGTATGACAGACACAAGCAAAGCATGCACCGATTCCGCAGCCCATTCGTTCTTCCATTGAAATATAGACAGGCTTATCGGGATAAGAGTCTTTTAGTGCTTTTAACATAGGTGTCGGTCCACAGGAAAGCAAGACATCAAAGTCCAGCTCATTCTCTTCAATGACATTTGTCACGAAACCTTTCGAGCCATATGTTCCATCAACGGTTGCGATAAATGTATCTCCGAGCGCTTGAAACTTCTCCTCATAAAATACATCCTTTTTCGATTGAAAACCGAGAACATGTTTTACGATGACGCCTTTTTTCGTTAACCGCTTAGACAGTTCATATAGCGGAGGCACACCGATTCCTCCACCGACTAATAATGCGGTCTGTCCGGCCTGAACGACTGAAGGGTCATAGCCGTTTCCAAGCGGTCCTAACACATCGACTGACTCTCCCGCCCGCTTTTGGGAAAGGAGCTTTGTGCCCTCTCCCTCTGCGCGGTAAATGATGGTTGCTTCTTGCTTTTCGGCATGAATGTTGGCAATACTGATCGGTCTTCTCAGCAGCGGTGTCATGGATTCACTGACCTTTATATGAAGAAACTGTCCAGCTGTTTGAAAGGATTCAACAAGATCACCTTTTAATGTCATTTCGTAAATATGATCAGCGATCTCTCGGTTTGAGACGACCGTCAAGTATGCTTTTTTCATATCGTTACTGTCACCTCAGCATTCGTTTTCACTTCTGGCATTTCATCTGCTCTAAATGTCATGCTCTCTAGCACTCTTAAAATCGCTTCCGCTGTATCTAGTGACGTTAAGCAAGCGACACCATTTTCAACAGATTCACGTCTAATTCTAAAGCCGTCTCTTGCCGGCTGTTTTCCTTTTGTTAAGGTGTTGATGACAAATTGGGCTTCACCATTTCGAATGACATCCAGCAGATTCTTTCCTTCTTCTCCTATTTTGCCGACAACACTTGATGGAATAGAGGCTTGTTTTAAGTAATTCGCTGTTCCTTCTGTTGCTAAAATATGATAGCCGATGGAATGGAATCTTCTTGCAATCTCAAGTCCTTCTTCTTTATCCTTATCAGCCACTGTCAGGAGCACCGTTCCGTCTTTTGGAATTTGAATGCCTGATGCAATCAACCCTTTGTAGAGGGCTTTTTCGATTGTGACATCTTTCCCCATGACTTCACCTGTTGATTTCATTTCAGGCCCTAGTGTAATATCTACTCTTCTTAGTTTTGCAAAAGAGAAGACTGGAACTTTCACATATACGCCTTCTTGCTCAACATGAAGCCCTTCTTGGTAGCCATAGTTTTTCAGTTTTTCTCCTAAAATAACCTTTGTAGCTAAGTTCGCCATTGGAATGCCTGTAATTTTACTTAAGAATGGGACAGTCCGGCTTGAGCGCGGATTCACTTCAAGTACGTACACTTCTCCTTTTGATAGAACAAATTGAATGTTCAAAAGCCCAATGATGTTAAGGCCTTTTGCGAGTTTAATCGTGTATTCTGCGATCTTCGCTTTGATGTCCTCTGACAAAGTTTGCGGCGGGTAGACCGCAATGGAGTCTCCAGAGTGAACTCCGGCTCTTTCAATGTGTTCCATAATGCCTGGTATGACAACCGTTTCTCCGTCAGACACAGCATCTACTTCAATTTCTTTTCCTGTCAAATACTTGTCAATGAGCACTGGGTGCTGCGGATTGACTTTCACTGCATTCTCCATGTAGTGAAGGAGCTCAGCTTCTTGATACACAATTTCCATTGCACGGCCGCCTAATACATAGGAAGGACGGACAAGCACGGGGTAACCGATTTGATTCGCAATCGCTACTGCCTCTTGCACAGACGTTGCTGTCTTACCTTTTGGCTGCGGCACGCCGAGAGTTTCTAATGTTTGTTCAAACTTGTCACGGTTTTCCGCGCGATCAAGGTCTTCAAGCGATGTTCCAAGTATCTTAACCCCTCTATTTGATAATTCATCTGCTAAGTTAATCGCTGTTTGTCCGCCAAACTGAACGACGACACCTTCTGGTTGTTCAAGGTCGATGATGTGCATCACATCTTCTACAGTGAGTGGTTCAAAGTAAAGCTTATCTGAAATACTAAAGTCTGTTGAGACGGTTTCAGGGTTGTTGTTAATAATAATGGCTTCATAGCCTGCTTGTTTGATTGCCCACACTGAATGAACGGTCGCATAATCAAATTCAACCCCTTGTCCGATTCTGATTGGACCTGAGCCTAGCACGATGACACTTTTCTTATCTGTTCGTTCGGATTCATTTTCATCTTCATATGTGCTGTAGAAATACGGTGTTTCTGATTCAAATTCTGCCGCACATGTGTCCACCATCTTATACACAGGAACGATGCCTGCTTCTGTTCTTAGGTTGTAGACATCTGCCTCGTTCATATTCCATTCGCGGCTAATATAAATATCTGAGAAACCTTTTTCTTTCGCTTCTTTTAAAACGTCTACATTGCCTTTATTTTCTTTTAGTGTCTTTTCAAATGTGATGATGCCTTCCAGTTTATGAAGGAAGAAATAATCAATTTTCGAGAATTCATGAATCTGTTCGACGGTATAGCCTCTTCTTAGTGCCTCAGCGATATAAAACAGACGTTCATCTCCTGCTTTGATAATCCGCTTTTCGAGCACTTCGTTCGTAATGTCCGCTTCGTCTTTTAATTCAATGTGATGCACATCCGCTTCAAGTGAACGAACAGCCTTTAAAAGAGACTCTTCTAATGTGCGGCCGATCGCCATGACCTCACCCGTTGCTTTCATTTGTGTTCCAAGTCGTCTGTTGGCAGATTCAAATTTATCGAACGGCCAGCGCGGGATTTTGGAAACGATATAGTCGAGTGCTGGTTCGAACGCTGCATATGTTTTACCTGTGACTGGGTTCATCATTTCATCAAGCGTTAGGCCGACTGCGATTTTCGCTGCAAGTTTTGCAATTGGATATCCTGTTGCTTTAGACGCAAGAGCAGAAGAACGGCTCACGCGCGGGTTTACTTCGATAATATAGTATTGGAAGCTGTCTGGATCAATCGCCAGCTGTACGTTACATCCGCCTTCAATGCCAAGTGCACGGATCAGCTTGAGTGACACATTACGAAGCAGCTGATATTCACGATCACTTAGCGTTTGACTTGGTGCCACAACGATACTGTCACCTGTGTGGATGCCGACAGGATCAAAGTTTTCCATGTTACAAACCACAATGGCATGATCTCCGCTGTCACGCATGACCTCATATTCAATTTCTTTAAAGCCTGCGATACTTTTTTCAAGCAAACATTGTGTCACCGGACTTAACTTCAGTCCATTCTCGACGATTTCTTTTAATTCTTGCTCATTTGTACAAATTCCGCCGCCTGTTCCGCCTAGTGTATAGGCTGGTCTAACAATGACCGGGAAACCGATTTGATCTGTGAATGCCATCGCTTCTTCAAGGTTATGGATGATTTCACTTTCTGGTACAGGTTCATTTAATTCATTCATTAGATTACGGAATAAATCTCTGTCCTCTGCTTTTTGAATAGCTGACAGCTTGGTGCCTAGTACTTCAACACCGCATTCAGCGAGTACACCAAGATCTGATAACTCAACAGCAAGGTTCAATCCAGTTTGTCCGCCAAGTGTTGGCAGAATCGCATCAGGACGTTCTTTTCGAATGATTCGTGTTAAAAATTCTGGTGTCAGTGGTTCGATGTATACCTTATCGGCCATTTCTGTATCTGTCATGATCGTCGCAGGGTTAGAGTTCACAAGAACGACTTCATAGCCCTCTTCTTTTAGCGCTAAGCAAGCCTGTGTGCCTGCATAGTCAAACTCCGCTGCCTGCCCGATGATGATTGGACCTGAACCGATCACTAAAATCTTTTTGATATCTACGCGTTTTGGCATACTTCTTCCCCTTCTTTCTCAGTTGTATGAATCATGTCCATGAACTCGTCAAATAAGTAGTTCGCATCTTCTGGACCCGGTGATGCTTCTGGGTGATACTGGACAGTGAATGCTGGTGCTTCTTTATGTTTTAATCCTTCAATGGTATTGTCATTTAGCGCAATATGTGTGACTTCAAGCACGTCTTCATTAATGGCGCTAACCGTGTAGCCATGATTTTGAGACGTCAAGGTTACCTTGCCAGTTGCTAGTTCTTTGACTGGATGATTGGATCCTCTATGCCCAAATTTCATTTTTTCTGTACTTGCGCCGCACGCAAGCGCGAATAACTGGTGTCCCAGGCAGATACCAAAGAGTGGTACCTTTCCAATCAGCTGCTGAATCATTTCAACCGCTTCTGGCACATCGACTGGATCCCCAGGTCCGTTTGAAAGCATGATGCCGTCTGGTTTTAACTGTAATACTTCATCTGCCGTGATATTGTATGGCACCACAATGACATCACAGTCTCGCTTATTGAGCTCGCGCAAAATGCCGTGCTTCATGCCGAAATCGACAAGCACAATTCTTTTTCCTCTTCCTGGGCTTGGATACGCATTTTTCACAGATACTTGGCTTACTTGATCTGTTGGTAGCTGCATCGTTTGAAGGCGGCTTACAACGTCTTCTACTTGTTCATCCGGTCCTGCAAAAGCTCCTCTTAATGTACCTGCACTTCGAATCATGCGCGTGAGCTTGCGTGTATCAATACCGCTAAGACCTGGGATATTTTTCATTTTTAAATACTCATCAAGTGAGTATGAAGAGCGCCAGTTTGAAGGCTTTTCACAAAGCTCTTTCACGATCAGCCCTTTCACAAACGGTGTGATCGATTCAAAATCATCACGGTTAATGCCATAGTTGCCGATCAGCGGGTAAGTGAGTGTGACAATTTGTCCGCAGTACGACGGGTCAGACAAAATCTCTTGATAGCCTGTCATCCCTGTGTTAAAGACGACTTCTCCGACTGACGGTTCTAAGCTGCCAAAGCCTGTTCCTTCGAATACTGTTCCGTTTTCTAGCACTAAGCGTCTCTTCATTTTACTAGTCTCCCCTCTTCATAAACGACTTTCCCAGATGCAAGTGTCATGACCGGCCATCCTGATACAGTCAATTTGTCAAACGGTGTATTTTGTCCTTTAGATAAGAAGCTTTTTTTGTCAATTGCCATTTCTTTGTTTAAATCAATCAGTGTGATATCAGCGATTTGACCTTCTTCCAGCTTTCCGTATGGAAGAGCAAAGGCTTCTGCTGGTTTGATGGTCATATAATCAACAAGTTCTTTTAATGTCCATTCCCCTGTTTTCACAAAACGTGTGTACAGAAGCGGGAACGCTGTTTCAAGTCCAACAATCCCAAAAGGTGCCCTCTGCATCGTTTCGTTCTTTTCTTCTTCTGTATGCGGTGCATGGTCTGTGGCGATAAAATCAATCGTGCCATCTAAAAGCCCCTCGATCAGTGCCTCGCGATCTTCTGCTCCTCTGAGCGGCGGATTCATTTTATAGTTTGTGTCAAGACCTGGAATGTCTGCATCACATAAGAGCAGGTGATGTGGCGAGACCTCAGCTGTCACACGAATGCCTGCTGTTTTTGCATCGCGTACCACTCGGACTGATTCCTTTGTGCTGATATGGCATACATGATAATGACAATTCGCTGCTTCTGCTAAGAGGACATCTCTTGCAATATGCACCGATTCACAAATTGACGGTATCCCGTTTAACCCATTTGCTTTTGAAAAGTCTCCTTCATGAACGCATCCTCCATAAATGAGTGAGTTATCTTCACAGTGCGCCACTATGGCTTGATCAAGGCTTGCTGCCTTTTTCATTGCTTCGTACATCATGCCTGCTGTTTGAATACCAACACCGTCATCCGTAAAGGCAAAAGCGCCCGCTTCTTTTAACGCTGCAAAGTCCGTCATCTCTTCGCCAATTTGTCTCGTCGTGATGGAAGCGTATGGCAGTACTCTTACAGATGAGGTCTCTTTGATTCGATTCATCAGCCATTCCATTTGTTCTTTTGTATCTGGAACTGGCCGTGTATTTGGCATCGCTGCAATGGTCGTATACCCGCCTCTTGCTGCTGCCTTAGAACCTGTTTCAATGGTTTCTTTTTTCTCGCCGCCTGGCTCTCTTAAATGCACATGCAGATCAATCAAACCTGGTGATACAAATAGCCCTGCTGCATCAATGACTTCTTCTCCGTCTTCTCTTTCTAAGTGACCCATTGCTTGAATCACTTTTCCTTCTACCCTAATATCCTGCTGCACTCTTTCCCCTGTGCTTGATAAGATAAAACCGTTTTTAATGAGATATGACATAGACAGAATCTCTCCCTTTTTGATGTAGTCTGCTATTTTGAAAAGCCCTTTTTAACACAGCCATTCGGATATACACACCATTTTCCATTTGTTTAAAAATCCTTGACTGTTTTGACTCTACTAATGAATCATCTATTTCAACACCTCTATTTACTGGTGCTGGATGCATAATAATCGCTCTTTCTTTCATTTTGCTTGCCCTGTCTACTGTTAATCCATAAGTCGATAAGTAACCCTCATTGCCCATCTTTTCTGAGTGTCTTTCATGCTGAATTCTCAGCAGCATCACCACGTCAGACCGCTTCATGGCTTCGTCCACTTCGACATACATTCCATGAGGATTTTGTTCATCTTGGAAGGAAGCTGGTCCTGAAAAGAGCACTGTCGCTCCTAGTCTTGCGAGGACTTCAGCATTGGACCTTGCCACCCTGCTATGTTTGATATCACCATGAATCGAGATCGTTAAGCCTTCAAAACCGCCAAACTCTTCGAAGATCGTCATCAAATCCAGCAATGATTGTGTAGGGTGCTGTCCGCAGCCATCTCCCGCATTAATGATTGGAATCCCGACCTTCCCAATCAGCTCTTTGTAATATTCGTCGGTACTGTCTCTGATGACACATGCCTTGACTCCGATGGATTCAAGTGTTTTCACTGTATCGTAAAGGGTCTCTCCCTTTTGAACAGAGGTACTTGCTGCGTCTAGGTTCAGCACATTCATTCCAAGTTTCTTCTCTGCCACCTCAAAGCTAAAACGCGTTCTTGTACTTGGTTCAAAGAAGAGGTTCGCTACAAATTCACCTGCTAAACCATGTTCCTGTTTCCCTTTTTTCAATGCACATGCTTCTTCAATCAGCTGTAAAATTTCTTCCTTTGACAAGCTGCTCATTGTCGATAAATCATTCATTTTTTCTGCCCCCTCTAGTTTTTCATCACTTTCAGGTTCAAAAAAACCCTAAGCCTCGGCAGCTTAGGGTTCTCCAAAAGAAGCAGGGGTGCTTTCGCACGTTCTGCTCCGTTTAGAACCCTTGTCAGCCTCACTGGACTTCTTTTAAAAGGTTTTCGGTATTCGATTCATTTGACTCATCATCTTCTGCCTTCTGATGCGGCAGAATCATATTTAACAGGACGCCAGTAATTGCAGCGAGTGCCATTCCTGACAGCGTCAGATTGATTTGTTTCACCTCAATGAATGCTCCGCCAATTCCAATGACTAAGATGACTGATGCGATAATGAGATTGCGCTTTTCTTCAAAGTTCACTTTATGATCAATCAGGATTCGCAGTCCGCTTGAGGCTATGATTCCAAAGAGCAGGAACGAAACGCCCCCCATAACCGCGGATGGTACTGTACTGATTAATGCAGAAATTTTCCCAACAAAGCCGAAGCAGATCGCAAACACCGCTGCTCCGCCGATGACGAAGATACTGAACACTCTTGTGATGGCAAGGACGCCAATGTTTTCTCCATAAGTCGTTGTTGGAGGTCCGCCAATGAGTGATGCAAAGATCGTTGCTGCACTGTCTCCTAAAATGGAGCGATGAAGACCTGGTTTTTTAATAAAATCCTGCCCGACAACCTTGCTTAACACGACTTGATGGCCGATATGCTCAGACATGGTCACAAAGGCAACCGGCACCATCACTGTGAGAATGCTTAAAGTCACAGCAGGTGTATAGTCGACAAATGGCACAACAAAGTCTGGTACAGCAAACCATTTTGCATCAATGACCGGCTGAAAGTTCACAATGCCTTGTGTTAAGGCAAAGAGGTAGCCGCTAATAATGCCGATTAAGACTGGAATCAAGCTAAGGAATCCTCTTAGGAAGATCATACTAATAATGGTGACAGCGAGCGTGAAGCCTGCAACCATTAAGTGCTTCAGGCTGTAAACAAGCTCCTTTGCATTTGGATCGACGTACATCGCCATGTTAACAGCTGTTCCAGCGAGTCCGAGTCCGATGACCATAATAACGGGTCCTACAACGACAGGCGGCAGAAGCTTCATTAGCCAGCCTGTGCCGAGCCATTTGATAAATAATGCGATGAGTGCATATGCCACACCCGCCATAAAGGCACCTACCATTGCTGCTCCAGGGCCGCCGGTGGCTTTTACATTCAAGATAGGGGCGATAAAGGCAAAGGACGATCCAAGATACGCCGGAATCTGCCCTCTTGTGATGATTAAGTACACAATGGTTCCAACCCCGCTTGAGATGAGCGCAACGGCTGGGCTCATATCAATGATCTTTGGTACAAGAATGGTTGCACCAAACATGGCAAACAAGTGCTGCAGGCTGAGTGACAGCCATGTGAACGGTTTTGGGATATCTCGAATGCCTAAATTGGCTTTTTGCTGACTCATGATTTTCCTCCTAGATGTGTCCTTTTTCATTAAAAAAGCCTCTTTGCGAGTATGCGCAAAGAGGCCTAGAAAAACCGTACACGTCACTTTAGCCGTGTGCTCGGTGTCTCTGTTATTGCCCTCTTTGCAAACTCTCTGGAATGCATTTAAAAAGGTTATTTTTCATATATAGCGACAAGGTCGTTTTGATCTACTTCATTGAGCTGAACCATGACTGTCTCTGCTTTTGATGTCGGGATGTTTTTCCCGATATAATCCGCTCGAATCGGCAGCTCCCGGTGTCCCCGGTCGACTAGAACAGCTAGCTGAATGGAAGATGGTCTTCCTACATCCACAAGCGCATCCATAGCCGCTCTCACCGTTCTGCCTGTGAACAGCACATCATCCACGACAATCAGTGTTTTGTCATTAATGTCAGCTGGAATGTCTGCACCCTTGACAAGCGGGTCTTGATTCTCTGTCTTTTTTGTCAGGTCATCACGGTATAGCGTAATATCCAGTTCACCCACCGTCACTGGGTTTCCTTCAATTTGCTCGATGCGCTCTGCAAGGCGCTTTGCAAGATGAATACCTCTTGTCTTGATCCCGGCCAGGATGACATCCTTCATCCCTTTGTTGCGCTCAATCATTTCATGTGCAATACGGGTAAGCGCTCGTCTTATCGCTTGTTCATCAAGAATGACTGCTTTTTGTTCCATCTTTTACACCTCTTTTTGACAAATAAAAAGCCCCTTCTGCAAAGGGCAGAGAGGGGCGCTCATTTGTGCATACTCGTGCACAAATTGATCCGTTATCCTTCTCAGCCTCTCTGGACTGTTTTAAAGAATCTCAATTTCTTCGTTTATTATTTCAAAAAAAGAACGGCCTGTCAATCGTTATTTCTTAATGAATCGATAAAGCCCCGCATATCAGCTGGAATTGGAGCTGTAAACTCCATATATTCTCCTGTTCTAGGGTGATCAAATCCTAACACGCCTGCATGCAGCAGTTGTCCATTGAAATCAACGGTTTTTCTCGGGCCATATTTTGGATCTCCTGCAAGCGGATAGCCAATGTATTTCATATGAACACGAATTTGGTGAGTTCTTCCCGTTTCAAGGCGGCATTCTACAACGGTAAAGTCTTTAAAGCGCTCCATCACATCAAAATGAGTGACTGCCTGCTTTGCATTTTCTTTTGTGACCGTCATGCTTTGGCGATCTTTTTTGTCTCGACCAATTGGTGCATCAATCGTTCCAGTATCATGCTGAATGATGCCATGAACAACGGCTGTGTATTTTCTAGTGACCGTTTTCGCCACCAGCTGATTGACGAGTGATTCATGCGCCATATCATTTTTTGCGACCATTAAAAGCCCTGACGTATCTTTATCAATCCGGTGGACAATTCCTGGTCTCATCACACCATTAATGCCTGACAAATCATTGCAATGAGCCATGAGGCCATTGACAAGAGTACCTGTCACATGTCCTGGTGCTGGATGAACGACCATTCCTCTTGGTTTATTGACCACTAGTACATCTTCATCCTCATAATAAATATCAAGATCCATTGATTCCGCTTCTACATCTAGTGCTTCTGGATCTGGAATCTCTACTTTGATTTGATCTCCAGCTTGTACTTTATAATTGGCCTTCACTTGTTTTCCATTTACTTCGATGAGCCCATCTTTCACCCACTGCTGGACTTGGGTTCTTGACCATTCTGGTTCAGTTGTGCTTAAAAATTTATCAAGCCGTTCACTCGTTTGTTCTTCTGAAACGGCAATGTTTACTTGATTCATGTAGTTGACTCCTTATTTTTCTTTCCATCTAACAGCATTTGAATAAAGAGCAGAATAACCCCCACACATAGAGAGGAATCTGCGATATTAAAGATTGGATAATGATAATCCCCAAATACGAAATGAGCAAAATCAACCACTTCTTGACGGAAAATACGGTCAATAAAGTTTCCAATCGCTCCGCCAAGCATTAAGGCAAGCGCTACGCCAAGTAGCTTGTCCTTTTGTCCATGTTTTTGCAAATAATAAACAATTCCTGCAATAACAACGAGTGTGATCACATAGAAAAACCACATTTGTCCTTGGAGAATCCCCCATGCGGCTCCTGAATTTCGGTGGGATGTGATGTAAAAGAAGCCATCAATCACAGGAATAGAATCACCGAGCATCATATGTTTGACAATGAGCCATTTTGTTAATTGATCTAAACAAATTATCACGAATGCGATTATGTAATAGAACACACACGTTCCTCCATCTTCATACTTTGGTCTTTAAGCATTTTATCAAGAAAACAGGAAGGAGTAAAGAAACTTTAGTTGACAGACAAAAACCTCCCTACATGTGGAAGGCTTCAAAATGAGAATCGTTTGATTCATAAGGATAAGGGGTGAATGCTTTTTTCTCATATTGCTTATGATATAAAAAGTCGTCAGTCGTACGAGCTGTCGGAAGAATACTCATTTGTTCAATGGGCATTGTAAGCCCTGTCGCCTCACATATGCCATAAGTTCCTTGTTCAATTTTTGCAATCGCGAGCGAAACATCTTGCAGTTCTTCTTTGATGTGATAAAGAAGCGTGGTCGTTTTTGCTTGATCGAAAGTGACATGTTCAGCGGGTGAACGCAATGATGCATATTCAAACAGTTTCGATTGCAGTTCTTCTCTCATTTGAAGGAGTTCCATGTAAATCGTCTCTAGATCGCCATTCATGTCGCTGTTTCAACTCCTGCCCTGTCGTGATAATCATATTGTTGCCCCGCCTGTTCACTTTAAAGCCATAAGATTTTTCCTTTCGTTCTAAACGCTGTCATTTTCTCTATATCAAAAACGCCCCGCTTTATGCGGGGCGCTAGTTGGTGATATCGCGCTGTTAATTCTGGTAATATTTCTCCACGATTTCAGCATTTTTAAGCGACAATGTTGGGTATTTTGGATTTGCGCCAACATCTTTTGAAATAATGCGGGAACGTTCGCACAGTTCTCCTTCTGCTTTTTGAACGACAATTCGTCCTGATGTGTATTCAGGCGCTGATGCGTCTGCATGCTTCTCATCTTCTACTGTTAATTCAGAAATGATAAAGAGCTGTTTCACATCTTCTTTAATGGATGCAAGAAGGTTTTTCACTTCCTCTGTTGCATAAAGGGTCACACTTGCTTCAAGTGAACGTCCGATGACTTTCTCATTACGCGCAATTTCCAGCGCTTTTAGCACATCGTCACGTACTTCCATAAAGCGGTCAAACTTCACTTCTGTCGCTTCTGCTTGAGGAACAGCCACACCTTCTGGCATATCTGTTAACTGAACACTTGGCTCTTCAACAAAGCTTAAGTGGCTCCATAGTTCATCTGCTGTATGCGGAAGAATTGGTGCTGTCAGCTTCACTAACGCCATTAATGTTTCATAGAAGACCGTTTGCATGCTGCGGCGGTCTGGATGATCCGCATGCTCAATGTATACCACATCTTTTGCAAAATCGAGATAGAAAGAGCTAAGCTCAATCGTACAGAAGTTGTGGATGGCATGATAGACAACCGCAAATTCGTAATCATCATAAGCTTTTTTCACTTTATTAATCAATTTGTTTAATTTGATTAAGATATATTGATCCACTTCGCGAAGCTCTTCGACGGGTACTGCATTGACTGCTGGATCAAAGTCAAACAGGTTACCATGCAAGAAGCGGAAGGTGTTACGGATTTTACGATAAACTTCTGCGACTTGTTTTAAAATGTCATCAGACACAGGATGATCGGCTTGATAGTTGACAGAAGATACCCAAAGTCTTAGAATCTCCGCACCAAGCTGCTTCGCCACCTTCGTCGGATCAATCGTATTGCCTAATGATTTACTCATCTTGCGTCCTTCTTTATCAAGCGTAAAGCCATGGCTGAGAACACCTTTATATGGCGCTTTTCCAGTGACTGCAACTGCTGTAGATAAAGATGAGTTAAACCAGCCGCGATATTGATCAGAACCTTCAAGGTAAAGGTCTGCCGGACGAACCAGGTCATCTCGTTCTT
Organism: Bacillus sp. FSL M7-0307; assembly: GCF_038627835.1. Classification (NCBI taxonomy): domain Bacteria; kingdom Bacillati; phylum Bacillota; class Bacilli; order Caryophanales; family Bacillaceae; genus Bacillus; species Bacillus sp. FSL M7-0307. The sequence goes on along the minus strand of NZ_CP152023.1, from coordinate 1,479,851 downwards.
CTAATACCGCTTGGTGAGAAGAACCAGAATCAAACCATACATCCATGATATCTTGCTCTTTTGTAAATTCACCATTCGGGCTGCCTGGATGTGTAAAGCCTTCAGGCAATAATTCTTTTGCTTCTTTTTCAAACCAAATATTCGAGCCATGTTCTCTAAATAATTGAGAAACGTGCTGAATCGTTTCATCTGTGATGATTGGCTCACCATTTTCAGCATAGAAGACTGGGATTGGAACGCCCCATACACGCTGTCTTGAAATGCACCAGTCACCTCTGTCACGCACCATATTGAACAGGCGCGTTTCGCCCCAAGCTGGAACCCATTTCGTTTCTTTAATATTATCTAATAGTGCTTCTCTGAAATCTTTAATGGAAGCAAACCACTGAGCAGTTGCACGATAAATTGTTGGTTTTTTCGTTCTCCAGTCATGCGGATAGGAGTGCGTGATGAAGTCGAGTTTTTTCAATGCGCCTTTTGCTTCAAGCTGTTCTGTGATGGCTTTATTGGCATCCTCGTAGAATAGTCCTTCAAAACCAGGTGCTTCTTCTGTCATCACACCTTTTTCATCTACTGGACATAGCACATCAAGACCGTACTTCATACTTACGATAAAGTCATCTTCCCCGTGACCTGGCGCTGTGTGAACACAGCCTGTTCCTGCATCTGTTGTGACGTGATCACCAAGCATCACAAGAGAATCTCTATCGTAAATTGGATGTGCTGCAACGACCTTATCTAATTCTTTACCTTTTAAGGTTTTCACAACTTCGTACTCTTCAAAGCCAAGTGTTTTTGCCACTTGTTCAACTAGTTCAGATGCGATGACATATCGCTCAGCACCCACTTGAAGCACACTGTACTCTAGGTTTGGATGTACACAAATGCCAAGGTTTGCAGGAAGTGTCCAAGGTGTTGTTGTCCAGATGATGAACTGCTCGCCGTTTTCAAGTACGCCTTTGCCATCTTTCACTTTAAATGATACGTAAATCGATGGTGAACGTTTGTCCTTGTATTCAATTTCTGCTTCAGCAAGTGCTGATTCACTTGATGGAGACCAGTTAACAGGCTTAAGACCTTTGTAAATATAGCCTCTTTTCGCCATTTCACCAAAGACAAGAATTTGCTGCGCTTCGTATTCAGGCTTCAATGTCACATATGGATTGTCCCAGTCTGCTCTTACGCCCAAACGTTTAAACTGATTGCGCTGACCTTCGATTTGTTTCCAAGCATACTCCTCACATAGTTTACGGAATTCTGCTGTCGACATTTCTTTGCGTTTGACTTTTTTATTTTTCGTAAGGGCTGTTTCAATCGGTAAGCCATGTGTATCCCAGCCCGGTACGTACGGTGCATGGAATCCATTCATTGATTTAAAACGGACAATAAAATCTTTGAGGATTTTATTGAGTGCGTGCCCCATATGAATGTCACCATTCGCATATGGAGGTCCATCATGCAAAATAAAGGTCGGGCGTCCTTTTGTCCGCTCTAAAACCATTTGATAGATGTCTTTTTCTGCCCACTCCTCTTGGATTTCAGGCTCTTTGTTCGGCAAGTTCCCTCTCATCGGGAATTCTGTTTTTGGCATTAATAAGGTGTCTTTGTAGTTCATACCTATTCCTCCACATGCAAATTCGTATTAAAAAACAATAAAAAAAGCCCTCTCATCCCATAAGGGACGAGAAGGCTTGTCTCGCGGTACCACCCTTTTAGACAAGCGCTTTGAAATTGCCGCTTATCCACTCTAAAATCGTAACGTGATCTGACGCCTTTTCTTACTCATTCATTTCAGAAAAGGAACTAAAGGGGTGATCTCATTGCAGCGTCCCGTAATGTCAGGCTTCCACCGTCCCTGATTCGCTTAATTACGCATGTGACAACTGCGAGTGTCCCTTTCAAACGTTTATCTCTTGTTAATTTATGATGGTATTATATGCAACATGAGCACATCATGTCAAGATGATCCGCTTATTCTTTTTCGTCAAAGACAGCGTCAACTTCATATTCCAGCAAATGATCCCAATCATCATTTTTCAGAAGATCAAGCTGAGCTTCGATGAGCATTTGGAAACGAGTTCTAAAGACTTTCGACTGTTTCTTGAGCTCTTCGATTTCCATTGCAATCTTTCTTGATTTTGATAACGCTTCGTTGATAATACGGTCTGCATTTTTCTCAGCTTCACGAATGATCAATTTCGCTTCTTTATCAGAATGACGCTTCACGTCTTCTGCTGCTTCTTGCGCCACAAGAATGGATTTGTTTAATGTTTCTTCAATTGTTGCAAAATGGCCTAGTCTTTCATCAAGCTCGTTGACTTTGTCTTCAAGCTCATTCTTTTTGCGAAGTACGATCTCGTAATCTTTACGTACTTGGCTTAAAAACTCATTTACTTCATCTTCGTCATAGCCGCGAAAACTTTTTGTGAACGTTTTATTATGAATATCATTAGGTGTTAATGGCAATCTTGCCACCTCCAGATTCAAATTCGTTATGTCAGAAGCTCAAATGTTACTTTAAATTTATCTTTTTTCGTCTTCCCATCAATTGTTTTTAAGCTAAAGCGGCCAAATCCCCTGACAGAGAGCTGATCACCTTCACCAATTGTAAAGGAAGGGTCTTCAGTGACTTTCCAGTTTACTTTGACAAGACCATTTTTGACCAAAAGCTGTGCTTTTTGCCGAGATTGACGGCTGACAGCAGCACATACAGCGTCAAGCCGCAGTGAAGAAATCGTATCTTCTTTGATATCGGTTTTGCTGATGACTGGCTGAAGATCTGCCTTGCTGATTTCCTCTAATGAAACAGACGCTCTGCCGACATGCGTCAGCTGAGCCCGGACAAAATCGGCGACATCGCTTGTACAAATAAATTGCACATTGTCCTCTGAAAATAACAAATCACCGAATTTTTGACGCTTCAGGCCTGTCCCAATGAGCGAACCGAGAAGGTTGGGGTGTTCTATCGAAATAAACTTTTTCGCATAGTTCACCTGAAAATAAGTCAGCTCGAAATCCTGTATAGACGGTGCTAAATAATCAGGATAGATCAAAGCCCTTTTTCGCTCTGCTTCCTCATACCCGCCAAAAAACATGAGACCCAGTTCATCAGAATGCTGAATCACGGACTGGGTAATAAACTGCTCACGCGGATCAAGAAAGTCTGTTAATTTCATTCGATATTGATCGAGTGCGATGTTTTTCCAGCCTAATACTTGGTCGACAAATGGCTGTTCGTCTTTTCTAAAATGTTGATAAATATCGCTCATTTTGTTCCCCTTTTATGTAAAAGAGCCTGGCAGATGCCAAGCCCGGCAGCCTGTTTACATGAATCGTACAATCATATTATAAAGACCAGTTAGTCCATACGATGATGCGAAACGAATCACAAGCAATGCCACAATCGGCGAGATGTCAATCATGCCAATTGGCGGAATAATTTTACGGAATGGTTCTAAATACGGTTCGCAAATGTTTGTCAAGAAGCGGCCAATCGATGTTTCTCTTGCAGATGGCACCCATGACATAAAGATGTAAATAATGATCGCGAATGAGTAAATCGTTAATACCGTACCCAAAATATTAAAAATGAAATTTAGAATAACTATGATTTACCACCTCTGAGGTTCTTCCTCTGTCAATAGCTCTGATATTGTGCCAGATACATCCACATTATCAGGAGTGCAGAGGAATATATTCGAGCCAATACGCTGAATGTCTCCACCGATTGCATAAACCGTTCCGCTTAAGAAGTCGATGATTCGCTTTGCTTGATCGTGCTGAATGCGCTGCAAATTGACGACGACTGCACGCCGATTTTTAATATGGTCTGCAATCTCCTGAGCCTCTGCATAAACACGCGGCTCACTTAACACCACTTTAGAGGATTTTTGCACGCTTTGCAAGCTGACGACATTTTGTTTTCCTGCCTGAGGACGCTCTTGAAATGCCGCTTTATCTTTTGTGTTTTTTTCTTCTTGTGCTGGTTCTCTTTCTTCATCAATATATTCGTACTCATACTCTTCATCATCGAGTGTGAAGAAGCTTTTAAACTTATTTTTTATGCTCATGTCACGCACCTCCTGTTTCATTTCCAACAAGTGAAGAGCCAATCCGAACAAATGTCGCACCTTCTTCAATTGCGATTTCAAAATCGTTTGACATGCCCATCGATAAATGCTGACAAGGTGCATTTACTTGGTTCAGTTGTTTTACCTCTTGTTGAAGGCTTTTTAATGTTTTAAAACAGTTTCGTATCACAGTATGATCATCTGTAAATGGAGCCATCGTCATGAGTCCAGCAATTTCAATATGTTTGAAATCAGCCAGCTGTTTGACAAATGGAATCACGTCTTCGCTTTGTAAGCCATGTTTTGACTCCTCAAGTGATGTGTTCACCTGTACAAAACAGCGAACCGTGTGATCCGCTCTTTTTTCAATTTCATTCGCAAGGGACATTCTGTCGAGCGAATGTAAGTAATCAATGGTCTGAATGACAGATTTCACTTTTCGCGTCTGTAAACTGCCGATGAAGTGCCAGTTAATGTTTTCATCGGTTATGGCTGCCTGTTTTTCAAGTAACCCTTGGTCACGATTTTCACCAAAGTGCAAAATTCCGGCATCCTTGGCTTCTAATGCTCGTTCAATCGAGACATATTTTGTGACAGCGACAACCGATACATCGTCTGGATGTCTACCTGCTCTTTTACATGCTTCGTTGATTTGTTCATTTATTTGTCTGAGATTCTCTCGTACATTCAATTGCACTTATGCCTCCTTAAACCCGACAAAAGACATCATACGTCCTGTTTTCCCTTGATCACGCCGGTGTGAGAAGAAATGCTGCTCATTGCAACTTGTGCACATCGAACTGACATGTATGTTTTCTTCTTTTAATCCTGCATGAAGTAATACGTTTTTGTTTAATGTTTTTAAGTCAATTTTGTATTGTCCTTGTGAAATCTCGGAATACACATCCTCTGTTGTAAAAGGAAGCTGTTTCACTTGATCTATGACAACATCATCTACTATGTAGCAGCAGCTGCCAATGGATGGTCCAATGACGACTTGTATATGATCGGCATCAGCGCCTTCTTGGCGAACCCATGCATCAACCATGTTGGCGCCAATTTGCTTAACGGTTCCTTTCCAGCCGGCATGAGCCGTTCCAATCAGCCCAGATTGCGGCGCTAGAAAATAAAGCGGAACACAGTCAGCGAAACAAAGAGCGAGCATGATGTTTGGTTCAGAGGTGTATAAACCATCTGTTCTAGAGAGCGCTTCATCATACTGAAGACTTCCTCTTCCCTTTTGTTCCTTCGTGACTTTCATGATGCGATCCTCGTGTGTTTGGTCAGCAAACACCCAATTAGAGAGCGGCACAGCAGTAGCATCTGCAATGACTTGACGATTCATTTGGACACTAGAAGCATCATCTCCTACATGGAGTCCAGTGTTCATTGATTGATATGGAGAAAGACTAAAGCCGCCATTTTTTGTCGTAAAACCGGCCAATATCTCTTTTCCAGAACATGTCATGTTCGTCCAATCATGAATCATCATTGCATAAGGTGATTTCTGCTGAAAGGGGTCATATTTGTCTATCAAAGCTGCCTCCCACCTTTCATTCATCTCTCTTTATATCGCTCCTATTTTACCACAAGACTTGCAAAGACAGTTAGTGGGATTCATTAAATATTACACTCAAATGTGCCCTTTCTACAGGTTTTTTTTCAAATTGATATGAAAACGTAATCTTTTTACCCGAAAAAGACATTGATTGCTGAGAATGGAGAGCTTGTTTCAAGGAAAATTTGATCTATTGATTGAGGAGTTTACACGAATTAAGAAGACAATCGGACAAGTATCACATCTTCGCCAATTTTTACTATATTTCGCCACGGGACAATCATTTCCTCTTCTTTTCCGAAAAATCCCATCATTTTACCTGTACCGCCTATGATAATCGCTTGTATTTTACCGCTCGTGACATTAATATCGATGTCTCCAATGGTACCTAATTTTTTTCCGCTGGACACATCGACAACATCTTTGATTTGGAATTCAGAAATACTGATCATCTGTCCTTCCCCGCCTTTCGTTTTCTACTATAATATGTATGATGGAAAAGCAGGGAAGCAGACCAATAGTTTCTCTTATCTACAATTTACTTAAGTGAGGACGGCCGTTTTGCCACATGACTTCGACTGGACATTCAAAAAAAGAAGAAAGCAAGTCGCTTGTCATCATCTGCTTTGTCTCCCCTTTATGAAAAACAGTACCTTCTTTTAATAATAAGGTGTGCTGAAAAATCGGGAGAATCTCTTCTGCGTGGTGGGTCGTATAGAGCAATGTGGGCGCATCTGGTTTTGATGCAATCAATGAGATCGTCTCCAGCACTTGTTCTCTTGCTAAAAAATCAAGACCCGTCACAGGTTCATCTAAGATCAGAAGCTTCGGATCATTCATTAAAGCTCTTGCGATGAGCACTTTTTGTTTCTCTCCTTGCGACAGGGTTTCATACGTTCGATTGGCATATTGAAACGATCCAAATGTTTTTAATAAATCAATCGCCTTCTCTCTTATCTCATCTGTCGGTGTTTCATAAAGTCCGATGGAAGCAAATGCCCCGCTCAAAACAATTTCAAATGCATTGTCATCTCTGTGCAGCTTCTTTTCAAGACCAGCAGAGATGAGACCAATTTTCTTCCTTAGTTTTTCACCAAGCGCTTCCTTGCCAAACACATGGCCTAACACCGTCATCTCACCTGACGTTGGAAAATAATACGAGCACAGCATATTTAATAGAGCGGTTTTTCCCGCACCATTCAATCCATAAAGCACCCAGTGTTCCTGGTTTTTCACCTGCCAGTCAATAGAACGCAGCAGCCATTTTCCATTTCGTTTTAAAGAAACATCCTTCAAGTCAAGCGACACTATCTTTTCCCCCTGAATAAAAATTCTGAATATACAAATAATAACGTCTACAGCATATCGCAAATGTTTCAATCAGTAAACCTAACGCAAAAAAGCTGCTCCCTATTAAGGAACAGCTTTTTTGCATGGTTACGAAATTTCAATTCGTACGCCCTCTTTAATGTCAGGAAACGTATGCGGGGATGCAAAGACAGCTCCCGGTAATACATCATCAAACGGCTCTTGGAAGTAGATCGAAATATGGCCGAGTTCCTTAAAGTTGTCATTTGCTTTATTGCCTAAAGCAGTAATGGTATAAGTTTGGTCGCCCACTTGAATCGTTCCGCCTAATTTCAGCGGCTCTTCTTCTAAGTGTTCAAACTCATGAATGACAGACATATCTCTTAATTCCTGCGGCGCTGCTGGTCCAAATAAAACAATCAGCTTATCTTCTTTAAACTGCGGGACTAAGATCCCAATTTCTTTTACGACAGATTGTGTTACCATGTATCTCGATTCCTCCTTTAATACGTTTAATACATACCGAAGCTGGCAACGTATGCGATCACAACAGATAGAACGCCTGTAATGAGACGGCTATACAAAACTGCTGGTACCCCATATTGTACCGTTTCCGGCTTCGCTTCACCAAGTGATAGCCCCACCGGGATAAAGTCACACCCTACTTGACCGTTGATCGCAAACAGTGCTGGAAGAGCAAATTGAGGCGGAATATTCCCTAGTGCAATTTGACTACCAATGAGAACACCGATGACTTGTGCAATGACTGCCCCAGGTCCTAAGACAGGCGATAGGAACGGTAAGGTACAGACAACAACGAGCAGTAAGAGCCCCCATAAAGATCCTGCCAAAGGTGAAAGGAAATGGGCAATCAGATCACCGATTTTTGTATAATTGATAATTCCAATTAACATACTGACAAAGGCCATGAATGGAATAATGTTTTTAAGGAGCATATCAACAGAATCACGACCAGCTTGATAGAATGTGCCGGTTACTTTCCCGATTCCTCTTGAGAATCTCATGAGGAAATTCCCTTTTTCTTGACGTTCGATATTTTCCTCTTTCAGTTTTGAATAGGTTTCTTTGAAATTCTCTTTGTCAATTGGGCCGCTGCTTTCTTGACCTTCTACAGTCCCTTCACTATCAGATGCTTCCGCAAAGGAAATATCTTTTTCTGTGACACCTGATACGAAGATATCCTCTGTAATGTGTTTTGCAAGCGGTCCAGAAGGAGAGGATGCCAGCACATCGACAGTTGGAATACGTTTCATTGGATAAAGTCCGATTCGCGCTGTTCCTCCGCAGTCAATGACAACACACATCATTTCATCTTCTGGTATAGAATTTTTAAAACCATCACATGCTTCTGTCCCTGTCATTTCTGCAATTTTACGTGCAACTGGGTGAATGCCTCCTCCTGTAATGGAAACGACCTTTCTTCTTTTACCGGTTGGTTCAAGCTCTAATCCTTTTCCCCATCCGCCAGCACCTTTTGCAACAAATACTTTGTGGTTTGTCATGTCTAACCCTCCCCTATTGTGAATTCGCTTTCATTTTTCCTGCTAAGTACTTTGTGATCCATTCCGTAATGATTCCGCGAAGTAAAATGACAACGATCCCGACTAAGAAGTAACGAACAGCCAGCTCTGACATAGAGTATCCAGCTTCTTTAATCCCGTTCGCAATTCCTAAGTAGACAAACAGTTCTCCTGCGTTGGCATACGGGAACAGCGATGTCACCGGATGAACAAATGAAACAGCTGAATCATAGAATGCTGGTTTTTGTTTTTCAGGTAAGAAGCGGCCAAACGTATAAGCCATTGGGTTTGTCAAAATAAGAACGGATAAGATCGGCATTAACGTATAGCGCAAAATGGTATATTTCGCTGCAAACTGAATCGCTCTATTCACTCGCTCTTCTCCAATAAACTTCATGACAGCATAAGTGAAAGTAAGTAACACAACAAGCGTTGGAACGATACCTGTAACAAGACCCATGAACTGCTTTCCGCCGGCTTCAAACATCCCGATAAAGTGCTCTCCAAACCATTGAATCCATTCCATGTTTCATCTCCCCTTTCTTAGTTCACATTTGTTATATTTTTTTTAGAAATCGAGACAAGCGCCTGCTCCGCTGCCATGGAGAGTGCTTGCATGACAGCTGGTCCCCTTTTGCGCTTTTTCAATGTTTGTTTCATCATGTGATGCTCATCAAGCACAGCCCCCACATGTTTTCCTTCATAGGAAGGCAGTTCCTTAAATTTAGACAAAATCGAGACGCCACCCAGCACATGACACTTTTGAATGATGTATGATTCATCGACAATGATGAGCGCAATGGCTCCAGGACCAAATTTGCGCCGCTCCATTCCTGAAAACAAGTGATAGCCTTGTTTCCCTTTATAGTCGTCAATCAGTGAATCCATGCTTTTGCGGTAGTACTTGATTTGAATAAACGATAAACCATACTGCACAATTAGAATGATACAAAGTACGATTGCTAATTTTTCCATAGCCTCACGTCCTTATGATTGAAATAAGTGATCTTGTAATGAACGCAGCTTCCAGACCGTTGTGTTTGCATCAAGTTCTACATCATCATGAGAGAGGAATTGCCCCAATTTGATATCTTTTTTCGCTACCACTTTTCCGCTGATTAAGCCAATTGGGATGTGGCCGTTCGCTTTCATGTCTTGATGTGTTTCAAGTACACCTCTTACGGAGTATCCGCCAATACCATCAAGTGTTTCTCCTGCTTTAATATCTCTTTTCGCCACAGCGACAGTTTCTGATACTGGTACACCAATTGGATGGATTGAAGAATCGTGTTGTAAGACTGCTTTTGCGATCGTCACTGGTGTTTCAAGGCTTGCTAAGTGGAAAGGACGATACAGTGTGTAGTGAGGACCTTTTCCAACTTTTAAGTAACGAAGCTCTTCATCTACTGGCTCAAGATCACTCTTGACGATGACAAAGACACCTGGTGCCAGTCCGTTTACATATTCAACGACTCCGAAGTTATCCAGTACGCCGCCTTGCTGTTTTTGATTTAATTTATCTGCTACATTTTCTAAATTCGCTTCTACTCCGTGCATGCCGACTTTATCAGGCAAAAGTCCTGTTGCATTACTTAATAGGTTCATTTCTGCCATCGTTTTTGTTCCGTCTTGGAATGCTGCCAGCATGTGGGCACTCATATGTTTACTATCTGCTTCAGCTTTACACGTATCTGGGTTTGCTTCTGGGAAGAATGGGTTGTTCTTACCTTTCCCAGCAACCAATACTTCAAGCCCCATTGTTTTTGCAAATTCGTATAGTTCTAGCGTTGCTGCTGGTTCATCTCCAGCTGATCCAGAGTAAACAAGTCCTGCATTCGTGAATAATTTATGCATGACCAAGCCGATCGTAATATCGACTTCTACATTTAAAAGAACGAGATGTTTTTTTGAATTAAGCGCTTCCAAAGAAATGTTTGCTCCGACCTCTGGAACACCTGTTGCATCCACAACGACTTCCACAGAATCTGATTGAATCACTTCTCTGTAATCATTTGTGACGACCATTTGATGTGGTTTCGCATGTTGCTTGTAAAAATTCGCTGCTTTCTCAGCTGCACTAAGATGAATATCACAAACACCTGCGACAATCATGCCTGGAATTTTAGAAATTTGTGAAATGAGTCCAAACCCCATTTGGCCTGCCCCGATAATCCCAACTTTGATTGGATCTCCGCTGCGTTCTCGTGCTAACAATTGTTGATAAATTGACATCTAAATCATCCTTTCAGGTTTTCTTGCTTCACAATAGATTGCTAGAAAAATAATCTGAAACTTTTAACAAATGTTATAAAAATTAACAAAAATCTGTTTCTTGTAACATTTGTTATTTTATTTATCATTTGTTATGAACTTAGTTTATATGATGTGTCAACTTTGTGTCAAGATAAAATCGATAAAATTTTCAATCTTTTTGAGTCTAAAGACTCAAAAAAACTACCTAATCGGCTTAGGTAGTTACTTTAATAGGGCATCTCCGGTTTGTTCATCTGTAATTAACACATGAATTAATCCACCTTCTAACGCCGCCCTGATCGCTTCAATTTTTTCTTCTCCTCCAGCGACACCAATCACAAGCGGGATCTCTTTCAGTTTTTGAGGACTGATCCCCATTACCCGGTCGTTCCACGGATGCGGATACACTTCACCTTTATGATCAATAAAGTTATAACAAATGTCACCCGCGACATCTTTCGCTTGCAGGATATCTTCCTCACCACTTGTCATATAGGATTTCACCATCGTTGAATGTTGCGGAACCCCGCCTATTCCTACGACCGCGATATTTGATGATTCTCCTAATTCAATGACTTTTTTGATCGACGGCTGTCTAATGAGTACATCTTTCGCTTCTTTCGTATCAAGCATGACAGGCACATGTAAAAACTCACATTTGGATTTGAGTGCTTCTGAGCATCTTCCAATAATATAGTTGGCATGAATATCAACATCTTCATTTCCGACGCCTCCGACTAGCGGAACAAATGTCACAGACGGAAAATGCTGAACAGACGTAAGCGCTTTCGCCATTTCATGCAAGGTTGTCCCTGATGAAAAACCGATGACTTGTCCATCCTTCATGACTTTTAATAAAAAGCCCGCAGCCGCAGCTCCTATTCGACTTTTTGTTGTTTCTTGACTGAGAGATTCCACACACACGACTTCTCGCAGCCCGTATTTCCGCTCTATTTTTCTTTCTAACGAACCATATTGTTGATTCACTTCATCATGAATAATGATTTCCACGATTCCTGCTTCACGTGCTTTTGCCAAATATTTCGATATGAGCGAACGGCTAACCCCAACAGCTTCTGCAATTTTAGATTGAGTGGCGCCTTCTTCATAGTACATATGCGCAACCTTAATGAGCAGCCTTCTTTCATCATGGAATGTCATAATAACCCTTCTTTCCGCTTCTCTATTCCCTCACAAATGATATTTCAAATAACATTTGTTAAAAACAGATTAAATGAAAAAAATAACAGAGTCAATACTAGAGATGGGTTCTCTAAAAAGAATGAAAAAAGCCGCACATTAGCGGCGGCTTTAAAAAATATTTTTATTCATTTGTTTGATTGCTGCTTTTTCAAGCCTTGATACTTGTGCTTGAGAAATACCGATTTCTTCTGCCACTTCCATTTGTGTTTTGCCTTGGAAGAAGCGTTTACGAAGGATCATTTTTTCTCGATCATTCAATCTGCGCATTCCCTCTTTTAAGGCCAATTCTTCTACCCATTGTGTATCTTTGTTCCGTTCATCACTAATTTGATCCATCACATAAATCGGATCTCCTCCGTCATTATAAATCGGTTCAAACAAAGAAACAGGATCTTGAATGGCATCTAGGGCAAAAACAATTTCCTCATGAGGGACTTCTAACACTTTGGCAATGTCTTCTGCCGTTGGTTCCTTGCTTGTCTCACTAATCAGTCTCTCACGGACTTGAAGCGCCTTATAGGCAATATCTCTTAGTGAACGAGACACCCGGATAGGGTTGTTATCGCGCAAGTATCGACGGATTTCTCCTATGATCATAGGGACCGCATAAGTTGAAAATCTGACATTGTGGCTTAAATCAAAATTATCAATTGATTTCATTAATCCGATACAGCCTACTTGGAAGAGATCATCAACATACTCGCCTCTGTTGTTAAAACGCTGAATCACACTTAAAACCAACCGCAAATTGCCATTGACTAGCTTTTCTCTTGCTGTATCGTCACCTTCATCTTGCAGCTGTCTGAATAATTTTCTCATTTCGTCGTTTTTCAGAACAGGCAGTTTGGAGGTGTCGACTCCGCAGATTTCCACTTTATTTCTGGACACTTTTTTCCCTCCCTACAGGAGCTGTTGTACAAAGTTCAGTATCTCCGTGGGATGGAAAAATATGCACGGTCTATGACGAGAAAGATGTGAAAAAATGGTGATCCCTTTGACAGTACAGGGATAAAGCTTTCAAAAAAATTTTTTTAGACCATCTTATTAAATTCTTTTTGCAATCGTTTAATAATTCTTTTTTCGAGCCTTGAAATATAGGACTGAGAAATACCAAGCATGTCGGCAACATCTTTTTGGGTCTTTTCTTCACCACCAACTAAACCGAATCGTAGTTCCATAATTTGTTTTTCACGATCGTTTAATTGTTCTAACGCTTTTTTCAGTAATTTTTTATCGACATTTGCTTCAATATCCCGGGTGATAATATCATCATCTGTCCCAAGTACATCTGATAAAAGCAATTCATTGCCGTCCCAGTCAATGTTAAGCGGCTCATCAAACGATACTTCTGAACGGATTTTATTATTTCGACGCAAATACATCAAAATCTCATTTTCAATACATCTAGACGCATATGTGGCCAGTTTGATCTTTTTTTCTGGATTAAACGTATTTACTGCCTTTATGAGGCCTATCGTTCCGATACTAATCAAATCCTCAATGTTAATGCCTGTGTTTTCAAATTTTCTTGCAATATAAACGACCAATCGCAAGTTTCTTTCGATCAAAATGGCTCGTGCTGTTTGATCACCTTTTGGTAATTTAACGAGCAATTCTTGTTCTTCATCCTTTGATAACGGCGGAGGCAGTGCCTCACTTCCACCAATATAATAAATCTCATCACTCTTTAGCCCTAGCTTCATGAGGAGTTTATACCAGTAGTAAGTGAGTTTAAATTTTAATTTTTTCATCTTCTTCTCCCTTCTAAATGTCCAGTTGACTTCGTAAGATAAAAGACATCACAAAAAAACTACGACACCCCTTGTATCATTTTTCCGTCTAACATCTCTGGATGAATGATGGATTGAAATTCCTGATCTGCTGATAATCCACTTAGACTCATCCCAACAAAACACTTCGCTGGCTGGATCATATGCGTTTTTGTATAAAGGACGACCGTATCTGGTTTAAAGCATAGTAGAAACCCGTGATCATGACCGACTGCGCGATATGGAACGAGTCTTAAACGATCAAGCAGCGGAAAATGGTCATCAAGCTTTTGCATCACTTCAACAGGATGAAACTGTTTCATTTTTTCTATAAATGGCTCTCCGAAAATAGATGTGAGCTGATCGAGCTGGACGATCATGACAGGTGTTTTCGTCATTGGATCATACAGATGATTTCCAGAATCGACCAGACCATTTAGGCGGATCGTTTCTCCTTGAATGTGTATCTCCACAAGTACTTGTTCGTCATATTGTCTTTTTTTCGCACCAACCTCTCCTAATCGTTTCTTTGAAAACAGCCAAATGGCCGGAAAGCCAGTGAGAACAAAAAGCCAGCTAATGGGATCACCAAATCCATCATTTTGTGAAATAAGCAGTCCATCTTGAATGACTGTATTTGTCTGCAAAAACGAATGAACCCCGATCATGCCCCCTCCCATCAAAAATGTGACAAAGTAAAAAGCAAACAGGTTTTGAAAAAAGGAACGAAATCTTTGAAAGCCAAAGGTTCCAAGCACGATCAAGACAGAAAAAAGCAGTTTGCCTAAAGGGTGCGACACAATCATTGCAAATGGCGTAAAGAGCAAGAGAACAATGCTCGATCCAATGAGAGCTCCTAACATATATCGCCTTTTTTTCACTTGTCGTTTGAGAATAAATGCCGTGAGTATGAGCAGCAATAGATCAAAACAAAAGTTTAACAGCCAAATGACATCTAAATAAATGACCACCTTCTGCTCCTTTCATCTGAAACAAAGAATCAAAAGCAGTACTTGCACTTGTTTGTACCAGTATAAAACAGTCATCGGATGGAAGTCTGTCAATTCTTGTAGGGGATGATAGAGAACTTTTGGTGGATTGTTATCGTTTTTGTCGACGTATGAGACAGAAAGAACATCAGAATGATTTGTTGGACAAGTGTCTCCTCTATCAATTGCACAAAAAAAGACACGCTCCGAAGAGTCGTGTCTTTTTCGCTGTCATTCTTTCTCATTGATGGTGAGTGTTCCTTCTGCCTTCTGTCTTGTGACATTTCCATAATCATCTTTGACAATGACTTCAATCACTGCACCTTTTGCTTTTGCAATAGATGTCGCCGTCCAGTAGCCTTCATACGTTCCCGGTGCTACTTCACGAATCGGCAGTTCAGTTGTGTTTTGAAGTTTTGATCTAGCATTTGTCAGCGGCATATGAAGAATAAAGGTGGCATCTAGCTTTTCCCTGCTTTTAAATGAAATCTTAACCGATTCACCTGATGATAGATTCATATTCTCTTTTGGCGTTAATTCAGAAATGACAGGTGCATCATATTGTACATCGATGTCGACCTTTTTAGTCGTTTTGTTTCCAGCCGCATCTTTTGCTGTCACTTTGATTGTATTTTTCCCATTTTCAAGTAGCACCCTTGCAGAATATGCCCCATCCTTTACGGTCGCTTTTTTTCCATTGACTGTGACTTGGTCTAGATAATCATCCGCTACTTTCCCTTCCACCGTGAGTGATTCTCTATTAGACTTGTCACCTTTTTTCGGTGTATCAATGGTCAACGTCGGTGCTGTTTGATCGATGATCACCTTGACTGGCTTGGAATGTTTTGTTGAGCCTTTATCCGTTACAGTCGCCGCCGTGAAGACATGCTCTCCACTTGGAACAGATACATTTTCTTTGAAAGTACCCGACTCATCTGATTTGACTTTGGCCACCTCTTCATCATTTTGATAAATGGCCACATCGAGACCCGGAGAGGCCGTGCCTTCAATCGTCAATTCACCTTGATTTGTAATGGTTCCTGCCTTTGGAGAAGTGATTTCTGGTACATCTGCTTCATAGTTTACGAGCGCACGAATCATATAATTCCCCTCTTCTTTCGGAGAAGGAGAAAAAGCACCGCTCGTCAGCTGCCAGCTTCTTTCAGCATTAGGGCCATCTTCATCTGTGGCAAGTCCCGGAGATTCGGTATTTTTTTTCGTTTGAATATAAACAAGATAGAAATCGCCATCCACTGTAATGGCTTGATCTTCTAAATCTACTTTTGTCCATTCACCATTACGCAGTGCATTTGCTTTTAAAGGTCCTGCGATTTTCTCACCTGGTGCGCCACCCTTCCCAGAAGCATCATATACTTCAACAGCAAATTCATCGCCTCCAGGAGCTGGCCATTCTGATGTCCAAAATCTGAAAAGGCCACCTGTGACTTGTGCTTGTTTCTTTCCTTTTTCTAATGAAAACTTCACAGCCCAACCATTGCCAGGATCGTAGAAAGCCCGTGCATTTTCAGCCGTTCCATCATCATAGCCAATCTCTCCCGGAAAACCGATAAAAGGCTCAAGTTTCACTGACTTTTCAAGCGGCTTTTCCGTCACATCCGCTGTAAACGTATAGCCTTTAAACCCCTTCGCAAAAATTTTGACTGTATAGACACCGCTTAATGCCTCTAGAGAAAATTCACCGGATTCATCTGTTTTCACCGGCTCAATTTTTGCGTCCTCCACAAGATAAACAGTTGCATTCTTCACCTTTTCACCAGTTGTTTCATTGACGACCGTGCCGGAGATCGTTCGTTTCTCTAGCGGCTGTAAGGAGAAATTCGCTTCTGCTGTTTCTTTTGATGCCACTTTGACTTTTTGGGACCGTGATTCAAAGCCGTAAGCTTCCGCTTTCACTGTCCATTCTCCTGCTCCTTGAGACAGCTGATATTTCCCTGTCGCTTCATCGGTGGAAGTTGATTTTCCGCTTTCTAGAACACTGATTTGCGCTCTCATTGGAAGAGCTTGAATAGACGGAGCATCATGACTGTTTTGCTTTTGAATTTGTACATGTTTATTTTTTACTTTAGCAGGCTTTGCCTTTTTTGGATCAACTGATTTTTTATTCTGGCTTGTGGATTTTTCTTTTTTGATCACCCCCAGCTGGTTCTTGGCTTGTTGAGACAAAGCCTCATCTGTGATTTTCACATCATCTAAATAAAAGCCATCTTTTGTGACACTGCCATCTGTTCTTATCTGAAACAGGACTCTCACTTTTTGACCTTTATAAGCAGATAAATCAACTTCGCCTGCTGTCCACGCATTTGTTTTTCCCGTATAAGCTGTCGCTTGAACGGCGTCTTCACCCTCTGGCTGTACATAGACATGCACATAATCATAATTGGCTTCGAGATCATGCCAGTATTGATATTGCAGGTAGGAAGAACCTGAATCTGGTACAGCAATGAGCGGCATAGACAAATTGGCGTCCGTTTTATTTTCATAAGGACTGTCTAAATTGGTGGCGTAGACATGTTCCCCGCTAAATGCTTGTTTTGGACCTGTGGACGGTTTTCCCCACTGCCACGGATCTTTTGTTCCACCACTGAACCATCCACTTGGCCATGCTTCAAAATCTTGTGAGTAGCCAGTGGTGATGGATGTTTTAATTGGAAGTGTATAAGGATCTGATGCCGCTTCATTTTCTCCAAAATCTTTCACAATCCATCGGTACGTCACGTTTTCCCCCTCGAGTTCAGGGAGCTGCACCGTATAGGTTCCTTTTAAATGATTTCCATCCGTGCGGTTGGCTTTCAGCGTCTCCCATTCACCTTGATCTACTCGATAAGTCAAGGAAACATTTGTCACTGCTATCCCATCTTCTGCAGTGATGGTCAATGGGGTTGGCGTTGCAGTAAAAATTTCATTCGGACCTTTATGTGAAAAAACAGGTGGTTCTGTATCTTCTCCCTCTTTTGTCACCTGACCTTCAATCGTACCGATTCCATTGGTTAAAGCAGTAATCGCCTCTCTTGCATCAACTAACCCTGCCCCATAGCCGTTGTTAGGGGATTCAGGAAATTGCTGATCTGTCAGTGGTTTCGCTGTCTCAATGAGAATTTGCTGAATTTCATCAACAGAAAGGTCTGATTGCACTTGGCGGAGAAGAAGAGCAACAGCCGAGACATGCGGACCTGCCATCGATGTACCATTCCACCCATCCTCATATCCTTTTCCCGGGATCGAAGAGCGAATGTTTACTCCCGGAGCAGCAATATCTGGTTTCATTACGCCATATGGAGAAGGACCCTGAAGGGAGAAAGACCCTAACTTGTTGTCCTGATCTGTTGCGCCTGTAGCAAAGGCTTCTTGATAGTTAGCGGGATTTGCAATCGAACCCGCGCCGCCTGGATTGAATAAATCGGTATTACCGGCTGAAAATTCTGGAAAGATGTCTGCTGCTCTCCAAGCATTCACTACATCTTTATACCAATCATCAAGACCTGGCCCACCACCCCACGAATTATTCACAACATCAGGTGCCTTTTCTGGGTGAGGATTTCCGTTTTGATCTTTCGGTGCTAAAATCCACTCACCGGCATCTAACAGATCAGCATCTGTACCGCCATCTTCTGAAAAAGCTTTCACTGCAATCCATTCTGCTCCCGGTGCGACCCCAATTTGATTCTTTCCATCTGGCTCAGAACCAACCATTGTGCCTGTCACATGGGTCCCATGCTCCAAGTCATCATAAGGGACTTCAGATCCTGTCGTGGCATCATACCAATTCAGTTCATGAGATGGTTCGTTCGGACGAGCAGGGTCAAACCCGCGGTATTTTTCTTTTAGCGCAGGATGATCCCATTCGACACCTGTATCAATACTTGCTACAACGGTTCCAGTCCCGTCATAGCCTAAATCCCACGCTTCTGGTGCATGCACCTGAGCAATATTCCATTCAACTCCATCTACTGCTTTGATTTGTTTGTTTGGCTTAGAATGCTTCAAATCAACAGGACGATGAAGTTGACGTGTTTCATTCGGTAGCACTTGAGCTACTTCTGGAAAAGAAGCAACCTTTTCCATCACTTCTTTTGTTGCCGTCACAGCTAGACCATTCACAATATAGTAGGAATGAATATCTTTCACTTGCTTATTCTTTTTTTCCTTTTGTAAATACGCTAGGAGCGCTTGCTGCGTTTCATCAGATGTTGCTCTCAGCTCAGATACAACGGCTGATCTTTTTGTGTACTGCGTTTTAGCCGCGGTTAATTTTTGTTTTTTTGCTTTTGATACAGCTTCTTTTGCTACTTTTTGTACATTCGTTTGTTCCTTCATTTTGACTAAGAAGGTCACCTTATCTTCCTTTTGAAACTGCTTCTTTAATCTCGAAGAAATCTTGGCTTTTGTTGTCTTAGAGGAAACGGCTTCCTCCTGATATGAGGTAGAAGTCGATTTTGCTTGAACCATCCCACAGCTTGTCATCGTTAAAGTACCAATCACCAAAAGACTCATGAAACGATAGACGGCGGTTTTGCGAAACTTCACTTTCAATAAAATCCCTCCTCCTCAAATGGTCAAACAGTGTGTACCCTGCCCATCCCCCTTCTTTTTGATCATGACAAGATTCATGGTGTTCTCATTAATGTAGTCAAATAAAGTTCAACATTTTGTCGTTTTTTGTAAAGGGAATTAAAAATGATTCTTTTGACTTAAAAAACTCATACCAAAACACATACGATAGATCCAAATAACATGCAGAAACAAGACTTTTATATCAATCAGACTCAGGATCTTTTCACCATGCAGACATAAAAAAACCCCTTCCAAAGGAAGGGGATGAATCGTGCTTGCTTATCGTTTGTTGCGGTTACGTAAGAACGTTGGGATATCCAATGTATCATCACTTGACTGTGTATTTTGTCTTGGTTGTGATGATGTTTGCTGATGTTCCTCACGTTTTACTTCACGCTTTTGTGGAATAGATTGATTCTGCTTTAATCCTTGTCCTAATGGATTTCTTTGAGGTTTTGTCACTTCCGGCTCTTGCTCAATAAAACCGGTTGCGATGACTGTGACCACAATTTCATCCTTCAAGTTATCATTAATGACAGATCCAAAGATCATGTTGACATCTTCATCAGAGGCTGATGCAACAATATCCGCTGCTTCTTGTACCTCATAAAGACTAAGGTTCGTACCACCAGTAATATTCATGATAACACCTTGTGCTCCATCAATCGCTGTTTCAAGAAGTGGTGAAGAAATGGCTTTTTTCGCTGCTTCAGCAGCACGGTTTTCGCCTGTTGCGACACCAATTCCCATAAGAGCTGAACCTTTGTTAGACATGATCGTTTTCACGTCAGCAAAGTCAAGGTTAATTAAACCTGGTGTTGCAATGAGATCTGAGATCCCTTGAACACCTTGTCTTAACACGTTATCTGCTGCACGGAATGCTTCAAGCATTGGCGTGTTTTTATCGACAATTTCAAGCAGACGATCGTTTGGAATCACGATTAACGTATCAACTGCTTCTTTCATAGAAGCAATCCCTTCAACTGCTTGAAGCTGACGCTTTCTTCCTTCAAATGTGAAAGGACGAGTCACAACTCCAACTGTCAAGGCTCCTGAATCTTTTGCGATTTTCGCAATGACAGGTGCAGCACCCGTACCAGTTCCACCGCCCATACCGGCTGTCACAAAGACCATGTCAGCGCCTTTTAGGACTTCTTCAATTTGTTCTTTGCTTTCTTCAGCAGCTTTTTTACCGACTTCAGGATTCGCACCTGCTCCAAGCCCTCTTGTCAGCTTAGCACCGATTTGCATTTTTGTTTCTGCTTTTGATAAGTTTAACGCCTGTGCATCTGTATTCACTGCAATAAAATCGACACCCTGTACGTCATTTTCAATCATTCGGTTGACAGCGTTATTTCCGCCGCCACCTACACCGATTACTTTAATTGATGCTAGGCCGTCTATATTTGTTTCAAACTCCAACATGCTGAATCCTCCTAATCCGTCGAAAATCTAGTTCTATTCCCAGAACATATTAAATAGTTTTTTCATTTTGCCCGGTTTTTTATTTGTCTCTTGTTGCGCTTTTTGTTTCACTTTCGGTCTTGGCTGAGCTTCTTTTACTTGTGGTGTAGAAGAAACCGGCTCCATGGACGCGCCTACTTCATGAAATGCTTCATCCGGCATTTGGAATCCAACCTGTCTGCCCTGAATCTTTGCATTGCGATAAGCAAAATGGATCAGGCCCACTCCTGTCATATATTGAGGTTCCCTGACCCCAATATAATTAGGACTTGCGATTCTTACATTGTTTTGTAAGACCGTTTGTGCCAGAGAAAGGATACCTGGTATAGCTGCCTGTCCACCTGTTAGAACGAATCCGCCAGGCAAATCATGGACACCCATATTGCGTAATTCCTCTGCCACAAAAAGCAGAATCTCTTCTAATCGTGCTTCAATGATATTGGCTGCTTCAAGTTGTGTATACGTCTGTTTTTGGTCCGTACCGATGACGGAAACTTCAAATGTCTCCTCAGACGATGCCTCATCATAGAATGCATGCCCAAATTGCTTTTTGATTCGTTCAGCTTCTTCAGTGGAAGTTCTAAGTCCTATAGACAAATCTTTTGTAATGTTCTCTCCGCCCAATGGGATACTGTGAGTAGAATAGAGATGCCCGTTTTCAAATACGGATATCGTAGTAGAGCCGCCGCCAATATCGACAAGAGCTACCCCTAGATTTTTTTCATCTTTCGATAACGCCGCTGAACCCGATGCGAGTGGCTGCAAGCAAATATCCATAATTTCTATACCAGCCCGCTCTACACATCGGAGCCAGTTATGTAGAATCGTTTTAGAACCAGTGATTAACGATCCATCCACTTCTAGCCGTACACCTAGCATTTTTTTCGGATCTGTGATCTCATCTCTTCCGTCGACGATAAATTGTCTCGGAATTACGTCTACTACGAGATGTTCTTGCGGAATAGATACTACCTGTGCAGCATCCAAGACACGTCTCACATCTTCAGCATGTATTTCTTTATTTTCACTAGACACTGCGACAACGCCGCTCGTATTCTGAATATGAATGTGGTTTCCGTTAATTCCGACTATCGCCTTTTGTAAAGGAAAACCTACCATTCTCTCAGCCTGTTCAAATGCTTGTCTAATAGAATGAACTGTTTCATCTATATCAACAATCGATCCTTTTTTTAACCCCTCTGAAGGGACATTTCCAACACCTATAATGTTAAGCGAATCATCCGCCATTTCTCCGACGATGACTTTTATATTGGATGTACCGATGTCAAGGCTGACGTAAATTTCATTGTTGTTCATTCTATGGCACCTCCTCACATATCAATACTTTCTATTCTATTATTTGCTGAACAACAATACAATGAATGTGTTTTTACAAGTGTGTAACAAAACTTAAAAAATCAACATTTTTTATTAGGATTACTGAAAATATTCGTTACATCATATGTATATCCTTTTTTATGACTCACTTTTTTTCTTTTTTTCTCTAGAAATTGTCCATTTTGTTAGTAGAATTCTTCGAATAACGGCGATATTTTGAAACAATCTAACACCGAATGCAAACATTCCGACTAAATACAAGTCTACACCAAGATGGACGCCCAGAAAAGCTAAACTTATTGCGAGTATAATATTAAAGAAGAAACCTGATACAAACACTAGTTCATCGTATGCTCCTTGCAGATGTGCTCTGATTCCACCAATCAATGTATCAAGCGCAGCAAGTACGGCGAGGGAAAGATAGTTAGAATACTCATTCGGTATCGTAAAATTCGTTAAGAAACCGATCGCAACTCCTATGATTAAACCAAGTACAGGAAGCCACATTAAGATTTTCCCTCCTTTACATCGTCAAGAGGCTTCAATTCATTTAATTGAATTGTACCGTCAAATGCTTTTAAATGAATTTTTTTCTTCGGCGGTCTAATACTCAAACTGAAATTTTCCTGAGCAAACAAATCACCAATATCTGATACATTTAAACGGCTGTATAATTTATCGGCCTGCTCGCTGACCATCTTAATCGTGACTGTATCACCATCTATGCTGTAACCATCCATTTTCGTCGTACCATTAATATCTCGAATAACACTGGTGTTAATCACCCGGTGTTCATTAATGGAAATATGTTTTGCCCCAAACATATTGGCTTCGTTGATTAATTTTTTTAGAAGATCAGGTGGTATATTTTTGACTTCTTCTCCGGTAAGTTCCTTAGAAAAAAGCTGAGTAATTTCTATTTCAACTCCTTCACCCGTTACCTCTGTAAAACCAGCCTTTTCTTTCAAATCCTTCAACGTTTTTGTTAATTGTGCTTCTTTTGATTGATCTTCTTGGTTGCCATACTTTTTTAGCATTTCATCATATTTATCAATTTCTTTCAATAAATCCAGTTCTTTACTTTTAGATGCAGATAAATCCTCTCTTAATTCCCAAACGTCTCGAGTATCGCGAACTTTAGGCTTTTGTAGAGAGTTAAACTGGATGGAGACCATGATGCCAAATATGACCATCAGGACTGTCAAACTAAGTAATGGCTTCTTTTTCCTCAACACCACTCACCTTTTCACATTTAATCTTTGTTTCTTAGAAGAGGATTCATACGAATATCCTTCTTTTCAATCGTCATGGAAATATGATCACTTGTCAGCTGATCAACCACCCCGCCTGCAATGTTTAATGCAGGAATTAAAACAGCTGGATCTCCAATAGCAGAAATGACAAATGGTGCTGGATGTTGAACACCATCAACCGTGACGACTGGACCGTTACAATGTATGTATGATTGGTGTGTGATTCTTTGTCCGTTTATAGCTACAGCAGATGCCCCTGATATAAATAGTTCGTTTATCACATGGAAAATGTGGCTCTCATGCACAATGTAATTATTGACATTTTGTCCACTCGGGATATAAGATGCATCTTCAAGAGATACTTTTACCCCTTTCCCTTTTACACCTATTTCTCCTGTAAACATTCTGTATTTCTCAACATCTTCCAAAACATTAAAATACTGCTCTTTTTCATTTTTCAAACCAAACTCTGTTTCTTGGACTTTTGATTGAAGACGATAAAGTTCTTTTTCAAGTTTTTGATTCGCCTTTTCTTGCTTTGTTAGCTGACTTTTCAAAGAATATTCTTTTTTCCATTGTTCTGTTCGATTGACATCTGCTCGATGCTGCTTCGTATATTGGTATGAAAAAGAAATCAGAAATCCAAGAACAAGCATTACAATTGAGAATATGACGGTTTTGCCTCTCAACGTTCATCTTCCTTTTTCTTAGATTTAAAAGCTTCAAAATATGTGGCTACTTCCATATGAATCGTACCTTTCTCAGAGGAGGAAAGCTCTTTGACAATGGCAGGGTACGTCGTCATTTTATCTGCGAATGTTTTAATTGATGCAATAACGGTGTTTCCATCATTCATATAAAATTTAACAAGCCACTGATTGGAGCTAGTCGGTACGTAATATACTTCTGAGATTAGTTCCTGAATAGAAGCCGGCAGTTGATTCAGAGCTCTCACTGTTTGCTTCAATTTCTCTTTATTGTCCCAATCGACAAAAATAGGTCCTGCGTGACTTGGCGTTACTTCATCTGGCAAAGCCGTCCCATTTTCTAGAAGCTCATAATAAAAATGTCCCTTTTGCAGATACGCAATATTTGCATACTCTTTGACAGCAATACTGACCTTATTAGGGAAATGTTTATTGATACTGACACTTTTAATCAATTTATTTTGCTTTATATGGTCTGCTGTCATATCTTTATTTAAATTCCAAAACTCTGTCTCGCCTTCTTTAATTTGCGAAAGTTTAACGAGCTGTTTTGTTGGTACATGTTCATTACCGGTAATGGTTAAAGAAGAAATTTTACTGATTGGTGTTTGCAAATAGACAATAATTAAAACCATGATAAAAAACAGCAAAATAAAAGAGATTAATCTCCGATTCGCTTTCTGCTTCCTTTGTTCTTTAATTTTAGGGATTCGCTCTTCTATATTGACGATCTTTTCATTTTCATGATCAGGCCGCATATATACTCTTCACCTCATTCAAAGCTGCTTGTCCGCACCTTTGGATCATTCTTTATTTCATATTGATTAGAAAACAAACGGCATGAAAAAATGCCGTTTGTTTTCCTGTGATACCATCATTCATAAGTAGTAGCCTTTAATTTGCTTCACCAATAATTTCTACTTCTGTATGCATCTCTACATTGTAGTCATCTTTGATTTTCTTTTGAATGTACTGAATTAAGTCGAGCACATCTTGAGCCTTCGCCCCACCAGCATTGACAATAAAGTTTCCGTGCATATCAGAAATTCTAGCGCCGCCAATCTGATATCCTTTTAAATTCGCCTTTTCTACAAGCTGTCCTGCATATTCAGGTAATGGATTTCGGAAAATACTGCCGGCGCATGGTTTATTATACGGTTGTGTTTCCTTGCGGTAATCTTTATTTTGCTGCATTTTCTTTGTGATTTTCTCACGTTCGTCCTGTTTAAGCTTGAACACTGCTTCGAGAACAATTCCAGGGCGTTCCTTTTGAAGCACAGAAGTTCGATAGCTAAAGTTCATTTGCTCATTAGTTAACCACTCGATCGTTCCATCTTCAAATAAGACTCTCGCTTTCACAAGAATCTTGCTGATGTCAGATCCATGTGCCCCTGCGTTCATATAAACAGCGCCACCAATAGAACCTGGAATACCAGCTGCGAATTCCAATCCTGACAACCCCTGCTTACTAAGAGACGTAGCAAGTCTTACAACTGAATAGCCTCCGCCAACTGTAATTTCTTCATCATTGACAGTTAAGTGATCAAGCCCAGCGCCCAGCTTTAAAACGACCCCACGAATTCCTTTATCAAGTACAAGTAAATTGGATCCTCTCCCAATGACCGTCCATTGAGTATCATGTTTTTTCACCTGATCCATAATTGTTTTGACAGCATCAATATCTTTAGGGATGACTAATAGATCGGCCGGTCCGCCTATTTTCATTGTCGTATGATTTGCAAGCGGTTCGTTTTCAAGTACTTTACCAACTTGCGCTTCTAATAATTCATTCTTCAAGTTCTCCATATTACCCTCCGCCTTACCTCATATCATTCATCATGAAGTCGTAATTTCTTTTAACACATTATATAAACGTGTGGCCGCATCTGGTACTCCGAGTTCTTTTGTTAAACGGCTCATTTGATGTAGTTTCTCGTCATTACCAGCAATTTCATCAATTGCATGAAGCAAGCGATCTCCAGAAAGCTCTGATTCTCTTAAAACGATCGCAGCATCATGTTTTTCAAGTGATCTTGCGTTAATTTCCTGATGATTTGCGGTCACGTATGGACTCGGAATGAAGATGGTCGGAATTCCAAGTGCCGTCACTTCAGCAATCGTTGTGGCTCCCGCTCTTGCAACAATGACATCAATTGATTTTAAATACTCCGGCATTTGATGCAAGAAAGGCTTTGTGATCATATTCGGCGCTTCACCTTTTTCTTTTAATTCGTTCAGCACTTTTTCATAATGAACCTCACCTGTAATATATAAAAGCTGATAGTTCTTTGCCTTTAATTCATCTTGCATGTCAATCACTGCTTTATTGATTGGAGCTGCACCTCTGCTCCCGCCAAAAATGAGAACCGTTTTTTTCTTCTCATCCAGCCCGAACTCTTTAAGAGATTTTCCCTCTTTAATAGAGACGACTTCAGAGGCTCTTGGGTTTCCCGTAAAAACAACCTTTTCTGAAGGAAAGTGTTCCTTTGCTTCTTCAAAACAGATGGCTACTTTATTCACATATCGTGCCAGAAACTTATTTGTGATGCCTGGCAGGCTATTTTGTTCGTGAATGATCGTCGGGATTTTTAGCTTAGACGCAGCATAAACAACAGGACCACACACATAACCACCTGTTCCAATAACTGCATCCGGCTTAAATTCTTTTAAATAAGATTTACTTTTTTGGACGCCCTTTAGAAACCTCATCACTGTTTTTACATTATCAAAGGAAAGCTTTCTTTTAAAACCTGAAATTTCAATTGATTTAAATGGGATATTTTCTCTTTCTACAATTTTCTTTTCAAGCCCGTTCTCAGTGCCAATATATAAAAATTCCACATCAGGATGCAGTCTTTTCACTTCTTTAATAAAAGCTAGAGCAGGATAAATATGCCCGCCTGTTCCGCCTCCACTAATAACTATACGCATTATACCATTTCCCCTCAATTTTTTTCTGCTCTGAACAAAGTATAAACCCTGTTTTAAACAACAGGGCTCCGTCAAAACCTGTAAAGAAGAGTCAATCATCATGTTTTCGAAACAGAAACTGCCATTTTCACTCTTCAAATCATTTTTTCATACTTTTGCAAAATAAAAGTCTATATGGTTTCATGAACTATCAGCACATTAATATCTAGCATACCTGCTTACATTCAAAAGTACGCCAATTGCCATCAGCATTAATGTCAGTGATGAACCGCCATAACTTAAGAATGGGAGTGTGATGCCCGTCACAGGGATGAGGCCAGTGACAACTGCGATATTAATCATTACTTGAATGGCAACCATTGAGATGATGCCCACTGCCAAGAAACTTCCATATAAATCTGGTGCCCCGAGGGCTATTCTAATGCCTCTCCACAATAGAACACTAAAGAGCAGCAAAATGAGTGATCCACCTATAAATCCAAGTTCTTCAGACAATATAGCAAAGATAAAGTCTGTTTGAGGCTCAGGCAAATAGAAGAATTTTTGTCTACTTTGACCTAGCCCCATTCCAAACAGGCCGCCTGGACCGACAGCGTATAACGATTGAATAATTTGAAACCCGCTGCCAAGTGGATCCTCCCAAGGATTTAAATAAGATGTAATTCGTTTTATTCGATAGGGTGCTGATAAGACAAGTGCGGCAAATCCGCTAAGCCCTAAAAGACCGAGAAAGATAAAGTGAGCGATTCTCGCACCTGAAACAAATATCATAATAATACAAGTTCCAACCATAACCGTTCCTGTACCTAGGTCCGGCTGCAGCATAATGATGGCAAATGCAGAAAACACAATGCCTAGTGCTGGGGCGAAACCTTTACGAAAGGATGTGATATTCTTTTGCTTTTCAGATAAGAATTTTGCAAGAAACGCAATCATCGCAAGCTTCATAAATTCAGAGGGCTGAATACTAAACGCACCGACACCAATCCAGCTTCTTGAACCATTTCTCTCCATACCGATTCCAGGAATCAAGACAAGCACGAGAAGGAGAAAACACACTGCAATCAGTATCTTTGACCAAGTCCGCCACGTCCAATAATCGACCCGCATAATGAAAAACATTGCGATAACTCCGATTCCGGCAAACAAAAGCTGTCTTTTTGCAAAATAAAACGAATCATCAAATTTATACGATGCCCACACAGCACTTGCGCTGTACACCATAATTAAACCAATCGTCAATAAAAGTAACGTAATGACAACAAGCAAAAAATCCGGAGAAGTTTTCTTATTCGTCAAGAGACCGACACCCCAAGCATAATTTCATTTGGGCTGTCAGTCTTATGAGAGACAAGCCCTTATTTAAGCATATGCACGGCGTTTACAAACATGTCTCCACGTTCTTCAAATGTTTTATGCTGATCCCAGCTTGCACAAGCTGGAGACAATAAAATCACGTCTTCTTCTTCAGATATGCTAAACGCCGCAGGTACTGCTTGTTCAACATTATCGACATGTTTTACGTGATGTATTCCCAGCTCTTCACCAAGCTTCACAAACTTAGGCGCAGTCTCACCAAATGTAATCATTCCTTTAACATTCTTCATAAAAGGTTTTAATTCATCAAATTCATTGCCACGATCCAGTCCACCTGCTAGTAAAATGGTCGGCTGCTTGAAGGCAGACAAAGCTTTACTTGTTGCCAGTATATTGGTCGCTTTACTGTCATTATAAAATTTTCTATTTTGAATCGTCTCCACAAATTGCAAACGATGCTTCACTCCACTAAATGTAGTAAGAACTTGCGCAATCGCTTCGTTTGAGCAGCCTGCATTTTTTACAACACAAATAGCTGCTAGAATATTTTCTTGGTTATGCTCACCAGGAAGAACAACATCCTTTAGGTCAATGACATGTTCATTCATATAGTAAATGGCATCATCTTTAATAAACGCTCCATGTGCTACCGGCTCTTTAACTGAGAAAAACACTTTTTGCGCTTTCGAATCTTCTGCTAGTTTGACAACAGATGGATCATCTAGGTTAACCACAGCTATGTCATCTTCTTGTTGATGTGCATACACTTTCTGTTTTGCTTTTTCGTATTCTTCACGCGTGTGATGATAGTCTAAATGTGCGTCAAAAATATTTAATATTAAGCTGATTTTAGGTCTGAATTCAACGGTTCCCATTAACTGAAATGAAGAGAGCTCAGTTACGATCCATTCATCGCCCGCTGCACGCGCGGCAACTTCACTTGCGACCGTTCCGATATTACCTGCTACCAATGTTTTTTGGCTGTCTTTTTTCAACATTTCATAAATCAAAGTGGTCGTGGTCGTTTTTCCATTTGATCCGGTAATCCCAATAAAAGGAGATGAGGTCAAATGATACGCCAATTCTATTTCAGTCCAAACTGGAATTTTTCGGCGAAGCGCCTCTTGAACCATCACATTCTCATAAGGAATTCCAGGGTTCTTAATTAAAATCGTAATTTCTTTATCGTCGAACATACGAAGAGGATGACTGCCACAAATGACATCAATCCCCTTTTCAGAAAGTAACTGAGCAGGCTCGTTTTCTTCAAAAGCTTTTTGATCATTGACCGTCACGTTTATTCCGTGTTCGTGAAGAATTGAGGCTGCCGCATATCCGCTTTTTGCAAGGCCTAGTACTAGTACATGTTCGTCTTTTAACATTTGCATCCTATTCAATTATAACCACACCTCGATGTAAATTCCTAAAACAGCAAGCAATAAACCAGCTGTCCAGAAGGTGACAACTACTCTCCACTCAGACCAGCCAACTAACTCATAGTGGTGGTGAAGCGGGCTCATCTTAAAGATTCTTTTTCCAGTTGTTTTGAAGGAGATGACTTGAAGGATAACGGATAACGTTTCAACAACAAATACTCCTCCAATAATGACGAGTAAAATCTCAAGTTTCGTTAAAATGGCAATGGCCACGATGGCACCGCCTAAAGCAAGCGATCCCGTATCACCCATAAATACTTTTGCAGGATGCGCATTAAAGACAAGGAACCCAAGGACAGCCCCTGCTACTGCTACCGAAAAGATCGCCACATCATACTGAGATTGATTCCAAGCCAATATAGCAAAAGCTCCGAATGCAATAGCAGCTGTTCCAGATAATAAACCATCAAGTCCATCTGTAAGGTTTACCGCATTAGAACCACCGACAAGCATGAAAACGACGAGGATAAAGTATGCCCATCCTAAGTCAAAGCTGACATCTGTTCCTGGAATGCGAATAGTCGTTGCAAACTCATAATAATGGAAGACTGCATAGAAAATCACAGCAATCACAATTTGCCCGATCAGTTTTTGTTTTGATGTTAAGCCAAGATTTCGCTTCATCGCTACTTTAATATAATCATCTAAAAATCCTAATAATCCGTAGCCAAGGGTGACAAATAACAATAAAAACATTTCTGGACTAATCTCAGAGAATTTGTTAATCATCACGATCGTTGTAATTGTAATAGAAAAGATAATCATAATTCCACCCATTGTTGGGGTACCAGATTTCTTTTGGTGAGACTGAGGTCCTTCTTCTCTAATACTTTGACCAAATTTAAGTCTTCTTAAAAACGGAATAAAAATCGGGGATAAAAGAACACTGATTAAAAATCCCATTATGATTGTAAACAATATCACCTGTTCAAGCATTGTTCTTTACTCCTTCCGAATTTCCAAAGCCGTTTTCCATTAGAAAATAGCATTCATTATTATGATATTCATTCGTGTCTTTCGTATGTTGTTTTTGTACAAAATGCTTCATTTCATTACACTCTTTTCATCATTTTTAAGATTTGTTTAGATCTAAAATAGCGTCGGCTGCCACCTTGGCATCATCAAAGTCATAGACTTGATCACCAATGATTTGGTACGTCTCATGGCCTTTTCCAGCTATTAAGACTGTATCGCCCTTTTTTGCATTAGCAATGGCAAAAAAGATGGCCTGTTTCCGGTTCACAAAGCTGTGATAATAGGCGTTTGGCACGCCATTTTCCATGTCTTTCAAAATGGCTGATGGATCTTCACTTCTTGGATTATCTGATGTAAAAACAGGCTCATCTGCATATTTCACAGCGATTTGGGCCATTTGAGGGCGCTTGGTTTTATCACGGTCGCCCCCGCAGCCAACTACACAGAAAATTCTACCTTCTGTTAATTCTCTACACGTAGTCAGTACATTTTCTAAACTGTCAGGTGTGTGCGCATAATCAACGATGACTGGGAAGTCTTGATCACAATTCACAAGTTCGAATCTTCCTTTGACTCCCTCAAGTTCTTCAATGGCACTAACGATCGTTTCAAACGTTAAGCCTGATACAATTCCTACTGATACAGCTGCTAGAATGTTATACACATTGAATTTCCCAATAAGGGCAACCGTCACATTTTTTGTGCCGATTGGGGTGATCAAATCAAATTGTGTTCCCTTTGGTTTGATTTGAATGTTCTTTGCCATTACATCTGATTCTTGCTCTAAGCCATACGTCATAATTTCAGCAGCTGTGACTTTTTCAAAATAACTAGACGCTTCATCATCTGCATTTAAAATGGCATGCTTCGGCTTATCATGCTGAAAGGCACTTCCGAGCTGGGAAAAGAGCAAGCTTTTTGCATGTTTATATTCTTCCATTGTGTTGTGGTAGTCCAGATGATCTTGGGTAAGATTTGTAAAGACGGCAATATCATAATCACATCCATGAACACGCCCAAGATGCAAAGCATGTGATGATACTTCCATAATGGCTGTATCTACGTCTTGATCAAGCATCTGCTTAAAGGTCTTCTGAAGGGTGACACTCTCAGGTGTTGTGTTTTTCACTTCGAGAATTTCATCGTTTATCTTCATATACATCGTACCGATTAAACCTGTTTTTTTATCGGCTTTTCTCATCATTTGTTCAATCATGTGTGTTGTGGACGTTTTCCCGTTCGTTCCTGTAATACCAATTAGATTGAGTTTATGAGTTGGCTGTTCGTAAAAAGCATCTGCCATTCTTGCAAGTGCTCTTTGAGAGTGTTTTACAATAATGACTGGTACATCTGTTAGGTGAAGTGGGTGTTCTGCTACAATTGCTGCAGCCCCGCTTTTCACCGCTTTTTCAGCGTAATCATGTCCATCTACTGTATAGCCTTTTATACAGACAAAAAGACTCCCTTTTTTTACTTCTCTTGAATCCATTTCAATGGAAGTAATCTCCGGATTTTCGTTTATCAGTTCACTGTTTTCACTTTTAAAGTATGTAAGGAGTTCTTGTAATTTCATTTCATATCAAACCTCTCAAATTCGTTCACGTGCATGTCTTGTGAAAAAAACACACAGTCTATATTTTATCGTAAAAAAAAGGATACATCCAGCGTATTCCTTAAGTTTCTCTTGGAAAAAACACACTTTATGCTCTTTTTTTAAAGCGACCCTTCTCTTTCAACAAAAAGAGGCAGCCGAATGAGTGCGGCTACCCTCTGTTCATTCTTTATTATTCATCATTTAAGTATAATCGGATCGTGGAACCTTCTTTGACCTTTGTGCCGGCAGCAGGTGATTGCTTCACCACTTTACTGCCAGTTCCTGAAGCATCAATCTTTAAATTAATCAGGAGTGATTCAAGGTCAGAAACAGATCCTCCTACAAGATTCGGTACCTCAATGGTTTTTGTGTCCAGCCATTGGTACTTCTTTTCAATTTGTCCTTTTCTTTTTTTCACGCCCATTTCAGGCAGACTGTCTCGCATAATATGGCCCACAATAGGTGCTGCTACTGTCCCACCAAATTGAATCGTGCCTTTTGGGTTATCTACTGCTACATATACAACAATGCTTGGGTCATCCGCAGGCGCAAAACCGATAAATGACACAATGTGGTTATTTTCCATGTACTTTCCGTCTTTTACTTTCTGTGCTGTTCCTGTTTTTCCGCCCACCCGATATCCTTCAACGAATGCATTCCGGCCAGTTCCTTGAGCGACTACACTTTCAAGGGCATACCTGATTTCTTTAGATGTCTCCGCTGAAATGACTTTCTTCTTGGCAATTGGTGATTGCTTTTTAACCACCTCTTTTGTAATTGGATCGATCCATTCTTTTGCAATATAAGGGGTGTAAAGCGTTCCTCCATTTACCGCGGCTGCCACTGCAGCTACTTGTTGAATCGGCGTAACAGATACACCTTGACCAAAGGCTGTTGTTGCCTGTTCTACAGGACCAACACGATCAAGCGGGAACAAAATTCCTCTACCTTCTCCTTGAAGGTCGATTCCTGTCTTTTGACCAAAGCCAAAATTCTTAATATAAGAAAATAATTTATCTTTTCCAAGACGGTCGCCTAGCTCGACGAATCCTGGGTTACAAGAGTTTTGTACCACTTCTAGAAACGACTGTGATCCATGTCCTCCCTTTTTCCAGCATCTGAGCCTTGCGCCATCCACTGTCACAGATCCGCTGTCAAAAAATTGATCACGTTTTAAATTTACTTTATTTTCTTCCAGGGCAGCTGCCAGTGTAATGATTTTAAACGTCGATCCTGGCTCATATGTGCTCCACACCGGTAAGTTTCGGTTAAATACTTTTGAATCAACTGATTGATAGTCAGCCGGATCAAAGTCAGGT
Source organism: Bacillus sp. FSL M7-0307 (assembly GCF_038627835.1). Lineage (NCBI taxonomy): Bacteria > Bacillati > Bacillota > Bacilli > Caryophanales > Bacillaceae > Bacillus > Bacillus sp. FSL M7-0307. Next base: position 1,446,254 of record NZ_CP152023.1, on the reverse strand, counting down.
CTGCTCGACATTCCCAGCACCTCACCATTTTTCGGATTCATGGCAATGGCAATCATGCCATCTGGGTTATATTTTGCCTGAGCATTGTCTAGTTCTCGTTCGATGATGGTTTGCACTTTTGAATCAACTGTTAATTTCATATCAAGACCATCTTTAGGCGGTGTATAATCATCTGCTTCATCTGGCATTTTCTGCCCTTTTGCATCAGAATAAAATTTCACAGAGCCTTTTTCACCTTTTAGGTCATCATCATAGTACGCTTCTAGCCCAAGTAAGCCTTGATTATCAATTCCAGCAAAACCTAATACATGAGATAAGAAACTTCCAAACGGGTAATGTCTAATGCTGTCTTCTGCTACATAGACTCCATCTAAATCAAGCTCTCTGACTTCTTTTGCTTTTTCATGAGATACTTTTCTCCCCTCTGGAGAAATCCGCTCTATAGACGTTTTCTTGGTAACATGCTTGTACGCTTTCTCCTCAGACATATTCAGTACTGCTGCTAATTTTTTGCTTGTTTCTGCTGGGTCTTTCACCTGCCGCGGCACGACTAAAATAGAGGGAGCACTTTTGTTCGTCGCAAGCTCCACCCCATTTCGGTCCAAAATATCTCCTCGTTCGGGTTCAAATGGGAGGTTACGGCTCCATGAATCTTTCGCTAAACTTGTCAGCTTCTCGCCCATAATAAACTGCACATATCCTAATCTAGTATCTATGATGAAAAAAATGATCACCCCAAACAGCAGCACGAAAAGCAATCGTTTTCTCACTGTTACACTTGACACTCGCACGCCCGGTTCACTCCTTACATATGGCTTGATTTCATCATATGCAGGCTCGTCTTTTTATAGAACGATCTCGTCCATCGCTCAAGCAAAAGAAAAAAACCTAGCAAATGATTTGCTAGGTTTTCAAGTTAATTTGGACTTTTGAAGGTCACTGTGACGACTTTATCTGAAATCTCCGCTCCACTTTTCACACTTTGTTTGACAGCATATCCCTGTCCATTTGTTTCAATATGCACACCTGAAATAGACGCATATTGAAGAACTTCCCTTCTGGACCAGCCTGTCATATCAGGCATTTTAATGGTTTTCCCTGCTGTTTTCAAAAAGACTTTCTGGCTTTCAGAGAATTCAGAGCCCGCATTTGGCCATTGGCGTTTAATGGATAGACCGTCACCAATGACAACAGGTGATAACTTTTTGTTTTTTGCTTCTGTTTCTGCCTGTTTCACTTCTAAATCTAGGAATGACGGCATTGTTTCTTGTTTTATTTTCTGTTTGCCAGATTTTTTATCGTCTGTTTTTGTTGGTGCGATATTTAAATAGAGCAAACTATTTTTCATCACAGGGTTAAAGATTTCTGAAACAGGGGCAGAGCCTGTTTGTGTTTCAGATAGCTGAGGCTGTTGGACAGCCACATAAACGAGCAGCTTCGGATCATCTTTTGGTGCCATTCCCATAAATGAAAAGACGTAATCGTTTCTCCCTTGAAGGTAGCCGCCAGCACCGCCAATTTGTCCTGTACCTGTTTTCCCAGCGACATCAAAACCTTTGATTTGATATGGCTGTCCTGTGCCAATTTTTGAGGAAACGACCTCACCTAAAATGTCACGGACTTGCTTCGCTGTATCAGAAGAAATTGGTTTTCCTGCTACTGTTGGTTCGTGCTGTAAAATTGTTTTGTTTGTGTTCGGGTCTGTAATATGATCGATTACATATGGTTTCATCATCGTTCCACCGTTTGCAATGGCTGTCGCCGCTTCAATTTGCTGAATTGGGGTAATCGCGGACGCCTGACCATAAGCAGTCGATGCTTTGTCATATTCGTATCTGAAATTGATTTTACTAGACGCTTCGTTCGGCAAGTCTATGCCTGTTTTGTCATAGAAATGGAATTTTTGCAAGTATTGTTCGTAGCGTGTGAAACCTAGCTTTTCTTTTGCCAGTTTCGCAAAAGCTACGTTTGAAGAACGTAGAACACCTTCATGAAAATCAATTTTCCCCCAGCCATTTCCGTTGTTATGGTCTCTTACAAGACCGCCGCCTACTTTATAAGTACCAGACTGATACTTGTCACTGCCTTGGTACACTCCTTCTTGGATAGCAGCAGCGAGTGTAAAAATTTTCATTGTTGAACCTGGTTCAAATGCGTAAGAAATGACATCGTTGTTATAGTTCGTAATGTCGAGTTCATTTAAATTAAAGCTTGGCCGCTGTCCCATTGCAAGAACTCTTCCAGTTTTCGGATCAACGACTGTCGCAATGATTTTCTTCGGCTTATATTTTTTAGCGACCTGCGTCATACTTTCTTCAAGAAATGCTTGAATTTTTTGGTCGATGGTCAGTGTGACGTTTTTCCCGTCTTTCGGGGCAACGATGTCTTCTTTACTATTCGGAAGTGCCCATCCGCTTCTGTCGCTGTTATATGTTACATAGCCATCTTTTTCTTTCAGATATTTATTCAGAGCCTTTTCTAGACCCATTGCGCCTGACATGTCCTTCGTTGCTTCATCTAATCTAGCGTAACCGATTAAGTTCGAAGCAAACATGCCGTTTGGATAATACCTCTTTGTGTCTTTTTCAAAGGCGATCCCAGGAAGTTTTAGCTTTTCAATTTTTTCCTTTGTTGAAAAACTAATATCCTTTCCGGCTTTACCAAACTCAACTTGGAACGCATCTTTTGTATTCAGACGCTTTAAAATTTCACTCTCACTCATATCAATGACTTTTGACAGCTCTTTTGCTGTCTTTTCTTTGTCAACGACATGCATCGGATGCTTTGGATCGACCGTCATTTTCTTGCTCATGATCGCAATCAGCTTATACACAGATGTATCTTCCGCAATCACATTTCCGTTTCTGTCTAAAATGGACCCTCTTTTGGCTTCAAGTGTTTTTTTCGATTGATATTGTTCATTGGCTTTTGCAGCTAACACTTGTCCATCGACGGTTCCCGTAATCTGAATATAAATAAAACGTGCAAGGATGATAAAGAAAAACAGGGCGAAGCAAATACTCGCAATTGCCGCGCCTCTGTTCATCATTTTATTCTTTTTAGGCATCGCCATGTTAATCGACCTTCTTAACATCTTTCGATATGCTTAAGCCCGCTTTTTTAGCGGCTTCAATGATTCTCTCTGGTTCACTTAGTAAGTCTTTTTCCTTTTGCAGTTCAGTGATCTTTTTCGATTCTAAAGACACTTGCTGTTCTAGCTTCTGCACTTCGATATTTGCGTGATAAACAGCAAAGGCTTTAGAAATGATGAGGATCGAGCTGCACATGAGAGCCATGACAAACATGACAAGTAAGATTTTTTCACCAAGTGTAATAGAACCTCTTCTTCTAATAACAACCGATTGACCTTGCTGCTCGGTTTGATGTTGCTTTACTTCTCTTTGGTAAGCCAAATTACTCATAAGAAACCTCCTTTTTATCATCATCTATGGTGTCGTTTACTTTTTTTCTGCAATTCGGAGCTTCGCTGAACGGGCACGGTTGTTATATTCCAGCTCTTGTTCTGATGCAACGATTGGTTTTCTCGTGATCAGCTTCAGTTTTGGTTCAAGTCCTTCTGGAATCACTGGTAGTCCGTGCGGAAGTTCTGGAAGAGAAGACATTTCTTTAAATGTACTTTTACAAATCCGATCTTCAAGTGAATGGAATGTAATGACAGAAATTCTCCCCTTCGGATTGAGTAACTCTATTGCTTGTTCTAGTGCTTCTTCAAATACTTTCAATTCGTCATTTACGGCAATTCGGATCGCTTGAAACACTCTTTTCGCTGGATGTCCGCCTTTTCGTCTTGCAGGTGCGGGAATTCCTTCTTTAATAATGTCGACAAGCTCACCTGTTGTTTCAATTGGCGCTTTTTTTCTGGCTTCTTCAATTTTGCGTGCGATTTGCTTGCTGAATTTTTCTTCCCCATATTTGTAGAAAATCCGAACTAGATCTTCAAATGGCCATTCATTCACCACTTGTTTTGCCGACAAAGCAGCGGTTTGATCCATTCGCATGTCAAGAGGTGCATCATGGTGATAACTAAAGCCTCTCTCTGGTGTGTCAAGCTGAGGTGATGAAACCCCAAGATCAAAAATCACACCGTCTACGCTTGTAATTCCTTGTTCATTCAGACGTTCTTTTAAATATCGGAAGTTGCTTTTTATGAAAAGAATGTTCGCTTTAACATGTGCGAGCTTCTCTCGTGCATGATCCAGTGCAGCATCGTCTTGGTCAAACCCAATCAATGTACCTTTTTCTGATAATTGAGATAGTAAATATGAGCTATGACCTGCGCCGCCTAGCGTGCAGTCCACATATGTACCGTCTTCTTTGACGTTTAAACCGTCAACTGTTTCTTTTAATAATACTGTCTCATGTTGAAACATGATGATATGGTCCCACCTTTTTCAAATAGAAATGAATGTGTAGAAAGCTTGCTGCACAAGGGATTATTATATATCAAATCCAATCATGTTTTCAGCAATTTCAGCAAAAGAATCTTCTTGCTCTTCTGTATATTGTTCCCAGATCGACTTACTCCACAACTCAATTCGATTTGAAACGCCGATGACCACACATTCTTTTTCGAGTTTTGCATATTGGAGTAGGTTGGATGCGATGTTAATGCGCCCCTGCTTGTCCAGATCACATTCAACTGCGCCGGAGAAGAAGAACCGGGTAAACGCACGTGCATCTTTTTTCGTTAGCGGCAATGCTTTGAGTTTCTCTTCAATTAGTTTCCACTCACTCATAGGGTAGCCAAATAAACATTGATCAAGCCCTCTCGTCAGCACAAACTGTTCTCCGAGACCGTCTCTAAATTTAGCAGGGATGATCATGCGCCCTTTTGTATCAATCGTATGTTGGTATTCACCCATGAACATGATATCAGAGCCCCACTTTCTCACCCATACTCTCCACTATCCACCACTTCTCTCCACAAAACTTATTTTACACTGTTTCCACATAAAAAAAAACCCTGAACTAGTCAGGGTTCATTAAAACTTTATTTCAAAGTTTGACAATTTGTTGCTTGTTTTGAAATGAAAATGGCAGATTTTTGAACGTTTTGAAGAATTCTGGACCATATTTGTTTAAAAAGTACATGATATTCCAAATTCTTTCTTGTGGTGCTTCGAGTGGTTTTAAACTATTTTCAATCCGTTCAAAATCTCGAAGGATGTATCCTTCCTTCTCTTCCACACGATTTGCAACCTTTTGATAAACAAATTGAAGCTGGTCTTCTATAAATTTGGCATTTTTATCTAATAGCTGTTCAAAGCTTGGTTCGATCTCTAGCGCTTCTTGTCTCATTGCCTCATGAACATTCGCTAATTCACGTTTGGCATGTTGAACTGATTGAACGAAGCTGTCTGGAAGACTTTGCTGAAAGTGCGCATCCTTCTTTTCTTTCACGCCTTTTGTCAGCACTTCTTCAACCGACAATTCTCTTATCGGCAGCTTCTTATCAATGTGCCGTTCAAGAATGGTGACGTGCAGTCTTGGAAGAACGGGTGCCATTTTGACATCGAAGTACTCGAAGATGCCTTTCAGCTCACCCCAATAGTTCACTTCACCGTGTCCAGCCATAAAAGCAAGCGTTGGAAGAAGGGTTTCCTGCATCAATGGACGTGTCACCACATTATTGCTAAACCGCTCTGGGTGCTCCTCGACTTCCTGCAAAAGCTCATCTTTTGTCCAAGTAAGCCCCACTTCAGATATAGAAAATTGGCCATTCTCTTTTTCAATGAGGAAACGTTCATCATCATATTCGTAAAACAAGTTGGCTTGATGGTCACCAGCTTCAATAATCGGCTGATACCCCGCTTGTTTCATGGCAGCCTGCGTGTTATTTAAGCGAGCCACGATCGCATCACTCGACTCCACAATTTGCTTGAATAACGTACGTTCAAGTGGCTTCACGCCGAAGTCTCCTGAATTCAATAACAGGAGTCCATCTTCTTCAAATAGATCGCAAACAATCCACTCAAAGAAATCAGTAAACGTTTCTGATTTGCGTAAACATCGAAGAAGCTGATCAAACAAGTCATTGGTGTAAGCAGATTCCTCATAGGTTGAAAATACATCACGAAGCCATCTCTCTGTTTTCTCTTGGTGGAGGGGTGTTCTTTTCGCAGCTGTTTTTTTCACATGATGTAATGGAAGCTTTTGTTTGACTGGGCCTTTTTCGCCAGACGTGTACACAAAGTTAATTTCGTCTACATCGTGATCTTCACCCGCTACCCAAAAGACCGGAATAACAGGAACGCCAAGCTCTGATTCTTTTTCTTTGGCAAACTGAATAATGGAAATGATTTTATGTATTGTATAAAGCGGACCTGCCAGTAAGCCTGCCTGCTGTCCTCCAACCACCATGACGCTCCGTTCATCACGGATCTTCTCAATATTCTCACGCATCGCAGCCGAATCAAATTTTGCATGATATGCGCTCATATAATCCGCTAAAGCCTCGCGCGGGAAGCTCCTTTCCATGAGATCGTCGTATCTCTTTTTCCATGTGTGCTCAGAATGTATATCATAATCAAAAAAAGCAGTCATCTCTTTTTTTTCTTCTATATAATCACGTATGAATAAATTCTGACTTCGGATGGAAAGTTCAGTCAATTGCATGTTTAGAACTTCCTTTCTTCAATAAATAGTTAGTTTCCCGAAAAAGTATAGCATGTAAATGAGCTCACTCAAAAGATTTTGTTTGCTTTTTTTCCAATACTTCCAAGCTTCTATTCAAGAAAGTGAGGAATGGCGGCGTCATCCCTTGACCTTGAGCTTTTTTTAAAAGGTAGCCAATGATTGCTTTTCTTTCAGTTTGGCGGCCTTTGACGATATCTTGCAGCATCGACGATTGATTGGCAGCCGTTTGATGGCAAATCGATTTCACATGAGCCCATAGACGATCTTTTTCAGGCAACCGTAGAATGGAAACCGCTTCTTCAAATGCACATGTCATCATATGTTCATATGATGGGTTCGATACCAATTCCCCATTATTCACATGTAATAAAGCCGTCAACGGATTAATACACACATTGACGAGCAGTTTTTCCTCCAGTATCTTTTTCCATTCATCTGTATAAATCATTTGAAAATCGTCCGATGACAATCCATTACTCATAGGTCCTTTTTCCTCATGCAGAAATGCTCCCCACTTGATGACACCAATTCCTGTATGCTTCACTGCGCGATCAGACACCTTCATTGCGCCATGCTCTACTACACCAATATATAACTGATGTGCCGCTTTCCAGTTCTTTAAATCGAATAAGTGGGCCATTCCGTTCTGCAAAAATAAGATCCGCTGACGAGGCAGTCCTGATAATTCCCCTAGAACATCTTGCAGGTGATGATACTTCACTGTCACAATCAGCAAATCAAATATTCCTTTGACTCCCGTATCGGCCTCAACAGCTGATTGAATGGTTTCCCCTCTTACCATTCGTTCAATGCCTAATGCTCGAATTTCTTCTGCCTGCTGTTTCCTTCTTGTAAAGACGGTGATGTCATGATGCTCTGATAAATAACTGGCACAAAGCAGACCAATCGCACCACCGCCAATGATTCCAATTTTCAATTGCCGCACTTCCCTTTTTCTGTTTACTTCATGTTATCAACTATTTTACCAGTTTCGTGCTACGATGCAAAAAGCAGATAACGCGCTATGATTGAATTTTTTTAATTAAAAAACTATAATAATAAGTGTAAAAACTTTTTTAGGCGGATGGGATGAAAACGCCTTCAATGACATCACTGTCGACATTATGTGTGTAAGGGGGAAGATCACATGACACAAGTAAAACGTCTTCTGATTAACTACAAAACATTAGAGGAATTTAAACAATTTAAGGAATATGGCATACAAGAACTTTCCATGCTTGAAGACCTAGAAAGTAATATGATTGAAAATGACAGCAACTCTCCATTTTATGGGATTTACTTTGGAGATAAGCTTGTGGCACGTATGAGCCTCTATCAAGTAGATGGCTCGACGACGACGTATTTTGACCATAATCATGATTATCTAGAGCTGTGGAAGCTAGAAGTGCTGCCAGGATATCAGCGTAAAGGATACGGCGAAGCGCTTGTTGATTTCGCAAAATCTTTCGGCCTTCCAATTCGAACGAATCCACGCGTCAAATCTGCCGGTTTTTGGGATAAAATGGGCTTTGAAGCGGTGAAATATGATATGGAACGCGATAAAGGAGAAAACCCACTCATTTGGGAGCCTGCACATATTCAAAAGAACACAGGTGAGTCCGCTTAATCATTTTAATCAATAAGAAAACGCCCCTCTTTCCATCTGTGAGGGGCGTTTTCTTATTTTGCGTAATCTTTTAAGCTGATATTCTGTTTGACTCTTTCAACAATACCAATAAGTGCCCGGTAATCTTCTTCTGTCATTTTTAATTGACGCTTCAGCTGTTCATTTTCTTCGGTGAGTGATTTTAATTGATGCTGTGCATCTTTAAGCTCCTCCCGTAAATAAGCTGGACCAGATGGTTCTTTCTCAAGCTGCTCTAGAAACCGAATTACTTCTCGAAGCGTCAGTTCAGTCTGATCAGAAGATGCCTTCTCCTCTATGGTGAACGCATGCTGCGGTAAACCCGAAGAATGGATACCAATTTTTTTACGCAGTTCTTTTCGCTGTTTTTTGGCAAGCTCAATGCCTGCCTGGTACTGCTTTCTGACGTAAGAATTCCACCTGAATCCACATGCTGCTGCTGTTCTTGACAATGCTTTTCCAACCTCTTCAAATGCTGAAAGCTGGGTACCGCCATCTCGGATATGCCTTAAGACAACTTCTGCTAAAAGTAAATCTTCATCTTGTGTCCATGCGTCCTGCCGTGTAATCGTCAACTCATCATCCCCCCTGAATCTGAATACCACATCATATGCGCTTACTAGAGTAGATAGACTATTTGCAGGAGAGAAACCTAAAAAATAGATCAATAAAAAAACGCAAGGGAAGATTCCCTCACGTTTTTTTATCAAGCATTAGTTGCTTTTTACGTCTTTGCCTTTGTATGTTCCGCAAGATTTGCAGACACGATGAGAAATTTTCATTTCACCGCATTCTGGGCAAGCTACCATACCAGGTACTTGTAGTTTGAAATGCGTACGACGCAATCTTTTTTTCATTTTAGAAGTTCTTCTAAAAGGTACAGCCATTATTCCCACCTCCTTAAAGAGTTAAGATTCATTATTTTCTTCTAAGAGCTTCTTCAAGCCTTCCAGACGAGGATCAATTCGGTTTTGATGTGCATCTTCCGAAATGACCGCCCAGTCATTCCCTTCCTGTGGTGCAGCACCTTTTACGTCAGCTTGGTCGCAAAAGATTTGCATGGGCACTTCAAGAAGAATTTCTTCCTTGACTATAGGCGTTAAGTCGATGATATCGTCTTCTACAACAGATACGTCTTCATCTTCTATATCGTCTGTCTTATGAAGTACAAATAGTTCTTTTGTTGAAATCGCAAATGGATAATTTACATCAACAAGCGTTCTTGAACAAGGCAATGTCATTTCACCTGTGATGGTTAAATCAAATGCGACTTGCTTTGATTCGATCACTCCAGTCCCTTTCACCTCTACTGGTGAAATACGACGTATATCTGAATGAAGGCTAGTAAGTTCATTTAAGTCAACCGTCTCATGAAAATCGAAGCTGTTTTTAGCTTTTTGATGTAACTGATAAACTGTCCATTTCAATTGTATCACCTCTAAGAGCAACAAACATGATTATAGCTTTCATCATGCTATTTGTCAATATTTTTTCTTTACAGTCCTTCATGACGTCAAAGGGCTGTTTGACATCAGTTCTCGGAATGCCTAAACTGAAAAAAATGGTCTTCATTTTTCCCTTATGCTACTGTAGCACAGACCATTTAACCATAGCAAGAAAGGCGGAACATCTATTGAAAGCAGTGGGAGTCGTTGTCGAGTACAATCCATTTCATTATGGGCATGCCTATCATGTGAATCAGGCGAAAAAACAAACCTCCTCAGATGTTGCCATTGCCGTCATGAGCGGTTCTTTCCTCCAGCGCGGGGAGCCTGCCATCGTTTCAAAATGGGCACGTACAAAAATGGCACTGCAAAACGGTGTAGACATTGTGTGTGAGCTTCCATACATATATGCCGTACAAAAGGCAGAAACCTTCGCCAATGGCGCTGTGTCCATCCTCGATGCATTAAAATGCCATTCTCTTTTTTTCGGCAGTGAGGATGGAGAGATCAAAGCATTTGAGCGCACAGCACACGCTTGGCATGAAAAAAAGGCAGAGATTGACCTTTTAACAAAAGAAAAGGTGAAAGAAGGTCTTAGTTATCCCGCAGCAGCAGCAGGTGCGTTTCAAGAGGCCATTCATTCTGAACACTTACTGGATTTGTCCAAACCAAATAACATTTTAGGCTTTCATTATGTTAAAGCCATCTTAGAGAGAGCTCCTCACATGCAGCCTTTTACGTCTCAAAGAATTGCATCTGATTATCATGATGAAGAACTACCTGACAACCAAAAAATCGCAAGCGCCACAAGTATCCGAAAAGCTTTAAAAGAACAGAGCTCATTTCAAGCAGTCACGCCCTACCTCCCGGACGCTACTTTAAAGCAATTACACGACTATCATTCTTCATATGGTCTTTTACATACGCAAGAAGCCTATTTTCGCTTTCTGAAACATGTTTTTCATACAATGGATACGAGTGAACTAGAGGGCATCTATGAAATTGAAGAAGGCATTGAACACCGCATGCAAAAAGCCATGACACATGCGTCTTCCTACGAGGAGTATCTATCACTTGTCAAAACAAAACGATATACGTGGACAAGGTTACAGCGGATGAATACGCATCTATTAATGAACGTGAAGAAAATGACGATGCACGAGCTGCTTGAAGAGAAAAAAGCGCCCTATATTCGTTTACTTGGAATGACAAGGAAAGGACAACAGTACCTGTCTCTTGTAAAAAAAGAGTTGGATGTACCACTTGTGAGTAAACTGTCTTCCTTTTCACATCCCGCCCTTGATCTTGATATTCGCGCTTCAAGGGTGTTCAGCCTTCCCATCTGTGAACCCATGCAAACAGAATTAACGAAAGCAGAGTTTAAAACATCACCGATTCGATATGATGAAGAGAGCGGGCTCTTTTCATCTCGATAGAAAAAAAGCAGCCTGATTTGCAGGCTGCTACTCCAGATTGTTGACAAAGGGCTAAAATGAACTTTATTTTAGCCCTTTGTCTTCTTTTCAGCGTGATAGAAAACCTTTGTAGTGTAGGAAGGACGAGTACCGGAGCGAATTTGACATTCATGAGCACCGGCACGCAGAACTGACACCGAATGCGAGGGTTTATCTACACGCTAGAGCAGCATGATCGCAGGCTGCTCTTTTTATGATGCTTTCTCTTTTAATTTGTTTAAATAGTTTAGTGCGTCCTGCATGGTATCCACAGGAACGATTTTCATATCACTTTTAATATCTTTTGCTGTTTTGACTGCATTTTTGTAGTCAGAGTTTGGGTCACCTTTATCATTCGGTGCAAAGAAGATGTCTTTTCCTGCTTTGTCTGCTGCAACAACCTTTTGATCAATTCCGCCAATTGGTCCGACTGTACCATCTGCATCAATCGTTCCAGTCCCTGCGATCGCATAGCCATGTGTTTCATCTTCTTTTGTCAACTGATTGTAAATTTCAAGTGACATCATTAAACCAGCCGATGGACCGCCGATGTTTTCGATGTCCACTTTCACAGAAGGAGACACTTTCACATGACGGTCTGTAAATAATGATACGCCAATTCCCACTCGTTTTGGCTCTTCTTTAAATGGTTTTAACGTCACGTTCTGCGTGATTTCTTTGCCATTACGTTCAAGTACAAAACGGACAGCAGTGCCTGCTTTTTTACTGCTAATATACGAAACCATTTTATCTGCTGACTCATATGTACGGCCGTCGACGCTTTTGATCTTATCGCCAACTTCAATCTTCCCATATGCAGGCATTCCTTTCATCACATAGCTCGCATATACCCCATTAAACGTATAATCTACTTTTTTCCCCGCTTTTGTATAAGCGGCAATCATCGCATTTTCTTGAGAACTTTTCATGAGCTGCAGCTGCCGTTTCATATAATCCTCATCAGACTCTCCGTCCGCTTTAATATTTTCTTCTGGAACGATTTCGTCATACTTGTTCATTTTTGCAAGCAAATACGTATATGGATTGGCTGGACCTACTTTAATGGTCATAAGAGAAAAGCTGCCCTTCTCGCCATATCCTCCGTCTACTTGAATGTGTGGCGCAATTTCTGTTGCATCACCTGGCTTTGTGACGTAATAGGGCAGTTTCACAAAAGTTAAGCCAAATAAGACTAGAACAACAGCAAAAAAGCTGAGCCAGCGAATATTTAATTTTTTCATTCGATTAACACTCCCATTTATCAATGACATCTTTCAGTTTTTCTCTTAGTTGGTCGGCGGCGAGTTCACCTGCTTCAATCATTTCTTGAACCTGTGTAAACGCACTAGAGCTAAAGGTCTCGAGCTTCGGCCGAATCATGAGATCTGCATGAATGGTTTGGTGACGAACCAATTCATTTTGAAGGATGTCCAAACTTTGCATAATGACATCCGATAATCTCGTTGCCTTTTCTGTTTTTTTCACCCTTGATACATCAGAGGCGATAATGAGATCTGCCCCCATTTCTTTCAGAACAGAGACAGGAATGCGGTCCACTACCGCTCCATCCACCAATTGCCTGCCGCCTATTTCATGCGGAACAAACACACCCGGAATGCTAATGCTTGCCCTGACTGCTTGTGAGACAGACCCTTCTTTGAACACAACCTTCTCCCCTGTCTGAAGGTCACAGGCAACAATCGCAAGAGGCACGCGCATTTCTTCAATATTCTTCCCATATGTAAACGTGTGAATCAGCTGCAAAATTCGATTTCCTTTTAACAGACCGATTTTTGGCAGTGTATAGTCAGCATAATACTTTCTTCTGAAGACAAGTGCAAGTTTTTTCATTTTTTCTACGTCTTGTCCTGCCGCATAAAAGCTCCCCACAAGAGCACCAATACTGCTTCCTGCGATCATATCCACCTGAATTCCTTGTTTCTCAAGACTAGATAAAACCCCGATATGCGCCATCCCTCTGGCACCCCCGGAGCCCAGCGCAAGCCCGATAATCGGTCGTTTCATGAATCCACCCTCCTCTTTCTATGCATATATACGAATCTATAGGTCTAAACATGCCCCTTCTCATCGTATAGTAATAGAAGACAGGCTCGGCTAGCATCTCTTTTTCTTTAATCACGAGCTCGCCAATAGATTATAACGGCAAGGGGCGACATCTCCATGAAAAAATGGAACACTCTGTTCATCGCTGCTTTTTTTATCTTTTTAACAGCCACTGTGATAACACATCCACAAGCCTCTTTGCAAGCATCAAAAAATGGACTTGCAATGTGGTGGGAAGTGGTTTTTCCATCGCTGCTACCTTTTTTTATTTTGTCCGAGCTATTAATCAGTTTCGGGATTGTCAGATTTGTCGGCGTATTATTAGAGCCATTTATGCGGCCTATCTTTCGGGTGCCTGGTGTCGGCGGATTTGTATTAGCGATGGGAATGGCCTCTGGTTTTCCTTCTGGCGCTAAATTGACGACAAGACTTCGGCAGGAAGGACAGCTGACAAGAATTGAAGCAGAACGCCTTGTGTCATTTACCAATTCTTCAAACCCTTTGTTCATTTTTGGAGCAGTAGCTGTAGGATTTTTTCATCACCCAGCTTTAGGCATTGTGTTAGCCTGTGCACATTATTTAGGAAATCTCGCGGTTGGGGTGACGATGCGTGGATATAAAGCACGTCATGATGCGCACCTCAGAAGCCGAAAAGGATTTTTATTGCCTCCAATTCGAGAAGCATTCAGCGCTCTTCATACGGCAAGACTCGCAGAAAAAAGACCACTTGGCCAAATATTAAGTGACGCTGTCATGTCATCTGTTCAAACGCTCTTTATGATTGGCGGCTTTATCATTTTATTTTCTGTCTTTAGTCAAATGCTCGCTGTTGTGCATGTAACAGATCTTCTCTCTATCGGGATCGGTTATATACTGAAAACGATGCATCTTCCGCCAGAATTAGATCTAGCCATGATTGCGGGTCTATTTGAAATCACATTAGGAAGTCAACTCACAGGGTCACAAGAGGTTTCCCTGCTCGCTAAAACGATTGTGGTCAGCTTTATTTTAGGATTTAGCGGATTCTCCGTTCAAGCTCAGGTAGCCGGCATTTTGGCAGCAACCGATATACGTTTTAAACCGTTTTTCTTGGCCCGTTTGCTTCACGGTATTTACGCAGCCGTCTTTGCCTTTTTGTTATTCAAACCCCTTTACGTCTCTAAAGCAGACATGGCGCTTCCAGCAGGGGCATTTGAAGCAAGCGAGCAAGTCGTGATGTTTAGCAGCGTGTTATGGAATCAGCTTGTATCTGCTGGTCCCCTCATCACCTTGTTCAGTCTGATCGTGTATATTGCGCTCTATTATCAGAAATTAAAAAATGGATGAGTGCACAGTGCACTCATCCATTAAATTTTTCTTTCAGCGCAGCTTCGACCTCTTGCGGTACAAGCTCTTTGACTGATCCATGATACTTCGCTACTTCTTTAACAATGCTTGAACTTAAGAAGGAGTATTGATTATTCGTCATCATAAAGAACGTTTCAATGTCATCATTCAACACTTTGTTCATTGATGTCCCTTGCATCTCGTATTCAAAGTCCGTCACCGCTCTAAGTCCGCGTAAAATGACTTTCGCCTCTTTTTGTTTCGCATAATCAACGAGCAGTCCATGAAAGGATTCCACTTTGATATTCGGCAGCTCCTTTGTTGCTTGACGAATGAGTTCACACCGCTCTTCAACAGTAAACAACGGCTTTTTTGATGAGTTATTGAGGACGCACACATATACTTCATCAAAAATCTTTGCCCCTCTTTTGATAATATCCAAATGGCCCAATGTGACTGGATCGAAGCTACCCGGACAAACGGCTATATTCCCCATGCTTTAATTTCCCCGCTTTCTATAGATCGTAATGCCAGTCATTCCGTACATTTCCTGCCTTGAGATATGTAGCTGTCCTGCTTCCTCTGGCAGTGTCACATCTTTATCGTGCTCACACACAATGACACCATCATCTGCTAATAAGGAATGCTCATCAATCGTATCAAGAAGTGCTTTCAACTTTTGATCTTTATACGGCGGATCAAGGAAGATGGCTTGAAAAGATTCTTCTCGCTTCACTACAGCAGCGAGTGCACGGTTTGCATCATTTCGAAACACTTCACTTTGATCCATCAGCGACAATTGATTCAAGTTGCCTTTAATCGTCTGAATCGCCTTCATATCTCGATCCACAAAAATACAATGATCGAACCCTCTAGAAAGCGCTTCAATACCTAAACCACCACTTCCAGCAAATAAATCAAGGGCCCATCCCCCATCAAAATACGGTCCAATCATATTAAAAATGGATTCTTTTACTTTATCTGTTGTTGGTCTTGTTGATTGGCCGGGTACGGCTTTCAGCGTGCGGCCTTTTTTTGTTCCAGAAATCACTCTCATTTTTCCACCACTTTTTCTGCTTGCATCTATTGAATATTGTTTGATGACAAAAAATTCAACATTATCTTACCATATCCACTCCACATGGGACAATGCACTGAATTCCATTCATTTTCTATGTATAGATCACAAAAGAGAGGGTCATACTACTGTTAACAGCATCTGATGTGGTGCTGTTGCCAACCGCGGAGAAGACTTACGTTTCCCCATAAGTTCTTCCTCCGGTTTCTCCTCTCCCTTTGCCTTCTCCTTAATGAATCATTAAGAATAGAAGGACCCCGCGGGTGATGCCGCGGGGGTTTTTTTGTGTCTTTAAAAGCCCACCTTATAGTCATACTCTTTTGCTTTGTCCAATTTCGATTCGTACTCTAATTTAATAAAAGGTTTATAGGAAGGCTCAACACGTTTCACAAATGGCAATGAACTGAGCTTTGCCATGTGGCGCTCAAGATCATTCATATCACAATAAATCACTGCATATTTCATTTTCCTTGAAATATAGTGAACATTCCCAAATTTCCTTAGCGCTTTTGACTGCTTTAACGAATGCAGCCAAACGACCATCCCTTGACGTTTGGTATCCATCTTTTCACCTGCCGCTTTTCAATTCTTTCCGTTCATTATGTAAAAGACGAGACGTTCAAGTCTCGTCAAGATACTTTACAGCCACAGCTGCCTCCTGATCCACAGCCACCGCCGCATGATGATAGACCATCAAAATATGGGTTCCCTGTTGGAACTTTAATATATGCTGATACAGCTTGACCGATTTCAATACTAATCTCATCTAAGATGGATTGAATCGCTGTTTCTGCTTTTTTGAAATCAACCACTGTATCGTGAAGATCTAGCTTTCTTTTGACCTCACGCATTTCTTTTGAGATCGTTCTATAGTCCGGATGGTATTTGCCGAACCGCTGCACATCTTCATATTGCTCTTTTACTTTTGTAAAATGGGCAATAATTTGTTGGGCTTCTTCGTCTTGCTGGAGACGCTTAAAGCAGTTGCGGTAATGTTCAGCCTCCTCCGACTGAAGAATCATGGCAGCCAATTGATTTGCTTCCTCTTGGAGCTCCACAGATTCGATTGTCGCATACATAAATGTTGCACCTCCAATTCATAGTTTACCACGAAACCTATGGATCAGAAAATGCTTTTACGTGACAAATACATCCCACGTCTCTCTTTTCTGCTTATATTCAGGGTGACGAGAATTTAGCACAACGGTCATTTTATGCTTTCCTTTTGAAAGGTGCTTGACCACAAACGCCGCAGTATACTCATTGCCTGCCCGTTTCCCGTCTACATACACAGTAAAATACCCCGCCTTCTTATCCTTTTTCAAGGGTGAAGGTTCAAGGTGAAAATCTTGAAGTGTACTTTCTATATACACAACAGATCCCTGCACTTTGTATTTTAAAAAGCCTTGCTGCTTCATTTCACTTTGCGTCTGCTGCATGACTGGTACTGCTGGTTCTTGCCTAGTTACTTGCTCTTGATCATGTTGACTTTGACATCCGGTGAGAAGAAAAAGCAATGCGCATATTGACAGCATCCATTTCATGTTCTGATTCTCCTTTCGTCTACTTTCATAGGATGCTCATGAAATAGACATCTTAATCAACTCAAAAAAAGCCTCACCCGGCTCCATTTTGATTGCGCATTGCTTGGAACATCTGAATCATCATTTCAGCCATTTGGACACTATTGCTCAACTGGCTCACACGATGAGGAATGGTTTTTTCGTAAAAATTCATTTTATCTAATTCAAATGAAGTGACATTTTCAGGATGCCGCGTTAACTGTCTATACCAGAGTGGGCGCTGCCTGATGAATTTGATTCGATCCTCTTCGGCCATGACAAACTCTTGTACTTCTCTCCGCACCAAAAGCATCCCCTTTCAATTAATCTTTCCTGAAGGAGAATGGGTGCTGGCTGCCTCCAGATGAACCCTTCTTTGAGCCATTTGATGAAAATTGACCGAGTAAGCTTTGT
Source organism: Bacillus sp. FSL M7-0307 (assembly GCF_038627835.1). Taxonomy (NCBI): domain Bacteria; kingdom Bacillati; phylum Bacillota; class Bacilli; order Caryophanales; family Bacillaceae; genus Bacillus; species Bacillus sp. FSL M7-0307. The sequence goes on along the minus strand of NZ_CP152023.1, from coordinate 1,428,609 downwards.
AAAGAGGAAATAGACTGGCTCATTTTATTAATTTGTTCATTCATTTGATCAGCGTCCATTTTTTTCACTGCAGAAACCATTTTAGACATAAAATCTGCTTTTCCCGGTTCACTTTGCTTAGCGGCTTTTTCTTCTTTTGCTTCTTCCTTTTGTGTTTGCCGGTAAGGAGACCACATATCATCTTCCTCACCAAACATGACCCAATTCTCGTATAAACTTTGCCAGCTTTTTTCTTGCGTCTGCACTTCTTGGATTAATTTCGGATGGCGTCTGACGAACTGTTTAAATTCATCAATGGATGTTTGCTTTTGCTTATTTGTCATATCCTCACCCCCCATACAAATGCCTACTATACTATATACATCTGGATCTATTTTGGTGAGCCCTTTTCATAAAAAAACAGCCGCCATCTGTGCGCAGCTGTTTAGAGGATTAAGACGTTTTCTTAATGAAGTTTTGTGTATAGTACTTTTCTTTCACACCAACGCCAAGGTGCGTGTAATCTTGATTTAACAATGCCTTCCGGTGACCTTCGCTATTCAGCCAGCCTTCTACAGCTGCAGGGCCATCAACATAATTATACGCAATGTTTTCCCCCGCAAGCTGAAATGCGACCTCTCCTCTTTCTAACCGGTCTTTCAGCGTGCCGTATTTTTTAGATTCATGGGAGAAATAATGATGATCTTTCATGTCCTCACTATGCATGAATGCCACTTCAGAGGTTTCATCGTCCCACTTTAAGGTCGGTAGTTTGTACTTATGGCGGATAATATTGGTCATATCAAAAATTTGTTTTTGACTCGACGCTTCAATATCCTTCCACTTTTCGCCTGATATCGCCTCAGGTTCAATTAATTGACCTCGATAAACGACTTCATACGGCTTTTGTTTGACAAATGTATCTGCGTTAAAGGCTCTAATGCTCGAAAGAGTGCTTTCAAACTTATCCATGTAGAGCTGGACATACACATCATCTCCCACTTTCACCGTCGGCCTGGTATTCATATCATCTTCTGAGAATTCAAAGCGATATGAATTTCCCTCGTCCTCTACATGAATGTAAGGAGCGATTTGTGTTTTTTTAAATACTTCACTTGTGGCTTGACCGATTTTAAACGGCTCAACATTCAGCCCATCCCCTGTCGCAAACAAGGTCACCACTTTACTGTCCTTTACCCCTACTTGAATATAGTGTTTTTTCGATTGATTGTATATCCACCAGTCATAATCATATGCGGAAGGATCAATGCGATCTGGTTCCCCTAGCTGTTTAAGCACTTCGTTTGAAGACTTCCCCATAAAGGACATGAGACCTTTTTTCGGAATGTTGATCGGCTTATCGCTAGATGTTTCTTCATTAGACACCTTCGGCTCATTGCTGTTTTCTTTTTCTGGTGAAGATCCATATTGAATAAACAGAACGTACGTTCCAGATATAATCAGGAGGATGAAGAGTGTTTTCAGCACAGTTTTCAAATAAACACCTCCGTTAAATTGGCAAGGTACAAAAAGTACCTTCTACTGTCATTTAAACAAAACTTGCTCCATTTATCAACGACAATACAGCCTATTTAACACGAATTTAAAATATGCCCCTCCTAATGAAGAAATCCTTGGCCATGATCCTGGTCTTGTTGAGAGATTTCCGTCAGAGCATCACCTGCACGATCGTTTGATAAATCTTCAACTGATAAATCCCCAAGGGCTACGATTCCTGTTAGTGCCCCGTTTTTGACAACCGGGATACGACGGAGCTGATGTTCTGACATCAACCGGACAATTTCTTCTAGGGTTGCATCTTCTTCAGCTGTCAATACTTCCTTCGTCATGATGGCACCAACCTCTTGTGAGTTCGGCTTTTTCTCAGCAATACCTCTAAGTACAAGGTCGCGGTCTGTGACAATACCAACAAGCTGATCCCCATCGACTACTGGGATGGCACCAATGTCAGCATCTTTCATTTTGACTGCCGCTTCATACGCATTGTCGTCCTTTTGCAACGTCACTACTTTTTTCGTCATGATATCTTTGATTTTTTTCGTTTTCACGTTGATTCCTCCATCCGTTATTTTCTTTATTACTGTAACCAGCTTATAAAAGAACATACCTTTCACAGTTGAAAGTTTAACGCTTTCATACTATGATTGTCAGTAAAGGGAATTTTTATAAGGAGGGGTTTTGGGTGAAGTTTGAAGGTACGGGGATTGAAAAGGTATCAGCTGACTTAAATAAATTGGATTTCATTATGGAAAGTGAAGGATTTGTACGAGCCGATCAATGGGATTATGAGCGTGTGACGTACGACAGGAAGTATAACATGGTAGAGGGGACGTTTTACTTACGGATCTCTGGCTACGCCACTGAGGGAGATGTCGGCTCCAAAAAAGCCCACATCCAGCTGCTGACACCTTTACTTGGAAAACACTATTATCCGCATGGTGTTGAATATGGAGAAGGCGAAGATTTCCCTAAATCTCTTATTCAATCCAGCAAAAAAACGCTGAACCAATTGAAAGAAAAACTAGAAGCGATAACTGCTGAAGCATAAAAGAAGACAAAGGGCTAAAATAAAGTTCATTTTAGCCCTTTGCCAACAATCTGGAAGCACAGCCCCTGCGGCTGTGCTTTTCATTTATTCATATTTCGGAATGAGCGCATCTGGTACGGCATCTTTCGCTCTTTCTTTTCTTGCCCAGTCAAAGAAGACAACAGCAAGAATCGATCCGTATACAATCTCTTGAATGATTTTCATCAAAATAGCACCTAGTTGCTGATCTTCTAGCAGCGGCAATGTATGAAACATGTCAGGTCCCGTAAGCGCAAGACCAGCAAGCATATCACTCGGTACGCATAGGTGCAGTGCTTGTATCCATGCCCCAGCATCTGAATAAGTGGCATAGATAGGCGCTTCACTAAACATAATGAGTGCGCAGGCAGGTGTCATTAAAATCCCATCTGCCATAATATACCCAAGCTTTAAAATGCCTGTAATCTGCGGCTGACTTTGCACTTTATGGACAAGCGGCCACCACATGAAAAAGGCAGCGATAAAAATCACAACCGTCATCAATGCGTGATAAAACGGATCTGTTTTGACAAAATCGAACACAAGCGGAATATGATACAGCGAAAACAACCCGTTAAATCCGAGCAAGGCAATCAACGGCTTAGAAAACAAGCGGAAAATCGGCTGAATGCACCGTGTTTGAATGATCCGCTCCCAAATCGCCGCAGGTAAACCTGTAATAAGAAGCGGCGGGATGACCAAATAGAGCACTGCCATTTGCGCCATATGCGCACTGAACATAATATGCCCCATTAAATCAATTGGGCTCCCCTTCACTGCATAAAGCAACACAAGCCCCGTGAGAAACAGCGTTTTCTCTTTCACCGTCGCACGGTGCTTTCCCTTCGTCACGAGAAGCAGATAAAAAGCGGCTGCTACTACAATACATGTCAAATAGTAAGGACTCCATAATGCACGAAATCCAAATATCTCTAAGTTTTCCATTGCTGCGCCTCCTTCAAGGGCAAAGCGAGCTTACCACCAAATAATGGTCAAAAAGGCTAAAACGGTAATAAACGCGACAAACACACCTGAGTAAAGAAACAACGCGGGTGTTTCATGCCCTTTTTGGTTCATGTGCATAAAATAATAAAGCTGAAAAGCCACCTGAATCACTGCAAGCAGTAAAATAAAAGGGACAGCGAACCAATTTCCGACGTCTTCAGAGGCGATTGTTAAAAAGGCAACAAACGTTAAACCAATCATCAAGCCGAAAGAAATGAGCTGATGCTTCATTTCTTCGGCATTTTTCTTTTTCCGATAGACAAGATCGACTTTGGACTGATTTGTGTTTTTATTTCCCATTCTTATCCCACCATTCCCATTAAATATACAACGGTAAAGATGAAGACCCACACAACATCAATGAAGTGCCAATAAAGGCTCGCCACATAATATTTTGGTGCATTGTATAAATCGAGTCCGCGTCTCATATTCCGAATCATCAGAGCGGTAATCCAGCAAAGTCCAAATGCGACGTGAGCCCCGTGTGTTCCAACAAGCGTATAGAAGGAAGAGCCAAGTGCAGAGCTCGTAATGGTAAATTCATACGCATGCACATAATGATAAAACTCATAAATTTCTACCCCTAAAAATCCAGCACCTAAAAGAACGGTTACACCTAACCAAAGCTGCATTTTTTTAAAGGCAAAGTTTTTCATATGATACATAGCATACACACTCGTTAAACTGCTCGTTAACAGAAGCATTGTGGCAATAAAGACAAGTGTGAGGTCAAACATTTCAGTTGTTGTTGCGCCGCCTGCATTTGAATTTTTCAGCGCCAAATAAGTGGCAAACAAAGATGCAAACAGGACCGTTTCTCCCCCAAGAAACAACCAGAACCCGACGAACTTATTCTTTCCTTCTAACGTGGCTTTCTCAGGAGAAGCCGGAAAGGTTTCCGCTGTCATTTTTTGTGGTTCCATTATGCTTTCACCCCTTTATCATCGTCATCCGTCAAATCTTCTTTGTGAATATGGTATCCATGATCATCTTTAAGAGAGCGAACGAGCATGGTCGCAAACGTGATGCCAAGACCAATGAAGATCACCGGTAGACCCCAGCTGTGTTCTTGACGATACATAAAACCAAACGCTGACACAAATAGACCGAATGAGATAATGATAGGCAAGATGGAATTATTCGGCATGTGAATATCATCGAGCGGTTCAGATGCTGTCATTCCTTTTTTACCATCCATTTTCTCAATCCATAATGGATCAAGTCCCCGCACAAGAGGCAGCTGCTTAAAGTTATATTCTGGCGGAGGTGAAGATACTGCCCATTCAAGCGTTCTTCCATCTCCCCAAGGATCGCCCGATACACGCTCCCCTTTTGCTGTCGTCCAGATGATATTAATCAGCATGATGACAACTGCTACAAACATGAACAGTGCCCCAATCGTACTGACCAAGTTCCCAAGGTCTAGACCCTGACCTGGCAAGAATGTAAAGACTCGGCGCGGCATGCCCCAAAGACCGAGAAAATGCTGGATAAAGAACGTTAAATGGAAACCGACGAAAAACAGCACAAAGCCAATTTTCCCAAGCTTCTCATTCAGTATTTTCCCAAACATCTTCGGCCACCAATAATGCACACCTGCTAAAATACCGAAGACCACACCACCGATAATGACATAGTGGAAATGCGCCACAACGAAGTACGTGTCATGGAACTGATAATCCGCTGCTGCTGCTGCAAGCATGACGCCGGTTACACCGCCAAGTAAGAATGACGGAATGAACGCAACTGAATATAGCATCGGCGTTGTAAACTTCACATTACCGCCCCATATGGTGAGCAACCAGTTAAATACTTTAATTCCAGTTGGCACCGCAATCGCCATCGTGGCTACGGCAAAGATCGCATTGGCAATTGGACCAAGTCCTGTTGTGAACATGTGATGTGCCCACACCATGAATCCAAGGAAACCAATTAATACAGTTGCAAACACCATGGACGAATAACCAAACAGCCTTTTTCTTGCAAACACTGGAATGATCTCAGAGAAAATCCCAAATGCCGGCAAAATTAAGATATATACTTCTGGGTGTCCGAAAATCCAGAACAAATGCTCCCAGATGATTGTATTTCCGCCAAGCTCTGGATTAAAAAAGCTCGTATCAAACATTCGATCAAGCATCAGCATCGCAAGTCCTGCTGTCAGCGGCGGGAATGCGAATAAAATTAGCGCAGATGCCACAAACGTCGTCCAAGTAAAGAGCGGCATTCTCATATACGTCATACCTGGCGCTCTCATATTAATAATCGTTGCAAGAAAGTTGATTCCGGCAATTAGCGTACCAATACCCGCTATCTGCAACCCTAAAATATAGAAATCCATGCCGTGCCCTTCTGAATTCAGCGTGAGCGACGCATAGGCAGTCCAGCCTGCATCAGGTGCCCCGCCCATAAACCATCCAAGGTTTAAGAAAATACCACCGAAAAAGAACAGCCAAAAACCAAGTGAATTCACAAATGGAAACGCTACGTCACGTGCACCAATTTGAATGGGTACAACCGCATTCATTAATGCAAATAAAAGCGGCATTGCTGCAAGGAAAATCATCGTTGTTCCATGCATCGTCATGACTTCATTGTAAAACCCTGCACTCACAAAATCATTTTCAGGGATGGCTAGCTGAATACGGATAATCATCGCTTCCAGGCCACCAATTAAAAAGAAAAATCCCCCTGCCACTAAATATAGTATGGCAATTTTTTTGTGGTCAACCGTCGTTAAGTAATCCCATAAGACAGCGCCAAACCCCCGCTTTTTAGCTATTGTACTCACCATGAAATCCCCCTCTTATCTCCCATTTGCCCCTTTTCATATCAATGTCTATCTTCACGTTCTAAAAACAGACTATATCTGACAGATGACTTATTCTTGGATGTAGAGACTTATTCGGGAGCTCTTAACAAAAACTTCACATAGATCGTATACCCTTTTGAATGTGCGCAACTTCAAGCTGCTCAAGGCATTTACTGTATTTTAAGACCTTTTAAATACTCGTAGAGTGCATCTGCTTCTGAGTCATTTAGTTTAGGGTACGTCCCTGTCATCTTATTACCTGGTTTAAAGCTCTCTGGATCTTTCAGCCATGCTTTGACATTTTCTTTGTTCATGTCTTTAATTCCAGCTACTTTTGTCCGCTCTCCGAAGGTTGCAAGGTTTGGAGCAGTCCTTGCCGCCTCTGGCCGTTCATCTCCAGGCTCTACCGCATGACAGCTTAAACAGTTTTTCTCTTTAAAGAGTTTTTCACCCTCAAGGGCTAGATCTGACGTTGATGCAGGCTTCTTATAATCTGCCATCTTTTTCGTCCAGCCTAAAAACTCATCTTGAGAAAGCGTTTTAACTTTAAAGTCCATTAAAGCATGTGATGGACCACAAAGCTCCGCACATTTCCCATAGAAATATTCTCCAGCATCTTTCGTTCGTTTTGAGTCAAATGTTAAATAAAACTTGTTCTCGTTGTCTGTATTTGTATCAATTTTACCCCCAGCCGATGGAACCCAGAAAGAGTGTTTCACATCGGATGCTTTCAGCTTAAAATAAACCTTTTGGTCAGTTGGAACAATCAATTCCTGACTTGTCACAATCCCATAATCAGGGTATTCAAATTCCCACCAATATAAGCTGGCTCTTACATTCACAACAAGTGTTTTTTCAGGATCTCGTTTTTTCTTATCCATGGCGCTTGTATCCCCTAGCTCAAGCGTATATGCCACAACAGGTACAACGAGAATAATGAGTAGAAGTATCGGAATCGCTGTCCACGTAATTTCGAGGTTACGGTTCCCTTCTACCTGTTTAGGAATCGTATCTTCTCCCACTTTAGAACGTTTGAATTTAATGATGACGTAAAAGAAAATGATCGATACAACAATAACGACAAGAACCATAATAAGTGTACTCAGTACCGTTAGGAAAAACTGTTTATCTGCTACTTCCCCAACTGGCTTGAGTGTTGATAAGTATGGTTCACCGCAGCCCGCCAAAACGAGCGTCAGTAAAAGAAACAGTGAATAAACTCGCCATTTTCTTATCATAATTTGTCCCAACCCCTTTTGCTTGATCTCCTTTGCCTTTCGCTTTTTACCTCTTATTTATAAAATCACCTTTCACCCATCCATAACCCCCGCCTCTTATAAAAGCACTTACATTTCCTCTTTTCATAAAAAAATGATGTTTTTACTCAAAATACCATCTATGTATAAACAGAAAGCCGCCTAAATAGAACTGAATATCAGGCGGCTTTCATAGTTGTAAGAAAATGTTGTGTTATAAGATATAGCCATTGTTTTGATGTGATCAAAGTGTATTTCACTCTAGAATAGTGTAATAATAATCATCGCAACGAAAAAGATCGTTAAGTAGTTTAATGAATAAACGAACATGAGTGTTGACCACTTCATGATATCTTTCATTTTAAAGCCCATAAGACCAATTACGAGCCATCCAATGTTCAGCAATGTGCCAAGTGCGACAATCGGCCATCCTAATCCACCTAAGAAAAATGGAAGCGGGAGAAGACATGCTGTCCAAATGATGATTTGGCGTTTTGTGACTTCAAAGCCGTAAACAACTGGCAGCATTGGAATACCTGCTTTGCGGTAATCTTCCGTTTTCTTAATCGCAAGTGATAAGAAATGCGGAATTTGCCAGATGAACATAATCATAAACAGGACCCAAGCCGTTGTGTCGATGGTGCCTGTAACAGCTGTCCAGCCAATTAATGGCGGAACCGCACCAGATACACTCCCAATGACTGTATTAATGGTGTAATGGCGTTTAGACCACATCGTGTATAGAACTGCATAAGTAAAGACACCGATAAATCCAATCACTGCTGATGTAACAGTTGTCATCAAAAGCATAATCAGTCCAAGTACAACAAGCAGAATACCAAATGCATACGCTTGACCCGGCTGAACTTTACCTGTCACCGTCGGTCTTGTTTTTGTTCTTTCCATTAGTATATCAATATCACGGTCAAACGCATTATTAATGGCGCATGAACCGGCAATAATAAGAGAAGAACCAATCATTGTTAACAGAACAATATCAAGATTCCCAAGGAAACTCATATCTGTAAAATAAAAAGCAAGCCACATTCCAGTAAATGTTGTAATGAAATTGGAATTGACGATGCCCATTTTAATAAGAGCAAGAAAATCTTTTAAAGCGGTTGTTTCTTCTATTTGTCCATGAATAGCTGCTTCCGCGGCTGTTTTGGAATTTGCCAATGTGTATAACCTCCCTTGCCCAAACCTTCAAACGAACGAATAAAACGTAAAATCGTTACAACTCTATCATACAAGATAAAGAGCTGTAAAAAAACATCCTATTAAATAATAAACGACAAACTTGAAGTTATTTGTGAACTTTTCGTGAATTTATTAGGATGTGCGTTTCAGAAGGCGGTGCAAAATGAAATATTCTCTCCTCTATTTCTATCAGACTGTCAAAGAAAGATCAAGCACTCTAAATCTGTAAACTTTGTGAACTAACATATCATTTTTTTGTGAACTTTGGTCATTATGAATTGCAACAGAACACGCATTTGGCTTAAACTTGAGAGCATGTGAGGTTTTCATTTAGATCAGAAGTTATTTAGAGAAGGTGAAATCATTTGATGAAATTTGCTTTAAGGTTATTGAGCGTTGTCACAACATTTGTGATGCTGATCGTTCTGATTGGCGGTGCGCTTGTGACGAAAACTGGCTCCGGTCTTGGCTGCGGCAGACAGTGGCCCCTTTGCCACGGTCGTTTCTTTCCAGAAATGAACCCTGCTTCCATTATCGAATGGAGCCACCGCATGTCAACAGGAGTTTCCACCATTCTTGTACTGGCACTGGCGGTCTTATGCTGGAAAAAAATCAGTCCAGTATTCCGTGAAACCAAATTTTTGGTCATCATGTCCATTATATTCTTACTGCTTCAAGCGCTGTTAGGGGCACTCGCCGTTGTGTTTGGTTCTAACGCACTTGTCATGGCACTGCACTTCGGTATTTCACTGATTTCTTTTGCTTCCATTTTACTGCTGGCACTGCTTGTGTTTGAAGCAACCAGATCTGAAACAAAGCTTGTGAAGCCGCTTCATATCGGCAAAAGAATGCAGTTCCATATTTATGGGTTGATCACATATACGTATATTGTGGTGTATACGGGCGCCTATGTGAGACATACAAAATCAAGTCTTGCATGCTCTGTCTTCCCATTTTGTTCAAAAGACGGCGCACTTCCAGCGTATTTTAATCAATGGGTTCAAATGTCTCACCGAGCAGCAGCCCTTCTTTTATTCGTTTGGATATTTGTTGCGATGTTCCATGCCCTTAAACATTATAAAGAACAAAAGCAGCTGTATTATGGATGGATCATTTCAGCCATTCTGATTACACTTCAAGCGATCTCTGGTGTCATGTCTGTTTATTCTCAGCTCGCACTCGGTTATGCGCTTGCTCATTCATTCTTTATTTCTTGTTTGTTTGGGGTACTATGCTACTTCTGCTTACTCATTGCCCGGTTTAAATATGAAAATAGAGAGCCTTTCAGATAAACATACAATCCCCCTTTCATCCGAAAAGGGGGATTTCTTTTATGTTTGTTTCGCTTCTTCAAATGTCGAAATGGCTCTTTTTCGTCTTTCTTGATGATCGACTGTAGGCAGAGGATATATATCCCCCAGCACACACCCCGATTTCATCTGCTCATCTATCGGCATTTTACTCGGTTCATGAATCCATTTTTCATTCACATGCTTTAGTTCTGGTACATACCTTCTAATATATTCTCCACTTGGATCAAATCGTTTCGACTGGGTCGTTGGGTTAAAAATACGGAAGTAAGGAACCGCATCCGTTCCAACAGAGGCCGCCCACTGAAATCCCCCAATATTCGAAGCCTCATCATAGTCGACAAGTTTTCTCGCAAAATACGCTTCGCCCTTTCTCCAATCGATGAAATAATCTTTTGTCAGGAATGAAGCCGTCACCATTCTCAAACGGTTATGCATCCAGCCTTCTTCATTTAACTGTCTCATCCCTGCGTCAACGAGTGGGAAGCCTGTTTGTCCTTTACACCAAGCTTCAAAAAGTGTCTCATCATCATTCCATTTTATATGTTGAAAGGAGGAGTTGATTTCTTTTTCTTTCATCTCTGGATAATGCGCAAAGATCATATGATAAAAATCACGCCATGCCAGCTCTTTGATAAATGTTTCCTTGCCCTCATCTTCAAAAAGTTCTTCCTCATTGACAGCATGAAAGATCGTGCGAATAGAAATGGTCCCGGTTTTTAAGAACCGAGACAGCTTGCTCGTCCCAAAAACAGACGGAATATCTCGATTCTCGTGATAACGCGTCAATCTTTCTTGAATAAAGCCGCCTAGCGTGCTTCTCGCTTTGTCTGACCCAATCTGATCGAATTTCCTTGAACATTTCTTGATGATGTCCCTTAGTTTCTCATCTCCCTTTTCAGAAAGTGACTCATCACAAATCGTGTGCTCACTGCTCAGAAATGATTTGTCAACTTTTATCACAGACTGCTTCTCCTGCTTCCGCCACGCTTGATAGTATGGAGTAAACACTTGATAATGAGACCCATCCGCTTTTAAAATATCTCTCGCCCCATGCAGATGCGTATCTTGCCACTTTGACACATGAATACCCTTTTCTTCTAAGAAACGGGTCACTTGCTCATCACGTGTTCGACCATTTCCTACTTCGTCCTCATTAAAAAAGACCGCATTGATGTCATAAGCATTCATGAGCTTTTGAAAAGCGGACAAAATATCATCATGAATGAGATGAACATACATGTGAGATTCTCTCGCTTCCTTGACGAAATTGGCCAAGTTTTGAAAGAAATGTTCGTTGTTCAAATCCAGTTCCATTTCTGTAAAAAACGGATCTAGATGATAAAAAGCAAATAATCGGTACTGATGTTTTTTTGCATATGTGATCGCTTTTGATAAGGCGATATGATCATCCAATCGCATATCTCGGCGAAACCAAATCACGACAATTTCCACTCTTTCTTCACCTCATTCTATAGTGTAATCACTCTAGCGGGCGGCTGCACATTTTAATGCGCTCAAAAAAAAGACACATCACAGTGGATGTGTCTTGGATTGTTGACAAAGGGCTAAAATGCTCTTTATTTTAGCCCTTTGTTTTCTTTTCAGCGTGATAGAAAGCCCTTGAAGTCTAGGAAAAGAACGAGTACTGGAGCGGAGCGAATTTGACATTCGTGAGCACCAGCACGCAGGACTGACAAAGAATGCAAGGGTTTGTCTACACGCTGAGACACATCGCAGTGGATGTGTCTCACTCATTATTCAGGCTTTAAGACAATCAACAGATCTCCAGTTTGAATCCCTTCTCCATTCGTGACATGAATTTCATCCACGACTGCTGAGAACGGTGCTTGTACCGTCGTTTCCATTTTCATCGCTTCATTGATCATCAAATGCTCACCTTGGGAAATTTTCTGTCCTTTTTCAACAAGTACTTTGATGACAGTGCCTGGCATTGATGCCGCAATGTGATTTGGATTTGAGCGATCTGCCTTCATTTTTTCTTGAACGGAGGATTTGATGCTTTCATCCTTAATGACCACTTCACGCGGCTGTCCATTCAGTTCAAAGTAAAGCACTCTTGTAGCGTCCGGATTCGGTTCTCCAATGGACACGAGTTTGACAATGAGGGTTTTCCCTTTTTCAATTTCTACCTCAATTTCTTCACCAAGTCTCATGCCGTAGAAGAAGGTAGGTGTGTCAAGAACAGAGATATCTCCATAGCTTTCTGCTGTTTGAACAAATTCAGAAAAGACTTTCGGGTATAAAGCATATGCAATGGCATCTTGTTCTGTTAACGTCAAGTCATGTGATTCTTTGAACTGCTTTTTGATTTCTTCAAAGTCCACTGGTTTCAGTTTCTCACCCGGTCTGACAGTAAGCGGCTCCTCCCCTTTTAAAATCAGCTTTTGCAATTTTTCTGGGAATCCGCCATGAGGCTGTCCTAAATAACCTTTAAACAATTCAACAACCGAATCTGGGAAATCCAGTGTTGCTCCTTTTTCATAAACATCCTCTTCTGTCAGATCGTTTTGCACCATATAAAGTGCCATATCTCCGACCACTTTAGAAGATGGTGTCACTTTCACAATGTCACCAAACATGTCATTTACACGTCTGTACATTTCTTTTACTTCATTCCAGCGGTCGCCAAGGCCGACCCCTTTCGCCTGCTGTTGCAGGTTACTATACTGGCCACCAGGCATTTCATGCTCATAAATTTCTGTATGCGGTGAATTCATTCCGCTTTCAAACTCATGGTAATATTTTCTGACGGAATCCCAATATTGAGAAAGACGTTCAACCGCTTGAACATTCATTTCGGGCTTTCTTTCATGTCCGTCTAAAGCATAATATAATGAGCTCGCACTTGGTTGTGATGTGAGCCCCGCCATAGAGCTGACTGCAACATCAACAATATCAACACCTGCATCAATCGCTCTTGCATAGGTGAAGAGTCCATTTCCACTCGTATCGTGTGTATGAAGATGGATTGGAATCGTGAGCTCGTCTTTTAGAGCAGATACAAGTTCATAAGCCGCCTGCGGTTTTAATAATCCCGCCATATCTTTAATGCCTAAAATATGAGCGCCTGCGGATTCAAGCTCCTTCGCAAGAGAGACATAATATTTCAAATCATATTTCGGACGTGATGGATCAAGAATATCACCTGTATAACAAATTGCTGCCTCTGCCACTTTGCCTGATTCACGCACAGAATCAATGGCAAGCGTCATGCCTTTGACCCAGTTTAGGCTGTCGAAAATACGGAAGACGTCAATGCCTGCCTCTGCCGATTCCTTTACAAATGCTTTAATCACATTATCCGCATAGTTTGTATATCCAACAGCGTTTGATGATCTTAATAGCATTTGGAACAAAGTGTTTGGCACTTCTTGACGAAGCTCTTTCAATCTTTCCCAAGGATCTTCTTTCAAGAAACGATATGCCACATCAAATGTAGCGCCGCCCCACATTTCCATACTGAATAACTCTGGCCATAAACCTGCTGTTGGCTGCGCAACTTTCTTTAAGTCGTGTGTTCTAAAGCGTGTTGCAAGCAGGGATTGATGTGCGTCTCTAAAAGTTGTATCCGTTAAAAGTACACTGCTTTGCTCTTTCACCCAATTGGCGAGCCCCTCAGGTCCATGCTTGTCTAACAATTGTTTTGTTCCAGAAGGAATCGTTTCATGGACAGCAAGTTTCGGCACATTTGGTTTATCAAAATGAGGCTTCTTATTTTCCGAAATACCAGGGAATCCATTAATGGTAACGTTACCAATATAAGTAAGCATTTTCGTTCCGCGGTCTTTTTGCTTAGGGAAGTTAAATAGCTCTGGTGTTGAATCAATAAACGATGTATCATATTCCCCTCTTAGAAACTTCTCGTGCTTTGCAACGTTTTCAAGAAACGGGATATTTGTTTTAATGCCACGAATCCTGAATTCTTGTAAATTTCGGACCATTTTAGCCGCAGCTTGATCGAATGTAAGTGCCCAAGTAGACAGCTTGACCAACAGTGAATCGTAATAAGGTGTAATCACCGCACCTTGGAAGCTGTTTCCTGTATCAAGACGTACTCCAAAACCACCGCCTGAACGGTAAGCCATGATTTTTCCTGTATCTGGCATGAAGTCATTCAAAGGATCTTCTGTTGTGACCCTTGATTGAATGGCAAATCCATGTGTAAAGATATCTTCTTGTTTTGGTATCCCGACTTCTTTGCTGTGGAGGTCATGTCCTTTTGCGACAAGAATTTGGGTTTGGACGATATCGACACCTGTGATCATTTCTGTGATCGTGTGTTCCACTTGGACCCTAGGATTGACTTCAATAAAATAAAACTCCCCATTTGCCACTAGGAATTCTACAGTCCCTGCATTGATATACGATACATTCTGAGCCAGCTGAACAGCCGCTTCACAGATGTCTTCACGCAATTGATCTGACAGGGACACACTTGGTGCAACCTCAATGACTTTTTGATGACGCCTTTGAACAGAGCAGTCACGCTCATATAAATGAATGATATTGCCGTGATTGTCTCCAATCACCTGCACTTCAATATGTTTCGGATTTTCAATCAGCTTTTCAACGTATACTTCGTCATTTCCAAAGGCCGCTTTCGCCTCTGACTTTGCACGGTCATAGGCTTCGTTCAGCTCCTCTTTTGATCTGACAATCCGCATACCTCGGCCGCCGCCTCCAAGTGAAGCTTTAATAATAAACGGGTAACCGTATTCTTCACCGAATTTTTCGACTTCTTTGACCGAATCAACTGGCCCGTCACTTCCTGGAATGACTGGAATTCCAGCTTTTTTCGCTTCATCTCTCGCTTTTACTTTATCTCCAAACATATCTAAATGTTGAGAAGTTGGGCCGATGAATTGGATGCCTTCCTCTTCGCATCGTCTTGCAAAATGAATGTTTTCAGATAAAAATCCGTATCCTGGATGAATCGCATCCACGTCATTTCGTTTTGCAATTTCGATGATCCCCTCGATATCAAGGTAGGCATCAATCGGCTTTTTCCCTTCTCCAACTAGATATGCTTCATCGGCTTTATAGCGATGATAAGAGCCCGAGTCTTCTTTGGAGTAAATGGCCACTGTACGTAAGTTGAGCTCCGTACAGGCCCTAAAGACTCTGATAGCGATTTCCCCTCTGTTTGCAACTAGAACCTTTTGAATTGTTCTCTGTGACATTCTCACTCCTCCATATCCCTTAAAATTTTATATGTACTCTATAATAAAGGAAGAAATGAAAACTGTACACTTTTGTTTTCTAAAGATTCAAAGTTTTCTGCAATCCATTTTTTTGAATCGATGGTTTGCTGATTGATTTTTTCTTTTTATAACGCTCTTTATATTCAGTGAACATGCTGATATTCAGCAATATTCCCATACATCCACTCAGTAAAATGATAGAGGATCCCCCGTAGCTGATAAACGGAAGTGTGACCCCAGTGATCGGAATGAGACCTGAAACACCGCCCAAATTAATACACGTTTGGATGGCAATCATTGAAGAAATTCCTATTGCAAGCAAACTTCCAAACGGATCTTCACACTTTCTCGCAATGTAAAAACCTTTCACGACAATAAAGCCAAGGAGAGCAAGGACAAAAAATACACCGAAAAAACCAAGCTCTTCCGAGATAATTGCCATGATAAAATCTGTATGCGGTTCTGGAAGGTATCCATACTTTTGTACACTCTCTCCAAGACCAAGCCCAAAAAAGCCGCCTGATCCAATCGCATAATATGAATTAATCAATTGATGCCCAGAAGCGCCTGCGTCTTTAAATGGATCTTGGAAACTCTCAAAACGTCCAAGACGATTCTGCGTGAAAATTTTATCCCAAAAAAGAATAATAAACGGTGTCACAACAACCATCACCGCACTAAATAAAGCGAGCAGCTTGGCCAGCGTTTTACCGCTAAACCCTGAGCATAAAATCATCGCAAGGGCAATCATACCAATGATAAAAGCTGTCCCATAGTCTGGCTGCAAAATAATAAATCCGCATAGGATGGAGACAACCACAATTGGAGGTGTAACCCCTCTTAAAATATGGTCAATATAATGCTGCTTCTTTGCATAGACAGCAGCAAGATAAATGATGACAACGATCTTCACGAATTCCGCTGGCTGAAGACTAAAAGGCCCAAATTTGATCCAGCTTCTAGCATTCCCTGCAATGTGACCGCCAAAGTACACATAAATGAGAGAAAACACAGATAGCAAAAGCATCACAATTTGGAATCTTTTATTTAAGAGCAGCTGATACGGAATGAGGGCTGTAAAAATCAAGATGACCGCCCCGACAATCATAAATAAAAGCTGTTTCTTGAAAAAATTATCTGGCGCAGCATCATATCTGATCACAGATGTAATCATACTTGAGCTATACACCATCACCAAGCCGAATGCGCTAATTAATATAATGGCGAACAATAATGAGTAGTCATACGATTTTAGCATTCTCTTTAACATATAATCCTCTTCCTAACGTCTATTTCTGCTGCTTGATATTCTCTTCTCTTAGCTGTTCTTATTCTACTACATTTTCTCCGTTTGATCCCGTTTTACCTCTTTATATTGTTCGTCTTTCATGAGACAATCAAGTCCGTTTGGCATCAATCAAAATAAAAAGGCGGACAAAAAAACTCAAACTTAAGTTGTGGAAGTTTGAGTTTTCAATCATTATTTTTTTGTGAACGCATCATGAAGTGCGGATAGTTCTCTCTCAAGTTTATCGAGTAGTTTTTTGCCTTCATGTTGATCAACTAATCCAAGCCGGACAGCGAAATCAATTTCTCTCGATAATCCGAACATTTGAGTATCTAAAACCTCTTCATAAAGAGGACATTGCGGCATCGTTAAGTTGTCCATTTGCACTTGGATCAATTTTAAAATTTTATCTGCATCCAATTTTAATAAAGCCAGTGCTTTTTGCCGATGATCGACTAAAATTTCTGACGCCAAAAGTATCCCTCCGTTCCCCAGGCGAGTACCTAATTCTTCTATTTATCATAAAGCGAAACGCCCAAAATTGCAAGCAGATTTGTACAGTTCGCTCTGTAAAAATAAAAAGAAGCCATTCGTCATTAAAAGATACTCATCTCATATTTTTCACTCATGAGCTCAAGCAGCTTAATACCCGCAATACTATTCCCTTTTTCATCCAAAGCAGGCCCGAATATACCTATCCCAAAGTCGTATGGCGCCGCCCCCATAATTCCGCCTGAAACACCACTTTTAGCAGGGATTCCGATATTGATCGCAAATTCCCCGCTCGCATTGTACATACCGCATGTGACCATAAACGTTTTACAAATTCTAGCAACATCTTTCGAAAGGATTTGCTTTCCTGTCTCTGGATGCCTGCCATCTAATGAAAAAACACACGCGATCTTCGCCAAATCCAGGCTATTCATCATGACGGCGCACTGCTTCGTATAGACATCCATCACCTCTTCTACATTCCCTTTAATGATATGATATTGCTTCATATAATAGCACATTGCGCGGTTAATCATTGATGTTTCAAATTCGGATGCAGCGGTTTCTTTGCAATATGTAATGGTGGTGTCATTGGCAAGCTCTCTAATAAAACCAAGCAATCGGTTCAGCTGATCTTGCGGCGTTGCCCCTCTTATTAAACTTGTAACGGCAAGCGCTCCTGCATTAATCATTGGGTTCAGCGGCTTATTTGGGCTTGCTGTCTCTAGTTTAATCATCGAATTAAACGGGTCGCCAGTCGGTTCTTGTCCAACATATTGAAACACTTTTTTCGGTCCTTCTTCTGAGAGCACGAGCGCCAGTGCTAATACTTTTGAAATACTTTGCAGGGTGAATCGTTTATCAACATTTCCTGCTGAGTGGCACGTATTACTCACATGATAAACAGCGACAGATAAATCCGATTGATCCGCTTTACCGAGTGCCGGAATATAGGATGCTACCTTTCCATTTTTGGCCACCTTTTTTGCCTCTTCTACAAATCGCTGAAGCTCTTCATTGTCACGACATGCCATGCCCAAAATCCTCCCTGTTTTTCGTCTAATCGTAGTTTGTACAAGGAGGTGCATGTTTATGAAAGTGACAAAGCGGGCGAAAACTTCTATAATTTATGTTGGAAAGGGGTTGTCTTGAACATGAGCATTATTCAAATCAAGGGGAACGTACAATACAAGATCACCATTGATCCGAGTGTATGGATTTTTGATGACCGTAAATTTTTAATGGATTCATTTTTTGAGAAAAGTGCAGCAAACGAAGAGCAGCAGCTAGATCAGGAACTCGATCAAGAGCGGGTCATAAGAGAAGGTCAAACACTTCCACCCACATTAAAAACAGAGAAAAAGTACGAAAAAGAAAGACTTGTCACAGGCAGCTTCGGGATGAAACTTGGCGACATGATAAAAAATGCAGAACCGCTCGAACAAGCGGAGACGTGTGAATTTGTCACAGAAACAGAATCAATTGCTGTTCCGCTCTCTAAGGCGATGGATAGCATTGCCCATTTCAGCCAAAATGGAAAGCCTATAACAGAAGAAGGACCAATCCACGTTTATTTCGAGGATCAGTCCAACATCACTCAGCCGATTAAAGGCGTCAAAGAGTTAATCATTACATAAGATGACGGGTCTGGACTATAATAAATCAGCTGCAAGCTGTGCAAGTCCAGACCTTTCTCCTTTGACAAGCTTGACATGTCCAGATATTTGTTGCCCTTTGAAACGCTCAATGACATATGTGAGCCCATTATTTAAGCTGTCTAAATAAGGGTGATCAATCTGCTCTGGGTCTCCCATCAGCACAATTTTACTTCCCTCACCAACCCGCGTTAATAATGTTTTTACTTCGTGTTTTGTTAAATTTTGCGCCTCATCGATAATGATAAATTGATCAGGGATACTTCTCCCGCGAATATACGTTAAAGCTTCCACTTGAATTGAACCGATGCCCGCTAGTATCGCATCGAGTTCACCAGGTTTTTTTGTGTTAAATAAAAATTCTAGGTTGTCATAGATCGGCTGCATCCACGGTCTGAGCTTCTCTTCTTTTTCGCCTGGCAAATACCCTAAGTCCTTACCAACAGGAACAATAGAGCGGGCCACGATGAGCTTTTTAAACATGCCGAGGTCCTCTGTCTGCATTAATCCAGCAGCAAGTGCAAGCAGTGTCTTTCCTGTTCCCGCTTTTCCGATAAGTGTCACAAGCGGAATATCGCGGCGTAAAAGTAACTCAAGCGCCATCGTTTGCTGGACATTTTTTGGGCGAATTCCCCAAATATGTTCTTGGTCATAAATAAGCCGTTTCACATGCTCTGCTTTTTGATCAAGCATCCCCAAAGCAGAACCACCCTCATTTCCCTTCATAATAACAAATTGATGAGGGTTTAATGGCGTTTGGGTGACGTCTTTTATTGGTAACTGATTTTGCTTATAAAATGTATTCAGCTGCTCAGTCGGAATATAGAGCTCATGATAGCCGTTATCAATGTCTTCATTTTGCAGCACACGATCGCTTAAGAAATCCTCTGCTTGCAGACCAATGGCATCCGCCTTTACTCGCACTAGGACATCTTTGCTGACCAAAATGACAGGCCGGCCATCCGGTTTTGTTTCTTCCTCTAAGCTCAAATTCTTGGCAACAGCCAAAATCCGGTTATCGTTTGTTTTTTCGATGAAAATTTCTTGAAGTTCATGGAAAGAGCGATGATTCAGCTCAATACGAAGTGTTCCTTTTGACTCCAGCGTAATTTTTTCATGCAGTTTGCCTTTCGATCTCAAGCCGTCGATTAAACGTGAGACACGTCGTGCATTTTGCCCAACCTCGTCCATATATCTTTTTTTCGAGTCAACTTCTTCTAACACTACGGCCGGAATCACGACCTCGTTGTCTTCAAATGAAAAGATTGAATTCGGATCCTGTAATAACACATTTGTGTCTAATACATAAATTTTACTCAGGTCCTTCGCCTCCTGATCGGGGTTTCATTCATCCTTGTCTTTCCAAAAACGATTGTTAAAATATATGTTTTCATGAATAAAGTTAGAAGGTTAATTCAACAATAAAATAAATCATGCAGTTTGTGAAGGAGGGAATACACATGCGACTATTTTTGACGTTATTCATGGTTCAAACCATTCTTTTATTAGGCGCTTGCCAGCATCAAGAGAAGCCTTTGGCACAAGAACATCAAGACGGAAACAAGCATTTAGTAAGAGTATCAGACTCATCCAAGAAAAACACTGACAAAGCCCGCCCAGCTACAGATGTGGCGCAGCACCTAGTGAATGTGACTGAGCATGTAGCAGATGTAAATGACGCAACAGCGATCGTCATCGGCAAGTATGCTGTCGTCGGCATTGATGTAAAAGATGATTTAGATAGAAGCAAAGTTGAAACCATTAAATATTCAGTCGCCAAAGCACTGAAAAATGATCCAGAAGGTGCGAATGCTGTTGTCGTCGCTGATCCAGATACAGTGAGCCGTTTAAAGGAAATGGGCAAAGAAATTCAAGCTGGCAGACCAGTAAGCGGAATTATGGATGAACTAGCAGCCATTGTGGGCCGTGTTATGCCAGAAATGCCTCGAAATGAAATCGACCGTAACGAAACAGATCCGACGAATGATCCGAATCATCAGCTCAAACAACAAGATCAAAAGCAATTAGAAAAAAACCAAAACGATCAATCAAACCATCATATGAATCAGAAGAAATAATGAGAACGGCTTATATCTCTTGTGATATAAGCCTCAGATTGTTGACAAAGGGCTAAAATGAACTTTATTTTGGCTCTTTGTCTTCTTTTCAGCGTGATAGAAAACCTTTGCAGCCCTAGGAAGGACGAGCATCGGCGCGGAGCGAATTTGACATTCGTGAGCACCGAAGCGCAGGACTGACACCGAATGCGAGGGTTTGTCTACACGCTGCGGCTTATATCTCTTGTGATATAAGCCTTTTTTATGCTAATTTTAAGTGGCTCAAAAAACATGCTATAATGAAGGCATGACCAAAGTGAGGTGAAAATGATGAGAGTGAAGTGCTCATTATGTGAAAAGCTTGAAACCATTAATGATGATACACTTGTTGCTAAACGGTTAAGAAATCGACCGATTCATACATATATGTGCGATGACTGCCAAGAAAGAATTAAAGTAAAGACAGAGGCACGCATCAAAACTGGCAGATTCTCTCTTTATCAAGATCCTGCGACGAAAGAGAAAAAGAAGAAAAAAGGAAAAAAAGAACAGAAGACATAAAAAAGACCTGACACACGTTCAGGTCTTTTTTACGTACTCACTGTTCCTTCTTTTTTCGCACGATGCAGCCGTATTTTATAAATAATCAAAATGACAGCTGCCACAACCAGGCCTTCTGCTACTGGCAAGAAGATTCCTAGAAATGTGAGAAACGTGCAGCCAAAAATCAAAAACAAATAAATGACAATTGCTTTTAAAATCGGCAAACGTCTAGCAAAGCCGAGTTTAAAAACAATAATCGCTAAAACAAGGATGGTGCCATATAGGAGCCACATCCCTGTTTGCGGATTTTCATCGACACGAAACAGCATCGCGAAAAAGGATAGATTCTCACTTACTTCCTGATCATTCAAAAAGATTCCCTCCCCTTACCTTTCAGGGTTCTATCTTTTTAATTCTTCATGGAATTAAGATAATCCTGCTAGCTTTTTCTTCTTCGCAGCTTTCTCACGTTCGTTTTTATCTAAAATTTTCTTTCTTAAACGGATCGATTCCGGTGTAACCTCACAGTATTCGTCTTCATTTAAGTACTCAAGAGATTCCTCAAGTGACATAATACGTGGTTTCTTCATACTAACCGTTTGATCTTTTGTCGCTGAACGTACGTTTGTTTGTTGTTTCATACGGCTCACGTTGACAACAAGATCGTTTTCACGGTTATGCTCACCAACAATCATTCCTTGGTATACTTCAACACCCGGCTCAACGAAAATCACACCGCGCTCTTCAACGCCTTGGATTCCGTAAGCAGTTGCTTTACCTGTTTCCATTGAAACAAGTACACCTTGACGGCGTCCGCCAACTTGACCAGACTGCATCGGCTGGTAGCTGTCAAATGTATGGTTCAAAATACCAAAACCACGAGTTAATGAAAGAAATTCAGTTGTATATCCGATTAAACCACGTGATGGAACTGTAAAGATCAGGCGAACTTGACCGTTACCATTATTGATCATGTCAATCATTTCACCTTTTCTTGCACCCATTGATTCCATAACAGAGCCAGTATGCTCTTCAGGTACATCAATTTGAACACGCTCTACAGGCTCACATCGAACACCATCTACTTCTTTTACAATAACTTCTGGCTTCGATACTTGCAGTTCAAATCCTTCACGTCTCATATTCTCAATCAGAATTGATAAGTGAAGCTCACCGCGTCCTGATACGACCCAAGCATCCGGTGAATCCGTTGGATCTACACGAAGACTTACGTCTGTTTGAAGCTGCTGTTCTAAACGCTCTTCAATTTTACGTGATGTCACGTACTTTCCTTCACGGCCTGCAAATGGGCTATTATTCACAACAAATGTCATTTGAAGTGTCGGCTCATCAATACGAAGGATCGGCAAAGCCTCTTGGTGTTCTACCGGGCAGACTGTTTCTCCTACGTTGATGTCTTCCATACCAGATACTGCGACAAGATCTCCAGCTTTCGCTTCATTGATTTCCACTCGTTTTAACCCTTGGAAACCAAAAATCTTTGTCACGCGGAATTGTTTTACACTGCCATCCACTTTCATTAGAGCAACTTGCTGTCCTACTTGCATCGTTCCTCTAAATACACGGCCAATTCCAATTCTTCCAACATAATCATTGTAATCAAGTAGCGCCACTTGGAATTGAAGCGGCTCTTCATGGTTGTCGACTGGGCATGGGATATGATTGACAATCGCTTCAAACAACGATTCCATATTTTCATCTTGCTTACTAGCATCGTTACTTGCTGTACCATTGATTGCTGATGCATATACAACTGGGAATTCAAGCTGTTCTTCTGTTGCATCCAATTCAATGAACAAGTCAATGACTTCATCGACTACTTCAGCTGGACGAGCAAAGTCACGGTCAATTTTATTGACAACAACAATTGGTGTTAAGTTTTGCTCAAGTGCTTTTTTTAGCACGAATCGTGTTTGAGGCATACAACCTTCATATGCATCCACAACGAGAAGTACACCATCTACCATTTTCATGATACGCTCAACTTCACCACCGAAATCGGCGTGTCCTGGTGTATCTAAAATATTAATGCGTGTATCTTTATAATGGATCGCAGTATTTTTAGCTAAGATCGTAATACCGCGCTCTCGCTCTAAATCATTTGAATCCATGGCTCTCTCAGCGATATTTTCATTCGCACGGAAAGTACCAGCTTGATGGAGCAATTGGTCAACAAGCGTCGTTTTACCATGGTCAACGTGGGCAATAATTGCGATGTTGCGAAGGTCTTTTCGAAGTTTCACATTTTCATCTCCTAAAATAATTAGATAACTTTCATATTATATCACAATCCCCTTTAAATGCCGATCGTTTTTCTGTAAACTTATATTAACTCTAAAAAAAAGGGATGGAGACAAATGAAACAAATCAAATGGCTTCTATTATTATGTGCATTACTTGCCGTCGTCAGTATGGCGTTTATTGGAGTGTCTGTTGCAGAAAAAAGCATACTGGGAACATGCTTAAGTATTGTGTTCGCCATGATTTTCATGGGTACAGGATTTACATTAAAACGAAAATTAAACGTACAATCATAAAATTTATGAAAAGCCTTTTACATTTTACATGTAGAAGGCTTTTATTTTGGGTAAAAACAAGACTAACCACCTATGTAACCCTAGTGATTCAACTAAAAACTTCATATAGAGTTGGCAAATATAAGCAATCTGAACTCTTCCATTTTTCGACAAGAACTTTTATAGTTCTCCAAAAACAAACACAAAGTTACATTTTTCCTATTCTTCCACAAAGTTTCTCATGGTATGCTGTTCTTGCAACAAAATTTAACAGAAAAGGGAGAGAAAAGAAGCATGAAGAAGTTTTTGAGCAAATCGCTCAGCTCTGTTGTATTTTTCGCTTTAGCTATCATTTTTACTTTCACAACAGTAGCTCCTGGGCAAGCAAGTGCTGCAACTTTCAAAGGGATTCCTTTTGAGCAGCAACAAATTATTAAAGATTTATTGGAGAAAAACGAGCGTGTTATCAGCATTCTCATCAATTCATTTGTTGAGGAAGACAACAACTACACATTTGATGTGAAAAAAGCTGTTGAGCTCGGTCTTACTGAAGAAGAAGCGGCGACTGCTGAGAAATTCTTAGATCGCGCAGCTGTTCTTACAATCGTTTTCAGTGAAAGCATCACTAAAAACGAAAAAGGAAAATTAGTTTTTGATGCAGAAAAAGCTGTTGAACTTGGTCTTACTAAAGAAGAAGCAACTAAATTCGAAAAGCTTTTCAAATCAGTGATCAGAATTGCTGATCTTGCTGGTGATGCACTTGTTCTAGACAAAAAAGGAAACGTTGTAATTGATTCTAAAATCGCTAAAGGTCTTGGATTCAGCTCTACTGAATTACTTGTTTTCAACCAATTGCTTAAGAAAATTCCTCAAGAGCAATTAAAAACGTTCTATGATGCAGTTCAAATTGCTAAAGAAAAATTGAACTAAGCTCAAAAAACCCCCATCCGGTTCATCCAGATGGGGGTTCTTTCTTATATCCAATAGATCAAGAGCATGATGAGATAGACGATACTAAAAACGATACTTGCCCGTAATAACAGTTTTCCATAGTAGCGCTTTTCAAACTTTCTTTTTTCTTCTTTTTCATCTATAAACGGTATGAAATCTGTTGACTTTGCAATAGAGACTGGTTCTTTCATTTCTTCATATAGATAACGGCATTTTTTGCATGAACGTAAATGCTCATCCACTAATTGATTTGTTTCTTCACTCGTGTCCCCTTCTATATAAAGTGGTAATAGTTCTTCAATCAAATAACAGCTCATTTGTTGAACTCCTCACAATGTAGCTTTCGTTTCAGCTCTAATCTAGCTCGATGAAGGGTTGTCTTTACTTTAGATAAGGTCCAATTCAAAATTTCCGCTACTTCTTCATACGATAATTCCTGAATATCTCTTAAAATGAGGACTTCTCGGTAAGAATCCTTCAATTGATTGATCTGGCTCCACAGCCTTTGAATATCAGCTTGAGTTTCTAAATGGTCTTCAGGTGTCATGAATATCTGCTGCTCTAAAAAATCAGCTTTTTCTACATCCGTAAAAGTTCGTTTTACTTTTCGGCGATAGTCGTTGACAAACGTATGATAAGCAATGGTGTAAAGCCATGTTTTAATGCTTGAATGTCCTTTAAAAGAGGATAATCCATGCAGTGCCTTGATAAATACATCCTGCGCAAGGTCCTTGGCTGTTTCGACATTTCCCGTTCTGCGATATAAATATTTGGTGATTTCCTGAAAATATTCTTCATATATTTTTTCAATTTGATTGGTCGGTCTAGACATCAAAAATAAAACCACACAGTCATCCAAATTGATAATACGATAAAAAAGAAGTATAACGAAGAAATAAACCACTTCATGCGTTTTAATTCGAGATAATCGCTCTGATCCTCAGTGTGAGCAGGAGCAAACTCGTTTCCCTTAAAAGAATGCTGAAACTGCTTTTCATGCGCCTTCATCCAGTTAGAAGCCTCTTCTCCAAGCTCCCCTTCCTGATACAATTCATATAAGTCTTGAAAGATGGCTTGTTTTTCTTTATCTGTCAAAACGTTGCACCTCTTTTGTTCGTCCATTTACTTCATATATTTTCCGCTCATTCGATCCGAAAGTTTGAATGATCACAAACCACGAAATGCTCATTTTCCCATCTTTGTCGATCATTCTCACCGGCTTGATTTGTTTTTTATAGATGGCATAAGGTTCATACTTTTTGAGGACTTGCTGATAGACTTCATCACGTTCTTGATTCGATACCGTATGCGGTAAAGAAGAGTCTGATTGCCAATTCAACGCAATTCCATCGGCATCTCTCGTCACATGAAGTAAATGGGATGACCCGTTAAAAGTATATTGTTTGTGTTCACGAGATCCTGTTTCTGTCTTCACGTCTTTTGACTGTTTCCCTATCATTTCCAACAAATCTTCGTCACTGATATTTCCTTTTTTCTGTTGAAGAATCGCTTTTGATAGCTGTATTTTCAGCAATTCTTTCGTTGAACCATTAAACACAAATGTAGATTGATCGGCTGTCTTTACCTCCACTTCATGCTGCCACTGAAAATAAAAGCCATCAACGTCTGTAATCTGATAATCTGTTGGCTGTAAATTTAGCTTTTTATAAATACGATTAATTTTCGTTTTCATTTCTTTGTTTGTTAAATTGATCCCGTCTACATCCTTCAATTGAAAGATGGCGTTCCCATATTGCGCTTGTCGAAGCGTCTCTTTTTTCCAGGTGGCAAACGCTAAGCTCTCATCTTTATTCTGAGACATTTTTGGCAAAAGAAGAACGCTTGTCTCCCCGTCTTCTTTTTCGACGACGATATGAATGCGGTCTAGATCAACGGATCGGCCGCTTCTTTCAAAAAATTCAATGGTTTTTTCCCTATATTCTTTATCGGTCAAATGCTGACCCTTTGCGCGACCATGATAAAAATAGCTGTTTAATTCACCTGTAAACGCAGAAACATTCACTTCATACTGATCGGCTGCAAACACATAGTTATAAGAGATCGGCTGCTTAATAGTCGTTGAATATAATGAAGTGTCCGCTGGTACAAACTTTGAAGCGAATGCTTTTGCACTTGCTTCAGATAAAGGGCGATATTCTTCTGAGAAAGTATCTGTTAGTTCCGTTTTAGTAAATTGAAACATGATATGTGGGAGATTTAGGATCGGGTTCAGCATTAGCGTAAAAAAGACGACAATTCCCCAAGCACCCCACTGTCTCAACTTCACCTTGTTTTGTAGTAACGCACATAACAAATGTAATGTCATAAAGCTTCCTGCGGCCGCTACTAAAATCACAATGGATTTAAACGAAGATTGTAGCTCATACTTCGAGATAGCAGGATAAAAAATATACAGCAGCGCAGCGAAAATCAGGCCATAGAAAAACAGCAATTCTTTCCACTTCTGATGCCAAAACAAACGAAAGAATAGGTGAAGTATCAAAGCGGCAAAGCCAATCATAAGCAAAATGATGATCAAATCTCTCCATATCAGCTCCGTATCACCGCTGAGAAAGAACTTTTTGCTTTCAACTAACACAATAAATACCGTTTGACATAAAGGCAGAAGTAACACAGATAAATCAAATGCAAAAAACATGCCCTTATTTTTTAAATAAGGAAGAGAAATCACATAGAAAAGTGATGCAAGTAAGACATATCCATAGATGAGAAATTGCATGAAATCTGTCAGCACTTCAAATGTTTCGATCGTATACTGTCTAGCTAGCACTTGGTGGATCATCTCAAGTGTCATACTCCCTAGCAGAACTACTCTTAATACGATTCCAGCATAAAATACATAACTACTCTTCTTTTCTTTCCATATGGGAAGTGTAATGAAAAGGACAAATAGTCCAAGCACACACCATTGAATCATGTGGATACTGTACTCATTTAAAATAAAAAACCTTTCAAAATGGAGGGATAAATCACTAAACAAATCAAACATTGCTACACAATCCTTTACATCAAATTAAGGCCTCATTCGTTTAGACATCTGCCTTACCAAAAAGTTTCAGGAAAAACAAAAAATCACTTCATTCTCATGAAGTGATGTTGTTTATTTTTTATTTCCGCTTCCTTTTATGTAATCATGCAAGATTTTCTCACAGACGGATCGATTTCCGGCAACAATGCTATTTTTCTCTAGAAACGTTAAGCGTTCTCCGTGAATATTCGAGTAAACAGCGCCTACCTCATCAAGCAACACACATCCAGCAGCATAATCCCATGGCGCTAGCCTTAACGTGACATATGCGTCGCTTCTTCCGCTTGCAATATAAGCCAGTTCAAGTGCAGCTGATCCAATCGTTCTTGTTCCTCTCACATCGCGTACGAGACGGGCAAACGGCTTAGCGTCAAAATGGGGGCTTTCAATCGCCCATGTTGGGTTAATGCCGACAATGGCTTTTTCAATGGCGACATCTTTTAAAGGCGGGAGTAAGGTATCGTTCATATACGCCCCTTCTCCTTTGACTGCATGATAGAGCTCGTCATGGATGACGTCATAAATAAGACCGATTTTCCCCACACCATGTTCAAATATCCCAATTGAAATGGCAAAATTTCGTTTTTGATGGACAAAGTTCATGGTGCCATCAATTGGATCAATGATCCATACTATCCCGTCAAGAGAGGTCACTTCTTCCCCTTGGCCCTCTTCTCCTAAAATATGATGATCTGAAAATGTCGACTGTATCTTTTCAATGAAGAAACGTTCTGTTTCTTTATCGATGTTTGTGACAAGATCATTTGGATTTGATTTTGTTTCAATTGATAGACCTTCCTGCATGGATTCTTTAATGCGGCTACCCGCTTCTTTTACCCAAAGCTTTGCAAGTCGGTCAATTTCCACCCAGTTTGTCATCGGACTGTAAACCTCTTTTCTATGTAGTACCTATTTGTATTAGCATACTGATATTATGTACGTAAAAGCAAGAAAAAAGCAGCTTCATACAAAAACGAACCGATGAATTGGTTCGTTTTTACCTCACCTTGTTTTACCCTTGAAGCTGCTCCCATTCTTTTCTTAGGCGCTCAAGCTTTCGTTTGCTGCGTTCTACTTGGATATCATCTTTTTGCTCGATGGCTTCATGAAGCGTAGAAAGCTCATAATCAACCTCTAATCTCCACACAGCGATGCGATTCTTCTTCTCTTGTCTATACCCATGCTTCACGATTTGCTTCATTGGTCAACGCCCCTTCCAGAGAATGATTCATTCCTTGTCAGTTTTCATTGATAAAAAATACAATCGATAAGAGAAATGGTTCTTGCTTATATCGTATGAAGCGATCGCATAACCGCAACGACATTCTGAAAATTGTGTTTTTACCTATTTGTTATGTACCACAAAATCGATGTTTTTAAACGCCGAACCAAGATCCCTGCTATCTTTCTCTTTAAAGTGCATCTTTTTTTGAGCTTGACCCAAGCTATGATAAAATATGATCAGCGAAAAGATACAGGAGGCATAACATGAGTGAAATGCGTTTTAGAGATGAAGATTTTGAAACATTCACAGTAGACGGTTTAGATGAACGTATGGCCGTATTAAAAGAGAGAGTCCGTCCAAAGCTTGAAGCACTTGGTGAACATTTTGCACCGCTTCTTTCTTCTATTACAGGAGACGAAATGTTTGTCCACGTGGCAAAACATGCAAGAAGATCAGTCAACCCGCCAAATGACACTTGGGTGGCTTTCGCTAACAGTAAGCGTGGGTATAAAAAGCTCCCTCATTTTCAAATTGGGCTTTGGAAAACTCATGTATTTGTATGGTTTGCGCTCATTTATGAATCTCCAGTAAAAGGTGAATATGGGCAATTATTTGAAAAAGAGCTGGACACGATCCAAAAGAAAATACCGCAAGACTTTGTTTGGTCTAAGGATCATATGAAACCGGACGTCCTCCGCCACAGCGAACTTGATGCTGAACAGCTGAGAACACTATTTGAACGTGTTCAAACAGTCAAAAAGGCCGAACTCCTTTGCGGCATCCAGCTTCCTAGAGAAGAAGTTGTTCAAATGAATAATGAAGAATTCTTATCAAAAATTGAAGATGCCTTCCGCACAGTAACTTATCTATACCGCTTTACACAAAAAGAATCTGTATAAAAAAACGAGCCTATATAGATAGGCTCGTTTTTTACATCCGTATCATAGCTGTTTCTTCAGCCTCTCTTGCACTTTTTACTGTGCGATAAGGGGAATACCCACTTCCCTTTTCAAACGCCGCACAATGCGTCTTTTCTTCTGCTTTTGATGGTACAACTTCTTTAAATCGTTTATAAGCCTCTAGTAACGCTTGTTTCGCAATTCCTGTTTCATAGGCTTTTTCAACGGCTTGAAAAAATGAAATGACCGCCATCTTTTCTTCAGTTGTCCAGTCGACGTCCATTGGATATTGATATTCCATTTACTTGTCCCTCACTTTAATCCACATTTCTTATTTGAACTTTTATTATAGCATCTGTTTGATCAGAATCCGATTGATTTTATGCTTTACATTCCGATCAGTTCATAATATAATTCTTTTGTTTTATGCAATGAAATCTGCTGTTATTGGGATAATAATAGCAGGTATTTCGATGAAGGTGGGAAAGCAATTGTCACAACATGATACACCCTTATACACTGGACTAAAAAAACACGCTTCAACTAATCCAGTCCAATTTCACATTCCAGGCCATAAAAAAGGAGCCGGAATGGACCCTGAATTTAGAGCATTCATTGGAGACAATGCATTAAGCATTGACCTTATTAATATAGAACCTCTTGATGATTTACATTCGCCTCGAGGAATGATCAAAGAAGCACAGGAGCTTGCAGCAGAAGCATTTGGTGCCGACCATACGTTTTTCTCTATACAAGGAACAAGCGGCGCGATCATGACAATGGTGATGACCGTCTGTGGCCCTGGAGACAAAATTATTGTTCCACGTAATGTCCATAAGTCGATTATGTCTGCTATTGTATTTTCTGGTGCAGTACCTGTTTTTATTCACCCGGAAATTGACAAAGAGCTTGGCATCTCTCATGGCATCACGCCAGAGTCAGCTAAAAAAGCGCTGACTAAACACCCAGATGCGAAAGGGCTGCTTGTGATTAACCCAACGTATTTTGGCATTTCAGCTGATTTAAAAACCATTGTAGAGATTGCTCATTCGTATGACGTACCTGTTCTTGTAGATGAGGCACATGGTGTGCATATTCATTTTCACGATGAGCTTCCATTGTCTGCGATGCAGGCGGGAGCTGATATGGCAGCAACAAGTGTGCATAAACTTGGCGGCTCTCTCACCCAAAGCTCGATTTTAAATATAAAAGAAGGGCTTGTTTCAAAGGATCGAGTACAATCTATTTTAAGCATGCTGACAACTACGTCTACTTCTTATTTGCTTTTAGCCTCCCTGGATGTCGCTAGAAAGCGATTAGCGACTGAAGGAAAGGCACTTGCAGATGAAGCCATTCGATTAGCTGAATCAGCAAGAACTCGTTTAAACGAAATTGAAGGTATTACTTGTATTGGTCAAGAAATTCTCGGTTCACCTTCTACTTACGATTATGACCCAACAAAATTAATCATCTCCATTAAAGACCTTGGACTGAATGGCCATGATGTGGAGAAATGGCTGAGAGAAAGCTACCGAATTGAAGTAGAGCTCTCTGACCTATACAACATTTTATGTATCGTGACGCCTGGCGATTGTGATGAGACGATTGATACGCTTGTAACGGCTATGAAGGAAATTGCGGCCACCTCTGCACGTCAAGGCGGCAAACAAGCCGTGACAGAAGTGTTACTGCCTGAGATCCCTTCGCTTGCGATGACGCCGCGTGACGCTTTTTACGCAACAACGGAAGTCATTCCATTTAGAGAAGCGGCTGGCCGTATCATTGCAGAATTTGTCATGGTTTATCCGCCTGGTATTCCTATTTTTATACCAGGTGAAATCATCACAGAAGAAAATATCTCCTATATCTTTAAAAATATCGAAATCGGTCTTCCTGTTCAAGGACCAGAAGATTCCACACTAGATATGATTCGTGTCATTAAAGAACAAAAAGCCATTTTATAAAAAAGAAACATGCAGCCCCAATTGGAGCTGCATGCTTTTTTATTTATTCAGAGGCTTCATCACAGCAATGACAGTGACCACATGTTCCATAAAGTGTTGTCACTTTTTCATTTTCAAATTGATCAATGGTTTCATTGCAATCTTGACAAATAATTGTACCCACGTACATTCCCCTTTTCTTTACTCAAAGTTTGAAAGCGTTTAATCTATTTCATACCTCTATAATATGATGTCACATTTAAGTTGTCAACGGTTAATTGTATGACACATTTAATTATTTTTTATAAATATATGCTTTTTTCTCATCATATTGAGGAAACGTTTCAAATGTATTTTGCTTCATATCAATTCTGTAACAATTGAGTAACAATCGAAAATTGTCAAAAAGGACGTGATACACTAGAGTGACTAACAGGGAACTAGCTCCTAAAAATGTTGGTACAACCCCAAAGGATTTTGAGGTGAATAGATTGAATTTTATGAGGACCCTTCTCATTATATTCCCTATGCTCTTTGTACTTAGTTCATGCTCATTTGCGTATATCATACCGAATCAGACAGACCAGGTCAGTCATATTCAAAAGCCGAGAATTCTCTTTTTTACTGATGCAGAAAATCTTGATAAAGAAAGTCCTTATTATGACGCAGTGCTCGATTTAAAAAATGAATATCCGAAGGAAATGTCCAAGATGATTGTCAAAGAAGATCGTAAAGGCTGGAAAAATGAAGTAGACGAACTGCCGGCTATTTTACTTGTCAATAATGAAAAAGTCATTGTGAAGGTGGAAGGTAATGTCCGAAGTAAAGAGGATATCTTATCACCCATATGCCAAGCATTAGATCGAGTGAATACAAATTAACGGTTCGACTTTGCACTTATATATCCATATGAAAAAAGCCCTCATCTCATGAGGGTTTTTCTTTTTCAGCGACGTTTCACATACATAAAAAACCCCTCTCCGTGTGGAGAGGGCTTCAGCGGTAGACAAACCCTCGCATTCTTTGTCAGTCCTGCGTGCTGGTGCTCACGAATGTCAAATTCGCTCCGCGCCAGTACTCGTCCTTCCTAGACTGCAAAGATTTTCTATCACGCTGAAAAGAAGACAAAGGGCTAAAATCAAGTTCATTTTAGCCCTTTGTCAACAATCTGATACCCTCTCCGTGTGGAGAGGGTTTCAACGTTCATTATTTTACGATATGGATTGGGCTTCCGATTGCTACTTCAGCCGTTTCCATTGTGATTTCACCTAAAGTTGGGTGAGCGTGAATTGTCATTGCGATATCTTCAGCCGTCACACCAGCTTCAATTGCAAGGCTAAGCTCTGAAATCATATCAGAAGCACCAACACCTGCGATTTGTGCACCGATCACTAGACCATCCTCTTTACGAGTGATCATTTTCATGAAGCCATCAGTTGCATCAAGAGAAAGTGCACGTCCGTTTGCTGCGAATGGGAATTTCGCTGCAACGATGTCGATTCCTTCTTCTTTTGCTTCTGCTTCAGTGTATCCAACAGTTGCAAGTTCTGGCTCAGAGAATACAACAGCAGGAATACCAAGGTAATCAATTTCAGCTGGCTCTCCAGCGATTGCTTCAGCAGCAATTTTACCTTCGTAAGAAGCTTTGTGTGCAAGTGGTGGTCCATCAACGATGTCACCAATTGCATAGATGTTTGAAACGCTTGTACGGCATTGTTTGTCAGTTTTGACAACTCCGCGGTCTGTCAATTCAACACCAACTTGCTCAAGACCAAGCTCATCTGTGTTTGGACGACGACCAACAGTCACAAGTACGTAGTCAGCATCGACAGTTTTTTCTTCACCTTTTACTTCGAAAGTAACAGTGACACCGTCAGATTTTTCTTCAACGCCTTTTGCAAGAGCGTTTGTGTGAATTTCAACGTTTCCTTTTTTCTTCAGGTTACGTTTCACTAATGAGCTCATTTGCTTTTCAAAACCTGGAAGGATTTCGTCTCCACCTTCAAGGATGACAACTTCTGTTCCAAAGTTCGCATAAGCAGTACCAAGCTCAGTACCGATGTATCCACCACCGATGACAACTAACTTTTTAGGTACTTCTTTAAGCGCTAAAGCACCAGTTGAGTTAATCACGCGGTCTGTGTATTTAAATGTAGGCAATTCGATTGGACGAGATCCAGTTGCAAGAATTGCATTTTTAAATGTATAAGTCTGCGCTGAATTTTCATCCATGACACGTACAGAGTTGCTGTCTACGAAATAAGCTTCACCTTTGACGATGTCTACTTTATTTCCTTTTAGAAGACCTTGAACTCCACCTGTTAATTTGTTGACAACAGAAGCTTTCCACTCTTGAACTTTTGTGAAATCAACTGTTACGTTTTCAGCTTTGATACCCATGTCTTCAGAATGCTTTGCATTCTCGAAACGATGTCCAGCATTGATCAATGCTTTTGAAGGGATACAGCCGACGTTTAGACATACGCCGCCAAGTGTTCCTTTTTCAACGATTGTTACTTTTTGTCCTAGCTGTGCAGCACGAATAGCAGCTACATATCCACCAGGACCTGCACCGATGACAAGAGTATCTGTTTCGATTGGGAAATCTCCTACTACCATGAATTTACGCCTCCATTAAAATTAATTGTGGATCATTCAATAAACGCTTGATGTGGTTAAGGGCATTTTGCGCAGTAGCTCCATCAATCATACGGTGGTCAAAGCTTAGGGAAAGAGCTAAGACTGGAGCTGCAACGATTTCGCCATCACGAACAACCGCTTTTTCAGCGATACGGCCAATACCAAGGATCGCTACTTCTGGGTGGTTGATGACTGGAGTAAACCATTGTCCACCAGCAGAACCGATGTTTGTGATTGTGCAAGATGCACCCTTCATTTCAGCTGGAGCCAATTTACCATCACGTGCTTTTGTTGCAAGCTCGTTGATTTCATTAGATACTTCGAAAATCGCTTTGCGATCTGCATTTTTCACAACTGGAACGAGCAAGCCTTTTTCAGTATCAGCTGCAATTCCGATGTTGTAGTAATGCTTTTGAACAACTTCATCTGTTTTATCATCGATAGAAGTGTTAAGTACTGGGTACTTTTTCAAAGCAGATGTTAGAGCTTTTACAACGTAAGGCAAGTAAGTTAACTTGATTCCTTGATCAGCTGCAACTTGTTTGAATTGTTTACGATGTGCAACAAGGTTTGTTACATCAACTTCATCCATTAATGTTACGTGAGGAGCTGTGTGCTTAGAGTTCACCATTGCTTTCGCGATCGCTTTGCGGATTCCGCTCATTTTCTCGCGAGTTTCTGGGAATTCTCCTTCTAGAACTGGAGCTGCTGCCGCTTTTGGAGCTGCTTCTTCTTTCGCACTTTCAGCTGCTTGAGGTGCTGCTTCTTGAGTTGCTGCAGAACCGCCATTAAGGAAGCTGTCGATATCTTCTTTTAGCACGCGGCCATTTTTACCAGTACCTGCAACTTTGTAAATTTCAACGCCTTTTTCACGCGCATATTTACGTACAGATGGCATAGCAATAACGCGTTTGTTAGGATCAGCATCTACTTGCTCTTGTGCGCCAGCACCAGTTGCTGCTGCCGCTTCTTCTTGAGCAACTTCTTTCTTTTCAGGCTCGTTACCAGCTTCAGCAGTACCTTGTACTTGAGCTTCAGTTTTCGCTTCGCCTTCTTCTTCGCTGCCTTTAAATTGAAGATTTTCGTAACCAGGTGCATCAAACGTAATGATTGTTTGTCCTACAGTTGCAACTGTTCCCTCTTCAACTTTTAATTCTAATACTTTTCCTTTAACAGGTGAAGGAATTTCTACAACTGCTTTATCATTTTGTACCTCTGCTAAAACGTCATCTTCATTGATTTCGTCGTTTGGTTTTACAAACCACTTAACGATCTCACCTTCGTGGATACCTTCTCCGATGTCCGGAAGTTTAAATTCAAATGCCACTGTTTTTCGCCTCCTAGATTATGTTAAACCATTGTTCTGTCAACATTACACGGTCATGTAATTGATAAAGGGGAAGAGAAATAAATTCTTTTCCCCTCTGTCATTTAATTAAAATTCAAGAACTTTCTTAGCTGTTTCAAGCACGTCTTTATGGTTTGGAAGCCATACGCTCTCAGCTTGAGAGAAAGCAAATACAGTATCAGGTGCAGCTACACGAAGTACTGGTGCTTCTAGGCTAAGAATTGCTCTATCATTGATTTCAGCTACTACGTTTGCTGCAATACCAGCTTGTTTTTGTGCTTCTTGAACAACGATCGCGCGGCCTGTTTTTTCAACAGAAGCGATGATTGTTTCAATATCAAGCGGGCTCACTGTACGAAGGTCGACGACCTCAGCAGAAACGCCTTCTTTTTCAAGTTCTTCAGCAGCTTTAAGTGATTCGTGAACCATTGCACCGTAAGTGATGATTGAAAGGTCAGAACCTTCACGTTTCACGTCAGCTTTACCGATTTCAATTGTGTACTCTTCTTCAGGAACTTCCTGACGGAAAGAACGATAAAGTTTCATATGCTCAAGGAATACAACCGGATCGTTGTCACGGATTGCAGAAATTAATAGTCCTTTTGCATCGTAAGGTGTTGAAGGAATAACAACCTTGATACCAGGCTGTTGTGCAATAAGACCTTCTAAGCTGTCAGCGTGAAGCTCAGGTGTGTGAACTCCTCCACCAAATGGAGAACGGATTGTCACTGGAGAATGCCAGCGTCCACCAGAACGGTAACGCATACGAGCCATTTGTCCAGAAACAGAATCTAATACTTCGTAAACGAATCCGAAGAATTGAATTTCCATTACTGGGCGGAATTCTTGTAGTCCAAGGCCAATTGCAAGACCGCCAATACCAGATTCAGCAAGTGGAGTATCGAATACACGATCCTCACCAAACTCTTTTTGCAATCCTTCAGTCGCACGGAATACGCCGCCGTTTTTACCAACGTCTTCTCCGAAAACGAGAACGTTTTCGTCATTTTTCAGTTCTGTGCGTAACGCATCAGTGATCGCTTGAATCAATGTCATTTGCGCCATGGCTTACTTCGACTCCTTCTGTTTGTAGATTTCAAGCTGTTCAACCAAGTTAAATGGTTTCACATCGTACATGTTTTCAATCAAATCAGTGACTTTCTGCTTAGGCTGTTCGTCAGCTTCTTTGATTGCTTGTTTGATTTGTTCTTTTGCATCTTCGATGACTTTATTCTCTTCTTCTTCAGACCAAAGGCCTTTGTTTTCCAAGAATTTGCGGTAGCGTACCAATGGATCTTTTTGCTCCCACTCATTTTCATCTTCTTTTGTACGATATCTTGTTGGATCGTCACCAGCCATTGTATGTGGGCCGTAACGGAATGTAAGAGTTTCAATTAATGTTGGACCTTCACCATTTACAGCACGCTCACGAGCTTCAGCAGTCGCTGCGTATACAGCTAATGCATCCATACCGTCAACTTGTACGCCTACGATACCAGCTGCAGCTGCTTTTTGTGCAATCGTTTGTGCAGCAGATTGCTTTTCAACAGGTGTAGAGATCGCATATCTGTTGTTTTGGACAACAAAAATCGCTGGCGCTTTGTAAGCCCCTGCAAAGTTAATACCTTCGTAGAAATCACCTTGTGAAGCTCCACCATCACCAGTGTAAGTGATTGCAACAGCATTTTTACCGCGCTTTTTCAAACCAAGAGCTACACCAGCAGCTTGAATGATTTGTGCACCGATAATGATTTGCGGAGAAAGTGCATTCACATCTTCAGGCATTTGGTTCCCAACAAAGTGTCCACGAGAGAACAAGAATGCTTTTGTTAGTGGAAGACCATGCCAGATTAATTGTGGTACATCACGATATCCTGGAAGAATGAAATCTTCTTTCTCAAGTGCAAAGTGAGTTGCAAGCTGAGAAGCTTCTTGTCCAGCTGTTGGCGCATAGAAGCCAAGACGTCCTTGACGGTTCAATGAAATTGAACGTTGATCTAATACACGTGTAAACACCATACGGCGCATTAATTCTTTTAATTGGTCATCTGAAAGATCTGGCATTGCCGCTTCGTTTACGACTTCGCCTTTTTCGTTTAAAATTTGGAACGTTTCAAACTGCTTTTTGATGGCATCGAATTGCTTTTTGCTATCAACAATTGCTTTTTTTGTTTTTGCAGCCATTCTAAAGTCACCTCTTCCTTTCTTTTAACAGTCAATTTGTCGTGAATCCATTTATACATACAGATATAGGATAACCCAAAATGCTCATATGACTCCTGTATATAATAGCCACAAAGATCGTTGTCGAAACATTGGATGATCGCTTGCTTTTGAGTTTTTCTAACTGTATTAACGATAGTTCACAAAAAACTAATACAACTTCTGTTAACAAGGAATAGTTTACAACAAGAAAAATAGTCCGTCAATTGATTTAACGGCTTTATTTAAATAAATGTATTCGCTTTACTTTTTATGGTGACCTGTATCAATCTGTTTAATCAACAGCACAAACTGTACTAGTATAGAGTGGGTCGCTGTACTACAATAGCACATGTTTGTTTTTGTCGAAAAATAAAAAAAGAGCTATTTTTAGCTCTTTTGATCATGATGGACAAAGGGCTAAAATGAACTTCATTTTAACCCTTTCTCTTCTTTTCAGTCTGACACCTTCGAAAAAAGAGTAACGCCACGCAGGCACTTTGTGAGTAGCAGCGATAAACAGAACTAGTAGCAAATATGCAAGTACTGTTTTTAACTGTTTTGTGATTCTTTCTGAGCTGTTTTGTATAAAGCTTGTTTATATTCGTTCAATTGATCTGTATATTGATTGAACTTCTTGCTTTCTTTTCTCACTTTACTATAGGAACGATTGACTGTTTTCAGTTTGGATTTCAGTTCAGCGTATCCTAAGTCTTTTCTTTTTAAAGATTCATACAAGTGCTTGTCTTGTTTCAGCGCCTTTTGATACTCACGGTAAAGCTGATCATACGATGCATATCTTTTTTCAATTGATTTGACTGTTTGTTCTGCTTTGTCTTTTACTTCCGTATCTTTTATCTGTCCAGCGAATTCTTTTACAGATTGAAATTCTTTTTTCGATTGATCCATGCTGTCTTTTTCTGTTTTTAAATGTTCTTCACGCTTTTCTGCCGATGCTAATGCTTGATCAGACAAGCTTGAGACTGTTTTTGTGTGGTCTTTTGTTGTTTGAATCATTTTTTTATACAACTGCTGCTCTTTTTTCTCATAGCTTTGCAGTGC
Organism: Bacillus sp. FSL M7-0307; assembly: GCF_038627835.1. Lineage (NCBI taxonomy): Bacteria > Bacillati > Bacillota > Bacilli > Caryophanales > Bacillaceae > Bacillus > Bacillus sp. FSL M7-0307. The sequence goes on along the minus strand of NZ_CP152023.1, from coordinate 1,389,344 downwards.
GCCTTGTTCTTTTTCAAAGGATGCTTCTTTTTCGCTCATTTTCGTCATGGCATCTTGCATCTCATAAAGCGGATTTTGACCTCCGCAGCCCGCAAGCAAGAGGGTACATATCCCAGCTAAAGCTGCACCTGCTTTTATTCTTCTTTTCATCTGTTTCAATTACAAGGTCCCCCTTTACATCTCCACATACCACTATAATTTTTCAGGGCGGTTGTGACAAGGAAAGAGGCTGGTTTTTTAAGGGGAAAGAAGATTTTTTTCATGCTCTAGGCTCATGACTATACAAATAGTGCATTCATACATAGTTTATATTACACGCTTCGCCTTCACTTATGAGAGGCCGAGTGTATTTCCAAAGGAGGTCAAAAGTATGTCTAATTATAGTCATGGAAGTATGTATGGTGGATACGGCGGTTACGGTTATGGATACGGCGGCGGTTGTTGCTATCCAAGTTATGGTGGTGGATACGGTTGCGGTTACGGTGGTGGACGTACATTCGCTTTAATCGTCGTCCTATTCATTCTATTGATCATTGTTGGCGCAGCATTCTTAGGCGGCGGTGGCTGCTGCTAATGGCTGAATAAGCCTCTGACCGGTCTCATACGACCGGTCTTCTTTATTTCATTGCATATGTTGTGTATCATTTTATATACTTTACATACAAAGGAAATAGGAGTGAAGTTTTGTGATTACCATGGATGATATCGTACGAGACGGGCATCCCGTCTTAAGACAAACAGCTGAAGCGGTCGAACTCCCGCCAACAGAAGAAGAAAAACAGCAATTAGCTGACATGATTGAATTTGTCAAAAACAGTCAGGATGCAGATATTGCTGAAAAATATGAACTTAGACCCGGTGTTGGCCTAGCAGCTCCGCAAATCAATATCAGTAAACGAATGATTGCTGTTCACTGTGAAGACGAAGGCGGAGAACTTTATAGCTATGCATTATTCAATCCTCGCATTGTTAGCCATTCAGTCAAAAGAGCTTATTTAGCTACTGGAGAAGGCTGTTTATCTGTTGATGAAGCCATCCCTGGATTCGTCCCGCGCTATGAAAAAATCAGGGTGAAAGGTACAACGCTTGAAGGTGAAGACATTGATATTCGCCTCAAAGGGTTTCCGGCCATCGTTTTTCAGCATGAAATTGACCACTTAAATGGCATTATGTTTTATGATCATATTCAAAAAGATCATCCATTCGCCGAGCCAGACAACGCGGTTGCGATCGGCAGATCATAGAATAAAAACAAGACCCGTCCATCAGCGGGTCTTGTTTTTTATTCTTCAATAAGGCCTAATTCAGTCACAGCGTGGAATATGCCATCCTCATCTACAGGTTTGGTGACAAAGTCAGCTAATGTTTTTAATTCATTGACTGCATTCCCCATCGCAACGCCTGTTCCAACAAACGAAATCATTTCTCGATCGTTCAGCCCGTCACCGAAGGCAATTGTGTCCTTTTGATCGTACGGAAGTCTTTCAATGACTCGTTTAATTCCTTCAGCCTTTGATCCACCTTTTGGCAGGACATCAGTAGACAGCTCATGCCACCTGACGAGATCAATTTCTTCACGGAACGCTTCATATTGGTGTTCCTCTTCTGCTTTACAAAATAGCAGCATTTGATAAATGACGTTTTCTTTAAAGAATGACAAATCATGCTCGGGATGCTCTGTTTTTAAAGTGCCAATCCCTTCATGGATAAATGGATGGTTCGGCACAGACGCCTTCATCGTCTTCTCGCCCATGAAAACAAGCGGATGATCATGTTGATCCGCTGTTTCATAAATTTTATCCATCAGCTCTTGCTTAAGCGGATTGCCATAAATGACTTCTCCTTCGTACATGACATACTGACCGTTATAAGCAATAAATGAGTCAAGCCCTATTTCTTCTAAAATAGGTTGGATAAGAAAAGGCGAACGGCCAGATGCAATGAAGAGATGATGCCCTTTTTCTTTTAATAAACGAACAGCTCGCTTCGTTGATTCAGGTATTTTTTTATCATGGTCATATAAAGTACCGTCGATATCAAAGAAGATGACTTTTTTATTCATATCTCGTCTCCTGTCTCTTGTTATGTATACCCTCTCCCCTTCATCATACAGAAAGATCTTCACTGACGAAACCACTTCCTCTTAAAACGCCCATTTCCCACATATAACCATGTAACATTAAGTGGAAACATCATATAATACAAGTATATAGAGAGAACGGAACAAATGGCTGAATGAGACACATACCGAAAGGAGGCGATCCGCGATGCTTCGTCGTCTGCGCAAGAAAATTCGAAGACAATGGAAGGACATGCTTCGTAAAAAATCGATTGCTTAAAAGGATCTTCCGCACATTTGCTGAAGGTCCTTTTTTCTCTGAGACTTTTCTTATGCGCGTTTTTTTAATATAATAGAATAAGCGAGTGTAACATACGGTATTTAAGGAGAGATTTGGATGATATATAAGGTATTTTTTCAGGCAAGTACGACTGAGGTACCTGTGAGAGAACACACAGATTCACTATACGTTGAAGCGGTTTCTGAAAGAGACGTACGCGATAAGTTGAAAAAACATAACTACAATATTGAATTCATTCAGCCTGTAGACGGTGCTTTTTTAGACTATGAACGAGAAAGTGAAAATTTTAAAGTATTGGAGCTATGAGAGGAATGAAATTTGTAAAAAACGATCAGGCGGCAGTTTTTGCGCTCGGCGGATTAGGCGAGATCGGTAAAAACACGTATGGCGTTCAATTTCAAGATGAAATCATTTTGATTGATGCTGGTATTAAGTTCCCTGAAGATGAACTTCTTGGAATTGATTACGTCATCCCTGACTATACGTATTTAGTTAAAAACGAAGATAAAATCAAAGGTCTTTTTATTACTCATGGACATGAAGACCACATCGGCGGTATCCCTTACCTTCTCAAGCAAGTGAATATTCCAGTTTACGGAGGCAAACTCGCAATCGGCCTACTTCGTAACAAATTGGAAGAGCATGGTCTATTAAGACAGACCAAACTTCACATCTTTGAAGAAGAAGATACGATCAAATTTAGAAAAACAGCTGTGTCTTTCTTTAGAACGACGCACAGTATCCCAGATTCTTATGGAATTGTCGTGAAGACACCTCCTGGTAACATCGTACATACAGGCGATTTCAAGTTTGACTTTACTCCTGTTGGCGAGCCTGCCAATTTAACGAAAATGGCTGAGATCGGGAAAGAAGGCGTTCTTTGTCTTCTATCTGACAGTACAAATAGTGAAATTCCAGAATTTACGATGTCCGAAAGACGTGTAGGTGAAAGCATTGATGACATCTTCAGAAAAGTAGATGGACGTATTATCTTTGCTACATTTGCATCTAACATTCACAGACTTCAGCAAGTCATCGAGTCAGCTGTTGCCAACGGCCGAAAAGTCGCTGTGTTTGGGCGCAGCATGGAGTCTGCCATTGATATTGGACAAGAGCTCGGATATATCAAATGTCCAAAAAACACATTCATTGAACACAATGAAATCAACCGCCTTCCAGCCAACAAAGTAACCATTCTTTGTACTGGTAGTCAGGGTGAACCGATGGCCGCTCTTTCACGTATTGCCAACGGTACGCACCGCCAGATTTCAATTAACCCTGGAGACACTGTTGTCTTCTCGTCTTCACCGATCCCAGGTAACAATATTAGCGTAAGCCGTACTATTAACCAGCTTTATCGTGCTGGTGCTGAAGTCATTCATGGCTCACTCAATAATATTCATACCTCTGGACACGGCGGGCAGGAAGAACAAAAGCTAATGCTCCGTTTAATTAAACCAAAATTCTTCATGCCGATTCACGGTGAGTACCGCATGCAAAAAACGCATATTAAACTTGCGAATGATTGCGGAATCCCTGAGGAAAACTGCTTTATCATGGATAACGGTGAAGTTCTTGCACTGAAAGGTGACGAAGCAAGTGTCGCTGGCAAAATTCCATCAGGCAACGTGTATATCGACGGTAGCGGTATTGGTGATATCGGCAACATCGTGTTAAGAGACCGCCGCATTCTTTCAGAAGAAGGTCTTGTCATTGTTGTTGTCAGCATGGATATGAAAGAATTCAAAATTTCTGCAGGGCCTGATTTAATCTCAAGAGGTTTTGTCTACATGAGAGAATCTGGAGACCTCATTAATGACGCGCAAGATCTCATTTCAAAGCATCTTGAAAAAGTAATGGAACGCAAGACGACTCAATGGTCAGAAATTAAGAACGAGATTACTGACACTCTTGCTCCTTTCCTTTATGAAAAAACAAGACGCCGCCCAATGATCTTACCGATTATTATGGAAGTGTAATGACGTACAAGGAGACACAGTCAATTGGCTGTGTCTCTTTTTTATGCGCAATAAAAAACCCGCATATCTGTACGATACGTGCGGGTTCAGTCATTGTTTTACGATTGAATCGGGAGATGCTGAAAACTTCTCACATCAAACAATCCTTGTGTTGTCATTTTCACATCAGGAATGACTGGCAGTGCCAAAAAGGATAATGTCAAAAACGGATTAAAGTCTAAGACAAAGCCTGTTTCCTTTAAAGCATCATGGAGTGCATGAAGGCTTTCATTGACCGTATGTGCAGGTTGATCTGATAATAAACCGGAAATCGGTAATGGAAGCGTATGAAGAACTTCTCCGTCTTTTACAACGGTCAAACCACCCCCTGCTTCTTTTAACGTTTCAATGGCTTTGATCATATCAGCATCATTTGTGCCAACGGCAATTAAGTTATGCGAGTCATGGGCAACTGTTGTTGCAATCGCCCCCTCTTTTAAGCCGAAACCGCTGACAACCCCTATCCCAATTTCAGATAGACCTTTGTGGCGTTCGACAAGCACTATTTTTAATACATCTCGATCAATATCACTCGTAAATTGTCCATCGCTACCAGAAGGAGATATTTGTTCTAATTTCGTTTCAAGCTGATTCGGTATAATGCGGATGACATTCACCTTTTGATGATCTGTTATAGGCAGCGTTAAATCTTTCTCTTGAACGTCCACTGCATGTACCGATTGCATGAGCGAAGAACTTGGCGTGATCTTGTCGACACTTGGCAAATATTCTCCATGTTCAGAGACCAATTCTCCTGCGATAAAGACGCTTGTAATTCCTACCTCATGTAAGTCAGAAATGAGCATAAAGTCCGCGTCAAAGCCTGGTGCAATCGCTCCCTTTGTTTTGAGACCGAAACACTCCGCTGCGTTTAAACTTCCCATTTGATATGCTAAAAAGGGGTCCAATCCTGCTTGTATCGACATCCGTACTTGTTTATCAATACTTCCTTGAGCCATTAAATCATCTAAATGTTTATCATCCGTACAAAAGAAAAAGCGTCTCGCATTCTTCTCATTGACAGCAGGTAATACGTTTTTCACGTTTTTAGCAACAGAGCCTTCTCTCAGCATGACATACATGCCTCTTTTGACACGTTCAAGGGCCTCTTGAGCTGTTGTCACCTCATGATCTGTTTGGACATTAGCTGTTCGGTACACATTAATTAATCGGTCCGTTAATCCTGCTAGATGGCCATCAATGAGTTTATGTTCATGTTGAGCATCAAGCAGTTTTTGAAGCATATCTTCTTCCGCTTGTTCCACCGCGACATAATCCATCACTTCGGCAAGACCAAGCACTTCTTTCTCCTGATAAAGAGGCTTTAAATCTTTTGCTTTTAGTGTAGCACCTGATCGTTCAAAGCTGACTGCCGGTACACAGGATGGCAGCATGAAATATATATTTAGAGCAGCTTTTCTCGCTTCTTCGAGCATAAAACGGATACCTGCAACACCGGATACATTGGCAATTTCATGCGGGTCTGTTACAACAGTTGTCACGCCGTGAGGAACGACAGCTTTGGAAAATTCAGCAGGAGTCACCATCGAGGATTCGATATGAACATGGCCGTCAATGAAACCGGGAACAAGCATTTGACCTGTTGCATCCAGCTCCTGTTCCCCCTCATACTCCCCAATTCCTACTATTTTTCCATTTTCAACAGCGACATCAGCGTCTATCCATTCCTGGTTAAACACGTCCATAACCTTCGCATGTTTAATCACTAGGGCTGCTTTTTTTCTCTTTGCAGCTACCTCAATTTGATGTCTGAAAAGCTCCTTATCCAACGACACTGCCTCCTCCGAGTAAACAATATAATGTTTCTTATCGTAAACGAATCTGTTTGTCCAGTCAATGACATTTAGAGAAAATCAACCATATCAAAAGATTGATTTTTATTTCTGAATAGTGGTAATTTGCTGAAAAATAATCGTGATCTATTTTGCTGTTTTTCAGAAAGGAAACGGCTCATTTCCACTTTTTTCTCTTCCTCAATGTCCGCCCCATATGTACACTTCTAAAGCAAAAAAACACCCCTTCTCGGAGTGTTTAATAGTCGTTCTGCATTTCCCGTTTTTCAAAGCGCCCGATATCTGCTACTGCCCCAATGACAATGAGAATATCTTCTTTTTGAATCATTTCATCTGCGAGCGGTGAAACGATCACTTCTTTCCCGCGCTTAATTGCCACGATATTGATCCCGTACCTTGCACGAATGTCGAGATCTAACAAAGAGTGCCCAGCAAGTCTGCTGTTGGCTACGATTTCAATAAGGCTGTACTCATCTGACAGCTCTAAATAATCAAGCACGTTGTTAGAAATAATTTTATGTGCAATCCGTCTGCCCATGTCTCGTTCAGGATGGACAATACGGTCCGCACCAATTTTATTCAAAACCTTTTCATGGTAGTCATTTTGAGCTTTCACTGTGACCATTTTGACACCAAGTTCTTTCAGCATAATCGTTGTTAAAATACTCGCCTGAATGTTTTCACCTATCGCCACGATCACATGATCAAAATTGCGAATGCCTAGGTTCTTTAAAACAGATTCGTCCGTCGAATCACCAATCACGGCATGTGATGCAATTTTAGCATATTCGTTCACACGATCTTCATTCATATCCATGGCCATGACTTCAAGTCCTTCTTCGCTTAGCGCCTTGCAGATACTTCCGCCGAAGCGTCCAAGACCAATGACTGCATATTCCTTTTTCATGTTCAGACTCCTTTTATATCACTTACCATGCATTTTACTACGGTTTCATTAATGAATCCATATGCGACCGTATTTTTTTGCGGAACGCTTCACTTAAGTAAAGGTCTGCTCCTTTTTCGATTTCACTGCGATAATGACCAGGAGGCGCAATTTCTTCGCTCTTTTTTAAAACGAGAAACGTTAAGCAGTCCTCATACACTTGATCACCTACTGTGACATCGACAAATGCTGGACGATAAGTCCCTTCATTTACACCTTCTCGTTTGTACAAATAACGAATGGCATCAAAAGGTACTTCATATAGAACACCCTCTGTTTCTCCGCCGTCTTCTACCATATCTGCTCTTGATCCATCAGGGCGCACCAATGTAAACCTTGTGGTAAAACGATCAAGTGTCCCACCGCCGATGATTTGTTTGAAATAATGTTCCACTTTCGCAAGCTTAAACCTTGCATCATCCATACAGGACCCATAGGCAAAATAATAGAAGGAAGACGGTTGGCGCTCCCATAGTTGATATGACTTCCAGCAGCCGCTTTCAATCTCCTTCAGGCTCGATGCCTTCTGCTTACATATTGTATAAGCAACGGCTGACCTTGGCCCCTGGTCTGTCATAACCTCTATTTCCTGCTGGTCATACCCTTCCTCTAGCTCATCTATCTTATGCAGCGTTTCATCACTGACCTCATACAATTCTCCATATACTGTGTTTTGTTCCGAGACAACACACACAGGGTAACCCTCATCTGTATCGTACAGTCTCCCTTTTATCCAAGCAGATGCTGCTAATGGACTGCTTTCTTTCATCAATGTCTCGTGATACTTTTCGTGCTTTAAAAGTGTCCCATACACAAATAAAGTTTTTGTCTCCTTCGTCATCACACATCACATCCTCTCACCTTGCTACTATCTGCTTTTTTGATACACAGGTAAGTAAATATCAAAAGCCGTCCCTTTGCTGAGCTCGCTCTTTACATCCATTCTTCCATGGTGATCTTTTAAGATCGTCGCACAGATCGTTAAACCAAGTCCTGTACCTTCTTTTTTAGTCGAAAAGAAAGGATCATATATTTTCAGAATGTCCTCTTCGGACATTCCTTTTCCTTCATCTTGAATCGTGATTTTCCATTCATTCATCACTTTTTCTGTTGATATGTATATACTGCCGCCTTCAGGCATTGCCTCGATCGCATTTTTGATTAAGTTAATGAACAGCTGCTTCATTTGATTGGCGTCTGCTAATATCGTGCCAGCATCCTGCTTTTTAAATGGCTGTTTGAGATCAATATTTGAAAGAACGGCATTTGTGTTTAATAAGGTAATCACCTGCTCTAGCAAATCATGGAGCTGTACTTCTTGAAATTGAATCGATTGAGGTTTTGCTAAGACAAGCAGCTCACTTAAAACAAAATCAATGCGTTTAATTTCAGAAAAGATGATATCAAAATAATCGGTTCTTTCAGGATATTGCGTTTTCATCAGCTGCAAAAATCCATTGACTGAGGTGAGCGGATTTCTGACTTCATGGGCAATGCCAGCGGCTATTTGTCCTGCAACAGCCAGCTTTTGTGCCTGCATTTGCAATTGCTGATTTGATCTTTCAAGTTCAAGCTTTGCCTGCTTTTGTTTCGTGATATCTGCAACCGTTCCAATACCTCCAGTAAACTGGTGCTGTTCATCGAAATAAAGCTTATAATGCACATCTCCCCATACCTTTTTTCCTTCTTTATGGAGAAGCTGTAGCTCCACCCGCCCCTCATCCTTATGCTCTTTGATCACAGACAACAAATGCTGAACGACATGCTCTTCTTGATCAAAGTACTGATTGTACATCGTACCTAGACACTCCTCTATGTCGTAACCCGTCATTTGTTTCCATGCTTGATTTAAAAAAATGATTTCACCTTTTTCATTGGTTTCAAAGACGATTTCTTGCAAGTTATCTGTTATTCGATTCAGCCGCTCTGTCAGTTCATGTGCTTCTTTTTCTCGTTTATTTAAATCTGAGACAAGTAAATTCAGCCGGTCCACATGGCCTGAGATGACCCAAATACCGACCAAAACAACGACTGTAAAGGCTAGATCGAGCGGCCAATTAATGTGATAGCCGCTAAGATAATAAAAGAAATCCCAGCTCAAAATTAATATAAATGCAAGAACGGATAACAGAATCCGTACTTGATATGTTTTGTTCAAATAATTCCACCTGCCGCCCTGAGATTCTTTGTCAATTGTACCATTTTCCACTTATTTTTTGAGGGAGATGCGGCATTTTTTAGGAACTTTTTTAGAAAAAATAGCCTGCTCTCAGCACAATGGGAGAGAACAGGCTATTTTTATTTACTGCTGAAGGGCTTCTTGAAGCTCTTTTAGCAGCAGTTCTGCGCCTTCAGCGCTTAATGTAATTTGACCATTTCCATACTCGTGGTTCTCAGAAGTAATCTCACCAGTCATCAGGCAGACGCCCTCTGGCTGATATTTTTTCAAGACGATTTTCTCCCCATCTATAAAAAATTCCATACTGTCTTTAATAGCGATATCAAGTGCTCTTCTCAATTCGATTGGCATCACAATACGCCCTAGTTCATCTACTTTTCTTACAACTCCGATAGATTTCAATTTCGTTCCCTCTTTCTTTCATTAGCTCAAGATCAATCTGTTTTTCACCAATTGATATATCGTAGACGTAAGAGATTCTTAAAAGGTTTCTCCTGCATAAAAATTTTTTTCAAAATCGAAAAACCAAAGGGAAAATTTATTGTGAATGTCAAAATGAGACTTGAATTTTACAGATTCATTTCAAGGTGATCACAAACCCCCACAAATGACCTCAACCCTCTGAACTTTTAAATGTAAAATTGTTTAAAACAGCAAAAATAGAGATTGGGTGAAAACATGTTTCAAAATGCCGAAATTGGAATTGATTTAGGAACAGCTAACATATTGGTTTACAGTAAAAATAAAGGAATTATTCTCAATGAACCATCCGTTGTGGCAGTAGATACGGAAACAAAAACTGTCCTTGCAGTGGGGTCAGAAGCAAAAGAGATGATTGGGAAAACACCTGGAAAAATTGTAGCGATCCGTCCGATGAAAGATGGTGTCATCGCTGATTATGATATGACAACCGATTTACTCAAACAAATTATGAAAAAAGCAGGAAAAAATATTGGGTTTACCTTTAGAAAGCCGACTGTGGTTGTTTGTACACCATCAGGTTCAACAGCTGTCGAACGCCGCGCGATCAGCGATGCTGTCAAAAATTGCGGGGCCAAGCATGTGCATTTAATTGAAGAACCCGTCGCAGCTGCGATCGGTGCTGATCTCCCGGTGGACGAGCCTGTTGCCAACGTCGTTGTAGATATTGGCGGAGGAACGACAGAGGTAGCGATCATTTCATTTGGCGGGGTTGTCTCTTGCCACTCGATCCGAATTGGCGGAGATCAACTGGATGAAGATATCATTACTTTTGTGAGAAAGAAATATAATTTACTGATCGGTGAACGGACAGCTGAGCAGGTAAAAATGGAAATTGGTTATGGACTCATTGAACACGAACCTGAGTCATTAGAAGTACGTGGACGCGACCTTGTCACAGGTCTTCCAAAAACAATTACACTTGAATCAACAGAAATTCAAGGTGCTATGCGAGAATCACTTCTTCATATTTTAGAGGCGATTCGGGCTACATTAGAAGACAGCCCTCCAGAACTGAGTGGTGATATCGTAGACCGCGGCGTCATTCTAACTGGCGGTGGTGCACTATTAAACGGCATTCAAGAATGGCTCTCTCAAGAAATTGTCGTCCCAGTTCATATCGCAGCAAATCCACTTGAATCTGTCGCAATTGGAACGGGTCGTTCATTAGAAGTAATCGACAAATTGCAAAAAACATTAAAATAATCTTCATGTTCTACTTCTTTTTTCATCATTTCGATCATATCGTGATGAATGGATAAACGTGAAGGAGGAAGAACATGTTGCTTGATTTAGGTAAACGGGTCGTTGTCACAGTCATTTTAACCGGTATTATTTTAGGAGGAATGAGCCTGTCGTTTTCACATATGCCCCCTTCTAATGCACAGCCTGTGAAACAACTGAACCGCTAAAAAGCCGCACGAAAGCGGCTTTTTTATTTTGCTTCGGGACGGCTCCCCATTTTCCTTTTCGGTCTTAAATCTGATATGATGAACATGACTAAAGGAGGGTTTTTATGAGTTCATTCGAAAAACAACTAGATCAATATGCAAAAACCATCGTTGAAGTAGGTGTAAATGTTCAAAGTGGTCAAGAAGTGGTCGTATCTGCGTTCACTGAATCTGTAGACCTTGTCCGCCTTGTGGCAAAACACGCATATGAGCGCGGAGCGAAAAACGTACATATCCGCTGGAGTGATGGTGTTCTTACCCGTTTAAAATATGAACATGCCCCACAAGATGTGTTTGAGCAATTTCCAGAATGGGAAGCACAGATGATGGAAACCATCGCAAAACGTGGCGGTGCTTTTATTACGATCTTGTCAGAAAGCCCTGATCTTCTAAGTGGCATTGACTCGAAAAAAATTGCTTCACAGCAAAAAGCTGCAGGTTCAGCACTTCATACATATCGTCAATACGTTCAATCTGACAAAGTCGCATGGACAGTCGTCGGTGCTGCATCAAAAGATTGGGCGAAAAAGATTTTCCCTAAGCATGCAGATGAAGAAGCTGTTGCATTATTATGGGACCAAATCTTTAAAGTCGCCCGTGCTGATCAGCCAGATCCTGTTGAAGCGTGGAAAAAGCATGATGAATCACTAAATGAAAAAGTAAAAGTATTAAATGAACGTCATTACCACAAGCTGCACTATGAAGCACCAGGTACAGATTTAACGATTGAACTTCCAGAGCAGCATATTTGGGTAGGTGCTGGCAGCGTGAGTGAACGCGGCGTATCATTCATGGCCAATATGCCGACAGAAGAGGTCTTTACCGTACCTAAAAAAGATGGTGTAAACGGGACTGTCTCTAGCACAAAGCCACTTAGTTATGCAGGAAACATTATCGATGAATTTACGTTAACCTTTGAAAATGGGCGTATTGTAGATGTGAAAGCAAAAGAGGGCGAAGACATTTTAACCTCTCTCGTTGAAACAGATGAAGGCTCACATTATCTAGGTGAGGTTGCCCTTGTACCAGATGATTCACCAATTTCTAACTCAAATATCCTCTATTACAATACACTTTACGATGAAAATGCATCCAATCACCTTGCCATCGGCAGCGGTTATGCATTTAATATCGAAGGCGGTAAAGAGATGAAACGTGAGGAACTAGACGCAGCTGGTGTGAACAGCAGTATTACACACGTCGATTTCATGATTGGTTCAAAGGAAATGAATATTGATGGGATCACAAAAGATGGTAAACGTGAACCGATTTTCCGAAATGGAAATTGGGCTTTTTAAAGAAAAAAGACATCCTCATGCGGATGTCTTTTCTTTATGTTTATGCATACAGCTCTTGTAGTCTTTTTTGAATCTCTTGATCTGATAAGAACTCATCATAAGTTGTTTGTTTATCAACGATGCCATTTGGCGTCACTTCGATAATCCGATTTGCAACTGTTTCAACAAACTGATGGTCATGAGATGAGAAGAGCATAGCCCCTTTAAAGCTCATTAGACCGTTATTCAGCGCTGTGATGGACTCTAGGTCTAAATGGTTCGTCGGCTCGTCTAACAGCAAAATATTCGCTCCAGACAGCATCATTTTTGATAACATACAACGAACCTTTTCTCCACCTGATAAGACGCTTGCTTTTTTCTTCACTTCTTCCCCAGAGAAAAGCATACGGCCTAAGAAACCACGCAGGAAGCTTTCACTTTGATCATTCGGAGAATATTGACGAAGCCAATCCACTAGATCGACATCATTTCCTTCAAAGTATTCGCTATTGTCTTTAGGGAAAAAGGCTTGAGATGTTGTCACGCCCCATTTAAACGTCCCGCTGTCTGGCTCCATTTCACCAGCAAGGATTTTAAATAAAGTAGAGACAGCAAGCTCATTACGACTTAAGAACGCAATTTTATCCTCACGATTCATAATAAAGCTGACGTTATCCAGTACTTTTACACCGTCAATCGTTTTTGATAGACCTTCTACTTGAAGGACATCATTTCCGATTTCACGCTCTGGCGCAAAATGAACATAAGGATATTTACGAGAAGATGGTTTAATGTCATCTAGCGAAATCTTATCAAGCAATTTCTTTCTTGATGTCGCTTGCTTCGATTTAGATGCGTTCGCACTGAACCGAGCAACGAATTCTTGAAGCTGCTTAATTTGTTCTTCTTTTTTCTTGTTGGCATCCTGGCTGAGTTTTAATGCCAGCTGGCTTGATTCATACCAGAAATCATAGTTTCCGACATACACTTGAATTTTTCCAAAGTCAAGGTCTGCAATATGCGTACATACTTTGTTTAAGAAATGACGATCATGCGATACGACGATGACGGTATTTTCAAAGTTAATGAGGAACTCTTCTAACCACTGAATGGCTTGTAAGTCCAAGTGGTTCGTTGGCTCATCGAGAAGTAGAACGTCAGGTTTACCGAATAAAGCTTGTGCTAAAAGCACTTTTACCTTTTCAGATCCGCCAAGCTCAGACATTTTCTTCGATTGCAGGCTCTCTGGAATGCCAAGACCTTTTAATAGGATCGCAGCTTCACTTTCCGCTTCCCATCCGTTTAACTCAGCAAACTCACCTTCAAGCTCTGCTGCACGAATCCCGTCTTCATCTGAGAAATCAGGTTTCATATAAATCGCATCTTTTTCCTGCATCACATCATATAGACGTTTGTGACCCATGATGACGACTTTTAACACTTCAAACTCTTCGTATTCAAAGTGGTTCTGTTTTAAAATCGCTAAACGTTCACCAGGACTCATATGAACATCGCCCGTTTGAGCTTCAATTTCTCCAGAAAGAATCTTTAAGAACGTTGATTTACCAGCTCCATTGGCACCAATTAGTCCGTAGCAGTTGCCAGGAGTGAACTTAATATTTACTTCTTCAAATAATTTACGATCAGCAAATCGCAAACTAACATTATTCACTGCAATCATTTATTAATCCTCCATCACTCATTCATCAATATGAAGTATAACATGAATAACGATTGATAGAAACGTCTCTCGCTAAGAACAAAGGCTTTTTGTCCAATATGGTATAATAAGTGGGAATGTTTTTATTGAAGGAGTTCGGGCGATTTGAGATTACTCACACTCATGGAATACTGTTTATTGATTTTCTTTATGGGCATTTATTTATCGGCGACAGGCTTTAATGCAAGAGACTTTGGCCTTTATATTGGGCTTGTCCTCATTTACACACTGGTCCATATCTTTTCAAAACGCTTTTTACAAAAGCGCGGAAAAGACAATGTGAAAATTGGATTATTCCGTTCTGTTTTGGCGATTACTGGGTCCGTTTTCGCTTCTGTTTTGGCCATTGTCATCATTGTCACGATGCTCACACCAAATTAAAAACGACCCTACATGAAGGGTCGTCCATTCAAGCACCTTTCTTACGCATTGAGAAAGGTGTATTTATTGTGTTTGTCGAATATCGCCAAATGGGAAGAAAACAAATTCTGATGTGCCGACAATCCGATCCTTTTCAATGAGTCCGAGTCCATTTCGACTGTCCATAGAATTCAGTCTGTTGTCACCCATAACAAAATAATCGTTTTTCGGTACTTTCACTGGACCAAAATCTCCTGTTAAATGCACCTCATACTCTTTGGCATGTGCCTTGTTCTCTTTTAAATAAGGCTCATCTACTTTTTTACCATTAATGTAAAGCGTATCATCCTTCATTTCAATCGTGTCGCCTGGAAGACCGATCAATCGTTTGACATAATGAATTTTCTGACCGTCTTTTCCATTAATAATCACGATGTCACCACGTTTGACTCCACCGAGATAGTTGATGGTTTTGTTAACAAACAGCTTTTCTCCATCATGAAGGGTTGGTTCCATTGACTCTCCTTCCACCACATACGGCTCAAAAATAAACGTACGGATGATGAGGACGAGAGCAAGTGCAATTAAAATGGCTTTGATCCATTCAAACAGAGAACTTTTCTTCTCTTTTTTGGCTTGTTTCGCATCAGATTGAATGTCATTTTCGTTTTGTTTGTTTTCTTCGTTCAAAATACTGCTTCCTCCTAAGACTTTCTGCTAAAAGACTTGAAACGTGAATTGAATAACTTTACTTTATCACATGTCATTTAAAAATTCACAAGACAACCATTCAATTAGATATTTTTTCCTAATTTATTGATAATTAAACAAAAAGAAGCACCGCTCTTCACGATGCTTCTTTTCAAATTAAGCTTCTTGTCGGACTGGTTTTTTTAGAATTCCGAGAAGTAGCGCTGTAACAATGGCACCGATTAAGATGCTGATGATGTAAAGAACTGGATGGTTTGTTACCCAGAAAACGAATAGTCCGCCGTGCGGTGCAGGAAGCGTCACTCTAAAGAATTCTGTTAATCCACCTGCAACAGCTGCACCAATCACAGCTGAAGGAATGACGCGCAGCGGATCTGCCGCTGCAAACGGGATCGCCCCTTCTGTAATGAACGCAGCTCCCATGAAGTAACATGTAATACCTGCTTCACGGTCACGTTTAGAGAATTTGTTTCTAAAGATCGTTGTCGCTAGGGCAATTCCTAGCGGCGGCACCATTCCGCCTGCCATAATCGCAGCATGCGGTGCATAGTTGCCAGCAGCAATCATCGCAAGACCAAATGTGTAGGCCGCTTTGTTAATCGGACCACCCATATCAATGGCCATCATACCAGCTAAAATAATCCCCATTAATACAAGGTTTCCAGTACCAAGTGATTCAAGCCAGTGTGTTAATCCGTCCATTACCATTTTAACAGGTGTGTTGACGATGTAATGCATGATAATTCCTGTAAAGAAAATACCGAACAATGGATAGAGCAGAACTGGTTTAATACCATCGAGCGACTGTGGTACAAAAGTGAATACTTTTTTGAGCAGCACCACAATGTAACCAGCAAGGAAACCAGCAATCAATCCGCCTAAGAATCCAGCACCTGCTGCAGAGGCCATGAATCCGCCAACCATACCTGGTGCGAAACCTGGACGGTCTGCAATACTCATTGCGATAAATCCAGCTAATACAGCAACGATTAAGGCAAGTGCATTATCTCCGCCAATCCCTTTTAATACAGCTGCAAATGAATTGAAAGAAGGATCTTTAGGGTCAGCTGAGTTAATTCCCCAGAAGAATGAAATCGCAACGAGGATACCGCCCCCAACAACAAACGGAAGCATGTTGCTTACACCGCTCATTAAGTGCTTATAGAATCCACTTCTTCCCTTGCCTGACGATTCATTTTCATCTTTTGAAGAACTGCCGCCTGAACCTTTATAAATCGGCGCATCTTGATTGATGGCTTTTTCGATCAATTCTTGCGGACGGCGAATTCCAGCTGTCACAGGTACTTCAATGACATGTTTGCCTTTAAAGCGTTCCATTTCAACTTGTTTATCAGCTGCCACAATAATAGCTGGCGCTTCTTCAATTTCTTTTGCTGTCAGGGCATGTTTAATTCCACTAGAGCCGTTTGTCTCAACTTTAATGTCAACGCCCATTTCTTTTGCTTTTTCTTTCAAAGCATCTGCGGCCATAAATGTATGCGCGATGCCTGTTGGACAAGCTGTCACCGCTAAAATTTTAGCAGGTTTTCCCGGTGCAGCCGGTTCCTCTTTGACTTCCTCTTCTTCTTCATCGTCTTTATCATGTGTATTGATAATTTCAATGATTTCATCTTCAGTAGCCGCTTCAAGAAGCTGCTTTCGGATCTCTTCACGCATGAGAAGTGTGGATAAACGAGAAAGTGCTTCTAAATGCGTGTTGTTTGCGCCTTCAGTTGCTGCAATCATAAAGACAAGATGACTTGGCTGTCCGTCTAATGATTCATAATCTACACCGGCTGTTGAACGGCCAAATGCAATAGCAGGTTCTTTCACACTTGCTGTTTTCGCATGAGGAATCGCAATTCCTTCTCCGATTCCCGTAGAGCTTTGTTTTTCACGATTAACAACAGCTGCTTTGTAGCCTTCTTTATCATTTAATTTACCAGCTGTATCTAATACAGTGACCAGTTCTTCAATAACGGCTTCTTTTTGCTGGCTGTCTAATTGAAGCTTAATCGTATGCTTCGTGAGTAGTTCTGTAATTTTCATGATGACTCCTCCTTTAAATGCGTGTGACTTTTACTTGTGGCAATAATGTATCGACAAGCTCTTTTGTTCCAAGTTCCTCAGAAAATGCTGTAGCACTTCCTGATGTGACGCCAAGCTTAAATGATTCTTCTCTGGAAAGGCCTTTAGAAACGCCAGCTAAGAATCCTGCAACGACTGAATCCCCTGCACCAACTGAGTTGATCAGCTTGCCTTTTGGAACATTAGATTGAAAGATCCCTTCCTTACTGAATAAGAGAGCGCCGTCTCCAGCCATAGATACAATGACATGTTCAGCACCTTGTTCCAACAGCTTTTTCCCATAAGGAATGGCTTCTTCTGCAGATGAAATACTGGTTTCAAACATTTCACCTAACTCATGATGGTTTGGTTTCATTAAGAATGGTTTCAGATCTGCTGCTTTTTTTAAGGCTTCTCCAGAAATATCAAGTACTACTCTTACCCCTTGCTTCGCACATACCTCAGCAATGCGCTCATATGTGTTATGAGGCAGTGAAGAAGGAATGCTACCTGCTAATACAACGACATCGCCTTCTGTTAATGAAGTGAATTGGGATAAAAACGAATCGAACTGTGCTTCAGTAATACTTGGACCGAGCCCGTTGATTTCTGTTTCTTCGCCTGTTTTTAGTTTCACATTGATACGTGTATCTTCTGACACCTCATGAAAGGCTGTTTGTAATTGTTCGTTTTGTAAAAAGTCTTGAATATATTTGCCTGTAAAACCGCCAATGAATCCAAGTGCTTTTGATTCAACACCGTGCCGTTTTAAAAGCCTTGAGACATTGATTCCTTTACCACCTGGATATTTTTTGTCATAGGTTGAACGATTTAAACCGCCGACCGCAAAATCCTCCACGTGTACGATGTAATCAACTGATGGGTTTAAAGTAACTGTATAAATCATGTTTTCACTACCTTTATAACCGTTTTTTCATGGTAATTATCGAATGAATCCTCTTTTGCGTCGTTTGTGATAATGGTGGCTTCCTGTAAACTAGCAAAGGTTGAAAACGATATTTCGCCAAACTTTGAGGCATCTGTTAAGATGTAGGTTTTTTTCGCCTGCTTCATGGCTCTTTTTTTAATGAGCGCTTCTTCTGGATCAGGTGTTGTAAACCCTGCCTCGGGATGAATGCCGTTCGTCCCAACAAAGCTTTTGTCAAAACGGTAATTTTCCATAGCTGTCAAAGCTGCGGCTCCCACCATGGCTCCTGTTCGATGTTTCACTGATCCGCCTATCAGGTAAAAAGAAATGCCTTTTCTCATGAGTGCTTCAATGTGCATGACACCATTTGTCACCACCACGATATCTTGATCTGGATCGATAAAGTCAATCATTTGCTGTGTTGTCGTACCAGCATCTAAGTAAATACAATCGCCTTGTTTTAAAAGTGACGCAGCTGCCTCTGCAATCAATGACTTTTCATGAAGGTTTTTGGCAGATTTCTCAAACACATCTGGTTCAAGACGAATACTAGATATTTTTGCAGCTCCTCCGTGAACTCTTTTAAGAAAGCCTTTTTCTTCGAGGGCTGATAAATCTCTTCTAATTGTAGATTCAGACGCATCCGTCATAATCGTTAAGTCCTGTATTTTGATGACATCGTTTTCTTCTAAATAGTCGATAATGAGTTGATGTCTTTCTGGTGTTAGCATTGAAAACACCCCCTTTTGAAAACGTATTCATTTTGCGCGCACCTTTATTGTAATCGCTTTTTTCAACATTATCAATACAAAACAATCAAATACATTCAATAACTATCAAAATCTTTCACAATGGTCATCTTACCTTTATATGTACCATTTGTAAACTGAAAAATATGTGACATTGAGAAGAAAGTCATGATATTAGCATTTCTATCATTTTTCATTTCATTCAATTGAACGAAAAAAAGCCTTTATGCGTTTTGCATAAAAGCTTCAGGTGCGGAGCAGCAGGCAATATATCTCGTTCTACCTTCTTGTCAGCACCTTGAAAGTTAACTTTAGGATTATTCATATCTAAGTG
The DNA here is from genome assembly GCF_038627835.1 of Bacillus sp. FSL M7-0307. NCBI lineage: Bacteria > Bacillati > Bacillota > Bacilli > Caryophanales > Bacillaceae > Bacillus > Bacillus sp. FSL M7-0307. Next base: position 1,369,950 of record NZ_CP152023.1, on the reverse strand, counting down.
ATTCAATCGGATCGAGCCTCGCTGCTTTATTGGCAGGAATCAGTCCAAAAATAATACCAATGAGCATACTAAATAGGACGCCTCCACATACGATTTGCCACGATACAAGAGAAGGCCACCCTGCAAACAGTGACACAAGTGAAGCACCTCCTAAGCCAAGAGCGATTCCAAGTAACCCACCGATCAGTGTAAGGACGACAGACTCAATTAAAAACTGAACGAGTATTTGAGCCCTAGTTGCCCCAAGTGCCTTTCGAATTCCAATTTCTCTTGTTCTTTCTGTGACAGATACGAGCATAATATTCATGACACCAATGCCGCCGACAAGTAATGAGATACCAGCAATTGAGCCAATGATTGTTGTCATGACAGACGTAATTTGACCAATGCCTGCTGCAATCTCTTCCAGATTGATCATTTCGTAAGCATCTTCTGTATGGTGATTTTCATTTAAGCGTGCAGCCGCACTCTTTCCCACTTCTTTCATTTGATCAGCATGTGCGACTTGAATAGACAACTTATCATATTCTTTCACACCAAATGCAGTTGTCAGCATTGCAAAAGGGACATATATTTCATTCATATCAAATGAAAACAGCCCTTCCTGTTTTGCTAAAACTCCGATCACCTCAACCGGCTGTCCATTCATCCAAATCAACTCGCCTAATGCCTTCTCTCCATTAAACAATTCTTTTTGTATCCCTTCTGAAATAACAGCTGCCCTTCTTCCGCTCCTAAAATCGATTTCACGTAAGTCCTGTCCTTCTGCTATATGTAATGAATGTACATTCGTGTAGCCTTCATTAATCCCATTGACCGTTGCATCTATTGTTGTATCTTGGAATCTTAATTGCATGCCTTGTGCAGTGGAGGAGGCAACCTGTTTAACCCCATTCAATGCTTGAACACTTTGAATGTCTTCTTCAGTAAATGTGGCTTCAAATAACGCATTAGGATTCGCATTTAACTCCTCATCAGAGGGTGTATAGGTCATATCAATGGTATTGTTTGGCCCTGAAATTGATTCTTTCAGCATTTGCTCTCCGCCTTGACCGATGGCAACGACTGCAATCACTGATCCAACCCCAATAATAATTCCAAGCATTGTTAAAATAGAACGCAATTTATGAGCTAGGACAGAATTCAGCGCTATTTTGATATTTTCAAAGAGTTTCATTCATTGCGTCTCCTTGTATCAATCTATCTTGAACGAGGCGTCCATCTCTTACAACGACTATCCGGTTTGTATACGCAGCTATTTCTTCTTCATGAGTAACTAGCACAACCGTTGTTCCTTCCTCATTGAGCTTCGTAAACTGTTCCATAATCGAGCCGCTCGTTTTTGAATCAAGAGCGCCTGTTGGTTCATCTGCCAAGATGAGCTTCGGCTCATTGACAATCGCACGTGCGATGGCTACTCTTTGCTTTTGACCCCCTGACAACTCGTTTGGCATATGCTTCATTCGATCTGCCAAACCAACCTTTTCAAGTGCCATTTCCGCACGTTCTTTTCTTTCCTTTTGACTGATACCAGCATAAATCATCGGAAGTTCAACATTTCGCCTCGCATTTAATCTAGGCAGTAAATAAAATTGTTGAAAAACAAAACCAATGGATCGATTTCGAATCACTGCGAGTTCTTGATCCTTTGCTGCCGACAGCTCCATACCTTGAAAATGGTACTGTCCGGAGGTCGGGTGGTCCAAACAGCCAATGATATTCATTAACGTTGATTTTCCAGAGCCGGACGGGCCCATAATGGACATATACTCGCCTTTACCAATGACAAGGTCCACATCACTTAATACATCAAATGTCTCCTCAGCGACTTCGTAGCTTTTTGTCACGTTTGAAAGCTGAATCATTCAGCATTCACTTCCATTCCGTCATACATTTCATCTGATGGCTCTGCAATGATTTGATCTTCTTTTGTTAAACCTTTCGTCACTTCAAGATCATGACCTGACGTTTCACCTAATGTCACTTTTACTTTCTTCAGTGCATTCTTTTCAACAACATAAACGTATGAACCATCTTTCTCTTTTTTCACGGCTGTTTCAGGAATTGTGAGCACTTGACGCTTGTCCGTTTCAATTTCCATGATCATTTTAAAGCCTGGTTTTGCATCCGGCTTTTTCCCTTTTATTTCAATTTCGACTGGATATTGTACCGTTTGATCACTTGCAGCTGTTTCTGCTGTTGACTGGGCAGGCACAGCGCCCACTTTTTTCACCACTCCTTGCCAGCTCTTTCCGCGAATGACATCAGACGTTACCTTTACTTTTTGTTTCTTTTTGACTTTCATAGCGTCATACTCAGTGATTAAGCCTCGTACGATCATTTTTTTCTCATTGCCAATATGGATCACCGGCTGTCTCTCTTCTAGCTTCCCTGCGCCAGCATCTTGCTCGATGGAGATGACTGTTCCTTCAATTTTGCTATGTATCGTTAAATCTTCTATTTGTGCCTTTATTTTTTCTTGGTTAAGCTCCGCTTGTTTTTGTTCTAATTCAGCGGCTTTGAGTTCGATTTCAAGCTGATCTCGCTCGTTTTTCGAATCAGAGCCCGCCTTTTTTCCCTGATTTTCATCTAATGTATTGAGTCTATTTTGTAATTGTTCAAGCTTTAGTGTACTTGATTCAGCCGCAAGTGCTTGCTGCTGTTCTTCAAGCTCCAGTTCCTTATTTTCATATGTCAGGAGCGGTGTTCCAACTTTCACCTTTTCTCCTTCTTTCACAGCGATATGATTCAGGCTTCCCTTCTCCTCTTCTGTATAAATGAATTGCTCCTCCGAGAATGAAAGTGTTCCAGGCGTCATCACCGTAGAAGTTATTTCTTTTGATGCAAGTTGGACTGTTTTAAATGATGCCGTAGAGGCAGGCTTTGATTGGTTTTTTGCAATATTAAATCCAATAAATAGACCAATCACAATAATGATAATGGATCCGATGATGATTTTCTTTCTCATAAAAACATTCTACCCCCAGCTTAATGACATGTTAATGGTGATTGTGGTTCCTACATATTGAAAAATTAAAGATAGCACATAAAAGACAGCTACAATGATCCAAGATATTTTTGGCGAAGTGCGGCCGACTTTGATCAATAAAAAGCCTGTTAAAACAAGATTCCAGATCACAAAAAGATCGATATTTGCTAACACGGCATGCCATGGACCAGACATTCGAATGAATGCGTTTAATGAGGTAACCGTGATATCTTTTGGCACATGAAAAAAAATGATCGCTAAATGAGAAATAATCGTACCAATGATCGTAATAGGCGTGATATACAGTACACCTGAAAACAGCTGATGAAATGTTGCATCACCTTTTGCTAAAAAGACGATGAGCTTGTATACAGCAGCGTTAATCACAATCCCAATGACCAGACCAATGAGCGTGATCACATAAACGAAAGGGATTGGCAAAATTAAATCTGCCCACAATCCTTCATTCACTAGCTGAGACAAATAAGTGACAACAACTGTTAATACAAGCACACATGATAAAGGCCACCAAACGAATGGATGTTCCCACACTCTTTTTAAATGCTCTGATGGTCTAGTGCTTACTCCAATTATTGTGGGTTTTTGCGTTGTTTCTTTCATCAAATGTCATCCTCTCCATGTGCTGTAAGTATGGAATCGTTTTTTCATACTCTTGTTGTTTCTATTTTATCAAAAGATTGCCAATAAGTGATAGATCATTTGATTTTCTTATTTTCATAGTGATAGGATTGAATCTATTATTCTATTTTCATGAACGACATCCTTCAAATGATACCTTGATCCGACCATATTCATATGAAAAAATCATGATTTTACTGACTGAAAAACAGTTTATGAAGTAAACAACATGTCTTTCGGAATAAATATCCTTTTCCTTTGGATTCAGATGGTCTCATTTAGACACAACAATTTTTTGTTAAAATATTCCTAGTAATTTCAATGAATCCCGGCTTTATAGGACTATGTTTAGCGCCTTTTATAGAACAGATGAGCCTTTAGTATCAATACTTTCATATTAAAAAAATAAAAATAAAAGGATTTTACTTGATCAAATGTTATTTTTTCATATAATGTAAAATAGAGGTAGGTTAAATGATAGTGGAAATGGAGTCAAGTGAATGTTAAGAGAAAAATTGAAAATGCAATTGATTTTACTTTATGAAAAGGAACAAGAAGCATGGCAATACTTTAGAAAGGAAAGAGAACTGATTTATCATGAGCTCAAATTACTTGATATGAAAGAAAGCAGACCTTCTAATGACAAAATATACTACGCAGCAAGGTGTGTAGATATTATTAAAGAAAAAAAGGGAAGCATCGTGAGCACAAAAGAACTAAAAGAACAGCTTCAAGCTCAAACAGATTTCAATGTGAGACGAATCAGCGAATTGTATGATCTCATTCAACAGCTCGATCCTCACATTTCTAAAGCACGCCGGGGATGTTTTATTTACGAAGATCATACCCAAGTACCTCTACAATCTTTTCACACATAAAAAAATTGGTTACAGCCGCTGGCCATAACCAAATCCTCTAATATCTATTATCCACCACTTACAGGAGGAATGAGTGCAACAGTGTCCCCGCTACGCACTTCAGCATTTCCCCTCGTATATATTTCGTTGACTGCAACCATCACGTTTTGTGCAGTATCAACACCATATACCTCCTGTAATTCTATTTTAATCTCATCAACCGTTGTTTGATCTTTTTGAATGATGATTTGTTGTTTACCGGCCTTCTCAGCAAGGCCGGCGAACAATAATACGCTAATCATGCCGCTTCCCTTCTTTCTCGTTAAGTTGGAGAGTACTAGGTTTTCCATCCGGGTAAGAAACGGTTTCAAGCTGATCACCTATCCAAGCCTCCCCATCTTCCCAGTATTCCTTTTTCCAAATAGGAACTATTTCCTTTATTCGTTCAATCGCATATTCATTGGCTTCGTATGCAGCTTTCCGATGAGGTGATGAAACAGCTATTGCCACTGCAATGTCACATATCTCAAGAGTGCCAATACGATGTACAATGGCAGCTTCTGTATCAGGCCAGCGTTTTTTAATTTCTTGTCCAATTTGACTCAACATGTTTTCCGCCATTGGTATGTATGCTTCATATGTTAAACGCAGCGTTTTTTTGCCATTTGTCCATTCTCTTACCGTGCCTATGAATGTCGTAATGGCTCCCGCTTTGCGTCTTGTAACATGCTGAATCAATTCATTCACATCAATTGGCTCTTTTGTGATGTTAAAAAGTTCATTCATACGAGGCTTCCCCCTTCAATAAATTAAAAGCAAATGTGATCCCGCGCTTGTCAAATGCTGAAAACACAGGAAACGGGTATTTCTCGGAGAACTGTATTTCTTTATTGAAATAAATGGCTGCTTGTATATGAGAAAGTGTCGAAAGATCAATGAGTTCCTGTTGGTCTTTGACACACAGGATTTTGCGGTAAGGCGCCTGTTTGTATCCTTCGATCAAGACGGCATCTAAAGGAAGATGCTGACACATGTTGACTAGTTGTGCAAACGTCATGTGCTGCATGAAAAAGTGACATTCACCTTCTCCCTCCACACCAGCAGCAAACGCACCCGCTTGAACATATCGATCCGTATCTTTTTGTTTGAACAGACGGTCTGGCTTTCCGCCATGTCCATGATGTTTGAAGCAGCCTAGCTTCATTTCTTCTTCATCCGCCAGCTGACATAATTTTTCGATCAGCGTCGTTTTACCACTATTTTGATAGCCCACGACTTGCAGAATGTTTAATTTGTCATCCAACATGGAGCACCGCCTTCGTGGTGAAATAGCAGAACGTTGACCTGGTCACCTGCACTAAACCCTCTTGTTCCTCCAGGCAAAACAATGAAACAATCAGCATGAGCAATAGATGTCACCGCACTAGATTTATCAAGACCTGTTGGCGTCACACTCAGCTGGCTGCCAGCGAAATCAAGTGATGCTCTAACAAATCGAGTGAACGGATTGGTTTTTGGAAAATCATGTGTCAGCTTCGCCTCAGCAAAAACAGGAAATGGCTTTTCTTTCAAACACCATTTATAAATGATCGGTTTGACAAATAGCTCAAAGCCAACAAAACAGGCAGCCGGATTTCCTGACAGCCCATACAGCAGTTGACCATTCGGCAGCGCAGCAACGGTCGTCACACTTCCAGGTCTCATGGCCACTTTATTAAACAACACCTCTGCACCTAGTTTTTCATAAATAGCAGGTAAAAAGTCAAAATCACCAACTGATACACCACCTGTTGTGATGAGCATATCTACTTTGCTTAAGGCTGCTTTTACGGCTTCATAGCTTTGATCAAAATCATCGGATACACCGCCTAAATCAAGCGGTTCTCCTCCAGCTTCAAGAACCTGGGCGTAGACCATACTCAGGTTACTGTTTCTAATTTTACCGTCCACCATGGCATCACTTACTTGTAGAAGCTCGGTACCTGTTGAGATGATACCGATGACCGGTTTTTTGACGACTGGCACAACCGCATACCCGAACGTTGCTAATATCGCCGTCACGCCTGGGGTTACTTTTGAGCCTTTTTTGATCATGACGTTCCCTTTGAGGGTCTCTTCTCCTTGCCGAGAAATATTGTCACCCTTTTTCAGAGGTCTTTTAAGTGACATCATTGATTTACCGTCTTTTTCAAACGTTTTCGTCAATTCGAGCATGATCACAACATTTGCTCCTTTTGGCATCTTCGCTCCTGTCATGATGCGAATCGCTTGAAAAGGACCGATCGTTTTTGCAGAAACAATACCTGCCCCAATATGATCAATGACCTCAAATTCAACCGGATGCTCGCTTGATGCTTCCTTTGTATCTTCTGCCCGAAGTGCAAAACCATCATACGGAGAACGATCAAAGGCAGGAACATCATGGTCTGCTAAAATATCCTCTGCAATCCATCTTCCAAGGCTGTTCTTTAAAGGAACCCATTCGACTTGTCCATGTTTTTGAAATTGGTGGACTTTCTTTACTGCCTCTTCTACTGGAATTGGCTGTCGTCTTTCCATCACTTCTCACTCCTATATGCCTAGCAGTCTTGCTAGTAATGAATTGGCTACTCTTTCATCATTTGTCCCATGGATTAATACACGTCCTCCTTTAAAACAAACGATACGGTGTCTTTCATAGCGTATATGAATTAAAAAATCGTTCACTTCCACCTCACAAATAGATGACAGACGCTCTTTTACATGCTGAAATGAAAGGTTTTCCAAATCCTTCGATATGATCTGAATGGTGTCACGCCCGCAAAGAATCGCTGTTTTTTTTCGCTGTTCATCTAAATATGGATACGTTCTATGTGTGCCGCAAGATGGACAGCTTTCCTGCTTCGTACGAGATACATCCATTTTAAACGAAGACGACTGCCACAAATCAAACGTGACAAACTTTCGCTCCATTTGCTCTTCATGCCCTGTTAAATATTTTAATGCCTCTGTCTGCTGATAAGCCGACACCATTTGGACAGCAGGAGAAATAATACCAGCTGTATCACATGTCAAACCCCCAACAGGCACTGAGGTAAACACACATGATAAGCAAGGTGTTTTGCCCGGCAAAATGGTCATATACATTCCCTGACTGCTCACACAGGCACCGTAAATCCAAGGCGTATTTGTTTCTAAAGATAAGTCATTCATCACCATTCTTGTCTCAAAATTATCTGTCGCATCAATGACGATATTTGCTTTTTGGAATAAAGGTCTTAACAGCTCTACTCCTGCATCTTCAATAAGAGCGTGAATGGTCACTTCATGGTTGATCTCTTGGAGACGTTTTTTCGCCGCTGCCGCTTTTGGCACATGCATCTTTGCATCGTGTTCAGTGTACAGCTGCTGCCGCTGTAAATTTGAGAATTCGACATAATCACGATCTACAATCGTCAAAGTACCAATTCCAGACCGGACAAGCCCTTCAGCAGACGCTGTTCCAAGTGCACCAGCTCCAACAATAAGGACATGACTTTCGGCAAGCGCAGACTGCCCTTTTTTCCCTACCGGAGGGAACAAGATTTGCCTTGAATATCGCTCGTTCAATATTGTTCTCTCCTCCTCGTTTTTATGTATCATATCATACCGTTTTCAGGTAAATCGCTTCTTTTATTGATATTATGAAATTCATTTGGTGCTACGTTCAGTTCGTCGGCTGGAACAACCTGGACGTGAAGTTTTTGCAGTAAGTCTTTGATAGCTAATTGATTCTCTTTTAAACACGCAGAAATAAACGGAAGACTGCGGCGGTGATAAAGCGCAAATAACGGCTGTAATCTTCCCTGCACCATCGGAACCACAGCATCTACATGCTCATGGCAATAAGAAGATAAAGCGACGGCTGTCTCTTTTCGTATGAATGGCATATCACATGCCGTCACTAAATACCAATCTGCTTCTTGCTTTTGCATAGCGGTATATATACCTGCAAGCGGGCCATACCCGCGCACCTGTTCATCATCTAACCAAACAGCTTGTTCCCCTCTTGCTTTGAAAAAAGGCAGAAGCTTCGGGTGACTGATGATGATGGTTTCCCCTTTCAAAAGTTGCTCTTTCACATGTTCATATAGTGGTTTCCCCTGATAGACATGACTTGCCTTCGGCTCTCCAAAACGCCTAGAAGCGCCTCCGGCTAGTATCACATTCACTATACTCATCATCTCATCCCCTTTAATATGGTTGTTCTAATCGCACTCATTTCGCATACTTTATTGATAACATGAATAAGGAGGGTCTACCTATGAACCGGCGCCATGCTTCTCCCCTATTCCATGATCTGTCTCAAGAAAACCTATTTTTAAAAGCTGAAACGGCCAAATATCAACAGATGATTTCAGATTTTCAGTCCACGTATACGTATGCTAAAAACAAGAAGCTATCTCAAGAATATCATGAGATGAAAAAGGATTTCACTCAATTAAAACAACAATTGGATGAAATGACCATTGACCAAGACCAAGCATCATCTAAAATACAGGATCTCTCTTATAGCAAATCGGAATTATTACATAAAATCGTCCTTCTTCATGAAATGCTGCAAAAGGAAACCTATCATAGACGAAAAGAAACAGAGGAAAAGCACCGATTGCATTTGAAGGTTGTAAAATATAAGGAAATGTCTCAGCAACTACAGGAGCGTTTACTAGACCAAGATAAACAGCTTGCAAAAGAGGAGAAAAAAGGAAATACTTTATCCGCTGTGATTGAAAAACTGCAGCAAACTCTAGGCGATAAAAACGCAGAGCTTCATTTATTACAAGAAGGCGTCCGGCATCTACAGGAGCGTTTTTATGAAACACAAGAAAAATTACTGCAAATCGAAAAAGCAAAAGAAGCCATTTTTTATGAAACGCTCACGAGCTACCAAAAACAGTTAGCCGAAAGCGAGGAATGGATCGCTTCTCATTTTGCTGATATCGACCAGTCAGCCCAAACAAATGCCGAGCTGTTCTCACAAGACCCTATTTTGCAAACAACCGAAGAAATAGGACCGATTTTGAAGAAACTAAACGAACAAGTAGAAACACTCCAGGCAAAAGTTGATGCGGTGCAGCGGAGTGGAGAGGTCATGACAGTGAAGATCGATGGATTTAAAAAACAGCGCGACAACATGCCCAAAGAACGAAAGATTGTCTATACAGTTGATCAAAAAAAGTGATTCATTCATCACGTACGCAAGAAAAAACTGCTGGCATTTACGCCCAGCAGTTTCTTTTTTATTTATTCGTCTTCTGTTTGAATGTCGCCTTCTAAAATATACTGTCCGCGATAAGGTTTCTTCACTTCTGGGTACATTTTAATTAAGCTTTGCATAAACGTTGTCATATTTGGAATTTCAAGACCGCTCTCTTTTTCAATCTCTTTTTGAAGTTCAGAGCTTTTAATCGCCGCATTATGACGCTTTAATGTTTTGATTGCAGCTTCACGAAGCTTAGCTGCCTTTGATCCAGGTCTAGCTGTGCCTCTTCTGCGTCTTGTAGATCCTTCAGGAATACCTACAGGTGCACCATTTAGCTGACCTGTTCCTAAAGATGATGTAACGTTTGACTGCGTTTGCGCAGGCTGCTGGTAGCTTCTCATTTCTTGTGCAGCCAGCTCAGCTAATACAGGCAATGAATCCGTTTTTCTCTCTGTACGCACTTCTTTTTTTGTATCTGTGACGAGACCTGTACCTTGACGGTCTAATTCTCTTAGTTTTGCGTAAATCGCATCTCGTTCAATTTGATATTCACGGATGACCTTTACTTCTGCTTCGTTTAATTGTTCCAATCGTAAACGTAACGCTTCCCTCTCATTAAACAATGGATTTCCCCCTCATCATATAAAAAATATTCTATAGTAAATATTAGATTAGAAAACTAATTTTATCAACTATTTTTTTATCATTTTACAGTTTGCTATCAGATAGGTATTTCCAACTAAAATTTTGCCAAAGAAGAAAAATCGGCACCCATTTCATTGCCACTATAGGCTTTTGACCACCTTTAAAATATTGTAAAAATTTTGAATAAATGCTTATACTACTTGATTTATATAGTTATTTACCAAACTGAAATTTCTTTTGTGCAAAAACGTTCTGAATAGTAAAAAGTTAAAATCTTTACATTTTCATTTCAAAATAAAAATGTAAATAGGTCATAATACCTTTTTATTTCAGGAAATTTTTTTAATGAAATCCCTCATTTTCTCTTTTCTTAGGCATTCCACCTACAATCATATTCATCCAGTGCAATATGTCTCCTATTTTTCCCCATGAAAAAACCCCCATTCATGGGGGGAAAGCCTATTCTGCAGCCTTTTCAGACTCAGAAAGAACTCGATTGACGCGTTTTTCAAGCATTTTCATACCGCTTCCGCCAGCTTGGAAGTGGCGTAAAGCACCTGTTTTATCGAATACATAATAAGCTGGTACATATTCGTTCTCAAATGCTTCTGTTAGTTTATGGTCGCTGTCTACAAAGATTGGCTGTGTGATTTCATGCTCATTTGCAACCTCTTTGATTTTTTCTAGATCTAGGTCATCCTCTGAACGTGGCATATGAACTGCGATCACGTTTAGTTGATCCTTGTATTCATCACGGAATTGGTTCACTTGCGGCATCGCCTCTTTACAAAGGTGGCAGCTAACTGACCAGAAGTGGATCAATGTTGGTTTATCACCAATTAATTCTTCTCTTGTTACTTCTCCATTTAACCATTCTTTTGCACCAGTTAGTTCTGGCATTGGTTGACGTAATTTCATTTTGAAGCGCCTCCATCCATTGTATGTCTCGAAACAAAAAGGTCTAACATCAGTTAGACCCCAGCGTGTAGACAAACCCTCGCATTCTTTGTCAGTCCTGCGTGCTGGTGCTCACGAATGTCAAATTCGCTTTGCGCCAGTACTCGTCCTTCCTAGGGCTGCAAAGGTTTTCTATCACGCTGAAAAGAAGACAAAGGGCTAAAATAAACAACATTTTAGCCCTTTGTCAACAATCTGAAGGTCTAACACCAGTTAGACTGTTTCTTCAACTATCAATTAAAGTGTTTTTTGACCAGGTTTCCAGTTCGCTGGGCAAAGTCCACCAGTTTGTAATGCTTGAAGAACACGTAGTGTCTCATCTACATCACGACCGATATTGTTGTGGAATACTGTTTGATATTGAAGTTCGCCTTCTGGGTTAATGATGAATAGACCACGAAGTGCAATTCCTTCTTCTTCAATTAAAACACCGTATTCTCTAGATACTGTGTGGTTTGTGTCAGCAGCTAGTGGGTATTTTAATTCTCCAAGACCATTGTCTTTACGATCTGTGTTGATCCAAGCAAGATGCGTATGGATTGTATCAGTAGATACACCGATGATTTCTGCATCTAAATCTTCAAACTCATCATAACGATCGCTCATTGCTGTAATTTCAGTTGGACAAACAAAAGTGAAATCCATTGGATAGAAGAAAAGAACTGTCCATTTGTCATTCTTGATGTTTTCCTCTAAACTCACTTTACCAAATTCCTTATTAGCAAGTACTGCTTCCATTTCAAAACGTGGAGCTTGTTTTCCTACAAAACGCTCTGCCATATGTAAATCCCTCCAAAAATAATATCTTTATACAGACTTCTTAGCTGTATATAAAATGAGAATCAATAGGTTAAATTCTCATTTAGTTAATAACTTCACAAATATAATTATAATACTTAAGCGATTTTTAGTCAATATTAATTAATAATAAATTTAATTAACGATTTGTCACAATCTCTCGCTCCAACTATTAAAAGTTTAACATGACTTGCATAAGGGAACAAATGATTAGCTTCTCATTTCGCACATACATAGAAAGGTTTTGAAGATCATGAAAGCACTTGAACAAGTAGATTGGGTTTCCATCATCATGAATATCAGTATGATTTTTCTAAAACTCATTGCTATTTTTGTGATTTATTTTATCATCAGAGCGATTGGAAACAAGATGATTAAGCGTGCCTATTCAGCATTCTCTGAGAAGCACGATGTCTCTTTATCACGAGCTCAAACGCTGCAAAGTCTTACCTTAAATATTTTCGCCTACTTGCTGATTTTTATTCTAGTTGTGATGATCCTCGACTTATTTCATTATAACCCAACCGCCTTGCTGGCTGGCGCAGGTGTTGTAGGACTTGCCATTGGATTTGGCGCTCAGGGATTAGTGAGTGATATTGTGACAGGCTTCTTCATACTGCTCGAAAAACAATTTGATGTCGGTGAGTATATAACGGTTGCTGGTTTTGATGGGATCGTTGAACAAATTGGACTGAGAACAACACAGCTTAGAAGCTTTGATGGCACTCTTCATTTCATTCCGAACCGAAGTATACTCAATGTGAGCAATCATTCACGAGGGACGATGCAGGCACTCGTTGATATCGAATTATCCCCAGATGAAAATGTGGATCAGATGATCACCACTTTGCAAGCAGCCTGTGATGAAGTTCATGAGAGCATGCCGCAAATCATCGAAGGTCCTCAAGTCGTTGGAGTGGAGGCATTTGGCTCCTCATCTCTCGTCCTTCGTATCATTGCAAAAACTGAAACGATGGAGCAGTGGCGTGTCGAACGAATTCTCCGCAAAAAAATGAAAGAAGCACTCGATCTAGCCAAAGAGCAAAAAGAACCAGGGTCATAATATCCTGGTTCTTTTTTGTTAGTTTTATTGAACACGCTGTTCTACTTCTTGACAAATTTCATCAGCCGTCATACCTGACGCTGTAATGACAGATGCCTTTGTCGTTGTGTCTGAAATGCCAAGAACATTTGAATCTAACCCTGTGACCACATAACAGTCACACTGATCCATTTGCTGTTCATTTTGAATACGTACGACATCATACCCTTTTTGCTTCAAAAGTTCTTCTACATCGGATAAAGATGGTTCTACACCAATTCTTGTCATAATCAAGAACACCTCCTGTTCATAAGGTGTACAGGAGACCATTTGATTATTCATTCACCTGCTTGCTTTTTAAAATAAGCTGTCATGACGTTTACAGCTGTTTCAATCGCATTTTCGTCAGGAGTGAGTTTTGCATGGTGCAGACCATATTCTGAATCTACCCCTAGCCAAAACATGAACCCAGGATATTTTTTCAGCATGTAGCCGAAATCTTCTCCTGTCATCGCTTCTCTGCATTCAATGACATTTGCAAGACCTTCTTCGGCTACATATGACATAAATTCCTCTGTCAAATCCTTTGAATTGTCCACTTCGTAATAAGATGAAGGGTATCGAACTGTCGCCTTGCATTCGTAGCCAATTTCAATTCCCTTTGCAAGTGCTTCAATTCGTTTTCTCACCTTTTCCATAGACTCTGGCGAGAGCGTGCGAATGGTTCCATCCAGCTTTGCGTGCTGCGCAATGATATTTTGAGCAGTGCCACCTGTAATCGTGCCAACTGTAATGACGGCACTATCAAGAGGGTCCACATTTCGTGAAATCACCGATTGCAGCTGCCCTACTAGTGCACTTGCAGCCACCACCATATCATTTGCTAAATGAGGGTATGCGGCATGCCCGCCTTTTCCTTCAAGATCGATCACAAGCTCACTCGTATTAGCAAATAATAGGCCCGGCTTTGTTGCAATCGTGCCGACTGGATATTCAGGTGCAATATGCAGCGCTGTAATAAAGTCTGGCGTCCACTTTTTTAGAACATCACTTGCAAGCATTGGTTCAGCTCCTCCTGGACCTTCTTCTGCCGGTTGGAAAATAAATAGCAGATCTTCTTTGATTGGCTGATGCACGAAATGATCAATGATACCAAGAGCAATGGTCATATGAAGATCATGTCCACATGCATGCATGTGGCCCTCATGTACCGATTGAAATGGGTAGCCCGTTTCTTCAGGGATAGATAAGCCGTCCATATCTGCACGATACGCAAAGACACGCGTAGGATTTGTCCCTTTTACTTTCACAAAAAGTCCAGTCCGCCATGTTTCCATCTCGATTCGATCTGTTGGGTACGATTCGAGATGCTTGATGAGGTAAGCTTGTGTTTTAAATTCCTTAAAACCAAGCTCAGGAATTTGGTGCAAATCTCTTCGAATGGATATTAATTGCTCACGATTTAACAAGTGAACTCGCTTCCTTTCCTCTATACGAATAAGACGTGGATATATCATCCACGTCTATGTCTTCAGCTGCGAATTGTGTCAATTAAAGCTGACGCAGTTCTTGTTTAATTTCAGTTTTACCTTTTGTTTTTTCATCAATGTCTTTGATTTTCTTTGCAGGTGTACCTGCTACAACCGTGTAAGGCTCGACATCGTTCACAACGATCGCTCCAGCTGCTACAACTGCACCTTTCCCAATGGTCACACCTTCTAAAACAACAGCGTTTGCACCGATAACAACATCATCTTCTACTACAACTGGCTTAGCAGAAGGCGGCTCAATAACACCTGCAAGAACAGATCCCGCACCGATATGACAGTTCTTACCTACTGTCGCACGGCCGCCAAGAACAACGTTCATATCAATCATCGTACCTTCACCGATGACTGAACCGATATTAATAGAAGCACCCATCATGATGACTGCATTGTCGCCAATTTCCACTTGATCACGAATAATTGCACCTGGCTCAATACGTGCTTTGATGTTTTTCAAATCCAACATAGGAATCGCAGAGTTACGACGGTCATTTTCCACGACAACATCTTCAATTTTGTCTTTGTTTGATGCTAGAGCTTTTTGAATTTCGCTCCACTCACCGAAGACAACACCTGTATTGCCTGTAATAAATGTTTTTGCATGTTCACCAAATTCAATACCTTCTAAGTCACCTTTAATGTAAACTTTAACAGGTGTTGATTTTGTACTATTTTGAATAAATGAAATAATTTCATTAGCGTCCATTTGTTTCATGTATGTATGTCCTCCTCTTAATTTATACTTCATTACTGTACCAAAGGAGAGTTTTAATGACAAGTGAAAGAATCGTCTGCGCCTTGGCAAATAAAACAAGCGGGCCTCTTTATCCCGCTTCTTGCTGGTGAAGATGAACAAATTGTCTACCAAAAGAAATCAATTCCTCTTCCTCGTTTCCTTCTGGATTCAGCTCAATTTTGATGGATGGCAGGACGATATCACCGCCCAGCTCCTTCACTTTTTCTTCAATTAAATCCACAGCTCCGCAAAAATGTTCATAAGATGTATCTCCAGAACCGAATACAGCAAATGCTTTACCCGTCAAATCAAGCTCTTCCATTTCCTCATATAGATCAATAAAATCATCTGGAAGATCACCATCTCCCCAAGTATATGCACCTAACAGAATGTGCGAGTAATCATGAAGAAGTTCAGCATCAATATCCATCGCTTCATGCCGGTCCACGCTAGCCCCAGCTTCCTTTAATCCTTTTTCGATTAAATCAGCCATTGCTTCTGTATTTCCTGACATTGTGGCATACACCAATAAAACTTTTTTCGTCACTTTTTCTTCCTCCTTATTAATGAATCAGTGCAGGTTCTTCATAAGGCCTGACAAACTTACTTTCATATAAACCCGCACAGAAAAAATTCTCATTTTGATTGGCGACACGAAAACCGTGCCCTTTGATCGTATCAAACCACTTGAGCTCTTTTTGCTCTATATCAAGCTGATACACCTTAGAAAATCCATGCTCGTCCTGTGAGGTGGTCACATACACAATGCCGTTATCCTCTGACACATCCAAAAATGATTCCTCTCGCGCAAAAGCTTGTGATTGAATATCATGCAGCATATTGGTATGTAAGTCTAAAATTTGAACAGATCCTCTTTTCCCTTTTTTAGAGCCCAACGCACAGACAAGGAGGTGTTCCCCGCAAAGCAGCATAGAAGCAGTCATTCGGTGCTCTTCTCTGTTTAGGAGAAAAACCTGTTCACTTTGCAAGTCATACACCCATATTCCTCCATGCACCTCATGAATCTGTGTTCCAATATAAAGATAATCGCCCGCTACACATAATGAGCGAATAACAGGGGGCTGATTTACATGAGCAAATGGCTTCATAATTTCCCAGGAAATTCCGAAATCGGTTGACACATAAATACTATGCTTTCCATGTGCGCATACAAACCCATCTTTGCGTCCTGTAATAGACCAAACAACTGCATTTGTCGGAAAAGATGATAGCGCCCATGTGTGGCCCTCATCTCCTGATCGTATGACAGTTCCATTTTCACCAACACCGAACAAATAAGGACCAATATAACTGATAGCATGGATTTTATGCTTAAGCTTAAAAAGCTGCTGCCATCCGCCCTCCACACTGTAATGGAAAATACCTTCTCGTTTGACAGCAACAAAGTAGCCGCCACTTTTAGACGCAGCAACAGCTGTCGCACCTTTATGAAACATGATTTTCAACTCTTTTCTCAGACAATGATGCCCACGTTAAAAAGCTCGTTGCAAACTCCTCACAGCACGCCACATCTTCATCTGTATCTGGCGCAAGTTCCATTTTCAATGTTTCAGGAAATACGGATGCACCTGTCGATTTCAGCATGTCATGAAAAGTATGAACAGCCTCGCAAAACTTCGGATAACTGTAATCCCCTGATCCAAATACCGCCGCTTTGATGTGACTAAGTTCAAGAGCTGAGACCTCTTCATAAAAATCTTCAGCTTCATAAGGTAAATCACCGTCACCCCATGTGTAAGAGCCGATCATGACATAATCGTATGAAGAAAGATCTTCTGCGCTTGTGTCGTCAAATTCCATCATCTCTGTCTCTATCCCTTTTCCTTCAAGCGTTTGTTTTAAGATCGCTGCCATATCTTCCGTATTGCCAGACATACTCGCAAATGCAATTAGTGCTTTCATCTATTGGTCACCTCATCTAAATGATAATCATTTTCAATTATTATATGTACACTTTAAATGATAATGATTTTCATTGTCAAATGTTTTATGAAAAGGTGCTGTTCAAAATAAACATGACGTACATCAAAAAACCGCTCATTCCAATTGGAAGGCGGCTTTAACTGATCATCACTCTATCTCTTTGTGATTTACTCTTTTTTTATTTCTGAATAAAATATGGACCGCAATCGGTTTCGTGCGTCATCACAAATGTCCAATTTTCTTCCCAATCCATGACATACAGATCGCTATAGTCCATGTGTCCGTCTGTATATGGCAATTCCTTCACTGACAGTTCCTTGGCGTTTTCAAACAGATACGCTTCTTGAGCAAATTGATAAAAAATCGTACATGTATGCTTTGATTGCTGATGAAAGGCATTGATCGCTGCCTCTTTTTCAAGGCATTCAACTTTTCCCCAGCTACATAAGTGCCATAGGAAACCATCCATCCCAATCTCTTTTTGTTCTTCTAAAGAAAGATGACTTGCAAAACGTCCACGCCATCTCTCGCGTAAATAAGTTCCCCACTTCGGTATATCCATCTTCTTTTTTTGTTGATTTCTCATCATTTCTTCCAGCTTTCTTCTTTTTCAGTATGAAACAGGTAAATCTATTAGAAACCTAATCAAACCACTTATCCTAAAAAAGCACCTCCTCTTCCAGAAGTGCTTACACTGCCTCACTTTCAAGCATTTCTTTCACCACACCAACAAATGCTTGAACTTGTTTTAACTGAAAAGAGGCTTCATATCCTAACAGCCACGTGTCACGTCCGATTTGCTCTCCATTTGCATCTACGAGCGGAGTTTTGTGTACACTTTTCTCATGATCATATAAGGTGACCGAAGGCAAAATGGCGTAGCCGATACCGTGATAGGCCATTTGTTTACATGTCTCAATCTGGTCCACAAGAATCGTCTGTTTTGGCGACACTTTAAACTTTTGATGCCACCAGTGCTGAATTTCTTGATAATAGGTGCTATCACTTTTAAATTGAATAAACGGGCGTTCTGTCTCAATTAACTCATCCACGTCCTTGATGACAGAATCGACTAAATATAAATGATCGGTCATTAAGTATTCCTTTGTGCCCTTCCAATCAGGATTCCCGCGAATGATGCCAATGTGGACATGGTCTTCATACAGACTTTTAAGCATCTCACTGCTCCAGCCGGTCACAAGAGATACCTTGGCATTTGGGTATTTCTCGACATACCGCTTCAGCACCTTTGGCAGCCAGTGCTGACCAATAATGGACGCAACTGCAAGCTTGAGTGTACCGTGTATGTCTCCTTCAAGCTCATCAATTCTCTCTCGCACTCGATCCTGCTCAGTCGTAACCTCTTTGGCAAATTGAATAATCTGTTCACCTGCTGAAGTCACTGTCAAGCCTTTTTGTGAACGAAAAAAGATTTTGGTTCCCCACTCTTTTTCAATCGTTTGCAGTCTTTGAGATAAGGCAGGCTGAGAGACAAAGAGCCGCTCTGAAGCCTTTCTCATATTCAATTCCTCACTAAGTACAACAAGCATATGTAACTCTTGAAGCTGCATGGGCACCCTCCTTCTCTTGATAAGTTTTTCTTATTCTATATGGTCATTATATAAATAATAGCTTATGAAGGCAAAAAAAATAAGCTGGGCTGCAGCTCATTTTTTTGCGGAATGAATGACCTCATTTAAGCGCTTTAATACAACACGCCGAGTGAAAATTCCTTCGAATACTTGCTCCTCATTTTCCACACAAACAAACCCATTATTCGTTACAGCGTGAACACCTTTTAAAACAGGATCAGTCGTTTTCAGTCTTGGAATATCTGATAGCATGACCTCTTCTACCTTCAATTGGTCGAGCTTTTCAAATTCAATTCGTTCTAAACCAAAGATTTTATCCATGATCATATTTGTTCCAATTAACCCGTGAAGGTGATAAGAAGCATCCAGAACAGGTATGGCTGTATATCCTGTTTTTGTCAGGACCAATAGGGCGTGCTCAAGATTATTTCCAATTTGAACGTGTGCCACTTTATCTGCATCAATCATATGCTCAGCTACTGTTGACTCAAGTAATTGAGCCGGTTCTATCTCTATCATGTTTCTTCGACCCCTTTTCTCTCAATCATCAATCATACATTCCCCTTTAACATTAAGCATAAACTAAAACGAATTTTGTCGAAAGATTTTTTTCTGCATAAAAAAGATACTCAGCGTAGAGTATCTAATAGAATGTTCAATCGATATTAATTCTCAAACCTTACTCTGTCATACAATGTGATCAATTTCTTATACGTATTGTCGTCGACATTTTTTGTTCCACATTCTATATCATTGATCTCACTGCTTAGTAATTCGACAGCATATTCCTGATTCAGTAATACGTTTAATAATAGCTTTTTCTCTTCTTCATTAAATCGATTTTCGATGACGCTCATTCAACATCAGGCCCCCTGTTTCATATATGCTTTTATATTGATTAGCAGGCGTTTGAATGTCTGCTTCCTCTCTATACAGCTAGAATAAGGAACTAGAATCGAATCGTCAACCGCACGTTTCGACAACGTTTGGAGAAAAATGACGGAATTTATTTTGTGTATCGATTGGCGTAGCAAAATGCTGCGTATGAGTCGGGTTTTATTTTTGCTTCAATTCCCATGGCTGTGATCATTCCGGTCATTTCCTGGATCAGCTCTTTTGTACTTCCTTTTTTGCCAATATCTAGATGGACTTCAAAACGAAGGTCTGCCCCTTCCTCAGCAAACGGAAGAAGCAAATCCATCAGTTCTGTTAAAGGTCCCTCAAGGATGTCTGCACATACCTTTTGGCTAAACGCTGTCTCTAATGAAATTTTTTCTCTAAGACTTTGTACAGGCCGATTCAACACTTGCTGCGTGAGACAGCCCCAAGCTCCTTTGCCGATCCGGTGAAGATGAATTGCAGTCATAAATGTTGTGACATTCTGATTGACCTGAGAGTCCGTACCAATTGATAGTACATAAACAGATCTCGGGTCTTTTTGAATAAAGTCTTTCAATCTCATGACAACATCAGAAAACGCTAAATGCTCTTCAGAAAGATTAAAGAAAAAAGAATCACTCACAGAAAGGAACTCCTTTTCAATGGTCTCTTATCCGAATATTGCACTGAATGATCATCTTCCATTTGTTCATCACTTATGAAGTGTATGCTTCCGCAATCAACGAAGGAATTCTCAGAAAAAACATTTCATACGATTCAGCTTAGGATTGTAGAAGCTCAAAAATCTCAATCGAAATCATATCAATGTTGTCAAATGGGAAAGTGTTTGGCTTATCCCCTTGTTGAAAAACAGTCAATTCAAACGTTTGATTCTTTTCGAAATACTTAACACTACAGATTTTCTCACCGTTCACTTCGAAATAACGCTGTGCCGGCTCGTTTGCAGCTTCTGCTGTCTCTTGAAGACTTTGCAGCCTTGTAATGATACCCATTAATTGTGACATTCTAAAAAAAGACTCCTTTCAAAAAAACAACTCAAGATGAACCCGTATTGATTATACACAAGTCCTACAAAGCATCATACCATAAAGTGTTCTCAGATGATATTTTTCCTCTTGAATTCAAAAAAAGAAAAAGAATCTGTTTTTTTATTTTGAGTCTTTTTTCTTATCTCATGCATCTTGTTTTTTATAAACCGGCCGATCTCATCAGGCGTTTCGCAATTTCGTCAAAATCTTCTTTTGAAATACCTGGAGCAAACTCTTCCGGCAAATCTCTATAATCTGGCACGGGTGCACCTTTTGGCGTGCCCTCAATAACTGTCAGCGGCTTTCCATCAATCGGATGGTTTCCTTTCCAAATTTGATTGATATCCTTATAATCCGTATCACTAAATGTATACAGTTTTGTATGAATATTCTGATCTTCAAACTTTCTTGCAGAATCAAAGTATTTATTGTCGAGATTTGGAATCGGCAGCATCTTCCCAACATCTACCCCTGTCGCTACCTCAAGGGCTTTTGCATACGCCACAACATGTACGCCGCCTCTGACAAGTAAATAACCGATCATTTCTCTTGCCGTAGGGTGATCCGTCATTTCATATACGCGCATTTTATGCGTACGAGCTCCGCACTCTAGGAAGAAGTTATGAAGAAGATCCAGAATCAGATTACCACTTGAGAACACATTCTCACCTGTCCACGGCTTTGCCATGGAGTCAAACGGATAGCCTGTTTGTGCCGTTTGGATAAAATGCTGCGTATTTCGTTTATCAACAGCCGCTTTCATCGGGGTCGTATCTGGATCGCCCCCATGTGTGGTTCCCGTAATCATGAGATTGACTGCAGTTGTCACAAGCTCTACATGACCGAATTCTTCAGCTGTAATACTTGATACAAGATCATAAAATGGTTTGAGCTTTCGTTTCCCTCTAAAGTTAAACGATTGAAACATGTAGTTATTTAATGTGGACATTTCACCAAATTTTCCGCCGAGTAATTCTTGCACAGCCGCTGCACCATTTGCATCTGGGTGATCTGGCATTGGTAAATCAATCAGCAGCCGCTTGTCACGTTTGATCATGACTTTTCCCTCCTACTGTCTAACTATCATCATTTAAGGTGTATGGATGAATTGGGATGTCCTATGCATGAAGGGAATGATTGGCGCACAAAAAAAACTTGGCGGGGGTAGCGCCAAGTTTTTTGGATCTTGATCTGATAGAGGGGTTGGGGAACAGAGAGTAGCTTCTCTCTATAACTAAATGATAATGATTATCAGTTTCATTGTCAACCATTTTTTCTATCTTTTTTCTAATAAAAAAAACAGCCACGACGGCTGCTTTTAAATTAATCCTTCCTGCTCATATAGATAAGCATACGGAAGATCTACAAACAAATACACGTCTCCCTCTAACGGATAAGAAAACGTTCGTATTCGTTCTCCAGTTTCTAAATCACTGTAGATATCGCTGAAAAATCCTTTTCCGCTAATTCTCATTTGAAGAATATTTGCTAGAAAATAAGGGCGCCAGCTCCAGTTTTTCTCTATATACTCTGGCTGAAACAGCCATTCTTTTTCTTTCTTAAACACATTTCCAGTAATTTGAAAACCTTCTTCATTACACATATAAATGCGAAAGCTGCAATCGGTTAGTTCAAGTGCCAGTTTTTGTATAAGTTCATCATTTGTGCTGCATGATTTTTTTAACGTACTGACGGCTTGGTGAATTCGCTTATAAAAGGTTTCAGAATGTTCATAGACAGCTTGGAGTTTCTTTTTCTCATGGGCAATGAATTGTTGAAATTCTTCTTTAAGCTGTTCTTTTCGTTTGTTACGGTCAATTAATTGTGCGTCAGGCTCGTGAAGGTAGAAGCCTTGAAAATATCTACCGCCATTTCTCCATGCATACTGCAGCTGAAAATTCGCTTCAATGTCTTCATAGATTAAAGCTGCTCCTATTTTTCTTGCAAGCAGTGAAATGCTGTATAACACATATTCATAGGAAGGAGATGGAGACGAAGCCCTTAAAGCCTGTAGATCTATTTTTAATAGATCAGGTGAAAGCAGAGCAATCCGGTCAAGATTGCTGCTTTCTTTCCCTATATTAGATACGGCGATTTTGATCCCATATGTACGATAATACGTTAACGTATGGTAAAGCTGTTCAATGTCGCCGCTAAACGTATGTTCAGTAATTTCAATGACAAACCGGCTAAGCTGTATACCCCTTGCTTCATATTCTTTTAAAAGTTCTAAAAAACTTTCGCCATGATCGAGCATGAGGACATTCGCATCATGATTAATAAAGATGAGCAAATCTTCATCTGCGGTCGTGAAGAGATCAAGTGCTTGACTTAATACTTTTTGATCTACTTCCAATTTATATTCGTCAGGAATAGATGAATCCGTAAAGAAGGAGCCTAGACTAACTGTTCCCGACTCAAGCTTCATTCTTCCAAGAATCTCATAGCCTATCACTTTTTGTTCCTCCGCACTGAAGATCGCTTGATAGTGCGGGAAAACATCTTCAATATTCGTTAAAATATCCAATGGATCGACCATTTTCATCACCTGCTTCTCTCTTTGTGTGATTATACCATATCAAAAGCAGGTCTTACACGATCATTCAAAATGGTGATTGGTTGAGCCATTGGCCCCCATCCATTGTAATACAATCTCCATTCATATAAGATGCATGCTCAGATAATAAGAAACTCGCAAGTTCTGCAATTTCTTCTGGTGTGCCTAGTCTACCGAGCGGAACACTATCTAATGTTCTTTGGGCAGCCTCTTCAGATTCCCACAGTTTATCAGCACCACCTGTTCTTTCAATGGGCCCCGGCGCAATGGCATTTACGCGAATGCGATATTGCTTTCCCCATTCCACAGCAAGCGTTCGGGTAAGCGACAGTACGCCTGCTTTTGCGGCTGCTGAATGCGCTACACCAACACCAGCCCCCCATGCATATGTGGCGACCATGTTGATCATACTTCCGCTTTTCTTTTGACGAATCCAATAGTTGCCCACTGCATGGCTGCAAAAAAAGGTGCCATTTAGCACAATATCAATGACCGCTTTCCAGCCATTAGGAGACAGTTTTTCTGCTGGAACTAAAAAGTTGCCTGCCGCGTTATTAATAAGTGCATCCACATCACCAAATGTATCTACCGCAAACTTCACCATTTGATCAGCATCTTCTGGATGTCGCACGTCCATTTGAAAAAAAGCGATCGAACCACCTTTCTGTTTGATTTCATTTGCCGTTGTTTCAAGGGTCTCTTCTGTTCTTCCAGTAATCAAAACATTCCAGCCCCCGAGTGCCAAATGAGTCGCCATCGCCTTTCCCATTCCGCTTGATCCCCCTGTGACAATCACTGTTTGCTTCGTCATTTGTTCTCCCCCTTTGTGTATTTTGAATGACTATTCATTCATTATTCGTCTATCATATCATGATTTCCCCTCCATGCACCATATAGGAGATTCATCAAAAATCATGCTATACTTAATTTTATTTTTAAAGGAGTCTTATATGAAGCAACTTTCCCGCAGGCAGTTTTTAAAAGGAGCAGCTGGTGCGAGTATTCTCGGACTTTTGGCGACCACATCCGGTTATGGCTATGCTCGGTACATTGAGCCGCGCATGATCGACGCCGTATCACTCACTATTCATGATGCTCAGCTACCGGCTTCGTTTAACCAGTTTAAAATTGCTCAATTTAGTGATGTTCATTTAAGTGATACATTTTCGGCAAAAGATTTAGAGACTGTTGTCCAAAAGATCAACGATGAATCTCCAGATCTCATTGTGTTTACAGGTGACCTTGTTGATTTTGAAGCATCGATTGAAGAACATGAAAAAGCCAAAGCCTCTTTGTCTAAGCTTGATGCTCCGTTTGGAAAGTTTGCCATATGCGGAAATCATGACTACGGACCATTTGGCATTGATCTATATGAGGAAACGATGAAAGCTTGTGGTTTTACATTATGTAAAAATGAAGTGTTTCACTTAGAAAAAGAAGGCGGACGCATACAGATCGCTACACTGGATGATCTCATGATGAGTATGCCTGATTACCATTTCATCAAACGAGAAGTCTCTTCTGATCTCTTTACGTTATTGCTTGTGCATGAGCCGGATGCCGCACTAGAGCTTGAAACAACACCTATAAACTTGCAGCTTTCTGGGCATACGCATGGCGGTCAAATACAGCTTCCTTTCTATGGACCGATTCTCACAGCACCTTTTGGGCGTACATATGTCGAAGGCTTATACGGTAGCTATCAGCACCGTATCTATGTCAACCGCGGGCTTGGGACAACTAGACTGCCGCTTCGGTTTTTAGCCAAACCTGAAATCACTTTTTTCACCTTAACATCTCACGTGTAAAGAGAAGCCAAATCACCTTTTCCTGCATATGTATAAACAAAGATCATTCTCATGACAAATGTTAGGAGAAACCTTACTGGGCCTGATCCCGTCCATATAGTATATGTGAGACGGGGATCACGGCTTCTTTTATTTGAGTAAAAGGAGTGTCCTTTCGTGCTGCGATACACGGTAAAAAGTGGAGAAACACTTGCTTCTATAGCACTTGATTTTCGAACAACGACAGATGCTTTAAAGGCTGCAAATCCGTCACTTCAAGCCCGCGAGCCAGAACAAAATGAAGTCATCATCATCCCTGGGTTACCGGATCCTAACACGATCCCTTACCGCATATCTGTGTCAATTTCAGCGAAACGTCTCGTGCTGTTTTCTGGATCACAGCTCTTGCGCTCATACCCGATTGCAACCGGCAGAATATTAAACATGACACCGACAGGTTCTTATTATATTGTCAACAGACAGCCAAACCCAGGAGGTCCCTTTGGCGCCTATTGGCTGAGCCTTTCAAAAATTCATTACGGCATCCATGGAACGAATAACCCGTCTTCAATTGGTAAAGCTGTGTCTAGAGGGTGCATTCGCATGTACAATCAGAATGTCATCGAACTTGCTTCAATTGTTCCAAATGGAACACCTGTGACCATTAGCCAGTAGGAGAAATTAATTGTACGAATGGTTAAAATTTTATATGATAGAAAGTGGGATCTTCAGGTTAAGGAGCGTATTTATGGATATTTTTAAAAACAGAAATTTTGTTCGTCTCTTTTTTGCAGCACTTGCCTCGCAAATGGGGACAACAGTAGGCAATATGGCGTTTGCCTTTTATTTGCTCGACCATTTTAGTCATCAGCCCGCTTACGCCACTTTAGCAGAGTTAATGTATTCACTGCCTACGATCTTTGTCTTTTTTATGGTCGGTGTGGTCGCAGACCGTTTTGATCGTAAAAAAGTCGCAGAGAATTGTGATTGGATACGAGCTGGGCTGACGATCGTTTTATTTATCGTCATTTATTTTAATTCACTGCCGCTTATTTTCTTGATCTTGTTTATACGAAGTGCCATTACGAAGTTCTTCTATCCAGCTGAAGCCTCTCTCGTTCAGGCCATTTTAAATAAAGATCAATATGCAAAAGCTGCAGGTTTAAATCAGATGCTGTTTAGTTTGTTTATGGTATTTGGTGTTGGAATTGGTGCCATTATGTATAAAACGATTGGACTTCACGGTGCCATTACCATTGATTTGGTCAGTTTTATTATTTCCGGTATTCTCATTCGATCATGCAATATTCCAATTGAAGCACGTCAGCCAAATGGACAAGCAGGCTGGAAAGGCATGACCGTTAAAACATCTCTAAAAGATTTTAAAGAAGGCATTCTCTATATTTTAAAAAATAAATTATTGGCTTCTTTAATTTTTGGCTTTTTTGTTTTTGGTCTTGTGAATGGCGCATTTGCCGTTCTTCCGATGTTTACAATGAAATACGGTCTTTCACCGGACCATTTTGAACTGCATACATCCTTTTTTACGATCGCGATCGGTGCCGGACTTCTAGTTGGAAGCTTACTTGGCTCTATTCTTGCGAAAAAGGTAAAGATGCAATATCTCATGTCGATTCCAATTCTAGTTGCAGGTATTTTAATTTTTGTCCTTGGTTCTACCCATACATTATGGTTATTTTATGTCACATCATTTGTCATTGGTACATGTATTGGTCCAGTCAACATTGTCATTGGAGGCTGGCTCCCAAGAATTGTTCACCCTCGTCTGATGGGACGCGTATCAGGGTGGGTTGATCCGCTCACCATGTTTGCACAATCAATGACGCTAGGTTTAATTGCCGTGTTATTTCCAAAGCTCATCACCAATGTTTCTTACATTTATTACGGAATGGGTATTATTATTTTACTCGTCTTCCTTTTTTACTTCATTACACTGCCAAAGTTCAGCAGAGAAGCTGCTGACTTAGATGTACAGCGTGAATTAAAAGGTCAGGGAGTACAATAGATGAAGCAAAAAGGGCTAAAATATACATTATTTTAGCCCTTTTTCTTCTTTTCAGCGTGATAGAAAACCTTTGCAGTCTAGGAAGGACGAGTAATGGCGCGGAGCGAATTTCACATTCGTGAGCACCAGCACGCAGGACTGACAAAGATTGCGAGGGTTTGTCTACACGCTGAAAGGACTTTCTTCTATAGAAAGTCCTTTTTTCATGGGTGTAACATAAACGACGATTATTTTTTCTGCTCATGGAAATGATTCGAAGCAAAATGAACGATTCTATCGACTGTATAAATGCTAATAAATAAGATGAGAAAAAGAAGAAAAGGATGAATCGGCCGATCATCTATCACGTACACAATGCCTCCAACGACAAAAGCGACCAATAAAGGAGTTAAAATATCTTTCAATCTAAACCGTCCTTTCTGTCCTCATTGACTTTGATCTTCATATTTTATAATATATTTTCCTTTTTATAAAATAAAAGGAATGTGCATAAAATTGCAACAATTTTAATAAAAAACCTTTACATTATTGGAAGTTTTATAGTAGGATAGTCAGGTTGGAGGTGAGGGGTATGTTAAAAAGCTATTATTTTATTCATACAAAAAATGATCAAGGACAATATGTTGTACATACAGAAGACTGCGCATTTTTAGGTGATGCAGCAAGTCGTACATTGATTGGTCTGCACATGAACAGTGAAAGCGCCATGGATGAAGCCAAAAAAATGACGAGTGAAACTGATTTTAACGGCTGTTTTTACTGTGCTTATTCTAGCCATACAAAATAGTCCATGTTTTTAAGCCATATGTTCGACTTTGATTGTCTTGCATATGGTAGATTTTATCCGGCAATCCCGTTCTCATATAAGTCATTAACTACCCATTTATTTTAAAACAGGTAGTTATCTATGTTTAATAGTTCACTTTATATACATTTCACACATTCAATTTACCTTATCATCTATCCAATGAACCCAATTTCTTCTTTTCCCCTCTTATTTTAGGCTGGTATAATGCCATGAATAATATCATGTATACAATACACGCTGTCCCTATCCACTGGAAAAGACCAAATGGCTCTTTTAACCAGAAAACAGTGGTTATCACTGCTGCAAGGGGTTCGACACTTCCAATTAAGCTTGAGTCCTTCGGAGATAAATACTTCAAACTTTCGATGTAAAACCAAAAAGCGACCATCGTTCCAAATACAATGACAAATAATAAATAGATATACGCTTCAAAAGGTAATTGAGACAGATTCACCTTCCATGGAGGATGGACCAAGCTAAGGGCAGCTCCCCCTATAAGCATCGCCCAGCCAACAACAACAAGTGAATCGAATTGTTTTAACAGGTTGATTGGATATAACGTATAAAAGGACAATGCCACGGCTGATAGTATTCCCCAAAATACCGCGACAGCTGGAACAGTTAATGTGGAAACGGAACCATTCGTCAATAAGAGAAACATGCCAACCAAAGCCAATGCGACCGTCAACATATCTCTTTTTGTAAAAGTGGATTGCCGGCGAAATACTAGATACACGATAATCATGACAGGTGCTGTATACTGTAGCAATGTAGCTACCGCAGCATTCCCATGATGAATGGACACCATATAAGTATATTGAACAGCTAACATGCCCATTAGTCCAAATATCAGCACTTGAATGGCCGTACTCTTCTTTTTCAACACGCCAATCAATTGCGTGCGTTCTTTCGTCATGTAATGAACAAATAAAAGCAACCCACCTGAAATGAGCAGCCTGACAGTGACCAGCCAATGGACGTCAATTCCATATTGCTGAAACAATTTTTGTGAAACGGTTCCTCCTACTCCCCAACAGATAGCTCCTATCAGTACAAGAAAGATTCCCTTTCTCCTCTTCATTTTTATTCTCCTCAATTCTAAAAAAATCATGATAATATAGTTGATAGTAGTTCAATTTTTTACATATTGATATATCAATTGAACATAAAAATAAAAGAATATTGAGGAGAACCATGCACAATCATCATTTTCTTATTGACAACAATCTGAAAGAATTAACGGAGCATTCAACCACCACATGGCCTATTGCTCTATATCATACAAAGATTCGTGATCATATGAGCGGATATATCCCTCTTCATTGGCACGACGAATTTCAATTCGTCTTTATTTTGGAGGGAGAGGCTGAGTTTCACATTAACGAGAAGATATTGAACATTCAGCAAGGAGATGGTGTATTCATCAACAGTGGCTGCTTACACATGGCAAAGGATGCAAATGGGACGACATGTACTTATATTTGTTTAAACGTTTCACCTCACTTCATCACAGCCAATGAGTTATTCACCACGTTCGTTCATCCATATATGCATGCGAGTCAAACACCTTTTATTTTATTCAACCGAAAAGACGGATGGCCAAACCGAATCTATCAATGTATACAAATCATTCAACGATTAATCGAACAAACTCCGGCATATTATGAACTCGAACTTAATATACAGCTCATCACGATTTGGAAATGCCTTTTACAAAATCGTTTTCAACTGACATATGATGCACGTAAGCACGATAGAAATGAACGTATGAAACATATGCTGAATTGGATTCATGAACATTATCATGAAAAGGTTCTTCTTCAAGATATCGCTCGTGAAGGACAATTAAGCCGCTCTGAATGCTGTAGATATTTCAATGATATTTTAAAGAAATCTCCTATACATTATGTGAATGAATATCGAATTCAACAAAGCCTCATTTTGCTTCAAAAGACGGACTTAAACATAACAGAAATCGCCTACCAAGTTGGATTCAGCAGCACTAGCTATTTTATTAATATTTTTAAAAGAGTAAAAAATACAACACCTTTATCATATAGAAAATCAAAGGCGTCGTTTACATCCAACTGAAACGCCTAGTTGGAAAGGATACCGGATAAATGATGGTGCTTTTGCTAAGAAGGATTCATTCATTGTTCTTCTTCACGTTTCAGAATCATCATGAATGGCTATTGTAAATAAGAGTGATGAAAATCTAATGGTTTTTACAATAAGTCTATTTGCAATTTACTAATAAAAACGTATAATTTATACTAAGCACAGGAAGACGAAAGACAAAGGAGAGAAAAAATGGACGATTATGCTCATACTAAAGACATAGAACCTACAGCAGAAAACATCGCAAAAGCCATTTATACTGTTAACCGCCATGCTAAAACCGCACCAAATCCCAAGTTTCTTTATCTTTTGAAAAAACGTGCGCTGCAAAAACTATTGCAAGAAGGTAAAGGAAGAAAAGTGGGCCTACATTTCTCTAACAATCCCAAATATAGTCAACAACAGTCCGACGTGCTGATTGAAATTGGAGATTATTATTTTCATCTGCCACCAACTAAAGAAGACTTCGAATTTTTGCCACACTTAGGAAATTTAAATCAATCATATCGCAATCCAAAAGCGAATATGTCATTAAATCGAGCGAAACAAATACTTCAAACGTATGTCGGTTTAAAAGAAAAACCTGCCGCCACAAAACAAAAATCACATTATACAAAACCCGTCTTCAAACGGCTCGGGGAAAGTTATTTTTAAACAGAAAAACCACTCAAAGCGAGTGGTTTTTTCTTTAGATAATAAAATGATCTACTTTTTCAATCAACTGATGAATTTCTGGTTTACTAATTTGATCATCTGCACCGATGGTTTCCCCTTTATGACGCAGATCGTCCGTAATTAATGAAGAGAAAATGAGAATTGGAATGGACTGTGTTAAAGGATTGTCCTTCAGCAGCTTTGTTAATCGATGTCCATCCATTTTTGGCATTTCTATATCTGTAATAATCATATCAATTTCTTCTGTCACACTAATGCCTTTACTGACAAGATCCATGACATGGTCATATGCTTGTTTCCCATCTTCAAAGGTCACAATGTTTTTATAGCCTGCCTCGGTTAATTCATTTGTTAATAAGCGCATGAGAAGCGGAGAATCTTCAACAACATACAGCTTCTTCCCTGTTCTTCGCTCGTCTTTCTCACCGTCAAACATATGATATGTGTCTACGCCAGATGCGGATTCAATATCATAGATGATTTTTTCGTAATCTGGAAGGAAAATCATTTTCTCGTCAAGCTTGATGATCCCTGTTAAATGACGGTCCATTCCTTGATTGAGTGCAGTTGGTTTTTCAATCTCTTCCCAGCTGACGCGGTGAATTTGTGATACCGTTCCTGTATGGAACACAAATTTCCGTTGGTTGAATTCAGTCACAATGTATTTCTCTTGTTCTGACTGATCTGACTCGACATTAAAAAAGGAAAATAGATTGATGACTGGTAAAATCTCGCCTCGTAAACTAATCATCCCTTCTACATCTTGGTGAGAGTGCGGTACAACTGTCACCTCAACTGGCTGAATAATTTCTCTTACTTTCATGACGTTAATGCCGAATTGATTTGAACCAATTTCAAACTTCACAATTTCCAATTCATTAGTACCAGAGTCAAGTAAAATTTCTTGTTTGTTTAAAGCCACGGAAATCCCTCTATTCTTCAATATAAGATTGTACTTTTTATATCGGCAGCATGGGTAAAAAGTTGACGTTTCTTTACGCTTTCTCTCGCACGAATTGATGAATCACAAGTCCTATGGCTGCAAGGATGAGCAAAGACCCTAATGCAAGACGGCTTGCGAGATTCCCATGTGCTGCAAATAGCAGTGTGACGGAGCCATAAATGATGGGACCAACAATTGAAGACACCTTTCCCGAAAACGCAAAGAGACCAAAAAATTGTCCTCGTTTTTCTTTAGGCGTCAGCTCAATAATGAGGATTCGTGATGATCCCCAACTTGCGCCAAGTGAAATTCCGAATAGACTGCCTGCTACCCAGAAGACCCATTCAGTTGTCGCTGTCACAGCTAGAATGAGCGCCACAATTAAAATGACATACACGACTGTAATCGAGCGCTTTGCCCCGATGGCCTTTGTGACATATCCGAATAGAAACGAGCCAATGATACTTGAAATCGTGGACACAAGATACAGCAAAATAAATTGACCTGCCGTAAAACCAATGATAATTTTTGCATAAACAGCCATCATCGCAATCGCTGTCTGTAACGCATCATTCATAAAAAAGAAAGCGATCATAAAAATAAAGGCCGGTTTGTACTGCTTCATCTCTTTAAACGTACGAATAATCTCTTTATACCCGCTAAAAAAAGACGCCTTTTTCTCTTGCTGCGGCAGAGGGTGGGGGTCCTTTATAATAAAGAGAAAGGGCAGAAAAAAGAGAAAGAATAAAAGGGCTGTCGGAATGAACGCTCCATGAAACTGGTCATTTCCTACAAGTAAATAAACAGAAAGGCCGACAAGTGTACCTAAATAGCCGACAGCAATACCGAATCCAGAAATGAGGGGGATTTCATCCTTTGTCCCAAGATCGGGCAAAATGGTGTCATAAAAAACAAGACTAGAGTGATAGAAAAATTTGGCGATGACGAACAAGGTAACCACCACCAATAAGGAGACAGGAAGACCAAACCATTCGCTTGAGAAATCAATCCCAGCAAAGATCCCCATCATAAAGGTACAGGCAATACAAATCAGGGTAAACACCGTGATATACCGCTTCTTTTTCCCTGTACGATCAATCAGCACACCATATAAAGGCGTAAAAATGACGAGGAAAAAGCTTGCAAGTGCGTTCGCATAAGAAATAAATGTACTGGCGATTTGATCCATCCTCGCACTGTCGCCTATCGTCTCCTGCAAATAAAATGGGAAGAAAATGGTGATCATATTCGATGAAAATATCGTATTTGCAAAATCATACAATGCCCAGGCCAAAACAGGTGCGGTGAAAAAGAGCCCGAAGCTTGCCCCTTTTTTCTGAACAGTCATTTTCCCTCTTTTCAATAGATTGACTCCCTTCTCTGCTTTTATTTTCACTATCATTCTACTTTATGTGACGTTTCCCTCTTCCATACAAGCAATCTATACAAAAAGCACCCCTTACTATTTAGCAGAGGTGCTTCTCTTCATTATTTCTTTACGACAATGGTACTTGCAATCAAGTCGTGAAGTGCTTGTTTTTTTTCTGTGAAAAACGCAATGATGTAGCCAATGAATAAGATTGGAGACAAAAAGCCTTTTGCAAAAAAGCGGCCTGTCGCGCGCCCGAATGTTATTTTTCCACCCGTTACTTTTGTCACTTTGATGCCAAGAGCCATCTTGCCAAGAGTTCCTTGCAACTTTGATGATTCCATGATCGCATAATAAAGCCAAGTCACCGCGATACCGATTAAGGTCGTTACGCCATAGAAAAAGAGAAGGCCCACAATGACTGCCCATTCTTCATCCGTGATCACCGTTGAAGAATAGTAATAGCTATCATCATACATTAAAAATGCCGCCTCAGGGCTTGAGACAAAAAAGAGTGTTGCGAGAATAAATACAATGATTGAAAATGGTACACTAATAATGACACCGTCTAAAAGATGAGCAAGAAAACGATAACCTACTCCAGCTAGTTCAGGATGTTTTTCTTCTTGAATAGGTGCTTCTGACATGTTTGTTTCCATCCTATTTCTCCTTTATTATGTATGTTTTCTATAAATTTCTTATAATCATTCGTTATTATATCTTATGAATATCGCAAGATCAATGGAGCTTTACATTTTTACATGAATTTTAGATCATCTTTCAATGATGATTTATGTGAATAAATACTGAAAATTCACAGAAATTATGGCACATCTAGTTCTTTCAACGCCTAATTTTTTAACATTTTGTGATATTTTCCTCTCATTTCGATTCTTCTGTTGACAATCACGTTTCACATGGTACAATAGTCAAGGATTTTTTAAAGAAAGGTGTTCATGATGGGAACTGTCGTACTATTAAAGAACAACGAAATGACTGTGATTGAAGATATTTGCGAAGCTGATTTTTTAGATATGAAACATGGTTTATCTAATGAAGATGCTGCTTATATCTCTTGGTATGAAGATTACGATACTGCTTATGGATATTGATTTCATTTCATAGATGAAGCGTAAAAAAAGGCGATACAACCTTCAAAGAGGTGGTATCGCCTTTTTTACGTTTGTGTGCTTCTTTCACTTTCAGGTTCTACATGAATAAAGATTTGTGCATGCGGAAACGCCTGCTGAATGTTCTCTTCAATTCGATCACATAATTGGTGAACATCTTCAATGGTTGTTTTTCCATGAACAATCAAATGAAAATCAATATATTCTTCAGCACCGGATCGTCTTGTTCGAAAGTCATGATATTCAATGAATTCTTGACTAAATGTTTGAATGATGCCCTCTATCGCTTGTTCTTCTTCCGGGGTTAACCGGGCGTCGACAAGCGGCGGGAAGGCTTCCTTCATGAGTTTAAACGCTTCACGCATAATATAGATCGCTAGCACCATTCCAATAATCGGATCGAGGAAATACCAGTCCGTTAATGCAACAAGCAATAAACTAATAGCGACCCCTAGTGACGTAAACACATCTGTTAAAAGATGCAGTGCATTCGATTTCATGGCAACAGAATGTACTCGCTCTGCCTCTTTGTTCACAACTCTCGACACAACAAAATTGATAAGTGCCCCGATCAGCATGACCACAATACCAAGTACCGGCAGTTTAACAGGCTCTGGATGCATTAATTTATGAACACATTCATAAATGATCCAAATCCCAGCAACAAAAATCAACAAAGTTTCAATCGTTCCAGAAATATTCTCAACTTTCCCATGTCCATAAGGATGTTTTGAATCTGCCGGCTTTCTTGAAATACGAACAGAGATAAATGCAATAAAAGAGGCCATTAAATCGAGAAAAGAGTGAATGGCTTCTGATAAAACCGCAACAGATCCAGTTAACACCCCTACAATGATTTTAAGGACCACAACAAACGTATTACTCATGACGGATAAAAAGGCTATTTTCGATGTCTTTGCTGATTGATCCATCTATTATCGTCCTCCTTCAGGAGATCGTATGCCTGTGAAAGCAATTCCCATGACTTGATTCTCTCGTTCTTTCAGTTTATACCGTTTTGCCTTATTCTAATCATCTTAAGCAGAGCTGTATTTTCCGAGCAGGTTACGCTATAATAAATGTTGCTCTTTCTTCATATATCACTCATGCTGTGATGGATAGGAGAATAGACTACATATAACGATATCCGAAGCCTTTCCGCAGGTGACATTTATGCAGTGAATGGTAAAATAGGATAAAAACATAAATTTTTAAGGTGATGAGAAATGGAGCATTTGCTGAATCCAAGAGTAAAGGATATTGAAATTTCAGGCATTCGAACATTTTCAAATCTCGTATCTTCATATGAGGATGTCGTTTCATTGACCATAGGTCAGCCCGATTTTTATACGCCGCATCATGTCAAAACAGCTGCCAAAACAGCCATTGACGAGAATTTCACCTCGTATACTCATAATGCTGGATTTTTAGAGCTAAGACAAGCGATCCAGCAGTACATCAAAAAGAAAGTCCATCTTGATTATGATGCAGAGTCAGAAATCATTGTGACAACAGGTGCGAGTCAAGCAATTGATGCTGCGTTTCGAACCATTTTGACTGAAGGCGATGAGGTCATCCTGCCCGGCCCTGTGTACCCTGGCTATGAACCGATCATTCGGATGTGCGGTGCGGTGCCCGTGCATATCGACACAACAAATGCCGGTTTTAAATTAAATGCCAAGCTGATTGAAGATGCATTAACGGATAAGACAAAGTGTGTTGTCCTTCCATACCCTTCAAATCCAACTGGGGTCACGCTATTAGAAGAAGAATTGAAAGAAATTGCACAGCTTCTTGAAGGAAAGGATATTTTTATTCTATCTGATGAAATTTATAGTGAGCTGACATTTGATCGTCCGCATCATTCCATTGCTTCTTTCTTAAAGGAACAGACGATTGTCATCAATGGACTGTCAAAATCTCATAGCATGACCGGATGGAGAATCGGCTTTTTATTTGCTTCCGCTCCTATTGCTAAACATGTATTAAAAGTACATCAATATAACGTGTCTTGTGCCTCGGCTATCTCACAAAAGGCGGCACTTGAAGCAGTGACAAATGGTGTGGATGATGCACTGATCATGAGAGAGCAATATAAGAAAAGGCTCGACTATGTATATGATCGACTCATTTCTATGGGGCTTCCGGTCATTAAGCCTTCCGGCGCTTTTTATATTTTCCCTTCCATTGAATCGTTTGGGATGAGTTCTTTTGATTTTTGCATGGAGTTGTTAGAAAGTACAAAACTTGCGGTCGTACCTGGTTCTGCTTTCTCTTCACTCGGAGAAGGATATGTGCGCCTTTCCTATGCATATTCACTTGAAACGTTAAAAGAAGGACTTGACCGTCTCGAACAATTTGTACTTGAAAAGCGTTCCATACAATCAACAGACGGATGAAACAACGGCTCTCTTGCCGTTGTTTTTATTTTGCGGGAAACATGATGTGAAACACAGTCCCTTTTTCAGGGTGGCTATCTACCCGGATGGTTCCGTTGTGATTTTCTAAAATATTAAATGTCACCATGAGCCCAAGCCCTGTTCCCTTTTCTTTTGTCGTTAAAAAAGGTTCACCGATCCGCTTCATGACCGATTCAGGAATACCAATTCCTTCATCTCTAATCGTGACAAGTATCCCTTCTTTTTCGGCTTTGGCGGTAATGTCTACCTTCCCTCCGTCTGGCATGGATTCGACGGCATTTTTGATTAAATTGATAAACACCTGCTTCAGCTGGTTTTGATCCCCATTCATCAGGAGATCCTCCTCAATATCACTTGTGTTCATCAAAATTCCATTTAAGTTGGCCTGTGTTTCTAGCAGAGCGGTGACTTCGCTAATGATTTTTTTCAAATCAAGCGTCTGCATGGATGCCGTTTGCTGCGGCTTTGCAAGCATTAGTAGCTCACTTAAGATGATTTCAATCCGGCTCAGCTCAGAGAAGACAATTTCAAAATATTGATCACGGTCTTTTGTTTTTGGTTTAATGAGCTGTAAAAAGCCCTTAATCGCCGTCAGTGGATTCCTTATTTCATGTGCAATGCCTGCTGCCAATTGACCTGCGATTGATAATTTTTCAGAGCGCAGCATGAGTTCTTCTGTTTGTTTTCGTTCAGATATATCTCTTAAAATAATTTGAACGGCTGTTTCACCAAAAAATGTGGTAGGGATACAAACCATTTCTGTATAAATCAACCGGTGTTTAAACGTATGGCAGCTCATCGTCACAATCTCAGAATCTGATGCTCTTTCGATAATACGTGATATGCTCTTTTTGACTTTTTGCTGATCACATGAATGGATTTGATGAAAGATATCTTTTCCGATTAATTTATCGTAATGTTCGGCTTCAAATAATTTAATACCTGATTCATTCATAAATACCCATTTATGATCGTGGATGACGGCAATGGTATCAATGGAATTTTGGATAAGCAGCTGATACCGCTCTCTACTTTTTTGAAGAACGGTTTGAAATTTTTTACGGGAAGAGATGTCCACTAATAGTAAAAGTTCTGCCCGTTGATTTTGATAAATTGCCGGAGATGACTTCACTTCAATATGAATCATGCTCCCGTCTTTCCTTTTCCATATTTGTTCAATCATTCCGACTGGAAGGCCTTGCTGCAGTCTTTTGATTCGGCTTCTCACAATGTCATGGTACTCCTCGGCAATAAAATCAAACGCAGACTTGCCGATCATTTCATCTTTTGTACATACACCCATTAATTGCAGCATCGCATCGTTGGCATACACAATTTTTCCAAGCGCCGTAATACATAACGGATTTGGCAGCATGGCAATCAGATTTTCAGCTTCACTGACATCTTGGAAAGCCGGTAGACTGCCTAACGACTGTTCTGACACTTCTGTTGGTTGAAATGCTGCTTTTTGAGGCTCTGTATTCATTACCCTCATTTTCAGGATCATTTCTCTACTTAATTCGTTGTCTAACCCATCACAAGCAACAAAATCAATGCTTGCTTCTACCCATACAGCTGTAAGATCACTTCTAAGCAGTCTAAAGTGGCAAATCTCTAGCATGTGCTGATTATAGAAATAACTTTCGACGAGAAATTGATCTTCGGTATGAACAAAGTCTTTCAAAAAACACCCTAGTAAATCCTTTTGTTCATAGAGCAAAAGCTGCTTACAATTGGAAGAAATGTAGAGAAAGCGGCCATTAGAAGAAAGAACGGCATGTAAATCAATATTCGAGTACAGCTGATTCGAATCTTTCATTTTTTGTTCCATCGTCGTCCGACCCTCCTTTAATTTTTTTAGGGTTGTCCTTAGTTTGATGTATAAAAAGGATTCGCTAGAAAAACCGTATTTTCCTCCCAATCTCGTGTGAAACGTCCATATTTTCAGCAAAAAGGGAGCACTTTCTCTTGCTGTGCTCCCTGCTGTTTATTGCTTTTCATATTTCTTTTGTAATTCAACGTACTTATCAACAATTTTACTTGGAATGGTTTTAATGACAGGATCTTTATCTGATACATAAGGTGTGACGACACTAAATGCCACTTTCGGATTGGAAGAAGGATAATATCCTCCAAAGGTTAAATTGTACGTGGCATTCCCCCACCA
Source organism: Bacillus sp. FSL M7-0307 (assembly GCF_038627835.1). Lineage (NCBI taxonomy): Bacteria > Bacillati > Bacillota > Bacilli > Caryophanales > Bacillaceae > Bacillus > Bacillus sp. FSL M7-0307. The sequence continues at coordinate 1,331,055 of NZ_CP152023.1, read as the reverse complement.
GCTCCGGTTGGCACCATAGTAGAAGGTTTGGGCTGTACCCGTTTTCCCTGCAACATCATGCTGACCGAACCGGCCAGCGGCAGTCCCGCCTGTTGATGTGACCATTTTTAGTCCCATTTTGACGCGGTCGATATCTGCTTTCGAGTTGTTAATGGTGTTCAGCACCTTCGGCTCATATTTCTTCACAACAGGGCCTACTTCTTCCTTATTCGTTGGAAAGTGAACACTTTTCACCACTCTTGGCTGAATACGGTTACCTCCATTTGCGATGGTCGACATGTATTGTGCGACTTGAAGCGGTGTATATGTGTCATACTGACCAATCGCTTCATCAAGCAAGAGTCCGCCGACTGTCTTAGGATGCGTCTGCATTCCGCTTGATTCCTGCGGCAAGTCGATGCCTGTTTTCACGCCAAGACCGAATTGCGCATAGTAGTTTCTCATTTTTTGTAAATGTTCAGGTCTTGCTGGTAACGGGCCATCTTTTTGATAGGTAATCCCTGCCATTCTCATCGCCACTTGGAACATGTAAACGTTGGAACTTTTTTGGAGTGCCTGAAGGTCGTTAACCCATCCAAGAACTTTGTAAGACTGTTTCGGCTTTCCTCCACTTCCCGCAAAATACAGCGGTGTATCCATATAGGATTGGTTGTGTGACATGCCATCTTGATAACCAGAGAGGACAGTAGCTCCTTTGACAACAGAGCCCATTTCATACTGTGTCGTAAATGTTCCGATCGCATAATCTGTGACGTCTCTGCCGTCCATTTTCTTCCCTGACATCGCGAGAACATCACCTGTGTTTGGGTCCATCATCACAACAAAGGCACGGTCCATCATATAGTTTCTTGCACTAGCGGATCTTAGCTCTGATTCAACGATTTTGTCGACTTCCTTTTGCAGCTCCATATCAAATGTGAGTGCAAGGTCAAGTCCTCTTCGTCCTTCTGTCCGCTTGATTTCATCAAGCAGTTTTCCGCCGACCTGTGTATATTGAACAGTTGCTTTTTCTGGATTGAGAAAGTCCTCATATTGATATTCTAAATAACTTTTTCCTACTCGGTCATTTCGCGAGTAACCTCTTGCCATATAGTAATCTTCACGCTCTTTTATAATGCCTTGCTCTGGGGTGGTGACACCGCCAAGGACATTATAAAGGGTTTTTTCATACGGATATTTCCTTGTCCAGTCATTGATGACATTTACACCAGGCAGTTCATCAAGATGCTCTGATACAAGTGAGATCTCTTCGTATGTCAAACTTACGGATGATGTCTGTTTTGATTCTTTTGTTTCATCAAGCAGCGCAACTTTTTCGTCCCCTTTTTTCTCTTCGTTCGGGTCCATCGCTTTCACGATTTGAGGTTCAAAGGCATATCCGCCTGTAAACCTGCGATAGATCGCTGCAACTGCTTTTTCCTCTGCATCTTTTTCGATCGCCTTGACTTCTTTCTTAGGCACACGCTCTACTTGAAGAGGATAGACATCTTTTGCTTTAAGATTCTTTTGCTCTGCTTTTGAAATGAGCTTATCCGCTTCTTTCGGATGGCTTGCCAGCCAAAAATCTCGAATGTCACGCTCTCTCAAAAAATCTGTATCCATTTTTATATAAGTCGCAAGTTTTCTTGCTACTTTAATCTTATCCTCCGCTTTCACACCGCTTTCTGATGTATAAACGATGGCAGGTACACTTTCGTTATCAACAACGACTCTTCCTCTCGCGTCATACATTTTTCCTCTTGGAGACGGGTATGATGCTGTTTTGACCTCAGTTCGGTTGGCTTGCTTTTTATAATCCTCACCATTGACGATTTGCAGCACGCCGAGCTTGATGACAAGTCCAGCAAATAAACTAAATACAGCGAAGAAAAAGAGATTAATTCTCCAGGCGTTCCGGCGCTTCATTTTTTTCTGCTCGGCAGCACCTTGATGCTGTTTCTCTCCCACTTATGTAGCTCCTCTCATCCTTTCAATCTTTTACAATTACCACTCATTATTGTAACACTTTTGTAATAGTTGTTACAGCGAAACAAGTGAAAAAAAGCTGTCAATCCCTATTCTGCAAAAAAATATACTAACACTTTAAAATATTGGTATGTTTATGTCGTTTTCTTTAAATAGAAAGATTCTCCATTCATTGATATAAGGAGACTCTTTCTATGACTTTAACAAAAATGACAAATGGGCGTTGTCAATGGAGGATGCTGGTACGTTTATAACAAAAAGTCCATGTTATGATTTTCTGTGAGAAAACAAAACAAAGATTTTAGGAGGAGTTACAAAATGAAAAAGAAATCATTCATTTTTTCAGCGCTGACAGCTGCTGCATTGATCACGTTCACTGGAGGGCATTCAGCTGATGCGAAAGAGCTTAACCTGAAACAAGTCATAAACGTACAGCATCAAGCCATTGATCTTCATACATTAGCTGCAAAATTACATATCTCTTCAGATGTAAACAAGCTAAGCACTTCAAATCAAAAAGAGATCGAAGCTCTATTAAACAAGCTGATCAAAAGTGGTCAACCTGTTACTGGTACAAAAGTGGTGAAAGAAGTTAATAAAGCAAAAAATGAGCAAAAACAAGAATCAGTGAAAAAACCAGCTGCTTCTAAACCAAGCACACCAGCAAAACAAAACACAACGAACAACAGCTCAAAATCTGATCAAAAAGACACAACTGCAACAAAAGCAGACAGCAGCTTAAATGCATTTGAACAAGAAGTGGTTGAACTGACAAATAAAGAGCGTGCAAAACAAGGCTTAAAAGCTCTTTCCGTTGATTCTAAATTAAGCAAATCTGCTCGCGCTAAATCACAAGATATGAAAGATAAAAACTATTTCTCTCATACAAGCCCAACTTACGGATCTCCATTTGATCAAATGAAGCAATTTGGTATCACGTACAAAACAGCAGGTGAAAACATTGCTCAAGGTCAAAGATCACCTCAAGAAGTAGTAACAGCTTGGATGAACAGTGAAGGTCACAGAGCGAACATTTTAAACAAAAACTATACACATATCGGTGTAGGTTATGTGAAATCTGGTAACTACTGGACGCAGCAATTCATCGGAAAATAAGATCAAAAAAACCTGTCTCTATTTGGGACAGGTTTTTAGTTTGTCTTCTTTTTTCAGCCATGTGAGGGCTTGTTTACACGCTACAAACTGTTCCACCTAGGCGGGGCAGTTTTTTTATTTCACCCATAATTTATAGATGCTTTGTGTTCCGCTGTTTTCTTCGCCCTGTTCGCTGAGCTTTTCATATAATGACTTCGCTAGTGAAAGGCCTGGCATCTCTTCTCCCATCAGCTCTGCCTCTTCAAGTGCAATGCCCATATCCTTAATAAAATGCTTCACATAAAATCCTGGCTCGAAATCACCTTTCAGCATTCTTGGCGCAAGGTTTGACAAAGACCAGCTGCCGGCTGCTCCTGTTGTGATGCTTTTAAGTACCTGCTCTGGATCAAGTCCTGATTTTTCCGCATAAGCCATTGCCTCTGCCACACCTACCATCCCTGCTGCGATAGCGATTTGGTTACACATTTTTGTATGCTGACCACTTCCTGCAGGTCCTTGATATTGAATATTTTCTCCCATTTGCTGAAATAGCGGCAGGCACGCTTCATAGGCTGCTTTTTCTCCACCAATCATAATGGCAAGCGTGCCATTTTTGGCTCCTACGTCTCCGCCAGAGACCGGCGCATCTAATGCAAATAGTCCTTTTTCCTTCGCTTTCGCTTCAATTTCTTTTGCCAGCTGAGGTTTCGATGTGGTCATATCAATGAGGTATGTACCAGGCGCAGCATGTGTCACGAGTCCATCTTCTCCTAAATAGACTTCTTCTACATCTGATGGATACCCGACCATTGTGATGACGGCATCTGCCTCCTTTGCGATCTCCTTTACGGTCGATTTCCAAAGAGCACCTTTTTGAACCAATGTGTCTGCCTTTGCTTTTGTTCTTGTATAAACGAGAACTTCGTAGCCAGCATCCATTAAATGCCCTGCCATACTACGTCCCATTACACCGATTCCAATAAAACCAACTGTTTTGATTTGTGCCATCACGAATTCCTCCTTATAGAGACTTTGTCAATCCACCATCAATGATGAGGGTTTGACCTGTCATATATGTATTGGCTTCAGATAAAAGAAAAGCCGCATATGCTGCAAATTCCTCTGGCTGCCCGTAACGGCCCAGCGGAATCATACGTTCAGCTTGTGCTTTGATCTCTTCAACCGATTGTTGCTCCTCTTGTGCACGGTGTTTGTCCAACTGTTTCACACGCTCTGTTTCAATTTTCCCCGGGGCTAAGGTATTGATCAAAATACCATCTTTGGCAAGCTCCTGGGCAGCTGTTTTTGTCCAGCCGGTAATGGCCGGTCTAAATGTATTCGACAGCATCAAGCCTGGGATCGGTTCTTTGACCGACATAGATGCAATATTTAACACACGTGCACCTTGTTTTTTTAAATACGGCAAGGCTTCTTTTAATAACCGAATATAGCTGAGTAAATGAAGCTGAAATGATTCCATCCAATCTTCATCTGTTAAGGTTTCAAGTGTTCCTGTTTGAGGACCGCCTGTATTGTTCACGAGTATATCAAGACGTTTTTCATCACCTGCTGCTGCGACGACAAGCGCTTTAATTTGCTCGGCGTCAGATACATCACATACTTGATACGTCAGCTTCCCTTTTACAAGCGGGGATAATTCTTTGACCGCTTCTTGCAGCGTGTGCTCATGTCTTCCCGAGAGCATCACATCTGCTCCCTCTTTTGCAAGATGAAAGGCAATGGCTTTACCGATACCTTGACTGCTTGCTGCGACCAATGCTTTTTTTCCAGATAGATTAACATGCATGTTGGCACCCTCCTCTGTTCATATTTTATCATACAAAAAGAACCTTGCTCACATGGCAAGGTTCTTTTCTGCAAGATTATAGTTTAAACCGATTGACTGCCTGACGCAGTGCCTGACTTGATTCGTTCAACATTTCTGTTGATGTTTTCGTTCTTTCTAAAGCTTGTACTTGTTCGTCTGTCGAAGCATGTACTTCCTCAGCTGAAGCGGCGGATTCTTGTGAAATGGCCGCAATACTTTGAATGGAATCATTCATTTTCTGCTGTTCTTCAGTCATTTCATTGATTTGTGTATGAATGCTGTCAATGGAGCCGACAAGTGCCTGCATTTCCATTGTGATACTGCTGAGTGCCTCTCCTGTTGAATTGATGGCATCACCTTGTTCTTCATTCATTTTGCTTGCTGCTGTCATCGCTTCAGCTGCCTTTTTCGATTCATCTTGAATGAGTTTTACGGTTTCACTAATATGTTTCGTTGATTCTGCAGATTGTTCAGCCAGCTTTCTGACTTCTTCTGCAACAACAGCAAATCCTCTTCCGCTTTCTCCTGCTCTCGCTGCTTCAATACTTGCATTCAGTGCGAGTAAATTCGTTTGATCTGAGATTTCAGAGATCGCTGTTACGACGTTTTCAATATTTTTCGTTTTATGCTCAAGGTCAAGCAGCATTTGCTCTACCTTCTTCGATTCTTCATTCGCTTGTGTTGATTTTTGGACGAGCAGACCAAGAGCATCAAGTCCTCTATAGCTTGCATCTTCCGATGATTTTGAGTTGGTTTGCATTTGCGTGGCAAGCTCACCCATATGACGAACTTTTTCATACAAATGCTCTGATTTTTCATTAATGGTTTCCGCTTCTGATGCTTGTTTCGTCGCTCCTACAGCGACCTCTTGAATAGCCGTTGCAATCTGTTCACTAGATAGCAAGGTCTCGTTTGAAATTTGTGTCACTTCATCCGTTGATTTCACAACCTGATCTGAAGACTCTTTCACTTTTTCAATTAAATCCCTGATACCTTCAGTCATTTGATTAAAGCTTTTCGTAAGGAAACCTATCTCATCCTGAGACTTCGACTCAAGCGAGCTGGTTAAATCGCCTTCAGACACTTTACGAACATGCTCGATGAGGCGTTTAATTGGTGTTGTAATGCTTCTAGCCAATAAGTAGCTTAGAATCATGGCAAGTATAATGGCAATGACAGAAATAATGATACTTGTCTGATTCATTTGTTCAGTGATCCAAAGAAGTTTCTTTTTCTCGAAGCTCACACCGATCGTCCAGTTTGCCTCTTTAATTTTTGAGATGACGGTCAGCTGTTTATCATCATCAATACCCGAGTTGTCGATCGCTTTTTTCACAGAAGCGACTTTTGAGATATTTTTTCCTTGCTCTGTTGGATGTGCCAAAATGGTCCCTGTGCCGTCAACTAAGAAAGCCGTTCCCATATAAGGAATCTTTTGTTCTTTTATATAAGACTGAATGGAAGCCAGTTTCAAGTCAAGTCCAGCGACACCGACTACTTTCCCATTTCGTACGATCGCCTTCGTGGCTGAAACGACCATTTCATTTGTTGCTTTATCAATGTACGGATCTGTCCATAGGACTTCGTCAGGCTTTTCAGCTGCTTGAATATACCAGTCTCGTTTAGACGGATCATACCCTTCACCAAAATCGGACTCCGGGAAAGCGAACATTTTACCATCACTTGTTCCTATATAGGCAAGCGAGATGAGTTCATCCTGCTCCTGCAATCCTTTTAATTCATCGTTTTCAAATGCCAATGTCTGCTTTGTTTGTTTCTGTGCAAAATCTTCAGTAAGTGTACTTGTTGCCAATTTGTTAATCGTATCACCGTAATTCTCAAGCTTTAGTGCTATGATGTCTCTCATGCTTTCTGCCGTTGCTGCTGTCGTTGTTTTCGCATCTCGTTCAATCAATGGTCTTAATACTAAATTGGAACCCACTTGAACTGCGACAACGGTTAAAATTAAAATAACTGAGATGAAAACAGCTATTCTCACTTGAAGTTTCTTAAACATCTCATCACCCCTACATCCTACTTTCGCATCTTAATGTGTATATCGGCAAAATTGGTACCGCATTCAATAGTTGTAAGAAAATTTAAATAGAAAAAACAAGCCATAATGACTTGTTTTAAGTAAAATATTCAATTTTTGCAGACGGAAAGTACTGTTCGATATATGATTCTAATGTCTGTCTAAGTTCTTGTTCTTCATCTTTTTGATAGATATATTTTCCAATTCCATATCTACCCCACTTATATCTTCTCTTTTCTTCATCTAGTTCTAGTTTTGTTTTTGGATAGTTTTTTTGGATGACACGCTTCGCCGGTTTTGTAAAACGGTGCTGAATCATTTCAAAGGTGATATCTTGTCTCACTTCTTCAGGGAGAGCTGCATCGAGTTTTTCAAATAGGACTTTATAGCCCTCTTGCCACCCTTCATGAATGTAAATAGGGGCAATAATAAAGCCAAGTGGATAGCCTGCTTTTGCTACCTTTACAGCCGCTTCAATCCGCTGATCGAGTGGTGATGTTCCAGGTTCGAAATATTTAATGACATAATCGGCATTGATACTAAAGCGGAATCTTGTTCGCCCATTGTGTTTTGCATCTAACAAATGGTCTACATGATGAAATTTCGTAACAAAGCGCAGTTTGCCAAGATCGGTTTGACCAAAGTATTCAATCGCTCGTTTGAGTGTGTGAGTCAAATGGTCAATTCCTACGATATCGGATGTACATGAAGCTTCAAATCGCGTGATATCAGGTGCACGCTCGTTCATGTACTGTTCAGCCTGATCTAAGATCTCTTCTACATTGACGTACGTACGAATATACGGCTTACTCCCCATCGTCGTTTGCAGGTAGCAATAATGGCAATGCCCCATGCATCCTGTCGCAAACGGAATGGCATACTCTGCAGATGGTTTAGATGTATCAAATTTCAAGGTTTTTCTCACGCCGATAACGAGCGTCGATTTTGCATTACGGTACTTTTGTAAATCATTTTTCCCCGGAATATTTCTCACTTGGTTGTGTGACGTTGTTTCTCTAATTTCAATTCCCATACCTTCAAACTTTTCTTTCAGCTCTTGTCCTAATGGGTACTCTAGCGCCCGAGGTTCAATATACACAAGCTGAGGAACGAACGGTTTGATCATATTTAGCACATCCTTACCTTATAGGTTCATACCGTTACTTTAACCTCTCAGGATGGCTTCTATCCTTTCTAAAATCTCCCTTATTCAAACAGATCTTGATAAAGGGCTTCTGCTTCTTCGTATGTTGGAAATACGGCATCATCAGGGGCTAATGGGTGATATGTTTCAAGTAGAAATAGCGCAAGCTCTTGTTCATTGTAAGGGTGTGAAACGATTTCCGCTTCTTTAATTTGTGCGACATTGGCTGCATGTGGATTTCGATAAATGACATATACTTGATCACCTGGCTTATAGTTAGAGAAAGACAAACTGGTCACCTCCATTTTTTATTTTAGGATGCCCTTCTCTGCAAGCGATATGACTGATTATGATAAAATTCGACAAAAAAACCAGACAGTTTGACCTGTCTGGTTTACATCACCTAGTTATGTTGAAACGTATTTTTCACGAAATCAACCACTTCTTCAGTTGTACTCAGTGATAAGATATGCTCTTTAAATGATGCAGCTTCTTCCTTAGAAAGCTTGCTTAACTGCGTTCTTGCTGGAAGAATTGATGTTGCGCTCATTGAAAATTCATCTAATCCTAATCCAAGTAGGAGCGGGATTGCGATTTCATCTCCTGCCATCTCACCGCACATGCCAACCCATTTACCTTCTTTATGCGCTGCTTCAATCACAAGCGTTATGAGGCGTAAAATAGCTGGATTGTATGGCTGGTAAAGATAAGACACTCGTTCGTTCATTCGATCAGCAGCCATTGTGTATTGAATCAAATCATTTGTTCCAATACTGAAGAAATCTACTTCTTTTGCAAATTGATCTGCGATAACAGCTGTTGATGGAATTTCTACCATCATTCCGATTTCAATGGAATCAGATACTTCTGTACCAGCAGCAACCAATGCTTCTTTTTCTTCAAGTAAAATAGCTTTTGCTTCTCTAAATTCTGATAACGTCGCGATCATAGGGAACATGATTTTCAAGTTTCCGTATGTACTTGCACGAAGTAACGCGCGTAACTGTGTTCTGAAAATCTCCTGCTCTTCAAGGCAAAGGCGGATCGCTCTATAGCCAAGGAACGGATTCATTTCTTTTGGAAGCTGCAAGTAAGGAAGTTCTTTATCGCCACCAATATCTAGTGTGCGGACAACCACAGCTTTGCCTTCCATCTTCTCTAAAACGGTTTTATACGCATCGAACTGCTCTTCTTCTGTTGGGAGCTGATCTCTGCCCATGTATAAAAATTCTGTACGGTACAATCCAACTGCTTCGCCGCCATTTTCAAGTACACCTTTCACATCTTCAGGTGTTCCAATATTCGCAGCTAACTCTACGTGAACGCCGTCTTTTGTGACCGTTGGTTGGTCAACAAGTTTCGCCCATTCCGCTTTTTGAGCTAAGTAGTCTTCATGCTTTTTTTGATACGCTTTCACTTCATCTTCAGAAGGCTGAATGATGACGTCTCCGCTAATACCATCAACAATGATCAGATCATTGTTTTTCACCGTTTTTGTTGCTTCTTTTGTCCCAACAACTGCTGGAATTTCCATTGATCTTGCCATAATCGCTGAGTGAGAAGTACGACCACCGATATCTGTCGCAAAACCTTTGACGAATTGTCTGTTCAGCTGAGCTGTATCAGAAGGTGTTAAATCTTCAGCAATGATAATGACTTCTTCAGAAATCATACTTGGGTTTGGAATGTCAACGCCTAGCAAATGACCAGTGACACGTTTTGTAACGTCGCGAATATCCGCTGCACGCTCCTTCATGTATTCATTGTCCATTGCTTCAAACATTGTAACAAACATTGTTGCTGTTTCTTTTAAAGCAAATTCAGCATTTACTTTATCCGATGTGATTTTATCCTTCACTGGGTTGAGCAGCTCTGGATCACTTAACACAAGAAGGTGTGCAGAAAAAATATCCGCTTTATCTTGGCCAAGTTCTTTTAGCGCATGCTCTTTAATTGCTTCAAGTTCTTGCTTTGAAACATGAATTGCTTCTTCAAAGCGTTTCACTTCTGTCTCTGGATCATTGATGTCTTTTTGGTGAACTGTTAAATCTGGTTCTTCTAGACGATATGCTTTTGCAATCGCAACGCCTGCTGAAGCACCGATTCCTTTCAGTTGTTGCATTACTCGCCTAGGCCTTCACTTTTCATTGTGTCTTTTAGTGCAGCAAGTGCATCATTTTCATCAGAACCAGAAGCAGAGATTGTGATTGTAGCACCTTTCGCAATTCCTAGAGACATTACACCCATAATAGATTTCAGGTTCACTGTTTTACCATTATATTCTAAGTTGATATCAGCATCATATTTACTAGCAGTTTGTACAAGAACTGTTGCAGGACGTGCGTGAATTCCAGAATCTGCAGTTACTTTGAATGTTTGTTGAGCCATTTTTATCAATCTCCTTTTTATACATTTCATACATCCACAATATTATATCATACTGCCGAGCTTGTCATCTAACAAGAACGGCAGTTATGAAAATTATTTTGAAATTTTCATGATGTTTTCTTGGCCAGCTTTGATTTCACCGGATTCTTGAAGGTCAATAAATTGTCCTTCACTTAAGTTTGTAAATACAATTGGTGTCATTAAAGATGGTACTTCTGACTTAATTTTATCAATATCAACCTCTAAAAGTTTTTGACCGATTTCTACTTGATCTCCCTCTTGTACAAATGCTTCAAATCCTTCTCCTTTGAGGCTGACTGTATCAATCCCGAAGTGAATCAAGATTTCAAGTCCACCATCAGACTGGAGGCCGATGGCGTGTTTTGTTGGGAACACATTTAAGATTTTTCCTCTTACTGGTGAAACCACTGTTCCCTCTTTTGGCAAGATAGCAAAACCGTCACCCATCATTTTCCCTGAGAATACTTGATCTGGCACATCTGTAATTGGATGAAGCTCCCCTGTAATTGGTGAAGCAAACATTTCTTCCCCTTGTTCGTTTTGAAGCGGCTTTGCAATGACTTCTTCAACCTGCTGGCTAACTTCTTCTTTTGCAGAAGGGTCTTTCGCTGGTCGAGGTGTGCGCCCTGCAATAATGTCTTGCATTTGTGTTTTTAAATTATCAGAGCGTGGACCAAAGATGGCCTGAATGTTATTCCCTACTTCAAGGACACCTGAAGCGCCAAGCTTTTTCAAGCGGTCTTTATCCACTTTTTTCTGATCATTTACAGTGACACGTAAACGCGTAATACAAGCATCTAGGTGTTTAATGTTTTCTTGGTCACCCATTGCTTCAAGAATTTCATAAGGTAAGTCATCGCCTTTTCCAGATTGAGCGCTGCTTGCACCGTCAGCTGCTTCATCTTCGCGTCCTGGCGTTTTCAGATTAAACTTGCGAATCGCAAATCTGAATCCGAAGTAGTAAATGACAGCCAGTACGAGACCGACTGGAATGACAAGCCACCAAGCGGTTCTATTCGGCAGGATACCAAATAGGAAGAAGTCGATTAACCCTCCTGAGAAGGTCATCCCGATTTTCACGTTTAGAATATCCATTATCATAAAGGATAATCCAGCAAATACACAGTGAATCGCAAATAATATCGGTGCAACAAACAAGAATGAGAATTCAAGCGGTTCAGTGATCCCTGTTAGGAAAGAAGTAAGGGCCGCTGATCCCATAATTCCTGCTACAAGCTTTTTATTCTTAGGTTTGGCTTCATGGTAAATCGCAAGTGCTGCTGCTGGAAGTCCAAACATCATGAACGGATATTTCCCTGTCATGAATGTCCCAGCTGTCAGCTGAACACCATCTTTGATTTGCGCCATGAAAATACGCTGGTCACCACGGATAATATCTCCTGATAAGCTCTTATAGCTAAAAAATTCATACCAGAATGGTGCGTAGAATATGTGGTGTAGACCAAACGGAATTAATGAGCGTTCAATGACACCGAATACAAAGGCAGCCAGCGGCTCATTCGCTGCAAGCAGTCCTGTTGAAAATGAGTTCAATGCACCTTGGATTGGCGGCCAAATGACGAGCATCAAAAGCCCTAAAATAAGTGCTGAAATCGACGTAACGATTGGAACAAAACGCTTACCAGCAAAGAAGCCAAGATATTGCGGGAGCTCAATTTTGTAAAATTTATTAAACATATAAGCCGCTAATACCCCGACAATAATTCCGCCAAAAACGCCGGTAGACAAGGTCGGTATGCCGAGCATATTCACATATGCTGGATGACTTTCCTTAAAGAACTTAGCCAATTTGACTGAATCGGATGGAATAGAACCGTTGGCCATTAATACGGCACTCATCGTCACGTTCATGACAAGGTAACCGATGATCGCGGCAATCCCTGCCACACCGTCTCCATTGGCAAGACCGATGGCAACCCCTACAGCAAATAGGAGTGGAAGATTCGAGAAGACAATATTCCCCGCATTCTCCATAACACTAGCAACAAGCTGAATTGTATCATTGCTTAAAAATTGAGCGACATCAATCAACTGCGGATTTTGCATCGCATTTCCGAGTGCTAGTAAAATACCAGCAGCAGGAAGGATCGCAACTGGAAGCATAAGTGCTCGTCCAATTTTTTGCAACACACCAAAAAGTGATTTAAACACTGGTTGAACCTCCTTTTGTTTTCGCTTACAACATACATTTCAATCACATATTGACGTACATTTCATAATTAACCGTTTACATTTCACTTTCAGAACACAAAAAAGGCATGGTGATATAAGGTTGCGCAAATAACAGGATCTTATCCTGTATTTACCTTAAGTCACTCATGCCTGATCGAATCAGTTACACGTTTCAAGGAAACTATGAAATTTTATTCGTCAATCTGTACAGGTGAAGTGTCAAATAGACAGCTTCAGCATCTTGTACAGGCTTTTTCAATGCATGTTGCAAAATTTTGATCATTTTCCAAGCAGTATTGTAGCATAAAGGATATTCATTTTTCAATAGATGAAGCAACTTTTCTGGCTCCTCTAATGATTCTTCCCGTTTAATACGCTCAATCGAAAACGTAATATGGCGCAGTAAGCGTAAATAATGAATACTTTCTCTATCTACTTTCATATGAAATGCATCTTCTATGACTTGGACCATTTGTGTCATGAGCTGCGAATGACGGTTGACCTCGGATAAAGGCCGGTTCGTTAAAGCAGAGTGAATGTGGAGCGCAATAAACCCAATCTCTCCTTCGGGCAGCTTTGTTTCAACATCTGGTCGCGCATTTATCAGTTCCACGACTTCCTTTGCGACCTCGTATTCTTTCGGGTATAAGGATTTCGTTTCAAGCATAAAAGGATTGGTGATATCATAGCCTTGCTTAACTCGCTTAAAACTAAAGGCAATATGATCTGTCAGAGCAATGTGAATATGCTCATTTAAGCGATGCCCCATTTTTTCTCGTATATGATAAATGACGTCATTGGCAAGCTCAATCATGTCCTCATTAATGTGGTGCAGCAATTGTTTGTATTCTGTTTGCTCTTTTGTGTTCTTTAACACAAACATTTTCTCAAATGCCGCTTGATCGAGAACGTCACCCGATTTTTTCCCAAAGCCGATCCCTTTATCAATCAGGACCACTTCGCCTAAAGAAGGGTGTTTTGCGATGATGACATTATTATTTAACGCTTTATCAACGGTGAAGGATTCCATGAACATCCCCACCTCCTTCTTATTCAATCCTTCTTATCGTACAAAACAGATGAAACGTGCGTCAACGATTGTTTTTTAAAATAGTCGTTGTGCGCTCAACGAGTCGATATGACAGCACCCTTTTTTCTGGTGCCTCTCCTTGTAACGCTCGATTGAACAAGTCAAATGCTTCCTGCCCCATTTGTTTGAGGGGAATGTCTATACTAGAAATCCCCAATGCTTCACTCAATTGATCGTTTTGAAAGCCAAGTATGGCTGGTGATTCTCCAACGTTTATTTGGTGACGCTGTGCTTCTAGTAAAAAACCTGCTGAGACATCATCGTTTGTAATCAGTAAGGCTGTCGGACGATTTTTCATCTCTTTCCATTCTGTAAATAATTGCTTGCCATCAAAAATGGTCAGTTTTCCTTCAATGATCCATTCCTCATCAATGTCCTGCCCAAGCGACCGCATCATTTCTTGATAAGTCTGAATGCGAACTTGGCTATTCTCCCCTTCTGTTCTAGCAAGAACGATTGCGATTCGCTCATGACCGCATGCCGCTAAGTGTTCAAGCCCTTCCTTAAAAGCCTGATCATGCGCAATCGATACCGATGAACATGTATCATGCGGAGTAGGATGACAAAAAATAATAGGACCAGATTCCTGCCACTTTAAAATGTCTCGATCACTTAACGCATTTGAGCAAAAGATTAAACCATCCACACGCTGCTCTTTTAAGCTCATTAATGCTTCTTTTTCCTTTAATGGGTCATATCCTGTTTGAAACAAGGCAAAATGCATTCCGCGCTCCTGTGCTTTCTCTGCAATCCCTGTGACAATTCCGCTGAAATAGGAGTGATCAATTGTCGGAAGCACAATTCCAAGCATATTGGAATAGCCCTTTGCTAAATGCACTGCCTGAATATTCCGTGTATATTTGAGCTCTTTCATCGCACTAAGTACGCGCTCTCGCTTTTCTTCTTTGACATAAGGATGATCATTCATCACTCGTGATACGGTGGTAACAGATACACCCGCTCTTTTCGCAATATCCCTTATGTTAGGCATTTTTTCTCCTACTTTCTCTTGATATGGTAAGCGTTTCATACTTTAAGATGTATGTGAGCTGAACAAATCACTGGGTGGAAAGGGGAATTCAAGATGGGTATTATCATATGGATCATATTATGTTTGACTATTTTGTTTTCTGCTCGATTCGCACTACATCCTTTAGGAAAAGAACATAAAATCAAGCCGTTTCAATCAATTGATGATTTTTTTGTTGATAAGGATCGCAAAGAGTGACAAAAAAATCACGATGACGCTCCCAATACTTGGACGTTCATCGTGATTTTTTCATTACTTGATGATCGTCAACTCTTTTGGATAATTGGTCAAGGTGACTGGGCCATCTTTTGTAATGAGAACATCGTCTTCAATTCTAACCCCGCCGACTCCTGGTACATAAATACCAGGCTCGATTGTATAGACCATCCCTTCTTTTAGAAGGTCATCATTTGCTTGACTCATAGAAGGGAACTCATGAACAGAAACCCCGAGTCCATGCCCTAGACGGTGCGGGAAGTATTCGCCATATCCTGCTTCTGCGATCAGCCCTCTTGCTTTTAAGTCAAGGTCACCAATTCTCACACCCGGCTGGCTCATATCAAGTGCTGCCAATTCGGCTTTCAAGACGGTGTTGTAAATATCCTTTTGTTGTTCAGACGCTTCTTGATAGATGAAGGTTCTTGTAATATCTGAACAATAGCCATCCACAATCACGCCAAGGTCAAATAAAACAAAATCGCCTTTTTTCAAGGCTGCCTGTCCCGGATTTCCATGAGGTTCTCCTGATTTTTCTCCGAATAGTACCATGGTTGAAAAGGACATGCCCTGAATGCCTTTTTTCTTCAGTTCATATTCGATGACAGCAAGAACTTCGGTTTCCGTCACCCCTTCTTTTAAAGCATGAACCCCAATTTTGACGCCTTCGTCTGCCAATTGAGCAGCTTTTTTCAATGTTTCAATTTCAGCTTCGTCTTTAATTAGTCTTAGCTGATTGAGCACATCTTCTGCCCGGACGAATGTTTCTGCCCCAGTGATAGCTTGAAGCTGCTCTGCTCTTTGCAAAGGAATGGATTCTTTTTCAATCGCTAGGCGAGTCGCTTTTACTCCTCGTTTTTCTAGTGCCTTTTGTATGAAATCAAAGGGGTTTTCATGGTCTTCATATCCAATGAGATCTCCAGCCCATCCCGCATTTTTTGCTTGCTCAACTTCCATCTTAGGCAAAATGAAAAATGGATCTGCTTCCTGAAAAACAAACAGCCCCATCACTCTTTCATGCGGCTCTGTGAAGTATCCAGATAGATAGAATACATTCTCCTTTGTATGTATAAATGCACCTTGAATGTCTTTTTTCTTAAGCCAAGAAGACAAGTTTTTCATTCGATTCATCGTGATCCTCCTCACACGTTTGACTACTGATCTATTGTATCAGTTTTCACTGTATTTCGCACAAAAGCACACTGACCTAAAGCCAGTGCGCTTTTGTGATTTGCTTAAGAAGCACGAAGCAAACGAAGTCCGTTTAAAATAACCAAAATCGTACTGCCTTCATGTCCAATGACACCAAAAGGTAAATCAAGAACTTGTAAGAAATTCGCACAGATTAACAAACAAATAACAGTTAATGAAAAGATGATGTTTTGTTTAATGATTCGGTTCATCTTTCTTGAAAGACGGATCATCTTTGTCAGATTGTTTAAGTTATTTTTCATTAAAATGAGATCTGCTGTTTCTAAAGCAACATCTGTGCCTCCGCCCATTGCGACGCCAACATCTGCTGTGGCGAGTGCAGGTGCATCATTGATTCCATCTCCGACCATAATGATCGAATCACCTTGTTTTTTCAGTTGATTGACTTCATGTACCTTTTCATCTGGAAGACATTCAGCGACAACGGTTTGGATGCCTGCTTCCTCTGCAATCGCTTCAGCTGTTTTTTGCTGATCCCCTGTGAGCATGACGGTTTGGATGCCTAAATCATTCAGCTCCTGAATCATTTTTTTGGCTTCAGGTCTGATTTGATCCTTCAAACCGAGACAGCCGACAACTTCTTGATTTTTTTGAACATAGACAACTGTATATCCTTTGGATGAAAGAACATCACCATTCTCTTCAATGTCACGATCCATTGAAGCTTTTCCGGCAAAATCTTTCTTCCCAATCCGCCATGTGTCCTCATTTAATTGTGCTTCCACACCAAAACCTGATGTTTCTTCAATGGTTACGTGGGCTGACCGCCCTGTATGATGCTCTTTTGCCATATCAGAAATGGCTTTAGCTAATGGATGGTTTGACTGACTTTCAATTTGATAGAGCGTTTGATAAAAGGTCGATTCATCCTGCCCTTTTGCCAAGACCACTTTTTCAACAGCTGGTTTTCCACTTGTAATCGTACCCGTTTTATCAAATGCAATCATCGTACTTGTGCCCAGTTTTTCTAAAAAGACACTTCCTTTTACAAGCATACCGTTTCTTGCACCGTTTGAGATGAGTGAAAGAGCTGCTGGCATAATTGAGGCAACAAGTGCACAAGGCGAGGCAACCACCATAAACACCATCGCACGGTAAAACGTTTCACTCATGCTCCAGCCAAGTACAAAATGAGGCAGGAACATTAAAATCGCCACAGTGATGAGCACACCTTTTACATATGCACCTTCAAATTTTTCAATAAATGCTTGGCTTGGCGATACACTTTCTTGTGCAGATTCCACAAGCTTAATGATTTTATGAAAAAGTGTTTCTTCATTATGTTTTGTTACTTCTACTGTTAATGAACCATTTAAATTCACTGTTCCTGCAAACACATCTTCCCCTTGCCCTTTTTCCTGAGGCACCGATTCACCCGTTAAGGCAGATTCGTCTACACTTGTTCTTCCGCTCATGATCACACCATCTGCTGCAATTCGTTCGCCCGCTTTGATTAAAATACGGTCGCCTGGCGTAAGTGAAGAAGCAGCGATTTGGATGGTGGTGCCATCTTCTTCAATTAAAGTGGCTTCATCTGGAGCGATCCTCATTAAGGCCGTTAAGTCTTTTTTACTTTTATTTGACGTATACGTTTCTAGCGCACCGCTGAGCGAAAAAATAAAAATTAAAATGGCGCCCTCTGCCCAGTAGCCAATGATCGCTGAGCCTATCGCAGCAAATATCATTAAAAGTTCTACATTTAATGTCTTGGATGAAATGGTTTCTTCAATTCCTTCCTTTGCCTTTGCAAAACCACCAATAACAAAAGCAAGAATGAAAAGAGGAATACTCCACATCGTTTCATCCTTTAGAAACCATCCAATCAAGATGAGAATCCCCGAAATACCTGCTGCGATTAATTCTCCGTGCTGTGCCCATTTATGAAAGAGCGAGTTAGATCCCTTTTGATCTGTCGTTTGATAAAGTGCTGTATTCTCATTCATGATTACTTTCTCCTCTCTAATTGATAATGATTTCCACATTATCAATCGTTGCCCGTTCCGTTTATCATCTATATTTTCTGCTATTTCAAGCTTTTTATAGGTCTGTAACTCATTATAACAGGTTCTGATCAATTTTCAATTAATAATTATTATAATTTCTTTTTGATAATAATTATCATTATTAGCACCCGACATTTCTTCCTCTTTCTGAGCACATTTTATTCATCTGAAAGGTAATTGAACACAAAAAAGAACCAACGGATCGACCATTGGTTCTTTACAGAAAGCTTGTGTTCTAAGAATTAGTCCACTCTTTGATTTGTTTTTTCGTCAGCGGACCTACATGGTTTTTGACCACTTCACCCTTTTCATTGATGAAAAAAGTCGTCGGGATCGTCATGATTTGGTATTTCTTCATCATTTCGCCGTGCTCATCGAGAACGATCGGAAATGTAAACTTTCTGTCTTTCACAAATTGGGCAACAGCATGCTTGCTTTGCTCAGCACCAAGTAAATTAACAGTCAGTATGTCTACATCACTTTGATTTTCTTTCACAATCTGTTCAAAGGCTGGAAGCTCCATTTTGCAGGATGGGCACCACGTTGTCCAAAAATGCAGAATGGTCCGCTTCCCTTTCACCGGGATCACCTGCGTTTCACCTGTTAATGTAGGAGCTTCTATCCTCGGCGCCATGACAGGCTCTTTTGCTTCAGCCTCTATGTTCATCAGAAATAAAAGAAGGGTCATCATGAGAAGACTGGCGGGTAGATATTTACGATTCATCAGCATCTTCCTTCCTGATTTTCCTATAGCTTGCCCGCTAGCTGCACATGACATTCAAGCTTTTTTCAATGTAAGAAACATGGAGACGCCGAGTTCCTTGCAAATCGTCGCATAATGCAAAGCCGTTAATAGCAGCATCCCCGTGTTCATTCCTAAGATAACGCCCATCATATTTAAGGATTCGATGGATCCTAGGAAATACACCATAGAGAACGACACCACGTGCACCCATATATTATGTAGGAACACATCTTTAATAAGACCCATACCAATTAAGCACGCTTGAAACGGCATCACGAACAGGTGGCATAAGAAGTAAGGCCATAGCAGCTGTAAATAGACGGCTGCTTGAGGTGAGTCAAAAAAGAGCTGCGTGAGCGGATAAGCGAAATAATACATGATCATCACGGCTGGCACCCCATATCCAAACGTAATGAGAATCGCTTGTCTGACACGTTTTTTCACGAGATCATACTGCCCCAAGGCATAGGCTTCTGATACATTCGGAATCATCACAATCATAATGGAATGAGCGATAAACGCCGGAAAAAAACCGATCGACATCGCTACGCCAGCAAGCATTCCGTAATGATCAACAGCAAGCGTACCAGAAATGCCCGCTGCAACGAGGGCTCCTTTGATTAAAAACGGTTCAATCGCATTGGCAATGGCATGAAAGATACGCATACCTGTTGTCGGAATG
This sequence comes from Bacillus sp. FSL M7-0307, assembly GCF_038627835.1. Lineage (NCBI taxonomy): Bacteria > Bacillati > Bacillota > Bacilli > Caryophanales > Bacillaceae > Bacillus > Bacillus sp. FSL M7-0307. The sequence continues at coordinate 1,311,408 of NZ_CP152023.1, read as the reverse complement.
GAGACTGCTAACAAACGTTTTCTGACGTCAATTCCTCTTAACTCAACCGCTCTGACATTCACAGCATTTTTCGCCATGACGTATTGGGAATATAAATAGATAAAGACGACGAGATCACTTGCAACAATCACACCAATCGCGATAAGCACCGCTGTTTCAATATCAAACGAATACCAATGAAAAAACAAAAACAAACAGATAAGCTGGATCGTTTTTTTCAGCATATTGGCTAGAGCAATTCTGCCCATTTGCTGCTTGCCCATAAAATAGCCGCGTGCAATGGAAGTAAAAGCGATGATTGGAATGAGTGACAGAACCAGGCCCTTCATCAGCGGATGATACGATTGAAATACAGGAATGAAAGGCAGTACAATGGCTGCTATTGCCGTTGTTGTGCATGTCACCACAAGCGTCATTTTAAATGCATGGCGAAGCATACTTTTATGAAGCCGCTCATGCGATTCTGCAATGAATTTAGAAATGGAGACTGGCAGCTCTAAGCTGGCGATCACAAGCACAAGCATGATGATGGGAAGGATGCTCATATATAAACCCATTCCATGTTCTCCAAGCTCTCTCGCTAAAATCATATTGACTAAAAACTCGATACACTCAGCAATGAAAGCTGCGACAGATAGCAGAATGACCCCTTTTACAAATCGATTCATGTAGCCTCCCCTTGTCTAAAAGCAAATTCTTTTCACATTCTATGAGACAAGTCCTGAAAATATTTTAATAATTGAAGACAAAAAAACAGCGACTGATTGATCGCTGCTTTTCTTTACACTGCAAACACATGACGGCCAATGCGTTCTACAATTTTACGAGAACGAATCCAGTTATCTGTCGCCGTTTTTGGATTATAAAAATAAATCGCCTTTGTTGTTCTGTCATCTTCTTTGACAACCTGCTTCACTGCTTTTACGGAATCCTGGTCTGCCTTATCATTGATACTTCCATTTGATACTGGCTGGAAGGCATTTCGCTGATAAATCACGCCTCTGACACTGTCAGGAAAAGAGCGGTGTTCCACGCGGTTTAAGACGACGCTTGCTACAGCTTTTTTCCCGGCGTAAGATTCACCTTTTGCTTCGGCATGTACCAACCGAGAAAGCAAGTCCATTTCTTCATTAGAATAGTGTGATTGATTTCTTGAGCTTGCTGGCTTTGCCGTTTCCTTTTGCTTCGGCTTCGGCTTCGGTTTTGATGCCTTCTCCTCTGTTGACGTGCTTAGCATTTTCACTTTCGGCTGATGTTTCTCCTCTGAAAACGCTGGGATCACAGTATGCTTTTCATCTTGATCTATATATGAAAGCTGATGCTTTACAGGTGCTTGTTCAAGTTTCTGACTTAATGTGCCTTCTTGCTCTTGTATATTGTCCATCTTGATCGCTGAGATGAGCATAAGGATGGCAAAAAGAGCTGTATGAATTTTGATCATTCGCCTCATTCCTCCTTTAATCAATGTAGGCTGTAAGATACTTGTCCACTCTAACAAGAGCTTCTTCTATTTTCACGCACAAAGATTTTCATGCCTGTCCAAATTCCGTCATTAAATGGCATGTCCTAGTTGAAATACGCATGAACTGGTAATGTAAGCGTTTAATATAGTCTCTTTTTAGCCTATAATCATCCTTATGCTCCTGATTATGGGTTATTACATTTTCTTTTCATATGTATCAAGCTGGTTTGAAGTGTGACAAAAGAACCAAAATAAAAAGCTTTTTCTCATGAATGAGAAAAAGCTTTAGCTTCTTGCTTCTTTAAGATATTCAAAAATAACATCTCCACCATGCTTGGCGATTCCGCGAAAATGTTTAAAATCATCTTGATTGACCAATACAGAACGAAATGTTAAAAAATCATCCTTTTGAATGGTCACTTGTTTTTCAGTACCATTCCGTAATGATTCTAGTATTGTGTTGATGTGTTCTTCAGTCAAAAAAATCGCTCCTTTTCAGCCTTGATCAAATATTAAATATACCATTCGTTTTCAAAGCGTACAACGAAAACGAAAGAAAAACGTCTTTATCCTTTACATTGGTATGAAAATATTGCAAAATACTTTTTAATAGGGAATGAAATCTGTTTTTAAAGGAGAGGGATCGGTTGAAGATTGCAAAAATTGGGAATGTGATCGAATTTAGAAATGGTTTAACAGGTGTAGTTGAAAAAGTGAATGAAAACTCTGTTATTGTGGATGTCACCATTATGGACAACTATAGAGATTTAGAACTGGATTCACTAACAGTCGTTAATCATAAAAACTATAAAATCATCAAAGACTCCGTACATTAATTTGCAATCCTCAATTCAGCCTACCGTTACATAAGGATATACGAAGCAGAGCTGATCACAATACCTTACTTTTTATGTTTTATGTAAAAAAAGTGATCTGATGCAATATTAGCTCTAGATAGGAGAAACTAATATGCAACATTCAAATGATATCATTGTACGTTTTGGAAAAATAGAAGATGCTGAAACTACTTTAGAAATTCAAAAATCAGTGATTGCTGAGTCAGATTATTTACTGACAACGCCGGAAGAATACAAAAAAACCTTGTTAGAACACAAGGAATGGATACAGAAAAGAATAGAAAACGAAAATGAGACGTACATAGTTGCCGAAACTGGCGATCAAGTCATTGGATGGATAGCCTTTGAACAATCATCAAATAGAAAAAGAACTTCTCACGTTGGTTCTTTCGGCTTGATGGTTGATAAGAGCTATAGAGGTTTAGGCATAGGGGAAATGTTACTAACAGCATTATTAAATTGGGCAGAAAAGAACCCTTCAATTGAAAAGGTTAGTTTAGCCGTTTTCTCCACAAACCAAAAAGCTATTTCTTTGTATAAAAAGATGGGCTTTTTAGAAGAAGGGCGTAAAATCAATGAATTTAAAATAAATGATCATGAATACTGGGATGATGTATTAATGTATAAGCTCGTTTAATACGATGAAAAAGAATTGCAGAAATAAAGACATAATAAATTGAATCATCAATTTATTATGTCTTTTTCTTATTTTCTCTTACATCATTTGATGAAGGCGTCAGTCTTTTTGCGCGTGAAAGGTTTGCATTTCCGCTTTTGTTTTGTACATATCAACTTCTTCAGGTGTTATCACGCCTTTATCAATTAAAAGGGCGATCACTCCAAGTAATGTGGAGGCACTCCATTTATATCGTTCTTTGTTTTGATGTTCAAGCATCTGAAGCTCTTCCCTTAATTCCATCAGCAGCTTCTCTGTTTTGTCTTCTTTGTTTGCCAACACAAACGCCCCCATTTTCATTCGCTCGTTTCAATTTTATCTTAAAGTAAATATATGAAGAATAAAAGCATGATACACCTTTACAAACATACGTTCTGTCGTGTATACTATACATACGAGCTGGTAGCCCCCAGCCGTCCTAGCAAGTTCTATTCCTATTGGTATGAGAAGAGTGACATGACTCTTCTCTTTTTTTATGCGCCATCATGATCTATTCCATAAAAAAAGACATGTCATCCGCATGTCTTTTTTTATTTATTAGCGATTATCAATCGTTTCTGGATACATATCGTGATTCATCATACGATACGATGCCATCTCTTCATACTTTGTCCCAGGTTTTCCGTAGTTCGTATACGGATCAATTGAAATACCGCCTCTTGGTGTAAATTTGCCCCATACTTCGATATATCTTGGGTCCATTAATTCAATGAGGTCGTTCATGATAATATTCATACAATCCTCATGGAAGTCACCGTGGTTACGGAAGCTGAACAAATATAATTTTAATGATTTACTTTCGACCATGATTTCATTTGGGATGTAGCTGATATACACGGTCGCAAAATCTGGCTGCCCTGTTTGCGGGCAAAGTGATGTGAATTCTGGGCAGTTGAATTTCACAAAATAATCTCTATTCGTATGTTTATTCGGGAACGTTTCAAGCACTTGTGGTGCATAGTCAAACAAGTAATTGGTCCCCTGGTTTCCTAGTAAAGTGACACCTTCTAATTCTTCTGGTTTTCTTGTCGTCATTTTGTCTCTCTTCCTTTCTATACGCCTCGTTTATTTCCCCACAATAGCGTGTGCAGTTGTGGTAAGACTCTCACACGATTCAAATCAGGGTCTTGCGCTACTTGATCTACAAGCATTTCGTATTTTTTTAATAAGTGCGTCAATAGGTACGCATCATCAGCTGTTGTTGTATCATCATTTCCCACCTGCAAATAAAAAGGAAGTTCTGGGTATTTCGCATGGACATCCTTTGCATAGGCTAGATCAAGATCATCAAAGATGACGACCTTCAGGCTTGCATGATGCAATCTGTTTCCATTTTTCAATTCATCTATGATACGCGTTAGTTTCGTAAAATCTGTTTTCATATTTGAACTTGGTGGTTTTGGAGAAATGGTTAAATCATCTATCTTCAAAAACCAATCTTGATACATCGTACCCTGCGTTTCAAGCGCCGTATCAATTCCTTCTTCATGCAATAAATCAATAAGTGATTCCATTTGTTTCAAAAGCGCAGGATTCCCACCTGAAATGGTGACATGAGAAAATGCCTTTCCACCTATTCTCTTCAGCTCTTTTACAATGTCCTCTGCCTGAAGCCACTGAATATCATGCTTAGCTGATCCATCCCATGTAAAAGATGAATCACACCAGCTGCAAGAGTAGTCACAGCCAGCCGTTCTGACAAACATGGTTTTTTGTCCAATGACCATTCCTTCTCCTTGAATGGTTGGACCAAAGATTTCTAACACAGGAATCGCTTTAGTCATTGAGCTCAACTCGTTTCGGACGATAAATGCAGTAGCTTGTTGGTGTCTCTCTGACAAAAACTTGAACACATACTGGTTTGTTCGCTAAAGTCGTTAAATATGCGGCCACTTTATCATACACAGTCTTTGCGACAACCTCAGTGGTTGGCATCGCATATGGATCATTCGATGAGAATTCTTCATGGTCATTGAGCAGTGTATGGTCGTACTGTCCATGAATGAGTTTTTTTAGCGTGCTGAAATTCACAAGGAAACCTGACTCATCTAAATGATCTCCTGCAATCGTCATATTGATCGTATACGTATGACCATGTACACGGCTGCAGGCGCCAGCATCTTCTCTCGGGATAAAGTGTGCTGCCGATAGATGCATATCTTTATTTAATTCAAACGAAAATGGATGATCCGTTTGTGGATAAATTTGAGAAAGCATTTAGTTTGCCTCCTTCATTTTCATATACGTGTCATAGCCATTTTTCCGAAGCTTACATGCAGGACATTCCCCGCAGCCATCAGAAATGATGCCATTATAGCAAGTGAGCGTTTCATTTTTCACAAAATCTAGCGCATTCAGTTCATCAGCCAGCTTCCACGTTTCAGCTTTATTCAGCCACATGAGCGGCGTATGGATGACAAATGGTTTTTCCATTGCCAAATTCACCGTGACGTTACAAGATTTCACAAACTCATCTCGGCAATCTGGGTAGCCGCTAAAGTCTGTCTCGCACACACCCGTGATAATATGACGTGCTCCGATTTGATACGCAAGAATGGATGCAAAGGATAAGAAAACTAAGTTTCTCCCGGGAACAAATGTGGAAGGCAGTTCTCCTTCTTTTTCTTCAATATCAATGTCATCTCTTGTTAAGGCATTTGGTGCAAGCTGATTTAAAAGAGACATATCTAATAGATGATTTTTCACACCTAGCTTGTCAGCAATTCTTTTGGCGACATCAATTTCTTCTTGATGACGCTGATTATAATGAAAGGTTACCGTTTCAACCTCTTTAAATTGTTGAAGTGCCCATAGCAAACATGTCGTACTGTCCTGTCCCCCGCTAAAGACAACGACCGCTTTTTCATTTTTCATTTTTCCTTTTCCTCCTTTTCCAGACCCGTACCACCGCACAAAGCTGCATCTGAAAGGTTCATGAAAACCCCTATTTTCTCAAAAGAAAAGACACCTTTACATGTGTATGAGGTGTCCCAGCCATAAAAAATAAAAAATGCCACATCCAAGGATACGGCAAGTCCTTAGTTTTTTATAGAGGGTTTTGCTAGAACCTCTCCCGTTTTCACGGATTTTTGTTCAATTTTCACAGAGGATAGTGTACCACATAATTGGTGTACAAGCTATCCCTTCTTTACTTATCACCTGATGCAGGCACTTTTTTCAGACAAAGGAAGAGGATAAAAAAGATACTGACATAGCCAAAAACAGGGTAAACCGTTGAAATGAGTGTGCCGTATCCAATTTTACTGATCACATAACAGCAAAGAAGAATAAAGGATATCGTATACGTACTGTTCAATCGGATATACGCCCTCACTTGTCTTTCGAGACCGTATAAATTCCCTATAACGGATGTAAAGACTTCACCGAAGATCACGAATAAATAGATGAGATGAATGGAGTTTGCGACTTGATACACCACTTGAGCCATCGGGATATCATACGCCTCCAGCATTTCTAATGAAGAAAGGGATAAAAAGCAGGCGAGCAGAATGAGTGTCAACATCAGTCCCCCAAGCACCGCTCCCTTTTTTATAACGGCTTCGGATGTCATTTCGTTTGCGACCGGCACTAATACGGCTTGAGACAGCGCTAAATTAAATGCACCATATGAAATCGCAGACAACATCCATTCGCCCTCTCCCATTTGCAGCCCCAGAACGTGGCTTTCACCGCTACTAAACACAAATGAGTCTAGAAACACAATCAGCGAAAAGAAAATCAGCATTGGAACGACAAGTACATTGACACCAAATAACCCTTTTGAACCCTTAAAAAGGACAATGACACTTAAAATAATCGTTAAAAAAATACCATATTCTTTTGAGATGCCAAGTTGTTCTTCAAAAATAGCGCCTGCTCCAGAAATCATCACTGACGTAACACCTAGTAATATAAAAAACATGACGATGTTAATATATCGACTCGCAGCAGATCCAAATAAAAACCGATTCATATCTTGATAAGACTCCGCTTCAATTCGTTTGGAAATCAGCATCATTTTTGCGCCAAGGCCGGTAAAAATAACACCGCTAATCAAAATCCCGATCAATCCAATCCAGCCAAAACGAACAAAAAATTCTACGATTTCTTTTCCTGTCGCAAACCCAGCTCCAACCACTGTTCCTACATATACAAAGGCAAGCTGAAAAGCGGATTCATTTGAACGTTTCATATGACCCCTCCGCACCCATCACTTTCGATTGTCTCTTTTTTATCCTATGAGACAAGTTCCTTGAAAAGAAGGACAAACCATGATTAAATGCAAAAAAGGATTTTTCATTCAGCTATGAGCAAAACAGTTGAAAGTCAAAATAGGTCAGAGTATACTATAGTCAAAGATGGTCAAACAACAGACCATTTTATTTAACATTCATTGGTCAAATAAAGTCAAACTTTATTTTAAGGAGGTCATGGCTCATGCGTTGTCAACATTGTCAAGTGAATGAAGCAACTATTCGCCTGAATATGCAAGTAAATTCGTCCCGTAGCCAAATGGTTTTATGTGAAGACTGCTATACCTCTTTGATGGAACAGTCAAAAATGAAAATGGGTCCTAACCTTTTCGGAGGCAGCTCATTCTTCTCTGAGCAAGCAGGACATGCGACGAGCCAAGAGCGGCCTAAACAAAAAGGCTTGCTAGACGAGCTTGGCCGGAACTTAACGGATGGCGCACATGCTGGTTTAATCGATCCTGTCATTGGCCGTGATGAAGAAGTCACAAGAGTCATTGAGATTTTAAATAGAAGAAATAAAAACAATCCTGTCCTCATTGGTGAACCTGGTGTTGGTAAAACGGCCATAGCCGAAGGACTAGCACTAAAAATTGCAAATGGAGATGTACCAAATAAATTAAAGAACAAACAAGTTTATTTATTAGATGTCTCTTCACTTGTGGCAAACACAGGTGTACGTGGTCAATTTGAGGAACGGATGAAGCAATTAATCAAAGAATTGCAAAGCCGTAAAAATATCATCTTATTCGTTGATGAAATTCATCTTCTTGTAGGCGCAGGCTCTGCCGAAGGGTCAATGGATGCCGGAAACATTTTGAAACCAGCTCTAGCTCGAGGGGAACTGCAGCTAGTAGGTGCGACAACATTAAAAGAGTATCGTCAAATTGAAAAAGATGCTGCACTTGAACGCAGGTTCCAGCCTGTCATCGTTGATGAGCCAACACAGGATGAAGCATTCGAGATATTAAAAGGCATTCAAGATAAGTATGAAGCCTATCATGGCGTCACCTATTCTGACGAAGCGATTAAAGCGTGTGTTCAATTATCTTCGCGGTATATTCAAGACCGCCACTTGCCGGATAAAGCCATTGATTTAATGGATGAAGCAGGTTCAAAAGCGAATCTCTCCATTGATGCAGCAAGTGAAGATGAATTAACAAACCGTCTTGCGCAAATTGCCGCTGAAAAACAAGCTGCTTTAAATGAAGAACGATATGAAAAAGCAGCGAAACTTCGAGACGAAGAAGAAGCGATTGAATCGAGATTGCAAAACAAAACAAATGACAAAGAACATGTCGTCACAGCTGAAGACATTCAGTCGATTGTAGAACAAAAAACAGGTATCCCTGTCGGCAAACTGCAAGCAGACGAACAAACAAAAATGAAAGAAATTGATGTGCGCTTAAAAGCCCGCGTCATTGGTCAGGAACATGCGGTTGAAAAAGTGGCGAAAGCCGTAAAAAGAAGCAGAGCCGGCTTAAAATCAAAACACAGACCAACTGGCTCCTTCCTTTTCGTTGGGCCAACAGGCGTCGGGAAAACCGAATTGTCTAAAACATTAGCGGAAGAATTATTTGGCTCAAAAGAAGCGATCATTCGTTTAGATATGAGTGAGTACATGGAGAAACACTCCGTGTCCAAAATCATCGGTTCTCCTCCTGGTTACGTTGGACATGATGAAGCCGGCCAGCTCACGGAAAAGGTTCGCAGAAAACCATACAGCATCATTTTGCTCGATGAAATCGAAAAAGCGCACCCTGATGTCCAGCATATGTTCCTTCAAATCATGGAAGATGGCCGTCTAACAGACAGCCAAGGCAGAACCGTCAGCTTTAAAGACACAGTCATCATTATGACAAGTAACGCTGGCAGCACAGATAAAAAAGCAGTCAAAGTCGGATTCCAGTCTGAACAAGAAGAAGCCATCGAAGAACAATCATTGATTGATTCACTGAGCGCTTATTTCAAACCGGAATTCTTGAACCGTTTTGACAGCATCATTCAGTTTGATTCATTAGATAAAGACGATTTAGTCAAAATTGTGGATCTTCTGCTCAAAGATTTGTCAGAGCAGTTAAAAGAACAAAATCTAACTGTTCACGTCACAAACGAAGCGAAAGAAAAAATCGCTGAACTTGGTTATCATCCAGCATTTGGGGCTCGCCCGTTACGAAGAACGATTCAAGAGCATATTGAGGATCAAATGACGGACATCTTGCTTGAAGAAGAACAACTTACTGGATTTACAGTCGATGTTGAACATGACGAAATTGTTGTGAAAAAGAGCTAAGTACATCCTAAGGAGGATCTTCAGCTCCATCATGTGGCAGTGTCTAAATTCCATCTGAGCGCCGACGCTCCCCCGCCTCTTTTCCTTTACGATAAAAGAAAAAGAGGTGGAACACATGGATCACATGATCAATTGGAACTACGATTTGATCAAAATCATACATGAAGAAAAATTAAAAGAATTGCTCTTAGATGAAACAGCTCAAAAAAGATGAAGTTGAAAACTCCCTTTTATATGAGGGAGTTTCTTTTTTTACGGCTTCTAGAAAGCGCTTTCGTCAAAATTTCTTCACATAAACTGTCTTAATTTTATATTCTGACTAAAACCCTTCTAGAAGACACCGATATTAACTATAGAAAAAGATAGTTAAAGGATTTGGTGAGATAATGGACAAAACATCGTTAATTGGTATTATTTTAGCATTTATTGCACTGAGTGTCGGTATGGTTTTGAAAGGTGTGAGTCTAACCGCTCTTATCAACCCGGCGGCTATATTGATCATTGTGGTTGGGACAATTTCAGCTGTTGTCATTGCCTTCCCATCTAGTGAAATTAAGAAAACACCAAAATTATTCGGCAAAATTTTCAAAGATAGCAAGCTTCCAACGATACAAGAGATGATTCCTTTATTTTCAAACTGGGCACAAATTGCTCGTCGTGAAGGTCTTTTGGCATTAGAGGCAAATCTTGAGGAAGTCGATGACGATTTTCTAAAGAACGGCTTAAGCATGGCGGTTGACGGTCAAAGTGCTGAATTTATTCGTGACGTCTTAACAGAAGAAGTCGATGCCATGTCGGAGAGACATCAGTCAGGCGCATTAATCTTTACACAAGCTGGTACATACGCTCCGACTCTAGGGGTACTTGGTGCCGTTGTCGGACTTATTGCCGCACTTGCAAACATGGGAGACATTGAAGCACTTGGACATGCGATCAGTGCTGCCTTCGTCGCCACACTGCTTGGGATTTTTACAGGGTATGTGTTGTGGCATCCATTTGCCAACAAGCTGAAGCGTAAATCAAAGGAAGAAGTAAAGCTTCGTCTCATTATGATTGAAGGGATTCTTTCTGTCCTTGAAGGCCAGTCTCCAAAGGTCATTGAGCAAAAACTTCTGATGTACTTACCAGCAAAAGAACGTGCAAATCTTGTCATTGAAGAAGGAGAAAAACAGAATGGCTAGGAAACGTAAAAAACATGATCATGAAGACCATGTAGATGAGTCTTGGCTGATCCCTTACGCCGATCTTCTTACGCTTCTTCTCGCCCTCTTCATTGTGCTGTTTGCATCTAGCTCCATTGATGCGGCAAAATATGAACAGATGGCTAAATCGTTTAATGTTGTCTTTACTGGCGGCACTGGCGTAATGGACCAATCAAGCATGCAGAGCACCGAGGAAACAGAAAACAGCAATCAAACCAAAAAATCAGCAGAAGATGAAGAAGAAGCAAAAGCGAAAGCTCGTGACCAAGCGGTATTAACAAAGGTTAAAAAGCAAGTAGATTCATTCATTGCGGATAAAAAACTTGGTTCGAAGCTTGAAACAAAGCTGACGGATGAAGGTCTGCTTATTACAATTGAAGACAGCATCTTTTTTGATTCTGGGCGAGCGGTGATCCGCTCACAGGATGTTCCGTTAGCCAAAGAAATATCCAAGCTGCTCGTCATTAACCCTGCTCGTGACATCGTCATTAGCGGACATACAGATAACGTTCCGATTCGGAATTCTGAATTTGAATCCAACTGGTATTTAAGCGCCATTCGTGCGGTCAACTTTTTAAATATTCTCCTTGAAAACAGCAACCTAGACCAAGAGAACTTTAGCACAAAAGGTTACGGTGAATTTAAACCGATTGCATCTAACGATACCGCAGAAGGCAGAAGTAAAAACAGACGCGTCGAAGTTCTTATTTTGCCAATTGAGAAAAAAGCAAAATAAATAGGAAGCCAGCAGCTTCCTTTCAGATCATGACAAAGGGCTAAAATGATGTTTATTTTAGTCCTTTGTCTTTCTTATGAGCGCGTTTGAAAGCTCTTGTCGTTTATCGGTGCGTAGGACTGACACCACATATGCGAGGATTACTCTACATACTAAAAAGGAAGCCAACGGCTTCCTTTGTTTATTCTTTATGGTCATATAAATGCTTGGCACGCAGTCCTACATGTTTGAGCATATCGATGCAGGCATCCTTCTCCTCTTCACTAAGCACACTGATCATCTCGTGAATCTCTTTTGCATGATCTGGGAAGATGTCATCAAGCAACGCTCTTCCCTGCTCCGTAATATGTGCAAATGTCACCCTGCGGTCTTCTGCACAAGCTTTCCGGCTAAGGAGTTCTTTTTTCTCCAATTTATCAACCACATACGTGATGCTTCCGCTTGCGAGTAAGATCTTATCACCTATTTGCTGAAGCGGCTGATCACCTTTATGATACAGCAATTCTAATACAGCAAATTCAGTCGGATTCAGACCGTGCTTCACAATATGTTTGTTCATGTGGTGATTAATGGAGCGATAGGCACGTGATAGTACAATAAATAATTTCAAAGATTTCTCAACATTATGATTTTCCATTTTTTATCATCCTTTATGAAATGCAACCCACTAATGTGACATTAATAAACAATAAGTAAAATGTCAACATGTTGAACCATTTTTAGCATGAAAAAGAGACCAGAACGAATCACCTAATTTTTTAAAAATCTCACAAGTCATCGTAATAAAGATAGGTTCAATGCTATAATAAGTCTATTAGGTAATACGTTGGAGCGATGAATCATGAGTATACTGAAAGGGTTTTGGAAGAAGATCAAGCTTTACCTTATTTTGGTCGTGATTCCAACCCTCATCATTAGTTATTTTATCTACGAAAAAGAAACTGAGAAAATTGATGTAAAAAACAAACAAACCGCTACACTTATGTTAAATATTCACAAAAACCAAATGAATTATTTAATCAGTGAAACAGAAGCAAGATTAACTTCCCTTGCCATGGGATTTGACCAGCCGCTTGAAACGAAAAGAGTACAAAACATCCTAGAGAAAATCTATAAACAAGAACCTCGTTTTTCAGGCCTGTATCTCCTAGACCAAAAAGGAAATGTCACAGCCAGCACCACACCATTAAAGGAAAAAATCAACCTGTCATTTAGAGATTACTTTAAACGTATTCAAGTCACAAAACAGACCGTCATCACAGATAACTATGTAAGCCGCATTACTAAGCAGCGGATTCTCTCCATTTGTGTCCCTGTTTTGAATGAAAACGACGAAGTCACGGATGTGCTAGTCGCTGCGATTCAAATTGATTATTTAAGAAATATTATGAATGTATTAAACCCAGAGCTTCATTTTAAGATGCTGAATCAAAATGGAGACGTTGTGTTTACAAGTGGTCCACAGCCAGCATCTGAAAGTGATAGCACCGTGTCTACATATTTAGATGAAAACAGCTGGAAGCTGGAGGTTTTTCCGCAGCGTGCGACAACAAGTGAAGTACTGTCTGTGATGCTGTTTCCTTTATCCAGTGCATTTATTCTCTTAAATATCTTATTCACACTCGTCCAATATATCATTTTAAGACGACAAACCCAGCAGGAACGCCACCAAAATGAAGCACAAAAACTTGAACTCATTGGAACACTCGCGGCAAGTACAGCGCATGAAATTCGCAATCCATTAACAGGCATTAGCGGGTTTATTCAACTTTTGCAAAAAAAGTATCGTTCAGAAGAGGATCAGCTTTATTTTTCTGTCATCGAGGAAGAAATTAAACGGATTAACCAAATCGTCAGTGAGTTTCTTGTGCTAGGAAAACCAACGGCTGAAAAGTGGCAAAATAATTCTGTGAAAGAAATTGTCAGTGAGATCATGCCAATTGTATTTTCTGAGGCGAACCTTTATAATGTCGAGGTTGATTTGCAAATCAATACCATTCAAGATGTTGGCGTGTATTGCACGAAGGATCACATTAAACAAGTGGTATTGAATGTAGCGAAAAACTCGTTAGAAGCGATGCCAAATGGCGGTCATTTGAAGATTGTCATTGAGGCTGAAAAAGAACAGGTCATCATAAAAGTGAAAGATACAGGTGAAGGTATACCAGAAGAGATGCTGAAACATATCTTCCTCCCTTTTATTACGTCGAAGGAAAAAGGAACAGGTCTTGGGCTTGTTGTGTGTAAACGGATCATTTCGATGTATGGGGGGACAATCGATATCGAGAGCGAAGTGAATAAAGGAACAACCGTGATCATCATGCTACCTTCTGCACACTAATAGCTGAAACATTCAGCCGGTTTTGCTAATGGCAAGACCGGTTTTTTGATGTCAATAAGAAGGACGATTGACAGAAAGGAGACTCATTTGTGATACAAGATCATGAAAGGAAGCAACAGATTGTTGTTCATGAAAAAGAAGATACTGATACTCATTCATCAGGTTGTCCAGTTCTTGACTATATTTAATTGTCGTCTCACCTGTATAGCCTTCTACTTGAGCAGCTTCTACCATTTGTCTTCTCTTTTCATCAATTGACATTAATAGCTGTTCTTTCCGTACATAAATATTCATGATCTCAGCTCCCGCTATGAATTCGTCTGTCTACGCTCTAAATGATCCGACACCAAAATTATACTTTATTTGTAAATTAAATTAAATATGCTTATTTTATTTAATTTTTTACAGCCTAAAGACCTTTTACCCAATGAATTCTGGGGGTAAACTTCAAAATTGGACAGGACTGACACATTGATTAAACAGAATTTTATCCTATGCAGAAGACCAAAATCAACTATTTTCTCTCTCATTTTATGTCTATTTTCCTAAAAAAAAGCTGATCTTCCGCCTCATGCGAAATGATCAGCTCCCACTATTAAACCGTTTCTTCTTCGTAAATTGGCACCCAGCCCTCAGTTGTGACAAATATACGAACTGCGACGACTTGACGATCTTCTTGAAGTGTAAAGTAGTGACGAATATTTGGAGGCACAGAAATTAAATCACCTGGATTCAGTCTCACATCAAAAAAGACGCCGTCTTTGCCTTGAATGGCAAAGATTCCATGACCGCTCACGATAAATCTGACTTCATCATCCGTATGATGATGTTCACGTTTAAAGTTTTGAAGCAGTTCATCAAGGTTAGGGGTCGCATCTGATAATGAAATCACATCCTGCGCTTTGTATCCTCTTCGCTCGGAAATACTCTTTATTTCCTCTTGAAACACAGTTAAAATTTCTTCCTTTTCATCATCTGTTAAATCGTACTTTTCTGATAACTGTTTTGGTAGTTTTTCAATATCCCAATGTTCATAAATGACCCCTTGCTGTTCTAAATACGCTCGGACCTCTTGTTCGTTCTCAAGTAACGTGTTCTCTTCATTATGAATGTAAATAGTCGCCATGTGTTTTTCCTCCTTTTTATTTAACAAGCTGCTTTTGATAAAGCGCTACTTTCAAATGATAGGTAAATAAAAATTCATAAGCCTCTAAGACTCGTTTGGCTTCAAATGCGGTTTTCCCCCAAACGGTGATGCCATGATTACGAATGAGTACAGCACCAGCATCGTCCGTCAGGTGCACTGCAAATTGTTCTGCAAGGTGCGGAATATGAGCTGGGTTTTCAATAATAGGAACAGTGACTTCTGCATCCTCTTCCCAATAACCAAGCGCTTTAATGATTTCGTTGCCTTTAAAACGAATTTCTCCTTTATCGCCATACAGCTCAGAAATGACATTGTTATCGATCGTGTGGACGTGAAGACAACATCCTGCTTTCGTCCGCTCATAAACGTATGTGTGAAGCAGTGTTTCAGCTGATGGCCTGAGCGGCTGATTCGGATGAACCGGCTGACCTGCTGCATCAACAAGAACAAAATCTTCATCGGTTTCTTTTCGTTTATCTTTGCCACTTGCCGTCACCAAAAACGTGATGGGATCATCCGACACTTTTATCGATAAATTGCCGCTCGTTCCGTAAAACCAGTCTCTTTGTGCCAATTCACGTTTGACGTCTGCTAGTTCCTTCCAGCGTTTACTCTTCTCGTCTGCCATTCCTTCACTTCCTTTATTTGATCAAATTGCGCTTTTAGATCAACAAATGTTTCATACTCTTTATGTACGAGCCCTAGCTCTTTACATTCGTTCAGTAAATAATCACGCGCAAACGTGAGATCCGCATGTTTCGCTGCCTCAATATCAGTCACTGAATCACCAATCATAATAATAAAGTCATCTTCCTGCGTCAGCTCTCGAATAATGGAAGGCTTGCAGCAGCCACAGCCATTTTGGCATTCTGAATCACAGGCATGCGGCCATTCAATTTGAATATGGTCTTCTTTAAATGATGCATGGTTACAATAAATATTCTCTTGTTCGACAATCCCTTCCAGGATGGGATAGACAAAAAAGTCCATACCGCCGCTGAGCACATAGAAAGGAATGTCTGCTTTTTTGACATCATCCACAAACTGTTCAAATCCTTCACGAATCTCTGTATCCTCTAAAATAAATGACCGAATGGCTTCTTTCTGATCACTCGTCAGTAACTGAAACATCTGTCCGACGCCTTCTTGGATCGTGATCTCTTTTGCTAGAACACCATCCTTCCATTTCGTCCATTCTTTTGGAGCAAACTGCTTCATGATGCGAATGATATTATCATTTTTCGTAATCGTGCCATCAAAATCACAACAGACAATTGGTTTTTTCATTTATTCTGCTACCCTTCCCCAAAGATCAAGTGCTGCTTGTAAGTCTTGACAAGTTGATGCTTTTTCTTCAATAGACTCTTTTTTGACCACCGCATCAATGATCGAACGAAAGGCTTTCCCTCCTCCAATTGCTCCCCGCGGATGTCCGTGAATTCCCCCGCCTGCATTAATGACATGATCAAGTCCAAAATCTTTGATTAAGACCGGCACCATTCCCGGGTGAATGCCTGCTGAAGGAACAGGAAATGTTTGTTGAACTGTATCCTCTTTCACACATGCTTCGAAAATGCCAAAGGCATCTTTTTTCGGAAGGGCGACTGATCCATAAGGAGAGGGAAAAAGACTTAAATCAGCGCCAGCATATCGATTTAATTTGCCTAAAAGAAGGGAATGCGAGAATCCATAGTCTGGAGAGGATGTCATTGCACCGCTCACTGCTGGATGTGCCATGATCGGCAATGGGATCTCTGGGTCTTCAGCCAAGCTTTGCATGACATCAAGTCCATAGGCAAAAACGTTGAATAAAAGCGCATCAGCCCCGAGTTCGGCTGCCTTTCTTGCTCGATCTTTCAAATCAAAAGTTCTACCAGTTAAATTAACAGCATAAAGCGTGCGATGTCCTGTCTCTTCATATGTTTCTTTTAATATCTTTTTTCCTTCCTTGATTCGATCTTCAAAAGGCGCTAATGGGCTTTCAAATAAAATCTCATCATCTTTGATGAAGTCTACTCCACCTAAAGCCTGTAAGCGGAGCTGTTCTTTTAAATCCTCCATATCACGGCCGATTACGCCTTTAAATATACTCATCAATAGCGGCCGATCAAACACGCCTACTTTCTTTCGTATCCCCTCAATGCCAAATACCGGTCCTGGCAGACAGCGTTTAAACCTTTCCGAAAATTCAATATCGACGAGCTTTACTTTCCCATCCAGTGAAAGCTTTCCAAAAATCGTCGTCAACACCGCTGGTATATCAGCTGAAAAGTTCGCCTCAGGATAAGCAATGGTCACCTCTGATTGATACAGACCACCAATTGCGGGGGACTGTTCTTTTACGCTCACCACACGGCCTTTATGTTTTTTCAGCTGCTCCTTTTTGAGCTGCGGCAAGTCCGTCCATGACCCGACCGTTAACCCAAGTGCGATCTGCTCTGCTTTTCGGTCTATTTGTTCATCCTCTCGATGTGTTAGTACGTATGTTGCCAGTAGTTCACTCACTAGGAATCCCCTTTCGATTGCGTCCTGTATATGGTCAATAAAAAAACCTCTTTAAGTGCTTGATCAGCGCGTTAAAGAGGTTTCGTCTCATTCATCCGAATCTTATCTCTCAGCGCTTGCTGCAAGAATTAGCACCGTGCTTCATGGAAGTCGGTTGCCGGGCTTCATTGGGCTAGTCCCTCTGCCTACTCTTGATAAGAATATTCAATTTTCTTAAATATTGCCTGAATTATCGCACCATTTTTTTACGTTGTCAATGGCTTTTTTTCAAATAACTGCAAGGCAGCGATACGATCAGCGGCTTCCTTTAGCCGCTCCTCACTTGTTAAAAGACCGACTCTGACGTAGCCTTCACCATGAGCACCAAAGCCATTCCCCGGTGCAACAACAACATGTGCTTTTTCTAATAATACATCAGAAAAAGTTTCAGATGTATACCCTTCAGGCACCTTTAACCAAGCAAAAAACGAGCCCTTTGGCGCACTGACGTCCCAGCCAATCTCTTTGCATGCAGCAATCCAAGTGTTTCGTCTTTTTTCGTACCGATCATTTTGTACTTGGACGCACGTTTGATCGCTTAAAAGTGCTTCTGCTGCTGCATCTTGAGTTGCTTTAAACAGTGACACAAACAGGTGATCCTGATAAAGCTCAATGGCTTCGATAACAGAGGCATTCCCTGCTGCAAAACCGACTCTCCAGCCAGCCATATTATACGTTTTGGACAATGTATAGATTTCAATACCTGTCTCTTTTGCTCCGTCTATTTGCAGGAAACTGAGGGGCTTTTCGCCGTCAAATCCTATGCCACCATATGCAAAATCATGGACTACACACATCTTATTTTCACTCGCAAACGCAACAGTATCTTCAAAAAATGTCCGGGTTGCAGTCGCACCAGTCGGATTATTTGGGTAATTTAAGTACATCAATTTTGCTTGATTCTTATCCTCTTCTGACAGTTGGTGGTAGTCAGGTAAAAAATCATTTTGTTCAAGAAGAGGCATTGTGACCATGCGAGCTCCGGCAAGCACAGCGCCTGACCAGTAATCAGGATATCCTGGATCTGGAACAAGCAGCGTATCACCTGGATTCAGTAGGCATTGCGGCAATTCGACTAGTCCCGCTTTCCCTCCAAATAAGATGGCAATCTCTGTCTTTGGGTCAAGCGTGACGCCATATTCTCTTTCATAAAAAGCAGCTGCGGCCTTTTTTAGTTTTGCTGTCCCGCGGAATGAGGAGTATTGATGATTTTCAGGTTTTGCTACTGCTTCCTGCATCGCTTTCACAATATGTGGAGGAGTGGGCTGATCAGGATTTCCTTGACCTAAATTAATCACATCTGCCCCTTCCTGCACTTTTTTCTGTACTTTTTGTACAAGCGACGCAAAAAATTGTTTCGGTAAATGTTTCAATACATCCGATTGCTGGAATTCCATTTTTTCACCTTCTATTCAAGTTACATGACAATACAATCACTGTAATGGATTGTTTTATGAATTGTAAAGCAATTTTGAAAAAAGATTGACATGTGAACTGCAGCTCTGATAATATCTAGAATTAAGAAATGCAAGTAGACATGAAACAATTACATATTGATTTCTCTTATCGAGAGTTGGGCGAGGGATTTGGCCTTTTGACCCCAACAGCAACCGACCGTTAATACCACTGTGAAGTGGGGCGCAGCAAGAACAGCGCCAAGACAATTCATTGTCTTATAGGGCACGGTGCTAATTCCATCAGACGTATGTGCTGAGAGATAAGAGAGGCTTCGAGCATACACGCCATCAAGCCTCTTTCTCTCAGGAGAAAGAGGCTTTTTTATATGATTTGGAGGGGAAGCAATTGGTTACACTTACGGCATCATATGAAGAATTAACAGAGAGTTCGGCAGTTGCATTAGCCATTAGACTTGGATTGATTCAAGAGAGCAGTCATTTGACCTGCACTGAAATTGGCGACGGAAATTTAAATTACGTCTTTCATATTTATGATCACAAACAAGCAAAAGGACTGATTATCAAGCAGGCTCTTCCTTATGCAAAGGTCGTTGGAGAAAGCTGGCCGCTGACATTAGACCGCGCAAGAATTGAAAGTGCTGCACTCATCAAGCAATCAGAGTATGCACCACATCTCGTACCAGCCGTCTATTATTCGGATACAGCTCTTGCAGTGACGGCAATGGAAGATCTATCACACCTTGAAATCGTCAGAAAAGGGCTAATTGCCGGAAAACAATACCCGTACTTATCAGATCATGTCGGAGAATTTTTAGGCAAAACACTATTTTACACATCTGACTTTGCCACGAATCCTAAAATCAAAAAGCAATTCGTGAAGCAGTTTACGAACCCTGATCTTTGTGACATTACAGAGAAACTCGTCTTCACAGATCCTTTCTTTGACAGCGAAACGAATGACTTCGAAGAGGAATTAAGAGAAGAGGCACAAGCACTATGGGCTGATCTTGAACTGCAAGCAAAAGCAGCCGAATTGAAACGGATCTTCTTAACCTCTGCTGAAACACTGGTACATGGAGATCTTCATACAGGCAGTATTTTTGCAAACGAAACGGAAACGAAAATCATTGATCCAGAGTTCGCTTTTTACGGTCCTTTCGGATTCGATATCGGTCACTTTATTGCCAATCTGTTCATCAATGCTTTATCTCATGAGAATGAGCAGGATCAGCAGCACCTTTTTGATCATGTCGTCAATGTGTGGGCAACATTCAAAGAAGTGTTCACAAAAGCATGGAAAGAAGACAGTATTGAAGCGTTTAGTGTATCGGACAGCTTTTTAGAAACAACCTTTGACCGTATTTTAAAAGAAGCCACCGGCTTTGCTGGCTGTGAGCTTGTTCGCCGAACCATCGGTCTTGCGCATGCGGCTGATCTCGATGCGATTCCATCACATTCTAGAAGGCTTCAGCAGAAAAAAGCAGCACTTACACTAGGAAAAACATTGATCAAACAATATCAAGCAGTGGAAACAGCGTCTGACCTCGTCGCATTATTCCAGCAAACTGTAAAGGAGTGACGAGTTTTGTCTAAAGAATTTGAAGTTCCCCGTTCCGTCGAATGGGAAGAAAACCGTATCAACATTTTGAATCAGCAAAAATTACCCGCTGAAACCGTGTTTGAGCATTTATATACAAAAGAAGATGTGTATGATGCCATTGTGACGCTAAAAGTACGCGGAGCACCTGCTATTGGCATTACAGCGGCTTTTGGGCTCGCACTCAGTGCACAAGAGATTGATACAGAAGACATTGATCTCTTTAAGCGAGAAGTCGCTCGCCTGAAAGAATATTTAAACAGTGCTCGTCCAACCGCTGTGAACCTTGCCTGGGCATTAGACCGGCTTTATCAGCGCATTGAGCGTGCTGCTTCGGTGAATGCAGCCAAAACTGATCTTGTCCATGAAGCCATTCAAATTCAAATCGAAGATGAAGAAACATGCCGGCAAATCGGTCAAAATGCTCTTCAGCTCTTTAAATCTGGTGATCGAATTATGACCATTTGCAACGCAGGCTCCATTGCCACAAGCCGGTACGGAACAGCGCTTGCACCCTTTTATTTAGCGAAAAAGAAAAACCTCGATCTTCACATTTACGCATGTGAAACACGTCCTGTCCTTCAAGGCGCTCGTCTGACGACATGGGAATTGATGCAGGGCGGCGTAGATGTGACGCTTATCACGGATAATATGGCAGCCCATACGATGAAAGAAAAACAAATTTCTGCCGTTATTGTTGGTGCAGATCGAATCGCTAGAAACGGTGATACAGCAAATAAAATTGGAACGTTAAGTCTGGCTATTTTAGCTAAACACTTTCAAATTCCATTTTTTGTGGCAGCGCCTCTTTCGACCTTTGATGTGTCAACTCAGGATGGGTCAGATATTCCGATTGAAGAACGCGACCCGCAGGAAGTAAAGGAATTAAACGGCATCCAAATTGCGCCTCCTGACGTGCAGGTATTTAACCCTGCCTTTGATGTCACTCCTCATCACCTCATTTCCGGAATCATTACAGAAAAAGGCATTATCACTTCCAACTATACAGAAGAGATTGATGCACTATTCACCGAAAGCGTGTCACTTTAATCAAACAAAAGCGCGGGGTTCTTATCATTTAAGAGCACCGCGCTTTTTTGTTTCGTTCGTTTTTGCTAATATTTCTTTTTTCTGCTCTTCTGTCAACACGTTCATTTTGACAAATAGTGATGTGACGGCGTACATTTTATCTTTTTTGCCCCATAACATGTTAGCAGCCTCCTTTTTCCCTAGACCAACTTTTTTAGCTTAATAAAAGGATATGTCGCTCGCTAAACATTTGGAACAGGTCAATTCATTTATTTTTGAACAAATGGGATGCCTTCTAATTCTAACAGGATCGCTTTCATCCCTGTCTTCGTCCCTGCATAACCAGTCAGAGTCCTGTCTTTTCCAATGACCCGGTGACACGGGATAAAAATAGGCAATGCATTGCGTCTATTAGCTTGTCCAATGGCTCTGACAGCCTTTGGATTGCCGATCGCTTCTGCAATATCAGCATAGCTTTTTGATTCACCATACGGAATAGTAGAAAGTGCCTCCCACACTTGCTCTTGAAACGGAGAGCCTGCTTGCTTGAGCGGGAGATCGAACACTTTCCGATCGCCCTTAAAATATTCATCCAGCTGTTTTTTCGCTTCTTTTAATACAGGCGTGTCTTCTTGTTTAAAACGGTCTCTCTGCTTTTTGACCAAAAACGATTCATCATCAAACTTCACTTCAATGATGGCTCCATCTTTCTCTAGTATGTATAATGCCCCGATTGGTGCGGTATAGACTGTATAATACACATTAAAGCTCCCCTTCTTGTTTCTGCTGCCGGAGTGGAAGCGTGAGATGGAACACTGTTCCGACTCCTTCTTCACTCTCTACTTCAATGGTTCCTTGATGCTCTTCAATAATTTTATAACTAACCATTAACCCAAGTCCAGTTCCTCTTTCTTTTGTTGTATAAAATGGTTCTCCGAGACGCTTTAGTTTATCCTCTGTCATGCCGCAGCCTTCATCACGAAGAGAAATCACAATGTGCTCCTCCCCCTTCCTTTGAATGCTCACGTAAACATTTCCTTTCTGAGGCATTACTTCAATCGCATTTTTTAAAATGTTAATAAAGACTTGCTTCAATTGATTTTGTTCACAGTAGATGAGCGGAATATCATCCAGCACATTTAAGTGCATTTGCACATTGCCAAGATTGGCCTGTGCGTGAAGAAGATCCATCGTGTCTTTGACAATTTGCACGACATTTTTTTCTTCATAGATGATGGCCTGCGGTTTTGCTAAAATCAGAAATTCTGTAATGATGGATTCGATTCTTTTTAGCTCTGATGTGATGACATTAAAATAGAGCGAATACTCCCCTTCAATGTTTCCTTTGAGCAGCTGAATGAAGCCTTTTAAAGCCGTCATTGGATTTCTAATTTCATGGGCAATTCCAGCGGCAAGCTCTCCGACAACATGAAGCGTATCCGATTTTCTTACTCGCTCCTCTAATTCCTTGCGCTCAGTCACATCTCTAAAGATGGCCAAATTCATGTTATGAATAATATTTCGTTTAAAAGAAAACTCCAAAATACGTTGATCTGGATGATTCAGCACAAATGGAACTTCATTGTCCATCTCATCTAATGACATCGCCTGAGCTGGCTGCGCCAAATTTTCAATTTGATATGGCGCAAGGATATGAAAAAGGTTCATTTCCGTTAAGTGATCATCTTTGAGGCCAAGCAGTTCACTTGCGGAAGGATTCACATCAATAATCCGGTATTGATTATCGAAAAGAACAATGCCATCCATAGAGCCATTAAATACTTTACGGAATTTGAGCTCACTTTCTCGCAGCTCCTCTTCCATTCGCTTTCTGTCACTGACATTCCGTAAAATGGTTAAGTGCTGTCCTTCTAATACCGCATGCTTAGAGGTGAACTCAAGCTCTTTGAATTGACCATTCGCCATTCTAAAGAGGAGTTCTTCTCTGATTTCAAGATTCCTTATATACCGTCTTCTTGTCGGCCGGTATCTGCGATCAGATTTGACTAGAAAATCCATGAGTTTCTTGCCAATCAGCTGATGCATCGGTAATTCGAAAATTCGGCAGGCTGATTCATTTGCCCTGACAATTTCTCCATCATCCGCCCAAATGATGATGGCATCCATCGCATTTTCGAATATTTCTCTAAAACGTTCTTCACTTTTTAGCAGCTTTTCTTCCATTAATCTTTTTTCTGTAATATCACGCATGATGGACATGTAAAAACCACTCATCACATTGGATGTGATGGTCAGTTCGAATAATTTGTGCTGCCCAGATTGAAGGGTAACAGGAAGTTCTCCCTTTGCTTTCCCTGTTTCTTTCAATGAAGTTAAGAGCTGCTGGAGCGCTGGAAGATTTTCTTCTTCAACAAATTCATTTAAGTAGCGATCTGTTAAATCTGTTTTTTGAAGTTCAAAGCTCTGGCAAAAAGAGTGATTGGCGTCAATCATACAACCATCCTGATCAAAAATGACCATACCGTCAATCGCTCGATCAAATAAATCTTTAAACAGCTGCTCATTCATCGAGCGTTCTCGCTCTAATATTTTCTTTGAAGAAATATCACGCATGACGACAATATATTGTTGATTCACCACGTCGTGCTCTGCTGCAAATTCAATATATTTTGTCTCTCCATTTTCTAGTTGAATAGAGATCTCTCTTTTTAAAGTTCCTTTTCGAAAAAAAATCTCAAGTGAGCAGTCAATTTTGTTTTTCGGGATGCCGTATAGGAAATCTAGAACGGATTTATTGAGGAGGTCTTCTTTCGGTGTTTGTACAAGCCTGCATGTCGCTTCATTGGCTTGGATAATGTTGAGGTGCTGATCAAATATAAAAATGGCATCTAACGTCTTATTTAACAGCATTTTGTGCTGAATCAATTCATTTCGCAAATATTCGTTTTCTTTTTCTAATTTTCTGATATTTTTCGCACCATCGAGCGTTTCAGTCATTCTCTTACACTCCTTTTCCAGCCTCATTCCTCTACAATATTTCTACAAGATTTTCATTGTTCCTTCATTCGACTCATAAAAAAAGAGAACTTTTTACACGAGGCTTGCTTCATTTGTTTCATTTGGATGACACGATTGTATAACGATTCTCTTTTCTTACGCTTCTTTTACAACCGCTCTACAATTTCACATCAAATAGCGAAATGAGCCAATTTGTATTTTAAAATGGGGCAAATGAGGGAACAGTGCACTTAGAACGTTTATGTTCGAAATGAAGCAGGAAAGGTGATGTTATGACGTCCACGAGAGACAGTTATTTTGATAATGCAAAATTTCTTCTGATTTTTCTAGTTGTTTTTGGTCATTTGTTACGGTCATTCATACATGATAATGACTGGATACTCTACTTATATAAATTTATTTATACATTCCATATGCCCGCTTTTATATTGGTGTCTGGCTTCTTTGCCAAAGGTTTTAGAAAACCAGGTTTTATGAAAAAAGTCGCAGTTAAGCTGATCATCCCATATTTGATTTTTCAGGTCATCTATTCTGTGTATTATTATTTCTTACAGGATCAAAGCATCTCTAACTTAAATCCGATTGATCCGCAATGGTCTTTATGGTTTTTAATCAGTTTATTCTTTTGGAACTTACTACTTATTCCTTTTTCAAAACTGCCATTCCACTGGGCAATGATCGTCAGTTTATCGATGGCGTTACTTGTCGGTTACGTGGACAGCATTAGCGATACACTCAGCCTATCTCGTACATTTGTCTTTTTGCCGATGTTTTTAGCTGGCTTTTATTTAAAAAAGCAGCACTTTGAATTTATCCGAACAAGCAAAGGGAAACTGACTGCACTTCTTGTACTAATGGCCGTGTTCATGTTTTGCTATTTTTATGAATTCGATTATTCCTTTTTATTTGGGTCACAGTCTTACGCTTCTCTTGGAGATGAAGGACTCATTGCAGCTATGAAACGAATGGTATGGTATTTACTTGCATTTGCTGCTACCTTTAGTTTCTTTGCATTAGTCCCAACACGCCGGTTCTTCTTTACCAAATGGGGCACAAGAACGCTATATGTCTATTTACTTCATGGCTTTGTGATTAAGCTTTTAAGAACGACTTGGTTTGATGATTGGGCTCTAAATACGGCAAGTGTATTGATTCTATTGCTACTTACGATCCTCTTAACCTTTACCCTATCTAGTACATTTGTTAAAAATGTTGCACAACCAGTCATCGAGCTCAAAATGACCAGTCTGATGCGAACCATTACTGGCAGACAAAACAGTTATATTAAATAGAAAAAACGATCTCTCAGGATCGTTTTTTTCTATTTATTTTTTGTTTTTCTGTTCAGTATGACATTCATCGTTTTTTTTAGGCTTCATTAAAGTATCAATCCATTTACTGCTGTTTATATCTCCCAACTCGCTGCCAAATTCCTCTTGCAAGATATCGGGGTTCATCGGTTTTTTATGGTCTTTCATATCTTTACTTTTCACATGTTTTTTAGTCACGAGATGCTCCCCCCCTGTTTACCTTGATGAGAATTTCGGTTCGCCTGGCGGTCTTCTGATTGCTCGTCAAATTGTGTTTGTCCTTGATCGTGTGCCATGCTTTCTGTAGGCGTCATATTATTCGTGAGTGCTTCATTTTTTGCTGTTTTTCTTTTCATTTGTCATCATTCCTTTTTAACATGTTTAGTTCTTCGCTCAATTGATCAAACAGCTCTTTCATTTGTTTGACTGTCACTGGTTTTTCCTCAGGCTTTAACTCATATCCAATTTGCCCATTCGCTTCTAGCGTTGCTTTTTTGAGACTGCTGATGTCTGTGATGCCCTGCTGCTTTAAGCGCATTTTGAATTGGTCCCTTGTCAGCCGCGTTTTTTTCAGCTTGTGATCAAGCATTTCTCCATCCTCTAAAATCACCACAGACTTCCCTGAAACCAACTTTTCAAAAAAATCAAATTGGATCGACAGCTTTTCCATAATCACAAGCGCCACAATAAAAATGGCGGCCGCATAAATGGTTTCAAGTAAATTATGCTCAATGAAGGGTTGGATAATAATCGATCCAATTGAAATCATGATGACTGTCTGTTGAACCGTTAATTGACTAATGGATTTAGGTCCTGCTATTCTCAGCAGCAAGGTACCAACGAGCAGCATTACAATTGCTTTCCATAACACATCCAGCACGTCTCTTTCACCTCTTACCTATAGATTGCGAACATCCCTTGTGATTTAGCCAGTTATATAATGGAAATAAAAAAACCAGCATTCAGTAGAAATGCTGGTTAGCCGATGATCACACGCTCTTTCGGATAATGATAATTCGCTTCACTTTCCCGGCGACCAATTAAATACAAGAAGCTTGGAATTCCAATCCGTCCTATAAACATGACCACCATAATAATACACTTACCAAATACCGACAAGTCAGACGTAATTCCGAGCGACAGTCCCGTTGTTCCAAAGGCAGAACAAACTTCAAATAAAGTTTCAAGAAGTGTATGATGGTCTGATAAAGTTAACAGAAACGTAGCACCAAACACTAAAATAAAGGCCATCATCGTCACCATGAGGGATTTATTAATATCCGCTTGATGAAGCTCTCTTTTAAAGATTTTAATGGACTTATTTCCTCTCGCAAAGTGAAACAAAGCAAGTAAATTAAGGGCAAACGTAGTTGTCCGAATTCCGCCCCCTACCGAGCTTGGAGATGCCCCGATAAACATCAGCAAACATAAAAATAACAGTGTCGGCTCTGTCAATTGCGTAATATCTAATGTCGAAAGCCCGCCACTTCTGGTGGCTGTTGATTGAAACAAAGAATAAAACAAGATTTCATGCCAGCTCTTCCCTAGAAAAGTAAACCGGGCTTCAAGTGCATAAATCCCAATTGCCCCAACGACAACAAGGAGACCAAACGTAATCGTTGTAATTTTCGTAAACAATGAAAACGATGCATGTTTTCGGTCTTGATTGAATAAATAATCCTTCACTTCGACAAGTACTGGAAAGCCAATAGCGCCAAAAATGATGAGCAGCATCGTGATAAATTGTACGAAATAGTCATCTTTATAAGGAATTAACGAATTCCCTGTAATATCAAAGCCTCCATTAGTTGTTGCACTGATACTAGAGAAAAATCCGTGTAAAAAAGCGCCTTGCACATCGTAATACTTTAGAAAATACATACTTAAAATCAGACCGCCTACAAACTCAATCAGCAAGATTAAATATAAGACCTGCTTCATGAGTTTCACAATTCCTGATAAGTTGCTCTGGTTTTGGTCTGCCATAATTAATTTTCTTTCTTTAATGCCGATCCTTTTTCGCATAACCAGCCAGACGAATGTACCAAGTGTCATAATGCCGATACCCCCGATTTGCAAAACAAATGCAAGGATCCACATCCCGGTCACACTAAATGTTTGTGACGTATCGACAACAGTCAGACCCGTGACACTAACAGCACTCACAGCTGTAAAGAGCGCATCAATAAATGTCCATTTGACTCCTTCTTGGTGAGCCACTGGCAGACTGAGTAGAATGAACGACACGGTCACAGCAAGAAAATAGTAAAGGGCAATCAGCTGAAAAGCCGACAGCCGGTCAATTAGTTTTTTCATTGGATTCATGGTTATTCCTTCTTTTATCTTTCTTTTCGAATACTTTATCATTTTAATGAAAAGAGAGAAGATTTTAAAGGTATTTTGTGCTTTATTTACTTTTTCATCAAAAAGAAAAAGACATCCTTACGCAGAATGTCTTTTGATCTTTCTTATTTTGCTTCTAGTCTTCTAATTCTTTCGTTTAAATCAGGGTGTGTTGAGAAAAGAGAAGCTTTTCTTTTACCACTGATTTTCAGTGTAGCAACAGCTGCTTGATCATCATCTTTAATTCTTGATGTATACGCCTCTAGTGAACGAAGCGCATGAATCATTTTATCTTTTCCTGCAAGGTCCGCACCGCCGCGGTCTGCATGGAATTCACGATGTCTAGAATATGCAAACACGACAAGGCTTCCTAAGATAGAGAAAATAATTTGGAAGACGATCACAGCGATAAAGTGAACAACCGGGACAAGCTCTTCACGTGGAACGAAACGACTTGCGATCCATGCCGCAATTCTTGAAAGGAAGACAACAAACGTGTTGACGATTCCTTGAAGTAACGTCATTGTAACCATGTCACCGTTCGCTACGTGAGCGACTTCGTGAGCGATAACCCCTTCAACTGCTGCATCATCCATTTCATGAAGCAATCCAGTTGATACGGCAACAAGCGATCTACTCTTAGAAGGACCTGTCGCAAAAGCATTTACTTCAGATGATTGGTAAATACCGACCTCAGGCATTTTAGAAAGGCCTGCTGCTCTTGATAGTCTGTGAACGCGGTCAACAAGCTGCTGCTCATCATATGTTAAAGAATCCTTTTCTGGATTTAACACACGCACACCCATCATCATTTTTGCCATCCAGCGAGACATCGCTAGTGACATAAACGAGCCTACAAAACCAACAACTGCACTGAATACAAGAAGATAAAGGATATTAAGTCTTCCGTCTGCTCCTATATAAGAACCAACACCAGTTGCTGCACTAATAACCGATAGGACAATACCAATCGTAGTGATAACAAGAATGTTCGTTAATATAAACAGAAATATTCTTTTACCCATACATAACCTCCGCTGTCATATTAAGTTCATTTGAACTTATTAATAAAATTATAAAAATAAACGTCTCAAATTGCAAGGAAAAAGGAATCGTTTTCTATGTTTATCATACTGGCTCAAACCTCGTCATTTCAATGATTACGCTACTTGCATCCGCTAAAAAGTGAACAAATTGTGACGCAGCGGTCCTATTTTAGTTTATTTTGCATTTTCATTAAAAAGAGATTATGATGTTGAATTAGATCAATAATCACGTTTTTGACGTACAAATGAGGTGGAACATGGTGACTTTTAAATTAACGAGAATTGACATGACGAGACTTCTGTATTCTCTAAAAGGCGAGGGAGATCTGACTCCGCTTCAGCTTTTGAATTTATCTGTAAAAAGCGATAAGGAACATGAATATGATGAATTAAAAATCCCTTCGTTTTTTGAAAAACTCGAACGGCGGAAGCAAAAATCAGAGCACGGGCTTTCAACGAACGAAATCGTTGAGCTTGGCAACTTGTGTGAGCTGACTTCTCTTAAATCGACAGCCATTCAAAACTGGATCAAGCGCGATATTAAAGATATGATCGGCCATCCAGAGCTTGGCAAGAAGTACTCCATTGATCAGGTCGTTATTTTATTAATTGTCCGGGATTTAAAATCAGTATTTGATTTTGATTCTATTCGTATGATCTTATCTGCCTTATTTAATACGATCACAGATCGAACGGATGATATTATCAGCCCCATCCGTTTTTATGAAGCATATGCGCACGTCCTTGATTTTATTTATCACCATACACATTTTCCATTAAAGGAAACGAATTTACGAGAAATGACAGAAGAGCAGACGGACAAGCTCCACGAAGAGTTTACAGAATTGACGAAGCCGCAATGGCAATTGATTAAAGGCATTATCAGTTCCACAGTTTTCTCCGTTTTCACTTCTCACTTGCAAAGCACAGCGCAAGAAATGATGTTTAATACGCTTCAGCTGAAAAAGGCTTAAAACTGAGCCCGAGGTGACCTTCATCACCTCGGCTTTTTTGTGCAGCAATTGCCAGCATAATTGCAGGCTGTTTTTTTCAAAATAAGAAGGCGCAACAAACATGAGGTGAAAGGAGGAATCTGTGATGGCAAATCGAAATCAACTTCTTGTTCCTGGAGTAGAACAAGCATTAGATCAATTTAAATACGAGATCGCTCAAGAATTTGGCGTGACTCTCGGTTCAGATACAGTCGCACGTTCAAACGGTTCTGTTGGCGGCGAGATGACAAAAAGACTCGTACAGCAGGCGCAATCTCAAATGGGCCATTCAACTAAATAAAGACATGGTGAAATACGCCGGATCTATTCTGGCGTTTTTTTACTGTTCATATGTAGGCTCATCCCGGTTTTCACGGTATGAATGCGGTGTATTTTTCCCTTTTTGTTTGACGTCATTTCTGTTACGTTCGACGTACGGACGATTCTGACCACTGTCGTTTTTTTTTACATGCTTTTCAGCATCACCACGTGATGTGCCATTTGGATGTCTTTTTTCATCAGGATCAGTCGAGTGATTTTTTTTTTGCTCTTTGTCTTTTTCAAAAGGGCGGTCCTTTTCTTCTTTTCCCTTTTTCTCTTTATTTTCATGATTAGGGCTTGTTTGGTGAGGCTTTTGAACAGCTCCTTGCTCTTCCCTCTCAACTTCCTTCTGCTCTTTGTCTTCGCCTTCTGGAGCCTCTTTATCCGGCTGCATCTCATCGCTACCGTCTGTCTTTATATCTTCTTTTTTGTCTTCGTCTTTTTGATCTTCATCAGCATTTTTCGGCTCTTCTTCTTTGACAACCTCGTCATCTGCTGGATCTTCATCTTCTTTTTTAACGTCCTCTTGTTCGTTGTCTTGCATTTCTTGATTTCTAATATAAGTTCCTGTTGATATGCCTGCTTTTTGTGCCTTTTCTCTTGTTTCCAGGTCACCTTCCACAGTTTCCAGCTTATAATTGCGCTTTTGATATTCCCCCGAGATGGTGCTGATTTTACTTTTTACGTTTGTTTTGTATGTATGATCCTGCTTGTTTTCATAAACAGTTGAAATATAAATGCTTTTAGAGTGGTTCACGTATCCTTTTTTATCACAATCATCGATGATTTCCTGCACGACTTTGGTCATGTCGTTTTTTTCTAAATCTTTCATACTGGCCAGTACTTGCTTCGCATCTTTATTCAGCGGAGTGACACCGATCACTTGATAATTGTGATCGAGTTTCAGCTCAAAACTTGGGTTAATGTCAATCGTCATATATGCATATGCTTTTTGACTTGAGAAAGATGGCATCATAGTGAAGATCACGACAATAATTGCTGCAATTGATAGAATTCCTGCATTTAACGGACGTAAACGAAGCAGGTCAAAAAAACCGGCTCTTTTTCTTTCGAGACGTGATTCATTCGGAAACGTCACTTCTTGACCGATTTCATAGTCTTGCTGTTCATACTTTGTCCGCAGAAATTGTCCATCAGGGGTCAGCAGTGTGACATATTTTTTGTTTTTCTCTACTATAATGCCTCTTCTCATGAATTAAGCACCCCTTTAAGGTAATCTTTCAAATACACATAATCACCTGTCATAATGATCGCCATCGCAATAATATATTTTCTATTTCTCTCAATCGTTTTGCGGCTGACTTCCACTAGCTTTTCCAGCTGTTTGACTGGCAATTGTTTTTTCTGAAATAAAATGGTTCTCAGTTCATCGTGCTTAACGAGTGTATGGGCCACTTTAATGGCATTTTGTCTCGCATCCGCATGCTTTGGTGAATGCTCAAGCAGTTCTTGAAACGTAAGACCATATACTTTCAATCGTTCTTTAAAATGTTCAATCTCTTCTCTTCTATGTTCTTGTTCAATTAAACGCCTATATTCATTTGCAGAAAGCTCTGCTTCAATCATGCTTTGCGAGTACTCGCCATTCTCACTTTCTTGAAGGTCCATTTGAACCGTTGGCGCGTTTCTTGCTTCTTTTCGAATATAGTCGATTACTTTTCTTTTAATAATTAACTCCGCAAATGCAAGGAGTGAGTTGCCTTTTTCGGCAGAGTATTTTTCTATCGCTTCATTAAAGGCAATTAAGCCTACGCTGAATTCATCATCTTTTTCATCTATATATCGTTTACAAACGGATGAAACCGTCTTAGCGACAAATGGTTTGTATTGCTCGATTAATGCATTTTGCAGCTCGGTATCACCCTGTTGGATGTTGATTGCCGACTGCTCTAATGTTTGCTTTTTCTTTCCCTTTTTAAACAAAAGGCTAAGCAATGGTTTCACCTCAGTTCTCCCTATATTACTCATTTATGATAGCTAATTTATGAGGGAAGCGCAAAGGAAGAAATGAGGAATTCATTTCCTGTTACTCAATTGTGACATGTATTTCTTTATCTACTTTACAACGTTTCGTTTAAAAGCAAAGAAATAAGGGGGTATCCCCCCCTTTTTTGTAATATACGTGTTATGAAAATGAAATGATATTTCTTTCAAAAAACCTACTCTTCCAGCCGCATCTCTTGTTTTTCCTCGTTTTGCTGGCCGCCTTTTCTTGATGGACTTGATAAAAACCAACCAAATGCTGCAATTGCGAGAAGAACCGTCCAGAAAATGACTTTCCATAATGTTGAATGAATGAAATGAGAGGACACGATCCCAATGGCTGGATGAGAAAGTGTATAGAGCGTCAGCTTCACGCCAACCCATCCGACAATGACAAATGCTGCTGTTTCTAGGCTTGGTCTCGTTTTAAGCAGTTTCACAAATACAGTCGCCGCAAACCTCATGATCACTAGACCAATGATACCGCCCAATAGAATGACAATAAATTGACCGCCATCAAGCCCGCCAATTTGTGGAAGGTTTGTTGCTGGCAGAGTCACAGCTAATGCAACAGCTGCTAAAATAGAATCTACTGCAAATGCAATGTCAGCAAGCTCAACTTTCACGACGGTTGCCCAAAAGCCGCTTTGTTTCATGTTTGTGTCTGCTTCCTTTTTCTTAAATACGTGCGATTTTAAAATATGGTGAATCGAAATATATAGAAGATAAATTGCGCCAATGGCTTGAACTTGCCACACATCTACTAAAAACGAAATAAGAAAAAGAGAACCAAATCGCATGACAAATGCTCCCGCAAGTCCGTAAAACAATGCCTTTTTTCTTTGTTTTTCAGGAAGGTGTTTGACCATCACAGCCATAACCAGCGCATTATCAGCTGCTAAAATCCCTTCTAATCCAATCAATACGAGAAGAACCCACCCGTACTCTAAAATAATTGCTGCATCCATCATCATTCCTCCTTATTTTTTATCTATTGTCCCACAACAGACAAAGGCTTATGAATGCAAAAAAGACCTTTGCCTGTAATGGCAAAGGTCTTGCTAGACATGTGATATGTAAATAATCATGCCAACAAAGCCGATGGAATGAGGTTCCATGTAATGACGACTTTGTTTCCGGTAAAAACCGGACGCTACTCCCCTTTGGTGGGATTAAGAATATTTAGATTACTTATATCATAATCAACAGACCCCGGATTGTCAACAGGTGACTTTTTATCTCCACCCATTGATTAAGCCGTTGGTGTTTCTGTTTTTCTTTTTCTTCGTTTCAGCCACACGTAGAGAACAAACAATAAGAGCATACCAATTCCAATCGGCAATACATATGGTTCTAAAATGGTTCCAACCTCTTGCCAGTTCTCCCCAAGGACAAATCCTAGATACACATATACAAATGTAATTGGCGTAATTGCCAAAAACGTATACAGGCAAAAAACCCACACATTCATCTTCGCAATCCCACACGGAATTGAAATAAGGGTTCTGACCCCTGGAATAAACCGGCCGCTAAACGCAACAAATCCGCCATGCTTTTCAAAAAAGGCATCCGATTTATCAAGTGACTCAGGTTTCACAAAGAAATACTTCCCATATTTATTTAAAAAGGGTCTGCCTCCGTAACGCCCCAACCAGTACAAGGTCAAGGGGCCTGCCACACCGCCAATAGAACCGGCAGCCACAACACCGATGAAGGCCATGTCCCCTTTTGAAACCCAGTAACCTGCAAGAGGCAACACCACTTCAGCAGGAACAAATTCAATGCATAATGCAAGAAAGATGCCGAAGTACGACAAATTCTTAAAGGCATCAGCTAATGAAATAATAAAATCTT
The DNA here is from genome assembly GCF_038627835.1 of Bacillus sp. FSL M7-0307. Classification (NCBI taxonomy): domain Bacteria; kingdom Bacillati; phylum Bacillota; class Bacilli; order Caryophanales; family Bacillaceae; genus Bacillus; species Bacillus sp. FSL M7-0307. The sequence continues at coordinate 1,277,007 of NZ_CP152023.1, read as the reverse complement.
CGATGTTTATCAATCCCTTTCACACATAATCAGTTTGACAGGCTATGCTTGCAAATCGTACCGTGCCACCTATTAAACGAATAAAAAACCAAAAATGATTCACTTTTCTTCGTTTTTTTACATTAAATTTGATTTTACTATAAAAAATGTTCAAAAAAAATGCTGAATGCCCTTTTTAAGTAAAGGAAAAGTGAACACAGGCGCCACTTGATCCGATATATTAAGTATATGTCTGTTTTTAGATACAGGAGGTTTTCTTACATGACACATTTAACAGGAAGCTACAACGGATGGCTTGTCTTTCTGTCAGTCGCTGTCGCCGCTGTCGCCTCCTACTCAGCTCTTCAATTAGCCAGCCGGGTGATCCAGTCGAGCGGCGCAAAGAAAAGAGTATGGTTGATCATTGGTGCGATGATCATGGGGATGGGAATATGGTCAATGCATTTTATTGGCATGATGGCGTTTCATCTACGCTCTGGTATCACATATGAAACACCCTTACTCATTTTATCGATTTTGACCTCTTTTATCGGTTCTTTCATTGCTTTTTCAATATGTATTCAGCAGCAACTTTCCACAAGACGACTTTTGATTAGTTCGATCACGATGGGCTCAGCTATTTGCAGCATGCACTATCTCGGATTGGAATCAATGGCGAATGTCACCATCAGCTATGACCCTGTTCTCTTTTTTCTTTCGTTTTTTATTGGTGCGCTCGCTTCATTCTTTTCATTACACCTTTTTTTCCGGCTCCATCGCTCTGAGAAAAGGCGGGAGGATCAGCTGTTAAAAATAGCGGGTGCACTGATGATGGGCGGTGCTATTGCGGGCATGCATTACACTGGCATGGCGTCTTCGACGATGTTTTTTCATTCAGATGGTCAGGTCGCTGCGGGTGGTTCTCTTGAAATGTCACCATTCAGCCTGTCCATTTTCATCGGCCTGATGACACTTATCGTCCAATCACTCATGATTTTCGGCGCCTATATTGATCACCGGATTATGTCACAATCAGATCAGCTAAAAGAAAATGAACAGCGGTTCCAATCACTGATCAAACATAATATAGATGGTATTATCGTGTTATCTGTTGATCGAAAAGTGATATCTGCGAATGACCCAGGCAAACACATTTTGAAAATGTGCAATTCCTGGATTGGTGATGATGTGAGTCAATACGTCATGCCGACTGAGATGTGGGAAGACTTTATTTATCAATCAAAAAAAGCAATTACGCGTGAAGCAGAACTGAAAGCAGCAGATCGTTTTTATTATTATCATGTTACATACATACCCGTACACGTCAACCATACACTTGACAGCATTTATCTCGTTTTTAAGGATTTAACCCAGCAGAAGATTGCTGAAAAAGAAATTCATGTGATGGCACATTATGATGCACTAACTGAACTTCCGAACCGTCGTCACGGAATTAATCATTTAAATGATGTTTTATCCGCTCAAGAAGAGACAAAAACGTCAACGGCAGTTCTTTTTCTTGATTTAAATCGGTTTAAAATTATTAATGATGCCCTTGGTCATAACATAGGCGATCTGCTGTTGAAAGCCGCCGCAAACAGACTAACCAAATGTTTGCCTGACAATGGCTTTATTGCAAGAATTGGCGGGGATGAATTTTTAATGATCTTTCCTCACATGGAGCATAACACACATAAAATTGAACAGCTTTTGAAAAACATCATTCGCCAATTTGAACGTCCTTTTTTCATTCAAAACCATCAGCTCATTACATCCATTAGTATTGGAATCGCCATCTCTCCGCAAAACGGAAAGAATGGTATGGAATTGATGAGAAAAGCAGATATGGCCATGTATTTATCAAAGAAACATAAACAAAGCCGCTATGAATTTTTTACTGAATCTATGGAGAGATTGAGTGAGGACAGACTCAATCGCGAGCTGGAGCTACGGGATGCCATTCAAAGAAAGCAGTTTGTGCTTCATTATCAGCCGCAAATCAGCGCCAAAACAAGACAGATGACAGGTGTTGAAGCCCTTTTAAGAATGAAAGCACCAGACGGTTCTCTAAAATCACCCGAGGCTTTCATTGAACTTGCTGAAGAATCCGGCCTGATCATCGATATTGGAAGGTGGGTCATTGACACGGCATGTCAGCAGGCAAAATTGTGGTATGACAAGCAATTGAAAATTCCTGTAGCGGTCAATTTATCTGCTAAGCAGTTTAACTCTGAAGACTTAATTGATTTGATTAAACTAACGCTAAAAAAATACGACCTTCAACCATCACTTCTTGAGCTTGAAGTGACAGAAAGCATGACAATGGACAACATCAAGCAGTCAAAACAGGTACTGACATCTCTAAAACAACTTGGCGTCCGAATTAGTATTGATGATTTTGGTACAGGCCACAGCTCTTTAAGCTATTTGAAGGATTTGCCGATTCACCGCCTGAAAATTGATAAATCATTTATCGAGGATATTTTGAGCGATTCAAAGTCTGAGCAAATCACAGGGGCTATTATTGCAATGGGGCACCAGCTATCTCTAGAAGTCATTGCTGAAGGTGTTGAAACTTTTGCACAAGCGCAACTTTTATCTGCGCAGGGCTGTGACGATCTACAAGGCTTTTATTATGCCAAGCCACTTCCAGCTAGTGATATTGAAAAATTTATCGCCTATCCTGCTCATCAGCTGGATACATAAAAAAGGTGCCAACCATGGCACCTTTCAGCGTGTAGACAAACCCTCGCATTCTTTGTCAGTCCTGCGTGCTGGTGCTCACGAATGACAAATTCGCTCCGCGCCAGTACTCGTCCTTCCTAGACTGCAAAGGTTTTCTATCACGCTGGGCTGAAAAGAAGACAAAGGGCTAAAATCAATTTCATTTTAGCCCTTTGTCAACAATCTAAAAGGTGCCAACCATGGCACCTTTTCGTTTTATCTAAATAACAAATGCTGACTGTGAATACCTGCTTTTTTCAGCAGACTAATTAATTGCTCCTGTTCTTCACGCGAAAGACCAGAAAACGCCCGCGCAATTCGAAGAGAATGGATTGGATAAATTTTATCCAAATAACTGCGCCCTTTATCCGTTAAATGGGCATAAACTGACCGTTTATCCTTTGGGTCCTGTTCTCTTTCAATGAAACCATTTCGTTCTAACTTGTCAATTACGTACGTAACATTCCCGCTGACAAGCAGGAGTCTTGAGCCGATTTGCTGAAGTTTTTGAGCACCTCTCGTATACAGTAATTCGAGAACGGCAAATTCAGTTGGATTGAATCCATGCTCCTTGCTGTCTCTAATACTGTGTTCGGAAACGCTTTTAAATGCCCTTGCAAAAACTTTGTAAAGCGTCATTGAACGTTCTACTTCTTCTTCATTAAACGATAGTCTCATCACATATCTACCTCTTATAATATTTTTTTAACTTCAAGGCTTTCTTGCGGTGCAGTTGGAGCCTTTCGTAAAAAATAGAAGTACGTTTTTGAAAACCCTTTCAACCACATAAGTGACTCCATTCGTGTTATGTATAAGATTTCGATATAAACTTTTAAAATCCTTCTTATTTTTCACAATCATCTCGAAAAAAAGCTTTTCCAGCAAACCATCATGTTACGACAAATTTTAACATAATCTGTAAAGGCTCTATATTTTCTTACATTTGATTCGTCAAATTTCTACAAAATTCAATATTGCTATAATATTAAACACGCAAAAAAAGAACCCTTCATGTGACAGTGCACATGATAGGGATGTTAAAGATAGCGGTCTGTTTTGTTGAAAAAGAAATGATACTCTTTTTTTAAGTCACTAATTGTCATGTTCTTGGTCATATCAGGGCTATACACCCCAAGTGAGCAAAGCTGCTTCGTATAATAATGTCTTTCTTTCGCTAAAGCTTCTTTTAGCCGCACGACATCTCCCCTCCTATCAATGGATATGGATCGGGTGCTTATGAGGACTTTTTATACAAATCATTTTGTACGGCTCTAAGAAGAGCATGTGCATTCTGACCCGCAGCCTGCATGAACTGCTCCAGCAGTTCATCCCTCTTCACATCTAATGCGATGATTTCTTTTGCCATACGGATGATCTGTGTTTTCTCCATCAAGTGCGCCTCCTCCTCATTTTTTCTTTTTATTATCATATGTTCACGTGACATGATTTGCACGTTATATGTTAATTTTCCTTCCATTGTTTTTCACTTTTTTCATTTTTGTGTTATATTATCTAACAAACGTTAGGTTTTTTTACTGACTGTTCGATATAATATGAAGAAAAGACTTGCAGGGGTGAGGATATGACGCAGGAAGATGTATCTTATAAAGATAAAAAAGTCATTTCAATCGGGATTGTCAGTGAATTAACAGGGCTTTCCGTCAGGCAAATCCGATATTATGAGGAACGGAAACTCATCTACCCCCAGCGCTCAACAAGAGGCACACGGAAATATTCTTTTTCTGATGTAGAACGTTTAATGGATATCGCCAATAAACGGGAAGATGGTGTGCAGACAGCGGAAATTTTAAAAGACATGAAGAAAAAAGAACAGGCATTAAAAAGTGGACAATATAAGAAAAAAATGCTGGAAGGTCAAATTAATGCACACTTCCGGTACAAAAATCGATGAACTAAATAAAAATCGCTTACTCGGCAAAATTGACTTAGCACCTGATCGACCTAAATATGAAACGATGAAAGCACGAACTTACCCAAAGACCGATTCTTGCAGAAGAGTCTATTTCAGACAACGAAAGCCAATGAATCATTGAAACAGCAAAACGAGGCAGCAATTGCAGCCTCGTTATTAGCTAAAACAACCATTCAACTATTTATCACCTAAGATACTTGATCTTTAACGATTTAGTTTTTCAAATTTGTTCAGGAATCGAAACAGTTCGTTCATTGAGCACATTCCCCGTGTTTAGCGTCGTTTTGGGTTCAATTAAGAGCAAGTGAACTTCTTCTTCAGCAATTGGCTGATGTTCAACTCCTTTTGGAATCACAAGAAATTCTCCTTCATTAAGCGTTATTTCCCTATCCCTAAAACGGATGACTAGATTGCCTTTCCACACAAAGAACATTTCATCCTCATCATCATGGTGATGCCAAATGAATTCACCCTTAATTTTCACCATTTTCATGTATGAGTCGTTCAACTCTCCACTTATTCTAGGATTCCAATAATCATTTATTTGCGAAAATTTTTCTTCGATATTTACCTTTGAAATCAATCGATTCCCCTCCTTATTAAATGGAAACGTCTGTTTTAATTGCCACAGCTAAAAAATTCTCATTTTCTCCTCTCGATCAGATAAAAGGGACGCAATGAGCATCAACCTCTTCTATCATTCAGTTTACATACTTCATTGGATCACGTAAAATCAAAAAATAGCATATAGATCATCACAATTTGTGATGCAAAAAAGGAGAGTTAGTTTGGATATTAAATCTTTGGAAGTATTTAAAGCCGTTGCCATTGAACAAAGCATCACAAAAGCTGCTCAAAAATTAAATTATGTGCAGTCCAATGTCACCGCAAGAATCCAACGTCTTGAACAAGAGTTAGGTGTACCTCTTCTCTATCGATATCATAAGAAAATATCTTTAACGCCTGCAGGACGTGAACTGCTGCCCTATGTAAATAAATTACTATACGATTACGAAGAAGCGATAGAAGCAGTAAAGCTTTCCTCTACTCCGCGGGGATCTTTACACATTGGATCTATAGAGTCCACCGCATCTACGAGATTGCCCAGCATTTTCACAGAATATCACAAAAAATTTCCACAAGTAGAATTGAGCTTGTATATGGCACCTACAGTCGATCAAGTTAGCGCTATCCTCAACTACAAAGTAGACGGCGCCTTGGTAGATGGGCCAATTCTTCATCCAGAAATCATCGAGTATCCTGTATTGGAAGAATCCCTCGTTCTCATTACAAGCTACTCCACGGAGCAATTCCAGGTAGAATCTATTTTACATGAGCCGTTGCTCTCGTCATTCGCCCATTGTATTTATTTAGGACGATGGCAAAAGTGGCTAGAGAACAATGGCTATCCTCCTATGAAGGTCATGGAATATGGTACGTTAGAGGGCGTCCTTAAATGTGTTGAAAGCGGGCTGGGAGTGACCGTATTACCAAAATCTATGGTTGAATCTCGGGGAGAAGGCAAATTTACCTGTCATCCATTACCAGAACCACATCGAATCGTGCCCACTGTGTTGATCAGGCGACGTGATTCGTACATGACCAGTGCCCTGTCACAATTTATGGAGTTAATGGGCATCACGAATAAGTGATCTGAGACAGATCATTGTTTCATAAATAAGATCATGTGTGATAAAAAAAGAGGATAGATAGAGCGACATTCTTTCAGCTCTTCTATCCTTTTACATCATCTCAACTTATGCCTGACTGATCATAAAGCATATGAACGATTCTTTTTATTTAGATGAAGCGTCAGTTCCTTCAACAACCCCTACAAAGTCAATTCGTACGCCGCCTTTTTCAGGATCTTCTTTCACCCGAAAGGCAAGCGCCTTTTTTTCTCCAGTGTTTGCATCTTTATAATTTGCATGAAAGACGTGGATGCTGGCTTCTTCCATTTGAAAATCTTCATAAGAAAGCGTCTCAATTCCCCATTCCTTTTTCGATTTAAGAATGTCATTTGGGCTTGGGACTGCGCCTTCGACATAGACATTGTCCATTTTTCGTTTATTTCCTTCAGTTATCGCTTCAAGCATATGCTCTGATGCCACCAGTCTTCTGTCTTTCCCCTCGTCTTCTCTTGAACATGCACTTAGCAAAACAATGCACATGAAAATGAATAAAAACTTCTTCATTTTTCTCTCCCACCTTCTCCTTAAAATGTAAAGGATGGAAGCGCTATATGCAATCTTTATTCAAAAAAGACTGTAAAACGTTACATTTTACAGTCTTTTGACTACATCAGTGTATGAAGAAATGCTGTTGCAATTCCAAAATAGATGAGTAAGGATAAAATATCATTCAATGTTGTGATCAGTGGTCCAGATGCAATGGCTGGGTCCACGTTTAATCTGTGTAAAATAATCGGCACGACCGTACCTGCCATTGTCCCAATAATCAGTGTTGCAAGAAGCGAGGAACCAACAACAAAACCTAAAATCATATTGCCCTGCCATACCATGGCAACGACCGTAATAATGATTGAACAAACAATCCCAATATAAATACTTGTTCTCAGCTCTCTGAAAATCAAGCGCATAATGGTTTTTTTCGTTAATTCTTCTTTTGACAATCCTCTAATGACAACCGCTAGAGACTGTGTCCCTGTATTCCCTGTCATACCTGCAATCATCGGCATGAAGAACGCTAAAGCAACGACTTGTTGCAAAGTATCTTCAAAATAATTCAAGATACTGCCTGAAATCAGCCCAATGAATAAGAGTAAAATAAGCCACGGAAGACGGCGGTATGCCGCCACAAATGCCGGTGTGTCGAACGTGATATCTTTACCAGAGGCAGCAAACTTTTCATAGTCTTCTCCTGCCTCTTGAATCACAACATCAATGATATCATCGACTGTCACAATTCCGACTAGGACATTGTTCTCTTCTACAACAGGGATGGCAAGGAAATCATATCGTTCAATGAGCTTTGCGATTTCTTCTTGGTCTTGAAAGGCACCAACGGCAATGACTCTTGTAAACATAAGATCCTGCACTTTTTCATCTGGCTCACCTAAAATAAGATCCCTGTATGAGAGTACCCCTACAAGCTGTTTTTGATCATTTATGACATATAAGTAGTTGATCGATTCGGCAATTTCAGCAAAGCTTTTCAGCTTCACCACGGCATCTTGAACCGTATAATGCTGCGGAATCCAAACGTACCGATTGGTCATGATCCGGCCTGCTGTCTCAGCAGGGTAATTCATGAGAAGCTGGACGGCCTTGGATTCCTCTGCTTCCATGTTAGATAAAAGCTGATCCTTCAGCTCATCCTCCATCTCATCAAACAAGTTGGCTAGATCATCGTTATCCATTTTGTTTGTGACGAAGGTGGCTTTGTCTTTCCCTACTTTTTCAAGAACAATCTCTTGATATTCCCGCTCCAGTTCACCCATCATTTCCGTCACGTCATCGACTGTTAAAAAGCTGAGAAAGCGGCCGCGGTGTTTTTCTGGAAGCTCCTTGAATAAGTAGGCCATATCATAAGGCTGAAGTTCTTCCATAATGTTTTTAAATTCTTTACGTTTTCCATCTCTTAGTAAAATAATGATGCGTAAAATGAGTTCATCGTACGTAATGTTCTGTATCATCGCTGTTACCTCCCCAAAATCAGGAGATACCCGAATCCCTTAGATTGTGCGGGGGTCAGGATCTCCTCTATCTGATGCGTCAATCTGATCTTTTGACATACTCTCTATGTGTCTCGAATCGGGATGATCCATCCCCACACCTCCTTTTCTCATAAAAAAGCACCTTCAACCGAATGAAGGCGCTTTGTAAGCATGACAAATAAACACTTGCTCCTTCAATCGTAGAGCTTTAGCACTGTATGGCATAGGATTAATCCAGCTGCATTAAAAATCACCTTATGTCGATGATTCCTGTTGACCCATTGGCGTCTTTGGACATTTTTGGGCAGCAGCGTATCTCCATACAGGAGCCTCACCTAACGAAGTCTCATATTGTTGACACACTGAGATTACAGAAAAAGCGCAATGATGTCAATAAGCAAGATGCCAAGTTTCCTGATGTATTCGCTTTCTTTTCAAAAAAAGAGCGATCGACAAGTTGACCATCGCCCTTTCATGTCTTTTATTCTTCTTCCGGCTGATTCATATCCTCTTGGGAGAGGAGATGAAAGGAATCATGCAAAAACAAAGCATATCCTTCTCCATCAGGATGGGGAACATATTCCGCACGATCCATCGTCTGTTCTTCTTCTTTTTTCTTCATCATATTCTCTCGCCTCCTTTCCAGTAGTTTGTCCCAATGAAAAAACCTTACACATAAAAGTGTAAGGTTCATTTATACCTTAATCGTCCCATTCTTGCTTGAGGATTTTGCCTGTTTTAGCGGAAATCTCAAAATCAACTTCTTCGCCGCTTGGTGTCGTAATTTCAATTTCATACAAGTACACACCATTTTCTTTATCTAATTCTGAATCTGTGACTGTTCCTTTTACTTTTGCAAGGGCAATTTGTTCAGCCTGTTTTTTGGTGATTTTTACATTTTGTTTCTTTTCTTTGACTGGATCATTGAGCGCTTTGCCTGTTTTGGCATCGACATATACTTTATATTCAAAGCCGCCTTTTTTAATCTCGACCTCATATACCCATTTTCCTTTTTTACGCTCAAGATCTACATCATCTACATAGCCTTTCACAACTTTTAATGCTGCTTTTTCAGCCTGTTTCTTTGAGACAAATGAAGATTTCTTTTGCACCACTTGTTCGGCATTTGCCGTTTGATTTGTATTTTGCGCTTGAAGGGTGAAACCACCTGCAACAAGTGCTCCTGTGAATGCTGTAGCTACTAGTACTTTTTTTATCATGTTTAATTCCTCCTCTGTTTGATTTCTCCTTTATCTTAAAAAAACAAGATGATAAAGGAAGGAAAGGAACATGAGAAAATCATGAGAAAATGATTAGTTTTCGTACGTAATGCCTTCAATATCTCCTGTATAGGCATTCACTAACACCTCTGCCTCTCTTCCATCCGGCAAATCGAGCTCTACCTCAAACACGAGCATTCCGCTAAAAGTTTCAAGATCTGCATCATCCACTGTGCCGCCCACTTCTTTTACGGCAATCTGAATGGCTTCTTCTACCGTTATTTTTGTGAGCTTCTTTTCTTTAGAGGTTGGCTTTTTCTTTTCTGCTTCAATCACCTTGAACGTGTCTTTCTCAACATCCACTTGATACAGTTCTTTTTTTGATTGAATCGTAAAGATAAAGCGATCCGATTTTTCTTTCTTTTGAATCACGGTACCCTTCACTTTTTTCACTGCCACTTCTTCTGCTTGGAGTTCGGCATTTTTCTCATTTGGTTTTTGATAGCTCTTTAACTGTTTCATCTCTTTCATTTGACCGCTTGAGGAAGATGCAATGATTTGATAGATGCCATTTGAATTTTCAAGCGTCAATGTATAGTCCTGTTTATGGTTGATCAGATCAATATTTGTGATGTTTCCATTGTAGTCTTTTGCGATGATTTTTTTAATGTCTGCTTCGCTTAATATTTTTTTGTCAATGGTTTGAATCATGAGCATTGCAAAAGCCACAAGAATGAAAAGACATCCTGCGAGCGTAAGCAGCATTTTCAGTTTTCTAGACATGCAGCGCCTCCTTCCTATTTCCTATTTTATAAGGAGGAAATGAGAAATTGATGAGAAAAGACCTACTTATTTCTGAAAAAGAATGGTCATCACGGTTCCTTCACCGATACGGCTGTCTACCTTTAGCTCAGCCCCATGCTCTTCAGCAATTTGCTTCGCAATTGACAGGCCAAGTCCAGTACCGCCCGTCTCACTGTTTCTCGCTTCATCCACACGGAAAAAGCGGTCAAAGATTTTCGGCAGATCCTCTTCTTTTATGCCAATTCCTTTGTCAACAACCGAAATAAACGGTTTCTCTCCTGCTCGTCCGCAGTTCACATCAACTGGCTCTGCACTATATTTAACCGCATTATCAATCAAGATGGTCAAAAGCTGTTTGATCTTCTCTTCGTCCCCTTCAGCAATAACAGGCTGATCTGTTTGTACATGAGTAAGGATGGTTCGATTGGTTGCCACTTCAAGTGTATGGCCAACTTGGCTGCACAAATGACCAAGATCAACCGGCTTCATGTCCAAGTAAAGCGGCTGCCCATTTTTCGCCAGTGTGAGTAGTTGATCTGTCAGCCTTTTCATTTTTTTTGCCTCATCATGAATGGCTTGAGAGGATTCTTCTACGACCTCTGGCCGGCTTTGCCCCCAGCGTTTTAGTAAATTGCTGTAGCTCATGATGACGGTAATGGGTGTTTTCAATTCATGAGAAGCATCGTGCAAAAATTGCTGTTCTTTCTCATAATGTTTCTCGAGAATTTCGGCCATTTCATTAAAGGTTTGACCCATTTGATACAGTTCATCCTTTGAATCGCCTGTTAATTCAATTCGTTTAAATGCCTTTTCTCTCATACTTGCTTTCATCGTATTGGTCATTCGACTAATTGGGCGGACAATTTGTTTCGTTAAAATGTGGCCTGCAAAATAAGAAAGCACAATAAACAAAACGCCAGCAGCGATTAAAATCATTTTTAATAACGCCAAGTTCTCTTCTGTATTTTCAATTTCTTCATAAACTTGCAGCGACACAATGTCCCCATTTGTCCAAATGACAGGGATAGCCGCGAACGCAATCATATGCTTATTGTATTCTTGAATTTCTGCTGTCTGACCAGATTCGTATGTAAAAGGAAGTGAGCTAAACGTAGATTCCTTCGTGACGGTCAGCTTTGATTCACCTTTCTCTGTGACGACACGGATCATACCATTTTGAGGCAGATACGCTTTCAGAAGCTCTGAAGATGGAAGGCCCTCTTCTTCTGACTTCTTTAGTGCAATCGCAATATTTTCAGCTACTTCTGACAGTCTGGACATATCTTTTTGCGTCAAGGTCATCGAAAAAATAAAATAAATCGCTGTATGAAACAGCAGCACCATTAAAAACAAGGACAACGATGTATAAAGCTGGATCTTATTTTTTAATCTCATGCTTTATCCTTTCATCACATAACCCACACCTCTCACTGTGTGAATCAATTGTTTTTCAAACGGGTAATCGATTTTTTTCCTTAAATAGCGAATATAGACATCAACCACGTTCGTGTCACCAAAATAATCAAAACCCCAAACAGCTGTTAAAAGCTGATCTCTTGTGAGCACTTGCTGTTGATGTTTCAATAAATGAACAAGCAGGTCATATTCTCTCGGTGTCAGCTCAAGCGTCTGACCGCCTCTTTGAATTTCTCTTGTTTTCTCATTCACCGTTAAATCTGCAATACTTAGCTCAATTTCTTTTTCCTCTTGCGCATTGTGATTGAACCTCAGCTGTGCACGAATTCGCGCTAATAATTCTTCTATGTCAAAGGGTTTTGTAATATAATCGTTTGCCCCAAGATCAAGACCGCTGACCTTATCGGGAACACTTCCTCTTGCGGTAATCAAAATGATCGGTGTTGCCGTATTTGTCTTTCGAACCCTTCTAAGCACTTCAAGTCCGCTTAATTCTGGAAGCATGACATCTAGAAGCACTAAATCAAAACTCTCCTCCTCGAGCGCCTGGAGCCCTTTCATCCCTGTATCTTGGACTGTGACCTCATATCCTTCATATTCAAGTTCTAATGACAGCACTCTTGCAATTTTCTTTTCATCTTCGACCACGAGTATCTTCCCTTTGTTCATCTCTATCTCTCCTATCTAAAAGGCAAGCTTGTCTTTCCATTATTATATGTTGCCTTTCTCCATTGGAACAGTCACAATCTTCATATCTTATTTTTCATGAATGAGGAATTGTTATGTAATATGGTTGATTTTTATTTTCAGCTGATCCTTTCACATTACACAAATCAACAAAAAAAGCCTCTTTTCTGAGGCTGGTCCCTTACTTCTTTTTAGGTTGACTGACAAAAAGCTCATCTACAGTCGTATTCAAAACAGAGGCGATGTCAAAGGCTAATTGTAAAGTAGGGTCGTACTTATCGTTTTCAATGGCATTGATGGTTTGTCTCGAGACCTTACACCGTTTAGCAAGTTCTTCTTGGGATAATTTAATGGATTTCCTTAGTTCTCTTATATGATTTTGCAATTTAATCACCATATTTTTTTCTGTATATGAGTAATGTAACTAAATATATGACCGAAATCACAGTTAGGAACATGATGGGAGAAATCCCAAACCCCTTATCAGAATTGTTCCCTTGGGTCGTTAAAAATATAGACTTTGCGACTTCTAATAAAAGCATACCGATGACCACCATAAATGCATACGATTGAGCTTTTGAGTAGATAAATCTCTTTCTTTCATCACCCTTTTGAATCATAGGCGCGATAAAGATGAACAGTCCGACCACTAATAAGATGACTGAATACACAACTTTTACAACATCCAACGGTTAGTCCCCCTCCCAATCAAAATGTCAAATACTTTTTACATTTCAATCATATCATCCACTTAAAAAATGTCAAATACTTTTTACATTCTATATTCTTTCGATCATTATAATGAAAAAACAATCATCCGCACATGGCATGTACCTTTTTCTTTTCTGTCATCATCTATCTTTTTATATGATTGCTTTTTCGATCTGCCTTTTTTAGTTCTTTTCGCCCATTTTCATCTATACAGGTGCAAGCTCACTATGCAGCATTTCCTTCTTTTTCATATGATACTAAGAGTTTTCCTCAAAAGGTGACTTCTTTCGGCAAGATATGAGGAGAACTGCACAATGAATAATTATTTGATTATTTGAAAAATTATTACAATTGACCCTTTCCGATCAAACATTTGTTTTATACAATAACATTACGCAACCTGAATCTACTTTGAAAACAAAATAAGGAGGGCTTTCTTATGAAAGGTGAAATTCGCTTAATTCCGTATGAAGTAAAAGCCAATGTGATGGAAGCGAAAGAGACGCCGGAAAGTATTCAGGAGATTAAAGCACCCGAACTTTGGTCAAGTGGCTTCAAAGGAAAAGGCATAACCATTGCTGTCCTTGATACAGGTTGCGACACGGAGCATCCCGATTTAAAAGATCAGATTATCGGAGGAAAAAACTTTACCGATGATGACAATGGAGATGCTGAGAATGTAAAAGACTACAACGGACATGGTACCCATGTATCAGGAACGATTGCAGCAACGGATCAAAATGGCGGCATTTTAGGTGTTGCACCTGAAGCCAAGCTGTTGATCGTAAAAGTTCTTGGAGGGAAAAATGGCAGCGGGAAATACGAATGGATTATCAATGGCATTAACTATGCGGTTGAGCAGAAGGTTGATATCATTTCCATGTCTCTCGGTGGGCCAAGCAATGAACCAGCACTGCAAAAGGCCATCCAACATGCGGTAAGCAGCGGTGTGCTTGTTGTCTGCGCAGCAGGAAATGAAGGTGACGGAGACGAGCGTACTGAAGAGTTCTCCTACCCAGCTGCATACAATGAGGTCATTGCCGTCGGCTCTGTCTCTCTTGCAAGAGAATCCTCTGAATTCTCCAATGCGAATAAAGAAATCGACCTCGTCGCTCCAGGTGAAGACATTTTATCCACTCTCCCTAACCATAAATACGGAAGACTAACAGGCACTTCCATGGCTGCCCCTCATGTGAGCGGTGCACTCGCCATTATTAAAAATGCCGAAGAAGAAGCGTTCCAGCGTAAGCTGACAGAACCTGAGGTATATGCTCAGCTCGTACGGAGAACCCTTCCGCTAAAACAATCGAAAACCCTTGTAGGAAACGGGTTTTTATATTTAACTGCACCAGATGTGCTTCTTGAGAAAACATTGGAAGCAGAACTTTTGTCTCTATAGGTACATGTTAGGTCCTGAGAAAAGATAGAATTTTCTCAGGATTTTTTTAATTAAAATTATTCAAAATTTACTTTGACGAAATGAAGTGAACGTTATATAATCGAACACAATAAATTCATAGTTTGAGAGTCGGTAATTCGATCACACGTCGAATTTTAATTGGGAAGACCGGTGAAAATCCGGCGCGGTCCCGCCACTGTAAGTGAGGAGAGCTTTTCGTTAATAATCCACTGTCATGAGGATGGGAAGGATGAAAAGCTTGCAGATTCGCGAGCCAGGATACCAGCCGCTCTATCACATCAAACCCCCTACGGTTGATAGGAGATGTCGGAAAAGCGTTCGTCATTGATACTTACGCCTTCTTTCGCACACACATTTTGTCTTTTTAAACCAGACATTTGCCCTCATCAATCTTGATCATGAGTGTGAGTGTCTTTTTATATTTAGAGGAGGAATTGGAATTGACAATTGTTAAAACAAGTAATCTAGGTTTCCCGCGAATTGGTTTAAACAGAGAATGGAAAAAAGCACTTGAGTCTTATTGGAAAGGTCAAACTGACAGAGAAACCCTCTTAAGCACACTCGATGAACAATTTTTAGCCGCTATTAAAACTCAAATTGATCAACAAATTGACGTTGTTCCTTCTGGAGACTTTACCTTCTATGATCACGTGCTGGATACTGCCGTTATGTTCAATTGGATTCCAGAGCGCTTCCGCAGCTTGAAAGACCCGCTAGATACATACTTTGCGATAGCAAGAGGAACAAAAGATGCTGTCTCAAGTGAAATGACAAAATGGTTTAATACAAACTATCACTACATCGTTCCAGAATATGAAAAAAGCACAGAATTCAAACTCACACATAACAAACCGCTTGAAGCATACGAAAAGGTGAAAAAAGCGTTTGGTGTTGAAACAAAACCTGTCGTCCTTGGTCTTTATACATTTGTTTCTCTTTCTAAAGGCTATGAAGCCAATGAAGTGAAAGAGATTCAGCAGCGCCTAGTGCCGCTTTATACTCAGTTGTTAAAAGAGCTTGAAGAAGCCGGTGTAAAATGGGTTCAAATTGATGAGCCTGCTTTAGTCACAGCTTCAAGTGAAGACGTGAAAGCAGTAAAAGCCATCTATCAAACGATTAAAGAAGCTGTACCTGCCTTAAACGTTCTCCTTCAAACATACTTTGACTCAGTAGATGCCTATGAAGAGCTTGTCACGTATCCTGTTGAAGCCATCGGTCTTGATTTTGTCCATGATCAAGGACGAAACCTTGAACAAGTGAAAAAACACGGCTTCCCAAAAGATAAAATTTTAGCAGCCGGTATCATCGACGGCAGAAATATTTGGAGATCAGATCTAGGAGAAAGATTATCGTTTATTTCTGAAGTGATTGCTGACGTGCAGCCGAAAGAAGTATGGCTGCAGCCTTCAAGCAGCCTGCTACATGTACCAGTTGCAAAACATCCGAGCGAACAGCTTGAAGAAAAACTATTAAACGGACTTTCTTATGCCACTGAAAAGCTGGCTGAATTAACGCTATTAAAAGAAGGCTTATCAAAAGGAGCGGCTGCCATTGATGCAGACATCCATGCAGCAAATGAAGCACTTCTGACGTTAAAAGAATTCGCGAAAGGAACGAATGCCGACCTGACAGCAGAGCGCAACAGTCTTTCATCAAAAGATTTTAAACGTCCAGTTGCTTTTGAAGAACGACTACGCATTCAAAATGAATCTCTTGAACTGCCGCTTCTTCCAACCACAACAATCGGAAGCTTCCCTCAGTCAGCTGAGGTGCGCAGTGCTCGTCAAAAATGGCGCAAAAATGAGTGGACAGATGCAGAGTATGATGAATTTATTAAAAAAGAAACAAAAAGATGGATTGATATTCAAGAAGAGATTGGCCTAGATGTACTCGTTCATGGAGAATTTGAACGTACAGACATGGTTGAATACTTCGGTGAAAAACTCGCTGGATTTGCCTTTACAAAATTCGCTTGGGTTCAATCTTATGGATCACGCTGCGTGAAGCCGCCGATCATTTATGGAGATGTAGAATTTACAGAGCCAATGACAGTGAAAGAGACGGTTTACGCTCAAAGCTTAACGGAGAAAAAAGTCAAAGGAATGCTGACAGGGCCTGTCACGATCTTAAACTGGTCTTTCCCAAGAACAGATATCTCTCGTAAAGACATTGCCTTCCAAATCGCTTTTGCTTTACGTAAAGAGGTAGAAGCGTTAGAAGCAGCGGGTATTCAAGTGATTCAAGTGGATGAACCTGCGCTAAGAGAAGGCCTTCCTTTAAAAGAGAGTGATTGGGCAGCATACTTAAACTGGGCAGCAGAGTCATTCCGTCTATCGACATCGTCTGTTCAAAATGAAACGCAAATTCATACACATATGTGCTACAGCAATTTCGAGGATATTGTTGATACGATTGAAGACCTTGATGCAGACGTGATTACGATTGAACATTCACGCAGTCATGGCGGGTTCCTCGATTATTTAGAAAAACACCCGTATTTGAAAGGCCTTGGACTTGGGGTATATGACATCCACAGCCCGCGCGTTCCAGCTGTTGAAGAAATGAGTAAAATCATTGATGATGCACTGAACGTCTGTCCGACAGATCGCTTCTGGGTCAACCCTGACTGTGGACTGAAAACAAGACAAGAACCTGAAACCATTGCTGCTTTGAAAAACATGGTGACAGCTGCTGAAGTCGCTCGTAAAAAGCTAGCGCAGCACGCATAATTAACTCACTCTTCCCCTGCTGAACATTTGGCAGGGGTTTTTTATCCGTAAATTGTCCTGTTCGATCTCCTCCTACAATGATTCCTTTTCTATCATGATTCGTTTATACTAGAGAAGTCAGTCGAACAAAGGGAGGAAGACAATGAATCACGAAGCTTTTTTACAACGCGCAATTGATCTTGCAGTAGAAGGAGTAAATAGTGGCACAGGCGGCCCTTTTGGAGCGGTCATTGTCAAAGACGGTCAGATTATTGCAGAGGGAAGCAACAATGTCACAACGAGTAATGATCCAACCGCACATGCAGAAGTGACAGCCATTCGAAAGGCGTGCCAAACACTACATACATACCAATTAGAAGACTGTATTTTGTATACAAGCTGTGAGCCTTGTCCAATGTGTCTTGGTGCTATCTATTGGGCTAGACCAAAGGCCGTATATTTTGCCGCTGGACACAAGGATGCAGCGACTTCTGGTTTTGATGACTCCTTTATTTATGAAGAAATCAACAAAGAATACGAATCAAGAAACATTCCATTTTACCAGCTGACCCTTCAAAAAACCCTTGCTCCATTTGAAGCATGGGACACATACGACAAAAAGAAAGAATATTAAAAAAAGACACCTGCTCCACAGCAGGTGTCAGTAGATTGTTGAGAAAGGGCTAAATTTTAGCCCTTTTTTCTTTTCATGATTCCGCCACTTCAAGCTCTACTTCGATGTTTCCTCTTGTTGCTTTTGAATATGGACAGAATTCATGTGCAGCCTCAACAAGCTCTTTCGCTTTGTCATGGTCAAGCCCTTTAGCGGAAACAATCAGCTTCACGCCAAGTTTAAAACCGCCATCACTTTCATCTTTTAATAGACTGACATGTCCTTCTACTTCTGATTCAATTTCGACACCTTGCTTCTTGGCGACTTGTTCAAGCGCCCCTCCGAAGCAGGCCGCATAACCCGCTGCAAATAATTGCTCAGGATTCGTACCAGTTTCTCCATCTTTCTTTGCGTTTGGCATCACAATGTTGTGGTCAAGCACACCATCATCAGAACGAACATGTCCTGCTCTTCCGTGCTGTGCTTTTACTTTTGCAGTAAATAATGGTTTCATCTTGATCTCCTCCTTCTTCTACTTATACCTTTCACGTTCTATTCGTTGCTCAAACATTTATGGCACATTGAAGAATTTTTCATTTTTAGTCTGTATTTATTTTAAAAAGGAAGAAAATCTTATACAATGATAAGTATGACAAAAAATAGTTGGTGACAGATATGACAAATGAATTTGAACATATGAAGCTGGAAAATCAGCTTTGTTTCTTGTTATATGCAAGTTCAAGAGAAATGACGAAGCAGTATAAACCATTATTAGAAGAGTTAAATATCACATACCCGCAATATTTGGCACTGCTTTTGTTATGGGAGCATGGGACATTAAATGTGAAAACAATAGGAGAGCTTTTATATTTAGACTCCGGTACACTCACACCTATGCTAAAACGAATGGAACAAAATGGACTCATCATCCGCGAACGTTCGAAAGAGGATGAGCGTTCGGTCCAAATTCGTTTAACAGAATACGGAGAAGCTTTACAAGAGAAGGCCACTTCGATTCCATTTCAAATGCTGTCTGGAACAGGCAGATCAGAAGAAGAGCTGAAAACACTTCGCGCTTCTTTACATGAGCTTTTGCAAAAATTAACACAATCAAAAGGCTGAGGGAATATTCCCTCAGCCTTTTTTTGATGTCTATTATTGAGCGACAGCTACTAATTCTACTTCAATGTTTCCTTGCGTTGCTTTTGAGTATGGGCAAACGCCGTGTGCTTTATGAACAAGTTCATCAAGTGCAGATTGCTCAATTCCAGTTCCTTTTACTTCTAATTTGACACCTAGTTTGAAACCGCCGTCTGAACTGTCTTTGACTAAGCTTACATGTGCCGTTACTTCACTTTCAAAACGGATACGCTCTTGTCTTGCTACCATTTGAAGGGCTGAATCAAAACATGCAGAATAGCCCGCTGCGAATAATTGCTCTGGATTCGTTGCTTTCTCAAGCTTTTTCGCTCTTGGCGTTCCTGGCATTGCTACATCATGCTCTAGTACACCATCTGTTGAAACAACCTTACCTTCTCTTCCTCCTACAGCTGATACCGTTGCAGTAAATAAAACTTCTGACATGAATATAACCCTCTTTCGCTCTATTAATATTTTCTACAATTGAATTGTACACAATCTAAATTCAAGAGTCAATGAAAAACACTCACTTTCATCTTTCCTCCATTTTTTATTTTTATGAATGTACATCGCACGATGATGGAACCAATCAAGGCAATAAAAAAAAGCCCTTTAAAAAGGGCTTTTTAGATCGTGATATGCTGCGGATTCGGTTTTTCTAGCGTATGGTTTCTGTTATCGGGGTCGGCATTAGGTGATGTGATCCATAATGCCAAGATCGTGATGCTTGTACAGACGACTGCCCATTTTTTAAAATTCATATAAACAATCCCCTCTCTGAATATAGATACGAGCATGTTCCGCTTCCCCATAGAACATGGAAGATTTTTCATAATCCTCCATTTCATTATAATACTTTGCGGTGTCTAAAGCCAGCTCTTCTATATCTGGATATGCATAGGAAGATTCTAAAAAATGGAAAATTCGTTTAATATGCTCTGCATCTTGTCGTAAGTACAACGCTTCTAAAAAAATGGTCTTCTGAATATGAATGTCATCCTGCAGAGCTTCTGCTCGTTTCATACATTCTTCTCTGTAATATAATGCTTCATTGTTTTTACCTTGTTTGTATAAGATCTGAGCGGCTGTATAAAGAGGGTCTATCGATCGACGAAGATGATCAGATTGGTTTTGATCAAATAATGAGATGGATTCTTTCATTAAGTCGAGTGCGCGGTTCAAGTCTCCCATTCTGTAATAGCTGTTGCCCATATTAAACAAAGAAGAAGCAATAAAACGCACATTCTGAAAGTCTCTTGACCTTGCAAGTGCTCTTTCGAGATGTGGCAATGCCTTTTCATGCCTTCTCATATCATCATAATTACCGGCTACAATAAATTCACACTGAATGGTACGAAGCGCATATAGTTCGTGCTGAATATAGACATCCAGCGCTAGTTTGGCATGGTGCATCGAAATGTGTGTTTGTTTCATGTGATAATATATTTCTGACATTTTAAAATGAAATTCTGCACGTTCAATATCGTCGGATACAAAAGAAAGCTTGTGCTCTGCCTTTTGATAGGACGATATGGCAGCAATGTACTCTCTCCTGCCGAACTCATACATGCCTCTGAAGAAATGATAGTAATATTCAAGCATGCCTGTGACATGCGTTTGATGCTCATCTATTTCTTTCGAAAGCTCGGAAAAGTTGGCGCGAAGCTTTCCTTCCTTTAATGGCTTTAAATAATCGAGCATGACCTCATGCCTGAATTCCATTAAAGAAAAATAGAGAAGCAAATTCTGATCTTCTTCCATTGAATCAAGAGAGGTGCGAATTTCCTGCTTTAACTGTTCTGCTTGTTCTGAATCAAATCTGCGGATTAATTCATACCACTTGTTGATTTTCACTCCAATATCCGAAGAGGGAATGATTTTCGCCATACGTTGCCTTCTCCAATCTTCTCAAAATATAAAACATTACCATATTTTATCATACTTGACCGGAGAAATACAAAAATGAAAGGAAAAAGAGAGCCTTGTGCGATAAGACTTTCTTTTTGGATTGGTTATTCTCTTATTTGTCCTTGACCACGAATCACAAATTTTTCAGAGGTTAGGGCTGGCAGACCCATTGGTCCTCTAGCATGCAACTTTTGTGTGCTAATGCCGATTTCCGCTCCGTAGCCAAATTCAAAGCCATCTGTAAACCGGGTGGATGCATTATGATACACAGCGGCAGCATCAACGGCTGTTAAGAAAAGTGCCGCATGCTGCTCGTTTTCCGTAATGATCGCTTCAGAATGCTTAGAGCTATACATTTGAATATGCTGTATCGCCTCTTCCATGGTCTTTACGGTTTTAATACTGACAATCGGCGCTAAAAATTCCGTTTCAAAATCAGTGGCCTTAGCTAATGTGGCACTCGGTGCAAGTGCACATACTGCTTCATCGCCCCGTATCTCTACACCATGTGTCTGAAGTGCTTCAAAGAGCGAAGCGCCATGTTCTTTTGCCCATGTTTCATGAATGACAATGCTCTCAATGGCATTACAAACAGATGGTCTTTGTGTTTTCGCATTCAGAACAATTTGTTCAGCCATTTCTTTTTGGGCTGTTTCATCAATGTAAATATGACAATTCCCTGCACCCGTCTCAAGTACTGGAACAGTAGACTCTCTCACAACAAGATCAATTAAATGTTTCCCGCCGCGTGGAATAAGGACATCTAGATAGTCATTTAAAGTGAACAGGGTTTTAGCTGTCTCACGGCCTGTATCTTCAATCAATTGTACACTGTCTACTGGAATATCCGTTGGTTGCAGCGCTTCATGAATGACTTTCACAATCGCTTTATTACTATGAATGGCCGATGAACTTCCTCGAAGAATCACAGCATTTCCAGTTTTCAAGCAAAGAGTGGCCGCATCGACTGTCACGTTTGGTCTTGCTTCGTAAATCATCCCAACCGTTCCAAGAGGCACACGTACTTTTTCAATGAAAAGCCCGTTTTCTTTTTGAATGGTTTCTAATGTTTCACCAATTGGGTCTTTGAGCTGAATGAGTTGATGCGTAGCGTCTGCAATCGCTTCAATTCTCTCTTCTGTTAATGTAATTCTGTCGATCACAGATGGCGTGAACTCTTTGTCTATAGCCGCCTGAACGTCCTTTTGGTTCTCGGCAATTAAATAAGCTGAAGATGCTTTTAATGCTTTTGCAATAGCGTCTAATGCAGCATTCTTTTGTTCAGTCGTTTTTAATAGCAGCTGATCTTTGGCTGCACTTGCCTTTTTTGCTTTTTCTAGAACTTCATTCATCGTTTTCCCTCCTCAGTTTTGTATGTGCTGAACCCAGTGATCTCGGTGAATGACTTCAGGTTTTTCATGAGAAAGCTCATGACTTCGCATCCCTTTGATGCCAAGAAGCTCATCAGAATCATACAATGTTTGTCCTTTACCGACTAATCCGTTTGGACCAACGACTTCGACGACCTCTCCTTTAGAAAATTCACCAGCTACATCAATGACACCAGCTGGAAGAAGACTTCTTCCATTATGCAAAATCGCCGCCTCTGCCCCCGCATCAATCATGATCTTCCCAGAGACTGGTGAGTGGAATTGAATCCATTGGCGACGGTTATTGACTGATGATAAGTCTTGTTCACCAATATATGTGCCGTCCCCTTGACCAGCGAGAATGTGAAGAAGCTTGTCTTCTCCTGCACCTGTGCCAATGAAGACTTTAACGCCAAGGGAGAGAGCTGTTTGTGCAGCTGAAAGCTTAGATTTCATCCCGCCTGTTCCAACCTTTGAACCCGTACTCTTCGCATATGAGAACAATTCATCTGAAATGTGAGTCAGCACATCAAACCGCTTCGCATCAGGATTCTCACTTGGATTGGCATCATAAATTCCGTTGATATCTGTTAAAATGATCAATTGGTCTGCATGAATTAAGCCACTGACCAGTGCTGATAACATGTCATTATCACCAAAGGTAAGCTCCTCGATGGACACAGAATCATTTTCATTAATGATCGGTAAAATTTTTCTTTCGAGCAGTTCCATCATCGTTGCGTAAGCATTTCGATATCTTGTACGATCTGAAAAGTCATTACGTGTTAAAAGCATTTGTGCAGGCGTCATCTGAAACTGTGAAAATAGTTCTGTGTATTTCTGCATTAACAAGCCTTGACCAACGGCAGCAGCAGCCTGCTTTCCTTTTAAGGTCACAGGTCTTGACGGATATCCTAAACTGCCAAATCCCGCCGCAACGGCACCTGACGAAATGAGAATGATTTCATGCCCTGCCTCTTTTAGCTTTGCGATGGCTTTGACATGATCCTGCATTTTGTGTTCATCAATGGCTCCCTTTTGCTCTGTTAATGAACTGCTACCAATTTTTATGACGATCCTTTGCTTTTTCATCATTGATTCCCTCCGCTATACCTTTCACCACATAAAAAATCCCTTTTTCTCCTTATGTAAAGGACGAAAAAGGGATTTTCCGTGGTACCACCTTCATTGAATAAGCATACGTCTGCTTATTCCACTCAACTCCTGTAACGCCAGGCATGCGCTTAGATTTTTCCTCTAAGGCTCAAAGGGTAGGTTCAGCAGCTGGCTGCGGCAAATGTTTCAGCATGTCATTTGCTCTCTTTACACAGCAGGTCCTGCTTACTATTCCTTCTCAACGCTCGTTAATTTTTTTATATTATCACCAATTGCTTCAGAAAAGTCAAGCGGTCAATTAAACACAATCGTTTTATTCTCATGGACAATGATTCGATCTTCTAGATGCCATTTGACAGCACGGGCAAGCACGCTGCGCTCAATCGTGCGGCCAATATTTTTTAATGCCTCTGCATCATCTCTATGATCTACCCGCTCAATATCCTGTTCAATGATTGGTCCTTCGTCTAAATCATTGGTGACATAATGAGAAGTCGCACCAATTAATTTGACTCCCCGCTCGTATGCCCGCTTGTATGGGTTTGCACCGATAAACGCTGGCAGGAAGGAATGATGAATATTGATGATTTTGTTCGGATGCTGTTCAATAAAGGCTGGCGTCAAAATTTGCATATATCTAGCTAGCACAACCGCATCAATGTCATACTCTTCTAATAATGCAAGCTGTTGTTTTTCTGCATCTTGACGAATGTCTTTATTTGCCTTCACGAAATGGAATGGAATGCCGAGTGCTTCGACTGTATCTTTTGCCGTTTCATGATTGCTGATGACAACCGCTATTTCAGCCATTAAATTACCGCTTTGCCATTCCCATAAAAGTTCATGTAAACAATGAAGCTCTTTGGACACAAAGATCGCTAGCTTTTTCAGATCACTTGCACGCGACATGCTCCACGTCATGTGAAATGATTGCGCAATTGGCTCAAAACAGCTTTTCAATTGATCTAAGTTGGCAGAAATGTCTTTCCAATCAAATTCAATTCTTAAAAAGAACCGGCCGCTCTCATGATCTGTTGTGTATTGACTAGATTCAATGATGTTTGCTCCATGTTCAAATAAAAAAGTAGAAACAGCTGACACAATACCAGGCTGATCCGGGCAGCTGACTAAAAGCCTTCCTTTTTGCTCATGCTTTTGTCTGTGTAATTCAAGTTTCTCTGTAATCAATGTTCTCATGTCTTATGACCTCATTTACGTTTTTCATTCTAATGAAATATTATACTGGACTGGAAAGAGAAAAAGCAATTAAGCGTCGTATTTTTTATTGAATATTCATTCAATTCTGCACCTGGCGTGATATAATATGAATAGACCTTTTATCACAAAAGGAGTGATGGAGATGAAAAGCATGACTTTGTTTGGTAAAGTGAGCTTTTGGCTCGGCATCGTATGTCTCATTACGGGCATTTATCTATTTATGACCGGAGAAAGACTCATTCCTTTACTTACATTTGGTGTATGTTTTCTGCTTGTGAGTCAGCTTTACCGCAAAAATGAAAACGATTCCAATCATCCTTCGATGTAGCAAAAAGGCTGGCAAACATGTGCCAGCCTTTTCTTATTCAATGATTTTCAACCCGACCGCTGCCGATAAAATCAGTGCGATAAAGAAAATACGTTTTGCATCTTTTGACTCACCGTAAAACAGCATTCCGACAATCGCTCCTCCAGCTGCTCCGATTCCTGTCCAAATCGCATACGCCGTTCCCATCGGAATTGTATTCATCGCAAGAGACAGCATCAGAAAGGATAGCGAAAATCCAGCTGCTATGAAGAAAATCCATTTGACATGGCGATCTTTCTGGAATTGATTCATCATGGTGACACAAAGCATTTCTAAGATGCCTGCCCCAATGAGTAAAAGCCAGCTCACGATTCAGCCTCCCCTTTCTTTTCACCTGTGGTTAATTTGAGTCCTAATACACCGCTTAAAAGGACCATGATCAAAAGTAATTTTACTAGCTGTACCGGCTCACCCATGACCATACCTACTATGACCGTACCTGCTGTTCCAAGTCCGGTGAAAACGGCGTAAAGTGTGCCAACTGGAAGTACAGTCGTGGCTTTCAGGAGTAAATAAAAGCTGACGACAATACAAACGATGGTTGCGCTCCATTCCAATATAGAGTCAGCATATTTCAACCCCATTACCCAGCCGACTTCAAATACGGCTGCAATCAAAACGTTTCCCCATTTCATTCGATCTCTTCCTTTCTTACCGATTCCAAGCAATAAAAAAAGCCCGGAAATCGATCGTTTGATCAAATCTCCCGGGCTTTTATCCCTCCGTGTCCATACGGTCTATTGTCTAGACCCTATGTGTTTTCTCTCGGTCCAGACTGCGCTGCCCGCACGGAACCCTAGAAAACCAATTCATGATAATCAGATCTAGCATAGAGCCGATTCTGTATGAAAAAGTGTATCACACCCTGATATGCCGGTCTACCACTTTGCTTTTCCCCTTCAAATATACTTGTTCATTTTTCGAAAGAAAGTGGATGAAAGCGAAGTATACTAAATGTTAGAAAGAGGAACGACCACATCACTGATATAATAAAACAAGAGGTGGATCAAATGATGATGACCGACGAACAAAAACACGAATTTTATCAAGCACTTGTTGATAAGAATCCGCAATATGACGGCACGTTTTTTGCTGGTATTAAAACAACCGGCATCTTCTGCCATGCCACATGTACTGCTAGAAAACCAAAATATGAGAACTGCGAGTTTTTCTTTACAGCAGAGGAGGCGCTGCTTGCAGGGTATCGGCCGTGTAAGCGATGCACGCCTTTAACATATCCTAACAGCATTCCAGAAGAAGTCAAAACACTTGTATCAGCAGTTGAAGAGAGTCCTGAGAAACGATGGAAAGAAGAAGATTTTCGACAATTAGGGATTCACTCTGCAACAGCTCGGAGAAAATTTAAAGAAATCTATGGAATGACCTTTGTTCAATATGCTAGATCACGCCGAATGGGGCTAGCGTTTAAAGAGATTCTGAACGGAAAAAAAGTCATAGATCAGCAAGTCACCTTCGGTTACGAGTCTTCCAGTGCCTTCAATGATGCCTTTACGAAAATCATGGGAAATCCACCCAAAAAGGCGCAAGTCAATATTTTGCATGCGAATTTTATTTCTACTCCGATTGGGCGGATGATGAGCATTTCAGATGCAACCCATGTGTATTTGCTTGAATTTATGGACAGGCGAGGATTAGAAAGAGAAATTGAGAACATCAGAAAAAAACATCATGCCCGTATTTTAGTTGGAGAAACAAACGTTCATCAGCAATTAGCAAAGGAATTGGCCTTATATTTTGAAAAGAAACTCACGCAGTTTACTGTGCCACTTTCTATACATGGCACCCCTTTTCAAAAAAGGGTATGGGATCTTCTCTTACAGATCCCGCCAGGCGAAACGAGATCATATCGAGATCTTGCCATCATGCTTGGCGATCCCCATTTGGTTCGGGCAGTTGGAAATGCAAATGGTGCCAATCAGTTGGCCATCATCATTCCTTGTCACCGAGTCATTCAAACAAGCGGTGAACTTGGCGGATATGGCGGGGGAATCGAACGAAAGAAATATTTACTTCAGTTAGAACAGCGTATATAAAAGAAAAAGCGGCTCTCCTTATGATTCAAGCGAGCCGCTTTTTCCGTCACGAGTAACACTGTAAACATCAATCATTTGATCCCATTTTGAAATGGTTTTTTCTTTTTTCATCCCCATTTTCATTGCGACCTTGACTGACGCTTCATTGTCAGGGCGAATTAAGCTGACCATTCGTCTCACCTTCATTTCGTCAAAACCATACGCAAGACAGCCTTTTGCAGCCTCAACAGCATATCCTTTTCCCCATGCGGATCTCTTTAGCATATAGCCAATTTCAAGCTCTGTTTGTCCTTCGACGTTTTGGAGAACAATTCCGCTTTGTCCAAGTGGTTCTTTCGTTTCTTTTTCTTCAATGATCCACAGGGATGTATGGTACGTGCGGTCATTCTTTTGATTCCAAGCAATCCACTCTTTTGTCTGCTTTTCATCCTTTAGTGAAGGATAATACTTCATGACCTCTTCATCTTGGAACAGCTTTTCATATAAAAAAGGCGCATCGTCTTCATCCATTGTTCTCAGTCTGAGGCGCTCTGTTTCAAGCACGATCCGTGTTTGATGTGCCATTTTTTATCCCCCCTGCTTACTTGCTAAAAATATCCCCGAACAACCCATTTGAATCTGGGGCAAAGTAATGGAAGCCCGCACCCGTTAAACTAGCTGCTAATACGGTCCACATGATTAAACTGACCGTCATCCACATAGCGACTTGTTTTCTTTTCGTACCGAAGCTCATACACATAAAAGCCGCTAAATGACTGCCAATAATAAAAGGACCAATAAGTGCCAGACCAGGGAGACCATACCGTTCCCAAACCTTTCTGGCTTTCAGCTGTTTTTTCTCTCCTTTTTCATCATGTTTCTCCTCTTTCCTCTTCAGCCACCACGCTTTAAATCGGTCCACGAAGACGATGAGTAGCAAGACGGTAAGAAAGTTGCCGACGAATCCAATAACTGCCGTTGTCACAGGATGCAGACCACTTAAAATCCCCAGCGGAACGACACCAACCACTTCAAAGAAAGGTAAAGCAGCCAATATAAAAACGAGTACATACCCCCATACAATATCCAATCACAGAACCCCTTTTCATTTTTGTCCTCTTCTCATTGTAAAGAAAAATGTGATCCCATATCTACATTTTTTTAGAAAAAGAAAAGCACATCGCAAGTGATGTGCTCTATTTACATTAAATGTTCATTTTTCTTGTTTGTTTTCCGTAAAAAAGCAATTGTGAGCAAGACTAAAATCACAATGGATACCAGACTTGTGAAAAGAAGCATGAGAGGTGATGTCCATCCAAGCCATTCGAATAGGAGTTGCGGTCCAAAGAAGATCACCGGAATGAGCGACACCATATTCGCCTTTAATATGGCATTTAATAAGACAATACACAGCAGCAACAGAAGAATGACGCACCATCTTTGGCTCGAGGTCAGCACAAGTAAAGGAGTACCAAGTTTTTGGTCCAATAATTTCACTGTGATCAAGGCTGTCATCTGAAAAACACCTAATATCCAAAAGTAAAAGAATGCCCTCCTGCTTGTTTGAAAGGCAGAAGCTCTAAACATCACAATGGTCATGATCACATTGGCCACTATGATGAGCGGATAACCAATGAGTGCATACCAAGAATACGATAAACTTTGACTGATGGCATCTGCTAACATCATGTAAAAAAGAGATCCAATTAAAAAAGCACTGACAAACGGAACCCAGTCTTTATGATTTCTAGAGAGCTCTTTTGCTAGCTCATCAGCAAAGCCCCGTGGATCTCCTCCAAATACATCTTCCCCTGTTTTCCCCTCTTTCTCAGCTTCGACAGCGTGTGTCGTTAATTCATCCATCACTTCGTCGATCTCGTCCTGATTTTTCCCTTTTGATATGAGATAGAGTTGCAGCTCTAATAAGATGTGTCTCGTTTCTTTTGTTACCATCTTCTCACTTCCCTTTATGTAATAATCGCTCTACATTCCCTGACAGCTCATTCCATCGCATGGTAAAATCCGTCAGCGCTTCTTCGCCTCTTTGTGTGAGCGTATAGTATTTCCTTTTCGGCCCGCTCGCCGATGCTTTTGTGGACGTATGAACTAGTTGTTCTTTTTGCATGCGCAGCAAGATCGGATAAATACTGCCTTCACTAATTTGATCAAACCCATAGTGCGCAAGCTTCTTTGTCATTTCATAGCCATAAATTTCACCTTCAGAAATAATCGACAGTAGGCATCCCTCTAGAATTCCTTTTAGCATTTGTGTTGATTGTGTCATCATCGATCCTCCACTTTCAGTACCTTGCATGACAAGATAGTTTGATCTTACCACACACTATCTTGCCATGCAAGATACCGACTCAGAAAAAAATCACCGCTTAAAGGGTGATTTTTACGCCCAAGGCTTATCCGTCCCAAGTGCGTCAGCCAAAGCTTTACTATGCTTTCGGCGGCTTTTTCTTTCCTCTGCCCGCTGCTTCGCTGTTTGATGAAGCATGATTTCTTCCTCTGTTTCCGGCATGACTTGTGGAACTCGTTTTGGCTTCCCGTTTTCATCAAGCGAGACAAAGGTAAGAAATGAAGTTGCTGCGAGTCTGCGCTCTCCAGACATCAAGTTTTCCTTAATGACTTTGACGAATACTTCCATAGAAGATGTGCCGACCCATGTCACATAAGATTCTAAGCAGACGGACTCTTTCTGTCCAATCGGCTCTAAAAAATCAACTGAATCCATTGATGCGGTGACTGTTTCACTACGGCTGTGTCTTGCTGCCGAGATGGAAGCAATGTCATCTATATAACTCATTAATTTCCCGCCAAATAACGTTTGGTGGTTATTCGTATCGAGGGGGAATACCCTGCTGGTTTTCACAACTTTTGATTCCTTGCAGTATTTGAAATTTTCTTCACTCATCGTCATAGCTCCTTCTTGCTGTTTTCGTTGATGCGGAACGACTTTTATTAAACACTATTCTATTAGGTTTGTCTAAACTTTTTGCTTTAGTCTCTCATGAGAGATTTTCTTTCGGAAATGTTTCAACATTTACTAGAAGGAGGAATAATATAACTATCGATAAACAAGGAGGCCTTTGATGGATTCTATGAAATCAGAGAAAGTGTATAAAACGCCGCAATGTATGAGTGAATATGATGATTTACAAGAAGTCCTCTTATGCAGTCCAATTTATATGGAAATTAAACAGATCATCAATGAAACCCAAAAGCATTTTGCAAGAGAAAATATTTCTCAAATCAAAGCCCTCACGCAGCATAAGCAATTCATCCAAACGCTGAAAAACCATCATGTCCGGCCTGTCCTTCTTCCTGCAAATGAACGATTCCCTGAACAAGTCTTCACTCGGGATATTGGATTTACAATTGGACAGACTTTATTTGTTTCAAACATGGCAGCCCCTGTCAGACAAGGAGAAGAACATTCCTTAAAAGAATGGGCACAGACAAAAGGATGGACAACCATCACGCTGGATGATGGAACGATTGAAGGCGGCGATGTGCTTGTAGACCAAACACGGGTATTTGTGGGGATCAGCAAAAGAACAAATCTAGCCGCCATCCAGCAACTCAAAAAAGAACTGCCGAATCACGACATCATTCCTATTCATCTTCCTTCTCACATTTTGCATCTTGATTGTGTGATGAATATTCTTTCTTCTCATGAGATATTGATTTACCCTGAAGCTTTTACGGAAAAGAATCTTCATATACTCAAAAAGCATTATGATCTCATTGAAATAAGTGAGCAAGAGCAGTTCACACTTGGACCAAATGTTTTGTCCATTGGTCAGAAAAAAGTCATCAGCTTACCAATCAACCAAGAAACAAATGCTGCATTAACAGCACGCGGCTACACCGTCATTGAAGTGGATTTTTCAGAAATCATTAAATCCGGCGGCTCTTTTAGATGCTGTACATTACCTATTAGGCGTTCATAAAAGCCAGCTTGTTTACTCGCTGGCTTTTTAAACGCTTGTCTGCTTCCCTTTATCTATTTCCTATCATATAAATGACAGGCCACTTCATGTCCTTCTTCGACTGCTTGTAATACTGGCTTTTTGTCCGCACATACATCCATTGCAGCAGGACATCTTGTCCGAAATACGCAGCCGCTTGGCGGATTCACTGGACTTGGAATTTCTCCCTTTAAAATAAACCGCTTGCGTTTATCTTCCACATCAGGATCTGGAATCGGGATAGCAGACAGCAATGCTTGTGTATATGGATGAAGCGGTGTTTTATATAAAGCATCACTGCTAGTCATTTCCACGAGATGTCCTAAGTACATGACACCGATTCGATCGCTAATATATTTGACCATCGATAAATCATGGGCAATAAATAAAAACGTCAATCCTTCTTCTTTTTGCAGTTTTTTCAGCAAATTCACGACCTGAGCTTGAACGGATACATCTAGTGCAGAAATCGGCTCATCTGCCACGATAAACTTTGGCGATAAGGCTAGTGCTCTAGCAATCCCTATTCTTTGCCTCTGTCCTCCGCTGAATTCGTGAGGATAGCGTGTAGCAAAATCATGACTTAGCCCCACCGCTTCAAGCAGTTCCTTCACACGTGCGAGCCTTTTCTTTTGACTGCCATACAATTGGTGGATCTCCATCGGTTCCAGCATAATATCTTTTACAGAGAGCCTAGGATTTAAAGAAGAATACGGATCTTGAAACACCATTTGAATTTGTCTATTGAAATCAAATGATTCTCGGTTCGATAAGTGATGGAGACTTTTCCCTTCATACAAAGCTTCACCTTCTGTCGGGTCATAAAGCCGCATGAGCACTTTTCCAAGTGTAGATTTACCGCAGCCTGACTCACCAACAAGACCAAAGGTTTCGCCTTGTTTCAGCTGAAAGGTGACACCATCTAATGCTTTTAACGTTCTTCCTTTCGATAGATGAAAATGCTTTTTTAAGTTGTTGACTTGCAGAAGTGGTTCACTTCCCATCACATCTCCCCCTCTCAGCTTTCAAATACCGCCTTGTTCCTGCCCATTCCTGTTCATATGAAGTACCAGAAAGAGAAAGAAGTTCAATCTGTCTGCCCGTTTTAGGCGAGTGAAGCATCATGCCATCTCCAGCATACATCCCTACGTGGCGAACAGCTCCCTTCCCATTGTCATTGGCAAAAAACATGAGATCACCTGGCGCTAAATGGTTTGATGCGACTGGAGTTCCTTGAACTGCTTGGTCACTTGCGTCTCTCGGTAATAAACATCCACACGCTTTGTACATGCTGTAAACAAAACCCGAACAGTCGTAGCCATAGCTGCTCATGCCGCCCCACAAATATGACAGTCCAATAAATTGTTTTCCTATGGCTAAAGCATCCTTACCGCTCATAGAAGAAGGTGATGAAGCGCGGCGCACATCTTCTTTTTTGATTTCTCTTCTTCCTACTGGAGTCAGAACATCAAAGGAATCGCTCATTTCTTCAACAGGTGCTAGTTCTGTTAGAAAACTAACCTCCATATTCGGTGTTCCGTTTTGATATAAAACCGCTTTTTTCTGACAAACAATCAAGGGACTAGCAGGTGGTTCACTCTCTGATACTTCATTTAATTGCTCTACAGGGATATAACCTGGGTAGCCTTGCGGGTGTTTCCGGCTTGCCTGCTGCGGGATGACAACTTTCATCCAGCCATCTGTCTCCTCCAGCCCAATGACTCGTTCGCCAAGCAGTACTTGGGTTTGAATAAGGTTTTCTTCACATAAGGCCAATTTCTGTTCATATGTTTGCTGATCAATCCATTCTTTGATCTGGACGGAACTTTGAAGAACGTGTCGATCCATATCTCTCGGCGACTGCGGTGCTGTCCATATATTTGCGACTGGAACCTTTGATTCATATAACATCATAAGACCCCTTTCACTCCTTGAATGCCTAATCCATGATGCGGCGGAAAGAGAATATCTTTTCCTTGATAGACAATTCCTCCGTCTATTAAGTCCTCTTTGAGCATAAGCGGCGCATCAAAATCATAACGGGTAATATTCGGCTGGCTTGCAGCAAGATGAGCGGCTGCGGTAATCCCTAGTTTTGACTCGATCATACTGCCAACCATGCACTTGACGCCGTATGCTTCTGCTAAACTATTGATTTTCAGCGCTTTTTTGATACCGCCTGTTTTCATTAATTTTAAGTTGATGAGATCACAGCTTCTCGTTTCTAACACCTTGATGGCATCATGGAGGCTAAAAATACTTTCATCTGCCATAATCAATGTGTCTGTTGCTTCCGTCACCCGGCGCAGAGCCTCGATGTCTTCTTTAGGCACTGGCTGCTCGACTAGTTCAATATCGAGTGCCTCCATTTTTCGAATGGCCACAATCGCTTCCTTCCATGTCCAGCCTTGGTTGGCGTCAAGCCTGATTTGAATATCCGGCCCGACTTTTTCTCGAATCCGTTTGATCCGCTGAATATCCGTATCTATATCATCTTTTCCCACTTTGATCTTTAAGGTACGAAAGCCTTCAGCTGCATATTGCTTCGCATCCTCTGCCATTTCTAGCGGACGGTTGACACTAACCGTGTAATCCGTTTCCAGCTGATCGCGATAACCACCAAGATATTGATAAAGCGGCAGGCCAGCCTGCTTCGCTAAACCATCGTAAATCGCCATATCTATTGCAGCCTTTGCACTCGTGTTTCCTACAAGTACACGGTCGATCGCTGAAAAGATTTGTTCATATTGTGACAATGAGGCCCCAATCAAGATCGGCCTCATCACAGCGCAAATAGCATAGTCGATGCTTTCCAGTGTTTCACCTGTAATGACCGATGTCGGCACTGCCTCTCCATAGCTGACATCACCTTGATCATAGGTGATGATCACAATAAGAGATGCGGCATCATACACCGTTCTTAATGCTGTTTTGAAAGGCTTCTTTAGCGGTACACTCGTTCTGCTTGTGCGAACATCTACGATTTTCATTTGATCGCCTCTTTCGCTGCAACACCTGGGGAAATATGCAGTTTTTTCCCTGTAGCATCTAATGTAGCCTGCACGCCGATTGGAATGGCGAAGTTTGGAGATGAATGACCGATCCGAAAGCCGCCAAGTGCAGGTTTCTGTTGCGGGACAATATACGTCTCCCATAGCTGATCGAGCGTTAACGACTGCTCTTTCTTTTTCGGCTCACATTGATGAAAATCACCAATGATAAATCCCGCCGCATCATGTAATTTTCCTGCAGATGCTAAGTGCTGCATCATTCGATCGATTTTATATGGTTCTTCGTCAATATCTTCTATCAATAAAAGCTTCCCCTTTGTATCAATTTCAAAAGGTGTACCAAGTGTCGTGACAATAAGGGCAAGATTTCCTCCGGTGATTTCGCCTGAAGCTGTGCCATGATAAAAAGTGTGAAGAGGTGACAGGTGGTTCGTATACGAAAAGGCTTTTGGAGTGAATAGCTGTAAAAAGGTATCTTTTGTATACGGATGAACCTCCTCAAGTCCCACATCAGAGGAGAGCATTGGACCATGAAAGGTCACAAGACCCGTCTGCTGCTGAATCGCTGTATGTAAAAACGTAATATCACTGTATCCCCAAAAGATTTTTGGGTTCCGGCGAATGAGGTCATAATCAATGGCTTCTGCAATTCTTCCTGTTCCGTAACCTCCGCAAGCACAAATCACTGCCTTCACGTCTGGATCTTGAAACATGTGATGAATATCTTCCACTCGTTCATGATCATGACCTGCTAAATAACCATACCGGGAGTCGATATACTTCCCCTTTTTCACCTTTAGCCCTAAGCTTTCTAAAAAAGAAATACCTCTTGCTAATTTCAGCTCATCAGGCGGGCTTGCTGGTGCAATGATTCCCACTCTATCTCCTGTTTGAAGTGCCACTGGCAGATGGTTCATGCCAATCCCCTCTTTCTCTTCGTTTCTTTCAATCTATGGGCATCTTCTTCATAACATGAACAAATAAAGGAACAGACGCTTTTTTCAAAGCGTCCCGTTCTCTCATTTTTTCATTTACTCTCCATCTACCTGTGCCCATTTCAAATCAATGTAACCAACAGGATGACGGACAATGCCCTTTACGCCTTCTTTTTGTAAATAGACTTGGTTATAAAAATGAATGGGAATGATTGGTGCTTCTTCCATCAGAAGTGCCTCGGCATCATGCAGCATACGATTTCTCTTTTGTTCATCTGCTTCTTGACTCGCCTTTTTGATCAGCTGATCATACGTATCATTTGACCAACCTGTCCGGTTCATCGCATTTCCTGTTTGGAAGCTCTCTAAGAAATTGATTGGGTCTGCATAGTCAGCTAGAAATGAACTTTGCGAGAATTGGAATTTGAGTGCCTTTTGATCTTCTGCAAACACATTTGCTTCCATGTTTGCAAGCTTCACGTCTACCCCTAGCGCTTCTTTTAATTGCTGCTGAATGGCTTCTGCTTTTTTCTTATTTTCAGGCTTTGTACTATATGTTAATGTGACGGGCGGCAGCTTTGAATAGTTCTCTTCTTTCAACCCTTTTTCTAATAGTTTTACGGCTTCACTCGTATCATGTTTGACAAGGTCGCCGCCAGCTTCTCTGAAATCTTCACCCTTTGAATCTAAAATTCCTGGTGAAACGAAGGCACGTGCTGGCTTCTCTTCATTTTTCGTCACATACTTTACAATATCCTGAGGGTTGATCGCCATTTGAAAGGCTTTGCGAATGTTCTTATTTTGAAAAGGCTCCATGTTGACATTCAGGCGATAAAAAAACAGCCCTGCTTGATCCTCAATTTGCACATCTTTGCTTTTTAACAGGTCTTCACTTTGTTCTGCCGGAACGAAGGCCGTATCTAAATCTCCTGATTGATACATTTGGTAATCTGTGTTTCGGTCACTGATCATGAGCCATTTCACTTGATCTAGCTTGACCGTTTGTTTGTCCCAATACGTGTCACTTTTTTCCATTGTAAAGCTTTCATCATGCTTCCACTCTGTCAGCTTAAACGGTCCATTACCGACAAAGGTTTTCGCATCCTTGGCCCAGTTCGGGTCCTTCTCCGCTACCTTCTCATTCACCGGGAAAAAGGCAGGGTTTGCGGTCATATTTAAGAAAGATTTCTGCGGGTATGCTAGCTTGACCTCTAGCGTTTGATCATTAACAGCCTTGACTTTTACATCTTCTTTCTTCCCTTTTCCGCTGTTAAACGCTTCGCCTCCTTCAATCATATAAGCTAAGAATGCCGCAGAAGAGCCCGTCTTTGGATCTAGCAGCCGCTTCCACGCATATTCAAAGTCACTTGCTTTGACTGGATCACCATTTGACCACTTAATCCCATCCCTTAAATGGAACGTGTACGTTTTTCCGTCCTTTGAGATGTCCCATTTTTCCGCCATGGCAGCAGATGGTTCGTGCTTTTCATTCAGTCTTGTTAATCCTTCCATTAAGTTATTGAGCCCTTGCCAGGACACATTATTAAAACCAATAGGCGGATCAAATGATGTCGGTTCGTTTTCATTATTTAATGTTAAAACTTTCTCTTCGCCCTTGCTTGAAGATCCTTTGCCTGCTTGCTCATTGGCTGTACATCCTGCAAGCAGCATCACTGCGATAAAGCACATACTGAGAATCCAACCTGTTTTTCTCATGAAAAACTCCCCCTTTGTGTTGAAGATAAAACCGTTTGCTTCGCTCGTTCATCTTGGAGCCAGCAATGTACTGCATGTGTAGGTGAACGCTGCGTTTCATGCGGCATGATATGATCACACACTTTCATCGCAGACGGGCATCGATCGGTATATGGACATCCTTTTGGCGGGGCAAATAAATCAGGCGGGCTTCCTTCAATAGGAATGAGTTCATCTTTCATATCCAGCCTTGGAACGGATTGCAGTAGCCCTTTTGTATAGGGATGCTGCGGACTGTAAAAGATATCTCGCCTTGTCCCAACTTCAACGATTTTCCCCCCGTACATGACGGCCACTCGATCAGCGACTTGTGCTACGACCCCTAGGTCATGTGTGATTAAAATAATCGTCACGCCTGTTTTTTTCTGAATCTCTTTAAATAGTTCTAAAATCTGCGCCTGTATGGTGACATCTAGTGCAGTTGTCGGTTCATCTGCAATCAGCACCTTCGGCTCACAAATAAGAGCCATTGCAATCATGAGCCGTTGCCTCATGCCGCCGCTGAACTGATGCGGATATTGCTTCAGCCTCTCTTTCGGCTGCGGAATCCCCACCAAATCAAGCATACGAAGCGCCTCTTCTTTCACTTCTTTTTTTGTCAGCTTCTGATGCACTTTTGCAGCCTCCATCAGCTGATCTCCAATTGTCAGCGTCGGGTTGAGTGCCGTCATAGGATCTTGAAAAATCATGGAGATATCGACACCACGTATGCTGCGCATGTCTTTTTCAGATAATGACAGCAAGTTGCGATCACGAAACCAAATTTCCCCTTGATCGACTTGTGCGCTGTATGCAGGGAGAAGCCGCATGATACTTTGAGACGTCACACTTTTTCCGCAGCCTGATTCTCCGACAATGGCGAGGGTTTCTTTTTCATACACATCCACATTCACTCCGCGTACCGCTTGAACAGAACCGCCATATGTCCGAAAGCTGACATGCAGATCGATAATCCGAAGCATTTTTCTCATAGCGCCATCACCTCTTCATCTTTGGATCAAGCGCATCTTGCAAGCCATCACCTAAATTATTAAAACAAAACATCGTCAGCGAAATAAAAAATGCCGGAAAGAATAAACGCCACCAGTGACCATTATCTGACAGCACTGTCGGCAAGGCATCATTGGCCATCACACCCCAGCTTGCAAACGGCGCTTGAATCCCTAAACCGAGAAAACTTAAGAATGCTTCAGCAAAAATCGCTGTCGGTACAGTCAGCGTCATCTGGACAATAATCGGTCCCATCGTATTCGGCAGTAAATTTCTGCGGATGATGCGCAAACTTTTTGCGCCAAAGGTTTTCGAGGCAAGGACATATTCTTGGCTTTTCAGCTGAAGGACTTGACCTCTCACGATTCTTGCCATCCCGATCCAGCCTGTGACAGTGAGCGCCACAATAATAGTGACAAGCCCAGGCCCCATCAGAACCATCAATAAAATGACGACAAGTAAATACGGCAGACCGTAAAGCACCTCGACGATCCGCATCATGACATGGTCATACTTCCCGCCCTTATATCCTGCAATACCGCCATAGATGACACCGATCGCAAAATCAATGAGAGCGGCCATCACGCCCACAAATAACGAAATGCGTGCGCCGTACCAAGTACGTGTAAACACATCACGTCCAAGCTCATCTGTTCCAAACCAGTGAGCAGCTGACGGCGGCAAGTTTTGCATGGAAAGCCGCTGTTCTGTCACACTATTCGGCGCAAGGAGTGGACCTAATACAGCCATGACGAAAAGAAAAATCAGCACCGATAAACTAAACATAGCGAGTTTATTTTGTTTTAACCGTCGCCAAGTATCTGCCCAATACGAAAGTGAGGGTCTTTTAATGGCATGGACTTCAGATGTCTTTTGTTCTTTAGGAGCAAACCATTCATCTGGCACTTCATGCGCTTGATTCATTTGATCATGCTGAAGGTGTATACTCATGCCTTTCCTCCTTTCTGATGCAGCTGGATCCTTGGATCAAGCAGACGATATGTCACATCTACAATGAAAAGAAGGGTAATTAAGATGATGCTGTAAAAAACAGTGGTTCCCATGATGACAGGATAGTCACGGTTATTAATACTCTCGACAAAGTATTTTCCCATTCCAGGGATCGCAAATATTTTTTCAATCACAAAACTGCCTGTTAAAATACTTGCGACAAGCGTGCCAAGGATCGTGACAACAGGTAAAAGCGCATTCCGCAGGGCATGTTTAAACACAATTTTATAAGGGGAAAGTCCTTTCGCTTTTGCAGTTCGAATATAGTCCTGCGACAGCACTTCAATCATGCTCGATCTCGTTAACCGGGCAATGATCGCCATTGGACCTACCGCCAGTGCAATGGTAGGAAGCACCATATGCATTGGACTTGTCCACATCGCTGTAGGAAAGAGCTTTACATTCACAGCAAGCTGCTGAATTAATAAGGTAGCAAAGATAAAGTTTGGTATGGATATACCGAAAACAGCAATCGTCATGGCGATATAATCAATCAAGCCATTATGCCGGAGGGCAGCCATGATTCCGAGCAAGATACCGGAGATGACAGCAATCAAAATAGAGATAAGACCAAGTTCTAATGAGACTGGAAAACCTCTCGCCAATAAATCATTGACACTTTCAGAAGGCTTTTTAATGGAAGGACCAAAATCAAAAGTAACGATGGATTTTAAATAGATCATATATTGAACATAGAGTGGTTCGTCTAAGTGATAGTAGCTTTCGAGGTTTCGCTGGACAGTTTCGTTTGTATTTCGTTCTTCATTGAAGGGCGATCCTGGGATGACCTTCATTAAAATAAACGTTAAAGTTGTTATGGTTAAAATCGTGGCAATTATGGCAATCAAACGCTTGAGCAAAAAGCTGGCCATCTGCTGTCTCCCCCTCGCTTAACAAAATGTTGTACGTGCGGCAAGCTCTGTCATGACAAGCATGGCTTGGTAGGCTTCTAATATATTCTCTGCTTGGTACGTCACCGTTGTTGTCCCTTCGATGATGGCCGTACCCGGCATTAAATTCGCCCATTCGGCTTGTCCATAATTGGCAAACTCGATTTTCAGCACTGGCTGCTCAGGAGGCGTGAGCGGCTTCATTTGATGAATTTGCTTCATGGCAGCTTCCACTTGCTGCGAGATGAGGGTGCTCACTTTCGCTGGTGTTAAGCATTTCACAGCAGATCTTGAAATGGTTTCTTTCACCGCCACTGTTTTCACGCCAGGCATTAGCTTTTCTGCTTCAAGTGCCGCTTGATCGTCTCCGCATACAAGAATGACCGGAACACCATAATAGCCTGCGACATACGCATTAAAGCCCATTTCACCAATCGGATGATCATTTATGTAAAAATGTCTGACACCAAAAATCATACTGTGAGACATCACACCTTTCATTGATGCCCTCGCATGGTAGCCTAAAAAAACAGCGGCATCATACGTTTGATCTAATCCTTGGACCATTGAATAAGGCTTTACATCACCTGATATGAGAGATGCTTCCTCATGCAATTCTTCAATCAACAGATTATTCATTTTAGAATGGCTATCATTCACTAAAATATCGGTCGCCCCATGTGTAAGAAGAGCTTCTACACAGGCGTTCACTTCACCTGTCATGATTTTTCTACCGCGCTCATAATTGTGCTGGCGGCTATCAACAAATGTATGATCAGCTAGACCAGTAATTCCCTCCATATCGACTGATAAATAGAGCTTCATCCCCATCCCCCTTTAATTAAACTTAAAATTTGTGTATATTTTTCTAAATTTTCTAAAAAATTATATGAGAACTTGATTGATTTTTCAATACAATGTCTGAAAATAAGGAAATTAGACTCATGTAATACAGGTCAAAAGCATTGATGCGAAAGGATTTATTTTACAGAAAAAACACCACTAGCTATGTCTTTAGTGGTGTTTGTCTGCTT
The DNA here is from genome assembly GCF_038627835.1 of Bacillus sp. FSL M7-0307. Classification (NCBI taxonomy): domain Bacteria; kingdom Bacillati; phylum Bacillota; class Bacilli; order Caryophanales; family Bacillaceae; genus Bacillus; species Bacillus sp. FSL M7-0307. Next base: position 1,236,361 of record NZ_CP152023.1, on the reverse strand, counting down.
CATCGATTTGCGATTTTAGCTGCGCATATTTTTTCATCGTTTGTGTAAATAAGTCATCGAACATTTGCGGTGCCTGCTGCTGAATGACTGCAGCGCCCTCTCCTGTAATTCCGCCTTTTGTTGCGACCCTGTTCACCGTTTCAGCAAATGTCAGTCCTCGTTCAACAAGAACCTGACCTGTTCCTAGCAGCGCATATGTTAAAAATTCATAGGCTTCTTCTAAAGACAGCTCACTATTCCGAACAGCGGCTCTCGCCATTTCTTCAAAGATTGCTGCAATAAAGCCTGGGGAAGAGCTTGTCAAATTACTCGCCGCATCAAACCGGTCCTCTTCCACTTCCCTGACAATACTAAAAGCTGAAAGCAGGTGGTGGAGTCGTTCTTGCGCCTCCTGCCCAGCGGTTTCACCATGCGCCACAAGGGATACACCCGTCCCTACGGCTGATGTCAAAGTGGGAATGTATCTAGAAACCGGCTGATTCGTATGTTGCATTAATTTGTCTAACGTGACAGCCGCTGCCACTGATACGATATGAAGAGATGTCTTTGCGGGGCTCAGCTGATCTATGACATCCAGTACAGCAATTGGTGGTACACAAACAAACACGACATCACATGATGCAGAGATGTCATCTAAAGAGCAAATGTTTACATGCTGGTTCTTCTCTTTCAGCTGTTGCAGCCGCTCCGTTTCACTTCTTGTATGGATCATAAACTGACTGGCATGAAGTACTCCTTTGTCCAGCCATTTTTGCACCATCATATCTGCCATGCTTCCATATCCAATGATTCCAATAGTCTCCACAGTTTAATCTCCTCTATTTTGCTTAGATTCACTACTTATTTTAACAATTTCCCACAATGTTTTCATTTTTATCCCACACTTTTTTCTTACGATAAAGTCAGTATCCACCACATACGGTCAATCACCTTAAACACATACATGTAAAAATCGATGAAAGAGAGTGATCTTGATGACACATCAAAAAGATGAAAAACGCACTTCTTATGAATTACAAACAATTGAACAGCCGAAAAAACATCAGAAGAAGCCAAGTGGCTGGCTGAAGCCATTTGTCAGCGGGATTGTAGGCGGTACGTTAGCGTTAGGTGTTTACGTTCTGACTCCATATGCTCAGCATTCAGAAAATAATTCAACTGATTCGTCAACGAAAACAGCCGCTGTATCGACAAATGATACAAGTACAAATTCGTCAAAAACAACAGCGTCACAAACATCCAATTCGACCAGCAGTATTTCCAGTATGGTCGAAAACGTATCACCAGCCATCGTCGGCATTACAAACTATCAAACACAAAGTCAAACAACCACAGATTTTGGCGATATGAACACACCTTTTGATGGATCACAGCAAAATCAAAACAGCAGCAGTCAAGAGCAAGAAAGCGGTACCGGATCAGGGGTTATTTTCAAAAAATCGGGCAGTAAAGCCTATGTATTAACAAACAACCATGTGATTGAAGGAGCAAATAAATTAACAGTCTCCTTGCATAATGGCAAGACGGTGGAAGGAAAAGTGGTCGGTTCTGACCCGCTGACTGATCTTGCTGTCGTCGAAATTAGCAGCAACGGCGTTACAAAAGTCGCTGAACTTGGAGACTCCTCATCCCTTCGTGCGGGAGAAACCGTCATCGCAATCGGAAACCCGCTTGGTGAAGATTTATCAAGAACAGTGACACAAGGAATTGTCAGCGGTGTCGATCGAACAGTTTCTATGGATACATCAGCTGGCGAAAGCAGTATTAATGTCATCCAAACAGATGCAGCCATTAACCCCGGCAACAGCGGCGGGCCGCTTTTAACAACAGACGGAAAGGTTGTGGGGATCACCAGTATGAAAATTTCTGAAACAGGTGTGGAAGGTATCGGGTTTGCGCTCCCAATCAATGATGTCAAACCAATTGCAGAGCAGCTTCTCACAAAAGGAAAAATCGAACGACCTTATATCGGTATCAGCATGCTGGATCTCGAACAAGTACCAGATGCTTATCAGAAGGAAACGCTTGGACTGACAAACAGTCAGCTCGATAAAGGCGTGTACGTAAAAGAAATCGCTGCTGGCTCACCTGCTGCAAAAGCTGGATTAAAGACAGAGGATGTCATCACCGCCATCAATGGCAAAAAAGTGACAACTGGCAGTGAATTACGCCACGAGCTTTACACGAATGCAAAAGTAGGAGATACCGTCAGCATCACACTCGTTCGTAATGGAACAGAAGAAACAAAACAAGTGACATTAACACAATCTGAATCAAAGCAAGTCAGCTCTTAACGAAAAAAGCAGCTCATAAAAATTGAGCTGCTTTTTTCATGTTCACTTGATTGGGACCAATCTTTGTTCAATTTCTGCTCGTTTGTGCTCTAAAAATGGTGGAAGTGCTAATTGATCACCAAGTTCATCCACGCTTTCATCCACTGTAAATCCCGGACCGTCTGTTGAGATTTCAAACAAAATGCCGTTTGGCTCTCTAAAATATAGGGCTTTAAAATAAAAACGTTCTACAACACCAGAGTTGGTGAAACCGGCTTTGGCTATTTTATCATGCCATTTTTCAAGCTCTTCTGCGTCCGCTACACGAAAAGCTACGTGATGAACACTACCTCTGCCAGATCGCTCAACAGGTCCTTCTGCTTTTTCAATGACATGAATCTCTGTTCCAGCTCCGCCTTGTCCTGATTCAAAAATCGTCACGATTTCCCCATCATTTGATTGTTCACGTGCTTTTTCTGTGAAACCAAGGATGCTCGTTAACACACTGATCGTTTTATCTGATTCTGCGACTGTTAATTCTACTGGCCCCAAACCTCTGATCGCAAAATCAGCAGGAATCTCATCATGCACTGGCGGCTTCGCTCCATCTTGCACGCTTGGTTCTACAGTCAAAAACAGCTGCTGTCCTTCTGGATCTGTAAATTTCAAGGTAGGTCTGCCGCCTCTTAAAGAAGCTGTTTCTTTCTTTACACCTTTTTCTTCAAAGCGCTTTTCCCAAAAGGCGAGTGCCTCTTCTGAAGTGACAATCAGACCTGTGCGTGAGATCGCATTTGTTCCGTCCAGCCGGCGGGCGAGCATCGGTATTTCAAAAAACGTCAGCTCTGTACCAGGTGAGGCGACCTCATCTCCATAAAATAGATGATACATCGATGGATCATCTTGATTGACTGTTTTTTTCACCAGTTTTAAGCCAAGGATTTGGCGGTAGAAATCAACGTTTTTCTGAGCATTTGCTGTTAGTGCTGATACGTGGTGAATCCCATTTATTTTCATTGTGTTCACTCCTATTATAAAATATCTCGAATTCAAGATAATATCCTTATGAATAAAATAGGTCATTTTAGAAGAAAAGTCAACCATTCGGCTGCATCTTTATTGGATGTTCGGCTTTCGCCTATTAAATTAACATTAAATCAAAAATATTCTTGTATTGTTCGCTTTTAAGATAACATTCATCCTAATATATCCAATAAACGAACACTTTTAAATACAAATACGAAAATCAGAAAATTTTTTTAATTCTTGTTTTCCTAAAATCGTATTACAATGAACAAAATACATGTCACAGTAACGTATGAAAGTGATGCAGGAGGTCGTGTGTAATGAACAAAGAACAACCAGCGTTAAAACAAGACATCGGCTTATTTTTTGCCCTATCTCTTGTCATCGGAACAATTATTGGATCTGGCGTTTTTATGAAGCCTGGCAACGTCCTTTCTTATTCAGGAAGCTCAGGCATCGCCTTATTCGCATGGCTGTTAGGCGGGATCTTAACCCTTGCAGGCGGACTCACAGTCGCTGAAATTGGTACACAAATCCCACGTACTGGCGGTTTATATGCCTATCTTGAAGAAGTATACGGTGAATTTTGGGGCTACTTATGTGGCTGGGTGCAAATTATTATTTACGGGCCAGCGATTATTGGTGCTCTTGGTCTTTATTTTGGTTCATTATTAGCTAATTTATTTTCTCTTTCTTCTTTATGGGCTACAACCATTGGCATTATCACCGTTCTTTTTTTATGTGTAATCAACATCATGGGAACAAAATACGGTGGTTTTGTCCAAGGACTGACCACGATCGGAAAGCTTGTTCCAATTGCAGCAATTATTGTGTTTGGCTTATGGAAAGGAAATGAACATATTTTCACAGCCGTCAATGAGAGTATCGCACAAATGAACTTCGGTGCAGCAATTTTGGCGACATTATTTGCCTATGATGGCTGGATTTTGCTTGCAGCGCTTGGCGGTGAAATGAAAAATCCAGAGAAACTGCTTCCTCGCGCGATGGCAGGCGGTATTTTAATTGTCACAGCATGTTATCTCTTTATTAACATCGCCCTTTTGCATGTGTTACCAGCTGATCAAATCGTTCAACTAGGTGAAAATGCCACAAGCACAGCTGCTACAATGCTCTTTGGTCCAATTGGCGGTAAAATTATTAGTATCGGAATCATCATTAGTATCTTTGGCTGTTTGAATGGAAAGGTTCTTTCGTTCCCGCGTGTCATTTTTGCGATGGCAGAACGAAAACAAATTCCATTTGCCAAAGCCATTTCACGCATTCATCCTACTTTTCAAACACCTTGGATCGCTGTATTTGTACAGATTTTGATTGCCATTGTGTTTATGATCGTCAGTAATCCCGAGAAGCTGTCAGAGGTTTCGATTTTCATGATTTACATCTTTTATGTGATGGCCTTTTTCGCTGTCTTTAAGCTAAGAAAACAAAACAAGGGAATGAAGCGCGCTTATAGCGTACCACTTTATCCGCTCACACCGATCATTGCGATTATCGGCTCTTTCTTTGTCTTAATCAGCACCATGATCACCGATTGGCAAAGCTGCCTGATCTCCATGCTGATCGGCATTGCCGGACTGCCGATTTATTACTATATGAAAAAAACACAAAATAAAGCAGAGCGCTAAGACAGCCTCTGCTTTATTTTTTATATTGCTTAATGACCTTATAAGATTCGTTTAAATATCTCATCAGCCGGTATGGCTTACTTAAAACCCGGATGGGGAGTCTTGAAATAAATCCATTCAGATTCGCCTTATACTCCTGCGTCATCCGCTTCGGCTTTGTGGCAATTTTTTCATATACTTCTTTGTAAAATTCCTTTATGATGTCGACTTGCACACTGATTTTCTGATGACACTCTGTACACTCAACGCTTTTCATCTGATCATTCACATAAACGATGCTGTGGAGGGTCTCTTCTTGGCACCGAGTACAGTGTAGGTTTGCTTCCATTTCGGTTTTCTTCAAGATACACAGCTCCTTTCTCGTTTGATGTTGCTCTTTTTATACAATACGATAGCTGTCAGCTGTTTATTGGACAGATGCTTCCTTTAAAATAGCTGCCGCAGTTAATTCGTCGGTGACGAGCACCTGAATAAAGCCGCCGTTTAAGGCCCCTAAAATACTTTCAGCTTTATGGGTTCCTTCCACAACTGCGATGACTTTTTTCACGTTCTTTAATTGTTCTAACGATAATCCAATCACCTTTTGGTTCAGCTCATCTTGGACTGGTTTCCCTTCACCATCAAAGAAACGAAAACCAATATCACCAACAGCCCCTGATTGTCTCAACCCAGACAAATCCTCTTCTTTTAAATAACCGACTGTTTTCAATGTAGAGCCTTTATGCGGATTTCCAATACCGATCAGGGCAATATCAACATTTCTGCCTTCTTCAAGCACAGCTTCTATGTCCTGCATCGCCATCAGCCGCTCTTTTAATTCTTCTGTTTCTAAAATCGCAGGTGCATATAAATAGGAACACGTACCATTCATCTTCTTTGCCAGCTCATATGCCAGCTGATTCGCGTGAATGTCGACTGCCTGCCTGCCCATTCCGCCCTCTAAAGGAATGACTTTGACATCGTTTCTTCGCTCAAATGGATATTCCTTCACGAGCTCGGCAAGTGTGGTTCCCCATGAAATACCGATTTTCTCAGCGCCTTTCATGTTTTTAGAAAGATAATAGGCGCCCGCTTGACCGACTGCCCGTTTGACCATCTCAGACATTGTCCCGACACTTGGAACAACGACAGCATCCGTTAATTGAAAGGTCGTTTCCAGCTGCTTTTCAAGTTCCACTGTATGAATACTTTCGTCTTTAATGTACACTTCAACGATTCCCACATCTTTTGCTTTTTGTAAGAGCTTTGAAATGACTGGTCTTGAGACATTGAGTTTTTTTGCAATCTCCTGCTGCGTCCACCCGTCTGTATAATAAAGATGAGCAACCTTGACGAGCTGTCGTCTTTCTTCCCAATTCAGCATGTGACATCATCCTTTTAATATACTATGATTACCAGTATACCAAACATTCGTTTCTAATTGGAACAATTGTTATGAAAATGACAAAAAGAGCGATCAACTCTCCGCTCTTTTTCCCTCGCTATATTTAGGCTGATACGTTCTCCCGCCATCTAATAAGAGTATCTGTCCGTGCAAATAGCTTCCCTCGTCACTTGCGAGAAATAAAGTGACTCCAGCAATATCTTCTGGTTTTCCTAATCTCCCGATAGGAATAAGTGATCGAAGCTGACTTTTCTCAAGCTCAGTCGGATAGAGCGTATCAAGCATCTGAGATTCAATGACGCGTGGTGCAATGACATTGATGCGGACATGATGGGAACCCAATTCCTTTACAAGCGAACGCATGAGACCAAATGCCCCGGCTTTTGACGCGTAATACTGGATGCCGCCGCCAGAGCCTGTTATCGCAGATCCTGATCCAATAATGACGACGCTGCCTTCTTTCCGCTCACATAGATAGGGTGCTAATGCTTTGATGCAGTAGAAAAGACCATATAGATTCACAGCCAGTGTTTTTTTCCAAAGTGAAAAATCAACTTCTAAAAAAGGAAGGGATTTCGTCATTCCTGCTGAATAGACAAGATGCCCAATGCCACCCAGCTCCCTTTCAGCTGCTGACGTCATCTGCTGAACACTTTCCCACGATGAAACATCAGCTTGGAACGTCAGCAGCTGAGGATGCTGTTGTTTTAAAAGCGAAAGTCCCTGTTCATCTATATCTGACACAGCTACACGATGCCCTTCTTTTAAAAAACGCTGAGCAATTTCTTTGCCGATCCCTTGGGCACCACCTACGATGAGAACTGGTTTTTGTTGATTAGCCAGCGCTCTCACCCCCATCAAGCATAATCGCTGCTCCATCTGTAAATGCACCGTACGATGTACTTAAGAAAACCGTCATATGAGCCACCGTCTCCTTGATTTGCTCTTTGTCAGGAAGCAAATGGAGAGGCGGCGGAAGTAGAGCCAATACCCGAATGCCTTTGTCTTTAAATTCGCGCGCTAATCCTTTTGTCATGGCATTCAACATACTATTTGATGTAGCATGTGAGATCCCGCCATCACCTGTTATGCTCCCTGATGAGGAAATATTAATAATGCAGCCCTGCTTCTGATCCACCATATGCCACACAGCGGCTTGACTGGAAAGAAAGACTGTATTTACGGATCTTTCCACTTCATCGACCCATATCTCAGGACTTACGTCATCAATCCCCCCATCTGCTTTTTGCTCGGCTTGGTTGACTAAAATATCAAGCTTGCCGCATGTATCGATGACTTGTCTTAGCATAAGCGTAGCATCACGCGGTGTCTCAAGCGGATTGATGACAACAGTCGATTGGCCGCCTAATTTTTCAATGTCTTTGCTAATCGACTTTGCTTTTGATTCATCACGAAAAGCGTGTATGAAAACATGTGCACCTGCCCGGGCCAAAGCCAGGCAGATGGCTTCTCCAAATCCATCTGTGCTATCTGTCACAAGTGCCACTTTCTGATGAAGCTGGACGTGCACACGGATCTCCTCCCTATCCCTTGTTTGGCATTTATTTTCTCAGCTTACTCACAATATCAAGAGCTGCTTCATAAAAGCCTTCTGAGATGGTAGGATGCGGGTGAATCATTTTGGCCATCTCTTCAGCTGTTCCTTCTAAATACATAAATGAGGAAGCCTCTGATATCATCTCCGTTACATGCGGACCAACCATTGTAGCGCCAATGACTTCACCATAAACGGTATCGTACACGAGTTTAATAAAACCTGTTTGAACACCTGCTGCCAACGCTTTTCCGCTTGCAGCTAAATCAAATCGCTCTGCCCGCACGTTCAGCCCTTTCGCTTTCGCCTCTTTCTCAGTCAGCCCAACACTCGCTACCTCTGGCAATGTATAAATACATCTAGGAACGATGTCGTGATTCATTCTTTCAGGCTCGCCGCATATATTGCTAACTGCAACGGCTGCCTCTGCCATCGCCGCATGAGCGAGCTGATAGCCGCCGGCTACATCGCCAATTGCATATACACCTTCAGCACTTGTCTTCATCTCGTCGTTTACTTTAATAAAAGGGCCATCCAGCTGAAGATCCAGCTGACTGACAGCAGATACATTTGGTCTTCTTCCGACACAAACTAACAGTCTTTCAGCCGTAAAGATGTGCGTCTCTCCTTTATCGTCTGTCGCATGAATCGCTTTGACTCCTTCGCTTTCTGTTACCTCTGTCACCGTCGTTTTCTTTGCGATATGGATGCCTTTTTTCTTCAATTCTTTTTCTAGTAATTTCGACGCTTCTTCATCTTCCTGCGGAATAATCGACGGAGCGGCTTCTATAATGGTGACTTTTGATTGGAGACTCTGGAAGATACAGGCCAGCTCAAGACCAATCACACCCCCGCCAATAATGACGACAGATGCAGGAATATCTGGGATGTCAAAGATCGTATCACTTGTGTCAAATTGAATCTCTTTGAGCCCTGGAATAGGCGGAATAGCAGGTGATGAGCCAGTGGCAATGATCAGCTCTTTTGTTTCAATCGTTTCTGACCCATCTTGTTTTTCAATGTCAATGCGATTTTTTGTCACAGCTGTCCCTCTGCCGTTATATACATCAATCTTTCCTTGCTTTAATAAAAAGGCGATTCCGCCCCTGAGTTTTTCGATGACATCATCTTTACGTTTTCTCATTTTATCGAAAGAAAGAACCATCTCACCTGTTTCGATTCCCCAGCTTTTTGCTTTCTCAATTGATTCAATGACTTCTGCATGTTTGAGCAGTGTCTTTGAAGGGATACAGCCTCGATTTAAACAAGTACCCCCTAGAAAATCCTCTTCAATCAATGCAACCTTGTGTCCACGTTCAGCGGCTTGAAGGGCGGCAGTGTATCCGCCAGGCCCTCCGCCAATGACTGTCAGATCATACGTTTTTGTCATCCGATTCATCTCCTACATTAGCAATTCAAATGGTTGTTCAAGCACTTTTTTAAGGTCTGTTAAAAAGGCCGCTGCTGGTGCACCATCTACCACTCGATGATCAAATGATAAGCTGACACCCATCATTGGCCGCACCTGAATTTCTCCATCGATCACTACAGGTTTTTCTTGAATGCGTCCAACACCTAAAATCGCCACTTCCGGCTGATTAATAATTGGGGTAAACGTGTCAATGGCATACATCCCTAAGTTACTAATGGTAAATGTAGACCCCTTCAACTGGTCTGGCAGCAGCTTTTGATCGCGTGCATTTCGACCAATTTCTTTTGCTTCTTTTGTGAGCTGTTTCAGCCCTTTTTGATTTGCGTGAGAGATGACCGGAACCATTAGGCCGTCTTTCACAGCAACCGCGAGACCAATGTGCACATCCTCATGGAAATGGAGCTCATTTTGTTCAAACGTCATATTGATTTGCGGATGGCGCGTGAGGACACTGCTGACCGCATGAATGATGATTTCTGTAAACGACAATCTGTAGCCAGTCTCTTTTTCAATCGCTGGGAGCAGCTGTTTGCGCACTTCTTTTGCTTTTGTCATATCAATTTCACTTGTTAATGTGACGTGCGGCGCTGTAAAGGCACTTTGTGACATGCGATCTGCGATCACTTTTCTCATCCCGGCTAGTTTTTGTGTTCTTGCTGGAGCAGCTTCTGCCTTTTGTGCGCCTGCTGCTGTCACATCACTCTTCATGATTTTGCCGTGAGCGCCAGAACCAGCAACATTCGCTAAGTCGATTCCTTCACGAGCAGCCACTTTTCCTGCAAGTGGTGATACTCGCTGACCTTCCTCGCTCGTATGAAGGGCCGCTTCGACATCCCGTTTTTGAATTCTGCCTTTTGGTCCTGTACCAGATACTTCGTGAATGGCTACTTGATGATCTTTTGCCGTTTTTCTCGCTGCAGGTGTTGCGCGTACTTTCTCACCCACCGTTGGTTCAACGTCAGTCGAAACAGATGGTTCAGATGTCGATGATGTTCCGCTGTCTTCAGAAGATGCTTCATCTGACTGCGCTGGTGGCTCGCTCGGTACCTGCTCATTTGCCTCTCCGATATATCCAATGACAGCATTGACTGGAATCTGATCATCTGCTTCGTAATATTTCTTTAGAAAAACGCCATCATCATAGGCTTCAACCTCGATATTGATTTTGTCTGTCATAATTTCAAATAGAGGCTCACCGATTTCAACCGAATCTCCTTCTTCTTTAAACCATTGAAGCAAGGTACCGATCTCCATCGTACTGCTTAGCTTCGGCATAAATATCTCTTTTGGCATGATCTTCTCCCCTTTACTTAAGAGCGCACGAGCTCTTTTGCTGCTTCAATAATATCTGGCACTTGTGGAATGACTGCTTTTTCCAGCGTTGGGTTGTACGGTATTGGGACGGCAAGACCGCCAAGTCGTTTAATAGGTGCATCTAAATAGTCGAAGGCTTCACTCTCCGCTATCATACTCGCAATCTCTCCGCCGTAGCCGCCGCGTTTCACTGCCTCATGCACAACGATACATTTGCCTGTTTTTTTCACAGATTCAATAATGGTTTCTTCATCTAATGGGACGAGCGTTCTCGGATCAATGATCTCGACATCGATTCCTTCCGCTTCTAGTTCCTTCGCTGCTTCGAGCGCTTTGTGCACCATAATGGCTGTTGCGACAATTGTGACGTCCTTTCCGCTTCTCTTCACATCCGCTTTCCCTAAAGGAATCGAATACTGCTCTTCTGGTACTTCACCAATTGTTTTATATAAAAGCTTGTGTTCATAGAAAATGACAGGGTTGTCATCATCCATTGCTGCTTTTAAAAGTCCTTTTGCATCATAAGCTGTTGAAGGCTGAACCACCTTTAGTCCAGGAATATGAGCCATCCACGCTTCTAAGCTTTGGGAGTGCTGCGCTGCGGCACCTGTCCCGGAACCTGCTGGTGTTCTGACAACAAGCGGCACCTTCCCTTTTCCGCCAAACATGTAACGTGTTTTTGCTGCTTGGTTCACAAGCTGATCCATTGCAATTGTAATAAAGTCAGAGAATTGTAGTTCTAAAATCGGACGCATCCCTGTCAAAGCCGCTCCGACTGCGCCTCCTGCGATGGCAGCCTCTGAAATCGGCGTATTGCGGACGCGTTCTGGACCGAATTCCTCGATCATCCCGCGCGTGACACCAAATGCGCCACCGTATACGCCGATATCTTCACCTAAAATGAAGACATCTTGATTTTTTCTCATTTCCTGACTCATTGCTTCTCGAACGGCTTCTAAATATGAAATCTCTCTCACTGTCGTGTTTGTCACGTGATTCCCCTCCTAATTAGGCGTATACATCCTCTAATAGTGTGTCAATTGATGGTTCTTTACTATTTTTCGCAAATTCAACAGATGCCTCGATCTCTTGCTTCGCTTCTTCTTGTAAACGAGCAGCCTGTTCTTCTGTCAGAACATCTAGCTCCATTAAGAGTGACTTAAAGCGTTTAATTCCGTCTTTTTGTCTCCATTCTGTCTCTTCTTCACGTGTACGGTATTTTTTCGCATCACTCTTTGAGTGACCCTTCCAGCGATACGTTTTCATTTCAATGAGTGATGGCCCTTCTCCAGCTCTTGCACGGCTTACCGCTTCATCTACTGTATTCATGATTTCAACCATGTCATTTCCATCAACTGTTTTCCCTGGCATTCCGTAGCTTTCTGCTCTTGTTGAGATGTCTTCAATGTTGATCATTTCTTTCACAGGACCAGACATGCCGTATTGGTTGTTTTCACAAATAAACACAACAGGTAAATCCCAAATGGAAGCAAGATTCAGCGCTTCATGGAAGCTGCCTTCATTTGTAGCGCCGTCTCCGAAGAAACAAAGGACCACAAAGCCTTCCTTTTTCATCTTGGACGTGAGCGCCGCACCTGTTGCAAGTGGAATACCGCCGCCAACAATTCCATTTGCCCCAAGGTTTCCTTTTTCTAAATCGGCAATATGCATGGAACCGCCTTTTCCTTTGCAGTAACCTGTTTCACGTCCGAACAGTTCAGCCATCATTTTATTGACCTCTGCACCTTTTGCAATACAGTGACCATGTCCGCGGTGTGTACTGACAATCTTATCTTCATCCTTTAACACAGCAATAGATCCAACAGCCGATGCTTCCTGTCCAACACATAAATGGGTCGTTCCATGGATTAATCCTTTAGCAAAGAATTGATCGACCTTTTCATCAAAATATCTTACTAACCACATTTGTTTATATAAATCTGCTAATTTCTCATGACTAATCTGTTCAGGCAAAGTGATTTGTTTTTGCATTTCTTCTCTCCCCTTTACATTTGTTCTTATGTGTTACATTTGTAATTATCATACGTTTAACTCTCATTGAAGTCAAGCATTTCCGTTTATTTTTTAAGCGTTTTCATCTTTTTTCAGAAAAAAAGAGAAAGGCAAAGCCCTTTTCCAAAGACCTTCTCTTTCTCTCCATCTCGTACATTCTCATTCATCTGGATACATCATGATTTTGACGCTTTCACCTTCTGGATGCCTAGCGCATTCTATCGCCTGACGAAGCTGACTTAATGGATATCGATGCGTCACCATTTTTTCTGTATGAACGACCTTCGCTTTTAAGAGCTCCAGCGCTTCACGATAATGGTATGGATGCGAGGAATAAGCTCCGACTACTTTTACTTCATCATGGAAAAAACGTTCTGCTGGAATGGAGACATCCCCTTTCGGAAAGTGAGCAAAGACCAAAATCGTTCCGCCTCTTGCAACAGCTTGAAATGCTTCTTTTAAAAGCGCACTGCTCCCCACAGAAATAATGACAAGATCCGCTCCCTTTCCATCTGTTTCTTTCATGACGCGGTTTTCTACTGGCTCAGATGCTGGATGAAAAGCGACGTCCGCCCCAAGATTTCTTGCTTGACGGAGCCTGTTCTCATTTACGTCTGTGATCAACACTTTTCCAGCCAAATAATATTTGGCAAGCTGTAATTGAATGCAGCCAATTTGTCCCGCTCCAAGAATCAAGACCGAATCTCCAGGATGAACGGGCGCCCTTTCAAAGCCGTGAAGACAGCAGGCAACCGGTTCGACCATCGCTCCTTGTTCATATGAGACGTCATGTGGGAGTTTGCCCATTGTATGCTTCACATGTAAAGCAGGAACACGAATATATTCCGAAAAACCGCCCGGCTCTACATTTGTGGCTGCAAATTGTGGGCACATTGTATAAAATCCTCTTTGACAAAAGTCACAAGTAAAACAAGGGACATGATGCGCTACATACACCCTGTCTCCCGTTTGAACATGTGTGACGTGACGGCCTGTTTCGATAATGTCACCAGCGATTTCATGCCCTAGCACTGTGCCAGGAGGTACCGTCTCATGTGTCGCTTTATAAATATCCGTCCCGCATAACCCGCAGGCACGCATTTTTAATAATACTTCATCATCACCAATGGCTGGCCGCTTCCGCTCCTCGTAACGAATGTCCTCTGAAGAATAAAAGACAGCTGATTTCATTTAGCCGCATCCTCCTTTTCATCACATGTCGCAAGACTCTGCAAGGATTGAACGAGCTGCTTGTACTCACTCATCTCACTTGAAATCCAGTAGCGTCCGCCAAATATTCGCGCAGGTCCCACTCTGACATATACTTTCCCGATATGAGGATATGGTTTTAAAAACAACTTTCCTTTAATATCGGACACGGCATATGTGTGCCACCTGCCAAAAGCACCTATTTTCAGCTCATCTTCACTAATCATGATATTCGTTGGCTGATTCAGGCCAGTGATGCTAGAAAGCATAAGGATAGGCAGCGTATAGACACCTAACACAGCTAATGGCTCAGGTCCTGCCGACATCAACGTATAAAGAGACCAGAGAAAAAACACACATATTAACAAGGCCGGAAGGAAAATAGAAAACATGGCAGACGTTCGGCTATAAGCATGCTGCTGCATGAGAGCTCCTCCTTTCAAATGACATGGAAGGAGCTTTCGCAGCTCCTCCACGCAATCATCGTTCACTTAATATGATCGATAATTTTTTCAATATCTTCTTCAATGCCAAATCCCGTTAAAAAAGATAACGTTTGAATCACAGGCGTTCCTTTTGTATCACTAACAGGCGTTGTCGTCACAATTAAATCAGCACCCTCCGCTTTCTGCGGAACCTCAGATGCCTTACACTGTTCAACGATGACATCGTATCCTTTTTCCTTTAATGTCTCTTCTACCTTTTTTGCCACAACCGTTGACGTAGCAACTGCCGTTCCGCAAGATACTAATATTTTTTTTGCCATGAGAATCCCTCCAGCTCGTTTATTGATCTTTCTGATCTAAGCCCATTTCTTTTGCATACTGCTTTTTAATATCATTTCGCACCCAGTACCAAAGAAGCGCATATGCCAGTGCACAGACAATCGCTGCAATGAAGTAAGGATTGCTCGGATCAAGAAGTCTCACCATGATCCAAGGAATGACGTGTGAACCAAGATCGATACCAGAGATCATATTTGCCCCTTCTGGGAAGTCGAAACCAACTGCTTTCCCCATTGTTGTGGCGAGTGGTGCAAGGTTCGTTGCAATGAAGAAAACAATCATTAAGGTAAAAATACTGTTAATGAGGCCGCGAATAATATTCCCACGAGCGGCTGCTACTGCCCATACGACTGTAAATGGCAGAACCGATAAGTCTGCAAACGGCAGCATGCCATTGTAAGGAAGGACGACAGCGAGCAAAATGGTGATTGGCACCATCAAAAGGGCTACAGCCATATTCGCTGGATGACCAATGACAATCGCTGTATCCAAACCAATATAGACATTTTTTCCAGGGAAACGCTTTTGAATATAAGAACGAGCACCCTCAGAGATTGGAATAAGTCCTTCCATTAATAAAGCAACCATTCTTGGCATTAACACAAGCACTGCAGCCATTTGAATTCCAAGAGTCATGACACCTTTTGCATCATAGCCGCCAAGAAGACCAATAATGATACCAAGTATAAGACCCATCACAAGCGGTTCACCAAAGATGCCAAAACGTTTTTTCAAAGTTTCTGGATCCGCATGAATTTTGTTTAAACCAGGGATTTTATCAATCACGCGGTTTGACGCATACATGAGCGGAGCGAAGTTGACCGTTTCAGCATGAGCCATCGATACGCCTTTTAATCCGAAATGGTGTTCAATCGTCGGTGCCGTCCAATCGGCGAGTTTTAGTGTAATCGCAGAAACGATTAAACCAACGGCAAGGGCTAAGAACATATTATGATATGCGTAGTAAGTAACAGAAGCAGCGAAAATCAAATGCCAGAAATTCCAAATATCCACATTCAATGTTTTCGTAAAGTTAACAGACAGCAAAATGACATTTAACAAGAGCACAAGAGGAATCATCAAAGGGGCAACAGGTGTACCAAATGAAATGGCGGCTCCAATCGGCCAACCGACATCTAAAATATCAAGCTTTAATCCAAGAGAATTGACCATGGCTTTGGCTGCTGGTCCAAGACCGCTTACAAGTAAATTAATGACCAGATTGACCCCGACAAATCCAATTCCGATGGTAATACCTGCACGGAAGGATTTTTTAAATCCTTGCCTTAAAATCATACCGAATAACGTCATAATAATTGGGAGCATAATTGTTGGCCCTAAGTCTAAGATGAAATCGACGGCTTGCTTGATCATACATCCACCTCCTGATTTTAAATAAAGCGCTTACATTATGTCTTGAATAACTATTGGTTTAATTCTTTTTGAAGTACATCAACAGCTTCTTCATACGATGTCATCTGAGATAAACTTGTCATTACTTCTTCTTTTCTGAAAAGCGTCATCAGTTTCTCTAACATCACGAGCTGCTTACTAGGTTCAGAGATTGCCAGAACGAACACAATTTTGGCTTGAACTGTCTCATGAGGGCTTCCCATCTTATGAAAAATAACAGGTTCCTTTAATGTCGCTACACTGATCGCCGGTTTGTTTACATGTTCAGGATCTGTATGGGGAATGGCCACCCCAAAGGTCGCAAGAGGAAGACCGGTCGGATATGTTTTTTCTCTTTCAAGCACTGCTGGTAAAAAGCTCGATTTAATATATCCTCCAGTTTCTAACCTTTCTGCTAAATAGGCAGTCACCTCCTCACTTGAAGATGCTTCGTATTGCAGCTCAATCAGCTGTTGATCTAACTCAAACAAGCTGTTCAAACAACCACCCCTTTCATTTGGTATAAATATGAACACATGTAACAAAAAGAATGAACATTTTAAAATAGAACCTTTTGTGAAGCGCTTACAAATAGATGTTTTATAAAATGTTCAATACTGTTACCTTTGTAAAGATATTATAATATTCGAAATTATAAGTCAATGTTCCTAGGAAAATTTTTATAAAAAAAGATGCAGCTTTTTGCCGCATCTCTTTCATTACATCACATCAACTTCTTGTTAAATATGGCTTCCTATATCTAAAAATTCAGCTACAAAAAGGTTGTCTGTCTGCTCTGTCATTTCTTTTTTTGTGCCGATTTTTTCGATTCTGCCCTCATTCATCACTACAACACGATCAGCGATATCAAACGCTTCTTCTTGATCATGCGTCACAAAGATGGTCGTCATTTGAAATTCTTGATGAACTTTTTTCAGCCAATGTCGTAATTCTTTTCTCACCTTTGAATCTAGTGCACCAAAAGGTTCATCTAAGAGAAGAGCTTTCGGTTTAACGGCTAGAGCACGTGCGAGTGCTACACGTTGCTTTTGTCCACCTGACAGCTGCTCTGGATAACGGTGTTCATACTGCGTTAATTGAACAACTTTCAGCAGCTCATGCACCCGCTCTTTGATGTCTTTTTTAGGCAGCCTTTCTCCTCTAGGTTTCATCTTCAATCCATAAGCCACATTATCAAATACCGTCATATTTCGAAAAAGCGCATATTGCTGAAAGACAAAACCAATTTGCCGTTTTCGCACTGGAATGTGAGTATAATCTTGTTCTCCAAATAAGATCTGCCCTGTATTCGCATCATCAAGCCCTGCAATAATTCTTAATAAAGTCGTCTTACCTGATCCAGATGGTCCTAGTAAGGATATTAATTCCCCATTTCCGATCGTCAAATCCACGTTTTGCAAAACCTTCGTCTGCCCAAATTGCTTTGATATTTGTTTCGCTGTAATCCCCAAGGCTGATCCCTCCATTTATTTTGAACGCTTGCCAAGCCTGTGATCTCTCTGCTGAATGATCTGCTTGATGATTAATGTGATGACCGCTACAAACGCCATGAGAGAGGCCACGGCAAAAGCCGCTTGGAATTGATACTCGTTGTATAGAATTTCTATATGAAGCGGCATCGTATTTGTCATTCCGCGGATATGACCGGATACAACTGACACTGCACCAAATTCACCAATCGCCCTTGCCCCTGCTAAAATGGCGCCGTAAAAAAGGGCCCATTTTATATTTGGAAGTGTCACAAGGAAAAAGGTCTTCCACCCACTGGCACCAAGCGTAAGCGATGCTTCTTCCTCATGAATGCCTTCATTTTGCATAAACGGAATTAATTCTCTCGCAACAAAAGGAAATGTCACAAAGATGGTCGCAAGAATCATCCCCGGTACAGAGTAAATCACTTTCCATCCATTTGCTAATAGCCACGGTCCTAAAAGTCCATTTGAACCAAATAAAAGTACAAATACAAGTCCTGCAATGACAGGTGACACCGCAAACGGAAGATCAATGACAGTTGTTAACAAACGTTTTCCCGGGAAATGAAATTTTGTGATGAGCCAAGCAGCACTGATCCCAAAAATCATTTGAAGCGGCAATGTGATCATCACAATGAAAACAGTCAATTTAATTGCCGCAAGCGTGTCTGGATGTGAGATGGCAAGAAGATAAGAACTCCATCCTTTCTCAAAAGCCTTTGAAAACACAGCAATCAACGGCATGAGTAAAAACAAAATCAAAAAAGCATACACCACACTAATCAACATACGCTTCACCGCTTTTGATTCCGTCACAGGACTCCTGTACTTGATGCGGTGCTCTTTAAGAAGCTCCCTTTCCAATCGTCTCACCTCACTTCCACTTGTTTTTTCCGCTCGACAAACCACTGCAATCCGTGAATCAATAACAAAATGACAAATGATAAGAGCAGCATGAAACAGGCAATGGCTGCGGCACCTTGATAATCATACTGCTCAAGCTTAGACATGATCATCAGTGGTGTAATCTCTGTTTTAAACGGAATATTTCCCGCTATAAACACAACGGAGCCATATTCACCGAGTGCTCTTGCAAATGCCAGAGAAAATCCAGTCATTACCGCTGGAAACAAGGCAGGCAGCAGTACATGAAAAAAGGTCTGTTTTCTTGTAGCACCAAGTATGGCTGCGGCCTCTTCCACTTCCTGCTCAAGCCCCTCAATGACCGGTTGAACCGTTCTTATGACAAATGGAATGCCAATAAAAATCAGTGCCAAAATAATCCCGAGCGGGGTGTATGCCACCTTCACATGCAAAAATTGCCCAATCCACCCATTCGGAGAATAAAGAGTCGTCAAAGCGATGCCAGCCACTGCCGTTGGAAGAGCAAACGGCAAATCGATGAGGGCATCCAGGATGTTCTTTCCTGGAAACGAGTACCGCGTGAGAACCCATGCGATCAGTACACCGAAACCTGCATTGATGAGTGCAGCTGCAAAAGAAGTCGTAACCGTAAGCTGCAGCGACTTTAGCACCCGCGCATCACTAAAGACATTCCAAATTCCTTCTGCTCCTAATGAAGCCGTCCAAATAAATACCATAGATAAAGGAATCACGACAATCGCACTGACATAAACAAGTGTCACTCCGAGACTCAGCCCGAATCCAGGCAATACACGTTTTCTTTTATTGGCGGCAGCATAGCCTTTCTTCATCACGTCGCCCCCTATTTTTGTCCGCTATATATTTGATCAAATAATCCGCCATCATCAAAAAATCTTTTCTGCGCCTTTCGCCATCCGCCAAATGCCTGATCAATGGTCACCATATCAATCTCTTTAAATTGATCTTTATATTTGTTTAGCACTTCTTGATTTCTTGGTCGATAATAGTTTTTCGCCGCAATTTCCTGTCCTTTTTTAGAATACAAATAATCTAAATAAGCCTTTGCCACTTTCTCTGTTCCTTTTCGTTTCACATTTTGGTCGACAACGGCAACGGGCGGCTCTGCTAGAATACTAACGGAGGGACTGACAATCTCAAATTTGTCTTTACCTAATTCATGCAGTGTCAAATAGGCTTCATTTTCCCAAGCAATTAACACGTCACCAAGACCGCGCTCGACAAAAGTTGTTGTGGCGCCACGAGCACCTGAATCGAGCACCTCGACATGCTCATATAACTTTTTCACAAAGTCCTTCGTTTTTTCTTCATCCCCATGAAAGGTTTTATCGGCATATGCCCATGCGGCTAAATAATTCCATCTTGCACCGCCTGACGTTTTTGGATTAGGTGTGATGATGGATACACCTGGCTGAATCAGGTCATCCCAGTCTTTAATCTTTTTTGGGTTTCCTTTCTTCACAAGAAACACAATAGTAGACGTATAAGGTGTGGACTGATTCGGAAATTCTTTTTGCCAATCCTTTGAAAGTAGCCCTCGATCTGCAATGGCATCAATGTCGTATCCAAGAGCAAGTGTAGCCACGTCTGCTTCGAGTCCATCAATAATCGATCTCCCCTGCTTACCTGACCCTCCATGAGACTGCTGTATTGTCACATCTTCACCGGTTTTTTCTTTCCAATAAGTCTGAAAGGCTTGATTGTATTCCTGATACAATTCACGGGTAGGATCGTATGACACATTCAACAGCTCAACCTTTCCCTTTTGATTTGAGGCTTCATTCGCATTTGAGCATGCAGCACTTGTGATGATGAAAAGTGTGATCGCAATAGACATCCATATCCATTTTTTCACGTTATCCGCTCCCTTTCACATTGAATAGTGACACCAACCTTGCCGTTTTCAGTTCTATACGCAAAAAAGGCCCTCAGCGATTGAAGTACAAAAAAGTCCTGTACGTCAATGCCAAGAGCCTTCGGTTGTCCGATCAGCTATGTATGATTGATGTTAGTCTATATATTATTCAAACTATTCACAGGTGTCAACTGTGTTTTTATTTTAATGAAAAAAAGAAACGCCTTCTTGATGAGGCGCTTCTTTTCCCGGGAAATGCTATTGATCTGCAGCTACCTTTAGATTGACACCAACAGCAGTTCCATTTCTCGTTGAATCAGCTACTCCAGTAAATGTCCCTGCTTTTCGATCAATCAGTAAAGCTTGCACATTCCCTATATCAATAGGTGAACTGCCAAACTGGTGACCCATATCATTTAACTTTGTTCTTACATCTAGAGGGACACCTACTTCATAACGATACGAAGTTAAGCTGTTTGTGTAGATTCTTGGCTCTTCTACCGCATCCTGAAGCTCCATGTCATATTCAAGTAAATTGAGAATCGTCTGTGAAACAGAAGCAATGATCGTCGTTCCACCAGGAGATCCAACAGTCATGACAGGCTCTCCATCTTTAAAAATGATCGTCGGGGTCATACTTGATAATGGACGTTTATTTGGCTGGACTTCATTTGCACCGCCAGGTCGTGCATCAAAATCAGTTAGTTCATTATTTAAGAAAAATCCATACTCTGGAACAAGAATCCCTGTACCAAATAATTGTTCAATGGTAGTGGTGAATGACACAACATTTCCCCACTGATCTGCAACAGTAAAATGGGTCGTCTCACCAATGGTTTTATCTTCTGGCTGAGGAACAATTGGGGATGGATTTTTTTCATCCTCATATGCCCAAGGATCTCCTTCTTTCGGGCTGCGATTCATTTGATCTAATTGAATGAGAGAGGCTCTTTCTGAAATGTAATCATCGTCTAATAGTCCTTTTAGTGGAACATCTACGAATTCGGGGTCGCCGGCATATGCGGCTCGGTCAGCATAGGAGAGGTGCATCGTTTCAGCAAGAAGCTGATATTTTTCGAATGATTTGGGGTCATACTGAGACAGGTTAAAATGGTCAAGTATTTTGAGAATTTGTAGCATAAACACCCCGCCTGAGCTTGGTGGTGGCATGCTTGCAAGCTGATATCCTTTATAGTATCCCCAGATTGGCTTGTCAGTCTTGACTTCATAACGTTTGATATCTTTTGAAGTCATCGTCCCGCCAAAATCTTGAACTGTATTTGCAAGTGCCTTTGCTACTTTTCCTTCATAAAACGCTTTGCTTCCTTTTTTCGCAATAAGTTTAAATGTTTTTGCAAGACCTGGCTGGACAAGCAGATCTCCTTCTTCGAGCGGCTGATCATTTGGAAGAAAAATTGGCGCTGCGGCCGTTTTTTTCAATTTTGCTTGATGATCATCAATCGCTTTTGCCAAGACAGAATCAATTTCAAAACCATCTTCTGCAAGTTGAATGGAGGGCTCAATCAATTCCTTCATAGAACGAGTACCCCACTTATCTAATGCAGCTTCAAGACCTTTTACAGTCCCTGGAACACCTACCGCATTTCCATGTGTAGATCGCTCAGCAAACGGAATCACTTTTCCATCATCTGTTAAAAACATGTCAGGTGTTGCGCCCTGTGGTGCTCGCTCTCTGCTATTGATGATGGATGTTTCCTTTGTCTTCCCATCATAAACCATCATAAATCCGCCGCCGCCAATTCCAGACATCATTGGCTCTGTTACATTAAGTGCGTACTGAATGGCAACAGCAGCATCCACTGCGTTCCCACCTTTTTTCAATACGTCAGCACCAATCTCCGATGCAAGTGGATGTGCAGTAGCCACCATCCCATCTTTGCCAACAGCTACTTTATTCCCATGAGTTTCGTTTGCAGTGACTTGGCTGACCGGCAGGAAAAACGAGAAAACAAACAGACATATGGACAAAACAGTTAGAGAAATGCGTTTCATGAACAACACCCCTTCCATATTCTTACTTTGACCTTACCGACTTCTTGACCAGAATACAATAGATTATTCTAAAATTTCAAAATTTTTCATTCTATCATCCTATATCTGCCAAACAAAACACATGTTTTCAAAACATATGACATGCACATCTTGTAGTAATAAAGACATACTTTTTTCAAGTAGGAAACTTCACGATATAATAAACTCATAACAAAGGGGGAAAAAAGATGAACCACAAAAGCACTTTATTTTGGGAATCTTATTGGGAAGAAAAATCAGGAAAAACTCCTGATCACGCCTCTGTTTCTGCTTGGGCATTTGGCGCAAACCCAGATCACTTGCTTGACCTTGTACAACAAGGAAAAAAAACAGCCACTTGTTCTGGATACCTTTTTTACGAAAAAGAACAAGAGCCTCTTCCAAAACCCGGTCATTATGCGGTCATTTTGGACAGCCGGGAGGAACCAAAAGCCATCATAGAGATCACGCAAGTAGATATCATGCCAATGAATGAGGTTCCTGAATCATTTGCAAAAGCAGAAGGTGAAGGCGATCTTTCATATGACTATTGGTACAAAGAACATGAAGAATTTTTCACAGAAGCACTTAAACCGTACGGATTAACATTTAAGGAAGATATGCTTCTTGTTTGTGAGCGATTTAAGCTTGTTTATTCAGCTTCTTAACTTTTAAGCGGTGCCAAAAATGGTCCGCTTTTTTGCTTTCTTTTCCCCTTTCTGAAAAAGGTGAGTTGAGATCACATCTTTAGGTCAGAATAAGATCAAATAGAAAAAGTGAAGAAATTTTCGACTACACCTGTTTTTTTTCGACAAAAGAATATATAATTATTTGATGTGTGCATTGTCTCATTTATACAATGGAGGGTTTTTACATGTTAAAAAGGAAAAAAGACAAGTTTTCCGTCTTGTTAACGGAAATTGCTAAAAATTTAGATGAAACTGCTGAGTATTTTGTTAGCTATAAAGTAACAAATCAAACCACTCTGAAAGAATTTTCTGACACATTGAAGGAATATGAGACAAAAGGTGATAATCATGTTCATACCATGATTAAAGAGCTGAATAAAGCCTTTATTACACCGATTGAACGTGAAGACATTCTTCAATTGACGAATAGCCTCGACGATGTTTTAGACGGCATTGAGCATTTTTCAGCAACATTAGAAATTTATTCAATTACAAGCTCTGACGAACATATCGACAAATTCAGCCACTACATCAGAGAATGTGCGAAAGAAATTTTAATAACTATTGAATTACTGGCTGAAAATCGCTTAAAAGATATTCATCCGCACGCAATCAAAATTAAAGAGATTGAGCATAATTGTGACAATCTTCACCGCAAATCACTAAAGAACTTGTTTGGAAAAGAAACAGATCCAATTAAGGTCATTCAATACAAAGAAATTTACGAAACACTTGAAGAAATCGCAGATTCCTGTCAAAGTGTTGCCAACAATCTAGAAACAATCATTATGAAGAATGCGTAACGGGGTTAGTTAAACATGGATACATTACTCATCCTTACCATACTTATTGTCATTTGTGCACTTGCTTTTGATTTCATTAACGGATTCCACGATACAGCAAATGCCATTGCCACTTCAGTTTCAACAAAAGCGTTAAAGCCTAGACATGCTATTATTATGGCAGCGTTCATGAACTTCTTAGGAGCAATGACATTTACAGGTGTGGCAAAGTCCATTACAAAAGACATCGCAGATCCTTTTACACTTCAAAACGGATCTGTCGTCATTTTGGCTGCTTTAATTGCAGCCATTACTTGGAACTTGCTTACTTGGTATTACGGGATTCCGAGTAGTTCTTCACATGCACTGATCGGATCAATTGCAGGAGCTGTTATTGCCTCTGCTGGTTTTGGCGCTTTAAACTATTCGGGATTCATTAAAATCATTCAAGCACTTTTGCTTTCACCTATCCTGGCTTTTGTTTTGGGATATATTGTGTATACCATTATCAAAATTGTATTCCGAAACAACAATCTCGCAAAAACAAATAAACAATTCCGACGTGTTCAAATTTTAACGGCTGCATTGCAATCGTATACCCACGGAACAAACGATGCGCAAAAAGCGATGGGAATTATTACGATGGCTTTAATTGCAGGTAATTTGCATACAACAGACGACATTCCTTTCTGGGTACAATTCTCTTGTGCGCTTGCAATGGGACTAGGTACGTCTATTGGCGGCTGGAAGATTATTAAAACAGTCGGCGGTAAAATCATGAAGATTCGTCCAGTAAACGGAGTATCTGCAGACTTAACGGGTGCAGCTATTATCTTCGGTGCGACATTTATTCACTTACCGGTTAGTACCACTCACGTGATCTCATCTTCTATTCTAGGTGTAGGTTCTGCACATAGAGTAAAAGGAGTCAACTGGGGTACGGCAAAACGTATGCTTGTCACTTGGGTGATCACATTACCGATTTCGGGAACTCTAGGGGCACTTATATACTTTGTGTTAAATGCGATTCTCTAATATCAAAGACCTGTCTAACAGGTCTTTTTTTATTTGTTTGCATGCTCAAATGCTCTTTTTCTGCAAGCCATTTTTTCATGAAGCAGGGTTTCCAATCATATCCATAGAAATAAATAAGTATCCATCTGTCTATGGGAGAGAAGAACATGCTATTATTTTTTCAATTGACTGTTTGGTTATTGCTAGGAGCTCTTGCTGTATATGTATTTGCGGTATGGCGCTTTGAACAAAAAGTAAAAGAAAAGATGTTTGCAATTCGTAAAACGTGGTATTGGATTTATGTAGCAGGTGCTGTTGTGTACTGGACAAATGACCCTGCTTCAATCTTCACCGATTGGATGCACTACCTGATTATTGCTGTTTTTTTCGCATTAACTGATGCCTTTATTTTCCTCAGCTCCTATATTAAAAAACTCGGAAATCATGAACTTGAAACCGACACCCATCAACTCCTAGAACAAAATAACGACCTGCTTCATTCTTACCTCAATAAACTAAAAACGTACCAATACCTATTGAAAAACGAACCGATCCATGTATATTATGGAAGTATAGAAGCTTATATAGAGGGAATTGAACGACTGATCTATTCTTTTGCAGAAAAAATGAATATTCAAGCAGTTCTTTGTCCTTATGATACGCAGGAGCAAAAAGATGACCTGCTGCGGACACTTGATCAGAGAGCGCTCATTCAAGCAAAGCTTGACAGGCAGGAAGTGTATTACGATGATTTCGGCAAATTGGTTCTCATCCCGTTTTCAGTAGCGGATGCACACTTTGTGATTAAGCTGACCTCTGAGGATATTGTCACTGAATTCGACTATTTATTAATGACTTCACTTACAACGATTTATGACCTAATCTTGCCTGACGAAGAGGAAGGTGATGAAGATGGAACACGCACTTCAAGGGGATAATAACAATCGCAAGAAAAACCCATTTAAGATTTTAAAGAAAAAGCGCCATATTAGTATGGCTGATTACAAAGTAAGTCCCCATACAGAGCGTATTTTCAAAAAGAATGAACAGCTCCTAGATGAGTATAAAAATAAAAAAGCTTGATTACACTAAAGGACGCGGAACTTCATCCGCGTCCTACTTCCATTTTCACATCTACTTGCATACAATAAAACCAACTGCTGCAACGATTGAGGTGCCAATATGAAAAAGAAACTTAAACAATTGAGATATGTTCAGTTTGCTGAATTTAAGCCATCCCCTTATGTCTGCCGATTACATGAAAAGAGTGAAGCCGTCATTCAAGCGGCCAAAAAGAAAGACTTACTGATTTAATAGTTGAAGCAGCTTCACTTTTGTTTTAGGACCGTATACCCCATCACTTGTTAGACCATTCATTAGTTGAAATCGCGCGACGGCATTGGCTGTTTTTTCCCCATAAACGCCATCAATGCCCTTATCTACAGCTGTTTTATCAGGATAAAAATACACAGCAGCAAGCGCTTTTTGGACGAGACGTACATGCTCCCCCTTTGTCAGAGGTGATGTCACCTTTAACACCCCATCCGGCAGTTCATAACTGAGCTTTTCTTCTGTACGATAAATCTTGAGAACTTGTCCAACTCGAATCATGTTCGGGTCACTAATCTGATTCCATGTCTGTAAATCACTCACTGTGACACCATGGGCTTTGGCAATACTCGTTAGCGTATCTCCGCTTTTCACCACATATGTGATCACCGTTTCCGGATCACCTGCAGTCTCAATTCCTCTTTTAAATTCATCCCATGTAGCTAGCAGCAGACGTGGACATGTTTTTCCTGACCAATGCTGATGCGTCACCACATTTGCTAATGGAATGCCATGTTCTTTTAAAAGCTTTTGAATAAGCCACTGGGCATGTTTGACAGCTTGTTGAAAGTTTCCATCCTCATTTTCACAAATTTCAATGCCAATCGATTTTCGGTTGCCATCTCCATGTCCATCCCCAGCATGCCATCCATTTTCATTTAAAGGGAGATGCTGAAAAATTTCCTTGTCATCCACTGTAAAGTGCCAGCTTACCTCTGTTGTTGAGCGTTTGACATATGCCGCGTGACTTTTTGCGTCAGCTCCCTTAGATGTATTGGCTGTGTTATGCACAGTTACATAAAGCGGCGTCATAGCATATCCTGGCCGATTTCCGTTTCCAACTGGAATAAAATCTTGATAAATTTGTACCATGTTTTGCACTCCTTTTTGTTCAATTGATGTTTGATCTTGCTCATCAATCGGTGGCAAACGTAAGACAAATTTGTTTGTTTTCGTCATAAGACTATGGTAAAATTTGAATTCAATCGCCGTTTTATCTTTATAAAAAAACAGAATAAAAACAGGAAAAACTTCCAATTTTCTTTGATTTTATGTTAAAATTGTTAAAAACAAGCCGATATAAAAAGTAAGCGATAGCTTTATTAGCCATTTAGTCCTATATGGACTTTTCTTTTATGGCAAAAATAGAACATACGTTTGTGTGGAGGTTTTGACATGACTTATTTTTTAACCCATTTAGAAGAAGATATTAAACGGTTATACACTCAACTGCAAATAAGCGGTCCTGCCTATGTAGACATGCATAGGATCGCAGCTGAATTTCATGTATGGGTACACTACGAGGATACTGGCAGCATGATGATCAAACATCAAGGTCTTTACAGTATTATTTTAAACAGAGCCTTATCGTCAGAAGAACAGTGGCAGGATTTCGCCCACGAACTTTGTCATGTGCTGAAGCATACAGGCAACCACTTTAACATGCACAAGCTCTTTCGAGAACTGCAAGAGTTTCAAGCAAAACAATTCATGTATCACTTTTGTGTTCCGACTTTTATGCTGCTGCAAATGACGCTCCCAAACCTTAGGCAGCAAGCCATTTTGCATATTGCTCAAACATTTCATGTCACTCGGGCTTTTGCTGAAAAACGGCTTGCTCTATTTGAACAGCGAAGAGCCGGCATTCAATTTCAAAAAGAATTCACTTCTTATTTAATGAGAGCCAGCAAGGTCGCAGAAAATGAAGCAGCGTATCAAACAAAAGCGTCAGCACACGTGACGTCAGAAGTTTATTCATAAAGGCTTAACACTTGTTTCAGCGCATTTGTGTATTGATAAAATTGTTCGGTTTGTGTATCACGCCTACGGCTCCGCCTAAAGTCTTGAAAGAAAGCTCTTCTCTGAGCTTGGCTAATTTCAATTTGAACACTTTTTCCTGTGAGGCATTGATTATTAATATTTTGAGGATGTGTTCCAGCAAATTGATCCGATTCAGATAAAAGCAAGGCATGGAAGCCATTTTGTGTGAGACACTTCACTGTTTCAGCAGCTTTTTCCCTGTCGGTACCGCCAACTAAAGTTTGTAGGACGTCTGTTTCTCCATAGCCGTGGAGTGCAAACGTATAATGATGTGTATGCACTTGAGAAAGACAAATCGGCTCATCAAAACGTGTGCTCGTAATATGAAGAACATGATTGCCTTTCACTTTAAGGCCCTCGAATAAATACATAGAATAATCGGTTGCTACTTCATGGACCAGCTCGCTCACGCCAGATTCAATTCCTCCCGCATGAGGTGACAGGACGAGAAGCTGATCCCCTTTCCGCTGATGAAGAATCTGATAGTCAATCCCTTTTCTTTCATGAGCGGAAAGCTCTTCATAATTTTGATACGTATCTATGATTTGATTCATTCCATCTGCCCCATTTCTCTATATGAGCATAAGTCTACTGATCGCAAATTCTTTTGTAAAGTGTTTTCGAATGACCAGTGTGATCTGAATGCATCCTTAAATTTTCCTTATCTTTACGGGCTAACTATTGAATGTTGAGGAAAAATGACCGATAATTGAAACGAATAGAACTTTTGGACTATATGAATCTTTTTGTATTCTCTCTCATATATTAGAATATTGCGATCTACACCTGGAGGAATTCATGTTTAAAAAGAAAACCACCATTATCCTTGCCATCTTATGTCTTAGCTTCGCCGGAATTATTTACTGGAAATGCTTCTCTCTTCAAGGCGTGTCTCACGGGACATTCATCCGCTCGATATCATCACCTGATGGAACCTATACCATTAACACGTATCGACATAGCGGAGGAAAGCTAAAAGAGAATGCGGTCAGAGCAGAAATTGAAAACAAACTCACCCATCACAAGAAAACAATCTACTGGAAATACCCTGATAAAGATCCTCTGATTAAATGGGAAAATGCACAGCTCGTACAAATTGGACATGAGTTTTTAAATGTGGTCAAAGGTGAAACATACGATTATCGCTTTGATCAGAAAAATAGAAAATAACGAGCCAGCAAAAAAACGAACCCTTTTTGGATTCGTTTTTTACGTTGACATCACCTTTTGCATAAATTCTTTCATTTCTTTGCTAACTGTCGTCAACCGCTCTACAATTTCACTAAACTCCGTCACTAATAAAGCTTGTTCTGAAGATGACCCTTTCATATGGCCCATACTCTCAAGTAATGTATGTATATTAGAGGAAATCCCTTGTAATGAACTTTCTATGTTTTCTGTCGCACGTGAGGTTTCGCTTGAGAGCTTTTGAACCTCGCTCGCTACAACACTAAAACCCGCTCCCTCTTTTCCTGCCCTGGCCGCTTCAATTGAAGCATTCAATCCTAGCAGACTCGTTTGTTTAGAGATACCTTTGATCATTTTTGTAATATCTGAAGTTTTTTTCGAGCTTTCAAGTGTTTGCTGTGTTTGGAATGTCATTTCCTCACTTGTCGCAGAGAGCTCTTCTGAATGAGCCGCCACCACATGTACTTTTTCTTGAATACTTTGAATGATGTCGTTCAATGACTCCATATACGCCTCGAGTTCTATTTGATTTTTAAGCGGAAAACCTAAAGCGATTGCACCAATGACTTGATGATTTTCATCGAAAATCGGCAATCCCATTGCATTTAAAGGCGTCCCATACACCGATTCAGGTACGAATGTACTTGATGTTTCTCCTCTAAGCGCATTTTTCATATTCTGATCATCTGGTTTAATGGGATCTCCTGTCCGTATTTGAAAATCCACATCTTTTGATGGCAAATACAGCAAGAATTTTTCTCGATCAATGACACCCATCGTCACTTCATCTTTTAAAATCTTCATCATATAAGGTGCTGCGGTTACAATACTCTGTAGTATATCCATTCTCTCTACCTCCTTAATATATTTATCGGTCATTCCTCTTAAATTTGATCATTATTTTTTAAAAATAATGATCAAGATTGAAGTTTTTTTCATATTTACGAGTAAAAAGTATGCCAATTCCTTTCTATATTCAAAAAAACAAGAATTTGCTATACTTAGAAAATCAACATATGATGAAATGGTCATGTAACCATTTTATATATTCACTGGAGGCGCATGTTGTGACACAACCCATGAAGTATGAGCGGGCGATCGTCATCGGAGGCGGAATAACGGGAATGCTCGCTGCAAAGGTTTTATCAAGTTTTTACCTTGAAGTATTGATTATTGAAAAGGACGAATTGCCAGACTCTCCTGAGAATCGTCTTGGCACGCCTCAAGCTTTTCATCCACATAGAATGCTGCCACTAGGCAAACAAATAGTGGAACGTCTATTTCCTGGTTATACAAAAGAATTACTCGAAATGGGCGGGTACAACACATGGCATCAGACATCTCGATTTATGACAAAAGATGGCGAGTTAGTACTCACCGATACTGAAGAAACAGCTGTCACACGACGTGCCATGCTAGAGTGGGTGCTGATGCAAAGAATGTTACGTGAGGAACGTGTTCAATTTTTGGAAAAACATGAAGCGATCTCTCTTCTTTTTGAGAAAAAAACGACTCAAGTGAGTGGACTACAGGTCAAAGATCGGAGGATAAAGCCAGGAATCATTCACAAATTGAAAGCGGACTTAGTGATCGATACGTCTGGAAGAATGTCTAAATTGCCAAAATGGCTGAAAAGCGCAGGACGAACCTTGCCGCAGACAGATGAGCTAATCGTGTCTCTTGGTTATAGCACAAGATACTATCAAATACCACCTGAGGCACCGAATCTGGAACCAATGGTCATCGTTGGACAGCCAAATAAGAAAATTCCAACAGGACTGTTTGAACGAGTAGATCATGATTTAGCAGCTGTTCTTCTCTCTGCAGCTGGCGGCTCTCATTATCCAACAACGGACGCTGATCAGTTTGATGTAGAGACCGCTAGGCTGACCAATCCCTCTATAGCAGAAGCCATCACTCATTTAATTCCCTATACGAAACCAAAAGGATTTAGAGTTCAGGCTTGTGTCAGAAACCACTATGAACAAATGGAAGATTGGCCAAGCGGCTTATTGGTCATGGGTGATGCCTTATGCACATTAGATCCAATACATGGTCAGGGAATGACAAAGGCAGCTCTTGAGGTACAGACACTTGAGCGTATGCTCAAACAAGCACAAGAAAATGGGCTTATGTTTTTTGAAAAAAACACCTTACAACAAATGCAGCAAGCCAATGAGCTTGGCTGGTGGCTTTGTGCAATTGCGGATATGGCATGGGAAGGCGTCGAGTTAAAGGGAACCCCCATTCCCCATCTGACATTTGTACAAGAATTTTTAAATTATTATGTACAATATGCCGTTCAAACAAAACAAACTAAATACCTTGAGGCGTATCATCGTATGCATTCATTCTTAATAGAACCGAGAAAAATCATCAACCTAGAGCAGCTGCAAGACATGATTCAAGCTGACTTCACTGGTGATGTCGGCCACTGGTGGCATAGGTGGGATCAAAAGAATGAGGAATTAAATCGAGCTTTCTTCTATGAAGCTGTTCCAGACTTTCAATTACATCAATTGCTAAAATCAAACTAACATAAAAAAAGCCCCTCAACGGGGGCTTTTAATTAACGTAATAACTGAAGTACGTTTTGCGGCTGTTGGTTCGCTTGTGCAAGCATTGCTTGAGAAGCTTGAGAAAGAATGTTGTTCTTTGTGAACTCACTCATTTCTTTCGCCATATCAACGTCACGGATACGAGACTCAGCAGCTGTTAAGTTTTCAGCAGAAGCACCAAGGTTGTTGATTGTGTGCTCTAGACGGTTTTGGACCGCTCCAAGTGCTGAACGTTGTTTAGATACCGCACCGATTGCAGCGTCGATTTTTGCTACTTCAACGTCAAAGTCAAAACCATCTTCATTCACTTTAATATCTTTGACAGTCAATGTTTCAGCGTCCATTTTGCCGATCTTTACGTTGATATTTTGCTCAATGTTCGCTCCAATTTGGAATTGGAATCCATCCTCTACACTACCATCTAATAGATTCTTTCCGTTAAATGCTGTACGCTGAGAAATCCCATCAATTTCATCAACCAAAGCAGTAAGTTCTTCTTGAATCGCCGTTAAATCTTCAGTCTGCTGTGTACCAACGTTACCTGCTTGAACTGTCAATTCACGCATACGTTGAAGAATCGCATGAGTTTCAGTTAATGCACCTTCAGCTGTTTGAATAAGAGAAATACCATCTTGTGCGTTTTTAGATGCCATTTCTAATCCGCGGATTTGTCCACGCATTTTTTCAGAGATTGCAAGACCCGCTGCGTCATCTCCTGCACGGTTGATACGAAGTCCAGAAGAAAGCTTCTCCATGTTCTTTTGTCCTGCCCCATTGTTTGCAGACAAACGGTTCAGTGTGTTAAGTGCTGCGATATTGTGGTTAATTCTCATATTAAATGACCTCCATGTGTTTGAACCAATTAGACATCCATGTCCAAAAGTTCTAAATTAGAATTTTTTTGTAAGCCTTACAATCCATTTATCGAACTTCAATGGAATATGTTTAACAAAAAAGGAATAAATAAGGAAAAAGTCTTATTCATTATGATCGTTTCGCTAGAGTATGCCAAATTTAGAGGTCATTTTTCATGATTTATCAGAGGGATTTAAGAATCATAAGACTGGAGAAAATGCGAAGGAAAAAACAGCATAAAAAAAAGCCCCATCAAGGGGCCTTTCATTAACGTAGTAATTGAAGTACGTTTTGTGGCTGTTGGTTCGCTTGTGCAAGCATTGCTTGAGAAGCTTGAGAAAGAATGTTGTTCTTAGTGAACTCACTCATTTCTTTCGCCATGTCAACGTCACGGATACGAGACTCAGCAGCTGTTAAGTTTTCACCAGAAGCACCAAGGTTGTTGATTGTGTGCTCTAGACGGTTTTGAACTGCACCAAGTTTACCACGCTCAGAAGATACTTTATTGATTGCAGCATCTACTTTGTCTAATAAAGCATCTGTGTTAGCAGCAGTAGCTGTTGTCACAACATAGTCTGCTTTCAACATATCAAGACCTGTAGCCGCAGTACCCATGTTTCCAATATTAACAGTTAATTGTTGAGTTTTGTTAGCACCGATTTGGAAAGTAAATCCATCTGTTGCAGTACCATCAAGTAATTTTTTACCGTTGAATGCTGTACGATTAGAGATACCATCTACTTCATCTAAAAGGTTGTCGATCTCATCTTGGATCGCTTTAAGATCTGTAGTTGCATCTTGCGTACCAGTGTTACCCGCTTGAACAGTTAGTTCACGAACACGTTGAAGGATTGAGTGAGTTTCAGTCAATGCACCTTCAGCTGTTTGGATAAGTGAGATACCATCTTGTGCGTTTTTAGAAGCCATTTCTAATCCGCGGATTTGTCCACGCATTTTTTCAGAGATTGCAAGACCTGCTGCGTCATCTCCTGCACGGTTGATTTTAAGACCAGAAGAAAGTTTCTCCATGTTCTTTTGGCTAGCAGCGTTGTTTGAAGACAAACGGTTTAATGTGTTAAGTGCTGCGATATTGTGGTTAATTCTCATTTCCTATTACCTCCATGTATGTGGGACCTGACAGACGTCCTTGTCTGAAAAAAGTCCTTTATTCTAGGGCTTATCAACCCTGACAATTTTATTATCGGACGTGGTTATGGGATGTTTAGCAGATTTTTAAAAAATATCTTGTTTTTTTATGATATTAATCCTATTTTTAACAATAATGTAAAATATAAAAAGCTGCTAACCTATTTTTAGCAGCTTTCATTTTATTAATATTGCTTGATATCAAACATTAAGATATTTTGGTACACCACGTAATCTTTCTTACTTGTGAAAGGTCCTTTATTGTGTTCATCATTGATCTCATAAAAGTTCATTCCGATTCCAAAGCTTCTTTCTTTATACCAATTAAGAAAATCGTTGATTTCTTTCATTGAGAGCAGATAATCCTTTTGTAACCCATTGATCATGGTAATGGAAAGTATACCTTTCGCAGTTTCTTCTCCTGGTTTTGTTCCATCTTGGTCTTTCGGCTCTTCTGTTGTGCCGTCACCTGGCTTTGTTCCGTCTTGATCTTTCGGCTCTTCTGTTGTGCCGTCACCTGGCTTTGTTCCGTCTTGATCTTTCGGTTCTTCTGTTGTATCATCACCTGGCTTTGTCCCGTCCTGATCTTTTGGCTCTTCGGTTGTACCATCACCTGGCTTTGTCCCGTCCTGATCTTTTGGCTCTTCGGTTGACCCATCATCTGGCTTTGTTTCATCTTCAACAATTTGTAAGCCATTTATTGAGATAGAAATTACTGATTTGAAGTCGTTTTTAACCGATTTGGAATGATAATATTCTTTAAAGTTCCTCCCACCTATGATATATATCGTACCGCCAAGAGTTACAGCACTTGATCCCACTCTAGCTTCAGGCAATTCACTTATACTTTTTTTCACAGAATTAGAATCGACATCATAATATTGTGAATATGGTGATATTGGGCTGGATCTGTCATCGTCATACTGACCGCCTACCATAAACAATTTTCCCTGATATGTTGTAAACGCTGCCCCTAGTTGATAAAACTTCAACTTTGATTTCGTTTGTACCCATTGGTTTGTTTCAATGTTATATTCATACACTTGGGCATTCTTGGCATTACTAACTGTTCTTTCTCCACCTGTGACATAAATTTTGTTGTTAATAACTTCTGACATAGACATACCAGTAAATTGCTGAGGAAACATTTTCAATTGTTGCCATGTATCCGTTTTTGTATCATAACTATAAAAATTATGTTCTTGATAAGGACTTTTATTCGTTGCAAGAATATAAATCTTATCATTTACAACACTCGCGCTTATATCACCTTTTGTCACAGCTAGGTTTGGTATATTAATTGGTGTTTCAGACCATGTATCGGATTCTACATCATAAATATCAATTGTTTTTGTGCTATCTTGATATGCTCCTCCAATGACATATATTTTTTCCCTATCGCCACTGCCGCACTATCTGTTCTTTCTCTTGGCATATCAGCTTTTGAGCTCCACTCATTTTTGTAAGGATCATACATGTAGGTATTTTTATTACTATGTGATTTTTGACTGCTTCCCCCAAAAACAAAAATTTTCCCATCTACTACTACAGAACTAGAATGAAGTCTCTCTTCCGGTAAGTCCACTCGCTTCGTCC
The DNA here is from genome assembly GCF_038627835.1 of Bacillus sp. FSL M7-0307. Taxonomy (NCBI): domain Bacteria; kingdom Bacillati; phylum Bacillota; class Bacilli; order Caryophanales; family Bacillaceae; genus Bacillus; species Bacillus sp. FSL M7-0307. The sequence goes on along the minus strand of NZ_CP152023.1, from coordinate 1,201,075 downwards.
AACCATTTGTCTCAGCTGCATGAGCATTTAGCGGATGAATTGTGACCATCATAAAAATGGCCAAAAGCACTAAAAATAATCCTTTTTTCATCATTTATTTCCCCCATATCTTAAATATCCCTCCTTTTATCGACATATTTGGAATAAAATTTAATTTTTATCATTGTGCCCCATCATAAATTCAGGATGCACTTATTTCTATAAATATCTTTCTACATATATCAAATTTATCTGACATTACCTTTTCATAATCGCTTCTTCATCTTTCAACTGAATCATAAGTGAGGATTGAATATATAATAAATTGATAATACGTCGTGCCATTTCTGAGGGAGATGCATTGTAGTCATTTCTGATCCATTCAATGATAAAACCAAAGATGCCGTATGAGCGATACTGGACAAAATAACTGTCGTTGATTTCTGCATACTGATCACTCACAAACGACATTCTATTTTGGAAAATATATTGTATTTTCTTAAGCAATTGTTCTTGTATGTGGGGAATTCGGTCTTCCATCACTAATAAATCATAATAGTCGCGATTTTCAACGATATATTGAAATACATCGGTGCCTTCTGGTTTCATGCGAGTTAAATCCAACAGTGGATTTTCACGAGTCGGCTTACAAAATTCATATTCGAAATCGACCATTTCCCGGTGAATAACATCTGCTGCTAATTCATCTTTACTTTCATAATGCACATAAAACGTCGTCCGATTATAGTTTGCCTTTTCCACAATATCCTTCACTTTTACGTGCGAATATCCTTTTTCTTTTACTAGTATTTTGAATGTTTGACGAAGTGTTTCTTTTGTTCGCTCAACACGGCGATCCTCTTTTTTGATCATGGGCCCCTCCTTTAGACACTTTTTAAAAAATGTTGATTAGAGATACATAAATTCATTTGTGTTGAAAACCTATACAAAAAAGATTTTTTGCTGATTGAAACGGAAAATCTTTCGTCCTACAATCAACTTAGTCATAAAGAAATGAATTTTTTGTGACATTTGATCTAACTTCTTTAGAATATCATACTATATAAAAAGTGAGGGCACATGATATGGAAATTCAAGCGATGGTCACAACAAATGAAAAAGATTTCGAGAAACAAACACTATTACTAGATGATCCAAAAGCAGATGAAGTGCTTGTCAAAATCGTTGCATCTGGCGTTTGTCATACGGATGCCACTGTATTAGATGGCACGCTTCCTGTCCCACGTCCTGCTTTATTAGGACATGAAGGCTCTGGTATTGTCGTAAAAGCAGGTTCTAATGTCACAACCATTCAAGAAGGAGACCACGTTGTACTAGGTTTCGCTTATTGCGGTCATTGCCATAATTGTCTTGACGGGAACGCTGGTGGATGTGAAAACATGATTCCACTGAATTTTTCTGGTCGTAATAAACATAATGAAACGCCTATCCATACACATGATCATCAAGATGTATCACAATTTTTTGGTCAATCGTCATTTGGTACATATGCAACGGTTGATGAGAAAAATGTGGTGAAAGTAGACAAAGAAACTGATTTACGTTATTTAGGACCATTTGGCTGCGGCTTAATGACTGGGAGCGGTACTGTCTTAAATTCACTTGCTCCAGCTCCAGGTACAAGCTTTGTTGTGTTCGGTACAGGCGCTGTTGGTTTAAGTGGGTTAATGGCAGCAAAAATTGCAGGCTGTGATCCGATTATTGCCGTTGATATCCATGATAGCCGCCTTGAGTTAGCAAAAGAATTAGGTGCAACACATGTCATCAACAGTAAACATGAGAATCCAACTGAAAAAATCAAGGAAATCACAGAAGGAAAAGGGGCACATTACTCATTTGAAACAACTGGAGTACCAGAAGTCACGCTAGCTGCCCTTCACTGCCTACGTGTCAAAGGAACTTGTGCAACAGTAGCAGTAGGAAAACGCGATTTAACGTTTAATGTGACAAATGATCTCATGCTCAATGCGCTCACGTTAAAAGGTGTGATAGAAGGAGATGCCGTTCCTCAACTATTCATTCCTAAACTAGTCAAGTTCTTTAAAAATGGACAATTCCCAGTTGAGAAACTAGCAAAATTCTACGAATTAGAAGAGATTGAACAAGCCTTTGAAGATTCTAAAAATGGATCTACGATTAAACCAATTCTTATTTTAGATAAAGAGTATCGAGCTTAAGTCGTAATGAGACATGAAACTCAAAATCCCCCTTTCCATATAAAGGGGGATTTTTGGACTTTCATGCTGTCCTTACCTTCACACATACATCACCGGCGTCGATATTTTAATAATCTTCCCGCCTCGACGATAAAACCTTGGGACTCGGCGGCTTAAGGTCGCGACAACTTCGTAATTGATCGTATTCAGCATTTCAGCAATTTCATCAACAGAAATTTCTCCGCCCTTTTGACGGCCATAAATGACGACTTCCTCGCCTTGCTTTGCTTTCATTTCCCCTAAACTGATCATCGTCATATCCATTGTGACTCGGCCAGCAATCGGCATTCTTTCTCCGCGGAAAAGCATAAACCCTCGATTGGATAAAGCACGTGAGTACCCATCTGCATAACCAATCGGTATGGTCGCAATGACTTCGTCAGGCTTTGCGACATAGGTAGCCCCATAGCTGACCGTCCTAGGTTTTGTGACCATTTCTTTTACAAAAGCAATTCTTGCCTTTAAGCTTAGTGCCGGTTCCAATTGAACAGCGTGTAAGCTTTGAATATATTGCGAGGGATACAATCCATAAAGTCCGATACCAAGCCGGATCATATCGGCACTAAATTCAGGAAACGCAATCGAAGCAGCTGTATTGTTCATATGTACGGTCGGCAGTTTGATCCCTTCTTCTTTCAAAAACCGAAGAAAATCAATGAAGATGCTGTGCTGAAGCAACGTAAAATCAGGATCAGGTTCATCCGCAGTGGAGAAATGCGTAAATATTCCATCCCACCTCAGGTTTTCACTATTTTCAAGCGCCTTCACCACCGCTAACAGCTCTTCCTTTGTCCGTACACCTAACCGCCCCATCCCTGTGTCAACATTGACATGAATCCCAAGCCGGCGCTGGCTTTCTTCTTCCGCTAAGATCTCATTTGCTTGAGCAATCCAGTCTTCTCGAAGGCCGGAGAGATCGATTCTCCAGGCTGCGGCCCTTTTCACACAATCGAGCGGTGTAAATCCAAGCACAAGAATAGGTGCTTCTATTTTTGCTCTTCGCAATACAATCCCTTCTTCTAAGCTAGCAACTGCAAGTTCTGTCGCACCGCTTTCTAGTGCCTGCCGCGCTACCTCCACTGAACCGTGTCCATAAGCATTCGCCTTCACGACAGCCATGATCTTACTTTTTCTTGGAATATGCGCTTGAATCGCTTCGATATTCCTTTTTATTGCATCAAGATTGACTTCAATCCAGACTTGCCTGCAAAGTTTTTGCATGTATGCTTCCTCCTCATCACATGAGTCATTTCAATATCAATGTTCGTTTTCGTGTCTAGTCTATCTTTATTCATTTTTGAAAAAAACATTCAACTACAATGACTGGACTGGCTTTAACTTGATTGAGATAAAAAAAGAAACCACATCAAAACTGTGATTTCTTTTTTATGAACAGAAATTTACTTAATACGCAGATTTCATCATTGAATCAATTTGATGATAAATCTCCTCCAGATTTTCTCGTTCAATCAAATATTCAGCGGTGCTCTTACGAACTGGCACATCAAATTGCAGGAAGGTGATCGTGATCGTTGATGCTTCTTGATCATTCATCGTTAATCTTAATTGAAGTGTAGAAATCTCTTCATTATTATCACTCTCAGTAGAATGTTCAATCGGTATACCATCTTCTAACACGTCAACTTGTTTCAACTCTTGCAAGGAAAGCTCAGTGACTTCAAACCTGAATTTCTGAGATGAGCCGCCAGGTTGATATGTAATAAAGCGCATTTTCTTTCGCTCGTCATCAATCGCAAATCCTTTATCAACATTTTGCGAAAAGATGTATGTTGAGGACTGAAATCCGTCTTCGTGAAAGAGCATCATCATCTTATCTAATAAGATGTTTGGATCATTCTTTTCTTTTTGTCTTTGCAGCCTTCCCGCTATGAATAAAATGACCATTCCCCCAATGATGCTAAAAGCCGTTCCTAACCCATTACCTACATTTACGAAAACAGTAAAGCCTAAAATAGCAACAATAAAAGCGATTACAATTCCTATGATGAATATCACACCATGCTCCTCCTGACATGACCTTTTATTGTCATATTGGTTTAGCCATAGTATAGCATCTGGATTAAGTACTTCAGAAGAAATCTTTTATTTGGATGTACCTTCAAATCGGGAAGAAGCATTTCAAGATACGAATAAGGCTCAATATCGTTATTTAAAGGAACGAGTCCTAAATTATTTAAACGTGTAGATTTTACATTCATGAAAACAGACCACAAGAGGTCTGTTTTCATTGAAGTTAGATAAAATGTTTAAAAGATAGGCAGTAAGAATTCACACACCTTATCTTCGCCTTCTTCTTCTCTATATCTCTCCATAATAGGTGCATCACGCATGTTCAATTGATTGTGTTGGATCATTTGAGGCAATTGCGTCCAAAACAAATTCACTTTTTCGACTGTATGTGTCACCGTGAACACAGCATACATTCCTCCTTCAACATGACCAGTCTGAACAAGTTGATCTTTGGAGAAATCTCTATTTGTCATGAACATGAGGTCATATCTGCAATTTTCAGGTAAAGTTCTTGCAGGATCATCTTGAGAAACACCGTATATGCCATGTTTCTTTAATTCGTCATTGAATTGATGTTCTTTGATCCATTTTTTAAATTTCTTCATCATCTCCACATTCTCTTTACTGCCATACGGTCCTATATTTCTCATATACACCATTTTCATATTCGTTAACATTTCAATTTTGTAATTCATGATTCCCCTCCAACTCTTATTGGAAGATTGGCCAATCATTCCTTACATCCAACGGTAACACCCTTTAAAATATAATGCATTAGGATATTAATAATAATGGAATCTCATATTCTCATTCATAAGATATCCAATTTTTAAGCATAAAAAAGAACGGATTTTAGCCGCTCATTTGTTATTGATTTTCCTTTGAAGGAATGGCTTTCAGAAAACTGACAATCAAAAAGACCCTTTAGAGGGCCTTGTGAATGATTAGATAAAATGATTTCTATTCATAAATAAGCACCCAGTACTTCGCCCCAGGCTCCCCTTCCTCTACAACAGCCTTCCATCCTCTTTTTTGATAAAAAGACAAAGCTTTGTGATTTTCGGAGACACATTTGAGGGTGACCGGTGTTCCCAAAACTTTTATAGCTTGCTTAAGCAGCAGATCGCCAGCCCCTTGACCAGCAGCTTCTGGATGTACAAACAAGAGATGAATAAAACGATCTGGTACATATAATGAGATGAATCCAAAGATTTTATTGCTCTCCTGAGCTATGAAAATTTGCTCTTCCTGCGTATCTTGATCAAAATCTTGCAGATTGATTTCTTCTGTATTGAGCCAGTGAAAGCTCTGACATCGGGATTCTAAATAGATTTGTCTTAATTGTGGATAATCTTCTATGCTTGCTTCTCTAATCAACATCGCAACATCCCCTATGTTTGTTCATTGGACTCTAAAATGTGTTTTGCCTGTGTTCTGCCTGCCAATAACAATTGATCACTGAACTGCGAGTCATTGACAGCACGCGCAAGAGCAATTGTACCAATCATGCTGCTTACTAGTGCGTAACTTGTAGAGAGGCTTATGTTTCCCGTATCGGCTATAAACGCCATAAACCGTTTCAATTCATCGGTATAAGCTTTCCGTACCTCTTGCGATAATTGAGAAATCTCCCCTGCCAGCGCAGGCAGTATACAGCCGACTTCCGTCTGATCACGGTGAACGGAACTTAAATAAAATTCAATAATCGTCTGAATTCGAGGCTGATCTGCTTTCTTATCTGCAACACTTTGCAGCAGCTTGATCGTATCAGTAATAGCAAAATGAAAAGTCTCTATCACCAACTGATCCTTGTTCTTAAAGTGAGCGTAAAACCCTCCATGAGTTAGACCTGCCCCTTTCATAATGTATGGCAAACTGATACTACGGACGCCATTTGTTCGAAATGCTCGTGCAGCACTTGCGATGATCTGCTCTCTCACTTTTGACTTATGACCTTTCGGATAAGGCATCCTCTTTTCTCCTTCCTTTTTACTCATCTAAGTGTATTTATTAAAATATTATAATTATCATATTATCTTGTGTCAATTGACTAAAATCCACCTTTACTCACTCAGATGGGATTGACTTCACCAAAATATGATGACTATAATATATTATGATCATCATATTTTGAAATTGGAGGTGCAGGAAATGATTCATTTAGAAACAGTAGATACATTAGTGATTGGATCAGGTCCGGGAGGCTACGTGGCGGCGTTACGTTCAGCTCATCTCGGCATGAAGACAGCGATTGTAGAACGTGATCAGTTAGGTGGCGTATGCACCCATGTAGGCTGTATCCCTTCTAAAGCGCTAATAGCAGAAGCAGAGCGGTTCAAACTCCGCACACAATGGGGTGGTTTTCAAGAAGGCGGTTCTTTCAATGAAGCTCAAGCGTTCAAAAAAGCTGTTGTGGAAAAACAAGCTGGAGGCGTCCAATTTTTGTTAAAGTCAGCTGGAGTTACCATTTTGGAAGGCGATGCAAGCTTGTTCGATCAGCATACAGCGGTGATTCAACATGCCGAAAAAGGTGAAAAACGAATCAACTTCAAACACCTTATATTAGCAACCGGCTCTCGTCCAATTGAAATTAAATCACTCCCTTTCGGAGGTCGTATATTGTCTTCCACTGAAGCACTATCCCTTCCCGAAATCCCTAAAAGCCTTGTCGTAGTTGGGGGTGGATATATTGGTGTTGAACTCGGACAGATGTTTGCAAGGTTTGGATCAAAAGTCACCATTCTAGAAGGCGGCAATCAAGTATTGCCTGGCTTTGAAAGTGAACTTGTCTCTCCTGTTGTTCGACAATTGAAAGAAGATGACATCACCGTGATTACAGGAGCAAACGTCATAGGTGCCGAGCAGCATATGAGCGGAATTGATCTTCATTATGAGAAACAGAAAGAAAGTTACACGTTGAAAGCAGATTATGCACTGATTACTGTCGGAAGAAAACCGAATACAGATGGAACATTAGGTCTCCATTCTATCGGTTTGTCCATTACCCCTAACGGACTAGTTAAAATTGATGAACAATGCAGAACTTCCATTCCGCACATTTATGCAATTGGTGATATCACCGAGGGTCCTGCTCTGGCTCATAAAGCTTCCTATGAAGCGAAGGTGGCAGCAGAGGCAATCGCCGGGAAACCTTCGATGATCGATTATAAAGCGATCCCACTTGTTGTGTTTTCTAGCCCAGAATTGACGAGTGTTGGACTGAGCGAAACGGATTGCAAGCAACAATCCATTCCGACTGTTATTGGAAAAACAATGTTCTCTATTAATGGTCGAGCACTGGCATTAAAAGAACCAGAAGGATTTGTGAAGATTGTGGCCCATGCTGAATCTGGCCTTATTTTAGGAGCACAAATCGTAGGTGCAGACGCATCTACTCTTATATCAGAACTTTCTCTCTCTATTGAAATTGGTGCTACAGTAGAAGATTTAGCCATGACGATTCATCCTCACCCAACATTAGGTGAAATGATCATGGAAGCTGCAGAAATGGCCACTCGTAAAGTTGAAAAATACCTTTCACGATAATTCATTCAGGTGCATCTTTTAAAGATTGAGCAAAATAATCGCCATAGCCTATTTAGGAATAGGCTATGGCGATTTCAATTGAGTCATGATATAAAAGCAGCGGTATATTGATCTTTAATTGGATACCTCTTCACGTTTTTTTCCTAACTTCATAGATAACTGAACGCCAATCATCAGCATCACGATGGCGAGCATTGCGACAATAGCAGCTTGAAAATGTCCGCTGATATCGAAAATCAAACCGATTAAAAATGGACCAAATCCTCCCATGATGTACCCGCCCATCTGTGACATCGCGGACCATGTACCGGCTTCTTCTGGTGTACGCGTTTCAATAATAGGCAGCATAAGCGCCAAAGGAAATAATCCACCTGCTCCAATCCCTAGAAAAATAACAGCTGGCAGGATCGGCATTGGCAGTAGAAGGAATAGGAGGCCAATCAGCTCTGACAAACTGCATAAGATCAGAAATAATTTCGGCTTTCCTAGACGATTGACGATGTTTGGAACGAGTAATGCCACCGGAATCTGAATGAGCGTAAAAATCGTAAGCAGCATGGCGGCATACTGTGGACTATTCCCAAAATCAAGCGCAATGGGTGAAATCCACGCTGTTAACGAATAGAACATGCTAGACATAAAGCCAAAGAACAAGGTGAATTGAATGGCTTTTTTGTTTCGCAGCGGTAATCTCAGCGGCACATCTGCAAGATCCGCTTGTTGGTTTTGACGAGCTAGACCGAGCCATAAAATCATGGCAATAACGCCTAAAATGGCCCAGCAGGATAACGCAAGTGGAAGGTTATGCTCACTGCGAAGGTAAATCGGAATGGTCAAGCCCGAAGCAAGTGCAGCTCCAACTGTCATCGATATAGAGTACACACTGACAATCCCAGGGCTTTTCGGGAAATACTTTTTAATAAAACTAGACAACAATGGTCCGGCAAAACTAATTCCAACTCCTCCTGCAAAAGCAGTCATGAGAAGGATGGTAACCGTTTGACTTGTACCACGCAGTCCAGTCGCAATTGTGATAAGAAAAATCGAGAAAAAAAGGGTTCTCTCTAATCCAAACCGGCGGCTTAGTTTCGTTGCTACAGGGGCAAACACTCCCATGCACAAGACCGGCAAAGTGGTTAATAGACTTGCCGTGAGTGCACTAACGCCAAGGTCTGATTGAATCATGCTCATCATAGAAGCTACGGATGTAATGATAGGGCGCAAGTTTAAGGCAGCTAAAAATAAAGCAGCTAAATAAAATATTTTTTTTATCAATACTCTTCTTCCTCTCTCATCTTGTTGAGGTTACTATGAGTATAAATCCGCTTCATTCATTGATCAATACAATAATTCGTATTATGATGATAGGAAAATACTATCATTAATGAAAGGATGGCATATGGATACTCGTCACATTACCTATTTTATGGCTGTATTCGATCATTTACATTTCACAAAGGCTGCAGAGCAACTAGGTATATCACAGCCTACATTAAGCCAACAGATTCAGCTGCTTGAGGCTGAAGTTGGGATGCCGCTCTTTGACCGAATCGGTAAAAAAGTAGTTGCAACTGAAGCTGGTTCGCTTCTTTATCAATATGGCATGAAAATGCTTCAGGCTGAGCGAGATGCCAAAAATGCTATGAAAGAACTGTTATCTGAACAGCGGGGTACCGTTCGGCTTGCCGTCCTTCCCTCTGATCTTGACTTTCAGCTTGTTCCGCTTTTTGTAGAATTTAAAACGCTGTATCCAGAGATCAACCTAAAGGCTTTTTCGACCATCTTTGTTCGTGACGAGGTGCTCTCACATAAAGTCGATATCGGAATTGGGCTGCGCGGGCCTGCGGATAAACGACTGATTCAAATTCCACTTGGCGATGAGCCCTACGAATTGTTTGTTCACTCAGACAGTGAACTGGCAAAAAGGCGTGAAGTGACGCTAAAAGAGCTGACAAAGCATGCACTGGTCATGTATCCAAAAGGCTACCTAGGAAGAGATTTGGTCGATGACGTATGTAAAGAACACGGTTTTGAATTGGACACGGTCATGGATGTTGGGTCTGCCACTTCACTATTGCAGTTGGTTGAAGCCGGGATCGGCGCCACCATCCAGCCAAGAGGGCTGTTAAAGCAACATTCAGCATGGCCTAATATTGTCTCTATCCCTATTTCTGCCCCTGCTCCTGTTCGGCATCTTGAATTAACGTATTATGCCGATCGATTTGTGACCAAAGCGCAAAAACAGCTATCTGAATGGCTAATAGACTTTTTCAAATCAAGAACAAACTAAAAAGTGAGGGTAACACATGAAGAATGCAAACAGCATATTTACAAGAACAAGCCGGATTGTGATTCGCCAGTTTGATCAGCAGGATATTGAAGCATTTTATCAATACCGATCAAACCCCTCTATTGCCACATTTCAATCTTGGGAAAACTACACGCACGAAGACGCTGAATTATTTGTTCAACACCAAATGACGCAACAACCTAATCAACCAGGGACGTGGTTTCAATACGCGATTGCCTTATCTGAATCCAATCAGTTGATAGGAGATTGCGCCATTCATACACTCGGCAGCGAGCCTAGAATCGTTGAAATAGGATTTACACTCGCGCCTGAATTTCAAGGAAAGGGCTATATTCATGAAGCCTTGAATTCAATGATCGAATATATTTTCACTACACTGAACAAGCATAAAATCATTGCCTTTACAGATGTACGAAACGAAAAATCTATTCGAGTGCTGGAACGTTTAGACATGAGACGCGAAGGACATTTGCTACAAAATTATATGTCAAAAGGACATTGGGTCGATGAGTATCAATATGCGATTCTTCAATCCGAGTGGGCCGCGAAGCGTCATTAATCATTTATTTCCTATTCAAAATCCCTAAATAAGCGCTCCACGGTCCTACATCGGTTCGATATCGTTCCGCCATGATCCGAACAATTTGGGAGATATGGGTGAAATCATGGACAACCCACGCAGAAAGTAATTCGCTCACTTGCACGACGCCGAATTCTGGATGGACGCCCTTTTTCTCTAGATCAAGACTTGAATGTGTCATACGCTGAATGTATGCCACATTCTCCATCCGCACATGATGAAACTCCGCTAGTGCTTGTTCTATCTGTCTTTCAGTTTGATTCAAATGGGAGTAGCGGTCAAATGCAGGAAATGGGGCATTCTCTCCATCAGCAAGAATGACATTTAATCGAGGAATCCAGTTGAATTTCTCTGCTTCAATCAAATGTTCAATGACTTCAACGGGATTCCACGTTCCCTCCCCTTCACGACTGTGAAGCCAATCCTTCGATAAACCTGACAAAAGACTTTCTAATGTACGAGGAGTTCGACTCAACATATCTATAGCTTCATCCAAATTGAAATTCATATGGTTGCTCCTTTAGCAATTTTTCTTTATTCTAATGTTTTTTGATTAGATTGCAACTCATACCTCAAAACAGATAAAGAAGAAAATAAAAGGCGCTTTTGATCAACCTTCTATATACAAATAGAACTTTTCTATAACACTCACCATCCTTTCTTTTTTTATAATAGAAAAAAATGAAATGTGGTGATATTGATGTCTACAACGATTGGGATTATGGGCGGTATGGGCCCTTTAGCGACGATTGATCTGATGAAAAAAATCATCTCTCATACACCAGCTATTAAAGATCAGGATCATCTCCATGTGATTGCTGATAATGATCCGCAAATCCCTGATAGAACCAATGCCATATTTGGGAAAGGCGAAGATCCTACAGAATATATGATTGCATCAACCAAAAGATTAGAACGCGCAGGAGCGGACTTTATTCTGATTGCATGCAATACCGCTCACTTCTTTTTAGAAAACGTACAACAATCCACTCATATCCCTATCATGAATATGCCATTAGAAACCGCGAAGCACCTGAACAAACATCACTATACGTCTGTGGGCTTACTATGTACTGATGGCACATTAAAAACCCAGCTCTATCAAAAGGCTTGTGCCCATCACAAGATTGATGTCATGACTCCTAGTGAAAATCTTCAGAAAAACGTGATGAATGGGATTTATGCCGTGAAAGCAGGGAAATTGAGTAAAGGCGAAAGTGAACTGGCGTTAGCTGCAGAAATTTTAATCAATCAAGGAGCAGAAGCCATCATTGCCGGCTGTACAGAAATTCCTTTAGTTCTAAGGTCAACCAAAGCTGTGAAAGTGATTGACCCTACTGTCATTTTGGCGAAAGAAGCTGTAAAATTAGTGTATGAGCTTGAGAAGCTAAACATTTAAAGAACGTCATATAAGGGGATAACATGAATATTGAGAATATAGAAGCGTTTATTTATGTATGCCAGCTAGGCAGTATCAATAAAGCTGCAGAAGCACTGTATTTAACCCAGCCTTCTGTATCGGCACGTATTCAATCGTTAGAAAAAGAATTAGACCTGAAATTATTTGATAGACAGAGAAATAAACTATCTCTGACGGAAAAAGGTGAACAGTTTTACCCGCATGCCAAAAAGATTCTCCATTCGTATCAAGAAGCAAAGCATAGTCTCAAACAAACGGTGATCCCTTATGAATTGACGATTGGATGCGCATCCTCTATTTCCAATAATCTATTGCCTAACATATTGCCCGCCCTAAAAGAAAAATACGAAAACCTGAAAGTGAAAATTGTAACAGGACATTCAAAGGATGTTGTCCAAAAAGTGATTAACAACCAAGTAGACTTTGGCATTGTCAGGACTGAAACACATCCACAAATTGAATCAATCCCGATTTTCAGCGATCCAATCGGGCTGTTCGTCCCAACTCATCACCCTCTTGCCAGCCATGACAACATCAATATGAATGAACTAGAAGAACAACCTTTTATTTTCTTTGACTATGGGTCATTTGATTGGTTGATGCTCCACCGATTATTTCAAAAAAACAACATCACACCGAACATTTCCATTGAGGTTGATCATATGGAAACTGCAAAAAATTTAGTGCTACAAGGAATGGGACTATCGTTTCTTCCTCATCATTGTGTTAGAAATGAAGTAGAACAAGGAACACTAAAACAAATTTCAATCGATCCATCCATTCATTTCAACATCAATATCGAGTTCATTTATAAAAAAGGAAAATCCAAATCCGTTTTCATTGATCAACTCAAACAGTTTTTTCATGAATTAGATTAAAAAAAGCCCTTTTTAGGGGCTTTTTTTTCACTATCGTTTTTTCACTGGATGAATGTCCTCTCCCAAAAAGACGGTATTAGGATCTCCACTATTTTCTAGAAATTCAGCAATTTCCTGCAGCTCTTTATTGATACGGTCATTCCTTGGCATATCTGGGTTTAACAGAAGGTTGGAGTGAATAACAGTAGCTGTTTCATACAAGACATGTTGATCTTTTATCTGTTGAATGCACTGTTTCATGCGCAAGAAAAACCATGCGATCTCTTCAATGTCTTCCATCGGATAATGTGCCATTTTTAAGAGATTCTGCTGACAAAGGTCTCCTCTCTCAAAAATGAGTTCAAGCTCTTCTTTACTGATATATAAATCCGAAGCTTCCTCCTCAATCTCTATTACTTCAACCATGGCATCGTCAGCTGTATATAACCGCTCAACAAATTCATCGAAACTATCTGCCAGCTTAAAATCTACTTCCATCTCTAAATCGAAATAGTGAATAGGAGGATGTTCTTTCGTTTCTCGGTAATCCATGGCGATCCATGTATCTTCTTCCCCGCTGATGAAAACAAGTCCCTCTGGCAGCTCCAATTCATCACTTAATTGAGGACTATTCATAATTCCATCATCTTTGGCGATTCCTCTTAGATGGTCGAATTGAACATGATCCTCTGCCCATGAATTCGGCCGTTCGGTTGGAAAAGCATTACGAACTGTAAAACCACCATTCCATTCTAAAATGAGTTTTTTGTATGTATCGGGTAAAGTGACTCCAAGTGTTCCCTCTGCTTCACGAATTTGTTCCTCATCTATCTTTTCTAACGTAAAAGGACTCTCTTCATCTTTCTCCCAGAATGATTTCAAAGTGGATGCCTCCTCGTATCTATTGAGATAAGTATAACATTGGCCAACTGTTCATTTGCTCATTCTACTTCATAAAAAAACAGACTCTTAAAGTCTGTTTTAATCTTGTCTATACGTTTTCAGAAGTGGTATTTCGATCAATCATAGTCGTGTTTCGATTTGATTTTTGTTCCTCCATTGTTGTATTCCGAATTGATTTTGTTTCAATGATTTTTATAGTTTCTGCTGTTGAAACACTTAACAATACAATGGATAAAATGATTAGTAATTTTTTAATAATCATACAGACACTCTCCTTTTTGAATATCATTTTGAGCCTTAAGAGCCTTTCTGTAATATTCGGCAGCTTTTTCAAAGTCCCCTTTTTTTTCATAAAATAACCCGACACTTTGAGCAAATGCTTCCACATAGACATGTAGTTTCTTTTCTTCAAAAATATCAAACACTTCTTTCAAAGCTTGTTCATTAGTATCCATATAAATAGCTTTTAATGCTTTAAATAACAAGACACTTAGCGAATCATTTACCTTTGAGGAATATATAAGTCCATCTTCAACGAGCAGATCCGCTTCATCACTTTGATTAGACTTGTACAGCGACCAACACAAACTAAATAGAGTGATTGGCTTTATGTCACTATTTTCCGAAGAAATAACATCTAACACTTCTTTATAATGCTTTATTGCCTCTGTATACTTTGATTGCCTATCATATGTATTACCAATATTTAATAATGTTTTTGCTACTAAACGTTGATCGTTTGCGCCCACAGCAATTGAATAAGCAGTCTTTAAATGTTGCAACGATTTTTCATATCTCATGAAATCATCATAATTTCCTGCAATGACAATTAGACTTTGAATTTGGCGAACTTTATACTGCTCATGTTCTTTATAAATATCTAGCGCCTTTATGATGTGATGCATAGACACATGAGTTTGTTTCATAATATAGTAGGCCTCAGCCACCTTGAAGTGAAACTCCGCTTGCTCAATATCATCGACAACCAGTGCAAGCTGCCTTTCAGCGATCTTGTAATATTGAATAGCCTGTACATATTCTTTCTTACTAAATTCATGCATTCCTCTAAAAAAAGCATTGTAATATTGCAACATGCCCGAAAGTTGATGATTAGAATTCTCAATTTTATCAACCAAATCAGAAACAGAAGGCGATCGTTTTTCTGATGGTTTGATATAATCAAGCATAAGCTGGTGACGAAAGCACATCAATTGATAATAAATGAGTAAATCCTGATCTTCTTCCATCCGTTCAATTTCATGTTCTACCTGAGCTTTCAAAATCTCTGCATCAGGTACACTGAATTGCCGAATCATATTATACCATTCATTGATTTTCACACCTACATGTGAAGAAAGAACTTTCTCCATCCCTTATTCCCCTTCCACGAAAATCCCTTATATGACATTTATTATCACATACAGTAATTTACAAAGCACCGAAAAGAAACCGCAAAAAGAACAATTGTTACATAAATAAACCTTTGGCACATGTCTTTATCATCACAAAACAAAAAGGCAGACTCATTTCAGTCTGCCTTCATCTTCTAGATTTCCATGAGAACACTTTTTGTCTTCAGGTAATTTGCATTGAATCATTTAACCACTCTTCACAATGTTCAATAAGCCACCTCATATATTCCACATATTGACCGACATGATAGCCATCACAAACAGCATGATGGACTTGAATCGCAACTGGCAAGATGATTTTTTCTTCTTTCATCTTAAATTGACCTAACGTAAATATTGGTAGTAAATAAGTTATATCTGTAGATACATTAAGGTTAAAAGAAGTAAAATCAATCCACGGCAGACTTGAAATATTGAACATGTTTTCTGGCATATGAGGTTTCGGAAATAGGTTGTTACTTTTGCTGTAAGTGTCCATGTCCGCTACACAGCTTTTATAAAACAGAGCAAAGTTTTCGTCATAAGGCGTCCAAATACTTGAAAACGTCTTTGTTTCTTTATTTAAAATTGTATAACTAGGATGGAGAATCTCCCAGTAACCAAGTGCATCGTCCACTTGATCCATCCGAAATTCCGGTATATTTTGCACAGCTCTTGCTAACAAATAAATTTGCACAGGATATACTTTTAGCCTTTTTTCTTTTAATATTGCATACAATTTTGTGATGTCTAGATCGATCACCAGACTATGTGAGCATCGGGTTACCGTCATATAATGATGAAAGTGCTCTTTTCTCGGATAATTTTCATCTATTTGTTTAAACATTTTTTATCTCCTCCTGAATGTGATTTCATGTATTCAGGAGGAGAGTTTATCTGTTTTCACCACCACAATCATCCTTTCAAGAGTTATGTCATGTTTCTGTCTATTCAAAGTCTACCATGAGCTTTGCCTACGTTAAAGCCTGCAGCAACTCTTCGTAAGTCATCTTGCCCAACGTAAACTTTTATAGTGCTAAATATATTTTCTCCACTGAAGTACTCATGCTATTAGTATAATCTAAAGAAGTTACACTAAAGGAACTTGAATAAAAAAGCACCTTCTTTTGTAGAAGGTACTTATTTTATACTCTAGTACTAGCTTTTTTATATTTTTGAAGAAATTGATGACTTTCATTTAAAAAAACTAGAAAACGCTTATTCATAGTTTCAATAACGATTCTATCTGGTTGACCATATGGAGCACCAATTCTATAATCAATATTATCTGCAACTCCATACTTGTCCGACTCTTTAATACTAACGATTTGATCAATTTGTATTTCTGTTTTAGATAACCCAAATTTTAAGACTAAACATTTTTCATCAAAACTATAACGAGTTTTTAGGAAAACAGTAAAAATAAAAAAAAGTGCTAATAAAAAGATTAATATGATTACATATTCCATAGAATCACTCTTTCTTATACTTTTATCTAATTTTACCATGTTTTTTACTTTTAAAACAAAAAACTTTAAGAGACGTGTTATATCAGTTTAAATTCACCCTTTTCTACCCATTCAGAGCTTTACCTATAATAAAGCCTGCAGCAACTCTTCGTAAGTTATCTTGCCCAACGTGAATTTTTCTAGTGCTATATATGTATTCTCCGCTGAGGTATTCATTCTATTATGACAATCATGCACTAGCTCATGTTCATTTGGTAATGGTTCATGTATATGTTGTGTTCTTCGAAATGCTTCATAGTATCTTAAACCAAATATTCTTTGGGACATCGCATTGATGTGAATTCCGTCCGGATTAGGTATAAGGCCTTTCGCAGTAACATAATAACAATTTTCATGATCATGTGCATATTTTTGTAGTTCCTCATTGATCAGTTGATATTCCACACACCCCGCGCCAAATGCTGTCTTTCCTAAGAAATTGCCCAAACTACCTATCACAAGCGGAATGTTAGGGACAGATAATTCAGTTCTTATTTCTTGAAATAATCTTCGTATTTTTTCATCGTATTCTTTGTATTTCCCATCTTGGCTGTCACTTTCTCCTTGATGCCATAATATCCCGGCCAATTCGCTATCTTCCTTTGCAAATGTAGCTTCATTTATTGCATGACGAAATAATGCCCCATCTCGTGACCACTCATCAATGGAACTGCCACCTTCGGCACATGGAATAAGACCAATTTTTTCTCCCTCATGATCCTTACACCAAGTCTCCGCGAAGGAAGCCGCCAATCCTACACCAGCTACCGGTCTATCAAAATGAATGGGTTCAGTTCATCATTTGCCATCTACCATTTCGCAGCATCATGATTCTATCATTATAAATCGGAGGCACTTCATGCTTGAAGCCTCGCCCCGCCATATTTGATTGTCCAATTAGTAAAAATGACTTCATATCTTTCCCTCCCTCTAAATATTTTATCAAAAATGTATTTACCTGAACGTTATTAGTTTACCCTTGCGCTGTGATTTCTAGAATTTCAATCATCTCTTGAAATTCCCTTAAAATCTATTACTTCTTTCTCGACTCATAAACATAATTCAAACCAAAAGCAATCTCTTTTAATATATCAATGAAAATGTGAATGGCCGCTCCTAGGTGTTTGTCTTTCCTATAAACGATCCCTACACTTCTAATAAGATTAGCATTATTTATAGGAATAATCTTTAATCGAGGTTCGTTTAGATATTCAAGATAAGGAGTTGGTAAGACCGTTATCCCTATGCCATCTACCACCATATTAATTAATGACTGCATAGTTGTTACTTCAAAAATAGGGTCGGGTAGAAAACCAATATCTTTACAACTTTTGTTGATTAACTGTCTGATATAAAATTGCTCAGGAAATAAAATTGAAGCGGTTTCTTCTAATACTTCTAACCCCAACTTTTCACTTTGTGCCAGGGGATGTTTAACAGGTACTGCAAAAGCCATATCTTCCATGTATAAAGAGATTGTTTCAAATTCATCCCCTTTCATTGGTAAAAAGACAATTCCTAAGTCCACTCTATTTTCTATTAAGTGTTTTTGAATATCCCCAGTACGCAGACCTAGTACAGAAATTTTAACAGCTGGGTATTGCTGATGAAATTTAAATAATGCCGGTGGAATAAGGTAGTTCTCGACTGTTAGTAATGTCCCAATTGATATCGATCCTCTTTGAAGCCCATTCAATTCATTGATCGATATTTTTGCTTGTTCAATTTCGTGAAAAATATTGCGAGTATATTTTAATAGGAGTTTTCCTGATTCAGTAAGAGTCGTTTTCTTACCAATACGGTCAAACAAAGGTGTTCCAATTTCATGCTCTAAAAGTTTGATTTGCTGGCTTAAAGATGGTTGAGATATTCCAACCTTTTCTGCAGCTTTTGTAAAATGCAGTTCTTGACACATTGTATAAAAATACTCTAATTGCTTTAATTCCATTCTTCCGACTCCTAAGTAGAAATTTTCACAAGTACAAACTTTATGATTTTTAAATATTAACATCTAATATACATTATTATACAAATAAAACCATAGGTACAAACTATAGTTATTATATAAATAATTGAATTGTTCTATAAAAATAAGTGTCCTAGACTATTACATGAAGGCTAGACTTACATGCACAAAGAAATCCTTCAAACCGTGTAAAGGAGGTCAGTCAATATAACGAGAACAAGTAACATTTTTTAGAAAGTATAAAAATTTTAATGTAGGAGGTTAAAACAAGTGAAGAATTTAAATGTCGCGATTCCAACCCCCTTTCATGAAGATGAAAGTCTGTACTTGGATGGATTTAAACCAATCGTTGAATATTTAGCTGAAAATGGTATTGATTCACTACTCGTATCTGCAACTACAGGTGAACAAAATTCAATGAGTATTGAAGAAAGGATACAAATTATTGATTTTTTTAATCAGCAGGACTTAAAACATGTTGAACTAATGTTTGGTGTATCAGCTACAACGACAAAAAATGCAATACAATTGATTGAACATCTTGAGGATTCAGTTTTCGACTCGATTCTCATTCAATTTCCTCCTTATATCCTACCAACTCAGGAACAAGCGATGTCTTACATGAATGAATTGTTAGAGCAAACCACAAAAGATGTTGTTCTTTATAATAATCCTTTGCGCACGGGGTTTGAATTAAGTGCTGACTCATTTCATAATCTTATAAATCAAAAACACTCTAATTTGGTTGGGATGAAAGAAGAGAGTGATGTTAGACGCCTAAAAAATACAACTTTACCAGATGACTTTATCATGTTCGCTGGAGGGGACGTAAACCTCACTGAAAAAATATTAAACGGATGTAACGGGCTTTCTAGTATGGTAGGAAATGTTTATCCAAAAGAGATTCAAACATTTTTTAGTGACTTAGTTGCAAATAAGCCTGTGAATCTTCAAAAAATAAATCAATTAATCGATGAGGTGACACGCGGACACGCGATTGTCAATATTAAAAACCATTACAATGCTTTAGGCATAAAGGTAGGTAGGTGTCGTTCTCCAATTCGATAATTATTAATTCATTGCAAGCAGGTTCGAATCATTTAATCCAGCTTGCCCCAATTCGTTATAAAAGATTTGGAGGGGGCTATAGCTGCCATGAGTATTCCACAAACGGAACAAAAGAAAAGATCAAGTATGCAGACAAATAAAAAGATATTAACTGTTGTTGGTGTTATTCTAATTGCAGCAAATCTTAGGGGCCCAATTACAGCAGTCGGTCCAGCATTGTCTTCCATTCGTGATCACCTTGGTATATCTAACACATTAGCTGGTACAATTCCTACAGCCATTTTATTCACATTTGCATTGTTTTCTCCTCTTGCCCCCAAGATCACTCGCCGTTTCAGCATGGAATTAACACTGTTTATGTCGATAGCATTATTATTAGTTGGAATTGGAATACGTTCTTTTGGTAGAGTGGACACGTTATTTTTAGGAACCATCATAATCGGTTCTTCAATCGCGATTTGTAATGTTTTACTACCTAGCTTCATTAAACATTATTTTGCAACAAAATTAGGCTTGATGACAGGCCTATATGCTGTTTCTATGAATTTATTTGGCGCTATTGGTTCAGGGATTAGCGCCCCCATTTCTTCAGCATTAGGTTTCGGATGGTCTGGTTCCCTGGGTTGCTGGGGAATCTTAACTCTTCTTACCATGATATTTTGGGTACCAAAACTAAGGAACAACCAAGAATCTTTGGATTTTTTTCGAAAAGAGAATAAGAAAAGACCTATCAGCCTTTGGGGTTCTAAGCTAGCGTGGAATGTTACATTGTTTATGGGGTCTCAGTCCTTTGTATTTTTCACAGTCATTTCATGGATTCCTGAAATTCTTGAAACTAAAGGGCTAAATGCTAATGAAGGTGGATGGATGCTATCATTGATGCAACTTTCAATGCTTCCTGTTACATTTATTGTACCTATTTTAGCTGGACGTTTTAGCAAACAACAGATATTAGTATGGATTTCATTTCTATTGCTTGTTGTTGGCTTAATGGGCATTTTATTTGGCGTGTCATTCCTTATACCTCTGTGGATGATAATGATTGGGATTGGTATTGGAATGGCCTTTAGCTTAGCCATGATGTTTTTTAGTTTACGCACCAAAAATACACAAGAAGCAGCAGAATTATCTGGTATGGCACAGTCTTTAGGCTATCTATTAGCAGCGATAGGACCTATTTTATTCGGCTGGTTACATGACATTACTTATCATTGGACTGTTCCTCTGTTCATGCTAATCTTCATTTCAGTCATAATTTTAATTACTGGTGTAAATTCTGGTAAGAACGTATATGTTACTTCTGCTAAATAAATAGCAACATTCATTAAGAATTTTTATGACACATGCATCGTAAAAGTTTTGAGTTAGTAACTTCTTCCCCAATTCGTCCCTTTTCAAAAAAATAAAACAAATATCTGTTGTCAAAAAACCCTTGCTTAGCAAGGGTTTTAATGATGATTCCGGCTAAACTCGATCCTGCAACCTCTCCCCTGTCAAGGACCGTTCAACCCCTATAACAAATAACCTATTTACTTCATTTATTTACAAATGATAACATTCATTAGAGATGGAGATCCAATATGCATACATATTCATTATGAAAAAAACTTTCAAAAGGTTTAATAATATCCACGGTTTCAGGAACTTTTTTTATTCACACCTTCTGCAGAAGCAAAATTCGAAACCATTCTAATCACTCTTGAACACTATACAGGCGCTCTTAAAGTGAATGGAAGTGAAAATGTAGCATGGTGGGTTGTTAGAACCATCATGTTGTTCTTTTTTTAAAATGAACTAAAACACAATGCTGAAACAATAAGGAGGTACTTGATTAGTGACACAGGAAAATAAGGCATCAAAAAGTTTGTTAATTACTTTACCCGCCGCTATTATCGCTATTGTATTGATTTTAGGAAAAATTGATACACCTGTAACAAACATTTTATTTTATGTAGTAGCTTTTGTTGTAATTGGTTTAACTGTTTCAAGCTTAATAAAAGACTACAAAAAAAAGAAAGATTGATGACTTTTCGAAGGTGTAGCTATGAAAAACAGGATAGTGAGCCCTTCAATAGCAGAGATAAGGCTACTAAAATACGGTTTTATGATCTTAACCACACTATGAAACTATTGTATTGTTAAATGGCTCACCTGTCGTATCTTAAATTGACCACACTGAAAAATACAGTGTGGTTTTTCATTTCACTAATGTTTTCTTTTGTTTTAGAAATACAAAAGCCTCTCGACTATCTCAAGAATGGCTCTGTATCAACATCTTTTCATATGATTCCGACTGGGTTCGAACTAGCGATCTCTCCCCGTCAAGGTGAATGACCTTATCCGAAGCTATCAGATATTCTCTTAAAAAGACTGATTTAATACGATTCTATGATGAGCCTTTCTGATAAAAAATGTGCATTTCTGAAGAAAACTGAAAGGGTTCGCACCCAATCCGTCCCCATAAAAAACAGACCCTGCATGGTCTGTTTTAATTTTGCCTATACGTTTTGAGATGTGTTTCTAATACCTTTTGATCAGCAGCCGTAGCTTCTTCAAATCGACCTTGTTTCCCATACTCATCTGCATATACTATATAGCATGCTTCAGCATAAGCGAAACGCTGTTTCCGCTCTAAATACTGAAAGACCTCGGGCAACTGCTTCTCATTTATATTATTAAAATAAATCGGTTTATACCATTTTAACAAGTAGAAATATCTCATTCTTATTTTAATATTGGCTTACGTTAAACTTGTGAAAAAAACATATTCATGTATAATACAATTGATGTATAATACATGAATTTTAGGAGGGTGACCTTTTTTGAAAAGAGAAGATGCCTTAAAACTAAGATCAGATATTAAGAAAATGATTATAATAACTGGGGTTTTTGAATCTCAAAATTTGCCCAATGGACCATTTGAAAAACCTCTACCAACTTCTCAAATGATGGCGTTAGAGGAACTAGAGATGGAAAAATTAACTGTTTGGCAACTATCCAATAAACTTAGATTAGAGACTTCAACTGTAAGTAGATTGGTAGATAAGTTAGTAAAAAAGGGACTTGTTTATCGTGAAGTAAATGAAAAAAACAGAAGAGAACTTTTTCTGCACCTCACAGAAAAAGGTCACATTACTGTTAATCGCTTAAGAGAACAATCCCTTACATTTTATCAACGTATCCTCAATAATTTATCAGAATCAGAACAAAAAATAGTTGTGGATGGTTTTGAATTATTTATTGATTCTATTTCTAAGTCTTTTGATTAGAGTGAGGTAAATCATACCCTTTGGAGGATAAAATGAGTTTGGATTTTGAACGTCCTATTATTGAACTAAAAGAGAAATTTGATGAATTAAAGAAAATGATGAAAGCACTTAATGTAGATTTATCATCAGAAATTCAAGAATTAGAAAAACGTTTAAATAAAATGCAAGATGAAATTTATTCTAATCTTACACCTTTTCAACGAGTTCAAATTGCAAGGCTACGTAACCGGCCCACGACATTGGATTATATACCTTTATTGTTTACAAACTTTTTCGAACTTCATGGTGATCGATTATATGGTGATGATAAAGCAATGATAGGTGGTATTGCAAAATTTAAAGGGATGCCCGTTACGGTTATTGGTCATCAAAGAGGGAGAAGTACAAAGGAAAATATAGAAAGAAATTTTGGAATGTCACATCCAGAAGGATATAGAAAAGCGCTAAGACTGATGAAACAAGCTGATAAATTTAATCGCCCTATTATTACATTTATTGATACAATAGGCGCCTATCCAGGGAAAGGGTCTGAAGAACGTGGAATTTCTGAAGCAATAGCTCGAAATCTATTTGAAATGGCAACACTTAAAGTGCCAATTGTTTGTATTGTAATTGGAGAAGCATCAAGTGGTGGAGCTCTTGGCATTAGTGTCGGTAACCATATCCATATGTTAGAGTATTCATGGTACTCGGTCATTTCGCCAGAAGGAGCAGCATCTATCCTATGGAAGGATGCTAAGTATGCTCCAGAAGCTGCTAAACATATGAAAATTTCAGCAAAAGATTTAAAGCATTTAGGAATTATTGATGAAATCATTCCTGAAATGAAGGGTGGAGCACAAAATGATATAAAATCACAGGCAAAATTGATTGAATCTGCAATCGAATCATCTCTTAAAAAATTGATACGATTATCCTCGGAAGAGCTTATACAACAGCGATATGAAAAGTATAGACAAATAGAGAATTATAAATGAAAATACTTAAAACCGTATTACATTTCTGAGGATTCTTACTAAAAAGTTCTAAATATTTTGTAAGTAACCTCTTAAACTTGATATGCTGATACTATTAAAAGTGTGTGATCGGTATGGAAAAGGGATTTTTTGATTCTAAAAGTACTGAGAAACAATCTGGTGGATAAAGTTCGTCCCCAATTCGTCCCCAATCAAAAGAAACAGAACAAACATTTGTTACCGACAATCAAAAAACCCTTGCTAGGCAAGGGTTTCAACGATGATTCCGACTGGGCTCAAACCAGCGACCTCTACCCTGTCAAGGTAGATATGTAGAATCCTGTGATTATCACCGATATCCTCTATTCACTTATAAACCTTGATACATAAGCTTTCCTTACCCTTCTGTATCCTCTGGTGTTACTTCGTATTTTTTAAAAACCGAAAAAAATGTTATCTTTTTATACACCTGTTTTAAGCTTTATCACCATTAATATATTTCACTAACATAGCTGCAGCGTACATAAAGAATGCAGCGATTAAACCATTCACCATACTTCCAAAAACTACAATCAAAATCTGTCCTGCGTAATCTGTCCATGTCTTATCTGGAAATATTGCAATGTTCCATATACTTATGAGCATATAGAATCCAGTCGCAATGATAAAAGTCCAAACAACTAACTTTGATTTAAGCATTTATTGACAATCCCCCATAATCCATTTTCTTCTATGATAACATGGGTTATTTTAAAATCCTCAATCAATTCACCTTATTTTGACAAAGACGCTTCTAAATAGATTGATTAATCATTCACTCCAACAAAATTTCTTCGTCAGCGCTGCTAAATAACACCACTTGTTCCCTGTTTTCTTTTTTGGAAATTTTCACAAAAAAATCATTGTGTTCAAACACTTATTCGTTTGACGCTAAAGTTATTTTGTGAGCCAAAATACAACTCATTGTCTAACTATTGAAAGAAATATTGTTGAATTCAGTTATGAAGAAAAAGATCAATTCAATCAAATAAATAAAAAATTAGATAGACTATTGACCACTTATATGAATATATGTAGTTTTTTTAATGAAAAAAAAGAGTCACATCAGTAGCTCAATTTATTTCAATATGTTCTTGGTTTTTGATGCATCAACAATCCTAATATTTTTATACGCTGGAACAATGCTTTAATTTCATCATTAGTCGGCTCTCGCTTTCTAATTTCTTTAATTTTTTCTTTAGCCAAACTATAATAGCAGTATAAAAGGTCATCAATATAATTAATGTAACTGTTCCTTCAAGTTTTCTTCCTTCACCTTCAGGGCCCTAGAGACCTTCAGCTCCTTGATTAGAGCATTTCAACTTACTTCTCATCGATCCCTGGCAATATACACAATTATTCAGATTTCACCTTACCACTCCTTGAAAGTTCATATTGAAATTTTCTTATAATCTATCTAACTCTAAAACCGTTCATATTTTCACAAAAACACCCTTGATTTATATATAAAAAATGGGATAATTAGGAATATAAAAATAACAAGGGAGAGTTTTAAATGAGATTAAAAAAAGTTTTAACTTTTTCGGCATTATCCTTTGCTTTACTTGTTTCTGCATCTCCTGCATTCGCTTCAACTTATAATGCAGACAGCAACATGAGTCAAAAGGTAATAACTCCTCAAAATGAGCTGAAAACTATTCATCTAAAAGCCAATACACAAAAAGAATCTATCAAATGTTTCGGTCTCTTTATTAAAAGATGCATAAAAGGGTGATGGTACTTGGACAGGCAAACATCCAGGTGGTTTTAAAAATATTAATAGATAGGAGGGTGACCCTCCTATCATTTTTAATTAGCTAACTTTAAAATATATAGCTACCATCACTATGCCTAATTTAGTGATTTCAAGATCATTAGCAATTAACTTATTTTAATTTAATATTGGTAATTTCTGTATTATGATGAGTTCCAAATGGTCTAATTTTACCTTTTGTTTGTTCCCATCTAAGAATATTAACAATAATCAGTTGGTATTAGTCCGTTTACTTCTTTCCCCCCTTATGCTTATGTTTCCACCGTTTGTTACAAAATCAACCACTTTGAGAAAAAACGTTTCTTTTTGTTACATGCACTTATATGTAACTAAACGTTACATTAGAATGTATTTATTAAAGGGTAGGCAACAATAAATAGAAAAGAGAAATAGCTAACGCAACAATATATGGCAATAAACTTGGTATCTCGAGACTAGCATATACAGCCTATGAATTAGGGAAAAGAGAACCAGACCATAATACGTTAATAGTTATATCGAACATTTTAGATGTCTCGATTGATTTTCTTCCCAAAGGTAGAAACAACAAGTCGAATATTAAATGATCACGAAACTTAATCACTTCTCGAGATGGAGAAATTACAGAAGAAGAAGCTCGCAAATTATTAGAATTAATCCTTAAAACACTGCGGAACACTTTAATCGTTTTGATCCTAAAAATACTGAGAAACAATCTGGTGGATAAAGTTCGTCCCCAATCAAAAGAAACAGAACAAATATTCGTTGTCAAAAAAAACAAAAAACCCTTGCTAGGCAAGGGTTTCAACGATGATTCCGACTGGGCTCGAACCAGCGACCTCTACCCTGTCAAGGTAGCGCTCTCCCAGCTGAGCTACGGAATCGGGTTATGTATCAGTTCTGGGCTTTCTGTTACTGACAGTCTCTATTATATAACCATCATGATCAGTCGTCAATGGTTTTGTTCAAAAAAGGCACAAAGCCGGTATCCATACCGGCTTTTTACTGACTTTTATGATTGGTTCACAAGAACTGGCTTTAGTTGATCTAGTGCTTGTTTGAAGTCCCTTTTGAGATCTTCTCCGTTTTCTACGCCCACACTTAATCGAAGTAAACCATCCGTGATGCCTCTTTTTTCTCTTTCTTCTTTTGGCATAGCGGCATGGGACATTTTGGCCGGATAGGAAAGAATGGATTCGACTGCTCCGAGGCTGACGGCGAATACAGGTAATGTGACGCCATCGACCAATTCTTTGACAGCCGCTTGGTTTTCTAGTTCAAATGAAAGAACAGCACCTGCACCGCTCGCCTGCTTCCGCTGAATGTCTGCCCCTGGGTGATCATCTAATCCTGGGTAATATACTTTTTTGACCGCAGGATGTTCTTTGAGGAATGAAGCCAGTTCTAATGCGGTTTGACTGGCTTTTTCTAATCTGACTTGAAGGGTCTTTAATCCTCTAAGCACAAGCCAGCAATCCTGTACGCCAAGTACCGCTCCGAAGGAGTTTTGCAGCGAATAGAGTTCTTCTCCCAGCTTCTCATCTTTCACCACGGCTAAGCCTGACAGTACATCACTGTGGCCGCTTAAAAATTTCGTTGCGCTGTGCAGCACAACGTCAACACCAAGGTCCAGCGGACGCTGAAGCGCAGGCGTTAAAAACGTATTATCTAAGAAAGTCAGACAGTCATGTTCTTTCGCAATCTGTACGACACCTTCAATATCCGTAATACCGAGTGTAGGGTTTGACGGTGTTTCCATGTAAATGACTTTTGTATTTGATTGAATGCCTTGTTTCACTTCATTCAAATTGGTCATGTCCACAAAGGTATGCTCAATCCCAAATCTTGAAAGAACTTGGGTGATCATTCGGAAAGTCCCGCCGTACACATCTCTTGTGACAAGGACGTGATCTCCTTTTGACAATAGAAGAAAAGCGGTTGAAATGGCTGCCATACCTGACGCAAAGGCAAGCCCTCTCGTTCCTCCTTCTAGCGCTGCAATGGTATCCTCCAATGCCTGACGTGTAGGGGTGCCTGATCTGGAGTAGTCATATTGACCAAAGTCATCGAAGCTGCTTTGGTGAAACGTCGATGCATGTTGAATCGGCACACTGACTGCACCTGTTGAACGGTCTGTTTTAAACGCATTATGAACGAGTTGTGTTTCTAGTGTCCAATCGTGTGTGGTCATTTCGTGTGTACCTCCTCTTTCACATTTGATAGTGCCTGTTTCAGGTCTGCTTTTAGGTCCTCCACATGCTCAATCCCAACAGAGAAACGGAGAAGCTTATTACACACACCGTTTGCGATGCGAATCTCTTCTGGAATATCCATGTGCGTTTGCGTTGCAGGATACGTAATGAAGCTTTCGACTCCGCCAAGGCTTTCAGCAAAACAAATCGTTTTCAGCTTCTTTAAAAATGGATTGACCCAGTCCTCTTTGGCTACTCGGAATGACAGCATGCCTCCCTTTCCTGGGTAAAGGACATCTTGAATTTCCGGCTGCTGCTTTAGAAAGTCAGCTACTTCTTTCGCATTTGCCTCGTGCTGGCGCATTCTCAGCGCCAATGTTTTCATTCCTCTCATTAACAGCCATGAGTCAAATGGAGATAATACCGCCCCAATGGCGTTTTGATGCTGGAACATGTCTTCAGATAGCTGCTCCCCTTTTGTGACGACAAGTCCGGCAAGAACATCGTTATGTCCGCCTAAATATTTGGTGGCACTATGAATGACAATGTCCGCTCCGAGTGTAATCGGTTTTTGCAAGACGGGCGTATAAAAGGTGTTATCCACAATGACCAATGCACCATACTCTTTAGCGATTTTCGCAACCTTTTGAATATCCGCTTCCTGCATGAGTGGATTTGTTGGCGTTTCAATAAAGACGGCTTTTGTATTTGGCGTCATTTTAGAGCGTAAACAGTCTTCATCTGAAAAATCATCATAAACAAAGCGCAGTCCGTACTTTTTCCATTCGTTTTCAAATAGACGGTATGTACCGCCATATAAATCTGATGAAACAATGAGTTCATCCCCGCTCTCAAACAACGCCATGATCGTTTGGATGGCAGCCATTCCCGAACTGAAGGCAAAACCGGCCGTTCCTTCTTCGAGTGAAGCAATCGCATCTTCTACAAGCTGCCTTGTTGGGTTTTTCGTCCGAATATAATCAAATCCTGTTGATTCCCCAATGCCTCTATGTCTGTAAGCTGTTGAAAGATAAACGGGAGGACTGACAGTACCAGTCGCCTCTTCGCTACGGTTTCCAATTTGCGCTAACTTCGTTTCCACATGTTCTGTCATTTGACACCATCCTAAGTAAAAATCTAATTTCAAAACAGAAAAACCCCTTCTTCATAAGAAGAAGGGGTTTAATCGCTTCCTCTTATCTTCCAAGCAAAAAAGCTGCTTGCTGGATTTAGCACCTTGGTACATCACATGAAGTGATGCATACCGGTTGCTGAGGTTTCAAAGGGCCAGTCCCTCCACCTCTCACGATAAGAATGTGTTGTCTGTCTGTTCTAATTCTTAATACTGTAACGCATTAAACCTCATTTTTCAAGGGGAAATGTAACGATTAATTAAAATTTTCTGTATTTTGCACTAGATTGGATGTCAGCCAATTTGATTGCATGTTAGCATATAGGAACAACGCTGTTTTTCGTGTTACAATGAATGGAAACGTTTCACTTATGATGAATTTGGTTAGCTGGAGGAATGGATTATGGTGAAGAAAACAGGCATCATTCAAGAAGAAACCTTACAGTCAAAAGAACTTGGGGCAGATATGAACATTTTAATTTATTTACCAGTCAATTACTCCCCCCTTTATACATATCATGTCATCATTGCACAAGATGGTCATGATTATTTCCGCTTAGGTAAAATAGGCAGACAAGCGGAAGAATTAATGCAAAACAAAGAAATGGAACGCTCGATTATCATTGGTGTCCCATATGAAAATGTGACTGAAAGGCGAAATACGTATCATCCAGACGGACCAAAGTTCGAGGCGTATAAACGCTTTTTGGCAAATGAACTAGTTCCCTATATTGATGAACACTATCCAACGTATCAAGTTGGATCAGGTCGTACATTTATTGGTGATTCATTAGGTGCTACGATCTCACTTATGACAGCCCTTGATTATCCTTCGTTATTTGGCGGACTGATTTTGCAGTCTCCTTACGTTGATGAGTCGGTCCTGCAAGCAGTCGAACAGTCATCATCCCTTGCTCATTATGCCATTATCCATCAAATCGGGTTAGAAGAAACCGCTGTGAAAACGACAGATGGTCAAGTACTAGACTTTATTCAGCCGAACGAAGAATTAAAGGTCCTTTTGGAGAAGTCCGGTGCGGATTATTTATTTGAGACATTCGAAGGCGATCATAAATGGACGTTTTGGCAGCCGCTCATTTCGCCTTCGTTAAAAAGAATGCTCCCATATTCGTTAATCAACTGAATTTTGTTATAATAAAAAATAATAAATACTTTCTTAATCAGGAGGGAACATGATGAAATACGGAGTTGTTTTATTTCCATCAAAAAAATTGCAAGACATTGCGAACTCTTATCGGAAACGTTATGATCCGAACTATGCACTCATACCACCTCATTTAACATTAAGAACACCTTTTGAATTAACGGATCTAGAAGCAGCTGAGGTCGTCTCCACCTTGCGAGAGTACGCAAAAAATGCTTCTCCTATTACGTTACGTATTAAAAAATTCAGTTCATTCGCTCCTGTAAACAACGTGATTTATATGAAAGTAGAACCGAACGAAGAATTAATGGCTCTCAATGAGAAGTTATACACTGATCCGCTTGCTGGTACACCTGAATATGCATTCGTCCCGCATGTGACAGTGGCTCAAAAGTTATCAGACGATGAGCATTCAGACGTTCTAGGCACATTGAAGCTGAGAAAAATTGACCACGAGGAAACGGTTGACCGCTTCCACCTTTTATATCAATTAGAGAACGGTTCTTGGACCGTTTATGAAACATTTATCTTAGGAGAAGAGGGTTAAAGACATTTGAATACAGTCATCGTAAAAGAACAAACACAACGAGAAGATGCTTATTATGTTCGAAAAGAAGTTTTCGTAAAAGAACAAGAAGTCCCGTTAGAGATCGAAATTGATGAACTTGAGGACGAAGCCATTCACTTTGTCATTTATAATGATGACAACAAACCACAAGCTGCTGCTAGACTGCGCATAATTGAAGGTCATAAGGCAAAGCTTGAACGAATTTGTGTATTAAAAGAGGCGCGCTCTTTCGGCCTTGGCCACCAGCTTTTAGAAGCACTTGAGTCTGAAGCGATGGCAAACGGGGCGAAAGAAGCTGTCATGCATGCACAAGTCCAAGCTCTTCCCTTCTACGAAAAGAAAGGCTACAAAGCCGTTTCAGAACCGTTTGAAGAAGCAGGGATTACACATGTCAAAATGACAAAAACACTATCCGTTTAACGAAAATAAAAAGCCAGGGCATCATGGATGCTCTGGCTTTTTATTGATTCCATCTCGTTCGCTCAGGAAGAAAGCGCAGTCATTTAGACGTAAGTATTGATATGAACGCCCTTACCTTCTTCCATAAACATATCTCGTACAAAGCGTTCCCGCTTTTTTTGCTGTACTTTCGTTTCCGCTTCTGTCACTAAGTCCTCTTTTTTCTCCAGCTCTCTGTATACCTTGTCATGAAAGGTGCGGGTGACCTTCGTCACTTTCGCATAGTCTTCTTTATCCTGAGGAGCAGGACGATTGATATATTGAAAATACAGATCCGGCTGAATCGGGGCTATATATCCCATCAAGAACGCCTCCTTTGCTTCTCTTCTACTCTACTATTCCCTAATTATGACTGTTTGAAACACGCCTCATTTGATATGATTAGATGTGTTTCTTTTTAAGATTGATTGACTATTGGAGGACTAGCTTTGAAATGCGCACGACGACATGATCGAACGATCTCATTACATACATATTCGAGAGAACACTATCAATTCCTCCATGATGAGGGCAAAAAAGGGCATTTATCTTGCCCATATTGCGGACAACCCGTCTTTTTCAGATTAAATATACATGAAGAACCTGCCTTTATCCATAAGCAAATATCTCAGCAAGAGATTTGCGAAAAAAGAGAACAACAAGAGGAAAAGAAACCGGCTGAACGAGAGGAAGAGGCATCCTACAAAGAACTTGGCGGCTTTCGCTTTCCAACCGGCAAACAGATCATCTCACAAACAGAAGAATCGGATGACTGGCAGGAACCACGATCCATTCAATTTGGCGAAACCTTTCATTTAGAAAAGAATGAAGAAGTGCATACCATTGACCTCTTTCCACACATCACCTTTAGCGCACCGCAGCTCCAAGCTGTCACACACAAAGACGGTCCGATGCTTGTGCTGGCTGGCGCCGGCAGCGGGAAAACAAGGGTACTGACAGCAAGAGCTGCTTATCTGATGTCGCACCATCAAATCCCTGCTCACCATATCCTGCTCGTGACCTTCACCACAAAAGCAAGCAGTGAAATGAAAGAAAGACTACGTATGCAGTATCAGCTTCATCCTTCACAGGCGAGCCAAGTTGTGACAGGCACATTCCACAGTCTATTTTATAAAATGTTGCTTCACGATGATCGGGGCAAATGGAACGGACAGCATTTGATTAAATTCGACTGGCAAAAAGAGCAGTATATTCGCAAAGCGATCATGCATGAAGGACTTGATGAAAAAGACTATCCAACCGATCAAGTGCTGCAATCAATCGGCTATTGGAAAAATGCTTTTTTACCAAACGAACTTCCTGAGCTGAAAGATGAAAAGGAAAAGCAAATGTGGACAATCTATCAGTCATACGAACAGCAAAAGCGTGAAAATCAACAATTTGACTTTGATGACATGGCGATTGCCTGTTTACACATGCTGACTAAGCAGCCAAAATTGCTCAAACAATATCAAGAACGATTCAAGTATATTTTAGTAGATGAATTTCAAGATATTAATCCCGTACAATATCAATTAATCCAGCTTTTAGCTGGAGAATCCGAGCAGTTATTTTGTGTAGGCGATGATGATCAAGCCATCTATGCATTTAGAGGAAGCAATCCTGCTTTTATTCTTGACTTCAAACAGGACTATCCTTCGGCCGAGATCGTCCATTTACATGCAAATTACCGCTCTCATCATACGATTGTCGCAAGTGCAGACGCCATTATTAAGAAGAACCAGCATCGTTACGAGAAAACGTTAAAAGCCGTACGCGTGGAGAAAATTCCGCCGACTCTTTTTTATCCATATGACGAGGAAGAGGAAGCGACCATGATCGTAGCAGATATTCAGGAGAAAATTAAAAACGGTGCAAAACCGAATGACTTTTGCGTGCTGTTTAGAACGAATACAGGAGGCCGCGCGATTTATGAACGTCTTCATCAATCGGCGATTCCGTATCAAACTGATGCTGGCGTAAAAGCCTTTTATAGCAGAAGAATTGTTCGGGTGCTGCTCGCTTTTCTTTCGCTCAGTCAGGATGCAGATGATGTCGCCGCAATGAAGCTGCTGCTGCCCGTTTTCTTTTTAAAGCAGCAAACACTGAATACCATGAAGGCACTGACCATTACGGAAGATTGTTCTATGGTAGAGGCACTTGGAAAGCTAACAGACATTCAGCCGTTTCAGCGCAAAAAACTGCAATCGATCGTTCCCCTGTTTCGTACGTTAAAATCGTTAAAGCCATCTGAAGCTGTAGCGTTTATTGAACAAAGGATGGGACTTGGTGATTATTTAAAAAAACGTGTGAGTGATACGAATGTGCTTGAAAAAGGAACTGATGATGTACGAGATGTGAAAACAGCGGCGAAACGTTTTGAAACGATTGAAGCCTTCCTCGCTCATGCCGAACATATGAAATCTGCTGAAAAGGAAAAATCAGATGAACCAGGCGTTCAGCTCATGACGATCCACCGTGCGAAGGGACTAGAATTCCAAACAGTGTACATCACGAGCGTGGTTGATGGGGCGCTCCCTCATGACTTTGCACTTGATGAGCTGAGAAGCGGTGATGAAGAAGCCATCGAAGAGGAGCGGCGCTTATTATACGTTGCCATGACGAGAGCAGAACAATCCCTTTATCTATCCGTTCCATCATATAGAAGAGGAAAAACGGCTCACCGCTCCCGCTTTTTGTACCCTCTTTTAAAGAAAAATCGTGAATTATTCACACAAAAACAACAGGCCCCCCTTTAAATGGAGAGCCTGTTGTTTATTTTTTGTTGTTCATCATTTTAGCGATTGTATTAAAATCAAGCTTTTCTTTTCCACTTGTAATCGATTGAACGATTTTGTCTTCCATTTCTTTAGGTACACGTTTGTTTGCAAGCTGCGCCACTTTTTTAATGACACCTCGAACGGTATTCTCATCTTTAAAGTTCGCGTTTTGCAAAGAACCTGCAAGCTTAAAGACATCATTCATATTTACACCTGTTTTATTTTCCACGCTTTTAAAGAATTTATTATCCATTCCTTTGCCTCCTCTTTGTGGAGTAATCACCTTACTATATGAAAATAGGCGAGATATGTGCCTATCCTGCTGCCTTGTTAGCAAAGAGAAAGGAAAGCAAAAGGCTTCCCTATTGCTTCCCTCACCTTCTTACTGTTTAGTTAAAGAAAGAAGCACCAACGATGATTAGAAGGATGAAAAGCACGACGACAAGAACAAAAGTTGAACCATAACCGCCGCCGTAGCCGCCACCATAACCTCCGCAATAACCGCCACCGTAACCGTAACAACTCATATTTAAGCACCTCCTCTTCTCCCTTACAAAATATGAAAAATACATGAAATGGTTTGGACGATCACATAAAAAAGTGCGGAATTTTTATTTCTGCTGTTTAAAGACGTAATCTGCCTCTCCATGACGGATCATGAATGCTTCTGTTTCTTTCGCAAAAGTATCCATTTTCTCGCCAAATGCTTTTAAGTGCTCTTCAAGATCCTTCGCTTTATTCGCTAGATCCGTTTCAGCTTTTTCGTGCGCTTGCTCTTTCCCATCATGGGGTTTAGTGAACAAGGAACCGATTAATTGTTCGAATGCATCCATTCTGGTCACCCCTTCTCTCTTACATATGCATCACCCAAAAAAAGGGCAACAAAAAAACCGGATAAATCCGGCTTTTGTTTTTCCCTATTGAGGTTTCTTTTTCTTCCCGCAGCCGCAGCCAGTCTTCTTGATTTTCTTCGTATATACAGATTGTTGATTTGACTGCGCTGGATACCCTTGAAGCATATGTGACGGTGTTTCAGTTGGTTTCATCGCAACCCTTCCTTTCCTATTCCATGTTAGTATATGCATTTTCTTTAAGCGTGTCTGATCAGAATGCCTGTTTATTTCACAAGCTTCGACACGACTGCTTCAATCAAGCCTGCTGCGGCGGCAATCGCTAATAGTAAATTAAGCCACATGCTGATGACAGGAAAAAATATGTATATCGCAAGTAAAGCAGCAGTGCACCATATACCCGTACACCAATAACAGCTTAACAGCTCTCCTATCCAAGATCGCAGTCCCTTCCCCTTAATGACGATATAGGTCTCGACTTCGCCTTGTTCGTTCACCTCTTCTTGCTCTTCATGAAATAGACGGCGAAAGGGGGCTGTAATCGTATCAAACACGATCAATCTCGTCAGCCTAAAGGATGCGAGGGCAAATATAGCAAATGACAAAGCGCCGCTCATGGAACCTCCACCTCCTTCATTCTTCTTTTTCCGTCCTTTCTTTATATATGCAAAAAGAAAGACCACCATGATGAATCGAGTGCAAATAAAATTGGGTTGTACTTTTTCATGCTTTCCGATTCCACCTTGAGCCTCTGCTGCATTAAATAATGTATAGATAAGAAAGGAGTGAAAGTATTGTCTATTGAAGAAAGTGCTGATTTATTATACACACAACTGTTAAACGAATTAATCAGCAATTATGATGATTTCATCGAGATCAAGGATTCCGAAAATGTCACGATTCATAAAACAGATGTAACAGCCGCACTCTCCCTTCAAGCGACCGTAACGACAATCATTACTCTTTTAATTCAAATTCTTGTACCAGATGATGAATTGGCTGCAGACATCACAGAACAGCTTTTAGCTGCACAACAAGTGACAGTTCAAAAGAAAACAGTGATTCAAATCATCAATTGTTATAACGTCACGATTACATTATCTGATGCATCCATTATGAACTCCGTCCAAATTCTCACTCAAACACTGAATGTACTTTTAGTTGAAGCCGGCATTCTTTGACCCTTTCTTTTTCTAACATCACGTATGAAAGAGGTGAAATAATCGTGGCTGAAGAGAACGAAAAAAAGGAGTTTCAAATCAACACTGATGTTGATCCATTAACAAGCCTTCTTGTGAGTGATATTTTAAACAAAAATAATGTCACAGATGATCAGAAAGCAAACCTTTCAGAAGATCAAAGAAGAATGATTTTGAAGCTGGTTCAGGATTTACAAAAGAAAGCAGATGATTTCGTACAGCAGCAGCAGGAGAAAAAGCGTCAGGCAGAGGCAGCAAAACATGCAGAAGAGGTCGAGCCTGAACCGCAAGTGCGCCCTAAACGAAATTCACTTCGAGATCGTATCCAGCAGCGCCGTCAAGCGCAGCAAAATAACGATTAAATAAAAATGGGTTGCCTGCTAGGATAAATGCCCGAGACAAAACCAATCATTCCAGCATTTAATAAAGTAAACGGAAGGAGGAAAAGAAATGGATTCTAAACCATACTCTTGGGTCGCTCTAGATCGTAACTGTACACACCACGGCGATTACCATCATAACTACGAAAGAAAAGCAGTTTGTGACGGCCACTATTATGATGATGAAGATGTTTTACAAGACTTTGATCAAGTGAGTGTCACAAAGCAGACATCTGAGGAAGTCATTATCGTTAGAGATTCTTGTGACATTAACGTCTCTTCTGTTGATGCACAGGTTGCAGCATCTATCCAAGCAGCTGTTCAAACAGCGATCATCACCATTACAAACATCTCAATCGCTGATGGTGACCTAGCTGACCGCGTCACGCAAGATCTCTTACAAGCAGCTAGCCACAAACAAACAAATCGCCAGAAACTTGTCATCGAAAACTCTAGAAACGTTACAGTCTCTACAATCGATGCGGACATCTCTATTGCCATCCAAACGCTTACACAGACACTTGTTGCGACGATCGTTGCAATTGGTATCCTCTAATGTACAAAAGCAGAGCGAAAAGCTCTGCTTTTCCTTTTTCTAAAAATACAACAAAGATAAATAGTCATTTACCCACACCAACTAGAGGGCGCATACATATGTTGTTAAGGACTAAAGTCAAATACCTTGTTAAAGGAGCTGAAATCCATGAGCTGCGGAAAACACCATGGCCGACATGATGAAAACTGTGTATGCGATGCGGTTGATAAGATTTTAGCAGAGCAGGAAGCTGTAGAAGATAAATGTCCTACGAGCTGCTACAGTAATTTATTAAGCCCGACAGTTTCTGGAAAAGATACGATTCCGTTTTTACTTTTTGATAAAAAGGGCGGATTGTTCTCTACTTTCGGAAACATTGGAGGATTTGTTGACGATTGCCAATGCTTCGAATCCATTTTCTTCCGGGTTGAAAAATTGCATGACTGCTGTGCCACATTATCTGTGTTAAGACCTGTTGATGTACACGGACATACGCTAAGCGTTTGTCACCCTTGCGATCCTGACTTCTTTGGTTTAGAAAAAGCGGACTTTTGTATCGAAGTTGATTTGAACTGTTTCTGCGCGATCCAATGTTTAAATCCAGAACTTGTCGACAGAGTCATGCCAACAAAAGATAAAAAGCATCATCACCACGGCTAAACCAATCGCCCGCTCATCTAACTTGTCATGAGTCAAAGCATCCCCTTCCTCACGAATGACAACCAATCATGCGGAGCAGTCAGCAAAAGGCGGCCGCTTCCGCATTGATTGACATTAGATGCATCAACCGGCGAGACACTTCATAAAGCTTATAGATGATGATGACAGTGCTCAAACACTCAAACAAATTTCCTTGTATAGGAGGGTTGAATATGAGCCGCAAACATTCATGGAACTGTGTAGCAGAGGCTGTTGAAAACATAAACGACTTACAAAATGCCGTCGAAGAAGATTGCCCGACCAGCTGTTACAGCAATCTCCTTTCTCCATCACATTCATTAGGTGACACTGTTCCGTTTGTTCTATTTACCTCAAAATCAAAACCATTCGTCGCATTCGGAAACGTCGGAGAAGTAGATGCTGGCCCTTGCTTCAGCACTGCATTTTTCAGAGTCGAACACATCTCTGATCACTGCGCAACACTCAGCTTGCTTATTGCATTTGACAAAGATCGTCATATTTTAGATTTTACAGATAAAGATTCCGTATGTGATGTGTTCCGTTTAGAAAAATCAAAGTATTGCATTGAAGTAGACCTTGACTGCTTCTGCGCAATCGAGTGCTTAAATCCAAGACTCATCAACCGTAGCTGCTAACAAAAAAAGTCCCATTATGGGACTTTTTTTATGTTCATTAAAAACCAAGTGGATGAATAGAAGAAATATCACCAATTGCTAATTCCACTGGATTACCGCCGCCTGCCGTGCGGATGACCACCATATTGTCTTTTCTCTCCATGATGATCCCTCTATATGTTTTTCCATCGGCTTCAATGAGGCAAAGCGCTCTCGGCATATTATGCGGCAGACTTGTAAGAAAATCGACTTTCTCCTCGATATTCATTTGGCTTAACGGCTTCTTCACTCGTTTTCTTCTTGGTTCTTCTTTTGTTTCATGAAATACGCCTTCTGGCTGTTTTTCTTGTTCTTGTACTGGCTCTCGATTTTGTGAACGCTCTTTTTCTTGATTGACCTCCCGCTCTTGCTGTAGCGCAGGCGGCTCTTCTTTTTTCTGCTTTACTTCCTGTGATACAGGTTCTTGCACGCTCTCTTCGATTGCATCCTCTTTGGCGCTTTTTTTGGTTTCTGAAGGTTTTTCTGACTTCTTGCGCTTTCTCACAATATTTTGCATGGCCGGCGCTGATTCATCATAGCTCGGCTGAACAATATACATAAGCGGCTTTTGATTCTCATCACCTTTATTTGACATACTAATCCCTCCCGAATGATTCATTCCTTATATATATGAGAGGACACCCCAAATCAGAAGAAAAATAAAAAACAGCATACCAGTGATTGGTATGCTGCAAATCAATTATTCGTTTAGCGGGCAATGATATGGAAGCCAGAATCAACATGAAGATTCTCACCTGTCATGCCGCGGGATAAATCACTGAATAAGAATAGTGCTGTATCGCCAACTTCTTCAGGAGTCGTTGTACGGCGAAGCGGTGCACGCTCTTCAATATCCTTCAGGATCGTATTAAAGCCGCTGATTCCTTTTGCAGATAACGTACGAATTGGACCAGCAGAAATGCTGTTCACACGGATGCCTTCCGCTCCAAGATCAGCTGCTAAGTATTTCACACTTGCTTCAAGGGCTGCTTTTGCTACACCCATGACATTGTAGTTAGAGACAACGCGCTCTCCGCCTAGGTAAGTAAGTGTGACAATGCTTCCGCCTTCTGTCATGAGCGGACGTGCTGCTTTTGCTACAGCTGTTAGTGAATAGGCACTAATGTTGTGCGCTAAAAGGAAACCTTCACGGTTCGTGTTCAAATATTCACCGACAAGCTCTTCTTTGTTCGCAAATGCAATCGCATGTGCAACACCATGGATGACTTGTACTTTTTCTTTAATCGTTGCAAAACATTTTTCGATTTCTTCATCACTTGTCACATCACAAGGAAGAATAATGGAATCATCACGCTCTAGCGTGCTTGCTAGTTCTTTTACTGATTCTGCAAGACGATCTCCAACATAAGTAAAAATCAAACGAGCTCCTGCTTCGTGAAGTGAACGAGCGATCCCCCAAGCGATGCTTCGTTTATTGGCAACACCCATCACCACAATATTACGGCCTTCTAAAGAAAAGTTCATATGTATTAAAGCCTCCTATTTTTTCAAGACATAGTATTAGTACCTGATCATAATCTTATCACATATCATGAGATATTGACAATTTCCGTTGAAAGAAAGTTTTTATTTCAGAAAAAAGACCGTCCTCACAAGTGAAGACAGTCTTCTTTTTATGCTTTGACTCTGTTTTGCTGATAAGCAAAGTGGTTAGTCGGTCCGTGCCCAGCGCCAATATTCAGAGGAAATTTGATCGCCTCATGGACAAAGGTTTCTGCCGTTTCAAAGGCTTCCTTCATGGAACGACCTTTTGCTATTTCTGCCGTTAATGCCGCTGCAAATGTACAGCCTGTTCCGTGTGTATGTGGTGTATCAATATGTTCATTACTGAGTTCAAAAAAGCTTTTTCCATCGTACAAAAGGTCTGTAATGAGGCCGCCTGAAGGACTATGACCTCCTTTGATCACAACATAGCACGTGCCAAGCTCATAAAGTCGTTCTGCTGCTCTATGGCGATCTTCTTTTGTCTGAATGCGCATGCCTGTCAGCACTTCTGCCTCAGGGAGATTCGGTGTGACTGCATAACTGACAGGCAGTAACTGTGTTTTCATAGCAGAGACCGCATCTTCATTTAATAAAGAGGCGCCCCCTTTGGCAATCATGACTGGATCGACAATTAGTTTCAAGTCATATTGCTTCGTTTTTTCAGCAACGACACTGATCATTTCAGCACTCCACAGCATCCCTGTTTTAGCGGCATCTGGCAACAAGTCTTCTGCTACTGCATCAATTTGACTTTCGAGTGCCTCGATAGACAGAGGATAAATACCGTGAACGCCAAGTGTGTTTTGCGCTGTAATGGCCGTAATGGCGGACATTCCGTACACACCAAGCTCCTGAAAGGTTTTCAAGTCTGCTTGAATACCTGCTCCACCGCCAGAATCAGTACCTGCGATGGTTAATGCTTTTTTAATCGTCATGTCATCTCACCCTCTCATTAGCCAATCCATTGATGATAAATCGTTCTCGCTTTCGCAATATCATTTGTCCCATGGACAAGCGCTCTGCCATCTTTGAATAAAACAAGCTTGTACTCATCCTTCTGACACGAAAGCAAATAAGGATTTTCCAGCACATCCATTCCTGCTTTCTTTAGCTGACGGGCTACTTCATGCAGCGCTGGGGGTGCCCCTAGTGCACTGCGAATTTGTACAGTATTTCGTCCACATAATACATCTGCTTTTGCTCTTTGATCATATGAGAGAAATGGATATGTCTTAAGACCGCAGCTTGGACATTTTTTCTTTTTTAAAGACGTAACGGATCGAATATCAGATCGCTCGTTTGTCCATAAATCAAACGATCTTAATACCGGCGTGATTTGGTGTCCTGTTAAAAGCTTCAGTGCATCCGCCACTTGATAGGCCGCAACCTGCTGCACTACTGGACTAATAATTCCTGCTGTATCACATGTCATGCCTTGTGCAGGTAAATGCTCAAGCAGGCAGTGTAAACATGGTGTTTCACCAGGAATCACTGTGAATTGAATACCATAGCTTGCTACACAGGCCCCGTAAAGGAACGGAATTTGATGTTTGACGGCCGCATCGTTCGCAATCATTCTCACCTCAAAATTATCCGCTGCATCCACGATGATGGATGCCCCGCTGACGTACTCATCAATATTTTGAGCGGTCACGTCAATGACGATTCCTCTCACATGAACGTCACTGTTCACCTGCTTGAGTCTTTTCTCAGCAGCCACAGCCTTTGGCAGCCGATCAAGAACATCTTGCTCTGTGTATAGCTGCTGACGCTGCAGGTTGCTCCATTCAATATAATCTCTATCCAAAATGGTGACAGATCCTACGCCGGCACGGACGAGCATTTCAGCACTCGCTGTTCCAAGTGCCCCAGCCCCAATAATGACGGCCTTTGAGGCATTTAGCCGTTTTTGTCCTTCTGTACCGATCGGCCTAAAAAGCTCTTGGCGTGAATAACGTGTGCTCAAAATGCTGGCATTCCTTCTTGCGGACTGCTGGCTGTTCCATAGTTTTTGAGTGGAATACGGCCTGCCTCGAAACCGAGTCTTCCAGATTCAATCGCCAGCTTCATCGCTTTAGCCATTTTCACAGGGTCCTTTGCGCCAGACACGGCTGTATTCAGTAATACAGCATCAGCGCCCAATTCCATCGCATAAGCAGCATCCTTCGGCGAACCTACACCCGCATCAATAATAACTGGCACCTTTGCCTGTTCGATAATAAACGATAGATTCAGAGGGTTTAAAAGCCCTTGACCTGAACCGATTGGAGAAGCACCTGGCATAATGGCATGAACACCAAGTTCTTCTAATTTCCTTGCCAGCACCACATCATCTGACGTATATGGCAGCACGATAAAACCTTCTTCTAATAGCATTTCAGATGCTTTTAACGTTTCGACTGGATCTGGCAGAAGAGACCTTGAGCAGCCAATGACTTCTACTTTGATCATGTCACACAGTCCAGAAGCTTTCGCTAAACGAGCAATCCGCACCGCTTCTTCCGCTGTACTTGCCCCTGCAGTATTTGGCAGCAATGTATAGGCTGATAAATCAAGCTGCTCTAAAAAATTGGGCTGTGATGGTTCAAATATGTTCATTCTTCGCACAGCAAAGGTCAAAATTTCAGCTTCTGATACGTTGACCGCCTCTTTTTGAACTTCAAATGATGGATACTTTCCTGTCCCTAGTAATAGTCTTGATGTAAATGTTTTTCCGCCAATGCGCAGCATGGTGTCATCCTCCTCCTACAAAGTGAACGATTTCAATCGTGTCATTTGGTTGAATTTTTACCTGTTGAAAGGCTTCTTTATCTATAATTTCTTGATTTTTTTCAACGATCACCACTCGGTTTTCAAGTTGATAGGCTGATAGCAGATCAAAAATCGTGCCATTTTCCTTATCGAAATCAACCATTCTTCCATTCAATTGAATTTTCATACGAACAATGCCTCCTTTCGCCCAATACGAAACGCATGAAGCCATTCCTTGTGAACAGACTCGCCCGCTATTAAGCCGCGAATGATTTCCCCCGTAATTGGCGCAAGTAAGATGCCATTTCGGTAATGTCCCGTTGCAAAAAGAATACGCTCGTCTTCTGGATGTTTTCCGATATAGGGGTGCCGGTCGCTTGTCGCTGGCCGAAGACCTGCCCAGCATTGATCAATCGGCATCTCTCGAATAGAAGGCATGAGCTGAGATGCTTTGTGAATAACTTCTTCAATACCGCCAAGTGTCGGAATGGCCTGCCAGTCATTCGGCTTCATCGTTGCACCAATCACTAGCTTACCGCTATCCCTTTGAACGATATAACAATGATCATGATAGATGGTGTGTGCAAGCGCTGGACCGTTATTCCAAACAGACACGCATTCTCCTTTTACGGGATAGAGAGAATGTGATAACCCCAGTTCTTCTAAAAAACGGCCTGACCATACACCACTTGCTACAGTCAGATGATCACATGTGAAGATGCCTTTAGCTGTACTGACTGTCAATGTTTCTTTTCCCCTCTTTACATCGATAACGGGGGTAAACTCCTTCACATCCGCTCCGTGCCGAACAGCCGCCTGCCAAAAAGCTCTGCACACCGCATATGGCTCGACATGTACATCATCTGCTATCAAGCCTGCTCCTACGATGTCATCTGCTATTTGAGGCATACGTTCTTTTACGCTGCTTGCTTCAAGCCATTCAAATGTGGGCAAATGCTGCATCCGGCAAAGAGCTCGCTTTTCTTGTTCTGTAAAAGCCACCTTCATAATCCCGCCCACTGATGTCCGAATATCAATGCCCGATTCATGCTGAAGGTCAACCGTTA
This sequence comes from Bacillus sp. FSL M7-0307, assembly GCF_038627835.1. Classification (NCBI taxonomy): domain Bacteria; kingdom Bacillati; phylum Bacillota; class Bacilli; order Caryophanales; family Bacillaceae; genus Bacillus; species Bacillus sp. FSL M7-0307. The sequence continues at coordinate 1,157,363 of NZ_CP152023.1, read as the reverse complement.
ATTTTTCATATAAAGCCTGACTTTGTCTGCCTACTTGAAAGAAAATATCTTCATCACCTTCTCCTTCAGCATGTGCACCCAGCATGCCAGCAGCCGCACTTGTCGTTTGCTTCCCGATCTCATTTGCCTCAAATAAGACAATCTGCTTTCCTGCTTTTGCAAGGTGATAAGCGATCGACATCCCTATGATTCCACCACCAATGATTGCAACATCATAATGCTTGTTCATAAGGATTCTCCTTTCGCTTTTTAGAAAATGTTTGCGCCATTTTGCGCGGCTGAGGATGAGCAAAAATCCCCGACATGACGGCTATTCCTTTTAACTCAACATGCATCAATTCTGGCAATCGTTCTGGTGTGATTCCACCAATGACAACGACTGGAATGGACAGCGTAGAAGTCATGTCCTCCACAACCTTTATGCCTCTCGCCTGAAGTCCGGGTTTGCATGCGGTATCATACACGTGCCCAAACATGACATACTCTGCCCCGTTCTTCTCTGCTGCTTTGGCTTCTTCTATCGAATGAACCGATACCCCCGCATGGAGGTGAGGAAATTTTTGTCTTAATTCCTTTGGCGAAAAGCTGTGTCCTGGAAGATGAACCCGGTGAATATTGGTCAGCAGCGCAACGTCAACTCGGTCATTGATAATCAGCTTTTCTTTCGGAACACCTTCTGCTAGGAGTTGTTTCACGAGGTGAACCAGCTCACCTGCTGCCTTCGATCGTTCACGAATATGAATAAAGTCTACTTCAGACGCAATGTCTTTTATTTGCTTGATGAGCTCCCTGACAGGAAGCGTATCATTTGTCACTGCATGGAGTTCCATTTGCACCAACCCCATCTAAGCATGCTGTCTGCCACATTTCTTTTTCATACGCCATCTCCCAGAAATGGTATTCGTAATAGCTCGAAATCACGAAATTTTCTTTCATATTAGCCCGCACATGTTCTGGCGCTTTTTCTGCAAGTTCATCAAAACGGTTCACCTGTTCAAAAACAAGCTCTTTAAACCAATCCCCGCCATATGTCAAAATCCATTCTTGATAAATCGGATGGTCAGGAGTTGTTTGTTTCAGTTTTTCTCCTACCTCATAATAAAGCCAGTAGCACGGCAATAATGCGGCTAAAATTTCTTCAAAACGACCGCTTTTCACAGATCGGTACATATGCGAGGTATATGCATAAGCAGTTGGAGAAGGTTTAAAGTTTGCCAGCGCTTCATCAGAGATCTGGAGCAGTTCTGTGAACTTTCTATGCAGTGATAGCTCTGCTTCATACGTACCCTGCGCATGATATGCCATTCTGCCTGTCGTATGTAAGTCCTCACTAATGGCGGCTCCATACGACTGTACTTTTGCAAAATGAGTTAAATAGTACGAATCCTGCATCACATAATAAGTGAAACGATCGAGTGAAAGTGTGCCATCACCAATCCCTTTCACAAAAGGGTGTGTAAAGCTCCCATTCCACCATCTAGCTGCTGCTTCTTTACATTCGTTCGAAAATGTCATGTTCCTCTCCTCCTGTTTTTCCATATAAAAAAACCACTTTCCGCGTGGAAAGTGGTTTGGAATTTGTAAAAAGCATAGTCAAACACCGCACCACTTCCCTACGCAGGTATGAACCTGTTCAGGTAATGAGGGTCTAAAAGTCTACACTTTTATCTCAGCCCTTTTAAAGGACTCCCCTAGTGGATCAAACATATATTGTTGTACCTCTATCTTAATCAGGAATTGTTCATCGGTCAAGGGTTCATTGCAACTCTAATTGGGCTCTAAGTCCTGCCACATACTCCCGGGAGCCAGACACAAGCACGCGGTCACCGCTTCTAAGCGTCGTATCCCCATGCGGCACTAAGCTGTCAATTCCTCTAAAAATACGGACAAACACCAAATCGCCGGTAAAAGGAAATTCCCGCAGCATGACATTATGATACCGATGATTGTTCATTTGAATTTGATACAAAGAAGAATCCTCATTTGTTAACAAGCGAATCGCATCAGGTGCTTCAATCAATGCCCTCAGCACCGTTTTAGATGATAAGAAATTAGAAAAGGTATCGATCCCTGCTTCCTTTAAAGTCAGCTCGGCTTCCGCTTTGTTAACACTTGCAATGACTTGTTTAGACCCTTCTTCTTTTGCAAATAAAGCAATTTCCTTATTTTTCGTTTCACTGCCTGTAGCCACAACGAGCACATCCTCTTGCCCGATGCCAGCCTGCCTGAGCGTATCATCGTCATATTGTTCAATCGCTTCAACTTCAAAGATGGAGTCAGCAAGCAAGGCTTCTTTATTTTCCTGAAAGACGTGCAAAATACGGATGTCATATTCATCCTGATGCAAATCAAGCGTCACAGGTAACGTCAGCTGATTCGCCCCAATAAACGTCACACGCTTTTTATGATTGGTTTCACGTTCTTGTTTAAATAACGCCTTAAACCAAACAGGTGTTAAAATACTCGTGAGCACAGCGACTAGAATAAGAGCTCCTGACATTTTATGATCAATGACACCAAGCCGCTCACCAATCGTTGCAGCAGCAATGACAAGGGATAACGTCGAGGTTAATAAAAAACCAGAACCGATGACTTTTTTCATGTCATACCATTTTTTTAAATAAAGAATCGGAACGAGTTTACTAAGCAATAATGCGATAAACAGCAGCGGAATCATGATCATGATGGTTGGATCTTTAAAGAGTGACCATATATTCAGGTCCACACCGACCATCACAAAAAAGATCGGAATTAAAAATCCATAGCCAAACGAGTCCAGCTGCTGTACGAGTTCTTTATTAGGCGAAAGAAGCGACACAAGCACACCTGCTAAAAAAGCCCCAAGAATATTTTCAGCACCGAGTGATTCAGATAAGGCAACTAAGACTATAATGAGAGTAAAGATGGCTCTTGTCCCAATTTGCACCGTTCCTTTTGACATGGACTGAAAAATGGACTTTGTCTTAAATACCCGGCCAAATAAATAAAGAAGAATACCTGCCGCAAATAATAATAAGAGCAACCACATGTTCCCTGTTCCATCGCCATAAATGGAGGAAAACACAGCAAGTAAAATCATTGTCACCAAATCAGCAATGACGGCTACAAGCAAAATGATTTGACCAATATTCGTCTGCATCAACTTTTCCTCTTTTAAGGTAGGAACTACCACACCCAATGAGATGGTGGAAATAATAAGCGTCATTAAAAAGGCGTTTTGAATAAATCCTGCAAGGACAAACGCATAAGACAGGATAAAGGACATACAAAATACGCCAACAAAAATAATGGTCGCTGTTTTAAATGTATTCGGTTCTTTTAAACCATTTGGCAGTTCTCGCGCTTTCTTCTTTGATTCAAAAGAAGAAAAATCTATTTCAAGTCCACTTAAAAACATAAGAAAAATAAAACCTAGCATGGATAACGTATCTAGCCATGCGTCGTGTTCAACAACTAGTTGAAGACCGCTTTTTCCAATGATGAGCCCCATGATGATTTCAGCGACAACGACCGGGATGGTCAGCTTAAATCGGTGCAATAAAATGGGGGTGAAAAAGGCTACAATAATAACGACAACGAGTGATGAAACAGATGTATGCTCCATTGGCTAAAGCCTCCTAACATTCATGTTTAATTTTTAAGTTTTACGTTAAAGCATTGATTCTAACAATTGCCCAAATGAAATGAAAGCCATTCGTTATATTTTCTAAAATTCAAACTTCTTTATATCCGATAAATGGATGAAAAAATCAGGAGGAACCTTTATGAAATTCGATATCATAGGCGATATCCATGGCTGCTACGAAGAGCTGCTTACCCTCATACACAAACTAGGATACGAACTCAAACATGGACTACCTGTCCACCCTGATAAGAGAACACTGGCCCTTGTTGGTGATTTAACAGACCGCGGCCCTCGATCAGTTGCCGTCATGCAATTTGTCATACACGCCTATTCTAAGGGCGCAATCCGCTATGTGCCTGGCAACCATTGTTTTAAGCTGTATCGCTATTTGAAAGGAAATCCCGTTAAATTACTGCACGGCATTGAAACAACGGTGAACGAAATCAAAAAACTGCCACATGATGAACAAACCATTTTATCACGTGAATTTAAACATTTATTTGAAAAGGCGCCGCTTTATGATGTACTCATTCCGAATGAACTGATCATTGCACACGCAGCGATGAAGGAAAAGGATATTGGCAAAAAACCGAACAAGCAGATGAGGTCCTATCTATTATTTGGAGCAGTCACCGGAGAAACATGGCCGGATGGTCGACCTGTCAGGAAGGACTGGGCAAAGGAATATCACGGAAAACCATGGATTGTGTACGGGCATACACCCGTAAAAGAACCAAGATTTATCGGTAGAACGGTTAATATTGATACAGGCTGCGTCTTTGGCCACCAGCTCTCTGCTCTTAGATACCCAGAACTTGAGACAGTATCTGTTCCTTCATCTATGCCATATGATGATTCAAGGTTTCAGCATTTCACGCAATAAAAAACCCGGTCCACCATGACAGGTGACCGGGTTTACTTGTTTACTGAAGCAATAATGTCATATCATCCGGCAAAGGAGCCGAAAATGTCATGGACTCCCCTGTTATCGGATGCGGAAAAACAAGGGTCTCACTATGAAGTGCCTGCCTGCCTATTCTCTCGCTTGTTCCACCATATAGCGTATCTCCAACAAGCGGATGACCAAGGAATTGCATGTGAACACGAATTTGATGAGTTCTTCCCGTTTCAAGGGTGAGGGACACATCAGACATGTCTAAATGAGTATGTACCGCCCGCACTGTATAATGTGTTACGGCTTCCTGACCAGACTCATCCACCATTCGTTCAATAATGCTGTCCCCTTTTCGAGCAATTTTTGCTCTAATCGTTCCTTCCTTTTGCGTGATCATGCCATGTGTCATGGCTCTATACGTTCGCTTGACTTCCCCTTTTTTCTGCGCCTTTGATAAAAGGCTGTGTGCAAAGCGATGTTTAGCGACTAACATGACACCAGAAGTATCACGATCAAGACGGTTCACCAAATGGACAGTCAGCCGAACGGACTGCTCAGCATAATGGTGAAGCAACCCATTTGCAATACTATGCTCAGGGTGCTCTCGAGAAGGAATCGATGGGATATACGGCTTTTTATTCAGCACAAGCACGTGCTCGTCCTCAAATAAAATATCAAGTGGAATGGCCGAAGGTTTTAGCCCTTCACTCACTTTTTCCTCGGGAAATAAAATGGTGAGCCTGTCTCCCTCGCGCAGCTCATATCTCACGGTCACATGCTCTCCATTAATCAGAAGGTCACCGCCATCAAATTTAATATCTGTCAGCATTCTTTTTGAAATGCCAAGATCGATTAAGTAGTCCTTCAGCAGCCTGCCTTCTTCTTTGGCTGATATGGTTTTGTTTATCTTAAAGTATTCCAGCGAGAACAACCTCTTTCTTATTCTCCTTTGCCGATAAAGGAATCTTGCACCCTTTTCCAAAACGGAAATGGTCTAAATCGGGCAAACCGGACATTCTCGTCTGCCACTCGGCATTGAATGGATTTCACATCTTTATGCAGCAGCGACAAATGATCTATCGTCACCTGAAAATCCACATCATTAATCGGTTTGATCACACACGTATGGTGGTCCGGCAAAATGAGCGGCGAACCGACCGTTCTAAACACTCTGTTGTTGATTGAAGCCATTTCTGCCAGCTGGATCGCCCTAATGGATGGGTGAATAATAGCCCCGCCAAGTGCCTTATTATAGGCTGTACTGCCAGATGGTGTAGACAAACAAAGACCGTCTCCTCTGAATGTTTCAAAAAGCTGACCCCTAATCTCAACATCTGCCACAAGTGTACCTTCCATACTTTTAATCGTACATTCATTCATTGCTAAATATTTTTCTTCCCTGCCCCCATCGTTGTACCTGACGATGACTTCAAGAATCGGATATTCCACAATATGATAAGGCGTTTTGGCAATGGCTAACACAAGCTTTTCAATTTCACTCGGGACCCAGTCCGCATAAAAACCAAGATGGCCTGTATGTACGCCGACAAAAGCGGTTTCGTTCAGACGGTTGCTATACCGGTGAAAAGCGTATAAAAGGGTTCCGTCTCCGCCAACTGTAATGACGAGATCGGGTTCCTCTTCATTTAATTCCATTCCAAAATCCAATAAGTAGGTCTGTATTTTATTTTTAAGTGTGTCAGATACAGAATTCCCTTTCGAAGAAACTGCAAATTTCATGAATTCTTCTCCTTTTCCACCTTGCTGCGACGAGAAAGCAGCATCATATTTGATCAAGCTTAGGCTCAGCTATCGTTTTTCTTTTTCCGGGAAAATGCCACTTGCGCTTCTTGAATTTCCCCTCTGATTTCAGACATCTCATCATCAAGAAGAGATGCTGCCTCAGAAGCTCTTTGAAGGCGCTGCTTGACCTTCTCCGGGATATTCCCGCTATATTTATAATTCAGAGAATGCTCGATGGTCGCCCAAAAATTCATGGCTAATGTACGGATTTGGATTTCGACGAGGAGCTGCTTCTCTCCATTGATCGTTTGCAGCGGATATAACACAACAAGGTGGTACGAGCGGTATCCGCTTTCTTTATGTTCTGCAATGTAGTCGCGTTTATCTACAACCACGAAATCTTTTCGTGACTGAAGCATTTTCTTGACGACTTGTATATCTTCTACAAATTGGCACATAATGCGAAGCCCTGCAATATCCTGCATCGTTTCAATCTCATGCATCGGGATGTTTTTACGCTTTGCCTTTTCCAATATGCTGGCAACGGGTTTCACTCGGCCAGTGACAAATTCTACTGGTGAATGGTCATCCTCAAATTCATACAGTTTTCGAATGCCTTTTAGTTTCACTTTTAATTCTTCGACTGCTTGCTTATATGGTGCGAGGAATTGATCCCATTGTTTTTTGTCCATGAAACTTCCCCCAATTCCAAATACCTAATTATTTCAGAGGAATGTGCTCTTCACTTTCTCTTCCATATCTCCGTAATTGGCATTGTCTTTAATATTGTCGATTAAATAGTTTAATTCCTGATGAAGTTGAATGAGTTCTAGCGTTTGCTCTTCCGCCGCCAAATAGACAGGGATTTCACGATTCATTGCTTCTTTTAATGGAGCCCATGTATGTTCTCCTAAAATAAGATACGTAAAAGACTCCTCAGTCTCAAGTATGTAAACGAACGCAAAGTGATCAGAATCAACAAGCATTTGTCCTGATGCTTTTGCTTTTTGAATTTGCTCATCTGACTGGACCGTCAAGATCAGCCTGTCTTCTTTTAAAGTTGCTTCTGTGATTTCAATTCTGTTTTGCATCATGATCTCCTTTACAACAAAGTACAGCTTTATTTTATCATATCAAGTTCAATATTGATAAACCGAACTTTTTGAGAAAATTTGATTTCTCCATTTCGTTGTTCATTTTGCCTCATTTAGCATCTATATACGTCTCTTTTTAAGGAATAAATAAGAAAAAAAGAAGCTTTTCATGTACAATAATCATATTTCCTCTAAATGAAAGGTTGATGTCAAAATGGCACAGGAAATTGAGATAGAACTAAAACAATTATTAATGAAAAAAGAATTTGAACAGCTAAAAGAATATTTCCAATTAAAGGACGAGGACTTCCTCACTCAAACCAACTATTATTTTGATACACCTCAATTTGATATAAAATCCAAATTCGCTGCATTACGAATGAGAGAAAAAGGTGGGCAGTGGGTCCTCACATTAAAGGAACCGCATGAGATTGGCCTTTTGGAAACCCACCAAACGATCGATCCTCCCGCTAGTCTTGAACATTTCCAACTGCCAGAAGGTGAAGTGGCAGACAGATTAGTACACCTTCACATTCAAAAGGATCAAATCGTCTATTTTGGTTCACTGGAAACGTCAAGAGCAGAAAAAATGATCAAAGAAGGCTTAATTGTTTTGGATCACAGCCGATATTTAACAGTAGAGGACTATGAACTTGAATTTGAAGTGAGTGATTTAGACATTGGACAAGCTGCTTTCACAGCATTGCTTCAGCAATTTCAGATCCCACCAAGACACACGAAAAACAAAGTCGTACGTTTTTATGAAGAAAAAATGAAAACAAAAGAATAGATGAATTCCTTGAAGGAGGAACATGATGAACGTCAATCAACTTCAATCCTTTATGCAGCTTCAAGCACTCAAAACGTTACAATCTGATAATGGACAAACACAACTCACAGCTGGACAAGAATCAAGCGCTGAGACTTCATTCCAGTCGCTGTTGCAAGATTTTTTAGGCGGATCAGAATTATCTCGACTCCCGCTTTCCATTTCTGCTTTCATGGGATCGGACCCATCAACGTCTCCGAACACGCAATATGCACGAATGAATCCATATTTATCTGCGATAGCGGGCAGTGAACAGCTTCAATCTCAGTCTCTTTATGCAAATGACAGCCAATTGAATACCGCAAATGGTATTGGAAACGTCTTAAATAACAGCTACACACCGCCCCTTCAAAAAGCTGTTTCAGGCTCTTCATCAAAAGAGATTAATCAAATCGTCTCACAAATGGCTCAAAAGCACGGAGTTCCAGAAAAACTGATCCATGCAGTGATCAAGCAAGAATCCGGTTATCGCACGAATGCTGTCAGCCATGCAGGTGCACTTGGACTGATGCAGCTAATGCCGTCTACTGCTAAATCACTTGGCGTGAACAATGCCTTTGATGCAGCCCAAAACATTGAAGGCGGAACGAAGTATTTAAAACAAATGCTTCAAAAATATAATGGAAATGTCTCACTCGCCTTAGCCGCTTATAACGCAGGCTCAGGGAATGTAGATAAGTACGGAGGTATTCCTCCATTTAAAGAAACACAAAATTATGTAAAGAAAATCACAGCTCAATATTTCGCCTAAACCGAAGAGAATAACCTCTTCGGTTTTTTGTATGTCGCTTTTCACCCTTTTTTGACTGAATGTGTTATGATATGGTCAATTGAACACGGAACCTGTCTCCCTCACTTTTCCCAAAGGACCAAAGCGGTTTGTTTGTGGAATTGAGTAGAGGTTGTTAAAATAAGTATACAATAATAGAAACAACAAAATAGAACAAACTGAATATCACTTTTGAAATACATGAAATTCGCAATAGGGTGAGCCATCCTATTAGCTACGAGTTAAAGGAGTAGTCAACATGGTACAATCGTTTAACGCACCTTACGAAGCGGTTGGAGAGGAACTTCTATCGCAACTTGTTGATACTTTTTATGAAAATGTAAAGTGTCATCCTTTGCTTCATCCTATTTTCCCGGATGACTTAAAAGAAACAGCAAGAAAACAAAAACAGTTCTTAACTCAATATTTAGGCGGACCGCCGCTTTATACTGAGGAGCATGGTCACCCAATGCTACGGGCGAGACATCTCCCTTTTCCGATTACTGAGGAGCGAGCGGACGCATGGCTTGAATGCATGGAGGATGCAATGGATCAAGTAGGACTAACCGGCGATATTCGTGACTTTTTATTTGAGCGACTGTCTTTGACGGCTCGTCACATGGTCAACCAAATACCTGAAAAGGACGGACGATCTTGAGCTGCAATCCGCATGAGCAATATTTCTCACATTGTCACGGACATCCTCAAAAGCCGATTGAAATCTATGTATTCATTGATCCTCTCAGCCCGGACTGCTGGTTATTAGAGCCATCAATTAAAAAGTTGAAAATGAAATATGGCCGTTTCTTCACTTTACGAACGGTTACAAGTTCTAGTATTAATGCTTTGAACCGGAAACGAAAAAAACATTTACTAACCGAAGCGTGGGGGAAATTTGCCACGAAAACTCAGACCAAAAAAGAACAAATGTTGTCTGAACAAATTGTGACATCACCTTATCTCGCCTCTCTTGCATTAAAAGCAGCTGAACTTCAGGGCAGAAAATGCGGAATGAAATTTTTACGACTCATTCAAGAATCGCTTTTTTGCCATCAGCAGGACGTCACCAGTGAACAAGTCTTGCTAGAAAATGCAAAAACGGCTGGACTGGACATTGAAGAGTTCCAGCGAGATATCCATTCTCAAAGTGCTGTCAAAGCGCTCCAATGTGATATGAAAATCGCAGCTGAAATGGATGTGTCTGAGCTTCCCACTTTCGCCTTTTTTAATACGATAAATGGTGAAGAAGGATTAAAGATTTCAGGTGCATATTCTTATGATATTTACGAGGAAATTCTCTTTGAAATGATTGGCGAAAAACCAACACCTTCAGAACGACCGCCAATTGAATGGTTTATCGCTTACTTTCAATTTGCATCAGCAAAAGAAATTGCCGTTGTATATGACCTGACCCTTGAAGAAGTTGAACGCGAGATGAAAAAACTCGCATTTGCTAAAAAGGTAGAACGTGTACAAGTACATCAGGAAATGTTTTGGCGTTATACAGAAGGAGACAATCATTCAGATCTTGATGTCTACCGCTGTGAGAATGAACATGGGTGCTGACCCATGTTTTTTCTTTACCCCAAAAAGAACACTTGTTCTATTTGTAAGTACGAAGAAACCGCGCCGGGATAAGCGCGGTTTCACTATGTCTTAACGACAACAAAGGGGATGGGAGAAATTTTTCACGGTCAAACAAAGGGGTAATGTTTGTATGTGATTAATTTCACATCTGTAGTATATCAAATTTTGTCGACTTATGACAACCGATATACTATATGTTCATATTTTTGTCACAAAACATAAGAGGACTGTCACTTTCATATAGTGAAAGTAACAAAAAAATGGGGGGATCTGCATGCGCAGCACAACCATTGGACTTGTTGCCATTGGCTTATGTTTCTGTTTAAATATATTAGGCTTAATGAAGATGTTACCTCTTTACCTGACATCTCCACTCCTATTCGCTTCCATTCTCTTTACACTCTATCGAATGAATCACCGAAAAACCTTCAAAGGTTTTAAAGCGTAATCATTGAATGTACAAACCTCGTTCATATAGACGAGGTCTAGCGTGTAGGCGACCCTCGCATTCGGTGTCAGTCCTGCGTGCTAGTGCTCACGAATGTCAAATTCGCTCCGCGCAAGTAACTCGGCCTTCCTAGCCTGCAAAGGTTTTCTATCACGCTAAAAAGAAGTCAATGGGCTAAAATCAAGTTCATTTTAGCCCTTTGTCAACAATCTGGTCTTTTTTATTTCAAGAAAAAACTCCTGCCAAAAGGTGAGTTTGCACTCACACATCTGACAGAAGTCTTCTCGTTACTCACCAGTCTTTGAGATGAGCTCTTCCATTTCCTTTAATTTTTCTTCAAACAATTGACATGCTGCCTCAATTGGTTCTTTTGATGCCATATCTACACCAGCTTTTTTCAGCACGTTGATTGGATAGTCAGAGCTTCCTGCTTTAAGGAAATCTGTATAGCGCTCCACCGCAGGTTTCCCTTCTTCTAAAATTTGTTTACTTAATGCCTGAGCCGCACTATAGCCTGTTGCATATTGATACACATAATAGTTGTAATAGAAATGCGGAATTCGCGTCCATTCTAATCCGATTTCCTTATCCACAACCATACCGTCGCCAAAATACTTCTTATTCAGGTCGTAATACAGGTTCGTCATAAACTCTGGCGTTAATGCCTCCCCTTCTTGCGCTTTCACATGAATGAGATGCTCGAACTCTGCAAACATCGTTTGTCTGAATACCGTCCCTCTAAATCCTTCTAACAAGTGATTGAGCACATACAAGCGCTGCTTTTTGTCCTCTAAATGATTGAGTAAGTATTCACCTAGTAATGCTTCATTTGTTGTAGAAGCCACTTCTGCTACAAAAATGCTGTAGTTTCCGTACGGATATGGCTGATGCTTTCTTGTATAGTAGCTATGAACAGAGTGACCAAATTCATGAGCCAGCGTAAATAAATTATCAATATTATTTTGCCAGTTCATTAAGATATAAGGGTTCGTGCCATAGCTTCCAGAAGAATACGCGCCGCTTCGTTTCCCTTTATTCTCATAAACGTCTACCCAGCGATTTTCGAGTCCCTCTTTTAATACCGAAACATATTCTTCTCCTAATGGCGCTAACCCTTTCAGCATATAATCCTTTGCTTCATCATAGGTCAGCTTCATGCCAGCATCTTTTACTAATGGTGTATACAAGTCATAATTGTGCACTTCATCAAGCTTTAATACCTTTTTACGCAATTCAATGTAGCGATGTAATAACGGTAAATATTGATGAACTGTATCAATTAGATTGTCATACACTTCTTCAGGAATACTATTTCGTGATAACGCTGCTTCTCTTGCCGATTTGTAATGACGTACTTTCGCATAAAAATTATCCTTTTTAATCGAGCCGCTGAGTGTAGACGCCAAAGTATTCTTATACTGATCATACGTTTTATAAACGGCTTTAAAAGCATTCTTTCTCACTTCACGATCATCACTGTTTAAAAAGGTAATGAAGTTGCCATGAGTAATTTTCTTTTCTTCTCCATTTTCATCCTTAACAGAAGGGAACGAAATATCTGCATTATTAAACATACTAAACGTAGTGGATGATGTTGATAAAGGTTCAGAGGCTTCAGCTAATAAAGCTTCTTGCTCCTCACTTAAAATATGCGGACGCTCTTTGTTAATTTCTTCGAGAGCGTGAGAATAAAGTTTTAATTCTTCTTTTTCCAAAATAAATTGTTGCAGCTTATCTTCTTGAATAGATAAAATTTCCGGAACAATATAGGCAGATGTACTAGACAGCTGTGTAAATAAATTGGATGCTTTATCATTTAAAGCCTGAAATGATGAATTTGTTGTATCTTCATCGTATTTCATGTGCGCATATGTATAAAGCTTGCCAAGCTTTTCAGAAAGTTGATCCTGAAATGTTAGGGCTTCATACAAGACATCAGCAGAATGGGCCAGCTTGCCTTTAAATTGGGCGAGCTTCGGAATTTCTTTTTTTACAGCTTCGAATTCCTTATTCCAAGAATCGACACTTTCAAAAATATCTTCAAGGCGCCATTTGTTTTCTTCTTTTACTTCGCTTCTGTCTGGTAAATGATTGTTGTTATTTTGTGAAGTCATATGAATCCCCCTTGCATGAGTTGTGTTGAACCAACCTTTCGGAAAGTGAAAGAAATTGGTGTTGTATTTATCTTCTTTGTTTTGAACTATATTTGTCAAATCATATGCAGAAATAAATACCAAACAAACTAAAAAAATGAGAAAAAAGCGTTTCTTTCTATTCAATAGCAGCACCACCTTTTTCTTATCATGATCAAAGTGGGCATGAAACATGCTAATGAAATAAGAAAGCATCTCGTTTTATCGCTTCATCTGCTGTTCGTATAGGCTTTTGATTCGACGTTACTTGATAATTACCCTCTTTCGTCATGTATAAAAACCCTAGATTCACAAGCACCCGTACATATGAAATGATCACCTCTTTGATTTCTTCTATTGTGACATCGGCATATCGGAGCTTCACTTCTTTATGCTGGACACATCGCTCAATTTCTTTTAAAAGAAGATGAATGGTCACTTGTTCTTTTCCCTTTCGAACCATCCAATCATAAAGACATCCTTGCCACACATAAACAGGGCTTGAAAAGATATATGCTTCTGTCAGGGGGATAAATAATTCTGTCGGTAGAAATGGCCATGCTGTTTGATGATGCTCATAAAAAATGGTTCTTAAACGCTTGCTTTCATTTGCTAAAATGCGGGGTGGCCGCTCCCTAAATTGCCGAATACACTTGAGCCACTCTTTATACAATTGATGATTGCTCGAGGAAACAGATAAGAGTGCTGGTAGTTGGCGATAAGCTGAAGGCGGTCTAACGGTCATTGAAGCACATATTTTCGTTGGCTGAAACACGAGAAGTTGATCCAGGTGGATGAATCTATTTTGGATCGGACAATAAAAAATGAGTCTCCTATTCTTTGACTGCCTTAAAATTCCCCAATGAATGGAGGAGAATGAAAAGAGCTGGCCACCCATTCGTTTTAAACGATTCGCCCCTATGACCCATATAGGATAGAGCCCCGCAGCACGGAGACCTTCCGTTCGTTTATGCAGCTCTTTCCACGAAATATTTGCGCATTGAAATTCGATGGCATAGCTTTTATTTTCTATAGCGACGGTCACATCAGGGCGCTGCTGAATGTTTGAAACATATTTCTCTAGTAACGGCTCATATCCAAGCTGCGTGAGCCAATCCTTAAGAGCCATTTTCCCTGCCTGATGATAAGCTGTTTCACCGGTGGACGCTAATGGACATGCCGAGAGCTGTTTATGTGCAAAATGATGGACACGATGCTCACCTAGCTTTAATAGAACCTCCTGCCTACATTCAGGACAGTAAAATTTGCACATAGCTCTTACATGCTCTAGCCGCCTTTTAGTCAGATGTTGTGTGATGCGAATCAGCTTGCCATTCTCCATGATCGCTGCATTCATATCTTTCGCCCCTTGTTCTTTGATGACCGTATTATAGCTTTTTCTCTCATCAGGAAGCGAATATCGAAAATGAATTTTTATCGTATCAAAACACGATTTTAACCTACCTTCCCTTAGTAAAATAAAAAATCCCCCTTTTAGAAAAGGGGGGAAATACAATTTTTATAAAAGAGGTGATAATAATCTTGCTGTTGATTCAAACAACCTCACCCTCAAAGGTCTCTTCGCAAATTCTTCTGGAACAATTTCATGCGACTGCTCTAAATCACCTAAGAAGTCGTTGACCAGCTTCTCTGTACTTTTTGTTTTATAGAGGAAAGCATTCACTTCAAAGTTCAGATGAAAACTTCTCATATCCATATTTGCTGTACCAATTGATGCTAGCTCACTATCCACAATGATAAACTTACTATGCATAAAGCCTTGATCATATTCGTATACCTTCGCACCTGCTTCTAAAAGTTCGGGGAAGTATGAACGGGACGCATGAAATACGATGCGTTTATCTGGATTTTTCGGCGCAATGATTCGCACATCGACTCCGCTCAAAGCAGCAATTTTCAGTGCGGACAAAATATCATCATCAGGTACAAAATATGGTGAAGCAATCCAAATTGATTTTTTGGCGGAGATAATCATGGAGAAAAAGAGATTTTTAATGACTTCCCACTGTTTATCAGGACCACCCGCAATCATTTGTACGCCTTCTGCTCGACTCTCCATATGGCTGAAATCTTTAAAATAATCCACACCCGAGCATCTTTCATTGGTCATGTAATACCAATCCTGCATAAAAATCTGCTGCAAATCACGAACGGCCTCACCTTTAATCATCAGGTGGGTATCACGCCAAAATCCATATTGTCTGCTTCTGCCCATATATTCGTCCCCAATGTTTAGCCCGCCGACAAATCCTACTTCTCCATCAATCACCACGATTTTCCGGTGATTTCGGAAATTGATTTTATTATTTAATAAAGGGAGTCTCACTGGTAAAAACGGAACGATCTGCACGCCAGCCTTTTCTAAGTCAGCAATATATTGACGGGAAAGTTTTAGGCTGCCTACATCGTCATATAAAAAGCGGACAATCACACCACTTTTTGCTTTCTCGATTAAAATGTCCTTTAATTCTTGTCCCAGATCATCATGACGGAGAATATAATATTCTAGGTGAATGTGATGTGTTGCTTTTTTGATTTCTTCAAAAATATGAGAGAACGTTTCTTCTCCATTGGTCAGAACTTTAGAGGATGTGCGATACGTAATAGGGGTATGTCCAAGTCTGTGGGCCAGCTTAAATAAGAGCTGCTGATGGTCACCCATATGAGTCATTTTTTCAATCGCTTCTCTGTGGATACGTTCATCTTCCTGGACAAGCTGTTCGTCTAGTACCGCTTTCTTTTCAAACAGTCTGCGCTTTTTAATATTGCGTCCAAAGAAAATATAAAACAAAAACCCGAAAAGCGGAAAGCTCCCAAGCAGCACAAGCCACGTAATCGTTTGAGAGGGGTTTCTGTTTTCTAAGAAAATGACAAACCCGATGAAGATAATCGATAAAGTGAATAGAACACTGACGGAACTTAATACACTTACCGCTAGATCACCGGCAAAAATTTGGATAATCAAATAAGCACCTATCGTAATGATAAGAAAAAATAGAACTTTGACTACATTTCTCATTTCATTTTCTCCTTGCCGATCACTTTGTTTACTTTTTCATTCAGATAAAAAAGTCGATTCCTCTATAGAAATCGACTTTTGGTTGTTACGAGAAGTGCTGTTGAATCGTTTCAAGCGCATTCTCTTTGACAATCAGCTGACCGTATTCTTGCAGTCTGTAGATGCTGACCACTGATTCATGAGCATATTCAAGCAGAATACTAAGCTTATTCTCCACCTGCTCATCTGACAAATCCTCGTGGAAGTCAACATATAGATAATAACGGTTTTCAAACGAATATAAACTTGTCGTAAAATCCTGCATATTTAATTGAGAAAGTGCAATCAAATCTTCAAAGTCATCCATTTTCAATACGAACTGAAGTTGAAGTTTTTTGTCCTTCTCATTATGATCTTCTTGATCTTGCTCTTCTTTATGAAAATCATCAAGCAGAGCATCTAAACTTTCTTCATCTGTTTGATCTTTTTTATCTTCTGGAATCGGCAATTCGAGCTTTTGTCCATCTTTAGAAAGTTGGGCTTTTGTCACGACAATTTCAAGACCTTTATCAAGTGCCTGTACTTGAATCCAAAGTGGTCCCTCTACTGCAAATTCTTCTTCTTCGTGCACTTCGTCCATCACTTCCCAGAACAGCTCTTCACTGCGTTCACGATTATACCAAATCTCTTCACGGTCAAAACCGCGATCTTCAATATCACCGTAGGAAATATAAAATTTGACTGTATGTTCATTTATTCTTTCGATTTCCATTTTGCCAACCTTCCCTTCTATATAAGATGTTGAAGGGACATACAAGCTCCCAATTAATAGTACTTTACTACACTTTACCCGTTCCGTCTACATGTTAACCATTTAAAGAAATGAGGTATTGCTGTGTACTGTCTATTTTATGATAAAACATGAATAAAAGAAATAAAAACGCATTTTTTGCAGAGAAAACTTGCAGAAACATATATTTGAATTGTCCTCATATATTGGTTGTACGAGCTATTTTAGTGAAATGAGGTGAACTGGATGGAAACAGAGTGGATCGTATCCTTACTGATGATTATTGGCATAGATCTCATATTAGGCGGAGATAATGCATTAATCATTGCGATGGCCAGTCGAAGCTTATCAAATGAAAAACGAAACAAAGCCATATGGATCGGCACACTTTTGGCAGTGCTGATGAGAATCACCATGACTGGTGCTGCCGTTTATTTATTGACCATCCCCTATTTGCAATTTATCGGCGGTCTCTTTCTCCTTTATATCGGATACAATTTGTTAATAGAACAAAAGAAAGAATCCATTCGGATTAAAAGCAGCGGCTCCCTTTGGCGTGCTGTTCAGACCATCGTGATTGCAGATCTTTTTATGTCACTTGATAATGTGATTGCTGTTGCAGGGGCAGCTAAGGGGAACATGGTGCTCACTGCCTTTGGCTTAATGATTTCAGTCCCGATTATTATTTGGGGGAGTAAGCTGATTCATGCAGCACTAACCAAGTTTCCGATTCTTTTATACGGAGGGAGTGCCCTTTTAGCTTTTACTGGCGGAGAAATGATTGTCCGTGATGTAAAACTGAATGAATTTATGGCGCAGCATACTACACTTGAATTGTTGCTTCCTTTTTTAACCGTCGCAACCGTTATTTTAGCCAGTCTCTTTTACGAACAAACGGCTGAAAATAAATAAAAAAAGCTGCCAAATGATCGGCAGCTTTTCGTGTTGTCTATTAGTTAGCAAGTCGCTGAGCTTCTCGAAGTTGGAATGTACGAACCGTTCTAGGAAGGAAACGTCTAATTTCATCTTCGTTGTACCCAACTTGCAGTCTTTTTTCATCCAAAATAATTGGACGTCTTAGAAGACCAGGGTGCTCATTGATTAGTTTATACAATTGTTGAAGTGGCATTGTCTCAACATTTACATTTAGTTTTTGGAATACTTTAGAACGTGTTGAGATAATTTCATCTGTACCATCTTCCGTCATACGAAGAATCTCTTTGATTTCATCGATTGAAAGAGGCTCAGAAAAGATATTTCTCTCTTGGTATGGAATATTGTGCTCTTCTAACCACGCTCTTGCTTTTCTACATGATGTACAGCTTGGTGATGTGTATAATGTTACCATAAATCTTCACTCCTCAATTTGTAGAATGAATATTGATCTGTATTCTTAAATTAAAATTGTTCTAAATAAGTAATCTTTATAGTGATTATACTATAAAAAAGTAAGTGTGAACAGATTTTCTTGCAATTTTTGTGACAAAAACTAGACAATTTCATTCTTTTTGTGCTGATGTTTGAAGTCTGAACATTCTCATTTAGTCGAAGTGATCGAAAATATTTTTTTGTTTTTTATTTTCAATGACCTTCAGCACATCGTCAACATCCTCATACGATTGTCCATACCATTCTTCGTCTTTATACGTATGGATTCTTTCGTACGTCTTTCTCATGGCCTCCATCATTTCTTCCTCATTATCTGTACGAGGCGACCAATAAAGAATTTCCATGCGGTTCACTTCATTCGTTGCAAGTGACCTGCGTTTATAACCAATTGATTCAGCATGCTTGAAGTGCTCTCTCTGATAAAACTTTAGGCGTTTTGCAGTATCTGCATCATCTTCATCTACAGGCTCGACCTCAAGCAAGATCGGTTTTCTTTTTTCCTTCAGCTTATGAATGAGCTTTGAGCCGAGGCCTTCACCTCTTGCATCCTTGGAAACAAATAAATAATCAATAAAGATGAAAGAATCAAATTCAGCGTACATCATCACATGATGAGGCCCTTCTTCTTTATGATAAATATCACTTCTTTCCTTTAATAAAGCTTCCATATGCTCTTTTGACTTCATTTCTTCTATCGGGAAGTATTCACTGAGCTTTTCATACCAATTCATGGATCCGCTCCTTATGATGTAGTTAAGAACCACTTCCTTATCTATTCCCGATTTCTTGCTATTTAAACGCCTGTACTAGTAAGACGCAGCAATGCCATTGGTGGTTTCACTTTTTTTCAAGAGAAAGCAAAAAAGTTTTATATCGAACGATTCATGAGCATTTGAAAGCAAGCAAACAAAAGAAGTGTCATTGCGACCTGAAACATGATGAAATAAAGGTACTTCATACGCCGGACTTCTTCCTTCTGTTTATTCGTGCGCCGATACACAGCAAATTCAACCGAAAACGAAATGATGCAAATGAGCACTAAAAATGCGATCATCCACTTTCCTCCGTTTGGTTTCGTTAAAAAAGACATTGAGAAAAGCATCGTGACGATAAAAAAGTGAAGACAGGAATAGCGAAACGTCTTCCATAACAACATTTGATTTCCTCCTGGTTTACTCATTTTACATAAAAATTACCATCAACTTGTTTTTTTGTAAAATAAAAAAAGAAGCACTGATATCGCAGTGCTTCTTCTCTGTTCTTATTGTTTTGCTTTGATCTCTTTGAATTCTTCCTCAGTACAGCTGACAAAGTGACCTGGCTTAACTTCACGAAATTCCGTATTTGTTCCTTTATGAACAGATGGATCGTATTTAATCCGTTTGCGGTTACGCTCATAATCAGGATCTGGAAGCGGAATCGCAGATAGTAATGATTTTGTATATGGATGAAGCGGGTTTTCATATAATTCATTCGCTGGTGCCAGCTCAACCAATTTCCCAAAATACATCACACCGATACGATCGCTGATATATTTCACCATGGAAAGGTCATGGGCAATGAATAAATACGTTAAGCCCTTTTCTTCTTGCAGTTCTTTCATTAAGTTGACGACCTGCGCTTGGATCGACACATCTAGTGCAGAAATTGGCTCATCGGCAATGATGAAATCCGGTTCAACAGCTAACGCACGAGCAATCCCAATACGCTGCCTTTGACCGCCTGAAAATTCATGCGGGTATCTATTCGCATGCTCTTTATTCAAACCAACCGTTTCAAGCAATTGATACACACGGTCTTTACGTGCTTGTGCTGATTTTGCAAGACCATGAATATCGATACCCTCTGCAATAATATCCACAACTTTCATTCTTGGATTGAGGGAGGCATATGGATCCTGAAAGATCATTTGCATTTTTCGGTTAAATTGTTTAAGATCTGTTGTTGATTTTTTATCATGCACATTCTGCCCGTTAAAAATAACTTCGCCACCTGTTGCATTGTATAGACGAATGATGGTTCTCCCAGTAGTGGATTTCCCGCAACCAGATTCACCTACAAGGCCCAATGTTTCACCTCTATAAATGTCAAAGCTGACATCATCAACAGCTTTTACTTCATTAGGTTTACCCACATTAAAATATTGCTTAAGATTTTTCACTTGTAAAATAACATCTTTTTCACTCAATGTGATCCCCCCCTTTTTGCGCATTAAATTGTCGCATTCTTTGCTTAATTGATTCAGGAGGTTCTACTTTTGGTGCGTTAGGATGTAAAAGCCATGTAGCTGCAAAATGAGTTTCTGATACTTGATATAAAGGCGGCTGCTGTTCAAAATCAATTTTCATTGCAAATTGATTTCTAGCCGCAAACGGGTCTCCTTTTGGAGGATTCAGCAAATCAGGCGGCGTGCCTGGAATGGCAAACAATTTCTCCTCTTTTGCATCAAGACTTGGCATAGAGCTCAGTAATCCCCAAGTATATGGATGTTTTGGGTTATAGAAGATCTCATCTACGGTGCCAATTTCAACAATTTGACCACCATACATAACTGCTACACGATCTGCTACATTCGCAACGACCCCTAAATCATGTGTGATAAAGATGATAGATGTTTCAATCTTCTTTTGAAGATCTTTCATCAGTTCTAAGATTTGGGCTTGAATAGTTACATCTAAAGCAGTAGTTGGCTCATCTGCAATTAAAATTTTCGGATTACAAGCAAGAGCTATTGCAACGACAACCCTTTGTCGCATCCCACCAGAAAATTGATGAGGGTATTGCTTGAACCTCTGTTCCGGTTTCGGAATACCTACAAGACTCAAAAGCTCAAGTGCTCTTTTTTTAGCTTCTTCTTTACTTGCATTTTGATGTTTTAAGATGGGTTCTATAATTTGCTTGCCAATTGTCATAGTCGGATTCAAAGATGTCATTGGATCTTGAAAGACCATGGCAATATCTTTCCCTCTTATTTTCTGCATCTGTTTGTCAGAAAGTTTTGTTAGGTTTTTACCTTGAAACAAAATCTCTCCTTTTTTCACTTCGGAGTTAGATTTAGGAAGCAGACCCATGATTGATTTAGAAGTTACCGATTTACCAGAGCCTGATTCTCCAACAATGGCAAGCGTCTCACCTTTTTTCAATTCAAAATTCACACCTCGAATTGCCTTAACCTCGCCAGCAAATGTGTGGAATGAAATATTTAAGTCATTTACTTTTAAAATCGTTTCTTGTTTATTCATCAACATCACCGCCCCGTACTAATCTTTCATTTTTGGATCAAGTGCATCTCTCACACCGTCGGCAACAAGGTTAAAGACGATCATGATAACACTAATGATAATTGCTGGATAAACCATCTGATATGGGAAAGCGATCATTGATTTAAACCCATCTTCAATTAATGTCCCTAGTGAAGCTTGCGGCTCTTGCAGACCTAATCCAATAAAGCTTAAGAAAGCTTCAAAGAAGATCGCACTAGGAATAGTGAACATTGTATTAATAATCATCACACCTGTTAAGTTTGGCAACATGTGCTTAAAGATAATTTTAAAGTTACTTAATCCCAAAGTTCTAGCGGCTAGTACATATTCCTGTTCTTTCAGCTTCATGACTTGAGCACGCACGACCCTAGCCATACTGATCCACCCGGTAATACTTAGTGCAATAATAATTGGAATAATCCCTGGTTTTAAGACGAGAATCATTAATATGACAACGATTAAGTTTGGAATCCCCATTAGAACTTCCAAAATACGCTGCATCGCATTATCAATTTTCCCACCGAAATAACCAGAAATAGCGCCGTAGGCAACACCAATAATTAAATCGATCACAGCTGCAACAACAGCAATAAGCAGTGAGATTTGAGTTCCTTTCCACACACGTGTAAATAGATCTCTCCCAAGATTATCGGTACCGAACCAGTAGTAATGTTCAATCCCTTTTTGTTCATATGGATTGACCACATCACCATTTTTTAATGTTCTTTCACCAGTAAAAGGTAAGAAACTAACATGCTCTAACCCTTGGATTCGCGGCGGTAAGTTCGCTTCAGACGTTGTTTGAGTACTAAAGTCTTTGCCACTAATTAATGGTCCGACGAGCGCCATGAATACAATTAAAAATAAAATCACCATACTAACAACAGCGGCTTTATTCTTTTTAATTCTAAGCCATGCATCTTGCCAATAATTTAGACTTGGTTTTTCAATTTTTTCAGCAGATAATGTATCAACACCAGCGGGTTCAAACAGACTTTTATCAATATTTTCTTCTTGCTGTTTCATTATTTGTTACCTCCCGCTACACGAATTCTAGGATCGATAATTCCATATAGAATATCGACAATAAATACAACCACTACAAAAAGAACGGCAAATAAGATAGTTGTACCCATGATGACTGGATAGTCATTTACTGTAATGGCTTTAACAAACTGCTCACCAATTCCAGGAATTGAGAAGATTTTTTCTATTACTAGTGATCCCGTCATTAAACTAACAGTCAATGGACCAAGTACTGTGACAACAGGTATTAAAGCATTTCTCATTGCATGTTTAAATGCGATCTCAAAATAGCCTGCTCCTTTTGCTTTTGCAAGTAAAATGTAATCTGTCTCAAGTACTTCAACCATTTCTGTTCTCATAAAACGAGCACAAATGGAGATAGGGAACATTGCTAACGCTATAGTAGGTAAAATTGTATATTCAAACCCATTCCAAAATTGAGTTGGTAATAACCCCAATTTCACCGCAATATAGTACTGAAGTAATCCAGCGAATACAAAACTCGGAATTGATTTACCGATAACTGCCAAGAAAGTAGCAGAGTAATCCACCCATGTGTTCTGTCTTAAAGCTCCAACTACTCCCAAAAAGATACCAACAATCGTTCCTAAAATAATCGCTTGAAGGCCTAGGACAGCAGATGGTCCTACTCGATATGAAAGAAGTTCTGTTACGGAGGTATTGTTGAATTGGAATGAAACACCTAAATCCCCAGTGAATGTATTAATCATGTAATGAAAATATTGAACAGGAATTGGCTGATCTAGTCCATATTTTGCATTAAGTACAGCTTGTTGAGCTTCTGACAACTTTTGCGCATTAACAAAAGGAGAACCCGGAATAAGTTTCATTAAGAAAAAAGTGATTGAAACAATGATGAAGAGGGTAACAACCATGTAGGCAACCCGTCTAATTAAGTATTTCAGCATACTTGCACCTCCTGATAAAACTGACTTTTCTGTATATTTCGACATATTTCTCTCAGTGAAAAAGAGAGTATATTCAGAGAATACACTCTCTTTTCTATAAGATTGTTAATTATCCTTCAATTTTCATCCATTTGTAGCTGAATTCAGGTCCAACTTTGTGAATGACAAATCCTTTTACTTTGTTATTAATCAGATAGTTAGTTGCTCTCTGATAAATTGGTGAAAGTGCTGCGTCATCTTGTAATAATACTTTTTCAGCTTCTTGTAAAGCTTTCCAGCGTTCTTCAGGTTTTGCAGCTAATTTGCCAGATGCATCTTTTAACAACTGATCATATTTTTTATCTGAGTAACCCATGTGGTTGTTTCCGCCACCTGTGATGAACAAGTCAGAGAACGTGATCGGATCAAGGTAATCTGGACCCCATCCAGCCATCTGAAGATCGTAATCCTCTTTCTTATCACGATCAATACGAGTAGCGAAAGGAACACTTTGAATATTGATATCTAAGCCAGGTAAAGTTTTCTCGAGCTGATCTTTAATGAAAGCACCGATTGTTTTAGCTGTCTCAGAATCATCACCTAAGTAATTAAGCGTTACTTTAGACGTTCCTAATTCTTTCAACCCTTTTTCAAAAAGCTTTTTCGCTTCATCTTTATTAGTTTCTAAGTATTTAGGCATTCCATCACGGAAGTCTTTTCCGCTTTCATCATGTACGAAATCTTTTGGAATTTGATAGTATGCAGCAACTGAACCATTCTGCAACACATCATTTACAAACGCTTCTTTATCAATTGCCGTTGCAATTGCGCGACGAACGTTTTCATTCTTTAAAGATTTATTTCCTTGGTTCATTTTCAACCAGAACACAGTAGGTTCTAGTAATCTTTTCATCCGCTTATCACCTTCGTATTGAGAGATGATGGCAGGTGTTGATAATTTAGGTGTAATATCAGCTTCTCCCGCTTCAAATGCGTTAACAGCTGCTTGTGGATCTTTAGATACTTTAAAAGTAAGTTTTGTCATAGAGACGTTCTTTTTGTCCCAATATTCTTCATTC
Source organism: Bacillus sp. FSL M7-0307 (assembly GCF_038627835.1). NCBI lineage: Bacteria > Bacillati > Bacillota > Bacilli > Caryophanales > Bacillaceae > Bacillus > Bacillus sp. FSL M7-0307. Next base: position 1,132,767 of record NZ_CP152023.1, on the reverse strand, counting down.
TTTTTGTATTCCCAAGTAGTTGCTTGTGGGCCATCCCAAGAAGAAAGTTCAAATGGTCCGTTGTATACAAGGTTCTTTGCAGTCTTCGCATATTTGTCACCTTGTTCTTTAACGAACTTTTCATTCACTGGGTAGAATGTTGGGAATGAAAGCAGAGATTGGAAGTAAGGAATTGGTTTTTCAAGTGTAATTTGCAGTTCTTTATCGCTTACAGCTTTAATTCCTAGTTCCTCAGGCTTTGCTTTTTTGTTGTATACTTTATCAGCATTCTTAATTTTACCAACCATCATATATGGGCCATACTCAGACTTTTGTTCTGGATCTAAAGCACGTTGCCATGCATATACGAAGTCTTGAGCTTTAACTGGGTCACCATTAGACCATTTTGCATCTTTAATTTTGATGTTGTAAACTGTTTTATCTTTGTTAGCAACTGGTTCCCCATCAGCCATACCAGGCACTAATTCTTCTTTATCGTTGAAACGATACAAACCTTCAAACACGTTATTCATAGTCGTAAAACTGATTGTATCACTCGCTTGGATTGTATCCATTGCAGGCATTTCCTGTGATTCTAAAATTGTAGCCTCTTGTTTTGAATCTTTGGATGCAGTGCCCTTGTCGCTACTTTGTTTACCTGAACATGCAGATACAAAAATAGTCAGCACCAATAAAAAAACTAAAAGCAGTGAAAATTTAGACTTTTTCATCTAGTTGTTGACCTCCCCTTCATAAATGAACTACAGGAACTATTATACTAGCAAATAAGTAATTGTGCATTCATTTTTTTAAGAAAATTTTCATATTTCCACTGTTTTTTAATATTTTTATTAAAAAATTGAAATAATTTGGTTATTTTTCTGAGATTTTGTGATCTTAAATACCTAATCAGAGGTAATCCTGTCTATACAATTGGCAATCTTCATGATTCATTGTAAACTGATATCAAGAAATTGATTAAAACAACAGCTTCGTTCCTTGTTTCGTTTTTCTTATATAGTGAAAGTCTTGAATTAAATGTTTTTATTGCTATTTTAGTACAGTAAAGTTTTAATGCGCAGGAGTGATTGTTATTAGATTTTTTATTCTTTTACTTAGTTCTAATGGCCTTGTTTTCATTTTAAGCTTCCTCTTTTATGGGCACATATCTTTCTTAAGCATGATTAACATCACATTTTATTTAGCTTCTGGCACTTTGCTAGTGTGGTTATCGTTCATCACTTTAAAAAGTGGATTTTTTGATCAAATATCTTACAGCTTCCGAAAGGTGTTTGATTCTTTAAATAAGCAAAAGGACCATGTTGATGACAGTTTAAACAAACATTTATCATCATCTTTTCAAAGTAACTTTTCAACCTTAAGAACATTAGGTTTGAGTTTACTCATTGAAATGTTAATATTGCTCTTGATTTATTATATGTAGGTTTTGACTTTTGATTTTTGCTTATTTATAATGAATGAAATTACATTTTTGCGATGAAAAAGAAGAGTACATATATTCACCATTTACAGAGAGTCTGCGGTTGGTGCAAGCAGATAATGGCATGTATGGAATGGGCTTTGGAGCAGCTAACCGAACACTTGACAGAGTCAGTAGGCTTAGACGGAGCAGTCTCCGATATCAACGTCTTGAGTGATTTCGGATTGAAATAACAAGGGTGGTACCACGGTTCATTCGTCCCTTTTCTGTTGAAAAGTGATGGGTGGGCCTTTTTATATTGAAGAAAAGAGGTTTTAGTATGACAAAAAAGACGATTTTCTCAGGCATTCAGCCTAGCGGTTCTGTGACATTGGGGAACTACATTGGAGCGATGAAGCAATTTGTCGATCTTCAGCATGATTACAACGGCTACTTTTGTGTGGTCGATCAGCATGCCATTACGGTGAGTCAGGATCGTTTAGCCCTTCGACAAAATATTAGAAGCTTAGCCGCTCTTTATTTGGCAGTGGGGCTTGATCCAGAGAAGGCAACATTGTTTATCCAATCAGAGGTACCTGCCCACGCCCAGGCAGGATGGATGCTGCAATGTGTCGCTTATATTGGGGAATTAGAAAGAATGACTCAATTTAAGGACAAATCTGCTGGTAAGGAAGCAGTCGTTTCAGGACTATTAACGTATCCGCCATTAATGGCTGGCGATATTTTGTTATACGGTACGGACTTAGTTCCTGTAGGAGAAGATCAAAAGCAGCATCTTGAATTAACGAGAACGCTTGCTGAACGCTTTAACCGAAAGTACAATGACATCTTCACTGTACCTGAAGTCAAAATTCCAAAAGAAGGCGCTCGGATTATGTCTTTAACTGACCCAACGAAAAAGATGAGCAAATCTGATCCGAACCAAAAATCCTTCATTACCTTATTAGATGAGCCAAAGCAGCTTGAAAAGAAAATCAAAAGTGCTGTGACTGATTCAGAAGGCATCGTCAAATATGACAAAGAAAACAAACCTGGAATTGCCAACTTGCTGACGATTTATTCTGTATTAGGGAACGTATCGATTGCGGAGCTTGAACAAAAATACGAAGGCAAAGGTTATGGTGAATTTAAGGGAGATCTTGCGAACGTTGTCGTGGATGCTTTAAAACCGATTCAAGATCGCTATTATGAACTCATTGAGTCAGATGAGCTTGACCGCATTTTAGATGAAGGTGCTGAAAAGGCTAACCGTGCGGCAAACAAAATGCTGAAAAAAATGGAGAATGCGATGGGTCTTGGCCGGAAACGCAAATAAAACAAGCTTGCAGCATATTCAGCTGCAAGCTTTTTCTAATTGACTTTCGATTCGTTTTCCATTTCCCAAAGTTTTTCAAAAAATGGCTGTCCTTTAATCATTTTTTCACAAAAGGCTAAATGGTTTTCTGACCATCCATCAATGGTTTCGTTATAAAGCATGTTCCAAATCTCCTCGAAAGACATTCGTTTGATCTGGTTGTACATGCGCGGATTCCATTCTGTATACCAATAGGCAATTTCTGCCCGGTTTTGAAGCCCCTTTAGTTGATCTAACGCCATAAACATCAGCTGCTTCAGCTGTCTTTCTTTTCTCGTTAATCCGCTGATATGCTGCGGTGGTAATGATAGGATGTGATATTCTTTCGTCGATTCAAGGCTGTCTGTTGTGAATTCATACTCCTCTGCCTTCACATCTTTCACCATTTCATACACCAATTGCTCCTGTCTTGGAATCAATCGGCTCTTTCTCACAGGGATGGAATAACCAATCGTATCCACAGCAATGATTCTAATCCCGTCCGTGACCACAAAGCAATACTCTAATTTACGGCGTTCATGATTTTTTCGAATATATGATTTCTCAAATACAGACTCTAGCAGCGTCTTCGGCAGCTCTGATAGATCATTCTCTATGTAATCAAACAAAGGACTCTGCACCTTGAGTAAAGGTACTTGATCTAACAGCTCCACGCTGTCCTCCTTGCGCCACTCATGAAAATGGCACACATTATAGCCATTCTCTTCCCCTTCAAACCAATTCACCCATACGTCATGAAGAAATAACATAACCAATCCCTCACTTTTTAAAAACTGTTGTCCACAGTATGGGCAAGGGATAGAGAAATTATTCCAACTTTATTAAAACTTCTCCCTGACGGAAGGACGGCTTTATTTCCTGGGAAAAGGAGAACGTCTCGCAGAGTCCTTTCACGATTTTCTATAAGCAGAACCTTATTTTAGCTTTTTAGGATCAAGGGCATCTCTCAATCCATCACCTAAGAAGTTAAAGCATAAAACGGTAAGTAGAATCAGTAAACCTGGGAACAGTGGATACCACCATGCTTGCACCATAATGGAGAAATTTTGTGCATCTTGAAGCATGTTTCCCCAGCTCGCCGTTGGAGGCTGGATGCCGAACCCTAGATAGCTAAGTGTCGACTCAGCTAAAATAACAGAACCGACTTTTAATGTAGCAGACACAATAATAGGGCCGATACAGTTCGGTAAAATATGCGAAAAGATGATGACATGGTTTTTCGTTCCGATCGTTCTTGCTGCGAGTACGAATTCTCTTGTGCGAAGTGACAAGAATTCACTGCGGATCAGCCTGGCGGTTGTTGTCCAGCCAGTCAGCGCAAAGATTAAAATCAATTTATCAATACCCGGTTTAAAAATTGTCACTAGCGTGATCAAGAGAAAAATATCTGGAATAGACAATACCACATCCACCATTCTCATGAGCACAGAATCGACAAAGCCTTTAAAGTATCCCGCTACCGCCCCAATGACGGTACCAATGGTGATGGCTCCGACTACTGAGACAAAGCCAACTAATAGAGACACCCTCGCTCCGTATAGCACCCTTGAAAAAATATCTCGGCCAAACTTGTCGGTTCCCATAAAATGCTCTGCACTTGGAGGCTGTAGCCGTTTCAATAAGTCTTGCTGTTCCGGTGCGTAAGGTGCGATCACCGGGGCGAAAATAGCGGAAAAGATAATGACCAATAAAATAGCGGAGCCGGCAACCGCCAATTTATTTTTGAAAAATTTCTCGCAAAATAAACGAAGCATCGTCTCTGGTTTTGGCGGAAGGCCTTCTTTTAATTTGAGATCAACAGAAGGTGTTCCCATATTAGGTTGTGCCAATTGTGCTTCAGCTCCCTTCTAATATTCAATACGCGGATCAACGATCGCATAGAGAATATCCGCTATTAAGTTTCCAACGACCACGAGCACAGCAGAGATAACAGTCATCGCCATAATGACGGGATAATCTCTTGAAAAAGCAGAATCGATAAACAGTTTCCCAAGCCCTGGCCATGTGAAGATTTGTTCCACCACGACTGCGCCGCCAATAAAGGATGGAATCATGAGTCCAAAGATCGTAATAACAGGCATGAGACCGTTTCTCAATCCATGTTTGAAGATGACTTTGTTCTCTCTAAAACCTTTCGCTCGCGCCGTACGAATGTAATCCTGCCGCATCACATCGAGCATACTTGACCTTGTATAACGTGTAAGGCCGGCCATATCAGCCGTTGCTAAAACAAAGGCCGGTAAAATAATATGATGAAGCCGGTCAAATAGATTAAAATCTGCATTTAAGGTAGAGACACCCCCGGTCGGAAACCATCCTAAATTCACTGATAACACCATTATAAGGATCAAGCCAAACCAGAAATTCGGAATAGCCAGTCCGATAAATGATGTAACCGTAATACCATAGTCAAGTTTTGTATACGGACGTTTTGCTGAAAGAACACCAAATGGGATGGCAATGATCAGGGCAACTAATGTAGAAAAGATCATGAGGATGAGGGTATTTGGCAGCCGGGCAAAAATCAAATCAGCCACGGGCGTTCCTTTTTTTACGATGGATGTGCCAAAGTCACCTTGAAGCATATTACCGAGCCATTTCATATATTGCACATATTCAGGATCGTTCAAGCCGTACTTATCAATAAAGGCTTCCCGGTCTGCGGCACTAATGGTCGGGTCCATCATGAGTGACATCGGATCGCCTGGTGCTGCTTTCATAATCGCAAAGGACAAAATCGTAATACCAAACAAAATCGGGATGGAAAGCAATGTCCTTCTAATGATATATGTAACCATGTGCACAACTCCTTTTTCATCGGATGGCCATACTATGATGAAAAAAGGGGAGACACCTCCCCTTCTTCACTTGCAGACTACTGTTCAATCCACCATTTTTCGATTTTGTAATATTCATCTTTCGGGTGGTAAGAGTAGCCTTGTAGATTAGATGGCATCGCGCGATGTGAGTTGGCATAATAAAGGAACGTATACGGCTGGTCTTCTGCAATCAGCTCATAAATTTTTTCATACGCCTTTGAATACTCTTTACGATCACTCAAGTTTTTGGCATCAACTAGCAGCTTATCGACTTCTTCATTTTTATACCAAATGTTATTTAAGCCTTTTTCAGACTGACTTGAATGGAAAATGCTGTATTGGTCAGGGAATGTCGCTAAGCTCCAGCCGAGTAATAACGCATCATAATCCCATTTTGGCGGAGTTGTTTGTTCGATTAATGCACTGAACTCCACAATTTGCGGTTTTGCTTCAATGCCAATTTCTTTGAGCTGCTGCTGGACAACGACAGCAATATCTTCACGGACTTTGTTTCCTTGGTTCGTCTTCAAGACGAAGGAGAACTTCTTACCGTCCTTATCAAGATAACCATCTCCATCTGTATCCTCCCAGCCTTCTTCCTTCAGCATCTTTTTCGCTTTTTCTTGATCAAATTCAAATACTGGGACATTTTCATTTTTAGGGTAGTTCCATGACAGCGGGCTTTCTGGGATGTTGGCTACTTTCCCGTCTCCATCTAACACTTGATCGACAATCGTTTGACGGTCAATGGCATGGGTAAGCGCTTGGCGGACTTTTTTGCTTTTGAACAGTTCGTTTTTCTGATTCCAGCCAATATATGAATAATTAAGCCCTAGATCAGATTCGATTTTGATGTTACTAACTTTTTCAGCTGTTTGCAGTTCTGCTCCAGGCACTGCAAAGAAATCAATATCACCTGCGGATAGCTGAGCCATGGCTGCATTTTGATCAGGAATCGTTTTAATGGTGACTGTATCAAGGTATGGCCGTCCATCCCAATAGTCATCAAATGCTTCAAGTTTGACATAGTCTCCTTCTTTCCACTCGGCAAATTTAAATGGGCCAGAGCCGATTGGATTTTTTCGGTTAAATTCATTTTCGCCAAGATCCTTTATAGGGACATCACCTAAAATATGCTTTGGTAAAATGCCATAGCTTCCTAGCGTGACGTTATAAAAATATGGATCTTTTTTATTCAGCTTAAATTCGACCGAATAGTCCCCTGTTTTTTTGACAGACTCTAATACTTCAAAGCCTGATCCACGCTCACCATTGTAATCCTTATTGATCGGAATGCTGTATGTAAACACAACATCATCAGCAGTCAGTTCTTCTCCATCATGAAACTTCACGCCTTTTCTAATGGTCACATCAAACTGTTTGCCGTCATCGGATTCTTTAATATCTTCTGCCAACGCCAGCTGTGGGTTAAGCTTTCCATCTGTTTGCAGTAAAAAGCTATAGATTCTCTCTTCAATATCAGAACTTGCCACGTCTGTTGAGTAAAGTGAGTTAAATAATGTAGGCTCTGCAATCGAACCAATGACAAGATCGCCACCTTGTACAGGTTTACCTGTGGATTTCTTTTCACTGTCTCCAGACGTTTTATTTCCACCAGAACAAGCAGCAAGGATCAATGTAAAGATCAGCAGCAAACTGACCAAAATGGACTTTCTCTTTCTATCTTTCATAGACAATTCCCCCTATCTTTTTTAAAAAATGATGACAGAAGCCCGTTTCATCCCCCCTCTCAAAGATGAGATCATACAAGCGTGATCAAGCGTCGTAGAGGTGGCAGGCCACAAAGTGGTTCGTTTTTAATTCTTGAAATTCTGGTACTTTTTCTTTACAGACTTCTTTCGCATGCGGGCATCTTGTATGAAACACACAGCCTTTTGGCGGATTTGCAGGGCTTGGTAAATCCCCTTGCAGCATAATCCGTTCCCTTTTCACCTGACCTTTTTTACGGGTGACTGGAACGGAAGATAAAAGCGCCTGTGTATACGGATGAAGCGGATCATCGTACAGGCTGTGCTTATCCGCAAGTTCCATCATTTTGCCAAGATACATGACGCCCACTCGATCACTAATGTGGCGGACCACACTGAGATCGTGAGAGATAAATAGATAGGTGAGGTCAAACTCTTCTTGAAGCTCTTCCATCAAATTGATGACCTGCGCCTGAATGGAGACGTCAAGCGCTGAAACAGGCTCATCTGCTATGATCATTTCAGGATTCATGGCAAGTGCACGAGCGATACCGATCCGTTGCCTTTGTCCGCCGGAGAATTCGTGCGGGTATCGATTCGCAAAACTTGGGTGAAGGCCGACTTTGGATAAAAGCTGTTCTACTTTTTCATTTCTTTCTTTTAAGGAATATAAGTGATGTGTTTTGTAGGGTTCTTTGATGATACTTCGAAGTGTTTTTCTAGGGTTGAGTGATGCAAAGGGATCTTGAAAAACCATTTGGATGTTTTTCCTTGTTGATTGTCTTAGTTTTGATTCAGATACATGAGAAATATCTTGCCCTTTAAATAGAATTTGTCCTTCTGTTGGTTCATATAAACGAATCATCGTCCGTCCTAATGTGGATTTACCGCATCCAGACTCTCCAACGATGCCTAACGTTTCGCCTTTATAAATGTTTAAGTCGATGCCGTCAACCGCTTTGACTGCTCCTACTTTCTTTTGCAGCACGCCAGCTTTAATCGGAAAGTGTTTTCGTATATTTTTTAATTCCAGGATGGTTTCTTTCTCAGATCGATCTGTCATGTATGGTTGATTTTCAGCAAGTGTCATGTTTGGCTTGCCTCCTCATATAAGAAACACCTGACGCTTCTACCATTTTCAAAGGTTGTCAGTTTGGGCAATTCACCTATGCAGCGTTCCATGGCTTTCGGGCATCTAGGCGCAAAACGGCATCCTGCGGGAAGCTGATCTGGCGCAGGGACATTTCCTTTTATCGCCGTTAATGGCTGAATGTCTCCGTCAATGACCGGAATGGATTCAAGCAGTCCTTCTGTGTATGGGTGAAGCGGCTGATCAAACAACTCTTCAACGGTTCCATTTTCAACAACCTGTCCGCAGTACATGACAATGACACGGTCTGCTACTTCCGACACAACACCTAAATCGTGCGTAATGAGAAGTATAGATGTACCAAAGGTCGAACATAAATCTTTCATTAAGGTCAGCACCTGGGCTTGTATGGTCACATCGAGAGCAGTAGTCGGCTCATCCGCAATGAGGAGCTTCGGATCACAGCTTAGCGCAATGGCGATCATGACTCGTTGACGCATACCGCCGGATAAACGGTGCGGGTAATCTTTGATGATTTGTTCTGGCCTAGAAAAGCCTACAAGCTTTAGCAAGTCAATCGCTTTTTTGGTCGCTTCTTTTTTTGAAAGTTTTTTGTGGTAAATGAGGATTTCTGTTATTTGTTCCCCGATGGTTAAGACGGGATTAAGTGAGGTCATGGGTTCCTGAAAGATCATGGATACATCATTACCGCGAATACTGCACAATTCCTTTTCACTATATGTAACAAGGTCTTTTCCATCAAGCATAATGGAACCATCCATAATCTTCCCACCAGTCCCATTAATCAGACCCATGATGGATAAAGACGTAATACTTTTACCAGACCCAGACTCACCGACTAATGCGACTGTTTCCCCTTTTTTGATACTAAAATCAACGCCATCAACAGCAGGTATTGGTTCCTTTTTTCGAAAAAAATAGGTTTTTAAGTTTTGCACTTCAAGCAGTGTGCTCATGCATTCGCCCCTTTCTCCATAGATCAAATGAACCGAATCGAAAAATTCCGTCTTTTTAGAATAAAAAGAATTATCAAAATTTATATTTGTATATTATTACATCAGCATGACGAAATCAAGAAGTATTTAGTAAAATTGTAATATGTCACTTTTTTTGTGAATGATTGTCTTTATGATTCTATCGCCTTTAAAAACGTTTCCGCTGGCTCCGCAATCATAGACTCCTCGCTGATTCGGTGCTCATCGAAATACTTTTTCACGATATAAAATCCAGTGGCATAGCCAAGCATTTTGGGGTAGTTCCCTTTTCCATAAAGGAGATTCTGTATCAGCCTTTCGTCGTCCTGCACTTTCTGATAAAGGTGACTGGATACCCATTTCTTGTACATGCGCTGCAGCTGCGATTCGTCATATAAAGTCGTCCACTTTGCTGTATAGCTTTCTCCATATCTATGATACACAGCATATTCAGCGAGCCCTTCCATCATGATTGTATCAAGGAATGTAAAATCTTTTTCTTCTTTCGTGAGAAAATGCAACCTGCATACATGGTGATATTCATGCGTCAGCAACGTACCGATTCGCTCCTTCGGTGCATGCGGGGATAAAAAAAGAAAGATTTTGTCATCAAATGCCATGCCGGATTGAAAGTAAAATTGTTCTCTGATCTCTTTGCTGCTCTCATTAACAGGGAAAATAAAGACAGGGACATCAGGACCTCCCCACTTTTTTTGCAACGCTTTGTATTCTTTCATCACAAGCTTGAAATACCCTTTTTCTTTGATCTTGTCGATCATTTCCTGGCAGGCGTTCCATGATCGAACCATTCCGTGATGTTGTAAATGGGCGAGAATAGATGATCCTTCTTTTTTCTCCGCTCCTTTAAAATAAGGGACAAAACGCGCCGCCAGCTCCTGAAATGATGATGATTGTTGGATGAGATATTGTGTATTGATCAGACCCATACCGCTGAACACCTCCATTTTCATCATATGCAAAAAGGCGGCGATCTGTTTATAGATCGCCGCCTTCTTAAGACATATTACGCTTCGTATTTTTTGAAGATAATTGTCGCATTGTGCCCGCCAAAACCAAGTGAGTTGCTCAAAGCAACTTGTACTTCTTTTGAACGTGCTTCATTTGCTACATAATCAAGATCACATTCTTCATCTGGTGTTTCAAGGTTAATCGTTGGCGGAATGACACTGTCTTTAATCGCCAGAACAGAGAAAATCGCTTCTACTCCGCCTGCTGCGCCAAGTAAATGACCTGTCATTGATTTTGTCGAGCTGATCGCAAGCTGATTCGCATGCTCTCCAAACACTTCTTTAATCGCCATTGTTTCAAACTTATCATTATACGGTGTGCTTGTTCCGTGGGCATTGATATAATCAATTTCTTCCACTGTTAAACCTGCATCACGAATGGCTTCTTTCATTGCACGTACGCCGCCTTCTCCGTTTGGAGCAGGTGCTGTGATATGGTATGCATCTCCAGTTGAGCCGTAGCCAACGATTTCTGCATAAATGGTCGCACCACGTTTTAACGCATGCTCTAATTCTTCAAGTACAACAATTCCCGCTCCCTCACCCATGACAAATCCGTCACGGTTTTTATCAAATGGACGACTTGCTGTATCTGGATCAGGATTTGTCGAAAGGGCTTTGTTTGCACAGAAGCCAGCAAACGACATTTTCGTTAACGGTGCTTCTGTTCCACCTGTAATCATCGCATCTGCATCTCCACGCTGAATGACTTTAAAGGCATCACCAATGGAGTTTGTTCCTGTTGCACATGCTGTTACAGTACAAGAGTTAACCCCTTTTGCGCCAAGAGCAATTGAAATTTGGCCTGTTGCCATATCTGGAATCATCATTGGAACGAAGAACGGGCTTACGCGTCTTGCTCCTTTATTCGAATACACTTCGAATTGCTCTTCGAATGTTTCAAGTCCGCCAATACCAGATCCAACCCATACCCCAACACGAGGTGCGTTTTCATCTGTAATTTCGAGGCGTGAATCTTCTAAAGCCTTTTGAGCAGCAACGACTGCATATTGTGTGAAGCGTGCCATCTTTCTCGCTTCTTTTTTCTCCATGTAATCTTCGATGTTAAAATCTTTTAGTTCTGCTGCTACTTTTGCTGTATATTCACTTGAATCAACACGTGTGATCGGGCCAACACCTGATACACCTGCTACAGCATTTTTCCATGTTGTCTCTACATCGTTGCCAAGAGGTGTCAAAGCACCTAATCCTGTAACAACTACTCGTTTCTTATCCATTAATTTGTGCACCCCACTCTTTTATCGGCCCCATCGCATAGCGATTGCGCCCCACGTTAATCCTCCACCAAAACCAACCATTACAATCACATCGCCGTCATGAATTTTTCCGGCTTCGATTTCTTCACATAGTGAAATTGGAATGGATGCTGCTGATGTGTTTCCATATTTATGGACTGTTTTCGACATTTTTTCAACTGGCAGCTCTAAGCGTTCGCGTGCTGCTTCCATAATGCGAATGTTTGCTTGATGCGGAATCAAGAAGTCTACGTCTTCTTTTGATAGTCCAGCTTTTTCTATCACGTTTACGCTTGACTCGCCCATTTGTCTCACAGCAAATTTAAATACTTCTCTTCCATTCATGATTGTATGATCTTTTTCATCTAAGTACAAGTGCTTCCCGCCTCTTCCATCGGCTCCAAGCTCAAATGATAGAATTCCCTTGCCTTCGCTGACTGTTCCTAGTACAGCAGCACCTGCTCCATCTCCAAACAAAACAGCTGTGTTGCGGTCATCCCAGTCGGTAATGCGAGAAAGCTTTTCTACACCAACGACAAGCACATGTTTGTAAGTGCCAGATTCGATAAATTGTTTTCCAGTAACAAGCCCATACATAAAGCCAGCGCATGCAGCGCTAATATCCATTGCACATGCTTTATGTGCACCGAGCTGCTCTTGAATCATACAAGCGACTGTCGGAAATGCTTGATCTGGCGTAACTGTCGCTACAAGAATCATATCAATATCTTCTGCAGCCACATCTGCGTCAGCTAATGCTTTTTTTGCAGCAGCAAGCGCCATATGAGATGTATTGACATCATCAGATGCAATTCTTCTTTCTTCTATACCTGTTCTAGTACGAATCCACTCGTCAGAAGTTTCAACCATTTTTTCTAAATCACGATTTGTTAATACTTTTTCAGGTATATAGCGGCCAAGGCCAATAATTCCAGCATTCATTGAATAAGACTCCTTTTACTCATACGAGCATGTGATATTGTGATCTTATATTAGTATCTGGTACTAATTTTACCTTATTTTTTTCTCCTTGGCAATACAAACGTCTAACCTTTCCTCTCACTTTTTTCATAGATTAATGATATACCAATAGTAGAAAGGAACATGTGATATGGCGCAAAAGGATATTTTCTCAGCAATGATGTTTGGTCAGCCGCTTGAAAAGGAGAAAAGCAAGACAGAAAAAAAGGAGGAGCGTGCAGAGACTTCTTCAAGTGATGACTCCATTGACTACATGCATGTCATGAATCAAATTGGAAACATTATGAACTCCATCGATGAGCTGAAGCCTGTGTTTAAAGATGTCGGCCCTATGATCAGTGCCTTTAAGAAAAAATTATCATAAAAAAAAGCCACTATTCTGTGGCTTTTTTTGATTGTTGACAAAGGGCTAAAATATTTTAGCCCTTTGTCTTCTTCTCAGCGTGATAGAAAACCTTTGCAACCCTAGGAAGGACGAGTACTGGCGCGGAGCGAGTTTCACATTCGTGAGCACCAGCACGCAGGACTGACAAAGAATGCGAGGGTTTGTCTACACGCTGAAAGCCACTATTCTGTGGCTTTTTCTGATGCTGCATCTGCTTTTCCAAGCTCATATGCCTCTTGCATGACAGATGTAAACAAAGAGAGAAGCGGCTGAAGTGCTTGTGGATCAAGCTGAATTCCTGCTTTATCTAATTCTTCTTTTGCTTGTGGAAAATACTTCATCGCAATTTGCAAAAACTCCATCGATTTTTCGTGCTGCATGTTCAACGTCCTCACTTTTCATTTGGCAATTTGCCTGTTTTTTTGTAATTCGCAATATCCTTCTCAATGTCTTTCACAAAAGCGCGGTCTATGGTTGAGCTAAATTTCCCCATTTCGATCACTCCTTCTTTAAAGTCAAAGGAGTACTCACCTTGTTCGTTTAGCTTGCCTTCATTAAACTTCTTCGCAATGATACTGTACGCTTTATCGACATGCTGGACTGTGCTAGTTAACACCGTATGGCTTCCAAGGTTGGATTGATCAGTGACATATCCGATCGCAGATAAATTGTCGTTTTTGATTTGTTCAATGACAGGGATATTATAACCATCACCTGCTGGATACACAACATCTACACCTTGTTTTTTCAATTTTTGATAGAGGTTCACCGCTTTGTCAGCATCATCCCAGTTTTCGACAAATTCCGCTAGGACTTGCACATGTTCGTCCTGATATTTTGCACCTTTGATAAAACCGTCTACTTCACTTTGCCAATCATATGTAGCCAGAATACCAATCTTTTTTGTTTTGGACATATGTGCTGCTGTCATGCCTCCGAAAAAGCCCATTGCTTCTCCTTTAAACGTGACGTTTGTGACATTATCAGCTTGAGGCTTGCCTCCATTGACCGTGATAAATTGTGTTTTCGGATAATCTTCACTGATCAAGTTGAAAATTTCGCTGTATTCATTGCCATGGCCAATAATCAAATTGACTCCTTTTTTATGAAATTCTTCAATGGCATCAACGATTTTCTCCTTGTCGACCATCCCTTCCTTATAATAAACATCTACACCAAATGTTGATTGGATATTTAATAAGCCTTTATAACCTTTCGTTCCCCAAACTTGATCATTAATCGTATCGGGGACGAGTAAACCCACCTTCTCAATATGTCCTTTTAACGGCGCCTGCGAGCAGGCAGATAGCATAAGAAGAAGGAACGAAAAGATCATGACAAGCCGCTGGTACTTCATGCCATGTTCAACTCCCTTTGCAACACGCAGGCATGAACCTGTATGTTAAATATAGGTTTATTTTATACTGAAAAAAGATAAGATGGAAGATCATTCTTGCTTTTTGTCGAAAAATGTTGAGTTTTGTCTTTTCCATTCTGCTATGATTTCTTCTGCTTGTTTGTCACCTGTTTGTCTTTCTACCTTTAATTGATGGATCATTTCCTGCCTTTGATCGGTGCGTGCCCACTTTAAAAGCTCCTTTGCGACATCTTCTACAAAAAATGTGTGATCATCCTTTATTCGTCTCTCTTCATGGAGTGTCCACGGACCAAACATGCGTGGAAGGATAACAGCCGAAACGCTTTGTTCATGCGAATGGCTTTCGGGTTCTTCGTAAAACAAGTGGTATATGCCATGCTTCGCTTCGAGGTCTGTCTCTCTGTTCATTGAATCATCTGATTGAAAAAAGATCAGGTCATATGCCTCTTTCCTATCTTGACCATCAAGAACGCGGACAAGATCATTGCGGCCGAGCCACATCATTCGCTCTTCTAATAACATTTTTTGCTCCTCTGACTGCTCCTTAGGATATGTGATATCCACTTGTATGCCCTCTTTCATCATATATTCACAAAGTGTCAGGCCAAAAAATTCATCTGCACCTATGATCAGTCCTGTTTCCATGTTCATGTCCCCTTTTTTAGCATATCGAATAAAAAGAAGAGCCCTTTCCATGAAGGGCTGTTATCATCCTATTCATTACAATTCTCTTTCATGCGATTTATAAAACTTGTGAATGGACTGAAAGATTCTTCTTGGATGATCAAACATATGCAAGGTAAGGTCCATCTGACAATGGTCTGGATTCATCATATGCTGATCAATAAAAGGCTTTGCGTGTAGTTCATAGGCATACGGTGCGCCGTTTAGTCTCTGCCATATATGAATCGGTACATGAGCTGAATGAACGGGGCAAGAAGGAAGTGGATACGTTTCCGCTTCCTTTGCAGAGCACCCATAGCTCTGTGCGAGTTCTTTCATGAACTGTTTGTAGAAAAATTTGTGTTCCTTTTCTCTTTCTCTTTGTGCTTGCAGGTGTAAACATGGATTCATCATGGCTATAGACCTTAGCACTTCTGGCATTTCTTCGGCAAGACTCATGGCGACAAGTGCTCCCATTCCCTCTGCCAGCACATGAATTTCCCGGTTTAATATTTCTTGTTTTAATGTGTGATGAACAAGCTGTTTCGCACTAAAAACAGCATCTTCACATCCCCAGTGATTCCCATGAAGATGACTATTAAACAATGTATATCCTTCATCCTTTAAAGCAGTTAAAAGCTGGTTTCTTCCGTAATGCTGAAGCCAGAATGATGTATTTTCCTGCACAAAGTGATTTCGGTCACCGAGGATTAGAATGCCAAAGCCATTTGGTTTTTGAGGAAGGTGAATGACGTTCCACTGGGAACCAAGCTGGAAAAAACGTTCGCTTACACCCATATGGCCAGCCTCCTTTCAGTGATTCTGCTTTCTATGATATGAACAACAACTCTTGTAGGAATAAGGAAATCCCCTAAAGACAGAAGAATTCTTTTTATTTTTATAGTAGAAGGTCTCAAAATGGTCACATAAAGGCGGAAAACAGTCTTTTCTCTGAACTCGTATCTATGGTATGATAGTCAATAGATTGTTACATAAAGGACGGTGGAATAATGCATTACATTATCACCCTCATTTGGACTTTTCTGCTGACACATATGGCTGGTTACATCGTTGCATCTATGAATGGAGCTGCTTATGATTTTACGTTAACTTCCATTCTTGCCATAGTGTTTACGGTTATTTTATTCATCTTTGCTGAAGTAAGTCCAATGAAAGAAACAGAAAGTTCAACAGAACATTCTTAATATTGCTGGAAAAGAGCTAATGATTTGAGGTTAGCTCTTTTTCTTTTTTTCAGAATGATGACCAGAAGTTGAGAGGGCACGCTAAAACCCCCTGCCGTCAATTACAGGGGGTTTTTGAGTTACACCTCAACCGTTTCGGACTTCTGTTTGTCTGCTGACAAATGGCTTTTCGCTAGCCCTGTGAACAGGAAGATCGCGATGCCCGATAAAATTTCAAGCACACCACCCCCCGCAATGACAGGTCCTGCTCCAAAGCTTTCTGCCAGGACGCCCGATATGACGGCTGCAAGCGGGAGAAAGACATTTGATGACGCATTGATCACGGCATATACTTGCGGCTGATCTTCTTGGTCAACAGACGTTTGAATAATGACCATCTCTGGGACATTGATTGCACTGACGGCTGCACCAAAAATAAAGGAAGCTAGAAGAACGACTGGAAGCCATGTACTCATTCCAGTGATAAAGAATGCAGCTCCTTCAATCATGCCTGCGACAATAAAGAACAAGCCAAACCTTTTGATTTTCACCTTCGCCAGTGCAAAGCCCATCATAAACGCACCGACTGCGGCGACACCTCTTAAAATGGAATACACCATTGAATCACTTTGCAGCGCTTCTGCTACATATACAGCGGATAATGCCTGCCACGGAGCTGCGGCGACATTCATTAAAATACAATAAAGGGTCAGTGCAAATAAAATATGATGATTTTTAACGACTAGAAAGCCTCTTTTTAAGTTATACAGATATGTATTCTTTGCTTGTTTAATGCCTGCTGCTTTTTCTTCGTCAGACTTCTTCAGTTTAACGCCAATAATAAACATGCCCGATATGATGAATAAAGCAGTGGTGATCAGGAGCGTATCTGCAGGTCCAATTAATTTGACCAAAAGACCAGCGACCATCACCGCAGCAAGTGCGACAATTTCAAAAGATGATTGCAGGATCGCATTTGCTTTTTGAATGAGATGCTTTGGAACAATCTGCGGCAGGATGGCCACAGAAGCCGGGTTATATGCTGCACCTGTTGCCGATTGAATAACCATTAATGAGATCAATAACCATAGAGGCAATATGTGCGAAAAATGCAGTAGTGGAATAATGAGTACAATGGTTGCTCGAATGACATCTGAAGCAAACATCCATTTAGATAAATGATGTCTTTTCATAAGAGGTCCTAGTATTGGGGCCAACAATGATGAAGGAAGAACTGTCACTGCTAGAAGAAGTCCGGTACCGAGCGCTCCATCCCCTCTTAAAATCAATAACCAAAGAACGGATGTAAAAGCAAAACTTTCTCCTGTATTTTTTATGAGTCTTGATATGAACAATGAGGTGAAGCGTTTATTCCAAACACTTTCACTGAGATTCATCTTTTCCATCACACAAATCCTTTCAACCTTATACTATTTTTACATATTTTACCTTAATCTTTCTTTTTTTCATACTATTTATTTGAAAATTGGAACTTAATTGTTTTTTATTATAAAGAAAAAAGAGGCATGACACATGCCTCTAAAGACTTATTCATATGGACTCTTAGTCAATTGCTTACGGCTTTCTTTGGTAAGTCCAAACGCGGTTATGGTTCGAGTTATCCGGAAAGACGTCTCCTGCTTTAAGCTTTATCTTTAAAGGATCTTTCACCATACTACCGGTCTCACCGATTTCGATATAAACACCATTATTAGGTGCCTTATTACCAGATTTAAACTGATGCTGTTGACCCATTTCCATCCTCCTTTCTCGATTGATGTTATTATGTCCCGTCCATTGCCTCTCCAATCCAATATGTAAAAAGTCCCTGCTCAGTCGAGACAGGGACACTTGTGATTTATTTAGGTTGTTGATACATGAGCTCTTTGATTAACGCTTTTTGCACATGCAGGCGATTTTCTGCCTGCTGGAATACTTTAGAGTGTGGTCCATCAATGATATCAGCCGTCACTTCTTCTCCGCGGTGTGCCGGCAGACAATGAAGGAAGATATAATCTGCTGCTGCATGTTGCATGAGTTCCTCATTGACTTGATATTCTTTAAATTCAGCTAGACGTTTCTCTGTTTCAGCTTCCTGCCCCATGCTTGTAAATACGTCTGAATAAATGACATCTGCATCCTGAACAGCAGCTACTGCATCTGTTGTGACGATGACTTCTGCGCCTGATTGTTTTGCAAACTCCCGGGCAGTGTCTGTCACCTCTTGAAGAGGTTCATAGCCTTTTGGTGATGCAACGGCAATGTCACAGCCTAACTGCGCGCAGCCGACCATTAAGGAATGAGCCACATTATTCCCATCACCGATGTACGCCACTTTCACACCTTTTAGTGTGCCTTTCGCTTCTTTAATCGTCAGTAAATCAGCCAGTGCCTGACATGGATGAGAGTAGTCCGTTAGTCCGTTGATCACTGGAATAGAGGCGTATTTTGCAAGTTCTTCTACCTTCTCATGTTCAAAGGTTCGAATCATAATGCCATCTACATACCCAGACAGCACCTGCGCTGTATCACCAATCGTTTCTCCTCTGCCAATTTGCAGATCATTTGAGCTGAGGAAGAGCGCATGTCCGCCTAGCTGCGTCATGCCCGCTTCAAACGAGACACGGGTTCTAGTTGAAGATTTTTCAAAGATCATCGCTAATGTTTTTCCTTTGAATAAATCTTGATATGGATGTTGTTTCATTTCTTCTGCTTTTTCAATTAAGTACGCAATATCATTGATCGAAAAGTCTTTTAACGATAAAAAGTCTTTTCCGTATAATGCCGGTTGCACGTCGACTTGGCTCATGCCGTCACTTCCTTTTTATATAATTCGTGGAGAGATACTGGTGATACATCTCCATCTTTTCCTTGCAGGAACGCTTGCGCTGTTTCATATTCGGTTAGAACTTGAACACCATGTGTGAGTGCTTTTACACGCTGTTCTTTTGCCTCTTCATCATCACCTAAATGAATGTGAAGCGATTTATCGTCTTGTTGCAGCCACGATTCAAAGCTGCCAGTCCAGACGTTAAAGCCTGCTCGTGTAGCTTCATCTATGAGTAATTCACTGCCATGAATATAGAGGGTCCCTTTCTGTTGCCAGATCGGCGCAAACACTTTTTTCAAAGCGCTTTCGACGTTCTTTCCAACACACATTCCTTCACCCGTCGCTTTCATTTCAGGTGTCAGCTTTAAATCGATATCTTGAATGGCATGTGAGGAGAAGACTGGGAATTTAACAGCTGTGCCCCCCTTATTCTTCGTTACAGGATTCAATTCTTCAAGCGTTGCACCAGCTAACAGCTGTGTCGCCATTGGGATCATGTCAACACCCATGACTTTACTTACAACTGGAACAGTCCGGCTTGCCCGAGGATTCACCTCTAATACGAGCGCCTGGTTCCCTTTCATCACAAATTGAATATTCATGATGCCTTTAAAAGCTAATTTCTTTGCGATTTGTTCAGAAGCGTTATACACCTGCTCTTTGATGTCTTCACTAATAGAGACACTTGGCAAGATGGCAAAGCTGTCACCTGAGTGTACGCCCGCTTTTTCAATATGCTCAACGATTGTTGGAATGAATGTCGTCTTTCCGTCTGAAATGAGATCCACTTCCACTTCTTTTCCAGTGACGTACTCATCAATTAAGATCGGATAAGGTAAATGATCTGGCTGATCAAGTATTGCTGCCAATTGAGCTTCTGTATGGACAACGATCATGCCCATTCCCCCAATGACATATGATGGACGAATAAGAACAGGGTACCCGATGCTTGCAGCATGCCCCAGTGCTTCTTCTTTTGAATGAGCTGTATCTCCTTTTGCATGAGGAAGATTCAGTTCATCAAGAAGCTGATAGAATAAATCGCGATCTTCTAATGCATCTAGTGTGTCAAAGGACGTGCCTAACAAGGTAACGCCGGCTTTTTCTAAACCTTCCGCCACATTGATTGCTGTCTGCCCGCCAAATTGAACGATGACAAAATCAATTTGCTCCGCTTCAACTACGTTTAAAATATGTTCCAACGTGATAGGCTCAAAGTATAAACGATCTGCAATCTCATAATCGGTACTAACCGTTTCTGGATTGTTGTTCATCATGATGGTTTCAAATCCAAGCTTTTGTAGAGTAAGAACGCCGTGAACGGCACTATAATCAAACTCAACTCCCTGACCAATTCGAATCGGACCGGAGCCAATGATGAGTGCACGCTGCTTTGTTTTCTCTTGATGCTCTCCATCACTTTTGCCAAAGTACGTTGAATAGAAGTAATTCGTTTTTGCATCGAATTCAGCCGCACATGTATCGACAATTTTAAATGAAGCGGCAATGCCATACTCTTGGCGAAGCTGTCTGATATCTTGTTCACTGCGATCCGTCAGAGAAGCGATTGTTTCATCAAGAAAGCCTTTTTCCTTCACTTTTCTTAAGGTGTCTTTGGATAGCGTCCCCTGATGATTCTTCAATTCTTGTTCGAGTGTGATCATATTCTTGAAAACATGTAAGAAAAACAGATCAATCTTCGTCGTTTCATGAATCGTTTCAACGGTTTCTTGTCTGGAAAGCAGCTCCATGACAGCGAAGAAACGGCGATCGTCCGGTGTTTTGATTAATTCAAATAATTGTTCAGTCGAATGTTCTTTCAGTTCAGGCAAGTGGAAGCCCTTTGTTTTGATTTCAAGTGATGCGACTGCTTTTTGAATGGCAGATTCTAAATTACGGTCAATCGCCATGACTTCACCAGTCGCCTTCATTTTTGTGCCTAATTTCCGGTCTGCCTGTTTAAATTTATCGAACGGCCAGCGCGGGAATTTCACCACGACATAATCGAGTGCCGGTTCAAAGCTAGCATACGTTGTTCCTGTAAGCGGATTTTTCAATTCATCTAGTGTATAACCGACCGCAAGTTTTGCCGCCATTTTGGCAATCGGATAGCCTGTTGCTTTCGATGCAAGAGCAGAAGACCGGCTGACCCGAGGGTTGACCTCAATGACAAAATATTCTTTGCTGAGTGGATCGAGAGCGAATTGGATATTACAGCCGCCAACGACATCAAGCGCTGAAATAATTTTTAAGCTCGCTGAGCGGAGCATTTGATAATCCTGATCCGTTAATGTCTGTGACGGCGCAACGACAATCGAGTCACCTGTATGCACACCAACTGGATCGATATTTTCCATGTTACATACAGTGATACACGTATTTTGACGATCTCTCATGACCTCATACTCGACTTCTTTAAAGCCAGCAATGCTTTTTTCAACTAAGCACTGATGAATCGGACTCGCTAGAAGAGCACCTTCAATCAGCGGTTTAAAAGCCTCTTCAGTTAAAGCGATGCCTCCCCCTTTACCACCAAGTGTGTAGGCTGGTCGAAGAATGACAGGAAAGCCCACTTCTTTTGCAAATTGAAGGGCGTCTTTCGCATTATCCACAATTTCACTTTCTGGTACAGGTTCATTCAAATGCTTCATGAGAGCACGGAATTTCTCACGATCTTCACCGTTTTCAATTGTTTCAACTGACGTTCCGAGCAGTTTTACCCCATGCTTTTTCAGCACACCGGCTTTTTCCAGCTCGACAGCAAGGTTTAAAGCTGTCTGTCCGCCAAGATTGGCTAAAAGACCATCTGGTTTCTCTTTTTCAATGATTCTTGTCACTGAATCAACTGAAAGCGGTTCAAAATAAATTTCATCTGCAAATGACTCGTCTGTCATAATGGTTGCTGGGTTGTTATTCACTAAGATGACATTGTAGCCTTCTTCTTTTAAGGCCATACAACCTTGTGTTCCTGAGTAATCAAATTCTGCTGCCTGACCAATGATGATTGGACCAGACCCGATGACTAGAATGGTTTGTATGCTTTGATCTTTAGGCATGTGCGACTTCTCTCCTTGCTTGTTTCACTTTCTCAATAAAATCATCGAATACCCATTCACTTTCTGCAGGGCCTGGGTGTGCTTCTGGATGAAATTGAACGGACATAATCAGCTTCTCTTTATGAATGAATCCTTCAACAGATCCGTCATTCACGTGGAGGAATTTGACGTCCACTTCTTTGTCATTCATGCTTTT
The DNA here is from genome assembly GCF_038627835.1 of Bacillus sp. FSL M7-0307. NCBI lineage: Bacteria > Bacillati > Bacillota > Bacilli > Caryophanales > Bacillaceae > Bacillus > Bacillus sp. FSL M7-0307. Next base: position 1,110,423 of record NZ_CP152023.1, on the reverse strand, counting down.
TTCATTGACCACATAGCTATGATTTTGGCTTGTCATAAAGACACGTTTTGATTCTGTATCTTGTACAGGATGATTCGCCCCGCGGTGGCCAAAAGGAAGCTTATACGTATCCCCGCCAAGCGCAAGAGCAATTAATTGATGACCTAAGCAAATGCCTAGTGTCGGGAAGGTCATCATGATGTCATGAATGGTTTTTAAATATGGCTTCATTGTTTTTGGATCTCCAGGTCCATTTGACAAAAGGATCGCATCTGGCTTGATATCAAATACCTTTTCCATTTGTTTGTACGGAATCACTGTGACTTTACAGCCGCGCGCTTCGAGTGAGTCCGCAATTGATTTTTTAAAGCCAAAATCAATGAGCGCTACATGTTCCTCACCGCTGCCTTGTGTGTATACTTCATCTTCTGTGACCTGCTCAACCACATTGTCTTGCTTCATTGCAGGCGGCGTTTCATTTTCGTCTAAACTAAGCACTGCATTCATCGTTCCATTTGCTCGAATGTTCTGCACGACTGCGCGAGTATCTGTATGTGTAAGAAGCGGAATGTTCCACTTCTGTAAATAATCTTTTAAGCTTACGGCTGCAAGGTGATGAGAAAAATGCTCAGCTGCCTCATAGACAACGACCGCTTTTACTTGTGGTTTTTTGCTCTCAAAGTCTTCATGATTGATCCCGTAGTTTCCGATGAGTGGATATGTGAAAACAATGATTTGTCCTTTATAAGAAGGATCTGTGAGCACCTCTTGATAACCTGTCATCCCTGTAAAAAAGACCACTTCACCTGTTATGCCAGCTTCTCCTGTCAGATCTCCTTCAAAAGAGGCTCCATCTTCTAAATTTAAATAACCTTTCATGCTTGTGTCACCCCGTATTGAATAATTAATAATATAAATGCATGTTTATACGTTTTGATACAAAAAAATTTAGACCGTTACTGTTTCATTTGCTAACACTTGAATGACCACTTCTATTGCTTGATCCATTTCAACTTTTTTGACATTCAGTGGAGGTAATAAACGAATGACATTCGGACCAGCCGGAAGCACCAGCAAACCTTGCTCTCGAAGGGCTGTGATGTAATCACCTACTGGCTGGTGACACTCAATCCCTGCCATTAATCCTTTGCCCCGTACTTCTTTCACGATATTCAGCTGTTTGACTTCTTGCAGTCTCTTTAAGAGATACGCACCCTTTTCTTTCACTTCTGAAAGAAAGTCTTCTTTGAATATCACATCAAGAGTTGCGTTCACAGCTGACATAGCGAGCATGTTGCCACCAAATGTTGTGCCATGAGAGCCTGGAGAAAATGCATCCCCTAAAGCTTTTTTCCCTATCACTGCACCGACTGGAAACCCATTTCCTAAACCTTTTGCGGCTGAAATAATATCAGGATCAAGTCCCGATTGCTCATAGGCAAATGCTGTCCCTGTGCGCCCAATACCCGTTTGGATTTCATCTACAATCAGCAGCGCTTGATGTTTTTTGCAAAACGTTTGAACGGCTTCTAGAAATTCAGCTGTAGCTGGATTCACTCCACCTTCACCTTGCACCACTTCCAGCATGACCGCTGCGACATCATCGATTTCACACGCTGTGATCGCTTCAGGGTCATTAAACGGTACATAATGAAAGCCTTCCAGCATCGGTCCAAAACCAGTTTTGATTTTATCTTGACCTGTGGCAGCCATACCAGCATACGTGCGCCCATGGAAAGAGTGCAAAAACGTCACAATATTTGTTTTACCTGTTGCTTTTCGGGCCAATTTGATAGCCCCTTCATTCGCTTCAGCCCCGCTGTTGCAGAAAAATACGAGATCCCCTGAACTGTTTGCTGCCAGCTTTTCCGCTGCTTTTTCTTGCAGTCCATTTTCAAATAGATTTGATACGTGCCAGACCTCGTCAAGCTGCTTCTTGATGGCTTGATTGACCTTTGGATGATTGTGACCTAAATTCGTGACCGCAATGCCTTGTATAAAGTCTAAATATTTTTTCCCAGTTGTATCAACTGCCCAAGAACCTTCTGCCTCTTTAATTTCAACATTCCACCGTCCGTACGTTTGAAAGAGATGACTCACAGGACCGCCTCCTTTTGTTTTACAATTCGAGTTCCTTTAAAGGTATCTCCTGTAAAAATACTGCCTTTTCCATTCACAATCATGACTTCATCCACATCTCCTGATAAAGCACTTAGCGCAGATTGTACTTTTGGAATCATTCCCCCGGAAATAATGCCTTCATCGATGAGCTTGAGAGCTTCTTGTTCGGTGACAACGTCTAACAGCTCTCCATTTTTTAAAATTCCTTCCACATCTGTGACAAACATGAGCTTATCAGCTTTCATAGCTCCTGCGACTGCTGATGCTGCAAGATCAGCATTTACATTTAACGTTTGGCATTCTTCGGTCATAGATAGCGGCGCAATGACGGGAATGAATTGTTTCTCCATTAGTGCTTCTGCCATCTCTGGATTGACTTCTTTGATTTCGCCAACGTACCCATATACATCTTGATCGAGAAAATCGGCGACAAGCATCTGTCCATCTTTACCAGATACACCGACAGATGATATATCATGCTTTGCCAGCTCTGAAACAAAGTATTTATTCACCGTTCCTGAAAGGACCATTTCGGCTACCTCTAACACCGGCTTTGTTGTTTTGCGCTGTCCATCTACAAATTCCGTTTTCACTTCTAATTTTTGCAGCATGCTCGTGATTTCAGGACCTCCGCCATGTACGATAGCCAGTTTAAATCCAGCAGCTTGAAGTGAGCGGACATTTTCATAAAAGGTATCGGAAAGTTCTCGAATGACACTGCCTCCACACTTGAACACGATCGTTTTATCCATGTCTATCTCCTTCATTATGTGCGATAGCTCGCGTTAATTTTCACATAATCATAGGTAAGGTCACAGCCCCATGCTGCCGCTTCACCATTTCCTTCATTCATTTGAATGAAAATCGTAATCTCATCCTGCTCTAGATACGCTTTTGCTTCCTCTTCTGAGAAAGACTGAGGTTCATTATGTTTAAACAGACATTGCCCGCCTAAGTAAACTTCAACCTCTTCTGGCGTGACAGAAGCTGCGCTATGACCGATTGCTCCGATAATCCGGCCCCAGTTGGCGTCCGTGCCGTATACGGCTGTTTTCACAAGACTAGAACCTACGATTTTTTTTGCAATAATACCAGCTTCTAAGTTGTTTTTTGCACCAACAACTTTCGCTTCGATTAATTTGGTTGCGCCTTCTCCGTCTCTTGCAATCTCTTTTGCTAGATCTTCACAGGCTAGTTTTAATCCTTCTTTAAACAATGGCCATTCTGGATGTTCTTCATTCAGTGCCTGGTTCTCTGCCATTCCATTTGCCATCACAAGCACCATATCGTTAGTTGATGTTTCTCCATCGACGGTAATTTGATTAAACGTCACATCTGTGATGTCACGAAGAGCATTTTGCAAAGCTTCTTGTTCGACATTTGCATCGGTTGTGACAAACCCGAGCATTGTTGCCATGTTCGGATGAATCATACCAGAGCCTTTTGCTGCACCAGAAATGAGAATCTCTTTCCCGTCTATCGTCAAGGAGTATGTCGTATTTTTAATGACTGTATCTGTTGTTAAGATCGCTTCTTCAAAGTGGCCATTTCCTGCTTTTGCTTCTTTTAGCTGAGCGATGCCTGTTTTGATTTTATCCATATCCAGACACTCTCCAATGACACCAGTAGAAGAAACGGCAATGTAATCAGGCTCTGTGCCTAACATGTCTGCACAGGCTGCCTGCATGTCGTATGCATCTTTTAATCCCTGCTCACCTGTGCATGCGTTGGCGATCGCACTATTGACAATGACACCTTTTAGTTTGCCCGTCTTTTTTAAGCTTTTTTGTGTCACTTGTAAAGGAGCAGCTTGAAAGTGACTTTGAGTGTATACCGCTGCACTCGCTGCTGGTACTTCACTGATGATCAAGCCAAGGTCTTTTTTTGAATAGCGTAATCCTATATGAATCCCCTTTGCTTCAAAACCTTTTGGTGATGATACGTCCCCGTCAATTTTGACAATACTTTTTTCATTCAATTCGATCATGTTTGTTGTCTCCCCTGTTCTTATGGATAGAGAGGTGTCATTGTGAGGCCCGCCTCTTCATGTAAGCCTTTGATGATGTTGAAGTTTTGAACCGCTTGGCCGGCTGCACCTTTCATGAGATTATCTATGACAGATACAATCGTCAGTCTACCTGTTCGCTCATCTAAATGAAAACCAATGTCACAGAAGTTACTGCCGTATACTTCTTTTGTTTGCGGATATATCCCGTGATCTTTCACTCTTACAAAATAGGAATCTTCATAAAAATCCTTCATCCGTTTCATTAATTCTTCTTTTGTGACATCTGATTTCAATTGTGTATACATCGTCGCCATAATCCCTCTTGTCATCGGGACAAGGTGTGTTGAAAATGTGATGTTCGCCGTTTGCGGGTTCCATTCTCTAAGTACTTGTTCTATTTCAGGTGTGTGCTGATGTTCATTCACCTTATAAATTTTAAAGTTATCGTTCAGCTCTGAAAAATGTGTGCCAAGTGAGGCTGATCGTCCTGCACCGGACACCCCGGTTTTTGCATCTATTATGATCATAGATTCATCGATTAATTTCTGTTTCATCAGCGGTGCTAAACCTAGAAGAACTGCAGTAGGAAAGCAGCCTGGGTTTGCAATGACTTCCGCTTGCTTAATGGTTTCACGATTCAATTCAGATAATCCGTATACAGCTTGTTGAACCGATGCTTCATCCGCTGCCCTTCGTTTATACCACGCTTCATAAACAGTTCCATCTTGAATGCGCAAGTCACCTGATAAATCAATAACTGGCACCCCTTGATTCATGAGCTTCGGTGTGAGTTCACTTGAAACGCCTGCTGGTGTCGCTAAAAACACAGCATCTGTTTCTTGCACAATGGCAGCCGGATCAATGGCTTTTAATGTTTGGTCAGTAATCGTTGTCAGATGCGGATAAGATTGACTGTATAATTGCCCATCACCACTTGATGAATACAATATACATTCCTCCACATGTGGATGCTGCTTAAAGATACGAACTAATTCCGCACCACCGTACCCTGTAGCACCTATAATACCTATTTTCAACGTCAATACACCCTCTTGATCTTTGTGAAATTATTTAACATTATAACATGTATAAAAATTAATTCAATTGTATATTTAATATTTGTTTTCATTTTTTTTCATAAAAAAATCCACATATCTTCGTGAGACATGCGGATTTTATCTATTGTTCTTCATATTGAGGACCAGAAGCGCACTGCATAAATATAATAGGGAACTTGCATAAAAAATCAAATGAATGGTGAAGAAATCAGCAAAAAGGCCGCCAAGCATAATGGCGATGGATGAAAAAAGCGCTGTCCAAAAATGATAGTGCCCAACTTCTTTCATTCGCTTTTTCTCATTTGTGAGTTCGGTGACGAGTAGTTTCTCTCCGTGTTTCTGAACACCCCCAAGCGCACCAAGCGCAAGCTGAATCATATAGACTTGCTCTACTTCTGTGATATGTGGAAAAAGGAGAAGAAGAAAGGCCATACCAAACGAATGAATGATTAAAAAGAGGCGTCTGTCCGTCGTTTCAGGAAGTTTTCCTAATAATAAATGAATGAACGCACCGCTCAAACCAAACAGACCATAGGCAAGACCAAATTGAGAATAGCTCGACCCAACATTTTTAATAAAAAGAATATAAAAAGGGAAAATGAGACTACTGGCGAAAAACAGTAGACTTTGTGAATAGACGAACCATTTCATTGCTTTAGCATTCATTGTGTATTGTACCTTTCATAAAAGTAGTTGATAAATCTGCCATCTGGATCTGCTTGCTTTTTCTTTTGAAAGAATAGATCGGTTTTTGGATACGCTTGTTTCATTTGTGCTTTCGTTTGATACGGCATGTATGGTAAGTAATAGCTTCCATGGTGCCGCAAGGTGATATCTGTCATTTGCCGGATGACCCGCTCCGCTTCTGCCTTCTCTTCTTTCTCAAAACCATAATTCACTAACAAAACAAGTGCAAACATATCTTCTTTCGCATATGAGAGATCCGCTTTTTCATTTTTTTGTACGTAGCGGATCGTGATGTTCATTAAATTCAATTCTTCCTGTTGTAAAAAGCTTCTCATGTCATCGATATACGCACGAAAACGATCAACTGGAACAAAGTATTCTTGAAGCACATCGGTATCTGACTCATTTTCATATTCTAAAAAAGCAGAATCAGACCGCATCACGTTATTTCTTGTGATCAGCTGGTCATTTTGACTTTGAAAATACTTCTTTTGCAAGTTCCATAGCAAATCTTTCCCCATATCAAATCTTCTCGAAAGGCCGAGCATAAATTTCAAAGGGATGACGAGCTGATCTTCTTTGAGCTCGCGGTATGGATCGATCTGTTGATCAAAAGTAAGCGAATAATTCGTCACATACATCTCTTTCAAAAAATTTGTTTTCGCTGTAGAGATTCTTGCGAGATGCATGCGCACTTCTTTATTGTTCTTTACATGCTTTTGAAAATAATCAGTGTATTCATCGAAGTGTAAAGAGGTTGTCTCCATTTTATATAATTCATCCTTTGTTAAGGAAAGCTCAACATCTAAAATGACACCGAATAAGCCGTATCCTCCAATCACAGCAGTAAATAAATCATCGCTAGGCTTTACTGTGATGATCTCTCCATCTGCTTTTAACAGTGTGAAAGAGCGCACAGTGTCAATGAGTGAGCCGTAGCGAATGTCACGTCCATGTGCATTTGCACTTAACGAGCCACCAATCGTAAAGATGTTTTGAGATTGCATCACCTTTACTGCAAGACCATATGGGTTCACATATTTTTGAATATCATCCCATGTGGCGCCGCTTTGGACCCGAATGGTCTTCTTTTTTTCATTAAATGATACGATTCGGCGAAATTTCGTCATGTCTAGTACAATGCCATTTTCATAATACGTGTGGCCGCCCATACTATGCTGCTTTCCGGCGATTGAAATGGGCAGATTTTTCTCTTTTGCTTCTTCTAATACTTCTTTTAAAGATTCTATTTCTTTTCCTTGCACGACTTTTTTTATTTTGACCGGCATGAGGTGACTCACATCTGTAAACGCCTCAAGTCCTTGTCTTTTGTGTGCTTGACCTTCACGTATAGAGACTGATGCAAAAAAGGCAGCGCCATATCCCATCAAAAGAACGATCCATATCCACTTTCGTTTCATTATAGGTACTCCGTTCTATAAAATTACATCCATTATATCAAGCCATACTCCTCCTCTACCTTAATTTTTCATAAAAAAACCTGGCATGAGTTCAACTCATACCAGGTCGTATTTACTTATTGAATACCAAGCGCAATTTTTGCGTATCTTGACATTTTGTCACGTGTCCAAGGTGGATTCCAGACGATGTGAACTTCTGTTTCTTTCACTTCAGGCAAGTCACTTAATGCTTTTTTCACTTCATCCACGATAACTGGTGCAAGGGGACACCCCATTGATGTTAAAGTCATTGTGATATCCGCTTTTCCATTCTCATCAAGATCGACATCATAGACAAGTCCAAGGTTGACGATGTCTACGTTTAACTCAGGGTCAATCACCTGTTCTAGGGCGCCTAAAATATTTTCTTTCAATGCTTCATCCATGATATCCACTCCTTTTTCAACTAGTATAACGTACTTTTCCTTTTGGCTAAACGTTTGTGCTTTTCAGATGTGTCACAAACCAATCAATCGTTTCAAACATCGCTTGTCTTGAGACCTTATGGCCAGCCTGTCCATCTGTAATAAAACGAATCAGGTGCGGATCTTCTTTATATTGGGTTTCTGCTAACTCGTCATAAAGAGCTTTTGCATGTCTGTAAGGGACAACTGGATCGTTTTCTGCATGCCAGAATAACAGCGGTCTTTTGTTTAGTCGATCTGTTTGCAGCGTTAAATCATAAGGACGCAGAGCGTCTAATTGCTGATTGACTTCTTCGTCCGTGATATCTTTCATCAACCCTTTGTGCCGCATGTCCATAATTTGTGCTTGTAGGAATGTCGTATATTTCGGACTGCCCATCAAGCTGACTGCCGCTTTAATCCAATCATGTTTTGCGAGTGCACCAAAGGTCGTAATCCCTCCCATAGATGTACCTGCAACACCTATTAGATCGGCTTCAATCAATTGTTTTTCTTGAAAATATGTTTTTAAGATATCGATTTCACGTATTTCGTTCAGGACGATTTCCCAAAACTTTGATGCCAGTTCCTCTAAGCTGAGGTTTTCTGACCTTACACCATGATAAGCACAGTCAGGCAAAATGACTCTCATGCCTTTTTCCGCCAAATGAAAGGCGAAGTGTAAGTTGTGCTCGCGCGCACTTGTAAATCCATGTATAAAAAATACAAGTGGCAGCGGTTTATCTTTATTTTCAGCTTTTACGATATGTAAAAATGGAATATCGTGCGTCATTTGCTCATCAATGGTGATCACAGCCTATGAATCCTCCTTTATCATTCCCGTCTTTGTTTATTTTAACATGTAGACAACGAAGATGTGATAAAGATACACTATAGGTGGAGGCACCCGCACCAGCTGCCTCCTATTACTTACAGATCAAAGGAGATTTTATGGAGACTAAACCTTATCTAATCGCACTTGACCTGGATGGCACGTTATTAAAAGACGATAAAACGATTTCAGCACGCACACTTGATGTCATTCAAAAAGTGAAAGACAGCGGGCATCATGTCTGTATTTCAACTGGCCGGCCATTTCGTTCCAGCTCTCCTTATTATCAGCAATTGCAGCTCGATTCACCGATTGTGAACTTTAATGGAGCGTTTGTCCATCATCCTCTTGATGAAAAATGGGGCAGATTTCACACATCACTTGATCTTCAAGTCGTGAAACAGCTTGTGGATATTAGTGAGGAATATAAAGTACACAATGTGTTAGCTGAAGTGCTAGACGATTTGTATTTCCATTATCATGATGAAAAGCTCATTGATATATTTAATATGAATGCAAACAAAGTGACCGTTGGAGACCTTCGGAACAATCTTGGAGAGAATGTCACTAGCGTCTTAATTCACGCAAAAGAAGAAGACGTCGGAGCGATCCGGAGCTATTTGACAGATGTTCATGCAGAAGTGATTGACCACAGACGCTGGGCTGCTCCGTGGCACGTCATTGAAATCATTAAAACAGGCATGAACAAAGCCGTTGGACTGCAAAAGATCAGTGATTATTACGGTGTGCCTCAGGAGCGGATTGTGGCATTCGGAGATGAAGACAATGATTTAGAGATGCTTGAATTTGCTGGATGCGGGGTTGCAATGGGCAACGGGATTGATGCAGTGAAACGTGTCTCTAATGAAGTGACAGATACGAATGAACAAGATGGGATTGCAAAATTCCTAACGAATTACTTCTCGCTTTAATTTTTCCATTCATACATAGCAGGTCGAAGCGGGCATACTACCGTTAGACAGGTTGTCCTGTCAGCTTGTGTAAAGGGGCGGATTCCGAATGGGTAAAAGAAGCAAATCGAAACGCTTTATACAACAAGGTAAAGATTCAGACAGTCTGCATGACGCACGTTTTCCGTATCGTTCCACACTTGAAGAAGCTGCGGAGGACAGGGGAAATATGAAGACTGATGCTTCTGGAGGTTCATTGTGAGAAACGAACTTTTTGATCAAGCCAAATCATTTACTGAAGAAGCCCTTACTTCTTCATTTCCATCTGGTTTAGAGCGTCAACAAGCAGTTCAGCGAGCGAAAAACGCCGTATCATCTGCATTTGCTAATTCGACAGATGCAGAAAGAAACCAGCTGCATACGTTCCAAGACCTGCTTGATGATCTTTAACGGTAAAAAAGCTGTCCATTTTCTGGACAGCTTTTCTTATTCTCTTATTTCACTTGGAACGTTTTCTTCTCAGTGATTTGCTTTAGCCCTTCTGCTTTTCCTTTAAATGTGACGACCGCTTCATACGTCCCCGGCTCCACACCGTTTGACCACGTATCTTGGAAGTCATATGTTTCATCTGCTTTCAGCACAAAGGATTGGATCGCTTGTGTAAACATACGGTCTTTCGAGTAACGGTATTTTTCATTTCCATCTTCATCGTACACACTCAATTCGAATTTTTGGCTTGTGTTAAACGTGAATTCAATATCTCGATCCGATTCATTTTTTAGTGACATATTAAATTGAACCGAAGAACCTTTTTGGACGGGGTCTACTGTGAGTACAACGGTTTTTTCTCCCATTTGACCGGATACCTCCTTGTCTGGTTCATCCTTTTTTTGTTGCCCACAAGCTGTTAAAACCAATAGAACGAGAAAAAGCACTAACCCTTTTTTCATCTTCTACCCACCTTTTAATCTCGTCTGAAAAATCCAAGAATATTGGTTGTTTGAACAATATTTGTAAAGGCTTTTGGATCGACTTCCTTTATAATTTGTTCAAGTTCATACAGCTCATACCTTGTAATGACAATGACCATCATTTCTTTTTGTTCATTGGTAAATGCCCCTTTGGCCGGAACAGTCGTAATCCCTCTGACCATTTTTCCATAAATGGCTTCTTTGATTTCATCTGCTTTCTTTGTCACAATCATGGCGGTCAGCTTTTCATGTCTCGTATGGATGGCATCAATTACCCTAGTCGTCACATATAATGTGACAAGGGTATATAAAGCTTTCTCCCAACCTTGTAACAATCCTGCTGTAAAAATGATAATTCCGTTTAAAATGAAGAAATACGTGCCGACTGGTTTGTCTTTCCATTTCGCTAAAATCATCGCAATAATGTCAAGGCCGCCTGTAGATGCCCCATATTTCAGTGTAATCCCAATGCCAAGTGCAGAAATGACTCCGCCAAATACAGCATTTAATAAAATATCTTCAGAAACACTTGTCTCTGGTAAAATGCCGAGGAAAATCGTTGTCAGTACCACACTAATAATGCTATACAAAGTAAAGGAACGACCAACCTTCATCCAGCCTAAAATGCCGACCGGAATGTTTAAAATAAATAACAGGATCCCTGTTGATAAATAAAACGGTGCATATTGATCGATTAAACTGGATAACAGCTGGGCTACCCCCGTAAAACCACTTGCATATACGTCAGCAGGGATTAAAAATAAATTCAGCCCAATCGCATTGAGTAAGGCACCAATGACGACGACGATGAGTTTTTTTGCTTCTCCAATGAACATGTTGTCATTCCTCCACTTACCATTCTCTCTATGGTTTTCCCTAAAATTTAGAATTTGAACACGAAAAGATGATTTTCTATGATATAGTTAGGCTAAAAAGATGTAAAATATGGTTGATTTTTTTAGAAAGAAGGGATTTTGATGACCGTTCATATCATAGCAGACAGTGCTGCTGATCTGCCTCTTTCTTATTATGATGAACAAAACATGACACTCATTCCGCTGCGTGTGTTACTCGGCGAGCAGGAATTTGAGGATTTGATTACCATTGAACCAAAACAAGTATTTGATGCGATGAGACAAGGTGCAAGTCCAAAAACATCACAAGCTTCACCGAACCGGATAAAGGAAGCCTTTGTTTCTGCAGCACAAACCCATACATCGGCTATTTATGTTGCCTTTTCATCAGAGCTTTCAGGTACATACCAAACCGCTGTGATGATGGCAAACGAAGTGAAGGAAGAATACCCTGATTTCGATTTGCGGATCATTGATTCTAAATGTGCTTCACTTGGTTATGGACTAGCTGTCAAACACGCTCAATCACTTGCCATTGACGGAAATACAATACAAGAAATTGAAACGTCTGTAAAGCATTTTTGTGAATCTTTACAACATATTTTTACTGTAGACGATTTATCGTATTTAGCAAGAGGCGGAAGAATCAGTAAAGCGTCCGCATTTGTTGGCGGATTGTTAAGTATTAAACCCATTTTACACGTTGAGGATGGAAAACTGATACCCCTTGAAAAAATTCGTGGCCGTAAAAAATTGTTAAAACGCATTATCGAGCTAATGAAAGAACGCGGATCTGACTGGTCCAGCCAAACTGTTGGCATTAGTCATGGAGATGACCCTGCACTTGCAGAAGAAATGAGACAATTAATCGAAGCCGAATTTCATCCAAAAGAAATCGACATCCAGGTCATCGGCGCGGCTGTCGGGTCCCACTCAGGCCCTAGCACACTTGCCATCTTCTTTACAGGCAGCCCATCATAAAAAGCACCCTTCCCTGAATCATCACGGGAAGGGTGCTTTTCTTATGATAGCTTAAATCGGTGAACGGTTTCGTTTAACCTTGCCGTCATACTCATCAGTTCTTCTACTTGTTTGTTCATTTGATGGAAAGATTGCAGTTGTTCGTTTGCCGAGGCAGAAATTTCTTCGCTGCCCGCTGCCGTTTCTTCTACAACGGCACTAATATTTTCAATCGAGTGCAGCACTTGTCCGCCAAGCTCTGTTGATTGAATAATTTGGTCATTTAAGACCGCCATTTCTTGCTTAATATGTTGTGCTTTTGTTTCTATATCTTCAAAGGAGTGTGAGGTTTTGTCCATTGCATCTTGCTGCTGAAGTGATAGCTTGACCCCTTCTTGTACAGTTTGGCTAATGGATTGAATGCCTTTTTCAATATGACTCACCATGTCAAAAATTTGTCTTGTTGCACGAGACGATTCATCTGCCAGCTTACGAATTTCGTCCGCTACGACGGCAAACCCTTTGCCTGCTTCTCCTGCTCTTGCCGCTTCAATCGCCGCATTGAGTGAGAGGAGGTTTGTCTGGTCCGCAATGTCAGAAACCGTTTTGGCCATTGCGGAGATTCCACTTGCGTACTGAGTGAATTCTCCTGCAGACTCTTCAATTTGTCTCGTCGCACGTGTATTTTTTTCAATGGCTGCTTTTGTTTCTGTTAACGTGTGCTTTCCGCTTTCTACCGCTTCAATGGCATCCTCTGTACTACGAATGACTGTATGTGATCTTTCGGAATTCTTACGGCCATGTGAATCCATTTTCTCAATCAAACTAACGCCATGCTGAAGGTCTTCTGAAATCGCTTGTGAACCATTTGCCATTTCGTCTGTCGATACAGACACTTGATTGGCCGATTCCATAAGCTTTTTGTTTTCATCATCTAGCTGAATCGAGAATGATTCTACTTGGCTTGAGACATGGCTGATTTCTTGAATCAAGCTAATCAGCTGATCCGTCATTTGATTGAACGACTCATTTAATCCGCCGATTTCATCTTTACGCTTGATGTTCATCCGCTCTACAGCGAGGTTTCCTTCGGCAATCTGTTTTGCCCGGTAAGAAAGGGATTTGATTGGTGTCACAATGGATCTCGTTAAACCAATATTTAAAAAGACGGCGATGACAATCAGCGTGAGGGCTGCGACAGATGCGCTTGTAATGATCCTTTGCACATTGTCTGCCGCCTCCTCTAAATGGTATTCATACGCTTCTTGTGCTCTTTTATTCATCGTATGCACGTCGTTTAAAACACCGTCAATTCTGGCAGCCACTCGTCTGGCATCAGAGGCATTTTTTTCACCAATGGCATTGTTTGCTTCTTGCGTCCATGTGTCAAACTTTGAATTTAACCGTGTTAGGGCTTCTTTGTTCATATTTCCTGCGTTTTTGTTTAACGTTTGCAGCTGTTTTTTCGCTGTCGATATATCGTTTTGAACGACCTCTAGCTGTTCATCTGAAAGGGTCATGGAATAATTGGTCATGGCTTGTTCGACACTTTCAAAGCTTGCCTTCGTTTTTTGTACGTTCAGTAAGGTTTGAACTTCTGTTTCGCTTGATGACTGAATCTTTGTCATACTCACAATAATAAAGGCAATTACGCCAACCGCTAAAAGAAGTGAAATGAGTGAGTTGAGCAAAATTTTGATGCGTAAGCTCATGATGCTGCCCCCTCTTCTTTCAGAAGTGTCTGCTTCAGTCCATTTAATTTTTTGGTTAATTTCTCAGCATCTTTGAGCACCCGGATTCTTGCCATATCGATTCCGTCATTACTTAAGTCATAAACGATATGCCCGCTTTTGATTTTGCTGCTTTTGACGAGCTGTTCGCTGAATTGATAGACGACTTCATCGACTTTTTTGACCATAGACGAAATAACGGCTTTTTCAGCTGTATAATACTGATCACTGTCCACACCGATTGCATATTTGCCTTGCGTTTGCGCTTCTTTTAATACACCAACACCCGTATAACCGGCTGCGGCATATAAAACATCTGCTTTCTTTTTGATCATGTCTTTCGCTATTTTACTGCCTTTGCCTGCATCACTAAATGTGCCAGCATACGTGGATACAATCTTGATGTTCGGATTCACTGATTTTGCACCTTTTTGATAGCCTTGTTCAAATCGGTGGATAACCTCTGCATCGACTCCGCCAACAAAACCAATGACATCACTTTTTGTTGTCATGGCAGCAAGTGCTCCCGCTAAATAGCTGCCCTGCTCTTCTTTAAAAGTCACTGATGTGACATTTTTCAGTTCAGACACAGCATCAATGAGTAAAAATTGCTTTTTCGGATATTTTTTCGCTACCTTTTCTAAGTCTTCTTGCATACTGAAACCTACACCGATGATCAGGTCATTTCCATCTTTCACAAGCTCGGTCAGCCCTTTTTCATATGTATCGGTTTCTGCAATTTCTCTATAATCGAATTCAATGCCAAGCTCATCACGTGCTTTTTCTAATCCTTTAAATGATGAATCGTTAAATGATTGATCACCAAGACCATCATCCGTCAGCATGACACCAATATGCTTCGCATTTGATATCGGTGGTCCTCCCTGCTGATTGCTGCATGAGGCGAGCACCATGATCATAGCTGCCATCAGAAGTAATGAAATCTTCACTTTCATCCAAAAACACACTCCTTTTATCATCCTTACCCCTTATTTATCGGATTTGAGAGTCATTGTTTCAATGATAAAGTGAAGGATTTTCAGCTTTTTTCATGACTTTTTTCACTGAAAAAAACCATTATTTATGACAAAAATAAAAAAAGTGAGCAAATGCTCACTTTTTCTCGTATGTCCATCCTTCTTTTTGGTAAACAAGATCATTTTTCATCAGATGACCTAGTGCTCGTTTGAAGGCTGCTTTGCTCATTTGAAATCTTTCCCGGATATCTTCTGGATCACTTTTATCCCCGTAAGGCATTGCACCGTTTCTCGTTCTCATATAAGTTAAGATTTCTTCTGCATCGACTGATAACGCATCCTGCTTTCTCGGAAGCAGTGACACATTGACAGTTCCATCCTCTTTCACTGCAATCACGCGTCCAGTCACGGTCGATCCGAGTCTTGGTTCTTCTTTCCGCTCAGTACGATGGATAAATCCTCTAATCCCTGTATCAGTCAGCATAAAGGAACCTGTCGCAATTAAGCGATAAATTGTCCCCGTGATTTCTTTGTTCATTAACGTTTCTGGCGCCTCAGTAAACAATTCACTGATCACATCTTCAGTGGCTGGTTTTGCGAACATTCTCCCGTAACTTGTCACTTTGAGCATACAGTATAGTTTGTCGCCTTTTTTCGGCCACGCTTCCTCAAAAGGCGGGAGGTGTTCAGTTGCAACAAGTGCATCCTTTGACAAACCTATATCGACAAAAGCACCCATATCTTCTACAACGTCTACGACTTCTACCCAGTCGTATGTATGTGCATTGATTTTAGGAATTTTCATCGTCGCTGCCAGTCTTTCCTCATGATCTACATATAAGTAGACCTCTACTTCATCACGATCTCCAATATCCTCTGTCATCTCACTGCGATGTAGGAGGACAGAATCTTCTCCATCTGTTAAAAAGTAGCCGTATTCCATCTCGTTATCTATTTGCAAGGTCAGTTGCTCACCTGGTCTCATGTTCTCTTCCTTCCTATCTGCCCTTAAAAGAGCGTTCGTTCATCTTTTGATTCACTTTATTCTACTATACTTCTGTCATCATGAACATCTCTAGTTCTGTTAGCTAAAGTGGACAAACTGCACTTGAATTATACCGCATGCATCTGAACTCTCTTCGATAAAGTTTCTTCTTCCCCTATTGGCATGATAAAATAGACGCAATATCTATAGTTGGAGGTCATATGTGATGGCAAAAGAAAGTTCATTTGATATTGTATCGAAGGTGGAGCTGCCAGAGGTGCAAAACGCCATTCAAGCAGCACTGAAAGAAATTAAAAACCGTTATGATTTTAAAGGAAGTAAAAGTGATATTTCACTAGAAAAAGAAGAACTCGTTCTCATTTCTGATGATGACTTCAAGCTGGAGCAGCTAAAGGATGTCCTTGTGACAAAACTGATTAAACGAAACGTACCGACTAAAAACATTGACTACGGAAAAACAGAACATGCCCTGGGTGGAACCGTTCGCCAGCGTGCAAAGCTGATTAGCGGGATTGATAAGGACAATGCCAAAAAGATCAATGCCTTGATCAAACAATCTGGTATAAAAGTAAAGTCGCAATTTCAAGATGACCAAGTGCGTGTGACAGGAAAAAATAAAGATGATTTACAAGAAGTGATTGCGCTCATGCGCAAGGCAGATTTACCGATTGACGTCCAATTTATAAATTTTCGATAAATTTCAAATTTTCCATTGATTATTTCCGATTTTTTCGATACAGTTGATGGAAGTTCAATTCATTGACATGTTCATATCGCTTTCTTATCAAGAGAGGCAGAGGGACTGGCCCTGTGAAGCCTCAGCAACCGGTGTAGTAGAAATCTATTTTCTATGACCAAGGTGCTAAATCCAGCAAGCAACTGCTTGGAAGATAAGGAGAAGAATTTCAATACAGCCAAAAAGTCTTCTTCTTATCAGAAGGCTTTTTTTGTTACATAGAAATAAGGAGGAAACCAATGGGCCTATTACAAGACTTACAAAATCGCATACTGATTGCTGATGGAGCAATGGGAACACTTTTATACTCTTATGGCATTGACCGCTGCTTTGAAGAATTAAATTTATCAAAAGAAGATGAAGTCAAAAGAGTGCACGAGGCATATGTGCAAGCTGGAGCGGACATTATTCAAACGAACACATACGGTGCGAATTATATTAAACTATCCCGCTACGGCTTAGAGGAAGAAACAAAACGCATTAACACAAAAGCTGTACAAATTGCCAAAGCAGCCGCTGGCTCAGCTTATGTCCTCGGAACGATCGGCGGCATTCGAACATTTAACAAAAATGCCTACTCTTTAGACGAGATTAAACGGAGCTTTAGAGAACAGCTCTATATCCTTTTAAATGAAGAGCCTGATGGATTACTGCTTGAAACGTATTACGATATTGAAGAAGCAAAGGCCGTGCTTGAGATAGCGCGCAAAGAAACAGCGCTTCCGATTGTCATGAACGTCTCCATGCATGAGCAAGGTGTATTGCAGGACGGTACACCGCTAAAAGACGGTTTATCTGAATTATCCTCACTTGGCGCTGATGTTGTCGGCATTAACTGCCGGCTGGGCCCTTATCATATGATTCAGGCACTTGAAGGCGTTCCACTTTTGCAAAATTCGCATTTATCTGTCTATCCAAACAGCAGTCTTCCCTCCCTTGAAGAAGGCAGACTCGTCTATGATACAGATAATGATTATTTCCGAAAAAGTGCACTTGAGTTTAGAAATCAGGGCGCACGAATCATTGGAGGCTGCTGCGGAACAACCCCTCAGCATATAAGCGCCATGGCAGAGGCGGTCAAAGATTTAGCACCTATCACCGAAAAAGAAGTGAAAGTATTAAAAGAAGAAATCATTTCCATCCAAGATCAACGGACAGAACCAGGTCTTGACGAGCTGGCTGTGAAAAAACGTTCGATTATCGTCGAGCTGGACCCGCCGAAGAAGCTGAACTTTGAAAAATTCCTTGTCGCAGCGAACGAATTAAAAAGTGCTGGCATTGATGCCCTCACGCTGGCCGATAACTCTCTAGCTACCCCGCGTATTAGCAATGTGGCATGCGGCGCTTTATTAAAACAGCAGCTTGATATGCGTTCACTTGTCCATATCACATGTCGTGATCGCAATTTGATTGGACTCCAATCCCACTTAATGGGACTGGACACGCTTGGACTAACCGATATTTTAGCCATCACAGGCGATCCGTCTAAAATTGGAGACTTCCCAGGTGCGACATCTGTGTATGATTTAACCTCCTTTGATTTGATCCGTCTGATCAAACAATTTAACGAGGGACTATCTTTCTCTGGGAAGCCGCTCGGGAAAAAGACCAATTTTTCAGTGGCTGGCGCGTTTAATCCAAATGTCCGTCATATTGATAAAGCGGTCAAACGCCTCGAGAAGAAAATCGAATACGGTGCCGATTATTTTATTTCACAACCTGTATACTCTGAGGAACAGCTTGTGAAGATTCATGAAGAAAGCCGACATTTGGATAAACCGATTTACATCGGTATTATGCCGCTGACAAGCAGCCGAAATGCTGAGTTTATTCATCATGAAATTCCCGGCATTAAATTGTCTGACTCGATTCGTGAGATTATGGCCAAGGCAGGCGAAGATAAAGAAAAGCAGCGGACAGAAGGATTAGCCATTGCCCGTTCTTTATTAGATACAGCCTGTGAATTGTTTAATGGTATCTATTTAATTACCCCTTTCCTTCGATCAGATTTAACAGCAGAACTGACAACTTACATCCATCAGAAAGAAAAGGAGCCAAACATCCATGCCAACTATCACTGAACAGCTCAAAAAGCGCATCCTCGTCCTTGACGGTGCAATGGGCACAATGATTCAAAACGCCGATCTCACAGCAGAGGATTTCGGCGGAGAAGAGTATGAGGGCTGTAACGAATATTTGAACGTCACAGCCCCTCATATTATCTCCACGATTCACCGGCAATATCTTGAAGCAAGTGCAGATTTAATCGAAACAAATACATTCGGCGCGACGAAGCTCGTTCTCGATGAATATGGACTTGGCCACCTCGCCTATGAATTGAACGTAAAAGCAGCTCAGCTGGCAAAGCGTGAAGCAGACCGTTTGTCCACACCAGAATGGCCCCGCTTTGTTGTAGGCGCAATGGGGCCCACTACAAAAACATTATCCGTAACAGACGGCACAACGTTTGAAGAGCTCGTTGCAAATTATGAAGAACAAGCCCGCGCCCTGATTGATGGGAAATGTGATGCTCTTCTTTTAGAAACGAGTCAAGACATGTTGAATGTCAAAGCTGGATTTAAAGGCATTCAAGAAGCCTTTCAAGCGACCGGTATTGAGCTGCCACTGATGGTGTCAGGTACGATTGAGCCGATGGGCACTACCCTTGCAGGCCAAGATATTGAAGCCTTTTATATCTCACTTGAGCATATGAAACCAATCAGCGTCGGTCTAAACTGTGCAACTGGTCCAGAATTTATGACAGACCATATCCGTACACTCTCCTCCATCTCAAAATCGGCTGTCAGCTGCTATCCAAACGCTGGTCTCCCAGATGAAGAAGGGCAATATCACGAATCCCCTGCTTCGCTTGCTAAAAAAATTGCCGCTTTTGCAAAAGAAGGCTGGTTAAATATCGTCGGCGGCTGCTGCGGTACAACGCCTGCACATATTCAGGCATTGTCAGATGAAGTACGTCCGCTTCAGCCCCGCAGCATGACGCATGAGTCATCACCGCATACCGTATCAGGAATCGAGCCCCTCATTTATGAAGAAGCGATGCGCCCCCTCTTTGTTGGTGAGCGCACAAATGTCATTGGTTCACGCAAATTCAAACGGCTCATTGCAGAACAAAAGTTTGAAGAGGCAGCAGAAATTGCTCGTGCTCAAGTGAAAAATGGCGCTCACGTCATTGATGTGTGTCTAGCAGACCCTGATCGTGATGAAACAGCAGACATGGAAGGCTTTTTAAAAGAAGCCATGAAAAAAGTGAAAGCTCCTTTTGTCATTGATTCAACCGATAAACATGTCATCGAAAAAGCACTCATGTATTCTCAAGGAAAAGCCATTATTAATTCTATTAATTTAGAGGATGGAGAAGAGCGCTTTGAAGAGATTCTTCCGCTTGTCAAGCTATATGGCGGCGCACTTGTTGTTGGAACAATCGATGAAACAGGGATGGCCGTCACAGCAGATCGAAAACTTGAGATTGCCTTAAGATCCCATGACCTGCTCACGAAAAAATATGGAATCCCTGCGAGTGATATCATTTTTGACCCTCTTGTCTTTCCAGTAGGTACTGGAGACGAACAGTATATTGGTGCTGCTGAAGAGACGATTAAAGGCATTGAGCGAATCAAAAAAGCACTGCCTGAATGTCTCACCATTTTAGGCATTAGTAACGTGTCTTTCGGACTCCCGCCAGTTGGCAGAGAAATATTGAATGCCGTTTATTTGTATCACTGCGTAAAAGCGGGGCTTGATTATGCCATCGTGAATACTGAAAAGCTTGAACGCTTCGCTTCAATTCCAAAGGAAGAAATCAAGCTGGCTGAAACTTTACTTTATGAAACAAATGATCAAACCCTTGCTGAGTTCACACAATTTTATCGCGGGAAAAAGAAAACAGAGAAAAAACCAAAGATCTCCTTATCGCTTGATGAAAGACTGGCACTCTATGTCGTCGAAGGGACGAAAGAAGGACTGATTGATGACCTTGCCCTTGCTTTGGAAAAATTTGAATCACCTCTTCATATCATCAATGGACCATTAATGCAGGGAATGTCAGAGGTTGGTCGGCTTTTTAATCAAAACGAATTGATCGTAGCTGAAGTGCTTCAATCCGCTGAGGTCATGAAAGCATCAGTTTCATACCTTGAGCAATATATGGAAAAGCAGGACGCAAGCGGCAAAGGGAAGATTCTCCTCGCCACCGTCAAAGGAGATGTCCATGATATAGGGAAAAACCTGGTCGACATCATTTTAAGCAATAATGGCTTTCACGTGGTCGATCTCGGAATCAAAGTAACCCCACAAACATTGATTGAAGCGGTGCAAAAAGAAAAGCCAGATATGATTGGATTATCAGGTTTACTTGTCAAATCAGCACAGCAAATGGTTTTGACCGCTCAAGATTTACAAAAAGCAAATATCTCTGTTCCCATTTTGGTAGGCGGCGCGGCGCTTTCACGGAAGTTTACGAAGATGAAAATTTCGCCTCAATATGATGGCCCCGTCCTTTACGCCAAAGATGCAATGGACGGCCTGTCTTTAGCGAATGAATTAAGAGCGAATCCTCTTCAATTTCAAACAAAACCCTTAGAGGACCAAGAAGCACTCCATAAGGAAAAAGAAACAACGCAGCCAAAAGCCGTGATTGAATTACTAGAAAAACGTGCGACACTTCCGGAGGCAGCCATTTTCACGCCAGAAAATACGAAACGCCATTATGTACGGGATATTGATTTGCACCACATTATGCCCTATGTCAATGAGCAAATGCTGATCGGCCATCACCTCGGCTTAAAAGGAAAGGTCAAAAAGCTATTGGCTGAACAGCATCCAAAAGCATTGGAGTTAAAACAACTGATCACAGATCTTCTTCAAGAAGGCAGAGAGAAAAACTGGTTTGCACCTGCATTTGTCTATCAATTCTTCCCTGCCAGTTCAAATGGGAATGATCTGCATATCTATGATCCAGAAGCGCCTGACCGCGTCATTGAGACATTCCAATTTCCAAGACAGGAAAAACTTCCGTACCGGTCTATTTCTGATTATGTGCGGAAAAACGGAGAGAACGAGAAAGATTATATCGCCTTATTTGCAGTGACGGCTGGTGCCCGCATACGAGAGGTTGCGCAGCAATTTAAACAAGAAGGCGACTATTTAAAAATGCATGCTGTCCAAGCTTTAGCACTTGAGCTTGCAGAAGGATTGGCTGAACGAACGCACCAAGTAATTCGTGATAAATGGGGATTCCCAGACCCAGTCGATTTCACGATGGAGAAGCGATTCCAAGCCAAATATCAAGGTCAGCGCTATTCCTTTGGTTATCCAGCGTGCCCTAATCTAGAAGACCAAGAAAAACTATTCCACCTGCTGCAGCCAGAAAAAATCGGGATTCATCTCACAGAAGGGTTTATGATGGAGCCTGAAGCATCCGTTTCAGCCATTGTCGTATCTCACCCTGAAGCTCGATATTTTAACGTTCATTAACAAAGAACCTCCATTCCAGGAGGTTCTTTTTATCATTAAAAATGACATAAATATGAAAAATTACGTTTATTTACCGATATTACAAATGAAAGTCATTTACTTAAAAGGAGATGTTTGTCATGTTCAAAAAGAAAATCGGGGTTTTATTGCTTACAGGCCTCTTTATCGCTAGCCCTCTTTTCCAATCACCTGCTCAAGCAAGTGAAACGTCTACGAAACAAACAACATATTATACAGAAGAATTGGAGCATCTGTATCCAGACAGTGATTATGCAAACAATGATACGATGGACAAAGCTCAATTCTTACAGCACTCTCTTCATCTAAACAAGACCTATTTATATCACGAAGGTAGTATCTCTTCTATGAATGACATTGATTTTTATCGGTTCACCAGCTCTAAATTTGATGGAGCAGATGGCCGCTTTTCTATCAAACTCGTCAATGTGAAAGCTGGAAATGATTTCGATCTTTATCTTTACAATCAGAGCGGGTCACTCGTGTCTTCCTCTGTGCGGACAAACAACCAAAATGAAATCATCCATATGCCGAAAATTGCCGCAAGCACTGACTACTACTTAGCCGTCAAACCAAAGCAATTATTAAATGAAGAGGACAACATGTATCGTATTGTCTTTGATAAAAGTATTGAAAAAGGTACAACGAAACGATATGGATCACCTGCCACATTGAATAGTTTCAATGAAGCCGGATCTCCCAATTCTTCTTTTGATTTAAGCAGCTTACCGCAGGATGCCGTTGTCACTGGCTTGTCATTAGAAGCTGAAAAAGGTAGTACAAATGCATATAATTATGTATTCACGGTCTCTTCCTTAAAAGGCGGAACAGTGAACGTACCTTGGAACGGTCAAAAAGTTGACATCTCTTCTTATAAAACAAGTCAAGTGCCGGCAAAAGACCGCTTTTTTGTTTCTTTTAATGCAACCGAGGTTCCTCAATTAATCGGTGGACGGTTAATCAAAGTAGGCGTTGTCTCAATTAAGAACTTACAGCTCACCTTTGAATATGAATACAATCGTGACCTCAATTATTAAACTATACAAAAGGAAAAGGTGCTCCCTTTTCCTTTTTCTTATGCGTTCTTATGGTACGATACATGTAGAGAAATCATCGAAGAAGGAGTTGCGTGTATTGCCAAACGTTATTCAACGATCTTTAACACTTGATGACATACCAGATCTTGTCGCATTGTCAAAAGAGGTCGACTGGCCTGATTACAATGCGGAAGAGCTCACATCTCTTTTAACAAATGGACATTTTACCGGTTTTACAACAACTGACGGACAAGTCATTTCATGCGCAGGACTTTTTCAATATGACAGAGTGGCATCAATTGGAGCGGTCATTGTATCTGAGACACATCGAGGCCTCGGTCTTGCCCGTCAAATGATTGACACACTGCTTCGTCATAGTGATCCAAGTGTCCCTGTCGTTTTAACGGCTACTGTACAAGGACAGCCAGTTTATGAAAAAATCGGCTTTCAGACAGCCGGTTATATTCATACATACAAAGCACAAAAAACAAATCCTAGTGCGCTTCACGCGTCACATCAGATTCATCTTTTTCCCGCTGATGAAACGCACCTCCCGTCTATTGAAAGACTGGATGAAAAAGGCGCAGGGACCAATCGATCAAACTTCTTAATAAAGCGAATGGAGCGAGCAGCATTTAAACTGATCGCAAAGGATGAACACCACGAAATCACCGGTTTCGCGTTTGGTGTGGAAACACCAGCTAATCTGATGATTGGCCCGCTTGCAGCAAACGATGAACAAACGGCGCTATCACTCATTCAATCACTTCTCACGTCTTATTCTGGCGCCTTTCGTTTAGATATGCAGGAAGAAACAGCTGAACGCCTGCATGCATCACTTGTAGAAGCAGGATTTACGAAAACAAACGTCGCACATTTTATGATGATTCGCGGGAACGAAAAGCAGAACGATCCTGCGCTTCTCTATTTCCTGGCCTCACAAGCATTTTCTTAAAAAATCAAAAAGCTGTAGACAGATGTTGTCTACAGCTTTTCTTTTTTACTTTTCGCCTACGGATGAGAGAACTTGAGCGAGTGCATTTGTGACCTTGCCATGCTCTGATGCATGCGGCCGGTCATCTCCATCTCCATAACCATAATCAATCATGCGATTACGGTTTAAGCAAAGCTTTGTCAGCTGAGGCTGGAATAGATCAAATAAAGCAAAACGATCTTTTAGCTGTGGAAATTGCTTTTGATACTGCTGAATTTCTTCTGCAAGCAAGCGCCAAAGCGTCGTTTCATCTAACAGATTGTGATTGTCTAACACGTTTGACACGTAACGAAGATTGCAAATAAACAGGCCTGTAAAAATAAATTGTACAAGACCCTCAGGCGGCTCACTACGCAGCACTTCCTTTAGATCTTCTTCTAATGAAGCCAATTCAGGCAGCGGTTGATCACTAATGTTCACATCATCAACAAAATCTTTGATGGCCAAACGATGCGGCTTGTGATCTTTTAATACAAGAATTGTATTTTGTCCGTGCGGTGAAAACACCGTGCCATATTGATACATAAAGTGCAGAAGCGGCGGCATGACAACATGGAAGAATGACGCCATCCATTCTTTTGCTGACAGACCCGATTTTTCAATGAGCTGCTTTAGATAAGGCTCGCCTTCATGATCCTCATAAGTCAGTGCCGCCAGCGTAACAGGGCTCTCCCCTTCATCTAAATACGTATAAATGCTTTCTCTAAAAATGACCCCGAGCATTTCAAGGTATTGATATGGCGCACCAGGTAGCTTGCTGTAATAAGGATGATCAACATTGATACTCGCATTCTCACCTGGTAAAATCACGCGGCATACATCGGATAAAAAGGCGTCTTGATCGGCAATTCCTTTAATATGCGCTGTAATACGTGGCGCAATAACTGTACGTTCTGATGGGAGCCCCCGGTACACTAGCGTATTTAAAATACTCATTGGCAGTTTAATATGATGCTTGCCTTTATTTGAGATGTTCGTAAAGGTTCTGATCGATTGCTGTGGAATATATTGATCCAGCCCTTCTCCTAAATACACTATACGGCGCATGGCCAAATCTTCGGGGAAATGCTGGATGATCATATGCGTCCACTGCCATTTATGAACAGGCATCATATAATAATCAGCCGCATTCAGCCCTTCATCTTTTAACACACGTTGGAATTGACGAATCGTGACTTCGTCTAATTCTTTGGCAATGATGTGCTCATAGTTCTCATGATCGACCGCATGGAATGTCGCAAGTTCTCGGTGAACAGCAATCCAAGACAGCTGCACACATTCCTGCCTTTCAGGTGCATAGGCTAAGTAATCATCGTAGCTGAATCCAATACGCCCTTTGTTATAGACGATCCAAGGATGACCAGTCATCTCGCCTTCAATCCATGCGTAATCTGTATCCGTTAGCTCATCTGCATGAAGTGCTTTTTTCGACAGCAAATGAACATCAGCTAACAAGGTATGGTGAAGCTCTTTGATCAGATGGCCAGTTGTTTCAGAAGACATTGGGATGATTGGCTGAATGTCTAGTAAAAACACAATGGCACTAACATCCTTTGTCCATGTTCCGTCTTGACAGCACTCGATCGATTCAGCAATCGTATCAAAACTATCAAACAAACGAGGTTTTGCGAGATAACGATATTTCTTCTGTTCGTGAATGATTAATTCGTATTGGGCGATGCCATCCTGATGATCTAGCTGAACGGGATGAAGCATATCCTCATACATATATTCGGACAGCATTTTTGCCACCATTCGCTGGTTTGCTTTTTTCCAAGCAGCAGGATTTACCGCTTTTTTCAATTCATCTTGTACACTCATCGGTTCATCCTCCTTACCCTTTGATTTCTTCAAATGTATTTGCGTGTTTATGTGTACCGAATGTCTGGAAAACATGCTTTTGATAAAGTGGATACACAGGTCGACGAGCCAGTTCATTGATAATGACACTGTTTCGGTATGCCCCTAGCCCTAAATCTGGTGCGCCTACTCCATGTGTATGAAGCTCTGCATTTTGTACAAAAATATCATTTTCACCTAATGTATTTGTTTTCAATCGATATTCACGTTCAACCTGGAAGCGTCCTTGATGATCCCACTGAATATGATGGGAAATCGGATCAATAAATGGCGGTAATACAGATTGATAGCCCGTTGCCAAGACGACAATGTCTGTCTCATGCGTAAAGGATTCCTCTTTGACCCATTGATTGCATGAAAGCGATAAGCCGTCCCTCGTTTCCTCAATCAAATTGACCTCCGTCATCGCCTTCAGCACGGTGTTCAGCTGCTCTCCGCAAGCAGAACGTTCATAAAGCAAGTGATAAATATCTCGGATCATCGCTGAGCTGATGCCTTTATACAGCAAATCTTGCTGCTTTAATAGCGCATCTTTTTTAGGTTGCGGAAGCTCATAAAAGAAATCAATATAGTCTGGAGAGAAATACTCAAGACCCAAATTTGAATATTCCATTGGGAAAAACCCTTTAGAGCGTGTAAACCAATGAATATCCTTCGCCTCATCGTCTGATAAAATGTCATAGAATACTTCTGCCGCACTTTGACCAGAACCGATGACCGTCACGGATTTTCCTTTAAAACAGCCTTCTTTCTTTCGTTTCAAGTAATCAGCAGAATGAAACACCCGATCCCCTAAAGCTGGCTGAAGAGGTGCTGGTACCGCAGGCTGTGTGCCGATACCTAAAACAAGATGCTTACTTTCAAACACCTCTACCGTTTGATCTTTCACATGACGGACATGCACTTCATATCGTTTTTCTCCAGCTTTTTCAACAATGGAGACAGATTCGACATTCATGCCAAATCGGCAAGAATCTAATTGATCCGCGACCCAGCGGCAATAATGGCTATATTCCTTGCGCGGGATATGGAAGTCTTCTAGAAAGTAAAATGAATACAAACGGTTTTGTTCCTGCAAATAGTTGAGAAAGCTATATTTGCTTTTCACATCCGCCATACTGACAAGATCCGCTAAAAAGGGGACTTGAAGTGTTGTCCCTTCAATGAGCATACCTGGATGCCAGTGGAACGCTTCACTTCTTTCAAAAAACAAAGCGTCAATTTCGTTTACTTCTTCAGATAATGCAGCAAGCCCTAGGTTAAATGGTCCAATGCCAATCCCAATGACATCCACTACATTATTTTGCTTGTTGAACCGCGTCATGGTTATACTTCCTTTCAAATCGATCTCGATGACAAAACATTAAAAGACCTGTTTTATCTGGTAAAGTGACTGGTTTCACACGTTCGAATCCACACTTTTCAAAGACATGAATCATTTTTTCGTTCCGAATATCTGGCTCAGCCACGATTTTTTCTGTTCGTTTGTTCTGCTCAAACTGAAATGCTGTCATGGCTTGAAGCAGCGGAGCCGCAAATCCTTTCCCTACATAATCTGGCTCTCCAATTAACAGGTGAATGCCTTGATCATGCGGAGAAGGCTGATAGTACGATTCAATGATATCCCCTTTCACATTGTATGCTTCAAAATAGCTCATCGGCGTGCCATCAATGGTTCCTAAATAAAGGGTTTGATGCGGATCATGAATGGCCTGATAAAAGTGCTTTTCAAAAGCAGGAAATGGAATATTCAAATGCCAAAATGGGTGGACATACTCTTCTTGCATCCACTTGTGGACAAGCTGGACGTCCCGTTCATATTCAGCGCGAATGAACCCAATTCGATGCCTCATCCAATCAGCGCCTCCTCATGTAAAAAGAGCGGATTCAATACAGACGTGTACCTGGATTGAGTTTCTAAAGAACCTGTCAGCTCATCCATATCTTCAAACCGAGTGAGTAAGTTCGCTTTTGAAGGCAGCTCCTGTGACCGGAGAAGACTGTTCGTCAGCTCAGATGCACCATATGTCTCTTCATGCGCAATCAGTGTGTCTCTAATCAGGGCTAATAAATCTTCTTCTTGTGCAAGCCCCTCTGTACCAAAACCATTCACAAGACCAAACAAATGATTAAAGAAGAAATAGTAACGCAGTCTCTCAACCGCTACATCGTCTGCACAAATAGTTTCACTTCTGACGCTTAAGTTTTGAACAAGCTTCGCAAGCTGATCCTTTTTCGATTCGCTATAATAGTAGCCTTGATTGTCACGATAATAGAATGTGTGCGGATATCCATTCTTTAGCTGTACGACAGCATTTTGCTGATGGGCTTCAAGGGCAAGACCATACGTTTCAAACAACCAAAGCATCGGCTCTAACGAAATCGATAAATATTGTGTGAACCAATCACGGCTGACATCTTCTGTTGATCTGCCTTCAGCGTCTGCTAATTCATGAATAATGCCTGAAAGGCGTGATTTTTCTCCGTATGCATGATCCTGACATAGCCCTGCAATTAAGCTTGCCCCTTTTTCATGATGCAAAAATGGATTTTGACGAATGACGACTTCAAAGCCAGATTCCGCCTCATCCCCTTGAATAGATAGATACGCAGGATCTTCAATCACACGGAATCCAGAAAATTTGTCATATAAAGAAACGCCTAATTCTGTTTTTAAGATACGAGACATCTCAACTCCGCGATCAAGTTCCTTTTGTTTGTTAACGCGTAAAGAGTTTGTGATCTTTACAGGGACAGAGAATTTGAGCATGTACGCAGAGTCTTTTTGATAGACCGTTCTAAAGGAAGATGTCGCTGTGTATTCAGACCCTAGCGGCCCTAAATACGCCAGCTTTCCGTCCTCTATATAACGCTTGACGAACGCTTTCTCCATCACTACTTGGACTTGCAGCGGATGAATCGGAATCAGGACATATTGACCGCCTTCTGTTAACGTCGTCAGTCTCTCTTTTTCTTCTGGCATCTGGCGCATGAGCTCCTCAAACATGAGGCTTGCCGCAGACTGTGAAATTGAAGAATCCTGAAGCACAATTGACGGATGTGCTTTAAAGTAATGAAGCTGGAAAGAGCCTTTCAGCTCAGGAGAATAAATAGCTTCCTCCTCTTCTGTCATTCCTTGTCTGCTTTTTGGTGTAGGATGCGTTAAATGCCCAAGAAGGAGTGACTGCTCCGCTTCGATATATTCAAAATCAGCTGAAGAAAGAGCTGCCCGATCACTTTCTCTCTCTCTGATGAATCGTTCAATATTCCGGCAGCTTAAAATGATGCGAAGCATGAACTCATCCTCTGCATCTGTGCGGCCGTATTCAATGAGAAGTTCCTTTGAACATAAAGCAACAAGTGTTGTATAATCGACGATCGTTCCCTGTTGCTCACTGCCTTGCGGGCGAAAACGAACGGGAAAATCAAAGAGATGACGGCCTACAGGCGAAAAATATCGAATCGGAATGACAAGCTCAAGATCTTGTTTTGCTAATGCTGCTACAAATACAAGTGAGCCGTCTGCTTTTGTCTCTTTCTTTGCAGATCGATCAATTCCTGTTTCACGTAAAAAACAGTTTAAAAAGCTTTGCATCGTTGCATTTTCAGCCATTTGTTTATATTGACTCAACGTAGTACCCTCCCGGATTGAATATGAGCGATCCCGATATCAACAATGTCAGAAAGGATTTCCTCAATATGTGTAATAGTCGTTCTCGGATTTAACAAAGTGAATTTTAAGCATGTTTGACCATCGGCTACTGTTTTTGCTACGACAGCCGTTCCTGTTTGGAAAAGTGTGCGATGAATGATTTTATTGATGTCATCTGCTTGATGATCATCCATAAAACGGAACACGACTGCATTGATTTGTGGATCAGGATTGATCACCTCAAGATGCTCATTTTTCTCAATCAACGTAGCCACATCTTTCGCAAAATGGATGGTATGGTCAATGATACTTGCAAATCCTTCTTCTCCAATCATACGCAGAGAGAGAAGGAGTTTTAGCGCATCAAACCGGCGCGTCGTCTGAACAGATTTATTCACGAGATGCAGAATGCCTTCCAGTTCATCTTCCTTTGGATTGAGATAATCTGCATGGTAATCAATCAAACCAAAATGTCTTTTATCCTTTAGTAGAAATGCCCCGCAGGAGATCGGCTGATAAAATTGCTTATGAAAGTCGATCGTGATCGAATCAGCAAGCTCGATGCCATCTAATTTTCCTCGGAACGTTTTGCTTAATACAAGCGCTCCTCCATAGGCAGCATCTGCATGAATCCACAAACCGAAAGGCTTCACCATGTCATATATGTCACGTACAGGATCAATACTGCCAAAATCAGTTGTCCCGCAAGTCGCCACGACTGCAAATGGAAGCAAATCCTGCTCCTTAAGCTCCATAAGCTTCTTCTGCAAATCATGCAGGTCCATTCGGTGATGTTCGTCTGTCTCAACTAACACAACAGCCTGCTCACCTAAACCTAGCTGAGATGCTGATTTTTTCACAGTGAAGTGGGCATTCTTGGAGCAAAGAATCCGCATACGGTTTGCCTCGCTCGGCAACCCTTTCTGCTGTACATTCCATTGCCAAGTGTTTTCGCAAAATGCATCTCTTGCTAAAAGCAGTCCCATGTAGTTAGATTGGGTTCCACCGCTCGTAAAGGTCCCATCTGCTCGTTCTCCATAAGAAAACTTTTCACATAACCACTTGAGAATTTCCTCCTCAACCAAAGATGCAATGCCGCTTTGATCAAAGGAATCCATTGATTGGTTAAAGGAACTTACGATCACCTCTGCTGCCAAAGCAGGGATAAGAGGCGGGCAATGCAAATGTGCCAGGCATTTAGGATGTGACACATCAACCAAATGCGGTAAAAGGTGATTTTTTATATCTTGAAAAACAGACTCAATGGATTCACCAGCCGGTTGAATCTGGAATAACGATTCGACATGAGTCGCTAATTTCCCAGGCAATATTCCGCTATACGGTCCTCTGCTTGTTTGCCACTCTGCCAGTAAACTGTCGATGGATGTGTAGAGAGCCGCTTGGAAGGACTCCCTCCCAAGCTGGCTTTGTTGAATAAATAATGAATCGACAGATGGTTTAGTTGACTGCATCGTAAACTGCCTCTTTAAAAATCGTGATGACTTTTTCAAGCTGTTCTTCTGTCATGATCAAAGGCGGTAAGAATCGAATCACACTTCCAAAACGGCCTCCTGTCTCCACAATTAAGCCTTTATCGAAACAATTCTTTTGAATGAGACTGGCTAGCTCTGGATTTGCTGGATAACTGCCGTCCACATCCTGTTTCTCATCTGGATTCACAACTTCAACACCAATCATTAATCCTCTTCCTCGCACATCACCGAGAGCAGGCACTTGTTTTTGAATGTCTTTTAGATTGGCCTGCATACGCTGACCAAGCGCTTCTACATGATCAAGCAGATTGGTTTCTTTTATATATTTAAGCGTAGCAGTTCCAGCTGCCATCGCCATTTGATTTCCTCTAAACGTGCCAATGTGTGCACCTGGATTCCATTGATCTAAGTCTTTGTCATAAATCACAACGGATAGCGGAAGGCTTCCCCCAATTGCTTTTGATAACACAATGACATCTGGCACAATACCAGCATGTTCAAAGGCAAACATCTTACCAGTTCGGCCGATGCCTGATTGAACCTCGTCAATAATCAGTGGAATTCCTTTTTCTTTTGTGATTCGTCTCATTTCTTGTATCCATTCAATTGATGCCGGGATGGAGCCGCCCTCCCCTTGCACCGCTTCAAAGATCATGCCTGCTGGCGGGAGAATTCCACTCTCAGGGTCATTTAATACACGCTCAATATAAGAGCTGGAAATGCGATGTGAGTCTTTACCGCCAATTCCAAATGGACAGCGGTATTCATATGGATAAGGCAGGAAGTGAACATCTGGCATTAATCCTTGTACTCTTTCCTTTGGCGATAAGTTGCCGCTTAATGACATCGTGCCATGCGTAGCACCATGATATGCCCCGTGGAATGATAGAATGGAACGATTTCCCGTCGCTGTCTTGACTAGTTTAATTGCTGCTTCTATAGCATCACCACCAGTTGGTCCGCAAAATTGAATTTTCGCTCTTTTTGCAAACTCCTCTGGCAAGTGAGAAAAAATCTCATTCACAAATTCTTCTTTAATCTCTGAAGTGATGTCCAGCGTATGCAACGGTCTTTTTTCATGAAGCATACGTTCAATAGCATCTATAACAACCGGGTGATTGTGACCAAGGGCAAGTGTTCCTGCACCTGCTAGGCAGTCATAAAATTCTCTACCATCTGCATCTGTCACGATCATACCTTCGGCTTTTTGCATGGCTAATGGGAACCGTCTCGGGTAAGACCTTGCATTAGATTCTCTTTGACTTTGCTGCTCTAAAAATTGCTGATTTTTAGAAACGGTTTTGATGGACATAATAAAACACTCCTCCAATTGATAAAGATTATCATTTTCATTTACTAGCCTAGAGGATGTAAGATACGAAAGTCAATTGTATTCAAAAAGATGATTCTAAAAGCATATGAATGCTATATTCTCTTTTTAACGAGTAATTTCGTGTATTTTTTACAAACATCTACAGCCATAAGGCGATATAACGTTTGATGATGAAAAGTGTTGAAAAAAATTACAAATCAATTCTCCTGGTTCTTTTGCTCTATGCGTTGTAGCTCCCTTGTTTGATACGGGACGGCCGAATGAAATGAATGTAGTAAAACAAAAAATGAACGTTATTTTATCTTGATATAAATGGTTATGATGGTATAATTTCTCTGAAACGAAAGGGAATCGAGGGAGATCTGATGATTTTAACGAAGCATGACCTTCACCACTACTTGGCACAAGATCAGAAAGCACTTGCCATCAATCGAAAAAGACCAAAGTGGCTTGGGGATGATATTTGGAAATATCAAAGATATTTACGAAAATATGAGTACTATACGAATAGCGGTGCTACGTTACGCAAATGGTTTTATCGTTACTTACATAAAAAGAAAGGCATGCAGCTTGGCTTTGATATCCCAATTGGTGTATTTGGACCTGGGCTCAGAATCAACCATACTGGGCTGTTGATTGTGAACAAGCATGCCAAAATCGGCGCGTTTTGTGATATTCATCAAGGTGTGAATATCGGTCAAAACCATCATGAAAAAGATGTGCCCGTCATCGGAGATCATGTATGGATCGGCCCTGGCGCTAAACTGTTTGGAAACATTTATATTGCGAATCATATTTCCATCGGAGCAAATGCTGTAGTGAATCGCTCCTTTCATGAAGAACGGATTGTCATTGCAGGTGTCCCTGCTCAAAAAATAAAAGAAAAAAGCCCTTCTTTATGAAGGACTTACTTGATCAAAACAGTGAGCCACATGAGATAAAATAAGATGGTTAAACATGAGGATCATCATGCCTGAGCCCAACACCTTTTATCCTTATGATGCTATGGCGCCATCAAACCATCAATCGGTAGCAACTTGAAGTGAAAAAAATCACCTATGATGTATGTGCAGCCGTACTCTCTAATTTGCGTTGGAGTACCCGAAGACCAGCATGAGGAAGTACAAGACAAAGACGAGGATGGCAATCGCATAGATGAAAATGGACACAATCAGTACTGTCCAGCCCAACCCTTTTCTTCCTGTTTGAATGAGATATATTCCAAGTGTAAAGAGCCCGAGTAAAAGGCCTAAGATGGCCCATAACCATTTATTTTTCCCGTGTTTTGGTGCATCAACGAATAGGTAGATTGCGACTAATATGGATACAAACCAACCTGTAATCCATTTCACATTCATCCGCCACCCTTCTTTTTCAATTTATTTAATCTTACTATACTTTTTTCCTAATCTTAAAAATAACTATTCAAATGAATGGTGTGGAAGGCTTTGCCATTCTTCTCTCAGCATGCCATACCGCATCGAATCATAATACTCCCCTTGATAGTAACGAACCTTACGCAGTCTTCCCTCAAGGATAAACCCGCATTTCTCTGCGCAACGCATCATGCGTTCATTTCCAGACCAGGTGGTCAGACCGATGCGTGGGATATCGATGTGTGAAAAGAGTTCATCGATCCATAGACGCAATGCCTTTGTTCCAACGCCCCCATTCCAAAAACGTGAGTCATAAATAAGAATCCCGCACTCCAGCCAGCGTGTGCGTTCATTCTCCCAATAATAAGAAACTGTGCCCTTTAATTCACCTCCTACATCAATGCCAAATAGTTTTGGCAGGACAGATTCATCCTGTAAATAGCGTTTTTTAAATGCAGCAAGCGATATGTCATGTTCAATAAAATACGGTGCATTCCACTTTCGATAGGCCTGGTCTGGTGCTTTAAACCTTAAATGCCATACCACTTCTAAATCGGTTTCGTCTAATGGACGTATGCTCACAATCTCTTCTTTTTTTCCTTTCATCTGTTCACGTTCCTTTACTTTGTCGTTCTTTTAGCAAGATGACGATACTCGATAGGCGTCATGCCTTCATTTTGCCGAAACAGCTTTGAAAAATAAGTAGGGTCATCAATGCCTACATGTTCTGCAATGAGAGCTATTTTTTCATTCGTTGAAGCAAGCAGGCTTTTGGCTTTTTCGATTTTGAGTCGATTGATGTACTGGCTCGGCGTCAGTCCGTACACGGTCTGCATGCACCTTGTCATGTAATCAGGATGATAATGAAGAATCTCTGCCAGCTTCTCCATCTGTAATTTTTGCGTAAAATGACGTTCAAGATAGTAAACCACTTCTGAAGCGACAGTCTCCTTTGCACTTGGAATATGAAATGCTTCTTTTTGTAAATGGATGAGCATTTCCTCAAATTGAAGCTGCTTTTTGAGCTGAAGTTCAGACGCATCATCATTTAAAGCGCGCATCGCTAAAAGATGCTTCTGTAGCACGCTTCCCCCTTTCACTTTTCCTTTTCGGGGCAGACGAAATTCATAGCTTGCTGCTTTTTCAAAAGTGGCTTGATTTTGCTTCATGTCAAACCAGTGTTCTCTCGGCCGATCTGTAAACTCAAATGGATCAATTGAGAAATGCAGCCACTCATAAAGTGTTTCTTCTTTGCATGGCAGATGTCCACCATGGGCAAGTCCCGGTGATAAGATGATATATTCTCCCTCTTTTACGTGATGAGGCACCTCGTCTTCTGTGATCCATAGTTCCCCTTTCGTGACATAAAGAAGATCAAATACGGTGAAAATTCTGGAGATATGTCGTTCTCCTGGATGGAATACACCTTTGCCTGAAGCAATATAGACTGGAAATGGCGGTACAGTAAATGTAATAAACGGACCCATATTCATCCCCTTATGAAGTCGGATTTCTCCAATAAGTTTCGGTTTCATCTCTTCTTATTATAGTCGATGCAAGGTACACTATAAATCGGATTTATACGAAAGAAGGCGATGTGATGAAACCACAAGCACTGACAATACAAAAGGTTCAAGCCAAAAGTGAAAAATCCCACCCTTCATTATTTGCATTAACTTGGCCTATTTTTATCGAAATCTCTTTATATATGCTGATGGGCAGCGCAGATACACTGATGCTCAGCCAGTATTCTGACAATAGTGTTGCCGCAGTAGGGGTTAGTAATCAGCTATTAAATCTATTGATTGTGATGTTCAGCTTCATTACGACTGGGACGACGATTGTCATTGCGCAGCTTTTAGGAGCGGGCCGCAAGCAGGAAGCGACCCAAGTTGCCTATGTATCACTAGGCACCAACTTCCTCATTAGCTTTGTGATCAGTCTTCTTATGTTTGTGTTAGCCGTGCCCATCCTGCATATGATGGGATTATCAAGCGAGCTAATGCCAGATGCAACCGTCTTTTTACAGATTGTCGGCCTGCTTTCTTTTATACAGGCGCTCATTATGACCTATAGTGCTATTTTAAAAAGCTATGGATTCACGAGAGATACGATGTATGTCACCATCGGTATGAACCTGTTAAACGTTGCTGGTAATTATTTGGTCATCTTCGGACCATTTGGCTTCCCTGTATTAGGTGTCATGGGTGTTGCTCTTTCCACATCATTTGCACGGTTGATCGGTCTAACTGCCATGATCCTCATTGTTCGACACCGAATTGGATTGCAGTTTTCATTCAAGCAAATGTTTTACATCCAGCGAACGCATTTAAAAAAACTGCTAAAAATCGGCATTCCTTCTGCTGGAGAACAGCTTTCTTATAATGGCTCTCAAATGATTATTACGCTGTTTATCACATTTATGGGCACGCAAGCACTGGCAGCAAAAGTCTATACCCAGAATTTGATGATGTTCATTATGTTATTTGGTGCCGCCATTAGCCAAGGAACGCAAATCTTAATTGGGCGCCTGATCGGGGCGAAAGAATTTGATGCGGCCTATCGAAGATGCATGAAAAGCTTATACTGGGCCATTGCCATCTCGCTTCTTTCTTCTACTGCTTTATCTTTATCATCGACGCATTTACTTACTTTTTTCACTAGCAACAGTGAGATCATTCAAATCGCGAGCCTCCTCCTCATATTGACGATTATTTTAGAGCCTGGACGTTCTTTTAATATGGTCATCATCAACTCCTTGCGGGCAGCTGGTGACGCGAAGTTTCCAGTCTATATGGCGATGATTTCAATGTGGGGCATCGGCCTTCCGATCGCTTATTTATTAGGCATTCAACTTGAGATGGGCCTGATCGGGGTTTGGATTTCTTTTATCGTGGATGAATGGGTAAGAGGCATCTTTATGTATAGGCGGTGGCGTTCAAGGGTGTGGACGGAGTATCGGTTTACTTCCACATAAAAAGGACTGCGGGTGCAGTCCTTTCAGATTGTTGACAAAGGGCTAAAACGAACTTTATTTTATCCCTTTGTCTTCTTTTCATTACGTAATATCTTCTAAAATAAGTGCTTTTTCTTGTGTTGAAATATATGACCGCTTCGTAAAGACGCGGTATTCGTTTTCTCTAGTTTTATCTAGAATAGCCTTATAAAAGTGAGCAGCTGCTTTCACCGGTATCCTTGAATAAAGTGGGAATTCATGGAGATGGTCAAAAAATTCCTCATAGTACGCCTCTGCCTCAAACGCAATATATTCCCATACGTGCTGGAAGGCTTGATTGACGATCCCTTCTTGTAATTCTTGCTCTGTATACCCAAATTGATCCATGACTTGTTTTGGCAAATAAATGCGGTTCCTTTCCGCCTTATCCTCACCAATGTCTCGAAGTATATTGGTCAACTGCATGCCAATCCCAAGGGAAATCGCTGCTTCTTTTAGCTGTTCTTTTTTACGCGGTGCAATGATCGGAAGCAGCATTAATCCAACTGTACTTGCGACATGATAGGAATAGATGAGCAGTTCATCTAACGTTTCATATCGATGCTGCTCTAAATCCATCTCCTGTCCTCGCAGCAGGTCACGGAATGGGGCTTCATCCATACGAAACTGTTGAAATGTATACTCCAGCGCCACCCACATTGGATCATCACGATCTACTTCTCCTAGCAAGAAACGATCAAATGCCTCCTGAAAAGACGTCAGTTCTTCCTTTGGTGAAGGAGACTCATCTACAATGTCATCCGCTCTCCTACAAAAGGAATAAACAGCCCAAACAGCCTGTCTTTTCTTTTTAGGCAGCATGGAAAAGGCACGATAAAACGTTTTTGAATGGGTTTGAATGGTCTCTTCACATATTTTCAATGCTGTTTGCACATCAACCACTTAGCTTCACTTCCTTTCTGTTGTTCAGATCTTTAAGCAGTACAGAAGCCATGAGCTTTGCACTTTGCATCACGATCGGTACCCCGCCGCCGGGATGGATGGAAGCACCTACCGCATATAGATTGTCTACCTCTGCAACCTTTACTTGCGGGCGGAACACACCTGATTGAAACAAATTAGGAGCGAGGCCAAAGCTGCCGCCTTCAAACAATCCTTCTCGCATTGAATCATTCGGTGTTCTCACCTTTTGCCAGACAACCGCCTCTCGCAGCTGCGGAAAGCCTCTTTTCTCAAGACGCTCCACCATTTTATCCACAAAGTCTGTCTCTTGTTCCCAGTTGATGTGATCTCCTGAAGGAACAGGAATGAGCATATATAGGACACTGCTGCCTTCTGGGGCAAGGGATGGATCGATGGTCGATGGATTAAACGTATAAAATGATGGATCTTGAGGTATCGTTTTCGTTTGGAACACCTCTCTCATATGCTGATCAAAGTGTTCTCCCATGAAAAATTGATGAACAGGTGCTTCATCGTATACTTTGTTTAACCCTAGATACACCATCACGCAGCCGGAGGATGGAACGTATTTACGCCGGTCTTGTTCACCTAAACCAAGCTGTTTTAACGCCGCTGGATAATCTCCGTTCATCACAAATGCATCAGCTGCTATGTGTTCATCATTTATTTTTGCCTTGACCACACGTTTCCCCTCAAACTCAAGTTGTGCGACTTCTTCACTTTTTCTTATGTTTACACCCGTCTTTAAGAGCTGTCTCTCCAATATATCTACTAAACTCGCATATCCGCCTTTTAAATAGTAAATTCCATGTGCGTGCTCACTATATGAAACAAGCGAATAAATGGCAGATGCTTCATACGGATTTCCTCCGACATAGAGGGTTTGAAGTGCATATGCATCTCGGAGGCGCTCATCCGAAAAATATTTTTTGAGAGAACTTTGAACGGTTCGATATGCTTTTAATTTCATTAAAATCTTCATGTTCGCTTTTGTAAAAAAGGTTCGTTTTTCATGAAATGATTTTTCTAGAAAAGCTTGCTGCCCTTCTTGAAACCGATCCGTCATTTCTTGCATAAATTTTAAATATCCCTGTTCTTCCTTTGGAAATACACGTTTGATTTCTTCTAGTTGTCGCCGTGTATCAGAGTATTTCGTGTAGGAGGTTCCATCTTGATAGTGGATCGTATACAGCGGATCGAGCTGCAAGAGATCAAGAGATGTTTCATCAATGCCTACGTCATGTAAAATGCCTTTTAACATATCAGGAAGTAGGACAATGGTCGGACCTTCATCTACTTTATATCCTTTCTCACGTACAAAA
Source organism: Bacillus sp. FSL M7-0307 (assembly GCF_038627835.1). Lineage (NCBI taxonomy): Bacteria > Bacillati > Bacillota > Bacilli > Caryophanales > Bacillaceae > Bacillus > Bacillus sp. FSL M7-0307. Next base: position 1,071,232 of record NZ_CP152023.1, on the reverse strand, counting down.
GCAAGTCTCCCGCCGAGCCGTTCATTTTTTTCAACAAGGGTGACATCATGTCCAGCTTTTTTTAAATAGAGAGCTGAGATCATTCCGCCAATACCGCCGCCAGCAATCAATATATGTTTTTTCATGAGGCGCTCCCCTTTTCTTCATGTGGCACTCTTTTGTGCGTATGTTTCTCTTTTGACAGAATCGCATTTGTCGTGATACGCGCTGATTCTAAAATGGTTGGCAATCCGCTCCCTGGGTGGGTTCCTCCACCAACGAGCCAGCAGTGTTTCAACTCATCAAATTCATTATGCGGCCTGAGTACCATCATCTGCGTCAACTGGTGACCAAGGTTAAATGTAGCTCCTTCATACACGTACAGCTCTTCTTCCCAATGCTTCGGCGTGATCATCCGCTCGACTTCGATATGCTGCCTGATATTCTTAAAGCCCGTTTTCCGCTCCAGTGTATCCAGCACAAGCTCTCTAAATTCTTCTTGATGCGCTTCCCAGTCAATACCGCTTTGATTATTGGCAACGGGTGCTAACACATAAAGAGCGGACTTGCCTTTTGGCGCAAGCGAATCATCTGTCACACTTGCATTTTGAATATAAATGGACGGATCATCCGGCAGCTCAAAGGTTTTCGTAATTTCTTTGACGAACTTCGCATAGTCATCGGAAAAAACGATGGTATGATGCGGCTCATCATATATCGTATCTAAACCTAGGTACAGCATAAAGGTGGAGCATGAGAATTTTTTCTTTTTCAGTTTCTTCTCGCTATATTTCTTTAAAAGACCCGGCTCTACAAGCTTTGTCATCACGTGTGCAAAATCACCATTTACGACGACCTCATCTGCCTGTATTTCTTCACCAGTTTCTAAGCGAATGCCCTTCACTTTCCTGCCTTCCGTCAGCAACTTCTCAACTCCAGTTGATAGATGAAGGGTAGCCCCAGATTCAACAGCTGCCTTTGCCATCGCTTCTGACAGCTGATTCACTCCGCCTTTCGGATGATAAACGCCTGTGTCATGCTCCATAAAGGAAAGAATTGAGAACGCTCCTGGGCATTCCCAAGGTGACATCCCTAAATATTTTGATTGGAATGTAAAGGCATATTTCACTGATTCATTTGAGAAATAATCCGACAGCACATCATATAAGCTTTTATTTAATGAGAGCTGAGGAAGTGCTTTTATGACTTTTGGACGCAAATAATGATGGAAACGATCCATTTTACTTTGTAGAATCGGCGTTAGGCGGTCCATTTTTCGTTTTGTGTCATTCATAAAACGTACATACCCTTCGCCCTCACCAGGTGCAAAGGCTTCTAGTCGTTTGTACATTTCGTCTCGATCTCGAATCATATCAAGCTTCTCATCTTGAAAGATTAATCTATACATTTCTTTTAATTCAATCACATCTATATAATCATAGAGATTTTTACCGGCAAAGGTGAATAGTTCCTCTGCAATATGAATCATACTGAGAAAAGTAGGACCTGTATCAAACGTGAAATCACCAAGTTGAAACTTAGAGTTACGTCCGCCAACAAAGGACTGTTTTTCATATATATGAACATCATGTCCTTTGCTTTGCAACATCATAGCTGCTGCAAGTCCCCCTGGTCCTGCTCCGATCACAATGATTTTCATTATCCTTTTTCCTCCAAATTAATTCACTTTAAGTTAATTATACAAATTAAAACTGTTAGTTCAACTTTTGATGTGCTCTAAAAGTCTCATGTTATGTATCAAAAAAGCCGACTTCCTTTCAACAAGTGCAAGAAAGCCGACCCTTTGTTATGCTTCTATATCAATTCGATATGTTTCAAACCAATGATGAATCTGTGCCAAATGGGCAATGAGCTGTGGGCCTTTCATTAACTGACCATACCAAGGGACCTGGAAAGAAGCCCCTTCCGTTTCAATCAGCTGTTTTAATTGATGTGGATCTAAAAATTCATGAAGCACAGAATCCTTTTGCGCGAGACAATCTGTTAACATCTCTTTTACCGCCTGAGTATAAGCAGGATGATGTGTTTTCGGATAAGGGCTCTTCTTGCGATAAAGCACTTCATTCGGTAAAATTCCCTCTAATGCTTTCCTCAAAACCCCTTTTTCCCGATTTCCATACATTTTCATTTCCCAAGGAATATTCCATACATACTCAACAAGACGATGATCTGCGAATGGTACACGTACCTCAAGGCTCGCCCCCATGCTCATACGATCTTTTCGATCCAGCAGTGTTGTCATAAACCAAATCATATTTAAGTAAAAAAGTTCTCTTCGGGCTTTATCTACTCCGGTTTCTCCATCTAAAAGAGGGGTTTCTGCCACGGTTTCTTCATATTTGCTTTGCGCATATTCCTTCAGTGATAATTTCTTTTGCCATGAGTCTTGAAGAAGCTGAATGCGTGCTTCCGTTGATCTCATCCACGGAAATCCATTGGTTTCGCTTGCCATGTGAAACCATGGGTAACCTCCAAAAATTTCATCTGCACATTCACCTGATAAACCAACAACAAAATCCTTTTTAATTTCTCGGCAGAACCATAGTAAGGAAGAATCAATATCTGCCATCCCCGGCAAATCTCGCACTTCAACCGCTTCTTTCAAATAAGAAGCCAGCTCTTTTTGCCCGATGATACAGCTGTGATGATTCGTTTGAAACGCTTTGGTCATTCGATCAATCCACGGCCCGTCAGCATTGGGCTGGAATTGACTTGCTTCAAAGAATTGATCATTTCCGTCGTAATCAACGGAATACGTATGCAGCGGGGCTTTCCCTATTTTCTCAAAGTGCTTGGCGGCAATGGCCGTAATGGCACTAGAATCCACTCCGCCCGATAAAAACGTACATACAGGCACATCAGAGACGAGCTGTCTTGTAACGGCATCCGTAAAGAGTTCCTTCACGTGCTGAGCGGTGTCATCAAGCGAGTCTGTATGCTGCTTGCTTTTGACATTCCAGTACCTCCACACACGCAAACCATCTTTTGAAAAGGTTAGGGCATGTGCCGGCCTCAGCTCTTTCACCCCTTTAAATACGCCTTGCCCTGGTGTTCTAGACGGCCCTAGGCCAAAAATTTCTGATAAGCCTTCATGATCGACTTTGGCTTTCATCTCAGGATGAGCCAGAAGTGCTTTGATTTCTGAACCAAACAAAAAGGAATGATGACGTTCTGTATAGAAAAATGGCTTGACACCGAGCCGGTCTCTCGCTGCAAATAATAATTCACGCTCACTATCCCAAATGACAAATGCAAAAATTCCATTAAAATGGGTCACACACTCTTCCTTCCATTCTGTATAGGCGTGAAGAAGAACCTCTGTATCAGAATGCCCAAGAAAGCGGTGCCCCCTTTTGAATAATTCTTTTCGTATATCCTCCGTGTTATAGAGTTCTCCATTGTATACCACCGTATAATCATGGTGTTGATGGGTATATGTCATCGGCTGCTTTCCGCCTTCAACATCGACAACGGCTAACCGTTTATGGCCGAAAAGAACGTGCTCACTTTTCCACGTATTTGTATCATCCGGCCCTCGTTTAGATAATGTATCTGTCATTTGATTGATTACATGATCCTGTTGGATGAGCTGCTTTTTAAAGTCTGCCCAGCCTGTTATTCCACACATCATCATCAGCTCCCATCCGTTTTTCATCAAGTGTTCTCATTTAGCCTTTCTTAGTTTATGCATCGTCTCCTTGATAGTTGATTTGTCCTTTTTTCCCCTGTGTATAGGACAAGCTTCATTTGGTAAGAAAAGAAAGAGGAAAGGAGGTTTTGCGAATGGAGAACCGCATGACCTATCTTCAGCAAAACCACCCAAAATGGTGTAACGGGTACTTACTGATGGAAAACGGTCATTGTCTGATTGAAGACGAAGAAGGAGACATCATGCTGCCTGAAAGCCTTCAAAGTTCTATGATCTGTTTGAAAGAAAAGGATCGATGGACAAAAGGAGAATTGCTCGGGTCTGTCGTTCTTTGTGATAATGGGAAGTTGATGGAGGTAAAAGGCGGTGAACGCATTCAATATACAGCGTCTCTTTCTAAAGGATGGCTTGATTTGCTTATGTTCGTACCAGAAAGCGTCTTTTATCAGATCATTGACCATGTAGAACAGCTTGGCTTTTCCGTCTATGATTGTGTCTTCTCTTCCTTCCATCCTTCTCATCGCGTGTCTTTTTTTCAGTTTTCAGGAGACATGCAATCACTTGCCCTTCAATGCCACCATCATTCGGGTACAAATCAAGTTCAATTGGAATGGACGACATCTGACGGTCACCGGCTGATGTCTCAGTTTGATCTCACATAAAAAGGGCACTGCTTTTGATAAGCAATGCCCTTTTTATCTTAAAAGATATGGAAACCGATCGGCAGACGTAAGCCTAGAAGAATGGTCACAATGGCAACCACGATAAAACCAATGAATACACCCGTCACCGATTTTCCTTTTTTCTTGCGTACAAGGACCATTTCCATGAAACCAATCACAAGAATACCAAGTATCATTTTTCCAACATACTCGCCCCCGTAACCCGGGATTTTCATTCCTGTGCGAACATACAGCTCTACGCCTGTTGCAATAATAATCAAGTAGAACAGTCTTACGATCATATGCACAATTTTAGCGCCTTTATCGTTTTTACCTGCTAATGCAAAGGCAACGAAAAATAAAATAATACCTAGCACCCACGCTGTAATATGTAAATGTGTTCCCATTTGTGATTTCCCCCTTTATCAGAACAATTTCCTTCTCATCGTACCACGAAATAAGTCGAACACAAAGCGACAATCCTGTGTCAACACGCCTTTATTTGACGCGATTTGATAACGTCCCAATTGGTTCAATTGTTACTTCAATCTGATCGCCTGAGGCTAAAAATTTTGGCGGTTCAAAACCTTTGCCGACTCCAGAAGGTGTACCTGTTGCAATGATGTCTCCCGCTTCCAGCGTCATCCCTTTTGAAAGAGTTGACACAATGTCTTCAATTGGGAAGATCATTAATTCCGTACTGGCAGACTGACGAACCTCTCCGTTTACCTTTGTTTCCACATGGAGTGCTCCATGATCCTCGATCACTGACTTGTGAACGATATAAGGTCCCATTGGACAAGTTGTATCTAAGCTTTTTCCTATGAAAAATTGTTTGTGTTTTTTCTGCAAATCTCTTGCCGTTATATCATTTAAAATGGTGTAACCGAAAATGTAATCGCGGACCTCTTCAGGAGCAATATTCTTTCCTGTTTTGCCAATGACAATGGCAAGCTCCCCTTCGTAATCCAATTCACTTGTCACATCTTCATGGAGAAGAATGTCCGCTTCATGCCCTACAACAGAGGTAGGCGCCTTTGTAAAGATCATCACGTCTTTAGGAATATCTGCCGCACTTCCCATTTCCATGACGTGATCTTGATAGTTTTTCCCAACACACATGATGTTTTTCGTTGGTTTTGGAATCGGTGCATGGAGTGTCACGTCCGAAAGCGGATAGACATAAGACCCGCGGTCTTCTTCTTTTTTCTCCGCCCAATCAAGAAGCTGTTTGACGTGTTCGACAAACTTGTCCCCCATGTTAATGCATTCAGATAAAGAGTTTGGCAATGTCTCCAGCTCAAATAGTTTTGCTTCTGCCTTTTTGACGTCCATTACCCATTCATCATCAATGACGACCCCGATAAACAATCTGTTATGTATCTCACCTGTAAAAAACTTCATGTCTTCCCCTCACAATCTTCATTTCACTACATTATGATGTCTCATTTTTATTTCTCTACGAAATAAAAAAAACCCTTTTTTATCATACTCTCTTTTAAAAAGGGTTTCAAAAATGAAGATCTGACATTTAGCGGTAGCGTCGATACTCCCACATATTCCCTTGATCCCATTTACGATCAACATTTCCTTGATGGCGGGAATGATGTTTTTTCTTTCCGCATCTTCGGCAAGAGTGACTCCGTTTGTGGTGATGAGAACGTTTAGATCGATGGCTGCGGTGTGATTTACGGCAGCTTTTCTTATGATGAGATCTGTATTTGCTGCGGCATGATTTTTTTGGTTTACTCTTTTTACTGCGGTATGATTTTTTGCTTTTATACGACTTTTTGCTACGGCATGACTTTTTGCTTTTATACGACTTTTTGCTACGGCATGACTTTTTGCTTTTATACGACTTTTTGCTGCGGTACGACTTTTTACTTTTGCATGGTTTCTCGCTCTTTACACTTTTCTTTGAGCAGCGACTTTTTTTAGAGCGATAGCTTTTCTTAGAACGATAGCTTTTATGGCTTTTTTTGCTACGATGTGACTTACGGCATCCTCCCCCACCAAAGAACCAGTGACGGCGATTTGAATGACGAGAACGAGATGATTTGTGTGAATGTCCCGATTCAGGTTCACGATCTAAGTGATGATCACGCCCCTCACTTCGAAGTGAATCAACTGCATGCTCAATATGAGAATGATCAAATGTGCTCACGAACAATTCCCCTCCCAATCTGTGCTGACAAAACAAACAGACAAAGCTGTTTATCTTCTCTGCTTTATGTTACGAGACTCGATAGACAAGTGTTCTTGGCGAATGCCTCTTTCTTATAAAACTCCATGAATACCTATCAGCAGGTACAGGACATTCCTTCATTTTCATATAGTGGAGGAGATATAGGAGGGTGATGAACGCATGGACACAGAACCTTTAAAACAACTGGATATCTGGATTCATCCAAAAGATCTCATGGAATTAAAAAAGGACGTATGGAACGATGAACCCGTTGAGGCCATTCTGAAAACCGGCCAAACGAAGTCACATATTTATGCCTCATACCGAGGATCACACATTCGAAAGCTCAAGAAAAAATCCTATCAAATTGAATATCGAAAACCAAAGCAAAGACAGGGCGAATCCCTTTTTCACTTAAATGCAGAGTACAATGATCCTTCTTTCATTCGCAACAGGCTGTCTTTTTATTTCTTTGAACAAATGGGTGTCTTCAGCCCGTCCGCTTCTCATGTGTTTCTGACCATTAATGGAAGAAAAGAAGGCATTTATTTAAAAATAGAATCTGTAGATGAGCTGTTCCTCCAAAAACGACAGCTGCATGGAGGCGGCATTTATTATGCTGTAGATGATGACGCCAACTTCTCTCTTTTAAGTTCATTTGATAAAAAGCCAAAAAAACATCTTCTTCTCGGTTATGAGAAAAAAACGGGAACTCCTGAACACGACAAGCAGCTGAGTGAATTTATTTACTTTTTGAACACCGCAAGGGACGACACGTTTGCAAATAAGATTGAGCAGTACCTTGATGTAACACAATATTTTCGCTGGCTCATTGGTGTCGTGTGTACCCAAAATTTTGATGGCTTTGTTCATAACTATGCGCTTTATGTGAATGATCAAGGAAGGTTTCAAGTACTGCCTTGGGATTATGATGCGACTTGGGGTCGTGATATTCACGGAGAAGAAATGGCGTTTGATTATATTCCAGTCAGCGGTTTCAATACATTAACCGCTAGATTACTAGACATCCCTGCATTTAAAAGAGACTATTATGCCCTTTTCCAGCACGTACTAGATACACATTTTTTAGAAAACCGGCTTCTCCCCATCATTGAGACATGGCATGCTTCGATTGATCAGCGAATTGGAGATGATCCATATACGAAAAACCGACAAGACATGATGCGTACAGAGCGAGAATTAATCCGACAGTATATCAACAAAAGACGACGTTATTTACAAACTGAGATTAAAAAAGAGACATCGCGCCTGTAAAGACACTTTCGAATTTTGTCACTTTAGTTCTCATATTGACGAAAGAGCTTTTTTTATAGAAAAATAGGGTATACTAACCATATCCTTCTATTTGATAAAAAATGTGAGAGTTGGCGTCCGTTATGATCAATTATGAAATTGAACAAAAAAGATTACATTTGATTGAGACCGCAAAAAAATTCGGAATGAATGCCGAAGAAACCATCAGGTGCAGTCAAGAGCTTGACACACTCTTAAATAAAGGCATCAAAACCACCTCTAAAGAATGCTCGAATAAAGGGTAAACCATACACTTCATTCCTCTCATCAAAGTTCTTCAAAAAGACAATCACATATTAAAAGACCCATCATAAGCTATGGTGAAACGCCCAAAAACGAAGTGCCCTATTTTTCTAAAGGATGTGCACCGCTATGCCGGCTATTGTTGGAGCCTTTAAAGTAAATGCCGTCGGAACGAGCGGAGTCGTTCATGTTGGAGACTGCATCACCATTTCTCCAAATAGTCAGGTTAAAACGTTTGCCGGCGCAGGCAGTTTTAACACTGGTGATCAATTACGCATTAGCAACTATAAAAGTGTGACAAATACGTATGATAGTGATGTCATTGATCAACCGCTTGTTGGTAACTTGTAAGGAGTGAGAATCCGTTGAACTTCTATATTAATCAAGCGATACAAATTAATTACTTACGTGTGGAGTCTGTGAGTAACTCATCCGTTCTGCAAATCGGAAGTGCTGGATCAATCAAGGCACTCTCCAATCTGTATAACACTGGAAGCTACGTAGAGTCAGCACCTGCCGCAGCAGGCACACAAGGAATTCAAGAATCTCAAGGCGCAAGCACAGCACCTTTTGTACCGCTTCAGTCACCAACAACATAAGTTCATCTGCAATCCCCGGAGGTGTATGCATATGTATGACTATCAAAACAACGCTTCACAATTGTATGGCATCATTCAAAAGCAAACACAGCAAATCATGATGCTTGAAAAAAGGCTTAACGAGCTTCAGCAGGAAATGCAAATGATCAAAGATAAACCGACAACAACGATTGAACGGATTGATTATCAATTTGATCAACTGAAAATCGAGCGGCTGGAAGGCACATTAAATATCGGCCTCAATCCATCTGATCCAAATAGTGTTCAAAATTTTGAAGTGGGCCAAACAACAACCCCGGGAATTGGAATGATGCAGCAAGAAATGGCTGATCAATCTTTCAATCAAACACGCCAGCTTGTCGATGCATTCTTAAATGAAGAAGCTCCACAGCTTCTTGAAGAACTAGAGCAGCGATACGAAGGCTCGCTTGATGAAAGCAACAAACACCATATCATTGAGGACATTCGAAAACAAATAGACAGCAGAATCAAATATTATGCGGGGCAGCTGCCACAAAGGGAAGATATGACCCCGCTTCAACGTTCCGAGCAAATTGCTGAATATGTGAAACATGATGTCAAACGGGCAATCGAGCACTTTTTAGCCCATATTCCAAATGAAACGAAAGGAGAGGAAAACGGATGAATTTCACAGTCGTCAACCGCAACATCGAAACCGGAAGCATTAAAGTAGTTGGGGTATCGTCCTCTTCCCTATTTATTATCGGGGACACGGACCATGTACAGCTGTCATCGATTTTCGATACACCGCCAGAATCATTAATTATTGGCCCGTTTGTTCCTCTAGCCCCTCGATAATGATTAAGCGCACATCTCAAGTGAAGTTCTCGAAGGTGAATTCTGTCGGGATTGCGAGTGTTGTTCAAATTGGTGATACACAGGAGCTATGTCCGAACGTGAAGGTGTTAGCTGTTCAGCGAACGATTAGTTTGTTTTATGGAAATGAAGCTAAAAACCTAGATGCAAAAGAATTTGAAGTGTATTATGAACCAATCCCATTGATGCTGCCAGAACGAGCGGTTAGAACGGCCTTTTATCATGAAAAGCCTCTCATTAAAGTTTCATCCATTCATGTAGAAGGGGTCTCTTCCTCGTCTATCTATCAAATTGGCTCTACGTGCGGAATAAATGCCGTTGCGCGAGTGAAGCATATTCGAGAGTTATTTAGCAACAATGACGAACATCCGCCAAACTCACAATTGGACCTACCTGCGCATATGATGGTGATATGACTTCGAATAAAGGATGTCGATTATGCCAGCAATTGTCGGACCCATTTACATTAACTCGATTTCTGGGGGCGTCGTAAACGTCGGTGACTCATTTTATCTTTCGCCTAAAAGTTCTTCAAAATCTGCTTTAGGCTCTGGAGCGGGGAATACCGGAGATTTCTTGATTTTAAATAATGGCATTAGCGCCACCAACTATGTGGATCCTGACTTAAATGATCAGAATATGGTAGGCAATGCATAAAGCGGCTCCTCTACACTCATTTCATTTAGAGGAGCGCTTTTTTATGCTCATTTCTTTCTACGTTGTCTTGATTTCTTTGTTTTGACCAGCTTGCTTGCCGGCTGCTTTCGAATCCATTTGATGTACGGAACAAGCTTTTCATCTTGTCTTAGTGCATCCAGCGTATTCAAACGTGCGGCAAGCTCCTGGTTTGTATAAAGAGCATGTACTTGTTTATGGCAAGGGATACACAGGAAGGTAGTCGGTAGAAAGGCCCCTCCCTCTTCTTTTGGGGTCAAGTGATGTTCCGTAAGGACGACCTCTTGTCTTCCGCACAGCTCACATAATCCAATCGTTTGCTTTGCCAACCTGAGATCACCTCACTTTACATTAATTCCATCGAGACTGTTGTTCCTTTCCCGCTTGGATCTGCTGGGTGGACAATCAGTTTCTTTGGCAGTCTCATCTTTAATTCTTCCACATGGCTGATCACACCAACGGCCAAATTTTGAGACTGTAGCTTCTCTAATGCTGTAATCACCGTATCTAACAAGTCTTGATCGAGTGTACCAAATCCTTCATCTAAGAAGAAGAATTGCAACGGGAACTCACCTCTCAGCTGAATTTGTGCAGACAGAGCAAGAGCAAGTGCTAAAGACGTCAGGAAAGTTTCTCCCCCAGACAAGCTGGATACCGGACGTCTGACACCTCCATTGGCATCATCCCGCATCACAAAACCGCCCTCTGAATCGACTTCAATGGCATATCTTTGTCTTGTCAAAATCCCAAGACGATGAGAAGCATCGCGGCTGACACTTTCTAGCTGTTCTTCTGCTAGGAACTCAACAAACGTATTCCCTTTAAACACAGTTTGAAGCTTATCCAGCCGGTCAATTTCTTGTTGCAATTCTTCAAGACGTTCATGAATGCTTGCAAAGCGCTGATGGTTTGTTTCAATCACTCGCAGATGCTCTTGTGCAGATCCACTCAGCGCTGTCGCTTCTTCAAGCGCTTTTTCTGCCGCTTCTTTTTTTAGTTGAATGTCTGTCCACTCGTCTTCATCCAGCGACTCACCTTTTAACAGTTCAGAAATTCGCTTTAAGTTTGCTGCACATTGCTTTCTTTTATCCTCAAATTCCTCAATTTCCTGTTTGACTGTAAGACGTACAGATCGATCCATTAAAGCAGGTTCAATCTCCTGTGGCTGATCAAAAGGAGTAGGTCCTGTTTCTTTTTGCCATGCTTCCTCAGCTTCTTGTTTTCGCCGCTTAGCCTCTTGGAGCTGACGTTCACTGCTTGAGAAATGGCTTTGCGCCTCACTAAATAATTGCTGTGCATGCTTTAATTGCTCGTACGAATGCTGTTCTTTTTCATTTAGATGAGCAAGAGATTGTTGAACTTCGTCCAGTTCATCAGAAAGAGAAGCGGCTTTTAAAGGATATCGCTGTAGATCTGTTTCATATTGATCGATCAGGTGCTGCTGGCTTCCCAGCTGATGCGCCAGCTTATCGAGTTCCTTCTCTAGATCGTATATGGCTGTTTGCAGATGCTCTTTTGCCTGCTGTTTTTCCTCTAGAAAAGAAATACTCTTCTCAATACGCTCTTGATAACCTTCCGCTTGTTGATCCTTTTCGTCAATTTGTTGCTGCATTTCCTGCACTTGGTTGATTGTCAGGTGAGGAAAGGTCTGTTCAAATTGCGTCAGTTGTTCGGAAAGCTCAGACCGAAGCTCCTTGATCAGCATGTCTAGTTCTTGTATGCGCTGCTGCTCAAATGTCAGTTGATCTTTTACTTTGCTCATTTCTGCCGCTTGATCATAAGTGACGTCCATTAAACGAGCTCGTTTGCTTTCGATTGCTTGAATATCTTGTTTTACACCTTTCCATTCTTGAATCAGCTGGTACAAAGACTGCGGATTCTGTACTGCTTCTACTGCTGCAGCTACTTCCGAATCGGGGGCTTTTTGAGATAAAAAGGAGAACTGTTTAACTAATTGATTGGCATGCGTTTCAAGCAGCTGCTTTGCAGCAAACATGTCTCTAGCATATTCCTCTGCCAGCTTGAGCTCTTTATCCATTTTTACAATCCATTCATCAATTTGGGCAACCGTTTCTTCATGGTCATTGTCTATCACAGCATTTGGATCATGATGAATCGATCCACAAACAGGACATGGTTCACCGTCTACTAGCTCTGCCGCTAATTCTTTTCTTAATTCTGCCGATCTGACAACATCACGCTGTTTTAATTTTTCTTGTTTTTTGTCCTGCTCTTTATGACTCCATTCTGTAAGACCTCGTTCAAATTCACATACATAAAAATACAATTGTTCTATCGCTTGAAACGATTGATTTATTTTTTCATGATGATCTTTTTGCTGTTTTTGAAGCTTTTCATATGATTGTGTCGCCTGTGCTGAACGCTGTCTTAGCTCCTCAATCTTTTGTTCTTCCTTTTGAATGCTCACATTCATTCTTTGAACATTTTCACTGAAACGAAGTGCGTCTTGTACAAGTTTCCGCTCTTTGACAGAGACTTGTAATTGTTCCAGCTCATGCTTCAACTGTGTTTGTTTCGCAAGCGCACGCTCTAATAAAGATTGCAGGTTTTCGGCTTCCGCTTTTTTTTGAGTCAATTGCTGCGCTTTTTCATGGTTTTGCTGCTCTAGTACGGTCTTTTCCTGAAGAGCTGTTTCTTTTTTTCGTTCAATTTCTTTTAATTGAATCAGCTGCTCTTTCTTTTGAAGAAGCTCTGGCTCATTTTCCATTTTCTTTTGCCGCGTTTGCTCATACTCCTGCGTCATTTGATCATAGATCGTTCGTTGATGAAGTAAATGTTTTTCTGCTTCCTGCTTCTCTTTTGATGCTTGAGAGAGCTGCTTTTCAGACTTTGTTAATGCATCCGCATAAGGCTTTAATGTCTCTGCCTGCTCTGCAATGCGAAGTTGATTCTTTTTCTCTTCCATCGTTGGTGCCAGTAGATTGAGTTTGTTTTGTTCCTTCTCGTACGCTTCTTGTTCCTTTTGATACTGCCAGATGGCTTGCGCTTTTGTAAAAGTAGTGAACGCTTCGTCCCGCGTTTGTTTTTTCTCAAGAAAAATAGCTTGCGCCTGCGCAGCTGCTTCTTTAGCTTTCGCTAATGCCTCTGGACCAGCTTCTCCTAATCCAGTCAGTTCAGCCAGCAGTTCGTTTTTCTGTCCATAGTGATTTTGAGCCTTTGCGCGTAAACGTTTGACGAGCTGATCACCATATTTCTCCAAATTAAACAAGCGCTGCAGCATTTGGCGTCTGTCGGCTCCTTTCAATGAAAGGAATTCCGCAAACTTTCCTTGGGGTAAAACAACCGCTCTCGTAAAATCGTCAATGGTTAAACCAAGTAATTCTTCTATTTTACGATTGACCTCACTTGCTTTATCTGCAAGAACTGTCTGCGTATCACCAATTTCAATCAATCGGCATAACGTCGTTCTAACCTTCATTTCATCTGCCCGTTTAAAGGCACGTTCCACTTTATAAGAAATATGGTGTTCCCTTTGCAAAGCGAACGTAAAGGAGACAGACAGCTTTTCTTCAGCTTGGTTCAAAATACCATGCGTATTATTGAGTGCACGTTCGACCTTGCCATAGAGTGCGAGTGTCATGGCATCTAATATGGACGATTTTCCGCTTCCAGTCGGTCCAAAAATACCAAACACACCTGCATCACATAAGGAGCTAAAGTCAATGGTTTGCTCTTCTCTGAAGCTATGAAGTCCTTTAATGGTTAGCGTGATCGGCTTCAATTCGCTTCCTCCTCTTGCATGTCATTGGCAAGCTCTAAAAATAGCTTGACGGTTTTTTCATCAGGTAGACCTCCACCTGTCTGACGCTCATAAAATTTCACGAACCGCTCTTCAATCGAGAGCTTTTCCACTTGTTTTTGTTCTTCTTTTTGCTGTAACTCTTTAAACTTTGGTCTAATATGGACAAATCCACTATGCTGTTTTCTAAGCTGATGAATTTGTTCGATCGACAGCTGATCTGTTAAGTGAATCTCTAAATCAATCCAGGCTTGAAGATCCCGCTTTTCATCCAGCCAACTGTGTACTTGGCTCAGTCCTTCAGTCGCCTTCCACTTCATAAGTGGTTTACCGCTTGATAAAAACACTTCTTTCCAGCTTGCTGTTTCATTCGGTTTTGCATCCACAATGGTGACTGATTTGGCGTAGCCTGCTTCAGAAAAGCTGTATGCAAGTGGAGATCCAGAATAGCGGGCAATCGTTTTGGCACGTTTAATGGTTTGGGGGCGATGCAAATGCCCCAGTGCGACATAACAAGCCGCCTCAGGCAGACTTTCGGCCGCAACGGTATATGCGCCTCCCACTTCAATCGGCCTTTCCGAATCCGTTTGACTGCCACCTGCCACATAAATATGACTTGTTGCGATATTAACCGTATCCGCCTGAAATTGGCTGCTTAAATGTTGAAACATTTGTTGTATTTTTAAATTGTACTGATCACGAAGCAGTTTCTCTTCAAATGTTTCAGCCAGCACTTCGTTGAGCCTTGCTTCGGACGGGTAAGCGAGTGCTGCAATAGATAGACGTTCACTTGCAGAAGGAACATCGACATGAATTAAATCATTTGTCGGATATCCAATTAAATGAATCCCCTGCTCATTCGTTAAAGGAGATGCGGCTGATAAACGGTCTGGGTTATCATGGTTGCCAGAGATCACAACCACCTGACGCTTTCCTTTATCAGATAATGCAGACAGACTTTCATAAAAAAGCTGTTCTGCGCGAGCAGGAGGGTTCACTGTATCAAAGGCATCTCCAGCCATCACAACGACATCAATGTGTTCATCCTTGACGATTTGATTTAATTCATCTAAAAATTCAGCTTGCTCCTCAAGCCGGCTTCGGCCTTCAAGGGTTTTCCCTAGATGCCAATCCGCTGTATGCAGAATCCTCATGTGATTCACCTCTCATTCATTCCACCTATAAAGAAATTTCTAGATTTCCATCAAAGAAATAAAGGATTTTCTCCTCTAATGTTCTGTTTGTTAAACGTTCTACCGCTGCTGTATACAACGATATTTGCGTTTCATAGCGTTTTTTTAACATCGCTTCAGCTTCCTCTAATCCACCTGAGAATCTGCCAGTCACTCGATCTGTTTTATAATCAAGTAAATAGAGCTTGCCATCTGCTTCAAATAAACAATCAATCATTCCTTGAATGAGCACAGGTTCACCTTCTGCATCAATATGGCTGTATACCTCTTTAACCGGTAAAACCATACTAAACGATACTTCTCGTTTCACCCAGTCCGCTTTACGCAGTTTTTGACCAATAGCAGTAGAAAAGAAGGCCACAATTCCTTCTCGATTGATTGACTGGATTTGTTCATCTGTTAGTAAGTCTTTCTCTTTTAAAGAATGGAGCAGCTCTTCTACACGAGATTCATCGTATGGTTCATTTGAAGGAAGAGGGATATGCTGCATGACTGTATGCATGGCCGTCCCTTGTTCTGCGGCTGTGAGTGTTTTTTTCTTCATAAAAGCCGGTCGTTCGTACAATGTCGCACGAGCTTTTCGAACGGAAGAAGGCACACTGTATTCATCCTGTATTTCTTTCATTCTTTTGATCTCAGAAACTGACTGCTTAGTCCCTACTTGGGAGGCCGCTAAATATGGATATCGCCATGAAAGCCTTTCTTTTACTTCCTCCTCGTAATCGCCATATCCTTGAACAGGCACCCCTTCCATTAATGCTTGTACCACTTCGTCTTGTTTTTGTTTTTCAAGTAACATGTCTTCTTTTAGAAGATCGGACGCTTGATGAAAGGTGATAGAAAATGATGATGGATGAGAGAGAACGACTTCTCTCGATTCTTCTAAAAGAGATGACATCGCTTGATGACGGATAAGAGCAGGGCCAATAAAATCTAAGTATGTTCTCGCTTGATAACGTTCAAAATCAGGGAGGAGCCAGTCGTCTCCGTTTGCGGTATTTTGCCACTTGCTTAAAGCTTTCACTTGATTTTTGACAGAGCCGACTAAAAATAATTTTTCCTTCGCCCTTGTGAGCGCCACATATAGAACCCTCAGTTCTTCAGATAATAGTTCTTTTCTCATCTTTTTTTTCATCGCGATCAGCGGTAATGTTGCATAACTAATTCTCAGCTCAGGATGAATATATTTGCTGCCAAAACCTAGTTCTTTATCGAGCAAGTAGGACTGATTTAGATCCATCATATTAAAGTTCCTGCCAAGTCCTGCAGTAAACACAACAGGGAATTCGAGTCCTTTACTGCTATGAATGGTCATCATGCGGACAACATCCTCTGTTTCACTGAACGTTTTTGCCGCTCCAAGATCATCTCCACGCTCTTGCATTCTTTCAATAAATCGAAGAAATCGAAACAGCCCTCTAAATGCAGCCTTTTCATACTGTTTCGCTCGATCATATAAAGCCCGAAGGTTTGCCTGTCTTTGCTTGCCTCCTGGCATCCCGCCGACATAATCTAGATATTGTGTATCTCGGTACACTTCCCAAATCAGTTCTGCTACCGAATGCTGAATCGAAAAATCACGCCATTTGCGTAATTGAAGGAAGAAACGCTCCAGCTTTCTGCACGTCGGATGATCAGAGTGTGTCACACTCATAAATGCCTTCACAGCATCATAATAAGTGCCTTTTTTATCACTGGTTCTAATCAGTGCCATCTCATTTTCGTCTAAATGAACAATAGGTGACCTTAAAACAGCAGCGAGCGGAATATCTTGATATGGATTATCAATCACTTTTAACAAAGAAAGAATGACAGATACTTCTGTCGCTTCGAAATAACCTGAGGAAAGATTCGCATAAACAGGGATTCCCTGCTTCTTCAACTCTTCCATCATTTGCGGAGCCCACGGCATTGATCGAAGCAAGATCACAATGTCTCGATACTGCAAGTTGCGGGTCAGCTGCTGTTTTGCATCGTACACTTGAAAAGGCTGTTCTACCAATTCTTTTATTTTCTTTGCAATCACTCTCGCCTCAAATTGAACCGTCTCTAGCTCTTCTCGTTCTTCATCGCTTTCTGTGTCGTGCTGATCTAAATGAACAAGAAGCATTTCTGTCGTCGTGTCTTCGCTTTGCGGATAACTCGCTCCAAGCTTTAATTCAGCTTGTTCATCATATTCAATTTCTCCAACCGTTTCTCCCATCAGCTGTTTGAACAGAAAGTTGGTACTGTCTAAAACATCAGCCCGGCTACGGAAGTTTTTATTTAAATCAATTCTTTTACCTGTTTCATTGCTGTCTGCTTTAAATTGTTTATATTTATTTAAAAAGAGCATCGGCTCTGCAAGTCTAAAGCGATAAATGGACTGCTTCACATCACCAACCATAAAGCGGTTGCCTTCGGCAGGATGTTTTCCTTTAGACACGAGCTTTAAAATCGTTTCTTGGACAAGGTTTGTATCCTGGTATTCATCCACGAGTACTTCTTCAAATTGCTGTTGATAGTACTTAGCCGCTTCTGTTTCAATGAGATTTCCTTCTGCGTCCTGCTTCGCTAAAATGCGCAAACAATAATGTTCTAGATCAGAAAAGTCTACGATTGATTTTTCTTGTTTTGCTCTCTCGAAACGCTCTCCATATTGAATCACAAGCTCTACAAGTGTTTCTACAACTGGCTTCATTTCAGCCAAGCTTTTTAAATGCTGATCGGGACTGCGCATAAAGTATTCATCTTTTAGCTTTTCTAATTGTTTTTTGGCTTGATTGCGTGCATCTGTTGCTTTTTCTAACAGAGCCGGGTCATAGTCATCCCCTTTGCAAGTCTTTAACCTTTTAAAATTGATGTTTGGCAAAAGCTCATAAAGTGTCCCAAAATCATCTTGATGCCTTATTAATTCATTTACTTGCTCTAAATCATCTATAAAATTCTCTGCTCTCGGTGCTGGACCGCCCGGCTCTTTTGATAAAGTGAGCGCTTGTTCCAGCAGTTCCTGACAGCTTCTTAAAACGAGAGAAAGGTCCTCTTTGATATATGGATAAAAGGGTAATTCTTCTACCTTTGTCTGTGTATCCACATCATAAAGAGAAAGGAATGCCCGCATCCATTGTTCGGGCGCTGGATGTGACCTAGAAAACTCATAAATTCTTTTGACAAGCCATTGAAGATCTAAATCATGCCGATCAGATGTGTAACGATCAACGAGTTCAAAGAATGACGGCTTTCCAGCCTTATACTCATCCTCAAACAGTTCATCTAACACTTCATCTCCTAATAATTCTCCTTCTGTTTGATCAGCCAAACGAAAACCTGGATCAAGGTCAATCTCATAATAAAAGGTACGGAGAACTTGCAAACAAAAAGAGTGCAAGGTAGAAATATTGGCACGATTCATAAGTGACAGCTGTCTCCGCATATGAAGTGATCCAGGGTTTTTAGATAGTTCTTTTTCAAGTGCTTCAGTGATCCGGTGCTTCATTTCTGCTGCTGAAGCATTGGTAAAAGTCACTACGAGCAGCCTGTCCACATCAACTGGCTGCTCCGGCCGAGTCATTTTTCGAATCAGCCGTTCAACCAAGACCGCTGTTTTCCCTGACCCTGCCGCCGCAGCAACAAGAATATCTTGTCCTTCTGAAACGATGGCGTTCCATTGGTCATCTGTCCAAGTACTGTTATTCGGTTTTGGTATTTGCATACTGATCCCCTTCTTTTTTGATCCGGTCTAACATGACATCATCCTTCTCAGATGTGAGCACCCTAAATTCATTATCTTCTATTGATTCATCAAATTGGCAAATAGACTTAAAAGAGCAAAAGCGGCAAGGGGTCTGATCCTTTAATTTATATGGGTTTATCTCTACCTCACCGCTTGTAATTCTTTCTCCTGCCTCTTCAAAGGTTCGCCGAACGTGTTTAGTGAGAATGTGAAAATGATCTTCACTTAATACCGCAGAGTCAGATCGGAAAGAACCATCCTTTTTCAAACCAGCTTGGATGACTTGTGACCTTCCTGATTCGAGTGTTTGATCCATCAACTTCACTGCTTCCACATCTTCGAGCAATAGACCCTTCATTTTAAATTTCTTCAATATTTCCTGCTCAATTGCATCCTCTGCGAGCGGAATAGGCGCTTGAATCAGCGGGTCATGAATATGGAAGTATAAAATCCCTGCCGGTGTCGCTTCCATGCCAAGCCATTCTTTAGAATACGTAATGGTCAGGTCTAAATAAGTGAGCATTTGCAAGGCTAAACCGTAGTAAACTTCTGCTAGATCAAGCCCCTTCTCACTGGACTTATAGTCGACAATTCTTAAAAGAAGTCCTTTTGATCCTTCTGCTTTATCCACTCGGTCAATCCTTCCAACAAGCTCCATCGTGCAGCCGTTTTTTAATTGAAAAGTAAACGGCGGCAGAGGTCCTTGACCTCCAAAACCTAACTCAAGTCCAACCGGAGAGAATCCGCTCACTTTTGCATGTTCGCTTAATATAGAAGACACCCTGATGAGGATTTTTTGGAGCTTTTCTTTTATATAAGCATGCCGATTAGAGCTTAATAAAATTTCTTTTTGCAGACGTGGAGCCAGCTGTTCGATTGCATGCCTTGAGTAGGTCACACAATCTTCCTTCGTTAAGTTTTTCCAATCCTTTTTTTGTTCAACAAGCGTATCTGAAATCAGTTTTAAAGCCGAGTGAAAGAGCTGGCCGATATCAGGTGCTTCTAATTTGTAAAATTGTCGATCTTTTAGTTTTAGCCCGTGGGAAGCAAAATGAGAAAATGCACATGCATTGAATTTCTCCATTCTTGAAACACTGCCCTGAATATGGTCACCGTAAAGTTCTTTTGTGACATTCGGCTTTAAACGTTTCGCTCTATTTGTAAAGAACAAGCTGGACATGATTTTTTTTGATACGTCGCGGTTGGACGAGGTCATCAAATGATTATATACACTCCACCATACGCCGCTGATCGGATATTGATTGAGCCATTGTTGCAGCTGCGAAACGGTATAGGATAACGAGACATGCTCGTTTGTTACAAATTTTAATTGCTCCTGATCATTCAACTGCTCTGGATCTAACACATAGAGGGCTTGCTGATGGTTTGGCATCAGTTCCTCACAATACTTGATGAGGGTCGAAGGCAAAAGAGATCGCCCTTCCGTATCTGAAGCTGAATAGGATACATACAGGTAGTGCGATGGACTGGACAGCGCTTGATAAATCAAAAATTGTTCATCCAGCAGCCGTTCCTTCCCTGTCTCTGCCAGCTCTGCTCCTGCACGTTTTAACCATTCCCGGTCGTCCTCAGACAATACACTTTCATCAGAGGGCCGCGCAGGTATAACCCCATCATTTACTCCAATGAGAAACGTACACTTTACTTGATACATTCTGGATAAATCCATACTTCCGATAAAGACTTGGTCAAGTGAAGGGGGAATCAAAGCGAACTTGAGAGAGGACAGTCCTGTATCCATCATCTGTTGAAATAATGGAAATGAGAGCTCCTCCTCGCCCAGCATTTCAACAAATTCATCCATTAATTGAATGACAGCATCCCATACTTGCCCATGCTGCATCGCTTCAGCTAACCTGCCTGCTTCTTCTGCCTCAAGCCTTGCCTTTTCAAGCTTTTCTGGCACTTGGGCTTCTTCTAGAAAGACATACACTGCCTCCACCATGTCTCTTAGCTTTTGCGCTTTTTTCAATCTTTTTTGCAATTGAAAGAGAGGTGGAACAATCCATTCTTTTACATCATTCAGCATTTGCTCCATTTCTATTTCTTGATCGGTTTGTCCAAAATCTTCATCTAGTGATTGGAAGCGGCGATAATGAAATCGTGAACCATTCGTCCAGCGTTCACCTTTTACACCGTAAGCAATACAATAGTTTTCAAGCTGATCTGCCTGTTCTCTTGATTTGTTTTTGGCGAGTTCAAGCGGAAATAAGAACTCCGTTTTCACACAGCGAAACACCGCCTCATACCGCCAGTTCCCTTTTATGACATCGAGGCTCGAACGAATGAACTCAATGAGCGGATGATACTGCATCGATTCATTTCCATCAATAAAGAAAGGAATATCGTAATCTCGAAACACCTCTTTTAACGTATCTTTATAGTCGTCTACATGTCTTGCAACAATTGAGATGTCTCGTAACCTAAGACCTTCCCCTCTTACTAAATCAAGAATATCTCTCGCTACTCCCTCAATTTCAGCTCGTTTATTTGCACTTTTCGATACGGTAAGGTGAGGCGTTTCTTCTTGATACGGCTGCAAAGGTCTCTGTTCATATTGATTTTCTAAATAAGCTAGATCTTGGGTATGAAGATGCCGCTTATTTCTCTCCAAAATGTTCTCAGAAATAGCCGCTCCGCACTCTTTGGCCAGCTGATAAAGCTGGGAATATGTCTTACCTGTCATGCGAAATAAATCAAGTTCATTTGGCTGCGTGTCATGATAGGAACGATCCACTGTGAATGCAGCTGTTATTTTTTCTGCATGTAGCAAAAGCTGTTCAATGACAAGAAGCTGTTGGGGGGTAAACTGATAAAAACCATCTATATAAATGTGTGCCCCTCTCAATTCTTCTGATAAAGGAATTTGCTGAGCCAGAAGTGTCAAGTAATCCTCTGAATGCACATACTCATCTTGCAGATGCTGCTCCATCTGCTGATAAAGAACATGAAGATCATGCAATTTTTCCGCCGCACGTCTTTCTTCTGTATACTCTGAATGCATGCTGGATGCCGAGATTTTTTCAATATCCTCTGGCATCATACAGTACCTTTTGAATTCAGCCATCGTCTTTTCTATTTGCTCAACAAATCCCGGTTTATCACTCGCCTTTTTGAATACCTTAAACTTGTCTTTCTGTTCTTCTATTACTTTTCTTAAGAGCATTTGAATCCCTGTGCTTGTGACAAATTGACGGTTCGCACCGCCAGTCTGCTGTAATATAGACCAGGCAAGCCGAGTAAAACTAAAGACTTTGGCCCTGATCATTCCACCAGCTTCAGATGTTTTTGCAAGCTCATATTCCATTAAAAATGTCATTTGATCCGGGACTAAAAAAATGATTGGCGGACCCAGCGGATCAAGCCGAAGTTGTTCTTTGATTTCTTCTAGAATTGCAGTCGTTTTTCCACTCCCCGATCTGCCTGCTAAAAACTGAATCTCCACGTTCCACAACACCTTTCTTATGTACTCATATTCTAGCGAAAATAAAGGTAAATAGCTATTTTCCTATCACCTTCCCTTTCTCCTCCGATTGAAAAGAAAATAGGCACCTTTCCCGACTCTTTTCATATCATAAACCATCATGATCTAAAAGGAGGCTGGCAATATCATGTATTACGGTTATTATGACTACTCGCCATATGACATGCGCCAAAACACAAGGATCATTGCAGACCTTGAAAAGGCCATCAATGGCGAATATTCTGCGATCCAATGCTATGAAAAACTTGCACAAAAAGCAAAAAATCCTGAAGCGAAAAAAATCATTCAAGAAATACGTCAGGATGAAGTCAGACATTATCAGCTATTTACAAAGCTATACTATTCTTTGACTGGTAAAAACCACAAACCAAGCATAACAGAGCCTTGTCCAGACCAATTTAGGGAAGGTCTCTTATTTGCCTTTAAAGACGAACAAAAAACAGTCGATTTTTACTTAACGGTATCAGACTATGTCCGTGATCAAGGAACAAAGGAATTAATGAAGCGTATTGCTCAAGATGAACAGCAGCATGCTGTCTGGTTTCTATATCTTTTAACGCACCATGTTTCTTAGATAACCCTATTTTAATAGGAGATCGTATGTTCCGTCAAAAAATGAAATTGCTTTTTTGCTCATTCAATATGTGAAATAAAGGGCTGTCATCATCAAAACGCCTCTTCGCTTTTCCTTTTTTAATGATAAAACGACCTTTTGACCATAAAAAAACTCCTCTGCTACAAATCGCAGAAGGAGTTTTTTGTTATTTAATGAAATTTTGCTTCATTGCTTTGCTGCTGTTGTTTTAACAATCCATCAATCGATAGCATCTTGCTGCCACTAAGTGTCAAGTAAAGCGCCATGACCATTAAAGAAAGTTCAAATTCATAACCGCCCACAAATCCTCTTGAAAAACCAACTGTGATAATGGCTACAGCCATAATTGGCACAAATAAAGCTGCGAAAAGACGTGTGCCTAAACCTAGAATCAGGGCAATTCCACCAACCAGTTCAATTGTTTTGACAATATAGGCCATAAATTCAGGAACACCAATTTGACCAAAAAATGCAGCAGTGCCTCCTAGTCCACCTTGATATGCTTGAAGCCCATGTAAAAAGAAAATAATACCTAAGATGACGCGTACAAAAAGTGTTCCTATTTCTTGATTTGTTTTCATATAGTGATTTCCTCCTATTTTTACACTACATCATGTAATGTTCATTCGTAAAAAAAATTAGTAATTTAAGTTGAGCATAATCATTAAGGCCACCATGAGGATGGTTGATGTCACAATTGGGATAAGTGGTACATTGAAAGGTATGTTGTATGTTGGGTTTAAGATTTTTTGGATTCTTAAATTTAATGCTCGGTCTCCAAAGGACACGGCAAATTTCGTTTGTTTTTGAAACTGGGTTCTATTTTTAATGAGTTTCAAAAGGGCTTGCCCTACTCCAAGCTCAGTCCCTGTCTGCTGAATGGCATAGTCATCTGCAATGACCTCACGAAAAACGGAGTAACTTTGTCTCATATGCTTTAACACAGGAATGTACCAAATCACTTTTGTGAGCATAGAGAAAGTGAAAGTCTTTAAAGGGTCGTAGCTGTATTTGTGATGTAATTCGTGATAGACAACCGCATCGATTTCTCCTTCATCCAGCATGTCTATAAGCGCTGTTGAGAGATACACTTTTGGCCGAAGCATCCCCATTGCGAAAGCAAGCGGTTCATGGCAATGAAACACAATGATCTCATTTCTATACTTGTCTGATAGACTTTGCGTTGAATGTTGATCGACTGCCATCATCATATTTCTTTTGAAATGAAGATACTTTCTGATCTGCTTTGTCATATAGAAAACGGCAAAACCAAGCGTATACAAGACGAACGCATCCAGAAAATACTTTAAAGGAGTGAATCCATAAAATTCGAGAACAGATTGACATACATGGATCAGGTTATATGCTTGATTCCAGCCAAAAAAGCTTGAGAGTACATAATAGCCCATCTGGTAAAAGATCACTAAGCCAATCAATATACCGCCTAAAAACAGCAGACTCGACTTCATTTTAATCATGTCGTTTCTCCTCTTTTTTGGATGCAAGCCTTGCTTCGAGTACCTTCAGTAATTCAGGATCAGCACTTTCAATTGCGTCCACCATATGATTGACTGCAAGGGGGCCGAAATCATCCATCAGTCCTTGAGTAATCCATTTCGTTTGCTCATTTAGAAATTCTTCTTTTGTTAAAACAGGGTTATAGATAGATGAACGCCCTTTTGTTTTCTTTTCCACAATTCCTTTTTCGGTTAATCGATTGAGTACCGTCATGACCGTGTTGAAATTAATTGGCTTCTCATCTGACAGCTTCTGCTGTACCTCTTTAATCGGCATATCCTCACCTTGATAAAGGATCTCCATAATCCTTCCTTCTAAAGGACCGAAAAAGCGGTTCAATCCCTTTTCGTTATATTTAAAAGAAGGAATTTTCATGTCATCACCTCACACTATGTAGTGTAGTGTAATTGAAAATGATAGTCAACTGATAACAAAAATAGGGGAAAATCGTTGTATATTGTATTTGTTTTTGGCAAAAATTATATGTCATTTATATCAAAAACAATCTTTTTTCTAACAGAGTTAACCATAAGATAATCTTATGAAAATACTAAAAAAATTCGTATTTTATTTATAGAGACTTTTGTATTATAGTGAAGATAACAACATTTCACTTACTGAACAAATATACAGGAAGAAGGTTTATATGTGATGAAGCAAGGAAACAGCCTTCGAACCGATCTCATTTTGATTGCGGTAAGCGGTTTAGGTGGATTCCTTTTGTCTCTAACAGGGATGTCTATCGGCTGGATGATTGGCACATTAATGACAGCTGCATTTATTGCCCTGCGCCGTCCCGCCCTGTTTCAGCGTAAAGGAAAGAATACCTTACGTATTCACAGTAGATGGCTACTCCTTGGTCAATTCATTCTCGGAATCGAACTAGGACAAAAAATGAACATGAAAGTCCTTCACATTTTCGCTGAAAATTGGCTTCCCGTGAGTTTCATGCTCGTCTTTTCTATTTTATTAGCCATGCTCTCCGGGTTTGTCTTATGGAAGCTGAGTAAAACAGATATGCTGACCAGCTTTGTCGGCACTGCCCCCGGCGGTCTTTCCGCTATGCCGGGCATCGCCCAAGAGGTTGGAGCAAATACAGCTGTAGTGAGTCTCGTACAAACGATACGTGTGTTAATGGTCGTACTGACCATTCCATTTACGGTATTTTATTTAAATACAAAAAGCCAATCAGATGCGGTAGTCGCCCAAGGCAGCGCCTTCTCATCAGGCGTTTTCACAATATCAAACATTTCTTGGACTGCTGCACTCATTTTAGGGGCATGGCTGATGTCACGCCTAGCTGTGCGTCTTCACTTTCCTGCCCCTTGGCTCATCGGCAGTATGTTAGGTGTGGCAGCTCTCCAAGTAGGGGCAGGCGCCTTGACAGGTCATGATTTGATTCCTTACTGGCCAGCCCAAGCGAACATTGCGTCACAGGTATTTCTAGGGGCAACCATCGGGTCAAAAATGAATAAACAAATGTTTGTCGGGCTAAAAAATACCTTGATTGTGGCCGTCGTCAGCTCAGCCGGATTGATTGCCGCGACCGTTCTCAGTTCAATTGCCATTGCAGAAATAACAGGTATTTCTGTCATTACGGCCATTCTTGCTTTTTCGCCTGGCGGTATTGCAGAAATGGCAACAACAGCTGTTACACTTCATGAGGATTCCACCTTTGTTGTGGCTGTACAAGTCGTTAGAATTATTTTGGTCATCGCCATGCTGCCACCGTTTTTTCGTTTCTTACATCATGTCTGGGCAAAAAGACAGACTGATTATAAAACCGCTAAATAAAAAGAGCCGCTTTGCATAAGCAGAGCGGCTCTTTTTTATTCATCATGATTCCTTTTTACACCGACTACTTGATCCTTTGAGATCGTTCCAAAATGCCGGCTGTCAAAGCTATGTATTCGATTATCTCCGATCACGAAGTAATGATTGTTTTGTATGTTCTGACGACCGGTGATGGCTTTCAGCTGAAAATCACCTGTTAGGACGTTGCCCATTTTATGTTTTTTCTGCTCTTTTAAATACGGCTCTTTCCATTTCACACCATCAACAAACAGTTGATCATCTTCATATTTGATTGTTTCTCCTGGAAGTCCAATGACCCGTTTGATCAAGATTTGATTTTTAGGGCCATGAAATAACACATAGTCAAACCGGCTAATTTTCGTGAGTTTTGGCGAGAACTTGTTAATTAATAATTCTGTTCCATCTGTAAATGTCGGGTCCATACTAACCCCTTCTACTTTGTACGTGACAAACATGAAATTCTTTACTTGGAACAACAAGACGATGCATGTAATAATCATGAACCATAGCAATGGCTTCTTTTTCATTAAGAGCCTCCTTTGTCCTCACGCTGACTCATCCGAATATTCAACCTATTTTCTACTCTCTTTCCAACATACCATAATAAAGCAATGACTAGAACCGCAAAAACACTTCTTAACGGATTCTTTACTAAAGCAGAAATGTCATAGCCGATAAAACTAATAATAAAGAGCATGACACACTTCCCTGATAAAGCAGCTAATGAGAACTGCCAGACGCTGATTCTTGATAGACCTGCTACGACATTAACGGCAGCAGAAGGTGTAAAAGGAAAGCAGAGTAAAATAAACAACGGACCAAATCCCCGCTTTTCAACCCAAAGCATTAGCTTTTGAATAGAAGGGTGTCTGCTAATAAAGTTCAACATCCTCATCTGTCCAAATTTTCTGATCAGTAAAAAGACAAGGATAGAACCTGCACTTGCACCAATCCAGGTCAATAAAAAGCCTTCCCATAGCCCAAAAGCATTTGCATTGGCCACCGCAAATGCCACGAGAGGTAAAAACGGTAGAAATGCTTCTATTAAAGGGAGTAATATAGCCACAATGGGTCCAAAAGCCTTGTAGCTTTCAAAAAATGATGTGATATTTTCATGAGTAAATATAGCAAGAAATGATGGCAACTTGTTTGACTCCTTCAAGGTTTGTCTATCTTTCATTTTACATGGAAAACATAAAAATATACAAATGAATCCCTCTCAGCCCCCCCCTTGAGATTTTTCAACTCATCCGATATAATAAACAAGAACAAGTGTTCTATATATAAAGAAAGCAGGCATGGACATGACGAGATTATCAAGCGTACAACTTCAGATGATGGAACAAGCCATCTTTCTTCCAATGGTCATCTCCATCCTCAATCGTGATTTGACGCACCTTAAAAAACATCAAACATTCAAACTAAATGAACCATATATTCAGCTAGTCACCTCTTCATTAAAAGAAGCACAAAAAGCCCTTTATCAACTGAAACAACAGTTACGTAAAGAAAAAATGAACGTACAGCAAATTGAACACGATGAAGGATTTACGACATATTTATTTCTGATAAATGGCTATGAAGAAAAGCATAAATATTTTAATCCCCGTATACGTCATCGTGTAGAGGAAATGCTCACCCATTATTTTCTCCATTCAGGAAAATAATATGGTTATATTTTACATTTACAGAAGGAACTCTTTAGTTTTTGGCGAATTGATTGTTATACCAAAAATTAGGAGGTTCCAACTCATGTTCAAAAAAATAACAGCACTTACCTTAGCAGCAGGATTACTTGTGCCAAGTACCGTTTCGGCATTAGAACCACTGCAAACAGGAAAACAAGCCCCAGCAGCATCTGCACAAATAACAAGTGTAGCTTATACAACGGTTTCTATCGTTGGAAAACGAGTGAAGTTTGAAGTGAAAGCACTCGAAAATCCTTTTAACATGAATTACTATAATCGAATTGCTTGGACGAGTACGGACGAAGAGCCAAGTGTATTCAATGACAATATTCTATCGGTCATTGTCGCTAAAAAAACCGGACAGGCTTATCAAGTCTTTTCATACGAAGCGCTCACTTCGGTAAAGGACAAGATTGAATCAGGTCAAAAGGTGTATGGCTGGGCGCTTGCTTTAAATGGTGTGTGGTACCCAACGATGCCTGCAACCCTCTACTATTAAAAAAAGCCTGCCATAGCGGCAGGCTCTTTCTCCATTATGACAATTCGAGCTGTTTTCTCAGCTCTTGTCTCACTTCTTCTAATCCTGGTCCATCTAACTCAAAGTAATACACATTCCCAGGCTGGTAATCGTGCCCTTTTAACTGGATGGTATCCACTGATTTTAATGAACTCAGTAAAGGGAATAGACCGATCAACTGTTTCATGGATAAATTGGTGGAGACGTTATCCCCAAGTGTATCAATGATGTTGTCATAAGACGGTATGGAAGAAATGGATTTTGATTTTTCAAAGATGGCTTGAAGTGCTTCCATTTGGCGCTTTCCGCGCATGAGATCACTATCTGCCTTTCTCGTTCTCACAAACGCTAATGCTTCTTCACCACTGAGCGTATGCGTGCCTGTTTCCACATGAACTTTTCCTTTTGAATCCTTTTCCATTTGTTTTGCAATGCCTTCATCTTCAATCGTTACGTCAATTCCATTTAGCTCATCGACAATGTCTTGAAACGCCTTAAAGTTTCCTGCAATCACATAGTCTACCGGGATGTTTAACAAATTCTCTACCGTTTTGACTGATAAATCTGCACTCCCAAACGCATGGGCGTGAGCAATTTTATCATATCCTCTCCCCGGTATATCAACATAAGAATCACGAGGAATACTTAGGAGCTTGATCGTTTTGTCTGTTCGATTCACCGTCGCCAGTAAGACCGCATCACTTCTTGCTTCGTCTACCGTTTCACCTGGACGGCTGTCAATCCCTAAGAGCAGCACCGAAAAGCTATCCTTTCCTGGATCAAAAGCTTTCACACGCTTTTGCGAGGTCTCTCCTCTTTCTAAAGATACTTGCGCTT
Organism: Bacillus sp. FSL M7-0307; assembly: GCF_038627835.1. Taxonomy (NCBI): domain Bacteria; kingdom Bacillati; phylum Bacillota; class Bacilli; order Caryophanales; family Bacillaceae; genus Bacillus; species Bacillus sp. FSL M7-0307. The sequence continues at coordinate 1,041,928 of NZ_CP152023.1, read as the reverse complement.
TATTCGACGCTTTTGAAATTTTATAGTATGCATATCCTGTGACAGATACAGCCATAACCATGACAAATGCCATGATAAACAGCACGACTTTCACCCAAGGTCTTAGCCTTCTTTTTGATCTTGTTTTCTCCTTCATCCTTTCCGAACCCTCACTCTATCTTAGTCTCACAATGTAGGTTCCACTATAACATATTTTGATGAAAGTTTCCTGCACGCAACATATTTTTATGTATCCACAATAAAAAAGCTGCTCGATAGGAGCAGCTTTTCATCGATTACTTTTGTTCAATTCCTTTTTTCACTTCATCAATCATCGCATTCAATGATTCAAGGCCGCCGCCTGCTAAATACCACATGTCAGAGTTTAAATACACCACATGATTGTTTTTAACCGCTTTGACTGATTTCACATAATCATTTTCAACAAGCTGTTTCGCAGACGTTTCTTCTCCAATCGCCGCGCCGCGATCCACGACAAATAAGTAATCTGGATTCGTTTTGACCATATACTCATACGAAATGCTTTGTCCGTGTTTATCAGATGGCTCTAGCTTTTGATCTGCTGGTGTAATCCCAAATACATCATGAATCAGACCATATCTTGACTTAGGACCAAATGCCGTCATTTTGCTGTCGTTCGCCATAATGACGAGTCCATTTTTCTTTAACTCTTTGGCTTGTTTCTTTAATGAAGCCACTTTTTGGTCAATGGCAGAAAGTTCTTTTTTGACTTTGTCTTCCTTATCAAAAATCTTTCCTAATGTTTCAGCATTCTTTTTAAATGATTCCATATAGTTTGCGTTATCTACATCCATATAAATCGTCGGAGCAATTTTAGAAAATTCATCAAATGCATCTGCTTGACGGTGCTGAATAATGATCAAGTCAGGCTTCATCTCTGCAATTTTCTCAAAGTTTGGCTCTTTTAACCCGCCGACATTCTCATATTTGTCACTTTCATATTTAGATAAATAGTGAGGAATCACTTGTTTTGGTAAGGCTGTCACGTTGACACCAAGCTTATCAAGTGTATCGAGACTTCCCATATCAAAAACGACGACTTTTTTCGGGTTTTTCTTGATCTTCACACCGTCTTTATTCAACATATCCTTTACTGTTACGGTTTCCTCATTCGTTCCCGCTGTTTTTCCTTGGTTACCACAGGCAGCAAGGACAGCAATCGCTGTTAATACTGTTATCATCCAAATCCATTTTTTCATGATTGATCACCTCTTCATTTTTTCAAGAAAAATATAAGCAAATACGCTCACCACGAATGACTTCGATCGGTATGCGCATGTCATAAATGTGTTCAAGTGCTTCTGTTTGAATCACTTCATCAACGCTTCCTTCTTTGACCACCTGACCCTCTTTTAAGGCGACGATGTGATCTGAATAGACAGATGCAAAGTTAATATCATGGAGAACAACAACAATCGTTTTTCCAAGATCTTTCACGAGCTGCTGAAACAGCTTCATCATTTCAACTGAATGGTTCATATCTAAATTGTTTAAAGGCTCATCTAAGAAAATATAATCCGTATCCTGAGCCAGCACCATGGCAATAAAGGCTCTCTGCCTTTGTCCGCCGCTTAGTTCATCTAAATATTGATGCTGGATTTCGACGAGTCTCATGTATTGAAGCGACACATCAATCATGTTCTCATCTTCTTTTGTCAAGCGGCCTTGAGAGTAAGGAAAGCGGCCAAAGCTGACAAGCTCACGAACGGTCAGACGCACACTCATGTGGTTCGACTGCTTCAAGATGCTCATTTTTTTCGCAAGCTCCTGAGGAGAGTAGGCACGATAAGGTTTGTCCTCTAAACAAGCTTCCCCAGTATCAGGTTGAATCAGGCGGCTCATGATGGACAAAAGCGTACTTTTGCCTGCGCCATTTGGACCAATGAGAGAGGTCAGCTGTCCTTTTTTTACACTGACAGTTGTTTCGTGAAGCACTGTTTTTCCGTTATATGTCTTACTGACTCCCTTCATCACGACCATGAACGACTCTCCTTTAAAAGTAGATAAATAAAATACAGTCCGCCGACTAAATCAATCAGCACACTAAGCGGTGTTTGAAACGTAAATACCTTTTCCACAAGAAATTCCCCGCCTACAAGCGCAATGACACTAATGAAAAACGAGCCTAATAGCAAGTACGTGTGCCGATATGTACGAAACAGCTCTCTTGCCACATTTACGACGAGTAAGCCAAGAAACGTAATCGGGCCGACGAGCGCCGTCGCAATAGAAACAAGGACAGCAATGACGATCAGCATCTTTTTTGTGATCCTGTCATAGTCAATCCCGAGATTCACAGCCTGTTCCTTTCCTAACGACATGACATCTAATTTCGCGCGGAAGGTCCATATATAAAGACAAAGTGCCGCAAATAAAAGAGAAGCGAAGAGTAAAATATCTGTGTTGATGTGATTAAAGCTGGCAAAGGACTTGTCCTGTACGACTTGGTATTCATTCGGGTCAATGAGCATTTCCATAAAGGAAGAAAGACTTTTGAACAATGTTCCAAACACAATCCCGACAAGCAGGAGTAAGAAAATATGCTTGTTTTTGCGCTTGAACATCACCGTATAGAGCAGCACAGAAAAAAGAATCATCAATCCAACGCAGAGAAAGAAATTCAGGTTCTTATTCGCGATCATCAAATTGGTCGATCCAAAAAGATAAATAATCGCCGTTTGCAAAAACAAGTAAAGCGCGTCTAACCCTAAAATGCTTGGCGTTAAGATTCTGTTATTGGTCAATGTTTGAAACACAACAGAGGAAAAGGCAATCGCGCCTCCTGTCAAAGTCATGGCAAGCACCTTTTTTAAACGGCTCGGCACTGTGTACTCCCAGTACCCCATTTGAAAGGTGACGAAGATGACAACGAATACGGCTGCAATGGCTGCAATGAGAAATAATGTTCGTTTCTTATGCATAGCGCTTCCTCCTTAATAACATGTACAGGAAGATCGCACTTCCAATGATGCCGACCATAAGCCCGACAGATATTTCATATGGATAAATGATCACCCTTCCGAGTACGTCACATATGAGCACAAAAATGGCCCCTAATAAAGCCGTATGCGGCAGGCTCTTTTTCAAGTGATCCCCTCGGTAGATCGATACAATATTCGGAATGATTAAGCCAAGGAATGGCAGCATGCCAACAGTCAAAATCGTTACAGAAGTAATCATCGAAACAATCACCAAACCAACTGCCATGACACGTTTATACGTTAAACCTAAATTGACGGCAAAGCTCTCACCCATACCAGCCACTGTAAAGCGGTCAGCATATAAATACGCGATGATCAATAGAGGAACACTCACATAGAGCAGTTCATAACGTCCCTGAACAATAAGAGAAAAATCCCCTTGTAGCCATGCGGATACGTTTTGGATCAAATCATATTTATAGGCTATAAACGTGGAAATTGAACTGACAATTCCGCCAAACATTAAGCCGACTAACGGTACGTAGATCGTATCGTTCACCTTAATATGGCGTAAAATTTTTAAGAATAATAGATTGCCAGCTAACGTAAATAAAAACGCAATCGCCATTTTCATCAGCGGGCTTGCCTGTGTAAAAACAAGCATGGCGGTTAAAATACCCAGCTTGGCCCAATCCATTGTTCCTGCAGTCGTTGGAGAGACAAACTTATTTCTCGTCATGCTTTGCATGATAAAACCGCATAAGCTCAGGCTCATGCCAGCAAGCACAATACTCATCAGCCGCGGGATGCGACTTGAAAATAAGGTGTTCATTTGTTCATCTGATAGATGAAACAACTGTAAAAGAGACAGGTCCTGTACTCCGACAAACAGCGACGCACATGCCAAACACACAAACAACAAACTTAATTGGTACAACTTCATACAGGGTTCACACTTTCTATCAAGCTCTCTGCCACAAATGATTATCATTATCAATTAAGCGGCAGTTCATATATTATCATATTTAGTGAAATATTCAATAGTAGAATGAGAAAGGGTCAAAACAGCAAAAAAACAGCTTTCAGGATCAGCTGCTTTTTTATGCTTCAATATTCAATTGAAATTGCCCTTGCAGTTCCTCTTCAGCTTCTTGAAATAACTGCCGCAAATTCTCTGCATAATCACCAAGCTCGTCTTTGCTTGCTTGATAATGAATCCATGTGAGCTCTACAGGCAAGCTCACTTCTCCTGTTAAACAGTCCCAAAGGGCATCAAGGTTTTTCCCGTAATGATCAGGAAGTTGTAACACTGTTTTTAGTTGATCATGAAGCTCCTCTTGTGATCTGCACACTGCACCATTTAGCTGTACTTTTTTCATTTCCCTCCCCCTCTCCTGTCTTTATTTTAAACGAATTGGAGAGGAAAGAGAAAGAACCCATTTCACTTTTGCCTCTCTCTGAAACTTAAACTAAGCAAGATCAGACAGGCAGCCAACACGAGCATGAAAAAGAGCGTTAACACTGTCTGAGTACCGTACATATCAGCAAAGAGACCAACGAACACACTTGGTATGCCAAGACCTAGATACGCAAACAAGTAATATCCAGCAACGGCTCTAGCCGCTTCCTTCTTCCCTTTCTCAACAATCAGCTGGAGACCGCCTAAGTAAGTAAATCCATAGCAAGCTGTGCCCGCTAAAAGAGTTCCAGCAAGGACAAGGAATATAGACCCGCTATTAGCACCGAATAACAGCAGGCCATATCCGCACGGAAGACAAATAAAACCGATACGAAGCGCTGCACTGCTATTCATCTTTCGGACAAAGGGCTGCATCAGAACACCTGCCATATTAATAAAAAACAGCGCCGGGCCTACCCACAATTCATAGCCATTTAATTTAAGCTGTGCTGGCAAAATCGAAATGACAAGACCGCACAAAGACCATGCGATAGCAATGGCTATGTTCGCTGGCATTGTTCCTTTTGGAAACCTCGGCATGTTCATGAGCGGTTTACTTGCATCCCCTTGTACAGGCGGCACCAAAAAGAATACAGCAACAATCGTCAACATGATCAAGACCAACACAATCCAATAGCTAAGAGGCGTCAGTGACACTCGCTCAAAAGAAAGAATCGCTGTAAAAAGAGCACCTCCTCCAAATCCAATTGAACTGCATAATGCGATAAACGTTGGGATCCAGCCCGATTTCTCTGGATATAAAGCAATCAAGTAGGCAGTACATGTGCCAACACTTAACCCAAGTCCCACTCCTTGCAGCAGCCGGGCGACAAAGAGCATTTGTATGGTCGGCTGCACGATCATGAGCAGGGTGGCACATAATGAAAAGCAAAGAGCGATCAATAAAATCGGTTTTCGTCCAGCCCGGTCAGACATGCCGCCAAGTAACAATAATACTGGAATCAGTCCGAAAACATACGCAGCAAACACAAGGGCTGTTGACGCCTTTCCGTATCCTGCCTGCTCTGCATATTCCGTATAAAGAGGGACTTGCAGGTTCACTGCTGTTGTAATCATAAAAAGGCTAAATAAAACGAACACAAACGGAATCATAGATAGCTGTGCTGTTTCTTCTTTTGATGCAGGAATCATGGGACTCTCTCCTCTGTGTAAATGATATGAACCAGTGTACACATCATTTGGATTTCTTCCCACATCCAAAAATGAAGCTATTGACCAGTCCATAATTCCATGTCATCATCAATGATGACATGACAAAGGAAAGAAGGTGCACTGTGTACATTCATTTAGACCGTTCCAGCTCTACCCCGCTCTGGCAGCAAATCGTCAATGGCATCATTCAAAAAATTCATACAAACACACTGAATCCTGATGATCAGTTGACTCCGACAAGAGTATTAGCACAAGAGCTCAACGTATCTCGATCCACCGTACAGCTTGCCTATGATGAACTGCTGGCAAGAGGCTATGTCAGCACCTCTAGAAGAGGCGGGACAAAGGTCATTTCAAGTGATCACTATGCTGCTTCTCCCCCACATCAAAACGAACCGCCTTTTGCACTTCCGACAAGACCTCACTTTGACGAGGCTGAAAAACAAATGGATCACTGGCTCTCGGCCAATCAATTTCATGAAACACTTGAGATTGATTTCCGCCATCAAGAACCAGCCATCGACGACCATTTTCAAAACATATGGAAACGCTCGCTTCTAAAAGCACTACAGCGCTTAAATATGAAGGATTGGGGCTATTCTTCTCCGCATGGATTATGGGAAGTGCGTTCAGAAATTCGCCAATACTTATCGGTTGAACGCGGCATTGATATAGAAGAAGACCAAATGGTGTTAACAGGGGGCACACAGCAAGCCATTGACTTAATTTCACAAGTCATGCTCAAAAAAGGAGATACAGTAGCTGTTGAAGATCCTGGTTTTCCTGGAGCTAGGTTGTCTTTTCTACATCGCGAAATGAATATTTACCCCGCACCAGTCGATGAAGAAGGAATGATGGTGAATACATTGCCAGAACGTACAAAGCTGATCGCTGTAACGCCCTCTCATCAGCGGCCAACCGGTGTCTGTATGAGCGTCAATAGAAGACGGGAGCTGCTGCAGTTTGCTGCGAAGGCTCAATCTTACATATTAGAAGATGATTTTGATGGGGATTATCGTTATCATGGCGGACCGCTTCCTTCTTTATTTTCAGAAGCACCCGATCATGTGATCTATATTGTCAGTTTTTCCAAGGTACTTGCTCCAGGCATCCGCCTTGCTGCCATCATCGGCTCCAAAGCAGTCATCAAAGAAATCGCTGCACTGCAATCACTTATTCAAAGACAGCTGCCGATCATGGAGCAAATCACTCTTGCCTCTTTTTTCAGAGAAGGAGAGTTTACGCGATATGTCAGGCGGATGAGACAGGTGTATAAAAAACGGCAGGCAGCGATGATGGATGCTCTTTTGACACATCACTTTGACAAACACTTCCGTTTATATGGAACCGATACAGGCCTTCACGTCTTTTTGGAAGGAACATCAGACTTTGATGAACAAGGCACGATTGAGGCCGCAAAAGCGGCAGGTGTCGGCATTTATCCATTAAGCCCCTATTGTTATGAAAGCAAAAGGAAAGGGTTGCTGCTTGGCTTTGCCTGTACGGATGAAGCCATGATTCAAGAAGGTGTACGCCGATTAAAGCAAACACTGCACATCTAAAAAAGCCTGGAAGTCTCTCTTCCAGGCTTTTCATTGTGATTGCTGAACGTTTCCTACTTCTTCAATGAAAGAGGCTGTCTCTTGCAATCCATCTTGAAAATGTTGAGTTGCTGACATAAACAGCTTTTCTTGATCAGGACGCTTCAACAGCTGCTCTACCTTGCTAATTCCTTTTTCAAATGAAGCAAGACCTGTCTTTAATTGTTTGTCTGCCTTTTGATACACAGCTGGCACTTCTTGATGAGTAAGCCCTTTTTGAATGACACGGTCGAATGCTTTCGTCGCTTTTGTCAATTTTTCATTTACTTGAATTTTTCCATGTCCATCCGAAATAAATTGATCGGTCATGTTTTCATATGCTTCATTTAACTCATCCATATAACGCTGAACCCATTGTTCATACGCAGCTTCTTTTGTGTTTTGTTTTGAAGGCGGCTGACCTGCTTGATTGCAGGCCGTGAGTAGTGTCACTGTCACGGTAAATAGCAGCATCAAATGCCATCGTTTTTTCATACAGGGCCCCCATTTCTCTTTCCCATTTGTTCATATCGGTCAAATATGATCAACTTTTACCTCATACGAACACATTGCAAGAAATGACTTGTTTTTATTGTAACAGACCGCATGTATCACTTCTGTGATTTATGCGGAAATGAATGAAAATCCTTCTAATGGTTCACATTTCCCTGCCATTTCATGATGATACAGTCAATAGACGACGAGAGAGGCACGTTTGGTTTCAATCTATTTCATCGTCGTCATTTTTTCTCAAATAAAAAAGACCCCTTTCGGCGCCTTTTCCTTAGATGTATGGATTTCAAATGATGATCTTTCTTAGAATGGAAGCTGCCTTATATTCTGCTCTGCATAGCGGCAACACCCTCTATGACCCTACCAATTTATTGCAGCTTCCCTTTACAAGCAATCTCCAGCTCTTCTACCACTTCACCATCTTGAATGAGGTATGCTTTTTCATGAAGATTCACAGCAGGACAGATGTGATTCGGAATAATTTGCACCTTCTCACCGATCTGTACACTTTGACGAAAGCCTTCATGATAGATAATGGCATGCTCGTCAAATACGCTTGAAACAAATACATCATCATATTCTTTCACTTTGCCTAAGCCCTCTGTTTTCGTCAGCCCATTTGTACGTGTTTGTGCCGTCAGCCCCTTGGCCCCTACATCTGTAATCACCCGGCGCTCTGTCGGTTTACTAATGACCGTCGTCAGCACAGATGCTGCACAATGTGAATATGTGCCGATTACATTGGACTGGGAAGCATCCATCAAGATGTATGTGCCTGGCCGTATTTCTGTGACTCCTTTTGGGATATCAAATTGAAATAAAAATGGCGGTGTTGATCCAATACTGACGACCTCTAGCGGCATACCAGCTTCTTCTGCAATCTGCGCAAAACGGAGTGTTCGATTTACAGCCTCCTTGTATAATGTCCGGCAATGTGCTTTACTTTCCGCTTGATACGTATGACCATCATGAGAAAAAATCCCCTTTAAATGAACGGCATCACTTGTTTGAATCGCCTCTAATATGTGGCAGAAATCACGTTCTTCAATGACACCAGATCTTCCCTCTCCAACCTCTATCTCAATTAAAACCTCCGCTTTTTTCTCTGATTCACAAAAGACTTGCTCAATCTGCTTCACATGCTCAACACAATCTATACCAAAAGAAATCTGTATCGACTCTGCCAGTTTGCGAATCCGCTTGAGTTTAGTCTCACCTACAATTTGATTGGCGATAAAAATATCCTTGAGCCCATGGGCTGCCATTACTTCAGCCTCTCCTACTTTCGCCACCGTAATGCCAGATGCACCTTTCTCTTCCTGCAGCTTGGCAAGTGCAGGCGTTTTATGCGTTTTCGTATGAGGGCGCAATTTGACCTGCTGACGGTCTGCGTATTGCTGCATCGCCGCTACATTCTCCATCATCACCCGTTTATCAATGAGTAGTGCCGGCGTATCCAGTTCTTCATACATCATCCCCATGACCCCTTTCATTGTATAAAAAATTATACGATATAGATAAATTATATATTTTTTTATACGATAATCAATGGTTTTTTCTGCAAAAAAGTGATGGCGATGAGTAAGCAGTCCAGCGGCTGTCTGCCGCTGGTCTCTCACTAATAACGATTACGAAGTTCTCTTAAGATAAAATCATACACAAGGTTGAGTTGCTGTTCCTTTGGATACAGCATAAATTCTTGTTTCTTAGGAAGACCTCCATCTAGTCGGTCTTGAAATTTCGTTCAAAGATACGCTGTTCGGTGTACCTGACTCTCAAATGACTTATATGAGACATCTAGTTTGACCGATTGCTCATTTGTAAAAGTAACAACCGTGTCTCCGAGGGATGATTCCTGAAAGATATGAATGTATTTGTGGGAGATCCATCCGCATTGAGGGCGGTTGGATGAATAGGTTGGGAAGAAATACAGATGATTGGATGAGTCAATCACGATGGGAGGCTTGTGGGAAATTCCTGTTACTTCGTATGTTCCCGCTTTTCTGCCTGCATAGCTTGAGCCAAAGAACCTGCAACTGCGTTCTATAATTTGCAGCGGCTTTAATTCAACGTAAAAGCTTGTCTCTCTTTCGATCACTTTTGAATATACTCGTTTTCCTTCTTCAACCGGAAGGACCGCCATTGTTGTTTGATTAATGACGTATGAATCTAATGGTGTTTCACTAATTCCTGACACTTCATTTCCTCCTGTGTTAATTTTTGGTTATTTTAGATACTATTAATCTATCACCAACGTATAAGAAACGACAGGATTTTTTCAATATTTATTTAAAATCATCTTTTTATCATATTTTTTAGTACATTCGATCTATCTAAAAGCCATTTTTAAAGATATATCGTATCTTGTCGACTGGACAAGGGGTGTCGATATGGCTCAAAAATAAATTGTCTAAAAATTATAAATTCTTGTTGATTTTTTCTCCGCCAATCCATATACTATAAAAAAGGCATCGGGGGGATTCTTTATGAAAGAGAAAAAAACGTATGCTGAGCTCATGAAGTCCCGCAACACCCAAAAAACCGAAGAGAATGGCGTTACTATTTTAGACATTTATATTCAAATGGTTTTAGATGAGGCGCTTTATAAACAGCGCTTAACCTTCCTTAGAGAAGAGATTGACAAGGCTCTAGATCAGCGTGATGAAAAGCGTTTTAATGACCTGTCAGCTCAATATGCAGAACATTGCTTACATCAATCATGATGATTTTACTTGCGGCAGAGAGACAAAAGCTTGTCTCTTTACCGCAAGTTTTTTGTTTTTATCCATTTAATATGGTTCCGCCATTCACATGAATCATTTGTCCATTCATATAAGAAGAGTCTTCGCTCGCTAAAAATAAATAACTCGGCGCTAACTCTACTGGCTCACCAGGCCGCTCCATTGGGACATCTCCACCAAATTCAGACACTTCCTTTTCCGTAAATGTGGATGGAATCAGCGGTGTCCAAATTGGTCCAGGCGCTACCCCATTTACCCGAATCCCTTGTTTGATAAGAGATAGAGATAATGATCTTGTAAACGTTACAACCGCCCCTTTTGTCGATGAATAATCAATTAAGGTTTCATGACCTTTATAAGCAGTGACCGATGCTGTATTAATAATACTGCTTCCTTTCTTTAAATGAGGGAGCACCGCTTTTGTTAAATAGAACATGGCAAATATATTCGTTTGAAATGTCCGAAGAAGCTGGTGAGAGGTAATCTGTTCAATGCTTTTTTGCGGATGCTGTTCACCTGCGTTGTTGACCAAAATATCAATCGAACCGAAAGCATCTTTTGTTTTTTTGACGACCTCGTTTGAAAAAGCTTCATCCCCTAGGTCACCTGCTATTAAAATGACGCGGCCTCCCATCTTTTCAATATAGTCCTTCGTTTCTTCCGCATCGCGATGTTCATTCAAATAAACAATTGCTACATTGGCTCCTTCTTTCGCAAATAAGACAGATACTGCTCTTCCAATCCCGCTGTCTCCACCTGTGACAATCGCCGTTTTCCCTGTCAGCTTTTTGCCTTGCACCTCTCGATCAAAGATAGGTCTAGGGTTCATTTTATATTCAAGTCCTGGACGTTCGTTCTGATGCTGAGGCGGTAACGTTTTCTTTGGCTGCTTTGTTGACACGTCAGTCCACTCCTTCCTTTTTATCTCGTTTATTTTTATGTGTTGCTCATTTTTTTATGTATTTCGCTCTTGTTTCCATTAAAATGTATGATTTTCAGCATCGTGGAAAAATTATACACAACAAGTGACTGGAGGCGACAACATGGAACAAGAACATAAAGGATCGGAACAAGCAAAGTCGTTATGGCTAGCTGATAGTGAGAAGCCCTCTTTTCCTACTGTCAGCGAAGATCTTACAGCAGATGTCATCATTGTCGGTGCCGGTATTACAGGTATCGCTACTGCATTTGAAATGACAGAACGCGGGCTGGATGTCATCATCATAGATGCTGATCAAGTATTGCAAGGAACCACTGGACATACGACAGCGAAAATTACCTCCCAGCATGATGTTTACTATCATGAGCTGATTCAGCATATTGGTATGCCGAAAGCCCGTTTATATGTAGAAGCAAATGAAAAAGCAAAGGAGCTCATCCAAGCACGTGTGAAAGAGTATGACATTGATTGTCAGCTTGAGGTAAAAGATGCTTACCTTTATACAACAGAAGAAAACGGCGTCAAAAAGTTAAAGAAGGAATTAGATGCATATAAACAGCTCGGTATCGATCGCGAATGGAAAACAGCGCTCCCGTTTGATGCTGGCATCAAGGCAGCCCTCGCCATGACGCAGCAGGCACAATTTCATCCTCTTCATTATCTTCATGCACTGATCGATCAGCTCATTGACCGAGGCGTGCGCATATTTGAACAGACAACGGCAGTCGATGTAAAAGAAGGAAAACACCCTGCTGTCATCACAAAAAGTGGCCATCATCTGATGGGGCGCTCTATCATTTCATGCTCACACTTTCCTTTTTACGATGGCAAAGGACTGTATTTCACGCGAATCCATCCTGAGCAATCTTATGTCGTCGCAGCCAAAACAAAAAAACCGCTCCCAAACGGCATGTACTTAGGAATTGATCAGCCTGCCCATTCATTAAGAACGGCGAAATTCCATGGAGAAGATGTCGTGCTCATCGGTGGACAAGGCCATAAAACCGGACAAGGCGGAGATGAATCCGCACACTATGAAGCACTAGAAAAGTTTGGTGAAGCCACCCTTGGCATAAAGGAAGTCCTTTACCGCTGGTCCACACATGATATGGTCACAATGGATCAAATTCCTTATATTGGCCGCCTGACAAAACATCATTCGAATATTTTTGTGGCAACAGGATTTAGAAAATGGGGCATGACCACAAGCCACGTGGCAGCGACACTGATCGGAGATTTGATCGAAGGAAAATCGAATCCTTACGAATCCATCTTTACTCCATCAAGACTCGTGTCAGATCCATTCGTAAAAGACTTTATCAAAGAAAACACCAATGTTGCAGCGAATCTGATCAGCGGTAAATTGAAGCGAGCTGATCAAACAATTGATGATTTAAAACCGGGTGAAGGCGGGATTGTGTCTTATGAGCATAAAAAATGTGGTGCCTTTAAGTCAGAGGACGGCGATCTCTTTCTTGTCGATACAACCTGTACTCACTTAGGCTGTGAAGTCGCTTGGAATAATAGTGACCGCACATGGGACTGTCCTTGTCACGGGTCTCGTTTCTCCATTACGGGAGAAGTAGTAGAAGGCCCGGCTAAAAAACCACTGAAAAGGTCATATAAAGAACAGTAAAATTTCACTGTTCCCCTTTAAAAAATCCAATATTATCCGATAAAAAACATAAAGTCTGATATTTTTGATGATCATGGGGGGACAAACACATTGTTATTTAAAAAAGAGAGTAAAAAGAAAAACACTGCTTTTTTCACACAGCAGGATGATGGGATAAAACGAATCAATTTTTCGGAGAATACGGACATTGTCAAACAAATTAAAATGATTGATTTGACGCAGCAAGACCTTTTTATCTTGAAACAGCTGAATCCAATCGTTCAAGATGAAATTGAACATATCGTCGATAAATTTTATAAAAACCTAGAAGTCGAGTCTTCCTTGATGCACATCATTCAAGATAACAGCTCAGTCGAGCGTCTAAAGAAAACACTACGCATTCATATTAGTGAAATGTTTGCTGGTGTGATTGACGAATCTTATGTGGCCAAAAGAATTAAAATTGCACAAGTTCATTTAAGAATTGGGCTTCAACCTAAATGGTATATGGCAGCTTTCCAAGACCTTTTGCTATCCATTATGGATTTATTTGCCCAGCATATCCAAGATTTCAAAGAATATCAGACGGCAGTGAAAGCGACGACGAAAATTTTAAATCTAGAGCAACAGCTTGTCCTAGATACGTTCCAAAATGAATACTCTAAAGTTCGTGATGAAGCAGAAGTACAGCAAAAAGAGCTTCATACAAAAATTACAGAAACATCTAATTCGCTTGCTTCTCTCTTCTCAAACACAACAAATGCAGTGGACAAACTTGTATCAAAATCTGATGAGATGGCGGACATGTCACAGGCTGGCACAAAGATTTCAGCACAAGTTGAAGAGAAATCAATTGGCGGTAAAAAAGAGTTAGAAATTCAGCAGACGCAAATGAATCAAATTGATGGCAGCATGACAAAGATTGAAACAGAGATTAAGCGCTTAGAAGAAATTGCGAAACAAATTGAACAAATTTTTGGGATTGTCACAGGTATTGCGGAGCAAACGAATTTACTATCTTTAAACGCTTCAATCGAATCAGCTCGAGCAGGTGAACATGGCAAAGGCTTTGCTGTCGTTGCAAACGAGGTTCGCAAATTATCAGAGGATACAAAGAAAACGGTTTCAACTGTATCTGAGCTCGTCAACAACACAAATTCACAAATCGCCATTGTGTCACAGCATATTGCTGACGTGAATTTACTTGTGACAGACAGTAAAGAAAAAATGACCCAAATCAACTCTCTATTCGATGATATCGTCAGCAGCATGAACTTAAGCAAAAACCAAAACGGAAAAATTGAAATAGATTTGCAAACATTCCTAAACGAATTGAAAGAAGTCAAACAAACAGTGTCCCAAGTGGCAAGTTCGGTCGAGTCCTTAACGAGTCTGACAAATCGCTGATCCAGTCATTCTTCTTCTGTTTTAGTATAATAGAAGAAAAGATAGAAAAGGCGGGATTTGATTGACAGCAATTTGCCTAGTCAGACACGGTGAAACCGATTGGAATGCAGCAAAACGAATTCAAGGACGAACAGATATCCCTTTAAATGACACTGGTAAATGGCAAGCGGAACAAACCGGTCTTTACCTAAAAGATGCCCACTGGGATGTTGTCATTTCCAGTCCGCTATCAAGGGCAAAAGAAACAGCTCATTTGATTTTACAGCATGTACATGCACCGCTCGTGATCATGGACGATTTTATTGAACGTGATTATGGCGACGCTGAAGGCATGTCATTTGAGGAACGTCAGAAGCTGTTTCCTAATAAACAGTATCCAAATATGGAACCACTATCGGCACTTCAAGATCGAATGCTAGAAGGTATTGAAAAAGTGAGAGCAACCTACCCAGATAAACGGGTACTAATCGTGGCACACGGGGCTGCCATCCATGCCTTACTCACCGCACTAGCTGACGAACATATGGGTATTCAGGACACTAGACTTGTCAATGCCTGCTTAAATTATGTGGAATGGACAGATGGTGAATGGAAGGTGAACGATTACAACGTGGTCAGCCATTTAACACAATCTGCCCCTTCTTAAAGAACCTGTTTCCAAAGCAGGTTCTTTTTCATGTCAAAAATAATGATAAAATAATATTTTTTTATATCGAAATTCGAAATAGATGATAGCCTTTTCTACCTATTTTATAGCATTTCGGGTATCGAATGTTTATCCCCAAATAGATCATGAGAAAAAAAGCACGATTCCTTTTTAACAGAAAATCGTTGAAAACACACAATAAACATATTTTACCATCATTTCCAAGCGACTTAATTCCCTATTTTTCGCTAGGACTTCCACAAAAATTCAGGTCTACTCTTATTTGCCTA
Organism: Bacillus sp. FSL M7-0307; assembly: GCF_038627835.1. Lineage (NCBI taxonomy): Bacteria > Bacillati > Bacillota > Bacilli > Caryophanales > Bacillaceae > Bacillus > Bacillus sp. FSL M7-0307. The sequence continues at coordinate 1,026,622 of NZ_CP152023.1, read as the reverse complement.
CCTCTATTAAACTGAAAATACAGAATAATCAAACGGATCATTCTTATAGACTACGGATGATTATTCTGAAATAAGAAAAAGGGATGTGGAATGTGCGTGAAAAAGAAAAATGTGATGACAAGTGTTTTATTGGCTGTCCCTCTTCTGTTTTCAGCAGGGTTTGGAGGCTCGATGGCAAATGCCGAGACTGCCTCAAAGTCAGAAAGTGAAAAAAGCTATATCGTTGGCTTTAAAGCTTCTGCCACCACAAACAGCTCTAAGAAACAAGCAGTGACACAAAATGGTGGGAAATTAGAAAAACAATACCGCCTCATTAATGCTGCACAAGTGAAGATGTCTGAACAAGCCGCAAAAAAACTTGAACACGACCCTAGCATTGCTTATGTAGAAGAAGACCACAAAGCAGAAGCATATGCACAAACCGTCCCTTATGGTATCCCTCAAATCAAAGCTCCAGCCGTACACGCTCAAGGTTATAAAGGTGCTAACGTCAAAGTAGCTGTCCTTGATACTGGAATCCACGCCGCACACCCTGACTTAAATGTTGCAGGCGGTGCTAGCTTCGTCCCTTCAGAGCCAAATGCCACACAAGACTTTCAATCACACGGAACTCACGTAGCCGGAACCATTGCTGCCCTTGATAACACGATTGGTGTTCTTGGGGTTGCGCCAAGCGCCTCCTTGTATGCCGTTAAAGTGTTAGATCGAAACGGAGATGGACAATACAGCTGGATTATCAGCGGTATTGAATGGGCTGTTGCCAATAACATGGATGTCATCAATATGAGCTTAGGCGGCCCAAGCGGATCCACAGCGCTTAAAAATGCTGTAGACACAGCGAATAACCGCGGAGTAGTTGTCGTTGCCGCAGCAGGGAATTCAGGTTCAACTGGCTCTACTAGCACCGTTGGCTATCCTGCTAAATACGACTCAACCATTGCTGTTGCCAACGTGAACAGCAACAATGTCAGAAACTCGTCTTCAAGCGCAGGTCCTGAATTAGATGTTTCTGCACCTGGTACATCTATTTTAAGTACAGTACCAAGCAGTGGATATACATCTTATACGGGAACATCGATGGCATCTCCTCATGTAGCAGGAGCAGCAGCGCTTATCCTTTCTAAGTATCCGAATCTATCAACTTCTCAGGTTCGTCAGCGCTTAGAAAATACAGCAACACCGCTTGGTAATTCGTTCTATTATGGAAAAGGATTGATTAACGTTCAAGCAGCTTCTAACTAAAATAAGTGTGACAAAAAAATCCGGCTAACTGAGCCGGATTTTTTATTTATTGCTTTTTCGATGTTTCCTCTTTTTTCACCGCTTTTTCCATATCGATGATTCTCTCCATCATCGTCGGGTGTCCATAGCGGAATATTTTCACTAAAAGTGGCGGATTGACTTGGGAAAGCCCTGATTTTGCAAGCTTTTGAAATGATGTTACCCCCGCCTCTTCATCTTTCGTCAAGTTCACGGCGTATTCATCAGCTGCACGTTCTTGATGCCTTGACACAGCATTTGTAAAAGGAGAAGCAGCAAATGACAGCATAGATACAATGATCAAAAGAAGCGGAAGAGCAGCAACGTCATGTGGTGCCTTCAGACGAAATGGAGAAGCGCCTTTTTGGTAAAGGGAAAAATAAAGACGGTCAATGGCAAAAAATCCAACCAGAGACAGCACTAAATATCCTGCTAAACCGATATACACATGCTTCATCACGTAATGTCCCATCTCATGCGCCATGATAAATAAGATTTCACGGTCTTTCAGCTTTTGAAGTGTCGTATCCCACAAAACAATACGCTTATTTTCACCAATTCCTGTGACGTAAGCATTCATCGTGTTTGTTTTCTCTGACATGTTGACTTCATATACATGATCTGCTGGAATGTGTGCTTTCTCTGCAAGGGTTAATATCTTTTTCTCAAGCGCTTGGTCCTTCAATGGGTAAAAATCATTGTAGAGTGGATCAATAACGACCGGCTGTATAAAGAAGAGAAACAGTGTAACTGGAACGGTTAAACACCAAGCATACAGCCACCAATATTTCCTTTTCTTTTGAATGAGCCAAAAGAACACAATAGCGCATAGAACAAGCAGCGGATATTGAATCCAAAAATCAAGCGTTTGGTCTTTTAGCCAACTTGCCGTGCTTTGTGCTGAAACACCGTAGTGCAAGGACAACTGGTAGCTCACCCACTTGACCGGCAATGTGATCAGCATCGTCAAAAGTGACAGCACAAACACATACACAAGTTTGCTCAAAAGGTGAAAACGAGCTGCTGCCAAGCTCCAATCTGCTAATTTCCTTGAAAACCCAGAAATGAGCAAAAGGAATAAGACATACCAATCTAAAGGAATTGTCATAAAGTACAACAGGTTACGAATGTTCGAGTAACTTCCACTGATCACAAGCTCATGGCTTGTCATAAATGTATGCGGGTCTGCACTTGTCCCTTTCACACTGTCAGGGACAGATGAATCCCCCATTAGAAATAAGTAAGAATAAATAAAAAGACCGTACAATATGTATGCTACCGTTGCAAGAGCTACCCATTTGCGTACTCGCACTGGTCAGCCTCCTTTCCATTTCTCTCTATTGTAATCACGCACGTTTTTGTTTAGAACCTGTCTCATGTGGCTCAATCATAGCATGCCCTATCTGAAAAAGCTTGAGTGAAAAAAATGATTATGCTGTTCAAAAATCGGAGAAACTAACCATAAAAAAGTGAGTTGGAGGTTCATCATGAAGAAAATCCTTGCAGGAATTGTGATCTTTGGGCTTTTACTGATTACCTTCTTTTATGTGTTCAGCCGGACAAGTGACATCTTCGATGAAAATCGAGCAGAGAAATTATTGCTTTCACCGACGAACCAGTCCATTTCTTATGAAATAGATGATAAAGATACAACTGAAGATCTAATTGAACAATTAAACAAAGGGAAACAAACAAGCAGCCATCTCAAAAAGAATGTAAAAAAGCCAGATTATATCGCCAAGGTCATGTTCGGACGGACAAATGGCACTTCTTTTCAGCTATGGACCAACCGCTCTCAAGTTGTTTTTTTAGTAGACGGCACCTATTATGAATTAAATCAAAAACAGTCAAATTCCTTTCGAAAACAGGTACAAGAAGCGATTCAAAAAGGAGCCTCTTCATAGGAGTCTCCCCAGCGTGTAGACAAACCCTCGCATTCTTTGTCAGTCCTGCGTGCTGGTGCTCACGAATGTGAAATTCGCTCCGCGCCAGTACTCGTCCTTCCTAGGGCTGCAAAGGTTTTCTATCACGCTGAAAAGAAGACAAAGGGCTAAAATAAACAACATTTTAGCCCTTTGTCAACAATCTGAGGAGCCTCTTCAAGAGGCTCCCTTTTTATTTACTTGTTTCTGCTTGGTACTTGTCTTTTAGCGCTCTTCTTAAAATTTTACCAGTCGTGTTTTTTGGAATATCATCAATGAAATGGATCGTTTGGGGCTGCTTATATTTCGCCAAATAGCGTGAACAATGTGTGATGATGTCTTCTTGATTGATGTGAGCATGTTTCTTAGGGGAAATGTAACAGACAACAGCCTCTCCTGTGTTTGGATCTGGCACACCGATGACAACGGCTTCTGCTACAGCTTCATGTTGATAAAGCACTTCTTCTACTTCTCTTGGATATACATTATACCCGCCAACGAGAATCATATCCTTTTTTCGATCGACGATATAAATATATCCGTCTTCATCTCTTCTCGCCAAATCTCCTGTGTACAGCCAGCCGTCTTTCAGGGCCGCCTCTGTGTCTTCTGGCATTTGATAATAGCCTTTCATAATGTTTGGCCCTTTTGCGATGAGTTCTCCGACTTCGTTTGGTCCAATTTCCTCTCCAAGTTCATTCACAATCTTATTTTTCACATTCATAATATCAGTGCCGACCGAGCCTGGTTTTCTTTTTCCATCAAGGGGATTGAATGCCGTCACTGGGGAAGCCTCTGATAATCCATAGCCCTCTAGCACCGTGACACCGAACTTTTCTTCAAAACCGTGAAGTAAAGCAACAGGCATGGACGCACCGCCTGATATACAAATCCTCACCGACTTCATCGCTTCCTCATGACCGTCCTGGCGGTATAAATAGTTATACATGGTTGGAACACCAACAAATAGCGTTGGTTTTTCTTTCTCCATCATTCGTAAAAGCTCTGATGGGCTGAAATGCGGCAGGACATAGATGGTCGCTCCATGAATCAAGGGGGCATTCATACAGACGGTCAAACAAAACACATGGAACATCGGCAAAGCAGCAATCACCTTGTCCTTCTCATCAATTGACAGGTACTCAGCAATGTCTCTTGCATTTGAATAAAGGTTAACATGAGTGAGCATTGCCCCTTTTGGTTTTCCTGTTGTGCCAGATGTAAATAAAATAACGGCCGTATCGTCAGGTTGTATGGAAGGATGCTCAGCTTCTGGTGCATCTCCAGACACAAGCTTTCCGAAGAAAACAAGACGATCAGATACTTCTTTTAAACTTGACCTACACGCAGATTCATTTTGTGCACAAATAATGACTCGTTCAATCGCTGGAAGCTGTTCATACACCTGCTCGTATATCGGCAGAAGCTGATCCGGAGCAACAATCCCTTTTACATCACCAGTGACCAGCATATAGCCAATTTCACTTGGCGTATATGTTGGATTGACAGGTACAACAACAAGCCCTGCCTTTAATGCACCAAAAAATGAAATCACAAAATGCGGTGAATTTCCTAAAATCAGCGCGATATGATCTCCCGCTTGAAACCCTTCGCTCACTAAACCATCTGCAAAACGTTCGATACTTGTCATCAGTTCTCGATAGGTCCACTTGTTCCCTTCAAAAATCAGTGCGACGTTCTCTCCCTTGGTCATCGCAGTCTGCTCAAGATTTTTGATCAAATCCATTCTCCCACCCCTTATACTTCATCAATGAATGAATAGCCATTCATTTTATGACCAAACATTCCTCCTTTCTATTATAATAGACAATCGAAAAAATCCACAAGATCAAATGTAAACCGCTTTCATCCCTTTCAATAGAAAAAGCACCGCTATCTCTAGCCGTGCTTGTCCTTGCTTAATAAATCAAATCCAGAAAATCTTCTTTTGATACGTTACCAAAATAATGGCGCATATCCATGTCTTCTAATACATCACTAATGGTTTTGCGATCATATTGCTGCCCAATGAGTCGTTTCTCAATATCAGCAATATCCCCTACACCGAAGAAGTCACCAAAAATTTTGCAGTCTTGAATGATGCCTTTTTTCACTTCTAATCGAAGATCAATCGATCCAGCTGGAAAACGCTTAGAGTGCTGCAAGTTAAACTTAGGTGAACGGCCGTAGTTCCATTCCCATTTTTGGTATCGATCACGAGAAATCTCATGAATCTTCTCCCAATCCTTTTCTGTCAGCTGATACTCAGGCACGTCTCCGTTCGTGTCAAAAATATAGCTTAAAAGAATTTTTCTAAATTCTTCTGTTGTCATCTTTTGATCCATCAGTTCACTAATATTCGCAACCCTGCTTCTAATGGATTTGATGCCTTTTGATTCGATCTTTTCTTTCTTCACATTTAATGCCGAGACAACATGTTCGATTTCTGAATCAAATAATAGGGTGCCATGACTGAAGATACGTCCTCGTGTAGCAAATTGAGCATTCCCCGAGATTTTACGCCCATCTGCCATGATGTCATTTCTGCCGCTTAATTCCGCTTTGACGCCAAGCTTTTCAAGCGCTTTGATGACTGGCTCGGTGAATTTTTTAAAGTTATGAAAGCTGTCCCCATCGTCTTTTGTAATAAAACTGAAGTTCAAGTTTCCTTTGTCATGGTAAACCGCACCACCGCCAGATAACCGGCGAACGACTTTGATGCCATTGTCTTCCACATATTTTGTGTTGATTTCTTCTATTGTATTTTGGTTCTTTCCAATAATAATAGACGGCTGGTTGATGTAAAACAGCAAATACGTTTCTTCTGGATCTAAATATTTTAAGCAATACTCTTCAATGGCTAAATTAATCATTGGGTCATAATGTTGCTCGTTATCGATAAACAGCATCTCTATCTTCCTTCCTTGTTCCATCTAAGCCCTGAATGGGCAAGCTGTATATTGCCAGTATATAACGCCTGTGCTTCATTGACTAGGTCTTTATGCCGACCGAAATGAGGCAGATGGGTGATGATGAGCTCCCCAACATTTGCTTCACTAGCCAGCTTCCCTACTTCAGTACTGTTCATATGTCCTGCACCCGATCCGTCTTGTCCGGCGTAAAAGTTGCTTTCGGCAATAAGTAAGTCTGCATCCTTGCTAAAAGGGATAAATGCATCCTGATAGCTGGAGTCGGCTGTATACACCACCACAGCCTCATGTGCCTGAATTCTCATCGCATAGCATTCTGCCGGATGAACCGTTTTCAAAAAATCAATTTGAAATGGTCCGATTTGAATGCCCTCTTCCGGCTGATAAGGTTTTGTCTTTGTATGTACATCATCAGAGAGCCGCTGAAATGCTTCTTGATCCCCGGTGTGTCCGTAGATCGTCAGCGGACCACTGCTTTTTCCTAAATGATAACCCACTAGCTTCGCATATTGGAGAGGTCCGATATCTGCAATATGATCGTGATGATAATGAGAAAGGAGTACAGCATCTAGTTCTTCTATATCAATGTATTGCTGAAGCTTTGACAGAACTCCGCTCCCGCAGTCGACAAGCAGACGAAAACCATCTGATTCAAAAAGATAACCTGATGTAGCTTCACCAGCTGCTGGAAATCCTCCGTAGCAGCCAATCACGGTTAATTTCATCGTCATATTTCCTCCTTTTCAAAAAATCCCCTTCTTACAATATACCCATTTTTCATAAAAAAAGCATTCTTCTTGCCTATTGTTACAAAACAGATTGACAATTATTAATCTGTTATAATACAATGATAGCAATAAAACGTATTGGAGGATGACAAATGCTAGGAAAAATCACTGAGTTTTTTAGAAATTTGCCTTCAAAAAAATGCACAAAATGTGGAAATGATTTAATGGAACAGCACGAGTGTTACGGTAATGAATGTGAGGAATGCTCACAAGTAAGTTATCTTAAATAAGGTAATAAATAGAATAAAAAAGCACTTTTTTCCTCCATCGTCAGTTGGAGTCAAAAGTGCTTTTTATTTTTTCTGAAAAATAGGTAAAAAGGTAAAACCCTTGGTACAGAAGGGTTTTTTAGTATTTTCATATGATGACTTTTAGTTCGGAAGGCACTTTTTATTGACTTAAAACAACGAAGGGGGTTCGAAGTGTCCATTTTTTCAAATAATTTTGTATTTTCTTAATATAATTTAATCGTGGACGAACCTCTTTAATTTTAGTTATACTTTAATTCATATATTAAAACTTAATATAATGGGAATATTCCTTTAATGAATATGTTAGGGAGGAAATCTATGAAAAAATTAAAATTTGGATTAGCTACTCAAATCCTAATCGGTCTTATTCTCGGTGTCGTGGTTGGTGCGATCTTTTTCGGTAACCCTGGTGTTGAGACATATTTAAAACCAATTGGAGACTTCTTCTTACGACTCATTAAGATGATTGTCATTCCGATTGTCGTATCTAGCTTAATTTTAGGTGTTGCAGGTGCGGGTGATGGTAAAAAAGTAGGGAAGCTTGGTTTTAGAACCATTCTTTATTTTGAAATTATCACAACGTTTGCGATCATCCTTGGTCTTGTGCTTGCGAACTTTGTTCAACCAGGTGCAGGCGTTGACTTTGGACATACAGAAAAACAGGATATTAGCCAGTATGTTGAAACGGAAAAAGAACAAAGCAGTAAATCAGTTGCTGATACGTTCCTTCATATCGTTCCGACGAACTTCTTCCAATCATTGGCGGAAGGTGATTTGCTTGCGATTATTTTCTTCACTGTATTATTCGCACTTGGCGTTTCAGCGATTGGTGAACGCGGCAAACCAGTGCTCGCCTTCTTTGAAGGTGTGTCACATGCGATGTTCCATGTCGTCAATGTTGTGATGAAAGCTGCACCATTTGGTGTGTTCGCGCTCATTGGTGTGACAGTATCAAAATTTGGTCTTGAATCTCTAGTTTCATTAGGTAAGCTCGTAGGTCTTGTTTATTTTGCGCTCGCTCTCTTCCTTATCGTTGTATTCGGAATTATTGGAAAGATGATTGGCGTCAATATTTTCAGATTTCTTGCTTACATGAAAGACGAAATGCTTCTCGCCTTTAGTACATCCAGCTCTGAAACAGTTTTACCGAGAGTCATGGATAAAATGGAGCGCATCGGGTGTCCAAAAGGAATTGTTTCTTTTGTTATCCCAATTGGTTATACGTTTAATCTGGACGGCTCCGTCTTGTATCAAGCCATTGCGGCGCTTTTCCTAGCGCAGGTATATGGCATTGACCTCACGATCGTACAGCAGCTCACACTGATTCTTGTACTGATGGTGACATCAAAAGGAATGGCTGCTGTTCCTGGTACATCCTTTGTTGTATTACTTGCAACACTCGGAACGATTGGTGTTCCTGCTGAAGGTCTAGCCTTTATTGCAGGTGTTGATCGTATCATGGATATGGCAAGAACCGTTGTCAACTTAACTGGTAATGCACTTGCAGCTGTCGTGATGTCTAAATGGGAAGGGCAATATGACCCTGAAAAAGGACACCGCGTGATGACTGGACAAGATGTACCTGAGCCAACACAACTTTCAAGCTAATCAAAAAGAACCCCGATCATGGGGTTCTTTTTTATACTGTGATTAATTTGCTTTGAACATAGTGGTACAGAAGATTGGCTGTATGAATCAATGAGTCTTCATGGGTTCTTTCAAAGGCATGCGAAGAGTCAATGCCCGGTCCAATCAGTCCATGAATGATATCATGCCCTGCTCGAATCGCTGCCGACGCATCTGAGCCATAATAAGGGTATATATCAAGGCGATAATCGATCTTATTTGCCTCAGCTAATGCTGCTAAATGTTTGCGCAGACCATAGTGATAAGGACCGCTAGAATCCTTCACACATATCGACACACTGTATTCATCGGTTGATTGACCGTCACCGATGGCTCCCATATCAACAGCCAAATATTCCACCGTTTCTTCCGGGATATTCGAGTTCCCACCGTATCCGATTTCTTCATTATTTGAAATTAAGAAATGTGTCGTATGCGGCAATGTGATGTTCTCTGTTTGAATGCGGTGAATCAATCTCAGCAACAGCGCCACACTTGCCTTATCATCAAGGTGTCTTGATTTAATAAAACCTGAAGATGTCACTTCCACTCTAGGATCAAATGAGATAAAGTCTCCTACTTGAATGCCGAGTGCTTGCACATCGTCTGCATTTTTCACTTTCTCATCTAAGCGAATCTCCATATTTTCTTGATTTCGCTTCGCTTTTCCAGCATCCTCATATACGTGAACGGACGTTTGATGCATCAGAATGGTACCTGTGTATGTACGGCCTGTTACTGTTTCAATTTCACAATACTCGCCTTCTATCGAGTTATATTGAAAGCCTCCAATGAGTGCAAGACGCAGCCGGCCATTTGATTTAATTTCTTTGACCATTGCACCGAGCGTATCGACATGTGCTGTCAGCATGCGGTGTTCCTTGTCATCTGTTCCTTTTAGGGTGGCAATTAATCCGCCTTTTCGATTTCGCTTCGTTTCAATATTTAAATCTTGTAAAAAACGTTCGACAAAGCCAATCACTTTCTCAGTATTTCCTGATGGACTTGGGATCGACACAAGCTTTTGAATAAGCTGAATCGTTTCATTTACTTCCGTCGTCATTCGGCATATCCTCCTTCATCTAAAAGAAATTATTTCCAAGCATGCCTTTTTTCAGCATCCTTCTTAAAATATATCGCTTCGGGTTCCTGATGTCTAATTTCTAATCAAAAAAACCTTTCTCATGAAAGAGAAAGGTTTTTTTGATTAAGCTTCTTCTTGTTTCATTTTTCTTATGTTCCAAGCAAAGTATGCTGTTGTTGCAGCCATCATGATGATGGCTACTGTTCCAAGAATCGCTGCTTGGTGCCATAAATAACTGTTATCACCGCTTGCAATGATCGTTCTAAATCCGTTGATGGTATACGTCATTGGAAGCAGACTGTGAATGACTTGGAAGAATTTTGGTACAAGCTCAAGCGGGAATGTACCCGCACTTGCTGCAAGCTGAAGAACCAAGATAATGACGGCAATGAAGCGACCTGGATTCCCCATCGTCGTCGCAAGAAGCTGAATGATCGCTAGGAATGTCAGACTGACGATGATCGCAAAGAGATAGAAGCGCCAGAGGCTTTCCACCTCAAGTCCAAGTCCAAAGATGAGCATAGAGCTTGCAATCACTGCCTGCAAGATACCGACTAAGAGAAGCACACTATATTTGCTGACAAACCATTCAAACGCATTTCTAGGGCGTCCGGCAGGATCTTTCATTGGGAATACAACAGTCAGCATAAGAGCTCCAACAAAGAGTCCCATTGATAAAATATATGGTGTGAGCCCTGTTCCATAGTTATCAATTTTTTTCGCTGTATCATTCTCTGTTTTGACTGGGCTTGCAATCATATTGTAATTGTCCTGCCCCGCATCAATGTCTCCTGTTTCATCTGCAGCGCTTTTTAGCTTATCAGAAAGCTTTCCAGTCCCGCTTTTTAAGTCACCTAATCCTTTATCAAGGGATTTTGACCCTTCAGCCAGTTTAGATGAGTTGCTTTGGATACTCGCTGATCCACTTTCTAGTTTATTCAATGCTGCACTAAGCTGGCTTGAACCATTTGCCAGTTTATCCGCACCACTTTTCGCTGTATCAAGCTTTCCATTTGCTGTTTGCAGGCCATCTTGTAATTTCCCTTGGCCCGTTTGAAGCTTCAGTGCACCTTGATACAATTTATTCGTACCGGATGTCATTTGATCAATCGCATTTTGTATGGCGACTGTCGATGTATAAAGCTGTTCTGTTTTCTCTGGCAGCTGCTTGACTTGCTGCAGCTGTGCTTTTGCAGATGCAACCGCAGACTGAACTTCACTTGCGTCAGGCAGTTCCTGCAGCGCCGCTAAGCTTTGCTCAAGACCAGACAAATCAGGCAGTTCGATTGTAGGAAGACTGTCTAGCTGATCCATTGCCGCCTTTTTCTCTTCATCTGTCATCGAGCTGTTTTGAATAATACTTTTTACTTTTGCATCTCGATTAGATAACGCTTCTTTTAAAGAAGCAAGTTTGGTACTGAACGTTTTTGCATCTTTTTTCACCTGATCAATCTTAGGCGCCATCTTTTCTAGATTCGCTAATTCAGGTGAAGACAATACTTTCTCAACAGCAGTGATTTTTTCTGAAAATGACTGTGCTTTATTGTTCAGCTGCTCAATGCCTGCTGTGAATTGCGGCATTTTAGAAGAAAGCTGCTCATGTCCTTCACGGCTTGTGTTTAACCCTTCGGTCAATGTATCAATTCCTGTGCCAAGCTCACCAAATTTCTGATCAATCGTTTGATAGCCTGTTAAGAGCTGACCAAGACCGCTATCAAGAGATTGAATTCCAGTGTTCAGTTCACCCATTTTTCCTGCAAACTGATGAACACCTTCGCTATACGTTAACGTTCCTTCTGCCAATTTCGCCAGATTGTCTTTTAACTTTTGGCTACCGTCTTTTGCGCTTTTTGTTCCGTCATCAATTTTCTTCGCTCCATCGCTTGCTTGATCTAATCCTTTTGCAATCGTTTTGAAGTTATCAAAGATGACCTCTGCATAATTTTCTGTGACTTCCTTTGAAACCGAATCTTTTAATTTGATAATGGCGTTATTCGCAATTTGAGACGCAGCATAGTTTGCGCCTGGATTCGTATAATATTTCAGATTCGATTTTTTCGGATGTTTGTCTAGTACTGTACTCGCATTTTTTGAGAAATCTTTCGGAATCTCGACGACGAGATAATAGTCCTCGTTATTTAACCCCTTGATAGCCTTTTCTTCACTATCAACAAAATGCCATTTAAAACTATCGTTCTTCTTCAATTCCTTCACTAAATCATCGCCTACTTGAAGGTTTTTGCCGTCATAATGACTGCCTTCATCCAAGTTGACAACCGCTACAGGTAATTGATCAACTGTACCATATGGATCCCAGTAAGCTTTTAAAAATACACCACTATAAATCAGTGGAATAAATAAGACAGCTAAAATCGGGATCAGTAGTTTTTTGCTCGTCACAATGTCTTTCCATTGATTCCGAATTAAATTCATTGCTGTTTTCCTCCCATTGATGAATGACTAAATTAAGAATTCGGTCATTTGAACTTAAAAAAAATTATGTTGTTGCAGACAGTCCTTTTAGTACATAAAGCTCGAGCGATTCAGCGACCTCTTCTTTTGTTAAAGGCTCATATCGCTTTTCCCAGTCAAAAATAAGTGCAATATATAGTTTCACCATCACAAATGCCGTCAATTCAGGATCACAGGGCTTAATGTCGCCTTTTTCAATCGCTTCTTTTACTTTTGTTTTAATATAACGAATGATCATCTGCTCCATTTTTTCAATCATTTCTTTCACTGCTGACGTGCCAAGCTCCGCATTTTCCTGAAAGATTTTAATTGTAAGCTGGTGGTTTTTTCGAAATTCTAATATTGCAAAGAGTGCTAAGTGAAGGTTTTCTGAGAAACTATTCTTCTCATCTATTGCTTCATCTGCAATTTTCTTCATCTCCATTAACAGTGATGTGAAAATTTCATCGAACAGCTCTTCTTTGTTTTTGAAAAAAGTATAAATCGTTCCTTTTCCAACATTGGCAAGCTTTGCTACAAGGTCCATTGTCGTGGCTTTATACCCGAACTGAGTAAATGCCTTTGTTGCTCCATCTAAAATCATTTGTCTCCTATCAACACTCATGATCTCACTCCCAAAATGACTATTTGAACGTTTCGGTCATTAAGTACAGAAAGTAATATACCATATCCTTTTCCTCAAATGCAACAACTTTGTTCAATTTTATTATTCACCACTCTTTTCTAAACATACAAACATGAAAAACTCCCTTTCCATGACAGAAAAGGGAGTTTGTTTTTTATGAAAATAGATAAGATACAGCTTCTGAGATGGCAGCTTTTCCTTGATCAATACAATCAGGAATCCCAACACCTTCGAAAGCAGCACCCGTGATATAAATACCAGGATATGATTGCTTAAACGTTTCTCGCATCGTCGAAATCTGTTTTTGATGACCCACATGATATTGCGGCATGCTTGTTTTCCAGCGAGTCACTGTCGTCAGCTCTGGATCTGCTTTAATATCCATGATTTTCTTCAAATCCTCCAGCACAATGCTCACGATTTGATGATCAGACTGTTCAACAATTGATTCATCACCAGCTTTCCCAACATATGCACGAAGCAATGTTTTTCCTTTAGGTGCAGTGTGAGGCCATTTCTTATTTGTCCACGTACATGCTGTAATGGAGAAATCACTATTTCTTGAGATGACAAAACCAGTGCCATCATATTCATTGTGAACATCCTCTTCTTTAAATCCGAGTGCAACTGTTGCAACAGAAGTCGATGTCATGTCATGCAAGTACTCAAGCCCTGCTTCTTTTGGAAACATGGAATAGATCGATTGGTGAGGAGTTGTCACAATGGAAGAATCTGCAAAAAGCGTTTGACCGCTGTCTAATTGAACGCCATAACCTCCCTCGGCTTTTTCGATCTGGGTCACTTTTGTCCCTTTGTAAATCTTCGTCAGCTTGAGTTTACTTTCGACCGCTTCAACAAGTGCTTGCAGCCCTTGATTGATTGTCTGGAACTGTCCTTGCTTTTTCGCTGTCACTTGTTGCGCTTTTGCATGCTGCTGTGATTTTTTCATCCCAAGAATCAAACTGCGATGCTTCTGTTCTGTTTGATAGAACTGCGGGAAGGTAGACATTAAGCTCAGGCGATCAATGTCACCAGCATAAATGCCTGATAGTAGCGGTTCAATTAAATTCTCCACCACTTCATCACCCACACGTCTTCTAAAAAATTCCCCCAGAGACTGATCTTCTGTCTGTTTGCTTTTTGGCAAAACGAAATCCATCGCTGCACGTGCTTTTCCGGCAACTGAAAAAAGCCCAGTTGTAATGAAAGGACTGATTTGAGTTGGAATGCCCATGACAGCGCCCTTTGGCATCGGATGAAGGGTTTCATTGACTAATACATACGCTTGCCCTGTTTCATTATTGACGAGCTGATCAGATAGGCCAACATCTTTTGCCAGCTGGGGTCCACTGACCTTTCTTTCTAAAAATGAATCGGGTCCACGTTCAATGATATAACCGTCTTTATATAATGTTTGAATTTTTCCACCTAGCCTAGGACTCGCTTCAATAAGAGATATTTGGATAGGAAGGCCTTTTTCTTCAATTTCCTTTTCCAAATAGAAGGCGGCGGCCAAACCCGTGATGCCACCGCCAATGATGACAAGGTGTTTTTGATTGTCATGCATAGGATCGCCTTCTTTTATATGATTACTTGCTTTCATTAAGCTTCTTTAATACGACTGCTGCCAGTGCATCAATAAATGCTGGTTTCGCATTTGGCATTTCTGGACGATAGTAAGCTGCACCAATTTCATCCGTGACGACTTTACATTCATAATCATTGTCGTATAACACTTCAAGGTGATCAGCGACAAAACCAACAGGCACGTATACAAATGTTTTATAGCCTTTTTGCTCAAATAGGTCACGCGTGAGATCCTGTACGTCTGGTCCAAGCCACGGATCAGGCGTATTGCCTTCACTTTGCCAGCCAATTTCATAATGCTCAATTCCTGCACCTTCAGCAATCATTTTTGCAGATTGTGCAAGCTGATCAGGGTATGGGTCCCCTGCTGCAATAATTTTTTCAGGAAGACTGTGTGCAGACACAATCAGCACTGCTGAATCTCTTTCTTTCTGACTCATGGATGCATACGTCTCTTTCACTTGTTTCACCCAATAGTCCACAAACTTCGGTTCATCGTACCAGCTTTCAACAGAAGTAATGTTCAGATGGCCAAGCTTTTCTGCTTCATCTTGTGCACGTTTGTTATACGATTTCACACTAAATGTGGAGAAGTGCGGTGCTAGTACAATACTCACCGCTTCTGTGATGCCATCTCGGTGCATGTCAGCGACCGCATCCTCAATGAAAGGCTCGATGTGTTTTAACCCAATGTATACATGAAATTCAATCTCGTCTTGGATCTCATTCAAATGTTCACACAAGCCATTTGCCTGCTGTTCTGTAATTTTTGATAAAGGAGAGATGCCGCCAATTGCCTTGTAGCGGTCCTTTAAATCTTGCAGCATCTCCGGCTCTGGCTTTCTGCCTCTACGGATATGTGTATAGTAACGTTCAATGTCTTCTTCTTTATATGGGGTGCCATATGCCATGACAAGTAGCCCCATTTTCTTTTTCTCCACAACCAACACTCCTTCAGATCATTTGAAATCATTTAGATGGATGTCTTTTTATGTTTAGCTGAATAATCGTGAATAAAATCTGTCAGCTTCTTTAACGTGTCTGGTGAGACATCAGGAAATACCCCGTGACCTAAGTTAAAGATGAATTGATCTGATTTCATCCCTTGATCTAAAATCGCTTTTGCTCTTTCTTCAATCACTTCCCAAGGAGAAAGTAAAATCGTTGGATCAAGGTTTCCTTGTAACGTTTTTGTTAAGCCTTCTTTTCGCGCTTCGTCTATACTCATACGCCAATCCAGTCCAACGACATCAAGCGGCAAGTCATGCCAATCTTTCGCCAGATGGCTCGCACCGACACCATACATAATCATTGGTACGTTTTCAGACTTCAGCTCTGTGAAAATACGCTGCATGACAGGCTTAATGAAGGTCCGGTAATCTGCTGCATTTAAAGCGCCAACCCAAGAGTCAAAGATTTGAAATGCTCGGACGCCTGCTTTTACCTGAGCGCGTATGTATGTGATCGTCATATCGGCTAATTTATTCATCAAAAGCATCCATGTCTCTGGCTCACTGTACATGAGCGCCTTTGTTTTATGATAATTTTTAGATGGACCGCCTTCGATCATATAGCTTGCCATCGTAAAAGGTGCACCTGCGAAACCAATCAGCGGAACATTCAACTGCTCCTCTGTTAACAGCTTGATCGTATCAAGCACATACGGCAGGTCTTCTTCAGGATGAAGCTCTCCAAGACGCTGGATATCTGCCTTTGTCCGAATAGGCGAGTCAATCACTGGTCCAATTCCATTTTTAATTTCAACGTCCACTCCAATAGCTGGAAGCGGAGTCATAATATCTTTATATAAAATAGCGGCATCTACACCATATTGTTCTACAGGAAGTCTTGTTACGTAAGCACATAGCTCTGGCTGATGCGTAATTTCAAATAGCCCGTATTTTTCTTTAAGGGCACGATATTCAGGCTGCGAGCGTCCTGCCTGTCTCATATACCAAACCGGTACATGGTCTGTTTTTTCCCCTTTGCACGCCTTTAAGAACGTGTCATTAAAAGCCTTCGTTTTTCCCATTACCTTTCATTCCACCTTTCGCCTCACACTCTCTTTGTATAAGGCTCAAACACTGCTTTTACTATACCGCTTTTTCAGGGCTCGGTATACTAAAGCGGCTCAATGTTCAAAAAATCGCCGAATATTAACGTCCAAAAGCCTCTGGCTTGATATAAGCACTACCTTCGCCTTCTTCTTGTGTTTGAGTATTGTATGGAACAACCTTATACTGCGCATCTGAAAACACATTTGCATACGGCATTGTGTAGCTGTTTGTTCCTGTTACAGAATCGATCAGGGTCTCGCTTCCATTCCTCTTTTCATAAATACGATATTCAACGCGTTTGTCTTCCTGTTCATCCCATGACAGCTCTAATGTAAAGAGCCCTTTGATTTTAAATGCATAACGTGCTTCAAAGCCTGACAGGCCTTCTAAATGGATTGGCGATTGAAGTTCTTTAATTCCCTCTGGTTTTTGGAATGTTTCATTGGTTATTTGAGCGGTCGTTAAAATATCTTTCATTAACTGCACTGGATACTGACTGCCGCCAGTTAAATAATGACTGTTATCCGTTTTGTCATATCCCATCCAGATTGCCCCTGTTGTACTAGGTGTGTAGCCAGCAAACCAAGCATCTTTCGTTGCCCCTTTGACACCGGAATACGTAGTTGTACCTGTTTTACCAGCCAAATCTCCAGCGTATGATCCGCTCTGAGCGGTTCCGCCTTTGACGACCTGTTGAAGCATTCTTGTCATATTCCAAGCATTTTGTACGCTAAACACTCGTTCTTCTTTGTTTCGATTTTTTTCAACGGTTTCTCCATCATCATTCGTGATTTTCTGAATGAAGAACGGCTTTTTATAGACGCCTTCATTTGCAAATGTATGAAATGCTCCAGCTATCTGCAATGGAGAAACCCCTTTTTCTAGACCGCCAAGCGCAATGGCAAGTCCTTTATCTGAAATATCCATTCCCATTTTCTCAAGATAGGATTTAGACGTATCGATGCCAAGCTGGCTTAACGTCCATACAGCAGCTGTATTTTTGCTTTTCATCAAGGCATCTACCATCGTGACCCTGCCCTCGTACTGTCCATCGTAGTTCTTTGGAGAATAGCCGTCATAGCTTTTTTCCTTGTCTTCAAGCAGTGAATACGGTCTGAATTTTTTCTCCTGCATCGCTGGACCATATACTGCGATCGGCTTAAAGACAGAACCAGGCTGTCTAACAGCTGTGACTCTGTTATAGCCTCTTGCCTGATATTCTCGTCCGCCTATTGCTGCTTTTACACCACCAGATGCGTTGTCAATAAACACAGCGCTTCCTTCAGGTGACCCGCTTTTTCCCGGGAAATAACGATTGTTTTTCATCGCATCATAGGCAACTTTTTGCAAATTCATATCGATTGGTACCGTAATGGTATAGCCGCCTTGAAGCAATTGTTCATGCGAAATCGAATACTGTGATTCTGCTTCTTTAATCATGAGATCTACATAACTGTCCACCCAAGGGGTTTCTGATTTCTTTTTTAAATGAATACCAAGTGTTCTTCCTTTTGCTTCAACTGTTTCTGTAGAAGACAAATATCCTTGTTCATTCATTAAATTCAGGATGGTATCCCGTCTTTGTTTATTTTTATCTGGGTGTAGAACAGGGGAATACGTTGAAGGTGCCTTTGGCATGGCAGCAAGTGTAGCTCCTTCACTGACAGTGAGATCTTTTACATCTTTACTAAAATAGTAATTGGCCGCTGCTTGGATCCCATAGACGCCATGACCAAAGTAAAGCTGATTCAAATACATTTCAAGCAGCTTGTCCTTTGAATAATCTCTTTCTAAATTGATCGCAATAATGACTTCTTTTGTTTTTCGAAGAAACGTTTTATCATTTGTGAGAAAGATATTTTTAGCGAGCTGCTGGGTGATGGTACTGCCGCCTTCTACCTTTCCACCTGCTAATATATCTCGATAAACCGCCCTTGAAATCGATTGTGCATCAATTCCGTGGTGCTCATAAAAGCGCTTGTCCTCTACAGCAACAAAAGCTTTCGCCACTTTATCTGGGACCTCTTTTAATGACACAGGGTCCCGATTTTCTGAATACATGCTTGTGAGTTCTTTTCCATTCTGATCAATGATTTTCGAGGAAGCGTGAAAAACGAGCTTCTTCTCATCTATGACATAATGTCCTAAAAATAAAATGGTCAGATAGCCAATAAATGAAAGCACGATTGTACTTCCTGCAATGACTAATGGAATGATTATCTTCTTTTTCTTCAAATTAGGTCACCTCATTCCTTTATACGGATAGTATGGGATGTATTGCTTCATAATATGTTTTATGGATTGACTACCAAAGAATTATATATCATTCTTTTGTTATACTATCAAGCAGGAGGCGGTTTAGATGAATTTCTATATTACATATGGAACAGCAGACTTTTTGCAAAAAATCGCAAAAAAACATCATCTTGAAAATCTGCTTTATACGGTCGGTAAGGAACAAGCGGCTCTTTTTCATGAAACGGAGGGTGAGACAGTCTTTAAAGCACCCCATGCCTATGATGTGATTTATACAAAAGGTGAGCTCGTCCAATCTGGCTTTGTCACGCTGAATCATATCCCTGTAAAGCTCGAAAGCAGAGCACTTTTTGAATCCACCTTTCAGAAAAAAACAAACATATCAGAACACCAGCGCGGCTTTCAGGCGCTTCGTGTGTTAAGACCAAAAAAGGATGAAGAAGTGTACTTAATTTTGACCCTTTGGGAATCTGAAGACTTATTTCAAGACTTCCAAGAGTCAGAAGCGTTCTTTCAGCCGCACGAGGATACTGGCTCCATCTTCTCTCGTCCTGCCTATCTGACATCCTATCATGCCGTCATAGACCATTAAAGAAGTGCTGCTCTTCGCACTTCTTTTTTTCATAAAAAAAAGCCCTTCTGCTGGGCTTTCAACGCTTTTCTCTAAGCTCGTACCGATGAATGATTGGCTGAAGCACATAAAAATTCAGCAAGATCCATCCTAATAAGATGGGCCATTTGAACATAGGTGAAGCACCTTTCATCTGAATAAGTAGTACCAACAGTGGAATCAAACAAATCATTAAAAAGCTCATTTTCGAAACGAACGTTTCTTTGATTTGATGCCGGCAGCTTGGACAAAGCATCATTCTCGTATGCGATAAATGAAATTTTTCGACGAAAGAAAATGCTTTTGAACAATTTGGACAGCTTCCCAATGCCACTCCCCCTTTTTCAAGCTTCATACTTAACCTTCGACTTTTATGTAAAATGACCTTTTCTGTCATTCTCGACATCCTCTTCTGTTGAAAGATTCTAACAATTACCATACAATCAGTAAAAGAAACTAAAGGAGGTTTTCGGATCAATGACAGTATCCACTTTACACAAAAGGATCAATGAACGTCTTGATGAACATTATGAGGAAATGGTTGAAATTAGACGCCATCTCCATATGAATCCAGAACTTTCTTTTCAGGAAGAAGAAACAGCTGCTTACATCGCTCAATATTATGACAGATTACATATCCCAACACGCACACATGTAGGCGGACATGGTGTACTCGCTTTTATTGAAGGAGCTTCCCCTGGACCGACCATTGCACTGAGAGCTGATTTTGATGCACTTCCCATTCATGATGAAAAGGATGTACCTTACCGTTCAACAAAACCTGGCGTCATGCACGCATGCGGTCATGATGGCCACACAGCAACACTTCTCGTCTTAGCGAAGATCTTACATGAGCACCGAGATCAATTAAAAGGAAAAATCGTCCTCATTCA
Organism: Bacillus sp. FSL M7-0307; assembly: GCF_038627835.1. NCBI lineage: Bacteria > Bacillati > Bacillota > Bacilli > Caryophanales > Bacillaceae > Bacillus > Bacillus sp. FSL M7-0307. The sequence goes on along the minus strand of NZ_CP152023.1, from coordinate 1,006,261 downwards.
TCAACACGCTGAAGAATATGCCCCCGGCGGTGCGAAACCAATGATTGAAGATGGCTGTTTAGACGGTGTTGACGTCATTTTCGGCACCCACCTTTGGTCCTCAGAGCCATGCGGCACTGTTCTTTATAAAAGCGGGAACTTTATGGCAGCCGCCGATCGTTTCTCTATTCAAGTGCAAGGGAAAGGCGGACATGGCGCACAGCCGCATCTGACGAAAGATGCCGTACTCATCGGTTCACAAATTGTAGCCAATCTTCAGCAGGTCGTGGCCCGAAAAGTCAACCCGATTGATTCTGCGGTGGTATCTGTAGGGGGATTTGTCGCTGAAAATGCCTTTAACGTCATTGCAGATTCGGCCGTGCTGACAGGTACTGCACGTTCCTTTGAAGAGAGTGCACGCCATATCATTGAACGTGAAATTGAACAGGTGGTGAAAGGTGTCTGCCACATGCACGATGCCTCTTATACTTATGAATATGTAAGAGGCTATCCTGCAGTCAAAAATCACCCTGCACCAACTGAATATATAGCAGAAATAGCCAAACAGACAGAAGGAGTCACAGAAGTAAAAGAAGCCGAAACCCAAATGGGCGGAGAAGACTTTGCTTACTACCTTCAGCATGTTCCTGGTACTTTCTTCTACACAGGCGCTATGCCAGAAAACAGCCAAGATGTGTATCCACACCACCATCCGAAATTTGATATTAACGAAAACGCAATGCCTGTCGCAGCAAAGGTACTCGCTCATGCCGTCCTTTCCTACGATGAATGAAAAAAAGCCGCTGCTGGGCAGCGGCTTTTCTATTTCAATTCTTTCAACACACGCAAGTGAAACACATGGCGTGCGACTTCACCAAGCTGTCCTGTCAGCTGATGATTTGCCACCCCACCAACAGCGGCACCGACCACAGGCATTAATTGAAACAGCTTCACAAGGTCAATATAATCTCGATATTCCTGCTGAAAGCTATACCAATCCATTTCTTCCCGGGTTGTTTCCCATTCTTCAATGAGTTTCATCATTTTTTGACGGTGTGTACTGCTTGAAAAGGCGAGTTGAAAAATACAAAGCAAAAAGAGCCTTTCCTCTTTTTGAGACAAATCAAATCCATATATACAAGCAAGCTCATATAGACATTTCATTTTAATACTCAAAAGGAGAGGGAAATCCGCCATTCCGAGAAACAATCCACCCGCACCTGTGCCAATTCCTTCAATCGCAGCGGCCTTTTGATAATATGTCACCTTTTCCTTTGCCAGCTCATTTCGCTCTACAATAGACAATTGTTCATCAATGACTGTAAATGAAGTAAAATGGCTTCCTGATACGGTGGATTCAACCATTGTTTTCACCGCACTTGTGATGACTTGATGAAATCGAGCAGGGATTCGGCGATTCACTTGCTGCTGAACGCCTTTTGAAAACCGCTCGATCTTGGATGGTTTTCTTAAAAAACGCATTTGAAAAAAAATGGCCTCTTCATACAGTTCCCGTTCAGCTGCATTCATCCCAGTTCCCTCCTTGGTGACATCATACGCTCGCTGTAAAAAATGCTTATCTCATCTTTTTTAATCTACTTTGTACGTAAGGCTTAAATAGGACAAGCACAAATACCAATGAAATGAGAAGAGCAAGTCCGCTTCCCTTCCATCCACCTGCTGGGAAAACGGCGGAGCTCAGTACAAATGACTGGATGATGAGTACATTTCGAACGAGAACAAAAAAGCTTCGATCTTTTTCTTGCTGAGACACAGGATAAAGTGCCTGTAACGACAGATGAGCAAAGTGCTTTGTTAACGGGACAAGCTGTACACCTGTGATAAAGACTGTAAACAAGACAAGTAATGCCCCCACCCAGCCTGCTGCACCTGTATACAAGAGGATCAGCACAAACACGACCGTTAACCTAAACACTAGACCAAAATAGTCATTTGAACGTAAAAACGCCCTCACATACATATAAGAAAAAGCTTTACGCTGTTCATAAGGGACAAACTGCAAGACCCAGTCCATATACGCCCTTCTTTTCACTTGTTTCTTTAAATGAGGGACATCCGTAAATAAGTTTGCCAAGCGGTAAAAACGCTGTTTTCGTTTTAACTCATCAGAAATATGCAATTCCCATTGAAAAGGCTGTTTTTTTACTGCATTTGTTAAGTAAATGAGATAGACAGCATATAAAAGATAAAAAACGATGGCAATGGCATAAGCTGCTTGTAAAACGGTATACATTAACATTGTATTGAGCAGAAAACGAATCACTGCATCAATCCATCTGACATGTTTCCCTTGAAAATAAGTGATTCTCCACTGAATCGCTGTATTCAGACCTTTTATTAAGATCATTTGCGCCAAAATGAGCACATATAGCATCAGATCGCCTGAGGAGACAGCCGAATATAGCGGAAGTGCAATAATGGACACGGCAATCAAAGGAAATAACTGAGAAATGAAGCTAAAGTTAAACGCTTGTTTTAAATAAGGGTCCATCTTAGCTTCCAAAGGAAGCATAAACACAAGATCTGCCTCTTTGATCAACGTTCGCACGTAAGAACTAGTCAGTACCAATGAGAAAACAACTGCCATGACCCAATAGGATGGGAAGTGAGCTGGAATATGCTTCAGCCAATTACTGTACCAGCTCGCCCCGCCTGCAAGGAAAAAAATGAGCACAATCACAAGATGATCATTGAACATATATTTTAAATATTTTCTTGTTTCTTGTACGTGTTCTTCTAATCGTGATTTCCAAATGGTTTGCGTTGTTTTACTCATAGCTTTCTTCCTTTGTTAATTCCAAATAAAGATCATCGAGTGTCGCATCTCTCATGTTGAACTGCTCTCTTAGTTCTGTCAGTGTTCCTTTCGCTCTAATTTCCCCTTCATGCAAAATAATAAAGGAATCACAATAACGTTCCGCTGTGGCTAAAATATGCGTTGACATCAGAACACTTGCGCCATTTTGTTTCGCCGCATTCATACGTTCTAATAGTGCGTTGATCGCAAGCGGATCAAGCCCTAAAAACGGCTCATCGATAATATACAACTCTGGCTCCACAAGAAATGCACACATAATCATCACCTTCTGCTTCATCCCTTTAGAAAAATGAGCAGGGAACCATTTCAATCGCTTCTCCATTCGGAATTCCTTCAGCAAAGACGGCAGACGTTCTTCTAATTGTTCTTTTGAAAGGCCGTAAGCCATCGCTGTCAGCTCTAAATGCTCTTTTAACGTTAATTCTTCATATAAGACAGGTGTCTCTGGAATAAACGTAAATTGTGAACGATACGCCTCTTGATCTTCTTGAAGGGTTCGTCCGTTCAGCTCAATGACCCCTTTATGAGGTTTCATTAATCCAATAATATGACGAATGGTTGTACTTTTTCCCGCCCCGTTTAAGCCAATGAGACCAACGATTTGGTTTCTTTCTAATTCAAATGAAATATTTTTCAGAACGGGATTCTTTGTATATCCACCCGTTACATCTTTTACAGTTAGAAGGGACATCAGTTCGTTCCTTTCTTTCTTTTTTCCTTTATAGTACCAAAAACGAAAGACAATTTGAAATGTTTACCTATAGACAACTCATGAATAAAACATCGGCATACTGGTCATCATAATGTATGTAGAAGAAATGAACTTGATGACCAATACGTAAATGAGGTGTTTGTTAAAGGCAATGACCGCATGACAAATTGGTTTTTCATCTAAAAACCTTAGCTTCTGTTTTGCTTCACTGATTCTTGATTTTTGTGTCCTATACAAATATGTATACGACGAACCAAAACGTCAAATGAGGTGTTTACGGCAGAAATAGCAGGCATATGAATTCTTTATTTCAGTAAATAGAGAATTCAAAAGGCATATCAAATGAAAGCATCAGCATTTCTTCTGCAGGAGCAGGATGAGCGACCAAAGGAGTTCGCTTGTCCTGTTTTCTTTTTTGCTTCTTTTTGTGATACGATAAAGGAAAAATAATGAGGAGTGACATGGCGTGAGCGACTGCATTTTTTGCAAGATCATTGATGGAGACATTCCATGTGCAAAAGTATATGAAGATGAGCACGTATTGGCTTTTCTTGATATTAGCCAAGTAACGAAAGGACATACCCTAGTAATCCCGAAAATACATAAAGAAAACATTTATGACATGACACCAGAAGTGTCTAATCATTACTTCCAAGCGATTCCAAAAATCGCTAGAGCCATCAAACAAGAATTTGAACCAATTGGTTTAAACCTTCTTAACAACAACGGTGAAAAAGCCGGACAATCTGTGTTCCATTACCATATGCACATCATTCCGCGTTATGGCAAAGGCGACGGCTTTGGTGCCGTATGGAAATCTCACCAAGATCAATATACATCAGAGGATTTAAAAGACATTTCTTCTGCCATCCATACGCGCCTTACCTCATCTTAATGGATGAGGTTTTTCTTTTTTTCACCTCTTTTCTGTGCTTATCCTGTGAATCGTAAGATATTTAGGACGATTCAAATTTTTTGTCCAAATGCTTCAAATTTGTGATAGGATGGTTTTATCTTTTGATCCATTAACGCGAGAAATAGGGAGAGATTGTGATGAAGCGAACGACGAATTTTAATGCTGGTCCGGCGGCGCTGCCGCTAGAAGTGCTTCAAAAAGCACAGGAAGAACTTGTTGATTTTAAACAAACCGGAATGTCTGTGATGGAACTTTCTCATCGCAGTGGTGAGTATGAAGAAGTCCATAATAAAGCGAAAGCACTCTTGGTAGAATTGATGGACATTCCAGAAGATTATGAGGTCCTCTTTTTACAAGGCGGGGCAAGTCTTCAATTTGCAATGATTCCGATGAACTTCTTACATGAAGGCGAAACGGCTCATTTCATCCAAACAGGTGCTTGGTCAGAGAAAGCCTTGTCAGAAGCAAAAGGGTTTGGTGAAACATCAGTGTTTGCCTCAAGTGAAGACGACAACTATTCGTATATTCCAGATGTAGATGCTTCCGTTTTAAATGACGGTGCTTACTTGCACATCACATCGAACAATACCATTTTCGGTACTCAGTGGAAAACGTTCCCGAACACGTCACTCCCGCTTATTGCCGACATGTCCAGTGATATTCTCAGCAAAAAAATAGACGTGTCTTCATTTGATTTCATTTATGCCGGGGCACAAAAAAATCTAGGGCCTTCTGGTATCACGATTGTGATCGCGCGCAAACGTTTATTAGAGAAAGAAAAAAGCGGCACACCTAAAATTTTAAAATATTCAACACATGCCAAAGCCAATTCTCTTTATCACACACCACCGACTTTTGCGATTTATATGCTGTCTCTTGTCCTGGAACATGTGAAACAGGCGGGCGGCGTAGAAGCAGCAGAAAAACGCAATGAACAAAAAGCAGCGCTTCTGTATGATACGATTGATCAAAGCGGCGGTTTTTACAAAGGGCATGCACGTGCTGACAGCCGTTCGCATATGAATGTCACGTTTACCCTGCGTGATGATACACTCACTGCGTCCTTTGTGGAGAAAGCAAAACAAGAACAAATGGTTGGACTCGCCGGCCACCGTTCTGTTGGTGGATGCAGAGCCTCGATTTACAACGCCGTTTCTATAGAGGACTGCCAAAAGCTTGCGGACTTTATGAAAAAGTTCCAGCAAGAAAATGAGTAAAAAGGCTTTTCTATCGTGAAATAAATTTGTTATAATAACGAGAAATATAAAGTCATGACTCTTGCAATAAATGATCAGCCATATTATTGGAGAGTTCTAAGAGCTTAGCAGAGGAGAGCATAGAAATGAAAACAAAAGAATTAGTGATTATGTCATTGCTTGCAGCAATGGGAGCTGTTTTGCATACGATTTTTCCGCCCATCTTTTTCGGAATGAAACCTGATATGATGCTGGTCATGATGTTTTTAAGCATCATCCTTTTTCCGAAGGTACAGCATGTCGTTGTGATCGCCCTAGTCACTGGGGTCATTTCCGCTTTGACAACAGGTTTTCCAGGCGGACAAATTCCAAATATGATTGATAAACCGGTGACAGCCTTTATCTTCTTAGCCCTTTTCTTATCTTGCCAGAAGATCAAGAACAAAGTCGTTCTGACCGCTGTACTCACCGCTGTTGGGACCGTCGTATCAGGCGTGATTTTCCTATCTGCCGCTTTACTGATTACTGGACTACCGGCTGCGTTACCAGCACTTCTTGTAGGTGTTGTCCTGCCAGCAACTGTGATAAATACGATAGCTATGGTATTTGTCTTCCCGATTGCTCAGTCCATATTAAAGCGCGCAAGAATGATTGAAGTCGCTTAACGAATAACTGAACCTCTTCATTGGATGAAGAGGTTTTTTTCATATTGTTGACAAAGGGCTAAAATGATTCTTTATTTTAGCCCTTTGTCTTCTTTTCAGCATGATTGAAAGCCCTTGAAGTCTAGGAAGGACGAGTACTGGCGCGGAGCGAATTTGACATTCGTGAGCACCTGCACGCAGGACTGACAACGAATGCGAGGGTTTGTCTACATGCTGGAACCTCTTCATTAGATGAAGAGGTTTTTTTCATGCTTCTATAAAAGAAAAAGGGTAAGCAGCAAAATGGAGAGCGAAATCCCTGCACCTGCTGCACACACAATTGCTTTTTGTCTTAATACATGTTTTGGCGGATAAGACCCCGCATACCCAAGCTGCCTTACATAATGAATAGAACCACCTGCGAAAATCACACACATACACGTAAAAACGAACAGAAAGACAGACAACCTTCTCCCCTCCCTTTTCTTCAAAAGTATGCTAAAATAAAGCAAGCTATGTATGGAAGTTCAATGAAGCTGATCGTCAGCTCAGAGAGAACATGCGAATGTGTAAAATTTGACTAGAGGTGATTGGAATGGCTAGTGGACGTTCTTTATTAACAGGATTATTTGTAGGCGGTCTCCTCGGAGGTGCGGCAGTGCTCCTGACGACTCCCTCTTCTGGCAGAGATGTACGCGGAAAGATGAAAGACGGCTATGACAAATTCGAAGATACGCTGACAAGATTAAAAAGAGATGGACAAGCTTTAAAAGAGCAGATTGTTGAAACCGCAAAAGAAAGTGCTGAAGTCATTAAAGAGGTCGGAACTGAATTACAAACATCGATACAGCAATGGCGCGAGGAAATCAAACCTCATCAGCAGGACTTACAAAAGGAAATTCAGGAAATTGAGGAAAAGCTCAAACAACTGGAGAAAACCTTACAAAACTAATATACTCACAAAAAAATATTCGTTTACAAAAGTGTGCGGGGTGCGTATCCCGCACTTTTTTTGTTGAAAAAAGGTTATTTTGTCAATGTTTTTCATGACTTTTAAAAATTCTTGAATTTTCAGCTTTATTAATCTTTATTTTATTGGCATAATAGAATTACAAGAAAAAGAGAAGTAGGTGAAATGGATGAATCATTCGGAACAGCCTTTCGATGTAAAAGAAGCACTTTTATTCAGTCAAAGAATGGCCCAATTGAGCAAAGCTCTTTGGAAATCCATTGAAAAGGACTGGCAGCAGTGGATCAAACCGTATAACCTAAATATCAATGAACATCATATTTTGTGGATTGCGTATCAATTAAAAGGAGCTTCAATATCAGAAATTGCAAAGTTTGGCGTCATGCATGTATCAACGGCGTTTAACTTCTCTAAAAAATTAGAGGAAAGAGGATTTTTAAAATTTTCTAAAAAGTTAAACGATAAACGCAATACGTATATTGAACTAACGCCAAAAGGCGAAGAGACATTCCATAAACTACTCGAAGATTATGACCCGGCCCGAACTGGTATTGTCAAAGGCGCACAGCCGCTTCATGACATTTACGGAAAGTTCCCTGAAATTTTAGAAATGATGTGTATTATCCGAAACATTTATGGTGAGGATTTCATGGAGATTTTTGAGAAATCGTTTTCAAACATTGAGAAGGACTTTTTGAATGAACGTGGGAAAGTCACGAAAAAGCCTGAAGAACTTGAAGACTCAGCGGAGGAAAAAGCGGCTAAAGCAAATCAAATTGTTTAATGATCTTTATAAATTCATTCATTAACGGCTGAAACAGCCCTTGATCATGCAAAGCAAAAATCGTCTCATGAACATCCAGCTTTTCAATTAACTGTCCCGCAAACAGCGCAAGGAGATCGTCGAACATGACGTAGCCTTGTGCTTTTTGCTTGTCCATTTCATCTAAGAGCTCAGCACAAATACGCTCAATGTCCTTTGCCTCTTCTTTCGATACACGCTGCCGGATCAATAGCGCATAATATGGATAACGGCTCATATCTGTCGCCGTCAGTAACAGTTCCATATAATATTCGAGCTGGCTCATTCGTTCCTCAATACTCATGTACGTTCCCTCTTTCTCTTAGTCATTCTATTTTAGCCGAAATTACTCATTGACGAAAGAGACGAACCTCCCCCTTATGTCTTTTTTTCTTGAAAAACCCAAAGTTTCCTCTCTTTATTCCATATGAATGTAACAATTTATTTTTTTTCATGAAAACCATTGATTTTTATCCTCAGGAAGAGTAAATTATCTTGAGATATTCAATTAGTTTTTTTGAGATTGGAAGGATGAAAAATGAATTGTTGGAAGACCATTAATCTTGAAAAGGATTATGGTTATACGAGAATGATGATTTCAGCCATATGTCTTACTGTATTTTTTTTCATTATGGCATTTTTATGTTTTCAACTGACTCATCCTGAAACGAGACTCAGCAGTCACAATGCACCGCTTTTTATCGTGCTTTTACTTGCGACATTGCTTGTCCACCGCGTGGTTCACTTGATCCCAGTCATGAAACATAAGAAAAAAATGACGTTATTTAAACGAAATTGCTGGCAGCGCGTGCCTAAGAGAGTGATGCTTTTCTCACTGCTCAGCCCGTTTTGTGTCATCTCACCTGTTTACTTTGTTTTAGGAATGGCATTTCCAATGTACGCACACTATTTTATCATGATCGCAAGTATTCATGCAGGCTATTGTTTGCCTGACTTTTTATTTGCTTGGAAACTGCTAAAAGCACCAAAATCATGCATCATTGATCAAGCCCAAGACGAGTTTGATATTTTAGTTGACCCAACTTCCTCATCATGAGGTTTTTAAAGCCAACTTCTATCTTTTTCATAAAAAATTTGGTAATGTAGTATGGGAATAGCATAGAGAGGGGGGATCTCCGATAGTTTTATTTTACTTCATTGTCTTTGCCGCGTTTATTGTGTATTCAATAAACAGGCTTACTAATACATTATGCCTTGTCAGAGAGATTCCTGAAGAACGGCAAGATAAGGTGTTTCGCTTTATCAATGTATCGATACTGATCTTACTGATCTCATCATTTGTTGAAATTACCATATCTATTTAAGATCAAAGCAAAAGCTGCCTGTTTGATGGCAGCTTTTTGTGTATGATGATCTATTAGCAAATCCACGATGCACCGATAATGATCAATAAGATGAATAACACGACGACTAGTGCAAAACCGCCAGCAAAGACTTCTCCTCCCATGTGAAAACACCTCCTGCCAGTTCTTCCTCTGTTCTAAGCTCAGTGTATGCAAAAAATTTTAAAACGTTTAGGCACCTGTCATCGTTTTAAAAAAGAACCGCCCGCACGCATGGCAGGACGGCTCCTTTCTGTTACAGCGATTTAATTAATAAAGATATGCTGCACCAACGATGATCAGCAAAATGAATAGCACGACCAATAAAGCAAACCCATTAGAATATCCTGCTCCCATATAATTCAGCCTCCTTTTTGTGATCAATATATGTGTATGTTGGTCGCAAAAATTTGACTAGACGAATGCCCTCCCATTTGCATTTCTTTTTACAGCATGTCACAATATGTTATGATACAAGCAATGATAAATAAATTGGAAAGATTAGGAGTGTTTTTTGAATGAAAAAAATGGCTTTAGCAGCTGTAACAGCAGTAAGTGTTTTAACTCTTGGCGCATGCAGTAGCGGTGACAAAGAAGTGATCGCAACAACAAAATCAGGAGATGTCACAAAAGAAGAGCTTTACACAACACTTAAGAAACAAGCAGGTGGAGATGCTTTAAACCTACTTGTTCAACAAAAGGTTCTTGCTGACAAATACAAAGTATCAGATAAAGAAATTGATAAGAAATTGGAAGAATATAAAAAGACACTTGGTGAAGATCGTTTAAAACAACTTCAAGATGAATTCGGAAAAGATTACATCAAAGATCAAGTAAAATATGAGCTGCTGACTCAAAAGGCTGCCAAAGCTAACATCAAAATCACTGACAAAGAAGTAAAAGCGTATTACGATGACCTAAAAGGGAAAATCCGCGCAAGCCACATTTTAGTTGCTGACAAGAAAACAGCAGATGAAGTAGAAAAGAAATTAGATAAAGGCGAAAAATGGGATGACCTTGTATCTGAATATTCAACTGACACTGCTTCAGCAGCACAAGGCGGCGATGTAGGCTGGTTCGCAAAAGATGGCCAAATGGATGAGAACTTCAGTAAAGCTGCCTTCAAACTAAAAGTAAATGAAATCAGCAAACCAGTAAAATCTCAATTTGGTTACCATATCATTAAAAAGACCGAAGAACGCGGTAAATACGATGACATGAAAGCAGACTTGAAAAAAGAACTGCTTGATCAAAAACAAGCAGATAACAATGAAATTCAAACGATCTTAAACAAATTGGTGAAAGATGCTGATGTGAAAGTAAAAGATAAAGAACTTGAAAATACATTCAAAGAAAAATCTGAGCAAACCACACAACAAACACCAAACCAATAATGAACGAAAAACCCCTCTACATGAACTTGTAGAGGGGTTTTTTTATTCTTATTGATTATGCAATCGAATGGTCCTCATGCTTCGCCGTTTCCTGGGATCGTTTCATTTGCTGTCCTTGACGTCTACGCTCTCTCTCCTGCTCCATTCGTTCAATAAAGATTTCTCCCTCTTTTTCAATAAAGGATTGATCAATCTCTTGCTCCTCTTTGGCTGTCGTCATTAATTTATAGGCACAAAAAATAATGCCAATGATACATGCATATACCCACCATGGAAAAAACAACATCGTCTTCGCCTCCTTTTTTAGGACAAACCTCTCTCCCTTTGTGTTACATGCTTATGCGAAAAGAAGACAAGTTATGAAAAAAAACGCCCGCATCAAACGGGCGTTTTATCATGAGGATTCATTGTGAAAGGTTGGTTTATAAAACGAACGATTCTCTAGTGCAAAAATACGCTCTGTATATTCTCCTGGCTTCACATGCTCAAGCGCACGATCCATCATGTTCATTTTTGCATCTAAATTATCTATATAGTGGAGAATTTCGGCTTCCTTCACCATTGGTGGTTTAGGACTGCCCCACTCCCCTTTTCCATGATGACTCAGCACTAAATGCTGCAGAATCAGAATTTCCTCAGAATCAATGCCAAGCTCCTCTGCGGCTTTCGCAATTTCTGTCACCATAATAGAAATGTGGCCAATTAAGTTCCCTTCTACTGTATATGTGGTGGAGACAGGGCCCGAAAGCTCTTTGACTTTCCCTAAATCATGTAGAATGATCCCTGAATATAAAAGATCTCGATCAAGTGATGGGTATAGATCAACAATGGATTTCGCTAAATGAAGCATCGATACCACGTGATAGGCAAGACCCGAAACAAACTCGTGATGGTTTTTCGTAGCTGCTGGGTAATCAGCGAATTCCTGTCCATATTTCTTCAGCAAATGTCTTGTGACACGCTGAATATTAGGGTTTTTCATATCAAAAATATATTGCATGATGGTATCCATCATATCGTGCTTTGGAATAGGAGCTGTTTCTAGAAAATCATCAATGCGGATTTGCTCGTTTTCAGCAACAGGACGTATATTCCTAAGCTTCAGCTGATTCCTTCCGCGATAATGATGAATATCACCTACTACCTTCACAATGGTTTGTGCGGCATATGTGAGTTCATCATTCTGCTTTGCATCCCATAGCTTCGCCTCAATATCTCCACTTTGATCTTGAAGAATTAACGTTAAAAATGGTTTGCCATTACTCGCAATCCCTTTAGTAGATGATTTAATTAATAAATGCAGGTCAACTTGTTCGCCGACGTCATAGGTCATGATCCCTTTAGCCATTCAATAAATGCTCCTTCCATGTTTCTGCTCATATAAGTATAACATAAGTCATAATTTGTCAATCATTCCACTGCTAAACTCGTAATCTGCCCGTCTTCCGCTGCTTGTTTCATATAATGATGACAAGTGAAATAAAACAGCTGTGTTTCAAAACGAGTGAGTTCATTCATCAGCTCCAGTACCCTTTCTAGACGGACATGATCAAAGTGAACGAAACTGTCATCCATCATAAATGGGAGCTGACAATCTTGCTGGTGGGACAAAGCAAGTGCAAAACGAATCGAGAGATAAATCTGCTCACATGTTGCTTGTGAAAGCTCCTCCGGGCGGAATAGGCGTCCATCCCTCCGTTTCACAATCAGCCGGTCATCTTCGGCAGAAAATAAAATCACTTCATATCGATCATTCGTTAACGGCTGAATAAATCGGGAAGCTGTTTGGAGGAGTGCTGGTAGCCTCGTTTCTTTATGCTCATTGAGTTTCTCTCGAATGACGGAACGAACGAGCTGAATAGCCGCCCATTTTTTCGCTAGGTGCTTTGCCTGCTCCTGCTCTACAGCAAGCTGATGAGTCAAATCAGACACCGTACCTGATGCTTCTATTTGGCGTATTTCTACTGCTAATTCTGCCAAGCGCTTTTTCATATTCGTCACATTCTCTTGCATGTCATTCAGACGTCTTTTTGCTTGTGCACACTGCTCCTCAAGGGTGCGCAAACCTTTACGGACAATGACCTCTTCCTCATCTACATAACCGCTTCTGTGCAGCTCTTGGTTCAGCTGCTGCAAATTGTACAGTCGCTCCCGGTATTCTTTGGATAGATGAGACAGGACATGATAATCTTCTTTTGACGCTGCTTCTACTTTTTGAAAAAGCTCGTCCGTTTGTTTTTTATAATATTGAACTTCTCCTTCTAATGTTGTCAGCTGCTGCTCTACATGTTGAATGGATACGTGCAATGTCTGACGTTCTTTTTCTCTTTTTTCCTCATCTTTCAATATCTCTTGAAAGGCTGAGATATTCTCTTGAATGGTCCCTTCTTTTCTTTGAAGGAGACTCATGAGCGCTGAAACTCTTTGCTCGTAGGTCGATTGTTGCTGTGTGAGCATCTCTATTTCCTTGTTAAGCGCCTCATATGCCGCTGTATTCGCTTTTAATTGTTTCAAGATATGGAAAGCTTCCACAAGGAATGAGAGCTCTGAGGACAAACCTAGCTGCCTTCTCATATCTTCTACTTGCTGCTGTACAGGTTCCAGTTCCCGCTCCCAGTCTTCATATTGCTGTATCATTCTTTCGTATAAAAGCTCCTTTTGCTTCACTAGCGTTTCAGCTGAAGCTGTTTGAACGTGAAAGGAATGATAGGCGTTACTGTCGTTTGCTTCCCTCATCTGAGTCTGTTTAAGCACTGGATAAATAACGATCAAGATAAATACGGAAAATCCTGCAAACAGTAACGTCACCCAGCTCTCTGCTAAAACGAATAAAATCGTGAGAATGACAGCACATAGCACGAACATCAGCGGGAATAACCACACTCTGGAATGATTCTGTTTCACTGTAGCCCTTGTGCCCCTGACATCTTCTGCATCTTGCTGTTTAACGGGCTGTTCCTTTAATCCTTTTAGAGCGGTTTCCGCTTCTTCTAGCTCATGTCTTGCATGATCAAACCGGTCATCGAGCTGCGTTTTCCTATCCATTAAACGAACGTATTGGCTCACAGCCTCTTTTAATTCCCACTCAAAGTCAAGTGAATCATCCAGCTGGTCAAGCTTGATTGGACGCTGCCACTTCAGCTTCGCTGATGCTTCTTCTATTTTTTGTTTCAAAGAATTCTGCTCTATTTTCCCTTCTGCTAAGCGTTTCTTCACAAGTTCAGCATCAGATGATTCAGCTATGACCTGCTTCATCTCCAATACCGTATCCTTGTCATAGAGTGGCTGAACTTGCGTGAGCGACGTTTGCAAATGATCTAATTTTTGTTTCAGTGCCGTCAATTGCGCCTTTTTTGGGTGAAGGTGTGATTCTAATTTATCAAGTTCATGCGCGGTTTCCGGTCTAAACCGTTTGACTCGTTCTGGATAACTAGCCAAATCTTTTTTTAACTCTATCTTTTTTTCTATCATAGGATAAAGTCGAATATGTTCAGTCAAATGCTGAATCTCTTTTTCAGTCTGTCTCATTTCATGCTGAAGCATTTCTACCTTCTCGGTTAATTCAGCTTGTTCTTTTTTCTTTTCGGTATACCGACTTTCTACCAATTTGGCCTGTTTCAACTTACCTGACAGCTCTTTTACATGATCAAGCTGCTGATTTAATTCAGGCTTACGTCCATTCGGTTTAAAAAGCTGCTCCTGCTGTTTTAGCAACCTACTGTCCATTTTGGATGCCGCATCTGAGCCAAACAAACTTGAAAAGAGTAAAAATTCCCCTATTTGATCTTGATTTAATGCTTGTACATTTTGCAGACCAAACACGTCAAAAGAATAGATCGATTGGTATAATCTGCGATCCGTTCCCTTTAACATCGCATGTAGAAAAGCTTCATCTTTCACTTCACCATTTGGAAGCAACACCTGAGCTTGGCCGCCATGATCAGATGTTCTTTCAATATGAATCACACCTAATTCCTCATCTAAACACGTAAGAGAACCACCATAAAACGAGCCATGCTTTGGCTTATACATATGGCTTTTGGAAAAACCAAATAACATCGATTCAATAAACGCCTTCAATGTCGTTTTCCCCGATTCATTCAGGCCATAAACTAACTGAAAACCGTCATCAGAAAAGTGGAAGGTTTGATTGGAAAATTTCCCGAAATTCGCAATATGGAGTGAACGTATTTTCATCATGCCTCTCCTTTTCTCATAATTGCTTCAGCTGTTCTGCCAGCAGCCTTTGTGCCTCTTCTTTAATATCGATCTCGTCCTCTTTTGTAAGAACTTTTCCTGCTTTTCTATAGGTTGGATGACGCTTGATCGGTAAAAGCAGCTCATCATACGCATCAAACTCGGCAATTTCTGCTGTTAGTTCTGTCAAAAAAGAATCTTCTGGATAGACGGCATCTTCATGTGTCCGGCAGTCAATCGACATCACCCAAACGAACAAGTCTTCATCTTCCTCCTGTTCATGAAGTACAGCCATCAGCTCCTCAAGCACTTCAAGCTGCGTGAGCTCCATATAAGCAGGAGCATCGCCAGTTAGTACGATTTTCACAAAATGAGCAACACCTCTCTCTTTCAGTCCACTCATCTTTTTGTCCACAAGTGTCACAAGATCGGTCATATGAGCGGTATGTGTGATATCTATTGTCAATGTCTCAAAGATGACATCTGAACAGCTCATAAACTCCGCTCTTTGAGCATCTTCAGATAGGTAGACGACATAACAGCCTTTCTCTCCTGTTTCTTTTATATGTCTTCCTTGCACGTTTCCAGGATAGATCACCATTGGATCTTCATGCAGAAGAGCCCGCTTATGAATATGTCCAAGCGCCCAATAATCAAAATCCCGCGCTAGAAGCTGCTGAAGCTGAAATGGTGCATACGCATCATGCCCTTCTTGACCTGCTAATGTGCCGTGAAGCATGGCAATATGATAGGGGGCATCTGTTTTTTTTTCATAATAAGGTGTCATATTTTCATGGACAGCCCGCTCTTTGTAGCTGAACCCGTAAATACTTGCCACAAGCTGACCTTCTCTATAAAAGGCTTGCTCACTTGGCGTACTGCTCAAAAAAACGTGAACATTCTCTGGCCACTCAATTGGTGTCCATTCACCACCTAAATGATCATGATTACCATAAATAATAAACACTTCAATCCCGTGTGATTGCAGCTGAAGAAACTGATTTCTTAAAAAAAGCTGTGCTTTTAGGCTGCGATTCGATTCGTCAAATAGATCTCCGCTAAGCAGCATAAAGTCTACTTCTCGATCAATTGCAAGTTCAAACATGTTCTTGGCACTTTGAAATGTGCTTTCTTTCAACCTCTTAAAAATTCGGTTCGGTATATTGGACATTCCCGCAAACGGACTATCTAAATGAAGATCTGCGGCATGAATAAAAGTGAGCTTCGTCAAACGTCTATCTCCTTGTACGTTACTGTAGTTGTCCATATTTTATCACGCCGTTTTTACGAATGCACGTTCTATCGCTCTTATTCTAAAAAACACATTTTTAGGGGTAAAAAAGAGGTTTTAACTTCCTCCTTGTATAATTCATTAAAAAACAAGAAGAAAGGGAAGATCAGAGATGGAGAAAACCTACTTTTTGACTGTATTTGATTCGTCAGGTGAAACCTTATTAAACGAAAAAATCACCACAGATAGTGATGAAAAAGCAAAAGAATTAGGACGTCATCGTTTAATCGAACAACAATACACAAAGCATTCTCACCGGCTCGTAAATGATGCAGGTAAACTTCTTTTATTTGAACGTTAAAAAAGCCGGCATCCGCCGGCCATTCATTCTTCTATTTAATGAAACACAGGACGTCTTTTTTCCAAAAACGCTTGAACACCCTCCTGATGATCACGGCTTTGTCTCAGTCTAGCTTGTGCAGCACGCTCTTTTTGAAGAACGGCTAACAGCTGTGATTCTGACTGCTGAAAATAAATCATCTTTGTTTCAACAAAGGCTTGAAGCGGCATATTTAAAAACGGCTTGACGCACGCTTTCTGATACGTATCCACCTCATCTTGAAACACGCCGTCTGCAAGGCGAAGCTTGAGCGCTTCTTCAGCCGGCAGCTTTTGCCCGCTCCAAATCAATTGTTTAGCGGTTTGTTCACTAACTCTTTTGGTGAGGAAAAAATGCCCTCCGCCATCTGGGATTAACCCGATTCCATTAAAGTTCATGGCAAGTTTAGCATCTTGATGCATAAACAAATAGTCACAGCTAAGGGCAAAGCTAAAAGCAAGACCAGCCGCTGCTCCGTGGACAAGTGCAATCGTCACTTTTTTCATACTGGCTAAAGAAAGTGTAATTCCCTCGATCAGATCCATCACGCGATGAAAATCTTCTTCACGATCTTGCTTTAGCATCATTCCAATATCTCCGCCTGCTGAAAACCCTTTGCCCATCCCCTTGAGTACAACAATTTTCGCACTGCTCTCACTCGCTCTATCACACGCTTCCTTCAATTCAGCAAACATGTCAACATGAAACGAATTATACGCTTCAGGCCTATTGAAAACGATTTCAAAAATATCCCCATCTACCTGACAATTGATATATGTCATCATCCATTCCCCCTCTTTCTTTTCAAGCTCATCACTTACTTCAATTTCCATCAAGTAATTCCTTTTCCTCTACATAAAAAATTTCAAGATCAACTGATACTAAAATAAGCATAATTGTTGAAACGAGAAATATATTTTTATATAGTAAAATAAGAAATAAAACATCATATGAAAGGGGGAGAATGATTGATAAGAAGTTCCATATGTATATTGATTAGCTGCATCGTCATGTTTTCTCCCTTTTCAAATGTCGTTTTTGCTTCACAAGCAGAAGCGAGCACACTCAGCCTGATTTCTCCATCGATTTATGATGAAGAAATCAATGCTGTGAAGACACCTCCATTTTCAAAAAAACATGCCGCATCTCTTCTGTTAAAACAGAGGTTATCAATGGGCGCTTCAAAAGCTTTTCTTGTAAAGATTGCTTCAACCACAGCGTTATCTATTGATTTATGTTTTTTAGAAATGAAGTGTGCGATCCCCATTATGTACCAATCAAATTACCTCGACTG
This sequence comes from Bacillus sp. FSL M7-0307, assembly GCF_038627835.1. NCBI lineage: Bacteria > Bacillati > Bacillota > Bacilli > Caryophanales > Bacillaceae > Bacillus > Bacillus sp. FSL M7-0307. Next base: position 988,365 of record NZ_CP152023.1, on the reverse strand, counting down.
ATTCATTTTATTTCATCCGTACTCACTATATGAAAAACAAAACCTATCATATTCGGAGGGATAAAATGAACATTAAAGAAAATGATCTTCCTGGGATTGGAAAGAAATTTGAAATTGAAACGAGAAATAGAGAAAAGATGACGATTGTGATTCATGATGATGGTAGACGGGAGATTTATCGTTTCGACGATGAAGATCCAGATGAAGTACTGTCCACCATTTCTCTCGATGATGCTGAAGCCCGGCAAATTGCTGCCATTATTGGCGGTATGGTGTATAAGCCGCAAGCACTTGAAACGATTGAAATGGCGTTCAATGATTTGATCATTGAATGGTTTAAGGTAGAAAAAGACGCAAAAGCGGTTGGACATACACTCGGCGATTTAGATGTGAGACAAAATTATGAAGTCACCGTCATTGCGATCATTAAACATACAAATGAAAAATTACTCAACCCCGGTGCCGATTCGATTATTCAAGCAAATGATACGATGGTCATTTCAGGCGAAAGAAAACACTTGAAGCGATTGATACGTGATTTTCTTTCTAGAGGGGGAGAGTGATGAATGGATCATTTAGTCTTTGAAGTTGGAACGGCGCTTATTCTCATCGCCATTGCCAGCTTAATCGCCAATAAAATTAAATTTTCTATCATTCCTTTTCTCATTGTCCTCGGGATGATTGTTGGTCCGCATGCACCAACCATCGGGATCATTGATTTGAAGTTTATCGAGAGCACCGAGATTATTTCGTTTTTTGGTAGAATGGGTGTCCTGTTCCTTCTATTCTATCTGGGGCTTGAGTTCTCTGTCGGCAAACTCATAAAATCGGGTAAATCCATTGCAGTCGGCGGATCTATTTATATTTTGATCAACTTTAGCTTAGGATTGCTTTATGGGTTTATCACAGGCTTTGGATTCCTCGAAGTTCTCATTATGGCAGGCGTTATCACCATTTCATCCAGCGCCATTGTCGCCAAAGTCCTTGTCGATTTAAAACGGACAGCGAACCCTGAAACAGAGTTAATTCTTGGGATTATTATGTTTGAGGATATTTTTCTCGCCGTTTATTTATCTGTCGTATCCGGTCTTGTCCTTGGAGATGCCACGTCCGTTGGCGGTGCCTTATTATCTATTTTAATCGCTTTTGGTTACATGATGATTTTCTTTATCATCGCGCGTAAGCTGCCAAAACTATTAAACAAACTATTCGATATCCGTTCAAATGAAGTATTTATCATTGTCATTTTTGCCGCTTTGTTCTTCGTGGCTGGTTTTTCAGAGACGATTCATGTCGCAGAGGCCATTGGCGCTCTCTTACTCGGTCTTGTGTTTTCAGAAACAGAGCACTCAGACCGCATTGAACATCTCGTTGTTCCTTTTAGAGATTTCTTTGGCGCCATGTTCTTCTTCAGCTTTGGACTAAGTATTGATCCATTTACATTAGGAGATGCCTTCTGGCTTGCGATCGGTGCTGTCATTCTCACCTTGATCGGGAACTTCACCGCTGGGATGTTTGCTGGAAGAAGAGCCGGTTTCTCTCATAAAGCCTCTTCTAATATTGGATTAACCATCGTATCAAGAGGAGAGTTTTCCATCATTGTAGCCGAACTTGGGATTGCAGGCGGGCTTGCCGCTACATTGAAGCCATTTGCTGCATTATATGTATTAATCCTTGCGATTTTAGGACCGCTAGTGACGAAAGAATCAAAGCGTATCTATCAAATCCTAAACAAAATCTTCAAATGGAAAACTGAAAAACCAAAAGTAAAAAGAGAAACAACCATTTAATTGAAAAGGGCCCTGTGCAGGGGCCCTTTTTTATATCTATTCAAATTGCTGAAATGCTGTTTCTTGCTTCACTTGTTCTTTCGTATCCCCGCGAATGGTTCGGATGACTTTCTGATTGCGGTAGATCGATAGTTTTAAATTGGTCGCCGCTGTTCCATGAGAGTGATCGAGGTTCGTGAATGTAAAGAGATGATGAGACCGTTTGTCTTTAAACACAAGCCTGAAGTCGTCTGTCACTTTAAAATGCTCATCGCTTTCCCATTCAATCAATGGTTCATATGCGCTAAACCATTCCGGAATATTAGGCTTATATCCTGTAGCCAATACAACATGATCGACTGTGATTTTCTTTTCTTTCTTCAGCTGCCATTGTTTCAAATGCAGCTCTACCTGCTGCTCATCCTCCATATGTATCGCTTCAAGCTCAGTCATTGGCTGAATGAGTACAGATGGCTCTTCTCCTGAAACGGATCGATGGTACAATTCCTGATAAATGCGAGAAAGCGTCGATGCATCTATGCCATTCCTTAATCCTGCCAGTCTAGGCAATGTGTTCATCCGTTCTTCATAAGGAAGGGAATGAAAATATTCAACATACTTAGGTGTAAATAGCTCCTGACCAAGCTCCGCTGTCTCTAGTTCTCTAAATTCACTTGAACGTGTAAACCATGAAAGCTGCTGTCCTTTCTTCTGATGCTGAAGCAGGTCTAAGAAAATTTCAGCTGCACTCTGACCTGAACCAATCACCGCCACCGTTTCAGCTTCATGAAGTTCTTTTTGTTGATCTACATAACGGCTGCTATGGGTCACATGCGGCAACGCAGCTTCTGGCACATCGACAGGAATCATCGGTTTGCTTCCAGTACCAAGGACGACATGCTTTGCACGATATTCAGAAAGCGCCCCATCTTTCAACCGCCGAACTTTTACAAGATACCCGTCTTCACAGTCGGTCACTTCTTCCACCTTCATCCCGAACTGACAGCTATCTAATTCTCCTGCAACCCATGATAAATACTCATTGAATTCTCTCCGGGGGATATCAAATTGTTCAAATGTATAAAAGCGGTGAAGCCTGTTTGATTCATGTAAATAATTTAAAAATGTATACTTGCTCCTTGGATTAGCCATTGTCACAAGGTCCGCTAGAAAGGAAACTTGTAAGTCTGTTCCTTTGATGAGCATACCAGGATGCCAAGCAAATTCGGTTTCCTGTTCAAAAAAACAGCATGTCACATCTTCATACTCCTCTAATAAAGCGGCCAATCCTAAATTTGCTGGCCCAATCCCAATTCCGATCACATCCATCATATGTACACCTGCTTTACCTTTTTACCCCCTATATACCCTTTTACAAATGAAAAAAACACTGCGTCACCGCAGTGTTTACATGTGAGAAACAAATAATGACTCAAGAAACTGAATCTTCTCTTCCGTATAGTGCTCATAACGATCATTATAAGACTTTGGATCTTTTGGATTGGCATACTGCGTAATTTTTCCGGTTCGCGGATCAATGAATTTACTCGCAGCGCCGCATCCAATGCCAATGATCGTCTGCACCTCTTCCATAATGATAATATTATACAAACTTTCCTGTCCATCTAACGAATACCCGACATTTTCGAGATTCCCCAAAATGTTTTTTTGTCTGTATAAATAGTACGGATGATAGTCATGTGCTTTTGTCCAAGCAACCGCTTCATCCATCATACGTGTGATCTCTTCTCGGTCTGCCACTTGATACTTTTCCTTATTGCGGGTCATTTCAGACGCTCTCTTAAAGGAAAGTGTATGCACCGTTAAAGATTCAGGCTTCAGTTCTTCTGTCTTGTTCAAGGAATGCTGGAATTCCTTTAGCCCTTCTCCTGGCAGTCCAATGATTAAGTCCATGTTAATATTATTCATGCCATACTGCCTTGATAAATGATACTTTTCAATCGTTTCTTCCACACTATGGTGCCGGCCAATCGCTTTCAATGTTTCATTCTCATATGATTGCGGATTGATACTAATCCGGTCAATATGATAACGGTTGAGCACCTCCAGCTTATCAGGTGAAATCGTATCAGGTCGTCCCGCTTCTACAGTGACTTCCCGAATATGTTTCACATCTGGAAAAGAGCGATACATCTCCTCATACAGCAAATCCATTTCTTCTGCTGTAATACTTGTTGGAGTACCTCCGCCAAAATAAACAGTCGTCACTTTAATCCCATGTTCCTTTAACCATTCGCCCATTTTTTGCATCTCATAATGCAGCCCAAAAAGAAACGTTCCCACTCTTCCAGCTTGTCCTTGAATGGCATAAGCAGGGAACGTGCAATAAGCACATTTTGTTGGACAGAAAGGAATACCGATATAAATACTCACTTCCTCCTGTAGATCGTACAGATCTGGAATGGCTTTGATTTGACGATCAACAATCTCCTGCATCAAATTGATCTTTTCATCATGAATCAAGTAATCGCGCTTTAACGCTGCATGTGCTTCTTCCTTTGTCATGCCTTCTCTTAGCATCTTATGAAGTAATTTCGTAGGGCGTATCCCCGTAAGAATCCCCCATTTTTGCGTCATTCCTGTATATTCCTGAAGCAGATGTAAATAAACAGACAGCACAGTGTTTTTGATTTGCTTCCAGCGCTCTTTTTCATTCAAGCCCTCTGGCATCTCTCTTGTAAAACGACTCGTCATATCTGTTCCAGCGATATGGCCAGAAGCCTCCACCCTACCATGGGTTTCTTTCCAATCAAACACCATCACTAGGCCATCATCCACTTCACCGGAATCAAACAGCACTTCACTATCTTCTTCAAATAAATTGGCTATATTGACAAGCGGTCGATGAAAACGTTCATCAGACAGCCCTTTAACTAAAATTCGCATCGTATCACCTTTATCTTCAAACTTGTTTCATTTTACAAAATTCATCTAGGAAAAGCAATGAAGAGAACAGACGAAGGCCCTGCCATTTCTTAATAGACAGGGCCTTCACTATACTATCGTTTAATATCAAATTGATGTAAAAAACCTTCCCTTTGCTGCATTCTAAAGTATTCTTTGATCATATAAGCAACACCCTGTTCATCATGAGAACGTGTCACCCAATCGGCTTTACGTTTGACCGAATGAGGTGCATTCCCCATCGCAACGCCTAAGCCAGCTAACTCAAGCATCGGGATGTCGTCTGTCCCGTGACCGATCACGACCGTATCTTCTAATGTAAAACCTAGTGCTGAAGTTAAAAGAGAAAGTCCTGCTTCTTTCGATACCCCTTTGCATACAATATTCATTTTCTCATCACTGATCTTAATCAGATCAACAGATGGGAATGCTTGTTGAATGGTTGTGTGGATTTCAGGCTGAAGTGCTGCCGTCGAATACACTTCAATGACAGGTGTGCTCACCGGTTCATCCATGAGCATATCACTTAATGATTCAACAAATTGAACGGGATAGAAAATGGGATCAGACGGATGAATCAACGTTTTTCCCATCAATTGAGACTGTGTTTTTTTCCGATTGCCGATTGAGAATTTTTCATGTAACAAGCGAACATTACAATCAAAGCTTTCAAGGATCTGCACAAGATTAAATGTTTTCTCTTCCGTTAATTTCTTCACATGGAGCGGCTCATCAAGCTTATCAGCGATAAATGCACCACTATGCGTCACAAGAGTTGAAGTTGGTATTTTCAACGCCTTGGCAATTTTTTGTGCAGATCGAAAATGACGGTTGGTGACAATCGTCACGTAAACCCCTTTTTTCTTAACATATTCCACAGCTTCTTTTGTAGCGGAATGGATTTTCCCATTGGAACGAAGTAACGTTCCATCTATATTGAGTGCAAGTAGCTTTTTTGACACTGAGGCATCCCCCTTCTTGATGACTGTACTTACGATGAGGATATGCCCTAGCTTATCGCTTTAGAACATGCAGTTGAAGCAGCCCTTGTTTTATGCCTCAATCGCAAATAAAAAAAGCCTACCCCTAGGCTTTTTTTTATGTATGGTTTGGATGCGTAACAATGGCGTGATGAAGCTCCCCATGATCCCCTCATCTTTCACACACCAAAGCATTGCTTATATCATATCCCCTTATGCTTTGCTTTTCTCCCAGAAGCGCTTCTCTCTCATTTGACTCATCGTCGTAAATCCAAAGTGGAACGCACCCAATTCATCACGATAGCGCTTTTTGAAAGCACTTTCAATAAGTATTATCGCAGAATTTACGAGCTTCGACAACCCTTTTTTTAAAGATATACAAGCGGCGATATGAATGAAAAAAAGGGCGAATATGATCGCCCTTTCAATTAATTTTCTTCTGTATTTCCATAAAGCTCTTCAAGAGGCTTCATGATAATTTTATTTAATTCACCGATGAGAACACTTACGCGTTGTTCTGCTTCCATCAACTGAGAGATTTTATCGTGCTGCTGCACAAGTGCAACCGTTTTTTGCGCTTGCTCTACTTCTTCTTGTGTAATCTCTTGACCAGTCATTTGTTTTTGTTGAAGGTTTACTTGAATGTCACGGAAGTTCTCAAACATTCTTTTAGAGGACTCATCCCCGTTTACCTCATCATAAAGATTTCTTAACGCTGAATATTCTTCGCTATGACGCAGTGCTTTTTCAAGGTCATATGCAACATCATAAAGATTTACAGACATGTTATGTCTCCTTTCTATCCGTTATCACCGATATGGATCGGCGGACACCACTCCACTATAACAAACTATGGCTTTCGTTTCACATATATACAATAAATTCATCGAAATTTCTCGATCTTGCCTTAGAATAAGGTGACAAAAATCGCTTGGACAGCACCGATCAATCCACCTAAAAGACCGCCTAAAAATGTGATCATCTTCAGCTCCTTATTAGATATGCTGATCACAAGCTCTTCCATTTTTTCAAGCGGGAAAAGTTCAATTTGTTCACGAATAATTTCTTCAAATTGGAGCTTTGCGAGCAGTCCCTCAAGCGCATTAGATGCGGCTTCAATCCCTTTATCAATGAGAGATGGAGCAAACTTGGTCTTAAGATCATCCGCTACTGCACTGATGTAAACTCCTACTGGTCTATCTAACAGAACCTTTGTAGAAAAATGTGAAAGCAATTGCTTTTTCACACTAAATAGAAGCTCTTTCACATTCCATTTTTTATCAAGCTCATGTAAAGAAAATTGCTTTACCTTGTCCCATTCTTGAACAAGTAAATCTGATAAAAACCTTTTTGTCTCTGCATTCTTTAAGAACTTCATCATTTCAGGATGTACGCGATCAATTAAGCTTGAATTCCCTAAAAACATTTGGACCATACTGCCAAGCATTCCTCGTTCTTTTAAGAAATCATCTATCATATGACCGAGTCTTGCTTTTCCCTCATCACTTTCAAAGTAATGAATGCCTCTCTTTAAAATATAATCTGCGGCATCTGGAATTTTGGATGCAAGCTTATTTTCTACATCCTGTGGCAGCAGCTCAGACAACGTTTGCTGATCATACTTTTCAAGCAGTGAGTGGAGCTTATGATCAGTCCACTGATGAAGCCATGCGTCAGCTTTAACGTCAGCCTGTGAAAAACCGTATCTTTCTAACATGGAGAAAACCGTCATTTCCATATCAGCACCTTTATCAATATATCGGTGCACTGTCTGCAATATCTCTTGCCTTGCCTCCGATGATTCAAATCGTTTTTGAATACCCTGTGGCGTTAGTAAATGCTCCATCACCATGACGCCAACCTGCTTGGCTACTTCATCTCTCCTTTTAGGAATAAGACCTGGTGTAAATGGGAGCTGCTTCCCAAATAAATAATATGGCTTATACGGACGAAAGAGCATTTTAATTGCGAGATGGTTTGTTGCTGCCCCTATCACTGCACCTATCACAATCATAAAGAGAAACGTTGTGAATATATCCAAAGTCGTCATCTACCTTTCAAACAACACCTGAAGTTTATTGTTTTTATCTATACGTATTATAGTTGTTGTCAAGAGTCCAAGCAAATGAAGCATTCAATGTGACATATGAGACAACGATCTGTCGTAATGATATAGGAACGCCAAGTTTATGTAAAATCAACAAAAAGTGTTTTTCAGATGTTAAAAAAAGAATTTGAAAAGTAGGTGTTGTTTCATGACGTCAACGCTCGGCATTGTCACTCTTTCTCCGAAGCATGAAGAGGCATTCACACTTCAGCTTGCCAAAGCTGCCTCTACTTTTGATTTAGAAGTTGTTCGTTTTTCACCTCTAGATTTAAAGCCTGCTTCAAATGTCATTCACGGTCAAAAATTTACGACTGGCAAAGGATTTGAAGCGTCAGAATTTCAGATTCCTGACTTGATTTATGATCGTTGTCTTTATCAGCATGACGCACAATCTAAAAAAGCAAAACCTATCATGAATTGGTTAAAAAAGTATCCAAAAACCGTTTTTTTGAATACTGGAATTTCAAATAAAATGCGGCTATTCGAGCAGCTCCGTCTCCTCCCTTCTTTACAACCATACTTACCTGTCTGCTCTCTATTGACAGAGCCTTCAGACCTTCTCAACTTTGTCAGAAAGGGCGGATATTGTAAAATACAGCCGCTTTCTCAACAGCACGCAGCACCCTCTGGCTTCATTTCTTTAAGAGACAAATCACTCATTACTGTGCAGCTAAACGCTAAGCAAATCATCACTTTTTCACATTCAGCAGAGGTTGAGCGCTGGTGCAAAAAGTATATCGGCCGATCTTTCCTTCAATTTTTTAACACGAATGATCAAAAAGACGTTTTATTCAATGAAATTAGAATTTCACTTATAAAAAACTTACAAAATCAATGGAATAGCATGGGGATTTATACAAAACCATCAGTAGAAAACAGCCTTTTAAGCAATACACAAAATTCCGGTCATGTGGTAGCCTTTGATCACTATTTAAACTCATTAAAGCCACACATCAAGGAGCTGCTGTTAGATGATATTGCCTCCATTCAGTCATCTCTTCCAGCGTTTATAGACAAAACTTTCTCACCGTGTATTGAATTCGCTGTAGACTTGCTTCATACAAATGAAGGCAGACTTTTTATCTCAAACGTAAGATCAAAGCCAGGACGATCCTCTTTTTTAAAAGCTTATCCTGAGAAAGAGAAGCAATTGATTCAGACCATACTTGAACATGCTAAATCGATGATGGCTGAAGAAAAGGAGGTTCCTTATGAAGAGAAAACGCTACATCATCGCTCCTCATTCAGCAATTGAAAAAACAGTACATCTCCCTGTCCAGTTTAAAGAGCAGGGGGCAATTTTATCTATTGCTTTAGGTTCTTGTTTAGTAGATGATTTCACCATTTCCTATCATCATCAATCACAAAGGATTTTATTATCAGAAGACCTTTATCGCGCTTTACTCATTCCATACAAAACGAAAGCTGAGGTCATATTAGTTCAACATACACTCTATATAGGACCTCTCATCGGCATTTTCACTGCAGGATTCGAACAAAATACAGCACCTTTAGGCACTAGGTCTTCCTATTTTATGAAACTGTTGCAATCTTGCAGGCAGCATGCTGGTTTCGCATATCTTTTTGGTACTCATTCTATCGATTGGGATAAAGGAATAGTAGACGGTTTGCTTTACCAAGAGGAGCGCTGGGTAAAAAAGAAGATGCCCCTCCCATCCGTTGTTTATGACCGGCTCCCTAATAGAAAGGCTGCTCAGTCGGCATTCATTCAAGAAACAAAACGAAAACTCACTCAAGACTACGATATCCCTTGGTTCAACCCTTATTTTTTTAATAAATGGGACATTCATGAACAGCTATTAACAGATGAAAAAACAAGCTCTTTCTTACCACATTCCATACGATTAGATCCTGTTGATGCTTTAATTAAAATAGAAACACTCCTTCATCTGCATCATGTCATTTATTTAAAACCAACAAACGGCAGTCATGGAGACGGTATTTATCAGTTAAAGAAGACGGAAAACGGGATCACTGTCTGCTCAAATAAAGAGAAATCCACTTCATATCATTCCGTAGACCATTTCGTGAAAAAACTGCGAAAAGATTGTGCAATTCAAGACTTGATTGCACAACAAGGCATTGAGCTTCTTCAAATAGACAATCAACCACTGGATTTTAGAATTCATACGAATAAAAATAAGTATGGTCATTGGACTGTTACAGCCGCTGCTGGAAAAGTTTCAGGAGATCACACTGTCACAACCCATCAACTGCATGGTGGTTCAGTAAAAACACTGTATGATATCTTTCCTGATGCAGAGAAACGTTTGAAGGTTTTGCAAGAGTTCTCTGATACTGCCCTCGCACTTAGTCGTGTGATAGATGAAAAAATGCCCGGTCTGATTGGCGAAATTGGTTTTGACTTAGGTATTGATCACTTAGGTGCTATCTGGATGTTTGAAGCCAATTCTCGTCCAGGCCGCGAGATTTTTCTACATGCACCATTGAAAAACTCAGAATGGCTGATTGGGAAAAGAATCGTTGAATACGCATCTTACCTAACACAAATGGCTCTTACTCCTATAGACCATGCAAACGCCTACTGATGATTTCTTTTCATGTCTCTGAAATCTGTGCTTTCCCTATGCTCTTTTCATCAGATGAGATACAATAAAACCAAGTTCAAGGTTGTTTCCGTATTGTCGTGTGTATTTATTGTTTCATCAATAAAAGCAAGGAGGCAATGATGATATGATTTCTCATTTTCAATGGAAACCTCTCTTTAAAAAAGCGCAATTACCTGGTTGGAAAATATCCTTTTTTCATAATGGTTCACACTATGAAGGCATTTATCACAAAACGGGTGATATTGAATGGGGCTCTCAGCTTCCGCCTCATGAAGTTGAACCAACCTTAAAAGAAGAAATCCACGAATTAATGCTATTCCATGTGTATGATTAAACTGTTTAAGGAGCCTCGCCATGTTAGAAAAGCTAAAACTTGTTTACGGACACCATATCATCAGTTCACCAACAAATGATAAACAAACTCTCTGGTATCAAACAGACAAAGGCGAAATTTTCGGAGTGAACAAAACGGAGCTAACAGAAAGAGAAACGCTTCTTCTCAATTCATTCCTCACACCAATTGATGTACCTCATACGCAGGAAACGGAAGAAGAACAGAAATGGTACAGCTATCTCTTTGAAAACAAATCAATCACCATCGATCAATCCGTCCGTGTTCATTTTTTTAAAATGGATCACCAAGCAGAACAAAGGCAGCAAATAAAAGAGGCTGTGAACAGCAGCCTCGAACATATTCATTTCATATGGACAGGCACTGAAACAGCTATGCTCATTCAAACAAACGCCACATCAGAAAATGGTCAACTTGAACAACTACATGATTTGTCTCAAGCCATCACAAGTGATTTTTTAACAGACGTTGTCTTCATGCAAGGACAGCTGCATTTGCCAAATGAAAATTTAAAAAAGAGATTATTGAATGAACATCAGCTCTTTTTATGGCATCTGAAGCAAGGAAAACTTAGGTCAGGGGTTGCAACATTTTATCAATGTCTACCTGCTTTCATTCGCCATGATACAGACATGGTTTCTGCCGCTATATCAGATGCATTTATAGAAACAATCTTTGATCGGGACGTTTACAGAACTCTCATGACCTATATGCAATGTAATTTAAATGCATCGCAGGCAGCAAAAGCTTTATATGTTCATCGAAACAGCCTTCAGTATCGGATTGATAAATTTATTGAACGGACAGGACTAGATATACGGCATTTTCAAGAAGCGTCAGCTGCTTATTTCATGATGAATCTTCTCGATCTTTCTTAAATGATCCTATCATGAGCACCTTGCCTAAAAATGAAAATAAGATATTGTGCACGTTGTCCATTTACAGACACCCTTCCTTTTTATACACTTCATTTATAAGTAAAGCGCTTTCAAAAAAGGGACTGGGAGGCTACCACCTATGGCCGAAATGATGCTGAATCAAATTTATAAAGTGTACGATAACAAAGTAACAGCAGTAGATAACTTTAATCTACATATTGAGGATAAAGAATTTATTGTGTTTGTTGGTCCATCTGGGTGCGGAAAATCAACAACCCTCCGCATGATTGCAGGCCTTGAAGAAATTTCACAAGGGGATTTTCTATTAGACGGCAAGCGAATGAATGATGTGGCACCAAAAGATCGGGATATTGCGATGGTTTTTCAAAACTATGCCTTATACCCTCATATGAATGTGTACGATAATATGGCTTTTGGATTAAAGCTTCGAAAATTTCCTAAAGCAGAAATTGATGAGCGGGTACGAAACGCTGCGAAAATATTAGGGCTTGAACAATACTTAGATCGAAAACCTAAGGCATTGTCTGGAGGTCAAAGACAGCGTGTTGCACTTGGAAGGGCCATTGTGCGCGATGCAAAAGTCTTTCTTTTGGATGAACCTCTTTCTAATTTAGATGCTAAACTTCGTGTTCAGATGCGTGCCGAAATTTCTAAACTTCATCAGCGGTTGCAGACGACATTCATCTATGTCACACACGATCAAACAGAAGCCATGACAATGGCTACTCGGCTTGTTGTCATGAAAGATGGCTTTATTCAGCAGGTTGGCGCACCAAAGGATGTGTATGAAAACCCAGAGAATGTCTTTGTAGGAGGATTTATTGGCTCTCCAGCGATGAACTTTTTTACAGGAAAACTGTCTGACGGAGCCATTGCCATTGGGAATACGCACATTCGTGTACCAGAAGGAAAAATGAAAGTATTACGCAGTCAGGGCTATATCGGAAAAGATGTGATTCTAGGCATCAGACCAGAAGATTTCCATGATGAGCCTGTGTTTATAGAGGCTTCTGAGGGAACAAAAATTGAAGCAAACGTAGAAGTGGCTGAATTAATGGGAGCCGAAACGATGCTTTATTCTTCTCTCGCTGGTCAAACGTTTATTGCACGAGTTGATTCTCGCACAGATATTCAGGCAGGTCAGACGATCCCTCTTGCCATTGATATGAATAAAGCTCACTTCTTTGATACAGAGACTGAGCTGCGCATCCGCTCAGCTGAATAAGAAGACGTTCCACAAACCATCACCATTGGGTGGTGGTTTTTTGTATGTGAAAACAACATTTACCATGTTCTTTTTCCGTATGTTTTTTTCGTAGCGAACCATAATATTTAGTACAAAGCAGTTACCTCATTGGGTTTCGCCAAGTGGCAAATGACTTGATCATTTCGCTGGTGCGACTCCAGCAAACCCAACCAAAAAAATCATATATAAAAAGGAGATTCACATCATGGCAAATTCTAATAGTTCAAATCAATTACTAGTTCCTGGAGCAGCGCAAGCAATCGATCAAATGAAATACGAAATCGCTTCTGAGTTTGGTGTAAACCTTGGAGCAGAAACAACAGCTCGTGCTAACGGTTCAGTTGGTGGAGAAATCACGAAACGTCTTGTATCTTACGCTCAGCAAAACCTTGGCGGAACAAAAGCTTAATTTCATATCTGGATCATAGAAGGCACCTCTTATGGTGTCTTCTTTTTTTGGTTTTATCCCTCACCGATTCCTTTTGAATTCATATGATGTATTAGAAAGGAGCGGATCTTCATGGACATTATTTCAGGTGTGAATTTTGAACTTCTACAATTTGTCGGTCTCTCTCTATTATGTGAATATGCTCATAGTATTCGGTCCTTTCATCTTTATAAAAAAGCATGACATAAAACTGTACCATTTTAAGTTCTTTTCACTTATAGTATGTAGTGGAGGGATCGATCAGATGAAAATAGCTCTTTTCGGTGCTCATGGACGTGTAGGACAAGCATTTCTTCGTTTCGTAAAAGAAGATGATCGTTACATGGTTCGCTCGTTAATTCGGACAAACCGGGAAGAAATGCTTGCGGGTATGTTTCAAGTCACCGGCAATTCCAGAAATCAAGAGGATGTCCTTGAAACGATTAAAGGATCAGATATTGTCGTGAGCTGTCTATCAACAGATGGTGATGATACTTTATCTGTTTCAATGGAGCATATCGTACAAGCCATGAAGCAAACAGGAACATCAAGAATTATAACGATTGGCACTGCGGGGATTTTAAAAGCAAGGCGGCAGCCTGACCTTTACCGCTTTGAAACAAATGAATCAAGGCGAACCACTTCCCGAGCTGCTAAAGAACATGCCAAAGCATTTGAAATTCTTCAATCAACTGAACTAGATTGGACAATCATTTGCCCAACCTATTTACCAGATGGAGAAGTGACACGGTCATATCGCTATGAAAAGAATTTTCTCCCTATAGATGGACAGAAAATTTCAGTTGAAGATACCGCACACTTTTTGTATCAGCAGTTAAACTCAAAGGAATTTGTGCATCAACGCGTCGGTATCGCTTATTGACCATTACAAACACTATCATGCAAACTGGAAATTTTATATTTAGGACTTAAAAAAGTCGAGGTATTTCCCCTCGACTTTTTATGACCATATAAATTTGACCATGTATTACAAAAAATTATCAGAGAGTGATCCAACCGGATTTTGAATGAACTCGCTTAATTACACCTGTTCCTGTAACAAATCTAATTCTTTTACCATTAACTTTGTATTCAATAAAAGGCAGTTGTACATCAATTAAATCATACTTTTTATTTTCGTGTAAAAACTCTTGTAAATCGCCCATTTCATAGTAACCATTTTTTACAAGCTTGTCTAATTCTGCTTGTGCACTAGGTGCTATTGTAGCTAGTAAACCTGTCACTCCAGTAACTACTCCTGTAGGTGTATTAGCAATAAACAATAATCCAAGTATTGTTGAACTTGCTCCTAGTGCATCTTTTAAATTGCTATAATCTTTTTTTTGAAATGCTTTTTTATAAACATTACGCTGGGCAGATTGCATATTTAAGACTTGATCCAAGTCTACAGTAACCCTATCAGCATACTCTGACGAATCAATATTACCTAAAGCATGAATTTGTCCATTTTGATCATCAGCCTTATAAGATTGAATTTGTGATGATAAATCAGATTTTGTCTCAACCACTTGTTTCTTTGGCGATTGTTGTTCAGCTGCTGATGCAGATAATGTAACTCCACTACTAAACCCAGAAAAAATTAATACTGTTGCGGTAATCAAGATGACATTTTTAAATAATCCTTGTTTACTCTTCACTTTCAATCCTCCTCTTTTTTATTCATATAATACAATATCAAAAAAAAAGAAAACACAATATGCATATAGATGAAAAAACTAGAATTTATGGATAAAAAAACATTAATAATCCATTTTTATAAGTATTTAGAATTATTTTCATTCTTAAAATATCACTGTCGTTATTTACATCCCTTCAGTATTATCATAAAAAAGCCTCTTTCAAATTGAAAGAGGCTTTTGCTGCTCATCCTATCAGCTGCTCGTCACAGCTCCCTTTTGTAATTCGTACATTTGCGCATACAGTCCGCCTTGCTCCATGAGCTCTTCGTGGCTGCCGCGCTCGACAATCTCACCCTTTTCTAACACCAAAATCATGTCAGCTTTCTTAATAGTAGATAATCGGTGTGCAATGACAAAAGTGGTTCGTCCTTCTTTGACGACATCTAGTGCCCGTTGAATGATGGCTTCTGTTTCTGTATCGATGTTAGCCGTCGCTTCATCTAGAATTAAGATCGCTGGATCGTATGCCAGTGCACGGGCAAATGAAATCAATTGACGCTCCCCAGAGGAAAGAGTACTCCCCTTTTCAACAACTGGTTCATCAAAACCTTCAGGCAAATGCTTTAATAGTTCTGCTGCGCCCACTTGCTTTAACGATGTTTCAATCGTTTCTCTTTTAATGTCTTCATTTCCTAAACTGACATTGGAGGCAATCGTTCCAGAGAACAAATAAGGATCTTGCAGTACAATGCCCATTTGCTTACGCAACGTTTGGCGCGACTGATCATAGATGCTTTTTCCATCAATGAGGATATCCCCATGCTGAATATCATAAAAACGCAGCAGCAAATTCATGATCGAACTTTTCCCAGAACCGGTATGTCCAACGAGTGCCACCGTCTGACCTTTTTTCGCCTCAAAGGTGATGTTCTTTAATACATTTTTCCCTTCATTATACGCAAAGGTAACATCCTGAAATTGAACGTGCCCCTCGATTTTCTTCTGAACCGGTTCTTCCACTTCAGTACCAGGCTCATCTAATAATCGAAAGACCCGTTCAGATGAAACCCTTGCTAATTCTAATCTAGAAAATTGATTCACAATGCCTGTAATCGGCTGGAACAAACGATTTAAATAATCGACAAATGCATAGAGCACCCCAATCGACACAATGCCCGTCGCACTTAAGGACGCGCCGCCAAAATACCAAATGAGTGCGACGTATGCTAAGTTCCGAAGCAGATTCACCAAGTTATGTGAGAGCAGTGAATTTAAATGAAGCATCTTTCGCTGATATCGAAAGTGATTGTTATTCAGCTCATCAAATTCTTCTTTCGTTGCTTGTTCATGTCGAAATGCTTGAATAATCGTCATTCCTTGAATAGCTTCATTTAGCTTGGCATTAATTTCACTGATGATGGATCGAATGCGATGATTGTAAACCGACGCAAACTTTCTGTAAGTCATCGACCATAGGAAAATAATCGGAACAGCCACTAAACAAATGAGCGCCAGCTTCACATTTAATAAAAACATGGCGATATAAATGCCAATCATGTAAATGGCACTTGTGACGAAATTCGCTAGTACTGTGACATATAAATCACGAATGGTTTCTGTGTCATTGGTAATCCGCGCGACAACCTTTCCAGCCGGTAAATTATCAAAATACCGAATCGGAAGCGTTTGAATATGTTCAAATACGTCCACTCGCATTTTTTGAATAATGCGATTTGCAATACGCTGGAGTAAATAGTGCTGCCCATATTGAAAGAAAATCGCAATGACGAGCATCCCAAAATAAAATAGAACAAGCTGCACCAAACCACTGATTTCCGGCTGATAAAAAGCGAAGATTTCCTCTTTGGATAAACGCTGTACCTGATACGTCTCACGCTCGCTCCCATTTTCAATGGTGAGCTGATCCCCTTCTATTGTCCGGCTCCCGTCAAATCGAATCGGTTCATTCACAAAATAGTACCCAAATCCGACTTGCACGACATTGATTTGCTTTCCATCTTCATTTTGATTCTGTAGCCGGTCACTTCTTATATAGTTATTTCCCTGGTAATAAACCGTTTTATCTGTTTTTTCATTTACCTCAACATACGGTTTTTCTACACCTAAAATATGATCATCAATCATTTTTTTCCCAATGAAAGGTCCTGTCAACTCAGCACCAACTGCAATGATCAGAAAGATCAAAGCAACAGACAATACTTTTTTATATAGGAGTGCATAGGCAAGAAGTCTTCTCCCTGTTGTCATGCCTCATCCCCTCCTTCCAGCTGATTTGTCAGCTGCTGACGCAGAAATTGCTCTTTATACCATCCATCTTGCTGAATAAGCGCTTGATGGGTTCCCTTTTGAACAATACGTCCTTCTTCCATGACAAGAATGAGATCCGCATGCTCTACAGCTGATAGACGGTGGGTTGTAATAAATGTCGTTTTCCCATGACGATTTTGTCTTAAATTCTCTAAAATAGCCGTTTCTGTTTTTGCATCAACTGCAGATAACGAGTCATCCAAAATCAAAATGTCTGGATCAATTAATAAAGCACGTGCAATGGAAATCCGCTGCTTCTGTCCTCCTGACAGCGCCACTCCCTTTTCTCCAACCATGGTTTCCAAGCCTTCTGGTAAAAGGCGTAAATCCTTTTCAAAGTAAGCATCTTTAATCGCTTGTGCTAATTCAGCTTCTCTCGCGTCTCTATGACCGAAACGCATATTCTCTTCTACACTTTTAGAGAAAAGGACATGATCTTGCGGAACATAGCCAACCCATTGGAACAGTTGATCCAATTCAATGTCCTCAATTGGAACACCTGAAAACAAGATCTTTCCATCACCTGTTGGATACTGACGAAGAAGCTGTTTGACAATCGTTGTTTTTCCGCTTCCCGTTTTTCCTGTAATACCAATCGTTTGCCCTTTTCGTACAGTAAAGGAGACATCCGTTAGATTATCTTTAGAGGAAGTTGGATACCTAAATGTCACATGTTCAAATTGAATATCGCCAGGCTCTTGTAATGTTTTTGGCTTGGCTGCGTCAGTTACATCCGGTTGATAACTGAGTGTATGATTCAACCGGTCTAATGAGGCATTTCCTCTTTGCATGATATTAATCAATTCACCAATGGCAAACATTGGCCAGATCATCATCCCCAGATAGACGTTAAATGCGACAAGCTCACCAATGGTTAAATCACTTTGGAACACAAGATATGCGCCGTAACCGATACCGATTAAATAACTGATCCCCACAAGCAATTTCACCGTCGGCTCAAACAATGAATCAATGATCGCCACTCTCATATTTTTTTGAAAAACATCATCTGTCATTTCTCGAAAGCGATTCACATCTTGTTTTTCCTGTACAAAAGACCGAATCACCCGAACGCCGGCAACTGATTCTAATACACGATCATTCATATCACCAAATGCATCTTGAGCGACTGTAAAGCGTTCATGAATTTTACTGCCATAAAACGCTATCAAAATCGCCATCAGTGGCATCGGAATAATGGCCATTAAAGTTAATTTCCAGCTGATCGTCAGTCCCATCGTAAAAAAGATCATCAGCATGTAAGCAGTGGAATCGACTAATGTTAAAACGCCAAAGCCTGTTGTTAAAGCCACAGCATTCAAATCATTTGTACCTAACGCCATTAAATTTCCGGTTTTTTTCTTTTCATAAAAGGTGGGTGTCATCTTAAGTAAGTGGCGCATTAATTTTCCGCGCATCACACGCTCCATGACATTCGCGCCGCCAAATAACTGGTACATCCAAAAATAGGTGAGCGCATAGACACTGACACCAAGTAAGCAAAAAATGGTTACGTAAAACAGAATACTGGATGTTGTAAATTGACCAGACCGAATGTCATCAACTGCCTGACCTAGATACCTCGGTGGCAGCATTTCAAGCACATTCACAATGAGCAGCAGCGTAATGGCGATTGTATAGCGCCTCCACTCTTGTTTAAAGAACCAGCCTAATTTCACAAATACTGAAAACATGTTTGTCTCTCCTTTTAAAGCTAGCCGCTTTCTATATTTTCCTGATTGTCACCTTGTTTCGTTTTTTGAGCTTTTGTCATTTGTCTTGCCTTTGGCATGTTCACATGCTTTCACTCCTCTTCATTTAGTTGTTGATGCATTCCATTATTTCGAGATGCGAAATGTATACAACAAAAAAAGAGGCAACCAGCTGACTGGTACGCCTCTTTTATACATGATAAAAAGGCGCATGTTGACAAATACGCAACATACGCCTTGATTCATCCGATCAATTGGAACATACGAGTCCCTTTTCAATGACCAATGAAGGTGTAATTGTCACGTGAATCAACCCATTCATGCAGTTTGATTTCATTCTTCCAATGATGTTGCACATGACATTTCCTCCTTTTGGCTCTTGAATCTTTTTTTATCTTATAGTGGCTGTCACTATTTTGTCAATAAATATTTTTCAATAAATGAAATTTTCTAACAAAAAGTTCACACCCTTTATGTGTATCTTTTTCAGATATCGGGTATACCATGAACGTATAGACTCCTTTTGAAAGGAATGAGGACATTGTTTCAAGCTGATCGGATGGTCGTTGCGTTTGATGGACATGAAGACAGTAAGAAAGCATTAAAGAAGGCAATCGCTTTAGCCAAAACTTTGCATGCCAAGCTGACCATTGCCTACGCTCATGATGGGAAATCCAGCAGACAGGTGTTTGATGCACCTCGCCCAATGACTGGCGGCGCTTATATCGGAGGCGGCATGGCAGACCTTCAAACACCCCCTGTGTATGTACCTCATGATGAACAGCAAAGTCCCTTGATTTTTGAAGACCATACAGAAGAGGTCGTTGCAGAAGCAAGAATGCTGTTAAATGAAGAGCAGTTTGAAGCTGCGATTGAAATTGTTGAAGGGGAGCCTGCAGAAGCGATTATCGAATACGCTGAAGAGATTTCAGCAGACCTCATCGTCATGGGAGCACGTGACCAAAGCAGATTGAAAAAGATGCTCTTTGGCAGTGTGAGTGAAAAGTTATCGTCCAAATCAGATATACCTGTACTGATCGTGAAATAAATGTCATCACAAAAGGCTAAAATGAACTTGATTTTAGCCTTTTGTCTTTTTTTCAGCGTGATAGAAAACCTTTGAAGTCTAGGAAGGACGAGCACTGGCACGGAGCGAATTTGACATTCGTGAGTACCAGCGCGCAGGACTGACACCGAATGCGAGGGTTTGTCTACACGCTGAAAAGGCTGCAAACATCGGTTTACAGCCTTTTTCCTTTTACGAAGAAATAGATGCTTCGCTTTCATGCTTAATTTTTTTCTGGAACCCTTCCTGTACACGCTTCGTGATCTCCCCTGGAACACCTTCCCCAACTGGCTGACCATCTATCTCTACAATTGGAATCACTTCAGCTGTCGTTGAACTAATGAAAATTTCCTGCGCATGCAAAAGTTCGTCTTTACTCATGCGGGTTTCTTCCACACGACATCCTTCTTCCTGACAAACCTCTAGCAGCTTTCTACGTGTAATGCCGTTTAAAATCAGGTTATTTGCTGGGTGTGTACGAATGACACCGTCAATGACGGCATACACATTCGAGGACGTCCCCTCTGTCACAAAGCCGTCTCTTATTAAAATCGCTTCAAACGCACCAGCTTCAGACGCTTTCTGCTTTTCCATGACGTTATATAAAAGGTTTAAGCTTTTAATATCACATCTTAACCAGCGAAGATCTTCAGACAATAGAGCTTTCGCACCAGCTGTCTGCTCTTGAATAGGCTTTTTCACTTGAAATGTATATGCCGTAATCTGAGGGGTAAGTGCACCATATTGATGTTTACGAGGTGCGACGCCTCGCGTGACTTGAATATACACGCCACCATCAATCACTTGATTATCTGCGACTAGCTTCTTCAAATTCTCTTCCATATCGGATACTGTACCTTGCAGATGAATGCCGATTTCCTTTGCACTCTTGAATAGACGCTCAGTATGCTCTTTTAATGTAAACAAAGTCCCATTATATACGCGGATGACTTCATAGACTCCGTCGCCAAATTGATAGCCTCTGTCTTCAATATCAACATGTGCATCTTTTTTTTCAATAAAATCCCCATTGTACAATACTTTCATATGGAATCTCCCCTTCGCTTTGCTTAATGGTTGAATCTGATGCTATCTTAGCGGATAAATGTAAACGTTTCAATGATTATTCAGAATTATTTCATATCCATTTGACTGGATAACCTTCTATTGTAACAAATATAGATTCATAACCAAAAAGATTCCAATTTTTTAGCATCTTCTATATTCATAGGCTCTTTTTTCCTGTATACTTACTCCATATGAGCACGACAAAAAACAGCGAAAAAAGACAGAATCCACTACATGATTCGACACAAACTACTGATTTATTGGAGCGATTGTAATGCAACGGGTTACGAAAAAACAGACACCTTCAAACACGATGCTGCTCTCAAAGGCGATTGGTCTAGTCATTCTGACATTGATCCTTTTTTTCATTTGGGATATGTCTAAAACCAATATGCAGGCAGCAGATCAACCGAATGAAGTGTCTGCGAGCAGTCTATTTCGAGACACAAGTACAAGTCTGAAAGCAAAAGATGATTCGCCAAAAACAATAGATGCACATTTTAAGATCAATCCAAACAAACATGTAACGGATCAAACGATCTTTTTGACCTTTGATGATGGCCCTTCTGCTACATCAAATCAGCTGTTAGATGTGCTAAAATCACAGCAAGTGAAGGCCACATTCTTTATGCTCGGGCCGCAAATCAAAGAACACCCAGCAGCTGTGAAAAGACTTCATCAAGAAGGTCATCAATTAGGACTTCATGGCATCACGCATGATGTGAAACGCTTTTATCAAAAAAGTGATTCTCCTGTAAATGAGATGAAAGAAGATCAACGTATATTGGCTTCTGTTACTGGTGAATATACACATCTTGTGAGAACACCTTATGGCAGTTCTCCAAACTTAACAGACCAGCAAAAAACACGTTTAAAACAAAAAGGCTTTGTATACTGGGACTGGACCATTGACAGTCTTGACTGGAAATATAAAAGCTCAAAATATGTACCAGAAGTATTAAATCAGCTGCAAGTGCTTGAAACCAAGTACCCGAAAGAGCCAAAAATCATCTTAATGCATGATCAACCAGCTACCGCAAAATACTTAAACAGTCTGATCACACAATTAAAGGCGAAGGGCTACACGTTTGAAGTCCTTGATGAAACAATGAAGCCACTACAGCAATAAAGCAAACCCGCACCTGTTGGATGCGGGTTTTTTATGATTTATAAAGCATTCACAAGCTCGCCAATTCGTTCGTGAAAGACAAGATCAAACAGCGGATCGAATTCCGTTTCACTTAAATTCATCATGACCTTAAAGATGGAAGGATGATGAGCAGCATCTTCTGGAATATATCGTGCTGGTGCCACTTCTAAGGAAGTTCCCATGACGAGCAGCATGTCCGTTTGCTGGAGCGATTTCTCCACTTGATCAAAGTGCTTCACCATGTCTCCAAAAAGGACAACATCTGTTTTAAGTACTCGTCCACATGTGCGGCCGTCTGATGAAATCCGCTCACAAACCGGTACCTCTTCTTGTAATAAATAAGGCAGTTCGTATGTTGACCCGCATGATGGACATGTAGCTGTTTGAATGGAACCATGCAGTTCATACACATGCTGGCTTCCCGCTTTTTTATGCAGACCATCGATATTTTGCGTGAAAATATCCACGCGTTTTCCTTGCTTTTCTAAATTGGCTAAAAAAGCATGTCCAGCGTTTGGCTCGTACTCTCCACTCATCTTCATTTGAAACAATTCTTTGAATTTCGGCCAAAATTGATGAGGATGTGATAAAAAGTAAGACCGCTTCATTGCCTCCATGCGAGAAGTATCTTCTGTCCATAGTCCACCCGTTGATCTAAAATCGGGAATTCCCGATTCTGTGCTCATCCCAGCACCTGAAAGGACTGTAATATGTGAGGCCTTTGATAATCTCTCTCTTAGCGCTGCCACTTTTGTTTGATCCAACCACCATTCCTCCTTTATTCACCGAGCTGTTTCTCACCTTTTTGTTTCATATAAATGGTCTGTCCAGGGAAAGCAAATTCTACCCCTTCTTCATGGAAAATATCAATAATGCGATAGTTAATATCCTGCTTAATATCCA
This sequence comes from Bacillus sp. FSL M7-0307, assembly GCF_038627835.1. Classification (NCBI taxonomy): domain Bacteria; kingdom Bacillati; phylum Bacillota; class Bacilli; order Caryophanales; family Bacillaceae; genus Bacillus; species Bacillus sp. FSL M7-0307. The sequence goes on along the minus strand of NZ_CP152023.1, from coordinate 965,202 downwards.
GGTTTTCAGACCAAGCCGTTGTGTTTGTATAAAAGTTAAAGAATAAGTTTAAATAGCTGTCTGCCAGCACATCGAAATTCACCATAATCGTTTCCTTATGAACCCCATCATGCTCATAAAGCATTTGCTTCAGACGTTTGATGCACTTATCAATGTTTTCTTTCGGTGTATTGTAAGATACGCGAACGGAGAACGTAATTTGACGTTTATTCATTCTCGTCCAATTTGTGATCGGCTCCTTTGAAAGGGTCGAATTTGGTACAGTCACCACCGCTTCAGCAGGTGTTCTAAATTTTGTGCTTCGGAAGGTAATGTCCTCTACAGTCCCAAGTACACTTGGAGTCTCTACAAAATCGCCCATTGTAAAAGGCTTCTCTGTAATAATCACAATTCCTCCAAAAAAGTTCGCCACTGTATCCTGCGCAGCGAGCGCAAAAGCAAGACCACCTAGACCAAGCCCTGCCACAAGTCCGTTCACATCATAATTAAACTCTTGTGCAATGACGCTAATACTCAGTGCAATAATAATAAAACGAAGAACCTTTGATAAAAATGGCGCTAAAATATCATCCATCTCTAATTCAAATTTTGAATTCACTTTTTGAAATAAGAAGGAAGAAGCTGCGGTTAGATTACAAAGTCCCCACGTCAGCATCAAAATAATAGAGGATCTATACAATTTGACAATGACATCCATATGGTGCTCAAAGTATGGGGCTTGTCTTAACGCAAAATATAAACCTAGTGCCACAAAAAACAGTCTCGCAGGTTTTTCAAACGCCACGACAATTTGGTTAATGACTTCGGTTTTAGACCGATTTGTCAGCTTAAAGAGCAGGTGAAACAAGTATTTTGTAAATACTTTTCGAAGTAATAAAAAAAGCAATAAAATACAAAGGCTAATGCCTATTTGGATCGCAATATCGACTGTAAAATATGTATCCATCCATTTTTGTGTAAACATCTCTGTCTCTCTCCTTTAAAACAATCCTCTCTAGTTTATAATATAACCTTCGTTTATGTCCTCTCTTAAATGTCTGACCTCTATATAAAAAGCCTCGGGACCTATCCCGAGGCATGATGTTCAATTATGAAATTTTGGCTTGAGACATATCGACGGGCAGCAAACTACTTTTTCTTCTGAGCCTGATCAAGGAGAGTCGCTTTAAACATTTCAGCATCCGTTTCGACCTTAATACGTTCTTCCACTCTAATTCTCCCTTTACCCAATCATCTCGCCTCCTTTTCATCATTATAAAACATCAGAATTTTCAGTCAACATGACGAAAGCACTAATATTTTGACGAACGCTGACGATTTGGACAAAATTGATCGAAGAAAAATTGATGTAATTCAGGTTTACTCAATCAAAGCTTGCTCTATTCCTGTAACTTTTCAAAATGATACATCAAGCTTTTTCGGTACATGAGGTTCCATGATAATACGGCGCTCTTCTTCTCCATATAGTAAAGAAGGAAAACCACCAAAGCATTTGATATGATAAGACCAGAACTTATGTCAGGGAGCTGGAGCAAGTGTATATTATCGCACATAGAGGGTCATCAAGCGCCGCCCCAGAAAATACAATCGCTGCGTTTGATGTAGCTGTCGAGCAAGGAGCAGATTATATTGAATTAGATGTACAAATGACAATGGATCAGCACGTCGTCGTCATCCATGATGATACCGTTGATCGAACGACGAACGGAAACGGCTTAGTCAAAAGTTATACACTTGATCAGTTGAAAAAACTGGACGCAGGAAGCTGGTTTGACCAACAGTATACGAATGAACGAATTCCAACATTACAAGAAATTCTTGAAAGATACAGTCAGCGGATTGGGATATTGATCGAGATCAAACACCCAAAACGGCAGATAGGAATCGAAAAGGCAGTTGCCCGCATCATCAATCGGTTTGCCTATTCTCGTCATATCATGATTCAATCTTTTGATGTTCATGCACTGCAAAGAATCAAAGCGTTCGCCCCTTCTCTTCGCACAGCTTTGATTATAAAGCCTGATGCATTTAAACTAACAAAACGAAAGTTAACGACATACAGCTCGTTTGCAAATTGTCTTAATATGAAGAAAACGATGATCAATAGATGGTGGATTGATCGTATTCATTCAGTCGGAATGGAAGTATTCATATGGACTGTAAAAGATCAAAAAACAGCGGATCGAATCAAAAAATACCCAATTGATGGTGTGGTAACGGATAACCCGCTATTTTTTCAAAAGGAGAAATGATGCAGATGAAAACTTATTTCGCCGTTTTTATCGGTGGATTGATTGGTACACTTTGCAGATATGAACTAAGCCAAACTGTCATCAGCCAGACATTCCCCTATGCAACGATGATTGAAAACATTTCTGGCAGCCTGCTTCTTGGTTTTGCGACAGGATACTTTCTATTTCAGAAAGCAAAAAAAGATCTTGCAGCTTTGATTGGAACAGGGTTTTGCGGCGGGTTTACGACCATGTCCACCTTTTCTAAAGAGACAGTTCTTCTGTTACAGGCAGGGCAGTTCAATTTAAGTATGATGTACATCCTGCTCTCAGTCATTGCTGGAGTAGCCGCTGCTTTAGCTGGCCTGATCCTTGCTGAACGGCTCTTTCATCAAAATAAGCAGCAGAAAGGAAGCAGATAAATGATTGTTTTTTATACAGCTGTAGCTGGAGGGATCGGCAGTGCATGTCGTTTCTTCATCAGCCAAACAATCCAGAAAACTCCATCCCATGCCCTTTTCCCGTACAGTATTATTTGCATTAATTTATTAGGTGCAGCCGGTTTAGGTTTTCTCACAGGCGCTGTAACGTCCAATCATCCACTGCTAGTGATCATAGGAACCGGTTTTTTTGGCGGCTTTACCACATTCTCTACGTTTAGTGTAGAATCTGCGACGATGCTGATGCAGCGTCAAATAGGAAAGCTTGCTGCCTATTTACTTGTGACAATTATCGGCTCTTTATGCATTTTTGCGGTGTTTTATCAAATAGGACAACTTCTGTTTTAAATATCTGTGATGGCAGCTAGGCTGATGAGCAGTTGATCCATCAGCTGGCGCTTCATTAAAAATAGTGTCTTCTCACTATAGCCGATTTCGATTGCACATTTTGCCATGCGCCAATCTCGAAAATACTTATAATCAATGAGCTGCTGCTCTATTTCATCCAATTCTTTTAAAGCCGTTTCAATACAAGCAACAATCAGTTCATACTGACTTTTCTGCTCTTCTAATTTTTGACGTGCCATATGATGATGTTGGAGAGAACTTCGCTTTTCAAGCTGTCTTTCAATATTTAAAATGGCCGCTTGATAGTTCTTGAAATTTTTTAAATGAAACTCAATACGTTTCATTGAGGTTTTTTTCTCCGTGATACTTGCTGTTTCATACCAGAGCATGTCCATCCCCCTTTTACGAACGTTTGTTCTTATTATATACGAACATACATTCTCAAAAAAGAGGCTAAATACCTAAAAAAACCTTGAGCTTATTTTTCGCTCAAGGTCATTTCATTTACTAACAGTGGCTCTTTTACATCAAGACCAGTCAGTGCATTTCCATTTTCAGCTGCTGTAACACCTTTTTTCAATTCGATCTTTTTAATATAGCGCCCATCCATTTCAAGCACCTTTATTCGAATATCATTAAGATAAATGGATTGTTCCTGTTGGATATCAATATTTTCCTTCAAGATGAGACCGCCAATTGTATCAATTTCATCATCTTCATATGAAAGGTCAATCAAATCTTGAAGTTCGGTTAATCTCACTTTTCCATCTAATATATAATGATGCTCCGCTCTCTTTTGAATGACCGGCTGCTCATCTTCATCGAATTCATCTCGAATGTCTCCAACAATCTCTTCTAAGATATCCTCCGTTGTGACAAGTCCAGATGTCCCGCCATATTCATCCGTTAAAATCGCCATATGCATTCGATCGCGCTGCATTTTGACGAGAAGCTCTTGAATTGGAATCGTGTCAATCACTTCAATCACTGGATAAATATAATCTTGAAGCTTCAGTTGATCTTTTTCTCCTTGATACACAATATCTGCAAAGAGCTGCTTTTTGTTGAGCATGCCAATGACATGGTCTTTATCCCCTGAAAACACTGGGAAGCGTGTGTACTTTTCCTTTGTCATGATCGCAAGTATTTCGTCTAACGGCATATCTTCTGGAATCGCACAAATTTCTCTTCGCGGTATCATAATTTCTCTTGCGATTCGATTATCAAAATCGAATATCTTGTTCATATAATTATACTCTGATGAGTTGATTTCCCCATTTTTTAAGCTTTCAGATAATAAAATCTTTAATTCCTCTTCGGAATGGGAATGTTCTTTTTCAGACCCCATATCGATGCCCATCATTTTCGTTAGTACACGGGCTGACCCGTTCAACACATAAATAAAAGGGTACATAAGGATATAAAATGCATGCAGCGGTCCTGACAGCCAAAGCGTCATTTTTTCTGCCTTTTGTATGGCAAGTGTTTTTGGTGCAAGCTCGCCAACAACTACATGCAAAAAGGTAATAATAGAGAACGCAAGTGTTGCTGAGATCAGGCTGATTGCTGAATCAGGAATGTTTGTCAAACCAAAACCTCGAACCAAAAGTTCTTTTACTGCCGGTTTACCGATCCACCCTAAACCAAGGGATGTCACTGTAATACCGAGCTGGCAGGCTGACAAATATTCATCTAGCCTTGATGTCACCTTTTTCGCCATGATAGCCTTTTTGGACCCTTCGGCAACAAGCTGATTAATTCTTGAACTTCTCACCTTTACAATGGCAAATTCAGATGCAACAAAGAAAGCTGTTAAAGCAATCAAAACTCCGACTATACTCAGATTAACAATATCGTCCATTTAACCTTGCTCTTTCTTAGAAGAACAAGGAGTCACCTCCTGATTGATGATGTTATCTTTTGCAAAACGGTTAACTGATTAAATAAGACTACTTTGAGGGCCCCACTTAACCACCTCCGGTTCACGTAAAATCCGTCTCTCTACATATATATGAAACGGTATTCATTTTATCTTACCATAAATAATCTGAAAATTCCTGTATCGCTACAGTATTTTAAAGATGACAACCTAAATTGATGGAAATGCCCTTTGTTTCTTCATATTGGCAGGAAATCTGAACAATTATCTTGTATTTCAGACTCGAATTATATTAAACTATTTTCATAAACTATAACGTGACGGTTAGGAGGAGATGTTCAGATGGGGCTGAGAAAAAGTATCGTATTGGTGAACTAGCACAGATTGCACAGGTGACGAAACGAACTGTAGATTATTATACGAATCTAGGGTTGCTTGCGCCTGTTAGATCTTGCTCTAATTATCGTTATTACGATGAACATGCTTTAAAACGATTACAATTAATCGTTCTTTGCAAACAGCAGAGATTGGCTCTTTCTGACATCAAATCCAGATTAGATGAACAATTCCCTTCTCAAAAGGAAGATCCTGATGAACTTGTCCATTTAACCTCAGATATCGATCGGATGAATGAGCATATGGACCGCATTTTGGCACGTTGTAAGCAGCTTCAGCCAGAACAACGTGAAAAACTAAAAGAGCAGCTTACTCCTGAAAAAATGACGGCTGTCCAATCATTTTTACTGCTGTTAAGTTAAAATTTTTACTAAACAGGAGGTGTTACCTTCGTTCTCAAAGTCAGAACGAAGGCCTTAATTGGACATAGTGAATTTACTCATAGTTGCTTTACTTATAGCTTTAACCGCGTTTTTCGTTGCATCGGAGTTTGCGATCATTCGCTTAAGAAGCTCAAGAATTGATCAATTAATTGCAGAAGGTAATAAAACAGCAGTTGCTGTCAAGCACGTCACCACTCATCTTGATGAGTACTTATCGGCATGTCAGCTTGGTATCACCATTACCGCCCTTGGGATTGGTTGGTTAGGGGAAGAAACAATTGCGCACATGCTTGCTCCACTATTTGTAGAGCTGTCCATTCCTCAATCAGCTAGTTCTATTGTCACTTTTATTATTGCGTTTAGTATTATGACGTTTTTACACGTCGTGGTTGGAGAGCTTGCACCGAAAACACTCGCCATTCAAAAGGCTGAGCAAGTGTCCCTTCTATTTGCTAGACCGCTTATGATATTTTATAAAGTGATGTTTCCGTTCATTTGGGTGTTAAATGGATCTGCTCGTTTATTAACGAAAGCATTTGGTCTTCAACAAGTATCTGAGCATGACATGGCGCACTCTGAAGAAGAATTGCGGATTATTTTATCTGAGAGCTATAAGAGCGGCGAGATTAACCAGTCTGAATTCAAATATGTGAATAAAATTTTTGAATTTGATGATCGTCTGGCGAAAGAAATTATGATTCCTCGTACCGAAGTTGTCAGCTTCCCGCATGATATTACGATTGAGGAAATGCTGAAAGTGACCAAGGTCGAGAAATATACACGTTATCCAATTGAAGATGGCGATAAAGACAACATTATCGGTGTTGTGAATATTAAAGAAGTACTCACTGCATGTATTAGTGGTGAATGTTCCACAAGTGATACGATCGAACATTTTGTAAACCCAATTATTCATGTAATTGAAACGGTTCCTGTTCATGATCTACTGCTTAAAATGCAGCGTGAGCGTGTACACATGGCCATTTTATCAGATGAATATGGCGGTACAGCAGGACTTGTGACAGTTGAAGACATCCTTGAAGAAATCGTCGGTGAAATTCGTGATGAATTCGATATTGATGAAATCAACGAAGTGCGTAAACTAGGAGAAGACCACTATATCTTTGATGGAAAGGTTCTTGTGGATCAAGTCAACCTGCTACTAGGTATTCAACTTGATAACGAAGAAGTCGACACAATCGGCGGCTGGTTCCTTACACAAAAATATGAAGTCGAGAAAAATGACGCGATTCGTGAACAAGGCTATGAATTTATCATTAATGAAGTCGATGGACACCATGTGGCATACATCGAAGTCAAAAAACTAAACGAACAACTATTAGAAGCAGCTGAAGAAGGCGCTTCTTAAGAAAAAACGACCCTTGCCTTAGCAAGTGGTCGTTTTCTTTATCCCTTTTCGATTAACTTAGCTTCAAGTTCTTTAATTCTTGTGTTTAATACCTCTGTCATCGCACCTAATCTTTCTTTTGGCGGCAGATGATCAAATTCAGACAGCTCAATCGGTTCACCAATAATTAAGCGCATTTTCCCCTTCTTAAAAAGGCTTTTTGCATTAGAAGGTCCTTTGTACGCTGCTGGAACGATTGGTGATTTGCCGAGCTGCGCAATCGTAACGGCCCCTCTTTTTAAAGGAACATCTTCTGTTGTACGTGTTCCGCTTGGAAAAATCCCAACGATTTTCCCCTCTTTTAATAATTTAATGGGCGTTTTAATACTGCTTGGCCCAGGATTCTCTCGATCAACTGGAAAAGCATGAATCTTCTTTAAAAATCCGCCGATCCATTTATTTGCAAACAACTCTTTTTTCGCCATGTAGTGGATCTCAAACGGAAGAATTCCTGCGCCTAATGCAAGAACATCCACAAAACCCTCATGCGTACAAGCAATGACAAACCCCCGGTCTGTTGGCAGATTCTCTTTTTGATATACTTTGATTCCGCCTCGGAGAGCAAAAAATGCTTTGACGGTATAGCCTGAAAATTTATACATAGTGCACTTCCTTTGTTTGAAGAATGAAGGATTTGTTTCTATTATAACAAATTTTTTATTACCTGGTACTAAAAATTTTCTCCTGCTGATAAAATAGAGACGGTTCACTAAAATCATCTTTTCACTTAAGATGACCGCTCCTTCTGTATTCAAGCATGTGTTTTTAGGAGAGAATAGAGGAAGAAATGTGTCCAAAATTGTCGTTTTTTGAGTTTTTTTCCTGATTTGTTCTATTGAAAACACTTTATAAATGATGCAAATTTCGCTATGATAAGGAGAAATGATTTTGATTCGGTGAAAGAGATGAGTAATGTACGGCCTATGAGAAGTTTCGTGCAACTTTATGCCTTTCTTATGCGTGTATAACATAGAGGGGAGAAAAATCAGTGACGATCGATGAAATTTATCAAATGTATATGAACGATGTTTACAGGTTTCTGCTCTCCATGACAAAAGACAAACATTTGGCAGAGGACTTATTGCAGGAAACCTTTATGCGTGCTTATATACATATTCATTCCTACGACCATAGCAAAGTGAAACCTTGGTTATTTCAGGTGGCACGAAATGCTTTTATTGATTATGTCAGGAAACATAAAAAAGAAGTGACCATATCGGATGATCTCATTGGCGGCCTTTTACAAACGTCTGTACAAAGTCCCGCTGAACAGATTGAAATAAAAGAAGTTCTCAACATGTATTTGGAGCAACTTCCAGATAACTACAAGGAAGCGTTGACATTGTATTATTTAAAAGAACTAAATTACAAAGAAGCATCCAAGGTCATGAATATTACTGAAGCAAATTTTAAAAGTGTTTTATTTCGTGCAAGGCAGCGCCTAAAAGCACTATATAACAGAGGTGTTAATGATGAATGAAGAGTTTAATAAGCGATGGGAACAATATAATAATGGCGAGATGAACGAGGAAGAAATGATGGCGTTTGAAGAAGAGCTCGAAGAAAATGAAAAACGCTTAAGCCAAGAACTGAATGACTCAGATTGGACAGACTTCTCCATCAGTCCTGAAAAACAAAAAGCCATTTTACAATACGGAAAAAGAAAGTCCTATTTACGTATTTCTGTGCTTGCTGTCATATCTACACTGATTATTTTACCGCTTTGTACACTAGGTAGTTATCTATACTACGGCGTTGGTGGAGCAGACAGTAAAGGCAATCATTTTATGGAAACGGCCGCTGTAACAGTCGCCCTAACAAAACCGAATGTCGCCATTGATATGAAGGATTTAAAAGGACAGGTCAAACTGTTTGGTATGAATACAGAACTTAAGCTGCAAAAACAAATTGGCAATAAAACAGAAGCCATCGGCAGTGAACAAATCGAAATGTTTTTCGATAAATTAAAGCAGCCTACGATCTCTTATTATGGCGACAGCGCACGTAATACGGAGGATTTCTTTACGCACCCTTCGTCTCAGGCAGATACATCTAAAAAACAAACACTCACTACTCTAGATAAGCTACCTGAAGGAACAGTGAGTGAAGTGTATGTATCCTATGACAAAGCATACACACCGAAAGACGTGTATTCATTTGCTAAAAAATATGATATGAAAGTGCTTTGGAATGCGATCAAAACAGAAGATTCATTAAGTGGAAATCAGCGTCCAATCGGTTTTCCTGGGAAAGACTCTGAATTTTTAAAAGAGCTTCAGCACACATCAAAAACAGAGGTTGATCAGTTCAAAGATGCCCTCGCCTATGTCAACCAGCATCCATCCTGGGCAAAAACGATCTCTGGCAGACCTGAACTTGACCTCTCTAACCGAATACGCTATATCAATCAAAATGGTGTCACGGTTTACGGTTCTGTTGTCACAGGTCCTTCTAAAGAAATAGAGAAATTTGTGAAGACAAAACGCATTAAAACGGCCAAAGTGAGCGAGGTGGAATTATGGAATTGGTAAGAATTTTTAAAGAGCATAATGTGTTTGGCTGGATTTCGGTCGGCACCGCTATTTTATCGCTGCTCATGCTGAACCTCGCCATTATTAGCAATGTGACATTTTATTCGTTTCAAATGCTTCCTTTTGCAATGGCCGCAGTTCCATTCGGTGTGATTGAACTGTTCATTAAAAAAGGCCGCACTGGACCAGGTTTCCTAGGCGTCGTTCTGAATATTTTTGTCATCGTTTGTGTCTATGCGATCGTCTCCATTGATGTCGATCTTCAATTAGGTTTTTAATACTAAAAAGCCAGTCATACTTGACTGGCTTTCAGATTGTTGACAAAGGGCTAAAATGTTGTTTATTTTAGCCCTTTGTCTTCTTTTCAGCGTGACCTGAAAACCTTTGAAGTCTATGAAGGACGAGTACTGGAGCGGAGCGAATTTGACATTCGTGAGCACCAGCACGCAGAACTGACAAAGAATGCGAAGGTTTGTCTACACGCTGAGCCAGTCATACTTGACTGGCTTTTTCTGTACACTCTTATTTTTTGTTTAATTCGGAGTGCTTTCTTGAATATAAGAAATAGACAACAAGCCCAATGGCAAGCCAGATTAAGAAACGAACAAATGTGATGGTGCCAAGCTTATAAATGAGCAGTCCGCAAGATAGAATAGCCAAGATTGGAATGAGCGGCACTGCGGGGCATCTGAATGCTCTCGGTAAATCAGGCTGTGTTTTTCTCATGACAATGACAGCAACTGAAATCAAAATGAAAGCTGAAAGTGTTCCGATGTTCACTAGACTTGCCAGCTCATCAAGCGGAATGAATCCACCCATTAATGCTGACAATGTTCCAAAGAAAAGAGTATTGATATAAGGTGTTTTATGTTTTGGATGAACCTTTGAAAGAACCTTTGGTACCAAGCCATCACGAGACATGGCAAACATGACACGTGTTTGGCCGTACAGCATGACAAGCATGACCGTGGTCATCCCTAAAATCGCCCCAACATCTACAATACCCGCCACCCAATTTTGACCGGCTACTTGTAAAACAAGAGACACTGGATGGGATACTCCCTCAAAGTTCATAAATGGAACAATGCCTGTCATGATCGCACTGACTACCACATACAACACGGTACAAATCAATAAGGAAGTGATGATTCCTCTTGGCAAGTTGCGGGATGGATTTTTTGTTTCCTCTGCCGCAGAAGCAACTGCATCAAATCCGATAAATGCAAAGAATACGAGAGCTGCTGCACTTAACACGCCTGAAGTTCCAAAAGGAACGAATGGTGTCCAGTTTTCAGGTTTTACATATTTCACAGCGACTAAAATAAAGAGCAGAATCACCGCAATTTTCATAATGACCATAATGTTGTTGACTCGTTTTGACTCTTTAATACCGAAGTACAGCAAGAAGGTGATGATCATTAAAATAATAAATGCAGGAAGATTAAAATATGTCACTTGACCCTTTAAACCACCTGGTGCTGCTGTTAATTCAACCGGTATATGAATCCCTATCCCATTTAAAAACGACACAAAGTAGCCTGACCAGCCTGCTGAAACGGCACTAGCGGCTAGCATATATTCTAATATCAAATCCCAGCCAATGATAAACGCTAAAAATTCTCCCATAGATGCGTACGTAAATGTATAAACAGATCCTGATACTGGCACTGTGGAAGCGAATTCCGCATATGACAATGCCGCAAATAAACATGCAAGACCTGCAATCACAAATGATAAAACAAGTCCTGGTCCTGCTGTGACGGCGCCTGTACCTGTCAGTACAAATATCCCTGTACCGATAATCGCTCCAATACCAAGCATCGTTAAGTCAAATGAACCTAATTCCTTTCTTAACGCTTTTTCCCCTTGTGTTGCCGCAATTAGCTCTGAAATGCTCTTCTTTCTAAACAACGAATTGCTCATACCATCACTCCCAAAACTTAGTATCCGTCTAAAGACGCCACCACTTCGTAATTCACTTTATTTTCTGAATATTTAGATTTAATTTAGCGCAATAAATTAGTGGCGTAAAATTATTATATATGAAAATTAAAAAATGAAAACACTTTTTTTCAAAATAGAGTGAAAATTCTTATTTATCAACAAAATATTTGTCAATCATCAGGGTAGATTTTCTTCAATCTTTATTCAAATCATAGCTTGGCTTCTTCTATTTATTATACAACATACAAAATTATACTTTTTTGATATAATTTTTATAAAGTGAAAATAAAATTATTCTTTTGATAACTTGTCTTCACTTTTGCTTATTTAAAAGCCTTTAGACTCATAGAGAGCTATGATAAAGGACTGATTTAGCTGCGCAAACGATATACAAAAAAAGAGACTGCCTAGTAAGCAGTCTCTTAAGATCCATTATTAGTTTACAAATGTCTTTGCGCCAAGGTAAATTGGCTTCCAATAGCTTGAAGTCATATCGCTGATCGTCACACCATCAGAAGCAGCGTGGATAAACTTGTTGTTCCCAAGGTAGACACCCATGTGAGATGGGCCAGATTTATAGGTTGTAAAGAAGACAAAATCTCCAACTTTAGGTGTTGAGACGCTTTTCATTGATCCCCAAAAACCTTCAGTTGTTTGTCTTGAAATCTTTGTTTGTTTGTTAATGATATACCACATAAAACCGCTGCAATCAAAGCCTTTCGGTGTCGTTCCACCCCATTTATATGGTGTACCGTTTTGTGCTTTCGCATCTGCTACGAGTTTAGACGTGTTTAAAGAAGAAGTAGCAACTGTTTTTTCTTTGACAGGTGTTGGTTTCACTTTGGATGTCTTTTTCACTTTCAGCTTTTGTCCAATTTTAATCAGATCTGTTTTGAGTTTATTTAACGATTTCAGCTCTTTCACTGTCATTCCATATTTTTTGCCGATTTTAGATAAAGTATCACCTTTGACAACTTTATGAGTGGCTGTCGCTGAAGACGCTTTTACTTTTGTTGTTGTTTTTGATGTTTTCGTTACCTTTTTTGAAGAAGTACCATTCACTTTTAAAGTTTGTCCAACATAAATCGTGTTAGATTTCAGTTTATTGTCTGATTTAATCTTACTCACGGTTGTTTTGTATTTTTTCGCTAGAACAGAAAGAGAGTCACCTTTTTGAACCTTTACTGATTGTGCTGAGGCAGCTCCGGCAAATAATGTCGTCCCAAGTAGAACTGCACTTGCAGCTGTGATCAATTGTTTTTTCATTTGTTCCTCCTGTATGTATCTATCGTGATCCGAATTTTTATCTACTTTCTATTATAAGGATCGAATACCAGAAGAAATAGTCTTGACTTCCTACGACATTATGCTTATTAATTCGGCAAAAATTATTTTTTTTTAGGGTTCTTTTTATTTCATTTTTATTACACAATCATGACAAAACAAATGCATCTTGTCATAGATAAATCATACATTCATTTCTCTTTTTGGTTCATTCTATGTAAAGTGGACCTTTACAATTTTAAAGTGAACTTTACGGTGCTGTCATTTGGAATCCACACTTCTGCTCTACCATTGTAAACGTGAGAGCGATACATAAACAATGAGGAGGCAAAATGAATGAGTGTGTTGAAAAGCTCGAAAACGAAAATAGCTGCAATCGCAGCCGCATCAGTGTTATCGATTGGTATTTTTTCAGGAATTGAATTTGGACAGGCTGACAAAGCTGAGGCTAAAAAGAAACCAAAAAATGACGTACAAAATGTGATCGTGCTCATTGGAGATGGCATGGGAACACCTTACCTTTCAACTTACCGCTCATTTAAACATAACGGTGACCTTTCCAAGCAAACAGCGTTTGACCCTTACCTCACTGGCATGCATAAAACATACCCTGATGATTCTAAAAGTAACATTACTGATTCAGCAGCAGCTGGTACAGCCATGGCAACTGGTCAAAAGACATACAACAACGCCATTGGTGTAAACAAAAATGGCAAAAAACTAAAAACAGTATTAGAAGAAGCAAAACGCAAAGGAAAGTCTACTGGTCTCGTCGTCACATCTGAATTAACCAATGCGACACCTGCTGCGTATGCCGCCCACGATGTGTCTAGAAAAAACACAGCAGCCATTGCTGATGATTTCTTCGATGAGAAAATTGGCAAACAGCATACAGTCGATGTCATGCTTGGCGGAGGACTGATCGATTTTGTCCGCAAAGATCGTGATTTGACGAAAGAATTTCAAAAAGCAGGCTATCGTTACGTAACCAATAAAGCTGACTTACAAAAAAACAAACAGCAAAAATTGTTAGGCATTTTTGCTGACGGTGGTCTCGATAAAGCAATTGATCGTGATAAAACGACCCCTTCCTTGCAAGACATGACATCCTCAGCCATCAAACAGCTGTCTAAAAACAAAAAAGGATTTTTCCTCATGGTTGAAGGCAGTCAAATTGACTGGGCTGGACATGACCACGATATTGTCAGTGCGATGAGTGAGATGAAAGATTTTGAAAAAGCATTTGAAGAAGCCATTCGTTTCGCAAAAAAGGATAAAAACACGTTAGTCATCACGACAGCAGATCATTCAACTGGTGGCCTTTCCTTCGGGGCAGACGGTTCGGGTAGCTGGGATTATCAGCCTGTCAAAGCAGCAAAGAAGACACCTGATTTTATTGCAAACAAAATTGCAGGGGGTATGACAGTCGAGACTGCGCTCAAACAATACATCGACCTTGATTTCACAAAAGAGGAAATCGCCTCTATTCAAAAGGCAGCTGAAACAAAAGATCCTGTTCAAATTGATGATGCCATCGAAAAAGTCATTAATACGAGGTCTCATACAGGCTGGACTACATCGGGTCATACAGGGGATGAAGTACCATTTTATGCTTATGGACCAACAAGCGAACAGCTAAAAGGGCTCATGGAAAATACAGATCAAGCGAAACACATTTTCAAACTGCTGAAAAATCAATAAAGTGCTAATCACAAAAAAAGATGTCTAGTCGTAGACATCTTTTTTGATCATTAAGCAAGATACTTCCTATGAACCCCTTTTCCATCGTATGAAAACATCACTTCTTTTCCTTCAAGAACTGACTCGATGTGCACACTTCTTCCCCATAGCTGATACAAATATGGAAGCACCTTTTCTAAGTATTTGAGATCAAGCTCAATGCCTTCATACCAATGTTTAATATAGAGTTCGTTGTTTTTTAAATAGTCGCCATCGATGACTGTCAAATACGGAAAGCCGCCATTGACCCTCATGCTGACTAGCTGATCACGGACTGCCTTCCATTCTTTATCAATGACTTTATAGTCTCTCCCCTGCTTTTGAAACAAGTACAAATCTTCCCTCATCACAAGGTCTTTCGTTAAGTAATTTCGAATAAAAGAAATGTCTGATTCAATTTCTCGCACTTCAAACATTTTGCTGCGACCTGACCCTTCCGTCACTCCGGCTTTTTTTAATTCCTCGCATGGATGATCGTAGCGCTCTTCAATATCTTCAAAAATCTTCAGCCCTAAATAGTAAGGATTGATTCCTGTCTTAGATGGCTGCACGACACCTGCATTTAATTTGGCAAATTCAATCGATTCACTTGAATCTAAATCAAGTTCACGCATAATCCGCTGGTGCCAATACGATGCCCAGCCTTCATTCATGATTTTCGTTTCTAGCTGTGGCCAAAAATAGAGCATTTCCTCTCTCAGCATCGTCAGCACATCCCGCTGCCAAGGCTCTAGCTCCCGGGAGTGTGCCTCGATAAAGAGCAAAATATCTTTTTCTGGCTTTGGGGGGAATTGCTTGATCGTTTTCTTTTTCTCACGTGTTTTCGGTTCATCCATTCCCCACAAATCATCATATGGCGTTTGACGTTTTGGTTTGTCCTCTTCATATTCATCTTCATCGTCGAGATTCCAGCTTAATTTTGAACGAACAAGCGACGGATCAATATGCTCCTGCAATGCCAATACAGCATCTAAAAAGGACTCGACTTCTTTTGTACCGTGGATATGTTCATATTCTTTAATTCGCTCTGCTGCCGCTGACATACTTTCCACCATATCTCGTTTTGTGTTTTGGAAACGGCAGTTGTTTTTAAAGAAATCGCAGTGTGCCAAGACATGAGCCACAATTAGTTTATTTTGAACAAGCGAATTGTTATCAAGGAGAAAGGCATAGCAAGGATTTGAATTAATCACAAGCTCATAAATTTTGCTTAATCCTAAATCATAATGAAGCTTCATTTTGTGAAATTGCTTTCCAAAGCTCCAGTGGCTAAATCGTGTTGGCATGCCATATGCACCGAATGTATAAATAATCTCCGCGGGACAGATTTCATACCTCATCGGATAAAAATCTAGACCAAATCCTTCTGCAATTTCTGTAATTTCATCAATGGCTCGTTGTAAAAGACGCTTTTCAGATACGCTCAAGGAAACCATCCCTCCTCATCGGACTTATCCCTACTATATGAGCGTACTTAATAAAACATGATGTTCAGCCAGTTGTTTAGACGACTTCCATCTCTTTCATGGACTGCCCGCCGAACGCTTCAAAATGGATATTCTCTTCCGGAATGTCCAACGCTTTTAGAATAAGGATCATTTCCTGTGTAAATGCTGGGGAACCGCAAACATAAAATTGGCCTTTTCCTTCACCAATGACTGATTGAAGGAATGGCTGGTCAATACGGGAAGGCGCCTTCTCAACCAGCTCACTCTTGCCACTCTTTTCAAACTGTTCGTTACAAAGGATAATACGCCCCTCTGGAGATGAAGTGAGAACGTGTTCAAACTCTTGTTCAAAAGCGGTTACATCCTCTAGTCTGTCTGCATGAATCATCGTGAATGGCTGATTGTTATGCGACGCTGTTTTCACTAAACCAATCATTGGTGTGACACCAGAACCGGCACTAATCAAATAAACGGGTTCTTTGGTGTCATCTTGCAAGCAGAACATTCCCTGCGGCATACTCACGTGAAGAATATCGCCTTCTCTCATTTCATCATGCAGGAATGTGGAGACATGCCCATCTCGTTTCACTGTGATGCGGTAATAAGATGGGTGATATTGGTCCGATAAGCTGTATTGTCTGCTACATACATAAGCTTCACCCGGCATATTTGCTTGCACCGTAATGTATTGACCAGCTTCATACATTGGCAGCTCCGATTCATCCTCTGGTACTAAATAAAAGGAAATGAGTGATGGAGATTCTTGTTTCTTTTTCTTAATCATAAACGGTTTGACATCAGTCCATCCGCCAGGTTGTTTCACATTTTCAGCCATCATTTCTGCCTCAATGGTGATGAATATATTCGCAATGATGTCATATGCAGCCTTCCAAGCCGACAATGTGTCATCTCCCTCTGATAACCCAAATACCTCTTTCATTGCTTCAAGAAGGTGATATCCGACGATTGGGTACTGCTCTTTTTTCACCATGACACTGACATGCTTATGGGCAATTTGTTTCACAGCAGGAATCAAGTCTGCCAAGCGATCAATGTGCAGTGCAGCTTGATAGAGTGTTGCGGCAAGCGCCTCTGGCTGACTTCCATTCATGAGATTTGTTTTATTAAACTGATTGAGTAGCTCTGGGTGCTGTCTAATCATATTTTGATAAAAAACAGTCACAAGTTTTGTTCCCTCAGCTTTTAGAAGAGGGGCTGATTGTTTAATGGCATTCATTTGATCTGTGGATAACATCGTTATTCCTTCTTTCGAAAGATGTATTTTAAATACATCTTTATCGTAATTGATGACAGCTTATAAAAGCAATATTTAAAATGCATGTTTTAAATGTTGTCACATTTAGTACTTTCTCGAACAGTTTTTGTCTAAAATGTGTTACGATGATACAAAACTCTATTAGGTTTAGAGGTCGTCCAAATGAAACTTACGAATTATACAGATTTCTCATTAAGGGTACTCATTTATTTAGCTTCGAGAGAAAACAATGAACTGTCAAATATTCAGCAGATTGCCGATATTTATGGCATTTCGAAAAATCACCTGACAAAGGTCATTTACCATCTTGGAAAACGTGGTTATGTAGAAACGATCCGCGGAAGAAATGGTGGGATTAGGCTGGGGAAAAGCCCAGAAAGCATTAATATTGGTGAGGTTGTCCGCTATACAGAGGATGATTTAGTCATGGTTGAATGCTTTGATCCGAAGAAAAACAGCTGTATTATCTCCCCGATTTGTTCATTAAAGCACGTACTTCATGAAGCACTCACTGCTTATTTACGCGTTCTTGACCAATACACATTAAATGATTTAACACAAAACAAAGATGCTCTAAGAGAGCTTCTGCTCTAAGGCGAAAGAATTTATTTCTTTCGTCTTTTTCTTTACCTCCTTGTAATAATAATTTATTTAAAATTATTATAAATAAATATTGACTATCATGTTTGATTCAATATAATTAGGGTATATAGATTGCTAGAAACCATTTTTTGTTTACAGGAGGAGAAAAAGAATGACAAATTCTAATCATAAAAATTTGACAACGAATCAAGGCGTGCCAGTTGGCGATAATCAAAACTCAAGAACTGCTGGTCACAGGGGGCCTTCATTTCTTGATGATTACCATTTGATTGAAAAACTTGCACACTTTGACCGTGAACGTATTCCAGAGCGTGTCGTTCATGCAAGAGGCGCCGGCGCTTATGGTGTATTTGAAGTAGAAAATAGCATGGAGAAACATACAAGAGCAGCCTTCTTAAGTGAAGAAGGAAAACAAACAGACGTTTTTGTCCGTTTCTCAACGGTTATTCACCCTAAAGGTTCGCCTGAAACATTACGTGACCCTCGCGGCTTCGCTGTCAAATTTTATACAGAAGAAGGCAACTATGATCTAGTTGGGAACAACTTGCCGATCTTCTTCATTCGTGATGCACTTAAATTCCCTGACATGGTTCACTCTCTCAAGCCAGATCCTGTAACCAACATTCAAGATCCTGACCGTTATTGGGATTTTATGACGTTAACACCTGAATCCACTCACATGCTCACATGGCTCTTCTCTGACGAAGGTATTCCTGCGAACTACGCTGAAATGCGCGGTTCTGGTGTTCATACGTTTAGATGGGTAAACAAATACGGAGAAACAAAATATGTGAAATACCACTGGAGACCATCAGAAGGCATTCGCAATTTATCAATGGAAGAAGCTGCAGAAATTCAAGCAAACGACTTCCAGCATGCGACAAGAGACTTGTATGATCGTATTGAAAAAGGAAATTATCCAGCATGGGATCTTTACGTTCAGCTTATGCCGCTCAGTGATTATGATGAACTAGATTATGATCCATGTGATCCAACGAAGACGTGGAGCGAGGAAGATTATCCGCTGCAAAAAGTGGGCCGCATGACACTGAACCGCAATCCAGAAAATTTCTTTGCTGAAACAGAGCAATCTGCTTTCACGCCAAGTGCCCTAGTACCAGGAATTGAAGCATCTGAAGACAAACTGCTTCAAGGTCGTCTGTTCTCTTATCCTGACACGCAGCGTCACCGCCTAGGTGCAAACTACATGCGCATCCCAGTGAACTGTCCTTATGCGCCTGTTCACAATAACCAACAGGATGGCTTTATGACAACAACTCGTCCAAGCGGTCATATTAACTATGAACCAAACCGTTATGACGATCAGCCAAAAGAAAACCCTCACTACAAAGAAAGTGAACCAGTTCTTCATGGTGACCGTATAGTGAGACAAAAAATTGAAAAACCAAATGATTTCAAACAAGCTGGAGAAAAATATCGAAGCTACTCTGAAGAAGAGAAACAAGCATTGATCAAGAACCTGACAGCTGACTTGAAAGACGTAAATGAAAAAACGAAATTACTTGCGATCTGTAACTTCTATCGTGCAGATGAAGATTACGGACAGCGTTTAGCGGATTCACTCGGTGTGGATATTCGCTCATATCTTCAAGGAAGCATGAAATAAATCTTCTTTTCAACATGATCGAAACCCTTTGCAGTCTAGGAAGAACAGCAACTTTTGCAGAGCGAATTTGACATTCGTGAGCACCAGTGCCGGACTGACACCGAATGCGAGGGTTTGACTACCGCTGGAGCACCTCTTTTTTTAAAAGAGGTGCTTTTTTATAGCCGAAATACGTTAATACTAATCAAATGCCCCGTCACCGGATGAAAATAAATTTCTGCATGTGCTGCAAATCGTGTGGAGCCTTCCTTCACGGTCACGCGAAACACATCTTTTGTTTGATCTTCATTCACTTGTGTACGTCCAATGTAATGATAATCGTTTAAAACGGCGCCTTCATATTCATCTTGCAAGGCAGTATACGCAAGTCTTTCCCAATTCTCTGCCGGCTGCACGGCTGCTTGTGAAGATGGATGAACCATGAGACTGCCGAATAAAATAATTCCTGCTGCAAAAAGCATCCATAATTTCGGGTGCATGATATCAATATTCTCACTTTCATGTCTATTTTGTTTAGGTTTTGCTGGTTGGTTCTTTTTCATACATCAAGCATTTATTCAGCCTATAATTCCCGGTACCCTGTTTATGCAGACACCAACTTTTCCCCTGAAAAAGTCGACCTGATCCGAGCAAACTAATGAGGACTTCTCAAGGGAAAGGAGAAGGTTTAATGAATGTGGCAGATTATGATAAGGCACTTTATTATACGCATCGCTCGCAATGGGATAATTTACTTATTCTTATGGTCCGTACGCAAGATGATTTGCTCTCGAAACGTATTGAGCATTTCTTACATGCGTATCAATTTAACCGGAACGATGCAGATGTTGAAAAATGTTTATATGGACTCCTGCAGTATATCGACCATGCTTCAGAGGCTGCCGTTGCTGAAGCATATGCTGAACCGATGTACACATAAAGGAAAAGGCTGATTTTCTGCCTTTCAGATTGTTGACATAGGGCTAGAATGAACTTTATTTTAGCTCTTTGTTTTCTTTTCAGCCTTTTACTAACCGCATTTCATAAAAAAGAAAAGACTTCATGAGAAATACTCATGAAGTCTTTTGGAATGTCCACCATTCATATAGACTGTATATGCTCTTCTTTTACAACAGCTCTTTCGGCTGATTTTTTTGATAATCTACCGCATATAGAGCGGCCTGAGTTCGATCTGCCAGCTCTAACTTTGATAACACATGAGACACGTGAGTTTTCACAGTCTTTTCAGAAATAAAAAGCGACGAGGCGATTTCTTTGTTACTTTTCCCTTTTGCGATTTCAAATAAGACATCACGTTCTCTATTGGTCAGTTCGTTCATCAATGTCCATTTCTGCTCTTTAGGTTCAGTTAGATGCTGAATGAGAAACGTCGTAATATGACCGTCTAATTGATACGTACCATTTTGCACCTCAATCATTGTCGTGAGAAGCTTTTCAGGTGCTACATCTTTGAGCTGATAAGCCTTCGCTCCCGCTTGAATAGCAGGGATGACATAGTCCTTATCTGCATAGCTTGTCAGGATGACAATGCGGACTTCCGGCATGTCGAGTGTCATTTGCTTTGTTGCCTCAATTCCATTCATCACAGGCATAGAAAGGTCCATCAAGACAATATCAGGATTCGTTTGCCTGACTACCTGCAGTGCCTCTTCCCCATTGGATGCCTCACCGACGATGTCTACATCTGGCTGGGTTTGCAAGAAAAAGACCAGCCCTTTTCTGACAATATGATGATCATCTGCAATGACTACCCTCATGACAATCCCTTCCTTTCTTGAGAAAATGGGACTTTCACATGAATTGTGGTTCCCTTACCTAGCTCAGAATTGATACAAAATGTACCTCCTGCTTTTCGAATACGTTTAGCCATTCCTTTCAAGCCAAGTGAAGGAAGACTCATTTGTTCATCATACTGAAATCCCTTTCCCTGATCGATGATTTTCATACCAAACGTGTCACCTGATTGCTCCAGTTTGACCTCTACTTTCTCAACGCCCGCATGCTTTTGGCAATTATTTAGAGCTTCTTGGCATACACGAAATAAGGTTTCGTGCTTTGAATGATCTATTTCCATACAGCCTGATAAAGACAATGAACAATTTAGACCTAAAAGCTGTGCATACTCTTCAATCGCTGTCGTAAATCCTTTTTCAAGCCCTTTTGGTCTTAACTGCCAGATGAGTGATCGCATTTCAATGAGGGCATCTTGTGATAAATGCTGAATAAAATCAATCATTTCACCTAATTTTTGATCACTTGTCATTTGACGCGCTGCCTTTGCAGTCAAACTCACGGAAAACAGCATTTGATTCACAGAATCATGTAAATCCTGCGCAAGCCGGTTTCGTTCTTCTAGCAGTGCATGCTGCTGCTCATTTTGCACAAGCTTCATACGCTGAATAGCCGTACCAATTTGCAGTGCAATACTTTCAAGCAGATTCAGCTCCTCCTGTGTAAATGTGACCTTCCCTTTTGCCGCCACATTTAATAAGCCAAACGTACGCTTACATGCTTGGAGAGGAACGGTTGCATGATGGGTAATTCCTTCTGTATCTCCAAGCTTTTGCTCAATCGCCGTTTCAATCCGTTTACAATTGATGATATTGGTCGCTGATTGCAGTGAGCCTTTTGTGTAACGGTTGATGCAATAGCAATCGTTTTGACACATCAATTGCTTTCGATCCTTTGCCAGTGCTTCAGGTAAGCATACTTCTGCCATTAGTT
This sequence comes from Bacillus sp. FSL M7-0307, assembly GCF_038627835.1. Taxonomy (NCBI): domain Bacteria; kingdom Bacillati; phylum Bacillota; class Bacilli; order Caryophanales; family Bacillaceae; genus Bacillus; species Bacillus sp. FSL M7-0307. The sequence goes on along the minus strand of NZ_CP152023.1, from coordinate 942,940 downwards.
CATACGATCCGTCTTCTTCTATAAAATAAATCCATGCTGTTTGAAAGCCTGTCACTTCCATAAGCATATGAAGCACTTCATGAAGCGTTTCCTTCATTTCCATCCCTTCATTTAGCTTTTCAGCAATTTCTTTTAACGTTTTTAATGTTTTGACTTTTTCTTGGTAATCTCCCATCGTGTGTACCCCCGGCTTTTACTGCCTCTCTGATCAATATGTTGATTATACCATGAGCATCTGTGCAGCTCTTTCTCAAAAAGGATGATTTTTTCTCATCCTTTTGACTGAGAAAAAGCCATCATGCATGACATGATGGCTTTGTGATGTTTTATTTAGCTGTTTCTTCCACAATGTCATAGACGACTTTCATGACTTCTTCTGATAAGTGTTTCAGCTTTTCTTCGCTGTCAGTTAACGATGTGCCTTTGACTGCAATATAAAATTTGACTTTAGGCTCCGTACCAGAAGGTCGTAAACAAAACCATGAGCCATCTTCAAGGAAATATTTCAGGACGTTTGATGTCGGCAGATGAATCGTTTCTTCTTTCTTTTCAGCCACAAGGTGCCTTTGACTTGATTGATAATCCTCAATGACCGTAATGCGCTGACCGGCGATAGAAGCTGGTGGGTTTGATCTAAAGGTATGAAGAATAGCAGAAATCTGCTCCGCTCCTACTTTCCCCTTTAAGGTTAATGACTTTAACCCTTCTCTGTAAAATCCAAATTCCTTAAAAATATCAACAAGCGCATCATATAATGACTTCCCTTGTTTCTTATAAAAGGCTGCGACTTCAACTGCTAATAGCGCAGCTTGAACTGCATCTTTATCTCGTGCAAAATCACCGATCAAATAGCCATAGCTTTCTTCATAGCCGAATTGAAACGTGTATTCTCCGCTTTCTTCAAACTGCTTGATTTTTTCTCCGATAAATTTAAAGCCAGTGAGCGTATCAATCGTGTCAGCTCCAAATGCTGAGGCAACAGCACGCCCAAGCTCGCTTGTCACAATCGTTTTCATCACAACGGGGCGAGGCGGCAGTTGACCTAGTTTTTGTTTTTCAGATAATAAATAATGAAGTAGTAAGGCGCCTGTTTGGTTGCCGGTCAAAACGGTAAATTCACCATCATGATTTTTCACAGCGATACCTAATCGATCTGCATCTGGATCTGTCGCAATCAACATATCAGCATTTTGCTTTTCGCCAAGCTTGATGGCGTATTCAAAAGCGGCATGCTCCTCTGGATTTGGAGACGTGACCGTCGAGAATTGTGGATCTGGTTTTTCCTGTTCAGGTACAACCGTCACATGCTCATAACCAAAGGCCTGAAGTCCGTTTCGGACAGGTTTATTCGCCGTTCCATGAAGCGGGGTAAACACCACTTTGACATCGACTTCTTTTGCAAGCTCAGGGTGCACACGAATGGTTTTTAATTTTTCCATATACGCTTGATCGATTTCTTCACCAATCATGCGGATCAAACCATTTTGCTTCAATACTTCTTCTGATTCCACTGAAATGGCTAATTCATTTTCGATGGCATCTACTTCTTTAATGACTTGATCTGCTTCAAATGGGGGCATTTGGCCTCCATCTTCTCCATATACTTTATAGCCATTATATTCCGGCGGATTGTGACTTGCTGTCACAACAATCCCTGCAAAGGCATTCAGTTCTCGAACTGCAAAAGAGAGTTCTGGTGTCGGACGCAGTTCGTCAAATACGTATGTTTGAATGCCATGTGAAGCAAGTGTTTTGGCCGCTTCCATCGCAAATTCAGGAGATTTATGGCGTGAATCATAGGCAATGGCGACGCCTCTTTTTTTTGCATCCTCTCCATGTGCTGCAATATACGCAGCAAGACCAGCGGATGCTTTTCGAACAGTGTAAACATTCATTCGGTTCGTTCCAGCACCAATTTCTCCGCGCATTCCTCCAGTACCAAACTCAAGGTTTTTGTAGAAACAGTCTTCAAGTGCTTGATGATCATCTTGATGTGCCTCCAGCCATTCCCTTAGTTCAGTATCCAGGTGCTTCTCATTGATCCAACGCTCATAATTCGTAATCCAACTCATGGTCGTCCTCCCAGTTCTTAACATCAATAAATTAATATCTACTGTTATTTTATATGGAATTATCCTTTATGTCATGTTATATCATGAACATATGAAAAAACGATGAACAAAATAAAAAAAGCCGATACACGATCGGCTTTTTACTTATTCAGCATCAAGCGGTACGACTGCTTCATGGAATAGTCGGTCTAATTCAGTTTGATGTTTCTGTTTTGTCGCTTCATCCCAGCCAAAACGATCTGCCATATAGTCAACAACAGGCTGTGCATACGTTTTTGCCCAATTGATATTAAATAATAGGCTGCCTGTTCTTCTCAAGAAGAAATCAACAGGTGTAACAGCCAATTCTTCTTCGATCGCATAGACAAGTTCAGCCAACACATATGCGGGAATATTTCGTTTGTCTGCTTCCCCTTGAAGCTGCTCTACACGCTTGAAGACATTGCTGACGTTTGAGCCATATTTCTCAGCTAATTTTTGTGCAACCGGTTCTGTCAAACCAACGGATGCTCCTTCTGCCGTTTTCGCTTGAACAAAGGATGCCATATTTTTCGAACCGCCTACATGCCCACCTGAAATTGGCATATGTTTCGTTTTACATGGTCCGAAATCTTTTCCAGTTTCCTCTTTAAGTCCATCACGTACAAGATTCACAATGTGTTCAGCCATTTTACGGTAACCTGTTAATTTACCGCCGGCAATCGTGATTAAGCCTGAAGATGATGTCCATACCTCATCCTTACGAGAAATTTCTGAAGGATCTTTCCCTTCTTCATGAATGAGTGGACGAAGACCAGCCCAGTTAGATTCAACGTCTTTCTCTGTAATGTTAAGATCTGGGAACATATATTGAATGGCTTTGATCACGTAATCACGATCTGCTTTTGTCATACGCGGATGTTCCAGCTGTTTTTTGTAAACGGTATCTGTTGTTCCCACGTATGTTTTTCCTTCTCTTGGAATCGCAAAGACCATTCGTTTATCAGGTGTGTCAAAGTAGATTGCTTGTTTTAATGGGAAAACAGATTGATCAAATACTAAGTGAATTCCTTTTGTATGCTGTAAATGTTTCCCCTCTTTTGAGTGATCCTTGTCTCTTAGCTGATCGACCCATGGACCAGTCGCATTGACGATTTTTTTCGCATATACATCGTATGTTTTCTGTGTTGTGACATCTTCAATGACAACACCGACAACTTTGCCTTTATCATAAATAAATTCTTTTACTTTCGCATAGTTGACCGCTTCTGCCCCGAATTTCACAGCCTCTTTCATGACTTCAATTGTCAGGCGTGCATCATCTGTACGGTATTCAACATAGTAGCCCCCGCCTTTTAAGCCATCCTTTTTCACAAGCGGTTCTTTTGCAAGTGTTTCTTTCGCACTTAGCATACTTCTGCGTTCACTATGCTTAACGCCAGCTAAAAAGTCATATACTCTAAGTCCAATTGAAGTTGAAAACTTACCGAATGTCCCGCCTTTATGCATCGGAAGAAGCATCCATTCTGGCGTTGTCACATGAGGACCGTTTTCGTATACGATGGCACGCTCTTTACCGACCTCTGCGACCATTTTCACTTCAAATTGTTTTAAATAACGAAGTCCACCGTGTACAAGTTTCGTTGAGCGGCTAGACGTACCTGCTGCGAAATCCTGCATCTCCGCAAGACCGACACGCATTCCGCGTGAAGCCGCATCAAGTGCCGTACCTGCGCCTGTAATACCCCCACCAATGATAAACACATCATATGGTTTTTTTGTCATGTCCTGAAGCATTTGTTCTCTTTCTAAGCTAGAAAAAGTCATCTCTTGTTCCTCCCATGTTGTACGGTAAAGAAAAAGAGACCGCAAACACCCAAAGCGTATTTCTACACTTCGGTGCTTGCGGTCTCTCCAGTTCTCCAACCGTTCTATTAACTTACTTGAAGTATACCATACTTTTTGTTTATTTGAAAGCTTGAGCTGCTTTTACAGCCTTTTTCCACCCGCTGTATAACGAGTCACGGCTGTCTTCTTCCATTTTAGGTTCAAAGCGCTTGTCAAGGTTCCATTGTTTTGCAATGTCTGAACGGTCGTTCCAGAAGCCAACTGCTATTCCCGCAAGATAGGCCGCACCGAGTGCCGTCGTTTCATTAATTTCTGGACGTTCTACTGGTACATCGAGCAAATCACTTTGGAAGCCCATTAAGAAATCATTCTTTACAGCTCCGCCATCGACACGCAATGTTTTAAGTGAGATGTTTGAATCTTTTTCCATCGCATCTAAAACATCTTTCGTTTGATAAGCAAGTGATTCTAACGTTGCACGAACAAAGTGCTCTTTAGAAGTACCGCGTGTTAAACCGAATACAGCGCCTCGGACATCACTATCCCAATATGGTGTACCTAAACCAACGAATGCTGGTACGACATATACGCCGTCTGTTGACTCAACGCGCTCAGCATAAGCTTCACTGTCTTTTGAGTCTTTAAACATTCTAAGTCCATCACGCAGCCACTGGATCGCTGAGCCAGCAACGAAAATACTTCCTTCTAAAGCATATTCAACTTTGCCGTCAATGCCCCATGCAATCGTCGTTAACAATCCATGATCCGACTTAATTGCTTTTTCCCCTGTATTCATCAACATGAAACATCCTGTACCATATGTGTTCTTCGCCATTCCTTCTTCAAAGCAAGCCTGACCGAATAACGCAGACTGCTGATCTCCCGCCGCTCCTGCAATCGGAATATTTTTACCGAAGAAGTGATAGTCTGTTGTTTCACCATAAATGTGTGATGATGGTTTGACGTCTGGCAGCATGGAAGCTGGAACACCTAAGATATCAAGGAGTTCTTCATCCCATTTCAGATCGTAAATATTGAACATTAACGTTCTTGATGCATTCGAATAATCTGTCACGTGTGATTGCCCGCCAGTCATTTTCCAAATGAGCCATGTATCGATTGTGCCAAACAGTAAGTCACCATTTTCTGCTTTCTCACGAGCACCTTCGACATTGTCTAAAATCCATTTCACTTTAGTGCCTGAGAAATAAGCATCAATCAGAAGACCGGTTTTATTTCTAAACGTTTCATCGTGCCCTTGCGCTTTTAGCTCATCACATATACCCGATGTTTGTCTAGACTGCCAAACAATTGCATTGTAAACGGGTGCGCCTGTATGTTTATCCCAAACGACAGCTGTCTCACGCTGGTTCGTAATTCCGATACCGGCGATTTGATCTGCTTCAATTCCTGATTCGATTAAAGCAGTTGAAATAACTGATAGAACAGAGCTCCAAATTTCATTTGCATTGTGTTCTACCCAGCCTGGGTTCGGAAAATATTGATTGAATTCCTTCTGAGCTGTATGTGCAATTTTACCTTCTTGATCAAATAAGATCGCTCTTGAGCTTGTTGTCCCTTGATCTAATGCGAGAATATATTTTTCTTTTGCCATGGTGTTTTCCTCCCCTTACATACTTTCATTGACAGCATTTGTCTGGTTTTTCGTAGAAACATAGAGTCCTAACAATACCACAACTAAAATAACGCTTACAATCCAAAAGGCTGGTGTGACGTTCGCTTTAAAGGCTGCATTATAGAAAACACCGCCAAATGCACCGCCCAAAATTGGACCAACAACAGGAACCCAAGCATATTTCCAATTTGATGGACCTTTACCTGGAATCGGCAGAATGGCATGTGCGATTCTTGGACCTAAATCACGTGCAGGGTTAATTGCGTAACCAGTTGTACCACCTAATGAAAGACCAATTGCGACAATTAAGAAACCAACAATCAGCGGATTGACTCCGTCTGCAAATTTATTTGCACCAATCGCTAAAATTCCTACCACCAATACAAATGTACCGATGACTTCACTGAGCACGTTTGCAAAAGTATGCGGAATCGCAGGACCAGTTGAGAATACGCCTAGTTTTGCACCTGGATCGTCTGTCGCTTTCCAGTGTGGTAAGTAATGTAAGAAGACAATAATAGCTCCGAGTAATGCGCCAAGCATTTGACCGACAATATACATTGGAACATCAGCCCAAGGAAAACTTCCTTCTAATGCAAGACCTATTGTCAGCGCCGGGTTTAAATGTGCACCGCTGATTCCTCCAGTGGCATAAGCTGCAATCGCTACTGCAAATCCCCATCCGAAAGCGATTACAATCCAACCGGACTGATAAGCGAGCGATTTCTTTAAACTGACTGCCGCACACACACCGCCTCCGAAAATAATCAGAAGCATTGTACCAACGACTTCACCCCAAAATGGTGTCATGAAAAATTCCTCCTCTGGTTCAGTTGCCATCCCCTATAAATGTGTAGAAAAGATAAAGAAAAAAGACCCACAACAAACATACTTTACATCAGGGTCATTTATCACCTAGTAAAGCGTCGTTGTGGATCTCCGTTTCTCCATCACATGATATTAACTTAGTGCTATAGTATCAGAGGATGAAAACGTTGTCAATCAATTTTCACATTTTATCTTTTTCATTTTTGGAACGCTTTCCAAAGCTCTGTATTCGATGTGGTGACAGCTGTCGCCCCTGCTGCAAGCGCCCTTTCTACATCTTCTTTTGTTCGGATAAATCCTCCTGCAAATATTGGTATTCCAGCTCTTTCGCGCACTTCTGTAATTAAATCTGGCACGACACCAGGCAATACTTCAATAAAATCTGGACGATGTTTTCCGACAAACTCCATGCTTTTTTCCATCGCACTTGTATCAAGTAAAAACATTCGCTGGATAGCATATACCTTTTTCTGCTTGGCTTTTACTATGACAGAAGACCTAGTAGAAATAATGCCTGCCGGTTTCATTTCCTGACAAATAAATTCCGTTCCGTACTCATCATGTTTGATTCCGTGAATGAGATCGACATGGACAAACATTTTTTTATGATGCGCATTCGCCTCATTCATGATGCCCTTAAGCCGCCCTAAGTGAACATCTAGTAAGACCCCATATGTAAATGGACTTTTTAAAAATTCCTCAAATTGCTTCATATTGCGAACAGCAGGTAGAATGGGTTGATCATGAAAACTCATATGCCGTCTCCTTCTAATGTGTATTGGTTCTATCTTCTCCTTACAGTAATAGAATCGCATGTTTTTTTCAATACACCTAGTGTGCCCATTGACCATTCAGCCTAGCAGGTCGATTAAGACCTGATCCTTTTGGACATAGAAAAAAGCAGAGAAATCTCTCTGCTATAATTGTGCCATGCTTTCTTTTAAAGTATGGATAATGAATGAGGCGTCTTCATCAGTGATATTTAGCGGTGGTGCTAGCTGTGCCACGTTATTATAGCCAGCCACTGTATCGCCATTTTTCCCAATGATCAATCCTCGTTTTTTACATTCTGCAATCAATTGACCGACTACACTTGGATCAGCTGGCTTTTTTGACGCCTGATCCTGCACAAGCTCAATCCCAAACAGCAGGCCTTTTCCTCTCACATCACCGACAAATGGATGCTCTTTTAACTCTTGCAAACGATCGAGCATGTCTTGGCCAAGCTTGCCTGACCGCTCCACTAATTGCTCGTTTTCCATGATCTCTAGGTTAGCAAGCGCAACCGCACAGGAAGCAGGGTGACCGCCAAATGTATTCACATGCCGTAGCCTGTCATACGTATCTTCTCCTGCATACGCTTCATAAATGTCTCGTTTCACGCACGTTGCAGATAGCGGTAAATATCCACTTGTGATCCCTTTTGCCATGGTGATAATATCTGGTTTTACCTCTTCATGCATAAATCCAAACCGCTTTCCTGTCCGGCCAAAGCCGCATATCACTTCATCCACAATGAGGAGCGCCCCATGATCTTCACAGATTTCTTTCACCTTCTTCAAATATCCTTTTGGCGGCATTAAGATACCGCCTCCTGTAATCATCGGCTCCATGATGACGCCAGCAATGGTCTCACTTAATTCCCACGTCATAGCTTGATCGATTGCATCAGCACTTGCCAAGCTCTCTTGATCTTCAGGATGCCGGTACATATCAGGCGGTGCGACATGGATAAACCCCTGCCCTAACGGTTCATATTTGTACTTACGCTGCGCTTGACCCGTTGCGGCTAGAGCTGCTGCTGTATTGCCATGATACGATCGATATCGGGAAATGAATTTTGTTCGTGTACTCTCTCCCTTTTGCGCATGATATTGTTTGGCTATTTTAAATGCCGCTTCGTTCGCTTCAGAACCACTGTTAGAAAAAAAGATCACATAGTCCCCGCCTAGCCATTCATTGAGCTTCTCAGCCAGCTGAATCGCTGGCACATGGCTTTGTGTCAGTGGGTAGTAAGGCATCGTATTTAATTGCCTATACGCCGCTTCTGCAAGCTCTTTACGTCCATATCCGGCATTTACACACCACAACCCTGACATCCCGTCTAAATAGCGATTTCCATGAATATCTGTCACCCATGCGCCTTCTGCCTCATGAATCACCATACTTTCATTTTCTTTGTTTGTCCCTTTCATATGATGCCAAATGAACTGATCATCTTTCGCCTGAAGATCTTGTGCGTTATGTGTTTTCATCTTCCCACGCCCCCATGTATCCGTTTTCATCATCAAAGAAGCTTAAACCGGTCCTGCATATGACCTCTCCATTCATTATATGGATAAAAAGTGAGGCATATGAAACTGAAACAAGACCGCCCATGTCGTTACTCTCATTATAAAAAAGGGGCCAGACACATTACATTAGACAGATCGTCAACTGATTGAAAAGAACCATGAGACACTCTACTTGATCCCTTGGCAAATCTAACATATACCGTTAATGGCGATTCCCCTGTAAAAATTCATAAGCAAGGATCGCAAATTCAAGCGCTTGACGTTTCGGCGCTTGCATCATATCCTCACCAAGTAAAGCATGAAGCTTATCCAATCTGTGATAAAGCGTCTGCCTCACAATATAGAGCTGGCTTGCGGTTTCTTTTTTAGAACCGTTTGTCTGTAAAAAGATATTCAGCGTCTGATAGAGCCTGCCGCTATTTTGTTTATCATATAAAATCACCGGCTCTAAATACTCTTTCACCATGCATTCTAATAACCCGCTTTCTTTCATGACAGGCATCAACCGAAGCATATGTAAATCTTGATAAAATGGGCTTTCTACCCGCTGCGGCATCACTTTCTTTAAATGCAGCACTTCTTTCGCTGCTTGAAAACTTTTTCTCATGTGCTGAAATTGCTCACAATATGAACCGATTCCATAATTGATGACTGCCTCGCCGGGCTGCTCACGGTCATATAATTGCGTGATGTCGTTTGCCGCTTTTTCTGCACGCTCTTTCCAGTCCTCAACTTTTCTTGTATTCAATAAGATAAATAAGGTTTGTCCTTGATGCTCGTACACAATCAAATGGAAACCAGCACGCTGAAAAATAGAGCGGCAAGAGACAAGAAAATAAAGATTCCCTGCGATTTCTTCTATTTGGTGGTTTTTTTGAAAGAGCATCACCACACAGCCGGTCGGTTTTTTCAGCCCTTCTGTCTCCTCAAGGTGTTCTATGATCTCTCTTTCTGTATGATCTTCATGAAACCATTTTTGCAGCCATTCATTCTCTTTTGTCTTCTTCAGCTCTTCTGTATACAGCTCTCTTAATGTTTGCTGGGCAAGGGCATTCGCTCCTTTATCCATCACAAGCAGTTCAAATTCCGAGAGCGTGTTCGATTGATGAATGAGGACGAGGTCTGCAAAGGTTTGTTTGAGTGCAAGGACTTGTTTTTGCGTCACTTCATATCCTTTTGGTAATGAAGCATATTGCAAATAATTCATCACAAGCTCTTCTGTTTGTTTGGAAGAATCACATAAAATAATCGGCTCACCTTGAACAGGGATCAGCAGTAGTATCCCTCTCACGTGCTGATACACTTGATCCAAAATATCCATCTGCGGATGAGGAGTTAGTAAAAGCTCATTCAGCTTTGACGACAAGGCTTCTAAATCTGCCATCATCTGATACTGACGTTCAATCATCATCGTATGGAGATGCTGTGTAATATTGACGAACTTCACTTCTTTTGTAAACAGAATTAGCGGAAAATCACGTTCTTCTGCATAAATAATCAGTTCTTCCGGTACATCAAACCGGAGCGGTACAAACTCAATACATAATCCAGCCGCACCTGAGTCAATCAACTGCCTTAAAAACGCCTGAAAGACTTCCAATTGATCATGGAAGCCTGCGGCCGTCGTTAAAATCAGCTCGCCTCCGTTTAACAAATCCTCTACAGCAGGCACTTCAAGTACATGTACCCATTTTACCTGCCGAAACAATCCCTTTTCCCCAGCTAACACTTTCGCATGCGTAAAATGCTTCGTTTTTAACACATCACTTACTTGAAAATGAACATCTACATTCATTCATAAGTCCCCCTTTGTTTGCCGTCCCCTATCCCAGAGGGTGCATGGATAAAATCCATAATAAAACAGGTAAAGTCACAATACTTAAAATCGTACTGAGAAACGTCGTGCTTGAGACAAACTCAGGCTTCGTTCGAAATTGCACAGCCATCAGCGTTGTATTCGCCGCAGTCGGCATCGCTGCAACTAAAATCATAATTTGTTTCACCAAATCATCTACCGGTAAAATAAGCGTAAAGCCGAATGCGATGAGTGGTGAGATAAACAGCTTCAGCAGCACCGCATAGGAAATATTACGATAATCCACTTGTTTAAAAGAAATCACTGCGAGCTGCATACCTAAAATTAGCATAATCGTTGGTATCGCTGCATCCCCGACAAGCTGAACACCTGTCATAAGCTCTTTAGGTAATGAAAGGTCAATGAGCTGAAATAATAGACCAAGAAGAGCCCCGTAAGCAACCGGCATACGCAGCACTTTTTTTAGAACGACCTTCAAGTCTCCCGCGTCCTCTCCACCTTTTGCTGCATAATACATGCCGATCGTACTCATGACGAGCTGCTGAAGGACCATTAGCACAATCGCAATATCTAAACCAGCTGCTCCAAAAACAAGAAGGACAACAGGCGTGCCGTAATTTCCATTATTCATAAATGCTGATGACAAAATCATGGCACAATACGTTTCATTCGAATACCCGTAAATTCGAGATAAAATGAAGACACATAAAACAAGTGAAAGACAAAGCCCTACGACAAATATAGATAAGTACACATAGTCCATCGATACTTTATTTTGATAAAAGGTTTCAAATGCAAGAAATGGTGACATTAAATATAAAGACATTGATGAAAGCGTATGTATATCAAAACCAATTGTCTTCTGCCCAATATACCCTATAAGGAATATGCCGAACACTGGCATTAAGACAAGTAAAAATTCCATGAAGCACCTACTTTTCTCTAGATGAATTCCTTATTTTTTCTACCCTCTTATCATACCACTGATCATCAATAAAAAAGAAGCACCCTTATGAAAGGTCGCTTCTCTCCTCATCCATATAAAACACTTCCCATAAATGACCATCACGATCCTGAAAGCTCCAGCCATACATGAAATCATGGTCTTGTTTTTCTTTAAACGGTGAACCACCAGCTGCGATCGCACGCTCTACAAGCTCATCAACCTCTTCCCTCGTCTCGACCTGTAAAGAGATAATGACCTCTGCGCCATTTCTGGCATCTACCAATTCCTTCTCTGAAATGGATTGGAAATGCTTAAGTGATAACAGCATGACTGTGATCGTCTCATTCATCACAAAACAAGCAGCATGTTCATTCGTCAGTTCTTGTTGAAAGTCAAACCCCAGCTGTTCAAAGAAAGCCTTTGACTCATTCACATGCTTAACCGGCAAATTGATATACAGATGTTTAGATTGTCGCCCCATATCCCTCTCCCTTTGTAAAACATCATTTCCATTCAGTATATTCGTCTTTTCATTTGGCATCCCTTTGTCGCATGAAAAAATAAGCGGTAAGTCTCATTACCTTTTTTTAACAAAAATGTATAATGAATATCGTGCACAATACTAAATGAACTAGGAGGTTTTCTTAATGAAAACAATCGCAAAATCTTTGATGCTCTCCACCACTGTCCTTTTATTCGCTTCACCTATTACACAGACAGCTGATGCTGCATCTATTCAAACGAAGCAGGTGACAGCAGAAAGTGATTTTCAGCTTCCTTCAACAACAGACACCATTAAACAAAACATTGAACAATCTTTCCAAAAACAAGAAAAGTGGCTACAAAAATTAGAAGTGATTGCCGGACAAGAAAAACGTGAACAATTTGAACAGTTTTTCAACCAGCATGTAGGACCTGATTTAAAAAATCTTTTAGAAGAGTCTGATCTTACATGGAAACAAGTAGAAAAAACGATTTATCAATCTCTTGTTAAATCAGACGTTCCATTTTTAGCTGCCAAAAGCATTGCCCATTTTGCTACAGTGGCATTAAAGAAAATGTAAACATACAGAAAAGCGCCTCGCATAACTGCGGGGCGCTTGTTTTGGTTATTTCTTATATTCAATATGGTACACGTCTCTTCTTCGGTCTTTTAGCTGACGAACCGTCCCATCTTGACGCTGCCTTCTTAATATTTCTAAGTCGACATCACCGACAACTACCATTTCAATATTCGGGTTGCACTCACCTACAATGCCATCTCTTGCGAATTCAAAATCAGATGGTGCAAAGATGGCTGATTGTGCATATTGGACATCCATGTTTTCTGTTTGCGGAAGGTTTCCGACCGTTCCAGAAATGACCGTATATATCTGATTTTCAACCGCTCTCGCCTGCGCACAGTAACGCACTCGTAAATAACCTTGACGGTCTTCTGTACAGAATGGAGTGAAAATAATTTTCGCTCCTTTGTCAGCTGCAATTCGAGCAAGCTCAGGGAATTCAATATCGTAGCAAATTTGGATCGCAATTTTACCGCAGTCCGTATCAAATACCCGGACTTGGTCACCAGCTGAAATCCCCCACCATTTTCTTTCATTCGGCGTGATATGCAACTTATATTGCTTTTCAATCGTTCCATCACGTCTAAATAAATAGGCGATATTATAGATTTTCCCTTCCTCTTCAACGAAATGAGAACCACCGATGATATTAATGTTGTACTTGACCGAGAGATCTGTAAACAAATTGATGTAGTCCTCAGTATATTCTGTGATCCGCTGCACTGCTAGACTTGGTGATCTCTCTTCTAAATATGACATAAGCTGGGTTGTAAAGATTTCCGGGAAAACGGCAAAGTCAGCTGACGCATCTGATGCCACATCCACGTAATACTCCACTTGATTCATAAACTCTTCAAAGGAATGAATTTGCTTCATTGCATATTGAATGACACAAATTCGAACCGGAAACGCCGATTTATAATATCTTTTCGACTGCGGGCGATAATCGACATTGTTCCATTCCATTAGCGTTGCGTACGTACTGGAAGCTTTATCATCCGGCAAGTAATTCGGATTGATCCGCATCAGGCTAAATTCATTTAACAGCTGAAAAGATAGCACTGGATCATAAATTTGGTGCAGCATGACTTGCTCTACATATTGGCGAGGCGTCATTTCCTCTTGATATTTATGATAATTCGGGATACGTCCGCCAATAATGATGCTTTTTAAATTTAATCTTCTCGCTAAGTCTTTTCTTGCTTCGTATAAACGATGACCGATTTTCATCCGGCGGTACTCAGGACTGACCATTACTTCAATTCCGTACATATTCATCCCATCTGGATTATGGTTTGTGATATATCCATCATCTGTGATGTCCTGCCATGTGTGACGATCATCGTATTCATCAAAGTTAATTAATAAACTTGAACATGAGCCAATAATTTCCCCCTCGAATTCCGCACAGAACTGACCTTCTGGGAAATGTTCAAGGTGGCTTTCAAGGTGCTCTTTTTTCCAAGGGTCCATGCCTGGAAAGCATACCTCTTGCAATGCGATGATTCGGTCGATATCTTCTTCTCTAATATTTCGAATCACCATTCTTTTTTCAAATCGCGTTAAATCTAGTTTTTCTGCCATGATGTATTGCCCCCTTACTGATCCTCTTTTTCAAGCTGATGGAATAGCTGGAGCAATTCGATTTCAGCCATGGATTCTAATCTCACATCATATTCTTCAAACTGCAGTGTGCTCGTCACTTTATTTGGCACGATGACACATTTCATACCCGCTCGTTTGGCAGCGATTGACCCATTCACAGAGTCCTCAAATGCCACGCAATTTTTTGGCTCAACGCCTAAGCATTGTGCGGTTTGCAAATAAAGTTCTGGGTTAGGCTTCACTTCTTCCACATCGTCTGACGTGCGGATACATTCAAAGTAATCGAAAAGTCCAATTTGTTTGAGGTGATCAGACACCCATTTATAATCTGAGCTGGAAGCGAGTCCAATCTTAATTCCAAGCTCCTTTGCCGCTTCTAAATAAGCTTCTACACCAGGTCTTGCTGCTTCGTCCTTCATTCTCTTTTGAAAACGAGAACGCCGGTCCGCTGTAAGCGCCTCATGATCTAATGTCTTCCCTAACTGCTCTTCCAAATATTCAAAAGGCTTAAAACCCGCCTGCGTTCCAATCACATTTCCCCATACAGACAGAGGCAGCTCCGATTCATGCTCAGCAAACATTTCCTGCAGAACCTCATATTCATGTGTTTCTGTATCTAAAATTAATCCATCAAAATCAAATATAATCGCCTTTACCAAAGAGGCCACTCCTTTTTCCGAAAGTCTGAAATATCTTCCATACTGCTATCATATCGTGAATAAAATTGACTTTCAAAGATGAATGTCTGCTAAAATGATTATGTATAAAAGGAGCCTGCATCGTTTGGTCAGGCTCCTGTCATGTTCGATTCTTTCTGCAAGAGATCCAAGCGCTCCGATTCGTGGAGAATAGACATTGTTGAAAAAGAGCGGAATTGGTATTACAGATCTTGAAGGTTTCTCCGTTCCCTTAAAAATAGTATGTGCGACGACCTTGTAAGTTAACAAGGAAGTTCACACCAACTTTTACGCATTTTGAAGGTGACGGCCTGCAAAATCATCTAAATCAAACGGGAAAGAAAAGCCGCACGCATTAACTTGTTCACGGTTGAGTTCAAATAACTCACGATCTCGTTTTGTGATATGACGCTTCGGCTTTAAAATAATGGTATGTAATAACTGAAGACCTGATAAAATACGAAAAGCATCATCCATTGTCCCGTTATACACACCATCAATGAATGTAAGCGGGGGTTGTTTTTCCTGCTCTTCTCCATTTACGGAATGGGATAAAAAATCTTCAATTTCCTTTGATATTTCTTCAATTTCCTGCTCCTGAAGGTCTGTCGCAGCTTTCATTAATCTCACGTGGCATCTACCTCTCTGTCGTTATTACTCCATTCAGAATAGCACAGAAAAAAAGTCATTCGCTAAGGTAAGTGTTTCCTATATATACCCAAAGAGAGGACGAATATCATGATCATAAAAGGACACACGCTCTCCCTAAAAGTAGGAGAGCAGCAAAATGGCATTTCCTTAAGTCAATTTTTAAAAGGCGAAGTGTTTGCCTCTAAACCGATTATCCATTTTTGGATGGAGCACCAAAAAGTCCGTCTCAATCAAAAAACTGCCCACCATGCTGCAAAAGTGAGTACAGGTGATCAGATTCTCATTGATTTATTTGAGACGGAAGAAAGTGATGTGACGCCAGAATACGGTGAATTAGAGGTACTCTTTGAAGACGAGCATTTATTAGTTGTCCAAAAGCCTGCTGGAAGGCCGACGCATCCAAATGAAAAAGGACAAACAGGTACGCTGGCGAACCTAGTCGCTTTCCATTTTCAAGCAAATGGAGAAGAAAAGCGGGTCAGACATATACATAGGCTGGATCAAGATACAAGCGGCACCGTCATTTTTGCCAAACACAGGTTGGCACATGCTGTACTCGATCAAATGCTTTCAAAAAAAGCGATTAACAGAACGTATCTTGCCATCGCACAAGGACTGTTTAAGAAAAAGAAAGGAACGATCCAAGCTGCCATTGGACGTGATAAACACCATGCCGTCAGAAGGAGAGTTTCTCCTACTGGTCAAAGCGCCAAGACTCATTATGAGGTCTTCCATCTCAATAAACGTTTACAGATGACGGCCGTCAAGCTGCAATTAGAAACAGGCAGAACACATCAAATTCGGGTTCATCTTAGCAGTCTCGGGCATCCTTTAGCTGGCGATACATTATATGGTGGGAAGCGTGACATGATAAACAGATGCGCCCTTCATGCCAAACAAGTAGACATGAACCATCCATTCACAGGTGAAAAGCTGACGATAGCAGCACCGCTCCCACCTGATATGGCTGAATTAATGGACAATATGTAGAAAAAAGAGCCTGATCATACAGGCTCTTTTGACGTTAGACAGATGCTCTTTTCGCATAAATAATGTACCGCTCTGGTGCGTTGCCGACAAAATGAAATGGATAGCAAGTGGTTAACACAAGCTCTTCTTTTTTATTTTGTAAGGTAATAATGGATGTATCATGCTGATCCACAATTTTCGTATGCGTGATTTCATAAACAAACTCACCATACGGTACAGTGATTTTCAGCTGATCCCCAATATCCAGTTCACCAGTCCGGCGGAAGACCGTGTCTCTGTGTCCCGACAAAACGATTTGTCCATTTTGATCAGGATAATAACTGCCTTTATAATGACCGACTCCTTTGGCAAGGTCGTCCGCATCTGTCCCTTCAACAATCGGCAAATCGGCGTTTAATTTCGGAATGGTCAGGATGCCAGAGGCTTTCCCCATTTCAGGTGCAAACTTTTTCTTTGTCATTCCTTGATCAGTTTTTACGACCTTCTTTGCTTCCTCTAATGATTGTGCTGTTTGTAAGTGAGTAGAAGCGATTTGCCAAATTCCCCAGCAAAGCAGCACAATTCCCGCTGACATGACAATCACTGCAAGCCACTTTTTCATGCTTTAACTCCTTCGCCCTTGGTGATGATTCTTTAGCTTGCTGCTGCCTTTTCTTCTTGCTTCGCTTGTTGAATTCGGCCCTCTTTTTGATACACAATAGAAGCTCCCTCGAAGCTCTTTACAAAAGCGACTGTTGCTTCTAAATCTTCTGGGCCTGTCTCCGGATTCTTCCCTAGCCGTCCAATCGGCGCATACTTACTTCCAGTGGCAGTCGCCATGAAGTTGTTCACTGTGAGTGTATACGTTTTATCGAAATCAACGGAAGAACCATCAGGCAGTTTTAAGTCGACTACTTTATATGTTAACGGATCGTACGAATAAGAAAAGCCTGAAATGCTATAATCCGGTCCAAATTGAGGAGATATTTGAGCTTCAATGATATCAACTAAGTCTTTCCCCTTGATGTCCAGCTTCACTAAAACATTTCCGAATGGCTGAATATTAAAGAGGTCTCCCCAAGTAATGGGTCCTTTTTCGAGATTTTGTCTGATGCCGCCGCCATTCATCATGGCAAAGTCACTTTTCATTGAATATCTCATGCCATCAGCAATAAGGTTGCCAAGTGGTGTATCACCATCATTTGAATAGCCGCCCTCCATCTTGACCCCTGCTTCTCCAACAACCTCACTAATAATCGGCTCAACTTCTTTTCCGTAATGAGCTAAAATGTCCGCTGCTTCCTTATCCTTTTCAATACCAGCCTGGTCTACATACTGGATGTTTGCACTCTTTTTGACAATATCTTTTGTTTTCCTGTCAAGTGTGACATTGACTTCTCCAATCGCCTTTCCATATTCAAAGGCTTGGACAATTAATTTTCCATTCACTTCTCCATTGACCACTTCGTGATTATGGCCAGCGAAAATGACATCAATTTCGTCATCACCTTCTTTGGCGAGCCTTGCGCTTTCTCCAGTAATGGTATCACCATTTTGAGAGGCGGTCATATGAGCCAGAACCGCTATCGCTTTAATCCCTTTTTGCTTTAATTCTTTCGTTGCTTCATTGACAGCTTGGACTTCATCAGTAAATTGAATGTCTTTAATTCCTTCTGGCATGACCATACCTGCCGCTGATGTTGTCACAACCCCGATAAAAGCTACAGGAATTCCTTCGACATCCATGATTTCATAGGCTGGTAAAAGTGGTTTGCCAGTATCCTTATATTCACAGTTTGCACAAACAAGCGGGAAGTTCTGCCCATCGTATCCTTTTGTGCCTTTCGGGTGATCTCCACCTTTTAAGATGCGCAATAGTTCATCCACACCTTCATCAAACTCATGGTTGCCAACTGTCCCAACATCAAAGCCGATGTTCTCCATTAGTTCAACGGTTGGTTCATCTTGTAAAAGAGAAGATATTGGCGAGCTTCCGCCTATCATATCTCCTGCATGAACTGTTATCGTATTTTTTTGCGCAGCCTGCTTTTGTTTCATATAAGCCGCCACATAATCCATCCGTCCATACGTTCCTTTACTGCCATCACCTTTTACATCCAGCTCATATTGCTGATCAATTTTACCATGCAAATCATTCATGCTTAAAATGGTTAATGGGACTTCACTGGATGATTCTGACGCCTGATATCCAGCCTGCTCTGCTTCTTCTTTAGAAGCAAAAAAGATACGTTTATCCACATCGATCTCATTCCAGCTGTCAGGTGATACGTAGGTTTTTGCAGATGAATCACCCACATAACGAGTGAGTCCTTTTTTCTGCTCGCGTGCTCTAAATTCAAACGGCTGTTCTAGCAGAGGATCTTCTTCATTCCAAATACCAAGCCCTTTTTCCTTGGCATCTTTCACTGCTTGCTGGAACATCAGATACTCTTTTTCATCTCCAACAGGCCAAATGAAATAAGTAGGGGCATATCCTTTTTTCACAAGCTCTAGGTTCGTATTCAGCCCTTTTTTGGTTTTGACTTGAGCTAAAAGACGTCCATATCCATCCTTTGCTTCCGGGCCAATCTTTAATGTGACTCGATCACCACTTGAAAGAAGGGTTTTTAAATAATCCGTCGCTTTTTGTCCAAAACGCAGCTGGTTTTGATCTAATTCATTTTTTGGCTTGTGGTAGGTTTCTGGTGTGTCCATATTCACGAAGCGTACCTTTGTTGTGCCGAGCACAGGCTTCTTCAAATGAATGGTATCTCCATCCACAACACGATCTACCGTTGCCTCATATTCTTTTTTGATTTTTGGCGGCTTTGGCTGGTGCTTCAGCAATTTGACATCGGTTTTGTGTCTTGGAAGTACTTGCAGCGTATCGTATCTGCTTAAAACGCCAGTAAACTCATACCATTTTCCGGTCTTCACTTGATCAATGGCACCCGTATCAACCATGACTCTAAGGACTGTGCTATGATATTTTTTATCAATGATGGCCACATTGTATCCACCGCCAGCCGGCTGATCTGGCGCCTGTTCTACATAGCCTTTTACCTTCACTAATTTTCCTTCATATTTACCTGCCTGATCCGTTTCCAATTGTTTCACTGAAACTTTTTTTGGCGAAGGCAATGGTTGATTCACAGCATCAATCTTCAGATGGTCTTGATCTGGCACAATTTCAATGAGCCCTTTATAAGTCGTGATCTTGCCTGTCACCGTGACCTTCATGCCAGCTTTTAGTTCTGGGAAGTTTTTAGGCTGCGCAGAATAAATATTGAGACCAGCTGTTTTGTCTTGGATATATGTTGATAGTTTCCCATTCCCTATAGCGGATTGATCTGCTGTTACGATACCGCTCACCGTCACCGTTTCTCCTATCAGTTTGCGAGCTTTTTTTATGTTCATCGGCTTTGTTTGTTTCCACAAAGTGTCCTTCTTCTCAGAAACACTAAACGGCTCAGCTGTCATGATACTAGGCAGTAAAGATTGCAGGCTAAATATCACCAAAATCAAACAACAGACCATTCGAATGGATTGTATACGTTTCATTAGATTTCTCCCCTTTGAACTTCATCTCTTCTAGTGTACAAAGCAAATATTGAGACTGGATGGATTTCGTGTAAAACTTATCTCAATTACTTGGAAACGTAATAATCACACGTGTCCCTTCAAAGCTTTTGCTCTCAAAACGAATGGTACCGCCATGGCTTTCAATAATCTTAATGGTCATCATTAATCCAAGACCCGTGCCTTTTTCTTTCGTTGTGTAAAAAGGTTCACCTAATTTTCCAATCTCGTCTTCTGGTATGCCCTTTCCTTGGTCTTCAAATATCAGCATCATTTGGTCGTTTTTCAATAATGAAGTCACTTGGATCACACCTGTTACTCCATCCATCGCTTCAATTCCGTTTTTAAGAATGTTAAGGAACACTTGTTTTAGTTCATTTGGAATGCCTTGAATATGAGGCAGAGAGGGAGCCAGATTCTTTTGAATCGACACTCCTTTTAAGACCGCCTGAGATTCAACGACCATAATGACTTCTTCGAGCAGAAGATTCACATTCACCGGTTCAAATTTAACAGATTTGCTTCTAGAGAGCACAAGGAACTCGTTAATAATAGACTCAAGCCGATTAAACTCTGACATCATCACATCGGCATAATCCTTCTGATACTTTTTACTTTGAATCATTAGCTGTAAAAAGCCTTTTAACGACGTAAGTGGGTTACGTATCTCATGGGCAATACCAGCTGCCAGCTGTCCAACTGCTGACAGCATTTCAGACTTCATCAGCATTTTCTCAGACTGTTTTTGACTTGTAATATCCTCTGAAATCCGCATGACAGTAGACTGCATTTTGTCAGGGTCATCGATTCGGTGTAAAGAGACTCTTTCCCATCGCTCACGCCCTGATAAGTCCTGAAAATACAACTCACCTGTCCAGCTGCCTTCTCTTAAACACACGTCCCATTGTTTCGCTAGATCATCACATTGACACAACGCATAATAGACAGAAAAAATATCTTTTCCGATCAAGTCATATTCATGCTGCTGTACAAACTGACAAAAGCGCTGGTTGACACACTGAATGACACCTTCTCCTGTTGCAACCACAATATGAATATGGCTGTTATCAAGTGCTGTCACCGCAAGATGAAGAGCCTGCTTCAATTTCGTCATTTCGGTCATCTTGATCCAGGTCATCACTGCTCCCTCGCGATCTTGATCATAGAAAGGCGTCATATGAACCGTGAATTGTTCTCCTTCGTTCGTTTCAATTTCACGTTCGATCACGCGCCTATCTGAAATGACAGATTGAATATCCTGATAGAGCATTTCCTTCGATAGCTTCTTCACCATCGACTGAAAAGTTTGCTGGTGCCGGGTTTGAGCTGAAGTAAATAAAGAGGCAGCTGTAGGAGTGTGATAGCGAATATTCATTTCCCGGTCCACAAACAACGTGGCAAGTTCTGGCTTCACAGACGGCCGGTACAGTTCTTCTCTTGTCACCTTTAAGTTGTTTATGATATTAATAAAATGCTCGTTTGTTTTCTCGCGCACTTCTATTTGCTTGTTTTTTTCTTTTAATTGAGCCCTTGATTCTTGCTCCTTTTGTTTGACCTCATTGAGCTCATTTTCTAAATCGACAATTCGCTGTTGATAAACCGAATTCTGCTCTGACATCCCTTTGTCCCTGCCGTTCTTTTGATTTTTTCCTCTCTCACTCATCCGAATGAGAATGACGTATACTCCTTTAAAACGGCGATCAAAATGTTTCACTGTAAAATCAGCATACTGCTTTCTTCCATTTTCCGAAATGAGGACATGTTGAAAGTCAACCTCAGTCTCTTCAGTCCACACCTTTTGAAAGCTTTGACTTAGTATCTCTTTCATATAATCAGGGGTTACATATTCACATAATTCATCTGAGATTTCTGCATGCGCTAAGAAAGAATAGGCACCGTTTGATATCGCGAGAATTTGCTCGCAATCGTCTATGATGAAACATGCATCATACTCCTGCTCTACTTCTTTCATATATTGGACAGCTCGTTCTTTTAACTCCGTACGACCTGCATTGTATTTAGGAACGTTTGAGTGGGTGTAAATGTTCCACTTTTCATTTAACAAATGAAATAAACGAGGGATATTGGGTACCTTTTCATTCGGTCCTAATATCAACATCCCTTGATCCTTTAGTGCATATTGGAATCGAGATAAGACTCGTTTTTGTACTTCTGGCTGGAAGTACATCAGAACATTTCGGCAACTGATAAAATCGAGGTGGATAAAAGGTGAATCAATCAATAAATTGTGAGGAGCAAAGACAATATGTTTTCTAAGCGACTGCTTCACAATAAAAGCGTCACCTTTTTTTTCGAAATATCGCGCCCTCCATTTTTCTGGCATCCGTGCCATAGACTCAAGCGAATAAACACCTTTGCTTGCACTTTGGATGGCTTTCCGGTTGATGTCTGTTGCAAACACTTGAAGTTCAATGGACACTTGTCTTCGTTTCATTTCTTCTAAAAATAACATCGCAAAAGAATAGGCTTCTTCACCTGTAGAACATCCTGCAATCCAAATGCGGCATCGAGATTTCCCATTTTTCATTGTGTTTTCAATGATCGACGGAATGATGTGATGTTCACATACTCGAAAGGCTTCCATATCTCTAAAAAAGGAAGTCGTTCCGCTTAAAAGCTGTACATGCAGGCGATCAAGCTCATCTGGTTCTCTCTCTAATAAACGATCGTACTCGGACAATAAGGAGATCGATTGGTTCGCACTCCTCATTCTTTTTTGAATGACAGAGAGCAGCCTGCGCTTCTCATAGGTTGAAAAAGCAATTCCTTTATGCATTTCAAGACGTTCAATCATTCTGATCAAAACAGGGTCTGCAACATCTGTATGCGGAATGTTGATGATGTTGGCTATATATGACGCAAGTGCAGAAGGGTCTTGAAATGTTTGATGATACATACGATCAAACCCACTATTTGTCTCACTGCACGATATGGCTGTACCGCCTTGCTCAACGATTTGAAGCAAACCACTTCCTACACAATAGCCTTTTTGAAAAAAGATCGCATAGGCCTCTTCCTTTTGCACATTGGCAAGTGACTGAAACAACGAATTCACAGCACACGCCTTGTTCGTAGGATGCTGCTCTGTTATGTGTAGCCGTTTGTCTTCTGTCAATGTCACAGCTGCATGCTGCGGACAAAAATAAATCGTATTTTTCATGACTTTCTCACCATGCTTAATCGGCTTTGCCCGGTAGCCAATCGGTAAAACAAGTGCTTCCAAATCAGTTACACAATCGCCTGTCACATGATTTTGCACAACAATAAAAGAGGCATTTAATTCCTGCGGAAATGATTGAAAAAAAGCCTCAAGATGATGCTGTTCAAACGGCGAAACACCGATGCCAATCACTGGTGCCTGCACATGTTCGTCTTCTATCAAACGATTAATGATTTTGTCCTGCATCTGGTACCCCCATGTTCATTCGTCTGATACATTTTTTCGACAAAAAGGAAGAAAACCCTCTAATTGTAAATAATGTTTTTTGCATGAAAGGAGGAAAACTTCCTCACATTAAAACAGACTGTATAAACAGAAGGAGGATTCTTTATGCAAAACGATCAGCAGACAAACGTTCAAGGACATGCCCAGCAGCCCCAATTCAATCATGGCGGGCATGAGTTATTTGATTTACATGAGGTATTGGCAGGGACCATTAATATTTTGGATCAATACATGATCTTCCGGCAATTTATCCAAGATCCCGCATTATCCGACATTTTAGATCGACAATATCAATTTGTATTGTCCCAGTACAACGTCACGGTAGATTGCTTTTCTACTGGTCAAAAGCCTAGTGAAGAAACATCTACTTATATGATGAAAGAACAGACGCAGGTGACATACGGAATAAAACCATCTCAGCCTAAAAAGCCAAATCAGTCATTACAAGATGTAAAAGATGCGGGAATTACAGGACATATGCTTGGTCTCGTGAAATCTCATGCTGGATTACTCTCAATGACTGCATTAGAGGTCACAAACCCTGTGGTGCGACGTGTGCTTGCAGCGCAAATTCCGAACTTTATTGAAATGGCATATGAAATTTTCTTATATCAAAACAAACATAGCTATTATCAAGTTCCACAGCTTACAGCTCAAGATATGCAGGCGATGACGTCTACATTTGCCCCTATGCAAGGACAAGTGCAGATGCCGCCAAGCAAAGCCAATCAGCAAAAACCGCTTCATTAAATAAAAACAACGGCCGACATATTTACAGGTCAGCCGTTTTTTCTTTGATAATTCAGTTTAAATTGCTCTTCAAAATCTGTGAGACGTTGTCCTGTCGCTTGTTCAAACCCTCTATCAAAACGACTAGTTTTCGCCGTTTCCTCCATGATCTCATGTATGACATCTCGTCCATAAAGCTGCACAAGCTCATAGATCATATAGTAGCTTTGTAAATAAACATCTGTCTCATACGTCGTGCGAGATTCTTGCCAGTCTTGATCAGAATAAAGAGATTTAAAAGGAATGACGTCAAACCGTTCAGACGTAGCGTTCAGCACATCATAGGCCGTCCATTCTGCTGTCCCTTCATGGAACCAAAGGGGAAAGACGACTGGAGATACCTTATATGCATGCACCTTTTCATAGAAAACGAAATGGGCATACTCATGAATGAATAACGTGTTGAAAAAGTATAAAGGCAGTGTCTCTTTCTTCAACAATTCTTCCCGTTTATCTGGGTATAATCCAATCATATGATCAACATCAGAATAAAAACCTGTAATATGCTTGATGCCAGCAAATTGCTCAATCGTCTCTTTATCATCAAAATAAATGATATCTAACGGTTTATCAGCTTCATACTGAAACACTGACATCGTTCTCTTCTTTGCCTGCTCAAGCGCTTCTATGGTCAGATCGACAAAGGCGCCCTCATCCTCTGCATAGTAGATTCGAATATGTTCATAGACTTGCTTATTGAGTCCTTCCGTTAAGACCGTTTTAGGCGAAGAATGCTCCTCTAGATATTGCCCTGCCAGCTGGAACGCTACATAAATCAAGTACGCAGTGAACGCATAAAAAATCAAACCTGCTGCAATCATTCCGCTTACAAGTTTTTTATGAATTAATGACGGTTTTGCTTTCATTTACTCCCCACCTGAATTCATCCTGCAACCTCTTTCTCTTTCTATGAAAAAACAAAGATCAACAAGAGGTGATATATTTTTTACTTTATGCAGTCAGGTGCGCAAGGTGCGGTTCCAAACAAAAAAGCCGCATATGACATACGGCTTTTGTCGTAGCTATTTTGATTCAGGGAAGACACGTCGAACCGTTTCAGTAAACTCGTCGAAGAATCCTGAAATTGGCTCTCCACTTCTAATACGTTTTCCGTACCCTGCCATACGATCGACAAAGTCTGGATTAGCAGATACATACACATTATCAATTTGTTGATCCGTCGATTTGACTTTGTCTGAAATTTTCTTTTTCAAATCGTCTGTTACATCTCCGCTTTTATTGCCTTCAAGCACGACAGCAACAAATGCATTTTTCCCTGTGACAAGTACGTTCGCTGTTTTCACTTCAGACATGTTGGCAACAAGCTCTGATGCCTTATCTGCCACTTTCACCTTCTGAGGTGTTTGCACATTTGGTTGATCCTGTCTCATGTTGTCGTTCTTATATGTGACATTTTCATACTGTCGTTTCATTGTTCCTCTTCGTTCATCGCCTTGGTTGTTCATTCCACACCCAGCAGTGATCAATGTTGGAACGAGTAATAAAGATAGCATCCATTTCTTATTCATCAATTGATTCCCTCCTTTTGCTCATAGGTTTTTCATCCAGCAGACTTTTTATGCACACATCCTCTATTTCAGCAATGAATTCATAAATCAGCCTTGATTGGTCATCCTAAACATGATGAAGAAGTATCATCACGATCAAATGGAGGGATTCGTTTGTTTAAAAAGAGAAAAGGTATGAGTACTGGTGCAATGATCGCAGCATCAACAGCCATCATTGCATTATTTTCACCACTATTACGGAGAAGACTAAGCAGCATGACTCAAATGAATTTGTCCTCAATGATGAAAGGCAAAGATCAACACCATCATGAGCCATCTCGCCATGAGTCCCATTCGCATTCACGTAAAGACTCAAAAGGCACGGCTGAAGTAGGTCAAATGATCAAGCAGGCATTCACCGCTGTCCAGCCAAATGAAACAAATCAGCATCAAACATCATCAAAAACATACCAAACTCATCAGCCGCCGAGAGAGTCTTACGCCCAGTCTCTTCACATTGATGAAAGTGTCATGAATGTAATGGATGATGAATCCATTCAGCAAGTTCTCAATGACATCGAGCACAAATAACTAAAACAGGAGCCTTTTTTCAGAAAGGCTCCTGTTTATTCTCCTGAAAAATGCTCTTTCACCATGATGCAGAAGGAAGGCAAGAAGGTGATTTCGATCGTGATAACAAACCGTTCCACACCATCTAATAGTATCAACAGCTCTTTTTCATGCTGCCGATCCTTTTTTATTTCTACATGTCGCACAGTTTTAAAGGCATATACTCCTAAAACGGATGCGTCCTTTTTTCGAACAGCCTTCAAAGAAAATTCTTGTACTCCAAGAGACATCGTCACCACAAATCGCTCTTCCTCATTCTCAAACCGAAACGTTAGATCTTGATATTCAATGGGCATATCTCGTTCAAATCCTTCATCAGGCCACGTCTCAAAAAAAGAAAGCCAGTCCGTTCGATCTGGAAATTGTTTTCTCCTCATTTTAAACCCCTCATAAGTGAAATTTTTATTAATTATCTTGTTTCCCCTTTTCTTTTGCAACAAATTTTAGTAATTTTAAAAAGGTGATTTTATTTTGCTAAGAGACCTCTTTATTAATTTAACAATTCTTGTCACTTTCCATTATTTATTGATGCTTGTGTTTAAAGAGAATTTTTTAAAAAAGGAAGACACCCTGCTCAGACAAATTTTTAAAGGAATGATTTCTGGGTTACTCGGTGTCCTCTTAATGTTTTTCTCTATTAAAGCAGGACCAGCCATCATCGATTTAAGACATATCCCCCTTATTTTAACGGCATTTTATGGAGGCATTGCACAAACGTTCATTGCAGCCTGTGTGATCATTATTGGCCGATTATTAATCGAAGCCAATGTCGCTTCTTTCATTAATATTTTTTCCATGATATTTATCGCCACAGCTTCTTTTTTAATTGCTGAGCGTCATATCAATCACGTCGTAAAAATGCTGTTATCTATTACCATGAGTAACGTCATTGCGACGATTTTATTTATCATCATCGTCAATGAAAGATCGTTTGAACTGCATACTGCCTATTGGATTTTCTCGTATATTGCCGGTTTATTTAACTTTTATGTCATTGAGCATCAAACAAAAGCGTATCAGATGTTAAATTTGTATAAATTCCAAGCTCATTATGACTTTTTAACTGGTGTTTTAAATAAACGGAAATTCGATGAAATATTAAGTGATGCTTTTTCTCTGAACTTAAAGCAACCTATCCATCAAATGTCCTTGATTTACCTAGACATCGATTATTTCAAAACCATCAATGATCAGTATGGACATCATGAGGGAGATATCGTTTTAAAAGAAATCGGAACAAGGCTGATTAAGAACACAAGAAGCTCTGATTATATTGGGCGGATCGGCGGTGAAGAATTTGCTGTGCTTTTACCGAATTGTTCCGTTGAAAAAACATGGCAAATTGCGGAACGTTTACGAAAAAAAATGGCGGATCACCCAATTTATTTACAAAACGGAACATCGATTCACATTACGGTGTCAATTGGCTGTGCTTATGATGCAGGAACAAGTGAAAACATGAAACAATTACCGATTATTGCAGACCAGGAGCTCTATAAAGCGAAGCAGTCAGGCAGAAACCAAGTGAGCTTTTCTGGACGTAAAAGAGAACACTTAACATAGGCTTTTTCCTCAATTTGTTAGCGCTAATTATTTTTAAAAAAGTTTTCGTATAACAGTTGTTTTTTCCCGCAAACACTGGTAAAGTAAAGGTAATTATTTTTGTTCGTATCATCTTTAAGAAGAAAGTTTTGAAAGAGTTTTCGTCTTTGAAGTTTGTGTAAGAGCAAGAATAGTGAATTTAAGCGTTAAGATCGCTTTAGGAGGAAATTTCATGTTAGAAGGTAAAGTAAAATGGTTCAACTCTGAAAAAGGTTTCGGATTCATCGAAGTAGAAGGTCAAGACGATGTATTCGTTCACTTCTCTGCTATCCAAGGCGAAGGCTTCAAAACTTTAGAAGAAGGTCAATCAGTTTCTTTCGAAATCGTTGAAGGTAACCGTGGACCACAAGCTGCTAACGTTAACAAAGCGTAATTTAAGAGCATCTGCTCTTTTAGCACTTTATAGAGTGAAGGAAAACCGCTCGGCTTATGCCGGCGGTTTTTTTGTGTAATAAAAAAAGAGAACCTGACAAGAGGTTCTCTTTTTATTTGTCCTTCTGCTTTAGTTTCTGTAAAGCAGAACGATACATATCATCATTCATTTTCGTCTCTGGTTCTTCTTCTTTGACAGGTGGTTCTGGCTGTTTAAACTTTTGAAGCACCTGTCTATAGAAATCATCACCTAACGCAGCATCATCTGTCTGAGAAGGCTCTGACGCTTTTTCTTCCACTTCAGGCTCTACAGGTCTCGCCGCAACTTCTGGCTCGCTATGCGGCACGTCAGGATGATTCGATACATCTTCTTTGATCTCTTCCTTCTCGGCCGAAGCGTGTCTGACATTGAACGCTACTAATCCGATAATGACTAGAACAGCAGCTACTAACGCTACAATAATCGTCGCCAAAAGAACCCTCTCCTTATCGCTTAAATGACGCAGTGACTGATGCTACACGTCTTCCTAATGCTTTCCCTAGCTCAATGCCTTCTGAAGAAATCACTTCATCAGAATCAATCGGGCACGTCACACCTGCTCCATAATAAGAGCCGTATAACGCATTTTCTGGAACATTTCCAGGAAGGCCGACCACAAGCATCCCTTGATGGAACATCGGCGTAATCAAATTGTGCATCGTCATTTCTAATCCGCCATGTGTTGTCGCAGTGGTACAGAAAACGGCACCGACTTTATTGATGAGTTTTCCTTCTGCCCATAAATACCCAAGACGGTCAATCCATGTCTTTAATCCAGAACTAATGGTACCAAAGTGACCAGGGCAGCCCCAAATGATTGCATCCATTTGATCAAGCTTGCGGATATCCGCATCTTTCACATGATCAATGAACACTTCAGCTTGCTCTGTTTCACCTGCGCCAGCTGCAATCGCTTCTGCAAGTGCTTTTGTATGGTCACCTTCACTATCGTATACGACATAAATTTTCATGTACGGTCCCTCCACACTTATCTTGCATCTTGGTTTGCTTCCTTAGGTGCTGGAAGCAATGTCATTTCTTGTTTCTTATCCTGCTTTTCTTTTCGCTTTTTATCCTTACGTACATCTCGCAGGAATAAGCTAAGAATCACACCAGCTGCACAGAATAATGTCACCCACATGTAAGCATCATTGATGCCCATCACATTTGAATCAACTTGTGCTTTCGTAAAGAGCTGGGTAGACACATATTTTTGAGCAGCTTCTGCTGTCATGCCCATATGGTGCATCACATTAGAGACAGCCGCCTGGAATGAATTCATAAAGAACGGGTCAGCTGTATTCGTTTGATCTGCCATATTGGAATAATGGAATGTCGTGCGATTTGTATAAATCGTCGTGATCAAACTCGTACCGATCGAACCACTGATTTGTCTCAGTGTGTTTGACATCGCTGTACCATGACTGTTTAAATGCTGCGGTAATTGGTTCATCCCAGCAGTCATGACTGGCATCATCAAGAGTGACATACCAAAGGCACGTACTGCATACATGAGCACAATGTGACTATAAGATGTATCAATCGTTAGCCTTGTAAACTCGTATGTGGTGACAACCGTAATCAGCATCCCCACAATGGCAAGTGGACGAGGTCCAAATTTATCAAACAAGATCCCTGAAATTGGAGACATAATCAGCATCGCAAGTGCCCCTGGAAGCATTAATAACCCCGATTGCAGTGCAGTAAACCCAACGAGGTTCTGCAAATAGATCGGAAGTAAGAACATCCCAGTGTATAAGGCAACGGTAATAATAATGTTAATAACACTTGATAATGAGAAAATGCTGTATTTAAACACGCGGAAATCAAGCATCGGATTATCCGCTTTTAGCTGTTGGAAAATAAAGAGAATGATCGCAATCGCACCAACAATAATCGTAGATAGAACAATTGGATCTGTCCAGCCATCGCTTCCCGCTTCGCTCACTCCGTATAGAAGCGAAGCAAAACCAACGATCGACAGAATCGCACCAAGGCTGTCCAGCTTGATTTTTTTAGGCTCTACAATATTTTTAAACATAAAGAAAGCCGCGATAATGACAATCGCACCGATTGGTACAAGTCCATAAAACATAATACGCCATGAATAGTGTTCAATAATATAACCAGATAACGTTGGTCCGACAGCTGGCGCAAACATCATCGCAAGACCAAAAATCCCCATTCCTTTCCCTCTGTTTTCTGGAGGGAAAATAAAAAGGATTGTTGTCATGACGAGCGGCTGTAAGATACCGCCACCGACTGCCTGAATCAAACGACCAATCAGCATCGTAGAAAAGTTTGGCGCAATACCGCAAATAAAGGTCCCTAGTGTAAATGAAATCATCGCCACGAGGAATAAGCTGCGCTGGCCAAAACGCGTGATTAAAAACGCAGATAACGGAATGAGCACACCGTTGACAAGCATGTAACCTGTTGTAAGCCACTGAATTGTCGTCGCACTCACATTAAATTCAGTCATTAAATGGGGCATGGCTACGTTCAAAAGCGTTTGGTTTAAAATCGCTACGAACAAACCGGCCATTAAAATGATCAGTAAAGACAAGGAGCCTGCTCCCTGTTTTGTCGCTGCAGGTTGATTTGCCATCTCAGACAACCTCCTTTCATTTTTTGATATCAGTCATCATTAAGATGAAATTTTGACAGAAGCATTCATACCTGGAAGTACTTTGTCAGATGGATTTTTAATTGAAATTTTCACTGCTACTTTTTGTGTCACTTTCGTGTAGTTACCACTTGAGTTTGTTGCTGGCAGCATATTGAATGTTGAGTTTGTTGCATAACCAATTTGTTCAACTGTTCCTTCAAATGTTGTATCAGGATCGCCGTCTACAACGATGTCCACTTTGTCGCCTTTTTCAATGTTCTTAATGTCTGTTTCTTTAATATTCGCTGTAATGTAAAGCTTGCTTAGGTCAATCGTTTCACCAAGAACTGTCCCAGGCTGCACTTGTTGGTTGTTTTGTACTTCTTTTTTGACTAATGTGCCATCAGCCACTGCTTTAATGTTTGTTTTTGCTTCTCCTTCAACTTTTGCAACTGTGCTGTCTTTTTGCACTTCGTCACCTTCATTGATGTCCCAGCCTTTGATTTGTCCAGCTGCTGGCGCTGTAATTTGGTACATGTCACCTGTCACTTTTGCTTCATCTGTTTTTACGAAGTTTGTGCTTTCGTAGTAGTAATAAGCACCTCCGGCAATAATGGCAAGAATCACAATAAGGCCAATAATATTCGTTAGCAATAAACGCCCTCTGTTCATGTTTTGTTTCTCCTTTCATGTATAAAAATATAGTGTCATCTGCTTTAGCAAACTTAGAATGCCCATCATCTGACAGATTATGAAACAAGCTCATAGAGCTGCCTGTTTCCCCTTTTTCTACTCTGCTGAAAATGGTGTGCAGCCCATTTATACTTATTGTTCACTTATGAGCAAAAAGCAGAAAAAGAAGAAAAGACGATCGGCATCTTTTTTTGAAAAACTTATATTTAACAAGATTAAATATTAATAAATGAAAATTGAAATGTCAAAGAGAAAGTTTTACTTTTTTTCTGGTGATCCCTTCCTTCTCCACACAAAAAACCTTTCAGCCCTTATGCTGAAAGGTTTTTTTGAATGTTCTCTTTAAGAAAGAACTTCTTCCTGCTGAAAAAATTTTTTTAATGCGAGAAAAACGTCTGATTTTTGCTTCAAAATATAATGCTTAAATTTCTCATCCTGAATATGTTTATATGCTGACATTAACGTAGAATGCCGATTATATTGATTCACTTCACCATAACAAAATAAATTGGCTTTTTTCATAATTTCAGAAACGAGCTTCACGCACCGTGCATTATCAGAGGTCAAATTGTCACCATCAGAAAAATGGAAAGGATAAATATTATATCGTGACGGAGGATATCGTTCGTCTATGAGCTCTAGTGCCTTTCGATAGACAGAAGAACAAATGGTTCCCCCGCTCTCTCCCCGAGAAAAGAAGTGCTCCTCGTCTACGACCTTCGCCTCTGTATGGTGGGCAATGAATTCGATCTCGACTGTCTCATACTTTGTCCGCAAGAAACGTGTCATCCAAAAGAAAAAGCTTCTCGCCATATATTTTTCCCAAAGCCCCATACTTCCGCTCGTATCCATCATCGCTAGGACAACCGCTTTCGATTCTGGTTTGGTGACTTCATTCCACGTCTTATACTTAATATCCTCTGGATAAATGGGATAAAAGGAAGGGCTTCCTGTCATGGCATTTCGTTTAAATGCTGACAGCATTGTTCGTTTTTTATGGATATTACCGGTTAACCCCGTTTTGCGAATATCATTAAACTCAATTTCCTCGACAACAATATCATCAAGTTCTTTTTGTTTAAGATTTGGTAGCTCCAGCTCACGAAACAGCGCTTCCTCTAAATCCATTAATGAGACTTCTGCTTCGTAATAATCATCACCGGCTTGATCTCCAGCACCTTGCCCTTTTCCCTGCCCTTGCTTACTGTCAGATCCATCCCGAGCGACCACATCGCCAACTTGGCTGTCTCCATCCCCTTGACCTACATGCTTATTCTTATCATAGTTGTACCGAATTTTATATTCATCTAAAGAACGGATCGGAATTTTGACCACATCTTTGCCATTAGACATAATGATGCTTTCCTCTGTGACAAGATCCGGCAAATTGTTTTTAATCGCCTCTTTGACTTTTTTCTGATGACGCTGCTGGTCATCAAAGCCTTTTCGATGGAGGGACCAGTCTTCCTGAGACACAATAAACTGACTTTTTTCTTGCCGGGACATCCATCCCCCTCCTCACCTTTTTGGACAATTCTTGTACCCATCGATTCCATTATCGTATGCTGGTCGTCGTCGAAATGACGACGATTTTTAAAAAAGACATTACCGGTGCTGGTTTGCGCCAATAATGCCTCCTTCATTTATTAACGATTCAGAAGACTGCCTACATATTTTAAGAGTTCATTTGCACTTGTAGAATTATAGCCATGCTCATCAATCAATCGCGCCACTACTTCATTGACCTTTTTCAACTGCTGCTCATCCGGCGTTTTCGTCGATGTCGTAATTTTCACGACATCTTTCAAATCGGCAAAGAGCTTCTTCTGAATGGCTTCTCGTAATCTCTCGTGAGAATTATAATCAAAGCGTTTGCCCTTTCTCGCATAAGCTGAAATCCGAATAAGGATTTCTTCTCTGAATGCCTTTTTGGCGTTTTCAGAAATGCCGATCTGTTCCTCAATTGAACGCATGAGCTTTTCGTCAGGATTCATTTCTTCACCTGTTAACGGATCACGCAGTTTGTTTTTATTGCAGTACGCCTCAACATTATCTAAGTAATTATCCATGAGAGTTTTCGCAGACTCCTCATAGGAATACACAAATGCCTTTTGAACTTCCTTCTTCGCCATATCGTCATACTCTTTTCGTGCGACAGAAATAAAATTCAAATAACGTTCCCGATCTTCACTTGAGATCGATGGATGCTGATCGAGTCCTTCTTTTAAGGAACGGAGGACATCCAGTGCATTGATGGATTCCATGTTCTTTCGAATAATGGTGGATGAAATGCGGTTAATGACATATCTCGGGTCAATTCCGCTCATTCCTTCGTCATGAAATTCCTTTTTCATCTCATCAATATCAACAGATTGGAAACCTTCGACACTTTCCCCATCATACAGTCGCATTTTTTTCACCAAATCGATATCAGACCGCTTCGGCTCTTTCAGCCTTGTCAAAATAGAGAACATCGCAGCTACCTTTAGCGTGTGCGGTGCAATATGAACATCTGAGACATCACTTTCTGAAATCATCTTATGATAAATACGTTCTTCCTCTGTCACCTTTAAATTATAAGGGATCGGCATCACAATAATTCTTGAGTGTAAAGCCTCGTTCTTTTTATTCGAAATAAATGACCGGTACTCCGTTTCATTCGTATGTGCAACAATCAATTCATCCGCACTAATCAACGCAAAACGCCCCGCCTTAAAATTTCCCTCCTGCGTTAATGAAAGAAGATGCCATAGAAATTTCTCATCACACTTCAACATCTCCTGAAATTCCATCATTCCACGGTTCGCTTTATTGAGCTCTCCATCAAACCGGTACGCACGCGGATCTGACTCTGAACCAAATTCAGCAATCGTTGAAAAATCAATACTTCCTGTTAAGTCGGCAATGTCCTGAGATTTCGGATCAGACGGGCTGAAGGTACCAATGCCGGTCCGTTTGTCCTCTGAGAAAAAAATTCGTTCCACTCTCACATCCTCAATGCGGCCGCCATATTCCTCTTCGAGCCTCATCAAGTTCAAAGGTGATAAATTCCCCTGCACACGTATGCCGTATTCTCTATAGAAATCCTCCCGCAGATTTTGCGGAATAAGATGAAGCGGATCTTCATGCATTGGGCAGCCTTTAATCGCATAGACTGCGCCATGATCTGTTAGTGAATACTCTTCCAGCCCTCTTTTCAGCCTTGTGACAAGCGTCGATTTCCCGCCGCTGACTGGCCCCATTAACAATAAAATACGCTTTCTGACATCTAAACGTTTAGCCGCAGGGTGAAAATACTCTTCCACTAGCCTTTCCAATGATTCCTCTAATCCAAAAAGCTCCTGATCAAAAAATTTGTAGGTTCTGACCCCATTCTCCTCTTCAATCCCGCTGTCCTTAATCATATGATAAACGCGAGAATGAGCAGATTGAGCGACAAGTGGATTTTCTTTAATAATATCTAGATATTCGCTGAATGTACCTTCCCATTTCAGTCGCTGCTCTTCTTCTCTGTGCTGTTCAATTTTCTTTAAAATATCCATATGAACCTCCTCTTTCAAGATTGAAGCTAGAAATCAGATACTGTTTTACAATCTATGCGGAGGCGTCCTATTACATGCTTTCGTTCTTCAAAATGACGAATTGGCAAACTGAATTGACAACCATCCGCAAGACCCTTCATAATAAAGGAAAAACAGGAGAAAAATGATCTTCATCTCCTGCTTTTCAAGGCGAACTTCGCAACATATGAAACCGGCAGCAAAGGAACAAAGGGATAAGGGGGAGCTTATATGAGAACGGTCATTATGATGGGCGTCATCATTACGTTTTTAGTATCCATTTTCACAGCTGGCTACGAAGGCAAGCCTGGCAAATGAAAAAAAGGATGTTCCATCAGCGGAACATCCTTTTTCATTTCGTTCATATTTTCAGCACTTACATATTCACTGAAAGCGAGATGGGATCTCGGCTTTTATCATGTTCTTATATCAAATCTCGGTATTGTTGCTGGCGAAGCGCCTCATACACAAGAATCGCTGCCGTATTCGATAGATTCAGTGAACGAACATGCTCTGTCATTGGTAAACGTAGACAGCGATCCATATTCCGTTCAATCAAATCTTTTGGCAATCCACTTGTCTCTCTGCCAAATACGAAGAAGTAGTCTTCATCTAGTTGCGAGTAATCGAACGTTGTATGCGGCTTTTGCCCAAACTTAGTGATATAGAAAAATTGCCCCTTCGGATGAGCCTCAAACAATTCATCTAATGAATCATGATAGACGACATTGGCATATTTCCAATAATCGAGTCCTGCACGCTTCAGCATTTTATCATCTGTAGAAAAACCAAGCGGACGAATCAGATGAAGTGTTGTATTTGTTGCTGCACATGTTCGCGCAATATTTCCAGTATTAGCTGGAATTTCTGGTTGATATAAAACGACATGAAGTCCCAAAAAAGTTCACCTCTAATTTTCTTTTCCGCTCAACATTATACCATTAACTACCCTTTGGAGCATCGTCCAAAATGTGAAAAAACGTATAACGAATACTAGGTGTATAAGCCGTTGAATCTTCATACGACCAGTAACGCATACGGCTGTCATACGTTTGTGCATTCACTAGAGGCATTCCGCCTTTATCATGATCAACGACAATGGTTGTATGATTATACCTACCGTCACCCTCAAAATCGTAGCAAATAACATCACCTATTTGAAGCTCTTGCGGCTCCTTGAGCTTCTTCGCTCTCAACCCCGCTTTGGAATTCGCTAAATAATTTTTCATCGAATGTGCCACCGTCCAGCTGTAGCTCCATGTATGTGGACGAACCCACCAGCCAGATCCACGGTTCGGATATCCTCTCGTTGGCGCATTCCCTGCTTTTAGACATTGTGAAATAAAATTCGTACAGTTATCTTCGAAATTTTTATAGGCTGGATTCCGTTTATTCCAATACGTCTCAGCATATTGAACAGCTGCACGCCGGTCATAGTGAAAAGCTCTTCCAAATTGGTCTTCATTTTGGAAGCGCTCATCCACCTGATCTTCCTTTTGTCGTTCTTCTAACATCATCCGATCTTTCACAAGCATGTCGTTATAAAGAAACGCTTCTCTTTTCTCAACCTGTTCCTCTAAATAAAAAGAATCGTCTATATCCTTACAGACATAAGTGAGGTGAGCGAGATATTGGACTTGCTGAGCTCCATCATCTTGAATAGCTGAATCGAGAAGTTTTGCTTTTGCTTTCGCCTTGACAATCTCAACTTGTCTTCTTGCAAACAGCTCTTTCTTTCGCTCCACAGCTTCCACATCAGACATCAGCTGCGGCTGTTTGATCGTACTGCCATTTAATAAATATGCCAGTCTGTCTTCTAACGTTTGTTCTAATAATTGTTTCACACAGACACCACCAAACTTTTTTTAACATCTCTGTTTGGTTCATTCTATGTTCAATGGGAGGTTATTTAGTATTTAAAGGTGTTTGTAACAATTCAATCCCTTTGATGATCTCTTGTTTTGCTTCTTCATCACTTTCCCGTTCAAGGGCTTTTTCGAGTTCTGAAAGCTGCTGACCATCGCCAATTTTACCGATTGCCCAAGCAGCCGTGCCTCGAATGACCGGTCTTGGATCTTTATGCATCAGGTCAACCAAATCTGGCAAAGCAGATGTATCTTTAAAGTGAGCAAGTGCCAAAATGGCATTCCGCTGAATAGGCTTTTTCCCTCGCCATGATCCAGAAACATGACCATACTTCTCTTTAAACTCACGATTGCTGATTGTCAGCAGTGGCTTTAAGAGTGGCTTTGCAATTTCAGGGTCCGGCTCCATTTCAGGATGTAGATGAAAGTCTTTCCCTTTATTAATTGGGCAGACCGTTTGGCACGTATCACATCCATACAACCGATTCCCTATTTTCGAGCGAAATTCGTCAGGTAAAAACCCTTTTGTCTGTGTTAAAAACGAAATACACCTTTGAGAATTGAGCTGGCCTGGATTCACAAGAGCACCCGTTGGGCATGAATCCACACATTTATTACAAGTTCCGCACTGGTCTTCTATTTTCTCATCCGGTTCAAATGGAACATTTGTAATCATCTCAGCCAAATAGACATAAGATCCGAACTCTGGTGTGATAATCATACAGTTCTTTGCACTAAAGCCAATGCCAGCACGTTCGGCTACAGCACGGTCAGACAATTCACCTGTGTCCACCATTGATTTTGTCCGTATATCTTCGTGTTTACTGCGCAAAAATTCTTCAAGCATGTCGAGCTTTTTTTTCAGCACAACATGATAATCAGTTCCCCATGAAGCCCTGCAAAAAATCCCTCTTCTTGCATCCTTTGTACTTCGGGGAGCATCTTTCATTTTGGAAGGGTATGCGAGCGCAATGGCGACAATTGATTTTGCTTTTGGAAGCAGCAAAGCAGGATTTGTTCGTTTTTCGATATCAGGCTCTTCAAAACCGGACAAATACCCTAACGATTCATGTAAGATGAGGCGGTCCTTTAATGAATCAAATGTATCAGCACTTGCAAATCGAATTTTATCGACACCAATTTCGTTCGCATATTGAATTAACTCTTCTTTTAATTGTCCAACATGAATCACCTTGCAAACCTCCTTTCTTTGTTTCTTCAGTTGTTTTCAGTATAATACGAGTGTATCATGACCGATTGGAGTGAGTCACTGTGAAGATACAAATGGAAATCTCCCAACCTCAAAGCCCGTCTATCCATGTTGGACAGATTGAATATTCACATATTGAGATAGGGAAATCCCCTCAAATGTTAAAAGGCCGACTGCGCCTGTTTCAAGAATCTTTGTTTTTTGAATATGAAGATCAAACTTTGGAAGAAGTACCAGCGATTAAAGAATGGACGAATCTTCTAGAAGGTATCCCCTTTCTTCCGCTTCTTGCTGATATTCAAAAAGAACAATTTATTGACTCGACCAATTCCGTACAGGATTTGTCGATATTTTTTTCACTAAAATATTTCTTGCCTATCCTTACATTAGATGCCGATCAATTGAAAGGGCCTCTTTCATTATCCAAAAATGAAACTGGTCATATTGAATGGCAGGATGGCGCAGAGCTTAAAGGGTTATTTTCTCAAGCAAGTAAAGCTCAAATTTCTCAAGACACAAAAAGCATTCTTCAAATCATTCTCTTCCCACCATCTATTTCCCGGGAAAAGAGTGAAGCGCTTATACAATCCTTGACGAAGATGTTTATACAAATACATGGTGGAGAAAGTAAATATGAACTCATTGAAAAAGCACTGTAGGTCACAGTGCTTTTTACATTATACTGACATAATAAAAAACGCAACACTTCGTTTATCTATGAAACGAAATACTGCGTTATAAACAAAATTATGTATTGGAGCGGGTGATGAGAATCGAACTCACGACATCAGCTTGGAAGGCTGAGGTTTTACCACTAAACTACACCCGCATCAATCTTTTAGAGACAACGTCATTGCGTTGACTTTTATTATGTTACAACTTTCTTAACAATTCGTCAAGAGAATATGAAGATTTTTCGTCAAAAAATTTCATATTCTCCATATATATTACGATAGTTATTTGTCTAGCTGCAAATACACCAAATAAGCCTGCTTTACATCTTTTAATTCCTCTTTCAGATTCTTTTCAGAACCTGTTAAACCAGAAAACTCATGGTTCATTCCAGTTGTGATGGTAGTAGAAATTAATTTTTTCTCTCCAGGAGACATGTGAAAAAGATCTGAAGCTGATATCGTTGTGTTTCCTCCCACGTCC
Organism: Bacillus sp. FSL M7-0307; assembly: GCF_038627835.1. Classification (NCBI taxonomy): domain Bacteria; kingdom Bacillati; phylum Bacillota; class Bacilli; order Caryophanales; family Bacillaceae; genus Bacillus; species Bacillus sp. FSL M7-0307. Next base: position 903,478 of record NZ_CP152023.1, on the reverse strand, counting down.
TGTTTGAAATCCATGCTAGTCGAGAGTTTCGTTAGTTCGCTTTGCTCTTTATCTTTCCATAAGCTATACGTTACTTTTAACAGATCATCTTTTTCATCTTCTAGCTGATAGATAAAATTCACACTGTTATCGACGCCATTTTGATGAAGGTCAATGGTGATTTTTTTTGTATCTTCTTTTAATAATTGTCCATCTTTGTAATGCATACCGATCAAGGATACACTTTTATTACTGCCTTTTAGTCCTTTCACTGTCATCGCTTCAAACGGCTTATCTGATAATGCTTCCAAAAGACTTTTTTCATTTTTTGTTAGTTTCATAGGTTCGACAGTTACTTCATCGTGAGTTGCTGTTTCCTTATTTTTCTCTGTTGCAGGTTTTTCTGAGACCGTTTTCTCTGTCGTTGTTGTTTCTGCAGCCTTCTCGCCGCATCCTGCTAATAGAAAAACAGTAAATAAAAGAATGCTCCATTTCTTAATCATTGATATCCCCTTTTATACATTTATTTTTTATTATACTAAAATTTGGTTTAATATACAAAAAAAGATTAGGAGAATTCTCCTAATCTTTCGCTTTTTTCTGTTTCATGGCTGATAGGAATGCCACAATGAGAAAACTGACAGCAAAAATGACAACCATATAAATAAAAAAGTTTGGTTTGATTTGGAACGTAAATGCAGACGAACCTTCCATCTCAAAAGCAAGACTGTTAAATAATAATTCATTATTTGTTTTTGATTGAAATAAGTGATAGAACAGAACACCAATGGTCAGCATCGGAAAACCTAAGAAACCTAGGAAACTACCAACAATTGCACCTTGTTTCATTGCCTGAACGTTCATGATCGTTGTCCTCCCATTCCACCAAGCAATAACTGCTTCATAATAGACTTACCATCCCCCATAAACGGAAGAAGGTAGAGCAATTGAATAAAATACGTGATTGAAAAAATGAAAAACCCTGTCGAAATTGGATTTTCTTTTAGAAATAAAACAGTCACAATGATTCCGGCTGCGCCAATGAGCCCCGGCAAAAGCGGACCAAGCAGTGTAATCCACACCTGTTTTTTCTGAAACGGATCTAAAACAGGCCTCACAAATTTCACAGACATCATATCGCTCGCAAAAAAGCCTTGAGGGCCATCCCGGCCGGCGAACTTCCGATGTGCATACCCATGCGCCGCCTCATGCAAGGCAGTTCCAGTAATTAATCCGAAATAAATAATCGTAAAATAAATCGCAATGGCTGCAATCGATGGATCAGGAATAAATAAAAAGGCGATTCCCGCCATGATCATAAAAAGCACCCAGAAAAAGATGATTTTGCGCGTCACCATCAGCAGAGCCGTACCCAATATGTGAAGAAATGAATGACCCGTGCAGTCAAACCGCTCTTTCATCTTTACTTGATACTGCTTAAAAAATTGACAGAAGGCTGTGACAGTCCGATATGGCGATTGATAATGAATCGACAGCAAGTGATGCTGATTCAACCCCATCATCAGTTGATAAAAATCGCGGGCAATCACAGACTCATCGACCTGAAACAAATCGGCGAGCTCTGCCGTAATACTCGCCTCTGTCCTTTGACCATCCACTTTCGTTAACATATGATATGCACTTTCGTTAATTGGAAGTGAGCTTCCGTACTGCGTATCAGTCAAATGCCTTTTTTGTAAAGTCACATATGGTGCAAGTGCCGGCACCCGCTCAATCTTTAGCTTATTGTTAAGAAGTTGAATCATGTGAATACCTCCATGAAAAACCTTTATATATGGCAAAGATGAGCAGACATTCAAATCCTGCCACAAGCAGCCACTGAAGCATTTGACTCGATTCCCCTATCACATAGTTTCCAATAAAAACAATCGGAATCATGATTAAAATAAGCGCTCCAAACGAGAAAATGCCTGTGTATGGATTATTTCGATCAAGGGGCAATAAAATACCAACCACATAAAAGAGAGCCGTTGCATTACACAAGACAGCAGCGCCAATCAACACGATCCAGATCTGATCCGGGAGCGTCAGTGTTGTGATCATAAATAAAACAATTTGGATCACACCAACGAGCAAAAGCCCAAGGAACTTATAAAGAGCCACTTCCCACGGCCTTAGACCGAACGTTTTATACATCCCAAGCATTCGTTTGTCATTGCCAAATGAATTAAAAGCTGTTAACCCAGCTAGCGCACATAAGACAAAAAAAGCTTCTCCTTCAAAGCGGAAGGCAAACTGATAACGGACAAATAAAATGACAATAAGGAGGATGAGAAAGTTTAAAATATTTTCTTCATTTCTCACTTGTGACTTTATTTCCTTTACAATGAGTGACCACTTTTTCGAAGATGAAAATGGTAGTTTGTGCAGAAAGGTTAACGCTTTTTTCTCAGCCATAATTGGCATTAAAGCAAGAGAAATAAATGCGCCTCCCGCAGATAATAAGATGAAGAGGATCAAAAACGCATAATTCACCCCGTCAGGAGACATCCCTTGTGCCGCTAAGAAAAACGGTGCTGTAAAATACATCAAATGATAATCAAACTGTACATATGATTGCTGTATTTGATTGATGTCGAAATGTGTCATTCCATAGGCTACAACTAGCGCTAATAAAACAAATATCGCTGCAAATTTTTGCAACGGTAATTTTAATTTTAGTACGAGTAAATAAGTCACGTTGTAAATGAGCTGAAGCAGTGTTAAGACAAAGAGCGATTGCAACAGCACCATCAAAAAGAATGTAAGAATAAAGAAAATACCGATCCCTTGTGCAATAAAATTAGGTAAAAGCAAGATCCCGATGAAAAATAAAACAAGCCCTGTCACGACTGTCACCATCGGAATGAAGTAACCAAGACTTTTTTGAAAGGTAGACAGCGGAAACCAGCTGAGCTGCATAGAGAAGCGGTCTTGTTCAGGTGTTCTGACTTTGATCAGCACAAATAACAAGCTTGTAAAAATGGATGCATTGATTGCCATCGACACAACCAACAACCCAAGTGAACGTTCATCTCCATTTAAGAAAGCCTTCATAAAGACACCCGTAAAACTGTATCCGATGATGGCTCCCATTGTGACTGCAAACAAAAAGAATAAGACCACAATGATTCGCTTCGTTTGAGTATCAAAGAGCTTATACATCTCCTGCTGCCACATTTTAAGCATCATTTTAGAAATGATTAATGATTTCATCAAAATGTGCACCCCTATCACTTAACATTGAAGCTTTCAGAAACACCTGTTCCAATGTGCTTGATTGATACTTTTCTTTTAAGGCTGAAACCGTCCCTTCATCCATTTTATTTCCTTTAGAAATAATGGCGATCTTGTGGCACAGCTCTTCCGCTGAAAGCATATCATGCGTTGAAAGCAAGATTGCACCATGGTGCTCGGCATAACGTTTCATTAGTTTCTTTGTGTTTATAACCGCTTCAATATCAAGTCCTCTAAAGGGCTCATCCATGATCACTAATTGACTCTCAAGCATAAAGGCAGCAATCAGCTGTGTCTTTTTTTTCATTCCATGGGAATAGGTTTCAATCGGTCTTGATAAAGCTGATTCCATATCAAACAATTCAATTAGTTGATTTCTTCTTTGAATTGTTTTACATTCATACATAGAAGAAACAAAATCTAAATATTCAGCACCAGTCAATGCTTCAGGGAGCAGCAGATCATCTGGAACATAGGCGACTTGTTTTTTAAAGGATGGATCATCATTTGTGACGTCCTTGATATGAATGGTTCCTTCTGTATGCTTAATGATGCCGAGTACACAGTTAATCATCGTTGTTTTACCGGATCCATTTGGTCCAGCAACAGCAACGATTTGATGAGGGGCAATTTTCAAATGAAAATCATTGACAGCAGTCACGTTATTTTTATACGTCTTGGTTAAATTCTCGATCGTAAACATATAACCTCCAAGTGTCTGCATATTCTTTAAAAACAGATCAGGCTAAACCGCCCGCCACAGACGGTTTAGCCCTGGTGTCTTATCTAAGAAGTAAAAAGATGAATCCTAAGTATAGCTACTTACATTCAATTTGGACTTTTAAGCCACTTTCCCACTGAACGGCTCCTGTAAAGCTACCCTTGCCGTTTGCTAAACACCAAACTGCTGCTCCTAGAACAACTGTTGCTCCCAATCCAAGAAGGACAGCAACAAATACTAAGAACCAAGCTTGGTCCATAATAGCAGGTTCCATAGTGGAATAGTCAACTTGCGGCGCTGCATAAGTCATACTTTTCACCTCCCAGCTTATGATGATCGTATCATAGGCGTCACACTCCAAACATCAACAGAAGATCCCATTTTTGACCGAACATATTTTCGTGTAAAATGTGACTTTTTATTCAATTATTCATGTTCAACTGTATAAATTCTCCCTTTTTTACTATTTTTCACCACAACGTAAGAACCACCAAACCCATATAATGTCAATTAAACCATCTTTTTTCTGCCTTTTTTCAAATAGTTCATTTTCATCATCTCTTCTATTTAATCTTTCATTTTTTTGAGATAGAAAGAATTCCCCCGATATATCAGATATAAAAGTCCTAATTATATGTCGTTAACACATCAAATACGACATATTAACTGATAATTCCGACAAAAGAGTGAGCATATTTTCCTTCTTCTCTTGTCTCTTAAAATATGTATATACAAGAAAACCTGTTGGGAAAAAAGCCCTTGCCTTCTTCCACAGCACATATCATTTTACTTGCTTCTCTTTCTATAAAAAAAGCAAAGCAGCCCGACAAGTATGACTGCTTTGCTTTCATTTATGAGGAACTTGCAGCAGAGGCTGTATCAGGAAAGTAATTGTTCCCAATAATTTCACCAGCAGGAACGTGTGGTCCTGCATCACCATTTCTTTTAAATGGGAGAAGCGGGAAAACAAGTTCTGCTAAATAATAAGATTCTTCTAAGTGCGGATAACCAGAAAAGATAAATGTATCAATACCTAGAGACTGATATTCTATTACACGTTCTGCTACTGTATGCGGGTCCCCGACGAGCGCTGTTCCTGCCCCGCCTCTAACTAAGCCAATGCCTGCCCAAAGATTAGGGCTAATTTCAAGCTTCTCTTTATTCCCTTGATGTAATTCAACCATTCGTTTTTGCCCTACTGAGTCCATCCCTTGTAAAGTCTTTTGCGCCTCATCAATAGTCTCTTGATCTAAATGACGAATCAGATGTTCCGCTGCTTGCCAAGCTTCATCTTCCGTTTCCCTCACGATCACATGAAGTCGAATACCAAACCTCACCGTTCTTCCTTCTTTTTCAGCCTGCTTTTTCACTTGTGCGATTTTCTCTTTTACTTGTGCAGGAGGCTCGCCCCAAGTTAAATAAACATCTGTATGTTTTGCAGCGGCTTGAATGCCTGCTTCTGATGATCCTCCAAAAAAAACGGGTGGATGTGGTGTTTGAGCTGGTGGAAATAGCAGACGTCCATTTTGTGCTTGCAGATGCTTCCCTTGAAACTGAACATTCTCTCCTTTCAATAACCGCTTCCAGATGGTCAAAAATTCTTCTGTTGCCTCATAGCGTTCATCATGAGAAATGAATAGCCCGTCTCCTTCAAGTTCTTCTTTACTTCCTCCCGCTACAACATTGATCAGCAGTCTCCCGCCTGAAAGCCGATCAAATGTGGAGGTCATTCTAGCAGCAACAGACGGCTGCATCAACCCTGGCCGAAGAGCCACAAGAAACTTTAAATGAGTTGTCTCTGCAGCTAAAGCGGCCGCTGTCAGCCATGGATCTTCACAAGATCTACCTGTAGGCAGCAAGACCCCTGTGTACCCAAGCTGATCGGCAGCTTGAGCAATTTGTTTAAAATACGGATAGTCTGCCTGTCTTGCCCCTTTCGATGATCCTAAATAACGCCCATCCCCATGCGTTGGAATAAACCATAGAATATTCATCATATCGCCTCCTATTATTTTTCACCTTGATAACTTGTGCGCCATTTGAGCAGTCGCTTTTCTAACAGCCGTACAAATGAATCAGTCATCTTACCAACTACCGCAAAGATGATAATCCCTACAAACACTTTATCCGTTTGCGAGAATTGTCTTGCATCCATAATCATGTAGCCGACTCCACTACTCGACCCCATCAATTCAGCCACCACTAAACCAAGCCAGGCAATGCCTAATGAAAGCCTCACGCCCAGAAGAATATGAGGAAGGGCAGCAGGTAAAATGAGCTTTGTGATATTTTGATACAGATTAAACTCTAAAGCGCGAGCCACATCGAACAGCTTGTTATCTACACTGCGAATTCCTAGAAAGGTATTGATATAGATCGGAAAAAAAGCCCCAAGTGCAATCAATAAAATTTTCGCTGATTCATCAAAACCAAACCAAAGAATAAATAAAGGAGTCACCGCTAAATGAGGAACTGTTCTCAGCATTTGCAAGGTCGGATCTACATACTGCTCGGTTTTCCTAGAAAAACCGACACACAGACCCATCACAAGTCCTAAACCTCCCCCAAGTAAAAACCCGCATATTGCTCTGTAGAGACTGATGTAAAGATGGCCAAACAGCTCACCGGAACGAATCAACTCACGAAAAGATTCCGCAATGACAGTGGGTGCAGGTAGTACAGTAGAAGAAACGATTTGGGAAGCAGCAGCTCCCTGCCAAATCGCAATGAGTAAAGCAGGTAATACAAGTCCTTTTAACATGATGAAGGATGAAGCTTTTCTCCTTTTTTTCTTCATTCGCTCGGTTTTAGTCACAAGGGCTGGGTTAGATGCAGCTTTCATCAACTCTTCTCCTCTTTCAGCATTTTTTCAATAAACGAATTATCTACCACCTGATTGACATCAATCTTCCGCTGAATCGCCTTTGTTTGATATTGAAAATCAGCTGTATGCTGCTGGGCGTTTATGATTTTCTTAGAAATGGGCTCATTGAGCGGCTCTGAATTGTTTAATACTTGTGTCACCACCTTCTGATCTAATTGTTTCAAACGAGCATAAAGTGTAATGGCTTCCTGTTGATGATCTTTCTGCCATTTCACCGCTTTGTCATATACTTTTAAAAATTGCACCACTAGTTCAGGGTGTTCATCGGCAAACTTGGTTCTGACAAGTGTGAATCCAGGTGAATATAAATCGGTCGCTTCTCCATTAACCAGTAGCTTTGCTCCCTTTTCTATCGTTTCAAGTGATAAGAACGGCTCCCAGATCGACCAAGCATCAACTGACCCATTTTCAAACGCAGATATTGCCTCATCCGGCTGAAGCTGAATGATCTGGACATCCTTTGCAGATAAACCTGCCTGATCTAATACTTTGTATAAAAAGTCAAAACCACTGCTTCCTTTGGCAACGGCGATTTTTTTCCCTTTTAAATCTTCTACTTTTTGAATCTCACTGTTCTTATTCACTAAAATCCCATTCGCCTTTAACCCATCCTGAGATAAACCAATTTCCTTAAAATCAATACCTGCTGCCTGACCAGCTATAACAGGTGAATTACCAACCTGTGAAAAATCTAATTGATTGGCGGCAAGCCCTTCGAATTGGGGAGGACCACTTTGGAACTCCACCCACTTGACTTTCACACCTTCTTTTTCAAATGATTGCTCAAACCACCCTTTTTCCTTTGCTAAAAGAAGTGGGCTTAGACTTTGCTGAATCCCAATCCGAATCTCTTTCGGCTTGTCTTCTGATCCATTCGCTGCTTGACCACACCCAGCTAATACAAGGAGGATACCCAGAAAGAGAACGATCCTTTTTTGCCTTTTCATTCGATTTGACCTCCTTAAATTCCTGAGCCATTCGTCAGTAACAGCTCATCTGTTTTCTCAAATTCTGAAAGCACCTTTTGTCTTAAGCTCTGAAAAGCTGTTGACGTTCTATTCCGCGGGAATGGTAAGTTCACGGGAAGGATTTTATGAATTCGGCCGGGTCTTGCTTGTAACAGCACAATTTCATTGGCTAAATAAATGGATTCGTCAATATCATGAGTGACAAGCACCATCGTTGTTCTTTTCTCCTGCCAAATATCCAGCAGCACATCCTGTAAGTGTTTCCGTGTAAATGCATCTAGCGCACCAAAAGGTTCATCAAGCAATAAAATCTCCGGATCACGCAGGAGTCCTCTTGCAATAGCAACACGTTGTGACATCCCGCCTGAAAGCTCATGTGGATAGGCGTGTTCAAAACCTTTTAACCGAACAATTTCAATTAATTCATCCACTTTGCGGCGAACAGCTGCTTGTTTTAAATTGAAATTGGCAGCGATATTTTCTTCGACCGTCAACCATGGAAATAAGCGATGCTCTTGAAAAATAAAGCCCTGTTTCATTCCTGGTTCTGTCACACGCCTTTCTCCTATCACGATCTGCCCATCATAATCTGTATCAAGCCCTCCAATCATCTTCAGCAATGTACTTTTCCCGCAACCGCTCGGACCAATCACCGTCACGAATTCACCAGGAACGATGGTGAGCCTTACGTTTTCAAGCACTTGAATGGTTTGTTTGTCTTTCCAAAAAGACTTATCCACAATATCAACGGAAATAGTCAATGCAAGTTCACTCCTCTTGTCATCAGATAGATACACAGAAAGGCCCTTATCCCAAAAGAGAGATAAGAGCCTTCGTTTTGTCCGATCAGCTTTTCATATTGAGTTGTTAGCACCATCCTAAATCATATTATTCCTATAAATCAACTACATTTTATAAAATGGTTATTTCGACCTTGTATGTTTTTCATCAATACGATCGTAAATGGCTTCTATTCGTTCTTGATTGCTGTAAATCTCATATTTGTTACGCTCAATCAAAATGTCTAATGTGATATCCATATGTTTTCTGTATTTTTTTCGTTTTTTCTTTTTCTCCATCTTCAACTTCCCTCCTGATTAAAATAAAAAAAGGCCCTTCACTCATGCCTGAGTGAACGAGCCTTCGGTTGACCGATCAGCGATTCTTGTTGGTATTTTCAGTATGCTTATGTTAATACATACTATTCCGACATGTCAACTATATTTATTGTTTTTTCAGATTTATCTAAAAAATGATTGACCGGGCACTAAACAAGATTTATAGTCTTATTAAATATTTCTTATTAAAGTAGTTGGTTTTATCTAACAAAAGGAGGATACACACATGTCAGAAGAACTTCAATTTCGTTTAGAAACAAAAGCAATACACGCAGGTCAAGAACTGGATTCAGCCACCTATTCAAGAGCTGTACCTATTTACCAAACAAGCTCTTTCGGTTTTAGAGATAGTGAGCATGCGGCGAATTTATTTGGCCTTCAGGAACCCGGTAATATTTATTCACGTATTATGAACCCGACAAATGATGTGTTTGAAAAACGGATCGCTGAGCTTGAAGGTGGAATTGGTGCACTTGCTGTCTCCTCAGGACAAGCAGCGACCACTTACTCCATTTTAAACATTGCAGGAGCTGGTGACGAAATCGTATCCTCCAGCAGTCTGTATGGCGGCACATATAATTTATTTGCTCATACATTAAAAAAGCTCGGAATTACAGTGAAATTTGTGGATTCCTCAAACCTTGAAGAACTTGAAGCAGCCATTACAGATAAAACAAAAGCAGTGTATGCAGAAAGCATCGGGAATCCAAAAGGCGACATTTTACATATTGAAGCCGTATCAGCCATTGCACACAAGCACCATATCCCTCTAATTGTGGATAACACACTTGCCAGCCCTTATTTGTTAAGACCGATTGAATTTGGCGCAGACATTGTTGTCCATTCAGCGACGAAATTCATCGGCGGCCATGGCACATCCATTGGCGGAGTCATCGTCGACAGCGGCAAGTTTCCTTGGAGTGATAGTGATAAGTTCAAAGGCCTGACGGAACCAGACCCTAGCTATCATGGTCTGACGTATACGGAAGCGATTGGCGAAGCAGCTTATATCACAAAAGCACGTGTACAGCTCTTACGTGATCTAGGGGCGGCTTTATCACCATTCAACTCATTTTTACTCTTGCAAGGCTTAGAAACATTGCATCTTCGCCTTGAACGCCACAGTGAAAATGCATTGAAGACAGCACAATTTTTACAAGATCATCCTCTTGTAGAATGGGTCAGCTATCCAGGTCTTGAAGGCCATGAATCCTTTGAGCTGGCTCAAACTTATTTACCAAAAGGACAAGGCGCCATCCTCACATTCGGCATTAAAGGTGGCAAAGACGCAGGAAAAAAACTCATTGATTCGGTTCAGCTTTTCTCACATCTTGCAAACGTAGGCGACTCTAAGTCACTCATCATCCACCCTGCCAGCACAACGCATCAGCAATTAAGTGAAGCAGAGCAAAAAGCCACAGGGGTGACACCAGAACTTATTCGTTTATCTGTTGGAACAGAAGCGATTGAAGATATTCTGGCAGATCTAGAACAGGCGATTTCAAAAAGCCAGTCTTAACCAAACAAAAAAAGCACACGCCTGTGTGCTTTTTCTTATTGATTAGTGATTGATTAATCGAATATCTTGGAAGGGATAAAACACGAATGATGTTGTCCCTTGAATATCACTCTTTGTAAAAAGACCTAAACCGTTGCGACTGTCCATTGAGTTTTGGCGGTTGTCACCCATGACAAAGTACTTTCCTTTAGGGACTGTAAGAGGACCAAAATCAGGTGTCAGCAAGGTGCCATCTGCGGCAGCTTTCTTTTTGTTTGATGCTAAATAAGGCTCCGCCACTTTTTGACCGTTCACATATAGCTGGTCATTTTTCATTTCGATTTTATCACCAGGTAAACCAATCAATCGTTTCACATAGTGAGTACTGCGGTCTTCCCCATCAAGAACAATGATCTGTCCGCGTTTATAATCGCCGAAGTAATCCACTGTTTTATTCACAAACACCCGCTCTGTATTATGCAGTGTCGGTTCCATAGAAGTCCCCTTTACAATATACGGTGCGAATAAAAAGTTACGAATGATAAAAACAGCAATAAATGCGATTAAGATGGCTTTGATCCAGCCCCATAATTCTGATTTCTTTTTTTGTGTTTTTGTATTTGTTGTCATAAGCTCCTCCTGAAATCCCCTAGGACAAAATGAGTTATCGCCAGCTGACCGCTAGCGCCACGCTTGTTTCTCCCTAAATATAAACATATTTTGCCAACAAATCAAGCTGTAAGAGAGAAAAAGGCAAGCACCTTTCTGTGCTTGCCCAAAACTCAGTTAGTTAGCAGAAGAATCCGCTTCTGTCTCTTTGTTTGTTTTACCATAGAAATAATCAGATGGATTCACTGGTTTAAAATCAGATAGCTTATGGAATCGAAGAAGATCCCTGTACAGCACTTTATCTGAAAGGCTTAACTGATTATCAACACGGGCTTTAATCGCTTCTGTCTTTTTGTTTTGTTTCACAACTTTACCCGTTTTTGTATCGTAGACGGTATTATCTACAAGGGTATATTTTGGTGTCACATAGTTTCCGTTACGGAATGCAACAGTTTGATCATGCTTTTTAGAAAATAGATCTGTCCCAAAATTCACAAACTCGTTTGAATCAATACCCTGCAAATGAAGAAGCGTCGGCATCACGTCTACTTCACCGCCATACGTATGATTCACGCCGCCTTGTTTACCAGGGATCCGAATCATGAGCGGTACACGCTGATTTTGTGCATTTTGATATGGCGTAATTTCTTTCCCTTGAATCTCACTCATTGCACGGTTATGGTTTTCAGAAATACCGTTATGGTCACCATATAATAGAATCACTGAGTCTTTATACAGACCTGATTTTTTCAAGTCCTTAAAGAATTGTTCTAATGACTCATCCAAGTATCTCGCTGTTTGGAAATAATTATCCACTGTTTTATCGCCAGTTGTTGCTTTAGCGATTGTCGCATCTTTCTCATCTAAATTAAATGGATAATGGTTGGTCAATGTCATTAAGTGTGCATAAAATGGCTTTTTCATTGATTCTAACATTGGAATTGATTCTTTAAAGAACGGTTTATCCTTCAGACCCATGTTTACAAGGTTTTCTTCATCCATGTTGTAATAAGATGCATCGAAGAATTGATCAATTCCCATATGTTTATAAATCGTGTCACGGTTCCAGAAAGATTTATAATCCCCGTGAAGCACTGCACTCGTATAGCCTGCTTTTTGATCTAAGATGGCAGGAAGTGATTGGAAGGTATTTTCACCTTTTGTCACAAACGCTGCACCCTCTGGCAAGCCAAACATACTATTATCCATCATGAGCTCAGCATCAGAAGTCTTCCCTTGACCAGTCTGGTGGAAGAAGTTATCAAAATACGTAAAATCTTCTTTTCCATGAGCTAGTTTGTTTAAAAACGGCGTCACTTCTTCTCCATTTAACTTGTAGTCAATTAAAAATGACTGGAAGCTTTCTAAATGGATTTTGATGATGTTTTTCCCTTTTGCTTGACCAAAATATTCTGCATTTGGTTTCGCATAGTGAGAGGTTGTATAGTTCACAACATCCGTTAAATCATCACTGCTCGCATTTGCTACCTGCGTTGCATTTTGTGCGGTTTGCACGCCGTCATAAATCGCATAGTTATAAACACCTAAATATTTCACAATATACTTATGATCAAATGTTCTCGTCAATAATTCTGGACGATCTTTTTCAGCTAAGTGTAGGTTAACGAAGAACAGTCCAACACCTGCAGCGACAATCAGCAGTGCGAAAGTTTTTTTCATTTGGAACTTCTTCACTTCTGGTCTCCAAATGACAATTGCAATTAAAATGATGATATCAAGGAAGTACAAAAGGTCATGCGGCTTAATACTTGCTAACACACCGCCAGTCATACCTCCCCCAAGATTACCGGCTTGTTTCATTGTCGGGAATGTTAAAAAATCATCAAAGAAACGATAGTACGCTACATTCGCATATAAAAGTGCGGTCATAATAAAATCAATGACAATTAAAACAATGGCCGATTTACGCCCCTTCAAAAAGAGAGCAAGTCCTAAAAACACGATGGCTGAACTAAATGGATTTAATAAGAGAAGACCCTCTTGAAAAGATCCCTTCACTCCTAAATTAAAATCCATTTTGTAAGCTGTGTACGATTTTGCCCAAAATAGAAGAACAGCCAAAACAAAAAAGCTATATTTGTTCGCAAATATTTTTTTCATAAAACCTCTTCTTTCTTATTTTCGATCTGATATAAATGAAATCATAAAAAATTTACATTGATTTTGCAAATGTAAATCTTCTGCACCAAGCATTCCGATGCTCTTTTCTCCGCAGGTTACATGTGCTCCTTTAATATAACGAATAAGAAGCATCATAAGTTTCAAAAAAAATACGAGTAAATAAAAGGAAAAATATCCATTTACATTAAATTTACTGCCGCTTCATGTTTCAGAGAATGATGAAGGTTTTGTAAATCACTCAGTACTACTTTACTTTTTTCATCTAATCGTGTCAAAGTAATTATAAAGAAAAGGAAGAATCACCTAGGCTTTTTGACTCACTTAGCCAAATTTATACAAAATCCGAACCAATTTGCTTTTTTATTGTGACTCAACCTCCAGCAATCCATGTATCCTCTCTGCTACCACAAACCTAAAAAACAGTTTTAAGCAAAAAAAGCTTGATTTCCCCTGCCAATGTACGGTGTGATAAAGGTATAGCTCCATCAAATAAATCAAGCTGGGGGACATCCTATGAAATCAAACAAACAAATCAACATATTTGAACAAAGATTCTCAGAAGAAGTGATAGACATCATGGCTGTTACAGGACCTTCTGGAGTCGGCGCAGGAAAAGCAGGAAAAGCAGGAAAAGAAACTCTTTGGACTGCTTCAATCCCACTCATTGCATGGAAGGAAAAAGACCGCATCATAACCGAAAAAGTGAGACTGTGCTGGTTAACAGATGAAAAGGGATTACGGGAAAAACAAGCGCAATTACATAAAGAATCTATCGTCACACTTCAAGTACGTAAAGGTGAAGGTGAATTTATGCTCGTTTCACTTGTTGATACAGATACTGAAGATAAGGAACTTCAAGAAATATTAGAAGAAGCTCAACAACCTATCTTTTACCACGATGACAAGCTGGGTACCTTTGAATTAGTGAAAGGACTAGACTTATTTGAAACAACCATCCAGTGGGGCAATGAGGAGTGCCTTCTTTACTTCAATCTTGAAGAAGAGGAAGAAATGAATGACTCTCTGAAAACGGCTAGACAACTCGTAGAAGAGCAGACGACATGGGATGCCTCCATGAAGTCATATGCAGCAAATCAGCTGATTGAACTAGCAAAAGATTGGCAGGAACAAGACGACTCCGCTGAAAATTCAAAAGAGATCACACCGGATCAATTTATCAGCCGCATCTCACTTGAAAGCCTCCATGCTTATCCAAATGGAGAATTCGAAGCCTACTATCATGACGGAGATTTATTTTGGGGACATGTCATCATTGTCTCTGGCAATATGAATGGAACGTTCCAAGATGCACACATTGCTGGCTAAAGAATGGGGGATGGATAAATGAAGATCAAAGCTTTTGACGAATTAAATCAACTAGGAAAAACACCTATTGTAGCCAAAATAGGCGGGTTTCGCCCTGATCCATCTAAGTACAGCTGGTTTGCTGGTCATTTTTTCATCCAACGTGATAAAGGGTGGCCGGCAGATCAAGATGGAGCTATGATCCCCATTTTACAAATGTATTTACCCGAAGTACCAGGGGGAATGAACGGCTTTGATGAATGTAAGTTGATTCAAATTTTCATCAACAAGAAAACCCTTCCGATCGATATCGCCAAAAACGGTGAGGGCTGGAAACTCATTGAATATTCATCAATGGAAGGATTAGAAATCGCTGAGACCCCTGAAGAAGTGAAAGGAATGAAACCTTTCCAGATAGAGTGGCTCGAAGGGGAACAACCGGATTATCCATGCTGGGAGGAAGCTTGGTCATACGTTGACTTATCAGAGGTTAATGAAAGTGAAGAAGCGACAGATCATTTCTTCGAGCATTACTCAAATTACTCGTTCACAAAAATCGGTGGATACGGAGCTTACATCCAATCTCCTCCCCACCAGATGTCAGGAGAATTCATGCTACAAATCGCCTCAGAAGAAAAACCTCGGTTCATGATTGGTGATAACGGCACGATGTATTTCTATTACGACAAAGACAATAAAGAATGGTTCATGCACTGGGATTGTTTTTAAAACCAATTGAAAGGAACCATTCCCCTTTCTAAACGTAATAAACGATATGAAGGGGGCTAGTGATATGGGATTCATTTTAGACATCTTCAATCTTGCTCTGTATATCCCTTTTCTACAGGTAGATGAAGAAGATATATCACGGAATGCAGCACAGCTAAAAAAACACAGCTGGTTTCAAGCGTTATTAAATGATCAAACGAACAGAGAGCTGATCATTTATGATCAAGGAGTCCGCCGTGTAATTGGTCAATTTAAGACGAGTAAACTCCATAAGAAGCCATACAACATCAGATGCGAACGAAAGGTACAACAAGCCATACACCGTGCCACGTCAAAACACGGAAAGATCCGCACTTAGCTGTGGCTCTTTCCGTACAAATGTAATAAATCCTTTTGAAGAAAACAATTGACGCTCGGACAACTCTCCCCGTATATTATGTATAAATCCATCTTTTTTTAGAAAAGGGGGCCTCACATGCGCTTGTTTAAGAACTGGAGAAAAAAGCAGCACAAACAGCCGATTACTTCAGATACGCAAGAAGACAGCATCCCAATTAATTTTTCCACCCTTCCCTTTGGCACAGACACCATAGATGATTTTTTGTTCAACTTAGACCTAACCTCCAAACTCATAGATCCATACAAAGAAGCAGACACGAACAAATAGAACCTAAACTTTCGTGAACCCTCATCCAATATTGGATGATTTTTTTATACTTAGAGGAAGGTGTACACCCTATGAAGACATATTATTTCGTCAGACACTGTCAAGCAGATGGACAATCCGAGGATGCGTCTTTAACGACTCAAGGCATCACACAATCGCATGAACTCGCACAGCTTTTTTCCGGCATTCAGCTCAATCAGATCATCTCAAGTCCTTATAAACGAGCGATCCAAACCGCTGAGCCCCTTGCTCATGCCAAACAGATCAAGGTACAAATTGATAAGCGTCTCTCTGAACGTAAGTTAAGCAGAAAACCAATGGAAGATTGGTATGAAAAACTAAAGCTCAGTTTTTCGGACATGCATATGACCTGTGAAGGCGGAGAGTCGAGCCAAGAAGCGATGAATCGTATTGTAGAGGCACTCTATGAACAAATAAAATTAGGAAGAGATCATACTTTATTCGCCACTCATGGCAATATTATGAGCCTGCTTCTAAAATACGCCGATCCCGCAATTGGATTCAAGGAGTGGGAACAACTAAGCAATCCAGATGTCTACATCCTGAAATATTTTAAAGCAGACCATGTAGAAATAGAAAGAATATGGCATAAATAAAAAAGGCAGGGTTGACCCCAGCCTTTTTCTTATGAAAAACAACTATCGGTGATAGTAAAATGTCTGTACCCACTCATAGGGCTTATTACGATCCGCACACCATTTCACAAAGCCTCTTGTCTCCGTCTGCTGAAATTCCTTCCAGTCCGATAAAAGCTGGTTATAGTAGACTGCTAGTTTTTCAACATTGGTTTGAACCTTTTTATCTTCGATCAGTTTCATGACATCTTGAATCCCTTGAATTCGCTCATGATCTTTCTCATAGGTGCTTAAATAAAGATCTTCATGTATATGATGAAACGAATACCACAAAGCCGAGAAATAGGTTTCGCAAATTTGAACAATCACTCGCTGCTCTTTGCTGCCTCCCAGCTCTAGTGCCTTCAATAAATAGGGCAGCCCTTCCCCCTGATGCACAAACAAGCCTTGCCAGCGATACGGTCTCACATCCATTGGATCAATATTTTCCCACTCTTGAAGAACAGGGCGGATCACCCCATTTACCAATGGATACACAAGCAAATGATGACCATCCTCAAAACGTTCAATGTAATCAAACAGCCAAGCAACAAATGAACGCCGTGCTGTAAATTCGTTCTTATTCATCTCTTCAACAAAAGACTGAAGAACCTTTAACGCATCTTTACGCAGACCCTGTTCTTTCCTGACACAGTACTGTCTAAAAAGCGGATAATCATGTGATCGCTCATCTTCAATAATAGTCTGTAGTATCGTCTTCGTTTGCAAGATAACAACTCCGCCTCTTTACATTCATTCTATTGAACTATTATAACCAATTGTAACATCCACATGAAACTAGTAAAAAGATGAGTTGTCCTTTTTCTTTTATAAAACCCTTGGCATCCTCATATCCATTCTTTTCTGTGTTCATGAATGAATTGTATGTCTTTTTGATAATGTTCAAGGTGCCCCTCATGAATCATTTTTTGAAAGGCTCTATCCCCTTCACTCGCTTTTCGCTTCATGTATTGACATAAACCTTCTAAACGCAGCAGCACCATATCCACATAATCTTCTGCTATGTCCTCACCATAAGCTTCAAAAAACAGTTTGACTCTATACTTTATATGGCCTGCATGTTCTAATGAATGATAATTTACGACCTCCCCTGTTTCAGTACGAAAAAGTCTACTGAGGGGCACACATGTATAAAGGGTATATGCAATATCCCAAAGCCTTGGGCCAGGAGCAGCTACATCAAAATCAATGATCCCCACTGGCTTTTTATTGTTGAAAATGATGTTGTACATCGCAAAATCATTATGGCACACAACCTCTATGTTATTAGGCGTATTGTCCATTCGTTCCCAATCGTCTGAAATGGGAAAATCATTAACAGCATCATGATACAGTCTAAGCATTCTCGCTATTTCTTTTAAAGCATTGTGAGAGCACATGTATTCTTTTAAGGGATCATGACCGGCTACACCTTCAATGAAGGACAAGATCTCTCTACCTTTTTCATCAACCCCTAAAAATGTTGGAGCATAGGAGAAATTCTTTTTTTCTAAATGCTTTAGCAGCTTTTGTATATTCATATTGTCTGACTTTACCTCTCTGCGAACCGTATCTCCCGAACGATATACGTTCGAGACATTTCCACCTGTCAATAACTCCTCATGATCATTTTGTTTTTTCATAAATTCTCCCCTCAAACTGGGTCACAATGATGATGTCAACTAAAGATGTGTATGTACCCACGAATATTCATTTAGTTACACAAAGGTAGCACACTGTTTTATGTGAATGTGCTGCCCCATTTTGTTTCCTTACATGGTTAAATGTATCTTATCAAATGTTGCAAATCATCTAAAGATTATTCTGCTAAAAGAAGTACATGCTATTTATTTTCTAATAGGTTTCTATTTTTATCTAAATAACTCATTTAAACCACAAAAAAACGTTTCACCACGAGGGTGAAACGTTATGTTTACGGTAAAAACCAATCATGAAACTTTTAATAGATACCGGTGGCCGGGGTCG